>NZ_ABCG01000001.1 GCF_000181515.1 Erythrobacter sp. SD-21 | reverse complement strand
GGCAGCCGTTTCTCCTCCCCAGGAGAACTGTGAAAAAGGTGTTAGCCGTCCGAAGGGACGTAGGTCCCGAGGCGGTGGTGCAGGGCGTTGATCTTCGCCAGCTCCTCGCGATCCTCCGTCTGGCGTGCGTAGCTCGTCAAAGCGGTACGCAGCAGGCGGAAATCGGCAGTCGAGAACAGGGCGCGAGCGCGGCCCGGTTCGGTCTTGGGGGTGTCTTCGGTCATCGTAGTCATCCTTCCTCTCCGTTATGCCGCAGCGAACTGGTTCATGGTGTTGTCCTTGCCGCCGGCTTTGAGGGCCGCTTCACCGGCAAAGTATTCCTTGTGATCATCGCCGATGTCCGAACCGGCCATGTTCTGGTGCTTCACGCAGGCGATACCCTGGCGGATTTCCTCGCGCTGCACGTTCTTGACGTAACCGAGCATCGCCTGTTCGCCGAAGTATTCCTTGGCGAGATTGTCGGTGCTCAGCGCGGCCGTGTGATAGGTGGGCAGCGTGATGAGGTGGTGGAAGATACCGGCACGCTTCGCGGCATCGGCCTGGAAGGTGCGGATCTTCTCGTCGGCTTCGGCGGCAAGCTCGGTGCCGTCGTAGTCGATGCTCATCAGCTTGGCGCGATCGTAACCGCTCACGTCCTTGCCTTCGGCTTCCCACTTGTCGAAAATCTGCTGGCGGAAGTTGAGCGTCCAGTTGAAGCTGGGCGAATTGTTATAGACCAGCTTTGCGTTCGGGATCACCTCGCGGACACGATCGACCATGCCGGCGATCTGTTTGACATGCGGCTTCTCGGTCTCGATCCACAGCAGGTCGGCGCCGTTCTGGAGCGCGGTGATGCAGTCGAGAACGCAGCGGTCTTCACCGGTTCCGGCCCGGAACTGGAAGAGATTGCTGGGCAGGCGCTTGGGCGCCAGAAGCTTGCCGTCGCGGCTGATGAAGACCTGGCCATTGGTGATGTCGGCCGGATCGACTTCGTCGCAATCGAGGAAGCTGTTGTACTGGTCACCGAGGTCGCCCGGCTCCTTCGAGTAGGCGATCTGCTTGGTCAGGCCAGCGCCGAGGCTGTCGGTGCGGGCAACGATGATGCCATCGGGAACGCCCAGTTCAAGGAAGGCGTAGCGGATCGCGCGGATCTTCTGGAGGAAGTCCTCGTGCGGAACGGTAACCTTGCCGTCCTGGTGGCCGCACTGCTTCTCGTCCGAAACCTGGTTCTCGATCTGGAGAGCGCAGGCACCGGCTTCGATCATCTTCTTGGCGAGCAGGTAGGTCGCCTCGGCATTGCCGAAGCCGGCATCGATATCGGCGATGATCGGCACGACATGCGTCTGGTGCTCGTCGATTTCCTTCAGCAGGCGATGCGTGTTGACGCTGTCGCCATTGGCCTTGGCCTCATCGAGCTCGCGGAACATGCCGCCCAACTCGCGGGCGTCGGCCTGCTTGAGGAAGGTGTAGAGTTCCTCGATCAGCGCGGGCACGCTGGTCTTCTCGTGCATCGACTGGTCGGGCAGGGGGCCGAATTCGCTCCGGAGCGCGGCGACCATCCAGCCCGAGAGGTAGAGGTAACGGCGCTTGGTGCTGCCGAAATGCTTCTTGATCGAGATCATCTTCTGCTGCGCGATGAACCCGTGCCAGCAGCCGAGCGACTGGGTGTAGTTCGCCGGGTCCTTGTCGTAGGCTTCCATGTCCTCGCGCATGATCTTCGCGGTGTAGCGCGCGATGTCGAGGCCGGTGGGGAAACGGTTCTGCACGGCCATGCGGGCCGCGCTGGCGGCGTCGATTGCACCCCAGGGCGCGCCGTTTTCGGCGATGGACTCACCCATGTTGGCGATCTGGCTCTGGTACGTCATCACTGTTCTCCTGTCCGGTCGGCCCATGAAGGCAGCGGGGGCTGTTGAGGACGACAATGCTCAGGGACGAGTGATTTCGACAGGAAAATTTACAGAATTTCTTGTCTAGAGCAGGGCTTCTGGCATATTCACCTTGTAACGTTGTAAAGGAATTTACAGATGGCGGAAGCATCCGTCCGCGCAGGCCCGGCCATCCGCCGCCTCAGAAAGCGCGAGAACCTGACCCAGGCGGCCATGGCCGCTCGCCTCTCGATTTCGCCCAGCTACCTCAATCTGATCGAACGCAACCAGCGCCCGGTCAGCGCGCGCGTTATCATGGCGCTGGTGGAGCAATTCGATTTCGATCCACGCAGTATCCGCGAGGACGAGGCGATCGGCGGCCTCGACGGTCTGGCCCGCCGGCTGGCCGACGAACGCTTTGCGGACCTCGCGATCGACCGCGAGGAACTGGACGAATTCCTCGCCACCGCCCCGCAGGCCGCCGCGGCCTTCGTCCGGCTCTACGACAACGCCGGACCGGCCAAGGGCGCGAGCTACGATCCGCTCGACGCGTCCCGGCGCGAGATCGAGCGCTGGCGAAACCATTTCGCCGATCTCGACCATGCTGCCGAGGAACTAGCCGACGAGATGCGCCTTTCGCGCGGGGACATCGGCCTTGCCCTCACCGAAAGGCTACGCGAGCGCCACCAGCTGTCGGTCCGCATCCTGCCGCGCGAGGTGCTCCCCGACAGCCTCAGCCGGCTCGATCTCCACGCCCGCCAGGTGCAGCTGTCCGAAATGCTCGGTCCGGCGTCGCGCAATTTCCAGCTCGCTCTCAAGATCGCCCAGCTCGAAAAGCGCGAGGAAATCCTCGCCGTGGCGCAAGGCGCGCAATTCGAGGACGAGGCCGCCCGCGCGCTGTTCAAGCGCCACCTCGACGGGTATTTCGCCGCCGCGCTGCTGATGCCTTACGGCCGCTTCCTGCGCGCCTGCGATGCGACCGGCTACGACCTGCCCGTGCTCGAGCGGCGCTTCTCGGTCAGCTTCGAGCAGCTCGCACACCGGCTCACCACGCTGCAGCGCGTCGGGCAGCGCGGCCTGCCATTCTTCATGGTCCGGCTGGACCGGGCGGGGCAGTTCTCCAAGAGCTTCATGGGGGCGAGCACGGCGCGCTTTGCCGGGGAGGACGTATCCTGCCCGCTGTGGGACGCGCATCGCGCTTTCGAACGCGGCGGCGAACTGATGGTGCAATATGTCAGCCTCGACGATGCAGGGGAGGCGCAAGGCGGTTGGCTCACCATGATGCGCAGCGTGGAAGGGACCGGCGCTCCGGGCGAGGCGCGTTTCGTGGTCGCGGTCGGAATCGAAGCCGTGCTGGCGACCGATCTGGCGCAGGCACGCGGCATATCCCTGAGGCCGACAGACGCTCAGCGCATTGGACCGGGCTGCGCGCGTTGTTACCGGGAGGATTGTTCGCAGCGCTCTCTCCCCCCGCGCGGGCGCAAGCTGCATTTCGATCGCATGCGTCGCGGGGCCACGCCCTTCGAGTTCAACGAACGCTAAATTGCTGCGTTAACCCTCTTTATCCGGAACCGGATTCCTCGCCGCCGCGTTTTCGCCACATTCCAGGGTCCAGCAAAGGAATTGGGCATGACCGAAGAACGCATTACCGAGACGACCGACAGTGCGGGCAACACGCACACCACGCATACCGTCGTCTCCGACACCGACCGCCGCAGCGGCGGAACCTCGTGGGGTATCCTGATACTCCTCGCGGTGCTCGCCATCGGGGTCTTCGTGATCTTCTCGCAGATGAGCGGCGCCGAAGTCGCCAAGGACAACGCCGTGGCCGGTGCCGCCGGCGATGTGGGCGAAGCGGCCGGACAAGTGGGCGATGCGGCTCAGAACGCCGGCGAGGCCGTGGAGGACGCGGTCGCGAACTGATCGGCCCCATAATCGATGCGCCACACGGGGCGACGATTCCTCTGCAGGAGGAGCGTCGCCCCTTTTTGGTTGATATGCTGTAAAATTTACCGACAGTTCACCTTTTTATCCTAGTACCCGTCGCAGATATTCGAACTGGCGGGTGAGTGGTGACAGGCGCAATTCCGGGACACGGCGGGGCGGGACGCGGCTGATGGAGTGGGCCGGTTCGCTCTCCTACATTTTCTATTCGATCGGGGCTGTCGCAAGCGGCCTTGCCGCGCTGTGGATCGTCCGCAACGGGGCCAAGGACCGTTTGGACCTCTGGGCCGGTGTCGTCGCTCTTGCGCTGACCGCGAACTGGTGCGTCGCGGCGGCCAGTTTTCATTCGAACCAGCCGATTGTCGGCATGACCGAGATCGCCAGCAATCTGGCGTGGATCTTCGTGCTGTTCCGCCTCTTCGCCAACGACGGCCGCGACGAGAGCGTGCGGCTCGTCCGTCCGGCGGCGCTGGCGCTCGGTTTCGTCGAACTGCTGCAATTCGCGTTGCTGGCCATCGTGCAGGGCAACCCGGGATCGAGCGAGATCGCCGCGCTCGCGCTGCAAACCTCCGCGATCTTCCGCATGCTGGTGGCGATCTGTGCGCTCGTCCTCTTGCACAATCTCTACGTCGGGGCCGCGCCCTCGTCGCGCCGCATCCTGCGCTGGGGTGCAGCGGCCATGGCCGGAATGTGGGCCTTCACGCTCAATTTCTACACCATCGCCTATCTCGCCGGTAGCTACGCCGATGCGCTGGTCGCCTCGCGCGGGTTGGCCGCGGCGATCGTCGCCATTCCCTTCGCCATCGGGTTCAACCGCGCAGCGGCCGGACTAACCTTCAGCCCCTCGCGGGCCGTCACCTTCCGCTTCCTCTCCCTGCTTGTGATCGGCGGCTATCTCGCAGGGATGCTGACGCTGGCCAACTGGCTCGACATCTTCACCGGCAACGCCGCGCGGCTCACACAAGTTGGCCTCGTGATCGCGGCGGGGGCGCTGGCGTTGATCTGGCTTCCGTCGGACCATTTACGCGGCTGGCTGCGGGTGACGGCGATCAAGCACCTGTTTAAGCACCGCTACGACTATCGCAACGAGTGGATCCGCTTCACCCATACCATCGGCCGGTCCGGGCTGGACGAGGCCAGCCTGCAGGAACGCGTGGTGAAGGCGATGGCCGACATCACCGACAGCCCGTCGGGCGCGCTGCTGCTTGCGGGCGAGGAGGGCAGGCTGGTGTTTGGCGGCCACTGGCGCTGGCCCCAGCTGGCGGTTCCGGCCAATCCCGTCCCTTGCGAACTGGTAACCATCTTCGAGCGCGAGGGGCTGATCCTCGCATTCGACGAGGCGCGCGCCGGGATCGAGCACCAGGGCGAGTTGCAGCATGTGCCCGAATGGCTGCTCGACGAACCGCGCGCCTGGGCTGCGGTGCCGCTGCTCCATTACGACCGGCTCGTCGGGATCATCGTGCTGGCGCGGCCGCTGGTCGAACGGCGTCTCGACTGGGAGGATTTCGACCTTCTCGGCATCGTCGGACAGCAGCTGGCGAGCTACCTCAGCGAACAGGCCGGGCAGGAAGCGCTGTCCGAGGCTGCGCGGTTTGACGAATTCAACCGCCGGATGGCCTTCGTGATGCACGACATCAAGAACCTGTCGAGCCAGATGTCGCTGCTGCTGCGCAACGCGGAAAAGCACGCCGACAAGCCCGAATTTCGCAAGGACATGCTGGTCACGCTGCGCAACAGCGCCGACAAGCTCAACACCATGCTCGCGCGCTTGGGGCGCTATGGCACGGGCGCGCAGGAGGACTTGCGGGCTTTCGACATGGCCAGCATCGTGCGCGGATCGGTCGACCGGTTTGCGCGCAGTCACACGGTCACTCTGGTCCGCAGCGAGCCGCTCGTGGTCAACGGCCAGCCCGATGCCTTCGAGCAGGCGCTGGTGCATATCGTCCAGAACGCCATCGATGCGAGCTCCGAAGGCAACGCGGTCATGCTGGAAGCCTATAGCGACGGCGTGTGCGGCGTGGTGCAGGTGCTCGACAGCGGCAAGGGCATGGGCCCCGCCTTCCTGCGCAACGGCCTGTTCAAGCCCTTCGTCTCCTCCAAGGAGGGCGGCTTCGGTATCGGGGCCTACGAAGCGCGCGAACTCGTCCGTTCGATGGGTGGACGGCTCGACGTGGAATCGCGCGAGGGTTTGGGGACGCGCTTTACCATCAGCCTGCCACTCGAAGCGGCGCGGAGAATTATAACGGGCTCCCGGCCCGATGCGAAAACGGAGTTGGCCTGATGGCGACTAGTAAACCCAAGCTCCTGATCGTCGAGGATGACGAGGGGCTGCAGGCGCAGCTGAAATGGGCCTATGACGATTACGACGTGGTGATCGCCGGCAACCGCGACGCCGCGCTCGCCGCGATGCGCAGCGAGGAGCCGGTCGTGGTCACGCTCGACCTCGGCCTGCCGCCCGATCCCGACGGCACCACCGAGGGGTTCGCCGTGCTCGATGCGATCATGGAGATGAAGCCCGATACCAAGGTGGTCGTCGCCTCGGGCCATGGCGCGCGCGAGAGCGCGTTGCAGGCGATCGAGCGCGGGGCCTACGATTTCTACCAGAAACCGGTCGATATCGAGGAACTGGGCCTGATAGTCGGCCGCGCCTTCAAGCTCAGCCAGATCGAGGGCGAGAACCGCCGCCTGTCCGAGAAGGTGGGCGACGAGAAAACCGTGCTCGGCACGATGATCACCGCCGCGCCCGAGATGGCCAAGGTGGCGCGCACCATCGAACGCGTCGCGCCGACCAACGTCTCGGTCATGCTGTTGGGGGCCAGCGGTACCGGCAAGGAATTGCTCGCCAAGGGACTTCACGAGGCGAGCGACCGGCGGAGCGGCGCTTTCGTTGCGATTAACTGCGCCGCAATCCCCGAGAACCTTCTTGAAAGCGAGCTTTTCGGCCATGAGAAGGGCGCGTTCACCGGGGCAGTGAAGACGACCGAGGGCAAGATCGAGATGGCCGCGGGCGGCACGCTTTTCCTCGACGAGGTTGGCGACATCCCGCTGCCCCTGCAGGTGAAGCTGCTGCGCTTCCTGCAGGAACGCGTGATCGAGCGTATCGGCGGGCGCAAGCCCATCGCCGTCGACACCCGCATCGTCTGCGCGACGCACCAGGACCTCCAGAGCATGATCGGCGAGGGCACCTTCCGCGAGGACCTGTTCTATCGCCTTGCCGAAGTGGTCGTGAAGATCCCGACGCTCGCGGACCGCCCCGGTGATGCCGTCCTGCTCGCCAAGCATTTCCTCGCACGCTTTTCGGCCGATATGAACCCGCAGGTGAAGGGCTTTGCGCCCGACGCGCTGGCCGCGATCGACGGCTGGGCCTGGCCGGGCAATGTGCGCGAACTGGAAAACCGGGTGAAGCGCGCCGTCATCATGGCCGATGCCAAGCTGGTTAACGCCGAGGATCTCGATCTCGAAGACGGGGCGGAGGAAGACGAACTCGCGCTCAACCTCAAGCAGGCGCGCGAGGCGGCGGATCGCAAGATGATCCGCAAGGCGCTGGCGCGCAGCCAGGGCAATATCTCGATGGCGGCCAAGCTGCTCGGGATCAGCCGCCCGACGCTCTACGACCTGCTCAAGCAGTACGATCTGCAGGCAAGCTAGCACGCGACAAGCGGCGCGCCGGGCGCTAGGGGCGATGCATGGCGCTACGCACGATCATCGCCGACCCGATGCTGCGCCTGCTGGTCGGCGCGGTGGTGCTGGCCGCGTTCCTGCCCATACCTTCGGCGCAGGCGGATGTCGCGCAGACGGTCGCCAACGTCGGCATCTTCGCGCTGTTCCTGCTCAACGGCATGCGGGTTTCGCGCGGGGAGATCGGGCGCGGCCTGCTCAACTGGCGGTTCATCCTGCCCTTGGTGCTGTGGGTGTTCGGCGCCATGGCGCTGGCGGGTCTGGGGCTGAGCAAGCTGCTGGCAATCGGCCTGCCGCCGCTGGTAGCCGTCGGGCTCCTCTACCTCGGGGTGCTGCCTTCGACCGTGCAATCGGCAACGTCCTACACCACGCTGGCCAACGGGAATGTGGGGCTCTCGGTCATCTCGGCGGCGCTCCTCAACATCCTCGGCGTGTTCGTATCGGTGCCGATCTTCCTCCTGCTCGGCGGGACGGGCGAGGGCGCGGTCGGCATGGAAACGATCGAACGGATCGCGCTGATCCTGCTCCTCCCATTCATCATCGGACAGGCGGTGCAGGGCTGGACCAGCGCCTGGGTAGCCAGGCACAAGGCGCGTGTCGTCTGGCTCGACCGGCTGGTCATCGCACTGGCGGTCTATGTCGCCTTTTCGGGTGCGGTGGAGCAGGGCATCTGGGGCCGGCTCGATCCTGCCGCCTGGATGACGCTGGCGCTCGGCATCGGCCTGTTCCTCGGCATCGGCAATACGGGCGCATGGCTGGCTTCGGGCGCGCTAGCCCTGCCGCGCCGCGACCGCATCGCCTTCCTGTTTGCCGGCGCACAGAAGAGCGCCGCGGTGGGCGTACCGCTCGCCACCATCCTTTTCGCGCGCGAGGAGGCGGGTTTCATCGTCCTGCCGCTCTTGCTCTATCACTTCTTCCAGCTGGTGCTGGCCGCGCCGCTGGCTAGTCGGCTGTCGACAGCGTCGCATCCTCGGGATGGCGACGGTTGTGCCGCACCGACCACCAGAAGCTGAGGCCGATCAGGACAGCGCCTAGAAGCCCGGTGACAGTCTCCGGAATATGCCAGCGCGCCGACAGCAGCATGATGATGCCGAGCACGATGATCGCCCAGAACGCGCCGTGTTCGAGATAGCGATATTGAGCCAGCGTCCCGGTCCGGACGAGGTGGATCGTCATCGAACGCACGAACATCGCACCCACGGACAAGCCCAGCGCGATAATTATCATGTTGTTCGACAGCGCGAAGGCACCAATGACTCCGTCGAAGCTGAAGCTGGCATCCAGGACCTCGAGGTAGAGAAAACCGCCGAGACCGGACTTCACGATCTCGCCTGCGGCCTTCTTGCGGGCCTCCTGCGCTTCGATGATCGCGGCAATGGCGTGCACCGCGATGAAAGTGACAAGTCCCAGAATGGCGGCCGTCAGGAACGTGATCGCGTCGTCCGGTGAAAGCAGTGTCGAAACGCCATAGACCAGCGAGAGAACCAGGCCGATTTCGACCGCCGGCACGTTAGAAAACTTGTTGATGGTGCGCTCCAGCACGGCGATCCAGTGCACATCCTTGTCTTCTTCGAAAAAGAAGGTGAGGCCGACCATGGCCAAGAAGGCCCCGCCGAAGCCGGCGATGGAGACATGCGCATCGGATACGATCTGTTCGTAACGCTGCGGATCATTCAGCGAAAGAGACACGGCTTCTCCCGGACCGACGCCAGCGGCCAGTGAAACGATGGCGATCGGAAAGACGATCCGCATGCCGAACACGGCGATAAGGATGCCGATGGTCAGGAAGCGCTGCTGCCAGACCGGGTCCATGTCGCGCAGGACGGTGGCGTTTACCACGGCGTTGTCGAAGCTGAGCGAGACCTCGAGAATGGACAACACGACGACAATCCAGAGGATGCCGAGTGTGGCGGTTATCGAACCCGTGCTGCTCCATCCATACCATACAGCCAGCGCAAAGCAGACCGCCGTGAACAGTAGCGAAAAGGTGTAGTATTTGCGGATAGTTTCCATCGAAAGTGGGGTCCCTCAGCCTTTCTTCGGCTGGTAAGTCTGGTCGCGAGTCGGGAAGCTGCGGCTGCGCACTTCCTCGGCATATTTGCCGACGGTGCTGGATATGACCTCGGCGATATTCTCGTATTTCTTTACGAAGCGCGGCACGCGTTCGAACATGCCGAGCATGTCCTCGGTGACCAGCACCTGCCCGTCGCACTGGGCCGAAGCGCCGATGCCGATGGTGGGGCAGGACACGGCCTTGGTCGCCTCGATGGCGATGGGTTCGAGCACCCCTTCGAGCACGATTGCGAAGGCCCCGGCCTCGTCCAGCGCCTTTGCATCGCCGACGATCTTTTCCGCTTCCGCATCGCTGCGTCCGCGCGCCATGTAACCGCCAAGCACGTTGACCGCCTGCGGGGTCAGGCCGACATGGCCCATCACCGGGATACCGCGCTGATTCAGGAAGGCGACCGTTTCGGCCATCTGCTCCCCGCCTTCCAGCTTGACGGCAGCCGCGCCGCTTTCCTTGAGCAGGCGCGCGGCGTTTTCGAAGGCTTGTTCCTTCGACGCCTCGTAGGAGCCGAAGGGCATGTCGACGATCACCACCGAGTGATAGCTGCCGCGCACTACGGCAGCGGCGTGGTTCGACATCATCTCCAGCGTCACGGGGATGGTGGAGGGCAGGCCGTAAATCACCTGGCCCAGCGAATCCCCGACCAGCAGCATGTCGCAATGTGCGTCGAGCAGTTGCGCCTGCCGCGCCGTGTAGGCGGTCAGCATGACCAGCGGGTCCTTCGTCTCGCCATCCGCCTTGTGCGCGCGGATTTTGGGGACGGTCAGCCGCTTCATCGGCTGGGGGGTGGGATTGGCGCGGCTGGTGCTCGTATCGAGCTGGAATGTAGTCGACATGGCGCACGCCCTAGCAAGTGCGGGGGAGAAGGCAAAGCAACGCTTGGACAGCCGCAGGTTTCCATGCTTTAAGCGCGCATCATTGCGGTGCGGGAGGCATCGCTCGACGAGAGGGAATTACACGACAATGGTCGCTGCCGGCAAAACGACGGGCGAGGGCTGGTCCTCGCGCTCTGCATTTATTCTCGCTGCGGTGGGTGCCGCAGTCGGCCTCGGAAATATCTGGCGTTTTCCGACACTTGCAGGTGAAAGCGGAGGCGGCGCCTTCGTTATTTTCTACATTGCCTGTGTGTTCCTGCTCGGCCTGCCGCTGGTTCTTTCGGAAATTTTTATCGGCCGCGTGGGCCAGACCGATGCGATCGGTTCGATCCGCAAGGTGGCGCAGGATTCGAACGCATCGCCCAAATGGTCGATCTTCGGCGGGATCGGCGCAGTTGCCGCCTTCCTGATCGTTTCCTTCTATTCGGTCGTAGCCGGCTGGGTGCTCTATTATGCGGGCGTCATGGGCTGGGATCTGCTGCAGGCCATCGGTGCGGGCGAACCCTTCCGCGGCGCGCTGGCAGGTGAAGACCAGGCGCAAATCCAGCAACGCCTTGGCGACATGTTTGCCAGCTGGCCGCTGCTGCTCGTTGTGCACCTTCTCTTCATGGGTCTCACGCTTTATATCGTCGCGCGTGGGGTGAGCTCGGGTATCGAGAAGGCGGCGACCTATCTTATGCCGATGTTCTTCGTGCTGCTTGTCGGCCTCGTCATCTACGGTGCGATCGAGGGCGATATTGGCGAAGCGGCGGCCTTCCTGTTTACACCCGACTGGTCGAAACTGACCCCGCAGGTTATGAATTCGGCTCTCGGCCAGGCGCTGTTCTCGCTATCGCTTGGTGTGGCGGGTCTCATTACCTACGGCTCCTACATCAAGGAAAAGAGCAATCTCGGCGGGACCGCTGCCATGATCGCGGTTGCCGATACCAGCGTGGCGCTGCTCGCTGGCCTGATGATCTTCCCGATCGTGTTCGCCGTGGGCCTCGATCCGGCGGCTGGACCGACGCTGGTTTTCCAGACACTGCCCTTCGCGTTCCAGACCATGCCGGCCGGCGCGCTGTTCGGCTTCCTGTTCTTCATGCTGATCCTTGTCGCGGCCATCACCAGTTCGATCTCGCTGCTGGAAGTGCCGACTGCATGGGGTATCGGCGAGCTTGGCTGGAGTCGTCCGAAATCGGCGCTCGTCTTCGGCGTTGGCGCCTTCCTGATCGGCGTGTTCTGTCTGCTCGGCTACAACCTTCTCGCCGATGTGCGCTTGCTGGGCTTCTGGGACCTGTTCGCGGAGACCGACATCCTCGACACGATCGACGGCTTCACCGGCAAAGTAATGCTGCCGGTCGGCGCGCTGCTGACCTCGCTATTCATCGGCTGGAAGGCGGACGCAAACCTGCTGCGCACCACGACCGGTCTTTCGCCCCTGGCCTTCGGCCTGTGGCGCTTCCTGATCGCATGGCTGTGCCCGATCGCGGTGGCGATCATCCTAGTTACCGGGCTCTTCCCCAGCCTGCTGGGCGCCTGACCCGTCGAACGTAAAAAGGGCCGCTCCGATGAGGAGCGGCCCTTCGTGACTGTCTTATGATTATTGGATCGATTTAGATATCGATCTTGTCGACGTGGCGTTCTTCCGCCTCGTCGTGAACATTCATGCCCAGCGCCATCTTGGCCGTGTTGAGCAGGCCGAGGTCGCCGCTCCAGATCTCGGCATCGCCGAGATCCATGCGCAGGAAGAGGATGTCGGGATTGTCCTTGCCGCCATCGTACCAGGCTTCGACGAAATTGTTCCAGAACTGGTCGAAGCGTTCCTTGCTGGTCTCGACCGACAGCGTGCCGTCGAAGCGGGCGAACATGTCGTGATCTTTGCCGGCGAAGCTCGCCGTGACCTTGCCAAGCTGGGCGAAAGTCGAATTCTTCTGGGTAAAGAACCAGATCGAGCTGTTGGCATCCTTGTCGAGCTGGGCGGTCATCGGGACCGAAGTGTCCGACTGTCCGTCGAGTTCGAGGAAGAGGAATGGCGAATCCGAAAGCGCGAGCCAGAACTTCTTCTTGAGCGCTTCGGGATTTCCTGCGGAGTGTTTCATGGATGGGGCCCTTTTCGATTTTACGTTTGCCTGTTCAACCAATTGTACGGGCGATCTGTTCCGGTGTGCGCGCCGGAACGGGGCTGTGAAAGGATGAATTGCGAATCCTTCCCGAATGGAACATAATGGGAACAAACGAGTCGATTCTCCATGACCCAGCCCGACCTTTCCTCCCTGCCGACCACGGCCTTCGAAGACGTTGCCACGCTTGCGGCGCGGCGTAGCGCGCGTTGGCGTCCGGGGCTTGCAATCCAACAGGGCAAGGCCCTGCACAGCGAGATTTTCGCCTCCTCGCGCGAGGCGGCGGGGGCCGGGGCGGCGCTTGCCTTGGCGCTCGACGACTGGCGCTGCACCCCTCGCGGGGAGGGCGAGGAGGCCGAGGACCGGCGCAGCGTGCTGTGGGTCCAGACCCGCGATGCCGCGCGGCTGGGCGGCAGGCCCTATCGCGCCGGCCTGCCGAAGGATTTGCAGGCGCGGCTCATACATGTGCTGGCGGAAAAAGCGGAAGACGCGCTCTTCGCGCTGGAAGAAGGGCTGCGCTGCCGTGAACTGGCTTTCGTCATCGGCGAGGTCTCGGGCAATCCGAAAGCGCTCGATTTCACCGCCTCGCGGAGGCTAACCCTTACCGCGCAGAAGCACGGTGTTCCACTGTTCCTGCTGCGCGTCGATGCCGGCCGCGACCTGTCCTCCGCCCGGATGCGGTGGGAAGTCGCCTCGGCTCCTTCGGACACGCCCGAATGGAATGCGCAGGCGCCGGGCGATCCGGCATGGAAGGCCGAACTGTTTCGCGCGCGCAGCCACGCGCCCGGCGAATGGGTGCTCAAGGGGAGCGATGGAATCCTCTCTGCCTCCAAGGCGAGCAGGCAAGCGGATCGCGCGGTGGCGAACTGGACAGCGGGGCTGCAACACCGGCGCACGCCCCGCCGCGCGTGAATGCCTTCGCGGCGAACCTGCCAGTTTCGCAGACCCGCCGCATCCTTTCGATCTGGCTTCCCGCCATGGCGATGGACCGCTGGCGGCTCGGCGCAGCGGAGCGGCGGGAGTTCGACGAGACCCCGCTCGTCCTGATCGCCGACACCGCGCACGGTCCCCGGATCGAGGCGGTCAATCGGGCCGGTGCCGGAGCCGGGGCACGGGCGGGCATGATGCTCGCCGATGCGCGCACGCTGTGTCCTGAAATCGTGACCGCCCCCTCCGATCCGGCGGGCGATCTCGCCTTCCTCGAAAAGCTCGCCGTCTGGGCGCAGCGCTGGGGGCCGTGGTCGGCAATGGATGCGCCCGACGGGCTGCTCATCGACGTCACGGCCGTGCCGCATCTCTTCGGTGGAGAGGCGAAGCTGGTCGCCGATGTCGAGGCAGCCTTCGCCAGCCGCGAGATCGCCGCCCGCTGCGCCATCGCCCCCACGGCCGGAGCGGCCTGGGCGCTGGCGCATTACGCGGCACCGGGCACGATCCTCGGTGCGGGGGAGGATGCGGAGGCGCGCCTCGGGGAATTGCCTGTCGCGGCGTTGCGGCTGGACCAGGACGTCGTCACCGTGCTGCGCCGCCTCGGCCTCAAGAGACTGGGCGAACTGACCACGATCGGCCGCGACGCGATCCAGCGCCGTTTTCGCAACCGCAAGTCGCCTGCCGCCAACCCGCTGATCCGGCTCGACCAGCTGCTCGGCCGCGTGCCCGAGCCGCTGTTGCCCGTGGTCCCGCAAGCGATGCCGCTGGTCCAGCGCCGCCTGCTCGAACCGATCCGCCACCGCCAGTTGCTCGACCAGGTGGTGAGCGACCTTGCCGACGACATGGCCCGCGAACTGGAAAGGCGGGGCGAAGGCGCGCGCCGGCTCGAACTGGGCCTATGGCGCGTCGATGGCGAGGTTGCGGTGCGCCGCCTCGAACTCGCCGCCGCCACGCGCGAAGCGGCGCATATCGTGCGGCTGCTCGCAGCCAAGCTCGACGATATCGATGCAGGGTTCGGGATCGAGATGCTGCGCCTGCGCGCCAGCTGGGCCGAGCCGCTCGCGCTGGAGCAGGGCGATATCGAGGCGGCGGCAGAGAACCACGGCATCGCGCTGTCGGCGCTGGTCGACCGGCTCACCGTCCGGCTGGGCGAGGGAGCGGTGACACGCCCCGTACCCTTCGCCAGCCATATCCCCGAACGCGCCCAGCGCTGGCAGCCTCCGCTCGAACCCGAACCGCCCAGCCAGGGGCAGCTGGCTTTCCACAACCGGCCTCTGAAACTGCTCGACCGGGCCGAGAAGATCGCCGTGCTCTACGCCACGCCCGACGGCTACCCGCAGCGTTTCCGCTGGCGGGGCGAGGTGCACGAGGTGACGCGTGTCGAGGGGCCGGAACGCATCGCGCCCGAATGGTGGCGCGAACGCGGGACGGCGCGGCTGCGCGACTATTACCGGATCGAGGACCAGCGCGGGCGACGTTACTGGATCTACCGGCTCGGTATCGTAGGGGACGGACGTGGCGGGGCGCCCGACTGGTATCTGCAGGGGCTGTGCGCCTGAGCGATCAGTCTTCTTGCGCGGTATCCGGATCGAGCGTGCGCATTTCCTCTTCGGTAAGCGGCTTCTCGTCGATGCCCTCCACCTCGGAGAATTCCGGAGCGATCGCGCTGGTCATGCACACCCGATAGGCGGCTTCGCCGCGGCGGTGGCGGATGTTCTCGACCGTGGTCGCAGCCACGCGGGACTGCTCGAGCGCGCCCGGTGTGTTGTTGAACGGCGGAACGAGCACGGTCGCGGCAACACAGCGCTCGGGCGCCTCCTCGCGATGCTCGGCGTGGTCGCGATGGTCCTGGGCAAAAACGGCGACGGGCAGGGGCGCCAGCGCGATGCCGACAGCAAGAGCAAGTTTCATGATGCGATCTCCTGCTGTGCCCTTGGGACAAAACAGGTGTCGGCAGGCTGAACCGTCAGCTGTCGCGCGAAACGAGCGAGGCGCGGCGGCCACGCGTGGCAACAGGAATATTGCCGAAGTTCGCGACCGGACCGCTCTGAACCTCGACGACTTCGCAGCTCGCCTCGACAACCGATAGCGGGATGCGACGTTCGAACACGAGGCCGCAGCTGTTTTCGTTGGTCCAGACGATCTTGCCGAAGAACTCGTGATCGCCCCAGGCAATCAGACCCGACACGCCTTCCTGCGGCGGATTGGCGGTCTCGAACCGGGCGCCGGCTTCCGACAGGTCCGACAGGCGCCCGTCGCGGTTTCCGCCGAGCATCTTGAGCTGGGCAGGGCAATCGACGGTATAACGCTGGACGGTACGACGTTCTTCCTGGCTTGTCTGGGGAAGTCTCTGGAAAAGCGCCACGTGGTCAAACTCCTTTGTCGGTCACACGGGCGTAAGACAGGCTGGTGAATCCGGACTGTAGGGACAGGGTTAATCCCACGTTAGTTCGCGCTGTATGGCTCAACTGTGGTGCAGAACAATGTCGAGCTCGCCATCCCTCCGCGTTCGCACGCTATGCCTTTTGATATTGGCGAATCCGGTGAGAGAACGTATAGAGAACAAATGGCCTCGCAGACCGTCCTTCAGAAGCTCGAGATTCTCGCCGATGCGGCGAAATACGATGCGTCCTGCGCGTCGTCCGGCACGGCGAAGAAGAACAGCCTTGGCGGGAAGGGCATCGGTTCGACCGAAGGGATGGGTATCTGTCATGCCTATGCGCCCGATGGCCGGTGCATCTCGCTGCTCAAGATACTGCTGACCAACCACTGCGTGTTCGACTGCCATTACTGCGTCAATCGCAAGAGCTCGAACGTGGCGCGGGCGCGCTTCACGCCGCAGGAAGTGGTCGACCTCACGCTCGCTTTCTACCGGCGCAATTATATCGAGGGGCTGTTCCTCTCTTCGGGCATCGTGAAGAGCTCGAACCACACGATGGAGCAGATCGTCGAAGTCGCCCGGATCCTGCGCGAGGAGCATGATTTTCGCGGCTATATCCATTTGAAGACCATCCCCGAGGCGGACCCGGAAATCGTCCATCAGGCTGGGCTTTATGCTGACCGTGTCTCGATCAATGTCGAACTGCCGACTGACAGCGGCCTCACCCGCCTCGCGCCCGACAAGGATGCGCGCCAGATCGAAGGCGCGATGGGCAAGGTAAAATCCGACCTTGTCGAGGCGAAGGATGCAAGGAAGCGCTTCAAGCACGCCCCGCGTTTCGCGCCCGCAGGCCAATCGACACAGATGATCGTCGGCGCCGATGCTGCAACCGATGTGGATATCGTGGGCAAGGCGAGCCGGCTCTACGACAATTTCCGCCTGCGCCGCGTCTATTACAGCGCCTTCTCGCCCATTCCCGATGCCAGCGCGGTGCTGCCGCTGAAGCGCCCGCCGCTGATCCGCGAACACAGGCTTTACCAGTCGGACTGGCTGATGCGTTTCTACGGGTACAAGCCGACCGACGTGATGCAGGCGACCGAGGCGGACGGGAATCTGCCGCTCGATATCGACCCCAAGCTCGCCTGGGCCTTGAAGTTCCGTGAGGCCTTTCCGGTCGATGTAAACCGCGCGAGCAAGGAGCAATTGCTGCGTGTCCCCGGCCTCGGCGTGAAGGCGGTGGGCAAGATTTTGGCGAGCCGCCGCCACCGCGCGCTTCGGCTCGATGATGTGGCGCTGCTCACCCAGTCGATCACCAAGGTGCGGCCCTTCATCGTGACGGTGGACTGGCGTCCGATCACGCTGACCGACCGCGCCGACTTGCGCAGCCTGCTTGCGCCCAAAACCGAGCAGCTGGAGCTGTTTGCCGCATGACCGCGCTCCAGCACGTCAAGCTTGGCACCTATTACGTGGTGCACCTGCCGGAAGCCGACGATTTCGACTTCTGGCGCGAGAGGGCGCGTGCGCTGGTCCAGTGTGACGTGCCGCCGGACCGGATCGCCTGGGTCGAACCGGGTGGGAGCGGGGACCTCTTTGCTCACGGGGAACGCCGCATGCCCGTACCGCCAATGGATGCGAAGCCGGTGCGCGCGAACCGGCGCTTCGTCAGTCTTGCGAAGAACGCTATCCTCCATTCCGATCCCGAGCGGTTCGCGCTGCTTTACCGCCTGCTCTGGCGGCTGCAGTCGAACCCGCGGATGATGGAGGACAAGGCTGATCCTGACGTTCGCCGGATCGAGGAACTCGACAAGAATGTCCGGCGCGACAGCCACAAGATGCACGCCTTCGTCCGCTTCCGGCTGGTCGAGAGTGAGGACGAGGAAGTGGGCGAGCACTACGTCGCCTGGTTCGAGCCCGAGCACCACATCCTGCGCGCCAATGCGGGCTTTTTCATGCGGCGCTTTTCGAACATGCGCTGGTCGATCCTGACGCCGCGCGGCTCGCTCCATTGGGATACCGAGACCATGTCCGAAGGCCCGCCCGCCGAGCGCCACGACGCGCCCGGCGGCGATCCGATGGAGAACCTCTGGCGCACCTATTACGCCTCCATCTTCAACCCCGCGCGGTTGAAGATCGGCGCGATGCTAAAGGAGATGCCGAAGAAATACTGGAAGAACATGCCCGAGGCTGCGCTCATCCCCGACCTCATCGCGGGCGCGCAGGGGCGCGAGGCGAAGATGGTCGAGAAGGGCGCACTGGAATTCGAGGAGCGGCCCGATACGCTTGCCGCGATCGACAAGGCGATTCATGGCTGCCGCAAATGTCCCATCGGCCAGCTCGATAACCATGCCGTCATGGGGGAAGGCCCGCAGGATGCTGCGCTGATGATCGTCGGCGAACAGCCGGGTGACCAGGAGGACCAGACCGGTCGTCCCTTCGTGGGGCCTGCCGGGCAATTGCTCGACGCGCATCTGGAGAAGGTCGGCATCGACCGGCGCGCGGCCTACGTCACCAATGCCGTGAAGCATTTCAAATACGTCCAGCGCGGCAAACGGCGGCTCCACCAGAACCCGGGAGCGAAGGAGATCGACACCTGCCGCTGGTGGATCGAGAGCGAGCGGGAGATCGTGAAACCGAAGCTGGTGCTGGCCATGGGCGCGAGCGCGGCACGCAGCGTTCTCGGCAAGACGGTAAGCATCTCCCGGGTCCGCGGCGCGCCCATCGCGCTGGAGAATGGCAGCGAACTCTGGGTCACGGCGCACCCTTCCTACCTCCTGCGTCTCGAGGGCCCGGCGCGCGAGGAGCAGGCGCGGCTGTTCGATGCCGACCTCGCCGCCGTGCGCCAGCGGCTGGAGGAGCTGGCGTGACATGCCCGAGAACGACCAGCAGATACCCAAGCGGACGATCGAGCTCGATCCGGACGGCATAGACGCGCCGTCACGCGCGCCTTTCGTCGAACTCGGGCTCGTCTCCTGCTTCAGCTTCCTGCGCGGCGCGTCGGATGCGGTGGATCTCGTGCTGCAGGCCCGCGCGCTGGGATACGATGCTATCGGGATCGCCGATGCCAACACTATGGCAGGCGTGGTGCGCGTGCATACCGAGGCCAAGACGCTCAAGCTGAAGCCTTGCATCGGTTGCCGGATCGAAACGGTCGAAGGTCTGGCCTTCCTCGCCTATCCGAAAAGCCGCAAGGCCTATGGCCGGTTGTGCCGCTTGATCTCGGCGGGCCGGATGCGCACGCTTTCGGGCGAATGGCAAGAGAAGGGCGAGTGCGACATCTCACTGGAGATGCTGGCGAAGCATAGCGCAGGCGTGCAGCTGATCCTGATCCCGCCGCGCGATCTCGATCAGACGTTCACCATCGAAGTCGAAAGTAATGTCGTCCCCTTTCGTCACCCCGGCCCCCGAGCCGGGGTCCCGCTGCCTTCCAAAGAAAGCGGGCCCCCGGATCAAGTCCGGGGTGACGTAGACAGAGTGCATATGGAGGGAAGCTTCGAGGACATCCTCCCCCACCTCGCGGCTCAACTCCCGACACTCCGGTATATCGCTGCCGCCTTCCTCTACACCGACAGCGACGTCGCGCAGATCGAGCAGCTGGACACGCTTGCGAAGGCAAACGGCCTCTCCATCCTCGCCACCAATGACGTGCATTACGCCACGCCCGACAAGCGCCCCCTGCAGGACGTAATGACCGCGATCCGCCACAAGACCACCGTGGCGCGGGCCGGGCACCTGCTCCACGGCAATGCGGAACGCTACCTCAAGCCTCCCGAGACCATGTGCCGCCTATTCGAACGCTGGCCACATGCGATCTCCGCTGCGCGCGAGGTGGCCGATGCCTGCGATTTCAGCCTCGACGAGCTGCAATACGAATATCCCGAAGAACTCTATCCCGGCGGGGCCGAGCCGCAGGACTATCTCGAAAGCGAGACCTGGAAAGGGGCGGAATGGCGCTATCCCGAGGGCGTGCCCGACAGCGTCACCGACACCCTGCACAAGGAACTCGCGCTGATCGGCAAGATGGATCTCGCGCGCTATTTCCTGACCATCAAGGACATCGTCGATTTCGCGAGGCAGAAGGTCGACCCCCCGATCCTGTGCCAGGGGCGCGGCAGCGCGGCCAATTCGGCGGTCTGCTATTGCCTCGGCATCACCAATGTCGATCCCGCGCAGCACCAGCTCCTGTTCGACCGCTTCATTTCCGAAGACCGCAAGGAACCGCCCGACATCGACGTCGATTTCGAGCACGAGCGGCGCGAGGAGGTGATCCAGTATCTCTACCGCAAATACGGCCGTCACCGCGCCGGGCTATGCGCCACGGTCATTCATTACCGCCCGCGCATGGCGATCCGCGAGGTGGGCAAGGCGATGGGCCTGACCGAGGACGTCACGGCTGCGCTCGCCAAGACGGTGTGGGGCGGGTGGGGCCGCGAGATCAGCGAGAAACATGCTCAGGAAACGGGCATGGACGTGACCGATCCGCACCTGAAGCGCGTTCTCAGACTGACCGAGCAAATGATTGGTATGCCGCGCCATTTGTCGCAGCACGTCGGCGGGTTCATCCTCACCGAAAGCGCGCTGACCGAGACGGTGCCGGTGGGCAATGGCGCGATGCCGGAGCGCAGTTTCATCGAGTGGGACAAGGACGATATCGAGGCGCTCGGCATCCTCAAGGTCGACGTGCTGGCGCTGGGCATGCTGACCTGCATCAGGAAATGTCTCGACCTTTTGGGCGACCATCATGGTCGCACGCTGAGCCTTGCCAATGTGCCGCGCGAGGACCCGGAAACCTACGCCATGCTCCGCGCAGGGGACTCGCTCGGCGTGTTCCAGGTGGAAAGCCGCGCGCAGATGAACATGCTGCCCCGCCTGCGCCCCCGCCAGTTCTACGATCTCGTCATTCAGGTCGCCATCGTCCGCCCCGGCCCAATCCAGGGCGACATGGTGCATCCCTATCTCAAGCGCCGCCGCGGGGCGGAGCCGGTGGTGATACCCGCGCCATCGCCGCAGCACGGCCCGCCCGATGAACTTTCCAGCATTCTCGAGCGCACGCTGGGCGTCCCGATTTTCCAGGAGCAGGCGATGAAAATCGCGCTCGATGCGGCGAAGTTCTCGTCAAAGGAAGCGAACCGGCTCAGGAAGGCCATGGCGACCTTCCGCAGCCGCGGCATGGTGGACGAATTGCAGGACATGATGGTCGAGCGTATGGTCCACCGTGGCTACGACCGCGATTTCAGCCAGCGCTGCTTCAACCAGATCCGCGGCTTCGGCGAATACGGCTTTCCCGAAAGCCACGCGGCCAGTTTCGCGCATCTCGTCTATGTGTCGAGCTGGCTCAAGTGCCACTTCCCCGCCGCCTTTGCCTGCGCGCTGCTCAATTCGCAGCCCATGGGCTTTTATGCGCCCGCCCAGATCGTGCGCGATGCGGCGGAGCACGGAGTGCGCGTCCTGCCCGCGGATGTGAACCTCTCGCAATGGGACTGCACGCTGGAGGAGATCGGAGAAGGCAGAGCAGTCGAAGGCGATTCAGGTCGCCTGGACAAACATATCGCCTTGAGGCTGGGCCTGCGCCAGATCGACGGGCTGTCCGAAGCCGTCGCCGCGCAGCTCATTGCCGAGCGCGAGGCGAACGGGCGCTATGAGGACGTGCGCGCCTTGCGGGATCGCGCTCGCACCGGCCCAGCGCATGTCGAACGCCTCGCCAGCGCCGATGCCTTCGGTTCGATGAACCTTTCGCGCAGGCAGGCCTTGTGGGATGCGCGCAGCCTTGTCGGCGGGGCGGACCTGCCGCTGTTCGCCGCCGCTGCCGCGCGAGATGAGGGGGCGGAGAAACACGCCACGCAGCTGCCTCAGATGCCTTTGAGCGAAGAGGTCGTGGCAGATTACCAGACCACGCGCCTCAGCCTGAAAGCGCATCCCATGGCCTTCCTGCGCGCCAGCCTGGCCGAGCGCGGCTTCGTGCGCGCCTGCGACCTGCGCGCGAAGAAATTCCGGTCCATGGTCCATGTCGCGGGTGTGGTGCTGATCCGCCAGCGGCCGGGCAGCGCCAAGGGCGTGTGCTTCATCACGCTGGAAGACGAAACCGGGGTCATCAACCTCGTCGTGTGGCCGGATCTCAAGGAAAAGCAGCGCCGCGTGGTCATGGGATCGCGATTGATGGAGGTGAGAGGGCGCGTCGAATATGACGACGAGGTCATCCACGTGATCGCGCAGCACATGACCGATGCTACGGGCGAGTTGCACAAACTCTCCGACGACATGCTCAACGCCCCGCTCGCCCGCGCCGATCATGTCAGCAGCCCGCTGCCCGACAAGTTCAACCCGCGCGACAATCTGCGCGAGGGCAAGGACGATCCCTACCGACCCGTCGAGCCGTGGCAGGAGCCGCCGCCGGGCAATCGCGAGTGTGGCTGGCATCAGGGTCACCCGCGCGACGTGCGCATCATCCCGAAATCGCGCGACTTCCACTGAGGCCGGCGCTAGAGGCGCTTTTTCGAATGTTCGATCCAGAGCGCCTTCTCGCTTTCGCCCTCATCACCGCGACCACCAGCATCGTGCCGGGCCCGTCCATGATGTTCGTCATGGGACAGGCGATCTGGCGCGGAGCCCGCTCGGGATGGGCGGCGCTGCTGGGGATGCAGGTGGGCTACATCCTCTGGTGGCTGGCCGCAGCATTGGGGCTGGGGACGCTCGCCAAAGCCTATCCGCTGGCCTTCCGGCTATTGGCCATCGTGGGCGTGCTGTACCTGGCGTGGCTGGGAGCGAAGGCGATCCGCCACTCCTCCCACGCGGGCGAGGACGACGCTGCCGCACCGACGCGCAAACCGTCTGCCCACGCCTTTCGCGACGGCATCGCGGTGGCCATCGGCAACCCGAAATCGCTCGTCTACATGGTCGCCATCATCCCGCCCTTCGTCGATCCGGACCTGCCGGTGGGCTGGCAGATCGTCACGCTGGCGGTCATCGCGCTGGTGCTCGACCTCCTCGTCGGGTGGGCCTACATCGGGGCGGGCAAACGCCTCGCGACGGCGATGGAGCGGGCGGCCACGCGGCGATGGATCGATAGGGGCATCGGAACCGTATTCATCCTGATCGCGATCGCCATAGCGGTCGATCTCTACGGGACGCAGCTTTGACCTTCACCATCTCGCGCCGCATCGGGAAATTCGTCTTCGACAGGCGCGTGGTCCTGCTGCTGGTGCTGGCGGGGCTGCTCGTCGCAGCACGTAGCTGGCTCGCGACCCATCCGCAGCACAACCCGTGGGCACCGCTAGACCTAAACGATCCCAAGGGCTGGGCAACCCAGCAGAAACTCGTGGCACTGCGCGGTGACGTTGCCACCTGCCGGGCCGTACTGGCGAGCAGCGAGGTGGGTTTTCGCGCGCTGGAGCCTGCTGGCGAGGGCGATTGCCGCCGCGAGGACCGCACCCGACTTTCAAGCTATCCGCTAAGCCCGGACACGCCTGCCACGACCTGTCCGGTCGCCGTCGCCATGGAGCTGTGGAGGCGGGACACGCTCGATCCCACAGCGCGCGAGATCTTCGGTAGCGAGGTGACCCGGATCGAGCATCTGGGCGCCTATTCCTGCCGCCGGATGTACGGGCGCGAGGATGGGCCATGGAGCGAGCACGCGACGGCCAACGCGCTCGATATCGCCGGTTTCGTTCTCGCCGACGGTACGCGGATCAGCGTGCTGTCCGACTGGCAGGGCGAGGGTGACAAGCAGCGCTTCCTGCGCGCGGTGCGCGATGGCGCCTGCGGGGCCTTCTCGACCGTTCTTTCACCCGACTACAACGCCGCGCACGCCGACCATGTCCACTTCGACATGGACAGCCGCTGGACCAGCGTCTGCCGCTGATCAGGCGGCTTCGAGCGAATACCCTGCGCTGCGCACAGTACGCACCGGGTCCTTGGCGCCTTCGATCTCGATTGCCTTGCGCAGACGGCGGATGTGGACGTCGACCGTGCGTAGTTCAATATCGCTCTCGGTTCCCCATACCCCGTCGAGCAGCTGGTTGCGGCTGAAGACGCGACCCGGGCTTTCCATGAAGAACTTCAGGAGGCGGTACTCGGTCGGGCCGAGCTTCAACGTCTTGCCGCGACGCGTCACCTTGTGGGCGACAGGATCGAGCGCGAGGTCGCCAACCTCGATGCTTTCCCCCGCCAGGACAGGCCGGATGCGGCGCATGACGGCGGCGACGCGGGCGAGCAGTTCGCGCGGCGAAAAGGGCTTTGTGAGGTAATCGTCAGCACCCGTTTCGAGGCCCCGGATGCGGTCGTCTTCGGCTTCGCGCGCGGTCAGCATGATGATGGGTACGCTGGCGGTTGCCTTGTCCCGGCGCAGGCGGCGGCACACCTCGATGCCGCTGGTGCCTTCGATCATCCAGTCGAGGATGACGAGATCGGGCACGTCCTCGGCGGCGAGCAGCAAGGCCTCGTCCCCGTCCGAAGTTACGCGAACGTCATAGCCTTCATTGGCGAAACGGTATTCGAGCAGCTCGGCGAGGGCCGGATCGTCTTCGACCAGAAGTAACTTGCCTGCCTGCACCTTGGCCCCTTCCTGCGGTTTGGTTGACACGGCAGTATGACCCTCAAGCTACAGAATTGTGTCAGGCGTCCGGTCAGCTGTCCTCGTCGGGCGGATACATGCCCGTGGCGGCAAAATGCACCATTTCGGCAACATTCGTGGCATGGTCGCCGATGCGTTCGAGGTTGCGGGCGACGAAGAGAAGCTGCGCCGCGCTCGAGATGGTCGAAGGGTTTTCGACCATATGGCTGACGAGGTTGCGGAAGATCGAGTTGTAGAAGGCGTCGACTTTCTCGTCCGCCGCAATCACTTCGCGGGCGAGTTCCGGGTCGCGCGCGGCATAGGCGGTCAGCACGTCGTGAACCATCTCGCTGGCGACTTCGGCCATGGCCGGAAGCAGCGTAAGCGGTTCGAACTGCTTGCGATTGTCGCCGATCTCGCGGCTCGCCTTGGCGATGTTCTTCGAATAGTCGCCGATGCGTTCGACCACGCCCGCGATCTTCAGCGCGGCAATGACTTCGCGAAGATCGTCCGCCATCGGCGCGCGCAAAGCGATAATGCGCACGGAGAGCTTGTCGATCTCGCTTTCCAGCGCGTCGATCTTCTTGTCGCCCTTGACGACTTTTTTGGCGAGATCGTCGTCGCCCTTGACCAGCGCTTCGAGTGCTTCCTGAATCGCCACTTCGGCGAGGCCGCCCATCTCCGCGATCAGGCCGCGGAGGCGTGTGATGTCTTCGTCGAAGGCTTTTACGGTATGTTCGTTCATTTTCTCAAAGCCTTATCCGTAGCGCCCGGTGATGTAATCCTGCGTGCGCTGTTCGATCGGATTGGTGAATATGTCAGAAGTCCGGCCATATTCCACCATCTTTCCAAGGTGGAAGAAGGCGGTGCGCTGGCTAACACGGGCCGCCTGCTGCATCGAGTGCGTAACGATAACGATCGCATAACGACCGTTCAATTCGTCGATCAGTTCCTCGATCTTGGCGGTTGCGATCGGGTCGAGCGCCGAGCAGGGTTCGTCCATCAGGATCACTTCGGGATCGACTGCGATGGCACGCGCGATGCACAGGCGCTGCTGCTGGCCGCCCGAAAGCGCAGTGCCGCTGTCCTGCAGGCGATCCTTGACCTCTTCCCACAGACCGGCGCGGCGAAGCGACTTTTCGACCACCGCGTCGAGCTCGTCCCTGCCTTCGGCGAGACCGTGGATCTTGGGGCCGTAGGCGATGTTGTCGTAGATCGATTTGGGGAAGGGGTTCGGCTTCTGGAACACCATGCCGACGCGGGCACGAAGCTGCACGACGTCGAGCTTGGGGCTGTAGATGTTGTCGCCATCGAGCGTGATCTCGCCTTCGACACGGGCCGAGGGGATCGTGTCATTCATGCGATTGAGCGTGCGCAGGAAGGTCGACTTGCCGCAGCCCGAGGGGCCGATGAAGGCTGTGACGTATTTCGTCGGTATGTCGATCGAGACGTCGTCGATCGCCTTCTTGTCGCCGTAGAACACGCTGACATCGCGCGCGCTCATCTTGGCGTCGGTGTCGGTCAGGTTGGGATGGACTACGGTCACCACTTTTTCTCGAACTTGTTGCGCAGGTAGATGGCGAGGCCGTTCATCACGAGGAGGAACGCCAAGAGGACGATGATAGCAGCGCTGGTGCGCTCCACGAAACCGCGGTCAATTTCATCGGACCAAAGGAAAATTTGCATCGGCAGAACGGTGGCCGGCGCGGTGAAGCTGTCCGGCGGGCTGGCTACGAAGGCGCGCATGCCGATCATCAGCAGCGGCGCGGTTTCACCCAGCGCACGGGCCATGCCGATGATCGTGCCGGTCAGGATACCGGGCAGTGCGAGCGGAAGGACGTGGTGGAAGACCACCTGCACGGGCGAAGCGCCGACGGCCAGTGCACCGTCGCGGATGCTGGGCGGCACAGCCTTGATGGCGTTTCGACCGGCGATCACGATAACCGGCATGGTCATCAGCGCGAGGGTCATGCCGCCGATCAGCGGGGCCGAACGATAGCTTGGGAAAATGGTCAGGAAAACCGCCAGGCCAAGCAGGCCGAAGATGATCGAAGGCACGGCGGCGAGGTTGTTGATCGACAGTTCGATGAGGTCGGTCCACCGGTTCTTTGGCGCGTACTCTTCGAGGTAGAGCGCGGCCAGAACGCCGATCGGGAAAGCAAGGGCGAGCGTGACGATCATCGTCAGGATCGAGCCCTTGAGCGCACCCCAGATGCCCACCTGCTGCGGGTTGGTGGCGTCGGCGCGGGAGAAGAAGCCAGCGTCGAAATTCTTGGCGAGTTTGCCCTCGTCGGCAAGCTGCGAGGCGAGCGCCTGCATCTCCGCAGAGCCTTCGCCCGCGAGGCCTTGGGCAAGATCGGCGCTGGCCGGTATCCAGAAGGTTTCCTGTCGCTGGACGATCCCGGGGTCGGCCGAAATGGCGGCGGCAACATCGCGCCAGGCCTGCGTGCCGATTTCTTCCGCGCCCGCTTCGCCCAGTTCCTCGACCGCGAAATACTGCACCACGTCGCGCAGGCCCTGCGCTTCGAGCGACTGCATCGCCTGCGAGGTGCCCATGACGGAAGGATCGGCGGAGATACCGGCCTGCGTGAAGTCGATCGGCACGGCCACTTCGGCGCGCTGGAAGCCGCTGATGCCATTGATCGTCATCGAGCCGAGCAGGTATATCAGCACCGCAACGGAGAATAGGATGGCGGTAAGACCCATGGCCTTGAACCGCTTTTCGGCTGCATAGCGCTTTTTCAGCCGCGCCTCGAAAACGTGCGTGCGCGTGGGGGCGATTTGCTCACTCATAAGCTTCGCGGAACCTCTTCACGACGCGCAGGGCGATGAAGTTGAGACCGAGGGTGACGAGGAACAGCACGAAGCCAAGAGCGAACGCGCTAAGCGTTGCCGGATGGTCGAAGCTGCCTTCACCGGTCAGCATGGCGACGATCTGGACGGTCACCGTGGTCATGGAATCGAGCGGATTGGCGCTGAGATTGGCGGCGGTCGAGGCCGCCATCACAACGATCATCGTTTCGCCGATGGCGCGGCTGATCGCCAGCATTACGCCCGCCACGATGCCCGGCAGCGCGGCAGGCACGATCACACGGCGGATGGTCTCGTTGGTGGTCGCACCCATGGCAAGGCTGCCATCACGCATGGCCTGCGGCACGGCGGCGATGCTGTCGTCTGCCATCGAGGAGACGAAAGGAATGATCATCA
Organism: Erythrobacter sp. SD-21; assembly: GCF_000181515.1. GTDB lineage: Bacteria > Pseudomonadota > Alphaproteobacteria > Sphingomonadales > Sphingomonadaceae > Qipengyuania. The sequence continues at coordinate 674,208 of NZ_ABCG01000001.1, read as the reverse complement.
CGCCCATGACGAGACCTGCGGCCAGCGCACTCTCGCTCGAGGCGGAGGAAGCGCCCAGCGAGATCGCGAAATCGCGGATTGCCGGGGCAATCGTGAGCGCGGCGAAATAGCCATAGACCACGGTCGGGACACCAGCGAGGATTTCGAGCGCAGGCTTCACCCAGGCGCGCAGCTTGGGGTTGGCGTATTGCGTGAGGTAGATTGCGCTCATCAGGCCGAGCGGGATGGCGACGATCATGGCGATGATCGCGCCGATGAAGAGCGTGCCCCAGAACAGCGGGATCGCACCGTAGCGGGTGGGGTCCGGATTTTCCGCATTGGCCATCGGGTCGGGTGCCCAATGGGTGCCGAACAGGAAGTCGATCGGGTTGACCATGCCGAAGAAACGGATGGTCTCGAAGACGAGGCTGACGAAGATCCCGAGCGTGGTCAGGATGGCGACCAGCGATGCACCGAGCAGGATCGCCATGACGATCTTTTCCACGCGGTTGCGCGCGGCAAAATCGGGTTTCAGGCGCAGGAAGGCCCAAACGCCGCCGAGGAAGGCGATCGCCAGCGTGACGATGATGCCGATCCAGTTATAACGGCTGATTGCCTCGCGATAGGGCTCGACGAATTCGCGGGCGAGCGGGTTGAAAACGCCCTGTGATGCGCCGGTCGCGACCGCGCGCGCTTCGTTGAGGATGGTCTGGCGCTGGAAGCCGAAGGCCGGCAGCTGGTCAGCCGCAGGCGTGGCCAAGACCGACTGGGTGACGAGGCCGGGCGCAATCGCGCTCCACACCCCGACAAAAATCAGGACGGGCAGAACGGTCCACAGCGCCACGTACCATGCGTGATAGCTGGGGAGGCTTGCCAGCCGCCCGTCGGGGCTGGCACGCCGGAAGGACCACGCACGTGCACGAGCCGCCAACCAACCGGCGAGCCCGAGCCCCAGGGCCAGGAGAAGCAGGAGGGTCGGCGACATCGTGCGTGCTTAGTCCTTACTTAAGCTCGGAGCCGTCGAGCGTGTCGTAGTTTGTGGCGGCCGACATCGAGCGGGCCATAACGTCATCGGGGTTTGCCACGAGGCCGATCTTGGCGAGTTCGCCATCACGGTTCCACATAGTGGTCCACTGGCCGAGAAATTCCTTGAGGCCGGGGATGGCATCGAGGTGGGCCTTCTTGACGTAAACATAGAGCGGACGCGCGCCGGGATATTCGAAGCTGGCGATGTTCTCATAGGTGGGAGCAACGCCGTTCATGTTGAGGCCCTGCACCTTGTCGGCGTTTTCCTCAAGATAGGAATAGCCAAAGATACCCACAGCATTGGGGTTACCTTCGATCTTCTGCACGATCAGGTTGTCCTGCTCGCCCTGATCGACATAGGCGCCGTCGCTGCGCACTTCGGTGCAGAGCTGGGCGTGCTGATCTTCGTCGCTGTCCTTCAGCGCCTTCATTTCGGCGTTGGTGTCGCAGCCGACTTCGAGGATCAGTTCCTTGAGCGCATCACGCGTGCCCGAAGTGCTCGGCGGACCATAAACGAGAATATCGACATCCGGCAGCGAAGAGTCGACGTCTGACCACTTCTGGTTCGTCTGCTCTTCGCCATAGGGACGCGCTGCGATGGCTTCATAGACCATCTTGGGCGTCAGGTTCATGGTGATGCCGCCCTTGGCCGAAGCCAGCGCAATCCCGTCGAGGCCGACCTGGATTTCGATGACGTCGGTCACGCCGTTCTGCTGGCAGGTCTCGAACTCGCTGGCCTTCATGCGACGCGAGGCGTTCGCAATGTCGGGCGTTTCGGCGCCCACACCGGCGCAGAACAGCTTCATGCCGCCGCCCGTGCCGGTCGATTCGATGATTGGCGACTTGAAGTCGGGGTTCGAGCGGGTGAAGGTTTCCGAAACGGCCTTGGCGAAGGGATAGACGGTCGAGGAGCCGACGGCCTTGATCTGGTCGCGCGAGGCGCCGCCACCGGCATCGTTTCCGCCGCAAGCGGCGAGGCTCAGGGCCGAAGCGGCCGCGAGAGCGAATTTGAAAGTCTTGGTCATTCTTAGGGTACCCCTTTGGTGTCCACTAGCCGCGCAAGAGCGCGATAATGTTACGTGTTGACGACAAGAGTGTGACTTTCGCTACGGGGCCACCGAATCTGTGGTTGGCGGCCCCATAACGGCATTGGGATCAGAAATCGACCTGTGCGCGCACACCGAAGGCATCGACGCCGTAATCGGTGTCGCCGTCGGCGGTCGGGATGGCTGCGTCCTTGTAGTCCATCCGGCCGTAATTCACGCTGAAGAGCGTGTAGTCGGTGGGCTTCCAGACGAGCGAGGCCTGGTAGCCATCCTGCACGCCGCCGAGGATGCCGGCGTCGTTGAGGTCGAGGTGGTCGTAGCGCAGGTTGAACTGCAGCGAACCGAATCCGCTTTCGCCGACTGGGTTGGCGGGCTTGGTGCGGTCGAACTTGCCGCCCTTGTAGGCGCGTGTGTCGCCGCCGGTGAGGAAGTAGCCGATCTCGGCATAGCCGCCGAAGAAGGTCGGGTTTTCGGAAAGCGGGATGTCGACGTTCTGCCAGAAGCCTTCGGCCACGGCGTGGAACGGGCCGGCGATGGCTGCGGCTTCGAGACCGGCGCCGAATTCGCTGTCGGCACCAAGGTTGCCGGTGTTCACGAAGCGGGTCGAGGTAAAGTGCACGAGCGGACGCTGGCGATAGCGCACGGTGGCATCGTCTTCGCCGAGCTCGTTATAGTGCAGCGAACCGCCGAAGTGCAGCTGAGTGTTGCCGAGCTTTGGCATTATGACCAGGCGGCCGTCGACGCCGCGATTGTCGGTCCCGGTATCGTCGAAGTTGTCGGTGAAGACGCCTGCCTGGGCCAAGACGATGCCAGCTTCATAGCTCGCCGACAGACCGATGCGGCGCTCGAAGCCGAAGGCGTCGGTGAAGGCGGCGCGCTCGATGAAGCTGGTGTGCAGCGAGCTGGTCAGCTCTTCCAGCGACTGGAAGTTGTTGTGGTGACCCACGGTGACTTCGAAATCGCCGTCTTCATAGGTGAGGATGGCGTCGGCCGCTTCGACTTCGTTACCGGCGAAGTCGAGCTCGAACTTGTAGCCGAAGCCGCCGGGCAGATCGCCCGAAGCGCCAAGGCGTGCGCGGCGCACTTCGTTGCCGAAGCCGGTGTCGGCATCGACCGATTCGGGCGCGTTCACGGTGCCAGCATCGAACATCAAGCGACCGCGGGGCTTGAAGCTCCAGCCGCTCTTCCGAAGTTCGGCAGATGGCTTGGCTTCGGGCCCGGGCTGGGCGACCGCTTCGGCATTTGCCGCGATCACTGCGTCCTGGTCGGTCTGGGCTGCCTGGGTCTGCTCCAGTTCGGTTTCGAGCTGGTCGATGCGGCTGACGAGCGCCTGGAGCTGCGCGCGCATTGCGGCGAGTTCATCTTCAGCGGTCGGGGCGGCAGTGGCGTCCTGCGCAAACACCGGGGTTGCGATGGTGCAGCTCATGGCCGCCGCAATCACGGAGAGCTTCGAAGCGGTCTTCATGTTACGAATCCCTTAGAAGGTTACGATCCGAAGTCGCCTCTATGACCAGTCGATTACAGGAATGTGACAGTTGCGTGCGCACAAACCTTGCCACTCGGCAAGCGTATGATTTCCAGCGATTATAATTAAATTACAACTCGGCCTGCGCCAGCGGGAGCGTCACCTTGATGCGCGTGCCTTCGCCCAGAACGCTGTCGATTGCGAGCTTCCCGCGGTGGCGTTCGACGATGTGCTTCACGATGGCGAGACCAAGGCCCGTGCCGCCCGAAGCGCGGCTGCGGCCCGGATCTGTTCTATAGAAACGCCGGGTGAGGTGCGGGAGGTGTTCGGGTGCAATCCCGCCGCCACGGTCCTGCACCGAAAGCATGACGCGCTTGTCCCCGCGCGGTTGCAGGCGCACGGTAACCTGCTCGTCCGCCGCGCCGTATTTAAGCGCGTTGTCGACGAGATTGCGAACAAGCTGTTCGAGTTGCTGCTCGTCGCCGCAGACGTGAAACTCGCCATGGGCCTCGATATCGAGCCGCTCCACCCGATCGCCCGCTACGTCGCGCGCGGCGCGGTCCATCAGGGCACCCAGTTCGAGCGTGGTGTCGGGCAGATCGTGTTTCTCGGCCTCGATCCGCGACAGCGACATGAGATCGCTGATCAGCTGCTGGAGACGCTGCCCTTCGCGCTGGATGGTGGCGAGGAACTTGTCGCCCATCTTGGGATCGAAATCGTTCACATCCTCACGCAGCGTTTCGACATAGCCGAGGATGGAGGACAGTGGCGTGCGAAGTTCGTGGCTGGCGTTGGCGACGAAGTCCGTATGCGCGCGGCTGATGTCGGCCTCGGCGGTCTTGTTGACCAGCTCGACGATCGCCATCCCGCCGTCGAGCTTCTTGTGATTGAGCCGCCAGATGTCGCGTCGCCGTGATAGCCCGCGGATGACGGCTGCGCCGTCCTCGTTGCCTTCGAGCAGCCGCACGGCCTCGGGCTGGCGCAGCGCCATGCGCACGTCCTGCCCGAGGATATGCGCGCCCAGCAGGCGACGCGCGGCAAGGTTGGCGATAATGACGCGAGCGTTTTCGGTCACGATCACCGGCGCTTCGGAATGCTCGAACAGATCGCCCATCGTATCGCGGGAAATGCCGGACTTGCCCTTTTCCTGTTCGGGCGGGGGAGGTGTAGAGCCGACCAACCAGAGCGACCCGGCCCAGACCAGCAGCATCAACACTATGGGAAGGGTGGGAAGGCCCAGGGCCATGAGACCGATTGCCGTCGCGATCGCCAGCGCAAATGCGGACCAGGGGAAGGGGCGTTCGCTCATTTCGGGCACGCGCTTAGCGAGCCTCTCGGCTCCGCGCTAGTGCGCCATGCGAATTGTCATGAGAGTGCTGGTGACCCGTACGGGAATCGAACCCGTGTTTCAGCCGTGAAAGGGCCGCGTCCTAACCGCTAGACGAACGGGCCACACGAAAAGTGGCACTTTGTGCGAATTGCTTATGCAATAACACCACCGATGGTGACCCGTACGGGAATCGAACCCGTGTTTCAGCCGTGAAAGGGCCGCGTCCTAACCGCTAGACGAACGGGCCACAGCCCCCAGCGGGGTCGGTGGCGTGGCGGCGCAATTAGGCGGGAGCGTTCGCAGCGTCAACCCTCAAATGGGCGAGAAGGCGATCAATCCGCAAAGGCGGCGTCTTCAAGGTGCAATTCGGCCTGCGGACGGCTGCCCCAGTCGTCGATCTTGACCCGTCCTGCGAGCCACAGCCGGCGTCCGCGCGATCCGTGGAGCAGGGCCTGGCCCATGTCGCTCTCGGCGGCGCGGAAGGCGATTCCCTTGAAGCTGCGCCCGTCCTCTCCGCTAGCGATCAGGCGCACGTGGTCGGTACCGACGATATCGCACTTGACCAGCCGTACCGGGCCGACCGCAACGCGTGGGCCGGGCCAGCCGACGCCGTAAGGACCGCCGCGATCGAGCGCTTCCACAAGGTCGGGCGTGAGGCCGCCCGGCGCCACGGCAAGATCTAGCAGCATCTCGCGATTCTCGCTCGCGCGCGAAACGGGCCCTTCAAGATGCGCATCAAGCCAGTCGGAGAAGGCTTCAAGCTTGTCTTCCGCCACGGTCAGTCCGGCGGCCATGGCGTGCCCGCCGCCCTTGATCAGCAGGCCTTCTTCGCGCGCGCGGATGATCGCCGCGCCAAGGTCAACGCCCGGGATCGAGCGGCCAGAGCCCTTGCCTTCGCCATTCTCGTCGAGCGCGATGACCAGCGAGGGCTTGCCGCTCTTTTCCTTAATCCGCCCGGCAACGATGCCGATCACGCCCGGATGCCATCCGCGTGCAGCGACCACGTGGACGGCGCGGTTGTGCTGGGCGGCCAGCTGTTCTTCGGCGGCCTGCTGGACCTCCGCCTCGATCGCGCGGCGTTCCTCGTTGAGGGCGGAGAGCTGCGCGGCGATCTGCTGCGCTTCCTCGGCGTCCTGAGTGGTCAGCAGCCGAACCCCCAGCGTCGATTCGCCCACCCGGCCTCCGGCGTTGATCCGCGGTCCAAGTGCAAAGCCGAGGTCCGAACAGGCAGGTGCGCGTTTCAGGCGGCTGGCGTCGATCAGCGCCGCCATCCCGATATTGTCGCGCCGTCCCATGATCTTGAGGCCCTGCGCCACGAAAGCGCGGTTGAGCCCATGAAGGGCAGCGACGTCGGCCACCGTGCCGAGCGCCACCACGTCGAGCAGGGCGAAGAGATCGGGCTCCTTGTGGTTCTCGAAGTAGCCGTTTCCGCGTAATGTCCGCACGAGCGCGATGGCGAGAAGGAAGGCGACCCCTACTGCCGCAAGGTGGCCATGCGCGGCGGCAAGATCGTTTTCATCGAGCCGGTTCGGATTTACCAGCGCAGCAGCGCGGGGCAGCTCGGGCGAGCACTTGTGATGGTCGACCACGATCACGTCGACGCCCGCATCGCTCGCCATGGCCAGCGCCTCATGCGCCATCGCGCCGCAATCGACGGTAACGATCAGGCTGGAACCCGCTTGGGCGAGCTTGACCAGAGCCTCTCCCGAAGGCCCGTAGCCTTCGAGCAGGCGGTCAGGGATATAGTAATCGGCCTCCACACCGAGATCGCGCAGCAGGCGGATGAGAAGGGCGGAACTGGTCGCCCCGTCCACGTCGTAATCGCCGTAAATTGTGATCCGCTCGTTCGACAGGACCGCCTGCGCGATACGGTCGGCGGCGGTTTCCATGTCGCTGAACTCTGACGGGTCGGGCAGGAAATCGCGCAGTGTGGGCGACAGATGGCGCTGGAGATCGTCCTGCGCCACGCCGCGCGCCAGCAGGATTTGCCGGACGATCGCATCGGCATCGCCAAAGTGCCCCTGACCGAGATCCATGTTGCCGCCACGCCAGCGCCAAGCGCGGCCGGTGAGCGATTGCGACACGCCAAAGATATGGGGAAGGGCGGTAGAAGCCATGCTCGGCCAATACCGCTTCCACCCGAGCCGGAGCAAGGCGCTTTCGTTGACAATCTACAGGAGCGGCATAGACGACGAGGGCATGGCCAACCGTCATCTCCTCATCGTGTGGCATAGCCGTACGAATAGCTGCAAGGCACTGGCGGAAGCTGCCTTCGAGGGCGCAGGCAATCACGCTCGCCTTATGCGCGCGGATGAAGTCGAGCCGCGGCACCTGATGAACGCCGCGGGGTATCTCTTCACCTGCCCGGAAAACCTCGCCAGCATGAGCGGCGAGATGAAAGAGATGTTCGACCGCTGCTACTATCCGGTGCTGTCGAAAATCGGCGGCCGGCCCTACGCCACCATGATCGCGGCAGGTTCTGACGGCGAATGGGCGCAAAAGCAGATCGATCGCATCGCCACCGGATGGCGGCTGAAACGCGTCGCCGAGAAATGGATCGTCGACACCGGCGCGCAAACGGAAGCGGAAATCTTGGCGCCAAAGGCCTTGTCTGCGGAGACGCTCGACAAAGCCCGGGATATGGGAGCTGCACTGGGGCAGGGTATCGCGGAAGGCATCTTCTAGAAGGCGTATACTATTATGCGAATGTTGCGTGTCTCTAGGCGGTTCGCGCAGCCAACGCCTTCTTCGCTGCGGTGTATTCCGCTTCCAGCCGCGCGACCATGTCCTCGACCGGGCCGACCGATTTGACCGTGCCGATGCCCTGGCCCGAACCCCAGATGTCCTTCCAGGCCTTGGCCTTGGTATTGCCGCCGCTGCCGAAGTTCATCTTCGAGGGGTCGCTGGTTGGGAGGTCGTCGGGGTCCAGTCCGGCGTTCTCGATGCTCGAGCGCAAATAGTTGCCGTGCACACCGGTGAAGAGATTGGAATAGATGATCCCGTCGGCGCTGCCTTCGACGATGCCCTGCTTATAGCCATCGATCGCATTGGCTTCCTCGGTCGCAATCCAGGGCGAGCCGATATAGGCGAAGTCCGCGCCCAGCGCCTGCGCGGCGAGGATCGAGCGACCATGCGCGATCGAGCCTGAGAGGGCGACCAGACCGTCGAACCATTCGCGGATTTCCTGCATAAGCGCGAAGGGGCTGAGCGTGCCGGCATGGCCGCCCGCACCGGCTGCCACGGGTATGAGCCCGTCCGCGCCCTTCTCGATCGCCTTCCTGGCAAAGCGGTTGTTGATCACATCGTGCATGGTGATCCCGCCCCAACCGCGCACGGCGTTGAAGATTTCCTCGCGCGCGCCGAGCGAGGTGATGACCAGCGGCACCTGCCATTTGGCACACGTCGCCATGTCCGCCTCGATCCGGTCGTTTGAACGGTGGACGATCTGGTTGACTGCGAAGGGGGCCGCGGGGCGGTCCGGATTGTCGCGATTATGCGCGGCCAGTTCCTCGGTGATCCGGTGGAGCCATTCGTCCAGCTCGCTTTGTGGCCGCGCGTTGAGCGCTGGAAAACTGCCGACGATGCCCGCCTTGCATTGCGCGATGACCAGTTCCGGCCCGGAGACGATGAAGAGCGGCGAACCGATTACGGGGATACGCAGCTTGTCGAAGGGGGCGGGCAGGGTCATGCGGGGCTAGCTCCTTATGTGATGTCGGCGCAGGGCGTATGGCCATGCGCGCGGCTTGTCGAGAGTGACGTTACGTAAACGTCAAGCCGCCGGAAGCACGTGCTCGATTCCGTAAGTCTTGGCTGCCGTGCCAGCGAAGAGCGCGCGCCGCTCGCCTTCGGAATGGCTGTGGGAGAGCCGCTTGAAGGCGTTCCACAAGACCTCGTAGCTCGCGCCCCAGCGGTCGACGGGATAGTTCGATTCAAACATACACCGGTCAGGGCCGAAGGCGTGGATGCAGGTCTCGATATACGGACGCCAGAGCCCAGCAAGATGCTCCGAAGAATGCCCCTTCATCGGGCCACCCTCCGGCAGGCCGCAAAAGGCCATCGCCAGCCCGCCCAGCTTGACCTGCACGTTTGGGCATTCGGCAAGTGCTTGGATCGAATTGCGCCAGCGGTCGAAGTTCTCGTGCAGCTTGCCGCGATAGCAGGCGATGTTCAGCGGCGTCCCGCAATGGTCGAGCACGATGGTCTGGCCGGGAAAGGCGCGGGCAAGGTCCAGCACGTCGCCCAGCTGCGGCTCCAGCAGCCAGGCGTCGAAGGTGAGGCCGTAGCCCGCAAAGGCCGCGAAGCCTTCGCGAAACGCGTCGGAGAGGTAGAGGCCCTCGGGCGCGTGGAACGGAGGGCCGAGCACTTCGGGATCGGCATCCCAGGCCGCGGCGTGGCGAATGCCTCTGAACCGCCCGTTTCCCGCCGCGATCAGCGCTTCGATTACCGGCTTTACCGCATCGCCCATGGTCAGGTCCGCATGGCCGACGATCCCGGCGCAGGGGCGGTATTCGCCATAGAGACCGCTGGCGCCCTGCGCGGCGACGCCGTTGACGAATTCGACTTCACCCACGCTCTTCATCGCGTCGTCGCGGCCTGCGTCGTAGAAGGCGCCGCATTCCATGAAGACCGTGCCGACGATGTTGTGGCCGCCCTCCAGCCCGCCGCGCGTGTCCTGCTGGAGCTCGTCGAAGGTGTAGTAGGCCGCGCCCGCAATCGCTTCGATAAAGTCGTGTCGCGGTTCGGGAAAGGCGGGGACCAGCGGGCGCAAATCCCAGAGGTGGTGGTGCGGATCGATGATCGGCAGGTTGGGATCGATGATCTCTTCGGTCATGCTGCTCTCCTCGGGCGCGTCCTACAGGGTGGAACACTTGGAACACGGTCCGGAGAGAAAATCCATAGACCTTGCCAAATGCCTGTGTTTGCGCGGATTGAAGTAACGTAGCGCGCGACAATCGTCAGTGTCTGGCAGTAGCGCGTTCGGTAGGAAAGCGCGTGCAGGCTCATCGTTGATGGAGCGCTAAAACAGATGACCGCCCTGCGACGCGAGCAAGCGGCGAATTTCTTTCGGCTCCACCTCTTCACCTTTGGTATTGATCGAAAGAAAGATCTTTCCCCGTGCGATTTCACGTTCGTAAAGCGTTGCGGAAACGCCATCCACGTCATGGTCGGTAAGCATTTTCGCAATGGCCCCACCGGTCGCGCCAATCACGCTACCTAGGGCCGCCACCGGTGCTATCGCAGAACTCGCCATCGCGCCGGCTACCGCGACCGGACCAAGGCCCGGGATCATCATTATACCAACCCCGAGCATTGCACCGGCGACGCCCGCTCCGGTAACTGCTCCTGCAACGCCGCCAGGGCCGTAACCTTTTTTGCGCTTGTACTTCCGCTCAAGATACTCGCTCGCGCGCCAGACCAGTGACATGGCTTCGTCCCGAATACCTTCGACACCTAGTAAGGCGACTGCCCGTTCGGCTGCTTCCGACTGGTCGAAAATTGCCGTGACGACGTGCTCTCGATTTCGGCCCATCACAGCACGAGCCTTTAAAAAGTACTTGGAAAAGCGCATGCGCTCGCGCTCGTTTCTAAAGCTGGCACGCAAGCCGGCGGATTCATGCAGCTTCCGGACGCTAGGTGTCTGCGCGCCCGCAAAAAGAGTGCGCAGCAGCATTTCGACGGTCGTGGTCCTTAGTTTTTGGTCTGTTCCTCGATTGATCCATTCGAGGGTGAGGGGGCGGGGATGCGCGGCGTCCAGATAATACAAGGCAGGAAGCTCTTCTGCCTTCACCACGTAAGTGTGCGCGGTTCCCCCAATATTGCCCATGGACAACACAGTTAACGCAAAAGCAACGGAATGACAAAGGCTGTTTGTATTGTAATCATGCCGGGGTTCGCCCGCTTCAATGATAAACTATAGAGGCATTGGTAACTGGCATGACCGGTCTGGCATTGCAGCCAGCCGACCTATGAAGCCTTTGGCCTCGATCACTGCTCGGCGGTGATCGATCCGTCCTCCGTCGGCGGCAAAACCGAATGCGTATCTGCTCGGACGGAACAAACTGTGCGTGGTCGTGCCACAGCGCCGTTGAGCAAGCGGTGCTATCCGGGTGAGGATCGGCGGCCTCTAAAGCGCAGTAAACCATCCGGTCCAGTCCGGCGTTCGCCCGCCGGATGTCGCCCTTACCAGCAGCTAGACTGCAGCGTTTGTCGCCACTGCCGAATTCGCCGCGCTGAGGACGGCGCGGACGCTGGCGGTGGCGACGTCTTCGTCGATCCCGACGCCCCAGATGGTGCGCCCCTCCGGCGTGCGGCATTCGAGATAGGCGGCCGCGCGGGAATCGCGGCCCGCGGTCAGCGCGTGTTCGGTGTAATCGACGACTTCCAGCGCAAGGCCGAAGCTTTCCTCGATAGTGGAAAGGACGCTGGAGATCAGGCCGTTGCCGCGACCCGAGACGCTCTGTTCCTGACCCTGCACCGCGATGGTGCCGCTGAAGAGGCGCGTGCCGTCGGTCGCGCGGCGTTCTTCGTAATCGACCAGCTGGAAGTGCTTCTTCTCGATCTGGACGTGGTAGGCGGCTTTGAACGCCTCCCAGATGTCGGGCGCGCCCAGTTCGCGGCCCAGTTCGTCGGCCATGCGCTGGACGTGCGGGCTGAAATCGGCCTGCATCTTCTTGGGCAGCTTGAGGCCCTGGTCCTGTTCGAGCACCCACGCAAAGCCGCCTTTGCCGGATTGCGAGTTGACGCGGATGACCGCCTCGTAGCTGCGTCCGAGATCGGCGGGGTCGATGGGCAGGTAGGGGACGCGCCAGTGCGGATCGTTCTGCAGCTCGTTGGCGGCAAAGCCCTTCTTGATCGCGTCCTGGTGGCTGCCGGAGAATGCCGTGTAGACCAGTTCGCCGCCGTAGGGATGGCGCTGGTGGACAGGCAATTCGTTGCAATATTCGACCGTCTCGATGACGCGGTCGATGTCGGAGAAGTCGAGCTTGGGGTCGACGCCCTGCGTGTACATATTGAGCGCCATGGTCACCAGGCAGCAATTGCCCGTGCGCTCGCCATTGCCGAACAGGCAGCCTTCCACGCGGTCCGCGCCCGCCATCAGGGCGAGTTCCGCCGCCGCGACGCCGGTGCCGCGATCGTTGTGGGTGTGCAGCGAGATTACAGCGCTCTCGCGGTTCGGCAGGTTGCGGATGAAATATTCGACCTGGTCGGCGTAGATATTGGGCGTCGCCGCCTCCACCGTGGCGGGCAGGTTAAGGATGATCGGGTGCTCGGGCGTGGGGGCGAGGACTTCCATCACGGCCTCGCAAACTTCGAGGCTGAAATCGAGCTCGGCGGTCGAGAAGGTTTCGGGGCTGTACTGGAAATGCCAGTCGGTGCCGGGCTGCTTGCCCGCTTCGTCGCGCATGACCTTGGCGCCGTGCACCGCAATGTCGCGCACCTGGTCCTTCGTCATTCTGAAGACGACCTCGCGCCAGGCGGGGCTGACGGCGTTGTAGAGATGGACGATGGCCGCGCGCGCGCCGGTGAGGCTGGCGAAGCTGGTGCGAATGAGGTCCTCGCGGCCTTGCGTCAGGACCTGCACGATAACGTCATCGGGTATGCGGCCCGATTTCACGAGGCCGGAGATGAAATCGAACTCGGTCGCGCCTGCGCTGGGGAAGCCGACCTCGATTTCCTTCACGCCGACTTCCACTAGCAGGTCGAAGAAGCGGTTCTTCTTGTGCGCGTCCATCGGGTCGACGATCGCCTGGTTGCCGTCGCGCAGATCGGTGCTGAGCCAGCGGGGCGGGGCGGTGATGGTGCGCGTGGGCCATTGCCGGTCGATCAGCGGGACCTGCGGGAAGGGCGAATATTTGGCGCTCGGGTCGCTGAGCATGGTCATCGGGAGGTACTCGTGTCGGTTACTGCGAGGGGTGTCGGGTCCCTTGGGTGCGCGGCGCACCTGACCGGCACGCCAATATCACGCCCAAGGGCGGGTAAGTCGCAGGAATAGTCCGAGACGGGTCATGCCATGCTGCATTGCGCAATATTGCCGGGTTTTCAAGCGTTGGTTTGCGAATTTATCGAAAGCGCAGCCGCTCGCGGTTCAATTGTTGCACCGAAGCGACGCCCATGAGGCGCATCGCGCGCTCGATTTCCTCCTTGAGGATGGTGAGGGCCCGCTCCACGCCCTCCTGTCCCGCCGCGGCCAGGGCGTAGAGGTATAGCCGCCCACCGGATGCCGCCGTCGCGCCCATGGCGAGGCTTTTCATGACATGCGTGCCGCGCCGCACGCCGCCGTCGAGAATGATCTCGATTTCGCCCCCGACCGCGTCGACAATCTCCTTGAGCTGATCGAAAGGCGCTCGGCTGCCGTCGAGTTGACGGCCGCCATGGTTCGAAATCCAAATCGCGTCCGCCCCGATCTCCACCGCGCGGCGCGCATCGGCCACGCTCATTATACCCTTCAGCGCAAATGTCCCGCCCCAGTCCTGCCGGATACGCGCGGCGGTGTCCCAATCCATGCCGGTGTCGAGCATGGTGTTGAAATAGTCCTGGATGCTGACCGACTTGCCCGTGCCTTCGCTGACATAGCCGTCGAGATTGGGCAGGCGGAACTTCGGCCCGAAGACATAGTCCAGCGTCCAGCGCGGCCGCGTGGCATAGCTCCACAGCGAGGAGGCGGAAAAGCGCGGCGGGGTGGTGAAGCCCGAGCGCAAGCACCGTTCGCGCTTGCCCGAAACGATCGTGTCCACGGTCAGCGCCAGCGCGTCGAAATCGGCGGCCTTGCAACGCTCTATCATGCTGGCGTTGAGGCCCTTGTCCTTGTGGACATAGAGCTGGAACAGCTTGGGCGCGCTGGTGAGGGCGGCGATCTCCTCGATCGAGTGCGTTGCGAGGCTGGAGATGCCGAACCACACGCCAAACTTTTCCGCCGCCTTCGCCACTGCCCGCTCGCCATCGCGGTGGAAGGCCCGCTGGAGCGCGGTGGGGCTGAGCATCAGCGGAAGCTCGCTGCGGCAGCCCATGATCGTGCAACTGGTGTCGATGCGCTCCACCCCGGCCAGCACGTCGGGCACCAGATCGACCTCGTCGAAGGCGGAGGTGTTGCGCGCTTTGGTGAGCTCGTCGTCCGCCGCGCCGTCGATATAATCAAACACCGGCCAAGGCAGGCGCCGCTTCGCCAGACGGCGGAAATCGTCGATATTATGGCAGTCGGAGAGCCTCACGCGCCCTCGATCTCGAACAGGCTGTTAAGTTCGTCCATCGAATAGCGCCGGGCGATGTTGAAGCGCTGGCCGCTGGTGCGCTTGAAGGTCTCATAGCGCGGGTCGACCGGCAGGCAGGCCTCGCCGCAGGCAAGTTCGGTCGATTTCTCCTGCCAGCGGTTGTGCCAGATCCGTCCGCCCGGCGTGCCGACGAACCCGTCGATCCGCGCGTCGATATCGGTCGCGAGATCGAGGCTGGAAGGGATTTCCGAGGCGTATTGCGTGTCGAATCCGCCATGCGAATGGAAGCTCGCCACCACGTGGTAGCCCAGCGGCACGCCCCAATCGAGCGCGCAGGCGGCCCGCTCACCGGCATAGATCGTCGAGGTCTGGAGATTGCCATCTTCATCCTCGAAAATGACGCCGCAATATTCCTGGTTGTTGGCGATCGAGCGCGGCTGGATTTCGGCCAGAATTGTGCGGGCGTAGCTGGTGAGTTCCTCTGTCGTCACGACCCTTTCGCGCGCCGGAGGGCGGCCGCGCGTCAAGAGGCTGATCACCACCGCCGCGAACGCGACGGCGCACAGGGCATAAAGAAGCCGGTTGCTGGAAGCGTCCCCCATACCGGACCTGACATGACCGGAGGAGGGGAGCTTGTCGAGGGCCGAATTACCGCTTTTCGAAGGCCGCGCTGATTTTCAGATCCACCGTCGTCCCGACGGCCGGCGCGCCGTAATCGATGCCCCACCGGGTCCGGTCGATCCGCGCACGACCGTGGAAACCGACCGTTGCGGCCTGGTTCATCGGGTTTTGTCCGGCACCAGTAAATTCGACCAGCATGGTGACAGGCCCCGTGTTGCCGTTCATCGCCAGTTGGCCTGTCACGACGGCGCTGGTGTCGGAGGTCTGACGGACCGAAGACGAAGTGAAGCGTGCTGGCGCCGGGTCCGGACCGAAGAAGTCCGGCTCTGCACCGTCCTTGCCTGCCCGGAGCAGGTGGTCGCGAAGTCCGTCGCTGGAGACGGCGACGCTGGTGATCGGAATGGTGATGTCGAATTGCGCCGCTTCGACATTGGCGGGGTCGAGGCTCAGCGTGCCTTCGATATCGCCGAAGAGCCCGAAGTAATCGTTGAAGCCGAAGTGGCTGACTTCCCATCCGACCTGGGTGTGCGAGGAATCGAGCGCATAGTCGCCGGCTTGGACCCGGCTGATCTCCACCGAGCCGGGAACCTGGCCCTGCGCTGTCAGCGACGACAGAGCGAAGGTTCCGCTGGCGAGAGTGGCGAGGGCGATCAGGGCGGGCTTTTTCATGGATGTCCTTTCGGCAAGCGGTCTGTTGAAGCAACTGAATCCGGCAGGGACTGTTCCCCTATGACCCCGCAAGCTGCGCGCGTTCGGCAGGGGTGAGCCGCCTGGGCTTTGCGATCGGCTGGAGCGTCTCGGCATCGAAGAGCGGATTTCGCCGCCGGTCGCCGCTGAATGTGTCCTTGACCATGCGCTTGAAGAAGCGGCGCAGCAGCGCATTCATGGAGAGCGGTTCAAGACCCTCGGTATCGCCCGGAGCGTCTTGCAGGAAGAGGTGTCCGATCGGTTCGCCCAGCGCTGCGCGGCCTTCCGCCTCGCAATTGGCGAGAAGCGTAGTCACGTAAGGGAGCTTGCCGTTGGCATAGGTGTTGAACATCGGCGTGTTGCAGCACGTCGCGTACCACCGCAGCGTCGGCTTGTCGGTCATGTGGAGCCCGGCCAGCCTGTCCTTGCCGCTCGCAATGGAGAGCCGGGCACAGCGCGACTGGTAGAGCGCTGTTCCCCCAGCCTGTTCCAGAATACGATCCTCCGCGCCCAGATATTTCGAAACCGACTGGCAATCGGTGCAATGGCAGTAGACGAAATCGCCTTCAGCCGTTGTCGCCGTGGCAATCGAGCCGGTGACTGCGCCGCAAGCGCAGGAAAATCCGAGAGTGTTCATGACTTTAGAGGCTTGCGGCGGGGTCGGTGGCGGACAAGCGGCAATCGACTAATTGCGTTGCTTATCAACCAACTTGTTGGCCCCGATCCAGGGCATCATGGCGCGAAGCTGCGCGCCGGTCTTCTCGATCGGATGCGCGGCGGCGGCCTTGCGGCTGGCCTTGAGTTCGGGCTGGCCAGCCTGGTTGTCGAGCACGAAGTCCTTTACGAAACGGCCCGACTGAATGTCCTTCAGCACGCGGCCCATTTCGGCCTTGGTCTCTTCGGTGATGATGCGAGGGCCGGTCTTGATGTCGCCGTATTCGGCGGTGTTCGAGATCGAGTAGCGCATGTTGGCGATGCCGCCTTCATAGAGAAGGTCGACGATCAGCTTGGTCTCGTGGAGGCACTCGAAATAGGCCATTTCGGGCGCGTATCCGGCCTCGACGAGCGTTTCGAACCCGGCCTGAATGAGGTGGGTGATACCGCCGCAGAGAACCGCCTGTTCGCCGAAGAGGTCGGTTTCGCACTCTTCTTTGAAATTGGTTTCGATGATGCCCGAACGGCCGCCGCCGACCGCGCTGGCGTAGGAAAGGGCGAGCTGCTTGGCAAAACCGTTGCCGCCCGACTGGTTGCTCTCCTGGTGGACCGCAATCAGGCACGGCACGCCGCCGCCCTTGATGTATTCGCCCCGCACGGTGTGGCCGGGGCCCTTAGGCGCGATCATGATGACGTCGACATCGCCGGGCGGGTCGATGAGACCGGAGTGAATGTTGAGGCCGTGCGCGAAGGCGAGGGCGGTGCCGGGACGCATCTTGCCCGCGACCTCGTTCGCATAGATCGCCGCCTGATGCTCGTCGGGAGCAAGGATCATCAGCACGTCGGCCCATTCGGCGGCGTCCGACACCGTCTTGACCGTGAAGCCAGCGCCTTCGGCCTTTTTCGCCGTAGCCGAACCTTCGCGCAGCGCGATGACGACCTCGCCTACCCCGCTGTCGCGCAGGTTCTGGGCATGGGCGTGACCCTGGCTGCCATAGCCGATGATAGCGACCTTCTTGTCCTTGATCAGCTGCTGGTCGCAATCGGCATCGTAATAGACTTGCATTGGATTCCTCGTTCTATTCCGCGCTTGGTCCGCGCATCATACCCACGATCCCCGAACGACCGACCTCGACGAGGCCGAGTTCGCGCATCAGGGCGATGAAACTGTCCACCTTGTCGGGCGAGCCGGTCAGCTCGAACACGAAGCTTTCGGTGGTGGTGTCAACCACATTGGCGCGGAAGAGTTCTGCGATGCGCAGCGCCTCGACGCGCGCGTCGCCTTTTCCGGCAACCTTGACCAGCGCCAGCTCGCGCTCGACATGCGCACCGCTTTCGGTAAGGTCGATCACGCGGTGCACCGGCACCAGCCGTTCGAGCTGGGCGCGGATCTGGTCGATCACCGGCTCCGGACCGCGCGTTACCACTGTGATGCGGCTGATCGCGTGGTCTTCGGAAATGTCGGCCACGGTCAGGCTGTCAATGTTGTAGCCGCGCGCAGTGAAGAGACCGGATATCTTCGCAAGGATACCCGCCTCGTTGTCGACGATCACGTTGAGGACGTGTCGCTCGCTGGCCTGTTCGGCGATTTTCATGCACCCCGATCCTGCCACACGGGCGCGAACATGCGTCCTTCGCCATCGTACTCGCCGATGAATTGGCGACCGCGGCGCACGGCTTCGAAATTCTCGGTCTGGCGCGAAAGGTCGAGCCCTTCGTCGATCAGCAGCCAGCTGCCATCGTCCTGAGCCTGCGCGACATCGACGCCGAGGAAGCGCTGCCCGGTCTCCTCGATCCAGTCGAGCAGCTGCTCGGCGTTCTCGCGCGTGTACCAGTTGCGGCGCTGGGCCTTGGCCGCGAGATCGGCGGGGAGTTCTTTCGAAATGACCATCACACCAGTGCCTTTGCTTCGTCGTCCATCGTGCCGCCGACCTGGTCGCCGTAGAGCAGCATGTCGGTATGCGCCGCGCCGCTGGGGATCATCGGGAAGCAGTTCGCTTCCTTCGCCACCTGGCAATCGACGATCACCGGCCCGTCATGCGCGAGCATGGCTTCGATGCCTGCGTCGAGCTGGCTTTCGTCGTCGATGCGGATGCCCTTCCAGCCATAAGCCTCGGCCAGTTTCACGAAATCGGGCAGGCTGTCCGAATAGCTGTTCGAATAGCGGCTTTCATAGGTCAGTTCCTGCCACTGGCGGACCATGCCCATGTATTCGTTGTTGAGGATGAACACCTTCACCGGCAGGCGGAACTGGCTCGCGGTGCCGAGCTCCTGGATATTCATCTGGATGCTCGCCTCACCGGCAATGTCGATCACGAGGCTGTCGGGATTGCCCAGCTGCGCGCCGATGGCAGCCGGTAGGCCATAACCCATCGTGCCGAGGCCGCCGCTGGTGAGCCACTTGTTCGGGCCCATGAAGCCGAAATACTGCGCCGCCCACATCTGGTGCTGGCCGACCTCGGTGGTGATGATCGGATCGCGATCCTTCGTCAGCGCGAAGAGCCGTTCGATGCTCTTCTGCGGCATGATTTGCTCGGACTTCTCTGGATAGGCGAGGCAGTCGCGCGCCTTCCAGCCGAGGATACGCGCTTGCCATTCCGAAAGGTCGCGGCCCTTGCGGCTGCCCCAGCCTTCCAGCAACTGCTCGAGGACATGGCCGCAATCGCCCACGATGCCGAGATCGACGGGCACGATCTTGTTGATGCTGGCCCGGTCGATATCGATGTGGATCTTCTTCGCTTCCGGGGCGAAGGCATCAAGCCGGCCGGTTACGCGGTCATCGAAACGCGCTCCGATCGCAACGATCAAGTCGGCGCGGTTCATCGCCATATTGGCTTCGAAGGTTCCATGCATGCCGAGCATGCCGAGCCAGTCGGTATGGTCCGCGGGGAAGGCACCGAGGCCCATCAGTGTGCTGGTCACCGGCGCGCCGGTCGCATGCTGGAGCTTGCGCAACAATTCGGAAGCACGCGGCCCGGCATTGATAACGCCGCCGCCGGTATAGAAGACCGGACGCTCTGCCTGACCTAGCATTTCGACCGCTTCCGCGATTTCATCAGCCGCGCCGACCAGCCGGGGCTGGTAGCGGTGCGAGGGCAGGGGGGCTTCCTCCTGTTCGCTCCAGTTGGCGAGCGCGATCTGCACGTCCTTGGGGATGTCGACCACGACCGGACCGGGGCGACCGGTCGTGGCGATACGGAAAGCCTCCTCGATAGTGGCGCGCAGCCGCTCGGGGTCCTTCACGAGGTAATTATGTTTCGAGCAATGGCGGGTGAGGCCGACCGTATCGGCTTCCTGGAAGGCGTCGGTCCCGATCAGGCCCGTGGGGACCTGTCCGGTGATCACCACCATGGGGATCGAATCCATGTAGGCATCGGCAATGCCGGTAACCGCATTGGTCGCACCGGGCCCGCTGGTGACGAGCACCACGCCGGGCTTGCCGGTGGAGCGGGCATAGCCTTCCGCAGCATGCGCCGCGCCTGCTTCGTGGCGGACGAGAATGTGGCGGATGTCGCTGTCGGCAAAGAGTTCGTCATAGATCGGCAAGACCGCGCCGCCGGGATAGCCGAACACGAATTCGACTCCCTGCCGCTTGAGGCATTCGATCAATATGGCAGCTCCGCTGCGCTCTTCCGACACGGGTTTCCTCCATTACTAGGCACAAATCGGCCCGGCGCTGGGGTCGTAGCGCCGGGCCGACTGGACCTTTCGTATGGGAAACGAATGGTGTCCTGTCAACCTGCTTTGCGCAACAAAGAAACAAAAATATCGTATCCGTCGATAGTTTTGTTATGATCGCGCGGCCACGATCCCGGTGGCTGGTGCCTGAACCAAGTGTATTGCCGCTTGGCGTACTGACGTGTGGCGCGCTGGCCAGCGAAGATACATTCATCCCGCGATAGATCGCCTTGGAGGAGGCTTGCGATCTCGGGCACACCGATGGCCCGCATGACCGGAAGCGAGGGATCGAGCTGGCGCGCCAACAGCGCCTCGACCTCTCCAATGGCCCCGCCATCCAGCATCAGGACAAAGCGCCGGTCGCAGCGTTCGTAGAGCCACTCGCGTTCGGGCAGGAGGAGCAGGGGATAAAGGTCGATCTGCGATCCGATCCCGCCCGTCTTTTGCGCTTGCCACTCTTTCAAGGTCCTACCGGTTGAGCGCACGACTTCCAGCGCCCGCGTCGTGCGGGAAGCATCGGCGGGCGCGAGGCGGGAGGCGGCCTCCGGGTCCTCCGTTTCGAGCGCCGCACGCGCTTCGCCTTGAGACAACGCGCGCACCTGCTCGCGGATAACGGGATCAATCTCGGGCACCGGGGCGATGCCTTCGAGCAGAGTGCGCATATAAAGGCCCGTCCCGCCGCACAGGATCGGCACCGCGCCCTCTGCATGCAGGCTCGCAATCTCGCGTTTGACCGCCGCCGCCCAGTCGGCTGCCGAGCAGGCGACCGCCCCGTCCCAGGCGCCGAACAGGCGGTGCTCGATCCCGCCCATTTCCTCTTCGCTTGGGCGCGCCGAAAGGACGCGCAGATCGGCATAGACCTGCGCGCTATCGGCGTTGAGCACCACGGCCTTCGTCCCTTGCGCTTCCAACTGCTGCCCCAGCCGCACGGCGAGATCGCTCTTGCCGCTGGCGGTCGGCCCTGCAATGAGCGCGACAGGTGGCAATTCAGGGGACGTATTGATGCTCATCGCACGGCTGATAGCAGAGGCATCGGGTGTGGAAACCCGCCTCGACGCGGCGAGCGCGGCGCTCGGCCAGGCTGGCATGCCGGTGGCCGCGGCCGCCATGCTCGATTTCTGCAGCGATGTGCTGGAAGTCTCGCTGCCGCATGGCGATGCGAAACAGGTCGCCGCTATCATGACCGAGCATTTCGGCGAGAGCGACCTGCTGGTGGCCGATCACGCGATCGAGATACCCCACCTATTCGTGTCGGACATGGATTCGACCATGATCGGGCAGGAATGTATCGACGAGCTGGCCGATTTCGCCGGGATCAAGGACAAGGTCGCCGAGATCACGGAGCGCGCCATGCGCGGCGAGCTCGAGTTTGAAAGTGCGCTGCGTGAGCGCGTCGGCTTGCTCGAAGGGCTGGGCGAACGCGCGATCGACAATTGCCTTGCCGAGCGCATCGCCCCGGTGGCGGGCGCTCGCACGCTGGTGCAGACGCTGAAGTCGAAGGGCTGCCGTACGGTGCTCGTGACCGGCGGCTTCCATCATTTCGCCGATCGCGTGGGCGAACAATTGGGGTTCGATCGCGTAGTCGGAAACCGGCTGGCGGTATCGAAAGGGCAGCTTACAGGGGCGCTCGCCGGGCCGGTCAGCGATGCCTCGACCAAGCTCGCCACGCTCGAAGAGGAGCGCGGCAAACTGGGCGAGGGCGCGCGTGTGCTCGCGACGGGAGACGGCGCCAACGACATCCCGATGATCGAAGCGGCGGACTACGGCATTGCCTATCGCGCCAAGCCCAAGGCGCGCGATGCGGCCAACGGGCGGATTGTCAGCAAGGACCTGACAGCGGTGCTGAAACTGCTCGGCATTCCGGAAACCGAATGGGTGATGGGCTGAACTAGGTTTCAATTCCGGAACTTAAACGGTATATTGACATTCCTGTCAGTAGAGACGCCGCATGAACAACCAGACCCAGCTTGCCCCCGATATCGAATGCGCCAGCGACGGCACGATCCTGCGCGACCCGCGTCGTCCTGAGCCGAAATATTCGCTGCCCAAGGCCTATGGCCATTTCCGCGACCTGCTGAAGGACAAGGAAGAAACCAGCCACGTCTTCAAGATCTTCGAATCGCTGCCGAGCAAGACCTTCATACCCCGCGTCCGCGCGCTGACGCTGAGCGAGCATGGCGAGAAGCTGCGCTCGGACGAACCCTATCTCCCGCCGATCCTCGATGACCATGCAGCCCTGCGCAAACTGCCCAAGGGTAGCGTCGCGCATGCCTATTGCGATTTCATGGAGAGCGAAGGCCTGTCCGCCGCCGGACTGGTCGAGGAGGCGGAGAAGCTGGGCAATCCGAAATATGGCGACCTCGTCGAATGGTTCGGTTTCCGCCAGCGCGATACGCATGATCTGATGCATGTCCTCACCGGCTATGGCCGCGATGGACTGGGAGAACAGTGCGTCCTGCTTTTCACCCACGGCCAAAGCCCGAGCCACGGCCACTTGCTCATCGGCTATGCTGGGGCGCTGCAGATCAAGAAAACGGTGAAGAGCGCGGCTCCGGTCTTCAAAGCCTGCCGCCAGGCGCACAAGACAGGCGTTGCCTGTCCGCCGCTGGTCGCCATGTCGATCTGCGAATTGCTGGCAACAGACCTCGCGGAAGCACGCGCGAAGTTCAACATTCCGGACCCGCACTGGTACAAGGAATGCCACCGCATCTGGCGCAGCGAGGGCATCGACCCCTACGACCTTCTCGCCGAGCCAGCCGAGTCGCAGAAGCTGGCGGCTTAATTTCTGGTGCCCCCCCGCGCAGGCGGGGGTCTCCTGCCCTCTGGTCTTCCTTTGATTGCCTGAGATCCCCGCCTTCGCGGGGAATCACAGCCATGACGCGATCTGCGTCAGCGGCTTTTTCCTCAAGGCATGCGCCGGGACGGTGGCGCCCTCTTCCGGGTGGCCGACAACCACGACCATGAGCGGCTTCTCGTGTTCCGGCCGCTCGCAGATTTCGCGCAGGAAGCCCATGGGCGAGGGTGTGTGCGTCAGCGTGGCGAGGCCCGCCTCGTGCAGCGTTGCGATCAGTATTCCGCAGGCGATGCCGACGCTCTCGCTGACGTAATAGTTTTGCGTCTTGCCATCCTCTTCGATCCCGCCCTTCCTTTGGGCGAAGACGACGATCAGCCACGGCGCGGTTTCGAGGAACGGCTTGTCCTCGTCCGTGCCAAGCGGAGCGAGGGCGTCGAGCCATTCATTACTCGCCTTGCCGGCATAGAAATTGCGCTCCTCTTCCTCTGCAGCCTCGCGGATCGCGCGCTTCTTGTCGGACGAGGAGACCACGGCGAAGTGCCAGGGCTGGTGGTTGGCGCCATTGGGCGCGGTGCCGGCCGCCTCGATGGCCGCCTCGATCACTTCGCGCGGCACAGCTTCGTCGGAGAAATAACGGCAGGTGCGACGCTGCTTCAGCCGGTCGCGCATGGCGCGGGCGCGAGCGACCGCATCGTCGTCAGCAAGCCGTTCGAGCGAATAGGCGACACTCTCGTGGTCCTTCATGTGCGCAGTTCCTTGCGTATCGCGAATTTGAGACCTGACCAGGTTTCGTCCACCGCGCATTTCTTCGTGTCGACGAAGCCGAGCGCCAAGCCCGCCAAGCGCACATCGTGCTCGCCCACCTCGGTCGAAACGCCGGAGCCCTGCTTGGGCCAGCTGACCCAGACTTGCCCGTCCTGTGCGATGCTCTGTCGCAGCACTTCCAGCTTCTCCGAAAGCGCGGCGCGCTCGGTTACGAATATATGCGCGGCGTCTGGGTGGTCCTCGGGGCAGTCGACGAAGGTAAGTTCGAGCGCGTATTCGTCGATCTCGTCGATGACGTTCTCGGGCATGCCGTCGAACCATACGCGCTGCCCGTCGCGCAGGTTGAGCTTCTTGGCGAGCGCGGTTCCGGAATAGCCTGCGGTCATGTCACCATCCTTGCATCAGGCAGTCGCCACAGTCGACTGCAAGATGCCACAAAGCCCCCAGTCCGAAGGCACGCGCCCACCAGCGGGGGACGGCGAGCAGTGCAAGGTAGATCCCCGCTGCGATCCAACCGTGCAGCGGATGGAAGCCGATACTGCACCGGTTCGGGTCGAACATCGGATCGGCCAGTAGGTGGTCGAGGTCGATAAGGTTGCCTGCGACCATGACCGCACCGAAGCGCAGCCAGTTGGCCGAGGCAATGATGCGCGCGATCAGGAAGGGCGCCAGCCAGTGCCCGCCGTAATGCAGCAGGAACTGGACCAGCGCCATCCGAGCCTAGCTCAGTTCTCCATCCACTCGTCGAAGAAGCTGCGGTGTGCGGCGCGCATTTCGTCGATCGAATTGCCGAACAGCGTGGAGCCGCCGGTCTTGCCGATGCGGCGGAAACCGATGGACGCTGTCTCGTCGTTCTCCGTACCCTCGGCAAGCGCTTCGTTGAGCGCCTGCGTGTCGGGGACAGTGATCACGTATCGGCCCTGATCTTCACCGAACCACCATGCAGCCTTCGAATACTCCTCGTTCCAATCGACATCGGCGCCGATACCGCCAGCTATGGCCATTTCGGCCAGCGCGATGGCGAGGCCGCCGTCCGAGACATCGTGGACCGCGCTGACAAGACCGTCGGCAATGAGCTGGAGGATGATCTTGCCCGCGTTCTTCTCGACTGTGAGATCGGTTGGCGGGGTACGGCCTTCGTCGCGGCCGTGGATTTCCTTGAGCCAAAGCGATTTGCCGAGGTGCGAACGTTCCGGATCGGCGGTTGCCCATTCCTCGGCATGGATGAGGTAGATTGCCTCGCCCTCGGCCTTGAACGGCATGGTCATCATGTGGTCGTAGTCGTCGATCAGGCCAACGCCGCCGATGGCGGGGGTAGGCAGGATGGCCGAACCGCCGCCGGTCGCCTTGCTCTCGTTGTAGAGGCTGACGTTGCCGCTCACTACGGGGAAGTCGAGCACGCGGCAGGCGCGGCCCATGCCTTCCAGCGCGTGGACGAACTGCGCCATGATTTCGGGGCGCTGCGGGTTGGCGAAGTTGAGGCAGTTGGTCACCGCCAGCGGTCGCGCGCCCACTGCGCAGAGGTTGCGATAGGCCTCGGCAATTGCCTGCTTGCCGCCTTCATAAGGGGCAGCGTGGACATAGCGCGGGGTGCAGTCGGTGCTGATCGCCAGCGCCTTCTTCGTGCCGTGCACGCGCACCACGCCTGCATCGCCACCGGTCTGGAGCGTGTCCGCGCCGACCTGGCTGTCGTACTGCTCGGAAATCCACTTGCGCGACGAGAGGTTGGGCGAGGCAAGCAGCTTCATCAGGTCGCCGCCGACATCGTCCGTGTCCGGGCGATTGGTCATCGGAGCGACGCCAGCCCACGTCGTGTATTCTTCTTTCGAAAGGTAAGGGCGATCGTATTCGGGCGCATCGGCTGCGAGAGGACCGAGCGGAATGTCGCAGACAACTTCGCCGCCGAATTCGAGGACCATGTGCTGCGTATCGGTAACTTCGCCGATGACTGCGAAATCGAGCTCCCACTTCTCGAAGATCGCCGCCGCCATCGCTTCCTTGCCAGGCTTCAGGACCATGAGCATGCGTTCCTGGCTCTCGCTCAGCATCATTTCGTAAGGCGTCATGCCCTCTTCGCGGCAGGGAACCTTGTCCATGTCGAGGCGGATGCCGGCCTTGCCGTTGGTCGCCATTTCGACGCTGGAGGAGGTGAGGCCTGCGGCGCCCATATCCTGGATCGCGACGATCGCGTCGGTCGCCATCAGTTCGAGGCACGCTTCGATGAGCAGCTTCTCGGTGAAGGGGTCGCCCACCTGCACCGTGGGGCGCTTGGCGTCGGCGTCTTCCTCGAAATCGGCGGACGCCATGGTCGCGCCGTGGATACCGTCGCGCCCGGTCTTGGAGCCGACATAGACGATCGGGTTCCCGACGCCGGTCGCTGCGCTGTAAAAAATCTTGTCGGCATCGGCGACGCCCACCGTCATCGCGTTGACGAGGATATTGCCATCATAGGCCGGATTGAAATTGGTCTCGCCGCACACAGTCGGCACGCCAACGCAATTGCCGTAGCCGCCAATGCCTGCGACCACGCCCTGCACGAGGTGCTTCATCTTGGGATGGTCGGGACGGCCGAAGCGCAGCGCGTTGGCGTTCGCCACCGGGCGCGCGCCCATAGTGAAGACGTCGCGCAGGATGCCGCCGACGCCGGTCGCCGCGCCCTGATAGGGTTCGATGTAGCTCGGGTGGTTGTGGCTCTCCATCTTGAAGATGGCCGCCTGCCCGTCGCCGATATCGATCACGCCCGCGTTCTCGCCCGGTCCGCAGATCACCCACGGCGCCTCGGTTGGAAGCTTCTTAAGGTGGAGCCGCGAGGACTTGTAGGAGCAGTGCTCGCTCCACATGACCGAAAAGATGCCCAATTCCACGAGGTTGGGCTCGCGGCCGAGGGCGTGCAGGACGCGGTCGTATTCTTCTTCGGAGAGGCCGTGCTGGGCGACGATGTCGGGGGTGATTTCGCTCATGGCACGCGCCCTTATAAGGAGCGGGGCCGGGGCGCAATATGGCAGCGTTTCAGATCGGCGGACTGGCGACCCCCAGGCCCAGCTCATTCCGATGCCAGCGGGTCGAACCGACCCACGAGGCGAACACGATCATCAGAGCAAAGGCGAAGAGGCCGAGCAGCAGGAAACCCGGGCCGGCATCGACCGGCTCAGGACCGAACCAGTTGTAGGCCTGGAGCACCAGCATGACGGCGGCGAGGATCAGTGGCGGCAGCGAAGGGCCCTTAGTGCGCTTCACATACCACCAGAAGGCGAGGCCGAAGATGCCCAGTTCCACCGCCATGGCCAGCAGGGGCTGGTTCCACAGGCCCAGCCCGTAGCGCTCCGTCCCTCCGGCAAGGGTCAGGTCGGGACGGTGGCTTACCCAGTCGAGTATCCAGTGTGAAAGCACCACGATGGCTGCCCAGGTCGCCGCCACCGCGTTGCGCAGGACGATCGCCACGATCAGCCCGAAGGCCACGGCCCAGGCGGCCGTGCCGGCAAGACTGTGGGTTATTGGGTAATCGTAGAGGTCGAGCGGGTTCATCGCTGTAATTCCGGGCGTGATCCGCAAATGCTCCACGCCGCCCATGACCAGCAGGAAGAAGGCGATATCGACCATCTGCGCCGCAACGAACAATGTGCCCAATTTGGGCGCTTCGCTGGTAATGGCTCGCGCGGCGAGGGCAGGGGCGAAATGTCCGATGAACATCGAGAAAGGCTACCTCAGGCGAGCTTGCTGGCGGCAAAGGTGGCGATGGTCGCCGCGACCGAGGTGGCGAAGGCGCCCCAGCAGATGTCGGCAATCGTGACCGTGGTCGACCAGTGTTTCAACGTAGCTTGGTTGGTGAGGTCGTAGGTCGCGTAGCAGATCGCGCCGAGCAACGCGCCGTTGAGCGCGGCGGACCCGAGGCCGCCGGCAAGGCCGGGCCGCACCGCGAACCACACGATGGCCGCGACATAGGCCGCGTAGAAGACCAGTGCGGGGACCATCCGGAAGATGTCGGCAAGCAGGTCGCCCAGCTTCGGACGGTAGAAATTCGGGCCGGCCCAGCCAAGCCACAGCGCATCGAGCGCGCCAAAAGCCAGCGCAGCCGCGATAAAAGCGATAATCCACGTCATAACCGCTCCCCGTGTTTTGCATCTTCTTGACCGCGCGGCTGCGCCCCGTCAATGCTCCCTCGCCATGGCAGAGGGTCAAGACAAACCGATCGGCGAGATGAGTTTCGAAGAGGCTCTGCGTGCGCTGGAGATCACCGTGCGCCGACTGGAAAGCGGCGATGTGCCGCTGGACGAGAGCATCGCGCTCTACGAACGCGGCGAGGACTTGCGCAAGGCGTGCCAGGCGCGGCTCGACGCGGCACAGGCCCGGATCGACAAGATCGTCACCGATGGCGAAGGCAAGCCTTCGGGCACCGTACCCTTCGACGCGGAAGGCTGAGCGTGAACGTCATGACACGGATGCCCGACTTGCTGTCCGACGCTTTCGACCAGGTCCAGCAGGATGTCGATGCTGCTTTCGACGCTTATCTCCCCGTTCCGCAGGACACGCGCGGCCGGCTGGTCGAAGCCATGCGCTATGCGGCCATCGGCGGCGGCAAGCGCGTGCGACCGCTGCTGGTGTGCGCCACTGCAAAGCTCTTCGGTGTCGACCGCGATGCGGCCGTTGCGGCTGGTTGCGCGGTCGAGGCGATCCACGCCTATTCGCTGATCCATGACGATCTGCCCTGCATGGATGACGACGATTTGCGCCACGGCAAGCCGACGCTGCACAAGGTCTATGACGAGGCGACAGCCGTGCTGGCGGGCGATTGTCTCCACGCGCTTGCGTTCGACATTCTCACCATGCCCGGCATCAGCAACGATCCCTTCGTGCGCGCCGAACTAGTGGCGACGCTGGCCAAGGCGAGTGGTCATGAAGGCATGGCAGGGGGCCAGATGATGGATATCGTCTCGGACGAAGAGGAATACGATATTCGGCAGGTCACGCGCCTGCAGCAGCTGAAGACCGGTGCCCTGCTTGCCGCCAGCGTCGAGATGGGCGCTGTCCTCGGCAAGCTTCCGCCCGAAGGGCGCACGCACCTGCGCGCCTATGCACGCGACATTGGGCTTGCCTTCCAGATCGCCGACGATCTGCTCGACGTGGAAGGCGACGAGACCAAGGCCGGAAAGGCGCTGCGCAAGGACGAGGGCCAAGGCAAGCAGACCTTCGTGACCCTCATGGGCCGCGACGCCGCCCGCGCACAGGCCGAAATGCTGATCGATCAAGCCGGGCAGCACCTCGCCAGCTATGGCGAGGACGCGCGCGTTCTGGTGGAACTGGCGCATTTCGTGGCGAAGAGGGATCATTGATGGCTGAACGTAACGGCATTTATCCGGGGACCTTCGACCCCATCACGCTGGGCCATGCGGATATCATCCGGCGCGGCAGCAAGCTCGTCGACCGGCTCATCATCGGGGTCACGACGAACCCGTCCAAGAACCCCATGTTCTCGACCGAGGAGCGTTTCGCCATGGTCGAGCGCGAGATCGCGGCCATGGGGCTGAAGAATGTCGAAGTCGTCGGCTTCAACGCCCTGCTGGTGAAGTTTGCCCAGAAAATGGGCGCGAGCGTTCTCATTCGCGGCCTGCGCGCGGTGGCCGATTTCGAATACGAGTACCAGATGGCCGGGATGAACCAGCAGCTCGACGACGATATCGAGACGGTGTTCCTGATGGCCGACGTTTCGCTCCAGCCGATCGCTTCGCGGCTGGTGAAGGAAATCGCTCTCTTCGGCGGCGATATCTCGCCCTTCGTCAGCAAGGACGTTTGCGAGGATGTGATCGCAAGGGTGGAGGAAAAGGGCCGCCTCGGGGATTACTGACCCGATGGGCCAATCCATTCATTGAACCGACAGCGCCTCGCCGCTAGGGCGTGGTTCATACAGGACAATTCGACGGAATTATGATGCTCAAGTCTTCGCTTGCCCTTGCTGCCGCCGCTCTGACGGCGATTGCACCGATCGCTGCCCATGCGCAGGAGGCCAAGGCCGCACCGGCTTCCACCTTCCGCTATGTGCCGGTCAATTACAGTCTCGAGGAAGACCGCGAGAACATCCTGTTCCTAGACCTGTCCAACGGTCAGCGGGTCGGCATCCGCCTGATGCCCGCTTGGGCGCCCAACCATGTCGAACGCATCAAGACGCTGACGCGACAGGGATTCTACGACGGGATCATCTTCCACCGCGTGATCGAAGGGTTCATGGCGCAGACCGGCGATCCGACGGGCACGGGCCAGGGGGGCAGCCAGCTTTCCGACCTCGAGGAAGAGTTCAATCCGATGCCGCATGTGCGCGGCACGCTTTCGATGGCCCGCGCGGCCAGCGAAGACAGCGCGAACAGCCAGTTCTTCATCGTCTTCTACCCGCGCTTCAATCTCGACCGGAACTACACCAATTTCGGCCGCGTGATTTCGAACATGGGCGCAATCGATGCGATCAATCGCGGTGAACCGCCCGCGAATCCAACCCGCATCCTGCAGGCTTCGCTTGCTTCGGATAACAAGCCGATCCCGGCTCCGATGCCCGCCGCAGCGCCTGCGCTGATGGAAGAAGAAGTCACGCTGGATGATCTGAACGCGTCGAACTGAATTCCGGTTCTCTAGAGCCTGAGGAGCGTCTAGGGGCGCTGCCATGCGCGCTCTTCGACATGCTCAGGATGATCGGATCAACTTATGAAAGTTGACCTCTTCGATTTCGAGCTTCCCAACGAACGCATAGCCTTGCGGCCCGCGCGGCCGCGCGACGCTGCGCGCATGCTCGTCGTGCGCGGGGCAGAGCCCTTTGCCGACCGCACCGTGCTCGACCTTCCCGCCATGCTCGATCCGGGCGATGTGCTGGTCTTCAACGACACGCGCGTCATCCCCGCGCAACTGGAGGGCCGCCGGGGCGAGGCGAAGATCGGGGCGACGCTGCACAAGCGCGTGGACCTGCGCCGCTGGCAGGCCTTCATCCGCAATGCCAAGCGCCTGCGCGTGGGCGAAATCGCGACCTTCGGCGGCGGCGTGACGGCGCTGGCGGAAGAACGGCTGGCCGACGGCAGCTTCATCCTGTTCTTCGAGGGCGAGGAGCCGGTCGAAGTGCTGCTCGAACGCGCCGGCACCATGCCGCTTCCGCCCTATATCGCGGGCAAGCGCGCTACCGATGCGCAGGACCGCGAAGACTACCAGACGATGTTCGCCAAAGAGGACGGTGCTGTCGCCGCCCCGACCGCAGCCCTGCATTTTACCGACCGCCTCATGGGGGCGCTGGCCGAGCGCGGGATCGGGACCGAGACGCTCACGCTCCATGTCGGGGCGGGCACTTTCCTGCCGGTCAAGGCGGACGACACCGAGGACCATCAGATGCACGCCGAGTGGGGCCGCATCGAACAGGACACGGCGGACCGCCTCAACGCTGTGCGCGCAGGCGGTAACCGCGTCATTGCCGTGGGCACCACCAGCCTGCGCCTGCTCGAAAGCGCGACTGGCGAGGACAAGGTGATCCGACCCTTTGCGGGCGATACCGACATCTTCATCACGCCGGGTTATTCCTTCCGCGCCATCGACGGGCTGATGACCAATTTCCACCTGCCCAAGTCGACGCTGTTCATGCTGGTCGGCGCGCTGATGGGCCGCGAGCGTATGCAGGCCGCCTATGCTCATGCGATCGCCACCGAATACCGCTTCTATTCCTATGGTGACTCCTCACTGCTCCTGCCTTAGGCCGGGTTCATGAACGGACCGATCCTCGAGCTTGACGGCCTTTCCAAGGTCTATCCCGGCGGGCTCAAGGCGCTCGACAATGTCGACCTGACGATCCGCAAGGGTGAGATTTTCGCGCTGCTGGGGCCGAATGGCGCGGGCAAGACGACGCTTATCGGGGCGGTCTGCGGTTTGGTCAGGCCGACAGGCGGCACGATCCGGGCCTTCGGCCACGATCTGGCCCGCGACTGGCGCAAGGCGCGCGCGCGCATTGGGTTGGTGCCGCAGGAACTCTCCACCGACATGTTCGAGCCGGTCCAGCGGGCGGTCGCCTATTCGCGCGGCCTGTTCGGGCTCGCCCCTGACCCGGCGCGGATCGAGGAAATCCTCCGATCGCTTAGTCTCTGGGAGAAGCGCGACACCCGGATCATGGCGCTTTCGGGCGGAATGAAACGCCGCGTGCTGATCGCCAAGGCGCTGGCGCACGAACCGGATATTCTCTTCCTCGACGAGCCTACCGCGGGTGTCGATGTGGAACTGCGCAAGGGCATGTGGGCGATCATCGACCAGATGCGCGACCGCGGCGTGACGGTCATCCTCACCACCCACTACATCGAGGAGGCGGAGGGAATGGCCGACCGTGTCGGCATCATCCGCAAAGGGCAGATCATCATGGTCGACGAAAAGGATGCCATGATGGCTCGGCTCGGCCGGACAGAGGCGCATATCGCGCTTGCCCAGCCGCTGGACGAACTGCCGCCCGAGCTGGCAGGCTATCCGATCGAGATCGAGGAGGGCGGCACATCGCTCTGCTATCGCGGCGGCGATGGCACCGGGCGCGGTAAGGAAGAGGTGGCCAATGTCACCAAGGCGCTGATCGCCAGCGGGATCGACTACACCGGCATCGACATTCGCGAGAGCAGCCTCGAAGACATTTTCGTCTCGCTGCTCGGAGAGGAGCAGGCGGCATGATCGGCTGGCGGTCAACCTGGTCCATCTACACGCGCGAACTGATGCGCTTCCTGCGCACGGCCTTCCAGTCGGTGCTGGCGCCCGTGCTGACCACCTCGCTCTATTTCATCGTCTTCGGCGCTGCCATCGGGGGCCGCATGCCCGACCTCGGCGGAGTGGATTACGGCGCTTTCATCATCCCCGGCCTCTTGATGCTCACCCTGCTCGGCGAGACGACCAGCAATTCCAGCTTCGGTATCTACATGCCGCGCTTCACCGGCACGATTTATGAACTGCTGAGCGCGCCTGTCGGCGTGGCGGAAACGCTGATCGGTTTCGTCGGGGCGGCCATGACCAAGAGCCTGATCCTCGCCGCGATCATCCTGCTGACCGCAAGGCTGTTCGTGGACTATTCCATCGCGCATCCGTTGCTGGCAGTGGTCTACATCATGCTCGTGGCCGCGGCCTTCAGCCTGTTCGGTTTCATCCTCGGCATCTGGGCAGACAATTTCGAGAAACTGGGGATCATTCCGATGCTCTTCCTCACTCCTCTGACCTTCCTCGGTGGCACTTTCTATTCCATCGACATGCTGCCCGAGCCCTGGGACACGATCGCTCTAGCCAACCCCATCGTCTACCTCGTCAGCGGCCTGCGCTGGACCTTTTACGGCAGCAGCGACGTGAACATCTGGATCAGCTTTGGCATTACGCTGGCCTTCCTCGCCGCCTGCGTCGCCGTGATCGCCTATATCTTCCGCACGGGGTGGAGATTGCGCCCCTGAACGGAATTTAACGACTCTGACTTTCGCGCAACCGGACTGTTCAGAATCGGGCAAGCCGGACCGTTGCAGACAGCCCTCCGTCCGCACACGGGTCGGACACGAATTGAGGGTAACAATGAAAGCAAAATCCTACCTGCTCGCCGCCGCAAGTGCTGGCGCAGCCTTCGCTCTTCCCACCGCCGCACAGGCGCAGGACGTCCTTCCAGGTGAAGGCTTCGTCGGCGTCCAAGCCGGGGTCCACGATCTCGATGTCGGCGATATCGAGGACGATTTCGACATCGACCTCAACAGCGGCAGCACCATTGCCGGTGTCTTCGCCGGTTACGACATGCCGCTCGGCCCGGGTGCCTTTGTCGGTGCCGAAGTCAATTACACCTTCGGTTTCGGTTCGATCGACAACGAATACGGTATTGCCGGCCGTCTCGGCACGCGCCTTCCGGGCGGAGCCAAGCTCTACGCACGCGGCGGCTACCAGCAGGTCGATTTCGACCTTTCGGAGATCTTTGACATCGAGGACGAGACCTTCTTCGATGGCGTCGACGACAGCGACGGCGACTACATCCTCGGCCTCGGTGCGGATTTCCCGCTCGGCGGCTCGCTGGTTCGCGTCAATCTCGACACCGTCAGCTTCGACACCATCCGCGCCACCGCGGGTGTCGGTTTCAAATTCTGATCGAGCATCCGAAGGCAAACGGGGGCGGGCTTCGCGAGAAGTCCGCCCCTTCGCTTTGCGGGGTGGCGATATTGCCCTCCACACGCTAGCAGGCGCGCCATGTCCATCCTTCGCCGTTCCCTGCTTGCCGCCGCTCTCCTTGCCACCGCCTCCCCGGCCGCGGCCGAGCTGCCCGAAGGCGTGCGCGCGATGATCGATGCGGCCATTGCCACCGGCGATGCGAAAAAGGTCGAGACGGTGCTCGAACTCGCACGCACAACCAATCCAGAAGAGTCTGAAGCGCTCGACGCTATCGAGGCGGAATGGAAAGCCGCTCAGGCCGTGAAACTCGCCCAGGCCAAGGCCGCGAAGGAAGAAGAGGTCCGCACCGCCGGCATGCTCGAACTGTGGACGGGCGAGGGAGAGATCGGCGCGTTTCAGTCGACCGGCAACACCGACAGTCTCGGCATTGCTGCGTCGGTCAAGGCCAAGCGCGAAGGCCTGCGCTGGAGCCACCGCCTCTTGGGTCGTGTCGATTACCAACGACAGGAAGGCCAGGCCAAGCGCGAACAGCTCCTCGCCGCTTACGAACCGCGCTGGCAGTTCAGCGAGGATTTGTTCGTCTACGGCCTCGCCCAGATCGAACGCGACCGGCTGCAAGGCATCACGCGCCGCTACGCCGCCAGCGGCGGTCTGGGCTACAAGGTTTTCGACCGCGAGGGGCTGAAACTGTCGGTTAAGGCGGGCCCTGCCTGGCGCGTCACCGACTATACCGATGGCACCAGCGCCAGCCGCATCGCCGGCCTGTTCGGAGCCGATTTCGACTGGGAAATCGTCAAGGGCCTGACCTTCACGCAGGATGCCAACGCTTTGGCAGAGGGCGGGGGCGAAGTTCAGGTGCTGGTCGATGGCAGCAACACCTCGATCAATTTCGTCAGCGGCCTCGATTTCCGCATCTCGGAAAAGCTGCGTTCGCGCCTTTCTTATGCCGTCGATTACGACAGCAATCCCCCCGAAGGCGCGGTGTCGACCGATACGCTGACGCGCTTCACCATCATCTACGGTTTCTAGGTCCCATGAGCACCCGTTTCGCATTCGATATCCATGCCCGCGACGGCAAGGCGCGTACCGGTACCATCCGCATGCTGCGCGGCGATATTCGCACGCCGGCCTTCATGCCCGTCGGCACGGCCGCCACCGTCAAGGCGATGAAGCCCGAAACCGTGCGCAAGACCGGCGCCGACATCATCCTCGGCAACACCTACCATCTCATGCTGCGCCCCGGCGCGGAGCGGGTGGCCAAGCTGGGCGGGCTGCACCAGTTCATGAACTGGAAGCGCCCAATCCTGACCGACAGCGGCGGTTACCAGGTGATGAGCCTTTCGGACCTGCGCAAGCTCACCGAAAAGGGAGTTGAATTCCGCAGCCATATCGACGGCTCGAAGCATATGCTCACCCCGGAGCGCAGCATGGAAATCCAGCGCCTGCTCGGCAGCGATATCGTGATGGCTTTCGACGAATGCCCGCGCGCAGACCGTCCGCGCGACGAGATCGCCGCGAGCATGGAAATGTCGATGCGCTGGGCCAGGCGCAGCCGCGATGGTTTCGATGCGGGTGGGGAGCATGCCGAACGCTCGGCGCTGTTCGGCATCCAGCAAGGCGCGCTTGACGAGGATCTGCGCAAGATCAGCGCCGAAAAGCTGACCGAGATCGGCTTCGACGGCTACGCCATCGGCGGTCTCGCGGTGGGTGAGGGGCAGGAGGCGATGTTCGCCACGCTCGATTTTGCACCCGCCCAGCTGCCAGAGGATCGCCCGCGCTACTTGATGGGCGTGGGCAAGCCCGACGATCTGGTCGGCGCGGTGGAGCGCGGCGTCGATATGTTCGATTGCGTGTTGCCGAGCCGCTCGGGCCGCAACGGGCAGGCCTTCACCTGGAACGGCCCGCTCAACCTGCGCAACGCGCGCTTTGCAGAGGACCAGGCACCGCTCGACGAACGGTGCAAGTGCGACACTTGCGGGACCTACAGCCGCGCCTATCTCCATCATCTCGTGAAGTCGCAGGAGATTCTCGGCGCCATGCTGATGACCGAGCACAACATCGCCTTCTACCAGCTGCTGATGCAGGCCATGCGCGATGCCATCACAGAAGGGTGCTTCGCGGCGTTTGCGGCCGATTTCCGGCGAGACTATCACGGATCGCGCGACTGATGGAGTGGGCCCGCGCAGCGGTGATCGGCGCCTCGGGCGGGATCGGCGGCGCGCTGGCGGACCAGCTCGAACGGGCGGGGACCAAGGTTTTCCGTCTTGCGCGCAGCTATGCCGGTAAGGCGCATATCGACCTCACCGACGAGGCCACGATTGCCGAGGCAGCCGAGGCGTTGAAGGCGAAGGGACCGCTCGATCTCGTCCTCGTCGCGACCGGCTACTTGCACGAGGATGGGGAAGGGCCGGAGAAGGACTGGCGGCACTTGGACGCCGACGAACTGGCACGTAATTTCGCCATCAACGCGGCCGGTCCGGCCATCGTCGCCAAGCATTTCCTCCCACTGCTGCCCGAAAAAACCCGCGCCGCCTTTGCCGCATTTTCGGCGCGCGTGGGTAGCATTTCCGACAACCGGCTCGGCGGGTGGTATTCCTACCGCGCGAGCAAGGCAGCGCTGAACCAGCTGATCCGTACCTTCTCGGTCGAACTGGCGCGCAAGCGACCCGAGGCGTTCTGCGTGACGCTCCATCCCGGCACGGTGGACACGCCTCTTAGCGAACCCTTCCAGCGCAACGTGCCGGAGGGCAAGCTCTTCACGCCCGACTATTCCTCCGAACGCCTGCTCGAAGTGCTGACCTCGCTGGGGCCGGAGCAGAGCGGGCGCTGTTTCGCATGGGACGGGCAGGAGATCGCGCCGTGACCTATCGCCCTCCGTCCTATTCCAGCACGGCGGGAAAGCAGGAGATCACCCTGCTGGTTTTGCTGGGCGTGATTTCGATCATCCTCTGGCATTCGCCTTATGGCGGCTACTTGCTCTATCCTTTCAGCATCCTTGCCACATGGTTCCACGAGATGGGCCACGGCTTGGCCGCGATAGGCTTCGGGCATGAATTCGAGCGGCTCGTCATTTTTCCCGATGGCTCCGGCTATGCGCTGCACCTCGCTACACAAGAGCCCTCACGGCTTGCGCAGGCATCCATCGCCGCGGCAGGCCTTCTGGGACCGACAGCCGCCGGCAGCGCGCTCATCCTCGCCTCGCGAACCCACCGCGCCACCAAGTCCGCGCTCATCTTGCTCGGTGCTGCGCTGATCGGCTCGACGCTTGTCTGGGTGCGGTCGACCACGGGCTGGGTGATCCTTCCGGGGATGGGCGCGATCTGCCTCGCGCTCGCCTTTTACGGCCGCGAGCAGCACCGCCGTTTCGCCGTCCAGTTCTTGGGCGTGCAGGGCTGCATCTCGATCTATCGGGATTTCGGCTATCTGTTCAGCCGCGGTGGATACATGGAGGGACGGGCGCAAGCGTCGGACACGCAACACATCGCCGAGGCGTTGTTCTTGCCATACTGGTTTTGGGGCGGCCTGATCACGGGCCTGATTTGCGCCATGATCTTTTTCGCCCTCAGGCGCGCTCACCGCCGCTAGGCGATCAACCTGCGGAGTTGTCCCGCATCTCCAGCACAGTCCCGCGATAGGCAATGAAGTGACCCAGCGCATCGGTGAAGCCGGCACCGATCCGATTCGCCTGTCGCTGCGCTTCTGCAAGGGTTGCGTACCATTTCCCGGCGCGTGCGCGGGTCACGAAACGATATTGTGTCATAGTATCATCGAAACGCGATTGGGGCTCTGCGGTTTCCGCCAAACCCTTGAAAATGCGGCGAACTGAGCGAAAAACTTCTTTTTTTGGCGCTGCCAAACGAAAAGGGCGGCCCCGAGGGACCGCCCTTTGCTGTTCCGTTGCCGGACCTCTTAGCGCGAGTAGAACTCGACGACGAGGTTAGGTTCCATCGTGACCGGGTAGGGCACTTCGTCGAGCTTCGGCACGCGGTTGTAGGTCACCTTGTCGTTGCCGTCGGGAGCGACGTAATCGGGAATTTCACGCTCGGGCAGGCTCTGGGCTTCGATGACCAGCGCCATTTCCTTTGCCTTGCTGCCGAGGCTGACAACGTCGCCGACGCGTACGCGGGCCGAAGCGATGTTGGTCTTCACACCGTTGAGGAAGATGTGGCCGTGGCTCACCAACTGGCGGGCAGCGAAAATGGTCGGAGCGAACTTGGCGCGGTACACGACCATGTCGAGGCGCTGTTCGAGCAGGCCGATCAGGTTCTGACCGGTGTCGCCCTTCATGGCCGACGCTTCCTTGTAGGTGCGCTTGAACTGCTTCTCGGTCACGTCGCCGTAGTAGCCCTTGAGCTTCTGCTTGGCGCGCAGTTGCAGGCCGAAGTCGGACATCTTGCTCTTGCGGCGCTGACCGTGCTGGCCGGGGCCATACGAACGCTTGTTGACCGGGGAATTCGGACGACCCCAGATGTTTTCGCCCATCCGGCGGTCGAGTTTGTACTTGGCGCTCTTGCGCTTCGACATAAGTCTTTCCTTCGATTTGCTGAGCCACCCCATTGGCGGCCATCCAACCCGGCATCGCACCACCTGGACCGAGAGGTCCGGGCGCGGCCACCGCTTCACCGGGGTGCGGGGCCAATTAGCGAGGCGCGCGAATAGCAGGATTGTGCATTGCGTCAAGCCTTTCGGGCGGCGTCGCAGAAAGCTTGGATGAGTTGGGGGTGTTTTTCGCCGGGGCCGGATTCCACGCCGGATGAGGTGTCGACCAGCGGCGCGCCAGTCCGGGCGATCGCATATGCGACATTGTCGACCTTCAGTCCTCCGGCAAGGCCCCATCCGGGGCGCCCCTTCCAGCCTTCCAGAAGCTGCCAGTCGAAACTCAGCCCCATGCCCCCCGGCAAGGCGGCGTCCTTCGGTGTCTTCGCATCGAAAAGGACGAGATCGGCCGCGCCGCGGTATTTGTCGGCGGAGGCGACATCCTCGGCAGTAGCCACGGAGACGGCTTTCCACACGGGCAGCCCAAAACGCTCCCGAACTTGCGCGACTCGTTCCGGGGTTTCTTCCCCATGCAGCTGGATGGCATCGAGCCGCCCGGACTGTACGCTTTGGACGATCAGCGCGTCGTCGGCATCGACGAAGAGGCCGACCCGCCCGAGCCTGTCGCCCGCCCGCATGGCCAGCGCGCTGGCCGCATGGCCATCGACATGGCGCGGGGAAGTGGGAAAGAACACGAAGCCAACGAAATCGGCGCGCGCCGCCATCGCGGCATCGAGCGCCTCGACGGTGGAAATGCCGCAGATCTTGATGGCCGCGTTCAAGGTAGCCTACAGCGTCGCCTCGATCGCGCGCGCGGCGGCTTCGGGGTCCTCGGCGCGGCTGATCGGGCGGCCGATGACGAGCACGCTGGCCCCGTCGTCGCGCGCCTGGCGCGGCGTGACGACGCGTTTCTGGTCGCCGATCTCGCTGCCTTCGGGGCGCAGACCGGGGACGACGAAATAGCCGTCCTTCCACTGGTCGTGAACCGACTTGATCTCCTGACCAGAGCAGACGACCCCGTCGAGGCCCGCCGTGTGCGCCGCTTCCGTCAGGCGCATCACGTAATCGTGTGGCGTCCCGGGAAAGCCCATGCGCGAGAGGTCCTGCTCGTCGAGGCTTGTCAGCATGGTCACGCCGACGACCTTGGTGTTTTCGCCTGCGGCGGCCTTGGCGTCTTCCATCATCGCGATGCCGCCGCAGGCATGGATTGTCACGATGGCCGGTTCGAGCACATGGATCGCCTGCATCGCCCCGGCAACGGTGTTGGGGATATCGTGCAACTTGAGATCGAGGAAGATCGGCAGGCCGATCTGCGCGAGCATGTGCACGCCGTGCGCTCCGTGCGCGTTGAAGAATTCCAGGCCGAGCTTGACCCCGCCGACATGCGCCTTGACCTTTTCGGCCAGTGCGACGGCATCCCGCAGGCGCGGCACGTCGAGGGCAAGGTAGATCGGATTGCTCATGGCTTGGTCGTCGGCTCCGGATCGACAGGGTTGGCGGGCTCCGCAGGCGGGTCCTTGCGCACGGGTTCAGGGCGCGTGGGCGCGCTATCCTCGAGCTTGGGCGCGGCCATCTTCTGCGTTGCCATCTCGAGCGCGGAAATGCGCCGCGACTGACGCCAGCGAACGCCGCGGTGATACAGCCACATCGGCAGCAGGCCGAGGAGGAACGACACGATCACCAGCGCCGGCACGCGCGTATCCCAGACGATACCCGGCCATATGCGGACGTCGATCTGCCGGTCCCAGTTGCCGAAGGAAAAGGCGAGTATGCCGACCAGCAACAAAACCCAAAGGATCGTTCTCACGATTTGCATCGTCTTACAGCTCCCCACTCCTGTTTGACGGCGATGCTAGGCGCGGGAAACCGCCGCGTCCAGCCGGTGCATCATTTGATCAGCCGAACACGCGGTCGAAGATCGTATCGACCTGCTTGAAGTGGTAGTCGAGATCGAAGCGCTCCTCGAGCTCTTCTTCGGTCAGCGCCGCGGTCACTTCCTCGTCCTGCTTGAGCAGGTCGAGCAGCATCAGCCTGCCGTCCGATTCCCACACCTTCATCGCGTTGCGCTGGACGAGGCGATAGGCATCCTCGCGGCTCACACCGTTCTGGGTAAGGGCGAGCAGCACGCGCTGCGAATGTATGAGCCCGCCCATCCGGTCCATGTTTGCCTGCATGCGCTCCGGATAAACCAGAAGCTTGTCGATCACGCCGGTGAGGCGGGCGAGAGCGAAGTCGAGCGTGATGGTCGCGTCCGGACCGATGAAGCGTTCGACCGAGGAGTGCGAGATATCGCGCTCGTGCCACAGCGCCACGTTTTCTAGTGCGGGCAGGGCATAGGCGCGGATCATGCGCGCTTGCCCCGTGAGGTTCTCGGTCAGGATCGGGTTGCGCTTGTGCGGCATGGCCGACGAACCCTTCTGGCCCTTTGAGAAGAATTCTTCCGCTTCCAGCACTTCGGTGCGCTGGAGATGGCGGACTTCGACCGATAGACGTTCGATAGATCCGGCGACGACGGCCAGAGTTGCGAAGTACATCGCATGGCGATCGCGCGGGATGACCTGGGTCGAAACCGGTTCGGGCTTCAGGCCCATCTTTTCGGCCACATATTCCTCGACGCTCGGATCGATATTGGCGAAGGTGCCGACGGCGCCAGAGATCGCGCAGGTCGCTATTTCCTCGCGCGCGGCCAGCAGGCGCGTCTTGCAGCGGTCGAACTCGGCATAGGCCTGCGCCAGTTTCAAGCCGAAGGTTACCGGCTCGGCATGGATGCCGTGGCTGCGGCCGATCGTCGGCGTGTACTTGTGTTCCTCGGCGCGGCGCTTGATCGCGGCGAGCAGCTGGTCGAGATCTTCGAGCAGCAAGTCGGTCGAGCGCGCCAGTTGCACCGCCAGCGTGGTGTCGAGCACGTCGGAGCTGGTCATGCCCTGATGCATGAAACGCGCTTCTTCGCCGACATTCTCGGCCACCCAGGTCAGGAAGGCGATGACGTCATGCTTCGTCACCGCCTCAATGGCGTCAATGGCTTCAACGTCGATCTTCGGCTCGGTCGCCCACCAGTCCCACAGCGCCTTGGCTGCGCTCTTGGGGACCACGCCCAGCTCGCCCAGCTTCTCGGTCGCGTGCGCTTCGATCTCGAACCAGATGCGGTATCTCGCCTCCGGCTCCCAGATGGCGGTCATGGCGGGGCGGGCGTAGCGGGGGACCATCGGTCGACTCCGTGAATGGCTGGGATATGCCGCGCCCCGCTAGAGAGGCAGGCGCGTGCTGGCAAGGGCGGCACGGCTTTATGCAGGGCTGTCCATGGTTGATACGACCTTTACCCATTCGTCGCAGGTCCATTGCACTCGCTTGGAGTTGCGATAGAATGTGCGCCATGAACGACAAATCGATTACTCGCCGCGCCCGCAGCTTCCTCTTCACCGGTGCAAGTATTGCGCTCGTCTTTTCTTCCCCCGCGTGGGCAGGCGAGGAGGTCGTGTACACGGACGCGCCGGACTGGATCGTCCCCGCCGAGCTCGCTTCGGTCGATGTCGCCGATGGCCCCTCGACCCTGATCTACGACTGGCAGCACCGGCTCGAAGGCGGCGTCGTCACCAGCTACGAAGACACCGCTTTCCGGATCGACAACCCCGACATGCTGATGCAGCAGGGTACGGTTTCGCTGGCGTGGCTGCCCGACAAGGGCGACCTGATGGTCCACCGGGTCGAGATCCTGCGAGGCGACGAGACGATCGACCTGATCGCCGCCGGTTCGCAGTTCGAGGTTATTCGCCGCGAACAGGGTCTCGAGCAGCGCCTGCTCGACGGCGAACTGACCGCGACTCTGGCCGTGCCGGGCCTGAAGGTCGGCGATATCCTGCGTGTGACCCATTCCACCACCACCGACGACCAGGCGCTGGGCGAAGAGATGCAGGTCTCGCAATATCTCTATTCCGATCCGTGGAAGGTCGGCTTCTCGCGCGCTCGGGTCAGCTGGCCGGAAAGCGCGGATGTGTACTGGCGCGCCGAAGACAAGGCCGGGGTGGGAGCGCCGACCAGTTCGAAGGGTTACCGCACCATCGACGTCACGCTGCCCATCGACAAGCTGGCGGAAATGCCCGGCGATGCGCCTTCGCGTTTCACCCGCGGTCCCGTCCTGCGCGTCGGCACCTTCGCCGATTGGCAGGAACTCTCCCGCGTTTTCGCGCCCCATTACATCGAGGCTGCAAAGGTAGCCGACGATAGCGCCGTGGCTGCCGAAGCGGACAAGATCATGCAGGCGACCGCCGACCCGCTGACCCGCGCGGCGATGGCCGTTCGCCTCGTGCAGGATGAGGTCAGCTATCTCCTCAACGGCCTCGACGGCGGCAACTACATGCCGCAGTCGGCCAGCGAGACCTGGGAAAAGCGCTATGGCGACTGCAAGGCGAAAACGGTGCTGCTCTATTCGCTGCTGACGCGCATGGGCATCGATGCGGTGCCCGTCCTCGTATCGACGCAGGGAGGGGACGCGGTTCCCGAACTGCTTCCGGTCCCAGGCAATTTCGACCACATTATCGTGCGCGCGACCATCGATGGCACGGACTACTGGCTTGACGGCACCAACACCGCGACGCGCCTCACCAATATCGCCGCTGTACCCGCTTTCTTCCATGCGCTCCCGGTGACTGTGGAGGGGGCCGATCTCGTGCCGATGACACAGCGCGAACCGCAATGGCCCGACATGGTGATGTCGATCACCACCGACTATTCGGCCGGCATCGACCTGCCGTCGCTCTTCGAGATGACCATGTCTTTCTACGGGCCGCGCGGGGCAAGTTTGCGCGCCATGGCGGATGAACAGGACAAGGACAGTCTTCGGCAGATCGCCAGCAACTTTGCCGGATCGGCTGGCGCCGGCGCGGCCGTGAAAACGGTCGAGGTGACGTATGACGAAGACGAAGCCAAAGGCGTCATTCACATCACGGGGGTCATGCCGAGTGACTTCCAATGGAGCGATGGCCGCCTCCGAATGAAGCCGGAGGACGGGCAGAACTTCGTGTTCAACCCCGACCGCGCTCGCTCGGAATGGCGCGCGATCCCGGTGCTGACGCCGGGTCCGAACCGCAACCGGATCGAGGCCGAGGTCATTCTTCCAGGCGACGCCAGCGCCTTCACGCAGACCGGTCCCGACACTGTCGACGAGACATTTGCCAACACGCGGGTCGTTGCGAAGAACTTTTCAGAGGGCAACCGCATCTTTTCGGCGGTCGATGTAATCCAGACGCTCGGCGAGGTCGCGCCCGAGGATATCAGCGCCAACAAGCGCGCGGTTCGCCAGATCAACGCTATCGACGCCGAACTT
This sequence comes from Erythrobacter sp. SD-21, assembly GCF_000181515.1. Classification (GTDB taxonomy): domain Bacteria; phylum Pseudomonadota; class Alphaproteobacteria; order Sphingomonadales; family Sphingomonadaceae; genus Qipengyuania. Next base: position 630,970 of record NZ_ABCG01000001.1, on the reverse strand, counting down.
ATTGCGCCCGAAGATGTGACCTGGCGCTGGGAACGCGAGCCGGCGGAAGTGGCGGCGCGCACGAAATCGCTGCTCAAGGCCTATGATGCCGCTGTCGAGTTCGCGGCGGAAGACGACTTCTCCGCCCATGCGCAGCGCGCCAATTTCCTTACCCAGATCTATGACTGGGAAGGGGCGCTGAAGGATCTCGACCTGCTGGTGGAAAAGGAAACGTCTGCCAACGTGCTGACCTGGCGCGCTTCGGTGCTGAATTCGCTCGGCCGGTCGGATGCGGCCATTGCCGATGCCAAGCGGGCCTATGACCTCGACCCCAACAGCGGCAACGCCTTCTTCCTCGCCGAACTCCTCGCTTACGAGGGCCAGCGCGACGAAGCGCTTGCGCTGCTCGAAACCGTTCCGGTGACAGACGAGGACAGCGGGAGCTATGCCAGCACCTATGCCACGGTTGCCGGCCTTGCGGGCAAGACCGATGTTGCCTTGGAACTGCTTGGCGACGAGGTGGCCAACAAGCCCCTGAACGCCTCGGTTCTAAACGCCGATTGCTGGTTCCGCGGCCTCTTCAACGTCGGTGTCGACGCGGCGATGAGCACCTGCACCAAGGCGATCGAACGGGCGACCAACAGCGCGCCGATGCTCGATAGCCGGGCCATGGTGAGCTACCGGATGGGCGACTACGACGCCGCCCTCAAGGACCTCGACAGCGCGCTGGAACTGGTTCCGGGGCTGTCCGCCTCGCTTTATCTGCGCGGTATCATCCGGCTCGAAAAGGGCGACAAGGACGGGCACGAGGACATCGCCACTGCGCTCAGGATGTCGCCCGATATCGCCAAACGCTACGCCATGCACGGGGTCGCGCCGAAGAAGTGACGCGCGGCTAGATCAGTCCCTTCGCGCGCAGCGATACATGGCTGCCACGTCCCACGATCACATGGTCGTGGACGGTGATGTTGAGAAGGCGGCCTGCTTCGGCGATGCGGGCCGTGATCTGGATATCGGCGCGGCTTGGTTCGGGATCGCCGCTCGGATGGTTGTGGACGAGAATCAGCGCGCTCGCGCCCACGTCGAAGGCCCGCCGGATGACTTCACGCGGATGGATGGCCGCTTCGTCGATCGAGCCTTCGGCGGCAAGGTGATCGTCGATCAGGCGGTTGCGCGTGTCGAGATAGAGGACGCGCACGCGTTCGTGCTTCAATTCGCCCATGTCGATGGCAAGATAGTCGAGCAGAGCCTGCCAACTGCCCAGCACCGGTTGCTGCTGGATCGAGCCGCGGGCCATGCGCCGGGCGGAAAGCGATACGGCGTGAAGTGCCGCTGCGCTCGCTTCACCCATGCCCTTGACCTGAGCAAGCGCTCCGGGGGGCGCGTTCATTACGCTGGAGAATGAGCCGAACTGCGCGATCAGCCGCTTTGCCAAAGGCTTGGTGTCGCCCTGACGGATCGCGGAAAAAAGGAGAAATTCCAGCAGTTCGTAATCGGCCAAGGCCTCAGCTCCGCCCGTCAGGAGGCGCTGGCGCAGCCGCTCGCGATGGCCGGCTCCGGCATGGCTGGATGCATTTTTGTCCGCCCCCGGCACCTTTTCTCTCCCCTAGGCGTTTCAATGCCTTGCATTGCCTTTATGGTGCGATGCGCGCAAGTGCGGGATTCGATGGACGGGTCAGAAGGTCAAAATGTGAGTGAGCGGCCCCGCTGGCGCAAGAAGCGCTGGGGTGTGCCGGTGCTCCTGCTGCTTGGCCTGCTGGTGATGGCGATCTTCGCCTGGACCAATCGCATAAGCATTGCCGACGATTTCATTGCGGACCAGCTCGAAGCCTATGACCTCCCGGCGACCTATTCCGTCGAGCGTGTCGGCGGTCGCACGCAGATAATTTCGAACCTCGTCATCGGGGATCCCGAAGCCCCGGATTTTACGGCAGAGCGCGTTATCGTGCGCCTGAAGCATCGCTTCGGCTTGCCGCAGGTGGGGGCGATAACGCTGGTCGAGCCGCGGCTCTACGGGCGCTATATCGATGGCGAACTGAGTTTCGGATCGCTCGACAGCCTGCTCTTCGACGATTCGGGCGAGCCTTCAGGCCTGCCCGATATCGACCTTGCAATCCGCGACGGTCGCGGCCTCATCGAAACCGATTACGGTCCGGTCGGGCTGAAGGTCGCCGGGCAGGGCAATGTCGCGGACGGGTTTGCCGGCGTCCTCGCGGCGACCGCACCGGAGTTCGCCAGCGAGGCCTGCACGATGGCGGGTGTCACGCTTTTCGGGGACATTACCACTTCGGGTGGGGAACCGAGCTTTTCTGGCCCGTTGCGGATGGAAACCTTCGATTGCGCTGAGATGGAACTGTCTGTCGAGGATGTCGTTGCCGACCTCGATCTCACTGCGAGCGCCGAACTCGCCGATCCCCGCTTTGCGGCACGCATATCGGGTAACCGAGCCCGCTATGCCGGAAATAGCGCGGAATCGCTTGCCGGAACGCTGCGCGCGCAGTTGGCGGGATCGTCTCTGACCTCGCGCTACACCGTCGCCATGCGCGGTGTGGAAACGCCGCAGGCGCTCGCCGCCCTGCTCACCGCAGAAGGGACCCTTCGCTCGCGGGACGATTTCGAACGCGTCGAAATTGAAAGCAATGTCGAAGGAAACGGGCTGCGCCTCGGGCGTAGCCTGATGGGGTCCATCGAAACCCTCGCAAATGCAGGCGACGGGACACTGCTGGAACCGATCGCGCGGCGAATCGGTGCGGCCCTGCAGAACGAGACCCGCGGCAGCGCGCTGGATGCCGATGTTCTCTATCGTAGTAGTCCCCAGGGCTATTCGCTGACCGTACCGCAGGCGCAGATGACCGGGGGGAGCGGGGCACGCATCCTCTCGCTTTCACGCTTCGAAGTGACCGAGCGCGGTGACGAGCCGGTAAGGCTGGCCGGCAACGTGGCGACGGGCGGACCGGGTATTCCGCGAATCAGCGGCCGCATGGAACGTGTGGGCGAAGGGGATGCCGTCTTCCGCCTGAGCATGGCACCCTACGAGGCCGGTGGTTCGCAACTCGCCATCCCCGGACTTACGATTGCGCAGGGCGATGCAGGAGCGCTGGGATTTTCCGGTCGGATCGAGGCCAGCGGTCCGCTGCCGGGCGGCGCCGTCGACCAGCTTTCCGTCCCGGTCAGCGGCCGCTGGGCGGAAGGGGGCGACCTTGTGCTCTGGCGCGAATGCACGCGGATTGCCTTTCGCCGGCTCGCCTATGCCGATCTCAGCATCGCCGGACCTGGCCTCACCCTCTGCCCGCCGCCGGGCAAACCCATGCTGCGTTATGGTTCGGGTGGGGTGCAGTTCGCCGCCGGAACGCCCGGGCTGGATCTCGCCGGATCGCTGGGCGAGACCCCGATCCGGATCGCCAGCGGACCGGTCGGCTTCGCCTACCCGGGAACGGTTCGCGCGCAGGACCTCGATATTGCCCTCGGCCCTGCGGCAACGGCGAGCCGCTTCCTTATCTCCGATCTTACGGCGCAAGTGGGCGATACTATCGCGGGCGACTTCGAGGATGCGGAGATTGCGCTTGCCGCCGTTCCGATGACGCTGGTCAACACCTCGGGCCAATGGGCCTACGAGGAGGGCAGGCTCAGCATCGGCGACGCTGCCTTCCGCCTGATCGACCGCCAGGAACCCGATCGTTTCAAACCACTCGAAGCGGGCGATGCCTCGCTAACGCTGGTCGACAACATCATTGAAGCCGACGCTTCCCTGCGCAACCCGCAGACGGACCGCGTGGTGACGCTGGTCGACATCCGTCACGATCTCTCCACCGGTGGCGGCTACGCCAATCTCGACGTGGAAGGCGTGCAGTTCGACGAAAGCCTGCAACCCGAGGACCTGAGCGTCCTCGCCAAGGGTGTGATCGCGAATGCGGAAGGTGTCATCACCGGCGAAGGGCGGATCGACTGGTCGCCCACCGGCGAGGTGACCAGCACGGGATCGTTCTCGTCTGACGACCTCGATTTCGCCGCCGCTTTCGGCCCGGTGAAGGGCGCGAGCGGAACGGTGGAGTTTACCGATCTCCTCAATCTCACAACGGCGCCGGACCAGAAGATCCGCGTCGCCTCGGTCAATCCGGGCATCGAGGTGCTGGACGGCGAAGTGGAATTCCGTCTCGAGAACGGCGAATTGCTGGCGGTGAGCGGCGGCAGCTGGCCCTTCATGGGCGGAACGCTGATCCTGCGCGAGGTCGATCTCAATCTCGGCATCAGCGAGGAGCGAGCCTATATTTTCGAGATCGTCGGCCTCGATGCTGCGCAGTTCGTCGCGCAGATGGAGCTCGAGAACATCTCGGCGACCGGCATTTTCGACGGTACGATCCCGATCATCTTCGACGTGGACGGGAATGGCCGGATCGAAGACGGCATCCTTATCTCGCGGTCTCCGGGCGGTAATATCTCCTATGTCGGCGAACTGACCTACGAGGATCTCTCGGCCATCGCCAATTTCGCGTTTGATGCCTTGCGCAGTCTCGACTACTCGCAGATGCGCGTGATCATGAACGGGCCGCTGACCGGCGAGATCGTCACCCAGGTGCGCTTCGACGGCGTTCGTCAGGGTGAGGGGGCTGAGACCAATTTCATCACGCGCCAGATCGCCAATCTCCCGCTGCAGTTCCGCATCAACATCAAGGCGCAGTTCTACCAGCTGATCACCAGCCTCAAGGCGATGTACGACCCGGCCTCCGTCCGCGATCCCCGCGAACTGGGCCTCCTCGACGACGACGGCACGAGGCTGCGTCGCTCGATCACCGGCGAAGAGGCCGAACCCGATATCGATCCATCCGACGTGATTCCGGATGAACCCACCATTCAGGACCAGGAAAGCGAGTAAGCGCTATGAAATCCCGTGAATTGACTGACTCCCGTGGCCCTGCGAGAACCTGCGTGATGCAGGGGAAAGCGGACAGGAAGGGTCTGAAGATTTCGGCGGCGGTCGGCATGGCCTCGCTCGCGCTGGCAGGTTGCGTCACGGTGGAAGCGCCGACGGAACCCATCGTGATCGAGCTCAACGTCAACATCCGCCAGGAAGTGATCTATCGCCTCGCCGAAGATGCGGGCGACACGATCGAGAACAATGCGGATATTTTCTGATGGGTGAATTTATGACCAAGCGACTTACTAGGGCTGTGCTTTCGGGTGCTGCCATCGCCGTGGCAGTGGGTGGCCTAGCCACTCCCGCCTTTGCCCAGCGTGATCCGGCCTACGCGGCGGCTCGTTCGGCCGGGCAGGTCGGCGAGAAGATGGACGGCTATCTGGGTATCGTTGGTGAGGAAACCGCCGAACTCCGCCGCCTCGTAAACGACATTAACATTAAGCGCCGCGCGGTCTATTCGCAGCGTGCGCAGGCGACCAATGCGACGCTCGAGGAATACGCGCTGACCGCCGGTTGCCAAGCAATTCTGGCGACGACGCCGGGCGAAAGATACCAGGCGCCCGACGGCAGCTGGCAGACGCGCACCAACGCCCCGCCGAAGCGCGATTCGCGCTGCCCTTGAAGCAGCGCTCTCAGACGCTTGGAGAAGCCTCTCCCCTGCAACGCGCCGGGGGGAGGCTTTTTTGCAACGGGAGTTGCGTAAATGGGCCGCTCTTCATGTTGACTCGCCCATGCCCCCCATCTAAGGGGGCCGCGCCCTTGGCGGGCAAGTCCCTGCGCGTGCCGCGCAACCCCATGAAGGAGCAAGGCATGAGCGACGACGAGCCCGCACGGAAATCCATCGAGGAGGATGCGCGGATCGACGCGCTGGAAAAGCGGTTAAGTGCCGCCCAGCAGCGCGAAGATCAGCGCAACCGCAAGACCGGTTCCGGGGCCGATGCGAATTATCGCAGCGGCAACCGTGTTCTGGCAGACTTGCTCGGGGGGCTTCTGGGAGGTTCGGTGATCGGTTACGCCATTGGCTTCTTTACCGATACCAATCCTTGGGGTCTGCTGGTGGGGCTGTTCCTCGGAATAGTGGTCGCCTTCAGGAATATTATCCGCGCGGCAAATCAGAAGCCCGGCGAGTGACCCCGAGAGGGGCTTTGCGGGGCTTTCGTTACAGGATTTAGGGAATTTCAGACGTGGCAGCCGAACAGGCCAAAGTCGATCCGATGTACCAGTTCACCATCCAGGCGCTTGGCGGCTCGGATAATTGGGAACTGGCCGGCTACAACATCGCCTTCACCAACAGCGCGCTGTGGATGCTGATCACCACCGTGGTGCTCTTCCTCTTCGTGCTTGGCGGGATGAAGCGCGAGCTCGTTCCCGGCCGCTGGCAGATGATGGTGGAAAGCTTCACCGGCTTCATCGACAACATGCTCGAAGCGAACATCGGCAAGGCGGGGCGCAAGTATGTGCCTTACGTCTTCAGCCTCTTCATGTTCATTCTCTTTGCGAACCTGCTCGGCTTGCTTCCGCTGGGCGTGATCGGGGTCCACCCGTTCACCTTCACCAGCCACTTCACCGTGACCGGCATCCTCGCGATCATCAGCTTCTCGATCGTCCTCATCGTGGGCTTCTGGCGTCATGGCCTGCACTTCTTCAGCCTGTTCGTGCCGCACGGCACGCCGCTGCCGATGGTGCCCGTGATCGCGCCGATCGAATTCATTTCCTTCATGGTCCGCCCGTTCAGCCTCGGCCTGCGTCTCTTCGTGGCCATGATGGCCGGTCACGTGCTACTCGAAGTGCTGTCGAGCTTCGTGATCGACGGCACCAACGCAGGCGCCGGCTTCGGTCTTCTGGTCGGCCTGCCGAGCTTCCTGCTGATGATCGGTATCTGCGCTCTGGAGCTGCTGGTTGCCGGCATCCAGGCCTATGTTTTCGCTCTTCTGACGTCGCTGTACATCAACGACGCCGAGAACCTTCACTAAGTCTTCAATTTACACGTTTTTCCAAAGGAGTTTGTCATGGAAATGGAAGCTGCAAAGCTCATCGGTGCTGGCCTCGCTGCAATCGGCGCAGGCATGGCTGCAATCGGCGTTGGTAACGTCTTCGGTTCGTTCCTCGAAAGCGCCCTGCGCAACCCGGGCGCAGCAGACGGCCAGCAGGGCCGCCTGTTCATCGGCTTCGCCGCTGCCGAACTTCTCGGCCTGCTGGCGTTCGTCGTTGCCATGATCCTGATCTTCGTCGCCTAACCGACGAAATCCCTGATCTGGAGCCGGTCGGGTACGCCTGACCGGCCCCGCAATTTTCTGCCTTACGCTTTTCGAGAGCTGCAATGCCCCAGATAGCACAGCTTGCCGATACATGGTCCAGCCAGGTCTTCTGGCTGCTGGTCTTTTTCGGCATCACTTTCTTCGTCATCGGCAAGGGCATGGTGCCCAAGGTGATGGACACCGTCGCCAGCCGTGACGGCCAGATTGCCGCCGACCTCGCCGCTGCCAAGGCCGCGCGCGATGCCGCCGACGAGCAGGAAGAAGCCTGGCGGGTCAAGGAAAACGAAAACCGCGCCGCGGCGCAGGCGATCGTTGCCAAGGCCAAGGAAGCAGGCGCCAAGAAGAGCGAAACCAAGCTCAAGGCGGCCCAGACCCGTATCGACAAGAAACTTGCCGATGCCGAAGCACGGATCGCCGAAGCGCGTACCGCAGCGCTTGCCGAAGTCGAGGCCGTGGCCGTCGAAGCCGCGCAAGACATCGTCAAGACGCTCGCCGGCGTGAAGGTGACCAAGCCTGTTGCCACCAAGGCCGTGAAGGAGCAGATGGCTCATGGCTAACACTACTCCCAGCGACCTGCCCGAAGTGATCGCCACGGAAACGCCGCAGGCGACGACGGAGATCGACGCCGGGGCTGGCAAGCACGTCGAGCCCGAGCTCTTCGGCCTTGCACCCTTCCAGATCGTGTCGATCGCGATGCTGGTCCTCCTGCTGTTCGCGTTCTTCGGCGCCAAGGTCCACAAGACCATCGCCGGCGGCCTCGACAACAAGATCGCCTCGATCAAGGAACAGCTCGAGGAAGCCAAGCAGCTTCGCGCGGAAGCGGAAGCCTTGCGCAAGGAATATGCCGACAAGATCGCAGGCGCCGAGAAGGATGCCGAAGCGATGCTCGTCAACGCGCAGACCGAAGCCGACGCGATCCTCGAGAAAGCAGAAGCCGACAGCAAGGCCATGGTCGAGCGTCGCAAGCGAATGGCGGAAGACAAGATCGCCGCTGCCGAGCGTGAAGCTGTCGAAGAGGTGCGCAACCGCGCCGTTTCGGCCGCCACCGGTGCGAGCCGCAAGCTGATTGCCGAAAAGCACGATGCCGAAGCCGACCGCGCTCTGGCCGACAAGGTTATCGCCGGGATCTGATCTTCCCGCGCTACGCTGATTACGAAAGGGCGGCCCCAGGGGGTCGCCCTTTTGCGTTTCAGGGTGCGAGCACGACCTTGCCGACGATCTCCCCGCGATCCATGGCCTTGAAGCCCTTGCGCCATTGATCGAGCGGGAGGATGCGGTCGATGTGCGGGGCGATGCGTTTCTCGCTCGCCAGTTTATCGATGGCCTCGGCAATCCGCTGCCCGCGTTCAGGGAAGCGGCGCGCGTATTCGCCGGCGCGGACACCGACCACGCTGAAGCCTTTGATGAGGGGAATGTTCACCGCGATTTCCGGGATGCGACCGGCGACGAAACCGACGACCAGCAGCTTGCCGCCGAAGGTTACACAGCGGGTACTCTCGTCGAACACGTCGCCGCCGACGGGGTCGAACACCAGATCGCATAGCGCGCCATCGGTGAGGGTGGAGACTTCCTCGCGAAAACGGCCATGGTTGAGGATCGCCGCGTGCGTCGTCCCCGTGCGGCGGATCGCTTCGAGCTTCGCTTCCGAATGCGTTGCTGCGATGACCTTTGCCCCAAGCGCCTTGGCGAGATCGCAGGCCGCAAGACCCACGCCGCCGCTCGCGCCATGGACGAGCACCGTCTGGCCGGGCTGTAACCCGCCAAGTTCGACCAAGCTGACATAGGCGGTGTGATAGGCCGCGCCCATCGCCGCCGCCTGGGCGAAATCGAGGCCTTCGGGAATGGCGCGCAAGGCGGTGGTTGAAAGTGCGATCTGCTGGGCGAACGCACCCGTTTTGGCACCGCCCATGACCTTGTCGCCGACTTCGAACCCGGACCCGGGATCGGCCTCGATCACTTCGCCTGCCATTTCCAGTCCGGAGACGAAAGGCAGCTCCGGTTTGAACTGGTAGTCGCCCCGCGTCATCAGGAGGTCGGGATAGTTGAGCGAGGCAGCGCGCACGGCGACGAGCAACTCGCCGGTCCTGCGCCGCGGCGCATCGACATCGCGCAAGCCCAAGCCCGAAAGGTCGCGGCTCAGTTCTTCGACGACGAGAGCCTTCATGCGTTCAAAAATTGTCCTTGGCGGCACGCAGCGCGGCAAAGGTCTCGGCCGGAGTGGTCCCGCCCCAGCGGTCACGGATATCAGCATCGTCGGCGCGCAGGAAGGGGTTGGTGACCAGCTCGCGCGAGAGGAGGGTAGGCACGGTCGGTTCGTCCTTGGCGCGCTTTTCCTCGATCCTCCCGGCGTAAAGGCGCAGTTCGGCGTTGTCCGGGTCGGCATGCAGCGCGAACTTCGCGTTCGCTTGCGTGTATTCATGCGCGCAATAGAGCAGCGTGTTGTCGGGCAGTTGGCGGATGCGTTCGAGGCTGTGCCAGAATTGCTCGGGCTTGCCCTCGAACATGCGTCCGCAGCCGAGCGCAAAAACGCTGTCGCCGACGAAGGCCGTGTCGGCTTCGGCAATGTGGTAGGCGATGTGGCCGTTGGTGTGGCCGGAGACATCGATCACGCGCGCCTTCCATTCCCCCAGAGAGACCGTGTCGCCATTGCCGACCACCTCGTCGATCGGGCTCAGTTTCTCGACCTCGTGCGGCGCGACCACCTTTGCACCGGTCGCTTCGACGATGGCCTTGTTCCCGCCTGCATGGTCGGGATGCCAGTGCGTGTTCCAGATCTGCGTGATCGTCCACCTCTTGGCCTCGGCCTGGCGCAGATATTCCGCGCTATCGGGCGTGTCGATCGCCGCGGTTTCGCCGCTGTCGGGATCGTGGAGGAGAAAGCCGTAATTGTCGGACAGGCAGGGGAACTGGTGAATCTCTAGCATGTAGGACAGCCTATCCCGCTTGCCCCATGTAGGAAAGGCCCCCCCGCCCCGTGTGAGCGACGGGCCTTTCCAAATTTCTTCAAGAAGGCGGGAAGAGCTTAGTCTTCCTTCTTCTTCAGCGCTTCGCCGAGGATGTCGCCGAGCGAGGCACCCGAATCCGACGAACCGAACTGTGCAACCGCTTCCTTCTCTTCGGCGATCTGACGCGCCTTGATCGAGAAGGTCGGCTTCTTCGAGCGGTCGAAACCGGTGACCATGGCGTCAACCTTGGCACCCGGCTGGAAACGATCCGAACGCTGTTCGTCGCGATCGCGGCCGAGGTCCGAACGCTTGATGAAGCCGGTTGCGCCATCTTCGCCGACCTGGACTTCGAGACCGCCATCGCGGACTTCGAGAACGGTGACGGTGACGACCTGGTTCTTGCGAACGTCGCTCTGCGCGCCAGCTTCGGTCGGAGCACCCTTTTCGAGCTGCTTCATGCCGAGGCTGATGCGTTCCTTGTCGATGTCGACATCGAGAACGATGGCTTCGACTTCTTCACCCTTGCGGTGCAGGGCGAGGGCGTCTTCACCCGAGATGCCCCATGCAATGTCGGACATGTGAACCATGCCGTCGACATCGCCCGGAAGGCCGATGAACAGGCCGAATTCGGTGGCGTTCTTGACTTCGCCGGTAACCTTGGCGCCAACGGGGTGCGCTTCGGCGAATTCTTCCCACGGATTGCGCTGGGCCTGCTTGAGGCCGAGCGAAATGCGGCGCTTCTCGCTGTCCACTTCGAGGACCATGACTTCGACTTCTTGGCTGGTCGAGACGATCTTGCCCGGGTGGACGTTCTTCTTGGTCCAGCTCATTTCCGAAACGTGGACCAGGCCTTCGATGCCCGGCTCGATTTCGACGAATGCGCCGTATTCGGTGATGTTGGTGACGGTGCCCGTCAGCTTCATGCCGACCGGGTACTTGGCTGCAACGCCATCCCACGGATCCGATTCCAGCTGCTTCATGCCGAGGCTGATGCGCTGGGTGTCTTCGTTGATGCGGATGATCTGGACGGTCACGGTCTGGCCGATCTCGATCATTTCGCTGGGGTGGTTGACGCGCTTGTAGCTCATGTCGGTGACGTGGAGCAGGCCGTCGATACCGCCGAGGTCGACGAAGGCGCCGTAGTCGGTGATGTTCTTGACCACGCCGTCGATCACCTGACCTTCGGCCAGCTTGTCGATCAGTTCGCTGCGCTGTTCTGCACGGGTCTCTTCGAGGACCGCGCGACGCGAGACGACGATGTTACCGCGGCGGCGGTCCATCTTGAGGATCTGGAAGGGCTGGGCCATGTCCATGAGCGGGGTGACGTCGCGCACGGGACGGATGTCGACTTGGCTGCCGGGCAGGAAGGCCACGGCGCCGTCGAGGTCGACGGTGAAGCCGCCCTTGACGCGGCCGAAGATGCGGCCTTCGACGCGCTTGCCTTCGCCGAATTCGCTTTCAAGCTTGTCCCATGCGGCTTCGCGGCGTGCACGGTCGCGCGACAGCATGGCTTCGCCGTCGGCGTTCTCGATGCGGTCGACGAAGACTTCGACTTCCGAGCCGACTTCGAGGCCGTGCTCGTCTTCGCCGCGCATGAATTCCTTGAGGTCGACGCGGCCTTCGCTCTTCAGGCCGACATCGATGTGGGCCATGCCGTTTTCGATGGAGGTGACGGTGCCCTTGACGACGCGGCCTTCGAAGCCGCCATCATCGGCGCCGCCAAGCTGCTCGTCGAGCATTGCCGCGAAATCGTCGCGGCTCGGATTGGCTGAAGTTGCCATGAGTTGTGTAGTCCTAACTTACGTTTGCTACCGGCCACCGGTTTTACCGGGGTCTTTCTCCGTCTGCCTGCACACCATTGCGCGGGCCGTACGGGGCAAGAGGGCCGTGTTCTCCGCGAGGCCGGATGCCGCCGCGAAGGTCCATCGAATCCGGGGGATTTGGTGAACGGGCGCGCGCCTAGGCCGAAATGGGCGGGAAAGCAAGGAAAATACGGCCTCGCACCCTACAGGATGGAACGGATGGAACACGGTCCTGGGAGAAAGTCTGTCGAGCCCGCCAGAGCGCCTGCACTTGCCGGAATTCTGCGGGTCGGTGAGGGTGGCGAGGTTCATGACCGCATGGCTGCCACAGCGCGCCGCCTGTAGGAAAGCGGCTATTCCTGAATGGCCTGCCGGACCGCCTCGATCGCGGCGGCAATCGCCTCGTCCTTTCCGAGCGCGCTGGTGTCGATCACCATGGCGTCGCCAGCGGGAACGAGCGGGGCGACATCGCGGGTGCGATCCCGCTCGTCACGGGCGCGGAGGTCGTCCTGGATGGCTTCCAGCGTCACTTCGACACCGCGGTCCTGCATTTCGAGGAAACGCCGCCGGGCGCGCGCCTCGACGCTGGCGGTGATGAAGAGCTTGGCTTGCGCCTCGGGCGCGATAACCGTGCCGATGTCGCGCCCGTCGAGCACGGCACCGCCGGCCTGCGTTGCGAAGCTGCGCTGACGCTCAAACAAGGCCTGGCGTACGGCGGGGTGGATGGAGACGCGGCTCGCCAAGCCGCCTGTTTCCTCGTTCCGTAGGTGGGGATCGTACAGCAGACTGTCAGGAAAGCTGGTAGCGACCAGCGCGTCGCCGCCGTCGTCCGGATTGCCGCCGTCGAGGAACACCTGCCGGCCCACTGCGCGATAGAGCAGGCCCGTATCGAGATGCGGAAGACCGAAATGCGCCGCCAGCGCCTTGGCAATCGTGCCCTTGCCCGATGCGGTCGGTCCGTCGACGGCGATGATCATACGGTTTCGACCTCGGCCGCCTTCGGTTTGCGCAGCGCCTTGGCGATGCCGAACAGAGCGATACCCATCCAGACGATTTCCAGCACCATGGTTGGCAGGTTGAAATTGACGGTCAGCGACACCGTCAGCAGCGCTGCCCCGATGAAGTTGACCATGTTGAACAAGAGCAGGTTAAGCTGCTTCGCCATGTTCGAATAGGCAAAGGCGGCGACGATGCAGAAGCTGCCGGCAAAGCCGATGAGGTCGGCGGCGAAGGAGGAAATTCCGGGCATTTATGGGGCTCCAGCCTTGTCGAGCAAGGCGATGAAATTGGGGAAGCTGGTCGCGATAGGCTCGGCGCTGTCCACGCTGACGCCGTTTTCGCTGGCCAGGCCCGCAACCGCCATGCTCATGGCGATGCGGTGGTCGAGATGGGTTGTAATGGGGCCGCCACCGGCAAGCGGCTTGCCGCCGCTGCCATGAATGACCAGCCCGTCGTCGCGCTCCTCTACCGTGCCGCCCGCAAGTTGCAAGGCGGCGGCCATGGCCGACAGGCGATCGCTTTCCTTGACGCGCAATTCTTCGAGACCGCTGGTGACGGTCGTGCCCTCGGCAAGCGCGGCGGCGACAAAAAGTACGGGAAACTCGTCGATCATGCTGGAGGCGATGTCGGGATCGACCTCGATGCCCTTGAGCTGCGCGTAGCGCACGCGCAGGTCCGCCACCGGCTCGCCGCCTACTTCGCGCTGGTCAAGATAGCCGATGCGCGCGCCCATCTGTTCGAGCACGCGGTAAATCCCGTTGCGGGTTGGGTTGAGGCCGACATTCTCGATCACGAGATCGCTTCCCGGCACCACGCTCGCAGCGACCGCGAAAAACGCGGCAGAAGAAGGATCGCCCGGAACGGTGATATCGCAGGGCGTGAGGTCACATGTACCAGTAAGCGAGATGACGCGTTCGCCGTCCGCCTCCTCGACCTGCACCTCGACACCGAAGCCGCGCAGCATTCGCTCGGTGTGGTCGCGGGTGGGAACGGGCTCGATCACAGTGGTGGTGCCGGGCGTGTTGAGACCGGCAAGCAGCACCGCGCTTTTTACCTGCGCGCTCGCGACGGGCAGGCGGTAGCGGATCGGCACGGCCGGCTGCATCCCTTCCAACACCAGCGGCAGCGTGCCGCCGGGGGAGGGGGTGAAGCTGGCGCCCATGGTGGAAAGCGGATCGATCACGCGGCCCATCGGGCGCCTGGACAGGCTCGCATCGCCGGTGAAGGCGGCGGTAATGCCGTGGCTGGCGACGAGGCCCATGAGGAGCCGCGTCGACGTGCCCGAATTGCCCATGTCGAGCGCTTGTTCTGGCTGAAGCAGCGTGCCGACTCCCACGCCGTCGACCACCCAGTCCTCGCCGTCCTTTTCGATCACCGCACCCATGGCGCGCAAGGCGGCGGCGGTGGCAAGCACATCCTCGCCCTCGAGCAGGCCCGTGATACGGCTGCGCCCCACAGCCAGCGCACCGAACATCAGCGCGCGGTGGCTGATCGACTTGTCGCCCGGCACGCGGATGCGTCCGGTCAGCGGGCCCTGATACGAGAAGCGGTGCGAGGTCACGAAAGCGTATCCATATGAACGCGGCGCTTTGACAGCGCACACGGGTTCTGGCAAGGCGCGCGCGCTGCAGGTTCCTCCCCCTTTACTTTAGGGCGATGGAGCCCACCTTTAGCCAAGAATTTTTCGTCTCGTCCTCGCGGCGGGGCCAGTATCCAAGGATTACACATGGTCAAACCTGAATGGGGCACCAAGCGGACCTGCCCGAACTGCGGCACCCGCTTTTACGATCTTAACAAGGAAGATCCCGTCACCTGCATCGAATGCGGTGAAGAGTGGACGCCCGAGCCCGTGCTCAAGTCCAAGCAGCCGATCCTCGCCGAGGTAGAGAAGAAGGACAAGAAGGGCGAGGCCGATTCCGACCTGTCCGGCGACGACGATGACGATCTGGACATCGACATCGACGAAGACGACGATTCGCCCGACAACGAGGTCGATCTTGGCGGCGACGACGACCTCGGCGTCGAGACGAAGTCCAAGGGCGACGACGACAACGCGGATGAAAGCTGATCTAGCCTAAAATAGCTGTTGCATTGCGGGAGGACCCCTTATATTGGGCGCCTCCCGCAAGGGTGACGCACCTCCCAGGATGCGTCAGCGAAAAATGGCTCGGGGCCTTAGCTCAGCTGGGAGAGCGCTACAATGGCATTGTAGAGGTCAGCGGTTCGATCCCGCTAGGCTCCACCATTTTCCCGGATTTGATGGTAGCAGGTCGTGGCGACGGCTGCGGCTTGCTTCCACCACACCCGGGCACACGTTTGGGTTTCATAGGGGTCTGACCCCACGCTGGCCGACGAGTTCTCGTCCGCCGGCGTTTTTCGCGTTTATTCGGACCTAAGGCGGTTCGGAAGGAGTAGAACAGGTATGTTCGACAATCTGTCCGACCGGCTCGGGAATGTCTTTGACAAGCTAAAGGGCCGCGGCTCGCTGTCCGAAGGCGACGTGCGCGAAGCCATGCGCGAAGTGCGCATTGCGCTGCTCGAAGCCGATGTCGCGCTGCCCGTCGTGCGACGCTTCATCGATGCGGTCACCGAAAAGGCGATCGGTTCGGAAGTCCTCAAATCGGTCACGCCCGGCCAGCAGGTCGTCAAGATCGTCAATGACGAGCTCGTCGAAATGCTCGGCGGCGACGGCGAAGATGCCGAACCGCGCGATCTGAACCTCAACGCCAAGCCGCCGGTCGTTATCATGATGGTCGGCCTGCAGGGTTCGGGTAAGACGACCACGACCGCCAAGCTCGGCAAGCTGCTGCGCGAAAAGCACGGCAAGAAGTCGATGATGGCCTCGCTCGACGTCAACCGTCCGGCAGCGCAGGAACAGCTCAAGATTCTCGGCGAGCAGGTCGATGTCGCGACGCTGCCGATCATGCCGGGCCAGCAGCCGGTCGATATCGCGCGGCGCGCAATGGAAGCTGCCAAGCTGGCCGCTGCCGACGTGCTGCTGCTCGATACGGCGGGCCGTCTCCACGTCGACGAAGCGCTTATGGCCGAAATGAAGGCCATCTCGAATGTGTCGGCACCGACCGAGGTTCTCCTCGTGGTCGACAGCCTTACCGGTCAGGATGCGGTAAACGTCGCGCAGAGCTTCACCGGCGAAGTGCCGCTGACCGGTGTGGTGCTGACCCGCATGGACGGCGATGCGCGGGGCGGTGCGGCGCTGTCGATGCGCTACGTCACGGGCAAGCCGGTCAAGTTTGCCGGTACGGGCGAAAAGCTCGACGCGATCGAAGCCTTCGATCCGAGCCGTGTTGCCGGCCGCATCCTAGGCATGGGCGATGTCGTGTCGCTGGTCGAGAAGGCCGCGACGGCGATCAAGGAAGAAGAGGCCGAAGCGCTCGCCAAGAAGATGGCGAAGGGCGAATTCGACCTCGACGATCTGCGCATGCAGCTTCGCCAGATGCAGAACATGGGCGGCCTCGGCGCGCTGGCCGGCATGATGCCGGGCATGAAGAAGGCCAAGCAGGCGATGCAGCAGTCGGGTATGGATGACAAGGTCCTCGTCCATATGGACGCGATCATCGGCTCGATGACACCGAAGGAGCGCAAGTTGCCCAAACTGCTCAACGCCAAGCGCAAGAAGCGAGTGGCGGCCGGCTCGGGCACGCAGGTCCAGGACGTGAACAAGGTGCTCAAGATGCACCAGGAAATGGCCAAAGCCATGAAGCAGATCAAGAAGATGGGCGGGCTCAAGGGTCTCGGCGCGCTGTTCGGAAAGGGTGGCATGGGTGCCGCCATGCCTGGACTTGGCGGCTCTTCGGGCGGACCGGGCGCAGGGCTTCCGGGACTCGGTGGAGGCGGCAAGGGCCCCTCGGTCGATCCCGACACGCTGCCCGCCGATCTGCGTGACATGTTGAACAAGAAATAACCGAAATTACCGATATTTACATTCGAAAGGTGAAGTAAAATGGCAGTTGCAATTCGTCTGTCGCGCGGTGGCGCGAAGAAGCGTCCGTACTACCGCATCGTCGTGTCGGACTCGCGCAGCTCGCGCGACGGCAAGTATCTCGAGCAGATCGGCACCTACAACCCGATGATGCCGAAGGATTCGGGCGAGCGCGTGAAGCTCGACGAAGACCGTGCGCGTCACTGGCTCTCGGTCGGCGCCCAGCCGTCGGACCGCGTCCACCGCTTCCTCGACGCCGCCGGCATCCTTGAGCGTGCGCCGAAGAACAACCCCAAGAAGGGTGAGCCGGGCGAAGCCGCCAAGGAACGCGCCGAAGAAAAGGCTGCCAAGGAAGCCGAAGCCGCTGAAGCTGCGAAAGCTGCTGAAGAAGAAGCCAAGGCTGAAGCCGAAGCTCCGGCCGAAGAAGCTGCTGAAGAAGCACCGGCTGAAGAGGCTGCTGCCGAAGAAGCTACCGAAGACAAGGGCGAGTAATCGCGCCCATGCAGGACACACCCGTCACGCTGGCAGCCGTCACCGGTGCGCATGGCGTGGCGGGCGAAGTCCGTCTGAAGTTGTTCGGGGAAGGGCTGGAAGGCCTCAAACCGCACAAGAGCTTCAACGAGGGGGCGCTGACCCTATCCAAGCTCCGCAGCGACAACAAGGGCGGCGCCATTGCGCGCTTCGCCGAAGTCGCGGACCGCACCGCCGCCGAGAAACTGCGTGGCACCGTCCTCACCGTCCCGCGCGAGGCGCTTCCCGCGCTGGAAGAGGGCGAATTCTACTATTCCGATTTGTTGGGCCTCCCTGTCGTCACCGACACGGGCGAGGCGGTCGGCCGCGTCTGCGCGGTCGAGAATTTCGGCGCGACCGAGATCGTCGAAATAGAGAAGCCCGACGGCAAGAAATTCATGGTTCCGCTAACGAGACAGGCCGTGCCGGGGTGGGATAGCGAGAAGCTTATGGTAAACGCAGACTTCGCCGAATAGGAACATGCGGCGAATGAACCCCGTTGGCCTGCCATGACCTACCTTCTCAGATCACTCGCACTTCCGTTGTTTATAGGGCTCGCCGCTTGCGGTTCATCCGAAGGCCAGCGCGACCCAGGCGGTTCCGACCTGCCGGCCGAGACGGACGCCGGGGCGGAAGGCCGCCTTGATCGGCCCGACCTCGCGACGGGTGAAATTACCGTCGAAGGCCGTATCGAGGCCGGAGTAGAATGCCCGATCCTTCGCACTCCCGATGGTGACACTTGGGCGCTTGCGCTTGGGGAAGAGGCATTCGGCCCGGGCGATTATGTCCGGATCACCGGAGATCGAGCGGAAATGAGCATGTGTCAGCAAGGCCGCGGCACGATCGAGCCAAATCGTATCGATTCCATCGCCCCACCCGCACGTGACCGCGATCCCTCCCGGGCAGGAGGACAGAAACTGAGCGCAAGCTACCTTACCGGCGTGTGGGTAGCTAAAGGCGTATCCGCCGATTGCGATAATCCCGATTTCTTCATCCGTCGCACGTCGGGCGGTCTCGTGATGGAGGCTGATATCGCCGATCATGATGACAATGCGCTCGTGATCCTGGGCGATTATCCGCGCCTCGACCTCGACGAGCCGATGCCGGATCTGCCGATGGAAAGCCGCGGTCCGGATGGGGTCGCAATCCTGCGTCCTGCAACGGATGCAGCCTATGATCCGGTCAAGATCGGGTCGGCCACGATAACCGGCGACGGCGTCGTCTTCATCAAATGTTCGGGCTAACGCCTTAAGGGCATTATTTCGGCCAGGTAATTGCGGATTGCGGTCGAGGCGACGCCGGCCTGCCCCATGGCGTGGCTGATCTGATCCAGCCCGAGCACCACGTCACCCGCGGCGAAGAGGCCGGACACGCTCGTTTCGAGATGATCGTCCACCAGCACGCAGTCTTGGTCGCTTACCTTGGCGCCGCAGGACTGCGCCAAGCCCGACCGCACGACCGAGCCGAGCGCGGGATACATCGAATCGAACCGCATGCGCCCTTCGGCTGTGTCGAACACGATCGCGCCATTCTCCACCGCGAAATCCCCGCAAGGGCCCGCGACGCGCTTGATGCCCGCTTCATCCAATGCCTTGCTGCATGTGTCCGACAGATCGTGATCGCCGCCGGGGGAAACCAGCGTGATATCGCTGGTATAGGTGCGGAGGAACTGCGCTTCGGCTGTACCGTGGTCGCCGGTGCCGATCACCGCGACCTTTTTGTCGGTCACCTCGTACCCGTCGCAGACCGGGCAATAGCGGATGAGCCCGCGCGAGAGGGCCTCGTCATGCAACTGCTCGTCGATGCCTTCGGGGCGGTTGTTGACCACGCCGGTCGCGAGCAGGACAGTGCGCGCGCGATAGCTCTCGTCGTCGCAGGTGACGGTGAAGCATTCGTCCGGCTTGGTGAGATCGGTAACTCGCTTGGGCTCGCGCATGGCGCCGTATTTCGCCGCCTGATCGCGCATCCGGTCGAGCAATTCCTCGCCATTGATGCCATCGGGAAAGCCGGCGTGGTTGCGGCTGGTCGGGATCCAGCTCGCACGGCTGGTGCCGCAATCGAACAGGCGGATGTCGAGGTGGTAGCGCGCCAGATAGATCGCCGCCGTCAAGCCCGCAGGCCCGGCGCCGATGATGATGCAGTCGTCGATTGGTTCGCTCATGCCGGGGTTAACGCGCGGGATGGCAAAACGGTGCCGCCCGCGCTAACCGCCCATGCATGACCACGCTGAACGTCGCCATCGTCCAAGCCGCGCCCATTCCGCTCGCCATTGGCGACGGGATCGAAAAGGCCGTACGCCTGGCGCGTGAGGCGGTGGAGGGCGGGGCGCAGCTGGTCGCGTTCGGCGAGACGTTTCTTGGCGGCTATCCGCTGTGGCTCGACGAGGCGCCCGGCGCGGCTTTGTGGGACCATCCCGGCACCAAGGCGCTGCACCGAATCCTGCTCGAACAGGCCGTGGTGGCCAATGACGAGCGGCTGCTGCCCTTGCAGGAGCTCGCCGACGAGAGCGGCGCGGTCATCAGCATCGGCGCTCATGAGCGGGTGCGGTCGAGCCTCTACAACAACCAGATGACCTTCCGGCCCGGCCTGCCCGTGCTCGACCACCGCAAGCTAGTGCCCACCCATGGCGAGCGCCTTGTCTGGATGCGCGGCGACGGCTCGACGCTGGGCGTGCACCAGGCGGAGTGGGGCAAGGTCGGCTCGCTGATCTGCTGGGAGCACTGGATGCCCTTGGCGCGGGCGGCAATGCACAACCTTGGCGAAAGCGTACACGTCGCCTGCTGGCCCACCGTGCGCGAAGAATACGCGCTCGCCTCGCGGCATTATGCGATGGAGGGTCGCTGCTTTGTGCTCGCGGCGGGGCTGGTGCAGGCAAAGGACGATCTGTTCGACGGACTGGAGCGTGCCGGTGCCGGTGCGGCAGCGAAGGAGCTCATCGAAGCAATCGAGGGCGATGCGCTCAATCGCGGCGGTTCGATGATCATCGCGCCCGATGCGTGGATCATGGCTCAGGCGGGCGAGGGAGAGGAAACGCTGTATGCAGATCTCGACCTCAACGAGATCGGGCAGGGGCTAACGAGCCTTGACACGGACGGCCACTATTCCCGACCCGATGTGTTTGAGTTGAAGGTTGATACACGAGCGAAGAGCGGGGTCGATTGGGTATGACCGATTTTACCGCAGTGTTAGACATTACGATTGCGATTGTTTTCGCAGGAAGCTGCTCCTTCGTCGTCAGGTCGTTGAGCGCGGACGGAAGACTTAAGAACTGGTGGTTCTGGATCGCGGTTGTTCCGCTACTTTCGTTAGGACTCGCTATTTCTATAATGCTTTTCCCTCGAACGGGATCACTCGATTTCAACGCTGGCAGAGCTGACTTCGTTGCATTGACTTTTTACGGATTGATACTGCCAGTAGGTTATCTGCTAATTACGATCCCCTTGTTCCTAATCTGGCGCTCCATCAAAAAGCGGATCGGTGAGGCATGACCTTCGCCGCCACTATCCTGACCCTCTATCCCGAGATGTTCCCTGGGCCGCTGGGCGTGTCGCTTGCGGGCAAGGCGCTCGAGCGGGGGGGCTGGTCGTGCGAGACCGTCCAGATCCGCGATTTCGCGCAGGACAAGCATCGTACGGTCGATGACACGCCGGCAGGCGGCGGAGCGGGCATGGTGCTCAAGGCCGATGTGCTGGGGCGGGCGCTCGATCATGTGATTACGAGCCACCAAAACTCCGTTCGCACTGAGCCTGTCGAAGTGCAGGCGGCGCGCGAAACCGTTCATACTTCGACAGGCTCAGCACGAACGGATGCAGGTGTTGCGCCGCTCCCCATCCTCGCCATGACACCGCGCGGGAAGCCCATCACGCAGGCGCGTATTCGAGAAATCGCGGCCGGCCCCGGCGTCGCCATTCTGTGCGGGCGGTTCGAGGGCTTCGACGAGCGGATTTTCGACCATTACCCCGAGATCGAGCAGGTCAGTCTTGCCGATATCGTCCTGTCGGGCGGGGAGACCGCGGCTATCGCCATACTCGACGCTTGCATTCGGCTGCTTCCCGGAGTAATGGGCGCGCCCGATAGCGGAGTCGAAGAGTCCTACGAGAACGGGCTCATCGAATATCCGCAATACACCCGACCCCAGGAATGGGAAGGGCGCACGATCCCTGAAGTGCTGCGATCGGGGGATCATGCGAAGATCGCTGCTTGGCGCAAGGCAAGGAGCGAGGAAGACACACGGTTACGCAGGCCGGACCTTTGGGATCGCTACAGTGGCGATCGGGACCAGTCTGCCTCTGATGCGCGGCAAAAGAAGTAGGAAGACCAGGCCAATGAACCTGATCCAGCAGCTCGAAGCCGAAGCTATCGAAAACCTCGGCAAGGACATTCCCGAATTTCGCGCAGGCGACACCGTCCGCGTCGGCGTGAAGGTTGTCGAAGGCACCCGCGAGCGTGTCCAGAATTTCGAAGGCGTTGTCATTGCCCGCTCGAACCGCGGCATGGGCAGCAACTTCACCGTCCGCAAGCTTTCGTTCGGTGAAGGCGTGGAACGTGTGTTCCCGGTGTATTCGCCGATCGTCGACAGCATCACCGTGGTCCGCCGCGGTATCGTGCGTCGCGCGAAGCTTTACTACCTGCGCGGCCGCACCGGCAAGCGCGCGCGTATCGCGGAACGCCGCGACAACGCGCCGAAGTCCTGATTTCTGGGGCGTAAAGCTTCTCGCAAGAGACAAGGGAAGGGCGGTCCTGCGGGGCCGCCCTTTTCGTTTGCGCGATCGCCTTTTCCACGTCGCACAAGAAATAAGGGCGACCTCCCTGAAGAGGCCGCCCCAATGCGCACAAGAAATAAGGGCGACCTCCCAGAAGAGGCCGCCCTTGTCACGTGGGGATCATGATGAGCCGAAATCGGCCCGGTCTTGATGCCGCCGGGAAGCCTGTGAGCCGGAAGTGGCCGCCCGGTGACAAGGACAGTTTCTGACAGCCGCACCTTAAGAGAATTTAAGGAGACGCGCTTAACTCGAATTTAAGCATAAAAACCCGTGTTGCGGTGGTGGCGCTTGCTTTCGCCTTCCGCCCTTGCGAGGACGCCTGGCGATTGATTCCGGGAGAGAACATGAAGTCGCTCAACCTCGCCGCCGCCCTCGTACTGGGCACGTGCCTCAGCGCCCCGGCCTATGCCGACCACCATTCCCCAGCGCAGGAGAAAGCCGCCATGGACCTCACCTTCGAGCGGGTCTTTGCCTCGCCCAGCCTCGACGGGCCGAGCCCGCGGCAGGCCAAGCTCTCGCCCGATGGCCGTTATCTCACCGTGTTGCGCAACCGCGAGGATGATCTGGCCCGCTACGACCTTTGGGCCTTCGACCGCGAGACGGGCGAGTGGTTGATGCTGGTCGATAGCGAGAAGGTGGGCTCGGGCCGCGAATTGTCCGAGGACGAGAAGATGCAGCGTGAGCGTGCGCGCGTGGGTAATCTTTTAGGGATAATCAGCTACGAATGGACCTCGAACGGCAAGGCCATCCTCGTCCCTCTGGATGGAGACCTCTACCTCGCCAGCCTCGACGGGCAGGTGGTGCAGGTCACCGATACCGAGGAAAGCGAGCTTAATCCCGCGCTGAGCCCGCATGGCAACTACATCAGCTTCGTGCGCGACCGCCAGCTGTGGGTCGGCGAGGTGATGGGCGAGGCCGCGCCGATCACGCCCAAGGAAGGCGCCGACATTCGCTGGGGCGAGGCCGAATTCGTCGCGCAGGAGGAAATGGCGCGTATCGACGGGTACTGGTGGAGCCCGGACGAGAGCCGCATCGCGGTCGAGCGCTTCGATGAAAGCGGGGTCGGCATCGTGACACGCGCCGCAATCGGGGCGACGGGGACCAAGGTCTTCGACCAGCGCTATCCGGTGGCGGGCAGCGACAACGCCGTGGTCGAACTCTATGTGATGGATCTTAACGGCCAGAACCGCGTGAAGGTTGACCTCGGCGACAACCCCGACATCTACCTCGCCCGCGTCGACTGGTCGGGTAACGATCTCTACGTGACCCGCCAGAACCGCGAGCAGACGGTGATGGACATCCTGCGTGTCGACTCCGCTACGGGTGAGAGCCAGGTGCTGTTCACCGAAAACGCGGCAGTCGAGGACTACTGGATCAACCTCGGCAGCGACTACAAGTGGCTGGATAATGGCAATCTCGTCTGGTGGTCGGAGCGTGACGGCTATGGCCACCTCTACCTGCTCGACGAAGCGGGTAAGACCGGTTGGACCCAGCTGACCAGCGGCGAGTGGGTCGTCACCAAGCTGGTCGGCGTCGACCAGCGGGCCGGGCGCGTGTTCTTCCAAGGCACGAAGGATGGTGTGCTCGAGCAGCACGTCTATTCCGTCGACCTTGCTAATCCCGGTGCAATCACCCGCCTGACCGAGCTTGGCTACACCCACTCGGCGAGCATGGACGGCAAGGGGCAGACGCTGCTCATCAGCCGCTCCAACGACGACCGTCCGCCGCAAAGTTATATCGCTGATGCCACCGGCCAGCGGCTCGCCTGGATCGAGGAAAACGCGCTGGACGCAGACCACCCCTACGCGCCCTTCCTCGCCAGCCACCGCCCGACCAAGTACGGCACCATCCCCGCAGAAGACGGCACGCCGCTGTATTGGGAAATGGTCACGCCCGAGATGGCGCCGGGGAAGAAATATCCGGTCTACTACTACCACTACAGCGGTCCGGGCCCGCAGATCGTCAACAAGGGCTGGAATGGCGCTCTCAGGCAGGCAATTGTCGACAAGGGCTATATCTGGTTCGCGCTCGACAATCGTGGCAGCGCCAACCGCGGCGTCGCCTTTGAGCAGCCGATCTACCGCGCCATGGGCGGGGTCGAGGTGCGCGATCAGAAGGCGGGTGCGGAGTACCTGAAGACGCTCGATTTCGTCGATCCGGACAAGATTGCCATCGATGGCTGGTCCTACGGCGGTTACATGACTCTCAAGCAGTTGCAGGCCGATCCCGGCTTGTACGCCGCCGGCATCTCGGGCGCGCCGGTCACGCGGTGGGAACTCTACGATACTCATTACACTGAACGCTACATGGGCACGCCGCAGGACGATGCCGAGGCCTATGAGGCCGCGTCCGCCATCCCGAACGCCACGAAAATCACCGATCCGCTCCTGCTGATCCACGGCATGGCGGACGACAACGTCGTATTCGAAAACGCGACCGAGGTGATCTCGGCGATGCAGGAGGCCAATGTGCCGTTTCAGATGATGCTGTATCCCGGCTACACGCACCGCGTCTCCGGCGAGCAGATCAGCCCGCACCGCTACAACACGGTGTTCCGCTTCCTCGAGCA
Source organism: Erythrobacter sp. SD-21 (assembly GCF_000181515.1). GTDB lineage: Bacteria > Pseudomonadota > Alphaproteobacteria > Sphingomonadales > Sphingomonadaceae > Qipengyuania. The sequence goes on along the minus strand of NZ_ABCG01000001.1, from coordinate 606,290 downwards.
TCATGGCGTGACGCCCCCGGAATGAACCTTTCGCGCCCGCAATCGAATGTGCGCTTGCGGGCGCGAAACCAATCGCTATCTCGGCGGCAATTCATATTGGAGAAGTGCATTGGGTTATCGTGTTGCCGTAGTCGGCGCGACCGGGAATGTCGGGCGCGAAATAATGCAGGTCCTCGCCGAGCGCGAGTTTCCCTGTGACGAGGTGGCAGCCGTGGCATCCAGCCGCAGCCACGGCAGCGAAGTCGAATTCGGCGACACGGGCAAGATGCTCAAATGCAAGAACATCGAGCATTTCGACTGGTCCGGCTGGGATATTGCGCTGTTTGCGGCCGGAAGCGGCCCGGCTAAGGAATACGCGCCCAAGGCGGCGGCGGCCGGCTGCGTGGTGATCGACAACAGCTCGCTCTACCGCATGGACCCCGACGTGCCGCTGATCGTGCCGGAGGTGAACCCCGAGGCAATCCACGAATACAAGAAACGCAACATCATCGCTAATCCCAACTGCTCGACCGCGCAGCTGGTGGTGGCCTTGAAGCCGCTGCACGATGCCGCGACGATCAAGCGTGTTGTCGTCTCGACCTACCAATCGGTTTCCGGCGCGGGCAAGGCGGGCATGGACGAGCTGTTCCAGCAGAGCCGCGCGATCTTCGTCGGCGATCCCGTGGTGCCGGAAAAGTTCACCAAGCAGATCGCTTTCAACGTCATCCCGCACATCGATGTCTTCATGGACGATGGCTCGACCAAGGAAGAGTGGAAGATGGTGGTCGAGACCAAGAAGATCCTCGATCCCAAGATCAAGCTGAATGCAACCTGCGTGCGCGTGCCGGTCTTCGTCGGCCATTCGGAAAGCGTGAATATCGAGTTCGAGAACGAACTGTCGGCGGAACAAGCACAGGAAATCCTGCGCGAGGCGCCCGGCATCATGCTGATCGACAAGCGCGAGGACGAGGGATACGTGACCCCGGTCGAAAGCGCCGGTGACAGCGCCACCTACATCAGCCGCGTGCGCGACGATCCGACGGTCGACAACGGCATCGCTCTGTGGTGCGTGTCGGACAACCTTCGCAAGGGCGCGGCGCTCAACGCGGTGCAGATCGCCGAATTGCTCGGCCGCGAATGTCTGAAAAAAGGATGAGGCACCTTCTGGTTCTTGCCGGTTCGATTGCCCTCGTATCGTGCGGGGGCGATCGCGACGCGAAATCGCAGAGCGGTGAGGAGCAATCCGGCGACAGACCGGACAGCCCTTTGATCACGCGCTACGACGACTTGGCTGCAGTCGTAAATGCGAATGGCGCGTCGCCTTATCAGGGCCAGGGTATCCAGTTCGGCGCGCAGCGCGAGGAAGTCGATGCGGCGTTCCAACAGGCTTTCGGCAATGCGCCCGAACGTTCGACCAACCAGGATTGCGGCGCGGGTCCGATGGAATTCAGCCGGTTCGGCCCGCTGCAACTCGGCTTCATGGATGGCCGGTTTGCCGGTTGGTATCTGCAGGAAAGTCCGATCGGCGGAGCCGGGGCGAAGGACGGCGTCGCCACCAGCGACGGCGTACGACCCGGCGTGACCTTGCTTTCCGACCTCAAGTCCGAGCGCCCGGTGCGCGAGCTTGAGACGACGATCGACGGCGAATTCCAGTACGAGACGATGGATTACGGCACGGTAACCGGCTTTGCCGATGGTGATGGCATCGCCGCGCTGCAGGCCGGAATAGGCTGCGTCTTCCGCTGAGCAGGCTTGCCTGTATAGAAGCGGCATGACCCTGACCGCAGATCTCTATTTCAGCTTCCGTTCGCCCTACAGCTATCTCTCCGTCGGGCGTTATCGCGCGATGACCGAGGATTATGATCTCAAGATCGCGCTGAAACCGGTGTATCCGCTGGCCATCCGCCAGCCCGATTTCTTTGAGCGTAATCATCCGAATTGGCTGGGCTACACCATGCGCGACATGATCCGCGTGGCACAGTTCCACGGCATCCCCTTCGGCGCGCCTCGGCCCGATCCGATCATCCAAGACATGGCGACGCGCGAGATCGCCGAGGACCAGCCCTACATCCGCCGCGTTACCCGCATGGGTCAGGCCGCCGCCCGGCGTGGGGCAGGGCTCGTCTTCGCCGTAGAAGCGGGAAGGATGATCTGGGGCGGGCAGGAGGGCTGGCACGAGGGCGGTCACCTCGACCACGCTCTGGAAGCCGCGGGCCTAGGCGTCGAGGAGATCATCGCCGAGGTCGAGGGCGACGCCGAGCGACTTGATGCCGAGATCGCCGCCAATCAGGACGCTCTTGAAGCCAACGGCCATTGGGGCGTTCCGACTCTGGTCTTCGACGGCGAACCCTTCTTCGGGCAGGACCGCATCGAAATGGTGCAATGGCGCATGGAACAGCAGGGGCTGACGAAGCGATGAAAATGGAGATCTTCGAGAGCTTCGATGGCACGAAGCTGGCGCTGCATAGGTCGGGCGAGGGCAGGCCGCTGGTGCTCTTGCACGGCCTCTTCTCCAGTGCGGAGATGAACTGGATCAAGTGGGGGCACGCGCAGCTTCTGGCGGAGCGCGGCTTCGAGGTCCTGATGCTCGATTTCCGTGTCCATGGCGAAAGTGCTGCGCCCGAGGACCCTGCGGCTTATCCGCAGAACGTGCTGGTGCGCGATGTCGCGGCGCTGGTCGAGCATCTCGCGCTGGAGGATTACGACCTCGGCGGTTTCTCGCTTGGCGCGCGCACTTCGCTTCACGCGGTGGCGCATGGGGTGCTCGAACCGGCGCGGCTGATCGTCGGCGGCATGGGGACGGCAGGGCTTGGCGAATGGGCCAAGCGCAGCGCTTTTTTCAAACGCGTGATCGACGAGTTCGACGCGATCCCGCGCGGCGATCCGGCCTATTTCTCGATGCAGTTCCTGAAATCGCAGGGCGTGAACCGGGTTGCGGCGCGGTTGCTGCTCGACACCATGCCCGATCTCGACCTTGCTATGCTGTCCGATGTCACCGTGCCGACGCTGGTCGTCTGTGGCAACGAGGACCGTGACAACGGCTCGGCAGAGGAGCTGGCCGCGCTCCTTTCGGACGCCACCTACGCCGAAGTGCCCGGCACACATATGGGCAGCGTCACCAAGCCCGACCTCGGCCAGACGATGGCCGATTGGCTCGCACGTACGGCGTGAACCTCCTTGTGCGCTACTGGTGGGTCGTGTGGCTCGCAGGACTGATTGTCTTCGCGCTCCTGCGAATTCCGCACGCACCGCTCGCAATCAAGGACGTTCCGGGCGGAATCCTCGATCACCAGGCGGCGGGTACAGCTGTGGAAGTCTGGCGCATCCAGCAGGCCTGGAAGGATGCCGGCCTGCTCGGCCATGCCCGATGGGGAATGATCGGGGACTTTGTTTTCATCGGCGTCTATGGCTTGGGCTGCATCCTTGCGGGCTTGTTCTTTCGCGCCCAGCCACCTGCATGGCTGCGGCGTTTGGGATGGGTCGCCCTTGTTTCGGGACTGGTCTTCCTGGTGACCGATTACGGGGAAACCATCGCCCAGTTCATCCAGCTCGTGCAATTTGCCGGAAACGATACGCTCGCCGCGCTTGCCGCATTCCTGCAACCGATCAAGATCGCTGCGTGGATCATTGCAAGCCTTGCCGTGCTTTCGGGCATCGTCGTGCGGAGGATGACGCGCGGCAACGCTTGATTCCCTCTCGGTGGAGGTGCAATCGTGTCTCGATGGAAAAACAACCCTTTCGGGAAAGGTCACCTATGAAATTCGCACCCGTCGCGCTGTCCGCGCTCGCCATTTCGCTCGCCGCCTGCAGCACCGCCAATGCAGAACCTGCCCCGGCAGCCACCGCAGCGGTCGCCGATCCCTATCCGATGACGCCCCAGGGCGCGGCGGACTGGGTGGCGATGGTCGAAAAGGACCTGTTCGATTTCTCGGTGGAATACGGCCGCGTGCTGTGGGTGAATTCGACCTACATCGTGCACGACAGCAATATGCTGGCGGCGAAATACGGCGCTGAATCGACCGAGAAGTCGGTTGCCTACGCCAACAAGGCGGCCGAATATGCGCGCGTGGAGGGCCTCGATCCGGAAGTTGCGCGCAAGCTCGACATGCTTCGCAACGGGATTGTCATGCCCGCGCCGGTCAGGGATGGAGCAGCCGCCGAACTTGCGCGCATATCGACCGAGCTGGGGGCTGCGTACGGTCAAGGTCGTGGCACGCTCGACGGTGAGGAAATCAACGGGTCCGACATCGAGGCCGCGATGGGCGCTCTCGACCTCACCCCGGCCCAGAAGGCCGAGATGTGGGAAAGCTGGCACAACAATGTCGGTGCCCCGATGCGCGCCGATTACCAGCGCATGATAGCCATCGCCAACGAAGGCGCGCAGGAACTCGGCTTCGATGATCTGGGCGCGATGTGGCGTTCCAACTACGACATGGACCCGGACCAGTTCGCCGCCGAGACCGAGCGGATGTGGCAAGAAGTGAAGCCGCTCTACATGGCGCTGCACACCTATGTCCGCAGCAAGCTCAACGAGAAATACGGCGACGCGATCCAGCCCGCCACCGGCCCGATCCGCGCCGACCTGCTCGGCAATATGTGGGCGCAGGAATGGGGCAATATCTATCCGCTGGTCGCCCCCGAAGGGACGGGCGATCTCGGATACGATCTGACCGACCTTATCGAAGAGAAAGGCTATGACGAGGTCCGGATGGTCCGCGTGGGCGAAGACTTCTTCTCCTCGCTCGGCTTCGAACCGCTGCCCGAAACCTTCTGGGAGCGTAGCCAGTTCACCAAGCCCGCCGATCGCGAAGTGGTCTGCCACGCCAGCGCCTGGGACGTAGACAATGTCGACGACCTGCGCATCAAGATGTGCATCAAGCGCAACGCGGACGATTTCATCGTGATCCACCACGAGCTGGGCCACAATTACTACCAGCGCGCCTATAACGAGCAGGACTATCTCCATCTCAACGGCGCGAACGACGGGTTCCACGAAGCCATCGGCGACATGATCGCGCTGTCGATCACGCCGGAGTACCTCGTCCAGATCGACATGCTCGATCCCGCCGACGTGCCCAGCGCCGACAAGGACATCGGCCTGCTGCTGCGCCAGGCGATGGACAAGATCGCCTTCCTCCCCTTCGGCCTGATGGTCGACCGTTATCGCTGGGGCCTGTTCAACGGCGATATCCCCGCGGACAGCCTAAACGCCGGGTGGAACGATCTGCGCCTCGAATACCAGGGCATCACCCCGCCGGTCGCGCGTGACGAAAGCCAGTTCGATGCCGGCGCGAAGTACCACATCCCGGGCAATGTCCCTTACACGCGCTACTTCCTCGCGCGGATCCTGCAGTTCCAGTTCTACAAGGCTGCCTGCGACCAGGCCGGCTGGGAAGGTCCGCTGCACCGCTGTTCGTTCTACGGCAACGAGGAAGTCGGCAAGAACCTCGACGCCATGCTCGAAATGGGCGCCAGTAAGCCCTGGCCCGATGCGCTGGAAGCCTTCACCGGCGAACGCCAGATGAGCGGCAAGGCGATGGTCGAGTATTTCGCGCCGCTCAAGGCGTGGCTCGACGAGCAGAACGAAGGCAAGCCGCAAGGGTGGTAAGAACCCGCTTCGCCCTCGTTCCGGCCTTGCTTGCCGCCGCCTGCGCGCCCATTTCCGAACAGGCGCCGGTGGCGGCGAGCGATCCGCAAGTAAGCGGTGCGCTCTTCGTCGCGGGCAAGTTCGGCAACACGCTCGCCAAGGTCGATCTTGCAAGCGGCGAGGAAGTGGTGCGGGTGGACAGTTGCGCCAATCCGCATGAGCTGGCGACCTCGCCCGACGGGAAGTTCGTCGCGCTGGCCTGCTACGGCGGGACCAGCGTCGACATCTTCCGGACCGATACGCTGGCGCGCGTGAAAAGCATCGAGCTTGGCGAAAACGCCCGGCCTCACGGGATTGTCTGGCACGCCAACGGCGATCTCTATTCCACCGCGGAAGGCCGCCAGTCCGTCTTTGTGATCCGCGATCCGCTGGGCGAGACGCGGACCTACGAATATGCGACCGGCAAGCGCGGCAGCCACATGATCGCGGTCTCGCCCGATGCCATGCATGCCTGGACGACCGACCTTGGCTCGCGGACCGTGACGCGGGTGGATCTCGTCACCCGCCGCTCGCCCCAGTCTGCGGCGGTCGGGGAAGAACCCGAAGGCATAGCGCTCTCGCCCGACGGCGAAACCCTGTGGGTCTCGGCGCGGGGCTCCGACATGGCCTATGCGCTCGATCCGCAAAGCCTCGAGAGGATCAAGGACGTGCCGGTCGGCGATTTCCCGTTGCGCATCGCGATCCGCCCGCAGGGAGACTACGCGGTCACGTCGGACCTCGCCGATGGCGCGCTCTCGGTAATCGACCTCGCGACCGGCGCGAAGACCCGCACCATCGCGGTGTCGAGCCGCGAGGAAGCCGAAGCCAAAACGCAGGTGACCATCCTCTGGTCACCCGATGGCGAGCGCATCTATGTCGCCGAAACCATGGCCAACACGATCGCTGAAGTCGATTTCACCAGCGGCGACGTGCTGCGACGCCTGCCGGGCGAGGGCGGTGGCGACGGAATAGCGATTATCGAATGACCAGACGCAAGGAACTGCCCGTCGTCGGCTGGCGGGAGCTCGTGCACCTGCCCGAGATCGGCCTCCACGCCATGCCCGCCAAGATCGACACAGGCGCACGCACCTCGTCGCTGCACGGCACGGTGCTTGAGGAATTCGAGCGGGACGGACAGCGAATGGTCCGTTTTGCCGTCGATTTCGAACAGCAGCACGTCCGCCAAGTGTGCGAGGCGGTGCATGTCGATGTGCGCGGTATCACCAGCTCGAACGGCGGGACCCAGTACCGCTACGTCATCAAGACGCCGCTGCGGATCGGCGACACGGAATTCCGCGCCGAGATCAGCCTTGCCGACCGCAGCGACATGAAATTCCCGATGCTCATCGGACGCTCATCGCTGCGTCGGCGATTTGTAGTGGACTCGGGATATTCGTGGCTGCAGACGCCGGAAAAGAAGGTCCAGAAAGGCCACAAGCCATGAAAATTGCGATGCTTGCCCGCAACCCGAACCTCTATTCCCACAAGCGATTGAGAGAAGCGGCAGAACAGCGCGGGCACGAGTTCGATATCCTCAACACTACGCGCTGTACGGTCCACATCGCCAGCCACCGGCCCGAGGTCTATTACGAGGGCAAGCCCTGTATCGGCTATGACGCGGTCATCCCGCGTATCGGCGCCTCGATCACCAACTATGGCCTCTCGATCCTGCGCCAGTTCGAGATGCGCGGCTGCTGGCCTCTGAACGAGAGCGTCGCCATCGGGCGTAGCCGCGACAAGCTGCGCAGCATGCAGATCCTTGCCAAGCACGGGCTGGGTCTGCCGCTGACCGCCTATGCCAATGATCCCAAGCAGGCCGAGGAAATCATCAAGGCGGTGAACGGTCCGCCGGTGGTCATCAAGCTGCTCGAAGGCACGCAGGGCATCGGCGTGGTGCTGGCCGAAACGATGTCGTCGGCCAAGTCGGTGATCGAAGCTTTTCGCGGGGCCAACGTCAACATTCTCGTGCAGGAGTTCATCAAGGAAGCGGGCGGGACCGACATCCGCGCTCTGGTGGTCGGCGGCAAGGTCGTCGCGACGATGAAGCGCACCGGCGCAGCAGACGATTTCCGCAGCAACCTCCACCGCGGCGGCAGCGCCGAGCTCATCAAGATCACGCCCGCCGAACGCTCGACCGCAGTCAGCGCCGCCAAGCGCATGGGCCTGAACGTGTGCGGCGTCGACATGCTGCGGTCCAACCACGGCCCGGTGATCATGGAGGTGAACAGCTCGCCCGGCCTCGAAGGCATTGAAAACGCCACCGGCAAGGACATCGCCGGGATGATCATCGACTACATGGCCGCCAACGCGAAGGTCGGGAAAACGAAGACGAAGGGGAAGGGATGATGAAAGGGCTGTTACTGTTTTGCCTTTTATTGTTGGGCGCTTTCCAGCCGCTCCATGCGCAGACCTCTCGCGCGCAACCAGAAATACTGCCAAATGAAACAATAATCCGCGTGAAGGGCGAAGGTCTGGTTCGCTACAAACCCGAGGTTTTGCTCGTATCCATAGGTGTGGCGACGACAGCAGAGACGGCCGAAAAAGCTTTGTTCGATAATAATGAAAAGTCTCTGGCTCTAATCGAGGAAATTCGCGCTGTCGGCATCCCTGCCAGCGACGTGCAAACTAGAGATCTGGAGGTCGAACCAGTCTACTCGGAGAGCGAAGAAGTCGATGAAGTCATTGGATGGAGGGCGGCAAACACTTTTTCCGTCTACACTCGCAAGCTCGACGAGGCCGGAGAGATGATCACTCGTCTTTTCGAAGCGGGCGGTAACACACTTGACGGGCCGAGCTTTGACCTCACTGACGAGACGAAAAGGAAGGCTACTCGGGAAGCCGAAGCTAAAGCGCTAGCTGAGGGTAGGGATCAGGCTGAGGCGACTGCAAAAGCCCTTGGCATGAGGATCTTCAGGACTTTGCTAGTTTCCGATAGTCGCGTGGATTTCAACGGGGGAGGCGGCTTTATCGTCGTAACGGGCAGTCGCATCAGACGGCCGAAGGTCCCCATCGAACCCGGTGAGATCGAAGTCGATGCTACTTATAGCATCGAGTACGCATTGGTCCCTGAGTAAGGCGCCTTCTACCTAAACGGCGGCTCGTTGAACGCCCGCAACTTCCGACTGTGCAGCTTCGGGCCTTCCTGCCGCAGCAAGTCGCAGGCCGTCACGCCGATCTGCAAGTGGGCCGCGATGGCTTCCTCGTAGAACTTGTTCGCCTGGCCCGGCAGCTTGATCTCGCCGTGCAGTGGCTTGTCCGAGACGCATAGCAGCGTGCCGTAAGGGACGCGGAAGCGGTAGCCTTGCGCGGCGATGGTGGCGCTTTCCATGTCGATGCCGACCGCGCGGCTCAAGGACAGGCGCTTGGCCGATTGGGTGTAGCGCAGTTCCCAGTTGCGATCATCGGTGGTGACGACGGTGCCGGTGCGCATGCGCTTCTTCAAATCGCTGCCGTGTTCGCCCGAGACCGCTTCGGCCGCGCCAGCGAGAGCCTGTTGGACCTCGGCAATGGCGGGGAGGGGTATTTCGGGCGGGAGGACCGGGTCGAGCACGTGATCGTCGCGCAGGTAAGCATGCGCGAGCACGTAGTCGCCGATCTTCTGGCTGGGACGAAGGCCGCCGCAGTGGCCGATCATCAGCCAGGCTTCGGGACGGAGCACCGCGAGGTGGTCGCAGATGGTCTTGGCGTTGGACGGACCCACGCCAATGTTGACCAGCGTTATCCCGCCACGCCCTTCGCCGACGAGGTGATAGGCGGGCATCTGGTGCCGGCGCCACGCTGTGTCGGACAGCTGCGCGCGCGCGTTATCGGTCTGCTCGGTCAGCAGGAGCCCACCGGCACCGGCCAGCGCAGTGTAGCCGTTCTTGCCCAGCTGCGCCCCGGCCCAGTCGACGAATTCGTCGACATAGCGGTGGTAGTTGGTGAAGAGGATAAAGCGCTGGAAGTGCTGGACATCGGTGCCTGTGTAGTGGGCGAGGCGCGCAAGGCTGAAATCGGTGCGCAGGCCATCGAACAGCGACAGCGGGATGGGGTCGTTCGGATTGTCGAGCTCGATGCCATCCGCCAGTTCGTCACCGATGTCCGCAAGGTCGGTGGAGGGGAAATGGCGCGCGATCTCGTTGGGATCGATGCCGGCCAGCTCCGCGCCAGCCTGCCCGTCGAGGACATAGGGGAAGGGGATTTCCTGACGCGAGGAGCCGACTACGACCTCGACCTCGTAATTGCTTTCGATCAGCTCGATCTGCTCGCGCAGATATTCGCGGAACAGGCTCGGCTTGGTCACGGTCGTTGCATAGAGGCCCGGAGTGTTGAGGCGGCCGAAAGCACGGCTGGCGCCTTCGGGCATCTCGCCCCCACGGAAGAGGACGCGCAGTTCGGGATAGGCGTAGCTGCCATCCTTCCGGCGTTCGGCGGGCGGCGTCTCACGCTCGCGGCCGAAGGCGATGACATCGTCCCGCAGCCGTGTGACGGCGGCGTCGTAGACGGACTGAAGCTTGTCGAGAATCTGTTCGATCGAATCCATATGGGCCTTTTTCTCCTGGCTCTTTTCGTTTTCGTGACCCCGTCTGCCACAGGAATCCGCTTGTTACAAAAAGGGCGCGGAAGCCGAAGCCGCCGCGCCCTGATTGTTTGCTTCTCGCGTAGGATCAGCCTTCGGCGTTCTCTTCGCTGTCCGAAGCTTCGGCGTCGGCGCCGTCCTCGAGCATGTCGGCGGGGATCTCACCCGGCTCGAGCGTGGGATCGGTGGTGTTGGCCGCAGCCATTTCCTCGATCTCGCGCTGCTCTTCTTCGAACATCTGGGCCAGAACATCGACGCCTTGCGTCTGCAGTTCGGCTTCGTCGTCCGAGCGGGCGACATTGGCCTTGATCGTGACCGAGACTTCCGGGTGGAGGTCGACGCGCACGTCATGCATGCCGATCGTCTTGATCGGGTTGCCCATGATGATCTGCTTCTTGTCGATCTCGTGACCCTTGTCGGCGAGGCCGTTGACGATGTCGCGCACGTTGACCGAACCGTAAAGCTGGCCCGTGTTCGACGCGGCACGGATCAGGATGATCTCGACGCCGTCGACCTTTTCGCCGGACTTTTCGGCTTCGGTACGACGTTCGGCGTTTTCCTTCTCGAGACGGTCGCGGTTGGCTTCGAAAACCTTCTTGTTGGCTTCGTTGGCGCGCAGGGCCTTCTTCTGCGGGAGCAGGAAGTTGCGAGCGTAGCCGTCCTTGACGGTGACGACGTCACCGATCGTGCCGAGCTTTTCGATGCGCTGGAGGAGAATGATATCCATGAGGTCTTCTCCTTACTTCACGATGTAGGGCAGCAGGCCGATGTGGCGCGCGCGCTTGATGGCCTTGGCCAGTTCACGCTGCTTCTTCGCGCTGACGGCGGTGATGCGGCTGGGGACGATCTTGCCACGCTCGGACATGAAGCCCTGGAGCAGACGAACGTCCTTGTAATCGATAGCCGGCGCGTTCTTCGCGGAGAACGGGCAGGTCTTGCGGCGGCGGAAAAACGGACGTGCCATCAGTTACGCTCCTCGCGGTCCTTGCGCTTCTTCGAATCGCGCTCGTTCTTGCGCATCATCACGCTGGGGCCTTCTTCGTGTTCGTCGACACGGATGGTCATGTAGCGGATGACGTCTTCGTTGATGCGCGTCTGGCGCTCGAGCTCGGCAACGACGGCACCGGGGCCTTCGATGTTGAGCATCACGAAGTGAGCCTTGCGGTTACGGTCGATCTTGTAGGCGAGGTTCTTGAGACCCCAGGTCTCGGTCTTGGTGACCTTCCCGTCGTTAGCTTCGACGATTTCGGTCGCCGTGGCGGCGAGCTGGTCGACCTGAGCCTGGCTCAGGTCCTGTCGCGCCAAGAAGACATGCTCGTAAAGAGCCATGCTCTTGTCCTTTCACTGTCTGGCCGATCGCTGGCTTGTCCGCGGGATTGCGGGGCCCCTCCGGCTTTCTTGGGTATCCCCGTTCCGGCAGGTCCGGATGCAAGGGATGCGCGCACATAGCGGGATTTGCGCATAATGCAAGCGATCTTGGCCCTTGCCGCGACGGAATGTGCGGGGCAGGGGCGCATTGCATCGGTAATCCAAGGGGAAAGACCAAAATGCCGACCGGCCTCGTAGCACTGCTCGATGACGTTTCCATTATTGCCCGCACCGCCGCCGCCTCTGTAGACGATGTCGCCGCGGCAGCAGGACGGGCCGGTTCCAAGACAGCGGGCGTGATAATCGACGATGCCGCCGTAACGCCGAGCTATGTGACCGGGCTTTCCCCGGCCCGCGAGCTTCCGATCATCTGGGCGATCACTAAGGGCAGTTTCAAGAACAAGCTTATCTTTCTTCTGCCGGGCGCCCTGCTTCTCAGCGAATTCCTGCCCAGCGCAATCATCCTGATCCTGATGCTGGGCGGGGCTTTCCTCTCCTATGAGGGCGCGGAAAAGGTGATGGAAAAGCTGGGCGGCGAAAAGCACGGCAAGACGGTCGAGGACGTGATCCAGGATCCCGTGGCGTTCGAGAAGCAGCGCGTCGCGGGCGCCATCCGCACCGATCTTATCCTTTCGGCTGAGATCATGGCGATCGTGCTCAACGAGTTGTCGAGCGAGACAATTGTCGAGACCTTCTGGCAACGCGGGCTGGCCCTTGCCCTGGTCGCCATCGCCGTGACCGTAGTGGTCTATGGCTCTGTCGCGCTAATCGTGAAGATGGACGACGTCGGACTGCATCTGACGAAAAAGTCTTCGGCCACAGCGCAGGCTATCGGGCGCGCACTGCTGAAGGGCATGCCTTGGTTGCTCAAGACCCTATCCTTCGTGGGGACTATCGCCATGCTGTGGGTCGGGGGCGGTATTGTCGTCCATGGTACGCACGAACTGGGCTTCGACCTTTTCTACGATATCGCTCACGGCGCGGAATACGCGGTCCAGAATGCGACCGGTGCCTTGTCCGGCCTGGCGGGCTGGGTAACCTATGCGGGCATATCGGCGCTCATCGGTCTCGCACTGGGGTTCGTCATCGCGATGCTCATCCACAAGGTGCTGTTTCGCGGAAAGGGCGCGCATTGAAGCTGGCTTGCGTCCCCTCTCGGGACGCGGAGCGGCAACACCCTGTTCAAACCGAATATTTCGAGCGATAAGGCCCCTGTTCTGCGTTGGGGGACGCGGGAGTTTTAGGGGGAGCCGTGAGCCGCCGCATACTGGCAAGCTTAATGTATGCAATCGCTGTTGGCTGGGCCTTTCTCGCCCAGCCGCTGGAGGCCCGCGACCTGGCCCTCGACGCGCTGGCCTGCGTCGGAGGAGCAGACAGCTCGGCCGAGGCGCTCGCTCTGGGGGCGAGCGAACTCGATTGCGCCGAAGGTAGGTTCGCACGAAACGATCGGTTCGTCCGCACCCATGCAGAGGTCCCCGGCGGGTTCGCAACTGCTTCGACTTCCCTCTACTGGCAAACCGATCCTTCCAACTACCAGTCCATGCTGGTCCGCTTCATTTATGCCGACGGGCAGCAAAGGCTCGTCGATGTCGATCCGCAGATGGCGGTCCGCGCGTGGTTCGCCCGGACCCGGTTCAGCGTGCCGGTTCCAAGATCGGAGAGCCCGCTCGAAGTCGTGGACGTCGTCTTCGAGCGGCCGCGCACGATCGCCACGATCAGGGACACCCGCCTCGTCACGCGCGAGGAGGCTCGCAAGGAGCATTTCTTCCGTTCGCTGACCTACGCCCTTATCTGTGGAATGCTCATCGCGCCGATCATCTTCGATTTCCTGTTCTTCCGCACCCTGCGCTTCCGCTTCATGATATGGCATGCGGCCATGACCTTCGGCCTCCTGGGTTTCGTCGTTTCCAATTCAGGGCTGATCTTCCAGCTGTTCCCGAACACGCCGCTCGGCGTGCGTTTCCAGCTCAACACGCTCACGCTGGCGCTGGCGATAGCTGCGGCGGTCGGCTTCATCCTTTCGCTGCTGGAAGAGGGCGCGGTGCCCAAGTGGCTGCAACGCCTGACAATAGCGCTGACGGCTTTGAAGATCGTGACAATCATCGATCTAGAACCGCTTCGCCTGGTTTCGCACAGCGCCTTCCTCGCCTCGGTGCTGCCGCTGGCGCTCGGGGTGCTGGGACTGATCGCCGTGGCCCTGTTCAACGAAAGCCGGGCGGCCCTGTACCTCCTGATCTCGTTCTCCGGGATGATCATCGGCGGTGTCATTACTCTGGCGATTTCGCTCGGGTGGTATCGGCCCTCTTATCATGTCGACGATTTCCTCTACGCCGCCATGCTCCTGCTGGTGCTGGGCAGTTCGGCAGCCGTCGGGGACCGCTTCATGGTGCTGCGGGTGGAGCGGGACCGAGCGCGGGTGAACGCGGTCAAGCTTGGCCGCATGGCGCTCAGCGATCCGTTGACCGGCCTTGGCAACCGGCGCGCCTTCGACTCAGTGAAGCGCCTCGAGAACGGACAGGCGCTGCTGGTCGCGGACGTCGATCATTTCAAGGCGATCAACGACAGCGAGGGGCATATTGTGGGGGACACGGTGCTGCGGCACATGGCGAGCCTCATGCGGAACAGCTTCGAAAATGTCGAAGGCTCCACCATCTAGCGTCTGGGCGCAGAGGAATTCGCGCTCATTTTCGCCTGCGAGGACGAGCTCGACGTCCGCAAGGCTGCCGAACGCCTTCGCCTCGCCGTCGACCGCAGGAACGGGGAGAACCCCCTTGGTATCCCGCACGCAACGATCAGCGTTGGCGGTTCCCTCGGGCAAGGCCGATCGCGAGACGCAGTCTTCGCTGACGCGGACCGCGCGCTTTATGCGGCAAAGCACGCCGGGCGAAACCGAAGCGTCATCGTGACTAAGGATGGTGAAGTCGAAATCGTCGAACCGGCTGGGGCCGCCGAAATACGCTAGGACAGGCGGGCGAAGACCTTGCGCGCGAATTCGGATAGCGTGTCGTCTCGCGCGCCCATCACCACGATCCGGTCCCCGGGACTCGCGAGGTTGACGAGGCGATCCTCGATGGCCTTGCGTGTAGGGATATATTCGGCGCGCCCTCCCGCCTGCTCCACCAATCGGACGATCCGTTCGCTCCCTTCGCTACGATCGACCGTGCCGCCGAAATAGACCGGGTCGCACATCAGCACGCGGTCGTCCTCGGCCAGCTCATCGACGAAGACCTGCGCGAGCTCGTCGCCCATCTGGCGCAAGGGGCCGTAACCGTGCGGCTGGAAGAAGACGAGCACCCGGCCGCTATGGGCGCGCAGGGTGCGGAGCGTGGCCGCGCATTTCTCGGGGTTATGGCCGAAATCGTCGATCACGGTAATGGCCGCGTGGCTCGTCCCCACGATATCGAAGCGGCGGGCTAGTCCTTCGAAACCGGCGAGCGCCTCGACCGAGGCGGCGACGGGTACGCCGGCCGCCGCTGCGCCCGCGATGGCCGCGAGCGCGTTCGAAAGATTGTGCCGGCCCGGCATGTTGAGCCGCAGCGCTTGTTCGGACTTGTCGTGGCGGTCGATCACCATTGCCGCCTGCCGAACCGGACCTTCGGCAATGCTGCCCGGCACGATGCTGATCTGCGCCTTGTCCTGCTCGATCCCGAAGGTGATCACGTCCTTCGCCTGCGGGAGCAGTGCCAGCGCTTCCTCGTCATCGGCGTTGATCACCGAGATGCGGCTGCGCGAGAGATAGTCGCCGAACAGCTGGCGCAACTCCTCCATGCTCTTGTGGTCGAGGCTGACGTTGAGCAGCACGCCGACGGCGGGGCGATAGAGGGCGATGGAGCCATCGCTTTCGTCGACTTCGCTGGCATAGATGCTCTGGCTGCCCACCACGGCGCTGGCAAAGGGGCGTTCGGGCGAGACGAAATTCTTCATCACCGCGCCGTTCATGATCGTAGGTGCACGGCCAGTAGCTTCCAGAATCCAGCCCAGCATTCCCGTAACGGTCGACTTGCCGCTGGTCCCGGCGACGGCAATCCCCGCCCCGCTGGTGTTGAAGAGGATCGAGTTGAGCTCGGCGCGGGTCAGGCGCAGGCAACCAAGTTCGTTGGCGCGGTCTATCTCGGGCACGCTGTCTTCGATCGCGGCGGAGGCGACCACGATTTGCTCGCCCGAGACGATGCCGCTGCCGTCCTGCGGGTGAAGCTGGAAACCCTGCCGTTCGAGCGCGGCGAATTTCTCCGGCGTGCGCCCCTGGTCGAAGCTGCGGTCGGAGCCGCCGACTTCGCAGCCGCGGCCCTTGAGGATTTGCGCCAGCGGCAGCATTCCCGATCCGCCGATGCCGACGAAGAAGAAAGGGCGCGCGAAAAGCTCATCAGGGCTGGGGAAGTCGGTCATTGCGGCCTCGCTATGCAGTTGTAAGCGCAATGACAAGCAGGCATGGTCGCACCCGTGCACCGACCGATCCGAAAAGTGGCGATCTGCGCCCCCGCGACACCGCTCAAACGCAAATACGCCGAGGCCGTTCTGGCGCTGGCGGCGGAGGAATTTCCGGACATCGCGCTCCATTTCCACGAGCAATGCTTCGTCGAGGACGGACATTTCGCCGGGGCGGACGCCGTGCGGCTCGGCACCTTGCTCGAATGCGCGAACGACGCCGCTTTCGACGCCGTGTGGTTCGCCAAGGGTGGATACGGCTCCAACCGCATTGCCGCGAACTTCATCGGACGGGTCCAGCCCGCCGCGCGCGAGAAGGCTTTTCTCGGCTACTCCGACATGGGTTTCCTCCTCGGCGCGCTCTACCGCGCGGGGATTGGAAAACCGATCCACGCGCCAATGCCGGTGGATGTAAAGCGTGAGGGCGGGGAAGAAGCGATCCGCCGCGTCCTCTGCTGGATGGCGGGCGAGGATGCCGGACTTGAACCCTCCCTGTCCGGCAGGCCAGTAGCGGCGTTCAATCTCTATACGCTGGCGATGCTGGTCGGCACGCAGTTCATGCCTTCTCTGGATGGGCACGAGGTGCTGATCGAGGAAGTGGGCGAATACGAATATGCCATCGACCGGCTGATGTTCCATCTGGTGGAGCACATGCAGGGCGTGGCCGGGATACGGCTCGGCGAGGTGACCGCCGTGCCCGAGAACGACCGCCCCTTCGGTGCCAACGCCGAAGAAATCGTGCGCGGATGGTGCGAACGCTACGGCATCGAATACCTCGGGCGCGCTGCCATCGGTCACACCTCTGACAACAGGATCGTCCCCTTCGGCCTTGAGGCTTGCGGCGCACGCGCCTAAGCGGCCCCGCACAAGGAGAGATTCATGACTGCATTCATCTTCCCCGGTCAGGGGAGCCAGAAAGTCGGCATGGGCGTCGAGCTCGCCGAAGCCAGCGCGCACGCTCGCGAGGTGTTCGAGGAAGTCGACGACGCGCTGAACCAGAAGCTTTCTGCGCTGATGAAGGACGGTCCGGAAAGCGAACTCACGCTCACCAGCAACGCGCAGCCCGCAATCATGGCGAATTCCATCGCCACCCTGCGCGTGCTCGAAAAGGAATTCGGCGTTGTGCTTGCCGACAAGGCGACTTGTGTCGCAGGTCACTCGCTCGGCGAATATTCGGCGCTTTGTGCAGCCGGCGCCTTCGGCCTGTCCGAGACCGCCAAGCTGCTGCGTCTGCGCGGCATCGCCATGCAGGACGCCGTGCCGATTGGCGTCGGCGCAATGGCCGCGCTGCTCGGCGCCGATATCGAGAAGGCCACCGCGCTTGCCGAAGCGGCGGCCGAAGGGCAGGTGTGCGAGGTCGCCAACGATAACGACCCCACGCAGGTCGTGATTTCCGGCCACGCCGAAGCCATCGACCGCGCCATCGAGATGGCCAAGGAACACGGCATCAAGCGCGGCATCAAGCTGCCCGTCTCCGCGCCGTTCCACTGCTCGCTGATGGAACCGGCGGCCCAGCGCATGAAGATCGCGCTCGCCGATACCGCGCCCGGCAGCTTCACCGTGCCTCTCTTTGCCAATGTCACCGCTGCCCGCGTCACCGACCCGGCCGAAGAGCAGGCACTATTGGTCGACCAAGTTACCGGCCGCGTGCGCTGGCGCGAAAGCGTGCTCGCCATGCAGGAGGCGGGTGTGGAGCGTTTCGTCGAGTTGGGCGGCAAGGTGCTCGGCCCGATGGTCGGCCGCATCGCAAAGGAGGCGACCACGGTCAGCCTCGTCACCATGGAAGACCTTGAAAATTTCGCGAAGGAGAACGGCTGATGTTCAACCTCGAAGGCAAGACCGCCCTCGTCACCGGTGCCAGTGGCGGCATCGGATCGTCCATCGCCTATGCGCTCGCTCGCCAAGGGGCGCGCCTCGCGCTGTCCGGCTCGAACGGGGACAAGCTGCGGGCATTTCGCGAACAGCTCAACGCCGACACCGGCCGCGACCATGTCGAGATTACCTGCAACCTGTCCGACACAACGCAGGTCGAGGAACTGATCCCGGCCACCGTCGACACGCTGGGCAGCATGAACATCCTCGTCAACAACGCCGGCATCACGCGCGACAATCTCGCGATGCGGATGAAGGACGAGGAATGGGACGAGGTAATCCGCATCAACCTCGAAGCGAGCTTCCGCCTGATGCGCGCCAGCGCGCGCCCGATGATGAAGGCCAGGGGTGGCCGGATCATCTCGATCACCAGCGTGGTCGGCCACACCGGCAATCCCGGCCAGATGAACTACGTCGCCGCCAAGGCGGGCCTGACCGGCATGAGCAAAAGCCTCGCGCAGGAACTCGCCAGCCGCAACATCACCGTGAACTGCGTCGCCCCCGGCTTCATCCGCACCGCGATGACCGATGCACTGAACGACGACCAGAAGGCCGCCATCAACAGCCGCATCCCAATGGGCCGCATGGGCGAGGGCGACGAGATCGGCGCCGCCGTGGCTTACCTCGCCAGCGATGAAGCCGCTTATGTCACGGGGCAGACCATCCACGTGAACGGCGGTATGGCGATGCAGGGGTAAATCCACTTATCCCCAAGGGAAAACCGCTCGTTAGCGCGCGAAGCTTGCGAGCCATGCCAGCATAGCTAAGGTCAATATCCGTATTCCGGCGCTGGTGGAGCGATTCCGGCCTTCACCGCGCCCAAAAGGGACGAAAGAAGGACCATGAAGGCCACAATCGAACGCGCGACGCTGCTGCGCTGTCTCTCCCACGTCCAGTCCGTGGTCGAACGCCGCAACACCATCCCGATCCTCTCGAACGTGCTGATCGAAGCGGAAGGCAATGGCCTGCGCGTCATGGCGACCGACCTCGATCTGCAAGTGGTCGAACATATCGAAGCCGCCAGCGTCGAAAGCGACGGCGCGATCACGGTCTCGGCCCACCTCCTGTTCGACATTGCCCGAAAGCTGCCCGAAGGTAGCCAGGTCAGCCTTGAAACCGCGGAAAACCGCATGGACGTGAAGGCCGGGCGCAGCCGCTTCAAACTGCCGACCCTGCCGCGCGACGATTTCCCCATGATCGTCGAAGGCGACCTGCCGACCAGCTTCTCGCTGCCTGCCAAGACGCTGGCCGAGATGATCGACCGCACGCGCTTTGCGATCTCGACTGAAGAAACGCGTTACTACCTTAACGGCATCTTCCTGCACGTTTCGGACGAGGATCAGCCGGTCCTCAAGGCCGCGGCCACCGACGGCCACCGCCTCGCGCGCTTCACGCTTGCGCGCCCCGAAGGCGCGGAAGGCATGCCCGACGTGATCGTGCCGCGCAAAGCCGTGGCCGAACTGCGCAAGCTGCTCGACGAAAAGATGGACGGCGACGTCCAGATCGACCTGTCGGCAAGCAAGATCCGTTTCACGCTCGGCGGTGAGGGCGGCGTGGTGCTGACCAGCAAGCTGATCGACGGGACTTTCCCCGATTACTCGCGCGTCATACCGACGGGCAACGACAAGCTCCTAAAGATCGACCCGAAAAGCTTCTTCGCCGGTGTCGACCGCGTGGCGACCATCGCCACGGAAAAGACCCGCGCTGTGAAGATGGGACTCGACAAGGACCGCGTGACACTCACCGTGACCTCGCCCGACAACGGCACGGCTTCGGAAGAGCTTGCGGCCGAATATGGCTCGGACGGCTTCGAGATCGGTTTCAACGCCGGCTATCTTAAGGACATCCTCAGCCAGATCGACAGCGACCAGGTTGAAATCCACCTCGCCGACGCCGGCGCGCCCACGCTGATCCGCAAGAACGACGACAGCCCCGCGCTCTACGTCCTCATGCCGATGCGGGTGTAACAGCCCTCGCATTTGTCATGACCTGCCGCTAGCGTCCTCCCCGAAAGTGGGAGAGACGCGATGCAGCAGGTTCATGTCCATAAGTCCGATTTGACCAAGGCCGATGTGGTCGAACTGGACGAGGGCGCTCTGGCCGAGGGCGCGGTGCGGCTTGCTATCGAAAGCTTCTCGGTCACTGCCAACAATGTGACCTACGCCGTAGTCGGCGACGGCTTCGGCTACTGGAACTTCTTCCCCGCGCCCGAGGGCATGGGCATCGTCCCCATGTGGGGCCACGCGCGGGTAATCCAGAGCAACCATCCCGAGTTTACCGTGGGCGAGCGCGTCTATGGCTACCTGCCCATGGCGAGCCATCTCGATGTCGTGCCGGGCAAGGTCAGCGCGGGCGGCTTCGTCGACATGGCCGAGCATCGCCTGCCGATGAGCCCGATCTACAACCAGTATTCTCGCCTTGCCGTCGACCCGGAACACGATCCCGATCGCGAGGGCGAGCGCATGCTCTTCGGTCCGCTGTTCAGGACGGGCTTCCTGATCGAGTATTTCATGCGCGCCGAGAACTGGTTTGGGGCGAGCCAGGTGATCCTGACCAGCGCCTCGTCCAAGACCGCGATGGGCCTTGCTAGCGTGGCCAAACGGCGGTCGCCGGATGTGAAGCGGGTCGGTCTGACCTCACCAGGCAATGTCGAGTTCGTGAAGGCCAGCGGGCTCTATGACGAGGTGCTCGCCTATGACGCCGTTGGAGACCTGGCTGCAGTGCCCAGCGTAACGGTCGACTTCGCGGGCAACGCCAAGCTGCTCGGCGCATTGCACCACCACCTCGGGGACGATCTCAAATACTCCTGCCTTGTCGGCGCGACGCATATCGAGGAGCGGGGCGGCGGTATCGGCGGGGCCGGTGATCTGCCCGGACCGACTCCGACCTTGTTCTTCGCGCCCGACCATGCGGTGGCGCTGTTCAAGGAACACGGGTCCGAAAAGGCAGGCGCTATGGTTGCCGAAAGCTGGCGCGGTTTTCTCGAGGATGCCGGCGGGGCCATCGCGATCGAGCGCCGCAGCGGGCTCGAGGCCGCGCGCGACACTTTCGTCAAAATGGTCGGCGGCAGCGTCGATCCCGCCAAGGGGATCGTGATCGAGCCCTAGACCTCGATGCCGATCTTGCCGAAGTGACTGCCGCTTTCCTGGTGGCGGAAAGCGTCGGCAAGGTCCTCAAGCGCGAAGATATCGCTCACCTGCGGCTTGATGCCATTGGCCTCGATGGCCGCGATCATGTCCTGCTGCATCGCGCGGCTGCCGACGGTGAGGCCCTGCACGGTGAGGTTCTTGGAGAAGAGCAGGGCGGTCTGCACCGGCCCCGCTATGCCCGCCAGCACACCGATCAGCGCCACATGGCCGCCGACGCGGGTCGCCAGCATCGATTGGTCGAGCGTCCCGGCGCCGCCGATCTCGACGACGCAATCAACCCCGCGTCCGCCAGTGAATTCGAGCGCCTTGGCCCCCCAGGCCTCGACCTCCTTGTAGTTGATCAGGTGATCCGCCCCGAGTGCCTTCACCTGTTCCAGCTTCTCGTCGGAAGAGCTGGTCGCGATCACCGTCGCTCCGGCTGCCTTGGCGAATTGGAGGGCGAAAATCGACACGCCGCCCGTGCCCTGCACCAGTACGGTGTCACCGGGCTTGAGCGCGTAATCGACGAACAGCGCGCGCCATGCCGTCAGCCCGGCGCAGGTCAGCGTTGCCGCCTCGATATGGCTGAAACCCTTGGGCGCGCGGGTGAACCAGTGTGTTGGCGCAGTAATCGCCTGTCGTGCGTAACCGTCGATCCCGTCCCCCGGTACGCGGGTGAAGGCGGTCTGTGGCGGCTCACCGTCCAACCACTCGGGAAAGAAGGTGCTGATAATGTGGTCGCCGGTGGCGAATTCGGTCACGCCGTCGCCGACCCCGGTGACCACGCCCGCGCCGTCCGACATGGGGATGCGGCCCTCGGTCGTCGGGATCATGCCCTTCACCACGGCGTAGTCGTGGTAATTGAGCGAACTAGCCTTCAGCTCCACCGAGATTTCTCCCGGTCCGGGCGCGGCAGGATCTTCGATGTCGACCCATGCCAGCGCGTCGAGTGTGGAGGGCGTGGTGCCGGTGCGGATCGCCTTCATTCGGCTGCCTCCGCCAGTTCGGCGCGTTGCGGGCCGCGGATCAGGCCGCCGGGCGTCTCGCCGGTCCATTCTCCTTCGCGGAAGGTCACCACGCCGTTCTTGATCGTGGCGACATAGCCTTCCGCCTTTTGCAACAGGCGTTTGCCGCCCGCCGGAAGGTCGAAGGCGAGCCATGGTTTGCCGAGCTTGAGGCGCTCCATGTCGATCACGTTGATATCGGCGATATAGCCGGGGGCGAGCACCCCGCGGTCCTCCAGCCCGTAGAGCCGCGCGGTGTCAGCGCATTGCCGCTTGATCGCGTTCTCCAGGCTGATGGTGCCGCGCGAGCGATCGCGCACCCAGTGTTGCAGCATGAAGGTGGGCGAGGCCGCGTCGCAGATCGTGCCGCAATGCGCGCCGCCGTCGGACAGTGAATTCACCGTGTCGTCGGCGTTCTGCAACTCATGGAGGAAATCGAGATTGCCGTCGGCGTAGTTGAGGATCGGCAGGTAGATAAAGCCCTTGCCATCGTCGCTACAAAGCAGGTCGTAGGCGTACTCGTCGCCCGACTTGCCCGCCGCCTTGGCGCGTTCGAGGATGCTCTCGGCAGCGGTCGGCTCGTAATTGAAATCGGGGTCCATTTCGAACTGCATGTTCCAGCCGCCGCAGACCACCATGATCAGGCCGATGATGTCCTGATTGACTTCGGAAAAATCGTGCTGCTCGGCCAGCATCTTCGCCTTGAACTCGGGATCGAACAGCTTCGCCTTCTGCTCCTCCCACGGCAAGTCCTGGATCTCTTTCCAGCTCGGCTTCAGGCGGAAGGGGTGGACGGTGCCGCGCCAGGCCATGACGATGCCGTTTCCGCGCAAGGCGATTTGGGCGACGATGTTCGCGCCGTTGTCGTTCTCTGCGCGCATGGAGGAAATTTGCTCGTCGAGCGGCATTTCCTTGGCGATCGATTGCAGCGCGGCATAGGTGCAGGGCAGGCCGGTTTCGCGGCTCAGCGCGCCCATCCAGCCGAACTCGTCCCACTCGCGCATCATGTCGCTGGCCATTTCGAAAACGCCGTGGCCCGCGCGGCCCATGGCGCGGCCGATCTCGATCAGCTCTTCCTTGGTCGCCGTGGTGCCGGGGACGACCTCGCCGTCGACATCGCGGTGGAGAACGGTGCGCGAGGTGGAGAAGCCCAAAGCACCGGCGCGCACGCCTTCTTCGACGATCGTCGCCATCTGCGCGATATCATCCTCGGTCGGAACCGCGCCGGGACGCTCGCGATCGCCGAGGACGTAGGCGCGGACCGAGCCGTGCGGAACATGGGTGCCGACATCGACCGTGCGCGGAAATTTTTCGAGTGCGTCGAGATATTCGGGGAAGGTCTCCCAGTCCCAACTCATGCCTTCGGCGAGCGCGGTGCCGGGAATATCCTCGACGCCCTCCATCAGGCCGATCAGCCATTCGTGCTTGTCGGGCTTGGCCGGCGCGAAGCCGACGCCGCAATTGCCCATCACGACGGTGGTCACACCGTGCCAGCTGCTGGGGGCCATTTCCTGGTCCCAGGTCGCCTGCCCGTCGTAATGCGTGTGAATGTCGACGAAGCCGGGGGTGACCAGCATACCCGATGCGTCAATCTCCTCCGCCGCGTCGCCCGACACCTCGCCGACCTGCGCGATCAGGCCGTCCTTAACTGCGACATCGCCGGTGAAGCGCGCCTCTCCGGTTCCGTCGACGATGGTCCCGCCGCGGATGATCAGGTCGAATGCTGGCATGAGTGTGGCTCCTCTCTCTCGCGAGGGAAGGTTCCACATTGCAACTGGTCTGGCAAGGGGCCGTCAGGCCACCCGGTTATGCGGCGCGGCGGCTCTCCGCTTCGGTCGAGGGCGCGTCGAGGAAAAAACGGATGCTCGCGACGCTTTCGTCGGCATGGGTAAGCAGGAACAGGTGACCGCCGCCCTTGAACACTTCTAGCCGCGAATTGCGGATCATAGTGTTGAGGATCTTGCCGTTCACCAGCGGCACGATCTGGTCCTCGTCGCCCATCATAATCAGCACTTCCTTGTTCATGAAGGGTAGGCCGGGAAGGCTGGTCCAGCCAAGCATGGCGACAAGCTGGTAGAGATAGCCGCGCGGGGAGGGCGGCTTGAGGCGACCAATATGGTCTTCCTTGCTGCCCGGCCGCTTGGTCATGCCGCCGTAGAGCATCATGAAATGCTCGTTCATGAACTTGGAATCGACGTAGCGGCGCGGGTTTGCCATCTTGGATAGCGCGGCCGGATTTCCCGGCACCATCAGCATGCCGGCGGTCGTCGCCACCAGCACCAGTCGCCGCGTGCGGCCCGGATGCTGAAGCGCGAAATGCTGCGCCATTGCGCCGCCCCAGCTGACCCCCATGACATCGACCTCGTCGACGCCGAGCTGGTCGAGGATCTGCGTCGCCGTCCAGCTCATGGTGAAGGGGTTGTAGGGTACGGTCGGGTCGGGGCTTTCGCCCGTGCCCGGCATGTCGAAGATGATGAAGGCGCGCTCGGTCAGGCGCTCTGCCAGCGGGGCGACAGCTTCGATATTGGCGCCGATGCCGTTGAAGAACAGGATCGGCGCGTGGTCCGAAGGCTTGTCCAGGCGCCAGTGCGCCACCCGCAAGGTGCGACCGCCTGCCTCGATCATCTCGACAGTGGCGGTCCCGAGATCTTTTTGGGGTTCGTCCTTCGAAGCGGTCACACGCAATCCTTTTTCAACCTAGCAGGCTTCCATAACGTATAGGCCGGGGGCGGGGTCCAGTGGCTTGAACTCCTTGTTCCCCGTTTTCGCCGGAGCCTTCTTCTTCTCGCCGGCGCGGGTCTGCAGCCAGTTCATCCAGTAGGGCCACCACGAACCGGCGACCTCTTCGGTACCTTCCAACCACTTGTCCGCCGTTTCGGGCAGCTTCTTCTTCGCATCCTTCTGGATATAGTACCTTGCCTTGGGGTTACCGGGAGGGTTCAAAATCGCCTGCATGTGCCCGGAATGCGACAGGACGTAGGTAATGTCCTTCGAACCGAAGAGGCGGGTGGACCGATAGGTGGCCTTCCACGGGGTGATATGATCGGTAACGCCCCCAAGGATGAACAGGTCGCTGGTGACCTTGGAGAGGTCGATCTTGTGATCGACCATCTCGACTTCGCCCTGCTTGGTGAAAGCGAGCGTTTCGAACACGGTCAGGAAGTCGCCCATCAGCGCTCCCGAAAGGTTCGTCGCATCGGCGTTCCAGAACAGCACGTCGAAGGCCGGCGGGTCCTGCCCGAGCAGGTAGTTGTTGATGACGTAGTTCCAGATCAGATCGTTGGGGCGCAGCCACGCAAAGCCGCGCGACAAGTCGTCACCCTTGATGACACTCTTTTTGGAAGCGCGGCGACGGGCGAGAGCAAGGCCGTTTTCGCTGACAAGCGATCCTGCCTCGATGTCGTTCTGCTTGGGATGGAGCACGCAAACCATCAGCGTCAGGCTGCCGAGGATATCATCCTTGTCTGATGCAAGCTTGCTGGCGAGCATGGCCGCCGTCTGCCCGCCCGAACAGCCAGCCGAGACATTGATCTTCTTGCTGCCGGTAATCTTCGACACGGCCTCCATCGCCTCGCGGCAGGAATTGACATAATCGGCCATGTCCCAGTCGCCCTGGTCGGCGGTCGGGTTTTTCCAGCTGATGACGAAGGTCTGGATGCCGTTGTCGACTTGGTATTTGACCACCGACTTCTCGGGCGAGAGGTCGTTGATATACATCTTATTGATTTGCGGCGGGATGGTGAGCTGCGGGATCTCGTAGACCTCGTCCGTCGTCGGCGCGTAATGCACCAGCTCCATCATTCCGGTGCGCAGGACCACATCGCCCTTTGATGTCGCGATATTCTCGCCAAGCTTGAAGGGCTTCTTGTCGACCTGGCTGACCATACCCTTGTTGTGGACCATGTCGTCATAGGCGTTCTTGAGGCCCTTCACGAGGGAGAGGCCGCCGCTCGTAATCGCCATTTTCTGCGCCGACGGATTGCCGATCAAGGTGTTGGTGGGCGCAAGACTGTCGATGATAATGTTCGAGATGAAGCGCGCGCGGTCGCGTTCCAGTTCGTCCAGTTCGAGGTCTTCGAGCCAGCGCGAGGCACCCTTCTGCACTGCGAGGTAATACTGCATGCCCGCGCGCATGAAGGGGTTGTATTGCCACGCCGGGTCCTGGAAACGGCGGTCCTTCTTGTCGGGCGCAAGCTCGCTCTTGCCGGTCATGATCTTGAGCATGTCCTCGCCCATCGTCTGGCTATGCTTCATCAAGCGCTGCGGATCGGAAGCCGTTTCGCGCAGCATGACGGCCACCGCGCCGAAAATATCCTCGCGCGTGAGGCCGATGAGCGGGCCGAGGGCGCTGGTGTGCTGGACAGCTTCGTCTTCGAGCTTGGGCATGGGCGGGTCTGTCCTCTTTCTTGGCGTTTCAAGCTGAACGAGTGGTGCGACCCTGCCGTTCCGGATGGCTACCTTAGCGCGGCAATCATGCTGTCGATATCGACGAATTTCTCGCGC
Source organism: Erythrobacter sp. SD-21 (assembly GCF_000181515.1). Classification (GTDB taxonomy): domain Bacteria; phylum Pseudomonadota; class Alphaproteobacteria; order Sphingomonadales; family Sphingomonadaceae; genus Qipengyuania. The sequence goes on along the minus strand of NZ_ABCG01000001.1, from coordinate 579,827 downwards.
GGGGATCCGTCTCGGGCAGCCGCGTTCTCGGCTTCCTCGATCCGCTGCCAGTCGCGGAAGGTGACGATGTCGAGGCCGCGCTCCTCGGCCAGCGCGTCGAAACCGTCGCGGCCGCGCTTGCGAGCGCCCATGCCGATGTCTTGGGCGACGAGTTCGATGACGCCATAGCCGTCGGGGCGGTTGGTGCCGATGGTCCCGGTGGGGCCACGCTTGGCCCAGCCGACGCAATAGAGGCCGGGAAGGATGCGCCCCTCGTCATTGGCGAAGTGACCGGCGCGCTCGTCAAAAGGCACGCCTTCGATGGGTGAGGAGCGGTAACCGATGCAGGTCACGACCAGATCGGCGGGAACGATGTAGGAATCGCCCGTGCCGACGGCGCGGCCCTTCTCGATAGTGGTGCGCTCGACCTCGACGCCTGTGACTTTATTTGCAGAGCCGGTGATGGCTGTCGGATTGGCGTAAAAGTCGAACTCGATGGTGATCGGTGTTTCGCCACGGATACTCTGCGGAATGGCGGCGAATTCGCGCAGGAGCGTGACCGATTTCCGCAAGCCCGGCTCGAGGATCGCGTCGTCTCCTTCGGGTGGGAGGTCGGCCTCGGCCACGAAGGGGCTTGCGCGTTTGAGGTGCATGAGCTCGCCCAGTTCCTTGGGTGTCATCATGATCTGGTGAGGGCCGCGCCGTCCGAGGATGGTGATCGTCTCGAGCTTCGATGACGCGAGCGCTTCGAGCGCGTGGAGGACGATGTCCGAGCCTTCGAACTCGCTGTCGGTCTTGGACAGGATGCGCGCCACGTCCAGCGCGACATTGCCCATGCCGATGACGACCGCGTGTCGTCCCGAAAGGTCGGGATCGAGCTCTGCAAACTGCGGATGGCCGTTGTACCAGCCCACGAAGGCGGCGCTACCGAAGACATTGCCCAGATCCTCGCCATCGAGGCCGAGCGTGCGATCGTGCGGCGCGCCGGTCGCGAGGATGACCGCGTCGTAGAGGTCCTGCAGTTCGCCGATGGAAACGTCCGTGCCCACGTTCACATTGCCGACGAAGCGGACGTTGTCGGTCAGCGCGGTCTTCTCATACCGCATGGCGACCTTCTTGATCGACTGGTGATCGGGCGCGACGCCGGTGCGGATGAGGCCATAGGGAACCGGCAGGCTGTCGAAGACATCGACCCGCACATCCTCGCCCCATTGCTTGCCCGCCGCTTCAGCCGTGTAATACCCGGCCGGACCCGAACCCACGATGGCGATATGGCGCATTAGCGATCGTCTCCCAGCGACTTGCGGGCACTTTGCCGCGCCTTGTCACGGGTGGCAAGCGCTGCCTCGAACCCGCACGCCTGCGCCAATGCAATGGTTATGCAAATATTAAGGAATACTCCCTAGATACGAGGTCGTACGGCGTCTCTTCATGCCGTGCCAAAGGGTTAGTAGCCGGGGGTCGAATGGCAGGTTTCTTTTCGAGAACTGCAAAAGCCGCGAGGTCCGGAGGGGACGAAACGCAGTGCGTGCCGATCGCGCTGAACGACCACGCGCGCCGCGTGGAACTGCTCGACAGTTTCGAAAAGGCGGGGCTCGGCTGGTTCTGGGCTACCGATGTCCACGGAAGGCTGATCTACCTTTCGCAGTCAGCCATCGAACTGCTTGGCACGAGCGCGGACGAGATCTACGGCGCACAGCTGACCGACCTGTTCCATGTCGACAAGGGTGACCGCGAAGAAGATGCGGAGCGCGAAGTCCGCCCGCTCGCCTATTATCTGAGCGCCCGTAACTCGATTTCGGGCCTGCGTGTAAAAATGGCGATCCGCGGCGAAGATCGCTATCTCGAATTCGCCGGCAAGCCGCATTTCGATCGCCACAACAAGTTTTGCGGATACCGCGGTAGCGCCAAGGATGTGACCGCCCAGCGCGAGACCCAGCGCGATGCCGAACGTCTCTCGCAATACGATTCGCTGACGGGCCTCGCAAACCGGCACCGGATGCACAAGAAGCTCGATTCCAGGCTCAAGCATTTCCGCAACGACAAGCGCGTCTGCGCTCTCATGATGCTGGACCTCGACCGCTTCAAGCAGGTCAACGATACTCTCGGCCATCCGGCTGGTGACGAGCTGCTGAAGCAGGTCGCCGCACGCCTCGGCCAGATTTGCGGCCACCTCGGAGAGATCGGGCGCCTGGGCGGAGACGAGTTCCTCATCATGCTTCCCGATGTCGACGACCGCGGCGATCTCGGCGACCTTGCTGCGCGCGTGATCCAGATGATCGCGCAGCCCTATTCGATCAACGGTTCGCGGGCGATCATCGGTGTATCGCTGGGCATCGCGATTGCCCCTTATGACGGGCTCGACGCGGAAGAGCTGATAAAGGCCGCCGACCTTGCGCTCTATGCTGCCAAGGGCGGGGGCAGGGGCCAGTATCGGTTCTATTCCAGCGATCTCAAGGAAGGCGCGAAATTCCGCCGGATGCTGGAAGAAGACCTGCGCGACGCCCTGCACAAGGGCGAGCTGGCCATGCATTACCAGCCCATAATCAAGGCGAAGGACTACAAGCTTTCCGGCTTCGAGGCGCTGATCCGCTGGGATCATCCCGAACGCGGCTTCGTACCGCCGGACCTCTTCATTTCCTGCGCCGAGGATATCGGGATGATCTCCGAGATCGGCGAATGGGCGCTGCGCAAGGTCTGTGAGCAGGCGCAGCAATGGCCGGTGGAATTGCGGGTTGCCGTCAACGTATCGCCGACCCAGTTCGCCAATGCCGATTTCGTCCAGATCGTCCAGCGGGCGCTGCACGCATCGGGCCTTGCACCCGACCGGCTCGAGCTGGAGATCACCGAAAGCGTTTTCGCGGGCGACGAGGAGCGCACCCTCGAGATTTTCCACGCGCTGAAGGATATCGGCGTCCGGCTGGCGCTGGACGATTTCGGGACGGGCTATTCGTCCATGAGCTACTTGCGCCATGCCCCGTTCGACAAGATCAAGATCGATCAGAGCTTCGTTCGCGGATCGACGGAGGAGGGCAACAACAATTCGGCCATCATCAGCGCGATCGTCAGCCTTGCGCGCGCGCTCAAGATGGAAACCGTCGCCGAAGGCACCGAGACGAAGGATGAGCTTGAGCTCGTCATCAAGCGCGGTGCAAGCCACATCCAGGGCTACATTTTCTCGCGGCCGATCACGCATGACGATGCGCTCGAACGGCTTGAAAAGGGCGAACTGGTCTACGAACCGCGCGGACCCGAGAAGTACCGCGCCGAACGCCGCACGGTGCTGCGCAAGATCGGCGTCATCCATGACGATCATCGCTACACCGTCGTCCTGCGCAACATCTCCAAGTCGGGCGCGCGCGTCGAGGGCCTGGGCAACGTGCCGGTCGGCACCGATTTCGTGGTCGATCTCGGGGATGGGCAGTTGGCGGTTGCCACGGTCCGCCGCTCGCACAAGCACGTCCTGGGGTTGGAATTCGAAACGCCACTCATCAGCGACGGGGCGGACGGCCTCTGCACGCGCCACCGGGTCTCGCCCTACGAGATCGAAGCGGCTGGCCGGCCTCTCGCGGCCCTGCCAAAGGACGCTTACGGCATGCTCGCCGGCGACCGGTCGGGCCGGATACTGAGCGTGCCGCGCTTCGCTGAAATCGAGATCTGACACGCCATCGTCATGCCGATTTCGCGTGCCGTATCAGGGCGCTGTTAGCTTTATACTAACCAATTCTCGCTAGGCCGAATGAACCAAACAGGGCTTCGACGAGGTTGAAAGCACATGGGGGCGATGCCCTTCACCGATTTCTTCAAAGGCCGAAAGGGCACCGAGACTTCCGAACAGGATGGTCGGTATATCCCGCCTGCACCGGAATTCTCCGGATCGGACAAGCTGGCCATTGTCGAACAGCTGGAAAATTCCGGCGTCGCCTGTTTCTGGGCGACCGATGCCCGCGGCGTGCTCTCCTATCTCAGCCCGGCCATCTTCCAGCGTCTCGGACGCAAGGCCAACAAGGCCTTCGACCAGCCGCTCCAGCACATTCTCGAGCCCGTACCCGGCGACGGCGAAGCCCGCTCGCTCGGCCTGAAGCTCGGCACCCGCAAGAGCTTTGCCGGCCTGACAGTGGAGACCGGCGATCCGCAAGCGGACCTTGTCCTGCGCATGTCGGGGCGCCCGCTCTACGACAATAACGACGAATTCGTAGGCTTCCGCGGCACCGCCACCGACATCACCGAGGAATTCCGCAGCGAGGAAGAGGCGAGCCGCCTCGCCAAGTTCGATTCGCTAACCGGTCTCGCCAACCGCCACCGGATGGAGCACCGGATCGATTCCACGCTGCAGACCTTCCGCAGCGCCAAGCGCGCCGCTGCGCTGCTGATGCTCGATCTCGACCGCTTCAAGCAGGTCAACGATACGCTGGGCCACGCAGCGGGCGATCAGCTGCTGCAGCAGGTGGCCGAGCGCCTGAACCAGGTCATATCGGGCCGCGGCGAGATCGGTCGCCTCGGCGGCGACGAGTTCCAGATCCTGATCCCCGACATGGACGATCGCGGCGAGCTGGGCGAGATCGCCAAGAAGATCATCCAGATGCTCTCGCAGCCCTATTCGGTCGAGGAAGGCCGCTGCACCATCGGCTGTTCGGTCGGTATCGCCATTGCGCCTTACGACGGTGTCGAGCGCGACGAACTCACCCGCGCTGCCGATCTTGCGCTCTACGCCTCGAAGAACGGCGGGCGCGGCCAGTTCCGCTTCTACGCCGCCGATCTCGAGCATGAGGCAAACCTGCGCAAGCGCATGGAAGACGATCTTGCCGAAGCCATCGAAGCGGGCAATTTCACGCTCGAATACCAGCCCTGCGTCGAACTCGGCAGCAACAAGGTGGTCGCTCTCGAAGCGCAGTACTGCTGGGAAGATGAGGACCGCGGCCGGGTCAGCCAGGAAACCTTCATCCCCGTCGCCGAGGGCAGCCGCCTGATCATCCCGATCGGGGAATGGGCGCTGCGCAAGGCTTGCGAAGAAGCGCGCGAGTGGCCCGAAAGCCTGCGCCTTTCGATCAACATTTCGCCGATCCAGTTCGAAGCGAACGGCTTTATCGACATGGTCGCCAGGATCCTCGACGAGACCGGTCTCGATCCGGCGCGCCTCGATCTCGAATTGGCGGAATCGGTGCTGCTCGGCGATGCGAGCAAGGTGGATGCCGCGCTCGGTGCGCTGTTCAAACTGGGCGTGCGTTTGACACTCGACCAGTTCGGCACCGGCCTTTCCTCGCTCAGCTACCTGCGCCGCGCGCCGTTCAACGCGCTGAAGATCAGCGCCAATTTCTTCGAGCCCGTCATGGGCAACGACCTGGGCGACATGGAACTCGTCCGCGCCGTCGTCGCGCTAGCGGGTGCGATGGGCATGGAAACAATCGCCACCGGCGTGCACGCCATGGACCTCATGGCCGAACTGAAAAAGATCGGCGTCAGCCATGTGCAGGGCTTCGTATTTTCCGAAGCGGTCAACCAGAAGGTTCTGCTCGAGGAAATCGCGCAGGGCGAATGGACGCTCGAGCCGACCGATGCGGGCAGCCAGCGGGCCAGCCGCCGCACCGTTTTCCGCAAGATCGGCCTGATCCACGAAGACCATTATTACGACGTAACCTTGCGCAACATGTCGCGCTCGGGCGCCATGATCCAGGGGCTGGAAGACGTGCCCGTCGGCACCCAGTTCGTGCTCGACTTCGGACAAGGCCAGCTCGCCGTCTGCACCGTGCGCCGTTCGATGGACGATACGCAGGGCGTGGAGTTCGAGCAGGAACTGGTCGACGACGGGGCAGGGGGGCTGTGCACCCGCCACCGTGTTAACCCCTATGCGCTTGCCGCCGCCGGAGCGCCGCTCACGGCGCTTCCGCCGGGCAAATACAGCCAGGCACCCCAGACCGCCCCGGGCAGTTTTGCGCAGTTCAAGCTCTCCACGAACGCCCCGAAACAGGGTGGCGGACCGCAGGACGGCTGATTGCGAACGCTTTGCTGCTGACAGGGCGTTGCAGCGCGGCTAAAGGCGCAGCGCAATGACCGACCTTTCCAAGATCCGCAATTTTTCGATTATCGCGCATATCGACCATGGCAAGTCCACGCTTGCCGACCGGTTGATCCAGTTCTGCGGCGGGCTGACCGACCGCGAGATGTCCGAGCAAGTCCTTGATAACATGGACATCGAGAAGGAGCGCGGGATCACGATCAAGGCGCAGACCGTGCGCCTCAACTACACCGCCAAGGATGGCGAGACCTATGAGCTCAACCTCATGGACACGCCCGGCCATGTCGACTTCGCCTATGAGGTCAGCCGCTCCCTCGCCGCATGCGAAGGCGCGCTGCTGGTCGTTGACGCGGCGCAGGGCGTCGAAGCCCAGACGCTCGCCAATGTCTACCAGTCGATCGAGCACGACCACGAAATCGTCCCCGTCATCAACAAGATCGACCTCCCCGCCGCCGAACCCGACAAGGTGAAGGCGGAAATCGAGGACATCATCGGCCTCGACGCATCGGACGCGGTCCTCACCAGCGCGAAATCCGGCATCGGGATCGAGGAAACTCTCGAAGCCCTCGTCGCCCGCATTCCCGCCCCCACGGGCGACCGCGATGCGCCGCTCAAGGCCATGCTCGTCGACAGCTGGTACGACCCCTACCTCGGCGTCGTCATCCTCGTGCGCGTGATGGACGGGGTCATCAAGAAGGGCCTCAACGTCAAGTTCATGCAGGGCGGCACGCAGCACCTGATCGACCGCGTCGGCTGCTTCACCCCCAAGCGCACCGATCTGCCCGAGCTCGGCCCCGGCGAGATCGGTTTCATCACCGCGCAGATCAAGGAAGTCGAACAGGCCCGCGTCGGCGACACCATCACCACGGTGAAGGGCGGGGCGGAAAAGGCCTTGGCGGGCTACAAGGAAGTCCAGCCCGTGGTCTTCTGCGGCCTCTTCCCGGTCGACGCGGCGGACTTCGAGAAACTGCGCGAAAGCATCGGCAAGCTGCGCCTCAACGATGCCAGCTTCAGCTACGAGATGGAAAGCTCCGCCGCGCTGGGCTTCGGCTTCCGCGCCGGCTTCCTCGGCCTGCTGCACCTGGAAATTATCCAGGAACGCCTCAGCCGCGAATACGACCTCGACCTCATCACCACGGCCCCGTCCGTGGTCTACCGTGTCCACCTCGCTCACACGAAGACGGAAGACGCCAAGGTCATCGACATCCACAACCCCGCCGACTGGCCGGACGTGAACCGCATCGACATGATCGAGGAACCGTGGATCAAGGCGGTGATCTACACGCCCGACGAATACCTCGGCTCCATCCTCAAGCTGTGCCAGGATCGCCGCGGCATCCAGACCGACCTGACCTATGTCGGCGGCCGCGCGCAGGTGAGCTACGAGCTGCCGCTGAACGAGGTGGTGTTCGACTTCTACGACCGGCTGAAGAGCATCAGCCGCGGCTATGCCAGCTTCGATTACGAGCAGATCGGCCTGCGCGAAGGCGACCTCGTGAAGATGAACATCATGGTCAATAACGAGCCGGTCGACGCGCTATCGCTGATAGTCCACCGCAGCGTGGCGGAAGAGCGCGGCCGCGGCATGTGCGAGCGCCTGAAAGACCTCATCCCGCGCCATCTGTTCAAGATCCCGATCCAGGCCGCGATCGGCGGCAAGATTATCGCCCGCGAAACCATCGCTGCGCTCCGCAAGGACGTCACCGCCAAATGCTACGGCGGCGACATCACGCGCAAGAAAAAGCTGTTGGAAAAGCAGAAGAAGGGCAAGGCAAGGATGCGCGAGTATGGCAATGTGAGCATTCCGCAGGAGGCGTTTATTGCTGCGCTGCGGATGGGGGAGGAGTAGCCCTCATCCGAAGGATGCGCGAGCGCCCGGAAGCGTAGCTGGCCGCAGGCCAACGGCGGCCTGCCCCGATCAAAGCGAAGTTGGTCGAAAGTCTTGGCAGAAGGACTATGTGAGGATTCTAAACAAGGCCTCACCCCCGACAAGCGGACGGACATTATGCGGAGTAATGACGCGCAATATGAGATATCTGAAACCCTAATGAATGCGAGATCCGAAATTTGGTGTCGATGTCCTTCGACTACTCAATCGTGACGCCATAGATTTCTAAAACGCAGTCATCGATTGATTTTTGTAACCCATCAATTTTTTGTCGAAGACGAATTTTTTGAGTTGCCATGCGTGCTTTATTCAATTTTTCGTAGCTTGTGACAATTTGATGGCACCACTTTACAAGATTGGTGTGCGATGTTGAACGTTCGTCGTACGGTACCACCGGCAATTCTTTGAGGTAGGTGCCCTTAATCTTGGGAAATGTATCGCGGCCGTCGCTAAATTTCTTATTCCAATAAAATCTTATCGCAGATGAATTCAGGACCGCGAGTAGATAGTAAGGGTCGGATTCTTCGAATGGATTAACCATAAAAATGGTGTTGAGGCATTGATAGCCGTTTAAGTCCAATCCGAAAACAGGGTGCTTTCCTACCTGCCTGCAGACAAGTTTTGGATTTCCGGAGTGTTTCGAATCATCCCAACACCCGCCACGCTTGGCTGTTCGACTTTTTTTGCATGCTAAACCAGACCATCGCGCGAGGTATGGCTCAACATCCTTACCGGTATAGCAAAGAGCATATCCCGGCGGAGGCGTGGGTTCGTCAATTTCGCGGACATCACTGGGAAACTTTTTCCTATCCCTCAACTGCTTCCCGAAATTCACATATGCTTGCTGGCCAAGGGGTCGACCAACTTTCGCCATTTTTAATAAAACGGTATCATCAGCATCCGAAGCGGGCACAATTAGATGTGCTTCATCCGCCAATATTCTTGAATAGGGTATTTTCGTGATGCGCGGACTTTTGAGCCCGGATTCAGATGCCGAAGCTTCAAAGAAATTGAGATCTTTGCTTTCTCCACCCCTTCGAAGAACAAAGATACAAGTGTCGACACTCGCACTCTGGAAAACGCGTCCTTTTAAGTTCGTTACCGTCTCGAGCTGCTGGTTTTCTAACATCAGTTTTCTTAGGGCTGTAGCGTAGTTGTTCGTCAGAAAATTAGAAGGGACGATAAAGGATAAAATACCTCTTCTGGATAGTAATTGCGAAGCGCGTTCTATAAAGAGATGGTAAAGATCTCGCTTAAAACTGGCGACGGTATAGTGGCTATCATAATAGCTTTCTAGAGTTCTTTGTCGATTGGCATCTTGAAGGAGGACGTATGGGGGGTTGCCGATGATCGCGTCGAAACCATTCTTGTCAGTAGCTGCGCGTAGAAACCCTTGCCAGTCGAAAGGGTTTATTTTCTCTTCTTCCTCGTCTGACAACTCAAAAGAAATTTGCGAGTATATATCGTTTTCAATTAAGGAATTTCCGCACTTTATATTGCTCCCGAGGTCCGGGAGAACCCTTATGTTGAAAAAGTCCATTTGGCGCGCGATCGCGTCAGCATTTTCCCCTTCTAGGACTTTCAGAAGAAGGGATAGCTTAGTGACTTCAACGGCTTGCGCATCAATATCGACACCATATATGTGGGTGAGGAGTATTCGCCTGCGTTCTGCGATCGTCAATCGCCAGTCACCCTGAGCGACCTGTACCAGTTTCGGATCTTTGCCCCCTGTGTACTTTAGCGGGTCATCTGAAATGTATTTGCTGCGGTACCAGTCCAAGAGATATTGGTAAGCCACAATTAGGAACGAGCCTGAACCGCAGGCGGGATCAATCACGCGAATTGGATCTTGGGCTTTTGTGCGCTTATCGTCACCAGATGCTTGGGCAGGTGTTTTCCCCTCAAGGAGAGGTCCAAGCGCAGTCGCGACGATGTGAGACACGATGTATGCAGGCGTGTAATATACGCCGCCAGCTTTTTTAACCTCTGGCTTTTCTTCAATTACCGCTCGAGAGCCGGCCAGCCTAATCACTTTCCCTAAAAAACGCTCATAGACCTGCCCAAGAATGTCGGCAGGTAAGACAGAAAATTCGTAGGGGCTTCTAGGATAGTAAAGACTGCGAAGTATTGGCCTCAAGGCTTTGTCATCGAGACTTAGTTCAAGCGTAAAATTATCTAAAGTCTCGCTCGAACCATCCGTCTTGAAAAAATGAAAAAGGCCCGAATTGTATCGATCGTCTGCTTTGCGAAAAAGTTCGGCAAGACTTGAGTATATATCTTTCCTTTCAGATATAGACTGAAGTTGTCCGTAGTTCTCTATGCCTCTATCTTCGGCTATTCTCAAAAAAACTATTCGGTCTATGGTTTTTTGAACAGCACTATTGAGCTCTCTTACGTTAAGGTTGCGATTGCGCAGCGCGATATTGCGCGCAAGGATTGCACGCCAACCTTCGATCTCCTCAAGAAATGCATCATCTACTTCGGCAGTGCCGCGTTTCCTTCGATTATCCGTAGCGTATTTATCGAATGAGCCTTTGAGTACCGCATCTCGGGAAAATATCCCGGCAATTTCATCCCACTTCTCCACATAATCATCAAATGTATAATATTTGATGCGAGCCATACTGGCTTTATCTGCACTCTCAGGCTTAATCCGACAATCATAGACCGCGAATTCTTCAAAATCAGTTAGGATCGAAAGTGGAAGCTTCGCACTCCAAGCATAGCGGCGAAGTTGAAAAGCGGGGCTGATATCTTCCTTCAGATTAATGGCAGGCTTTTTTGCCTCAAGAAAAAACTTTCGAGTCCCTCCTATACGAAACCCATAATCTGGGGCCTTCGTGTTACCCCCTATTTTAAGTGCATCCTCGTGAACGACATCTTTGTACGCCTCAGCATACCCTTGTTCATTGTCGATATCCCAACCTAGCGCCTTCAAGAATGGATCGATAAATTCTCGGCGAACTTGCGTTTCATTGTATGTACTCGCCTTGTACGCTTCTCTGTGAAGCTCAAATCGGGCGCATAGTTCTTTTATGATTTTTGGTGCTGGCATAGTTTCTCGTATGGAGAAATTTGATGCCAAAACAAGCGGAAAGCTTGTCAGGTCACTCCCACCCCTCATCCTTGATCGACCGCCAGCGCGGGTTCTCTTCCGCGCTGTCCCCCTCCACCTCGCTCTCACCCCGATCCGCCACAAGCAGGGGTAAGCTCGGCCCCAAGCGCCCGCGTGTGCCGTGGTGCGGATCGTAGAGTTCGTGGTCCGGGTCGCGTTCGGGGCAATAGCCTGCGGCGCGGTCGGCTTCCATGGCTTGCTCCAGTTCCTCGCGCAGGCGCTTCACGCGTGGGCTTTCGCGGCGTTCGCGTTCGAGGATCTGCTGGCGCATGGCCTCCACCTTGCGGTCGATGCTGGCGCGGATGTCGGCGACCGATACGCTGTTTCGCTCCGCCTCCCATTCCTTGCGCCATTGCTTCTTCTTGCGCTCCAGTTCCATCGTGCCGATCGCGTCCAGGCCTTTTGCGCGGCCATCGGCAAACCGCTCGGGCGCGCGGTTTCTCAGCATGAACATCAGCAGGCGGTCGTTATAGGCGGTGCGCGTGCCGACGAGCTGGCCGTAGGAATAGACGGGCACATCCACGCCGTTCAGCGCGCGTTCCATGGCCACGTCCTCGATCCGCTGCACGCCGAGATCGAGCGCGGCGGCCCAGGCCTTGCGGAAGCTTTCCGCGCCCTTCTGGCGGCGCAGGTAGTAGGCGCCCTCCGCGCTCATGTTGACGGCGCGGGCGGCGGCCTTGACGCTGCCGGTATCGGCGAGCGCCTCGATGAAGCGGCGCTGGCGGTCCTCGGTCCAGCCATCGTGGCGCTTGGTCTGGCGCGGGACGGGGGTGAAGGCGGGCAGCTCGCCCCCTTGCTCGATAGCGTCCGGGACGGGCAGGCGGGTTTCGCGGTTGTCGGTACGGCGGGTCATGCGGGCTCTCCCCATGCGAAAAGGGCCGGGACAATGCCCCGACCCTCTTGCGGTAGGAAAGCGGAATAGGAGACGCGCTCTTTGTTTCCGCACCCGCTGCGGACGGGCGGTCGCCGTTGACCCGCCCCTGCGGGTCAGCTCCGCTTCGCCGGGCCTACGTCGGCCCGGTCTTGATGCTTAGCTCAGGGCCTGGTCTGGCCGTTGCCGTGCACGAGGTATTTGAAGCTGCACAGCTGTTCGAGGCCGACAGGGCCGCGGGCGTGCATCTTGCCGGTGGCAATGCCGATTTCCGCGCCCATGCCGAACTCGCCGCCGTCGGCAAATTGGGTGCTGGCGTTGCGCATGACGATGGCGCTGTTGATGCTGGTCATGAAGCGGCGGGCGGCGTCGTCGTCCTCGGTCATGATCGCATCGGTGTGGTGGCTGGAATGCTCGCTCACCCAGTCGATCGCCTGATCGAGACCGTCGACCACCTTCACGGAGGCGATGGGGTCGAGATACTCGGTGTTCCAGTCGGCCTCGGTCGCAGCTTTGATCGAGTTGTCGATAGCGACGGCTTCCTCGTCGCCGCGCAGTTCGCAATCGCCGCCCATGATCGCGGTGAGGCGGGGGACGAAGTCCTCGGCCACCGCGCGGTCCACTACGATGCTCTCCGTTGCGCCGCAGACGCCGGTGCGGCGCAGCTTGGCGTTGCGGATGACTTCGGCCGCCTTGTCGAGATCGGCCGCCTCGTGGACGTAGCTGTGACAATTGCCGTCGAGGTGGAGGAGGGTGGGGACGCTTGCCTGGTCGCGCACCAGTTCGACGAGCCCACGGCCGCCGCGCGGGATGACGAGGTCGACATATTCGTCGGCCTTGAGCAGGGCGGCAACGGCAGCGCGGTCGGTCGTGCCGACGGTCTGGACGGCGTCTTCGGGCAGGCCGGCTGCGGCTAACCCGGTGCGCATGCATTCCACGATCACGCGGGTCGAATGGCGGCTTTCGCTGCCGCCGCGAAGGATCACGGCGTTACCGCTCTTGAGGCACAGCGCGCTGGCGTCCGCGCCAACATTCGGGCGGCTTTCGTAGATCATGCCGATCACGCCGATGGGCACGGCGACGCGTTCGATCTTGAGGCCGTTGGGGCGGTCGAAGGTCGCAAGGCTGCGGCCGACGGGGTCGGGCAGTTCGGCGATTTCCTCGAGCGCGCCCGCCATGCCCTCGATGCGGTCCTCGGTAAGACGCAGGCGGTCGATGAAGCTGTCGGGCTTCTTGCCTTCGACGCTCTTCACGTCTTCCGCGTTCGCTTCGAGCAATTCGGGAGTCGCGTCACGCAGGGCCTTCGCGGCTTCGCGCAGAGCCGTGTTCTTGGCATCGGTGCTGGCGGAAAGCAGGCTTTGCGCGGCCTTGCGGGCGTTCTGGCCCAGCGTGGTGATGTGGATCTGCGGGTCTAGGGCTTGGTCGGTCATAGTGTCTCTCTGAATTTGAATACGGGTGGGAGGCGCTGTGGTTTCAGCGCAGCTCTACCGCCCGGTCGTAGCAGGCCTGCAGTGTAGCATGCATGCGGTCGGTAAGGCCATTGTCGCCATTCAGTGCGTTGAGGCCGGCAGCGGTTGTGCCGCCCTTGCTCGTCACGGAATTGCGAAGTTCTTCGAGGCTGGGGGCACCCGGCTCGCTGGCCATGGCGATGGCGCCGCCGATGGTCCCGAGCACCATTTCGCGCGCCTCTTCCTCGCTGAACCCTTGCGCCATGGCCGCTTCGGCATAGGCACGGGCGATCTCGAAGACATAGCCGGGGCCCGATCCTGCGACGGCTGTCACACGGTCGAGCTTTTCCTCGCTATCGACCGTGACGACCTTGCCAGCGCGCTCCATGAATTCCACTGCATGGGTCATATGCGCGTCGGTTGCATGCGGTCCGGCGACGATGCCGCTGACACCGCGGCCTACGGCGGCGGGAAGGTTCGGCATGACGCGCACGACGGGCTTGCCGCCCATGAGTTGCGAGAGGCGTGCGGCTGAATAGCCAGCAGCGATTGAGATGATATAGCCGTCGTCGGCCAAGTTGTCGGAGTAGCTCGGCATCACGTCGTCGAACATCTGTGGCTTTACCGCGGCAACGATGCAGTCGAAGCTATGGCCTGCGATTTCGGAACCATCGCGCATCAAGGTGACTTTCTCAGGCAAGTCGCTGGCCATGGGATCGACCACGGTGATAGCCTCGGGACCACGGACCCACTGGGAAAGTAATGCGGAGCCCATTTTTCCGCAGCCGACAATAAGAATAGAATTTACGATTTTAGAATGCCGTTTCCGCGCTCAAGGCGCTCTATGTAATTCTTGAATTAGTTCTCAATTGAAATAGGAAATGCTTAAGTCTTGAGCTATTCGAATTTTATTACTTGGCTAAACTTTCGCATTCGATATTTCTTAAAATCCGGTTGTGCACTGCACCATACCTATCTATATTGGATCGCAGAAATTTCAAGGTAGATACATTTTTAATATATGACCCAGAAACGCAACATTGTTGTCAAGATTGGCTCGGCGCTTCTTGCAAATCAGGAACTGCTGACCCCCCGTTATGGTTTCCTGCAGCGCTTGCTGGAGGACGTGGCAAACCTTCGTGCCGAAGGTAACGACGTTATCCTCTGTTCGTCCGGCTCGGTAGCGCTCGGCTTGCGCATCATTGGTGAAACACCTGAAAGCGCAGGCATTTCCGACAAACAGGCGGCTGCCGCCTGCGGGATGCCGCTGCTGCTGAATGCCTACAAGCAGGTAGGGCACGAGTTCGGTTTTGAGATCGCGCAGGTCCTGCTGACGCTGGGCGACTTCGAAGATCACCGCCGCTTCCTCAATACCCGCAACACCGTTCACCGCTTGCTGGAAGCGGATGTGATGCCGATTGTGAATGAGAACGACACGATAACCACCGAGGAAATCCGTGTGGGCGATAACGACCGTCTCGCAGCCAAAGTGGCACAGATGGTTGGTGCAACCGATTTTATCATTCTGACCGGTGTCGACGGGCTTTATGATCGCAACCCCGATGAGGAGGGTGCACAGTTTATCCCCGAGGTGACCGATGTCGGCCCTTACATGGATGCGACGAAGGGTAAGAGCACGCTCGGCACGGGCGGTATGGAAACGAAGCTTCAGGCAGCCAACATGGCGCAGGAGGCCGGCGTCACAACCTGGATCGCACAGGGCGAGGTGGACCGACCCCTTTCGACCGTTCTCGAGGGTAGTCGCCGGGCGACCAAGATCCTGCCGCATCCCAACCCGCTTTCGGGGTGGGACAGCTGGATCGCGAACCGATTGCAAATGGCAGGAAGTCTCGTGGTCTCCGAAGCGGTTGCCGACGCCTTGGCCGCGGGCGACCGACCGATCCGCCGCGCCGATGTGGTTTCGATAGACGGTGATTTCACGCGCGGAGACGTCCTGCACATCTACGATAGCAAGGGCATCGAGCGCGCGCGCGGTCTGTCGGATTTCACCTCGGAAGAGTTGCGCGTGCTCACGCACAATCCCGATGTCGGTGCCGAGCAACTTCTTGGCTACAAGACCCGCGGTGAAATCGTGCGCAGCAACAATCTGGTCATGCTGGAAACACGCCATCTCCTTTGGGACGCGCCCGAGGGATTTTCGGAGGCCTAGGCGCGCGCGGGGAAATCTGCCGTAACTTCACTTGGCGTTCAGCGGGGTGCTGGCTATAGGCTCCGTCTTATGAAGACCAAATCGCGCACCAGCCGTATTTTCGCTCTCGGCGCCCTTGCCGCCGCAACCGCCTTTACCGCCGCCTGCGGTGGGGGATCGAACCGGCCCGAAGATACGGCATATGTCGCGCGTGACGTCGAGACGCTGTATTCGCAGGCGAAGCAGGAACTCGATCGCGGTCGTCCGCAGCTGGCCGCTGCACTTTTTGACGAGGTCGAGCGTCAGCACCCCTATTCGCCGTGGGCGCGCCGCGCGCAGTTGATGAGCGCCTTCAGCTATTACGTCGCCGGCGATTACAACAAAACGACATCATCGGCGCAGCGTTTCCTGTCGATCCACCCTGGCAACAAGGATGCGCCCTATGCCTATTACCTGATCGCGCTCAGCTATTACGAGCAGATCAGCGACGTCCAGCGAGACCAGAAGGTGACCGAGCAGGCACTTACCGCGCTGCGTGAAGTGAATCGCCGTTTTCCGCAATCGCAATACGCAGCCGACGCGCGCCTCAAGATCGATCTGGTCGAGGATCACCTTGCGGGCAAGGAAATGGAGATCGGACGCTATTACCAGAGGTCCGGCAAATGGATCGCTGCCCAGATCCGGTTCCAGAATGTCGTCGAGACCTACCAGACCACCAGCCATGCTCCCGAAGCGCTCTATCGCCTCGTGGAAAGCAGCCTGGCGCTGGGTATCAAGCCCGAAGCGGTGAAATACGCCGCCGTTCTCGGGGCGAACTATCCCGGCAACGAATGGTACGAAAAAGCTTACGAGCTGATAGACGATCATGCCGAGGGTGTTTCCGCTAGCTGATCGTCTTCGGGCAGAATTTTTCGAAAATTTAGTCGTCCGGTCTTGAAACCGGATCGCTTCCGGTGCATTTATCTCATGCGGACCGGGCCCCTCTGGCGTGCGCTTTTCCAGCCCACGTGATGTCGGACCGCATCGGACAACCGATGCGTGCTGGTAGGCCCTTTTCCCCCTCCTTCCCAGCCTGACGGCCCATCGGGTGTCCGATCGAATTCATCTCGATCACGGAGACCGAACATGAAGGCCCGCACATTCAGACTGACCCAGATCCACCAGCGGATCGATGAGCGCCTGCGCGTGGAATTGCACAAGCGCATGCCCGACCACTTTGAAATCTCCCGCCTCAAGACGATGAAGCTGCGCGCCAAGCAGGCGCTGCATCGCCTCGTCGCGCGCCCGAACCCTGCCTGACGGCAGGCCATAGGGGGCCGTCGCCGGCGTTTCTCCATCGCGCCGACGGCGGCTGCCCGCATTTCCCAGACAGACACCGGAGAAAACCGTGGTCCAGGCCATTACCCCGCTGCTGAAGGACTTCCTGCAGAAGGAATCCGCCGGCGGTATCGTCCTCATCTTTGCCGCGATGCTGGCGCTTGCGGTCGCAAATTCGCCGCTGCTGGCGGGATACCAGGACTTGCTCGATACCGGCGTGGTGGTCGGCATCGGCAGCTTCGTGATCGACAAGCCGCTGCTGCTTTGGATCAACGACGGCTTGATGGCGGTGTTCTTCTTCCTCGTCGGGCTGGAGGTAAAGCGCGAGGTGCTGGAAGGCCAGCTGTCCAGCTGGGACAAGGCCTCCCTCCCGCTGATCGCTGCTATCGGTGGCATGGCTATCCCGGCGCTCATCTTCCTTACACTTAACGCCGGATCGCCGGACACGATAAACGGCTGGGCGATCCCGGCTGCGACCGACATCGCCTTTGCTCTCGGCATCCTCTCGCTGCTCGGCCCGCGCGTGCCGGTGGCGTTGAAGGCGCTCTTGCTGGCCATCGCCGTGATCGATGACATTGGTGCCATCGCGATCATCGCCCTGTTCTATTCGGGCGAACTCGACACCGGCATGCTGGGCGCAGCGGGCATCGTCTTCGTGGTCATGCTGGCCGTGGGCAAGGCGCGGGTTCAATCGACCATTCCCTATGTCCTGCTGGCGATCCTGATGTGGGCTTTTGTGCTGAAGTCAGGCGTCCACGCGACGCTCGCCGGTGTAGCCGCCGCGATGGCCGTGCCGCTGGACGCCAAGAGCGACCATGGCCCGCTCGAGACGATGGAGCACGCGCTTCATCCCTGGGTCGCCTTCCTCGTCATCCCGATCTTCGGCTTCGCCAACGCCGGCGTTACCCTGTTCGGTCTGTCGCCTGCCGCACTGGTCGAGCCGCTCCCGCTCGGCATTGCGCTTGGCCTGCTCATCGGCAAGCAGATCGGCATCTTCGGCTTCGCCTTTATCGCCGTGAAGCTGGGCCTCGCCTCGCTGCCACCCAGCGTCAGCTGGGCGCAGCTTCACGCGATGAGCCTGCTCGCGGCCATCGGCTTCACCATGAGCCTGTTCATCGGCAATCTCGCCTTCGCCGACCCCGCCCAGATCGACGCGGTGAAAATCGGCGTGCTCGCCGGATCGACGGTCGCAGCCGTCGCCGGATATCTCCTCCTCAACCGCTCGCTTCCGCGCGAAGCGGCCGCTGAAAGCCTAGACTGATGGATTTCCTTTTTACCGACTGGCTCGGCACCCCCGTGTGGTTCTGGGGTGCCTTTCTCGCCATTGTCACCGTCCTTACCGCCTTCGACCTTGGTGTCCTGCACAAGGAGGACAAGGAACTCGGGATAGGCGAGAGTCTAAAGCTTTCCGCCTTCTACATCGGCGTCGCGCTGCTGTTCGGCGCCTGGGTGTGGTTCGAGCGCGGCGCGACCGCGGGGATGGAGTATTACACCGGCTTCTTCATCGAAAAGGCGCTGTCGATCGACAATGTCTTCGTGATCAGCCTGATCTTCACCTATTTCGCCATCCCGCCCAAATACCAGTATCGCGCCCTGCTGTGGGGCATCATGGCGGTGATTGTCCTGCGCGGCTTGATGATCGCGGGCGGGGCGGCGCTGCTGGCAGAGGCCTACTGGGTCCTCTATATCTTCGCCGCTTTCCTGATCGTCACCGGCATCAAGATGTTCTTCGCCGGGGACGAGCCGATGGACGTCGGCAAGAACCCCGTCATCCGCTGGATCAGCACGCATATGCGCGTGACCAGGAAACTCCACGCACAGCGTTTTTTCGTGAAGGTGCCCGACAGCAAGACCGGCAAGCTGGTGACGGCGGCGACCCCGCTTTTCCTGGCGCTGGTGGTGATTAACCTCGCCGACCTCGTCTTCGCGCTCGACAGCGTGCCGGCGATCTTCGCGATCACCACCGACACCTTCATTGTCTATACTTCGAACATCTTCGCCATCCTCGGCCTGCGCGCGCTCTATTTCGCGCTCGCGGCGATGGTGCACCGCTTCCAATACCTGAAGTATGCGCTGGCCGCCGTGCTGGTGTTCATCGGAAGCAAGATATTCGTCACCGACTTCCTGCTCGGCGGGGGCAAGATGCCCGCCTGGATAAGCCTCGGCGTGACGTTTGGCCTGATCTTGGCTGGCATCCTCTATTCGCTCTGGAAGACGCGCTTCGAACCCGAGCCTGAATGGCCGGCGGATCCAAATCCAAACCATGGAGATCTTGAACCGAAAGGAGAGTTAAATTGACTACGAGAAGACAACTAATCGGTGGTGCGACGGCAATGGGCCTGGCGGGTCTGGCCGGGAGTGCAAACGCTGCGCAGGAGCGGCCGGGCGGGGGAATGATGCCCGCGCCCCCGGCATCGGAACTCAACCCTTCACAAGCTCTCGATCTTCTGCGGCAGGGGAATGACGCCTTCTTGCGCGGCGAACAGACCAGCGTGCTGACCAGTGCACAGCGGCGACTGGACCTCGCATTGGGGCAATCCCCTTTCGCGGCCTATGTCACGTGCTCGGATAGCAGGGTCCCCCCCGAACTGTTGTTCGGGCGCGGATTGGGGGAACTTTTCATCATCCGCAACGCCGGAAACACCGTCGATACTGTCGCGCTTGGATCGATCGAATATGCTGTTGCAGTGCTCAAGACGCCTCTGGTCGTCGTGATGGGCCATGAAAGCTGCGGCGCAGTGAAAGCTGCTACCGAGGTCGTGACCGATAACGCCACTTTCCCGGGCTCCATCGGACCTATGATCGAACCGATTATTCCGGCGGTGCTGCAGGCAAGGAGCGAGAACGGCGACTTGCTCGACAACTCCGTGCGTGCCAACGTCCGTCGCGTCGTGAAGCAGCTTCGCGAGCAGACCGATCCCATCATGCTCGAGCCACAACAAAAAGGCGACTTGTGGGTTGTAGGGGCCTACTACAGCCTCGAAACCGGCGAGGTCGATTTCTTTGACTTACCCGAGCGGGCCGGCTGAGCACAAGGGTTGCTTTCCTGTTCGCAAATGCGCGTTCCCCCGTGACGCAGCCGCGGGGGCACGCTAATCCCGTTTGAAATGCTGACCCGCCTCGCCATCCGCAACATCGTGCTGATCGAAGCGCTCGATCTCGATTTCGGGCGCGGGCTGGGCGTGCTGACAGGCGAGACGGGGGCGGGTAAGTCGATCCTGCTCGATTCGCTGGGCCTCGTGCTGGGCAATCGCGCCGACAGCGGTCTTGTCCGTGCGGGCGAGCCCAAGGCCAGCGTTTCCGCCAGTTTCGAATTCGCCGCTCTGCCCGACGCCATCGCCACCGCGCTTGACGATGCCGATATCGAGATCGAGGAGGGCGAACCGCTCATCATCCGCCGCCAGCTGAAGGCGGACGGGGGCAGCAAGGCCTTTATCAACGATCAGCCCGTCGGCGTGGCGCTGTTGCGCGAGATTGCCGGTGCGCTGGTCGAACTCCACGGCCAGCACGATGATCGCGGCCTCGTGAACCCGCGTGGCCATCGCGCTTTGCTGGACCGCTTCGCCGGGGCCGGAACCGCCAAGGTGGAGCAGGCGTGGACGAAGTGGCGCGCCACCGAGGACCGGCTGGCCGAAGCGCGCGACGCGCTGGAGCAAGCCAAACTCGACCAGGACCTGTTGCTGGCGCATCTCGCGGAACTGACCGCGCTCGAACCGCAGGCCGGCGAGGAAGCGCGCCTCGCCGAAACGCGCGCCGACATGCAGAAGGGGGAGCGTCTGTCTGGCGATCTCGAGGAACTGCGGCATCTGTGGGAAGGTTCGGATTCTCCGCTAGCCTCGCTGCGGGTCGCGGCGCGCAAGCTGGACCGGATTGCGCCCGAACATCCGCTGCTGGCCGAAGCTCTGGCCGCGCTCGATCGCGCCGTGATCGAGGCGGGCGAGGCGGAGGAAAAGCTGGAAGCCGCTGCCGGTGCGCTGGAGCATGATCCGGCCGCGCTGGAAGCCGCCGAGACCCGCCTGTTCGAACTGCGCGCGCTGGCTCGCAAGCACCGCTGCGAGGTCGACGAACTGCCCGAAGTCATGCGCGCCATGCGTGGCCAGCTCGATTCGATCGAGGGCGGCGAGGCGGAACTCGACGCGCTCGAAGCGGCGGCCGAGGAAGCGGGCAATCGTTACCGCGCCGAGGCCGAGGCGCTTCACGCAACCCGCGTCGCTTCAGCCATGCGGCTCGACGAAGCGGTGGCGCGCGAACTGGCGCCGCTCAAGCTCGACGCTGCGCGGTTCCACACGGCGGTGGCGGATCTGCCCGAAGAACGCTGGGGCCCGCAAGGCATGGACAGCGTGGAATTCCTCATCGCGACCAATCCGGGCGCGGACTTCGCTCCGCTCAATAAGATCGCCAGCGGCGGTGAATTGTCGCGTTTCATCCTCGCGCTGAAAGTCGCGCTTGCGGAACAGGGCGGGGCGGCGACGGTCATCTTCGACGAGATCGACCGCGGCGTGGGCGGCGCGGTGGCGAGCGCCATCGGCGAACGCCTCGCGCGGCTGGCGGCAGACGGGCAGCTGCTCGCCGTCACCCACAGCCCGCAAGTCGCCGCGCGGGGCCGTACGCATTACATAATCGCCAAGAGCAGCGATGGCACGGTGACGCGCACTAGTGTGGCGTTGCTGGACGAGGCCGGACGCCAGGAAGAAATCGCGCGCATGCTGAGCGGCGCGGAAGTCACGCCCGAAGCGCGGGCGCAGGCGGACAGGTTGCTGGAGGGGGTTTAGTCCGCCCCGCGCTCGTAGATGCTGAGATAGATCAGCGTCATCATTGCCATTCCGCCGTATACCCATGACCCGTCGAACGGACCTTGGCCGAGCGGCATCTGCCACAATTGATATCCGGCGACCGCCACCCCCTGGAACAGTCCCCACCAGTTGACGACCGCAGCTCCCATGGCGATCTTCGCCCAGCGCTTACCGGCTTCGAAGGCGCTGGGACTTGCGCGGCGAAGCGAGAACATCCTCCACGCACCATACAATCCGCCAAGCCCGGCCAGCAGTTCCAGCGAGAACACCAGCGCCATGGCAATGACGATAAGAAACGCAGGCGGGACCGGAAGCAGGGTTACCGGATAGGCCTCTTGGTCGGCATGGCTCGTGGTATAAACGAAGAAGTCGTAGGCCTGCTGGAGATTGGCGATGTTGTGAGCGACATACAGCAGCGCCATCAGGGCAACGCTCGCGGTTATTGCAGCTTTCAGGATGCGATCGGTCATGGTTTCCCCCAAGAGTTGAACCGCGACCCGTGCGCGGCACTTTTCCCGTCCGCTTGGCTCATGCATAGCGAAGAGGAAGGGAATCGACCAAATGCCGGCGAGCAAGCCTGTGGACATGACCGAAGCCGAAGCCGCTAACGAACTGATGCGTCTCGCGCGGGCGATTGCGAAGCATAACAAGCTCTATCACGCCGAGGACGCGCCCGAGATCACCGATCAGGAGTTCGATGCGCTGGTGCGGCGCAATGCGGAGCTGGAGGAGCAATTCCCGCATCTGGTGCGCGAGGATTCGCCCTCCAAGGTGGTTGGCCACGAGATTGCTGCCTCGCCGCTGTCCAAGGTCACGCACGAAGTCCGCATGATGAGCCTCGACAACGCCTTTTCGGGCGAGGAGGTTGCGGAATGGGTGGCCCGCGTGCGGCGGTTCCTCTCGCTGGACGAAAGCGAGGAAGTGGCGATCACGGCCGAGGACAAGATCGACGGCCTCTCTTGCTCGCTCCGCTATGAGAAGGGCAGGCTGGTGCGCGCCGCCACGCGCGGGGATGGACAAGTGGGTGAGGATGTCACGCCCAATATCGCGCACATCGCCGACATTCCGCAGCAGCTTTCCGGTGACGTGCCGGAGGTCTTCGAAATCCGCGGCGAGGTTTATATGGCCAAGGCCGACTTCAGCGCGCTCAATGCGGCGCAGGAGGATGCGGGGGGCAAGCTCTTCGCCAATCCGCGCAACGCGGCGGCCGGATCACTGCGTCAGAAGGATGCCAGCGTGACGGCAAAGCGGCCGCTCAGATTCTGGGCGCATGGCTGGGGCGCGGCGTCCGCTGTGCCGGGGGCTACGCAGGAAGAGGTAGTGCGCCAGATCGAGAACTGGGGCGTGCCGGTCTCGCCGCTGTTTACGCGCGTGCATGACGTCGAAGCTATGCTCGCGCATTACGCGAAGATCGCGAAGGAACGTCCTGACCTTCCTTATGAAATCGACGGCGTCGTCTATAAGGTCGACCGGCTCGACTACCAGCAGCGCCTCGGCTTCGTTGCCAAGGCGCCGCGTTGGGCGCTGGCGCACAAGTTCCCGGCCGAACAGGCAGAGACCACGCTTGAGGCGATCGACATCCAGGTCGGGCGCACGGGCAAGCTGACCCCGGTTGGCCGACTTGCGCCGGTGCTGGTCGGCGGCGTGACGGTCACCAATGTCACGCTCCACAACCGCGACGAGATCGCGCGGCTTGGCGTGCGGCCGGGCGACCGGGTGGTGGTACAACGCGCCGGCGACGTTATTCCACAGCTTGTGGATAACCTCACCCGCGAGACCTCTCGCGAACCCTTCGCCTTTCCCGATCACTGCCCCGAATGCGGCAGCGAAGCCGTGGCGGAAGAGGGCGAGGTCGATGTGCGCTGCACAGGCGGCCTCATATGTCCCGCGCAACGCACGGAAAGATTGAAGCATTTCGTTAGCCGCGGTGCGCTGGATATCGACGGGCTGGGCGAGAAAACCATCGATCAGTTCTTCGCGCTGGGATGGCTCGAAAGCCCCGCCGATATCTTCCACCTGCACCAGCGTCGCGACGCCATTCTGGCGCTCGAGGGTTGGCAGGAGCGGTCTGTGGATAAGCTTGTGGACAGCATCGAGGCGCGCCGGGCCCCCGATGCCGCGCGGTTGCTGTTCGGGCTCGGTATCCGCCATGTCGGCGCCGTGACGGCGCGCGATTTGATGAAGCATTTCCACGAGCTACCCGCGCTGCGCGAAGCGGCCGAGGCCGCCCATGCCGGGGACGAGGAAGCCGCCGCCTCGCTCACCTCGATCGACGGGATCGGCGGAGCGGTTGTGGAAGCGCTGGGCGACTTCTTCCACGAAGACCACAACAAGGCCGTGTGGGACGACATTATCTCCGAAGTCACGCCGCCGCCCTACATCGTGGAAACGAAGGAAAGTCCGGTCAGTGGCAAGACCGTGGTCTTCACCGGCAAACTGGAGACCATGAGCCGCGACGAGGCCAAAGCGCAGGCCGAACGGCTCGGCGCGAAGGCCAGCGGATCGGTCAGCGCCAAGACGGACCTGCTCGTTGCGGGGCCCGGTGCGGGCAGCAAGCTGAAGAAGGCGGCGGACCTCGGGATCAAGGTGATCGATGAGGCGGGCTGGGCGAAAATCGTGGCGGAGGCAGGCTGAACCATGGACACGCGCGGCCTCGCCCTCGGAGCGGTTTTCGGCGTCATGTTCGCCGTCACGCTGGACAATATCGCGGTCGGCCTCGCTATCGGTCTGTGCTTCGCGGTCGCCTTCACCGCCGCTTTTCGGGAGGATGACGCGAAGGAAAACGCGAGGGATGAGGGTGCGCCGGACACTTCCATGGGACGCAAGGATCGATCCTGAGGAAATTGTTCGGAAACCATCGGCTTACCCCTCGTTAGGGTGATGTGAGTCGTTCCCCAGTCCTGTTCCTGACCGTCGCCGGCGTCGGCGCCTTCCTTGTCGTTGCCACCGCGGTCAGCACGCCCGGCGAAAGCGCGGACGAATTCGAAAAGCGCATCACCATCTCGCAAGAGGAAATGGACGCTCCGCCCGATCCCGAACTGACCGACGCACAGACGGCCCTGCAGGCCGAACTGCAGGATATCGGCGAAGGCTTCGACGGTGTGGTGGGCATCGCGGTGACCGAGGCGGACAGCCTGGCGACGATGTCCTACAACGGCTCGGCGCCAATGCCGCAGCAGAGTGTCAGCAAGCTGTGGGTGACGATGACCGCGCTCGACAGGGTGGACGAGGGCGCGCTGGATTTGTCCGAAAGGGTCACCATCGGGCGTGAGGACCTGACGGTTTTCTACCAGCCCATTCGCAATATCGTGAAGGCGCGCGGGTCTTTCTCGACCGACTACGGCGACCTGATGGATCGCGCGATCACGCAGAGCGACAACACCGCCAACGACCGGCTGTTGCGTTATGTCGGCGGAGTACA
This sequence comes from Erythrobacter sp. SD-21, assembly GCF_000181515.1. Taxonomy (GTDB): domain Bacteria; phylum Pseudomonadota; class Alphaproteobacteria; order Sphingomonadales; family Sphingomonadaceae; genus Qipengyuania. The sequence continues at coordinate 554,830 of NZ_ABCG01000001.1, read as the reverse complement.
GGCGGTCGAGGGCTTCCTGCGCCGCAACGCCATCGAAGGCGTGCAATTCGGAGCCGACGAACGGACCAAGCAGAGCCGCATAGCCGGGCTCGAATGGCGCCAGTCCTACTCGCAAGGCAATGCCTTCTACGACGCGCGCGACGAAGTGCCGGAGGCGGATCGCCGCGCCGCCTTCGAGGCCTATCTCGACAACCCGATGGACGGCGCGACTGCAGAGGGTCTCGCACGGGCACTGGCCCGGCTCGCTCGCGGAGACTTATTGTCGGAGAACTCGACGCAGCTCCTGCTGGAAACAATGTCGCGCACCAAGTCCGGCCCGCGACGCCTTAAGGGCGGTGTGCCTGCCGGTTGGGAATTCGGTCACAAAACCGGGACCGGCCAGTTCTTCGACGGCGTGCAGTCGGGATACAACGATGTCGGCATCCTCACGGCGCCCGATGGCACGCGCTATGCGCTGGCGGTGCTGATCGGCCAGACGCGCGCTTCCTATGCCGCGCGGATGGCGATGATGCAGGAAGTGACCCAGCGGGTGGTCCGCTATCACGAAGCACGCGGGAGCACCGCCGAGGCCTAGTTCGCCTCGGGATCGGGTATCCACTTCATCACGCCGCCGGGCAGCGGTGTCCAGCGGCCCATCTTCACACCGGCAAGGGCCAGCGTGTCGCCCGTCCACTGGTTGCAGGTGTTGCCGAGGTGATAGGTGCCGGGTGCATCGTAAAACACGTCGTAACTCGCATAGCCCGGATAGACTTCGCGGCCTCCGGGGTCAGGCACCTGCGCTTCGATCGCTTCGACCATCCGCGTGTACTGCTCCTCGGTCAGGCGCAAGGGGCGGTTGGTCGTGCTGGGGGCAGGGCGGACATAATGCGCCGCGTGGATCAGACCGTCGCCGCCTGTGGCTGCGTTGACGGCGGTGGGGATGCTGAGATCCGCCCATGTCGGTGTGTTGAGGAACACCTCGCGCTCGCCCCAACTCACCGCGACATGGGTGTAGGGACGGTAGGGGTTGGGGAGGTCACTCGCCGGGAACGTCTCGCGCCAGTCCTTCACATTGCTGACCAGCGGCATGACGATTTCGGTGTGGATGCCGTTGTCGCCGACCATGATCTCGACACCGCTTGCCGGTTCCTCCCATTCGGAATTGCGCGGGATGGAACTGCCTATCCATGCGGACAGCAGGAACAGAAGCGTGGCGACGATGGGCGCGCCGAGCACCCAAGCCGCGATGCGTAACGCTCGTTTTCGTGTCACCGCACGCGGCTCTTGCGCAACCAGAGAATGGACCAGTCGCCATTGGTGACACGGCGGGCAAGGCGGAAGCCCTGCCTACGGTAAGCAGCACGCACCTCGGCCTCATGCGTCTGAAGCAAGCCGGCCAGGAGCAGGCTCCCGCCCGGCGTCACTACGGCGGCAAAGTCGGGGGCAAGCTCCACCAGCGGTCCGGCAAGGATATTGGCGATCAGCAAGTCGTAAGGCGCACGGGCCTGGATCAGCGGATCATCCGTGCCCGGCGCGATGACTATGGTGAGTTCGCCGGGGCCTGACCCCTTCGCCAGTGCGTTGGCGGCGCAGTTATCCTCGACCACGCCGGCGCAGACATGGTCGATATCCGAAGCGAGCGCCTTGGCCTGCGGCCAGAGATGCAGGGCGGCAAAGGAAAGCAGCCCCGTTCCGGTGCCGATATCCGCATGGTTCTTCACTACCAGCCCCTCGCGCTTCATCAGATCGAGCATGGCGAGGCAGGCGGCAGTCGTTTCGTGCTGGCCGGTCCCGAATGCCTGGCTGGCGGGAATGACGAAATTGACGAGGCTTGCGTCCTCGGGATATTCGGGCGTGCGGACATGGAAGCGGCCCGCGCGGATCGGTTCGACACCTTGCTGGCTCAGCGTCACCCAGTCCTGTTCCGGCAGTTTCTCCACCGAGAGATCGGGCGCACGATCGGCAAACAGCGACGCCACAGACTTCTTGTCTGAGGCGGTCGGCTTATGATCGAGCCAGACTTCGAGGATCCAGTCGTCGGGCTTGTCCTCCGCAATCTCGCGCCCCGAGACGACCAGTTCCTCGGGAAAATCCCATGCCTCGTCATGCGCAAGCAGGGCGGCCTGCACGACCTTCTTGGGCGCTTCGGCGGACAGTTTCCACGCGCTCACTGTGCGGCCTCCTTGGCGAGGCGCTCGTCGAGCTTGCGGGTCAGGGCAGCCGCGTAATCGGTGCAGGACGCGATCTTCCCCGTGCGCATGTTCCCGATCATCCCGCTGGCCGAAGGATGCGGCGTGAAGAGTTCGTCGCAGGGCAGGGCGCGCACGCGGTCGATGCTCGTGCGGAACGCGCCGACATAGGCCGGATGGTCGCTGAACCGGTATCCGTCCGCCGACACGGGAGAAAGGCTGTCGACATAGGCGATGCGGCGGCAAATCGGCGGCTCGCCCGGATTGCTGCAGGCGGTCCAGGACCAGCTGAGCGCGCCCGGTGTGTGACCGGGCGTGGCGTGAGCGGTGAATTCGAGGTCGCCGAGCATCACAACCTCTCCATCGTTGACTACGCGTGCAACCTCGACGGGAGCCATAGGATCGAGGACGGCGGCCTGCGGGTCGCCTTCGTTCACCACGCCGCTACGGAGGACCTCGGCCGCGATGCTCGATGCAACGACATCCGCGCCGGTCGCTTCCCGGATTTTCGCGAAACCGCCGACGTGATCAAAATGCTCGTGGCTGGGCAGGAGATAGCGCACATCTCTCGGAGCGAAGCCCGCGGCCTCGATATTCGCGAGCACGATCTCCGCGCCCCTCTCGGTTCCGCTGTCGATGAGGACATGGCCCTGTGGACTCGTCACCAGGATGGCGGAAATGCCGCAGGTGCCGACATACCAAGTGTTGCCGAGGATATGGAAGGGCGGGGCAGGCTTGTCCCACTCGTCCCATTCTTCGCACGTCTCGAGAAAAGCGGCGACACGCTCTCGCGGGGTCGGCGCCGCCTCGGATGCAGGGGGCGCGACGACGGGATCGGAAGCAGGTTGCGCGGTCGCGTTGGCGCAGGCTGTCGCGGCCAGCGAAAGCGAGGCGAGGAGGAGCGTTCTAGCGGACATAGCTCGCCCCATTCGCATCAAGTGTCGCTCCCGTCATGCTTGGCGGCGCGTCGAGTGCACAGAATTCGACCAGACTGGCGATTTCCTCCGGCTCTGCGACGCGGCCCAGCGGGATGTCGGCAAGCAGGCCCGGTCCGCCGCGGCTGTCGAGATAGTCGCCCGCCATCGCTGTGTCGGTAAAGCCCGGCGTAACGGCGAAACTGTAGATCTTCTCGGCCGCATAGGCGCGCGCGATGCTCTTGTGCATCGCCAGCATGCCGCCCTTGCTCGCGGCATAGTGCCAGTGCGCGGGCGAATCGCCGCGATGGCCGGCGCGGCTGGCGACATGGACGATGCGCCCCTCGCATCCGCGTTCCTGCCAGTGTTTCACCGCGAACCGGCTGAGCTGCGCGGCTGCGGTCAGGTTGATCCGCATGGTGTCCTCCCACGCGTCGAGCCATTCGATGTCGGACCGCTCGATCGGATTGGGATCGAACAGTCCGGCGTTGTTCACCAGCACGTCAATCGTACCGCCCGCGCGGGCAAGCGCCGCCTCCCACAGCTCCTGCGGTGCGTAGGGTTCGCAAAAGTCGGCCGGGACCGTGTCGGTGCGGTCGCTGGAGGTCGCCTGCCCGACGACCGTGGCCCCGCGTGCTTCGAGCGCTGCCTTGGCCGCAGCGCCAATTCCGCGCGACGAGCCGGTAAGGAGAATGCATGTCATGCATCACGCTATTCGAAACTTTGCGACAAATGTCGAGGCCGCGCGCCTTGCACGAGGCGACAGCTTCGCTAAGGAGGCGCGACGAAATTCACCGCAACGGACACGCGTATTCATGGCAAACCGCCCGCTTTCACCGCATTTGCAGATCTGGAAATGGGGCCCGCACATGCTGGTCTCGATCCTTCACCGCGTCACCGGCGACGGGCTGGCACTGGTTGGTCTGGGGGTATTTCTCTGGTGGCTGGCAGCCATGGCAGGCGGAGCGGATAGCTATGCGACTTTTGCCGGGATCATGGGATCTCCAATCGGCATGGTCGTCCTGATTGGCCTGAGCTGGGCGTTCTTCAACCATATGATGAGCGGTATTCGTCATTTCGTGCTGGATATTGGCGCCGGCTACGAACTCGACACGAACAAGACCTGGTCGGTGATTTCGCCTGTACTCGGCATCCTTCTCACCATCGCCTTCTGGGCGGTCATTATTTTCAAGTGAGTTCAATCCATGAGTGACGGAACCCCTATCGGACGGGTGCGCGGGTTAGGCTCGGCGCATGAAGGCCCGCATCACTGGTTGCAACAGCGGTTCACCGCAATTGGTAACCTTGTGCTGGTACTGTTTCTGGCAGTCAGCATCGCCCTGTTGCCGTCATACGACTATACGACCATGAGCGGTTGGGCTTCGCAGACGCTGCCAGCAACGGCTTTGGCGCTGATCTGCATCAATACCTTCTGGCACGCACGGATCGGTCTTCAGGTCTTGATTGAAGACTATGTCCATACTCCGGGCAACAAGTTCGCGTGCATTGCGCTGTTGAACCTCGCCGCCATCGGGGGCGCGGTTTTCGGCCTTGTTTCTATTGCGCGTATCGCATTTGGAGGAATTTCCTGATGGCATCCGGCTCCAAGGACGAAGCCCCGGTTCACGGTGGGAGAGACAATACCAATACCGGCAATGTTGGAAGCGCCAACCAGGCCCCGAATACCGGACCCGCAACCCCTGGTTCCTCGCCCGGTACATCGCGGGCGGGTAGCGGAGCTTATCCGATCATTGATCACACTTACGACGTTATCGTGGTGGGCGCGGGCGGTTCCGGCCTGCGTGCGACCATGGGCAGCGCCGAAGCGGGCCTGAAGACGGCCTGCATCACCAAGGTTTTCCCGACCCGTTCTCACACCGTGGCCGCGCAGGGCGGTATCGCCGCCAGCCTCGGCAACAACACGCCCGATCACTGGTCGTGGCATATGTACGATACGGTGAAGGGCTCCGACTGGCTCGGCGACCAGGACGCGATCGAATACATGGTCCGCGAAGCCCCGCAGGCGGTTTACGAGCTCGAGCACGCCGGCGTGCCCTTCAGCCGCAACGACGACGGCACCATCTACCAGCGCCCCTTCGGCGGCCACATGCAGAACATGGGCGAAGGCCCGCCGGTGCAGCGCACCTGCGCCGCCGCCGACCGTACCGGCCACGCCATGCTGCACGCGCTCTACCAGCAGAGCCTGAAGTACGACGCGGACTTCTTCATCGAGTATTTCGCGCTCGACCTGATCATGGAAGACGGCCCCGACGGCAAGGTCTGCCGCGGCGTCATCGCCATGTGCCTCGACGACGGGACGATCCATCGCTTCCGCAGCCAGGCTGTCGTGCTGGCGACGGGCGGTTATGGCCGCTGCTACTTTACCGCGACCAGCGCCCACACCTGCACCGGCGACGGTGGCGGCATGGTTCTGCGAGCAGGCCTCCCGCTGCAGGACATGGAGTTCGTCCAGTTCCACCCGACCGGCATTTATGGCGCGGGCGTGCTCATCACCGAAGGCGCGCGCGGCGAGGGCGGGTACCTCACCAATTCCGAAGGCGAGCGGTTCATGGAACGCTACGCTCCGAGCGCCAAGGACCTCGCATCGCGCGATGTCGTGTCGCGTTCGATGGCGCTCGAAATGCGCGAGGGCCGCGGCGTTGGCCCAGATGGCGACCACATCTTCCTGCACCTCGACCACATCGATCCCAAGGTACTGGGCGAGCGCCTGCCGGGCATCACCGAGAGCGGCAAGATCTTCGCCGGTGTCGACCTCACCAAGCAGCCGCTGCCGGTCACCCCGACCGTGCATTACAACATGGGCGGCATCCCCTGTAACTTCCACGGCGAAGTCATGGCGGGCGACCCGAAGGACCCGGAAAAGATCGTCCCCGGCCTGTTCGCGGTCGGCGAAGCGGCCTGCGTGTCGGTCCACGGCGCGAACCGCCTCGGCTCGAACTCGCTGATCGACCTCGTGGTCTTCGGCCGTGCAACGGGCCATCGCCTCAAGGAAATTGTCAAGCCAGGCGCGAGCCACGCCGAACTGCCCAAGGGCAGCGCGGACATGGCATTGGGTCGTCTCGACCACTTCCGCCATGCCGACGGCGCCTCGCCCACGGCGGAAGTTCGCGCGGAAATGCAGAAGGGCATGCAGAAGCACGCCGCCGTGTTCCGCGACAGCAAGCTGCTGGCCGAAGGTGTCGAGGTGCTCAAGACCGTCAACAAGCGGATGGAAGACATCAAGGTCTTCGACCGCTCGCTGATCTGGAACAGCGACCTCATCGAGACGCTGGAACTCGACAACCTCATGGCGCAGGCCAACGTCACCATGGCCTCGGCCGAAAACCGCAAGGAAAGCCGCGGCGCCCACGCGCATGAGGATTTCCCCGAGCGTGATGACGCAAACTGGATGAAGCACACCATCGCGTGGTTCGATGGCTGGGGCGGCCAGGGCGGCGGCGTGAAGATCGACTACCGTCCAGTCCACGAATATACGCTCACGGACGATGTGAAATACATCGAACCGAAGAAGCGCGTTTACTGATGAAAAGGCGGCGAGGAGCAATTCTCGCCGCCGTTTTACTCACCGGCTGTGTGACCGGGCCCGGAGCGCCGCCTCCCGATATCGGCGCCGACCCTTTTTACACGAAATACGTTTCCGCTCGCGGAATCCCCATTCTCTCGTCAGATCGCGTACCGGACGCGGCGCTGCTGGCCGCACGCGACATGGCCTCGGGACTCTTGGCGCATCGTCTCGAATTCGCCGAGTGGCTGGTCGCCAACGACTATCGTGTTGCCATTATCGCGGAAGAAGAGGCGCTTCTCGACCTGCCCGACAAGGCGCACTGGACGAAGCCTGTACGCGACGATCCGCGGCTGACCCGCTGCGAGATCAAGCATTACGACGCGCGGATAGGGGCGAAGTCCGACCGGCAATATTGGGACGAGCGCGCGCGCGGGATCGGCGGGCCGCGCACGGTCGGCTCGGAAGAGGACGTCCTCGGCCTCTATTCCACGCGCTATTGGGGCGAGACGATCTTCGTCCACGAGATGGCGCACAATATCCTTTTCGCGATCGAAGCCGTCGACCCGGTGCTCTATGCGGAGGTGGAGGCGGCCTACGCGAACGCGCTGGCAAACGATCTCTGGCTCAATGAGTATGCCACCACCACCATCCAGGAATACTGGGCAGAGGGCACGCAGATCTGGTTTAACTCCAATCGGCTCGTGGTGGTCGACGGGCGTCAGATACTTAACCACCCGGACCTCGAAGCCTATGACCCGCGCCTCTACGCTGCGCTCGCCAAGGCATACGGCGACAAGCACCGCCTCAAGTCCGATCCCTTCTGGATGAGCGCCGCGCGCGTTCCGCCGGGGCCGCCGCCGGAGAATACCGCCGAAGAGTGCTAGTCGGCGCTTCCGTCCTCGACCCGACGCACGTCGACGATCTTCACAGGCTCCGCCAGCATCTGGCCCTTCATCCAGCCTTCGCCGGCTTCGGGATCGCGCGGAGAGGCGTGAATGGCGTGCACGACGTCCATGCCGTCCACGACGTAGCCGAAGACCGCATAGCCAAGCTGCTCGTTGGGATCGGCCGAGTCCGGCTGCGCGTCGAGGCCGGTCTGGTCCTTGATCATGATCGAGAAATCGCCTGTTGCCGTGCCCGGATCGAGCCGCGCCATCGAAAGCGCCCCGTCGGTGTGGCTGAGGCCGGTTTCGCTGGTCGGCTCATGCGCGATACCGTCAAGGATGCGCTCGGGATCGTTCTGCGTACCGCCCTGCAACAGGCCGTTGGGCGGCTCGCCCCAGTCGAGGTGCATTGCTCGGTAGAAGACCGTGCCGTCGAAGCGATCCTCGTCGGCATAGCGCAGGAAGTTGGCGGCGGTGACCGGCGCGCGCTCGGTTTCGAGCGCTACGGTGATGTCGCCCATAGTCGTTTCGATCACGACGAGCGTGGTGACTGGAGATTCGGCACGCGGCGGGGCCTCTTGCGCGGCCAGCGGCGCGGCGAGGAGGGCGAGGGCAGGAAGGATCGCTTTCATCATGGCTCCAGCCTAACCCATTCGCGCGTCAGATGACATCCGCGATCAGGCCGAGCTCCTTCGCCTTCTCGCAGCCAAGATACCAGTTATCGGGTGCCTTCTCGCGAATCTTCTCGAAATCTACCTTCGATCCTTCCGCCAGCGCGCGAAAGCCCGCTTCTTCGATCGCAATCGACTGCTCGATTTCGTTCAGCGCCGCCTTTAGTTGGTTTGTACAGCTGCGCAGCGGGCCGGAAAGCGATATCGTTTTGTTTATCTGCCGCTCGTGGATCAGCAGCGTCGAGTCGCGCGTCAGGAACCGGCAGGCTATTGGAAAGCCCGCCATGAAGGTTGCGCCCGCTGAGTATACAGCTGCCTTGCCGAGAAAATAGATCGTACGTCCCGCTTCGCGCAGCAGCCTGACGTCATCGGCCATAGCCCGCGCGATTTCGGGATTACCACCAAGCGTAGTCAGCGCAATTACAAGGGGTCCGTCCGTTGGGCCGGCGCTCAGTTGATTGCGAAATTCGGCGTACATCGCTTCGTCGACACTACCGACCAGACGCAACTGCGGCGCGGTAAGTACGGATTGGCGGTCTTCGTCGTCCATCGAATGCCTCCTGTGTTCTGCCGATGCGTGCTTGCAGTGATCGGAACGCTATGTTGTTCCTGAATTTATGTTCATGGATGCTTCATGTTTACATTCGTAGTCGTAACGGCTACAGGTGTAATCGAATACGAACGCCACGAAGGGGAGTGATACGAAATGGCCAAGCGCAAGCAGGCAGTCGGTGACCGGATCAGCGAAGCAGAGCACGCTGTGATGGAAGCGCTGTGGGATGCAAGTCCCCTGTCCGCCGCCGATGTCTGCGACCGGGTCTGCGCCGCCAACGACTGGTCGATCCCGACCGTGAAGACGCTCCTCAGCCGCCTCGTCTCCAAGGGCGCGGTCGGCACCGAGCCGGAGGGACGCAAGTTCCTCTATCATCCGCTCATCGAACGTTCGGATTATGTCGGCGGGGAAAGCCGCCGTCTGGTAGACCGGCTGTTCGGCGGGCGGGCAGCGCCGCTGTTCGCGCATCTGGCGGAGAACGAGGCGCTGAGTGACGATGACCTCGCGGAGATCGAGGCATTGCTCAGGGAGATGCGCAAATGATCGACCTCCTGCGCGAATGGTGGGACTGGTTCCTCTTCGACACCCTATTATGGACCGGCGCGCTGCTCGCGCTGGTCATGATCCTGCGCCGTCCCGTGGCGCGCCATTTCGGGGCTGGGGCGGCCTATGCCCTGTGGTTCCTGCCGCTGGCACGGCTCGTAATCCCGCCTTTTACCCTGCCGTCCTGGATGCGCCCCCTGGCGCAGACCGTGCAGGAAACCGAGGAGTACGGCTTCGCGATCGAAACCGACGCGCGCGTCCTTCCGATTGCCGAGTCCGGCGCTGCCGCTCCGACCATCCTCGCGCGGAGCGAGGCGCCGGTCGACCTGTTGACGCCGTTCCTGCTCCTTTGGCTGGGCGGGGCGACGGTCATGCTGGTACGCCGTTTCTGGCTCTATTTCCGCCTGCGCCGCGAATTGCTCGAGGACGCACGCCCGGTTGGCGAGGTCGGCTCGATCCGCCTGATCGAAACTCCGGCGATCTTCGGACCGATGGCTTTCGGAGTCATCGACCGCGTTATCGCCTTGCCCGATGGCTTCATGGCCAGCCGTGCACGCGCGCAGCGCGATCTCGCGATTGCGCACGAGCTTGCCCATCACCGCGGCGGGGACCTGCTGGTCAACATGGCGGTGCAGCCGCTCTTCGCGATTCACTGGTTCAATCCGGTCGGCTGGCTGGGCTGGCATGCCCTGCGCCGCGACCAGGAAGCCTTTTGCGACGCCCGTGTCGTCGCCTCCCGCACGCGTGAGGAACGCGTGACCTATGCGCGAGTCATTGCCGATTTCGCACGCCTTCCGGCGCCGCTGCCGCGCCCCGCGCTCGCCGCGCCGATGGCTTGTCCAGTTCTGGGGGACAAATCGATCATTCACCGTTTGAGGAGTTTGTCCATGTCCGATATTTCGCCGCGGCGCCGCTTTACCGGGCGCGCTGCAATCGCAGCCGCCTTCCTGGCCGTGCCGCTCACCGCATCGATCTGTTACGCCGAAGGTGCGCCGTCTGTCCTGGTTGCCTCCGCGCAGGCTGCCGAGGCCGAGCCCGCCGTCGACGAATGGACCGAAGCGGATATCCGGCAGGAACAGGAAGAGCTGGCCGAGGCCCAGGTCGAGATCGACCGCGAATTCGACGAAGCCGAGCGCGAACTGGCTGCGGACAGCAAGAGCCTCAAGCTCCACCGCGTCAACCACAACGGCAAGGAGTGGGACGAGCTGAGCGAGACCGAGCGGGCCGAACTGCGCCGCGAAATGGCAAAGGTACGCCGAGAATTTGCCGAGGGTGGAAAGCTGCGCAAGGAAATGCGCGAGCTTCGCCACCAGTTCGCCGAGAATGGCAAGATGCGCCGCGAAGTCCGCCTCGCGGTAGCGCAGGCCGAGACCGAAAGCGCCCGCGCTTCAGCCATGGCTCCGGAAGTCGTCGTCGCCTGCAAGGACGAATACACGCCGGTGGTCTCCGAAACGGATGCCACGGGCAAGACCACCTTGTTCGTCTGCGAGACGGCCGGCGAGAAGCTCGCCCTGCGCGCCATGAAGCAGGCCCAAAGCGCCGTTGCAGCCGAGCAATCGCTCTCAGCAACGGAACGCGCCGAGGCGCTGCGCGAACTCGATCGCGAAATTGCGGAGTTGCAGTCCAAACGTTGATGCATTTCTGCGGGATGCATCATGAACGGCTGGCTCCCGCAAGGGCGCCGGCCGTTTTCGTTCACGGGGACTAATTTCTCCTGAGAACCAACTGAGAGGCTAGCGGACGATCGTGTAGGCGTCGCAAGCGCTGTCGTCACCGCGCAGGCCCGTGCGAAGCGCCTCGCTGCGCTGGGCGCTGGTGCCGTGGGTAAAATTCTCCGAGGAGACGCGGCCGCCGGTCAGCCTGTCGTCGCCAATGGCCGAGGCGGCGCGCATGCCTTCCTCGATATCGCCCGGCTCGATCAGATTGCGGTTCCTGCCCGCCCAGACCCCGGCGTAGCAGTCGGCCTGCAACTCCATGCGGACATTGAGCTGGTTCGCCTGCCCGCGGCTAACGCGTTGCTGCTGGCTGCGGATCTGGCCCGAAATGCCGGTGATCGTCTGGATGTGGTGGCCGTACTCATGCGCCAGGACGTAATAGCGTGCGAAATCGCCGCCACCGCCGGCCATGCGAGCGAGCTGGTCGTAGAAGCTGGTGTCGATATAGATCGTCTGGTCGCTTGGGCAGTAGAACGGCCCCATGTTCGCGCTGCCGTTGCCGCAGGCGGTGCGTACGCCACCGTTGTAAAGGTGGAGGGTCGGCTGCTGGAACCGGTCGCCGAGGCCTTGTTCCTGGAAAACGCGCGCCCAGGTCTGGTTGAGGGACTGCAGGCCATCGCAGGCCTCGCGCGAATATTCGTTCGCGGTGCAAGCCTCCTGCTCGCTCATCTCGGTTCCACCAGAGGTCTGCGTGCCCTGCTGCACGCTCTCCACCGTGGCCGCGGTCTGGAACGGGTCGAGGCCGAAGACGAAATAGCCGAGTGCGGCAATGATGATGGTGCCACAGCCCAAACCGCCCGCCTTGCCGACACCCCCGCCGCTGCTGCCCTTGACCTGAATGTTGCCGGTGTTGAACGGATTGAGACGCATCCTATTCCCCTTTGGATTGGCCGCTTTACAGCACGCTCCCCGTGCGCGATGGCCGTATATGATTGTTCCCCTAACGCTCGGAGAGCCAAATGTTTCTCGCTGGAAAGCGCGCCCTCGTTACTGGATCGACAAGCGGCATTGGCCTCGCCATCGCTCGCGCACTGGCAAAAGAAGGTGCCGAGGTGGTCCTTAACGGCTTCGGCGACGAGGCGGAGATCGCGCAATTGTGCGAGGAACTGGGCGCGACGCATTCGGGCGCGGACCTCACCGATGTTGCCCAGATCGAGCAGATGATGGGGCAAGCGGGAGGGATCGACATCCTCGTCAACAACGCCGGCATGCAGCATGTCGCGCCGGTCGAGGATTTTCCGGTCGCCAAGTGGGACACGATCATCGCGCTCAACCTCACCGCCGCGTTCCACACCACGCGGCTCGCCGTGCCGGGGATGAAGGAGAAGGGCTGGGGTCGCATCATCAACACCGCCAGCGCGCACTCCAAGGTCGCCTCGCCCTTCAAGAGCGCCTATAATTCGGCCAAGCACGGGCTCGACGGGTTCACCAAGACCATCGCGCTGGAACTGGCCGAGCACGGCGTGACCGCCAATTGCATCAGCCCCGGCTACGTCTGGACGCCGCTGGTGGAAAACCAGATCCCCGACACGATGAAGGCCCGCGGGATGAGCCGCGAGGAGGTCATCAACGATGTGCTGTTGGTGAAGCAGGCAACCAAGAAATTCGTCCAGCCCGAGGAAATCGGCGCACTGGCGGTATTCCTATGCCGCGACGAAGCGCAAAACGTGAACGGCGCCAACTGGAGCGTCGATGGCGGGTGGACGGCCGAATAAAACTTGCTCCCCGCCATCGTTTCGCCTTTTTCGGAACATCGGTCTTGCGCGCCCATTGGTTTCTTGAAAACGAAAGGGAAACTTATGAAAAAGCTATTTATCTGCGCAGCCGCAGCACCTCTCGCTCTCGCCGCATGCGGTCAGGACAGCGCAACCGAAGAGCGAGGCGATATGCTCGAGGAACGCGCTGATGCCGTCGAGAATGTCGGCGACGACCGCGCTGGACAGCTCGAAGAGATGGCTGATGAGGCGAATACCGATGCTCGGGAAGACGCATTGAACGCGCGTGCAGAAGAAATCGACGATATCGGCGATGAGCGCGCCGAAGCGCTGAACGAGCGCGCAGACGAGATGGAATAATACGCAAGAGAGCCGACTTACCCGGTCCTTCTTTAAGGGGCTCCGCCAAGCGGGGCCCCTATCCTTAGCGCAGGCCACTAGCGCCCGTAGTGAACCGTCGTTACATGGGCCGCCACATTTCACCCTCGGCAGGCGATTCTCATAGTGGCACATCTCGACATCCCCCTCGGCCTTACCTTCGACGACGTTCTCCTGCGTCCTTCCGAGAGCGACATCCTGCCTTCGATGGCCAACACCGCCACGCGCCTGACGAAGGAAATCCAGCTCAACATCCCTGTCCTCTCCAGCGCGATGGACACGGTGACCGAGGCCGACATGGCCATCGCCATGGCGCAGCTGGGCGGCATCGGCGTGCTGCACCGCAATTTCGAAATCGACGAACAGGCCGCCGCCGTGCGCGCGGTGAAGCGCTACGAGAGCGGCATGGTGGTCAACCCGATCACGATCCATCCCGATGCGACCTTGGGCGATGCGCAGCAGATCATGACCGCCAACCGCATCAGCGGCATCCCCGTTACCGATCGCAGCGGAAAGCTGGTCGGCATCCTCACCAATCGCGACGTGCGCTTTGCGGAGAATCCGCGCCAGCCGGTCAGCGAATTGATGACAACCGAAAACCTCGCCACCGTCCCGCTCGGCACCAGCCAGGAAGAGGCGCGCAAGCTGCTTCACCAGCGGCGGATCGAGAAGCTCCTGGTGGTCGACGATGGCGGGCGCTGCGTCGGCCTCATCACGGTCAAGGATATCGAGAAGGCGGTCGCCTATCCGCACGCCACCAAGGACGAGCAGGGCCGCCTGCGCGTGGCTGCGGCCACCACGGTCGGCGATAAGGGGTTCGAGCGCACCGAGGCGCTGATCGATGCGGGCGTGGACGTGGTCGTGATCGATACGGCGCATGGCCACAACAAGGAAGTCTCCCGCTCGGTGGAGCGCGTTAAGAAGCTTTCTAACGCGGTGCAGGTCATCGCGGGCAACGTCGCCACGGGTGAAGCGACCAAGGCGCTGTGTGGTGCGGGCGCGGACGCGGTGAAGGTCGGTATCGGTCCGGGCTCCATCTGCACCACCCGCGTGGTCGCCGGTGTCGGCGTACCGCAGCTCACCGCGATCATGGACAGCGCCGAGGAAGCGGACAAGATGGGCGTACCGATCATTGGCGACGGCGGCCTTCGCACCAGCGGCGATGCGGCCAAGGCTCTGGCAGGCGGTGCTTCCTCCATCATGGTGGGTTCGATGCTGGCCGGCACCGAGGAAGCGCCGGGTGAAACCTTCATCTACCAAGGCCGCAGCTACAAGAGCTATCGCGGCATGGGCAGCGTTGGCGCGATGGCCCGCGGCTCCGCCGACCGCTATTTCCAGGCCGACGTCAGCCAGCAAAAGCTCGTGCCTGAAGGCATCGAGGGGCAGGTCCCTTACAAGGGTCCAGCCAGCGCGGTGGTCCACCAACTCGTCGGCGGGATCAAGGCAGCCATGGGCTACACCGGCAGCGCCACCATCGAGGACCTGCGCAAGAACGCGAATTTCGTGCGGATCACCAACGCAGGCCTGACCGAGAGCCACGTCCATGATGTGTCGATCACGCGGGAAGCGCCGAACTATCCGACGCGCTGATCGGGGAGGGGAGCGATGACACCTGCCGCCCGCGTCCAGACATCCATCGAACTGCTCGACGCGATCATCGAGGCCGCGCGCAGCAAAGGCGCGCCCGCAGACCGTATCCTCGCCGAGTGGTTCCGGAACAACCGCTTTGCCGGATCGAAGGATCGCCGCGCCATCCGCGAACTGGTCTATTCCGCCATCCGCGCCTGCGGTCCAGTACCGGAAAGCGGTCGCGCGGCCATGCTGCGCCTCTCCGAGAGCGACGCGAGTCTTGTGCCGCTGTTCGACGGCTCGAATTACGGCCCTGCACCTATTGATGCCGGGGAGGAATCGGCGGAAGGCGGCGTGGCACCCGCTTGGCTCGCCCAGCGGCTTGCCCAGTCGGGCATCGATGGGGAAGAAGCCGAGGCGCTTCTCGGTCGCGCGCCGCTGGAGCTGCGCGTAAACACGTTGAAGGCTGACCGCGCCACGCTTTCTCTGCCGGTGGAGACCGCTAACACTGCCGCGCCGCATGGGCTCCGGCTCGAACCCGGCACTCAGGTCGAGCAGTGGGCCGAATGGCGCGAAGGCACGTTCGAGGTTCAGGATACCGGCTCGCAGTTCGCCTGCCTTGCGGCCGATGCCAATCCGGGCGAGACGGTGATCGATCTGTGCGCCGGCGGCGGGGGCAAGACGCTCGCGCTGGCAGCAGCAATGGACAATCTCGGCCGGCTGATCGCTTCGGATGCCGATCGCGGCCGCCTGTCGCGCCTTGCGCCGCGCGCGGAGCGGGCCGGGGCCACCATCATCGAAACCCGTCTCCTCAACCCCAAGCGCGAATTCGAAGCGCTGGCCGATCTCGAAGGCCAGGCGGATGCCGTCATGATCGACGCCCCATGCTCCGGCACGGGCACATGGCGCCGCAATCCCGAGGCGCGCTGGCGGCTCGACGAGGCGGAACTGGCGCGGCTCACAGCGCTGCAATCGGAGCTTCTGGATCTCGCGACCCGCCTCGTAAAACCGGGCGGTCGTATCATCTATGTCACATGCTCGCTGCTCGACGAAGAAGGGGCAGGACAGTTCGAAGCGTTTCTGAAGAGGGTTAACACCTTCTCCTCGCAAGAGATTTCGCTGCCCGCCGGTCGCCCGCGCGGGAACGGCATCCGCCTGACACCGTATCACGACGGTACGGACGGATTTTTCATCGCCCGTGCAGATAGATCGTGTTAGCTTTCTTGGTATGGCTAACGACCAGCCTTCCGCGAGATCATCGCTAACGGAGACGATTATGCGTTTTGCCCCTGCCGCCGCCGCCCTGTCGCTGGCCCTTGCCATGACCGCCAGCGTCAGCCTCGGGCAGACCCGCGATCCCGATCCGCGTGCGGGCGTTCTCATCGCAGAAGGCAAGTCCGCGCTTGCCGCTGGCGACACGCAGGCGGCGATCGACGCCTATGAGGCGGCTCTTGCCGTCGATCCGGGCTTTACTCCGATCTTCGTCTATCTTGCCGAAGCCGCGCGTGCGGACGATTTGCAGGGCAAGGCCATCGGCTATTACCGCGAGGCGCTCGACCGCGACCCGAACTATCTCGCGGCCATTGCCGGCGAAGGGGCGGCCATGGCCGAGAAGGGCGCGCTGGAGAAGGCTCGGCTGAACCTTGCAAAGGTCCAGTCGCTGTGTGGCGACAGTTGCCCGGAAACGCGCCAGCTTGCCGCTGCCATTGCCGCGGGTCCGCGCCAGCCGGTCATGACGGCAGAGGCCGTGGTAACGCCGCAGCCGCAAGCGAACTGACCGTCAGACCAGCTCGCGAAACTCTTCCAGAACAGCGCGATAGACGCGCTTCTTGAAGGGAATGATGAGGTCGGGAAGCGTCTCGGCCTCGACCCATTTCCAGTCGCAGAACTCGGGCGGATCGTGCGCTTCGAGGTCGATGTCCGCATCCGACCCGGAGAAGCGGGCAAGGAACCACACCTGTTCCTGGCCGCGATACTTGCCGCCCCACAGCTTGCCGATCAGCTCTTCGGGAAGGTCGTAGCGTATCGACTCGGCGGTCTGCCGGATCAGTTGGACATGCTCTTCGCGCGCGCCGGTTTCCTCAGCGAGTTCGCGTAGGGCCGCGTCCTTCAAATCCTCGCCCTCGTCGACCCCGCCTTGCGGCATCTGCCACCAGTCGCCTTCCTTGTTGTCGATCCGGCGGCCGACGAAGACGCGGCCATGCTCGTTGACCAGCATCACGCCGACGCAGGGCCGGTATCCCAGTTCGCTCACCTGTAACGCTCCACCATCAGTTCGACCGCATCGAGAAACGCGTCGAGGTCCTTCTGCCCGCTCGGTATCGCTTTGCGCAGCGTTGTAAAGCCGTGGATGATACCGGGGAATTCGAGATAGACCACCTCGGTGCCCTGCTCGATCAGATGCGCCGCATATTCGCGCCCGGAATCGCGCAAGGGATCGAGCCCGGCGGTGCAGACCACCGTGGGCGGCGTGTTCGAGCAATCGCCGACCATCGGCAAATTGCGCGGATCCTTGGGGTCGGCGGCGTATTGCTCGGTGAACCAGTTCATTGCCGCGCCGGTCAGCAAATATCCCTCGCCGAAATCTTCGCGCGAGCGGTGTTTGGAGACATCGCTCGCCACCGGATAGATCGGCGCCTGCACGATGACCGGCACCTCGGCGGGGTCATTCACCAGCTGGTTGGTGGTCACGATGGTGAGGTTCCCGCCCGCGCTGTCGCCCGTGATGACAAGGCCGGTGATGTTCCGCCCCAGCACATCGGGCGAGGAGGCGACCCAGCGCGCCGCCGCTTCGCAATCGTCGGGCGCGGCAGGGAAGGGGTATTCGGGCGCAAGACGGTATTCGACCGAGACCACCGGCAGGTCGAGCCGGTAGGCGATCTCGGTGCACAGCGCGTTGTACACATCGCGGTCGCCGATTACGAAGCCGCCGCCGTGGATGAACACCACGCAGGGTCCCGCCTCGCGGCTTTCCTTGGCGTCGTAGAAGCGCAGCGGGATATCGCCATCGGGGCCGGGGCAGACGATGTCTCGGATGACCGCAAGGTCGCGCGGCGGCGCTTCGGCGAGCGAGCCCAGCGTCTTCATCTGCGTGCGGCCTTCCTCGGCGCCGACTTCCTCCACGCCCTTGCCGCCCATCGCCTCCAGCATATCGAGAAAAGCGCGCACATCCTCGCGCACGAAGTGTTCGTCTGTCGCCATCGGTCTCTCTCCCTTTGCGTTGCGAAAAGGGACTTAGCGCAAGGCTCGCGCTTTTCCACCGCGCTTTTTGGCGCTAGCAGAGAAACTTCATTGCGAGAGGCGGGAGCGGCTCCTAGGTGGCGCTTCCGATGAACAGCGCCGGAAAGAGGGCGCGCGACAAGGAATTTCTGGATGGCAACAGCCGCCACCGAAGGCCCCCACGGTCTCCACGAAAGCCCCGAAGCCATCGTTGTGCGGTTCGCCGGCGACTCGGGCGACGGGATGCAGCTCACCGGCGGGCAGTTCACACTTTCCACCGCGCTGGCCGGAAACGACCTTGCGACCTTCCCGGATTTCCCGGCAGAAATTCGCGCTCCACAAGGCACGCTGTTCGGCGTTTCTGCCTTCCAGATCAATTTCGGCAGCCGTGAGATCAACACCGCCGGCGACGCCCCCGATGTGCTGGTGGCAATGAACCCGGCTGCGCTCAAGGTGAACCTTGCCGCGCTGAAGCCGGGCGGCCTGATCATTGCCGACACGGGCGCCTTCACCAAGCGCAACCTCGACAAGGCACATTATGAAGCCAATCCGCTCGAGGATGGCAGCCTCGCCAAGTTCGACGTGCTCGCCTTCGACATCAGCGAAAAGACGATCGAGGCGGTCAAGCCCTACGGCCTCGGCAACAAGGACGCGCTGCGCTCCAAGAACATGTGGACGCTGGGTCTTGCGCTGTGGATGTTCGACCGTCCGCGCAATCCTATCCACGACTGGTTGAAGGCCAAGTTCAAGTCCAAGCCCGATATCGCCGATGCGAACATTGCGGCGCTGGATGCAGGCCATGCCTACGGCGAGACGGCAGAACTCGCCGGACCGCTCAAGCAGGTCCATGTCGATCCAGTTCCATCCGAGCCGGGGCTTTATCGCACCGTCACCGGCGCGGAAGCCGTCAGCCTCGGCCTCGTCGCCGGTGCGCAGCTGGCCGAATTGCCCATGTTCTTCGGCGGCTATCCGATCACTCCCGCCTCTGCGATCCTCCATCACCTTGCGCGGCTAAAGGAATTCGGCGTCACGACCTTCCAGGCGGAAGACGAGATCGCCGCCGTCTGCGCCGCCATTGGGGCGAGCTGGGCAGGTCAACTGGGCGTGACCAGCTCCTCCGGTCCGGGCATCGCGCTGAAGACCGAAGCCATCGGTCTCGGCATAATGACCGAACTGCCGCTGGTCATCGTGAATTCCCAGCGCGGCGGCCCCTCCACCGGCTTGCCGACCAAGACCGAGCAGAGCGACCTCTACCAGGCTGTCTACGGTCGCAACGGCGATGCACCCATGCCGGTGATCGCCGCGCGCAGCCCCTCGGATGCGTTCGAAGTGGCGATCGAGGCCTGCCGCATCGCGGTTGAATACATGACCCCGGTAATGCTGTTGACCGATGGGTATATCGCAAATGCCGCAGAGCCGTGGAAAGTCCCCGATCCGGACACGTTCGAGCCGTTCCCGGCCACATTCCTCGACCAGCCGAACGATGGCGAGAACTTCCTGCCCTACAAGCGCGACGAAAAGGGCGCGCGTCCCTGGGTGAAGCCCGGCACGCCCGGCCTGATGCACCGCATCGGCGGTATCGAGAAGCACGAACTGACCGGCAATATCGATTACTCGCCCGACAACCATCAGCGCATGACCGATGCGCGCAAGGACAAGGTGGAAGGCGTTGTCGTGCCGGATCAGGAGGTCTGCCTCGGCGAGCCTTCGGGCAGGCTGGCGGTCGTCGGTTGGGGCTCGACTTTCGGCCCGATCCACCGCGCGGTCGACAATTGCCGCCGCAAGGGGCTGGACGTCAGCCACATCCACGTGCGGCACATCTGGCCGATGCCGAAGAACATGGGCGAATTATTGCGCGGTTACGAACACATCCTCGTGCCCGAAATGAACACCGGCCAGTTCAAGACCGTTCTGCGCGACCAGTTCCTTGTCGACGCGCAGCCGCTCACCAAAACCAGCGGCCAGCCGTTCCAGATTGCCGAACTGGAAGAAGAGATCGGCAAATACTTCGACGGCATTGAAGATAACGAGGGCGGGGAGGTAGCAGTCAACGAAGAGCAGCTTCCCAATCTTGAAGCCGGGCATGACGATGGCACCTACCCCGACGCACCCTTTCATGGCGACAGCGCAGTGCCGTCTGGCCGGGACACCGATTCCGAGGGAGTCAACCAATGAACGCACCCACCAAGATCGAAACCACGCTCAAGGACTGGGAAACCGACCAGGAGGTTCGCTGGTGCCCGGGGTGCGGGGATTATGCGATCCTCAAGGCCGTACAGCGCACGCTCCCGCAACTGGGCTGTGATCCAGCCAAGACCGTGTTCATCTCCGGCATCGGCTGTTCGAGCCGGTTTCCCTATTACATGGAGACCTACGGCTTCCATACCATCCACGGCCGCGCGCCCGCTTTCGCCACCGGCGCGAAGCTTGCCAATCCTGAGCTCGACATCTGGCTGGTGACGGGCGACGGCGACGGCCTCTCCATCGGCGGCAATCACCTGATGCACGTCCTTCGCCGGAACGTGAACATGCAGATCATGCTGTTCAACAACGAGATTTACGGCCTCACCAAGGGCCAGGCTTCGCCGACCAGCCGCGAAGGCACCAAGTCGCCTTCAACGCCGATCGGCAGCTACGACCATCCCGCACGCCCGGCCGCCTTCGCGCTGGGTGCGGGGGCGCGCTTCGTGGGCCGCGGGTTCGACGTCTCGAAGAACCTGCCCGACGTACTCAAGGCCGCGCACGCCCACAAGGGCGCAGCCTTTATCGAGATCTTCCAGAACTGCATCGTCTACAACAAGGATGTCTTCGATGATTTCGCCGCTCCAAAGGGGGCGGAGGGCCAGCAGCTCTGGCTCGAAGACGGCAAGCCCATGCTGTTTGCCAAGGACACCAAGGGCATCGCACTCAACCGTCAGACGCTAAGCCTCGAAGTCGTCGACGTGGTCGATGGCGATTGGGAAGCCGCCGGCGTAGTCGTCCACGATGTCACCAACCGTTCGATCGCGCACATGCTGGTTGAAATGCCCTTCGGCGCGTTCCCGATGGCGCTCGGCGTCCTCTACGATGATCCGCGCCCGACTTTCGAGGACGCGGTGATCGCCGAGCGCGCGAAGGTGAGCGAAGGCAAGGAAGCGAACCTCGCCAAGTTGCTCGGCAAGGGCCAGACCTGGACTGTCAGCGGCACGGCGCAGGACCCGGTCTAGGCTTGTCCTTTCCTACACGGGCAAGGGGTTGCTAGGCGGGGCAAATGGATAGCCGATTTCCCCGAGAAGCCCCGTTTTGCGCGCGTTCGCGAGGGGGCAGATCTTTTCCGCCGGGACCGTGTTCCATGTGTTCCACCCTGTAGGAGCGCGTTCTTGGACAATCTGACACACAGCCTCGTCGGCGCATTGCTGGGGCAGGCGGGTTTGAAGAAGAAGACGGGCCTTGCAATGCCTGCGCTCATCATCGGGGCGAACCTGCCCGATGTCGACGCGGCGTGCTTCTTCTGGCTGGAGGGCGCTGAGCATCTGGGGTTTCGCCGCGGAATCACGCACGGGCCGCCGGCGATGGTGCTGCTGCCAATGATCCTCGCTGGGCTGCTCTACGGCTTCGACCGCTGGCAAGCTAAGCGCGGTAAGCGGCCGGAGGACCGGTTGCCGGTCAGCTTCAAGTGGCTGTTCCTCTTGAGCTTCATCGGCTGCCTGACCCACCCGGCGCTCGACTGGCTCAACGTCTACGGCATCCGGCTGCTCGAGCCGTTCTCGAGCGAGTGGTTCTACGGCGACACGCTGTTCATCATCGACATCTGGCTATGGGCGCTGATGGGCTTCGCGACATGGTTCTCGCTCCGGCGCGAAAAGCGGGGCGAGGATTGGAAGCGGCCTGCGCGCGTGGCGATAGCGGTGGCGCTGGCGTATATTGGAGTGAATGGGGCGATTACGAAAGTGGCAGAATGCCACGCGTTTGCCCGGATTCCTCAGTCGGAAGTGAGCGCGATTGCGTCCCCGTTACCAATCAAGTTCTGGCAACGCGAAATCATCTGGCATGCGCCACATGCAGAGGTTGAATTTGCGCGACCTCTATGGGGGTTCTGGACCTTTGATGAAGGGCTTCTTCATGATGTGAGTTCGACCAATGTTGTTGTTTTTGTCGAGAACGGCTCGTCTTCGGGTTCGTCCGCACGTCAAGCTGCAGCAGCTGATAAGCAGGTTGCCGCTTTCCTGATCTGGACGCGAACACCCTTTGTCGAATGTAGTCCTGATGGGGGAGTCCTTCTCAGGGACGCTCGTTTTTACGATCCACGTGCTCGAGACCGGTTTACCGTCGAGCTACCGGATGTGCAGTGCGTGCCTCCAGAGAATCGTCATCGCGATGAGTCGCAGGCGATGCGGCAATCCAGTGATGGCGGTCGGTAACACTCTGTTTTGCTTCGCTGCGCTCGCAATGACGGATTAATGGGCAGGATCGAGCTTCTTCCCTGCCTCGCTGTCCGCCGCCGCCTTTGCGGGCGCATAGAGCAATGCTGCCGCCAGGAACGCCCAACCGGCGCCGCCCAGCCAGCCCGCGGTCACATCGCTCGGGAAGTGCACGCCGAGCATGACGCGGCTCCAGGCGACCATGGCGGAAAGTACCATGGCGAAGCCGATCACGGTGTAGCGCACCGTGTGATTCTTGCTCAGCGCGGCAAAAGCGATGGCCATGGCGATATAGACCACCGCAGCCGAGAAGCTGTGGCCGCTGGGAAAGCTTTCGCCGCCGGCCTCGGTCAAATGCGGCACGATTTGCGGGCGCTCGCGTCCGACCAGCAGCTTGACGCCGGTGTTGGCGAGCCAGCCGGTGATGACCGTCGCCGCGTAAAGGAAGGCCTCGCGCCGCATCTTGAGGAACAGCAGCGCTACCACCGCTGCGACGGCGAACAAATTGCGCAGGAACACGCCGCCCAGCGCGGTGACATCACGGACGCTCTCGAAAACGAGCGCGGGTCCGCTGGGTCCAAGTTCTTCGCCAGTACGGTAGGACATCAGGCCCCATTCGTCGAAACCGCCGGTGCGTCCGGTCAGCACCAGCCAAACCGTGATCGCAAAGCCGGTCCACAGGATGGCCGCGGCCACGAGTGCCTTCTTGCGGTTGATCGTGAAGCCGCGTTCGGGGACCACGACGGTCTCGGCGGGTATGGGGGCTTCGTCATGCTGTGCGGCAACGGTTTTCGTGCTTTCCATGAGCGGAGGAACATTTGGCCGCGCATTTCCGTTCCGCTGGCATGAGTTCCCCCCAGATCGTCTGGCTGCGGCGCGACCTGCGCGTGGCCGACCAGCCCGCCCTCCATGCCGCAGCCCAGGCCGGACCCGTCATCCCGGTCTACGTTCTCGACGATGAGCGGGCAGGCGACCACGCCTATGGCGGCGCGTCGAAGGTGTGGCTGCACTATTCGCTGGAGAGCCTCTGCAAGAGCTTCGGCAACCGCCGGTCACAGATCGTCCTGCGCAAAGGCGATGCGCCGCAGGTGCTCGCCGGAATTGCCGACGAGGTGGGCGCCGGCTGTATCCACGCCATCCGCCATTACGAACCCTGGTGGAAGGAGGCGGAGGACGAGTTGCGCGACGCTCTCGAGGAGGACCGAAAGCTGTGTCTTTACGACGGCAATTACTTGCTGCCACCCGGCTCGGTGACGACCGGATCGGGCGATCCGTACAAGATCTACACACCCTTCTCGAAATCGATGCTGGAGGTCATGCCTCCGCGTGATGTGCTGGGCGAGCCGGAGACGATCTCCTCTCCCGACAACTGGCCTGAAAGCGATGCGCTGGAAGATTGGGAGCTGCTCCCGAGCAAGCCCGACTGGGCAGGAGGCATCCGCGACTTCTGGGACTTCGGGGAGGATGCTGCGCATGAGAGGCTCGAATGGTGGGCGGACGAGGTCGCAGATTACGACGAGGGCCGCAACCTGCCCTCGAACGACATCACCTCGCGCCTTTCGCCACACCTTCACTGGGGCGAGATCAGTCCCGCGCAGGTGTGGCACGCGCTCAAGGACAAGCGGAGCGACGGGTGGAAGACCTTCGCCAAGGAAATCATCTGGCGCGATTATGCGCAGAACGTGATCGACCAGTTTCCCAATTATCCGCGAGAGAGCTATCGGGACTATGACGAGCGCACCCTGTGGCGGAACCCCAATGCCGGGCATCTGATCGAGGAGGACCTCGAATGCTGGCAGCGCGGGATGACCGGCTACCCCATCGTCGATGCCGGAATGCGCCAACTGTGGCAGACAGGCTGGATCCACAATCGCGTGCGAATGATCTGTGCCAGCTTCCTCGTGAAGCACCTGCTGATCGACTGGCGGCATGGCGAGCAATGGTATTGGGACTGTCTCGTCGATGCAGACTACGGGAATAACGGCGTCAACTGGCAATGGATCTCGGGCACAGGCGTCGACAGCAACATGTTCAGCCGGATCATGGCGCCGCTCAGCCAGAGCGAGAAGTTCGACGCGGCGGCCTATATCCGCGAATATGTGCCGGAACTGGCCGAACTGGACGACGACTGCATCCACGACCCGTCCGACGACCGGCGCGGCGACTATCCGGTCAAGGTGATCGGCCATAAGGAGGCGCGCGAGCGGGCGCTGGAAGCCTATCGGGCAAGCAAGACGTAGCGGACTTGCCGCCTGCTTTGCGGCGCGGCATAGGCGCGCGGATGGATATGCAGACCAGCCCGCGCGGACGCAGCCTTGTCGAGGGCGCCAAGCCCTTTGCGCGCAGGCCTGGCCTGCTGGCGCGCTTGCTTGCACCGGGCGTCGAAAAGATGCTCTCGCGGATCGACGAGGCACTGGTCACGGGCACCATCCACGGGACTCTGCCCAACGGCACACCGCGCATTTTGGGTGGCCGCGCGCCCGGCTTCGAATGTGTATTCGAACTGCGAAGCTACCGCGCGCTCGTCCGCATTGCGACCAACGGTTCGGTCGGCCTCTATCAGGGCTGGGAAGCGGGAGAGTGGTGGAGCCCCGACCCCGTCCCGCTCTTCGCCATGTTCATGCAGCACGCCGAGCGCATGGGAAACACCGCGCGCGCCAAGGGCCCGTTCCGCCGTGCGCTGAAGCTTGCGCATCTCTTCAACCGCAACACCCACAGCGGCGCGCAGCGCAACATCGCCGCGCATTACGACCTCGGCAACGATTTCTACGCCGCCTGGCTCGATCCAACGATGAGCTATTCCTCCGCGCTCGCCGTGGCCGGTGACCCGCTCGAGGCGGCGCAAAAGCGCAAATGGGCGGCACTGTACGAGCGCATGGGTGATGCGGAAAAGGTGCTGGAGATCGGGTGCGGCTGGGGCGCACTGGCCAATTACCTGCAGGCGCGCGGGAGCCATGTGACCGCCATCAGCCTGTCGGACGAGCAGCTGGCCTGGGCACGGTCGCACCACGCGAGCGCCATCGATTTCCGCAAACAGGACTATCGCGACACTTCGGGTCAGTACGATGCCATCGTCAGTGTCGAAATGGTCGAGGCGCTGGGCCGGGAATACTGGCCAACCTTCATGGATAGCGTTGCGCGAAACCTGAAACCCGGCGGGCGCGCAGCGATCCAGTACATTTCCATCCGCGACGAATTGTTCGAGGAATACGCGAAGAGCGCCGACTTCATCCAAGCCTATGTCTTTCCTGGCGGCCTGCTGATCCGTACCAGCGAGTTCCGTAAGCTCGCCCTGGAGCGGGGTCTTGCCTGGATCCACCAGACGGATTTCGGCCCCTGTTACGCCGAGACACTGCGCGAATGGCGCTTGAACTTTGACCGCGCCGTGGACGAGGGCCGCCTGCCGGCAGGCTTCGACCCGCAATTCTGCGATCTGTGGCGCTACTACCTGATGTATTGCGAAGGAGGCTTCCGCGGCGGAGGCATCGATGTCCACCAGGTGACGCTGGTGAAAGAGGGAGAAAAATAATGCGGACCGTTCTCGTTTCGACACTGGCACTGGTCTTGAGCGCCTGCGCGAGCAATTACGAAGAGACTTCTGAAGCGCTCACCGCTCCGGCCGTCACGCAATCGACACCGGAGACCATGGCGAGCCTCGATCCGTCGGACTCGATCCTGTTCTGGAGCGACGAACGCCGCTCGGCCGCTTTTCGCGACATGGAGAGTCTCTTTCCGGGTCTCGAAGTCGCGCCCGCAAACCAGAGACGCAATCTTCCAGCTGGAACGCCCCTCGATGAGGCGAGCGCGGCCAAGGCGCGGCAGTTCATGGCCGACACGGCGGCGGCTGGCATCATGGTCCTGAAAGACGGCAAGGTGGTCTTCGAGGAATACGGCCTTGGCTTCGCGCCGGACCAGCGCTGGACCAGCTTTTCCGTCGCCAAGAGCTTTACCTCGACCTTGCTGGGCGCGGCCATTGCGGACGGCCATATCCAGAGCCTCGATACGCCCGTGACCGCCATCATCCCCGCGCTGACAGGGACGGCCTACGACGGTGTCACAGTCGGCCAGATCGCGACCATGACCTCCGGCGTGGCGTGGAACGAGGATTACACCGATCCCGACAGCGATGTCGCCAAGATGCTCGCCGTCACGCCCGTGGCGGGGGAATCGCAGGCGGTGACCTATGCCCGCACGCTAACGCGCGAGGCTTCGGCGGGAGAGAAGTGGGTCTACAAGACGCTCGAGACCAATCTGCTCGGCCTGATCGTCGAGGAAGCCACCGGCAAATCGCTTGCAGTCTATGCGGCCGAGAAGATCGTCGAGCCCTCAGGCTTCGAGAACGGCCTGTTCTGGATGCAGGACCTGACGGGCGGGAATATCGGCGGGTGCTGCCTGTCTCTCAGCCTGCCGGACTATGCGCGCTTCGGGCAGTTTGTGCTGCAGGGCGGCGAGGGTGTCGTTCCCGAAGGCTGGTTCGCGGATGCGGGCGCGCCTCAGGTCGATTTCGGGCCGCGCGCTCCCGGATATGGCTATGGGTACCAGTGGTGGTCCTATCCCGGTAACACCTACGGAGCGCAGGGAATTTTCGGTCAGGCCATTACCATTGTGCCCGAAAAGGACATCGTGGTCGCGGTGGTCAGCAACTGGCCGACCGCGACGAGCGCGGCCAATCGCACCAAGTTTCAGGAGCTGGTGCGTCAGCTTGCGCTCAACGCGAAGTAGCCTCTCGATACGAGTGGTGGCGGAAGCCGCGAGGCTCACCGCCACCGACGACGAGCCATCCGGACAAGGTTCAGGCCAGGCCCATCAGGCCGCCACCAAAGCTGTCGGTGTCGTCGCCTTGCGCGTCTCGATCAGTAAGGGCGGTAGGCGCCCTGACCGCTGTAACGCGCGAGGATGTTGTCGTGCACAATCGGCGAAAGGAGCTCGTTGAAAGCGCAGCCGACCATGCAGTTTTCCCACCAGACGACCTGTGCCTGGAGCGATTCGAGGCCCGGCAGCGTCAGCCAGCACATCTGGCCTTCGTGCATGCGGTTGATCGCCGCAGCCGAGAAGCCCGAGATTGAGAGGTCGTGAACGACCGTCTGGAAGGCGCGGCCACCGCTGGCGCGCAGCTGTCCGGGAATGGTGAGTTTGGTGCGAGGCGCGCAGCGATCTTCTTGCGCGACCATCGTGTAGCGATCTTGCGTCTGGTAGTTCATGTCCGCCGACCTTTTGCCCTGAGTCCAGTACCGTTTCGCCACGCACCGGAGACGCGCGCGACATTTATCGGAATCTCTCGCGTCGGGCTTAAGGAAAGGTCACGGGGCAGGGTTAACGGCTTATTCGACCCGCTCTCGGTGGCGAGTGGGGTAATCGTTAAGGAGCAGCTCGACGATCCGATTCCCGACCACTTCGGGCCCTTTTACCGTCTTCGGGTCTTCCCCGGGATAGGCTTTTGCCCGCATCGCGGTGCGAGTCGCGCCCGGATCAAGCACCGCAACGCGGACATTGCCGATCTTCTCGACTTCCTGCGCATAGCTATCGAGCAGATTGTCGAACGCCGCCTTGGTCGCACCATAGGCCGACCAATACGCCCTCGGGTCCTTACCTACGCTGCTGGTAAGGCCAATCACGCGCCCGGCCTCGGCGCGCTTCAGCAGAGGATCGAAATTCGCCAGCAGCGCCTGCGTGGCGAGCAGGTTGGTCGTGACCGCCTGGCTGAACTGCTTCCCGTCGATCTGAGTCACGGGTGTAAGGGCAGGGAGGTAGGCGGCCGAAATCACGAGGATGTCGAGCTTGTCCCAGCGGCTCGCGATGGCCGAGGCGAGGCGGGCGATCCCGTCGCTCTCGCCAAGGTCGACCGGAGCAATGGTGGAGGCGCCGCCCGCATCGTGGATCCGGTCCTCGACCGCTTCGAGCGCGCGGACGTCGCGGCTTGTCAGCACCACATGCGTACCGGCTTCGGCCAAGGCGAGGGCGGTGGCAGCGCCGATGCCCTTGCTAGCACCGGTTACGAGGGCGAGCTTGTCGTGCAGCGGCTTGGTCATGTCAGGCGGCGTTTTTTCCAGCGTGGAGCGCGAGTTCGTGCTGCTTGTCCTCACGGCGATTTAGATCGGTGAGCGAGGTCGGGTAGTCCCCGGTGAAACAGGCGTCGCAGAATTGCGGGCATTCCTTCACGCGCGGCTTTTCGCCCACAGCGCAGTAGAGGCCGTCGATCGACACGAAGGCGAGCGAGTCGGCCTTGATGAACTCGCGCATGGGCTCGACATCCATGCGTGCGGCGAGCAGCTTGCTGCGTTCGGGCGTGTCGACGCCGTAGAAGCAACTGTGCGCCGTCGGCGGGCTGGCGACGCGGAAGTGGACTTCCTTTGCGCCGGCGTCGCGCATCATCTCGACGATCTGCAGCGAGGTCGTTCCGCGCACGATGGAATCGTCGATCAGAACGATGCGCTTGCCCGCGACGAGATTGCGGTTTGCGTTGTGCTTGCGCTTTACGCCTGAGTGCCGCGCCCCGTCCGAAGGCTGGATGAAGGTGCGCCCGACATAGTGCGAGCGAATAATGCCGAGCTCGAAAGGTATACCCGCTTCCTGTGCGTAGCCGATGGCCGCGGGAACGCCGCTGTCGGGCACGGGCACCACGAGGTCTGCCTCCACCGGGCTTTCCTTGGCGAGTTCCGCGCCGATTGCCTTACGGGCCTCGTACACGCTGCGACCGGCAAAGAAGCTGTCGGGGCGGCTGAAATAGACGTGCTCAAAGATGCAGGGGCGCGGCTTGTGCGATCCGAAGGGATGTAGCGAATCGATATTGCCGTCGTAATCGACCTTGATCAACTCGCCCGGTTCCACCTCGCGGACCATTTCCGCGCCGACCACGTCGAAGGCCACGCTCTCGCTGGCGAAGACCGTGGCATCGCCGATGCGGCCCATGACCAGCGGCCGGATGCCGAGCGGATCGCGGCAAGCGATCATGCCTTCGGGCGTCATGACGATCAGCGCATAGGCGCCTTCGAGCAGGCGCAGCGCGTCGATCAGCCGGTCGACAATGGTGGGATAACGGCTCGTCGCAACAAGGTGGATAATCACCTCGGTATCGGAGGTCGACTGGAAGATCGCGCCGCGCTGGACCAACTCCTCACGCAGTGTGCCGGCGTTGGAGATATTGCCGTTATGCGCCACGGCGAAACCGCCGCTTGCAAGGTCGGCATAGAGCGGCTGCACGTTGCGCAGGCCCGCACCGCCGGTGGTCGAATAGCGCACGTGTCCCGCCGCCATATGGCCGGGCAATTCGGCGATTGCTTCGGAGGAGGAGAAATTTTCCGCCACATGGCCAAGGCCGCGGCGAACGCGGAACTCCGCGCCATCCCAGGCGACGATCCCGGCCGCCTCCTGGCCGCGATGCTGCAAGGCGTGGAGGCCGAGCGCTGTAACCGCCGTGGCATCGGCGGCGTTGATCGCGCCAAAGACGCCGCACTCTTCGCGCAGCTTGTCGCCATCCTCGTCGAGGAAGGGGTGAGTGCAGTTCCCGAGAGGCGTATTCATGTGGGGCTCGTCCGCGCTGCCAACCGAATGCGGCCCCAATGGCGATGTTACGGCGCGATTACAAGGTTTGTGAGACAGGCAGCGGGGGAGATTTTGCGCCCGTTCATTGCGCCGCCACGAAACTGTGCCTAAACGCCCACTCCAACGCCAAATTATCGCCAAGGGTCGCCTTGCTGCTTTCTCCTTTCGAACGAACCATCGCCAAGCGCTACCTGCTTCCCGGCAGGAGCGAGGCGTTCATTGCGCTCGTCGCCGGCATCTCGATCACGGTCGTCATGCTCTCGGTCGCCATGCTGGTAATCGTGATGAGCGTGATGAACGGCTTCCGCGCCGAACTGCTGGACAAGATCGTCGGCCTAAACGGTCATGCCATCGTGCAGGCCTATGGCGGCCGTCTCGACGATTGGGAGAACGTGCTGGAAGAGGTAAGGCAGACTCCCGGCGTGGTCGAGGCATCTCCCCTGATCGAACAGCCGCTGCTGACCACCTTCAACGGCCGTGTCGAGGCGATCCTGCTGCGCGGCAATACCCAAGCCGATATTCGTGAGCTGGGCGAAAAGGTGGTCAGCGGAAATATGGACGCGCTTCAGCCCGGCGCGAGCAAGGTCGCCATCGGTGTGCGCCTTGCGGAAAACATCGGCGCGCGGGTCGGCGACACGATCACGATTATCAACCCGCAGGGCCGCTCCACGCCCTTCGGCACGGTCCCGCGCCAGGTGGGCTACGAGGTCGCCGCGATCTTCGAGGTCGGCGTGTACGATTACGACGGGGCCTTTGTCGTCATGCCGATGCAGGACGCGCAGACGCTTCTGCTAAGCGGCGACAGGATTGGCATGATCGAAGTGCAGGTGACCGATCCGGACGAGGTTGGCGAGATCCTCGCACCTGTGCAGGAGAGCCTTGCCGGACGCGCGGTGGTACGCGACTGGAAAACGATCAACGCGACCCTGTTCGAGGCGCTTCAGGTCGAGCGCGCAGCCATGGCCTTTGCGTTGAGTTTCATGGTCTTGGTGGCCGCTTTCAACATTCTTTCGAGCCTCGTCATGCTGGTCCGTGCCAAAACGCGCGATATCGCAATCATGCGCACCATGGGGGCGACCCGCCGCAGCCTGACGAAGATTTTCGTCACCACCGGCTTCACCGTCGGGGCGCTTGGTACGATTGCCGGTCTTATCCTTGGCGCGCTGGTTCTCGGCTTCCGCGAACAGATCGTCGCGGGCATAAGCTGGCTGACCGGCGCCGATCTGTGGGATCCGCAAGTGCGCTTCCTCAGCACCATTCCTTCCAAACCCGATCCGGTGGAGATCGCCATGATCGTCGGCCTCGCGCTGGTGATGAGTTTCCTTGCGACGCTCTATCCGGCGCTCAAGGCAGCGAGCACCGATCCGGTACAGGTCCTGCGCTATGAGTAACGCCCATGTGCGCCCCGTGGTCGAATTGCGAAGCCTTACCCGAAGCTTCGAGCAGGGCGGCGTGCGTATCGACGTGCTGCGGGGGGTGAACCTCGATGTCATGCCGGGCGAAATCGTCGCCCTGCTCGGGCCTTCCGGTTCTGGCAAATCGACGCTTCTGCAGGCGGTGGGTCTGCTCGAAGGCGGGTTTGGCGGCGAGATACTCATCGCCGGGCATTCCGCAGAAAAAAGCAACGCCAACGCGCGCACCGCGCTGCGTCGCGATCACCTTGGCTTCGTATACCAGTTCCACCATCTCCTGCCCGATTTCGACGCGCGGGAGAACGTGGTGCTGCCGCAACTCGTGGCAGGAGCGCCGCGCAAGGACGCCGAAGCGCGCGCGGAAGAACTCCTTACCGCTCTCGGTCTCGAGCATCGCCTCGATCACCGCCCGAGCCAGCTTTCTGGCGGCGAGCAGCAGCGTGTCGCCGTGGCGCGCGGACTGGCGAACCGGCCCGACCTCGTGCTGGCGGATGAGCCGACCGGCAATCTGGACGAGGCAACCTCGGACCGCGTGCTCGAACAATTCCTTGCACTGGTTCGGGGTGAGGGCAGCGCTGCGATAATTGCCACGCATAATGAACGCCTCGCGGCACGCATGGACCGCGTGGTCCGTTTGCACGAAGGGGTGCTCGAATAAGGACCCGGAACGTGTCTCAGCCGTTGGCTAGGCAAAAGGAGGAATTTTGCATGACCGACCATCCCAGCACCTACAAGGGCGAGGGCTGTCACCGAATGGGCATCCAATGGGACGACCGGGCCTCCCTACACCGGGTAGGTGACGGGGACGGCGTTCTCGATGGTGCGAAGGGCCTGAGGTCGGGCACTTTCGCCGAGCTCATCTCACACATCATGCTGATGCCGGAAAGCGAGCGAAGCCAGTATTACATTGAGAAGGCGGGCGACCGGGAATATCATGCGGAGGAGATCGCTAGTCTCGCGCAGCGTGAAGATTTTCCCCGTTCGTAGGCGGATTTGCCCATTCGATTGATGGATTCTGGCGTTATTGCTTAGCCTCGCTAGGACCCAACCGAGGGAGGACAAAACATGCTCGAATTCCTGATGTTGCTCACGGCGCAGGCTACCACTCCGGAAGTGGCAACAGCGCCGCCGCCGGCTCCCCCGAAATGCGAAGGAGAGCCTTTCGAGGCTTTCGATTTCTGGGTGGGCGAGTGGGATGTCTACCCCAACCGTGCCGATGGCGAGCCCGCAAAAGTGGCCGACAGCCATATCGAGAAGGTGAGCGCAGGCTGCGCGATCCGGGAAACCTGGATGCCGCTTCAGGGCCGTGGCGGCACGAGCCTGTCCGCCTACGATCCCGATACCGAAGGCTGGCACCAGCTCTGGGTCGGCGGTACTCCAGGTCGCGTGTTCTTCGACGGAGGACCGGTCGAGGGCAGGATGATTCTCACCGGCCCCTGGGGCAAGGCTGCCGATGGAACGTCTTTGCTCGTGCGAATGACATATAGCTTGCAGGATGACGGCAGCGTGCGCCAACACGGAGAGGCCAGCAGCGACCACGGCCTGAGCTGGACCGACTATTTCGACCTGATCTATCGCCGCAAGGACTGATCCGCCGATGACCACGATTGCCGATTTCACCATCGCTACCAACAAGGGCGAAGATCTCGATCTCCAGGAGAAGCTCGGCAAGGTGCTGCTGGTGGTCAACACCGCCAGCAAATGCGGTTTCACGCCGCAGTACGACGGGCTGGAAAAGCTCTATCAGGATTATGGCGACAAGGGCTTCGAAGTGCTTGCCTTCCCCTGCAACCAGTTTGGCGCGCAGGAGCCGGGCGATGCGGAGGAGATCGAGCAATTCTGCAAGGTCAATTTCGGCCTCACCTTTCCGCTGATGAAAAAGGTCGACGTCAACGGCGACGAGGCCAGCCCTTTGTTCGACTGGATGAAGAAGGAAGCGCCCGGCCTGATGGGATCGAAAGCGATCAAGTGGAACTTCACCAAGTTCCTGATCGACCGCGAGGGCAATGTCGTGAAGCGCTATGGCCCGGCCGACGCTCCGGCAAGCATCGCCAAAGACATCGAGAAGCTGCTGTAACCGGATTGCGGCGGCATTCGAAAGGCGGATCATGCTTTCCGATATCAACCAGTGGTTTCTCTCGCTCGGCGCCGAATACGGCGTGAACCCCTATATTTTCGGCGGGATTTACGTGGGCGCGATCCCCTTCTTCCTCGCCTCGATCGCCTGGTTGGTGAAGCGAGCAAGGGCAGGGCGCTCGACCGTGGTGCCGACGCTTGCCGCCGGGTTCTTCTTCGTCTCGGCCTATATCTATCTCGCGATTGCGGGACGGAATATCCCTGTATGGGTGTGGATCTTCCTCGCCGCGCTGGTCGTCTACGGGGCGTGGTCCACGATCCGGGACACTCGCAGGAAGATCGCCGCTCCGCCAGAGGACTGATTTCTCCACAAGCGGTGGAGAATAACCCTCTCCAGGCGCTTTGAGTTTGGCGCGGGAAATCCTACCTTGAAGGCATGCCATACAAGCCCTTCGTTCCGCTACGCGTGCTCTCGGCCTATTCGATGCTCGAAGGGGCAATCGATCCCAAGGCGATGGCCAAGTTGGCGAAGGAACGCGGCTTTCCCGCAATCGCGATGGCCGATCGCAACGGGCTCTATGGCGCGGTCATGTTCGCCAATGCCTGCAAGGCCGAAGGCATCCAGCCGATTACCGGTACGCTGCTTGGTGTCGCGCGTGACGAGGAAGGGCGTACGGTCGACTACCTGCCGCTCTATGCGCAGGACGAGGCGGGATATGACAACCTCTGCCACCTCGTTTCGAAGGCCCATCTTGAGCGCCCGCTCGAATTCGAGCCGCATATCCGGATGGAAGACCTCGAAGGTCGCACCGATGGGCTGATCGCGCTTACCGGCGCAAGCGAGGGTGGTGTGACGCGCCTCCTTGCCGAGGGGCAGACCAGCCATGCCACGGCCATGCTCGACAAGCTCGAAGCGCTTTTTCCCGGGCGGCTTTATGTGGAACTCGCAAGGCGCGGCAATCCGGTGGAAGAAGCTGCCGAAGCAGCGCTGATCGATCTCGCCTACGAGCGAGACCTCCCGCTCGTTGCGACTAATCCAGCCAACTTCGCCGAGCCCCACATGTACAAGGCGCATGACGCCATGCTGTGCATCGCGAATTC
Source organism: Erythrobacter sp. SD-21 (assembly GCF_000181515.1). Lineage (GTDB taxonomy): Bacteria > Pseudomonadota > Alphaproteobacteria > Sphingomonadales > Sphingomonadaceae > Qipengyuania. The sequence goes on along the minus strand of NZ_ABCG01000001.1, from coordinate 520,444 downwards.
GACGCATATCGACAATGAAGAGCGCGCCAAGTCGAATCCCGAGGCGTATGTGAAAACCGCCCACATGATGGAAGAGGCGTTCGACGACCTGCCCGAAGCCACTACGAACACGCTCGTGGTTGCGCAGCGCTGCGCCTATGCGCCGCCCTATCGCGATCCCATCCTGCCAAGCCTCGCAGGTGATCTCGAAGGCGAGGCGCGGATGCTGGAAGCGGACGCTCGCAAAGGCTTGGAAAAGCGGCTCGAGCCCTATGGCGAGATGACCGAGGAAGCGCGCAAGGTCTATTTCGACCGCCTCGATTACGAGGTCGGCATCATCAACCAGATGGGCTTTCCCGGCTACTTCCTTATCGTTGCCGACTTCATCAAATGGGCCAAGGACCACGATATTCCCGTCGGTCCCGGCCGTGGTTCGGGTGCAGGCAGCCTTGTGGCCTGGGCGCTGACGATTACCGACCTCGATCCGATTCAACTGGGCCTGCTGTTCGAACGCTTCCTAAACCCGGAACGCGTGTCCATGCCGGACTTCGATATCGACTTCTGCGAAACCCGCCGCGGCGAGGTGATCCGTTACGTGCAGGCCAAGTATGGCCACGATCACGTGGCACAGATCATCACCTTCGGTAAGCTCAAGGCGCGCGCCGTGCTGCGCGATACGGGGCGCATCCTCCAGATGAGCTACGGCCATGTCGACCGGATTTGCAAGATGGTGCCGAACCATCCGACCGATCCCTGGACATTGCCGCGCGCACTCAACGGGGCAGCCGATTTCAAGGCGGAATACGATAACGACAACGAGGTCAAACGCCTGATCGACCTCGCGATGAAGTTGGAAGGTTTTCCGCGCAACAGCTCGACCCACGCGGCCGGTGTGGTGATCGGCGACCGCCCGCTGGCGCAGCTGGTCCCGCTCTATCGCGATCCGCGCTCGGATATGCCGGTGACGCAGTACGACATGAAGAATGTCGAGAGCAGCGGCCTCGTCAAATTCGACTTCCTCGGCCTGAAGACGCTGTCGGTGCTGAAGAAGGCGACCGACCTGCTCAAGAAGCGCGACATCACTATCGACTTGTCGCAGCTCGAGTTGGACGATCCGGCGGTCTACGAGCTGATGAAGGCCGGTAACACCGTCGGCGTCTTCCAGCTGGAATCGGAAGGCATGCGGCGCACGCTGACCGCGGTGAAGCCGACCAACTTCGGCGACATCATCGCACTCGTCTCGCTGTACCGTCCGGGTCCGATGGACAACATTCCGCTGTTCGGCAAGCGTAAGGCGGGCGAGGTTCCGATCGAGTATCCGCACGAAAAGCTCGAGGGCATCCTTGCTGAGACCTACGGCATCTTCGTCTACCAGGAACAGGTCATGCAGGCCGCGCAGATCCTCGCCGGATACTCGCTCGGCGATGCCGACCTGCTGCGCCGTGCGATGGGCAAGAAGGTCCAGGCGGAAATGGACATCCAGCGCGAACGCTTCGTGGCAGGGTGCAAGGATGTCTCGGGAATCGAGAAAGCCAAGGCTAATGAACTCTTCGACCTGATCGACAAGTTCGCAGGTTACGGTTTCAATAAATCGCACGCCGCCGCTTACGCACTGCTTGCCTATCAGACAGCGTGGATGAAGGCGCATTACCCCGAGGAATTTTTCGCTGCCTCGATGTGCTTCGACATGCACCAGTCGGAGAAGCTGACGATCTTTGTCGACGACGCGCGGCGGCAAGGCATCGCGGTCGAGCCACCGTGCCTCAACAAGTCCGAAGCCGAGTTTACCGTCGAGCAGACCGACACCGGCTATGCCGTGCGATATGCACTCGCAGGCATTCGCAATGTCGGCGAGAAGGCGATGGAGAATATCGTCGCCGAGCGCGAGGTTTCCGGGCAGTTCGACAGCCTGCAGGACTTGTTCGAGCGCATTCCCAAGGGGTCGATGAATTCGCGCCAGCTGGAAGCGCTGGCCTGCGCGGGCGCGCTCGACAGTCTCGAGCCCAACCGCAGCAAGGTCTTCGAAAACGCCGACATGCTGCTTGCGGTCGCCGATGCGGCGGATCGCGAGCGGACCAGCGGTCAGGCGAGCATGTTCGGCGGGGACGATGCACCCGGCGAAACGCTGCGCCTGCGCGAGGTCGAGGACTGGCCGCGCGCCGAACGCATGGCGCGGGAGCGCGAGAATTTCGGCTTCTATTTCTCCAACCACCCGGTCGCCGCGTGGAAGGACATTGCCTCGGCCAATGGCGCGCGGACCTATGCTTCGCTGATGTCGGGCGGGGCGCCCGCCGGCGGCCGCTCCAACGCGGTAATGGCGGCCATGGTGGAGAAAGTGAACAAGGGCACCACGCGCCGCGGCAAACCTTTCATCCGCGCCGATTTCTCCGACGCGACCGGCCAGTTTAGCGCGGCCTGCTTCGAAGAAGGGATGGTCGAGCGCTTCCTCAAATGGGCCGAGGAGCAGACCTGCGTCCTCCTCCAGGTTGAACTCGACTCGCCAAGCCCCGACGAGCCGCCCCGCGTCACCGTGCGCGGCGGCACACCGCTGGCGGAGGTCAAGGGCGCCACGCCGATGATCCTGACGCTCGATATACTCGATATCGGTGCAATCGAAACGCTTAGCGCGGAATTGTCCGAAGCGGGCAAGGGGCAGGACGAAGTGCTAGTGACGCTACGGATCGGCGGCGAGCTTGAACCGGCGATGCGTCTGGGGCGCGACTTCGCACTGGACGGGGAGCTTGCAGAACGCTTGGCAAGCGTGCCCGGCCTTGCCAAGGTGCAGCTCGACAAGCGGCGCGGCGGCTCGCACCTTCGCCTCGTCGCCTGACCGACACGCGCCGGAGAGGGGCGCACGAGGCAAGGAGAGAGGCTGAAATGCTCGGAGCGATGCAGGAATGGACCATGCGCGTGACGCATGTGATCGATCACGCGGCACGTGAGGCGGGGACTCGCGAAATCCTCACCTATTGGGCGGACGGGACGGAAACCCGCACCGACTGGGCCGGCATTCGCCGCGACGCGCTCAAGATGGCACAGGCGCTGCAGAGGCTTGGGCTGAAGCCGGGAGACAAGGTCGCCAGTATCGCGATGAACCACGCGCGGCATCTCGTCAGCTGGTTCGGCGTCGCGGGCATGGGCGGCGTCCTCCACACGGTGAACCCGCGCCTGTTTGAGGACCAGCTCGAATACATCATCAACCACGCCGATGACCGCGTTGTGATCTACGACGCCATGTTCCAGCCGATCATCGACAAGATGAAAGACCGCTGGCCGAACGTGGAGCATTACATCTGCTTTGACAGCGGCGAGCGCACGACCGCGTTCGAGGATTGGATCGGCGCCGAGGATGGCGAGTTCGAATGGGTTGAGGGCGACGAGCGCGACCCATGCATGATCTGCTACACCAGCGGCACCACGGGCAATCCCAAGGGCGTGCAATACGAACACCGCAGCACGATCCTGCACGCCATGGCGGGCCTGCAGCCGAGCGCGCTCAACTGCATGACGTCCTCGGTCTATCTGCCGGTCGTACCCATGTTCCATGCCGCCAGCTGGGGCCTGCCCTATGCCGGCGCGATGGCGGGGATGAAGTTCGTCTTCAGCCAGGTCAACGATCCGGCCGTGCTCGACATGCTGATGAAGCGCGAAGGCGTGACCGACAGCGCCGGCGTGCCGACCGTCTGGCTGGCGCATTTCCAATATTGCGACGCCAACAACCTCGAACTGCCCAAGCTCAGGGCAGCCACCATCGGTGGCTCGGCTGCGCCCAAGTTCATGATCGAGCGCCTGATCAAAAACGGCACGCGCGTCCAGCACGCATGGGGCATGACCGAGACAAGTCCCATCGGCACGGTCGGCGGTCCCACCCACGACTGGGACCAGCTTTCCTTCGAGGAGAAGGTCGCCAAGACGATGATGCAGGGGCGTCCGATCTTCGGCGTCGAACTGCGCACCGTCGATCTCGACGATCCGACCAAGGTCCTGCCGCGCGATGGCAAGGCCAGCGGCGCGCTGCAGATCCGCGGTCCCTGGGTCGTCAAACGCTATTTCAAGGCCGAGGAAGACGCGGTGACCGAGGATGGCTGGTTCAACACCGGCGATGTCGGCATGCTCCATCCCGACGGCACGCTGCAACTCACCGACCGCACCAAGGATGTGATCAAGTCGGGTGGCGAGTGGATTTCTTCAGTCGAATTGGAAAATGCCGCCGTGGGCCACCCGGCCGTGGCCGAAGCGGCCTGCATCGGCATGTTCCATCCCAAGTGGGACGAGCGCCCGGTGCTGTTCGTGGTGAAAAAGGAAGGGCAGGATTGTGATGCCGAGAGCATCGTGGGCTTCCTGTCCGACAAGGTCGCCAAATGGTGGCTGCCCGATGCGGTCGAGTTCGTGGACGATATCCCGCACACGGCGACCGGCAAGATCAGTAAGAAAGACCTGCGCGACCGGTTCGCCGACTACAAGCTTGAGGCGTGATGAAAAGACGAAGTTTTGCAGCAGCGATCATGTCGGCAAGCATCGCGCTTGGGGGCTGCGCCGTGTCCGACAAGGGGATCGCGGCGCTTCCCGACAGGCCGGTTTTGCTTACGATCGCCGACGTCACCGTATCGGATGGCACGCAGTACAGCGTCACCACTGGCTACGGCCCGCACGGCGCCTTCTACAAGGCCGAATATCCCGATCGGATCGTGCATTACTCCACCGATGGCGAAGCGGCATATTCGCTTGAGGGTGGCGAGCGCACCGAGCTCCCGGAAAGCTATGTCTTCCATATCGAATCGCAGCTGTTTCACGCGCAGGTATCCGAGTTTGCCGAGTTGAACGAGGGTGTGTCGATGATCCGCTCCTGCGGAACGGAGGACGAGCCCTGCCGTGAAAAAATCGGGAAAGAGGGATCGCGGTTTTTTGGTGTGCATTACCGAGCCCTGCAGGCAGACCCTCGAACGGGCATCCCCTTCGCTATCCTCGCCTACCGAAAGGGCCAGTCCCCGGTTGTCGCCCGGTTCAGCGATTGGCGCACGGTTGACGGTATGCCGCTCGCCTACCGGGTGGTGGTAGAAGATGGTATGCGCACCTTCGACTACCGATACCGTTCGATCGAGGGGCTGTGAGCCGCCTGATACTGCTCAACAAGCCCTTCGGTGTGCTGTCGCAATTCACCGGGGGCAAGGAGGGCGTGGAGGACACGCTCGCGCATCTGGTGGACGTGCCGGATGTTTATCCTGCGGGGCGCTTGGACAAGGACAGCGAGGGACTGCTCCTCCTGACCGATGACGGGAAGCTTCAGTCGCGCATCGCCGAACCGCGCTACAAGATAGCGAAGGCCTATCTCGTGCAGGTCGAAGGAGAGCCGGGCGACGATGCTCTGGAGAAGCTGTCGCGCGGCGTTGAACTCAAGGACGGCATGACAAGACCCGCGCGCGCCAAGCGTATTGATCCGCCGCCCGTCTGGGAGCGGGACCCACCCGTCCGCTATCGCAAGAGCGTGCCCGACAGCTGGATCGCGCTGGAGATTACCGAGGGGCGAAACCGCCAGGTCCGCCGCATGACTGCCGCCGTGGGCCTGCCGACACTTCGCCTCATCCGCTGGCGTATTGGCGAGTGGAGTGTCGACGGCATCGCGCCGGGCACCTATCGTAAAATCGAGGTATGAGGAGAATGCCGTGACCGAGACCTACATAGACCCGAGCCCCGCGAATTTTCAGGCGTTCAAGGACCTTCCGCGCGACGAGCCGATCCATATGCTCAACCTCCTGCAGTACCGCGAGCAGGCTGCTTATTCCGCTGGTCACGAGAACTCGGCAAAGGGATGGAGCGGCCGCCGCGCCTATGAGGAATACGGCAAAACCAGCGGCCCGATCTTCCGCCGCGTAGGCGGCAGCATCGTCTGGCGTGGCGCGTTCCAGACGGTGGTGACGGGCCCCGAGGCAATGCAATGGCACGACGGCTTCGTCGCGCAGTATCCGAACGCCGGCGCTTTCTTCGAGATGATCAAGGACCCCGACTATCAAAGGGCGGTGGCCAATCGCACGGCAGCGCTGGCGGACAGCCGACTGGTGCGTTTTTCTCCCGGCGATGCGGGGGAGGGCTTCTAGAGCAACCGTAATTGCCCGCCCACGGCTGGTGGCCTGAACTGTGTGCAATCCAGCTCGAATTTCGCCTTGCCCAATTCCGCTCGCTTGCAGGCGACGCGAAACCGTGCGCGGAAGAGGTCGGCCCACACGCCCGTCGGATTGAGGCGCGAGAAGAAGTTGGGGTCGTTATCCTTCCCGTTCCGGATCGACTGGACGATGCTCATCACCTTGTCGCCGCGCTCCGGGTAGTGGACCGAGAGCCATTCGCGGAACAGCGGGGCGACTTCGTGCGGCAGGCGCAGCGGGATCCAGCCCACGCTGTCGACTCCGATGGCCGCTGCGCGCTGGACGATTTCCTCCATGAACTCGTCGGTGATCGCCGGGATGACCGGGGCGACCGAGCAATGGCTCGGAACACCCGCCTTGACCAGTTTCTCCAATGCCGCGAGTCGCTTGGCAGGCGAGGCTGCTCGCGGTTCGAGCTTGCCTGACAGCTTCGGATCGAGGCTGGTCACCGAAATCGCCACCGCGACCAGCCTACGTTCGGCCATTTCGGCGAGCAGGTCGAGATCGTCCAGCACCCGGTCCGATTTGGTCGTGATGGTTACTGGATGGCGCGCATCCAGGCATACTTCGAGGACCTGCCGCGTGATCCGATAGTCGCGCTCGATCGGCTGGTAGGGATCGGTATTTGTCCCCATCGCTATCGGCTTGGGGCGATACTTCGGCTTCGCAAACGTCGCGCGCAGCAGTTCGGCGGCATTCGGCTTGGCGAATAGCTGGGTCTCGAAGTCGAGGCCGGGCGACAGGTCGTGATAGGCGTGGGTAGGGCGCGCAAAGCAATAGACGCAGCCGTGCTCGCACCCGCGATAGGCGTTGATCGAGCGGTCGAAGAAGATGTCGGGCGACTGGTTGAAGCTGAGGATCGTCTTCGGGTTCTCCTCGGTCACATGGGTGCGCAGTTTCACCGGCGGACCGTCCAGCGCCTCCATATGGTCGCGCCACTCGCCATCGGCCTCGCGCGTGGCGAGTCCAAAACGGGTCGGGACAAGGCGCGACTGCGCACCCCGTCCGCTGACGGGCGACTCACTGCTTTTCTTCATGACGGGAACATATATGGAACAAAGAACGCCGTCGAGGGCCTATCCCAGCATGATCTGCAAGCCCGCTCCGCCGCCCCAAAGGAGGATGAGAAGGACGCTTTCCCAACCGATCCCGGCCGGACCCTGACGCTCACGGCGCAGCAGGCCCAAGAGCAGAACGGCCGTCATCACCAGAGCCAGCGCCATCCAGAACACCGTTCTTTCGGAGATCGCGTTGTAGATCGAGCCTTCTCGATAAGCGACATCGCTCGAAGCGATGAAAAGCGCATCGAACATGTTGCCCCCGATAATCCCTCCGATGGCAAGTTGCAGGGCTCCGCGACGGACGGCCGCAATTGTGGTGACAAGTTCCGGGAGAGAGGTAACGATGGCTGTTCCGAGGGCTCCGACGACACCTTGGGAAATGCCGAAACGGCGGGACAGTTCGATGCCTGTTTCCCCTACCAACCAACCGGTGAAGCCCACGATGACGACGAACGCACCGAACAGGCTTCCGATCACCCACAGAGGGCGCTGGTCGTCGCACTCCTCGTCGCCTTCATCACGCGTGTCGTCCGTTTGACGAGGGAGCCACATAGGCTTCCGGTGTATCCTGTGGGCGTTATGGAGACCGACGAGATAAGCACCCACTAAAACCGGTGTCAGGGGATTGATCCCAAAAATCGCGTAGGGAGGCGCCGCCCACGCCATGATCGGCAAGGCAAGCAGGATGATGAGGACCGTCGATTGCCCCAGGTTCACAGGGCTTGCTGCGGCGTGTTCGAGATTGACCTTGCGATAGGCAATATCGGCCAGGGCAAGGAACATGGTTTGCGCCGCAATGCCGCCGAGAGCGTTCGAAACGGCCAGGTCGGCAGCGCCTGAGGCTGCGGTGCTGGTCGAGGTCACGATGCCGGCGATGCTCGTTCCGGCACCGAGCAGGACCGAGCCTATCAGCGCTTCACCGAAGCGCGTACGGTCTGCGATGGTATCGGCATAGCTGGCCATTCTCGTGCCCAAGAGGGCGATTATCAGCGCGCAAGCGGTGAAAACGAGACAAACTGTCGTCGTCGAGAAAAACGTGAGATCCGGCAGGTACTTGCTCCCCTGTATGCTCTTGCCGGATACGACGGGCGAGGAGGGCTCCGGTTCCTACCGTTCCCGAAGGCGCGGCATGAGATCGACGAAATTGCAGGGACGGTGACGACTGTCGAGCTGGGCTGCCAGTATCTTGTCCCAACCGTCCTTCACCGCGCCGTTCGACCCGGGCAAGGCGAAGATGTATGTTCCCCGCGCAATGACGGCGCAGGCGCGGCTCTGGATCGTGGTGACACCGATCGTTTCGTAACTTAGCCAGCGGAAGAGTTCGCCGAATCCGGGGATGTCCTTGTCCTTGACCCTGTCGAGGACCTCTGGGGTCTGGTCGCGGCCGGTCAGGCCCGTTCCGCCAGTGGTGAGAATGGCGTCGACCATTTCGTCATCGATCCAGCGATGGAGATGCGCTGCGATCTCGTTCTGATCGTCCCGGCTGATCTCGCGTGCGGCGAGGTGGTGGCCGGCAACCTTGATCCGGTCCGCCAGAATGTCGCCCGACGTGTCGTCGGCGGCCTTGCGGGTGTCGGAGATAGTCAGCAGCGCGATGTTGACTGGTTTGAAGGTGCGGTTCTCGTTGATACCCATTGCGGCGTGACCTTATCGTGTGTGGGGGAACTGCGGCCAGTCGTTCTCGGCCAGTTCGGTTCGGCTCGGAGCCGCGGCGTCGGCCTGGCGCAGATACATCCAGTAATTGCGCATCACGATGGCAACGTAAGCGCGCGTTTCCCAGTAGGGGATCGATTCCATCCAGAGGAGCGGATCACCCTGATCGTTGATCTCGCTGTTCCAGCGCGCCACCGGCGTCGGACCGGCGTTGTAGGCCGCCATGACCTTGGGCAGTGCGCCGCGCGTATAACCCGCCTGCGCGAGAGCTTCGAGCGTCCGCTGGCCGAAGGCGAGGTTGGTCTTCGGGTCTTTCAGGTCCGCGCCTGCGCTCATATTGATCGAAGAGGCGTATTCGCGCGCGGCAATCGGACGAATTTGCATCAGGCCGATGGCGTTGGCGGGGCTGACCACGCGTTCGCGGAAATTGGACTCTTGCAGCGCGTGAGCAAACGCCAGTGCAGGGTCGATACGCCATCCGCCAAGGGGTGTGTGGTAGGCAACAGGCCAGCGTAGGTTCGGCGGCGAGGCGGTGCCGCGCGGAGAATTGTAGGCCATGTAGGTCTGCGCGCCTGCAAGCCCCAGCGCGCGGGCTAGACGAGTGAGGGCGCCGAAGTCTTGCGGATCGCCGTAGCGCACCTGCCAGCGCAAGACTTCGTCGGCCACGTCGCGGCGGCCAACTTCGGCCAGCATAATCGCTTCCCGCACGGCGGGTTCGCCGGAAAGGTGGCGCCAGTCCTCCTGCGTCAGGTCTGGTGCGGTGTGATCGCCTGGCAAGTCCTTCCCCAGCTGTTCGCTCGCCAGCATGCCGTAAAGGGTCTCATCGTATCGGGCCGCGCTGCGCAGGTGGGCATCGGCAAGCTGCGGTTCGCGGCAGCGCACCAGGCTGCGAGCGGCCCAGTAATGCGCTGCCGCCTTTAATTCCGGGTTGCCGGCTTGCGCGGAGGCGGCGTTGAAATATTGTCCGGCCCGTGTGCAGTCGCCAAGGCGCCATGCGGCAAGTCCTGCCACCCAGTCCCCTTCCGCGACCCATGCATCTGAACCCTGCGAGACGAGCTGTGCCATGCCATAAGCTTCGGCATCGCGGTTCTCGATGTAATAGCTCCACGCCACGCGCTGGCGCCATTCGGCGCGCGCCTGTGCCGATAGCGAGGCGTCGACTCCGTCGAGCAGCAGACGTGCGCCGTCGGGATCGTCGTTGCGGATGCGCTCGAGGATTGCACTGCGGACGCTGTCCGGCATCGTCCCGTCGTTGACCGTAGAAGGCAGGGTGCGGCGCGTGATGCCTGGCTGGCGCGACAGGGCGCGTTCGCGCGGGAGGCTCGGGCTCCAGGACAAACCACGCGTCTGTCCGAGGCGCACAATTGCTTCAACCTGCGGATTATCGGGGTAGCGCCGGAGCCAGTCCTCGATCCGCGAAAGATCGATCCGGGGGCTGGCGGGATCGAGGAAATAGGTGGCGAGCGCTGTGCCGTGCAACGGACCTTCGGTGCGCTGGGTAAGCATCACTTCGACACGGTCCCAATTCTGCGCTTCGATAGCTTCGAACAGCGAGGAGTAGAAGAAGCGGTCCTCGCTCGAGAGCAGTTGCGGCAGGGCGGCATCGTGCGAGCGGGTGAAGTAGGCGAGGCTGTCCGATTGCGCGGCAAGGCTTGCCGGGGCAGCGGCAAGGCCGATTGCAGTGGCGAGCAAGAGTTGGCGTAGGGTCATGCGGTCCATTCCAGCCAGCGGTTCCAGAAATTGCGACGGCGCGGGGCCGACCGGGCGAGTTCGGCAAGCTCGGGGGCGAGCAGCAGGGGCAGCGTCTTGTCGCCGACCTTAACCACGCCCGGTTCGCGCGCCATTTCCGGCGCGATGTCGAAGAGCGGGGCGAGCGAACGCCCGAACGCAAGCACGCGGTGAGGCTGCGCCAAAACGACATGATGCCGCGTGACGTCCCCGAGCCCGCGTGCCGACAGTTCGGTCCAGTCTGGCAGGGTGACACCGGCAGGGAGGGCGCTCGCCAGATAGGCTTCGTGCGGGGCGATCCCCATGGCCGACAGGACCGCGTCGACAAACTTGCCCGGCGCGCCGGAGAGGAGCGCCTCGCCATCGCCTTCCATCGGTTCGGGGATGAGGACCATGAGCTTCGCCCCACCCACTCCGCGCGGCGGCAGGCGGCTTTCCGTGCCCACGCTGGCCAGCGAAGGCTCGACCAGCCACCACTCGCGAAATTTTTCGAGACTGTCGGGATAGGCCTCTGTCGCGCCCCCGATCCTGTTTGCCGGAGCCTTCGCCTCGAAGGCGCGCTGGAGCGGAGTCTGCTTGGGTTCTTCGGGCGGTTTCTTCGGCTTGGGCGACGCTACGGCCTGCTCCTGCTCGGGCTCTGCGAGCCAGCTCGTCGCCTCGTCGCGATAATCGTCCTCGACGCCGGCCTCGCGCCACCAGTCGAGCGCGGCTTCCAGCGCGTCAGCAGGCGATAATTCGCGGGTTTTCGGTGTGTCTGCGATCATTTTCCGTCCGCCCTGGGTCTTGACCTCAAACCGCCCAGCAATCAAGGCAATCCCAACGCCTAAGCGACGAAAAGAGAGAGATATGAGCGAACGCGAATCGATGCCCTGCGACGTCGTCATCATCGGCGGCGGCCCGGCCGGCCTTTCGGCGGCCATCCGACTGAAACAGATCAACGAAGACCTCGAGGTCGTCGTGCTGGAAAAGGGCAGCGAAATCGGCGCGCACATCCTCTCGGGAGCCGTGGTCGATCCCAAGGCGATGAACGAGCTGTTCCCCGACTGGCGGAACATGGATTGCCCGCTCGTCGAAACGCCAGTGACCGAGAACCACCACTGGGTCTTGTCGGAAGGCGGCAAATCCGACCTTCCCGAATTCCTCCTGCCGCCTTTCATGTCGAACGATGGCAACTACACCGCCTCGCTCGGCAACACCTGCCGCTGGCTGGCCGAACAGGCCGAAGGGCTGGGCGTGATGGTTTTCCCCGGCTTCCCCGCCGCCGAAGTGCTCTTCGACAATAACGGCGCGGTCTCCGGCGTGGTGACGCAGGACATGGGCATTGCCGAGGACGGCAGCCACAAGCCCGATTACCAGCCCGGCATGGAAATCCATGCAAAGTACACGCTCTTCGCTGAAGGCGCGCGCGGCAACCTCACCAAGAAGATGAAGGCCAAGTTCGACCTCGAGGCCGATTGCGAGCCGCAGGTCTACGGGCTCGGCGTCAAGGAACTGTGGGACGTCGATCCCGAAGTCTACGAGCAGGGCAAGGTCATCCACACGCAGGGCTGGCCGCTCAGCGAAACCGGCACCTGGGGCGGCGGCTTCATTTACCACCAGGCGAACGGACAAGTTGCCTTGGGCTTCGTGACCGCACTCGATTACAAGAACCCTTACGTCTCGCCCTATCAGGAATTCCAGCGCTGGAAGCACCACCCCGAGGTGGCCGCTATCCTCAAAGGCGGCAAGCGCGTGGCCTATGGCGCGCGCGTCATCAACGAAGGTGGTTGGCAGTCCGTGCCCAAGCTTGCCTTCCCGGGCGGCGGGCTCATCGGGTGTTCGGCCGGTTTCGTGAACGTGCCGCGCATCAAGGGCACGCATACCGCGATGAAGAGCGGCATGCTCGCCGCCGAGAGTATCGCTGCTGCGATTGAGGCCGGCCATGAGCACACCGAGCTGATGGAATACGACGCCGCCGTGCGCGACAGCTGGATCGCGACGGAACTTAAAAAGGTGAAGAACGCGCAGCCCGCCGTCGCCAAATATGGCGAGGATCTAGGCACCGTGCTCGCCGGCATCGACATGTGGATGCGCACACTCAAGATCGGCCTGCCGATCACCATGAAGCATCACCGCGACCACGAAATGCTTGAGCGCGCCGATCTGTTCGCGCCGGTGAAATATCCCAAGCCCGACGGCACGCTCAGCTTCGACCGCCTGACCAATGTCAGCTTCAGCTACACCAACCACGCCGAGGACCAGCCGGTCCACCTCAAGGTCTGCGACCGCGAGTTGCAGAGGGAAAGCGAACTGGAAGTCTACGGCGGCCCTTCGACCCTCTATTGCCCGGCAGGCGTTTACGAGTGGATCATCGAAGAGGGCGCGGAGCCCAAGTTCCAGATCAACTCGCAGAACTGCGTCCACTGCAAGACCTGCGACATCAAGGACCCGAACCAGAACATCGAATGGACCACGCCCGAAGGCGGCGGCGGACCGAATTATCCGAATATGTGATCCACTCGGGTGACAATCGCCGAGACAGCTTTTGCCAAGATCAACCTCGCGCTGCATGTCCGCAGGCGGCGCGAGGATGGCTATCGCGAGCTCGAGACATTGTTCGCCTTCGTCGATGGCGGCGATCGCCTGACGGCGCATTCTGCTGAGCGGGACAGCCTTGTGACCGTTGGTGAATTCGGCGTCGCGCTCGACAGTCCCTTCGACAACATTGTGATGAAGGCGCTCAGCGCGCTGCCTCGGCCCGACGGTCTGGAAGTTACCCTCGAGAAGAACCTGCCGGTCGCAGCAGGACTGGGTGGCGGTTCGGCAGACGTGGGGGCGATTTTCCGGATGGTCGAACAGTCGCACGGTCTGCCCGACGACTGGCAGGCCCGCGCAGCGAAGCTAGGCGCCGATGTGCCGGCCTGCATCGAAAGCCGGACCTGCCTGGGGCGCGGCACTGGGACCGAGCTGGAACCCGCCGACGGTGCGATGGCGAATACGCCCGTCCTGCTCGTCAATACGCGCACACCGCTTGCCACGGGGCCGGTCTTCAAGGCGTGGGACGGGATCGACCGCGGGCCGCTTCCCGATGGCGATACTCTTCGCATGACGGTCGAAGGGCGCAACGACCTCGAGGCTCCCGCCATTTCGCTTTGCCCCCCGATTGCGGGCGTGCTCGCCGCCCTGCGCGGAACTTCGCCGTTTCTCGCCCGTATGTCGGGTTCGGGTGCGACGTGCTTTGCGCTCTACGACAGCAATTCAGCGCGCGACGAAGCCGCCGCGCGCCTCGCCGCAGACCATCCGGATTGGTGGCAGATGAGGGGTAATCTTCGATGATGATCGACAATCTGCCGTATCGCCAGGTCGGTGCGGAGGATGTGCGACCGGGCGGCCTCATGTGCGTGGCCGATCATGCCTCAAACTACGTGCCCGAAGGTATCGAACTCGGCATCGATCCCAAGTTGATGAACCAGCATATTGCGCTCGATATCGGGGTGGAGGGTATCGCCGATCGCCTCTCACGCGGACACAACATGCCAGCGCACATCGCCTGCGTCAGCCGCCTCGTCTGCGATTTTCACCGCCGCGAGGACGAAGCCGCCGTGGTTCCGACCGAAAGCGACGGCAAGCTCATTCCCGGCAATATCGGCGCCAATGTCGAGGCGCGGCTTGCGAATTACCACCGCCCCTATCACGAGGCGCTCGGCAAGATGGTCGCGCGGGTCAAACCGCGCATGCTGGTCGCGCTGCACAGCTTTACGCCCAGCCTCGAAACCAGCGCCGAAGAGCGTCCATGGGAAGTCTCGCTGCTGTACAATCAGGACGACCGCGCCGCTCGTCATGCCATCCGCCTGTTCGGCGAGCAGGGCCTGACCGTTGGGGACAACCAGCCTTATTCGGGCAAGCAGCTGAACGCGACGATGGATCGCCATGCGGAAGCCAATGGCATCCCCTACTGCACCGTTGAAATCCGGCAGGACCAGATCATGACCGAGGCAGGCCAGTCGCGCTGGGCGATGATGCTGGCCGATGTCATGGGCCGCGTGGCGCTCGAAGTCTAAAGCGCATCTTGGGGCTGCTGCGGTAATTCTCGCACAATCCGCTCCGAACCTCTGCTAGAACCGGCTCTCCCGTTTCGAGAGACCAGCCATGCCCCAGTACCGTTCTCGCACCACCACTCACGGCCGCAACATGGCGGGCGCGCGCGGTCTGTGGCGCGCGACGGGGATGAAGGACGAGGATTTCGGCAAGCCAATAATTGCCGTGGTCAACAGCTTCACCCAGTTCGTGCCCGGCCATGTCCACCTCAAAGACCTCGGCCAGCTGGTCGCGCGCGAGATCGAGAAGGCGGGCGGGGTGGCCAAGGAATTCAACACCATCGCGGTGGATGACGGCATCGCCATGGGCCACGACGGCATGCTCTATTCGCTGCCCAGCCGCGACATAATCGCCGACAGCGTGGAATACATGGTCAACGCCCACTGCGCCGATGCGATGGTGTGCATCTCCAATTGCGACAAGATTACGCCCGGCATGCTCATGGCGGCCATGAGGCTGAACATTCCGGCGGTTTTCGTATCGGGCGGCCCGATGGAAGCGGGCAAGGTCGTGGTGAAGGGCAAGGAGGTGGCGCTCGACCTCGTGGATGCCATGGTCGCTGCCGCCGACGAGAGCTATTCCGACGAGGAAGTGACCGCCATAGAACGCTCGGCCTGCCCGACTTGCGGCAGTTGCTCGGGCATGTTCACCGCCAACTCGATGAACTGCCTGACCGAGGCGCTGGGACTTTCGCTGCCGGGCAATGGCTCGACGCTGGCCACCCACGCCGACCGGCAGGGCCTGTTCGAGCGCGCGGGCAGGCTCTCGGTCACGCTGGCGCGCCGTTACTACGAGGAAGACGACGAAAGCGTACTGCCGCGCTCCATCGCCAGTTTCGAGGCGTTCGAGAACGCGATGAGCCTCGATATCGCCATGGGCGGTTCGACCAACACCGTGCTTCACCTGCTGGCCGCCGCGCATGAGGCGGGTGTCGATTTCACCATGGCCGATATCGACCGGCTGAGCCGGAAAGTGCCGTGCCTCTCCAAGGTCGCGCCTGCCAAGAGCGACGTCCATATGGAAGACGTCCATCGCGCCGGCGGCATCATGGCGATCCTGGGGGAGCTGGAGAAGGCGGACCTGCTTCACACCGCGTTGCCGACGGTTCACAGCCCGACCATGGGCGACGCGCTCGACGATTGGGACATCGGGCGGACGCAGAACAGCAAGGTTCGCGAATTTTATTCTGCCGCGCCGGGTGGCGTGCCTACGCAGACGGCCTTCAGCCAGTCCGCACGGTGGGAAAGCCTCGATATCGACCGGCAAAACGGGGTCATCCGCAGCGCCGAACACGCCTTTAGCAAGGATGGCGGCCTCGCCGTGCTCTATGGCAACATCGCGCGCGACGGCTGCATCGTGAAGACTGCCGGTGTGGACGAGAGCATCCTGACCTTCTCCGGCCAAGCCAAGGTCTATGAGAGCCAGGACGATGCTGTGACCGCCATCCTTACCGGACAAGTGATGAAAGGCGATGTAGTGGTCATCCGCTACGAAGGACCCCGCGGCGGGCCGGGGATGCAGGAAATGCTCTACCCTACCAGCTATCTCAAATCGAAGGGCCTGGGCGCGGCATGCGCGCTGCTCACCGATGGGCGCTTCTCCGGCGGGACGTCCGGCCTCTCGATTGGGCACGTCTCACCGGAAGCCGCGGAAGGCGGAGCAATCGGGCTGGTGGAAGAGGGCGACCTCATCGAGATCTCGATCCCTGACCGCACGATCAACCTCGCTGTGTCCGACGAAGCGCTTGCCGAGCGGCGTGCTTCTCGTGAGGAGCAGGGCTGGGAGCCGGCCAAGCCGCGTCCGCGCAAGGTGAGCCAGGCTCTGGAAGCCTACGCAGCCATGACCACCTCTGCCGCGCGCGGGGCGATCCGCGATGTTTCGCAGCTGAAGCGCCGCTAGAGCTTGCCCCGCGCGGCATTGCGTGGCAGCCGCCGCGCATGCCTCCGACCGCTGTCCTCACCGTCGACCAGATGCGCGCTGCCGAGCAGGCTGCAATGTCTGCCGGAACCTCTGAGTGGGAGCTGATGCAGCGCGCCGGCGAGGGCGCGGCACAGTGGGTCGCGCGCATGGCGGGTGGACGCGATGTCTGCGTGCTCTGCGGCCCCGGCAATAATGGCGGCGATGGCTATGTAATTGCTGAGAGCCTGAGGCGCCGCGGCAACTTGGTGCATGTCGTCGCCCCCAAGGAACCGCGCACGGACACCGCGCGGACAGCGCGGAACGCCTACAAGGGTGAAGTCTCGACCGAGGGCCTGCCGCACGACCACGTCTATGTCGACTGTCTCTTCGGTTACGGCCTCACCCGCGAGGTGACCGGCGAGTTTGCCCAGCTGCTCAAAGTACTTCAGGACGCTACCGGCTACAAGATAGCTGTCGATGTGCCGAGCAGCGTCGCCAGCGATACGGGCGAGCGGCTCGGTTCTGTGGTCGAGTACGATCTGACGCTGGCTTTGGGAGGCTGGAAAAGGGCGCATTTCACCATGCCGGTCATGGCCACCATGGGCGTAAAGCGCGTGGTCGACATCGGGCTGGACCTTCCCGCCGATGCTCCGCGCCTAAGCAAAGCGCCCTGCATTTCGGCCCCTCTTGCGGATGCCCACAAATATCGCCGTGGTCTCCTCGCTATTGTCGCTGGGGATATGCCCGGCGCGCCGCTGCTCGCGGCCGAGGCTGCGATGCGCAGCGGGGCAGGGTATGTGAAGCTGCTGAGCAATCATTCGCATCCCGACGCGCCAGCCGAACTTGTCATCGAGAGCGCTGCGACGAAAGAAACCCTTTTCGACGATCGCCTGTCGGCCATCCTCGTCGGACCCGGACTGGGGCGGAACCCTGAAGCGCGCGACGCGCTCGGCACCGCGCTTGAGGCAGGGCGGCCCGCGATCCTAGACGCCGACGCGCTCCATCTCCTCGATCCTGCGCGGGTTGCAGGCTGCGACACGGCTAGGATAGGCGTAACGCCGCACGAAGGCGAACTGGCCAAGCTGTGCGAGGCCTTCGGGATCGACGCTGCCAGCAAATTCGACCGAGCCGACGCCCTGCATTCGAGGACGGGCATAACCGTGCTTGCGAAGGGGCCGGACACCCTTCTTGCCGGACCCGATGGAGTGCGTTTCTTCGAACGCGGATCGAGCTGGCTTTCCGTTGCCGGCACGGGCGATGTCCTGGCGGGCATTGCCGCTGCGCGCCTCGCCGTTCTGGGCGATGTGCAGCAATCGCTCGAAGAGGCCGTGTGGATCCATCACGAATCTGCGCGCCTCGCTGGTCCTGCCTTCACAGCCGGAAAGCTGGGTCGCACAGTCGACAACGCCTTGGGGAGCTTTCTGTGAGTGAAGAGACCATCCTGCGGATCGCCGCCAAGGGCGATGGCGTCACCGAGAATGGCCGCCATGTATCCGGAGCCGTTACCGGGGACACGGTGCGCGAAGACGAGACTATCCTTCCCGGTCCGCACCATGTCGAACCGCCCTGTCGCCACTTCGGAACCTGTGGCGGGTGCCAGTTGCAGCAGGCCGATGAGGCAGCGCTACGCCAGTTCGTGACCGAGCGCGTCGCCTTCGCCGCCGAAGCGCAGGAGCTTAACGTGGGCGAAGTCCTCCTCACGCACCTGTCCCCGCCATGCACGCGCCGCCGCGCGACGTTGCACGCGTTGAAGGCCGGAAAAAGCGCGGTCATCGGCTTCCGCGAAGCGCGCAGCACTCGCGTGGTCGATATGCGCGAATGCCATATCCTCGCGCCCGAGCTCTTTGCGCTGGTTTCGCCCCTGCGTAATCTCATAGCCAAGCATTCGGGCAGGCGACCCATCGACATCTCGCTGACGTTGGCGGATCAAGGCGTGGATTGCCAGCTTAAGGGCTTCACCGCCGAAGGTCTCGCCGCAACCGAGGCGCTGCTCGATTTCGCGCGCGATCATGGGCTTGCCCGCCTCGCGCTCGATCAGGGCTATGGCGCGGAAACGGTGTGGGAGCCCGAGCCGGTCACGATCACTCTCGGGTCGATTCCCGTGGGCTTACCGCAGAACTCGTTCCGGCAACCGACCCGCGACGGCGAGCAGGTGCTGGTGTCCGACACGGCAGAGTTCGTCGGTGATGCGCGAACTGTGGCCGATTTGTTCGCGGGCCTAGGCACCTTTGCCTTCGCGCTATCCGACCCTGCCAAGGTGCTGGCGGTCGAGGCGGCGCGCGATGCGCATCTCGCCTGCAAGACGGCGGCCAATATGCGCGGCGTTCCGGTCCATGCAATGCACCGCGACCTGTTCCGCAATCCCCTCACGGCGGAGGAAGTATCGCGCTTCGGCGCAATCGTGCTCGATCCTCCACGCGCGGGGGCACGCGAACAAGTGGCGCAGATTGCGCAGAGTACGGCTTCCCGCGTCGTCTATGTCAGCTGCAATCCGTCGAGCTGGGCGCGCGATGTAAAGACGCTCGTGGATGCGGGGTTCCGGCTGGAAAAGCTGCGGCCGGTGGGGCAGTTCCGCTGGTCGACCCATGTCGAGCTGACCAGCTATTTCACGCGTTAGGCCTCAGGCTTCGACGCATTTCGCTTCGGCGAAGGCCAGCAGCCCGCCATAGGTTTCGAGCATTTCGCCATCGACGTCCTCGTCCTCGATAACGATGCCGAGGCGATCTTCCATCTCGGTGAAGAGCGTGGCGACGGCCATGCTGTCGAGTTCCGGAAGATGGCCGAAAAGGCCGGTTTCCGCGTCAAATTCCTCCACCCGCTCCGCGTCCAGAGAAAGCACGTCGACAAGGATCGCGCGCAGGCGCTCGTCGATCGCGCTGCGGCTTGGGCCGGTGGGTTCGGCAGTGACGGTCTCGCAGGTCATCCTGATGGCTGTTTTCCCGTAGCTCAAAGGCGGGCCTGCCCTTAGCGGCGCAGGGGAGGGCGTGCAAGGCGGCAGGGTGCGGCGCCTCTTGCGCTGGATGCGCGTTAAAGGGATAGCGGGCGACAATGGCCGCATCTGACCACCCCGCGCTCGATCCCGTTCCGCACCCGCTCGACCATCTTGCCGAGCGTGGGCCGCGCAATGCGCCCGCTCTGGTCCTGAAAGAGCGGACCCTTACGCATGGCGATCTTGCCGCGCGCGTGGCGCTGCTTGCCGGATGGCTGGCGAGCCGCTGGAATGCCGGGGACCGGATCGCGAGTTGGGCGGCGAAGGGAGAATTGACCTGCCTGCTCCCGCTGGCGGCGGCGCGGGCGGGAATGGTGCATGTGCCGATCAATCCGTTGCTGAAACGGGCGCAGGTCGCGCACATCCTATCGGACAGCGGGGCGAGCGTGCTCATTGCGACCGCTGCGCGGCTCAAGTCGCTGGAAGATCCGGATACTCCTGCAGGATGCGCGCCGATGTCCGAAGAGGATGCGTGGCAGGAGGCAGAACGCGTTGACGCCATGCTCCCACTCTCTGAACGCGATCCCGAGAAGCTTGCCGCGATCCTCTACACCAGCGGCTCGACCGGCAAGCCCAAGGGCGTGATGCTGAGCCATGCCAACATGTGGCTCGGCGCGGTTTCGGTGGCGCATTACCTTGGGCTGGCGGCCGATGACGTGACGCTCGCGGTCTTGCCGCTCAGCTTCGATTACGGCCAGAGCCAGTTGCTTTCGACCTGGTACGCGGGCGGCAGCGTAGTGCCGCTTGACTATCTCTTCCCGCGCGATGTCGCGAAAGCCTGCGCCAGGCACGCAGTGACGACGCTGGCGGCGGTTTCGCCACTCTGGGTGCAACTGGGCGAGGTGAAGTGGCCTGAAGAGGCGGTGACGTCCTTGCGGCGAGTGACCAACAGCGGCGGCGCGTTGACCGTGGAAATTATCTCAGATTTGCGGGATAAACTACCGAATAAAAAGATCTTTCCGATGTATGGGCTTACCGAGGCGTTCCGGTCGACCTATCTCGATCCCGACCTTGTGGCGGAGCATCCCACTTCGATGGGGCGCGCGATACCCTTCGCCGAAATCCTCGTAATCGACGAAGCTGGCAATGTGTGCGAGGCCGGAGAGGAGGGCGAACTTGTCCATTGCGGACCGCTTGTTGCACAAGGTTACTGGAACGACCCTGCTAGGACCCTTGAACGATTTCGGCCGGCGCCCGCTGCCTCGACCTATGGCGGCACGGCAGTATGGTCTGGCGACCGGGTGAAACGCGACGAGAAGGGCTTGCTCTATTTCGTCGGCCGCCGCGATGCGATGATCAAGTCCTCGGGCAATCGCATCAGCCCGCAGGAGATCGAAAGCGCTGCGCTGGCGACGGGTCTCGTGGCCGAAGCAGTCGCGCTGGGTGTCCCCGACACGCGCCTGGGTCATGCGATCCACCTCGTCGTGCGCGGCGACGAGGGCGCGAGGGCCGACTTGCTGGCCCGGCAAATTGCAAAGGAACTTCCCAATTTCATGCAACCCCAGGTGATCCACTGGCGCGAGGCGATGCCGCTCAATCCCAATGGCAAGATCGACCGCACGGCGCTCGCGGCGGAGATCGGCGCGTGAAGCCGCTCGGCCCCATTCCCGCCGGGTTCGAAGCGATCGACGGCGAACTGGCGATTTCGGGCCGCAAGGCCAGCGATCTTGCCGCTGAAGCACGTCGCACGCCGCTGTTCGTCTATTCGCAGACGATGATCGACGAGCGCGTTGCGCGGCTTCGGGCCGCCATGCCCAACCGTTTGCGGATCAACTACGCGATCAAGGCGAACAGTTTCGCGCCGCTGCTGGAGCATCTGGCCAGACTGGTCGACGGGCTGGACATTGCCTCGGGCGGGGAACTGGCGATGGTCGAGACGGCGGGTGTCGCTGGCGCGCGGGTCAGCTTCGCCGGGCCCGGCAAGCGCGACGCGGAACTCGAAGCGGCGATCCGCGCGGGCGTGACGCTCAATCTCGAAAGCGAGAACGAGGCCCGCCGTGCGCTCGCGATCGGTGAAAAGCTGGGTGTCACACCGCGCCTCGCCATCCGCGTGAACCCCGATTTCGAGCTCAAGGGATCGGGCATGAAGATGGGCGGGGGCGCCAAGCCCTTTGGCGTCGATGCCGAGCGCGTGCCTGCGCTGGCCAGGGAAATCATTGGTGCAGGGTGCGAGTTTCGCGGGCTCCATATCTTCCCCGGCAGCCAGGCGCTGGACGCCGACGCGGTGATCGAGACGCAGGCAAGCACGCTCGATCTCGCCCACCGGATTGCCAGCGAGGCCGGACTGGACCTGCCCAAGCTCAACATGGGCGGCGGCTACGGCATTCCCTACTTCAACGGGGATACCCCGCTCGACATCGAGCGGGTCGGCGCGGCGCTGGAGGAGCGGTTTGCGAACCTCCCCGACACGCTCGCGGGCGCTGAGCTCTTCATCGAACTTGGCCGCTACATCGTCGGCGAAGCGGGTGTCTACCTCACTCGTATCCTCGACCGGAAGGAAAGCCACGGCGAGACCTATCTCGTCACGGATGGCGGTCTTCACCACCAGCTCGCAGCCTCGGGCAATTTCGGCACGGTCGTGCGGCGCAATTACCCGCTCGCCATCGCCTCGCGTTTCGATGCCGAGCCGAGCGAGGTGGCCAATGTCGTCGGCTGCCTGTGCACCCCGCTCGACAGGCTCGCCGACAAGGCGCAGTTGCCGCGCGCCGAGGTGGGCGATCTCGTCGCCGTGTTCTGCGCCGGTGCCTATGGCGCCAGCGCCTCGCCCAGCGCCTTTCTCGGGCAGGGGCCGGCGGAAGAAATGCTGGTTTGAGGCACCTATCAACCATTTAACCATATTTACCCTGTAGGGATTGCGCGCATACGAAAGTTTGGTCGAAGGCAGTCGATGTACGAGGATTTCTACGGATTTAGCGAGCGGCCCTTCCAGCTTACGCCGGATCCCTCGTTCTATTTCGAGAGCGTCACGCACAAGAAGGCGCTGAGCTATCTCAGCTTTGGCCTTCAGCAGGGCGAGGGCTTCATCGTCATCACTGGCGAGGTCGGGGCGGGCAAGTCCACGCTGGTGGGCCATTTGCGCAACCGGCTCGACTGGAACAGCGTCACCGTGGGCGAAGTCGTTACCAGCGCGCTCGGCAGCGAGGAAATGATCGCCATGGCCGCGCACAGCTTCGGCCTGGAGGTCGATCACGCGGACAAGGCCGGGGCGCTCTCGAAAATCGAGAATTTCCTGCAGGACGAAGCGCGCGCGGGGCGCAAGGTGCTGCTCGTGGTGGACGAGGCGCAGAACCTCACCGTCGGCGCGCTCGAAGAACTGCGGATGTTGTCGAACTTCCATCTGGGCGCGCAGCCGCTGTTGCAGATGCTTCTGCTCGGCCAGCCGGAGTTCAAGCAGCTGCTGTCCGAATGGGACCAGCTCGAACAATTGCGCCAGCGCGTGATCGCGGCGCATCATCTCGATGCGATGCAGCCCGAAGAAATCGAGCCTTATGTGATTCACCGGCTCGAACATGTCGGTTACAAGTTCCGGCCCCGGTTCGAGGACGCGATCTGGGAGCGTATCCAGCGCGAAAGCCGCGGTATTCCGCGCCTCGTCAACCGCATCATGTCGCGCGTGCTGATGAAGGGTGCGGGGGAAGAGCGCGAGGTGATCGATGACGCTTTCGTTGCTGCGGTCATCGACGAGATCAATGGCAAGGCACCCGAGGAGGCCCCGATGAGCGAATACACGCCCCGGTCCGAGAAATCCGGCCTCCAGCCCATGCCGACAGCTCCGGTCGAGGACAATCCGGCTCCCGAAGTGGAAGGCTATCAGGAGTGGGACGATAGGCCGGGGCAGGACGAGGGCAACGCCCTTCTCGACGCGCAGATTTCCGCGATTGAGGAAGCCTTCGCCCAGCGCGACAAGGTCATCGCTTCGCTCCGACGAGAAGTCGCACAGCTTCGTGATACGCCGCCTGCCGAGCCTTCCGATGGCAGCCACGACGCGCGCCTTGCGGCAATCGAAACCCGGCTCGATGAGCAGGAACGCTCGCTGCGCCACGTGCTGACGATGATGATCGACTATTTCGAGAGCAGCGCCACGCGCAACGCCGCCTGACGTTTCTCAGGCGAACCCGTGGCCGCGCGCCATGTAATCGGCGCTTTGCATTTCCTTGAGGCGGCTGACAGTGCGCTCGAACTCGAAAGCGCCGTCGCCTGCGGTGTAGAGGTCTTCGGGCTCGGCCGCCGCCGTGGCGAAGAGCTTCACGTTGTTTTCGTACAGCGCATCGACCAGCTTGGTGAAGCGTATTGCCTCGTTGCGGTTTTCCGGCGACAGGCGCGGAATGCCGACCACGATCACCGTGTGATAGGCGTGGGCGAGGGCGAGGTAATCCGCCGCGCCGCGGTTCTCGCCGCACAAGCGCTTGAAGCTGAAGACTCCGACCCCCTTGAGGCTCTTGGGGACGTGGAGCGTCCGTCCGCCGCCGAGATCGATTTCGCCGCTAGGGACGTGCTCGGCGTCCTCGGGCTTGTAGTCGGTCAGCCGGAAGAAGGCCTCGCGCACTTGGGCAGTTGCTGGATCACCCAGTGGCGTGTGCCAGGTGTCGAGATCGCCCAGACGGTCGAGCCGGTAATCGGTCGGGCCGTTCAGCGGCATCCCATCGAGTTCGGCCTGGATGAGATCGATGAACGGCAGGAAGAGCGAGCGGTTGAGGCCGTCCTTGTAGAGATCGGACGGGGGCCGGTTGCTGGTGGTCACGACGCTTACGCCTTCGTCGCAGATCAGCGCCGTGAACAGGCGCGCCATGATCGCCGCGTCGGCGGTATTGTTGACCACCATTTCGTCGAAGGCGAGGCAGCGGACATCGCTAGCAAGCCGCGCGGCCACGAGAGCGATGGGATCACCCGCTTCCTTCTTCCGCTCTTCGCGGATCAGGCGGTCGACTTCCAGCATGAACTCGTGAAAGTGTACGCGGCGCTTCTCGGCAATGGCCAGCGTTTCCACGAAGATATCCATCAGCATGGATTTGCCGCGCCCGACGCCGCCCCACATGTAGACACCCTGCGGACGGGTTTTCTTCGGCCGGAACAGCTGGCTGAGGATGCCGCCGGAGGTCTCCGCCTCGAGGTCCTTCTGGAGCTTGTCGAGCCGTTCGGCGGCGCGGCGCTGGTCGGGATCGGCGCGCAGTTCGCCGGCAGCGACGAGCTTCTCGTAGCGCGCGAGCATGCCGGTCATTTGGGACGCATCTTCTTCACGATGCCGGAGAAGGAGGCGACCACGTGTTCGTCCTGCTCGACCGTGCCGCGCACGAAAACGAGGCCGCCGGTTTCCTTCACGATCTCGGTCACTGCGTCGAGCGGACGGTCGGGCTTGCCGCCGCCGGTGAACTGGGTCGAAAGTTCCAGCGTCACCGAGGGGCCGGCGTTGCCGCTGCCCAGCGTGTGCATGGTGGTGAAGAGCGAGATGTCGATCAGCGACAGCGTAACCGCGCCGTGGATGATGCCTTGCAGGTTTTCGTGGCGGCGTTCGGGAAACATGCGCAGGCGCGCGTGCTTGCCGTCAGGATCGAGGCGGGTGATGAGCTTGCCCATCACCGCGCCGTTGAACAGCGTCTCGTCCTTGAGGTTCCAGTGCCGCCAGCCCGGATTGTCCGGGTCGGGGCCGTGCTCGAAAACGTCTTCGCTTAAAGCCACGAATCAGATGGCGCGTTCGGCCATCATCTTCTTGGTTTCGGCGATCGCCTTGGCGGGGCTTAGGCCCTTGGGGCAGACGTTCGCGCAGTTCATGATCGTGTGGCAGCGATAGAGGCGGAAGGGATCTTCCAGCTGGTCCAACCGCTCACCGGTCATCTCGTCGCGACTGTCGGCAAGCCAGCGGTAGGCCTGAAGCAGTATCGCCGGGCCGAGGAACTTGTCGCTGTTCCACCAATAGCTCGGGCACGAGGTCGAGCAGCAGGCGCACAGGATGCATTCGTAAAGGCCGTCGAGCTTCTCACGCTGTTCGGGCGACTGGAGGCGTTCCTTGCCGCTGGGCGTGGTGGAGACGGTCTGCAGCCAGGGGCGGATGCTGGCATACTGTGCGTAGAAGTGGGTGAAATCGGGGACGAGGTCCTTGATCACTTCCATGTGCGGCAGCGGCGTGATGCGGATCTCGCCCTTCAGGTCGTCGATCGCGGTGGTGCAGGCCAGACCGTTCTTGCCGTTCATGTTCATCGAGCACGAACCGCAGATGCCTTCGCGGCACGAACGGCGGAAGGTCAGCGTCGGGTCGACCTCGTTCTTGATCTTGAACAGCGCGTCGAGGACCATCGGGCCGCATTCGTCGAGGTCGATCTCGAAGGTGTCGTAACGGGGATTTTCGCCGGTGTCGGGATCGTAGCGATAGACCTTGAACTTCTTCACGCGTGCGGCGCCCTCGGCCTTATGCACGCGGGACTTGCCGGTGATCTTCGAATTCTTCGGAAGGGTGAAGGTCGCCATGTGTATTCGATCCTGTCTGCGGTTGCGCCCTCTCTAGCTGTTGCACGGCATGGCGCAAGGGGGTGGAAGGCGCGAATTACGCATCGCTTGATGCATGGAACCGAAGCTGCCAGTCAGCGGCGCAATGAAAGTGGCGATCTACGATCTCGACAAGACGCTGGTGCGGCGCGCGACCTTCACGCCGTTCCTGGCCTTCGCCGCGCGCCGGATCGCCCCCTGGCGGCTTGTCCTGCTACCAGTCTGGGTGCTGATGATGGTGGGTTATCGGATCGGGCTCTATGACCGAACCACGCTCAAGACGCACGGGATGAAGCTGATGCTGGGACGGCCCGACCTTGGCCGGTTGGAAGCGGTCGGGGAAGCGTTTGCCGAGCATCATCTTGCAAGGGCGGGTTGGATCGGCGAGGTGGTGACGATGGCTGAGCACGATCGCGCCGAGGGATCTGTGCTGGTGGTGGCGACGGCGGCCTTCGAATTCTACGCCCGTGCCTTTGCCCGCCGGCTCGGCATCGAGGTTGTCATCGCCACGCGCTGGGACGGCAGCGGCATTCCGGGCGGCAATTGCTATGGCGAGGAAAAGCGCCGACGCGTGACCGAATGGCTCGCAGTGCAAGGCGAGGTGTCCTCGGTCCGTTTCGCCAGCGACAGTTTTGCCGATGCCCCGTCGCTCGAGCAGGCGGATGATGCGGTGTTCGTTACCGCAAGCCCGCGCAAGAAAGCCCGTGCCGAGGCACGCGGGTGGCGAGTAGTCGAGGGGCTCTAGCTGCGAGCGAGTTCGCGCAGACGCTCGACAATTTCGGCGGCGACCCTTTCGAACCGATCCTGCGGATAGAGATCGAGCGCCCGCTGGCGCGCGGCCTCTCCCATGGCGGCGAGATCCTGCGGATTCGCCAGCAGGTCGCCCAGCGCTCCGGCCAAGGCCTTCGGGTCCTCGGCGGGCACGATACGGCCCATCGCCTCGCTGTCGACCGTGTGCGGCATTTCGCCGACATCGGACACCACCACGGGCAGCCCGGTCGCCATGGCTTCGTGCATGGCGATGCAGAATCCCTCGCGGCGCGAGGGCTGGAGGTAGAGGTGCAGTCCGGCAAGGAACTCGGCAGGCCGGTCTATGAAGCCCGCGAAGGTGATGTTTGCCAGCCCGATTGCTTCGGCCTGCTCGCGAAGGGCTTCTCCTTCCGGCCCCTGTCCCCCGATGATCAGCTCAAAGTCGGGGAGGTCTCGCCCGCGCAGAAGCGCCAGCGCCTCGAGAAGGAGGTCGTAGGCCTTGCTCACGTGGAGCCGCCCCAATGCGCCGATGCGTACGGGTTGGCCATCGCTCCAGCGGGCAGGTGTGGGGGCATCCGGATCGGCTGCAAAGATCGGCCAGGTCACGACCCTATCCGGCGCCAGCTTCAGCCGCTCGCGGGTCAGCTGCGCGACCTCGGTGCTGTCGGCGATCCAGAATGCGCTCGCCTTGCGCCGCCAGCGCAGCAGCCGCTCGTTCCAAGGCTTGAGATAGGCGCTGTGTTGCCAGCTGGCGACGGGCACGCGAAGCTCGCGACCGACTTCTTGCCCAAGCAGCGTGGCACGTGTCAGCGATGTCCAGATCGCGTCGGGGGCAAATTCCTTGATCTCCCCTCGCAACCAGCGCAGCGCGCCGAGGTGATCGGACAGCGAGCCATCGAAAACGCGCGGCTCGATGCCGGCCTCGACCAGGCGCGGGATCGCCTTGCCGTCTTTCCGCGCCAGGGCGAACAACCGGACTTCAGCCCCGTTCGCCTCGATGCTGCGGATAATGGCGGGAAGGGGGGACTGCGCCCCACCGCCCTCCATCGAGTTGATCACATAGGCGATGCGCAAGGGGGCGTCACTCATTGCGCTGCGGTCTCGCTGACGCCAAGAAGGTCGGCAATCGCTTCCGCGGCGCGCTGCGAGGCAGGCTTTTCTTGCAGGTCGAAGGTGTAGTCGATGAGCTCCCACTGCGCCTCGCGGTACTGCGCGCCTAAGGCTTCGAAATCGTCCAGCTTCGCGGTCAGATCTTCCACCGAGGAGCACACCGGCCCGCTCTTCCAGAAGTGGTGCCATTCGTCATCGCTTGCGCGGCCCTTGTCGCGGCAGTCGAGGAAATAGGCGGGCCGGGGCTTCACAAGGAACTCATACATCTGGCTCGACACGTCGCCGATGTAGGCGTCGGCAGACAGCGTGTAGGCCATGTCGAACAGGTGTGGGCCGTCGACATCGACCAGTACGTTGTCGGCGGCGAGCGCTTCCTCCGGTACATCGGGCCGCCGGCGCGCGAGTTTGTATTCGGGCGAGATATGCGTTTCCTTGCGAAACAGCATGACATGGGGCGCGAAGATAAGGTTGAACTTCTGCCCCTCCGGCGAGGCGAACCAGCGCAGGAGGTCGGGCCCGGCACCGTACCAGCTGGAAAGATGCGGGTCGAAATGGGGGTTGTAGAGGAAAGTCGGGCGGCCGTTGCCGAAGAAGTCACGCTTGGCATCGAGGTCGACCGTCTCAAACTTGGGGTAGCCGATTACGACGACCTTCTCGCGTTCGACCCCATGAGCGACCAGCTGGTCGACCACCTTTCGCCCCGCCACGAATGCCCGGTCGAATTTGCGATAGTCGGGATGGTAGGCAACGCTGCGATCGCCGGCGCCATGAGGGACCTTGGCGTAGAGCGGGGTCTTGCCCGAAGGCAGGTGCTTCTTGGTGCGCAGGCAGGTGCGCTCCGTCGACATAACGAGGTCGGCCTGTTCGAACAGATCGAGGTTTAGTCGTAGCCGCAGGAGGCGCGAGGCGGGCAGGATACGGTCGGTCAGTCTCGCTACCACGCGCGCCCAGGCGGGGAGGTCGAGCTGGACCCATTCGAGACTTTCTGCATCGTCCTCGCTCAGGATTGCGCGCACCTGCTGCTCGATCCGGTCGGTCGCATAGGCCAGCTGGCAATCGATCTGCGGAAAACCGCGCGCGGTTGCGGCGGCGATGCCTGCAAGATGGGCGACCTGGTGCGGGGCATCGTGGTTGAAGAGGAAGAGGACGCGAGCCATCGCGCGCCGATATGCTAGCGACGCGCGGATTGCAAAGCGGCTGTCGTCCGATCCTCGCAGCGCCCGGTTTTCGGGGCAAGGGCAGTGTCGCGCCATTGATCGACAGCGTGCACTCGTCCAAAGGGCGCGCATGGAAGGCTCAGAGACCGCGAAGACACGCCGTTCCGGCTTCGCGAACATCCTGAAAAACCTCGCCTGGCTGCTCGGCGGCAAGGGGTTTGCTGCCATCTGCAGCCTAGCCTATCTGGCCATCCTCGCGCGTTCGCTGGAGCTTAAGGACTTCGGCCATTTTTCGCTGATCTTCGCCACCGGACAGCTGCTCTGCGCGCTGGCGACCTTCGAGACCTGGCAGACCATGGTCCGCTTCGGCGCTGAGCCCGTGCAACGCAAGGACTGGAAACGGTTCGGCGAATTGGGCTGGCTGTGCGGCAGTATCGACGTGATGGGCGCCATCGTGGGCTGCGTCCTTGCGGGCGTAATCTACTACGGTTTCGGCAGCCTGCTCGAGCTCAACCCCGAATATGTCGACATGGCCTTCGCATTCAATTGCGCCATGCTGTGGTCGCGCATGACGACACCGACCGGCATCGTGCGCGTGCTCGACCGCTTCGATGTCGGCACTTATGTCGAGGCGGTCATGCCCGCCGGGCGACTGCTGGCGAGCCTCGTCATCATACTTGTGGGCGCGACGGTCGGGCGGTTCCTTTTCGCTTGGGCCTTTTTCGACCTGCTGGTGGGCGCGCTCTACTGGATCATGGCCAAGAGGCTGGCGCCCGAGGCCCTGCGCTGGTCCAATTTCCGTAACCCGTTCAAGGCCCTTCGCGAGGAGCGCGCGCTGCGGCAATTCTTCGGTATTACCTACGGCTCCTCCTCGCTCGACGCGCTGACGCGGCAGGGGCCGCTGCTCGCTGTCGGCTATTTCCTCGGCACCAGCGCAGCGGGGCTCTACCGGCTTGCCGACCAGCTGGCGCTGGGTGTGGCGCGCGTGGCGAACATGATCACCCGCGCCGCCCTGCCGGAGTTCGTGATGGCGCGCACAAGCGTCGAGATCGGGGAATTCCGCAAGCTCGTGCGGCAAGTGACAATACTGGCGAGCCTTGGCGGCGTACTTGTCGCGGTGCTCGCCCTGACGCTGGGCGACTGGATAATGCTGCTGATGGGCGGCGAGGAATTCCTCAAAGCCGCCGACATCCTCGTGCCGGTGGCCATCGGAGCCTCGCTCGGGCTGGCGGGCGTGGCGTTCGAGCCGCTGCTGTTCTCGACCGGGCACGCGCAATATCCCTTTATCATCCGGGCCGTGGGCGCCGTCGCATTGGGGATTACGATCCTGCTGTTCCATGAGGCTGGCCCGGTGGCCATCGGGTGGATGGTCGCGGCGTTGGCCGCGGCGGTGTCGCTGGCTATGGGAATTACGGTTAGGCTGGTCCTCCAGTCCATGGCTGCGTCCGGTCAGGCGAAGTGAGCGCACCAGCAGCCCTTGTCCTCGCCGGAACGCGGCCCGGCGGCGATCCTTTCGCCGATGAACTGGGGCTACCGCACAAGGCGCTGATCGAGCTTGAGGGAGAGACGCTGCTGGCGCGCGTTGTCGGGGCTCTGCGCGCGGCGGGGATGGAGCGCGTGCTTGTCAGCTGTTTGCCCGGTCCGGTTGCCGATCTTGCGCAAAAATTGGGCGCGGAAGTCATTCCGGCAGAGGCTGGGCCGAGCGCCAGCGTGGCCGCGGGTTTCGACCGCACAGGTGCGCCGCTGCTGGTGACGACCAGCGACCATGGTTTGCTCGAAGGCGCATGGGTACGTGAGCTTGTCGAAGGCACGGGCGAGGGGTGCGATCTCTCTGTCATGCTCGCCGAGCGCTCCCGCGTCGAAGCCGCCGTGCTGGGGAGCAAGCGGACCTATCTCCGGTTCGCCGATGGGCACTGGTCAGGTTGCAACCTCTTCTACCTTCGCACACCGGCGGCGCGCCGGGCGCTCGACACCTGGTCGATGGTGGAAGCGGATCGCAAGCGGCCCTGGCGGATAGCGGCGCGGCTTGGTCCGGGAACGCTTGTTTCGATGCTGCTCGGGCGGCTCACGATGGCCGAAGCGCTGCCACGGCTCGGGCGCCGGATAGGCGTGTCTGCCTGCCTCGTCCCGGCCAGTGACGGGTTTGCCGCCGTCGACATAGACAAACAGGCCGATCTCGACCTCGTAAGAGCGCTGCTGGCCGCACGTTAACCAAAACGCTTCCGCCGCGCGGGAATGACGCTAAGCTGTCCGCTCGAGTCGCAGGCCGGAGAGCTTATGGGGATCAAACGGTTCTACGACGCGCATGTGATGCCCCGCGTCATAACGCTGGCGTGCGGGCAGCGCGGGATCGAGAAACGGCGCCGCGAAGTAGTGCCACTCGCCGAAGGGCAAGTCTTCGAACTGGGCTGCGGCGGCGGCCTTAACCAGGCGCTTTACGATCCATCGCGCATCACGCGTTTCGCTGGCATCGATCCGCATGCAAAACTGCTCGAAGGCGCGCGCGAGAGGGCGAGAGCAAAAGGCTGGGATCACGACATTCGAGAAGGGGTAGGGGAGGACATTCCTTTCCCCGACAGCAGCTTCGATACCGCCGTGTGCACCTACACTTTGTGTACGGTCGGCGATCCGGACAGGGTCCTGAGCGAACTGCGCCGCATACTGAAGCCGCGCGGGTGGTTGCTCTTCCTCGAACATGGCAAGGCGCCCGATCCCGAGGTTGCGCGTTGGCAGGAGCGAATCGAACCCTATTGGAAGCCCATGGCCGGCGGCTGCCATTTGACCCGCCCGATCGGCGCATCTCTGCGCGGAGCCGGCTTCGAGGTCGAACCGATCGGTCAGGCCTATCTCGACAAGACGCCCAAGGTGATGGGCTGGATGGAATGGGGTGTCGCCCGGAGAGCCGGCGCCTGATCTCCCACGAAAAACCCCGCCGAACCTGAGGTCCGGCGGGGTCTCTGTCGCATAGGCGCGAGGATCACTCGCCGAAGGTGCGCTGCCACCAGCCGCGCTTGGGCTTGGCGTCCTTGGCATCCGAACCTTCGTCCGCTGCGTCGGCAGCCGCTTCGGCGGTCTGCGGTACGTCCTCGGGACCCGCGACGACTGCGATGTCGTCGGCGACCTGTTCGGCGACTTCGGCCGGCTCGGCCTTCTTCTTGCGGGTCCGCTTGGGCTTGGGAGCCGCGGCAGCGGGCTCTTCCTTGGCTGCCGCATCAGCCGGAGCTTCGGCAGTTTCGGCATCGGCTTTCTTGCGACGGGTGCGCTTGGGCTTGGGTGCTTCCTCCGTTTCGGCAGTAGGGGCCTCTTCGGTGTCGGCCTTCTTCTTGCGCGTGCGCTTGGGCTTCGGCTTTTCTTCCGCCGTTGCCTTTTTGCTCGCAGCCTCTTCGGCAGCCGGTTCATCGGCCTTCTTCTTGCGGCGCGGGGCGCGCTTCTTGGGCTTTTCCTCGGCCGCCGCTTCGGCGGTTTCCGGCGTATCCTCGGGACCCGCAACGACGGCCATGTCATCGGCGACCTGTTCGGAAACGGCTTCGAGCTTCTCCGCGTCGTCCGCGGTTATTTCCTCGCCATTGCCCTTCCCGCGGCCGCGACCGCCACGGCGGCGGCCACCGCGACGGCGACGCTTCTTCGGCTTGTCCTCGCCATCATCATCGTCGCTGTCATTGCCTTCCTCGGCATCGCCATCGTCGTCGTCGCTGTCGTCACCGTTATCGTTCTGGTTGCGGTTCTTGTTGCGACCACGGCCACCCCGGCGGCGGCGACGCTTCTTGCGCGGACGGTCGTCTTCGTCTTCGTCCTCGTCGGAGGTGTCGATGTCGTCGTCTTCTTCTTCGTCTTCCTCGTCATCGACGAGGGCTTCGAACTTGGGCGCATCCAACGGCTTGGGGCCGTGGCTCGACACATGCATCTTCGCGCCTTCGTCTTCGCCTTCGGGGACGACTTCGACGGTCACGCCATAGCGTTCTCCGATCTCGACCAGTTCGGCGCGCTTTTCGTTGAGGAGATAGACGGCCGCCTCAGTGCTGGCGGCGAGACGGATCTTCGTGCCCTTGCCCTTGGCCGCTTCCTCTTCGATGAGGCGCAGCGCGGAGAGACCAGCGGAGCTGGCGGTGCGGACGAGCCCGGTGCCGTCGCAATGCGGGCATTCGCGCGTAGTCGCTTCGAGCACGCCGGTGCGCAGGCGCTGGCGGCTCATTTCCATAAGGCCGAAGCTGGAGATGCGGCCGACCTGGATACGCGCGCGGTCGTTCTTGAGCGCATCCTTCATCGCGCGCTCGACCTTGCGGGTGTTCGAGTGGTGCTCCTGGTCGATGAAGTCGATCACGACGAGGCCGGCCATGTCGCGCAGGCGCAGCTGGCGGGCGATTTCCTTGGCCGCTTCCAGATTGGTATGGAGCGCGGTCTGCTCGATATTATGCTCCTTGGTGGAGCGGCCCGAGTTGATATCGATCGAGACAAGAGCTTCTGTCGGGTTGATCACGAGGTAGCCGCCCGATTTGAGCTGGACCACAGGATCGTACATCGCTTTCAGCTGGTCTTCCGCACCATATCTTTGGAACAGCGGTACGGGGTCGGCATATTGCTTAACCCGGCGCGCGTGGCTGGGCATGAGCATCTTCATGAAGGCCTTGGCCGACTTGTAGCCGTCCTCGCCCTCGACAACGACTTCCTCGATCTCGCGATTGTAGATGTCGCGAATGGCGCGTTTGATGAGGTCGCTGTCCGAATGGATCAGTGCGGGCGCGGCGGAGGACAGTGTTCGCTCGCGTATTTCGTCCCACAGGCGGGCGAGATAGTCGAAGTCGCGCTTGATTTCGGTCTTGGTGCGGCTGAGGCCGGCGGTGCGTACGATCAGGCCCATGCTGCGCGGCAGGCTGAGGTCCGAGACGACTTGCTTCAGGCGCTTGCGATCGCTGGCCGAGTTGATCTTGCGGCTGATGCCGCCGCCGTGGCTGCTGTTGGGCATGAGCACGGTGTAACGGCCGGCGAGGCTGAGGTAGGTGGTGAGGGCCGCGCCCTTGTTGCCGCGCTCTTCCTTGACGACCTGCACCAGCAGGACCTGGCGACGCTGGATGACATCCTGGATCTTGTACTTGCGACGCAGCGCCATGCGCTTGGCGCGCGCTTCGTCGACTTCCTTGGCGCGGGTACGGCCACCCTTGCCCTGGCGACGGCCGCGACCGCGGCGACCACGGCCCTTTGGCTTGTCGTCGCCTTCGTCTTCGCTGTCGTCGTCGTCATCTTCGTCGCCGTCGAGCTGGCCTTCCTCGATAGTGGCGACGTCGTCCTTGTCGGAGGTGTCGACTTCCTCAAGGCCGTCTTCGGCGAGATCTTCGGCGAGGGCTTCGGCGCTTTCGTCTTCGGCGTCGTATTCGTCGCCGGGCATTTCGCCGCGTTCTTCCTCTTCGGCACGCAGGCGCTGCTCTTCCTCGGCGACTTCTGCCTCTGCTGCGAGCAGGGCGTCGCGGTCTTCCTTGGGAATTTGGTAATAGTCGGGGTGAATTTCGCTGAAGGCGAGGAAGCCGTGGCGGTTACCGCCAAAATCGACGAAGGCCGCCTGCAGCGAAGGTTCGACCCGGGTTACCTTGGCGAGGTAGATATTGCCCTTGATCTGCCGCTTGTCGGCAGATTCGAAATCGAATTCCTCAATCCGGTTTCCCTTGAGGACCGCCACCCGTGTTTCTTCCGGGTGGCGCGCGTCGATGAGCATGCGCGTTGCCATTGATAATTCTCCATGCGCAGCGGGGCGGGGTATACCCGCCGTACCTGCCGCGCGTCAGTGTTGGGAATCCGCTTGTCAAAGAGGGACTTGCGGCATTCGGGATCCGGCGGCCCGCATTTGCGGAAGGCCGGTGATTCGTGTCTGCGAGGATGCCCTTGCGGGTCTCCCGATCCGTCCGTCCCGCGATCGCTGCAGCGCATTTCTGCGCTTGCGTGATCTGTGTCGGGAGGGAGCGAAGCGTGTCCTGCATCAACCTGTTCATTCGAAGTCGCGGCCGGGATGGCGGCGACCGTCCGGGGGAGTGACCCTCTTCGTCGCGACTTGAACGCGCCGATCGGAGGCACCGGTTTCCCGGAGGTTCCCGTTCGCTAGCACCGTGGGTATCACTCGGCAACTATATTGCGCTTAGGGCTCGTTAGCTTTTAACCATCGCGCCACATGAACCGCACGCTTCACCTTCTGACGCTCGTCGCGCTGCCGGTCGCCCTCATCGGCGCGCTGGTGTTGCTCGCACGCGGAGCGGGGGTTATTGGACCTGGTGCGGGCTATGTGATGCGCGTCGACCTCCCGCGCGGCGAGGACGCGATCGACCTTCCGCAGGTGACGGGCGGGGAGGACCTGCCGCTGGTGGTGATCGATCCCGGGCATGGCGGGCATGATCCGGGTGCTTCCGCACGAGGATACGTGGAGAAGCGCCTTGTCATGGGGCTTGCCGAGGCGCTTCGGGACGAACTCGAACAGCAGGGAATTGCGCGTGTCGCGCTGACACGAGAGGACGACACCTATCTCCTCCACAACGAACGCTACCGCATCGCCCAGCGCCTCGGAGCCGACCTGTTCCTCTCGATCCATGCCGACAGCGCAGGGACGGCGGACGAAGTAACCGGGGCGAGCATCTACACGCTGTCCAAGGAGGCATCGAGCCGTGCGGCGGCGCTTTTCGCAGCGAAGGAAAACGCATCGGATATCATCGGCGGCGTCGACTTGTCGCGGGAGGACAAGGTCGTCAGCGATATCCTTGTCGATCTCTCCCAGCGTCGCACGCAGGAACGTTCAGTGCGTTTTGCCGAGCTGATCGAGCGGGAAGGGCAGGACTACCTTCAATTCCATCCACAGGCCCGCCGTTCTGCTTGGCTGGCGGTGCTGCGGGCACCCGACATTCCTTCGGTCCTGTTCGAAAGCGGCTTCATCTCCAACGAGACCGATGCGCAAAGGCTTGCCTCGGACGAGGGGCGCGAGGCCTTTGCCGAGGCGATGAGCAAGGCCATCGCCGTCTATCTCCTGCGCGAGACGACAAATCGCGACGACAGGGGCGATTCTTGATCTGGCGCTTCGATAAAGCTGCGTGCTAGAGGCCGCAGCCGACTATGGTTGCAATTCCCACACTGGACTACGTCCGCCGCCGGCTGACAGGTGACCCTGCGCGGTCTGCCGCGTGGATGCGCGAAAACTGGCACCACAGCCGCCGCCTGCGAGTGGCGACCTACATCGTCGGGATCGGTGTCCTCCTGCTGGTGCTGGCCTGGGCCTCGCTGGCGCGCAACCTGCCCGAAGCCGATTCGCTGCTCGAATACGAGACTCCGCTGCCGACCGTGGTGCGCGGCGTCGATGGCGAGATCGTCCATTCTTACGCCCGCGAACGCCGCGTCCAGCTGCAATATGTCGATTTCCCGCAGCAGATGATCGAGGCTTTCCTCTCGGCCGAGGACAAGACCTTCTTCAGCCACAGCGGTGTCGATTTCACCGGCACGCTCAACGCCGTGGTCGATTACGCGACCAAATACGGATCGGGCGAGCGTGCGGTGGGCGGTTCGACCATCACCCAGCAGGTCGCCAAGAACCTGCTTCTGGGCGACGAGTATTCGGTCACCCGCAAACTGAAGGAAATGATCCTCGCCCAACGCATCGAGCATGTGCTGACCAAGCAGGAAATTCTGGAACTCTATCTCAACGAAATTCCGTTGGGTCGCCGCAGCTTCGGCGTGCAGGCGGCTGCGCGCGCCTATTTCGACAAGGACGTGGCCGATCTTGACCTTCACGAGACGGCTTTTCTAGCAATCCTGCCCAAGGCCCCGGAACGCTATGGCCGTTCGCGTTACGAGGATCTGGCCATAGCGCGCCGGAATTTCGTGCTTGACCAGATGGTCGCCAACGACTTCGTTTCCGCCTCCGATGCGGCTGCGGCCAAGCGCCAGCCGCTCGGCCTCGTCCAGCAGCGCACGGAGCGTTCGGCGGATGCCGGCTACTTCCTCGAGGAAGTTCGCCGCCAGCTGATCGAGGAATTCGGCGAGACGGCGGAAGACGGCGGCGACAGCGTTTATGCTGGCGGCCTCTGGGTGCGCACCTCGCTCGATGTCGAGTTGCAGGATGCCGCGCGCGATGCGCTGCGGGCCCAGCTGCTGCGTTATCACGGCAACCGTGGCTACACCGGCCCGATCGCTACGCTCAACCCCGACAACGGCGACCTGCACGGACAGCTGCTGTCGTCGAACATCTCGATCAATTACGATGACTGGCGCATCGGCGTCGTCACGCAGGGCGGCTCGGACGCGAAGGTCGGGCTGACCGATGGCGAGGATTACGACCTTTCCGGCGCGCCGTCCTCGATCAAGGTTGGCGACGTGATCGCGGTCGAGGAATCGGGCAATGGATACCGCATCCGCGGCGTGCCCGAAGTCTCCGGCGCGTTCCTCGCCGCATCGCCCAAGACGGGCCGCGTGCTTGCGATGCAGGGTGGCTTCGACAGCCGTCTTGGCAGCTTCAACCGCGCAACGCAGGCGCTGCGCCAGCCGGGCTCGACGATCAAGCCCTTCGTCTACGCCTCCGCCCTCGACAATGGCATGACTCCGGCGACCATGGTTCCCGACCAGACTTTCTGCGTGTGGCAAGGCGCGAACCTCGGTGAGAAATGCTTCCGCAACTTCGGCGGCGGCGGCGGCGGTGAGCACACGATGCGCTGGGGCCTTGAACAGAGCCGAAACCTGATGACGGTGCACATCGCCGACGACACCGGCATGCAGAATGTCACCGAGACGATCAGGCGCCTCGGCGTCGGCGATTACGAGCCCTACTACTCCTTCGCGCTCGGCGCGGGCGACACGACCGTGGCCAAGATGGTCAACGGCTACGCCGCGCTCGCCAACTGGGGGCGCCAGCACGAAGGCTCGGTGATCGACTACGTGCAGGATCGCCGCGGCAAGGTAATTTTCCGCAGCGACAAGCGCGAATGCACCAGCTGCAACAAGGATGACTGGGACGGCCAGCCCATGCCCAGGTTCGAACCGGGTGGCCGTCAGGTCCTCGATCCGCGCACGGCCTTCCAGGTGGTCCACATGCTCCAGGGCGTGGTGACGCGCGGCACCGCGGTGCGCCTGCGCAGCCTCGAACTGCCGCTTTTCGGCAAGACCGGTACCACCAACGGCCCGACCAACGCCTGGTTCGTCGGCGGCACACCGGACATCATTGCCGGTATGTATGTCGGCTTCGACCAGCCGCGCAATCTCGGCGGGTGGGTGCAGGGCGGTAACACCGCTGCGCCGATCATGAAGCAATTCATCGAGGAAACGCGCGAGCGCTGGACCAGCGACGATTTCATCGCGCCCCCGGGTGTCCGCATGGTCAAGATCGACCGCCGCACCGGCAAGCGCGTTTTCGAAGGAACGCCAACCGACGATCCCAAGGCTCCGATCATCTGGGAAGCTTTCAAGCCCGATACCGAACCGGCCCGCTCCACCCGGTCGGACGAACTCGCCGCCAAGCGCAGCGAAATCCTCGACCTCATTCGCCGAGCTCGCGAAGGCGTGCGCGGTCGCCGGGCTGAACGGCGCGAAGAGGAGCCTTCCGACTTTGTCGAGGATCAGGGCGGCATCTACTGACCGGCCCTGTGGGCACAACTTTACAATCGCCGCAGCCGCGCTAGGTGGGCGGACCGAATAGCTGAGGAATTCCCTATGCGTGCCGAAGGGCAGGCCCATATCGACCGTATCGAAGCCGCGCTTGCGCTGGTGCGCCAGTCGCTCGACTGGGAGCGCGCGCTGCGCCGCCTCGACGAGCTGGACGCCCGTGTGCAGGACCCCACCTTGTGGGACGATCCCAAGCAGGCGCAGGCCATCACGCAGGAACAGAAGCGCCTCGAAACCGCCATCAATACGGTTCGCGAGATCGAGAGCGAGATGGGCGACGCGATGGAATTCGTCGAGATGGGCGAGGCCGAAGGCGACGACGATGTCGTCAACGAAGGTCTGACCAGCCTATCCACGCTTGCAGACCGAGCCGATCGCGACAAGGTGCAAGCGCTGCTTTCGGGCGAGGCCGACGGCAACGATTCCTACATCGAGATTCATGCCGGAGCCGGCGGGACCGAGAGCCAGGACTGGGCCGAGATGCTGTTCCGCATGTACGGCCGCTGGGCCGAACGGCGAGGCTTCAAGGTCGAGACGGTCGAATACCAGGCGGGCGATCAGGCCGGCATCAAGAGCGCGACGCTGCTGCTCAAGGGCGAAAACGCTTATGGTTATGCCAAGACCGAGAGCGGTGTGCACCGCCTCGTCCGGATTAGTCCTTACGACAGCTCGGCGCGCCGCCATACCAGTTTCAGCTCGGTCTGGGTTTATCCCGTCATCGATGACGACATCGACATCGAGATCAACCCGTCCGATCTCAAGATCGACACTTATCGCGCGTCGGGTGCTGGCGGCCAGCACGTCAACACGACCGACTCCGCCGTGCGCATCACCCACCAGCCGACCGGCATCGTGGTGGCGAGCCAGAACGATCGCAGCCAGCACAAGAACAAGGCAACCGCGATGAACATGCTCAAGGCGCGCCTGTTCGAACGCGAAATGGCGGAGCGTGAAGCGGCCGCCTCGGGCGAATACCAGGAAAAGAGCGACATCGGGTGGGGCCACCAGATCCGTTCCTACGTCCTGCAGCCCTACCAGATGGTCAAGGACCTGCGCACCGGTGTGACCTCGCCTACGCCCGACGATGTGCTCGATGGCGCGCTCGATCCCTTTATCTCCGCCGCGCTTGCCCAGCGCGTCACGGGCGAGACCGTCGAGGTGGAGGACGCCGAGTGAAGGGCAAAGCGCCCGTCCTGCTGACCGCACTCTTCGGCCTTGGGCTGACGGGCTGCGATGCGTCCGGTAGTGGCGAGCGCCGCTTTCCCGAACCCGACCGCCCGGTTTCGGAGGTGGTCTCGGCCCAGTTCTCGACCGAGGACCAGCGCGACAGCCGCGGCGAAGCGCAGACCGTGATGGATCTGGCCGAGATCGAACCGGGCATGACCGTGGCCGATATCGGCGCGGGCAACGGCTACTACACCGTACGCCTAGCCGAGCGCGTTGGTTCTGAGGGCCGGGTGCTCGCGCAGGATATCGACCAGCGCGCGCTCGACCGGCTCGGTCGGCGAGTGGAGCGATACCGGCTCGACAATGTCTCGATCCGGCGCGGCGAATTCTCCGATCCGCGCCTGCCTGACAACAGTTTCGACCGCATTTTCATGGTGCATATGTACCATGAGATCGAAGAGCCGTACGAATTCCTCTGGCGCATGTGGCCCGCGCTGCGCGCCGAAGGACAAGTGGTGGTCGTCGACGTCGACCGCCCGACGGACCAGCACGGGATCGACCCCTTGCTGCTGTCCTGCGAATTCAGCCGCGTGGGCTACGAACTCGTCGCCTTCAAGGATGCGCCCGAGTTGTCGGGCTACTATGCGCAGTTCAAGGCAGCCGCTAAGAGGCCCGAACCCGGAGAGATCAAACCCTGCCGCAGCGACAGCGTGACGCAAGGGTAAACGCCGCATTGGCGGCAAAACTAAAGTATCGAAATACAAGTGTTTGCTGCGCGTTGTTGCGTTTGGTCTAAAGCGCAGCATATCGCCCGTTCGGAACGCCCTTTCCAGCACCCCAAGCGCCTGCTAGGCGCATCGGCGAATAGCAATCAAGGGTGAGGAGCACCGCCGAGAATGAGTGATTTTCCAACCAGTTTCGATCGCGAAGATCTGCTCAAGTGTGCGCGGGGCGAACTGTTCGGCCCGGGCAATGCGCAGCTTCCCGAACCGCCGATGCTGATGATGGACCGAATCACCGAGATCTCGAGCGACGGAGGCGAGCATGGGAAGGGCCATGTCGTTG
Organism: Erythrobacter sp. SD-21; assembly: GCF_000181515.1. Classification (GTDB taxonomy): domain Bacteria; phylum Pseudomonadota; class Alphaproteobacteria; order Sphingomonadales; family Sphingomonadaceae; genus Qipengyuania. Next base: position 479,568 of record NZ_ABCG01000001.1, on the reverse strand, counting down.
CTGAATTCGACATCACGCCAGATCTCTGGTTCTTCGAATGCCACTTTCCCGGCAATCCCATCATGCCGGGTTGCCTTGGCCTCGACGGCCTGTGGCAGTTGACCGGTTTCAACCTGGGCTGGCGTGGCTGGCAAGGCCGCGGCTACGCGCTGGGTGTCGGTGAGGTCAAGCTGACCGGAATGGTCCGTCCGGACCGTAAAATGCTGAAATACTTTGTCGATTTTACTAAGGCGGTCCAAAACCGTCGCCTGACCATGGGTGTCGCCGACGGCCGGGTCGAGGCCGATGGTGAAGTCATCTATCAGGTCAAGGACATGAAAGTCGCCTTGTCGGAGGCGTGAGGAGAGATATGCGTCGCGTAGTCATAACCGGTCTGGGGATCGTCTCCTCAATAGGTAACAATTCGCAGGAGGTCCTTACCTCCCTGAAGGCCGGTAACTCCGGGATAACCTTCAACGAGGATATGGCCGAGCACGGTTTCCGTTCGCAGGTTGCGGGCAAGGTCGATCTCGACGTTGCCGAGCATGTCGACAAGCGTACCTTGCGCTTCATGGGGCCGGGTGCCGCCTACGCGCATATCGCGATGGGACAGGCCATCGCCGATGCTGGTCTGGAGGAGAAGGACGTCATTAATCCGATGACCGGCGTCATTGCCGGATCGGGCGGTCCGTCGACTTCGGCGATGCTCGCCGCGCACCAGACCGTGCTCAAGACCGGCGCTACCAAGCGTGTCGGTCCTTTCGCGGTGCCGAAAACCATGTCCTCCACCGTCAGCGCGAACCTTGCGACGGCTTATCAGATCAAGGGGATGAACTTCTCGATCACCTCGGCCTGCTCGACCTCGCTTCACTGTATCGGGATGGCGGCGCAGCAGATCGCGCTCGGCCTGCAGGACGTGATGTTCGGCGGTGGCGGCGAGGAACTGGATTGGACCTTGTCCTGCCTGTTCGATGCGATGGGTGCCATGTCCAGCAAATATAACGACACTCCCGAACGCGCCAGCCGCGCTTTCGATGCGGACCGCGACGGTTTCGTCATCGGTGGCGGTGGTGCCATTGTCGTGCTCGAAAGCCTCGAGCATGCGCAGGCGCGCGGTGCCAAGATCTATGCCGAGGTAACCGGCTTTGCTGCCACGTCGGACGGTGCGGACATGGTTGCGCCTTCGGGCGAAGGCGGCGAACGCGCCATGCGCGGTGCGCTGCGGACCTTGGCCGAAGATCGCAAGGTCAGCTACATCAACGCTCACGGCACGTCGACGCCGGTGGGGGACGTAGGCGAGATCGAAGCGGTGCGCCGCGTCTTCGGGGAAGGCGCGACGCCTCCGGTGAGCTCGACCAAATCCATGACCGGTCACAGCCAGGGGGCCACCGGCGCGCAGGAAGCGGTCTACTGCCTGCTTGCACTGGAGCATGATTTCATCATCCCCTCGATCAATGTCGAAACGCTTGATCCTGCCCTCAAGCCGGAAGAGATCGCAACCGAGCTGGTCGAAGATGCAGGTCTGGACACGGTGATGACGAACTCCTTCGGCTTCGGAGGGACCAACGGGTCGATGCTGCTGTCCAAGTTCCGGGCGTGAGATCGTTGGAACTTGGCGGAAGGGAAGAGAAATGACGAGCGTTCTTGAAGGTAAACGCGGGCTCATCATGGGCGTCGCCAACGACCGCTCGATTGCATGGGGCATCGCGAAGGCCTGTGCCGAGGCGGGCGCCGAACTGGCGTTCACCTACCAGGGAGATGCTTTCGGCAAGCGGCTCGAGCCCCTGGCCCAAAGCGTCGGATCGGATTTCATGCTCGATGTCGATGTGACCGACGAAGCCTCAATGGACGCCGCTTTTGCTGAACTGGAGAAGCGTTGGGGGCGTCTCGACTTCGTCGTGCACGCGATTGCGTATTCCGACAAATCGGAGCTGACCGGCCGCATCCTCGATACCTCGCGCGCCAACTTCAAGAACTCGCTGGATATCTCCGCCTACAGCTTCATCGAGGTGGCGCGCCGCGCTCATCCCATGATGGTGGAGAATGGTGGCACCTTGCTGACTCTCACCTATATGGGATCGACGCGCGTGACGCCGAATTACAACGTCATGGGCGTTGCAAAGGCCGCGCTCGAAGCCAGCGTCCGCTATCTGGCCAACGATCTTGGACCGGATGGCATCCGGGTCAACGCGATCAGCCCCGGCCCGATGAAAACTCTGGCTGGCTCGGCCATCGGCGGCGCGCGGCGAACCTACAAGCACACCGAGGCCAATGCGCCGATGCGTAGCAACGCAACGCTCGATGCGGTGGGCGGGACGGCGGTCTACCTATGCTCGGATGCAGGGTCTTGCACGACCGGCGAGATCCTGCGCGTCGACGGCGGATTCCACGTTCTGGGCATGCCGCAGCAGGATAACCTGTGATCCGGAAACTCCCGTGCGCATCCCGGGCAGTATCCCCGTCCTACCAGCGGTAGCCTAACGCCAGAGCTGCATCGACTTGATCGCTTCGGGCATTTTCTCGTCGGTGTCGGGCCGCGAGAGGGTGCGTTCGACGATCCGCCATTTGCGGCTCACCTTGCCCTTTTGCCACAGGTCCATGAGCCAGGTGTCGCCCGACCACTCGTGCTCGCCCATCATCGCGTCCAGCGTCAGGCGGGTGGCGAAGACGGCGGTGGGACCGTGGCGGCGGACGTAGACTTCGTCGAAGCGGTAGCCGTTGCAGCGAAAGCGCGTGGTGGCCGCTTCCAGCCAGCTGGCCCGGTCGAGAATGGCGGGCTTGGTCGAGCCCAGCAGGAAGATGAATTCGCGCGCGGCGAGTTTCTTCATCTGGTTGCGGTCGCGCTGCACCCAGCTGCGCATCCACAGGTGCTCGAGAGCTTCGATCCTAGCGGCAAATTCGTCCATGGGAATAGCCGCTTACAGCATGGCACGTAAGGGGCAAGCCCTGTCAGGCAAGGCCGCTCAGCACCTGGTCGGGCGGGCGGTGACCATCGGCCCACATGCGGATATTGGCGATGACCTTCATGCCCGAATCCTCGCGCCCTTCGCGCGTGGCGCTGCCGATGTGGGGCAGGGTCATCACGTTGGGGTGACGGATGAGTCGCTCGTCGACCTTGGGCTCGTCGGGATAGACATCGAGGCCTGCACCCTCTAGCTGGCCGCTTTCCAGCGCCGCGATGAGCGCCTCCTGGTCCACCAGGTCGCCGCGGGCGGTGTTGATGAGGCAGGCGCCTTTCTTCATCAGCGAGAGGCGCCGCGCGTCGATCATGTGGCGGCTTTCGGGGCTTGCCGGGCAGTGCAGAGTGAGGATGTCGGCCTCGGCCACCAGTTCGTCTAGCGTGTCGACCCAGCGCGCGCCGAACATGCGCTCCACTGCCACCGGCAGGCGCTTGCGGTTGTGATAGGCGATTTCGAGACCGAAGGCGCGGGCCCGGTGGGCGACCGCCTGGCCGATCCGGCCCATGCCCACGATGCCGAGCGTCTTGCCGCCCAGCTTGCGGCCAAGCATGGCGGTGGGCGCCCAGCCGGTCCATTCGCCGCTGCGGATGAGCTGCACGCCCTCGCGGATACGGCGCGGCACACCGATGATTCCCGCCATGGTGAGGTCGGCCGTGTCGTCGGTGAAAACGCCGGGCGTGTTGGTGACGATGATCTTGCGTTTCGCCGCGGCCACGAGGTCGATATGTTCTGTCCCGGCGCCGAAGTTGGCGATCAGGCCGAGGTCCTCGCCGGCCTGCGCAATCATCTCGGCATCGATCCGGTCGGTGACCGTAGGCACGAGGACATCGCACTCCTGCATTGCCTCGACCAGCTGTTCGCGCGTCAGCGGCATGTCGCTCGCGTTCGTGCGCACCTCGAAGAGTTCGCCCATGCGCTCTTCCACCGCCGGGCCCAGCCTCCGGGTAACGGTGACGCGGGGAGTTCGGGTCAGCCGCTTTTGCGGCGCGAGGTTGCTTTCGCTTGTCGGTTCCATGCAATCACGCTCGCTACGCTTATGGCATTGGAGCGGTCAAGCGGCGCTTGTTTGGGAGCAAGCCTGCGGCTATTGGACAGGGGCAATGATCCAGCGTTTAATCCTTACTCTCGCGGCACTTACGCTGCTCGGCACGCCTGCGCAGGCGCAGGACCGCGAAGTGCCCTATTGGGCGAGCCTGCGGGCGAACGAAATCAACATGCGCGTGGGGCCGAGCGCGGACTACAAGATCGACTGGGTTTATCGCCGCAAGGGCCTACCTGTGAAAGTCGTGCGCGTGATGGAGGGCTGGCGCCTGATCGAGGATCCGGACGGCACGCGGGGCTGGGTGGCCTCACGCCTACTCGACCCCGCACGCGGCGCCATGGTCATCGGGAAGGACGCCGCTCCCATGCGAGAAGACGCCGACGCCAGCGCGCCGATCAAGTGGCAGCTTGCCCCCGGCGTCGTCGGCACGCTGGGCGATTGCGCGCGGGGCTGGTGCGAGATGAGCGTCGGCAAGCGGTCGGGCTGGGTGCGTCAGACCCAACTGTGGGGCGCGGGCGAGCCCTAATTACTCTGCTGCGCGCGGCTTGACCGTATAGCTTTCGCTGCCGTCGTCGCGGGTCGTGACGAACGAACCGTCGGGTAACATCGGCGAGTTCGTCCAGCAGCGTTCCTGCTGGCCCTCGTCATCGCCTTCGGGATCGAAACAGACCTCCGGGCCATCCGCTTTCCACGTGCCCCGGCCCCCTTCCTGCCCCTCGGCGCTGTCGATGTAGGTCCCGTCCTCGCGCAGTTCGGTGGTCGCGTAGACCACGTTTTCTCCCACGATGTCGAACGTAACGGGGTCCATGGTATAGAATTCGGGCGAGGGCGCTTCGGCCTGCGCCGTGCTCTCGGGCTGAGCCTCCGGTTCGGAAGCCTGACCACAGGCGGCGAGGGTCAAGGGGGCGAGAATGGCAAGGGTACGCAAATCAAATCTCGCGCAAAACGAGAAAGGGCGGCCCACCGGACCGCCCGTATCGTACTTTGCGAAAAAACGCGACACGTTACATCACCGGCTCGTCCTGAACGCGGCGCACGGTACTGGACGTGCCATCGGCTCCGGTCGCTTCGAAGGTGCCGTCCGCGGCCGGCGTTCCACCGGTCCAGCATTCTTCCGGGTCCGCACCATTGGCATCATAGCAAAGCTGGTCGCCTTGCTGGCGCCAGGTACCACGTTCCAGCTCATTGCCCTCCATATCGGTATCGACATAGGTGCCATCGGCGTTGACCTGCTGGCGGACGACCGTGCCGTCATCCATGGTCATTTCGTAGGTGCCTGCCATCTGACCCGCCGTAGCGGTGTCGGTGGTGCCGGCAGGCGCCGTGGTCTCGATCGGATTGACCGGCTCTTCGGCCTCGTTCGATCCGCAAGCTGCGAGCATTCCGCAGGCCGCGACAACCATCAGTCTCTTCATAGCTATTCCCCTTTCCCGCACCAACGCTGTTGGTGCGGGGAAGGGTCCCGGCAATCAGACCAGTTCGACAGCCACGGCAGTCGCCTCGCCGCCGCCGATGCAGAGACTGGCGACGCCACGCTTCTTGCCCTGGCTCTTCAGTGCGTTGAGCAGCGTGACGATAATGCGCGTGCCGCTGGCACCGATGGGGTGGCCCAAGGCCGTGCCGCCGCCGTTCACGTTGATTTTTTCATGAGGGATGCCGATGTCGCGCATGGCGAACATGGCGACGCAGGCGAAGGCCTCGTTGACTTCCCACAGATCGACATCGTCCGCGCTCCAGCCGGCCTTGTCGAGAACCTTCTCGATCGCGCCGATGGGTGCGACGGTGAACTCGCTCGGCTCCTGCGCGTGCGCGGCCATGGCGGCGATCTTTGCCACCGGCTGCTGACCGTTTTCTTTTGCCACGCTCTCGCGGGTGAGGACAACGGCGGCCGCGCCGTCCGAGATCGAGGACGAAGTCGCCGCCGTGATCGTACCGTCCTTGGCGAAAGCGGGGCGCAGCTGCGGGATCTTGTCGGGATTACCGCGGCCGGGCGCTTCGTCCTTGTCGACCGTGACGTCGCCCTTGCGGGTCTTGACCGTCACCGGGACCACTTCATCCGCAAAGGCGCCGCTGTCGATGGCGGCGTTGGCGCGGCGTAGCGATTCGATCGAGTAATCGTCCATCTGTTCGCGCGTAAGCTGGTAGTCGTTTGCGGTTTCCTGCGCGAAGGTGCCCATGGCGCGGCCTTCTTCATACGCGTCTTCGAGACCGTCGAGAAACATATGGTCGTAGGTGGTGTCATGGCCGATGCGCGCGCCGCTGCGGTGCTTCTTGAGGAGGTAGGGCGCGTTGGTCATGCTCTCCATGCCGCCGGCGACGACATAGTCGATCGTGCCGCTGGCGAGCCCTTCCGCGCCCATGATGACCGTCTGCATGCCGCTGCCGCAAACCTTGTTGACCGTGGTCGCCTGAACTGACTTGGGCAGGCCAGCCTTGATCGAAGCCTGGCGGGCAGGGGCCTGGCCGAGGCCGGCCGGAAGGACGCAGCCCATGTAGGTGCGGTCGAACTTGTCGGCCGCGACACCCGAACGCTCGACCGCCGCCTTCACGGCCGTCGCGCCCAGATCGGTCGCGGATACATCGGCCAGCGCCCCCTGCATGCTGCCCATCGGAGTGCGGGCGTACGATAGAATGACGACGGGGTCGGTGGCGCTGAACTGGGTCATGCTGGTGGTTGTCCTTGTAGTCTGGAACTTAGTCTGGAATATCTCGTCGTCGAGATAGGCCTTGTGCTGGTGCAGCGCAACATAGACCCCGGGAGAATACAAATGGCGGACAATCGCAAGCTCGAGATGGAAGATGTCCTGCGCAAGCAGCGTGCCGTCCACACCCAGATGCGCCCGGAGCCGCTGTCTGCCCGCAAGGACCGCATCAAGCGCGCGATGAAACTCCTCAAGGACCACGGTGACGACTTGTGCAAGGTGATGAGCGCCGATTTCGGCAACCGCTCGCCGATGCAGTCGATGATCACCGACATCGCGGGTACGGTGAATTTCGGCAAATACTGCCTCAAGCATGTCGACAAATGGTCGCGCAGCGAAAAGCGCAGCGTGCAATTCCCGCTCGGCCTGCTCGGTGCGAAGGCAGAACTGCGGTACGAGCCCAAGGGCATTGTCGGCATTCTCAGCCCGTGGAATTTCCCGGTCAACCTGACCTTCGGCCCGCTGATGCAGGTCTTCGCTGCCGGTAACCGCGCGATGATCAAGCCGAGCGAGTTTACAGCCAAAACCAGCCTGATGATGAAGGAACTGGTGGAGGAATACTTCACGCCCGACGAATGCGCGGTCTTCACCGGCGGCCCAGAAGTCGCGGCGGCCTTTTCCGAGCTGCCCTTCGATCACCTCGTCTTCACCGGCTCCACCGCCACGGGGCGCAAGGTGATGGAAGCGGCTTCGAAGAACCTCGTGCCCGTTACGCTGGAACTGGGCGGCAAGAGCCCGGTCTTCCTCGGCGAGAGCGCGGACTTCGCCAAGGCAGGCGAGCGCATCGCGATGGGCAAGATGATGAACGCAGGTCAGATTTGCCTCGCGCCCGACTATATGTATGTTCCCGAAAGCAAGCAGGACGAGGCGATCCACGGCGTTTGGCAGGGCACGGCAGACATGTATCCCACAATGCTGGAGAACGAGGATTACGCCAGCCTCGTATCCGACCGCCACTTCGACCGCTTGCAGGACATGGTGGCCGACGCGCGCGACAAGGGCGCGGAAGTGATCGAGGTCAATCCGGGCAATGAAGACTTCGGCAGCAGCAACGCACGCAAGATGCCGCTCACCATCCTCAAGGGCGTGACCGATGACATGAAGGCCATGCAGGAGGAAATTTTCGGCCCGGTCCTGCCGGTGAAGACCTACACGCAGATCGACGATGCGATCGACTACGTGAACGAGAATGACCGCCCGCTTGGCCTCTATTACTTCGGCGAGGACAGCAGCGAACGCGAGAAGGTGCTGACGAAGACGATCAGCGGCGGTGTCACCGTGAACGATGTGATCTTCCATGTCTCGATGGAAGACCTGCCCTTCGGCGGCGTCGGCCCTTCGGGAATGGGAAGTTATCACGGTGTCGAGGGCTTCCGCGAATTCAGCCACGCGCGCAGCGTCTACACGCAGCCCAAGATCGATGTGGCCAAACTGGGTGGGTTCAAGCCGCCCTATGGTTCGGCGACGGAGAAGGCCGTCAAAGGGATGATGAAGTGACGCACTAAGACGCGATCGCTTGGAACAGAAAGGCCGCCCGGATCCAGTTGGACCGGGCGGCCTTTTCGTCAGCCTCGATAGGTGGGCTAAAAGTCAGCGGATCAATCGTTGTCCTTGCTGAAGGAGAACTCTGCAAAACCGACCATGACGGATTCCCAGTAGAGGAGGTTGTCGATGAACAGTTCCTTCGACATGCCACCCGCTTCGAGATCGATGTCCATCTCGATGGCGGGGTCGCGGTCCTGATCGAGATAGATGCGACCGAAGCGGTTCTCGGCGGCATAGGAGTTCATCTCTTCCAGCGTCGGCTTGTCCTTGGGCGTGAAGGCCTTGTAGAATTGAACCGACTTGCACGCATCGCCCTTGTCGTTGCAGTCGTAGGGCAGGATGAGGAAGCTGTAGCCGGCCATGCCGGTCTTGATGTGGCGGTCGCCGCCTTCGCCTTCGACCTTGGCTTTGTAGCCTTCTGCCCGAAGAAGATTGGCGATCTGGTCGACGTCTGCGACGATGTTCTTGGCGGCCAGCGGGCTTGCCGCCAGCAAGCCGGCAGCAATGACGGCGCCCGAAAGAGCGTGTTTGATCATTTTGCCTATTTTCCCGGTTGATTGATCCCGTGGCTGCCATGATGCCAAGGTCTTAACACTGGCTCAACAGCCCTTGCGAAATTCGCGGGATATCTAACGAGCGTTACCCTTGCACCATCGCGGCGAGGGGCCTAGAGGCGGGCGCGAAACCCTTGTGCCAGACGGAATCATACGTGGTCGACCTCGAACAATATCTTCCGATCCTGATCTTCCTGTTCATTGCGGTGGCCCTTTCTGCGGCCTTCGTGTTTCTTCCCATGGGCGTGTCGCGCCTGACGGGGGCGCACCAGCCGACGGCAGAGAAGTACAGCGAATATGAATGCGGCTTTCCCGCTTTCGAAGATCCGCGCAGCCAGTTCGACGTGCGTTTCTACCTCGTCGCGATCCTGTTCATCATCTTCGACCTCGAAGCGGCCTTCCTGTTTCCATGGGCCGTCAGCCTCGACCTGACGGGCTGGCCGGGCTGGATTACCATGATGGTCTTCCTTGCTGAACTGATCGTAGGCTTCGCCTACGCCTGGAAAGTTGGCGCGCTGGAGTGGGACTGACATGAGTAATCCGAAAACCTCCTCGGCCTCCGAGAACGACAGAATACCGCGTCTTGATCACTATCGTCCGCTTACGGCAGATCATAATCAAGAGCTTCACAGTTCGCCCACCGCGCAACCTGGCGAGATGCGCAAGCCAGATGCGGACTATTTCAACGCGCTCCAGACGGAAGTGAACGACAAGGGTTTCCTAGTCACCTCGACCGAGGACCTTTTCCAATGGGCGCGCACCGGTTCGCTGTGGTGGATGACCTTCGGCCTCGCGTGTTGCGCAGTCGAGATGATCCACGTCAACATGCCGCGTTACGACATGGAGCGTTTCGGCGTCGCCCCGCGCGCCTCCCCGCGCCAGAGCGACGTGATGATCGTCGCCGGTACTCTGTGCAACAAGATGGCACCTGCGCTGCGCAAGGTTTACGACCAGATGTCGGAACCGAAATACGTCATCTCGATGGGTAGCTGCGCCAATGGCGGCGGCTACTATCACTACAGCTACAGCGTCGTGCGCGGGTGTGACCGGATCGTCCCGGTCGACATCTACGTTCCCGGCTGCCCGCCGACAGCCGAAGCGCTGCTCTACGGCGTCATGCAGCTGCAGCGGAAAATCCGCCGCGTCGGCACGATCGAGCGTTGAGGGCAGGTAAGATGGCAACACTTCACTCCGCGCCCCGGTTCACGCAGATCGACGGGCTGGCGGGCACACTAAGCTCAGCGCTTGGCGACCATCTCGTCTCCGTGCATGAAGAACATGGCGAGCTTCTGCTGGCGGTGCACCGCGCCTCGATCGAGGACGCGCTGCGCATCCTGCGCGACGATCATGGCTACCAGCAGCTTATGGAAATCGCAGGGGTCGACTACCCGAGCCGCGCAGAGCGGTTCGAAGTCGTCTACATGCTACTCAGCCTGACGAAGAATAGCCGGATCATGGTCAAGTGCACCGCGTCGGAAGACACGCCCGTGCCGACCGTGACGACGCTCTGGCCCAACGCGGGCTGGCTCGAACGCGAAGTCTTCGACATGTATGGTGTGCTGTTCGACGGAAACACCGACCTGCGCCGAATCCTGACTGACTATGGCTTCGAAGGGCACCCCTTCCGCAAGGATTTCCCGCTCACTGGCTATGTCGAGCTCCGGTATTCGGAAGACGAGAAGCGTGTGGTCTATGAGCCGGTCGAGCTTGCCCAGGACCTGCGCCAGTTCGACTTCATGAGCCCGTGGGAAGGTGCGGATTACGTGCTGCCGGGTGACGAGAAGGCAACCACGCCGCCGGTCGACGAGCCCAAGACGACAGAGAGCCCCAAGCAGACCGGCGCCGGCAAGAAAGCCGATGACAAGGCTGCTGACAAGGTCAGCGCAGGCGCTCCGGCGGAAGAGGAAGGCGGCAAGGATGCCGAGCCGCCCAAGCCGACCGAAGATCGTCCCGCCCGCGCCAAGCGCCAGGGCAAGACGAGCGATACGGCAAAGGCGACCGAACCGAAGAAGAAGGTATCCGCCAGGAAAAAGCCTGCGGCCAAGAAGGCGCCTGCCAAGCGCAAGGCTCCGGGCAAGAAGAAGGACGACGAGTGATGCGTTTCGCTGTCGCCACTTTCGCGCTGCTCGCGCTTGCAGCTTGTTCCCAGGAACCGGCCGCGAAGCAGGAATCGGCGGACGATTTCGCCAGCCGCATCGGCCAGCAGGAAGGCGCGGTTGCCGCCGACTCCGAGAATCCGAACACTGTGGCAGAAAGCGTGCCGTCCGGCGCAAACCTTACCCAGCTCCAGCGTCTTGGGGATATCGGTGGCGTCAATCTCGGCCCGCGTGACGGTGGCTGCACCTTCATGGTCGAGAACCAGGAGCTGATCATCGCTTCGGGGATGAATGAGGACCTGCCGGGCAAGGCCGTGGTCCGCCTGGGCGATGCGCTGGTCGTAACCGATTCCGGGCCCGACGGTCTGGCCGCGATCAAGGCGGGCACGACCTTCACGGGCGAAGGCTTCACCATTCAAATCATGCCTGCCGAAGGCGCGGCGCAGTCCCGCCCGGCCAATGTCGTCGTCAGCGACGTAGGCGGCAATTCGCAAACCTATTCCGGCAACTGGATCTGCGCATGAGTAGTGCACTGCACATCGAGGAATCGCCGACCACCGGCGACGAGACGATCACCAATTACACGATCAACTTCGGCCCCCAGCACCCCGCTGCGCACGGCGTGCTGCGCATGGTGATGGAACTCGACGGCGAGATCATCGAACGCGTCGACCCGCATGTCGGCCTGCTGCATCGCGGCACCGAAAAACTGATCGAGCACAAGACCTATTTGCAGGCGCTGCCCTATTTCGACCGGCTCGACTATTGCTCGCCGCTGGCGCAGGAATACAGCTACGTTCTCGCCATCGAAAAGCTGCTCAACGTCGAGGTGCCCGAGCGTGCGCAGTACATCCGCGTGCTGTTCGCCGAGCTTACGCGCATCTGCAACCACATGCTCAATATCGGCGCGCATGTCATGGACGTGGGCGCGATGACGCCGAACCTGTGGGTATTCGAACTGCGCGAGGATTGCCTCAATTTCTTCGAGCGGATGAGCGGCGCGCGAATGCACCATGCCTATCTGCGCCCGGGCGGTGTCCATCAGGACGTGCCGGAAAAGCTGCTGGTCGACATCGGCGAATGGCTCGACACGCGTCTGCCCGAACTCTTTGGCGATGCGATGAGCCTCGTACTCGACAACCGCATCTTCAAGCAGCGCAATGTCGATATCGCCGTGGTCAGCAAGGACGATGCCGTGGCCTGGGGCTTCTCCGGCCCGATGATCCGCGCAGCCGGCGTCCCGTGGGACCTGCGCAAATCGCAGCCCTACGATGTCTACGACCGGATGGAGTTCGATATTCCCGTCGGCACCAATTCGGACTGCTACGACCGTTTCGTGGTACGCGTGAAGGAAGTCTACGAGAGCGCGAAGATCATGAAGCAGTGTCTGCGCGACATGCCGACCGGCCCGATCGCGAGCTACGACCGCAAGGTTTCGCCGCCCAAGCGCGCCGAGATGAAGCAGTCGATGGAAGCGCTGATCCACCACTTCAAGCTTTATACAGAAGGCTTCCACGTACCCGCGGGCGAAGTCTACGTCGCCACCGAAAGCCCCAAGGGCGAATTCGGCGTCTACCTCGTCAGCGACGGCTCGAACAAACCCTACCGCTGCAAGATCCGCCCGACGGCCTTCAGCCACCTTCAAGCAATGGATTTCATGTGCAAAGGTCACATGCTGCCCGATGCCACCGCCATCCTCGGCGCCATCGACGTCGTGTTTGGGGAGTGTGACCGGTGAGCAAGCTTGGACTCCTCACTTTCGCCGAATTGAACACGTTGGCAGGCTTGGTTGTCCTTCACTTGCTTAGTTCGATTGATTTCAATGTGCTTATAACGGTTGGTGCCGTGGTCATTGCCGCTTTTGTGATCCCGTCTTTGCTTGCAATCAGGGACGAACGAATTTCAACGGAGGCCGAGCATGGCTGACCGTAATCCCGCACCCGATACTCCCGAACTGCGCGAGCGCTGGGGTGCTTTTGAGTTTACCGAGAGCTACCGCGCCAAGGCGGACAAGGCGATTGCGCGCTATCCCGAGGGGCGCCAGCGCTCTGCCGTGATGCCGCTGCTCGATCTGGCCCAGCGTCAGGTCGGCGAGGAAACCGATACGCAAGGGTGGTTGCCGCTGCCGGTGATCGAATATGTCGCCGACTATCTCGACATGCCGGTCATCCGCGTACTGGAAGTCGCCAGCTTCTATTTCATGTACAACATGGTGCCGGTGGGTAAGTACCACGTGCAGGTCTGCGGCACGACGCCTTGCATGCTGCGCGGCTCTGACGGTCTGTTCGAGACCTGCAAGAAGCGCGGCATGAAGAAGGGCCACGTCTCGGACGATGGCCTCTGGACCCTCACCGAAGTCGAATGCATGGGCAATTGCGCCACCGCGCCGATGGTTCAGATCAACGACGACAATTACGAAGACCTGACGCCCGAGCGCCTCGACGAAATCCTCGACGAACTGGCCGCGGGCAAGCAGCCCAAGAGCGGTACGCAGGAACCCGGCCGCCACACAAGCGAACCCGCCGGCGGTCCGACGACGCTTAAAGAAATGGTCGACGCAAACCACGATTACCGCGGAGAATGGAAATGAGCGCTGACTGGCTCACCATCATCCTCGCCATCGTCGCGGTGGTCGTCGCCTGGAAGGTCCTCAAGGGCATCATCAAGACCGTGGCGCTCGTGGCAATCCTGATTGTCGCGGCCATGGTAGTGTTTGGGGGAGGCTTCTGATGCTCGCCGACAAGGATCGCATCTTTACCAATCTTTACGGCTTCCAGAACTGGGGCCTGAAGGCGGCAGAAGCGCGCGGCGACTGGGACGATACCAAGTCGCTGATCGCGCGCGGTCACGACAATATCATCGAGGAAGTGAAAGCCTCGGGTCTTCGCGGTCGCGGCGGAGCAGGCTTCCCGACCGGTCTCAAGTGGTCGTTCATGCCGAAGGAATCGAAGGACGGACGTCCCAGCTTCCTCGTTATCAACGCCGACGAATCCGAACCCGGTTCCTGCAAGGACCGCGAGATCATCCGCCACGATCCGCACAAGCTGATCGAAGGCGCGTTGGTTTCCGGCTATGCCATGCGGGCGAGGGCGGCCTATATCTACATCCGCGGTGAATACATTCGCGAGGCCGAGGTGCTGCAGGCCGCGATCGATGAGGCTTACGACGCCGGTCTGATCGGCAAGAACGCCTCGAAGTCGGGTTATGATTTCGATGTCTTCCTGCACCGCGGTGCAGGCGCCTACATCTGCGGCGAAGAAACCGCGATGATCGAAAGCCTCGAAGGCAAGAAGGGCCAGCCCCGCCTCAAGCCGCCGTTCCCGGCAGGCGCGGGCCTTTATGGCTGCCCGACCACGGTCAACAACGTGGAATCGATCGCCGTCGTCCCGACCATCCTGCGCCGCGGCGCATCGTGGTTTTCAAGCTTCGGGCGCGAGAACAACAAGGGCACCAAGCTCTTCCAGATCAGCGGCCATGTGAACAAGCCCTGCGTGGTCGAGGAAGCGCTCTCGATCCCTTTCAGCGAGCTGATCGAAAAGCATTGCGGCGGCATTACCGGCGGCAAGGACAATCTCCTCGCCGTCATCCCGGGCGGTTCCTCGGTTCCGCTGGTCCCGGCAGAGCAGATCTGGGACGCGCCGATGGATTTCGACGGCCTCAAGGACTTGGGGTCAGGCCTCGGCACGGCCGGTGTCATCGTGATGGACAAGTCGACCGACATCGTCCGCGCGATTTCCCGTCTCAGCTATTTCTACAAGCACGAGAGCTGCGGCCAGTGCACGCCCTGCCGCGAAGGCACTGGCTGGATGTGGCGCATGATGGAACGCCTGCGCACCGGCGATGCGGCCATCGAGGAAATCGACATGTTGCAGCAGGTCACCAAGCAGGTCGAAGGCCACACCATCTGCGCGCTGGGCGATGCAGCGGCATGGCCGATCCAGGGCCTCATCCGCCACTTCCGCCCCGAGCTCGAACGCCGGATCGAAGAACACAACGCCAAGTTCGCGGAGGCTGCGGAATGACGCACCTTGTCTATCGTGATCGCGTTCACACTGAGGGCGAACTTGCTGGCAAGACCGAGCGCTATTGGCCAGATCCAGATGTGCGTGGCCTCTATGAACTTGGCGACCCGCAAATGGGTAAAACTAAGCATCACAAGCCAAACGCAATTTTTGTCGAAGAGCAGGAAAACGCCGTCCGGCTTGTCCGTGAATATGGGTTCTCGCTCCGGATGCGCGGTGAATTAACCGGTCAACGGAATTTGATCTCACCCAAAGAGATCAGGGATGTAGCAAATGCCTAAGGTCAAAGTAGATGGACAGGAAATCGAAGTCCCCGAAGGCGCGACCGTCCTTCAGGCCTGCGAACTTGCTGGCAAGGAAATCCCGCGCTTCTGCTATCATGAGAGGCTGAGCATTGCCGGCAACTGCCGCATGTGCCTCGTCGAAGTGAAGCCGGGTCCGCCCAAGCCTCAGGCGAGCTGTGCACTTCCCGCCACCGATGGCCAGGAAATCCGCACCGACAGCGAGATGGTCAAGACCGCCCGCGAAGGCGTGATGGAATTCCTCCTCATCAACCACCCGCTAGATTGCCCGATATGCGATCAGGGCGGCGAATGCGATTTGCAGGACCAGTCGGTTGCCTATGGCCGCGGCGCAACGCGCTATGAAGAAAACAAGCGCGCGGTGACCGAGAAATACATGGGCCCGCTGATCAAGACGGTCATGACCCGCTGCATCCACTGCACCCGCTGTGTGCGCTTTAGCGAAGAGATCGCTGGCGTGGACGAGATCGGTGCTGTGGGCCGCGGCGAGGACATGCAGATCACGACCTACCTGGAGCAGGCGGCCGAGCACGAACTGTCCGCCAATGTGATCGACCTCTGTCCGGTGGGTGCGCTTACTTCGCGCCCCTATGCCTTCGAAGCGCGTCCGTGGGAGCTCAAGAAGACGCTCAGCATCGACGTGTCCGACGCAGTCGGCGCGAATATCCGCCTCGACAGCCGTGGCCGCGAAGTCATGCGCGCGCTCCCCCGCGTCAACGATGCGGTCAACGAGGAATGGCTGTCCGACAAGGGGCGCTACATGGTCGACGGCCTGTCCAAGCGCCGTCTCGACAAGGTCTTCGTGCGCAAGAAGGGCGGCTTCGAGCCGTCGAGCTGGGATGAGGCTTTCAAGGCGATCGCCAAGGCGAAACCGGGCAAGAGCATTGCTGCGATTGCCGGCGACATGGTCGATTGCGAGACCATGTTCGCGGCCAAGGCGCTGCTGAGGGCTTGCGGATCGAACCTGATCGAAGGCCGCCAGACCGGCATGGATTACGACGTCTCAAACCTCGCGGCGGTCAATTTCAATTCGACCTTCGAAGGTCTCGAACACGCCAAGGCGATCCTGATCGTCGGCAGCCACATTCGCTGGGAAGCCCCGCTGGTGAACGTGCGTATTCGCAAGGCGGTGAAGCGCGGTGCGAAGGTATTCGTCGTCGGGCCCGAATGGGAAACGACCTATCCGGCCGAATTCCTCGGCACCGATTTTGCCGTCCTGAACGACCTACCGGGCCACATCTCCGATGCTTTCAAGGACGCCGACCGCAGCGCGGTGATCGTCGGCGGGGGGGCGCTTAAAGGCGCTCACGGCAAGGCGATGGCGCTGGCAAGCCAGTGGGGTGCGGATTTCAACGTGCTGCATTTCTCTGCCGCGCGCATGGGCGGGCTGATGCTCGGCTTCGCGCAGAAGGGCGGCATGGCGGATATCGTTAAGGCCAAGCCCAAGGTCGTCATCAGCCTCGGCGCGGACGAGATGGATTTCGAACCCTTCGCCGACGCGCTGAAGGTCTACATTGGCCATCACGGCGACAAGGGCGCGCATGCGGCGGACATCATCCTGCCGGCAGCGAGCTACGCCGAGAAGGACGGGACCTACGTCAACACCGAAGGCCGCGTGCAGTTCGCCGAGAAGGCGGTCTTCGCGCCAGGAGATGCCCGCGAAGACTGGACGATCCTTCGCGCTCTTGCCGATGCTCTGAAGGTCGATGTCGGCTTCAACAGCTTTGCCGCGCTCCAGTCGGCCATGATCAAGGAAGTCCCGGCGCTGGGCGAAGAAGGTCTTGCCGATTTGGGGGCGCTGCCCAAGGCGGATGCCCAGGCCAAGGCCGAAGGCACGATGAGCGCCTATCCAATCAAGGACTTCTACCTCACCAATCCCATCGCCCGCGCGAGCGCGGTGATGCAGCGCTGCTCGGACGAACTGCTCCACGGCGTCGAGCTGGCGGAGGCCGCGGAATGACCGAATTCTTCCAATCCCTCGGCATGAGCTACGAATGGGCCTGGGCCGTCGCCACGCTGGCAGGCATCCTGCTCATCGCACTGCCGCTGATGCTGGCCGTGGCCATGATCATTTATGTCGACCGCAAGGTTTGGGCAGCAATCAACCTGCGCCGCGGCCCGAACGTGGTCGGGCCTTTCGGCCTGCTGCAGTCGTTCGCCGACGGCCTGAAGGTCTTCCTGCAGGAAACCATCATCCCGAGCGCGGCGAACAAGGGCATCTTCATCCTCGCGCCCATCGTCACCTTCACCGTGGCGCTGGCGGCATGGGCGGTGATCCCGTTCAGCGCGACCGCCGTTCTGGCCAACATCAATGTCGGCCTGCTCTACATTCTCGCGATCAGCTCGCTGTCGGTCTACGGCGTGGTGATGGCGGGCTGGGCATCGAATTCCAAATACCCGTTCTTTTCAGCCATGCGCGCCGCCGCGCAGATGATCAGCTATGAAGTTTCGATCGGCTTCATCCTCGTCGGCGTGGTGCTCTATGCGGGCACGTTCAACCTGAACGAGATCGTCATGGCGCAGAAGGGGCATGGCCTCGGCATCGTGAACGGCTTTGGCTTCAACCTGCTGCTGTTCCCGATCTGGGTGATGTTCTTCATCTCCAGCCTGGCCGAAACGCAGCGCGTGCCCTTCGACCTGACGGAGGCGGAGAGCGAGCTCGTCGCCGGTTACCAGACCGAATACAGCTCGATGGCCTTTGCGCTGTTCTGGCTGGGCGAGTATGCGAACATCCTCCTTATGTGCATGCTCAACGCGATCCTGTTCTGGGGTGGCTGGCTGCCCCCGATCGATTGGGAGCCGCTCTACATGGTTCCCGGCATCGTGTGGATCCTGCTGAAGACATTCTTCTTCTTCTTCATGTTCAGCTGGGTCATGGCGACCGTCCCGCGCTATCGCTACGACCAGTTGATGCGCCTGGGCTGGAAGGTTTTCCTTCCGCTGAGCTTGTTATTCGTCGTCCTGATTTCCGGTTACCTCATGGCGACCGGCCACTATGGAGCCGCCGCATGAGCGTCGCCCACCTTATCAAGTCTTTCACCCTTTGGGAGTTCGTGAAGGCGCATGCCCTCACGCTGAAGTATTTTTTCAAGCCCAAGGTGACGATCAACTATCCGTTCGAGAAGAACCCGCTCTCCCCGCGCTTCCGCGGAGAACACGCGCTGCGCCGTTATCCCAATGGCGAGGAACGCTGCATCGCCTGCAAGCTGTGCGAGGCCGTCTGTCCGGCCCAAGCGATCACCATCGAGAGCGAACCGCGCGAGGACGGCAGCCGCCGCACCACGCGCTACGATATCGACATGACGAAGTGCATATACTGCGGCTTCTGCCAAGAAGCCTGCCCAGTCGATGCCGTGGTCGAGGGTCCGAACTTCGAATACGCAACCGAAACCCGCGAGGAGCTGCTTTACGACAAGGCCAAGCTGCTCGCGAACGGTGACAAGTGGGAGCGGGCGATCGCCGCAAACCTTGAAGCCGACGCGCCCTATCGCTAACCGCGCCGCAATCGAAATCGGGACATCATGATCCAGACAATCGCCTTTTACATGTTCGCGGTGCTTGTGATTGCATCGGCCGTGATGGTCATCACGGCGCGCAATCCGGTGCATTCCGTGCTGTGGCTCATCCTCGCCTTCTTCAACGCCGCGGGCCTGATGGTCCTCGTCGGAGCGGAATTCATCGCGATGCTGCTGGTCATCGTTTATGTCGGCGCGGTCGCGGTGCTGTTTCTCTTCGTAGTGATGATGCTCGACATCGATATCGCCGCGATGCGCGCCGGTTTCGTGAAGAACGCACCGCTTGGGCTGGTCATCGCCCTCGTACTGCTTGCCGAATTGGTTCTGGGCGTGGGCGCATATCGTGTCGGCGTCATGGAGCTCGGAACGCCGATGGCGAGCGAGGCGCCTGCCATGATGGAGAGCAACACGGGTGCCATCGGCGCACTTCTCTATACCAAGTACCTGTTCCTGTTCGAGGCGGCGGGGATCATCCTGCTGGTCGCGATGATCGGTGCGATCGTGCTGACCCATCGTCCGCCCAAGACCACGCGCGGACACCAAGACATCGGCAAACAGAACCGCCGCAATCCCGACGAGGCAACTGTCATGAAGCAGCCCATCGTGGGCGAGGGGGTCGAGCTGTGATCGGCATCGAACACTATGTCATCGTCAGCGCGATCCTGTTCGTGCTGGGCGTGCTCGGCATCTTCCTCAACCGGAAGAACATCATCGTCATCCTGATGGCGATCGAACTCATTCTGCTCAGCGTGAACATCAACCTCGTAGCCTTCAGCGCCTTTCTCGGTGATCTCGTCGGGCAGGTCTTTGCCATGTTCGTGCTGACCGTCGCCGCGGGCGAGGCGGCTATCGGGCTCGCCATTCTCGTCATCTATTTCCGTGGTCGCGGCACCATCGCGGTCGACGATGCCAACCGGATGAAGGGATAAGCATCAGTGAACGGCTTCATTCCCTATATCGTCTTCCTGCCCCTTCTCGCTGCCATCGTGGCGGGGCTGGTCAACAAGAGCGCGCCCAGCGTCTTCGCCAAGTCGATCACGACCGGCGCGCTGTTCATTTCCTGCGCGCTGAGTTGGCCGATCTTCCTAGGCTTTGTGAGCGGCAGTCTATCCGAAGAGGTCGTGCCAGTCCTCACCTGGGTGCAGTCAGGCGCGCTGTCGTTTGACTGGGCGCTGCGCGTCGACACGCTGACCGCCGTCATGTTGGTAGTCATCACCACCGTCTCGGCGCTCGTTCACCTCTATAGCTGGGGCTATATGGAGGAAGACCCGGACCAACCGCGTTTCTTCGCCTACCTCTCGCTCTTCACCTTCGCCATGCTGATGCTGGTGACGGCCGACAACCTCGTCCAGATGTTCTTCGGTTGGGAAGGCGTGGGTCTGGCCAGCTACCTGCTGATCGGTTTCTGGTTCAAGAAGCCCAGCGCTAATGCTGCAGCGATCAAGGCCTTCGTGGTCAACCGCGTGGGCGACCTTGGCTTCATGCTGGGCATTTTCGGCACCTTCTGGGTGTTCGGCACAGTATCGATCCCCGAGGTCCTCGAAGCGGCTCCCGGCATGAGCGGGGCGACCATCGGCTTCCTCGGCCTGCGCGTGCACACGATGGACGTGCTCTGCATCCTCCTGTTCATCGGCGCAATGGGCAAGTCGGCGCAGCTCGGCCTGCACACCTGGCTGCCTGACGCAATGGAAGGCCCGACGCCGGTCTCGGCCTTGATCCACGCCGCCACCATGGTGACGGCGGGCGTGTTCATGGTGTGCCGCCTTAGCCCCATGTTCGAGACCGCGCCCGTCGCGCTCGGCATGGTAACCTTCATCGGCGCCGCTACTTGTATCTTTGCCGCCACCGTCGGCACGACCCAGTGGGACATCAAGCGCGTCATCGCCTATTCGACCTGTTCGCAGCTGGGCTACATGTTCTTCGCCGCAGGCGTGGGCGCGTACGGCGCGGCCATGTTCCACCTGTTCACGCACGCTTTCTTCAAGGCGCTGCTGTTCCTCGGCGCAGGCTCGGTCATACATGCGATGCACCACGAGCAGGACATGCGCTATTACGGCGCGCTGCGTAAGGAAATCCCGTTCACGTTTTGGGCTATGTTGGCTGGGACCTTGGCGATTACCGGCGTAGGTATCTATCACCTCGGTGCTGGCTTTGCGGGCTTCTGGTCGAAGGATGCCATTCTCGAGGTGGCCTATGGCCGCGGTACGGAACTCGGCAACTTCGCCTTCTGGATGGGTACGCTCGCAGCGCTGCTGACCAGCTTCTACAGCTGGCGCCTGATGTTCCTCACCTTCTGGGGCAAACCCCGTTGGGCTGATAGTCACCACATCCAGCACGCCGTAAACGCCGGGCATGACGAGCCGGACGAGCATAATCCGCCCAAGCAGGAAGATGCCGGCCAAGATGTGAAGCACGCCGTACCATCGCCGCATTACGACGCAGGGACCGCAGGCTATCACCCGCATGAGAGTCCGATTTCGATGCTCATCCCGCTGGGAGTTCTGTCGGTAGGCGCGGTGCTAGCCGGTCAGGTCTTTGCGCCGACCTTCCTCGACGACGCTGCCTTCTGGGGTCAATCCATCTTCTACAACGAGCCGTTGATCCACGCGATGCACAACGTGCCTTACCTCGTGAAGTACGCTGCCTTCATTGTGATGCTTATCGGCCTCTTCGTGGCATGGCTCGCCTACATCAAGGACACCAGCATCCCCGGAAAGGCGGCCGAGCAGCTCGGTCCCGTCTACCGCTTCTTCTACAACAAGTGGTATTTCGACGAGCTCTACCACTACCTCTTCGTGGTCCCCGCCTTCTGGCTGGGCCGCCAGTTCTGGAAACTCGGCGATATCGGCACGATCGACCGCTTCGGCCCCAATGGCGTGGCCTGGGTGATCGAAAAGGGCTCGGTCGGCGCCAAGAAGTTCCAGACCGGATATCTGTATAGCTACGCGCTGGTGATGCTCCTCGGGCTTGTCGCCGCCATCACCTGGGTGCTGTTC
Organism: Erythrobacter sp. SD-21; assembly: GCF_000181515.1. Lineage (GTDB taxonomy): Bacteria > Pseudomonadota > Alphaproteobacteria > Sphingomonadales > Sphingomonadaceae > Qipengyuania. The sequence goes on along the minus strand of NZ_ABCG01000001.1, from coordinate 457,855 downwards.
TGATGGAGTTCCCCATCCTCTCGCTGATGCTCGCCGTGCCGCTCGTCGCGGCCATCGCCTGCCTGTTCCTGACCGCCTCAAGCGCGCGCATGGTCGCGCTGTTCGCGACGCTCATCAATCTCGCCCTGGGGGTAATCCTCTGGCTGAACTACGACATCGGGGGCGCCCAGTGGCAGTTCACTGAACGCGCCCAGCTCTTCGCCGGGTTCGAATACGCGCTCGGCATCGACGGGATCGCGCTGATGCTGATCATGCTCAGTGTCTTCCTTATGCCGATCTGCATCCTCGCCAGTTGGGATGGCATTACCAAGCGCGTCGGCGAATACATGGCCGCCTTCCTCCTCATGGAAGTTCTGATGATCGGCGTGTTCGCCGCGCAGGACCTGTTCCTGTTCTACATCTTCTTCGAAGCCGGCCTGATCCCGATGTATCTCATCATCGGCGTGTGGGGCGGCGATAACCGCATCTACGCGAGTTATAAGTTCTTCCTCTACACGCTGCTTGGCTCGGTACTGATGCTGATCGCCATGCTGTGGATGGTGAACGAGGCGGGCACTTCCGACATCCCGACGCTGATGCAGTACGATTTCCCGGTCGGCGCGCAGCTCTGGCTCTGGCTTGCCTTCTTCGCCAGCTTCGCGGTGAAGATGCCGATGTGGCCGGTCCACACCTGGCTGCCCGACGCCCACGTGCAGGCACCGACCGCCGGTTCGGTGATACTCGCTGGTGTCCTCCTGAAGCTGGGCGGCTACGGCTTCATCCGCTTTAGCCTGCCCATGTTCCCCGATGCGAGCGCGGACCTTGCCTGGCTGGTCTTCGCGTTGTCGATGGTGGCGGTGATCTACACCTCGCTCGTCGCGCTGGTTCAGCACGACATGAAGAAGCTGATTGCCTATTCTTCGGTCGCGCACATGGCGATCGTGATGGTGGGCCTGTTCGCCTTCAATGTGCAGGGTCTCGAGGGCGCGATGATGGTGATGCTCGGCCACGGCCTCGTCTCGGGCGCGCTCTTCCTGTGCGTCGGCGTCATCTACGACCGCCTGCACACCCGCGAAATCGCACGGTACGGCGGTCTCAGCATCAACATGCCGAAGTACGCGCTGTTCTTCCTGCTGTTCACCATGGCCTCTGTCGGCCTGCCGGGGACCAGCAACTTTGTCGGCGAATTCCTGGCGCTGGCCGGCATCTACAAGGTTTCGACCTTCGTGACACTGGTGTGCACCACCGGCATCATCCTCGGTGCGGCCTACATGCTCTACCTCTATCGCCGCGTGGCGTTCGGTGAGCAGAGGAACGCCGATGCCGCCGCCATGACCGATCTCAACGCCCGCGAATGGGCCATGCTAGCCCCGATCGCAGCCGCCGTGCTGTGGATGGGCGTCTACCCAGAAAGCTTCCTCGCCCCCATGCGCCAAGACATTGCCGCGCTCGAGACTCGCCTCGCGAGCGTCGCCCCGCAGTACGATAGCGAACTCACCGTCGGCACGCCGAAGGACCACGCTGCCAACTTTGTCGCCGCAAGCCATGAAGGGGAGGGAGAGCACTGATGTCCTATTCGACCTCCCTTTACCTCACCGGCGCCGAGATCGGCCTTTCGCTTACCGGGCTCGTCCTGCTGCTGGTGACGGCGTGGACCGGCGAGAGGGCCGCGCGTGCTATCACGATTGCCGCCGTGGCCGCGCTATTCGGTGCGCTTGTTTTCAACCTTTCGCTATTCGGGCAAGGTGTCGCGGCCGATGCGTTCAGCGGTCTTTTCCGCTCGGACAATTTCGCGATCTTCGCCAAGAGCCTGGTATATATCGCCACTATCGCATGCCTGATCGTGGCCCCGCGCTATTTCGATGCACGCGGCGAATATCGCGGCGAATACCCAGTGTTGATGCTGTTCAACGCGGTCGGCATGGGCATGATGGTTTCAGCCATCGACCTGATGACGCTTTACATCGGCCTCGAGATGTCGAGCCTTTCGTCTTACGTCCTCGCCAGCTTTGCGCGGCGTGACGGCAAGTCGAGCGAAGCGGGCCTCAAATACTTCGTTCTGGGCGGCCTCGCCTCGGGCATCATCCTTTACGGTGTGAGCTTAGTCTACGGTTTTTCGGGCACGACCAGCTACGATGGAATCCGGGCCGCGTTCACCGCCGATTTCTCGACCGGCGCCATGTTCGGCACGGTCTTCGTACTCGCCGGTGTGGCTTTCAAGATCGCTGCTGTCCCCTTTCACATGTGGACCCCCGATGTTTATGAAGGCGCGCCGACGCCGGTCACCGCTTTTTTCGCCAGCGCTCCTAAAGTGGCCGCTGTCGCAATGCTGGTACGCATGGCAGCCGGTCCCTTCGGCGGTCAGGTCGAAGCATGGCAGCAGATCGTCATCTTCGCTGCACTCGCATCCATCGTGGTCGGTGCGCTCGGCGCAATCGGGCAAGCGAACCTCAAGCGACTGCTGGCCTATTCGTCGATCAACAACGTCGGCTTCATCCTGATCGGTCTGGCCGCAGCAACGCCGAAGGGCATCGAAGGCGTGCTCGTCTATCTCTTCATCTATGTCTTCATGACCATCGGCAGCTTCGTTGCCCTGCTCATGCTGCGCGATGCAAAAGGCAAGGCGCTGGCCACCTTCGACGATATCTCGGGCCTTTCGACCACCAGCCCGGCGCTTGCCTGGTGCCTGTTGGCCCTGATGTTCAGCCTTGCCGGTATCCCGCCGCTGTTCGGCTTCTGGGCCAAGTTCGTGGTCTTCCAGGCCGCGGTGCAGGCAGACATGATCGCGCTTGCCGCCATCGGTATCGCCGCCAGCGTGATCGGCGCCTTCTACTACATCAAGTTCATCAAGGTGATGTTCTTCGATGAGCCGAAAGGTGCAGCCCCCGCCGAGGCCTCGGTATCGCACTGGGTCGTGCTCGGCCTCAGCGTCCTCGTGATCTCGCCGCTCGGATATCTGCTCACGCCGTGGCTGAGCGACATGGCAGGTGCGGCGGCGCAGGCGCTGTTCTTCGCCGCTTGATCCGCACGGTTCCCGAAACCGGTAGCACCAACGCCGACCTTGCTGCGCAACTCCGCGCCGGCGAGGCGGTGGGCGAGGCCAGCTGGCTGGTCGCCGACCGCCAGACTGCAGGGCGAGGGCGGCAGGGCCGGACCTGGTTCGACGGCCATGGCAATTTTATGGGCTCGACAATTGTCCGGCCACATGAGCGCGATCCGGCCCCGGCCAGCCTGGCACTCGTGTCTGCCCTTGCGGTTTACGAGGCGGTCGTGCCGCTGATCGCAAACCCGTCTGAATTGTCGCTCAAATGGCCCAACGACCTGATGCTGGCAGGCGCCAAGCTGTCCGGCATCCTGCTCGAGCGCGAAGGCGACGCCATCATAGTTGGAATCGGCGTGAACCTGGCTGCCGCACCCGACCTGCCCGATCGCCGCACAGTGGCCCTGTCAGCCTTCGGCCCGGCGCCCGAGCGTGACACCTTCGCCCACTCACTTGCCGCCAGCTTCGACCGCGAACTGGAGCGTTGGCGCAGCGTTGGCCTTGAACCGCTTGTCCGGCGATGGGAAAGCGTGGCGCATCCGCCGGGAACCTCGTTGCGGGTCCATCCTCCCGGCGAGGAACCGATCCTGGGCGAATACGCTGGATTGACCGAAGACGGTGCCTTGCGCCTCCGCTTGGCTGGAGGCGAGAGCCGTGTCATTCATGCAGGCGATGTGATGCTCGCAAACGAGGAGGGCTGAGCCATGCTGCTCGCAGCCGATGTCGGGAATACCAATGTGGTCTTCGCCCTGTTCGACGGGACCGAGATCAAGGCGCGCTGGCGTATCGCCACCGACGCGCGCCGCACGGGTGACGAATACGCGGTCTGGCTCCTCCAGCTGCTCGAGATCGAGGGCTATTCGCGCAAGGATATCGGGCAAATCATCATCGGCTCGGTCGTGCCGCGCTCGATCCACAACTTGAGCGTGTTGGCGCGCAAATATTTCGGAGTCGAACCCATGATCGCCGGGGCAGGGGGCACCGACTGGGGAATCGAGGTGGATGTCGATGAACCGCGTTCGCTCGGCGCCGATCGTGCGCTGAACGCTATCGCCGCCCATGCGAAATACGATGGCGACTTGATCGTCATCGATTTCGGCACGGCGACCACCATCGATGCGGTCGATTTCAACGGCGCCTACAAGGGCGGCATCATCGCGCCCGGCATCAACCTTTCGCTCGACGCGTTGGTTGGAAACACGGCCAAATTGCCGCGCATCGCCATCGAAAAACCGTCAAGCAAGAGCGTGATTGGGCGCAATACCGAAGACCAGATGCTGATCGGCGTCTTCTGGGGCTATGTTGCGCTGATCGAAGGGCTTGTGGCGCGGATGAAGAAAGAAATCGGCCGCCCGGCCAAGGTCGTTGCGACCGGCGGGCTGGCGCTGTTGTTCGACGAAATCACCGACCTGTTCGATGCCGTGGACAGCGATCTCACCCTTGAAGGCCTGGCAATGCTTGCGGAGCGCGCATCCTCGTGAAGAAAAATTTCAAACCCGAAGACGAATTGCTGTTCCTGGCCCTCGGCGGGTCCGGCGAGATCGGGATGAACGTCAATCTCTACGGCTGCCAGGGCCGCTGGCTGATGGTCGATCTCGGCATGAGCTTTTCGGGTGGACAATATCCGGGCGTCGATCTCGTCTTTGCCGATCTGGAACTCATCGAAGAGCGCACGCAGGACCTCGAGGCCATCGTCCTGACCCACGCGCATGAGGATCATATTGGCGCGGTCCCGTATTTCGCGGCCGACCTCGGCGTGCCCATTTACGCGACGCCTTTCACGGCGGAACTGGTCCGGCGCAAGCTGGAGGAAGCCGACCTCGAAAGCGCGGTCGAACTCCACATTATCGAGGAAGACCATGGCAGCTTCCGAGTGGGTCCGTTTGAGGTTACCTATATCCCGCTCGCGCATTCCATCGCCGAGGGCAATGCCCTGCTGATCGACACGCCGCATGGCAGGATCTTCCACACCGGTGACTGGAAACTCGATGAAGACCCGATCATCGGTGAACCAACAACCGAAGAAGAGCTTACGGAAATCGGTGACGAGGGTGTCCTTGCGCTGGTTTGCGACAGCACCAACGTCTTCAATCCCGCGCCCAGCGGGTCGGAAGGCGCGGTGTTCAAGGGCCTGCTGGAAGAGGCACAGCGGCACGGCGGCAAGCGGGTGCTGGTCACGACCTTCGCCAGCAATGTCGCGCGCCTGCACACGCTTGGCGAGGTGGCGCGAGAAACCGGGCGCCAGCTTTGCGTCGCCGGTCGCTCGCTCGATCGCATCATCGATGTCGCGCAGCAGAACGGCTATCTTACCGACTTCCCTCAGCCGGTCGATTTCGACACCGCGATGTCTCTGCCGCGCGGAGAGGTCCTGATCCTCGCAACAGGCGGCCAGGGGGAACCGCGCGCGGCCCTGTCGCGTATTTCTGAGGACAACCACCCGATAGAACTGGTTTCGGGTGACGTGGTCCTGTTCTCAAGTCGCCAAATTCCCGGCAACGAACTTGCCATCGGCGCGGTCCAGAATCGCTTGGCTTCCAAAGGCGTGACTATGGTCACCGATCGGCAAAGCATGATTCACGTATCAGGGCATCCAGGACGTCCAGAACTGGAAGCGCTCTATGGCTGGCTACGGCCCGAAGTGCTCGTTCCCGTGCATGGCGAGATGCGGCACATGCAGGAGCAGGCGCGGCTCGGGCTTGCCAATGGGATACCCGACGCTGTGGTGCAGCAAAACGGCGACATCGTCCGCCTTGCACCGGGCGCGCCGGGCAAGATCGCAGAGGTTAGGGCAGGGCGCCTCGTTCTTGATGGTGATATCATCACTCCTGCCGATGGCGACAGCATCGTCATGCGACGCCGGATCATGCACGAAGGCGTCGTTATCGTCGCGCTGGACGATCGGCTCAACCCGATCATCGACAGCCTCGGTCTTCCGCTGGACGAGGACTACGAGGACTTCGTTGCCGAGACCATGCAGGATATCCGCTCGGCAATTGGCAAGCTGAAAGGCTCGGACAGGAAATCGCGTGGCGCGGTGCACGAAGCTGCGCGACTGGCCGCGCGACGGGCCGCCCAACGCTGGTCGGGCAAGCGCCCGCAGGTGCGCGTTCTCCTGCCCACCGATGGACTGGATTGAGCGCCATGACGCTTCCGATGGAATGGACTTCGATCGTCGCTATCTTCGCCCTCTTCTGGGTGGTGAGCGCGTTCGTTCTGCTTCCCTTCGGCGTGAAAACGCATGAGGAAGTGGGTATGGAAAAAGTCCCGGGACAGGCTGATAGCGCCCCGGCAAACTTCCGCCCCGGTCTCGTGGCAAAGCGGGCAAGCGTGCTCGCTATCGTGCTGACGACGCTTTATGTCCTCAACTACGGCTATGGCTGGATTAGTGCCGAAGATCTGATCTTTTGGGGTCCCGAACCGCGCTGACCTACTGCCGGAGGCGTTCCAGCGCCTGCGCAAGGACCACATAAAGCTTGCCCATGTCGCTCGAAAGCAGCGTCACGCTGACGGCATTGCCGTCACGGGTCGCAAGCACCGAGCGCAGCATCGCCTCGAAGTCATGGATGTACCGGTTCACATGTTCGCGGAAGTCGCTGTCGCTGTCGTAAAGCTCAGCGATTTCGCGCGCCTCGGAATTGTCGAGCAGCCTGACGGCCCGGCGGGTGAAGATGCCGCGGTCGCCGCGCAGGTAGCTGGCCCAGGCGGTGTCGGTCACTTCGCTCGATAGAGCCTTGGCGATATCGATCGAGCTTGAATTCAGGCTTTCCGTTATCAGAGCCACGCGCCGCGCGAAATCGCCATCGACATTGTCGGTCGACTGTTCACGAGCGCTTGCAATTCGCGATTCCAGATTCAGGGTTAGCTCGTTTAAGCGGCCCAGCTGGTCGCGCAGGTTCTGGGTCATCTCGCGGGCAGACTCATTGGACCGCGTGCGGGCCTCATCAAGATCGGCAAGAGCGGTTTCGGTCCGCTCGGCCAGTGCCGCCTTGATATGTTCGACGCTCCGTTCGCTGATCGTGTCCGCGATATGCGCGACCTTTCCAGCCTGTTCGTCCTCTATTGCAGCGAGAGCGTGGCGAGCCTTTTCTTCGAGAGTGGAGATCGCGTCCCGCAATTCCCCCTGGACCTGTTCTGCAAGGGCCTGGCTGTCGCTTGAAAGGCCAGCGAGGCTGGCGCGGAGCTGTTCCACGCTGTCGATCCGGCGTGCCGATGTCCCCTCGAAGTCCTGATGGAAGGCGTCGAAGCCTTCCATCGCAGTGCGGGTCCGGTCCTCGATTGTGACCATGCCCTCGGACAGAGTTTCTCCGGTGAGACGAGCCTGGTCGAGCAGAGTGTGTACTTCCCCGGCGCGGCGCTCGATTTCGGCGAGTCTCGCTTCGGAGGCTTCCATGGCCTTGGGCAATGTGTCGGCGCTCTGCTTGGCGCTGGCCTGGATAAGTTCGAGAAGGCGCACGCTTGCGTCGGTAAGTCGGGCAAGGTCCTGATCGGTTCCGTCGAGCGCCTCGCGGCTGCTGCGGAGTTGCGCAACGAGGGCATCGATCCCTCCGGCAAGCGTTTCGCGAGCTTCGTGCCCTTGGGCGGCAATGGTGCTAAAGGTCGTCGAAAGCGAGCCGATGCGCTCCCCGAGGACTTCGCTATCGCTGGCAAGACTTTCGAGTTGTTCGCGTTGCTTCTCGCGGCGCTGAGCGATGGCGTCATCGAGTGCAGCCATATGCCCTTCAAGTGCCAGGGCGATTTCTTCCTGGGCGGTAGACAGGGCTTCGACGCGACGGAGCGTTTCCGCCTCGAAAATCCGGTTGCGCTCGGTGATGCGGCCATCGACGGCATTCGCTTCCTCGGAAAGCGCTAGGAGTTTCGCGTTCGCTGCGTCGAGCGCAGCTTCGTCGATGTCCTTGATTTGCGATACGGCGTCTTCCAGCCGCTTTTTCATCGCCTCGACCTGCGAACCCCAAGCTCCGAGGGCGGTATCTTCTCCGTCGCGCACGGATTGTGCGATGCCGGCGGCCTCGTCGCGCAGCGCGTTCACGCGGACACGCATTGCGTCGAGCGCCTGCTCTTCTTCTTCGACGGCCGCAGCATGGGCTTCTGCCAATTCGCTGCGGAGCGCTACACGGTTGGCGCGCAACGCCGCGAGCGCTTGTTCTTCTTCTTCGCCGGCGGCGGCGTGCGCTTCCGCGAGTTCGCTGCGCAACGCCATGCTGCGAGCGCGCAAGGCGGCAAGAGCCTCGATTTCCTGTGCTTGCAAATCTTTTCGAATGGCTTCGCTGCCGTCGGCCAGGGTCGCGAAACGGTTGGTGACGATGGCTTCGAGTTCTTCGGACTGTGCAGTGAAAGCGGCCAAGGCTTCATCCACCCGCTTTCTGAGCGAGCCGACCTGACGCTCGCTCGCCTCTCCGAATTCGTTAAGCCTCTCGAACCCGGCGACCAACGCTCCGAGCTGGTCCTGGGCCGTGCGTCCCGCACCTCCGATTTGGTTGGAAACGTCGCGCGCCGAATTGGCAATGACGGGAAGATTGTCGCGCAGCTTTTCCATGTTCTCGAGCGCGGCAGTGCTCGTTCCGGCAATAGCATCTACCTGCTCGCCATTGTTGCGGATCAGGCCCTGCAGCCTGTCCGCATGTTCGGAAATTTTCTCCGAAGCGCTGCGGCCGAGGTATTCGAGGTCGCGCGACTGGTTGCCGAGAAACTCACGGGCAAGGCTAAGTTCGCGATTAACGGTGACAAGACGCCGTTCGAGAAGTGCCGACTCTTCGGAAAGCGAGCGCGCGACTTCGCCGTAACGGATCGTTTCACGGGTGGAATTTCGCGAAGCAAGGATCCAGAGTGCCACGACGAGCAGGACCGGCACCGACCAGTTTACGATCCAGCCCGACCAGTCATGCGCACTGGCGCCCGCTTGCATTGCGGCACCGTTCGCCCACAGGAAGAAACCGGTCCATCCTGCAATAGCCAGGAACGCTACAGACGGAACCAGCCATCCACGGCTGTGGGCCGTCGGTTCTGTCTCGAACCACTCTTCTTCGTCGTAGCTTTCGACACTTTCCGGCTCCTCAACGGGCTCGGTTCCGGTGACGGGAAGCTGTTCGGCTCCCTCGTTAGTCTCGTTTTCGCCTTCGACGACAGTGATATGCGAGCGTTTTCTCATGACGCGCTTGTATCACAATCGCCCATGCCAGAAACCCTTGTTAACTATTGAAGGCCGCAGCGCACGGTGAGTTCGTCGTGTCATGGCGGCCGACCGGCACGGCGTGGGGGAATAAGCGGTGGGCATTTGCCCGGCTGCGCTTGGCAGGCTAACGGCGCGCCACCTATGTAATCGCTCCCGCATCGGAACAAAGGAGCGCTCGTGCGCATCGCCTTGCTGTCAACGTTGGACTGCGCTCCCAAGCCGGGAACTGTGCGCCCAGCCTTCGCAGCGTTTGCAGGCGCGATGGTGGTGGAGCGACAGCTGGACCTTGCAATAAAGCTTGGCTGTGAGCGGGTGGCCTGCCTTGTCGATGCGGTCGAGCGAGAGGTGGTCGAACTCCAGGGTCGCGCGGAAAGTGCCGGGATAAAGTTCCGGGCTATCCGGCACCCATCGCGCCTGTCTGGAATGGTGACCGCTGACGACGAGCTGTTCGTGGTCGCTCCGGGTGTCTTGCCGGACGATGCCGAAGTGGAAGAAACTCTCACCGGCAAAGGCGTGCTGGCATTTCCGGCAGATACCGCAGTGCCGCTCGGCTATGAGAGGATCGATCTCGAACTGGCGTGGGGCGGGGTGATGCTGGTCCCGGGAAGGATCGTCGAGCGGCTCGCGGAGTTGCCGGGCGACGTAGATGTCCCGAGCACCTTGATGCGGCTTTCGCTGCAATCGGGCAGTCCGATCCGCCACCTGGATCGCGATCTGTTGAGTGAGGGGCACTGGCATATAGATGCCGACCGCGCGGAGCTCGATGCGCGCGAGAAGCGCTGGATCGATGCGCAGCGTCGCAAGATCGCCTTCCGCGCGCCCGGACTTGCCGTCGCCGAAAGGGCGGGGGCACGACTTGCGCGCGATATCCTCGGCCAATCCGCAGAATCGGTCCCGATCCTGGCAGCCATGGCCTCCGTGATCACGGCCCTGGGACTTGCGGCGTTCGGCTTTCCGGCCGCCGGTATTGCAATGACCGGTCTCGCTGCGCTGTTCGGCCATATGGCAGGTGTGGTCGATCGGGTCGCGCAGCTCAGCAGGCCGAAGACCAATCACGGCCTGCTCCACCGCCTGCTAGGTCACGCCATCGATCCGGTTTTCATCCTCCTGCTGACCATTTCCGCACCTAAAGAATTCGGATTCCTGCGCGCCTTCGTTCCCCTGGTGCTCTTCGGCCTGCTTCGCCTCGGTGAAAATTATTCCAGCAAGAAGTGGCGGGCGACCTATGCCGACCGCATCCTTCTGGGCGTCCTCCTTGCCCCAGCCGCTTTCTTGGGATTTTCGACCGAAATGGCAGCAGCCATTGCCCTCTTGGTGCTCGCGACGCGCTTCTTTCCCACCCTTCGCGGCGACTAACGGCGAATTAACCACAGCCCACTAAATCCGTGATGATGGACCGAGCTCACGCCTCGAACGACACTGCTCGCGCGGCTAGCGAAACCTTGCGCCTGGAACTGGCGCGAGGCGACGCGATGCTGGCTGGCGTGGGCCCCATTCTCGGTCACTTGCTATCGGCACCCGACTATTCGCTCTTCAGCGACGAAATCGTCGCCCGGGTCCGCGGAATGCTGGCCCACCTTGCGCGACAGGTTTTGCGGATGCAGGCGGAAGCCACCGGGCAAACAGGCCGCGATGCTTTCGTCGAGCGCCACGGAGCCGCTCTGTCCGAACATTTCCAGGCATCTCCGGCGCTTCTCGCCCATTGCCATGCCTTGGCACTGGAATGGCAGCTGACCGAAAGACTGGAGGCCGAGAACGGTCTCGACCCCGTACTTTCGCCCCTGCTTCAGAAAATGATTGCCGATGACGAGAGCGCGACTTCCAGCAGCGCGATGGCCGCCCTCGCAGCGCAAGCGCGATTCACACAGTCCCAACGGCGCATGGAATTGCCGCTCAACGAACTGCCCGGAGACCTCTTGCACAAAACACTGCGCGCATGGCGCCGCTATTGCGGAGAAACTTCCAGCGAGGCCGTCGACCGTGCCGAGAGCAAGATGCGACATGCCTACGACGAGAGCGCGGGAAGGCTCGCCCTTTTCGCCCGACTTGTCGCGGGGCCGGGTGCTCGCAGTGCCCTCCTGCTCGACAAGGCAGGGGCCGGCCTGTTCTTCAGCGCGCTGTCGGTCCACTCCGGACAGCCGCGCGAGTTCGCCGTCCTGTCGAGCCATGCGCGTCAGACCGTACGGCTCGCGCTTGGCCTACGGGCGTCCGGGATCGAACCAAGGCGGATCGACGAATTGCTCCTCCGTCTGCATCCGGGCGCTGCTCCGTTCGCTGGCCTTGAAGACATCGATGAGGACGCGGCGCGCGGCATGTTGCTGGACGCTGTCCAGGTTCTGGAGCGCGGCGCGTGAGCAGCGTCGCCACACACTATATCGCTCGCGGCCTGACTGACGACGAGCATCGCCTTATCGAGGCCGATGACAGGCTTGGAGTGCTCAACCGCGCCTGCGGAGGGGAACTCGGACAAACCCTGGCCATTCCCGAATTGCTTGCCCTCGTCGTAAAGGCGCGTGAGTACGGTCTGCGTCTTTCGCGCCAGTTCAGCGCAAGCCAAGACCACGAGCGCGTAACCGCCTGGGCCGACATCTCGCCTGGATTCGACGAAGCCGCAGGATGCGAGATCGCTATTTCGAACTGGCAGGTGGAGGACGTCGCCCCGGAAGCCGAAACGAAAGCAGCCCAGCGACAGACCGAAATCAATCGCCATCTGGCCGAGTGCACGGCGCGGCTCGACCCGGGCCAGCGCATCCTTTCAATAGAGAGCGACGCTCCCGACCTCGTCGAATTCGTCGGCATTGCGGCGAAGGGGATCGGGCGACCGTGGACAGATTTCGTCACACTGACCGGTAATGTCCTCGAACAGCCAGCTCACTGGCGCCTGCTCGACGGTGCGGCATGCCGGATGGCCGGATCAAAGCGGCAATGGACGGCATTTCTCGAGCCGCTGGGCCAGCCAGAACCGGGAAGCGCAGGTTTCGTTCTGCACCTGAGCGCAAACGAACCGCTCAGGGCTATCGGCCAGGCAGCGGCTCGCACACCATCACTCGGACGCGATCTAACCCCGGTGCTCAGGCAGCCGGTCAACAGGATCATCGCCAACGCGGAAACAATCCGCACCAAGCTCGCAGGCCCGCTCAAGGACGAATACAGCGAATATGCCGCCGATATCGCGAGCGCAGGCCAGCACCTTCTCGGGCTGATCGACGATTTGGCGGATCTCGAAGTGGTGGAAGCGGAGGACTTTTCCACCGCTCCCGACCACATCGACCTTGCCGATGTTGCGCGGCGCGCCTGCGGCATCCTCGGTGTGCGCGCTGCCGAACGCGACATTACGCTCGATCCTCCGCCCGAGGGTGAAAGCCAACTAGCCGTCGCCGAGTTCAGACGGGTCCTGCAGGTCCTGCTCAACCTTATCGGCAACGCCATCCGCTATTCGCCGGAAAAGAGCCGCGTCTGGATTAGGCTCGACGAGATTGGCGAGCGGGCGACGATTACCGTCGCCGATCAGGGCTATGGGCTCGATGAGGAGCAACAGGAGAAGGTGTTCGAGAAATTCGAACGCCTCGGCCGCGGAGAAGACGGCGGATCGGGTCTCGGCCTCTACATCTCGCGCCGGATAGCGCGGGCCATGGGCGGCGACCTGACGGTGGAAAGCGCTCCCGGTCAGGGTGCTCGCTTCACTTTGTCAGTCCCAGCTGGCTCCAAAGAAGCGGGTTGAGGCCATGAAAAAGGGGCGCCGAAGCGCCCCTGATCCTTATAGTTGCTAGCGAACTCAGCGCTGGCCGATGGGCGTATAATCGCGCTCCGTCGGGCCGGTATAGAGCTGGCGCGGACGGCCGATGACCTGGCCGGGATCCGAAATCATCTCGTTCCACTGCGCGACCCAGCCCACGGTCCGGGCGAGGGCGAAGAGCGCGGTGAACATGGTCGTCGGGAAGCCGATCGAATTCAGGATGATACCCGAGTAGAAGTCCACGTTCGGGAAGAGCTTCTTTTCCTTGAAGTAATCGTCGTTCAGCGCAAGCTCTTCCAGTTGTAGAGCGGTTTCGAAGACCGGGTCGCTGACGTTGAGCGCTTCGAACACTTCGCGCAGCGTCTGCTGCATGACCGTCGCGCGCGGGTCGTAGTTCTTGTAGACGCGGTGACCGAAGCCCATCAGGCGGAACGGGTCGTTCTTGTCCTTGGCGCGTTCGATGTAGTGCGGGATGCGATCGGGCGAGCCGATTTCCTGCAGCATGTTGAGCGCCGCTTCGTTCGCGCCGCCATGCGCCGGGCCCCACAGGCAGGCGATGCCGGCCGCGATGCAGGCGAAGGGGTTCGCGCCCGACGAACCGGCAAGGCGCACGGTCGAGGTAGAAGCGTTCTGTTCGTGATCGGCATGGAGGATGAAGATCCGGTCCATCGCCTTCTCGATTGCAGGGTGCACTTCATACTCTTCGGCCGGAACGCCGAAGGTCATACGCAGGAAGTTGCCCGTGTAGCTGAGGTCGTTCTTCGGCTGCATGAAGGGCTGGCCGACCGCATATTTGTACGCCATCGCCGCAATCGTCGGCATCTTGGCGATGAGACGGTGGCTGGCGATCTTGCGCTGTTCGGGATCGGAGATGTCGGTGCTGTCGTGATAGAACGCGGACAGCGCGCCGACCACGCCGCACATGATGGCCATCGGGTGCGCATCACGGCGGAAGCCCTGGTAGAACTGGCGCAGCTGGTCGTGCACCATGGTGTGGCGCGTGATCGTGTTGTCGAAATCGTCGAGCTCGTCTCGGTTCGGCAGTTCGCCGTTGAGCAGGAGGTAGGCGACTTCCATTAAGCTGGAGTGTTCGGCGAGCTGGCCGATCGGATAGCCGCGGTGCAGCAGGACGCCGGCTTCACCGTCGATATAGGTGAGCGCACTTTCGCAGCTTGCAGTGGACTTGTAGCCCGGATCGTAGGTGAACTTGCCGGTCGCCCCGTAGAGCTTGCGGATGTCGATAACGTCGGGTCCGACGCTTCCCTCCAGTACGGGGAAGTCCTGGGCCTGATCGCCGAGATTGAGAGTTGCCTGCTTGTCGGCCACGCGTGTCTCCTTGGTCCGTCTTATTCCTTGCCTGCGGGCGAGGCCTGCGCGTCGATACGCGCCAGCGACTCTTCCTTGCCCAGCAGGACCAGTACATCGAAAATTCCGGGCGACGTGGTTGTGCCCGTCAACGCCGCCCGCATGGGCTGCGCCAGCTTGCCGAGGCCCAGTTCGAGCTGTTCGGCATACGATTTCGTAGTGGCTTCGAGAGCCTCCAATGTCCAGTTATTTTCCTGTGCAAGGCGCTCCGAAAGGCCTGCCAGGCGGACACGTGCCTCGTCGTCGAGCAGCCCGGCGGCTTTCTCGGTCATTTCCAGCGGGCGCTGCTTGAAGAGAAAGGCTGCGCCTTCAGCGAGTTCGTCGACGCTTTTCGCACGCGGTTTCAGCACCGGCATGGCTTCGGTCAGAAGCTGCTGGTGGGCATGCCCGCCCAGCTTTTCCGCGACAAGGGCGGCAAGCCGCGCATCGTCTGCCTCGCGGATGTAATGCCCGTTGAGGTTCTGAAGCTTCTTGATGTCGAAGCGCGAAGGGCTCTTGCCCACGCCATCGAGATCGAACAGCTCGATCGCTTCCTCGCGGGTGATTTCCTCGCGATCGCCATGGCCCCAGCCAAGGCGGAGGAGGTAGTTGAACAGCGCTTCGGGAAGGACGCCTTCCTCGTCGCGATAGGCTTCCACACCCACCGCGCCGTGGCGCTTGGACAGCTTGGCGCCATCGGCTCCGTGGATCAGCGGCACATGGGCGTAGACCGGGTCCGGCCATCCGCCTTCGATCGCATCCATCGCCCGGATCACGGGCAGCTGGCGGAAGGCGTTGTTGAGGTGGTCATCGCCGCGGATGATATGGGTAACGCCCATGTCGTGATCGTCCACCACGACGGCAAGCATGTAGGTAGGCGTACCATCGGCGCGCAGCAGCACGTAATCGTCAATCTCGGCGTTCTGGACCGTGACCTTGCCCTGGACCTCGTCCTCGATGACGGTCTCGCCCTCGGTAGGGACCTTGAGGCGGATCACATATGGCGCGCCTTTCGGCGCTTCGCTTTCATCGCGGTCGCGCCAGCGACGGTCGTAGCGCATGGGCTGCTTGTTGGCGCGCTGCTCCGCGCGCATGGCCTCGAGGTCTTCGGGCGTGGCGTAGCACTTGTATGCGTGTCCGGCTTCAAGAAGCTGGTTGGCCACCTCTGCGTGACGCGCAGCGCGGTCAGACTGGAACAGGGGCGGCTCGTCGTAGTCGAGGCCGAGCCAGTCTAGCCCTTCGATGATCTTGTCGATCGCGTCCTGCGTGCTGCGCTTGCGATCGGTGTCTTCGATCCGCAGGAGCGCGCGGCCGCGGTGGTGGCGGGCATAGAGCCAGTTGAACAGCGCGGTGCGCGCGCCGCCGATGTGAAGGAAGCCGGTGGGCGAGGGGGCGAACCGCGTGACGACCTGTTTGCCGGTTTCGCTTGCCATTCCTTGCTCTTTCCTTTCAGGTACTTGCATGGCGACGCAGGGGACGCCGCTGGTTCCGATCAGCGATGCGGAATTATCCGCCGATGCGGCAGTGCAGCGCCCTTGGCGCATGCGCGCTTCAATGTCCAGATTCGGCGATGCGATCGAGCGCTTTCTGGAAGGATCGGGGTTCGACCGCGGCCCCTGGCTCGTCATTGCCTTTGCATCCGGGATCGGTAGCTGGTTTCTCCTGCCGGGACCGTGGCAATGGGTCGCCACCATGTGCTGCGCCTTGATAGGCTCGCTT
Organism: Erythrobacter sp. SD-21; assembly: GCF_000181515.1. Classification (GTDB taxonomy): domain Bacteria; phylum Pseudomonadota; class Alphaproteobacteria; order Sphingomonadales; family Sphingomonadaceae; genus Qipengyuania. Next base: position 441,868 of record NZ_ABCG01000001.1, on the reverse strand, counting down.
GGCGCATTGGCCCTCTGGAAGGGTGAGGACGGGCGGGCGTTGCTCAGGCTTTCGGGTACCGCCCTCGGCCTCGCGTTTGCGGCAGGGATCGCCATAGTCTGGGCACGCTCCGAGCTCATCGGGGCCGAACCGATCGAGCGGCCTTCGTTGATGCAAATCGACGCGCGCGTGCTTGAACGTCAGGAACAACCTGCGGAAGAGCGTGTCAGGCTGGTCCTTGCCGCACGGGACGCCGTTAACGGCAGGAGCCTCAAGCTTCGGGTGAATGTTCCGCTCGCCAAGGATATGCCCGATCTCGATGAGGGAGCCCGCGTCCGTTTGCGTGCACGGCTGATGCCTCCTTCCCCACCGATGCTGCCGGGGGCATACGACTTTGCCCGCAGGGCATGGTTCGATGGCTACGCGGCGACCGGCGCTCTCGTGGGAGAAATCGAAATTCTCGAGAATGCCGGAGGGGACCAGGGCGGGCTGGCGCGCATGCAGCGGTGGTTGTCGGGGCATGTGAGGGGCGAACTCGGCGGATCCTCCGGGAGCATTGCCGCAGCCTTCGCAAGCGGGGATCGCGGCGCGATTTCCGAGGCCGATGAAGTCGCGATGCGCGATGCCGGCCTCACCCATCTGCTCTCGATCAGCGGGCTGCATGTAAGTGCGGTGATCGCCGCGGCCTATTTCCTCGCGCTCAAGATTCTGGCTTTGTGGCCGTGGCTGACCTTGCGCGTGCGGCTGCCCTTGCTTGCTGCGGCCATCGCGGCGGGTGTCGGGATAGGATACACGCTGCTCACCGGCGCGCAGGTGCCTACGGTGCGAAGTTGCATTGGCGCGGTTCTCGTCCTGATTGCGCTGGCCTTGGGGCGAGAGCCGCTCTCGATGCGGATGGTCGCGGCCGCTGCGGCCGTGGTCCTGCTGATTTGGCCGGAGTCCCTCGTGGGGCCGAGCTTCCAGATGAGTTTTGCCGCAGTCATCGCAATTGTGGCGCTGCACAACGCCAGGCCGGTGCGCGACTTTTTGGCGCCCCAGGAGGAAGTGTGGGTGCGCTGGCTCTCGCGACGTATCCTAATGCTGTTCGTCACGGGACTGGTCATCGAGATCGCGTTGACACCCATCGTGCTTTTCCATTTCCACCGGGCGGGGCTTTACGGGGCCTTCGCAAATGTCATTGCCATTCCTCTCGTTACTTTCGTGTCGATGCCGCTCATTGCCATAGCCCTTACGTTGGACTTGATCGGGCTCGGCGCGCCGGTGTGGTGGTTTGCGGGACAATCGCTCGACCTTCTTCTGCTCATCGCGCACACTACGGCCGAGCAACCCGGTGCGGTACGTCTGGTCCCCCATATCGGCCTTCCCACAGTACTCCTTTGCGTGGCGGGCGGCTTGTGGCTGGCTCTGTGGCGGGGAAGGGCGAGAATTCTGGGTCTTGTTCCTGCCTCGCTCGGCGCGCTGCTCCTGAGCATCTCTGCCGCGCCCGATATCCTCATCGCCCGCGACGGCAGGGATGTGGGTCTTGTCGACGGAGATGGGCGGCTTTTCGTGCTGCGCGACTCGCCCGGCTCCTATGCGCAGGAGAACCTGGTGGAACTTGCCGGTACCGAAGCGCTGCCGCATTCGATGGACACATGGCCCGGCGCCCGGTGCAGCGCAGATTTCTGCAGCCTGCCGGTGGTCCGCGGCGGAGGGACCTGGCACTTGCTGCTTGCCCGCAGCCGCCAGCAAATCGATGAGCGGGCCTTGGCGGCGGCTTGTGAACGCGCCGATATCGTCATCGCAAGTCGCTGGCTTCCGAGGAGTTGCCTGCCACGGTGGCTGAAGGCCGACGGGCGATATCTGGCGGCGAACGGCGGAACGGCGATTTATCTCGCCGATGAACGTATCGACACCGTCGGAAGTCGCCAAGGACAGCATGGCTGGTGAAAAAGGGCCGACCGCTAGCTGAAGGAAGGGGGGCAGTGACGACGCCTGCACCCCCGTCTCATTACTGTTATGCCTCAGTGATAACGGCGCAGCAGGCCGGCAAGCTTGCCCTGAACCTTTACCCGCCCTGCTTCGTAGATCTGCGGTTCGTAAGCCCCATTGGCCGGATCGAGCCGCACCATGCCGCCTTCCTTGCGCAGGTATTTGAGCGTCGCTTCCTCGTTATCGACGAGCGCCACCACGATCTCGCCATCGCGTGCGGTTTCGGCGCGTTTCACGAGCGCGAAGTCGCCATCGAAGATACCCGCTTCGATCATGGAATCGCCGCTGACTTCCAGCGCGTAGTGATCGCCCGGGCCGAGCAGGGCCGCGGGAACCGGCATCGAAGCCTGTCCCTCGATCGCCTCGATCGGGGCACCGGCGGCAATCCGACCGTGCAGCGGCACTTCTATGATGTCGTTAGCGGGTTCCGGAGCCGCCGTTTTCGGCGCATGCACCGCGACGACCGTGTCGTTGGCGGGAGCCGCCGGCTTGGACGGGCTGGTGACCGAATCCTCGGGCAGCTTGATCACTTCCAGAGCGCGCGCCCGGTTGGGCAGACGACGGATGAAGCCGCGTTCCTCCAGAGCCGAGATCAGTCGGTGCACGCCCGACTTGCTCTTGAGGTCGAGCGCTTCCTTCATCTCTTCGAACGAAGGCGAAATGCCGGTTTCTTCCAGCTTCTGCTGAATGAAGCGTATCAGTTCGTGCTGCTTGGCAGTCAGCATCGGGTTCTCCCCATGGTCCTTGTCACATTATCTGTTCACAAGGTTGTGAACGAATGTGGAACAATTAGGCAACCATTTTTGCCAAGTCAAGCAATCCCCCCGTTTTGGAGGCAGTTGCGCGAGAACAGGCGTTCCCGTTTCAGTCCCCCGCATGCCATTTGCCGGACTTGCCGCCGGTCTTGGCAAGGAGGCGGACGCCCTCGATCACCATGCCCCGGTCGAGCGCCTTGCCCATGTCGTACAGCGTGAGCAGCGCGACGCTCGCGGCGGTCATTGCCTCCATTTCGACACCGGTCCTTCCGGTCAATCCGGCTGTGGCGGTGACGCGGATCGCGTCCGATTCGCGCTCGAAGTCGATGGTCACGCTTTCCAGCCCGAGGGGATGGCAGAGCGGGATCAACTCGCCGGTCTTCTTGGCAGCCATGATGCCGGCGATCCGTGCCGTGGCGAGGGCGTCACCTTTCGGCACATTGCCCGAGAGCATAGCCTCGAGAGCATCGGACCGCATCCGAATACGCCCCCCGGCCATGGCCGAACGTTTGGTCTCGGGCTTCGCACTCACATCGACCATGCGCGCCGCGCCGGTTTCGTCGAGATGGGTCAGCCCGTTCATCGAACCTCGCCCTCAAGCTGAACGATGGAACACATGGAACACGGTCCTGGGAAAGAAATCCCCCCTGCCGCACAGCCGCGCTGCGAAAGGCTTCGGGCACTAGCGAGCGAATGCGGGGGGATCGAGTTCATGGCCGCTACATGCCACGAATGCGCACGGTAGGACAGAGGATCAGCCTTTGAGGAGGCAACGGGTTGCCGCCTCGACATCGTCCTGCCGCATCAGGCTCTCGCCGACGAGGAAACTGCGCACACCCGCGCGGGCCAGGCGTTGGCAATCGTCATGCGAGAAGATACCACTCTCCCCGATCATCAGTCGATCGGCCGGAGCGCGCTTTGCAAGTTCTTCCGTCGTGGCAAGATCGGTCTCGAATGTCCTGAGGTTGCGGTTGTTCACTCCGAGAAGGCGTGACTTCAATCGCGACGCGCGCTCCATTTCCATGGCGTCATGGACTTCGACCAGCACATCCATTCCCTGCTCGAAGGCAGCCGCTTCGATCTCCGTCATCTGCGTATCGTCTAGCGCGGCCACGATAATCAGGATCGCATCGGCCCCGATGGCGCGCGCCTCTGTGACCTGCCAGGGATCGACCATGAAATCCTTGCGCAGGACGGGCAGGTCGCAGGCGGCCCGCGCCGCGACGAGATAATCCTCGTGCCCCTGGAAATAGGGCGCGTCGGTCAGGACCGAGAGGCAGGCCGCGCCCCCTGCGGCATAAGCGCGCGCGTGATCCGCGGGCTGGAAGTCGGGACGGATGAGGCCTTTCGACGGCGAGGCCTTCTTGATCTCCGCAATAAGACCGAAGCCCGCTGACTGCGCTTGTTCCAGCGCGGCAAGGAACCCGCGCGGCGCGCTCTGTTCGGTGGCCAGCGTTTCGAGGTCGGCAAGGCTTCGTTCGCCCTTGCGTGCCGCCACTTCCTCGCGCTTGGTCGCGCAAATCTGCTCGAGCTTGTTCATTTGGCCAGCGCAATCCAGTCGGCGAGGAGCTGCTTGGCGCGCCCGGAATCGATCGCCTCGGCGCCCATCTCGGCGCCCTCGGTCCAGTCGCTCGTCTGGCCGGCAACGATCAGCGTCGCGGCGGTGTTGAACAAGACAGCGTCGCGATAGGGCCCTGGGGCGCCCATGAGCAGCGCTTCGAGGGCCTTGGCATTATGGGCCGGATCGCCGCCGCGGATCGCCTCGACCGGCGCGTGGGGCAGGTTGGCCTGCACAGCGATGACACGGCGCATCTCGAATTCATTACCCTTCACGTCGGCAAGCTCGTTGCCGCCTGCGAGGCTGAGTTCGTCCAGGCCCTCGTCGCCCGAGGCGATGAAGGTGCGCTCGGTCCCGAGCTTCGCCTTTGCCGCTGCGTAGATCGGGACATAGGCCGGGCGCGCGATGCCGATGAGCTGGCGCGTGACGCCAGCGGGGTTCGACAGCGGGCCCATCAGGTTGAAGATCGTGCGCACGCCCAACTTCTGGCGAATGGGCTGGATGCACCCCATGGCCGGGTGGTGGTTCTTGGCGAAAAGGAAACAAATACCCAATTTGTTCAGAGTCTTCTCGGCGGTTCTTCCCGCCGCTTCCATGTCGAGCCCGAGCGCTTCGAGCGTGTCCGCGGCGCCCGATTTGGAGCTGGCGGCACGGTTGCCATGCTTCGCTACCGGTACGCCGGACGCCGCGACCAGAAGGCTAACTGCCGTCGAGACATTGAGCGTGTGGTGTCCGTCGCCGCCGGTGCCGCAACAGTCGACTGTTCCTTCGGGCGCGTCGATGGGGATCAGCCGTTCGCGCAAGGCCCGCGCAGCCCCGGCGATTTCCTCCGAAGTTTCGCTACGGGCGGACATCTCGACCAGAAAGCGGCCGATTTCCTCGTCACTCGTCTCGCCGTCGAGGATCCAGCCGAAAATCTCGTGAGCGTCGCTTTCTGTGAGATGGGTGTCGGCGGAGGGAAGCGTCTTCATGCTGGCACCTTGGTTGCGATCCCGCACAGTTCGAGGAAGTTGGCGAGGAGGGCGTGGCCGTGCTCGGTGGCAATGCTTTCGGGGTGGAACTGGACTCCGTGGATGGGCAATTCGCGGTGGCGGAAGCCCATCACGCTCGATCCGTCGAGACCGGGTGTTTCGCTGGTGGCGTTGATCACGAGGCAGTCGGGAATGTCCTCGACCACGAGCGAATGGTAGCGCGTCGCCGTATAGGGGGAGGGCAGTCCGGCAAAAACGCCGGCGCCGTCATGGGTGAGATCGCTGGTCTTGCCGTGCATCAGCCCGCCGCGCACGACCGTGCCGCCGAAATGCTGACCAATCGACTGGTGGCCGAGGCACACGCCGAGCAGCGGTTTCTTCTCCTGCGCACAAGCCGCTACGAGGTCGAGGCTGATTCCGGCCTCATTGGGCGTGCAGGGGCCGGGCGAGATCAAATATCCCGCCGCGTCCTTGGTCAGCGCTTCTTCGGCGGTGATGGCGTCGTTGCGCACCACCTCCACCTCGGCCCCCAGTTCCATCAGGTAATGGACCAGGTTGAAGGTGAAGCTGTCGTAATTGTCGATGACGAGGATGGATCGGTTGGCGGTCATGGGTGCAGAATGATTGGCGGCGGCTGCCCTCGCTTTCAAGCAAGGAAAGCTGCCAGAGCGATCACGCCTCCTTGCCAGCAAGCTTGTCGGTCGCGCGCACGAGGCCCTCGATGATGCCCGGTTCGCCCGCCGAATGCCCCGCATCATGGACGATCCACAGCTCGGCTTCGGGCCACGCTTTCTTCAGCTCCCATGCCGAAGTGGGCGGGGTGCAGATGTCGTGACGCCCTTGCACGATGATACCGGGGATGTGCTTGATCTTGTCGACGTTCTTCAGCAGCTGCGCTTCTTCCAGGAAGAAGTCCTGCAGGAAGAACTTGGCGCAGATACGGGCGAAGGGGACGGCCTTGGCCGGATCGCCGAAACTGTCGAGCAACTCCTCGTCGGGCAGCAGTGTGGCGACATTGCCTTCCCACAGCGACCATTCGCGCGCGGCGGCAAGGCGGGTGGGTTCGTCGTCGCTGGTGAGGCGATCGTAATAGGCCTGGACGAGATTGGAGCGCTCACCTTCGGGGATGAGACCGGCGAAATCGTCCCATTGTTCGGCCATGATCTCGCTCGCGCCGTAGGTGTAGAGCCAGTCCTTTTCCTTCTGGCGCGCGAGGAAAACGCCGCGAAGGACGATCTCGCTCACGCGTTCCGGATGCGTCTGGGCGTAGGCGAGAGCGAGCGTTGCGCCCCAGCTGCCGCCAAACGCCTGCCATTTCTCATGGCCGCACATTTGGCGCAGTTTCTCGATATCCTCGACGATACGCCAGGTGTCGTTGTGTTCGATCTCGGCGAAGGGCAGCGATTTGCCGCAGCCGCGCTGGTCGAAGAGGAGGACGTCATAGAGCTCCGGGTCCCACTGCCGGCGATGGCTGGGCGACATTCCGCCACCCGGTCCGCCGTGGAGAAACACCGCGGGCTTGCCGCCCGGCGTGCCGACGCGCTCGTAATAGAGCGAGTGGCCGTCGCCGACGTCGAGCAGGCCGGTCTCGTAGGGTTCGATCTCCGGATAGAGGCCGCGCTCGTACTCAATCATCGGATTGTTCCTTTTTCTCGACGACCACGATGGGGCCGATCGGTGCGCCCGTGTCGAGGCGGCCCGTCGCCGGGTTCCAGAGCGCAGAGACATTGCCGTCGAGATAAAGCGCGTTCTTCACCTCCAGTTCGTCACGGTAGAAGCGCGCCAGCTTGCCGAAGCTGATCGGCGCGTTGGAGATGACGAAATGCGCGCGCCCCCTTTCGTCGACGCCCACGCCGTTGCGGACGAGACGGGAATCGCCGTCCTGCGCGATTTCGGGGTGGAGCTTGCCATCGATTACGAGCATCGGGCCCGATTGTGTGCCGAACTGCGGCCGTTCGCGGACATTGGCGAGGAAGTCGTCGGTGGTGCGCACTTCCCAGGCGTCGCCGCTGCCGAAAAACACGCCGTTGGGCTTCATGTGGAAATTGCCCTCTCCATCGCTTGTGCTGAGGGTCTGCAGGCGATCACCGTCCTCAACGTAATAGCCGATGGGCTTGCCCTCGTCGTCATACATGCCCGCGTTCATGGCAAAGGCGATTGTGCCTGCGGAATGTGCCTGGGAATAGGCGGAAAGGCTGCGATAGGGCACCTCGCCCGAAGGGCTGAGGTCCATCGATATGCGATGGCGCGCGGGCGTCGCGAGGCAATGGGTAAGCGGGGTGTCCTCGAAGATGATCGAGCGACAGGCGCTTTCGACCTGTGTCGTGCCCGAAGCCGTTTCCGTCGCGCTCGGGCTGGGGGCGGGAGCGTTGCCATCGATGCGGGTGCGGGTGACCGGCTCACCCTCGGGCGCAGGCTCGCAAGCGGTGAGCGCAAGCAGGGGAAGGGCGAGGAAAGCGTATTTCATTGTCCGTAACCGGGTTCCTGTGCGAGGCGGACCGCTTCGCGTGCTGCTGCGAAGAGCGCGCCGGCCTTGGCCTCGCACTCGCGTTGTTCATAGGCGGGATCGCTGTCCGCGACTATCCCGGCGCCGGCCTGCACATGCATCGTGCCGTCCTTCACCACGGCCGTGCGCAGGACGATGCAGCTGTCGAGCGAGCCGTCGGGCGCGAAATAGCCGACGCCGCCCGCATAGGGGCCGCGGGTGGCTGGCTCAAGCTCGGCAATGACCTCGCAGGCCCGCACCTTCGGCGCGCCGCTGACTGTGCCTGCGGGAAAGCCCGCGAACAGCGCGTCGACAGCGTCCTTCGACGGTTCGAGCCGGCCCACCACATTGCTGACGATGTGCATCACGTGGCTGTAGCGTTCGACCGTGAAGCTGTCGGTGACAGTGACGCTGCCGCTGCTCGCCACCCGTCCGACATCGTTGCGGCCGAGGTCGAGAAGCATGAGATGCTCGGCCCTTTCCTTGGGATCGGCCAGCAGCGAGGCTTCGGCCGCCCGGTCTTCCTCGGCGTTCGCGCCGCGCGGACGCGTCCCGGCGATTGGGCGCACGGTCACTTCGCCATCGCGCACGCGGACGAGGATTTCCGGGCTCGATCCCACGACGGCAAAGCCGGGCAGGTCGAGGAAATAGAGGAAGGGCGAGGGGTTCACGCGGCGCAGCGCACGGTAGAGCGCGATGGGGGGCAGTTCGAAAGGCGCGGTGAAGCGCTGCGAGAGGACCACCTGAAAGATATCTCCCGCAGTGATGTATTCCTTGGCCCGGTCCACCATCGCCGCGTAATCCCCCGGCTCCATGACGGGCTGCGGCGTCGGCTCGTCATGCGACTGCGCAAACGGTGAGGCGCGGTCGAGGCCTGCGTCGAGGCGGGCAAGGACCGCATCGATCCGCTCTTCCGCCGACCCGATCTGTGCAGCAGCGGTGCCGTTCTTGGGCCACAGCGGCGCGATGCAAAACAGCGTGTCCTTCAGACTGTCGAACACCAGCAGCAGGGTCGGGCGCACAAAGAGCATGTCGGGGAGGTCCAGCGCCTGCTCGTCAGGACGCGGTAGTTTCTCGACCAGGCCGATGGTCTCGTATCCGAAATAGCCGACGAGGCAGGCAAGGGCTGGGGGCAGATCCTCCGGCACGTCGATCCGGCATTCGGCCATGAGCGCGCGCATGGCAGAGAGCGTGCCGCCAGTGGACGGCGTGAAGTCCTCTCGGTCCTGCCGCCAGTGTCGGTTGATCGCGGCCTCGTTACCCTCGGCGCGGAAAACGAGATCGGGATCGAGGCCGAGCAGGCTGTACCGCCCGCGAACCTCGCTACTCTCAACCGATTCGAGCAGGAAATCCCCGCGCCCTTCCTCGATCAGGCGTAGCGCGGCGCCAACGGGTGTCACCGTATCGGCAACGACCTTGCGCCAGACGAGGGCGGGCCGGCCTTTGCTAAGCGCCTTATCCGCGCGGCTCCGACCTTCCAGCGACCCGGCCAAGGCAGCTCTCAGTTCGTTTCGCCGAGGAGTTGGCGACGCACGGCGGCGATCGCTTCCTCATTGCGTTCGACACCCAGCTTGCTGCGCATGGCGGCAATCAGCTGTTCGCCATACTCATTGCCCCAAGCCTGCGCGATCTGGCTTTTGGCCTGGCCGATCAGGGGATCGTTATCTTCGAGATCCTCGAGAACGATGTCTTCCAGATCGACTACATACCAGCCAAGGTCACGCGAACCTTCCAGCTTCTTCGCCGTTCCTTTCGCCATCCCGAACAGGAGAGCGATGGGAGCAGGCACGCGGGTATTTCCCATGCGCGCCAGTTCTTCGCGGCTGTAGGTAACCTGCTGGGGCGCGCCAATCGCTTTTTCCTCGGCAGCCACGGCCTCGGCAAGGGTCGCGCCTTCCTCGACGCGCCTCAGCACGCGGTTGGCAGCCTCCTCGGCTCCCTCATTGCCGCGTACGCGGCGCCATTCGGCGGTCACCTCATTGCGAATTTCGGCCAGCGGCGCGGCTGCCGAGGGCGTGATATCGGCCACTTCGTAGATCAGGAAGGTCTGCTGGTCGGCAAGTGCGCCGATCTCGGGCTCGCCCTCATCGATCTGGAAGGCGAATTCGAGTACCGGGGCAAGCATGTCCGGAACGCGCTCGCCGGTCCCGTAAATGAGGCCGGAATCCGTGAGCGGCGGGGTGTCCTGAAGTTCGACACCGAGCTCCGAGGCTACGGAAGAAAGCGAGGCCCCATCGGCCAGGCGATCTTCGATCCCGACGGCCAGTTCGGCTATGCCGCGCTGGCGTTTCTGTTCGCGAAGGACCTCCACGATGGAATCGCGGACCTCGGCCAGAGAACGGGCCGGCTGCGGATCGACCGAGTTCACGCGTGCAATGTGCCAGCCGAGCGAACTGCGCGCAGGAGCGGTAACGGCGCCTTCGCTTGCCGAAAAGTAAGCGTCGGCGACGGCCTGAGATGCCGCCGAACGAATGTCCGAACGCTCACGCCCATCGAGTTGCGTGGTGCGCAGTCCCGAGCTGCTGGCAGCCTGCGCAAAGCTTTCGCCGCCGCGGACCCGGGCTGCGAGAGCCTCCGCCCCTTCGCGGGTCGGAACGATCAGCTGGGTCAAATTGCGGGTTTCGCGCGCGGCATATTCTTCGGCGTTATCTTGGTAATAGGCGGCAATGTCTTCATCGCTCGGATTGATGCTGCCCCCGAGCGCACTGCTATCGAAGGTGGCGTAGCGCAAGGTACGGCGCTCGGGCCTGACGAAGCGCGAACGGTTCTCCGCATAGAATTCGCTCAGCTGCGCGTCGGTCGGATCGCCTTGAGGTGCGAAGAGAGCGGCCGGGATGGTCGCGATGCCGCCACTCCGGCGTTCCTTGAAGCTGCGCGCATAAGTGCGTGCGATCGATTCCGGCAGTTGCGTGCCGTAGAGCGCGGGGAAAACGGCCTGCTGGAAATAGACCGTGGTACGCAACTGCTGGCGAAGCTGGGAATCGGTGATGCTGTTGTTCCGCAGGAAGGCTTCGTAGGCTGCGGTTTCGAAATTGCCGCTCGGCCCGCGCGCAGCAGGGATCTGGCGAATTTCGCTGTTGACGAGGTTCGCGCCTGCACGAAAACCGTTCTCCTCCGCCCAGGCCATCAGCGCATAGCGGTCGATCAGCCCTTCGAGCACACGGTCCATCTCGCCCTCGGCGATAAGGGTCTGCATCGTCACATCGGGGTTTTCCTCGCGCGCACGGCGCAGGGCGTTGTCCATCGCCTCGTTGAGTTCGGCAGTGCTGATCTTGCTTCCGCCGACCACGGCAACGCTATCTCCGCCGGCAACGCCGCCGAAGGCACCGGTGTTGGACACATCCATGCTGGCGAAGGCGAAGCCGATCAGGCCCAGAAAGGCCAGCGCGATCGCCAGACCGATTTTCGTTTTGAAGAAATTCCGGAAAAAGGTGAGCATGGCTTGCGAAAAGGCCTTTTCGTGTGCTTAGGGCGCGCCGCTTCTCCAGGCCGGTAGCGGCGGATTGCCGGTTGGAGCAGCGCGCTTTATCCGCCCTGCGTCCTCGCCGCAACAGGTCGCATCGGCTTTTGACGGATAAACAAACCACGACTAGCGAAGCGTCGCTCACGCCCTATATAGGCGCCTCGCTGCGCAGGCATTCACGACAGGAAGACTTATTTATGGCCGAACGGCCCTACATCGTTGGCAATTGGAAGATGAACGGCACGCGGGCGATGCTTTCCGAAGCGCGCGCTATCGATCGTGCCGCACAGCGCTACATGAAAGCCGAAGTGGCTGTGGCGCCGCCCTATACGCTGATCCATGCCGTGCACCGCGAGGCCGAGCAGATCGGCATCGGCGCGCAGGACTGCCACGATGGCGACGATGGCGCGCATACCGGCGATATCTCGGCGGCCATGGTCGCCGATGCCGGGGCGAAGTTCGTGATCCTCGGTCACAGCGAACGCCGCGCCGATCACAAGGAAACCAACACGCAGATCAACGCGAAGATCGAGGCCGCCCTCGAGGCAGGTCTCCGCATCATCCTGTGCTGCGGCGAGACGCTGGCGACGCGCGAGAAGGGCGACGCCGTCGAATTCGTGCTCAAGCAGCTCAAGGCGAGCCTGCCGAAGATCGAAGACGCGGCCGAGCGGCTGACGGTTGCCTACGAGCCCGTCTGGGCGATCGGCACCGGCAAGACGGCGACCCCGAAGGACATCGAGGAGATGCACCGGGCGATTCGCGGCCTGCTCGACGAGACCTATGGCGCGGAACAATCCGCCGAGGTCCGCATCCTTTACGGTGGTTCGGTCAAGCCCGACAACGCGCGCGAGATCCTGTCCGTCCCCGAAGTAGGCGGTGCGCTGGTCGGCGGCGCAAGCCTGTCGGCCGAGAGCTTCCTCGGAATCGTGGTCGCCGCATCGGAGACCGAAGACGCCTGACCGGCCCCTGTCGGACCTTGCCCTCCTGCCGCGCCGCGACTAGATGCGGCGCACAACCTATCGATAGAGTAGTCTTTTCATGTTCCTCTTCCTCACCGTCGTCCAGGCGATCATCGCGGCAGCTTTGATCGCCGTCATCCTGATGCAGCGCAGCGAAGGCGGCGGCCTTGGAATCGGCGGTAGCCCGGGCGGCATGCTCAGCGCGCGCGGTGCGGCGGACTTCCTGACCCGCTCGACCAAGTGGCTGGCGGTGACCTTCGTCGCCCTGTCGATCGCGCTGGCCGCGATGGCTGTCGAAGGGGTTGGAACGGGCGAGATCGAATCCACTCTCGACCGCACCGTGACCCCGGTGGACAACGATCCGCTGGGCGGCCCGGCGGCTACGGCTCCGCCTGCTCCAGCCGAGGCACCGGCTACGGACGACGACCCGCTCGCTGAATAAGCCTTCCGGCTTCTGAATTCGCATAGCGCTTGTGGATGGCGCCTTTTTGCGCGCCTTTTCCCTTGCGCCGACTCAACACGCACGCTTAAGGCCCGACTCCCATGGCGCGGTATATTTTCATCACCGGCGGCGTGGTCTCCTCGCTTGGCAAAGGTCTCATGGCAGCATCGCTTGCTGCCCTCCTCCAGGCGCGTGGCTACAAGGTCCGCATTCGTAAGTTCGACCCCTACCTCAATGTCGATCCGGGCACGATGTCCCCGTATCAGCACGGCGAGGTCTATGTGACCGACGACGGGGCGGAAACCGACCTCGACCTCGGCCATTACGAGCGCTTCACAGGTGTCTCGGCGCACCAGGGCGACAACATCACCAGCGGCCGCGTCTACCAGCAGATCATCGCCAAGGAACGCCGCGGCGACTATCTCGGCGCGACGGTGCAGGTGGTTCCGCACGTCACCGACGCGATCAAGGAATTCGCGCTCGCCGGCCAGGACGATCACGATTTCATCCTGTGCGAAATCGGCGGCACGGTGGGCGACATCGAAAGCCTCCCCTTCATGGAAGCGATCCGCCAGCTCAGGAACGAACTAGAGCCGATGCAATCGCTCAGTGTCCACGTGACACTGGTGCCTTACATCGCGGCTGCGGGCGAGCTGAAGACCAAGCCGACCCAGCACTCGGTCCGCGAACTGGCCAGCCTCGGCATCAAACCCGACGTGCTGCTGTGCCGCGCCGAGCACCCCATTCCCGATGGCGAGCGCCAGAAGATCGCCAACTTCTGCAACGTGCGCATGGAAGCCGTCATCCCCGCGCTCGACGCGCCCTCGATTTATTCGGTGCCGCTGCAGTACCACGCCGAAGGTCTCGACACCGAGGTCCTGCGCGGTTTCGGCATCGCCGATGCGCCCAAGCCGGACCTCTCGCGCTGGTACGATGTGGTGGACCGCCACTCGAACCCCGAAGGCGAAGTGACCATCGGCGTTGTCGGCAAGTATGTCGGCCTGCAGGACGCATACAAGTCGCTCAACGAAGCGCTCGTCCACGGCGGCATGGCGCATCGCGTCAAGGTCAACATCAAGTGGATCGACGCCGAGGTGTTCGAGCAGAGCAGTGCGGATATCGCCGCCCAGCTCGAACCGATGCACGGCATCCTCGTCCCCGGCGGTTTCGGCGAGCGCGGCAGCGAGGGCAAGATCGCGAGCGTCCGCTTCGCGCGCGAGCGCAAGGTACCGTTCCTCGGCATCTGTCTCGGCATGCAGATGGCCTGCGTCGAAGGCGCGCGCAACGCCGGTTTCGGAAAGGCGAGCTCGACCGAGTTCGGCAGTACCGAGGAACCGGTGGTCGGCATCATCACCGAATGGATGACCGAAGAAGGCCTCCAGACCCGCGAAGCGGGTGGGGATCTTGGTGGAACCATGCGCCTCGGCGCCTATGATGCGAAGCTCGCGGCAAACAGCCACGTCTCGTCGATCTACGGCGGCCAGACCGACATTTCCGAACGCCATCGTCACCGCTACGAGGTGAACGGCAAGTATATCGAGCAGCTCGAGAAGCAGGGCCTGATTTTCTCCGGCATGTCGCCCGATGGCTTGCTGCCGGAAATCGTCGAGCGCCCCGACCATCCGTGGTTCGTCGGTGTCCAGTTCCACCCCGAACTGAAGTCCAAACCATTCGACCCGCACCCCCTGTTTGCCGGCTTTATTGGAGCGGCACTCGAACAGGCACGCCTTGTCTGAAAATATTTTTCCGCACGCGGCTTTAGCGCTAAGTCGCTGATTTGGTTACCCTCGTTCGAAAACTATTGTAACCGCGCGACACGGCGACCCCGCGCGTCTTGCGCCCGCGGCTTTATCTTTTGTTACATTTGATGCAGGACAGAACCGACTCAGGTGCCGAAAGCGCTTGAGACAGCAAGGTTTTCGCTCGCGCGAGCAAGCGGTGGGGCTTGCCTCGAACCCAGTCGTCTTCTGCGACCCGGACGGCCGAATCCGAGGCTTGGCGACGTTATGCGTCGCGGGGGTGGCACCTGGTGTCACCCCCTTTCATTTCCAGCCCAAACGATAAAGGCGGCGCCCGATGTGGGCACCGCCTCTTGTTGCTAGACGCGAGTTCGATCAGGCCGCGGCGCTGTCGTCGTCGTCCTTCACGATTTCCAGCGTCTTTGCGCCGCCGATCGAAATCTTCTTCGGCTTCATCGCGTCGGGCACTTCGCGCACGAGGTCGATCACGAGCATGCCGTCCTTGAGGTCGGCGTTCTCGACGCGCACATAGTCGGCAAGGTCGAAGCGGCGCTCGAAGCCACGGTTGGCGATACCGACATGCAGCATCTCGCCTTCGGGCTGGTCGTCGCGCTTGCGGCCCTGGATCACCAACAGATTCTGCTGCGCGGTAATGTCGAGATCTTCCGCGCGGAACCCGGCGACGGCGAGAGTGATGCGGTATTCATCCTCATCGCGGCGCTCTATGTTGAAAGGCGGATAATTGTCGCCCCCGGCGTTGCGCGCCTGGCGTTCCATCAGGTCGAACAGACGGTCGAAGCCGACGGTCGAACGGCGATAGGGGGTGGTGTCAAAACGGTTCATCGAAACAAATCCTCCAGTGAGCAATTTGAATATGTAATGGGAGCCCGAAACCGGCACTCCCACGCCGCCACTGCGTGTGACGACGCATCCAAGATAAGCGTTGGAAAATCGCTTTCAAGCCGGTGGGCTTGGCCCTATCCACACCTGCCGAGACACTAAGGAACACACATGAGCCAGCCTCATATCGACATCTACACAAAGTTCGGCTGCGGCTTTTGCGTCCGCGCCAAGCGCCTGCTCGACGAGAAGGGTGCCGACTATCACGAGCATGACATCACCATGGGCGGCCCCAAGCGTGAGGAAATGCTCCAGCGCGCGCCTCAGGCTCGCACGGTGCCACAAATCTTCATCGGCGAGACCCATGTCGGCGGTTCGGACGAGCTCGCCGCGCTGGAACGGTCGGGCAAGCTCGACCCGCTGCTCGAAGGCTGAATGACCCGCATTGCCGTCCTGCAGATGACCACGGGTATCGATCCGGTGGCCAATGGCAGCACTATCGCTGATGCCATCGCGAAGGCGGCCGGCGAGGGCGCTGCAATGCTGTTCACGCCCGAAATGTCGGGCCTGCTCGACCGGGATCGGAAACGCGCCGCCGCTTCGATTCTGCGCGAGGAGGAGGATGGCGTACTGGCGCAAGTGCGCGAGGCCTGCGCGCGGGAAGGTATCTGGACCTGTCTCGGCTCGCTCGCCATCGACACGGGGGAGGGCAAGTGGGCCAATCGGTCCTTCGTGGTCGACCCTTCCGGTGAGATTGCGGCGCGCTACGACAAGATCCACATGTTCGATGTCGATCTGGCCAGCGGCGAAAGCTGGCGGGAGTCCAACGCCTATCGCGCGGGCGACGAGGTTGTGACGGTGGAAACGCCACTCGGCAGGCTGGGCCTGGCGGTCTGCTACGACTTGCGCTTTCCCGCGCTGTTCGAGGCGCTCGGTAGGGCGCAGTGCGACGCCATCGCTATCCCGGCCGCGTTCACCGTGCCTACCGGCGAGGCGCATTGGCACGTCCTTCAGCGCGCCCGCGCTATCGAGGCGAGCGCCTATGTCATAGCCGCCGCGCAGGTGGGCGAGCACGAAGACGGGCGGCGGACATACGGCCACAGCCTCGTCGTCGATCCCTGGGGCGAAATTGGCCTCGATATGGGGGGAGAAGGCGCAGGCCTCGGTTTCGCCGAAATCGACACCGCGCGGATCACGGAAGTGCGGGCGCAGGTCCCGAGCCTTGCCAACCGCCGCGAAATCGCCAATTAGCGCGCCGATGATCGTCTACGACCTCCATTGCGACAACGGCCACCGTTTCGAAGGCTGGTTCGGCTCGTCGGCCGACTACGACAGCCAGCAGGCGCGCGGCCTCGTCGACTGCCCGGAATGCGGCAGCAAGACTGTGGGCAAGGCGCCGATGGCTCCCGCTGTTCCGGCGAAGAGTAATACCGTGGAGGCAAAAGCTCCTTCTGCGAAGGAAACCCAGCTCTCCAACGCGCCCATGCCGCCCGAGGTGGAAAAAGCGCTTAAGCAGTTGGCAAAAGCGCAGGCCAAGGCCTTGAAAAGCAGCACCTATGTCGGCGAGAAGTTCGCCGACGAAGCGCGCTCGCAGTACTACGGCGAAAAGGCTGAATCCCCGATTCACGGTAAGGCCACCCGCAAGGAAGCCGAGGACCTTGCAGAGGAGGGCATTTCCGTCGCTCCGATCCTTTTCCCGATCGCCGAGCCCGACGAACTCAACTGATTGTCACCAGACTTCAAGGCGCTATACAGCGTTCCGGCGGCGCCCGTAGCTCAGTCGGATAGAGCACCAGATTCCTAATCTGGGGGCCACAGGTTCGAATCCTGTCGGGCGCACCAATAAAAACCTTGGTTTTTCAACATATTGTGGTCCCAGATAATTTAGCTGAAGACCACTCGCGAAATTCATCTAAGCGCATTTAGCGTCTCTAGAGCCCACTAATCTCCACGAATTTCACACGAATTCTCTTGCTATGTTTTGTCCGTGATTCTTCTTGAGGAGCGGTTTCGACGAAGCTAGGTTAGAGGGCATTCTCAACATTCAACATTCTCATTCTCAGTTTCCCCCTGATCGAGAGAGGATGTTGCAATGCACCAGAAAGCCCCATTCGGCTTACATATTCCCAAGAACGGACGCACCTACGTCTACGACTTCAATGTAGACGGAATAAGGTACAAACGGTCCACTGGTAAGACCAACTTACGAGAAGCGACCCGGGTAGCATCAGAGGCTCGTGCCTTTGCAGAGCTCCAAGGCCCCCACAAAATTCGTCCTAAGCCGAAAATTACTTTAGACTCTGCTTTTGCCCGGTACTTCGAAGAACATAGTCCGGATATCGCACGCCCGCCTGAACTCCTTACGCGACTGGAGCGCCTGGCAAAGCGATTAGGATCAGATCGGACAATCTGTAGCCTCACACACGATGATTTGCTTCGTTACCAGGCTACCCGACGCAAAGAAGTAGCAAATCGAACCGTGAACTCGGACATTCTCGATACTCTTCGCCCCATTTACAAACGTGCTCGGAGCTGGGGAGTTGAGGTTGGCCCATTGGGCCAGAGCGATTTTCCGTGGGGCGAACTAAAATTGCGTGTACCACGACCGCGAGTTCGCTGGCTGACGCGAAACGAAAAGGCGCGGCTGTATATCTCAATCAGCAAAGATTACCGGCCTCTAGTCAAGTTCGCGCTACTCTCTGCGCTTCGAGCAAACGCGATGCTCATTAAGAAAGATCAAATCGACTTCGAGAAGGGTCTTATAATCTACGACAAGAAGAGCAAATTCGAGAACGATTTTGGCTTCATACCGATTACCGAAGACGTGGAGCGCCTGTTGCGCAACGAGTTACGGAAGTCACCATCTGATTGTGAGCACGTCTTCACATTTCGAGCGAAACGGACGTTCAATGGCAAGGTCCGAGGCCGACGATACCCAATCACCTATGAGGGTTTCAAAAGTGAAATGGGACGTGCGGTGCAGCGGGCTGGGTTAAAGGATTGGCGGCGTATCCACGATCTGCGTCACACTGCGGCAACGGAGTTGCTTCGAGCCAGCAAAGATCTAACCGCAACTCGAGATCTCCTCGGTCACTCAGATGTTTCACAAACTGAGCGTTACGCACACGTGATCAGCGACGACGTTCGAAAGGCGATGGAAGCGCGCAGCCGCGCTCGTCGGTAGCGAATTTCCTTAGACTGTCCCCAGACGCATCCTCCAACCTACTTGATTTCACTGAATAATAGCGGAATTAAGTCTGGGTTGGAGGAACGGGGCAAGCACCTTGAAAATTGAATCAAAAGACATTCGAGTAGAAGCTCTTTTCAAGGGCAACACATTCATCATTCCGCGATTGCAGCGACCTTACAACTGGGAATCTGACCACCTCCAAGAGTTCTGGAGCGACGTTGTTGATAGCATTGGTGACAGTTACTTCATCGGTTCTATGGTCGTTTATACGAAGGGCAGGGGAAGCCTCGCAGTAGTCGATGGTCAACAGCGAATAACTACGATCACAATCCTACTCTGTGCGATCAGAGAGGCTTACAAAATGCTGGAAGCCCCACAGTTGGCCGACGGCATCCAATCGTACGTGGAGCAACGCGACCGCGATAACGAAATCGTTTATGTATTAGAGACTGAAACCTCTTATCCCTACCTTCAAGAAGAGGTCTTAAAGAGCGACCCATCTGAAATCGACTGCCAAATTGGTCGGGAAGAAGAGAGAATAGAACAAGCTTTTCGTCTATTCCGTAGAAACATAACCGATAAGCTGGCGGAATTTATTTCCAATGTCGAACAAACGCCGGAGCAGAACAACGAAGACTCCATTGCTTGGCTTTCGAAGTTGCGTGACACTATCCTCGATTTGAATCTAATATTGGTTCAGCTCGATGACGAGGATGATGCCTATCTAATTTTTGAGACATTGAATACGCGCGGGAAAGACCTCGAGCTTTTCGATTTGTTGCGTAATCATTTTACCAAGTATCTAAAGCCAACGGGTGTAACCGATCCTCCTATCCATAAGCTGCGCGAGATTCATGAGACGATCGAAAGCGCTCCTATGGAGCTCGATGTGGACCAATTCATTGTCCATTCTTGGCAATCTCGTTACGACTTCGTCACCAAAGCAAAGACATTCCAAAAGGCAAAAGTCGCCATTAAGGAGAGTAATGCAAGGCCGCATTTGAATAGATTATTGAGCGATGCAGGCCAGTGGCGCTCTATATTCGATATTGAATACCAATGGCATTCAAAGAAAGAGAAGGATGTCATTCGCTCACTGAGCGCTTTGCATATATTTAAAGTCGTGCAGCCCACGCCTGGATTGCTTTCACTGATCCGCAGCTATCGTGACGGACATATTAAATATCGTACACTTCGAGACGCAATCCGAGATATCGAGTATTTTCACTTTTCCTTCAACGCGGTGACCTCCTCTCGTTCGTCAGGCGGTATATCCGGTATGTATGCATCACTAGGTCAGAATATTTTTCGGGCTCAGAGTGATAGCGCGAAGATTGGAAGACTTATCGCTGAGCACAGAGAGAAGCTGCGCTTCAGAGAGGTGCCAGCGGTGGAGTTCGATGCTGGTTTCGAGCAAATTTTTTATACGAAAACCAAGTCTGCCAAGAAGGCTTTGGTTAGGTACATTTTGCTGAAACTTGCCAAGCACGAAGGGCATCAATTCCAAGGGGAAACTGATGATCTGACCATCGAGCACCTTGTTCCCCAAGCAGCCATCGGTGCAGGTTATTCAGAGGAGGAAGTAGGACAGCTTGGGAATCTCATTCTGATCGACAGTGAGACGAATGGCATGCTGAGCTCCAATCGTTTCGCAGATAAAAAGCGGATCCTAGAATCGCGCGGCTACAGATTGCCCGAGCAGCTAGCTGGGGCGGAAGAATTGACCCCGAAATTGCTTAGATCAAACACTCTACGGCTCGCTGAAATCGCAAGAGAACAGGTTTGGAAAGTCTGAGATTAGATCTGAGGTGCTTGGCTCCCTAGCTTCATTAAACCTCCGCAAGCACCTCCATAATCCCCGAATTTCACACGAATTTTTTCGTCTAGTTACCTCAAGTCTTTGTGCTGGATTTAGAATTCCACCGCTCCACGTCGGCTTCCTAATCTGGGGGCCACAGGTTCGAATCCTGTCGGGCGCACCACACGAGGCTGTCCTGCGATGGGCCGCCTCGTGTGGTTTGCCCATTCAGGCTCGTGCCTGGTTCCGAGTCGCAGCGAAGCGAAGACGGCGCCGAAGGCGCCAATCCTGTCGGGGACGCCACCTACTTTCCTTTCTTGACGGCCACCCAGCACAGCCCGGTCAGCAGCGCCGAAGAGGCCGTGAGCGCGATGCAGACGCCGGCCCAGCCGAAACCGTCGTAGACCGCCGTTCCCCCGAAGCTCCCGATACCGCCTCCGATGAACATCAGGACGATATAGACCGTCGTCAGCCGGGTCCGGAGATCAGGTTCGAGCGAGAGAAATGTCATGCGGCCCGTCACGTCGATCCCGGGGCCGACGAGGTTTACGATGACGAGGGGGACGATTATCCCCCAGAGCGATCCTCCAAGCGGCCAGAAGAGCGCGATGCCCACCAGCTGGATGCAGGCGAAGACGAACCGCGCGCGCCGGGCGCCAATCCGGTCGGCCCAGCGGCCGAGGCGCGGAGTGGACAGAATGCTCACCGCCGCAATGGCGGCAAGATAGCCGACGACGTCCGTCCCATAGCCAAGCGGAGGAGCCGTCAGATAAAGCGCCAGCGCCAGCCACAGCGCGATGAATTGCGCGAAATTGAGCGCCTGGATCGCGCCGGATAGCAGAACTTCGCGATGGCGGCGCGCCAGGGCGAAGACCGAGAAGACGAGCGCCCAGTAGCTCTCGCCACCGCGGTCTCGCTCGCCGCCTTCCATCAGGCGGGGCAGGGCGAGGGTGACGGTGAGCATCAGCCCGGAGGCAATCCAGTAGACGAGGCGCCATCCGTAATGCTCGGCCACCCAACCGGCACCGACCCGCGCGATGAGGATGCCGAGGATTACTCCGGCGGTCAGCAGCGCCGTGACATGGCCGAGCCGCTCCGGCGCGACCCGCTTCGAGGCATAGGCGGGAAGGAGGTAGGGCGCGATGGTGAAGAAGCCGAGCAGCGTCGATCCCGCCGTGAAACCGACGAAGCTTTGGGCGAGTGTCATGATGGCCAACGAGAGCGTCTGCCCGCTGGCGAACATGATCGTCAGGCGGCGGTTCGAGTAGCGGTCACCCAGCGGCAGCAGCAGTAGGATGCCCACGGCGAGCGCGATCTGGTTCAACGCCGGAACCAGTCCGATCCGCGCCTCGCTTACCCCGAAATGGGTCGCGACATCGCCGATGATCGGGTGGATGTAATAGGCGTTCGCCGTCACCACCGCGGCGGCAAAGGCGAGCGAATATTCCTGTGTCGCGGTCAGCCGCGAGGCTGTGGTCACGCGAGGTGGCCTGCCTTGCGCGCCATGTCGATCACGCCCTGCGCCAGCGCTTCGGGCTGATCTTCCTGGCAGAAATGGCCGCAGGGGCTGAGTGTGCGATGGTCGATCCCGGCGGCGCCTGCGATCCGCTCGATCAGGAATTTCTCGCTGCCCTTGGTGATCGGGTCCTCGTCGCCGAACAGCGTGAGGAACGGCTTGTCGAAAGCGGCCAGAGCTGGCCAGGCGGCCTTGTTCTCGGCCACGCCCGACATCCCGTCCTCGACCGGCACGAGCGAAGGAAAGGCGCGGGCTGCGGCTTTCGAAGGTTCGTCGGGGAAGGGCGCGTCATAGGCCGCGATTTCGGCCTCGGTGAGCGGCGTCTGGGTGGCGCGGTCGAGCAGCGGACCGATGCGGAAATCGGGCGAGGAGCGCGCAAAGTCGCGCCAGGCGAGGAAGGCCTGTGAGGGCGTGCCGCCAGCAGGCAGAAAGGTGTTGCTGGCGACGACGCAGGCGAAGAGATCGGGATCGTGCGCCACCATGCACAGCCCCAGCAATCCGCCCCAGTCCTGGCAAAAGAGGGCCGCAGGACGCGGTTCGACCGCGCTGCGCCATTGCTTGAGCCAGTCGACATGGCGCTCATAGGTGAAGAAAGCGATGTCGTCCGGCTTGTCGCTCTTGCCGAAACCGATGAGGTCGGGTGCAAGCACCCGGATGCCCGCATCGGCAAGGATCGGGATCATCTTGCGATAGAGGAAAGACCAGCTTGGCTCGCCATGGAACAGGAGGACGGGCGGCGCGCCCTTGTCGCCCTCATCAACATAGTGCTGACACGCAGTCTGCCCGTTGCCGAGATCGACTTCGAACCAGTGCTCCGCAAAGGGATAGTCGGGAATATCGGCAAAGCGCTCTGCCGGTGTGCGAAGGATTTCCATGGCCGTCTCTCCCCGGATGCACGGGAGGACAGGTGGGCAGAAGCCGCGCGCGATTCCCGTTTCTGTTTGCAACGCTTAGGGCGTGCGCTTGCTGCTGTCACCCAGCTGGCTGACCGGCACCGTTTCCTTGAAGGTGTGGGTGACATAGGGGAAGGGGATCTCGATCCCGGCCTCGTCCAGCGCAGCCTTGATGGCGCGCACTACCTTGTCCTTGCTTTCCCATCCCGAGCGGGGTGCGGAACCGGCCCACCAGCGCACGAGGAAATCGACCGAACTGGAGTTAAACTCCTGCGCGAAGATGTCGATGCCCTTGCTGGCCAGCACATCGTCGACATTCTCCACCGCGCGGCGGATCACGTCGGCGGCGTGATCGAGGTTGGTATCGTAGGAGACGCCGACCACCACATCGTGTCGGCGCTGTTCGACATCGGTCAGGATTTCGACCGGGTTCTTGAACAGGATCGAGTTGGGCACCACGCTGAGTTCGCCGGAAAGCTTGCGGACATGCGTTTCGCGCAGGGTAATATGCTCCACCTTGCCCGAAATACCCTCACACTCGATGATGTCGCCGATCTGCATCTTTTCGCGCAACATGATTAGGATGCCGGCGAAGAAATTCTCGAAGATGTCCTGGAAGGCAAAACCGATGGCGACTGCGCCGAT
Source organism: Erythrobacter sp. SD-21 (assembly GCF_000181515.1). Lineage (GTDB taxonomy): Bacteria > Pseudomonadota > Alphaproteobacteria > Sphingomonadales > Sphingomonadaceae > Qipengyuania. Next base: position 418,664 of record NZ_ABCG01000001.1, on the reverse strand, counting down.
GCCGAGGCCTGCGAGAAGGCTGGCGGGCGTCAGGTCGGGCATGACCACGACGGCCGCGATGAAGAGGCCAAGCACCCAGATGGTTAGCCGCACCGCCGTATCGACAAGTGCCTTGAGGCTCGTACGAATTTCGGTCCGGCCGACGATCATGTCGGAAATGCGCACGGCAAAACGGGCAACGATCCATGTCAGCAGGACAATGAACAGCGCGATCGCGATACTGGGGAGGGTTTCGATGAACCCTTCCCCCATGGATTGCAGCTGTTCTCGCAAGGTCTGGATGTAATTCACGCACGGCTCCCTTTGCGGGGCAACGGTGTGCCCCGCAGCAGGTTCCGAAATAGCGGAAAAGTGCCGTTAGCGGGCGTTAACCCTGACCGTGTTCCTTGCGGGCCAGCTCGTGCAGCCAGTCGGCATGGCGCGGTGCCTTTTTGGTCTCGCTCCATTCTTCCAGCATCAAGGGGGCCACGCGCTTGAGTTCCGCATACTGCTCGTCGGTGCCGATGTCGGTGGCGAGTTCTACGCGGTGGCCGTTCGGGTCGAAGAAATAGATCGACTTGAAGATGCCATGATGGGTCGGACCGAGGACGTCGATGCCGAGGCTCTCGACGTGTTCCTTGGCAGCCACGAGTCCCTCTTCGCTATCGACCTTGAAAGCGAGGTGCTGGACCCACTGGGGGGTATTCTCGTCGCGGCCCATGTCCTTCTGGTTGGGCAGTTCGAAGAAGGCGAGGATGTTGCCGTTACCCGCGTCCAGGAAGACGTGCATATAGGGGTCGTATTCCCCGGTGGACGGCACGTGGTCCTCGGCGAATGCGGTGGTGTAGTCCATGCCCAGGACCTTACCGTACCACTCGACGGTCTCTTTGGCGTCCTTGCAGCGGTAGGCGGCGTGGTGGACGCCGCCCAGTTTTACGGGGTGTGCGGCAGCCTCGCTCATTCGGCCGGCTCCGTCTCGACCGAATTGGCATCTTCGACGCTCAGCACGCCGCGCTTGACCTGGTCGCGTTCCATGCTTTCGAACAGCGCTTTGAAATTGCCTTCACCGAAGCCTTCATCACCCTTGCGCTGGATGAATTCGAAGAACACCGGACCGACCTGCGCCTCTGCGAAAATCTGGAGCAGCAGGCGGGGGCTGCCGCCTTCGGTCGTACCGTCGAGGAGGATGCCGCGCATCTTCAGTTCGTCGACCGGCTCGCCATGGTCAGGCAGGCGCTCTTCGAGCATTTCGTAATAGGTCTCGGGCGGGGCGGTCATAAAGGGGACGCCGCGATCCTTGAGGTTGTCCCAGCACTTGACCAGATCGTCGCAGATCAGCGCAATGTGCTGGATGCCTTCGCCGTTGAACTCCTTGAGGAACTCCTCGATCTGGCCCTTGCCGCCTTCGCCTTCTTCGTTGAGCGGGATGCGGATCTTGCCGTCGGGTGCGGTGAGCGCCTTGGAAGTGAGGCCCGTATATTCGCCTTTGATGTCGAAGAAGCGGATTTCGCGGAAGTTGAAGAGCGTCTCGTAATAGTCCGCCCAGTACTTCATGCGGCCGTTGTAGACGTTGTGCGTGAGGTGATCGATCACGTTGAAGCCCGCGCCGACCGGCCATTTTTCCACGCCGTCGAGATATTCGAAGTCGATGTCGTAGATCGACAGGCCGTCTTCGCCTTGTTCGGCATAGCGGTCGATCAGATAGACGATCGCGCCGCCGATCCCGCGGATCGCGGGGATGCGCAGCTCCATCGGGCCGGTTTCGACCGCCACGGGTTCTGCGCCGCGCTCGAGCAGTTCATCATAAGCCTTCTTCGCATCGCGGACGCGGAAGCCCATCCCGCAGGCCGAGGGGCCGTGTTCGCGAGCGAAATACCAGGCGGCGCTGCGCGGCTCGTAGTTGAGGATGAGGTTGATCCCGCCCTGGCGCCAGAGATCGACGTCCTTGGAGCGGTGCGTGGCGACATGCGTGAAGCCCATGGCTTCGAAAACCGGCTCGATAGTGCCTTTCTTGGGGGCACAGAATTCAACGAATTCAAAGCCGTCGAGACCGATGGGGTTTTCGAAAAGATCGGGCATGGAAATCCTCTGGGAGCTATATAGTTTCAATGGAAACCAAATACGTCTTGGCGCTGGTACTGTCAAGGTTCCAACGGAGTGGCCAAGCGCGCGGTTCCAAGCCCGACATCGCTTCAACCCGCCGCATTCGCCGTGAATTCTCCTTGCGCGACACGGTTAACTGTGATTCTGTGCTTCCATGAGGCGGGCTGGCAGAATCGACATCATGCGCAAGCAGAAGACGACGCAGAATGCGGCGCTTCTGGTGCTGCTCGTGCTCGGGGGGCTTGCCGTTGCCGGACCTTCGGGCCTTCTCGCATGGAGCGAGAACCTGCGCCTTCTGGACCAGCGCGAGGCGCAGCTCGAGGCCTTGCAGAAGGAACGCGCCGCGCTCCAGAACAAGGTCGCGCTGCTCCATCCCGACCACGCCGATCCGGACATGGTGGGCGAATTGCTGCGAAGCCAGCTCAATGTCGTGCACCCCGACGAAGTCGTCATCAAGCTGGAAGATTGATCCGGCGCGAGGGCCGGAACCCCCGCTTTTCCGTAAGGTTTTCGTATGCAGGCGCCGCGCCGTGTTGCGCTGCCCGTGACGCTGTGCCTATAGGCGCTGCGAGAGAATTCCCCGACAGGAAAAGGGACGACACGTTTTGGCCAAGGCCCCCACGAAAACAGCCCCGCATAGCCCGGCGGAAAACCCCGATTTCGCGCTTCATTCCCTCCAGGAAGAGCTGGAAGCCAAGAAGCGATACGATGCGACGGACGACCAGCTGCGCGACTTCTACGAGCAGATGCTGCTCATTCGCCGCTTCGAGGAACGCGCCGGCCAGCTGTACGGGCTCGGCCTGATCGGCGGCTTCTGCCACCTCTACATCGGGCAGGAAGCCGTCGCAGTCGGCCTCCAATCGGCACTGACCGAACAACTCGACAGCGTGATCACTGGCTACCGCGATCACGGGCACATGCTCGCCTACGGTATCGATCCCAAGGTCATCATGGCCGAGCTCACCGGCCGCGAAGCAGGTATCTCGAAGGGCAAGGGCGGGTCGATGCACATGTTCTCGACCGAGCATAAGTTCTACGGCGGCCACGGCATCGTCGGTGCGCAGGTCGCGCTCGGCGGCGGGCTGGCGCTCGCGCATCAGTACAACGAGGACGGCGGCCTCTGCCTCGCCTATTTCGGCGACGGCGCGGCCAACCAAGGCCAGGTCTACGAGACCTTCAACATGGCTTCCCTCTGGAAGCTGCCGATCGTCTTCGTGATTGAGAACAACCAGTACGCCATGGGCACGGCGGTCAGCCGCAGCTCGGCCGAAACCGAATTCTACCGCCGCGGCACCGCGTTCCGCATCCCAGGCATGAAGGTCAACGGCATGGACGTGCTCGAAGTGCGCCAGGCTGCCGAGATCGCATTCAAGCACGTACGCGAAGGTCGCGGCCCAGTATTGATGGAATGCGAGACCTACCGCTATCGCGGCCACTCCATGTCCGATCCGGCCAAGTACCGCACGCGCGAGGAAGTGCAGGACGTCAAGGAACACAAGGACCCCATCGAGGCGGTGAAAAAGATCCTGATCGAACAGGGCAATAGCGAGGACGACTTGAAAGCCATCGACAAGGGCATCCGTAAGGTGGTGAGCGAAGCGGCGGACTTTGCCGAAAACTCGCCCGAACCGGATCCGAGCGAACTCTACACCGATGTCCTGGTGGAGGAGTACTGAGCCATGGCTATCGAACTCAAGATGCCCGCGCTGTCGCCCACCATGGAAGAGGGCACGCTCGCCAAGTGGCTCAAGCAGGAAGGTGACACGATCGAGATCGGCGACATCATCGCCGAGATCGAGACCGACAAGGCGACGATGGAATTCGAAGCGGTCGACGAAGGCACGCTGGGCAAGATCCTCGTTGCCGAAGGGACCGAGAACGTCGCGGTCGGCACGGTGATCGCTATGCTGGCGGGCGAGGGCGAGGATGTCTCCGAGGCCGCGGCTGCCGCACCGGTCGACGATGTGCCGGGCGAGGGCAAGGATGTCGGTCGCCCCGAAGGATCGGGCGAGGGCAGCGAGGCGGAAATCGCCAAGCCGGCCAAGAAGTGGGGCGTCAAGGATCCCGAGATCCCGCACGGCACCAACATGGCAACCGTCACCGTTCGCGAAGCCCTGCGTGACGGCATGGCCGAAGAAATGCGCCGTGACGAGCGTGTCTTCGTGATGGGCGAGGAAGTCGCGCAGTACCAAGGTGCCTATAAGGTCACGCAGGGCCTGCTCGACGAATTCGGCCCCAAGCGCGTGATCGACACACCGATCACCGAGTACGGGTTCGCCGGCATCGGCACAGGCGCTGCCATGGGCGGCCTGCGCCCGATCGTCGAGTTCATGACCTTCAACTTCGCCATGCAGGCGATCGACCACATCATCAACTCGGCGGCGAAGACCAATTATATGTCCGGCGGCCAGATGCGTTGTCCGGTCGTGTTCCGCGGCCCCAACGCTGCCGCAAGCCGCGTGGGCGCGCAGCACAGCCAGAACTACGGGCCCTGGTACGCCAGCGTTCCCGGCCTCATCGTGATTGCGCCCTATGACGCGTCGGACGCCAAGGGCCTGATGAAGGCCGCGATCCGCTGCGAAGACCCGGTGGTCTTCCTCGAGAACGAGCTGGTCTACGGCCGCAGCTTCGAACTGCCCGAGCTTGACGACCATGTCCTGCCCATCGGCAAGGCGCGCATCGTGCGCGAGGGGGCGGACGTCACCATCGTCGCGTACTCGATTGCCGTCGGCCTTGCGCTGGAAGCGGCCGAGCAACTGGCGGACGAGGGCATCGACGCCGAGGTCATCGACCTTCGCACGCTGCGCCCGCTCGACAAGGAAACCGTGCTCGAAAGCCTCAAGAAGACCAACCGCATGGTCATCGCCGAGGAAGGCTGGCCGACCTGCTCGATTGCATCGGAAATCGTCGCGATCTGCATGGAAGACGGCTTCGACCACCTCGATGCGCCGGTCACCCGCGTGTGCGACGAAGATGTGCCGCTGCCCTATGCCGCCAATCTCGAAAAGCTGGCACTGATCGACACTCCGCGCATCGTGAAGGCGGTGAAGAAGGTCTGCTACCGCGACTGAGTGCGCTGCATGAGCCAACAAAAAGCCCGCCGCTGGACAATCCGGCGGCGGGTTTTTTCGTGTGGCTTGTCGCTATCCGATCATTCGTCGATCACGAAGATGGGGCGCTCGTAAGTCATCTGCTTGCTGGTGAAGTTGAAGAACGGGAGCACGTCGGGCGGCGTGTAGGAAATGAGCAGCGTCTTCTCATGCGTACCGTGAACGCGCGGTGTTGCGACCGGGGTAATTGTTGCTGTCACGCTGTTGTTCAGCAGATAGGGCGCTCCGGTCGCGATCGCCTTCGCCCTGTTTTCGATCGTCGTATCGTCGATCGTGTCCCCGTTCATATATTCGACCACGGCGTAGCGGGCCGTGTCCGAAGCGACACCACGGAGCGAATTGTACGCCTGCATGCTGATACCAATCTGGATCAAGCCGAAGAACAGGCCGAGAATGACCGGCGCGAGCAGTGCAAATTCGATAATGGCCGTGCCACGTTCGTCGCGGCGCAGGCGATGGAAAAGGGGCGCACTCATGAGATCTGTACCCTTCGCATGATGTCATAGCGGACCGTTCCGCCGACCCCGAATTCGGTCCAGATGGGGTCATAAGTATCCCAGATATTGATCTGGATGATCTCGGAGATAACCGCGCCGGTCGGACAGGAACTCTCATCGGCCTGGAGCGATGCGTCCGAGTTGCAGCGGTATTTTAACAACAGGCGCACTTTGCCGTCCGGCAGCCCGGTCGACGCCTCGATGATCTCCTCGATCGTATCGAGTTCTTCCTGGTCCTCCGGGAATGTTGCGAGCACAACGGCCGCCCCTTCGGCGATTGCAGCCTGGAGTTCGCTTTCGCGGGAGACGATGCGACTGGTCTCGAACCCGCCCAGCGCCATCAGCACGAGTACAGGGAGGACGATAGCGGTCTCGATCACGACCGAGCCATTTTCGTTGCGACGGATTGCCGCGAGCTTGCGAAGCATCCTGATCATAGCACCAGCCTCACGCGGGTGCGACCTTCGCCGACAACGATATCGTGCGTTTTGCCGGCAGGGCACAGGGTGGTCAGGTCGGCTGTACCGCTGATTTTAAGGGTTCTGGTCGCGACCATGAGACACTCGGCCGATGCACTCATGGTGCCAGCCATGTCCATGTCGCCATTGGGCATGTAGATGATACCGTTAAGATCGAAGGTCGCGTTACCGGTTATCTTGTTACCGGTGGTAGGAGGCGAGTTCGGATCTTGGAAAATCAGCATGTTCTCCATCTTTTCCGCGTCATCTGCGTCTACCCCGGCGGCAATAAGCTCGGTCACCGTCATGGGGGTAAGGTAGACCCCGCCGCCGCCGCTGATGTCCACGGTCGCGCCGTTTTTCAGCACGAACATGACACCGGTTCCGGTTACAGCAGTGCCGCCGTTCACCTTAAGCTGCCCACCGTCGATCACATAAACGCCGCCTGCAAGGTTCACATCGCAAGCTATGTCGAAGTCGGTGTACGTCCCGGGTAGCAGATCATTGGATCCAGACAGATCCACTTTATTGTAATAGCGGAAATAGGAGGTGGTAATGCGTTCGATGAAAATTTTGTCAGGGCCACTACCCGCAATCTGCGAAAGGTTTTCTGCCACCGGAGCCTGATTGTAGTCATTTGGTTCGCTCGTGAACATGGCGCCGACGTTCGTCGCGTAAGTGACATCATAAGCGCTTTCCGAGCCCGGTCCCGAATAGCTTATTGCTCCGGCGCTTTTGGCATCGTTCTTGTTCTTGCCGCGATAGTATTTGAAGGTGATCGCGTCGAGCTGCGCCTCGTCAGCCTGCCAATTCGCATCGGCCGAGCCGCAGGTCACGGTTCGCGGGGTCGCGTTGTCAGGTGGGGTCAATCCTTCCCACGGATCGACCATGTTGTCGTAGTTCTCGACAACCTCCGCATTAACGAAGGCTCCGGCACCGTCATTGATTGTGCCGCCGGCGACGACCCAGTTGATGTTTTGAGCCCCCGAACCGCCATTCGTAACGATCGCATTATCGGCATTCGATCGCGCGCCCACACCACATGCTGCGTCTACCGTCGGCCCGCCGTTGAACCACATCGTTCGCGTCGAACTCGGGTCTAGCGAATAGAGACAGGCAGTAAACTGCTTCTGCGTTTCCCAGGTTGCACGCGCTTGGACGGCGATGGTCATGCCTTCGTTGATCATGACCTTGGTAAAGGGCAATTGGGCGGACACCGTCGCATGCATGTAGACGGCACTATCGGGAGTGCCGTCAAAGGTCTGCAATTCGATAGAGTGGGTGAGCAGGTAGTCCTTCGTTTCCGAAAGGTTGATGTAGAATTCCTGCTTGGCGCGGGTCTTGTACTCCAGCCCCATATCGCCGTTGCCGCGCGACCAGGCGCCGGCCAGCGCCCCCTGATCGACCGCGTACTGGATCTCGCGCTTCCACATGTAATACTGCGCCATGTCGACACCGAGACCGGCCGATCCGAACAGGACCGGCGCGCCCATCGCAACGAGCATGAGAGCATTCCCGCTAGTGTCGGCCTGCAGCCGCTTCATCAGTTTGGTGAAGCCCATAATATCCAATACCTTCGAACGGTTCGATGCGAATGTGCCTTATAAAAGGCCGGTTCCTTTCCATTCATGTACCAAGAGTGGTTAAGAGGCCGTTTAGGTGGCGCTCGGGCCGGTCGGTGCTTGACAGCAACCGGCGCGGTCCCGAAGCCGCCTGCGTGAACGATACCGTCGATAACGAGCTTCCCGAATGGGCCGGTCTGGTGCTGGCATCCGCTTCGCCGCGCTTGCGTGGGTTGCTCGAAAGTGCGCTCCGGCTCGACGCGCGGCTCGGGCGCATATGCCTGACGGCGAGCGAACCGGCGCTTTCGCAGATCCGCCTCGCTTGGTGGCGCGACGAGCTCTCGCGCGAGCGGCCCGCCGAGGCTCAGATGCCGCCCGATCCCTTGCTCGCCTCGCTCTTGCGGGAGTGGGGCGATGACCGTTCTGCCCTAATCCGTCTGATCGACGGTTGGGAGGAGCTCATAGGAGATTTGCCACCTTCGGGTGCGGCTGCCGTCGGGTTCGCTGCCGGGCGGGAAGCGGTGTTTTCGCAGATAGCGGTGAGTTCGGGGGAAACCGCCAGCGCTTCCGACGCTGCAGCGCATGCAAGCGCATGGGCCCGCGCCGACCTCGCGGCCTTCGGATTGCCGTCGTCCGGGTCCATCCGCCCACTCCCGCGCCTGCCCAGAAGTCTGCGTCCGCTCGCAATGATTGGCGGCCTCGCCCGGCGCGCCCTGCAGCGCGGAGGCAAGGCCATGTTCGGGGACCGGTTCAGCCCCCTTGTCGCGCTAAGGCTTGGAATTTTCGGGACTTAGGCTAGGTAGGCTTCTCACGCAGGAGGGGAGCACTGCCAGTGAAAGCCTTTGTGATCGGTTCGTTCGTGACGCTGACCCTGCTCGGCGTGGGGCTATTCTGGTGGCAGGGGAGGGCCGAGGTCGAAGCGGCGGCACCGCCTCCAGATCCGATGGCCTTCGCGCCCGAACCCTTCGACCCCGACAAGCTGCCGATCACCGACCCGGGCGACATGGAAGGCCCCGCGCCGCCCGAAGCAAGCGAGCTGACGAAGGAGCAAAGCCGCTTTTTCCGGTATGACCGCAATCGCGACTGGCGCATCACGCGCAGCGAGATGCTCTCAAGCCGCTCCGATGCTTTTCGCAAGCTCGACAAGGACGGCAATAACCTCCTCACGTTCGAGGAATGGGCCGTGAACACTGTGAATAAGTTCGAGGGTGCCGATGCGAATGGCGACCGTGAATTGTCGCCCGGCGAGTTCGCGACCACCGCACCCAAGCCAAGGAAGAAACGCCGCTGCGCCTGCTGATTACGCCGGTATGGCCTCGAGAGTAGCCAACCATTCCCCGAACTCGATCTTGGCGCGCGAGGTATAGGCTTCCTTGCGCTGCTTCTTCTTTACCTCGTGAAGTGGCGGGAAGAGGCCGAAATTGACATTCATCGGCTGGAAGGTGTCAGCCTCCGCATCGCCCGTGATATGCGAGAGCAGCGCCCCGAAGGCGGTGGTACGCGGCGGAGGGGACCAGTCGTGGCCCGCAAGCTCGCTCGCCGCCATCATGCCCGCCATCAGCCCCACAGCGGAACTTTCGACATAGCCTTCGCAACCGGTGATCTGGCCGGCGAAGCGGATATGCTCGCCCCCGCGCAGGCGCAACTGGCGGTCGAGCACGAGCGGCGAATTGATGAAAGTGTTGCGATGCAGGCCGCCAAGGCGTGCAAATTCGGCGTTCTCCAGGCCCGGGATGGTGCGGAACAGCTCGATCTGCGCGCCGTATTTGAGCTTGGTCTGGAAGCCGACCATGTTCCACAGCGTGCCGAGCTTGTTGTCCTGGCGCAGCTGGACCACGGCGTAGGGCCAGCGTCCCTGCGGATGCTCCTCGCTCGTGTCGTAGGGGTTGTCGAGCCCGACACCTTTCATCGGACCGTAGCGTAGCGTTTCGACACCGCGCGCGGCCATGACCTCGATCGGCATGCAGCCATCGAAATAGGGTGTGTCGGCTTCCCATTCGCGGAATTCGGTCTTCTCTCCGTCCATCAGGCCTTGGTGGAAGGCGAGATACTGCTTCTTGGTCATGGGGCAGTTGATGTAATCGCCGTCTTCGTTCGAGGCTTCGGTCCGCTTGTTCCAGCGGCTCTGGATCCAGCACTTCGACATGTCGATGCTGTCGCGGTGGATGATGGGAGCGATGGCGTCGAAGAAGGCGAGGCGGTCCTGCCCGGTCGACTTCACGATGCTTTCGGCCAGCGACTGCGCAGTCAGGGGGCCGGTCGCGACGATGGTCGGGCCGGATGCGGGGAGGGCATCGACCTGCTCGCGCACGACGGTGACGTTGGGATGTTCGTCGAGCGTGCGCTGAACCTCGGCGGAGAAGACATCGCGGTCGACCGCCATGGCGCTTCCCGCCGGAACGCGCGCGACTTCACCGGCGCGCATAACCAGACTATCCAGGCGGCGCATTTCGTGGTGCAGCAGTCCGACCGCGTTCTTGTCGCTATCGTCCGAACGGAAGCTGTTCGAACATACGAGTTCGGCAAGGCCATCGGTCTGATGGGCTGGTGTCATCTCGCCGCTGCCGCGCATTTCGGACAGGCGCACCTTGAAGCCCCGCCGCGCGAGCTGCCAGGCCGCTTCGCTTCCCGCGAGACCGCCGCCGATGATGTGGATGTCGTGTGTCATATCGCGCGCCACCTAGTGCTTGCACCCGGCCCCTATCAAGGGAATAGACGCGAAGATGCCAAAACGCGCCCTTATCGATCACCGGCCCTACCTCCTGCTGAGCCTGTTGTTCGGCATCACCTATTTCTTCGTGATGGACGGAAAAGTAGGCGGCAGCTGGCTGGCCCTGTGGAAAGGGGCTGGCGTTGCCTTCCTCGCCATCTACGCCGCGCATCGGGGTAGGGGGCGGGACGGAGCTCTGATCACGATCATTATGACGCTCGGAGCGCTGGCCGATGTGGTGCTGGAATTCAGCTTCCTTGCCGGCGGAGCGATCTTCGCCGTGGGCCACATGGTCGCGATCTGGCTTTATATGACCAATCGCCGGGCCGATCCGACAAGTAGCCAGCTAGGAGCCGGGCTCGCGCTGCTCGTGCTGACGCCGGTTCTTGCGGGCATGCTAACCTATCCGCTCGACAACTGGATTCTCGCGGCTCTCTATGCCGCCATTGTGGGCGCCATGGCAGGCGCAGCCTGGACGAGCCGCTTCCCGCGCTACCGCGTCGGAGTGGGCGCTGTGCTGTTCGTGGTGAGCGACCTCGTCATCTTCGCTCGAGAGGCAGGGCACATGTCTCGCGGCATGGCCGAATGGCTGGTCTGGCCGCTCTATTACGGCGGCCAGTTCCTGATTGCGACCGGCGTTGTTCAGACCTTGCGCAAGGGCAAGGTCTGAACTGTTACCGGGAGGCTATCAGCCCCCCGGCTCGTCCTCGATGTTCTTATCGGAATGCGCCGTGGTGTAGGGCTCGGTCTTATTGAGGCCGCCGCGAGCGGCAATCTCGTCCTGCACCAGTTCCTCGGCCTGGTTTTCCGGTTCTTCGGTTTCGTCGATCAGTGCGGCACCGACGATCTGCTCGCCCTTCGCCACGTTGAAGATACGAACGCCCGAGGACCCGCGGCCAGAAATCGAGTAACCTTCGTGGTTCTCGAAACCGTTTTCGAGAAGGTAGCGGAAATTTATCGGCAGGCGGATCAGCTTCGCTTGGTCGGTGACCAGCATCAGTTGTGAACCGTGCTTGACCGGGAAGCTGGCGACCACCGTCCCGTTGCGGTCGGGGTTGCTGCTCGGCTCGCCGATGTTGGTCAGGCCCATGCCGCCGCGACCGATGGTGCGGTATTCATAGGCCGAGGAGATCTTGCCGTAACCGCGCGAGGTGAGGGTGAGGATGAACTCCTCCGCCTCGGCCATTTCCTCGACCTTTTCGGCATCAAGCGTATAATCGTTCTCGTTGTTCTTCCATTCGGCTGCGCGCAGATAAGCCTCGCGTACCTCGGTGTCGCGTTCGCCCGCATCGAGTACGGCCATCGAGACGACCTTCTGGCCTTCCTTGAGCTTCATGCCCCGCACGCCGATACCGGTGCGGCTCTTGGTTTCGCGCGCATCGGTGGCGGAGAAGCGGATCGCCTTGCCCGAATCCGAGGCTAGGAAAATCTCCTGGTCCTCGGTCAGCAATTCGACGCCGATAAGCCGGTCGCCGCTGTCTTCCACGAAGCCCATGGCGTATTTGCCGTTGCTGGGCACATTGGTGAATGCGTCCATCGAGTTGCGGCGAACCATGCCCTGCTCGGTGGCAAAGACGATGTTGAGCTTGGCCCACTCGGCCTCGTCCTCGGGGAGGGCGAGCACGTTGGTCACGCGTTCGTCGTCGCCCAAGGGCAGCAGGTTTACCATTGGGCGACCCTTGGTTTGCGGTCCGCCTTCGGGCAGCTTCCACACCTTCATGCGATAGACGCGGCCGGTATTCGTGAAGAAAAGCACAGGGTTGTGTGTCGAAGTTACAAACAGTTCTACGACGGCATCTTCGTCCTTTGTCGCCATGCCGCTGCGGCCCTTGCCGCCGCGGGCCTGCGCGCGGAAGGTATCGAGCGGGGTGCGCTTGATGTAGCCACCGTGGGTCACGGTCACGACCATTTCCTCGCGCTCGATCAGGTCTTCATCGTCGATCCCGTCCCAGGCCGGCGCAATTTCAGATACTCGCGGCGTGGCATAGGCGGCGCGGATCTCTTCCAGCTCGCCGCGCATGACACCGTAAAGCTTCACGCGGTCAGCGAGGATCGAGAGATATTCCTCGATCGAGAGCGAAAGTAGCTTGAGTTCGTCACCGATCTCGTCGCGGCCGAGCGCGGTCAGGCGATGCAGGCGCAGGTCGAGGATGGCCTTCACCTGACGTTCCGACAGGCGATAGGTGCCGCCGGTCTGCTCGTCGCTCGGTTCGATGGCTTCGACCAGCGCGATATATTGCGCGATATCGCCGATCGGCCATTCCTTGGCGAGCAGCCGAGCGCGCGCTTCCGCCGGGGTCGGCGCGCTGCGGATCATCGCCACCACCTCGTCAAGGTTCGAGACCGCAACGACGAGGCCAAGCAAGATGTGCGCCCGGTCGCGCGCTTTGTTCAGTTCGTACTTGGTGCGGCGGGTGATCACTTCCTCGCGGAAAGTGATGAAGGCCTGGATGAACTCGCGCAGCGTCAGGACTTCCGGACGGCCGCCGCTGATGGCGAGCATATTGGCCGGGAAGCTCGACTGGGCAGGGGTGTAGCGCCAGATCTGGTTGAGCACGACTTCGGCCGAGGCATCGCGCTTGAGGTCGACGACCACGCGAACGCCCTGACGGCTCGATTCGTCGCGAATATCCGAGATGCCCTCGATCCGCTTGTCCTTCGCCGCTTCGGCAATTTTCTCGACAAGCCCGCTTTTACCGACCTGGAAGGGAATGGATGTGAGGACGATGGACTTGCGATCGCCGCGTCTCTCTTCAATCTCGTGGCGCGCGCGCTGCAGGATCGAACCTCGCCCGGTGGTGTAGGCGGCGCGGGCGCCGGTCTTGCCGAGGATGAGCGGTGCGGTCGGGAAATCGGGGCCCGGGATGATCTCGAACAGTTCCTCGTTCGTAATCGCCGGGTTGTCCATATAGGCGAAGCAGCCGTCGATCACCTCGCCCAGATTGTGCGGCGGTATGTTCGTGGCCATGCCGACCGCGATGCCGCCTGCGCCGTTGACCAAGAGGTTCGGGAAACGTGCCGGAAGGACCGTCGGTTCGCGGCGCGATCCGTCGTAGTTGTCCGCAAAATCGACCGTATCCTTGTCGAGATCGTCGAGAAGCGAGTTGGCAACGCGGGCGAGACGCGCCTCGGTGTAACGCATGGAGGCCGGCGGATCGGGGTCCATCGAACCAAAGTTACCCTGACCGTCGATCAGGGGAACCCGCAGAGACCAGTTCTGCGTCATTCGGGCAAGCGCGTCGTAGATCGCAGCGTCGCCATGCGGGTGGTAGTTACCCATCACGTCGCCGACGATCTTGGCGCTCTTGCGGAACGGACGCCCCGCGACGAAACCGCCTTCGTTGCTGGCATACAGGATACGGCGGTGCACCGGCTTAAGGCCATCGCGCACATCGGGCAGCGCACGGCTCACGATCACGCTCATTGCGTAATCGAGATAGCTCGTCTTCATCTCCTCGACGATGTCGATGCGGGTATGTTCTTCGCCGCCCGGAACGGGGGTATCGATCGTGTCGATGTCGTCAGCCAAAACTCGGGTAATCCATATGCTGTTTCTGACAGGTATTCAGGCCGGTGAGCCTAGGCGAATTGCCCTTGCAGCGCCACCGATGGAGGGAACCAAAGCCGCAACCTGCGCGCTTTTTCCACATATGGGTATCGACCGGACCGCATGTAACCCTGAACGGTGGGACGAGGCGGTATTCAATCGCTGTTCAGCGCGTTTCGCTTAGACAGTTTGCAATGAGAGCGCAGACGCGGCAAGGGCCGCACCTATGGTATAAAAAGTCGCCCTGCGTGGCGCTCTGTTCCCCTAATCCACTCTTGGGAGTTCACGAATGATCTTCACCCGCATCAACAAGGCTTCGCGCCCCGGTTCTTCTATTGCCATGGCGCTTGTGCTTGCCGCCACCGGCGCGCTCGGTGTGTCCGCACTCGAGGCTCCTGCCTTCGCCAAGCAGGACAAGGAAAAGGAAGCCAAGCCCGAATACTCCAAGGAGTTCATGGCCGCCTATTCCCCACTCGACCAAGCTTTGAAGGCTGAAGCGCCCGATTACGCGGCTGCTAAGGCTTTGGTTCCTGCACTCGAAGCGACCGTCAAGAGCGCTGACGAGAAACGCGCTGCGGGCGGCCTGATATTCAACCTTGCCAACTCATCGAGCGACGCCGACCTGCGTCTGAAGGGTATCGAAATGATGCTTTCCAGCGGCAAGGTCGATTCCGACTTGGGTGGCCAGCTTAGTTTTGCCGCCTATCAGGCGTACAAAGATGCCGGAAATATTGCCGGCGCGCGCGAAGTGCTCGAGGGCGCTATCAAATCGAACTATGCCTTCACTGCGCAGATGAGTGACGGCAGCCAACGTACTATCGCTGCCGCTGACATGCAGCGCATGATCGCCGATCTATATTTCGATCAGGGACAATACGCGGAAGGTCTGTCCTACATTTCGAGCCAGATCGAAGCGCTGAAAGCCGCCGGTCAGCCGGTACCCGAAAGTTTGATCCGCTCCGGTCTTTCCCAAGCTTACGAAAACAACCTCAACCGCCAGTCAGTGGAGTATGTCGCGCTGCTGGCTGAAAACTACCCGACCGATGTAACCTGGGGCGATGCGGTAATCATCACGCTTAACGCCAACAGCTACGCGAACCCTGAAGTGCTCGATCTCCTGCGGCTCTCACGCCGGACTGGCGCATACAACGACGCGCGTGTGCTGTCGGAGTATGTCGAAGTGCTCGACGCCAGGCGTTATCCTGGTGAGGTCCTCGCTGCGATCGATGAAGGCATTGCCAAGGGCGTAGCGGACGGAAGCGATCCCTTCCTCGCCGAAACGCGCAAGGAGGCTGCTGGCCGAGTGGACACCGATCGCAAGGAACTTGCTAGTCTTGCCGCGGATGCGCGTGCAAGCAATGCTTCGCTCAAGACCTTGGTAGTAGCTGGCGACACCTTCCTCAGCTACGACCAGCCGACCGAAGCCGAAGAGTTCTACACCAAGGCGCTCGGCATGAGCGGCGTCGAGACTCCGATGGTTCTCACCCGTCTCGGCATCGCCCAGTATGACCAGGGCAAGTATGCCGAAGCCATCGAAACCTTTGGCAAGGTCGAGGGCGCTCGTCAGGACATCGCCAACCTCTGGGCCATTTACGCCGCCCAGAAGAGCGGCATGTAATCCAATAGGGTTTAGCCACTTAAAGCGGCGCGGGTCCTAAGCGGATCCGCGCCGTTTTGCTGTCTAGCGCAGGCGTTTGACGTAGAGCCCGTTGTCCCGCCGTTCGACCTTGAACTGGTCCATAGCCTGAAACAGGTCCGAAAGGCGTTTGAAGCCGTAGTTGCGTACGTCGAAGCTGGACCGGTTGCCCGCCAGGCTGCCGACCTCGCCCATCTGGGCGTAGCCGTCCTCGTCACGATTGGCAGCCTTCCAGGCAGTGCCGAGCAATTCGACGAGGTCGTCGTCAACCGTGGATTTTTCCGCCTTGCCCTGCGACTTCGAAGGCGCCGGCTCATCGGCCGCGCCCGCGATCAGGGCATCGATGTCGATGAAACGGGTGCAGGCACTCTTGAAGGCGTCCGGCGTCTTGCTCTTGCTGCCGAAGCCGTAAACGATGAGGCCGTCTTGCCGAAGACGCGTTGCCAAGGGCGTGAAATCGCTGTCCGAGCTCATGATGCCGAAGCCGTCCACCTTGCCCTGGTAGAGCAGGTCGATCGCGTCGATCGTCATGGCCATGTCGGTGGCGTTCTTGCCGGTCGTCATGTCGAACTGCTGGTAGGGCAGGATGCCGAACTTGTGGCTGTACTTGTCCCAGCCCTGGAGGTTCTTCTTGGTGAAATTGCCGTAGGCCCGCTTGATATTGACCTGGCCCAGTTCGGCCATGACGGTCAGCACCGGGTCGATCCCGCGCGGAGTGGTGTTGTCCGCGTCGATCAGCAGGGCGATGTTCTTCAGTTCTTTGTCAGACATGCGCGCTCACATGGGCGGAGCGGGCTGCAAGCGCAAGTCACTCCGCCGGAGAGAACTCGCCGCTGTCGCGGTCGAGCAGGCGCAGGATGCCATCGGAAATGGCGAAATGCGCGCCGCGTAGTGCCAGATCGCCGCTCGCCACCTTGTCAGAAACATAGGGGAAGGTCATGAGGTTGGTGAGGCTGACCTTCACCGCTTCCAGTTCCATTGCCAGTTCCGCCTCGCGACCCGAAGTCCCGTATTTCGCGGCGATCGGTTCGCGCGCCTCGTCCAGCATATCGACCCAGTGCGCGACAAAGCCCCCCTGGCCGATCTCGTTGCCGTGCAAATCCTGCGTCAACGCCGCCTGGCACCCGCCACACAGGCCGTGGCCCATGACCACAATTTCGCGCACCTTGAGGAACTGCACCGCGAATTCGACCGCAGCCGAAACCCCGTGGCGACCGGGCGTGGTCTCGAAGGGCGGGACAAGCGCCGCGACGTTGCGGACGACGAAGATTTCGCCCGGCGCGACATCGAGGATTTGCGCCGGATCGACGCGGCTGTCCGAACAGGAAATGACCATGACCTGAGGCGATTGACCCTCGGCAAGCTGCTGCCACTGCGCCCGCTCTTTATGCCATTCAGTGGCGCGGAAATTGCGATAGCCGTCGATCATCTGTTCGAATGTCTTCATGGCTCGTGCTGCTGCCCCGAAACCTTGGGCGAGGCAAGCCCTCGAATCGTCCTTCATGCACATAGCTATGCAAGGTTGCGGCAAACCGGCTTCGCGCCTAGATGGGCGGCGCGATGAACGATCTTTCCTCCACACCGAAGCCCGAGGGCGAACAGCCGAAGAAGCAGCGCAAGCCCGACTGGATCCGCGTCAAGGCGCCGGTCAGCAAGGGCTATCACGAGACGCGCAAGCTGATGCGCGACCTGTCGCTCAACACCGTGTGCGAGGAAGCGGCCTGTCCGAACATCGGCGAATGCTGGGACAAGAAGCACGCCACGGTGATGATCCTCGGCGATGTTTGCACCCGCGCCTGTGCTTTCTGCAACGTTAAGACCGGCATGCCGCGCATCGTCGATCCGATGGAGCCTGAGAATGTCGCCATTGCGGCGGGACAGATGGGCCTCAACCACATCGTCATCACGTCGGTGGACCGCGACGATCTGCCCGATGGCGGCGCGGACCAGTTCGTGAAGGTCATCAAGGCCCTTCGCCGCGAGACCCCGGACACGACGATCGAGATCCTCACCCCCGATTTCCGCGGCAAGATGCGCGGGGCGGTCGAAAAGATCTGCGAAGCCGGTCCGGACGTTTACAACCACAACCTCGAAACCGTGCCGCGCCTTTATCCGACGATCCGTCCGGGCGCGCGTTATTACGCCTCGCTGCGCTTGTTGGAGGAAGTGAAAAATCACGACCCGCTTATCTTCACCAAGTCGGGCATTATGCTCGGTCTCGGCGAACAGCGCCTCGAAGTGCATCAGGTGATGGACGACATGCGCAGCGCGGACGTCGATTTCATCACCATGGGCCAGTATCTCCAGCCGACGCCGAAACACGCCAAGGTGGAAGATTTCGTCACGCCCAAGGCCTTTGCCGCTTACGGTTCGATCGCGCGCGCTAAAGGCTTCCTGCAGGTCGCCTCGAGCCCGCTGACCCGTTCGAGCTATCACGCGGGCGACGATTTCGCCGTGATGAAGGCCGCGCGCGAAGAGCGGCTCGCGAAGGAGCGCGCGAGGCAGTCCGCCTGATGCCTGGCATTCGCGAGACGCGGCGCCTTCCTTACAGCTGCGAACAGATGTTCGATCTGGTTGCGGACGTGACCAATTATCCCAAGTTCCTGCCGTGGGTCGTTGCGACCCGCGTGCGCAGCGACAACGAAACGGAGATGGTCGCCGACATGCTGGTCGGCTTCAAGGCGATCCGCGAGAAATTCACCTCGCGCGTAGTCAAGAACCGGCCCGAGCATCTCGAGGTGTTCTACGTCGATGGGCCGCTCAAGGATCTCGACAACAACTGGAACTTCCGGTGCCTGCCCGACGGCGGGTGCGAGATCGACTTCTGCGTCGATTTCACCTTCCGATCGAGTGTGTTCGAAGCGCTGGCCGGCCAGTATTTCGACCGCGCTTTCCGCAAGATGGTCGAGGCTTTTGAGAAACGCGCGGACGAGCTTTACGGCCGCGAAAACGCCGCCGCCAACCTCTAGGGCATCAGCAGTTCGAGCGCGCAGACCGTTGCCTGCCGGCGGATATCGGCGCGCGAGGTCGGGTCGAACTTTCTGAGTTCGCCTTCGGGCTCGCCTTCGTCGCCGCGTTTCACCCGAGCGAAGACCACTGTGCCGACGGGCTTCAATTTTGTCCCGCCGGTCGGGCCTGCCACCCCGCTGATCGCAATGGCAACATCCGCTTCGCTCCGGGCAAGCGCGCCCTTGGCCATCGCCCAGGCGCAGGCCACCGATACGGCGCCGAAGGTCTCGATGATGTCGAGCGGGACGCCGAGTGTCTCCATTTTCGCTTCGTTCGAATAGGTGACAAAGCCGCGGTCGAAGACGGCGGACGATCCGGGGATTTCCGTTAGCGCAGCCGATACCAGGCCGCCCGTGCAGCTTTCCGCGATGGCGACCTTGCGGCCCTCGGCCATATTGGCCTCGATCACGCGGCGCGCGAGATCCTCGATATCGTCGGGAAGAAGAGTTTCGAGCGTCATGCCCACCTCGATTGCGTCAGTCGCGGATCACCGTGGCGACGGCCTGCGCGGCAATTCCTTCGCCGCGTCCGGTAAAGCCGAGCCGTTCCGTGGTCGTCGCCTTCACCGATATGGCGCCGATGTCAACGCCGAGCAGTTCGGCGATCCGCGCGCGCATGGCCTCGCGGTGCGGCCCGATCTTGGGCGCTTCGCAGATAATGGTGAGATCGACATTGCCGGTGCGATAACCCGCTTTGGCCACGAGATCGGCGGCATGGGCAAGGAAGCGGTCGCTGCTTGCGCCCTTCCATTGCGGGTCCGAGGGCGGGAAGTGGCTGCCGATATCGCCGTCGCCAATCGCGCCGAGAAGGGCATCGACAATGGCGTGGAGCGCGACATCGGCATCGCTGTGACCGGCAAGGCCCTTGTCGTGATCGATCTTCACGCCGCCCAGCCAGAGCTCCTCGCCTGCCGCGAGTTTGTGGACGTCGAAACCGCTGCCGATGCGAACGGGGGGTAGGTCGGACACGAAATCCTCCGCGAAAGTGAGTTTCTTCAAGCGTTCGTCTCCCTCGACAAGGGCTACAGCACCGGCGCCTGCGCGAAGGACCTGCGCGTCGTCTCCGGCATCGGGCTCGCCCTGCCACGCGCGGTGGGCCGCGAGGATGTCGTCGAAGCGGAAGGCTTGCGGGGTCTGGACGCGGCGCAACTTCTCGCGTTCCCCGTTTCCGGCCATCACGCCGCTCTCGTCAATGGCGAGGCTGTCCACGACGGGAAGGGTGGGGATAGCGCCCGGGTGGTTGGCGAGCGCTTCGAGAAGCCTGGCTATGACATCCCGAGGCAGGTCGGGGCGCGCGGCATCGTGGATCAAGACTCGGTCCGCTGCCTCAATCTCGTCAAGCCCGTTGGCGACCGATTGCTGGCGGGTGTCTCCGCCCACAACCATGCGCCACCCGTTGAGGCCTTCGAGCGCCGTCGAAGTCGCGTCCTCGCCGCCTTCGGGAATGACGACGACCAGCGGATCGGCGCCCGCTTCCAGAAAGGCCTCGACCGAATGCCGAAGCACCTGTTTGCCCCGCCACATGGCGAATTGCTTGGGCAGGGGCTGGTCCGCGCGCATCCCTTTGCCCGCGGCGACCACGATTGCGGCGAAGGAGAGAAGGGGGCTTTCGTCCTGCATAGCTATAGTGCGCCGCTAGCGGCTTGAGGTTTTCGCTGCAACGCACTATGTGCCTGCCCAATATTTAGGCACAGCCGCACTCATGAACGCAATCACCCAACCGCCGGCCCCGCCGAAGCCGATCCATATCGGCAATGTGGCTATCGATACGCCGGTCATCCTGGCGCCCATGACGGGCGTCACCGATCTGCCGTTCCGCAAGCTGGTTCGCAAATACGGCTCGGGCCTTAATGTCACCGAGATGATCGCGAGCGAAGCCGCAATCCGTGAAACGCGCCAGTCGGTCCAGAAGGCGGCCTGGGACCCGATCGAAGAGCCGGTTTCGATGCAGCTCGTCGGTTGCGACCCCTCAAGCATGGCAGAGGCCGCCAAGCTCCAGCAGGGCAATGGCGCCGATATTATCGACATCAATTTCGGCTGCCCGGTGCGCAAGGTCGTCGGCCAGCTGGCCGGCTCTGCCCTGATGCGCGAAGTCCCGTTGGCGACCAGGCTGATGGAAGCCACCGTCAGGGCGGTGGACGTGCCTGTGACGGTCAAGATGCGGATGGGCTGGGACCATGCCGATCTCAACGCCCCCGAACTGGCGCGCATTGCCGAGGATCTGGGCGTGAAGATGGTCACCGTACACGGCCGCACGCGCAACCAGATGTACAAGGGCAGCGCCGACTGGGAATTCGTCCGCAAGGTGAAGGACGCCGTCAATATCCCCGTCATCGTCAACGGCGATATCTGCACGATCGACGACGCGGCCAAGGCGCTCGACCAGTCGGGGGCGGACGGGCTGATGATCGGGCGCGGTGCCTATGGCAATCCGTGGTTGCTGGCGCAGGTCATGCACTGGTGGCACACCGGAGAACGGCTAGAAAGTCCCAGCTTCGACGAGCAGTACGAAGTGGTGGTGGAGCACTACCGTGATATGCTCGAACTCTATGGCGAGCAGGTTGGCGTGAAAATCGCGCGCAAGCACCTCGGCTGGTACACCAAGGGAATGCACGGCTCTGCCGAGTTCCGTAATCGCGTGAACTTCATCGACGATACCAGTGAAGTCCTTGGCGAATTGGAGCGTTTCTACGAGCCGTTCCTGCGCAGGCGCGCCGCATGAGCGCCAGCCCGGGCGCGCCCGATGCCGATGCGCAGATCTCAGGGCTGATTTTCGCTGTCCTCCTGCTCGATCAAGACGATCGCATCCGGCAGGCCAATCCCGCGGCCGAGGAATTGCTGGGGCGCAGCGCAGGCCGCCTGATCGATGCGGATTTCGCGGATGTCATCGGGATCGACGACGGCAGGCTGCGCGACAGCCTCCGCAATTTCGATGCGCAGGTGATCGCACGCGGCATTGCCATCGAAGCTGGTCAGAAAGCGCGTCGGGTCAATTTCACCAGCTCCCCCATGCACGCCCATCCGGGCTGGCGCGTAGTGACGCTGTCCGAAGTCGGCCAGGAGGGGAACAACGGAGACTACGAAGAACGCGTCGAACTCCGCGCCCCGGCGGTGCTCGCCCATGAGATCAAGAATCCGCTGTCGGCCATTCGCGGGGCGAGCCAGCTTCTCGCCCGCCGCGTAACCGAAAAGGACCGGCCTCTGGCTCGCATGATAGAGGGCGAAGTGGATCGGATCGCCCAGTTGATCGACCGGATGCAGCAGCTGGGAAGTCGCAAACCGATCAGGACCGCGCCCTGCAATCTGCATGAAGCCATACGCAACGCCATGGCAACGGTCCGCGCGGGACGCGAGGATGCCTGCGAAATGGTCGAGGAGTTCGATCCCTCCCTGCCTCCGGTCGAGGCCGACCAGGGCGCGCTCGAGCAGGTGATGATCAATCTCCTTGCGAACGCCTGCGACGCGTGTTCGCTCGTGGAGAACGCGCGGGTCGCCGTGCGGACGCGGTTCGTGAGTGGGCTTGTTTTCTCGGCCATCCGCTTCGGCAAGGCGACGCGCCTCCCGATCGAGATCACCGTCACCGATCCCGGGCCGGGCCTGCCTCCGGAACTGCGCGATCACGCGTTCGAGCCCTTCGTTTCGGGCAAGCCGCATGGGCAGGGCCTCGGCCTCGCCCTCGTGCGGAAGCTCCTGCGCGACATGGGAGGGCGCATCGCCCATGAACGCGACGAGCGCGCCGGACTGACCCATTTTCGCATCAACCTGCCAGTCGCAGACGGGGAACTGCCATGAGCCACAAGGTCCTGCTGGTCGAGGACGACCGCGCCATAGCCACCGTCATCACCGAGGCCCTGCGTGACGAGGGCTTTGCGCTGGATCACTGCACCAGCATCGCCCGGCGCGACGCCTTGCTGGCGCAGGACAGCTTTGACGTGATGCTGACCGACATCATGCTGGAAGACGGTGACGGCCTCGACGGAATTGCATCGGTTCATGCCGCCGCGCCCGACATGCCGGTCATAGTGCTCTCGGCGCAGAACACGCTCGACACGGCCGTCAGGGCCAGCGACAGCGAGGCCTTCGAGTATTTCCCGAAACCTTTCGACCTCGACGAATTGACACAGGCCGTGAAGCAGGCGGTGGCGCGTTCCCCACGTCTGTCTGCCGAAGACGAGGCGGGCGAGGGCGGGGACCTCCCCCTCATCGGTCGCAGCCGCGCGATGCAGGATGTCTATCGCATGATCACGCGGGTCCTGCGAAACGACCTGACAGTCCTTGTCACGGGCGAAAGCGGGACGGGCAAGGAACTGGTCGCGGAGGCGATCCACCAGCTCGGTTCGCGCCGCACGGGCCCCTTCGTCGCGGTCAACATGGCCGCCATCCCGCACGACCTTCTCGAAAGCGAACTGTTCGGCCACGAGCGCGGGGCCTTTACCGGGGCGCATTCGCAGGCCATCGGAAAGTTCGAGCAGGCCAATGGGGGTACGCTCTTCCTCGACGAGATCGGCGACATGCCGGCCGAAGCGCAGACCCGGCTTCTTCGGGCGCTCCAGTCCGGGCGCATCCGGCGTGTGGGCGGGCGACAGGAGATTGCCGTCGATGTGCGGATCGTCGCGGCGACCAATCGCGACCTCGCGCCCATGATTGCCGATGGGCGGTTCCGCGAGGACCTCTATTACCGGCTCAACGTCGTGCCGATCCACCTGCCATCCTTGCGCGAGAGGCGCGAGGATATTGGCGCGCTGACCCGCCACTTTCTCGGGCAGGCGCGGGACGAGGGTTTGCCCCTGAATCGGGTCGACGATGCAGCGGTTTCCGCGCTGTCCGCGCAGGAATGGAGGGGAAATGTCCGGGAATTGCGCAACGTGGTCTTCCGGCTCGCGCTCATGGCGCGTGACGGGCTGATCGATGCCGAACTGGTTGCCGATATCCTCCCCTTAGGAAGAGCCGATCAGGACGCGAGTCAGGGTTCGGCGATCGAAGCCGCGCTTGATGAATGGCTTGCCGCGTCGCGGCCATCGACCGGGACGGTCTATCGCGAGGCACTTGCCGTTTTCGAGAAGCCGCTGATCGAGCATGCCTTGCGCGAAACCCAAGGCAACCAGCTACGTGCGGCACAACTTCTCGGCATCAACCGCAATACGCTTAGGAAGAAGCTCGGAGAGCTTGAAATCCGGCCCGAAGAGTTCGTCCGGCGGGGCTAAACAGCAATTCGTCGCTTTTATACTTGCAAAATTGCAACAGTGGCGATGTAAGAGCGCCACGATGGCGACGCAGGCCGCTTCCCAGACCCGCCGAATCCCGCGCTGGTGGCGCAGGTTCGTCGTGACGTCGCGCCGGGCGAATTTGTTCACCCTGCTCGAACTCGTCGCGATTATCGCCTTCCTGATAATGGTTGGAATGACCTGGGCGGCTTTCTCCGCCGCGCCGGCCGATGGTCGCTTGTTGCCGAGTGGGCAAGTTGCGGTCCTCCTGATCGGCACGCTCATTCCTGCCATGGCCCTGCTTGTGCTTGCCGGAAGACGGCTCGCCCTTCGCAGGGCTGCGGGAAGCACGGCCCGGCTCCATGTGCGCCTCGTGTTCTTCTTTTCGATGGTCGCAGCCGTGCCGACCCTGCTGGTCGCGGCCTTTGCTGCGGTGCTGTTCCAGTCGGGCGTCGACTTCTGGTTCTCCGACAATTCGCGCGGGCTTATGGAAAACGCCAATGCGCTGGCCGAAAGCTATTACGACGACAACCAGCTCGACCTTGCGCAAGAGACGATTTCCATGGCGATGGACATGCGTACCAATCTGCAGCGCATCTCCATCACCGATCCTGGATTCATGTTGGTCTATGAATACCAGGCGCAGCCCCGCGACGTGGTCGAAAGCGCCATTCTTCAGGCGCTGCCTGACGGTACGGCGCGGACGGCCGTCCTGTACAACATCTCCGAAGGCAGCGACCCGGTCGCCTTCACCGAGGAAAGCCTGACAGCGCTCCGCAGCGGTGAGCAGGTTGCAGTGCGCGGAAGCCCCGAGCGGATCGAAGCCGTCGCACCGATCGACCGGGTAGCTGGTATTTACCTCTACACGGCGCGCAACGCGGAAGGAGCGAGTTTTCGCAGTTGGGAGCGGGCCCGTTCGATCTCCAGCGCTTACGAAGAACTGACGTCGCGCGCCCGGGCCCTCCAATTACGGTTCAACCTCGCGCTCTTCTTCGTCAGTCTCGCGCTGGTCGGCATTGCCGTCTGGTTTGCGCTGCGTTTCGCGGACCGTCAGGTCGAACCGCTCACCGATCTCGTTGCGGCCGCCCGCAAGGTCGGCGCCGGCAATTTCGGCATGCGCGTCGAAGGGCGCACCGGGGCGGACGAAATCGGCCTGCTCAACCGCGCCTTCAATCGCATGACCGCCCAGCTCGAGAAACAAACCGATGCGCTCGTTTCGGCCAATGCGGAACTGGAAGATCGGCGCCGCTTCATCGAGGCCGTCCTCGAATCGGTCAGCGCGGGCGTCATCACAATCGATGGCGATCGCCGCGTCCTCCTGATGAACGCGCCCGCGCAGAACACGCTGCTGGAGGGCGGGCAGGGGAGCACACCGCCCGCTACGCTCGACGAGATGGCCCCGCAGATCACCGCCATGGTCGTCGCGGGGCTGGATCGCGGCGTGGTCAGCCACGCGCGGCACGGTGAACTCATGACCCTCGCTGTCAAGATCGTGCCCGAAGGGGAGGGGCATGTGATCACCTTCGAGGATATCACGCGCCAGCTGCTCGACCAGCGGCAGGCGGCCTGGTCCGATGTCGCGCGCCGGATCGCGCACGAGATCAAGAATCCGCTCACGCCGATCCAGCTTGCCACCGAGCGCCTGAAGCGTCGCTATCGCAAGCAGATCGAGCAGGACGGCGAGCTGTTCGACGAACTGACGAGCACGATTGTGCGCCAGGTCGGCGACCTTCGAAAGATGGTAGATGAATTCTCGAGTTTCGCCCGCCTCCCTAAGCCGGTCTTCCGCCCGGAAGACGCGCTCGACCTCATTCGCCAATCCCTGTTCCTGCAGGAAGTGGCCAACCCTGAGGTAAATTACGGCCTTTCCACCGAGGTCGAGGGTCCGCTGATGATCCAGGCCGACCGGCACCAGCTAGGCCAGGCAGTGACCAATATTCTCAAGAACGCGGCCGAGGCCATCGAGGCCCGAACTGCGCATGCGGAGCCCGATTACCGGGGCCGCATAGGTGTCGAAGTGGTGGAGGACGAGGACGCGGTGGCGGTTTCGGTGAGCGACAATGGCATCGGCCTTCCGCAGGATCGCGAACGCATCCTCGAACCCTACGTGACGACGCGCGCCAAGGGCACCGGCCTCGGGCTCGCCATCGTTAACAAAATCGTCGAAGAACATGGCGGGGAAATGAGTTTCTCCGCTGTCGACGGAGGCGGCACGCGCGTCACGTTGCGTTTCGCCCGGGATCCGCAGCATGTTCGCAAGAGCGATGCGGATGCACCCGCCGAAGAAAGAACGGGAAGCTGATTATGGCCTTGGATATCCTCATCGTCGATGACGAACGCGACATTCGCGAACTTGTCGCAGGTGTGCTGAGCGACGAGGGGTACGAATGCCGCACGGCGGGTGATAGCGCCTCGGCGCTCGAGGCGGTCGATGCGAAACGGCCCAGCCTTGTCCTGCTCGACGTCTGGCTCCACGGCAGCGACATGGACGGCCTCGAGGTCCTCGATGCGATCAAGGTCCGCGAACCGGAACTGCCTGTCATCATCTTCTCGGGACATGGCAATATCGACACGGCCGTCAGCGCGGTCAGTCGCGGCGCGATGGATTTCATCGAAAAGCCCTTCGAGGCCGAGCGCCTGCTCCACCTCGTCGAACGCGCAACCGAAACCGAGCGCCTGCGTCGCGAAAACACACGGCTGCGGGAAGGTCTTGGCGAGGGCGGCGAATTCACCGGCAACTCCGCTGTGATCAACACCGTGCGCGCCACGCTCAAGCGGGTTGCGCAGACTGGCAGCCGGGTCCTGATCACAGGTCCGGGCGGGGCGGGCAAGGAAGTCGCCGCAAGGCTTTTGCACAGCTGGTCGAGCCGCGCCGACAAACCCTTTGTCATCGTCAATTCCGCGCGCATCACGCCCGAACGCTTTGAAGAGGAGCTGTTCGGAGAGGAAGCGGACGGCAAGCTGGTTCGTCCTGGCTTGCTCGAAACCGCCGATGGCGGGACACTGTACCTCGACGAGGTCGCCGACATGCCGCTCTCCACGCAGGCACGGATTTTGCGCGTTCTGACCGAACAGAGTTTCGTGCGTGTAGGCGGTACCCGCCAGATCGGCGTGGATGTGCGGGTCGTCTCCTCGACTGCACGCGACCTTGCGCGCGAAATGGAAGAGAAGAACTTCCGCGAAGATCTCTTTTACCGTCTCAACGTCGTGCCGGTGGAAATCCCCTCGCTCGCCGAACGCCGCGACGATATTCCAGCGCTGGCCGAGTATTTCTTTGCACGATACGCCGCCGAGCAGGGCATTCGTCCGCCCGCAATCAGCGAAGAAGCCATGGCCGCGCTCCAAGCCTATGACTGGCCCGGCAATGTCCGCCAGCTGCGCAATGTGGTCGAACGCACCATCATCCTCACCCCGCGTGAACAGCTCGAAACGGTCGAGGCGGAGATGCTTTCGGAAGAGATTTCCGGCGGCAAGACCAGCGGCAACGCCGGTATGGCAGCCCTGATGGGCGCGCCCTTGCGCGAAGCGCGCGAGAGTTTCGAGCGCGAATACCTCTCGATCCAGATCCGCCGCTTCTCGGGCAATATTTCGAAAACGGCCAGCTTCATCGGCATGGAACGCTCGGCCCTGCACCGTAAACTGAAGCTTCTCGGTATGGCGGAACGCAAAGGATCCGACCGCAAATAAGCGCACCAAATTCCAGCGTCCTGCCCGAAAATCATTTATTTATTGCGGACGGGACCTCCTGTTGCCACATTGCGTTTCAAATCCGGACTAAAACCCGGTGCCCGGACGCGGTGGGAGCGTCCAGATCGCGGACCGTTCAAGCGGCCGCCAACAACAGGAGACACAAAGTTGTCTGGCGAACGTACACTCTCGGCACGGCCTCGTCCGCCCAAGCCGCCTGAGCCCAAGGGCAAGCAGCCCAGCCTTCAGGACGCTTTCCTCAACCTTCTGCGCAAGAACAAACTACCCGTCACGGTCTTCCTGGTGAAGGGCGTGAAGCTTCAGGGCATTGTGACTTGGTTCGACAATTTCTCGATCCTGTTGCGCCGCGATGGCCAATCGCAACTGGTCTACAAGCACGCGGTCAGCACCATCATGCCCGGCCAGCCCATCGAGGCGGATCAGTTCGCCAGCCAGGGTTCGGGTGCGAAGCAGCGGCTGCTGCAGGACGTCTTCCTCAGCCGCGTTCGCGAGGCGGAAGCGCAGGTGACTATGTTCCTCGTCAACGGCGTGATGCTGCAGGGCAAGATCGCCGCCTATGACCTTTTCTGCATGCTGCTCGAGCGAGATGGCTACGTCCAGCTTGCTTACAAGCACGCGGTTTCCACTATCCAGCCCGCCACCCCGGTCGACCTGACCGAGGACTGGGACGAGGACGACAACTGAGTTTCGACGACGATCTTCTCGGCGAGGTTTCGCGCGGCGCGAAAGCTCTCGTCATCTGCCCCGATATCCGTGGGCAAGCCTCCGATCTCGACGCGGTGAACCGCCTGCGCGAGGCCGAGGGGCTTGCGCTCGCTATCGGGATCGAGATCGAGGACAGCTTTGTCCTGCCGGTGCGCGAAGTGCGGCCGAACCTCCTGTTCGGCGCCGGACAGGTCGAGAATATCCGCATCGCCTGCGAGCAGAACGAAGCCGAACTGGTCGTCGTCGATGGCGCGCTGAGCCCCATCCAGCAGCGCAACCTCGAAGAGAAACTCGGTCGCAAGGTCATCGATCGGACCGGGCTGATTCTCGAAATCTTCGGCGAGCGCGCGGCAACGGCGGAAGGCCGCCTGCAGGTCGAACTCGCCCATCTCGATTACCAGCAGAGCCGGCTCGTGCGCAGCTGGACCCACCTCGAACGCCAGCGCGGCGGTTTCGGCTTCCTAGGCGGCCCCGGTGAGACGCAAATCGAGGCCGACCGCCGGATGATTCGCCAGCGGATGGGACGGCTGCGCAAGGAACTGGAACAGGTTCGCAAGACGCGCGGCCTCCACCGTGAACGCCGTGAGCGCGCGCCGTGGCCAGTCGTCGCTCTGGTCGGTTACACCAACGCGGGCAAGTCCACGCTGTTCAACCGCCTGACGGGCGCCGAAGTGATGGCGGAAGACCTGCTCTTCGCCACGCTTGACCCCACCATGCGCGCCATCTCGCTGCCGGGCGTCGAAAAGGCGATCCTGTCCGACACGGTCGGCTTTATCTCGGACCTGCCGACCCAGCTCGTGGCGGCGTTCCGGGCAACGCTGGAAGAGGTCACGGCCGCCGATGTCATCTGCCATGTCCGCGATATTTCCAACTCATCGGCAGAGGCGCAGAAGACGCAAGTTCTTCGCGTCCTGAAGGGCCTCGATGTTATCGACGGCGATGACGGGACATCTTCTATCCCGATCCTCGAAGTGTGGAACAAGTGGGACCTTCTCGATGACGAGAAAGCCGATGAGTTGGGGCAGCTGGCCGACAACAGCGACGACATCATCCGCATTTCAGCGGTGACGGGGGAGGGGGTGCAGGAACTTCTCGTCCAGCTCGGCGAAATGCTCACCGCAAAAGCTTCGGTGCGGGAATTCGAGGTCCCGGCGAGCGATGGCAAACGCATTGCCTGGCTGCACGCGCACGGCGAGGTGTTGGTGGAAGAAGATGCAGGCGAGGGCGCTTCGGGGCCGTTGAGGCGCTTTGTGGTGCGGCTCAACCCCAAGGAACTGGGCCAGTTCGAAAGCCTATGAAGTTGCTTTTTCTCGCCGCTTGACCTCCTGCCAGAGTTCCTCCTGCGCCTCGAGGTCGCGGGTCGCGAAATCGCCGCTAGCCAGATCCTCCATGGCACGGAAACGCCGCTCGAACTTTGCATTTGCCGCTCGCAGTGCGCTTTCCGCGTCGATCCCGTAAGCTCGAACGAGATTGACCGCAGCGAACAGGAAATCCCCGGCTTCCTCATCGATCTGATCACCACTTGCCTCACTAAGCTCTTCGATTTCTTCCAGAACCTTGGCGCGTGGCCCTTCGTGGTCCGGCCAGTCGAACCCATGGCGTGCCGCCCGTTTCTGAAGTTTCTGGGCGCGTAACAGAGCAGGCAATGTGAGCGCTACACCGTCAAGCGCGCCATTCACACCAGAGGCTTCGCGTTCGGCGGCCTTGAGATCCTCCCAGCGGCTTTCCTCCATCACGCCGCCTTCGTCGCCGAAGATGTGAGGATGCCGGGCTTCCATTTTGTCACTGATCGTTCGCGCCACGTCTGCGAAGGCGAAGTGACCGGCTTCCTCGGCCATGCGCGCGTGGAACACGACCTGAAACAACAGATCGCCCAGTTCGCCACGCAGGTCCTCCATGTCGGACCGCTCGATGGCGTCAGCGACCTCATAAGCTTCCTCGATCGTGTAGGGAGCAATCGTGCTGAAATCCTGCGCGGTGTCCCATTCGCAACCGGTTTCGGGATCGCGAAGGCGCGCCATGATGCGAAGCAGACGGTCTAATTGTTCAGGCATGTAAGAACGGATAGGGCGGTTTGCCGGGAAGCTAAACCCTGAACTCACACGTTAGACCGATAATATATATTATGTTAAGTCAAGAGAGGGCTGCGGCTCAGTCCATCCCAGTCAGAGCCCTCACCAGAAGATAAGCCCCCCCGATGATTCCGACCCAGATCAGAGCGATTTTCAGCATCCGGTTGCCGCTGAGGTTCTGATCCCGCTTCATGCCCATAAGATAGGCCACGGCCAAAGCGCTCATAAGCGCTGCCCAGGCAATCGTACCCCCGTCCATATTCATACCGCGACCTCCAGTCCGTCATACCCGACAAGGACACCCTTCGGCACCTTGGCGCTGATTGTGGCGTAATCCATCGACTTGTCGAGATGGGTGAGCACGGTTCGCTTCGCCTTTACGCACCGAGCCAGGTCCAGAGCCATCTCCAGATGCGCATGCGTGGGATGCGGGCGTTCTCGAAGGCAGTCCACCACCAGCAGATCGCAGCCCCTGAAACATTTCACCATCGCCGGTGTGATCTCGCTGAAGTCGGTTGCGTAAACCACGCTCTTGCCGTCCGCCTCGAAGCGAAAGCCGGTACTCTTGACGGGACCGTGCGGCATTTCGACATCGTCGAAAGTAAAGCCTGCAACCATTTGTGCCTGCGACGTTTCTTTCAGATACACGATGGTCGGATAGCCGAACTGGCCTTCAAAGATATAGTCGAACCTTCGGCGCAGGCGCTCGCAGGCCACGCGGCCCGCAAAACCCGGCAGCGGATTGCTGCGATCATAGCGCATGACGCGCAGGTCATCGATCCCGTGGCAGTGATCGGCGTGGTCGTGGGTCCAGAAAACCGCGTCGACCTTGTCGATATTGTTCGCAAGAAGCTGGGCGCGAAGATCGGTTGCCGTGTCGACTAGGATGCGCTGGCCAGCGTCATTTTCAACAATGATCGAAACGCGGGTCCGCCGGTTCTTCGGCTCGTTCGGATCGCATTGCCCCCAGTCGTTGCCCACGCGCGGGACGCCTGCGGACGTCCCCGAACCGAGCATGAGGAGCTTCACGAAGCGGCCTTGTTGAATAACCGGTAGAAGTTGCTGGTGGTATACTCGGCAAGCTCTTCCAGCGTCTCAGCGCGCAGCTCGGCGATGAAGCTGGCAGTGTCGCGCACGAAGCCAGGTTCGCAGGGCTTTCCGCGATGCGGAACGGGCGCGAGGAAGGGGCTGTCCGTTTCCACCAGCAAGCGGTCCTGCGGGACGGTCTTGGCGACCTCTTGCAAGTCCTTCGCGTTCTTGAAGGTCACGATCCCGGAGATCGAGATCGAGAGGCCAAGCTCCAGCGCCGCCTCTCCGAACTGCGCCGAGGCCGTGAAGCAATGGATCAACGCCGGAAACGCGCCCTTCTCCATCTCGTCGCGAAGGATTGCGAGCGTGTCATCCTCGGCATCGCGCGTGTGGATGATGACCGGTAGGCCGGTTTCCCGCGCGACGTCGATGTGCATGCGAAAAAGCCGCTGCTGCTCGTCGCGGTCGGAGTGGTCGTAATAATAATCGAGACCGGTTTCGCCGATGCCTATGACGCGGGGATCCCGGGTCGCATCGAATAGTTCCTCGCGCGTCAGGTCGGGATGATCGTCGGCGTTGTGCGGATGGATGCCGACGCTCGCCCAGACATCGGGCTTGGCGTTGGCGGTCCCGACCACCTGACACCATTCGGCCTGCTTGGTCGAGATATTGAGGAAGGCCCCCACCCCTACCCCGCGCGCACGATCAAGCACGTCCGACTGATTTTCGACCAGCCCTTCGTATTCGAGGTGGCAGTGGCTATCGACCAGCATCACGCGTCCTCGGCTTCCGGCATTTCGAGCCGCGGGAAAGCGGGCGTCGGCTTTTCGACAACATGGCCCGCGGCGACGAGCGAACCGAACCACCCTTCGTCGGACAGATCGGCATAGCTGCGCCGATCAGGCGTGACGCCAAGCTGATCGAGCACGGCCGCCGCCTTGGTCGGGACCACGGGCTGGATCGCGATCGCAAGGTCGCGGATGGCGAGCAACAGTGTCTGGAGAACGGCCTTCATCCGCTCGGGATCGCTTTTCTTCAGGCCCCAGGGCGCCTGCTCGTCGACATAGGCGTTGCAAGCGAAGACGGCCTTGAGCCACGCTTCGATGCCGACGCTGAAATTGAGCGCTTCGAACTCGCGCGGCAAAGTTTCTCGGCAGGCCTCCTGCACGGTGGCAAGCAGAGTCTTGTCGTCGCCATTGGTCTCGAAGGTCTCGAGCTTGCCGTCCATGTTCTTGTGAATCATTGACAGCGTGCGCTGCGCAAGGTTGCCGAAACTGTTGGCGAGCTCGGCATTCACCTTGTTTACAAGCGCTTCGGCGGAATAGCTGCCGTCCTTTCCGAACACGACTTCCGCCATCAGGAAGTATCGAAGCGAGTCGACGCCGAAGAGGTCGATCAGTTCGATCGGATCGGTCACATTGCCCGCCGACTTCGACTCCTTAACGCCCCGGTTCAGCAGGAAGCCGTGGCCGAAAACCTGCTTGGGCAGCGGGATATTCGCGCTCATCAGGAAGGCGGGCCAGTAAACCGTGTGGAAGCGCACGATATCCTTGCCGATCAGGTGGAGGCTGGCGGGCCAGTACTTGTCCCACATCTCGCCGCCATCGGGATAGCCGACGCCGGTGATGTAATTGGTCAGAGCATCGACCCAGACGTACATCACATGATTGTCCGCGCCGGGTACCTTCACACCCCAGTCGAAACTGGTGCGGCTGACCGATAAATCCTTCAAGCCGCCCTCGACGAAGGCGATCATCTCGTTGCGGCGGCTTGCCGGTTCGAGGAAGCCGGGCGTATTTAGCAGTTCGAGCAGCGGCTCGGCGTATTTCGACAGGCGGAAGAACCAGGTTTCCTCCTCGGTCCATTCAACCGGCGTGCCCTGGGGCGAAAGCATTTCGCCCCCCTCCCCTTCGACGAGTTCCTTTTCGTCGTAATAGGCCTCGTCGCGGACCGAGTACCAGCCTTCGTAACGGTCGAGGTAAAGGTCGCTCTTGGCCTCCATCGCTTCCCAGATGGCGCGGCTCGCCTTGTGGTGATCCTCGTCCGTCGTGCGGATGAAGCGGTCGTAAGTGATGTCGAGCCGGTCGAAGAGGTCCTTGAACGCGCCCGACATCTCATCGGCCAACTCGCGCGGGGTCTTGCCCAGATCGCGCGCCTTCTGCGCCATCTTCAAGCCATGCTCGTCCGTGCCGGTCTGGAATCGCACGTCGCGCCCCATCAGGCGCTGGAAGCGTGCGATGACGTCGGCCGCGACGGTTTCATAGGCATGGCCGATATGCGGCTTGCCGTTAGGATAGTGGATCGCGGTGGTGATGTAATAAGGGTCAGCCATTGCCGCGCTCGCTAGCCGCGCCTGCAGTTGCGAGCAAGGTTCCTATTTCCATTCCGAGCAGGCCCGGATCGAAATTGTAGGTCGGCTGCTCGCCCGTGATGCGCACGAGTTCGGCATGCGTGTCGACCAGTCTGCGAGGATCGCCGGCGCTGCCGATCACGCGCTCGGCAAGGATGGCACGGGCAAGGTCGAGCACGGCCTGAAGGCGGGGAATGTCCTGACGCGAGCCAATCACGCCTGCGAGCTGGCCCCTCAACGAGAAATCGCGATCCCCTTCCTCCACGATGCGACGCATGAGCTGCGCTGCCTTGCCGAGTTCCAGTTCGACGAAGGCCAGCGCCGCACCGGGCGAGCCTGCCGCCGCCGCAATCGCGGCGTCGCGCGTGGCGATATCGGCATCGGGCGCCAGGTCGCGCAACAGGTCGTCCATGGCGGAGGCGGGCAGCGTCGGGAAACGCACCGTCCGGCAGCGCGAACGGATAGTGGGGAGCAGCCGCGCGGGACTATGCGCGACGAGCAGGAAGTAAGTGCCCTGAGGCGGCTCTTCGAGGCTTTTCAGCAAAGCGTTGGAGGCGGAGACCTCCATATCATCGGCCGGATCGATGATGACGACGCGCTTCGAGCCCATCGTAGGGCGAGTGGTGAGGCGGCGCTGCACTGCGCGGACCTGGTCGACCTTGATGCCGCGGGCCAGTTCGTAAGCCTTGCCGTCGTCGCGCTTCTTCGCCTCATCCTTGTTCTTCGGCCCATAGGTGAGGGTGTGTATGTCGGGATGCTCGCCCTCCGCTTGCGCCCCGAGCAATTCACGCGCCGCGGCCTGCGCGAAACTTGCCTTGCCGAGACCCTTCTTGCCCGCCAGCAACCATGCGTGGTGCATGCGCTCGCCCGACCTCGCCGCGCGCCATGCCTCCCATGCGGCCTCGTGACCGACCATCGTCACGGCAGGAGACCCGCCAGCGCCGTCATGATGCGCACGTGCACGTCCTCGATCGATCCGGACCCGTCGATCCGAGCGAAGCGGTTCGGCTCTTCCTCTGCAAAGCGTTCGAAGGCCTTGTTCACGGAGCGATGATAGGTCTCGTCTCTGCCCCCGATCGCATCGGAGGTATCCCCGTCGCGGGCGCGCAGACGCGCGGACACTTCGTCGCTGTGGGCGCCGATGACGATGGTCAGATCGGGGAGCAACCCGCCGGTCCCGATCTCGTGAAGCTTGCGGACCTGCTCGTCGCCAAGCTCGCCGGCGCTGCCCTGATAGGCGCGACTGGAATCGAGAAAACGGTCGCAGACGACCCAGCGCCCGGCCTCCACCGCGGGACGGATCAGCCGTGCGACATGATCCGCGCGTGCTGCGGCGAACAGCAGCGCCTCGGCCTGCGCGCCCCAGCCTTCGCCGGGCGGGTGAAGCAACATTTCGCGAATGGCCTCGGCCCCGGGAGTACCGCCCGGCTCACGGGTCAGTTCGACTTCGATGCCGCGCTGTTCCAGCGCATCACGAAGGAGGCGGGCCTGGGTAGACTTGCCCATCCCCTCCCCGCCTTCGAAGGCGATGAACTTGCCTTTCCTCACGAAATCCAGCCCAGCACGCCATTGAGAATGCGGCCGGCAAGGCCCGCTTCTGCCACGGCATCTCGGGCGACGAGGGGTATACGATGATCCTGCATTCCCGGCGCGGATATGGTGAGCATGGCCACGCGCTCGCCCTTGCGGATCGGCGCACGCAGCGGGCCTTCGTACTGCACCGCCAAACGCGGCGCGCTCACTACTCCTTCGGGCAGGTCGACATAGATTCCGTAGGGAGAAACAAGCGCGACCTCGCGCGCGCTTCCGTCCTGCACTTCAGCCACACCGACGGGGGCCTCCGGAGCGAACAGCCGATACTGCTCGAATGCGCCGAAACCCCATTCGATGAGGTTGCGCGCAGCCCTGTCACGGTCGCGCGCCCGTGGGCTCGCTGCGACGACCATGACGAGGCGCCTGCCGTTACGCTCTGCCGAGCCCAGGAAGCCGTAACCCGCCTGATTGGTAAATCCGGTCTTGATCCCGTCCGCACCGGGCACGACGCCGCTTATGGGGTCGTGATTGGGCTGGGTGATGTTGTTGTAAGTGAAGGCGGGCTGGCCAATAAAATGGCGATATTTCGTGGGATGCCGGCGGATCATGGCGGTGGCGAGCGTGGTCAGATCGCGTGCGGTAACAAAGGTCCGCCCATCGTCCATCCACCCGTTGGGTGTGCCGAAATGGCTGTCCGCCATGCCGATTTCGCTGGCCTTGCTATTCATGGCCGCGACCCATTCCTCGATCGATCCCGCCGCTCCGTCTGCCAGGGCTGCGGCCCCGTCGTTCGCCGAAACCGTCGTCACGCCGTGGACGAGATCATCCACGGTTACCCGCGCATCGTGAGGCAGGAACATGGTCGATCCGACGTTGTTCCAAGCCCTCCAGACTTCCGGTTTGATCGTGAAGCTCTGCGCCGGCACGATCTTGCCTTCCTCCATCCATTCGAAAGCGAGGAAGGTGGTCATCACCTTGGTGATCGATGCCGGCATGAAGCGCCGGTCGGCTTCGCGTTCGAACAGGACCTGACCGCTGGTGAGATCGAACAAAAACGCGATCGGGGCAACATCGGCCTCCGGCGGTACGGACCGTTCCGCCTTCTGGGCGACCGCGGGAACACAGACCGCCGTTGCTGCGACACAGAAGGCAACGAGATTGCGCAGGATGGGTTGCAAGGAGCGCGACGCGCCGCGTTTAAGCGACGCTCCCTATCGAGAGTTGAATTGACTGGCACCTATAGCCACGCGGCTTGCCAATTGCGAGGGGCGGCGGGGGCTATTCCCCGCCCGACCTTCAGCGGGCGATTTCGTCCGCCAGCAGCCCGACGCTCATCGCGTAATAGTTCGAGCAATTGTACTCGAGAATTACGCGGTAATTGCTTGTCAAAAGCCAGGCAGGCGTCCCGGGGCCATCAGGCTGGAACAGCGTGACGAGCGTGTTTTCCGCAAGCGGCACCTGGGCCTGAACGCCAAGCGCGCGCCATTCGGCCGCCGTCTTGTACTGGCTGTGGCGCTCATGCACCCGCGGGCATACGGGGCCAACCAATTCGGTCTTGTAGCGATCGACATCGAAGCCGGAGGGCACATAGGCACGCACACCCCATGGCTGACCTTCCCGCCAACCGGCGTCGCGGAAGTAGTTCGCAATCGAAGCGAGCGCATCAACGCTGTTGTTCATGATGTCTGCACGTCCATCGCCATCGCCATCTGTGGCGAGGCGCAGGTAGACGCTCGGCAGGAATTGAGGATTGCCGAAGGCGCCGGCCCAGCTGCCCTTGAGCTCATTGCGGGAATAACCCTTGTCGGCGACCTTCATCAGATCGACCCATTCGCTGGAGAAAAGATCACGGCGTCGCCCTTCCCACGCGAGTGTGGCCAATGCCTGTGACAGGTCGAAACCACCCTTCACTCGGCCATAGGCGGTCTCGTGGCCCCAGATTGCGACGACGACCTCTGCGGGAACGCCGTATTCACGCTCGATCCTGGAAAGCGCGCTGTGATAGTTGGCAAACTCCCGGCGACCGCCACTGATGCGCGCGCTGTCGACATGGGTCGCGATATAGGGGGCAAGCGGAGGATAGCCGGGCGAGGAAGAAGACCCTGGCTGTGACTGGTCGAGCTGGATGACCCGCTGATTGGGAGTGAGGCCCGCGGTCATACGGCTGAGGGTCGCCTCGCTAACGCCTTCGGCACGGGCACGCGCCATCAATAGTTGAAGATAGGCATCGAACGACATGTCCTGCGCGGCAATTGGGGCGGCAGGAAGTCCCAGAAGCGATGCGCTGGCGAAGAGAAGTAGTTTGCGGAGGCTCATAGGGCCGTTCTCGCAGGCTGAATATGAATGGCAAGTGTCATTAACGGCTTACGCGTCTCGCCCGATTCGAGTTCCGACAATTCGAAGGTGACAAGAACGCCCAGTTTGGCTAGCCCGCATGTCGCTCAGCGGACAGGTGGCAGAGCGGTTGAATGCACCGGTCTTGAAAACCGGCAAGGGTGCAAGCCCTTCGTGGGTTCGAATCCCACCCTGTCCGCCAGCCTAGTTCTGCTGACTGGGCCGGATTAGGTAGCTGTCGCGCCGATGATCTGCCGGGTAATCCTCTGGGGTGACGCTCGACTGGTTCTTCAGCGCGATGTGATCTTCAACGAGACCGCCATCGTGTGTGGCCTCGTCATCCTCGTCCAGCCCCTGCGGCTCGTCCTTGATTTCGTATTCCACGTCTAATCTCCTCACCATGCCAAACGCGTGGGCAGGAGGTTTGCGCCGGAGCTTGCGACGAGCGGATGCGGGGATGAGACAGGGAGCCGGGACTAGGGGCCGCGCTTCAGAATTTCCTCCATCTGCTCGCGCAGGACCGGGTCCCATTCCTCCCGCAATTCCTTGACTTTGGCAATCAGTGCCTCGTTCTCGTGATAGGGAATGTCGAGTCGATAGTGGTCGGCAACCTCGCGCATCGACCGACGGTCCATTTCCTCGAAGGCATCCGCAGCCGCCTGGGCTTGCTGGCGATCCATGCCGAGCGCTTCGAAAGCGGAGCGTCCGATGCGCAGCGAGCTGTCGTAGGTCTCGCGGATAATGTCACGGCAACCATACGCCCAGAGTTCGTAGACGTGATTGCGATCGATTGCGCGCGCGGTCACATGGAGGTCCGGGAAGTTCTTCACCGCATACTGGACCAGCTTGTCGATCTGTTCGCGTTCATCGAGTGCCACGACGAGTAGCTTCGCCTTCTCGATACCAGCCGAGTGCAAGAGGTCGGGCCGGGTGGCATCACCGAAATAGGTGCGGAAGCCGAACTTGCGCACGATTTCGAGTTGCTTGCTGTCGTAATCGATGACCGTGGTCGAGAAACCTGCCGCCTGCAGCATGCGGTCGACGATGCCGCCCATCCGGCCGCGCCCGGCGATGATGACGGGATTCTCCTCCTCGATCGTATCCGCATCGCGCCCCTCGCTTTCGCACAGGGCGTGGGCGATCACCTTGTCGTAGAGGATGAACAGCAGCGGGGTGGCCAGCATGGTCAGTGCCACCACGAGGAGGAGCAGGTCGGCGAGCCCCCCGGGGAATACGGCGTTGGCCACCGCGAAGGCGATGAGCACGAAAGCGAACTCGCCCGCCTGCGGCAGGCTCAGGCTGAACAGCCAGAGCGCCTGGCGCCGGAGCCCGTAGAGCCAACCGACGGCTATCAGCACCGCGAACTTAGCGGCAATGGTGACCGCCGCCCAGAACAGGACCGAGCCCCACATCTCGCTTGCCAGCGCAAAGTCGATACCCGCTCCGACCGTGATGAAGAACAGGCCGAGCAGGAGACCCTTGAAGGGATTGATGTCGCTTTCGAGTTCGTGCCGGTACTCGCTGGTAGCAAGCACCACGCCGGCGACGAAAGCACCCAACGCGGGCGACAAACCGACGAGCGACATCAGGAGAGCGATGCCGATCACAACCACGAGCGCGGCCGCCGTGAAGAGCTCGCGCAAATTCGCCGCGGCAATGTAGCGGAACAGCGGCCGGATGGCGTAGATGCCGATTGCGACTACCGCCGCGACCGCGCCGATCCGCGACAGGGCGGCCAGCCATCCGCTCATGCTGGCGGTGAGGTCGATCCCGCCATGCGCGCCCTCGCCGTGCCCACCGGCTCCGTACAGTTCCGGCATCGCCAGCAGCGGGAGCAGCGCGAGAATCGGGATGACGGCCACGTCCTGCACCAGCAGCACCGAGAAGCTGGCCTCGCCGCCCTCGCTCCTGAGCAGGTTCTTCTCGGTCAGCGTCTGGACGATAATCGCGGTCGAGGAAAGCGCCAGCACCATCCCGATGGCGAGTGCCGTCTGCCAGGGATTGCTGTCGATCAGGGCAATGCCGGTGATGGCCAGAGTGGTCAGCAACACCTGGCCCCCGCCCAGCCCCAGCAGCTTGCCGCGCATTTCCCATAGGCGCTTGGGTTCCAGTTCCAACCCGACAATGAACAGCATCATCACCACGCCGAATTCGGCGAAGACCTGCAGCGCCTCCACATCGACGTTCAGCGCGCCAAGCAGCGGGCTGATTGCCATGCCTGCCAGCAAATAGCCGAGCACCGATCCCAGCCCGAAACGGCTCGCCAGCGGCACCGCGATGACGCCGGCGACGAGGATGAGGAAGGCGAGGATCAGGAACCCGGTCACTGTTTTCTCGCCCTCCGCCTGGAAGCGTCAGATATGCAGCGCCCTGCCGTAGCTCGCAAGGACGCTTTCATGCATGCTCTCGCTGATCGTGGGATGCGGGAAGACGGTGTTCATCAGTTCCGCCTCGGTCGTCTCCAGCGTCTTGCCGACGACGAAGCCCTGGATCATCTCGGTGACTTCCGCGCCGACCATGTGGGCACCGAGCAATTCGCCGGTCTTGGAATCGAACACGGTTTTCACGAAGCCTTCCGCCTCGCCCAACGCAATCGCCTTGCCGTTGCCGATGAAGGGGAATGTGCCCGCCTTGACAGTGTAGCCGGCTTCCTTGGCCTTCGCCTCGGTCAGGCCGACGCTGGCGATTTGCGGGTGGCAATAGGTGCAGCCCGGGATGTTGCGGCGGTCGAGCGGGTGCGGGTGGACGTCCTTGTCGCCCAGTTCCTTGGCGATGGCCTCCGCTGTGGTGACGCCCTCGTGGCTGGCCTTGTGCGCCAGCCATGGTCCGGGCGTACAGTCGCCGATGGCCCAGAGGCCCTTCGACTTGGTGCGGCCGTAACCGTCGATCTGGATGAAGCCGCGGTCCATTTCGGCCAGCTTTTCCAGCCCGATGTTCTCCGTGTTCGGGACAATGCCGATGGCGGTGATGCAGTGGGTGAATTCGGTCTCGCTAGTCTTGCCCTTGCTGTCCTTGATCTTGGCCTTCACTCCCTTGTCGGAGACCTTGATGTCCTCGACACCAGCGCCGGTCATGATGCTCATGCCCTGATTGGTCAGGCTCTTCTCGAGGAAGGCGGAGACGTCCTTGTCCTCCACCGGCACAATCCGGTCGAGCATTTCGACCACGGTCACGTCGCAGCCCATGTCGTTGTAGAAGCTGGCGAACTCGATGCCGATTGCGCCCGAGCCGATGACGAGTAGCTTCTTCGGCATTTCCGGTGGCGTCATTGCGTGGCGATAGGTCCACACGCGCTTGCCGTCGGCCTTGGCGAACGGCAGGTCACGAGCGCGCGCACCGGTGGCGACAATTACGTGCTTGGCGGTGAGCTTTTCTTCGCCCTTCTCGCCCTTCACGGTGAGGCTGGTCGGGCCGGTCAACGTGCCCTCGCCCATGTGCACCGTGATCTCGTTCTTCTTCATCAGGTGCGTGACGCCCTGATTGAGCTGCTTCGCCACACCGCGGCTGCGTTTCACCACCGCTTCGAGGTCCGCTTCGATCTTGCCGGCGATCTTCAGGCCATAGTCGCTCGCGTGCTGCGCATAGTGCAGGATCTCGGCGCTCCGCAGCAGCGCCTTGGTCGGGATGCAGCCCCAGTTGAGGCAGATGCCGCCGAGCAGTTCGCGTTCGACGATGGCGGTCTTCAGGCCCAGCTGCGCGCAGCGGATCGCCGCGACATAGCCGCCGGGTCCGGAGCCGAGAACGATAACGTCGTATTGGGTAGCCATTCAGTTTATGCCTTTCGAGCCTGAACGATGGAGCGGATGAAACACGGTCCTGGCGCTAGAAGCGCGGGAAGCCCGTGAGGGGAAACGGAATAGGTATTCGGGTGCGGGATGGCGCGGATCATGCGGTCACCTTACCGCAACGGGTGCGAAGTAGGACAGCCATCATAGCCCCTCTCCCCTCGCGGGAGAGGGGTTGGGGAGAGGGGGCTGCGACGTAGCCATCAAGCCCAGCGCTCCGCCACCGCGCGGGGGCGGTTTTCCTCATCCAGCAGCACAAACTTGAACGTGCCCTGCGCCACTCTAGTCTCGGCCTCGCCATTACGCTCGCGCGCGATGGCTTCGGCGGTGATGGTGAGCGAGGTGTTCCCGGTGGCGGCGATGTCGCAATAGACCGACAGCTCGTCCCCCACCTGCATCGCGCCGGGAAAGGCGAAATCCGTGGCCGAGACGACCACCGCCTTGCCCTTGCCATGCCGACTGGCGAGCGAGCCTGCGCCCAGCGCCATCTGGCTCATCAGCCACCCGCCGAACACACCGCCATAGGGGTTGGTGTCGGCAGGCATGGCCGTGACGCGGATAAGGGGGGAACGGTCAGGCATGTTGCAGCTCATCAGCAAAGGACCATTTGATCGACCCAAATGTCAAAGCGTTGGCCGCGATGAAAATTGGAGGCGCCAAGAAGATTAGCGCAAACGTTTGCGCAACTCCGATGAGAACGAGCGAGAAGATCGCTGCGACAGCGTTTGCCAAAATCGACAACGAGCGAGCCGAATATAGCCCCTCACGTTTCAACCACAGACGGCCCAACAATAGAGTAGGCATCCCGACTAGTCCTACTCCGAGCAATGATATCAGAAGCATACGGGCCGGGATTTCCCACTGCGTGCGCCAATCGACAAGCAGGCTAAAAAACGCGACGGGGATGATTGCAGCTAGAGAGCTTGCGAAAATCCCTGCGAAGACGAAACCGCTCCAACGCATCCTCTCAAACCACCAGCCCCATCGGGTTCTCGACCAGCTGCTGGAAGGCCTGCATGAACTGCGCGCCGTCCGCGCCGTCGATGGCGCGGTGGTCGAAGCTGCCGGTGGCGCTCATCACGGTGGCGATGCCCAGCGCGCCGTCGATGATGTGAGGACGCTGCTCGCCCGCACCGACTGCGAGGATCATCGCCTGCGGCGGGTTGATCACGGCGTCGAACTGCTTGGTGCCGAACATGCCGAGGTTTGAGAGCGAGGCGGTGCCGCCCTGGAATTCATGCGGCTGCAGCTTGCCGTCGCGCGCCTTGCCGGCGAGTTCCTTCATTTCGGTGCTGATCTGCGCGAGGCCCTTGCGGCCCGCATCGCGGATGATCGGGGTGATCAGGCCCGAAGGCGCGGCCACGGCGACCGAGATATCCTCGCGCGTGTACTGGAAAAGCTCGTCGCCCTGGAAGCTGACATTACACAGCGGCACGCGCTGCAGCGCGCGGGCCTGCGCCTTGATCAGCAGGTCGTTGACCGACAGCTTGATGCCGTCCGCCTCGAGGCTCTTGTTGAGTTCGCTCCGCAGCTTGAGCAGCGCATCGAGGCGCACGTCCACCGTCAGATAGATGTGCGGGATGGTCTGCTTCGCCTCGGTCAGGCGGCGCGCGATGACCTTGCGGACATTGTTGAGCTTCTGCGCTTCGTAAGGCGCATCGAGATCGCCGCCTTGCGTAGCGGGTTTGACCGGAGCGGGTTCGGGAGCGGCGGCGGTGTCCTTGGCAGGCGCAGCTCCGGGCTTCGCTTCCTCTACATCGGCCTTTACGATACGGCCATTCGGGCCCGATCCGCTGATCGTCGTCAGGTCGATCCCCTTCTGCTCGGCAATACGGCGCGCTAGCGGCGACGCCTTTATGCGCTTGCCGTCGTCGCCGACCGGTGCGGCTGGAGCGGAGGTTTCGTCATCGGAGGCAGAGGATTTCTCCTCGGTCCGCTTCTCTTCCTGCGCGACCTTTCCCTCGCGCTGCTTTGTCTCGGCTTCGGTCTCGCTGTCGTCACTACCGCCAGCGTCACCTTCAGCCGGCGGTGCGGCCTTGGCGACTTTCTCCACATCCTCGCCCTCTTCGGCGAGCATGGCGATGACCGTGCCGACCTTCACGCCCTCGGTGCCTTCATCGACCGTGATTGAGGCGATTGTGCCTTCGTCCACCGCTTCGAATTCCATCGTTGCCTTGTCGGTCTCGATCTCGGCCATGATGTCGCCGGCGGAAACACTGTCGCCCGGCTTCACCAGCCATTTGGCGAGCGTGCCCTCCTCCATGGTGGGCGAAAG
Source organism: Erythrobacter sp. SD-21 (assembly GCF_000181515.1). Taxonomy (GTDB): domain Bacteria; phylum Pseudomonadota; class Alphaproteobacteria; order Sphingomonadales; family Sphingomonadaceae; genus Qipengyuania. The sequence continues at coordinate 375,059 of NZ_ABCG01000001.1, read as the reverse complement.
GGCGGGCATCTTGATCGGCGTGGGCATGTTTTGACGTTACGTCCTCGCTGGGAATGTGTTGCGCCGGTCTCTGGCCAATTTGGCCGTGACCCGCAAGGTCCTTGCGCAGAATACGAATTAGCTTGTAGTCGGTGCCCTTCGGAGGGAGCCGGACTTATGCGAATTTACCTCGTCGTGATGGACGAAACGGAGGAGGCCAAGCAGGCCCTGCGCTTCGCTTCGCTGCGCGCGATGAAGACCGGCGGATCGGTGCACATCCTCGCGCTGGTGCCGCAGCAGACCTTTAACGCCTTCGGCGGCGTGCAGGCCACGATCGAGCAGGAAGCGCGCGAACGCGCCGAGGTCATGGCCAATAACGCGGCGGGCAACATCTTCGGCGAGATGGGCAAGATGCCGGTCATCGCCGTGCGCCCCGGATCGCCCGCCGAGGTGATCGGCAACTACCTCGAAGAACACGGCTCCATCGCCGCGCTGGTGCTGGGGACGGCGCGCGAGGGGAAAAACCCCCTCGTCAGTCACTTCGCCGCGCACGCCGCAAACCTGCCCTGCCCGCTCTACCTTGTCCCCGGAAACCTGAGCAAGGAAGAGCTGGACGAGCTGGCCTGATGCGTCAGGTCAGCGTGCCGCGCGTCGGGTAATCGTTTTCCAGCGTAAAGGTCAGGCCGCTGAGCAGGTCGTCGAGGTCGGGGCGCGTGAACGGAGCGTTCTGAACCACGGCGAAATGCAGCGTCCCGTCGGGCTTCACCAGGAACAGGCCGGGTTCGCTGAAAGTATCGGGCTCTTCGCTGCCCTCGCGCTTTTCGGAAATGTAGAGGCCCCATTCGCGGGCCTTCTCCTCGCTCATCGAGTGCGCCAGCGGCACGTCGCCCGTGTCCCATTCCTCGTGGGAAACGGCGGCGCGTTCGGGGCTGTCCATCGACACGGCAAAGACATTGATGCCCTTTTCGGTGAAGCCCGAAAGCTTGCCGCCGAGTTCGGTCAGGTATTTCTTGCAGATCGGGCAATGCTTGCCGCGGTAGAAGACCAGCATGGTGAAGGCCTGGGGATCCTGCTTCGAGAGTTCGAAGCGGGCATCGATGGTCAGCGGCAGGTCGAGTTCGGGGACGGGCTGTCCGGGAATGAGCACGGGATTTGTTCTCCTTTGCTCAACCAATGAGGACAGCCCGGCAGCCGTTCCGCCTACTTCTTCTTTCGGCCTTGGTGGCGGATGTTACCCGGACGGCCTCTCTGCCCCTGTGCATGCTTCTGGCGGGGTGCGCCCTGCCCCTTTTTCAGCGCCTTCTTCTTGTGCTGCAGGCGCTCGCCGCGTTTCTCGATCGGCGCGCCGCCTTCGCTGTCAGGCAATTCGAACTTCAGCGCTCCTGTGAGCGCGTTGGATTCGGCAAGCTTCAGCTTCAAACGGTCGCCAACGGCATAGGTCTTGCCGGTATTTTCACCGACAAGCTCGCGCGCGCCCTCGTCATAGCGGAAGTATTCGCGGCCGAGCGTGGAGACGGGGACAAGCCCGTCACCACCGAGATTCTCGATGGTGGCGAAGAAGCCAAAGCCCTGCACGCCGGTGATGCGGGTATCGAACACCTCGCCCACGCGGCCCGAGAGCCATGCCGCCACATAGCGATCGATGGTGTCGCGCTCGGCCTCCATCGCGCGGCGCTCGGTCTGGCTGATGGCGTCGGTGATCTGCCCCAGGGCCGTGCGGTCGCGGTCGGAGAGACCCGAGGCGTCGGGAATGGCGCCTTTCGGCTTGGGCTGTTCGAGCTTGTAGGCATCCACCAGCGCACGGTGCACCAGCAAGTCGGCATACCGGCGGATCGGGGACGTGAAGTGCGCGTAGCTACCCAGCGCAAGACCGAAGTGTCCGGCGTTGGCCGGCCCGTAATAGGCCTGCGTCTGGCTGCGCAGCACCGCCTCCATGATCAGCGCCTTTTCCGCCGGATCGACGATGTCCTTGAGCATGCGGTTGAAGAGACCGGGCGTGATGACTTGCCCCATGGCGAAGCTCTTGCCTTGGCTGGTGAGGTATTCCTTGAACGCCATCAGCTTTTCGCGGCTCGGTGTCTCGTGCACGCGGTAAACTACGGGAGCGGCCTTTTCTTCCAGCGCCTTCGCCGCCGCGACATTGGCTGCGATCATGAAGTCTTCCACCACCCGGTGCGCATCGAGACGTTCGCGCACGGCGATTTCCTCGATTACGCCCTCGTCGTTGAGGCGTACCTGCCGCTCGGGCAGTTCGAGGTCCAGCGGGTCGCGAGCCTCGCGCGCCTTGAAGAGTAGCTTCCAGGCGCCCCAGAGGTTTTTGAGCGTCTCGTCCGCGCTGCCATCGTCTATGGCTTTTTGCGCATCCTCATACGCAATGTTGGCCGCGAGCCGGACGATGGCGCGAGTGAAGCGCCACTTCGTCACCTTGCCTTCGGGCGAGATGCGGATGTGGCAGGCCATGGCCGCACGGTCTTCGTTTTCGACCAGCGAGCAGACATCGGCGGAGAGGATTTCCGGCAGCATCGGCACGACACGGTCGGGGAAATAGACGGAGTTGCCGCGCTTCCGCGCTTCGCGGTCGAGCTTGCCTCCGGGCCGGACGTAGAAGGACACGTCGGCAATGGCGACAATGGCCTTGTAGCCCCCTTCCCCGTCGGGTTCAGCCCAGATTGCGTCATCGTGGTCGCGCGCATCGGCGGGATCGATGGCGACAATGGGCACGTCGCGCAGGTCCTCGCGCTTTTCCTCGCTGAGCGGGAGATCGGCAACAGCCTGTGCCTCTTCCAGCGCTTCGGGCGGGAAGATGTGCGGGATGCCGTGCTTGGCAATAGCGATGAGGCTGAAGCTCTTGGGTGCCAGCGGGTCGCCGATCACCTCGACCACCTTCACCTTGGCGCGAGGAGATTTGCCCATGGGTTCGGCCAGCACGAGCTCGCCTTCCTTCGCTTCGCCAAGATCGCCGATGGGCGAGGAGTTGCGCACGCGCTTGTCCACCGGGGCGAGCCAGGGCTTGCCGCTGCCGTCCATCTCGACGACGCCCATCAGCCCTTCGGTGCGCGCGGGCAGCTTCTTCATCGGGTGAGCGATCCAGCCCTTCCCGCGCTCTTCGGTGCGCCCGAGGAAACGGTCGCCACGCTTCAGCGCCGCGAGCTTCTTGCTTTCCTTGACCACGATCCGCGGAGGCTTGCTAGGCGCATTGGAATCCCAGCTTTCGGGGATCGCGATAGGTTCGCCATCGTCGATCTCGACGACCTTGAGCACGGTCACCTTGGGCAGGCCGCCCATCTTGTGAAAGGCAGTTTTCTTTCCGTCGATCAGGCCTTCCTCGCCCATGTCCTTGAGGCGCTTCTTCAGCGCGATCTTTTCCTGCCCCTTGATGCCGAAAGCCTTGGCGATTTCGCGCTTGCCGGCTGGCTTGTCGGAACTCTGGATGAATTCGATTATCTGTTCTTTGCTGGGCAGCCCCTGCGGCCGCCCGGTTCTATTCTGTTTTTTCATGCGCGCCATATGGGAACGCCGTTACTTGGTGTCACCCTCTTCCGCGGGGATCGGCGCAAATTGTCCGGCCGGAACCGCACTGGAGACGGGGCTGCGGACCCCATCGGCACCCGTTGCGCTGACGCCGAAAATCCAGTCGTCGCCGCGCACACCTTCAAGCCGCGCGTTAGTGGCGACGACGTTTTCGATTACCGGCTCCTCGCGCCAATAAGGTTCGTCCGTGCGCCGATGCCAGACGGTGTAGCCTATGGCGCCGGGCACCTCACTCCAGGCCACATCGGTATATGTCTGGACCGCAGCCTCGGCCGCCGCAGCGGGCGGCGCGGGGGTGCGCGCCAGTTTGTCGAGCGCGCGGATGTTGAACTGGGTCACCTTGGCGAGATAGGCGAAATCCATCTCGTCCGCCGTGTCGCCATAAGTCACGCCATCTTCCACGCGCAGGTCCTGGTGCTGGTGCTCGTAATCCTCGACCGCAACGGCGATGCGGATGGCGGGGAAGCCCTTCTCCATGAAGGGAATCTGGTCGCCGCCGCGACCCATGCGATCCACTCGCCAGATCTGGCGCACGTCGAGGCCGCCCTCGGTTTCGTCGGCGAGATTGTCGAGCCAGCGCGAGAGATTGCGGCTCGGGCTGTCGTTCTCCCCACCCTCGCGGCGCTGCGCGGCGCGGATGGGATCGGTCAGATCGGCGCGCGGGCCTTCGGAAAAGACGCGCACATGGTCGGGGTCGCAAAAGCCGTCGCTGCCGCAGCTGTTCCCGACGACATCGTTGTTGAGGACCGCCTTAACCTGCCAGCCCTGCTCCGCGGCGTAATCGGCCATGAGGCGGCCACCATACAGGCCCTGCTCCTCGCCCGACAGGAGGGCGTAGACAATGGTGACGGGATACTGCCGCTGGCTCAGCGCGCGCGCCGCTTCGAGAACGAGCACGGTGCCCGACCCGTCGTCGTTGGCGCCGGGCGCATCGCTTTCCCAGTCCATCGCATCGGTCACGCGGCTGTCGATATGCGCCTGGACAATCACGACCTCGTTCGGCCTCTCGGTCCCGCGCTGGATGGCGACGGCGTTGCGGATGCGCGTGGGGCGCGGCAGGCGGCGGCCTTCCTCGATCCGCTCAGGCGCGACGATTTCGAGGCAGCCATCGCAGCCTTGGGAAATCCGCCCGAATTCGGCGAGCCCCCAGTTGACCGCAGCGCCGATGCCGCGCGTGGGATTGTCCTGTTCGGATAAAGTGTGCCGCGTGCCGAAACCGACGAGCGTGTCGATATCGGCTCTCAACCGCTCTTGCGAAACGCTCCCCGCCGGATCGGCGTCCTGCGCGGCAAGCGGGGTGGCGATGAGGGCGACAAGCGGGAGGAGCTTTCTCATGACCGCAGTCTTGCCATGAACGGTTGAAATTACAAATCATTCGTCACCCCGGGCCTGACCCGGGGTCCTGCTTTTACTACGTGGTCCCAGCAACAAGCGGGACCACGGCTCGGGGGCCGGGGTGACGTTTTCCTTATCAGTAAGCCTTGGCCAGCAGCACGCGCTCGGTCGCAGGCTCATCGGTGAAGATGCAGACGCCGTCCACCGGCGCCGCATCCATGGGGACGTTGCGGACGGTGAGCTTGTGTTCCTTCAGACGCTCGACGACCTTTTCCAGCGCCGCGCCGGTCGGCTTCGACCACTGGACTTCGACCCAGCCCGGATAGCGCGAGGCGGCGAAGTGCTGCTCGACCTCGGCCAAGTCGCTCACGCCGCGCGTGATGTTCGCGTCGCGGCGTTCGCGTGCTTCGGTCAGCAGCGCGGACTGGATATCGGCGAGCACATCGGGAATGGTCTGGCCGGCGACGTCGCGCGTCGGCGTCTGGAACGCGGGCTTGCCAGTTTCTGCGTCCCACAGGCGGTCGCGGCGGAGCATCGAGACGACGCCGTTCTCCATGTCGCGGCCACCGACTTCGACGATGATCGGCGCGCCCTTGCGAACATAGTCCCAGCGCTTCTGGGCCGCCTTGCCGGGGCGCGTGTCGAGGAGGACGCGCAGCGGTTCGCCCAGCACCTGCTGGCTGGCGAGCGTGGCGCGCAGGGCCTCGCAATATTCGATGAGGGCGTCGTCTTCGGGCTTGTCGCGCAGCATGGGCAGGATCACCACCTGCTGCGGGGCGATCTTGGGCGGCAGGCGCAGTCCATCGTCGTCGCCATGGGTCATGATGACACCGCCGACCATGCGGGTCGACACACCCCAACTGGTGGTGTGGGCGAAGGTCTCGCCGCCCTCCTTGTTCTGGTATTTAATCCCGCTGGCCTTGGCGAAATTGGTGCCGAGGTAGTGGCTGGTGCCAGCTTGCAGCGCCTTGCCGTCCTGCATCATCGCTTCGATCGACCAGGTCTCGACCGCACCGGGGAAGCGCTCGTTCTCGGGCTTCTCGCCGGGGACGACCGCCAGCGCGAGGTCCTCGTCGGCGAAGGCCCGATAGACTTCGAGCATACGCAGCGTGTGCTCCTTCGCCTCCACCTCGTCGGCGTGGGCGGTGTGGCCTTCCTGCCAGAGGAATTCGCTGGTGCGCAGGAACATGCGGGTGCGCATTTCCCAGCGCACGACATTGGCCCACTGGTTGAGCTTCAGTGGCAAGTCGCGCCAGCTCTGGATCCAGCGCGCCATCGCATCCCCGATGATCGTTTCCGACGTCGGGCGCACGACCAGCGGTTCTTCGAGTTTGGCCTCGGGATCGGGTACCAGACCGCCATCCTTGCCCGCAATCAGGCGATGATGGGTAACAACCGCCATTTCTTTGGCGAAGCCTTCGACATGCTCCGCTTCCCGCTCGAAATTGGAGAGCGGAATGAAGATCGGGAAATAGGCGTTCTCGTGTCCCGTCGCCTTGATCCGGTCGTCGAGCAGGCGTTGCATGCGCTCCCAGATGCCGAAGCCCCACGGCCGGATGACCATGCAGCCACGCACACCCGATTCCTCGGCCATTTCGGCGGCGGAAATGACTTCTTGGTACCAGGCTGCGAAATCGTCGGCGCGGCGGGCGGTGAGGGCATGGCGGATCTGGGCCACGAGAATTCCTGTATCTTGCTTGAGGGTCGGCGGGCGCGCCGATGCAATTATTTGCTAAGCTCGTCCAGCTTCTTCTGCATCGCGGCCATCTGCTTGCGCATCTCGGCCAGTTCGCCGTCGGCATCCTTCTTGGCGTTATCGACATTGCGGCGGGTCGCCGGGATGAAAGCTTCGGCCGCGTTCTGCATCATCTGGAGGTTCGCCTCGGCCATCTTGGCCAGCGGGTTGGCTTCGATGCCCTTGGCAAAAGCTGCCTGGAGCTGTTCACGGTTCTTGCGGAAATTGGCCATGCTCGCTTCGAGATAGCTCGGCATCATCGACTGCATTGAATTTCCGTACATCGAAATCAAATCGCGCAGGAAGCTGACGGGGAGCATTTGCTGGCCGCCGTGGCTTTCTTCCTCGACGATGATCTGAGTCAGGATCGTATGCGTGATATCGTCACCGGTCTTGGCGTCGACGACCTGAAAATCGACATTGTCGCGGACCATCTTCGCCAGATCGTCGAGCGTGATGTAGCTTGAGGTATCGGTGTTGTAGAGTCGCCGGTTGGCGTATTTCTTGATGATGATCGGTTCGCCCTCGGCGGTCCGCTTGGCCATGTCGCTGTTACTCCCCGTTGTGCGTTGCAGCCACGCTTAGCACTTGCACAATGTGCAGCGCAACACATGCTCTCAGCGGGCGAAGCGGTTACCCAGTACGGTGAGCAATTCGTATTGCGTTAGAGAGGTTTGCTGCGCAGCATCGGGCAGGTGATAGGGCAGTTCGACCCAGTCGCCCTCGCCCAGTTCGGGAGCGTCCGAAAGGTCGATCACGATCATATCCATCGACACTTTGCCTAGGATCGGAAGCCGCTTTTCGCCGCTGCGAAACGCTGCTCCACCCCAGCTGCGCAGGATGCCGTCGGCATAGCCCAGGGAGAGGACGCCAACGCGCATTTCGACCGGCGCGGTGAAGGTGGCGTTGTAGCCCACGCCATCGCCGGCGGAGAGTTGGCGGGTCTGGATGATGGCCGCCTTGGGAAAAACGACCTGCCCGATATGGTCCGCCAGTTCAGGCCTCGGTACGCCGCCATAAAGCGCGAGGCCGGGGCGGGTGAGATCGAAATGATAGTCGCTGCCCAGAGCGATCCCGGCGCTGTTGGCGAGGCTAGTCTCGCAGTGCTCGACGCGCTGGATCGCATCACGAAAAGTCTCGAGCTGGCGCGCGTTCATCGGGCTGTCTTCGTCCGCGCAGGCGAGATGGCTCAGGAGAACCTGCACATCGAGCGCCTGCACAACCGGGTTCGAAATTTCCTGTGGCGAGATGCCGAGGCGGTTGATGCCGCTATCGACCATCAGATGGCAGGGCCCACCCCCACTCTCGGCCCAGAGCTTGGCCTGACGGACAGAGTCGATAACCGGCAACGCCCCCGTTTCGCGTGCATAGGCCACCTCGTTTCCATCGAGCGGGCCGTGCAGCACCGCGACTTGCGCTGCATCGACGTGTTCGACGACCGCAGCCACCTCGCTCCAATGGGCGACGAAGAAATCGCCGCATCCCGCATCGCGCAGCACCGGCACGCAATGCTCTACGCCGAGGCCGTAGCAATCGGCCTTCACCGCCGCGCCAGCCCTTGCCGATCCCGACATCCGGTCGAGCGCGCGCCAGTTGGCCGCCAGCGCCTCGCGGTCGAGGTCGAGTCTGAGGGTCGGAGGCGGAAGGCTGCTCAAGCGGCGATCACGGTATGGCCGGGCCTACGGGAGGCAGCTCATTCGACTCTTCGAAGTCCGTCGGCGGCCCATCGGGCAAGCCCCACCAGGCGACGATGAGCCCGAAGGCCACCACCGCCATCGTATACCAGAGACCTGCATAGACGTCGCCCGTGCGCGCCACGATGATGCCGGCGATCAGCGGCAGGAACCCGCCGAGATAACCTGCACCGATGTGATAGGGGATCGACATCGAACTGTAGCGGATCTTGGCCGGGAACATCTCGGTGAGGAGCGCAGCGACCGAGCCATAGGTCAGCGCCGACAGCATCCCGCACACCAGCAGCAGCGCCCCGATGCCGAGGATGTTGGTGAGAGGCGGGGTCTGTTTCGAGAAGTCGAAGCCACGGCCCGAAAGCGCGTCCTGCAAACCGTCGCGGCGCGCGGCCGGATCGCCCGCCCAGTTCGCGCCCAGCGCAACCTCTTCGCCGCCCACGGTCAGGCCGAGCGTCTCGCCCTCCTCGACGGTGTAGCTGACCCCGCTCGCGGTGAGCGTTTCGAGGATCTTGCCGCAGCCACTCTGCTCCCGGTCGAACAGGTCGGCGAAGGGATCGGTGGTGCAGTTCTGGCCGGTGACGACGACAGGATTGTCCTTCGCCGCCTGCGCGAGACCCGGATTGGCAAGGCTGCCCATCGTCCAGAAGATCGGGAAGAGCAGCGCCAGCGTAGCGATTGCGCCGATGATGATTGGTTTCTTGCGGCCCACCCGGTCGGACCATTTGCCGACCACGATGTAGAAGCTCATCGAGATGAAACCGGCGATCAACAGGATCCACTCCACCGTGCTTTCATCGACCCGCATGTCGCGGCGCAGGAAGCTGAGCGAGGAGAAGAACGCGGTGTACCAGATCGTGGTCAGGATGCCGGTGATGCCAAACAGCGCCACGAAGATGCGCTTGGGATTGCCCGGATAGGTCAGGCTTTCCTTGAAGGGGTTGGACGAAGTCTCGCCCGCTTCCTTCATGGCTTGGAACACCGGGCTTTCCGACAGCTTGAGGCGCATCCACAAGGAGATGCCCAGCAGCGCGATCGACAGCAGGAAGGGGATGCGCCAGCCCCATTCGGCAAAATCCTCTGCCGGGATTGTGGCGCGGCAGGCGAGGACCACGACGATCGAGAGAACGAAGCCGCCGACCACGCTTGCCTGGATGAAGCTGGTATAAAAGCCGCGTTTCTCGGGCGGGGCGTGCTCTGCAACATAAATCGCTGCGCCGCCGTATTCTCCGCCGAGCGCAAGTCCTTGCAGGATGCGGAGGCCGATTACGATGATGGGGGCGGCGAGGCCGATACTCGCCGCGCTGGGGATCAGGCCGACGCCGGCCGTCGCGATACCCATAAGGGTGACGGTGACGAGGAAGGTGTATTTGCGCCCCAGCCTGTCCCCGAGATAGCCGAAAAGGATCGCGCCAAGCGGGCGGAAGCCGAACCCGACGGCGAAGCCCGCCCAGACCAGCAGGATTTGCAGCGTCTCGTTACCGCTCGGGAAGAAGGCCGCGCCGATGAGGCCGGCCAGCGTGCCATAGATGAAAAAGTCGTACCATTCGAAGATCGTCCCCGCGCTCGACGCGGCGATGACCAGGCGAATTTCCTTTTCGGTCGGTTCCCTCTGCAAGGCTGCTGCCCCTGCCATTGTTCTCGCTCCCCTCTCTATCGCGACGTGGCGAAGGGACTTAGCGCCCCGCCCCGCCCTTGGAAAGCGCATCGAGGGCGGCTCTCCACGGCAAGAGGATCGCGCCATGGCGGCCGGGATAGGCGCGCGCGGGCTCGAGAATTTGCATGCCGGGCCAGTCGGGACGTTCCTCCGCGCCGCCCAGCCAGCGCTCGATCTGGTTGTGCGTCGCCGAAAGTCGAGCCACCGGATGGGCGTCGAAATGACGCGCGAAGATCGCGGCGGATGCCTGCCCTACCGCGCAGGCCGTCACCCTGAGGCCCAGCCTGCTTGCCGGGTCGAGGGAGAGAGCAATCGAACTCCCGCAGCTACGCGAATGTGCCTGACCCTGGAGGGGCGCATCAGCATCGTAGGGATGGTCGGCCAGCTCGACGGCAAGCGCGAGCAGTTCAGGCGAATAGAGCGCCCGGCGAACCGCCTGTGTCACTCGGCCTGCGCTTCGGCATCGACCGCAGCTGCTGCTTCCTCCCCGCGCAGCTTGGCGCGGCGTTGGGCGAGAACTTCGACCACGGAGCGTGACCCGGCGTCGACCACTTCGTAGCTGCGCGCCGTGGTAATCCACACCGGGCGCCCGCGATAGTCCCACACGGAATCGTAGCCGAGCACGAGGACCGAGAAAGCGATGACGACGATGACAAAGCCCTTGAGCGCGCCGAATCCGAAGCCGAGCACCCGATCGATCGGGCCGAGGACCGAGCCGCGCGAGGCTTGCCCGACATTGTTCGCGATAACCTTCATCGCGGCATAGGGGATCAGCAGCAGGAAGGTAAATGCGAGAACCGAAGTCGTCACGCCGGCACCGATCCAGTCCTGCAAGGCCAGCGTGAGCGGCGTGTGCAGGAACCGGATCGCGAAGGCGGCCAGAATCCACGATGCGAGCGAAAGCACCTCCTGGAGGAAGCCGCGCATGAACCCGCCGACGGCTGCCACGCCGACGATCAGAAGGAAAAGAAGATCGAAACCCGTCATAAGACCCAAATAACCCCTAGGGGTTTGGGGTTTATTAACTGCTCATCACCCGGTCAACGAGGTTCGCGAGTTGTCCCAGCTCTCCATACTGGAGTTCCGCCGAACCGTTCTTCGCATCGGGCGGACCGAAGCCCCTGTCGAACCCCAGCTTGGCGGCTTCGCGCAGGCGCACGCCGCCATGGGCGACCGGGCGCACTTCGCCGGCCAGGCTGACCTCGCCCAGCCAAACGCTGCGCTGCGGCAGAGGCTTGTCGGCCAGCGCGCTCACCAGCGCTGCGGCAACGGCAAGGTCGGCGGCGGGGTCCGACAGGCGATAGCCGCCCGCCACGTTGAGATAGACTTCCGCCGAACTGAAAGAGAGGCCGCAGCGCGATTCCAGCACAGCGAGCAGCATCGCGAGCCTGCCATTGTCCCAGCCTACCACCGCGCGCCGCGGGGTCGCGCCCGATTGCAGCCGCACGATCAGCGCCTGGATCTCGACCAGCACGGGCCGCGTCCCTTCCATCGCGGGGAAGACCGAACTGCCCGCCAAGGGTTGGTCGCGCCCCGACAGGAACAGCATGGAAGGATTCTCAACCTCCTCCAGTCCATCGCCCGCCATGGCGAAGACGCCGATCTCGTCCACCGCGCCGAAGCGGTTCTTGAGCGCGCGCAGGATACGGTATTGGTGGCTGCGCTCGCCCTCGAAGCTCATCACCACGTCGACCATATGTTCGAGCACGCGCGGCCCGGCGATATTCCCGTCCTTCGTCACATGGCCGACCAGCACCAGCGCGACGCCGTTTTCCTTGGCATAGCGGATCAGCTCGAAAGCACAGCCGCGCACCTGGCTGACCGTACCGGGCGCGCCCTCGATCGTGTCCGAATGCATGGTCTGAATCGAATCGATCACGAGGAACTTGGGCGTTTCCATCTGGCCGAGCGTAGTCAGGATATCGCGCACGCTGGTCGCCGCCGCCAGCTTCACCGGCGCATCGCACAGCCCGAGGCGCGCGGCGCGCATGCGGACCTGTCCCGAGGCTTCCTCGCCGCTGACATAGGCGACGCTATGCCCCTCGCGCGCGACCTTGGCCGCGGCCTGTAACAGCAGCGTCGACTTGCCGATACCCGGATCGCCACCCATCAGGATCGCACTGCCCGGCACGAGACCGCCGCCCAGTGCCCGGTCGAATTCGGCCAGCCCCGTCCGTTGGCGCAGCGGCATTTCGCCCGGTTTGTCAAGATCGACGAAGTCGACCGCCCTGCCCCCGCTCGACAGATCGTGCTTCATTGAAAACACCGTTGCCGGGGCGTCTTCGGTCAGCGTGTTCCATTCCGCGCAATCGGCACATTGCCCCTGCCACCGGTGCGAAACCGAGCCACAGGCCTGGCAGACATAGCGTTTCTTGGGTTTTGCCATGGCGATTGACTAACAGAACATTTGTGGAACGCAATTGCCTTTACCCGTGCAGCTGTGCACAAAGGAAGGCGATGCGGCAGAAGGAACTGAGGATCGCGCTTGTCTGCTATGGCGGGGTCAGCCTGGCAGTCTACATGCACGGCGTCACACGCGAAGTGTGGCAGCTTGCCCGCGCGAGCCGCGATTTCCATGCGGACCACGAAAAGCGCGGCGGGGCGCATACGGTCTATCTTGAAATGCTCGAAGAGATCGAGGCCAGCGAGAAACTGCGCCTCCGCATCCTGCCCGATATCGCCAGCGGGGCGAGCGCGGGCGGCATCAATGCGGTCTTCCTTGCCCAGGCCATCTTCTCCGGCCAGAGCCTCGAACCGCTCACCGACCTGTGGCTGGAGATGGCCGATGTTGACGAGCTGACCGATCCGGAAGCAAAACTGCGCTGGCCGGGCGGCAAGATCTGGGCCCAGCCCTTCGCGACCTGGATGCTGAGCCGGCCGGGCACCGAGATCGCGGCCGAAGTGGCGCCGGAAACCCGGCAGGAAGTGCGGCGCAAGGTCTCGCATCTTATCCGCGGACGGTGGTTCGAACCGCCTTTCTCGGGCCTCGGCTTCTCCCGCCTCTTGGCGCGGGCCTTTGCTTCCATGGCCGCGACCCCGCGCGAGGCGCCGCTCCTTCCGCCGAACCACCCGCTCGACCTGTTCGTGACGGCGACCGATTTTCACGGCTATCTCGAACTCCTCCGCCTCAACAGCCCTCCGGTCGTCGAGGACAGCGAGCATCGCATGCCGATCACCTTCCGGCGCAAGACCCCCGGCTTTGCCGGAGTGAGCCTGGCGGACCCGATGGAGCTTGTCTTCGCGGCGCGCGCTACGGCGAGTTTCCCCGGCGCCTTTCCTCCGCTCAAGCTGGAAGAGATCGATAGCCTTGCAACGGAATGCCAACACGACTGGCAAAGTCGCGAGGATTTCCTCGAGCGGATCATGCCCGTCCATGTGATGCGCGAGAATGTCGAAAGCGTCTCGCTGATTGACGGGTCGGTGCTGGTGAACAAGCCCTTCGGCGGGGCCATGGCCGCCTTGCGTGGCCGCCCGGCCCAGCGCGAGATCGACCGGCGTTTCGTCTATGTCGATCCGCGCCCCGACCGCTTCGGCGAAAGGCATGCACGCCGGACCGGCGATGTCGGATTCTTCTCCTCGATCTTCGGTTCCCTGTCGACCATCCCGCGCGAGCAGCCGATCCGGGACAATCTCGAACAGCTGGAAGGCCAAAGCCGTGAGGCCGAGCGCCTGTCGCGCATTATCAAGGCGCTGAGACCGGATGTCGAACGGACGGTGGAGAAGCTGTTCGGCTACACACTGTTCCTCGATCGCCCCACGCCCAAGCGGCTCAAAGCGTGGCGTCAGAAAGCGCAGCAGGCGGCGGCCGAACAGGCAGGCTATGCCTTCCAGTCCTACGCCCATGCCAAGGTCAGCGGGATCGTCACGCGCCTCGCGAAGCTCGCCTGGCAGGAAGCGCCGACCCTTCACCTGACCGATCACGGAACGATCGAGGAAGCGCTGAGGGGCGAACTCAGCCGCCGCGGTTTGGATACGCTCGCGAGCGACAAGGGGGGCGCGACGCGCGAAGCCATCCTGTTCTTCCGGGAACACGATATCGGTTTTCGTATCCGCCGGTTGCGCCTGCTGGCGAGGCGGCTGGCCCGCGACTGGGAAGCCGATCCCGAGATACCGGACGCCGCGCTCGAAGAGGGCCGGAACACGATCTACGCGATCCTGTCGCTCTATTTCGAGAAGGAGGGAGCCGCTGCACTGGGCGACACCTTCGGCGAGATCGCACAGGGCGCGCTTCGCGATCCCGCGGCTCTGCTCGATCATGTGGAGAGCCGGCGCCTGCTCATCGAACTCGACGACCGGGCGGAGGAAATGCTCGCCGAGGCGCTTTCGGTAATGCCCGACAATCTGCGGCGGCGCATGCTGTTCGCCTATCTCGGCTTCCCTTTCTACGATGTCGCCACGCTCCCGCTCCTGCGGCACGAGGGGCTGACCGAATTCGATCCGGTCAAGGTCGACCGCATCAGTCCGGACGACGCGCGCAGCCTGCGCGACGGCGGCACGCTGGCGACCTTGCGCGGGATCGAGTTCTACAATTTCGGGGCTTTCTTCAGCCGTGCCTACCGGGAGAACGACTACCTCTGGGGCCGGCTGCACGGAGCCGAGCGGATGATCGATATCACCTGCTCGACGCTGGACACGCCGCTACCCGAGGCACGGTGCCGCGATTTCAAGCGGCGCGCGTTCCTAGCCATCCTCGACGAGGAGGAAGAGGCCGGTCGTCTCGATCTCGCGCTGATCGACGGGATCAGGGGCGAGATCGAGGAACGTCTCGCCTGATCGTCGCGATCAGCTGCCGAAAGCAGTGCGGATCTTGTCGAAGAAGCCCTTGGACTGCGGGCATTCGTCGCCCGTTTCCAGCTCGCGGAACTGTTCGAGCAGCGCGCGCTGCTCCTTGCTAAGTTTCGTCGGCGTTTCCACCGCGATCTCGACCACCATGTCCCCGCGTCCGCGCCCCTGCAGCACGGGCATGCCTGCGCCGCGTTGACGCAGTTGCTTGCCCGACTGGATACCGGCCGGAATTTCGAGAGTGAGTTCCTCGCCATCGAGGCCGGGAATTTCGATCGATCCGCCCAGCGCAGCCTTGGTGAAGCTGATCGGTACACGCGTGGCGAGCGTGGTGCCTTCGCGCTGGAAAATCTCGTGCGGCCTTACATGGACGAAGATGTAGAGATCGCCCGCAGGCGCGCCGCGCGGACCCGCTTCGCCCTTGCCGGAAAGGCGGATGCGTGTGCCGGTGTCGACGCCGGGAGGAATATCGACCTCCAGCTTTTGCGGAACGTCCACGCGCCCTTCGCCGCGGCAGTCGCGGCAGGGCGAGGTGATGACTTCGCCCGCGCCGTGGCAATTCGGGCACGGCCGTTCGACCACGAAGAAGCCCTGCTTCGCGCGGACATTGCCCTGCCCGCCGCACAGATTGCAGGTGCGGGCATGGGTGCCGGGCTGCGCACCCGAACCGTGGCAGGTGTCACAGGCCTTGCTGACCTCGATCTCGATTTCGGTCGACTTGCCGTGGAAGGCGTCTTCCAGCCCGATTTCCATATCGTAGCGCAGGTCTGCTCCGCGCCGCGGACGGGCACGCCCGCCGCCGCCACCAAAGGCGGAGCCGAAGATGGTCTCGAAGATGTCGCCGATATCGCCGAAATCGGCGTTGCCATGCGCCCCGCCGGGGCCGCCGCCGTTCTGAAAGGCTGCGTGGCCATACCGATCATAAGCTGCGCGCTTTTGCGGGTCCTTGAGGCAATCATAAGCGACGCTGATCGCCTTGAAGGTGTTCTCGCTCTCGGTGCAGCCCGGGTTCTTGTCCGGGTGATGCTTCATCGCGAGCTTGCGATAGGCGCTCTTGATGGCCGCGCCATCCGCATCGCGGCTGACGCCGAGCACTTCGTAGAAATCGATTTCGGTAGCTGACATGGCAATCCCCGCCCTAAAACTTACCCCCACCGGAGCGCAGCGGCACCGGTGGGGGCGGAGTTTTCATCAGGCGTCTCAGTTCTTCGCGTCTTCGTCGACTTCGGAGAATTCGGCGTCGACCACCTCTTCCTCCTGCGCTGCATCCGAACCGGCGTCGCCGCCTTCCGGAGCGTCGGAACCGGCGTTCGCCTGCTCCTTCTCGTAGATCGACTGACCCATCTTCATCGCGCTCTGCGACAGATCCTGGGCCTTGGCGTTGATGTCAGCGGCATCGTCGCCTTCGAGCGCGGTCTTGAGCGCTGCGACCTTCTCTTCCACTTCGCTCTTCAGCGAAGCGTCGATCTTGTCGCCATGCTCTTCGAGCTGCTTCTCGGTCGCGTGGACGAGGCTGTCAGCCTGGTTGCGGGCCTCGGCGCTTTCGCGGCGCTTCTTGTCCTCGTCGGCGAATTTCTCCGCGTCCTGCACCATCTGGTCGATGTCGCTGTCGGACAGACCGCCCGATGCCTGGATGCGGATCTGCTGTTCCTTGCCGGTGCCCTTGTCCTTGGCCGACACGTTGACGATGCCGTTGGCGTCGATGTCGAAAGTGACCTCGATCTGCGGCACGCCGCGTGGTGCGGGCGGGATGCCGACCAGGTCGAACTGACCAAGCAGCTTGTTGTCGCTCGCCATCTCGCGCTCGCCCTGGAACACGCGGATCGTCACAGCCTGCTGGTTGTCCTCGGCGGTCGAGTAGGTCTGGCTCTTCTTGGTCGGGATCGTCGTGTTGCGGTCGATCATCTTGGTCATGATGCCGCCGAGCGTTTCGATACCCAGCGAAAGCGGGGTCACGTCGAGCAGCAGCACGTCCTTGACGTCGCCCTGGAGGACGCCGGCCTGGATGGCAGCGCCCATGGCCACGACTTCATCGGGGTTTACGCCGGTATGCGGCTTCTTGCCGAAGAATTCCTCGACCGTCTCGCGCACCTTGGGCATGCGGGTCATGCCGCCGACGAGGATGACCTCGTCCACACCGCCCTTGTCGATGCCCGCGTCAGCCAGTGCCTTCTTGCAGGGCTCGAGCGTGCGTTTGATGAGGTCGCCGACCATCTTTTCGAGGTCCGAGCGGCTTATGGTTTCCACAAGGTGCAACGGGGTGGACGAGCCACCTTCCATGCGTGCGGTGATGAAGGGCAGGTTCACTTCCGTGGTCTGCGCCGAGCTGAGCTCGATCTTCGCCTTTTCGGCCGCTTCCTTGAGGCGCTGCAGCGCGAGCTTATCGCTCCGCAGATCCATGTTTTCCTTCTTCTTGAACTGGTCGGCCAGCCATTCGACGATAGCGCTGTCGAAGTCCTCACCGCCGAGGAAGGTGTCGCCATTGGTCGACTTCACTTCGAACACGCCGTCACCGATCTCGAGGATCGAAACGTCGAAGGTGCCGCCGCCAAGGTCGTAAACGGCTATGGTCTTGCCGTCGTCCTTGTCGAGGCCGTAGGCCAGCGCAGCCGCAGTCGGTTCGTTGATGATGCGCTCGACTTCGAGGCCGGCGATCTTGCCGGCGTCCTTGGTTGCCTGGCGCTGGGCGTCGTTGAAGTAGGCCGGAACGGTGATGACCGCCTTTTCGACCTTCTCGCCGAGATATTCCTCAGCCGTTTCCTTCATCTTCTGAAGGATGAA
Source organism: Erythrobacter sp. SD-21 (assembly GCF_000181515.1). Classification (GTDB taxonomy): domain Bacteria; phylum Pseudomonadota; class Alphaproteobacteria; order Sphingomonadales; family Sphingomonadaceae; genus Qipengyuania. The sequence goes on along the minus strand of NZ_ABCG01000001.1, from coordinate 357,571 downwards.
GGCCGAGACCTGGCTCGGGCTGTACTTTTCGCCGGCAGCTTCCACCCATGCGTCGCCGTTCGGACCCTTGACGATGTCATAGGGGACCAGCTCCATGTCCTTCTTGGTCATGGGGTCGTCGAACCGGCGGCCGATGAGTCGCTTAATCGCGAAGAGGGTGTTGTCCGGATTGGTGACCGCCTGGCGCTTGGCCGGCTGACCGATCAAACGCTCGCCATCCTTGGTGAAGGCGGTGATCGAGGGCGTCGTGCGCGCGCCTTCGGAATTCTCGATGACCTTGGGTTTGCCGCCGTCCATCACGGCGACGCAGCTGTTGGTGGTGCCCAGGTCGATACCGATAATCTTGCTCATGGTTTCCCCATCTGTTTCAAGTCATTGGACGCTGCGCAGCTGGTTTCCCGTAAGTGGCAAAACCCGTCGGCAGCTCGATAAAACGGTGTATTACAGGGGCGATATAAGAGCGCTTTTCCTTGGCACAAGGGATGGCCTGCGCTAGTTTTTTGCGCCTATCACAAGAGGGAAATTGCCATGAACAAACCGATTATTGCCGCGCTGATGCTTGCCGGTGCCGCTATTCCACTCGCGTCCTGCGGGAGCGAAGCCGAACAGCCCGCAGAAGCCGCCCCCGCGAACACTATCGCCGGGATCGAGATTACCAACGCCCGACTGGTCCTGCCTCCGGTCGCCGGCAATCCGGCCGCTGTCTACTTCGATCTCGCCAACAAGGGTGATCGCAGTGTGACCTTCCGCAACGCCACCGTCGAAGGCGCCGGCCGGGCGGAAATGCACCAGTCGATCATGGAAGGCGACAAGATGGTGATGGGCGAAGCGCATCCCCAGACCATCCAGCCGGGAAGCAGCCTCGAATTCGCCCCGGGCGGCATGCACATAATGGTCTTCGAACTGCCCGAGGACATGGCCGCAGGCGGCACGGCCGAGGTCACGCTAGTCGCGGCGGGGAACAAGCCCCACAGCTTCACCGCGGAGATCCAAGCCGCCGGGGACGATCGCTGAACGATCTTCGCGATACGCTCGGGGTCGAAAGTCACGAGGAGCCGGTCCCTTCCGCCTGTCCGGTGGGCGGGGAACGGCCCCTCACCCCGGGCGAAATCGCCCTTGCGCGCAGCGTCTTCGGAGATGCAATCGATTATGCGCGCGTCACGATCCGCCGGCGCAAATGGTTTCCGTTCCAGCCCCGAAAGATTACGATGGCGCCGCGCGGCCATCTTCATTTCCATCCGAATTCCGCCAACTACTGCGAGGATTTCTCGCGCGAGAGCGTGATCCGTCAGGGCCTTCTGATACACGAACTGGTCCATGTCTGGCAGGTCCAGACCAAGGGTGAGTGGTATCTGGTCACCCACCGCATGCCGTGGGCACGGTATGACTATTCGCTCAAGCCCGGCTGGTCGCTCGATCGCTACGGGATCGAGCAACAGGCCGAAATCGTCAAGCACGCCTTCTGGCTTCGCAATGGAGTCAAGCTTGCAGGAGCAGCCGATCCTGCTGCCTACGACCTCCTCGTCCGCTTCCCTGGTGCGACTGGTTGACCCTACGTCATTGCCAAGTTTTCCACTGCCCCCCGGTTGAGCCAACCGGTTACAATGGATACGAATGCACGGATTGACCGGGCGGCCCAACCCGCGCCCGGCGATGAGTCATCAAAATGGAGCTTAAAGACTACGGTATGAGCCGCGAGCGCGGCTATCTTTCGCATTACGAAATCGATGAAATCACTCTTCCCGAACGCTTCGTACCGATCGTTGAAGCCGCCGGAAAACTCTCCGCACTGCTGACCTCTGGCCGCGTGCGGCACTGGCTCGATACCCTTCCCAACCCAGAGATTGACGACTGGGCCAAGACCGCCGCGGAAGAAGAAGTCCGCACCGCCATGGTGCATTATTCCTTCCTCGTGCAGGCCTATGTCTGGGGCGAGACGACCCCGCCCAAGCATCTCCCGGCAAACCTCTCGCGCCCCATGTGCGCGCTTGCCGACCGGCTCGGGCAGGCGCCCCTGCTGCCCTATTCCGGCTATGTGCTCGACAATTGGTACCGGCTCGACAAGTCGGGGCCGATCTCGCTCGACAACATCGCCATGCACCAGAACTTCCTGTGCGGAGCGGACGAGAACTGGTTCGTGCTCGTCCACGTCGCGATCGAGGCCGAAGCGGGCGTGCTGCTCGACGACGCCGCGCGGTTGGTGACGCTCGCGAAGGAAGGCGACGAGGTCGAGGCGACCCGGCTGCTCAGGGAAATGGACGAGGCCTGGGAACGTATCTACGGCCACTTCGCCCGGATGCCCGAGCAGTGCGACCCTTACATCTACTTCCATCGCGTGCGCCCTTACATCCACGGCTGGGCCAATAACCCCGCGCTGGAAGGTGGCGGCCTCGTTTACGAAGGCATGGACCGGTACGAAGGCAAGCCGCAGGCTTTCCGCGGCCAGACCGGCTCGCAATCCAGCATCGTCCCGGCGATGGATGCGCTGTTCCAGGTCGGCCATAGCGAAGACCCGCTGCGCCAGTTCCTCGATGAGTTGCACCAGTACCGTCCGGTCGAGCACCGCCGCTTTATCGAAGACCTCGCAAAGCATTCGACACTGCGCGATTTCGTCAGCGCGAGCGACAGCCAGGAGCTGAAGGACGCCTTCAACGCCTGTCTCGAGCAGTCGGCCCGCTTCCGCACGCGGCATCTCGAATATGCGGCGAGCTACATCAACAAGCAGGCCGGTTCGATTGCGGGCAACGATCCCGACGTCGGCACCGGCGGTACACCGTTCATGAAATACCTTAAAAAGCACCGTGACGAGAACCGCGTGCAGACGGTTTGAGAACTTAAAGGGGCGCTTCCTCTCGGAGCGCCCCAACCTTAGGATCAACCCTCAAAAAATTACCAATAACGTGAGTAGCGATCGTCGTAACGGCAGTCGTCGTCGACATAACGACCATCTCCGTAATAGCCATCGCACTCGTCGTTCTTGTCAGTAGCATACCCGACAACCCCGCCGATGGCAGCGCCGGCCAGAGCGTAGGTTTCGATGTCCCCGTCGGTAATTGCCGCAAGGCCTGCACCGGCCGCAGCTCCTGCAACCGCACCTTCCACGCCATAATTCTGGGCGCACGCTCCGAGGCTCAGGCTCGATAGAGCGATCGCGGGTGCGATAAACAATTTGCTTTTCATAGCTACTCTCCGTCAGCGTCCCTGTTGAATTGACTACGGAAGGAAGACACGGGCGTTCCCGGTCAGTCGTAAGTCACACCCGGCAGTCCCTGCCCGCCATCGGAGATAAAAGCGTCTATCCGTTCTTCGAGGGCCGGCAGCGGCACCGAGCCGAGCGAGAGCACCACATCGTGGAACTTGCGGATGTCAAAATCTTCGCCAAGCGCCTCTTCGGCCTTCTCGCGCACGCGGCGGATGGTCATTTCGCCCAGCTTGTAGGCGAGCGCCTGCCCCGGCCAGCTGATATAGCGATCGATCTCGGTCCCGACCTCGCGGTCGGATAGCGCCGTGTGGCTGGAAAGATACTTAACTGCCTGTTCGCGGGTCCAGCCATAGTGGTGGATGCCCGTATCGATTACCAGACGCGCCGCGCGCCACATCTCGTAGGAGAGCTGGCCGAACCGCTCATAGGGCGTGCGGTAGATACCCATCTCGTTGCCGAGATATTCGGTGTAGAGTCCCCAGCCCTCCCCGAAACCAGAGAAATAGGTCTGGCGGCGGAAGCGGGGCGCGTCGTCCTGCTCGAGGGCGATCGCTGCCTGAAAGGAATGGCCAGGTGCGCATTCGTGCATGGTGAGCGCGGGGATGTTGTAGACCGGGCGCGACGGCAGGTCGTGCGTGTTGATCTGGCAGTATTCGAGCCCGCCGCGCCCTGCAGTGTAGAAGGGCGCTATGGCTGGATCGACGGGGCGCAGGCCATGGCGGAAGCGCGGGAGGAAGCCGAAATACTCGCCCAGCTTGTCGTCTACGCGCTTGGCGGTGTAGGCGGCCACGCCCATCAGTTCGTCGGGCGTATCGGCGACGAATTGCGGATCGGTCCGCAGGAAAGTGATGAATTCGGCCAGCGTGCCGGTGAAGCCTGCCTCGTCCTTCGCCTTTTCCATCTCGGCCGTAATGCGCGCGACCTCTTCGAGGCCGATCTGGTAGATCTGTTCGGCAGTCAGGTCGAGCGTGGTGTATTGGCGGATTTGCTGGGCGTAATAGGTCTCGCCTTGCGGGAACTCACTCGCGCCGAGCGTTGTACGCGTTTCCGGCAAGTAGGTTTCGCGGAAGAATGTCAGCAAGTTGCGATAGGCGGGCGTCACTTCGCCCTGAATGGCCGAGCGAGCTTCACGCATTAGCCGTGTTTGCACCTCGGACGGGATGCGATCAGGCATATCTTCGAACGGTTTCCAAAACGGACTATCGCGATAGTCTTCCACCACATAGGCCGCTATGGAGACATCGCGTCCCTCCAACGTCACGCGGGGCACGCTGAAGCCGCGCTCCAGCCCGGCGCGGGCGTTGGATGTATGTTCCGCGAAATAGCGAGGCAGATCGTTCATCCGGCCGATGTAGTTCTCGTAATCCTCGACCGTCGAGAAAGCGCTGCGGCCGGCGAGGTAGGACCAGAAATTGCTGTCGCTGTCGAAGGGCATCTCCCATTCGGAAAAACGCGCATCACCGATATCGCTTTCGAGCAAGGTGCGCAGGACCAGCGCGTTTGTTCGTGCTTCTGCTGACAGCGCCTCCCCATCAATCGTTTCCAGCCGTTCGAGGATCTGCGCATAGCGCCTCGCTCGCGCCTGCTGGGCCGAGGGCGTTACGCTCCACAGGCGGTCGCCCCATTCAGTGCTGCCGCTCTCGGTCTCGGTCATGCGGTATTCGGCGAGATTGTAGTCGTAATACTCGTCGGCGAGCGCCATCACCCGCTCGTCCGCGCTGTCCTGCGCGTTGAGCGGTGTGGCAAAGGCAGAGGCGGCAAGGACCGCACTCGTCAAAAGGGCAGTCCTCATCGTCTCTCTCCCGATGTCGTGAATATCAGTCCGGTTTCTTCGCCACGCCGACCATGGCCGGGCGCAGGAGACGATCCTTGATCATGTAGCCGGCCTGCATTTCCTGCACGATGGTCCCCGGCTCCGCATCCGCGGTCGGGATTTCCATCATCGCCTGGTGCTGGTTGGGGTCCAGCGGCATACCCTTGGCGGCGATGCGCGTGATGCCGTTCTGGTTGAAGACCTTTTCCAGCTCGCGCTGGGTCGCCTCGATACCGGCGATAAAGCCTTTCAGCTTCTCGTCCTCGCGCTGTTCGGCGGGAATGGCGTCGAGCGCACGGCCGAGATTGTCCGCCACGCTGAGGATATCGCGGGCGAAACCGGTCGCGGCGTAATTGCGCGCGTCCTGAACGTCCTTTTCCATGCGGCGGCGCACGTTCTGCGTTTCGGCACGAGCGTAAAGCACTTCCTGCTTCGCGGTCTCGAGATCGCCGCGCAGGCTGGCAAGTGCATCGTCGAGCGCTTCATCAGCTGCGTCTTCGTCCTCGCCGCCATTGTCGCGCAGGTGTTCGGGCACGCCTTCCATCTCGCGCGCTACTTCTTCATCGACCGCCTTGTCCTGCGGTTCGTTCGTGTTCTCGTTGGTCACTTGGAAAAACCCTGTCAGCCTATTCTCTTGCCCAAGGATCGGGCCGTGAAATCCACCATGGGGACGACGCGCGCGTAATTCAACCGCGTGGGGCCGATCACGCCCAACACACCGACCACCTTTCCCTGCGCGTCGCGATAGGGCGCGGCAATTACGGATGAGCCGGAAAGCGAGAAGAGCCGGTTCTCGCTGCCGATGAAAATGCGCATGGCTTCCGCTTCGCGCGCGTTTTCGAGCAGGGTCGCGACCGATTGCTTGTTTTCGAGATCGTCGAGCAGCGAACGCACACGGTCGATATCGGCGAGCGCGCTTTCGTCGAGCAGGTTCGCCTGGCCGCGCACGATGAGCACCGGACGATGCGAAGCGTCCTCGGACCACATGGCGATACCGCGCGCAACGATATCGCGGCTGGCCTCGTCAAGGGCGCTCCGTTCGCTGGCAATCTCGCGCTCGACCAGGACCGCTGCCTCGGCGAGCGTGCGTCCGGCGGCCTTGGCGGTGAGGAAATTGCTCGCCTGTTCGAGCGAGGTTCCCAGCGCTTCCGCGGGGAGTGCGAGAATGCGGTTCTCAACCTGTCCGTCCTCGCCCACCAGCACGGCGAGCACGCGGTTGGCGTCGAGCGCGGTGAGCGAAACCTGCGCTAGGCGCGGTTCGCGGCGCGGGACCATCACCATGCCCGCCGCGCCCGAAAGGTCGGAAAGCAACGCACTGGTTTGTTCAAGCGCGCGCTCGATCGGTCCGGGGTGGCCGATCCGCTGCTCGATCGCGGCGCGTTCCTGTGCGGTCGGCTCGGCCACCTGCATCATCGCGTCTACGAAGAGGCGCAGTCCGCTGTCGGTCGGCATCCGGCCAGCGCTGGTGTGCGGCGCGGCAAGGAGGCCGCGCTGTTCCAACTCCGCCAGCACCGAGCGGATGGAGGCCGGCGACAGGTTTACCGTGCCCTCGCCCGCAAGTGCTTTCGATCCCACGGGAGAGCCGCTCTCCAGATAGCCTTCGACCACGAGCCGGAAAATCTCGCGGGCGCGGTCGGACATATCGGTGAGCGGTAGGGATTTCATGTGCTCTATCTAACCACTCCCCTTGCGGCCTCAAGGGGCAAGCGCCTAACCCGCATGACAGAGATTCGACTGCATTGGAGAAATCATGCGACCTTCAGGACGCGCGCCCGACGAAATGCGCGCCATCACCATCGAAACCGGTTACACCAAGCACGCCGAGGGCAGCTGCCTGATCAGCTTCGGCGAGACCAAGGTGCTGTGTACGGCATCCGTCGAAGAACGCATCCCGCCGTGGCTTCGCGGCAGGGGCGAAGGCTGGGTCACGGGCGAGTATTCCATGCTCCCGCGCGCCACGCACACCCGCGGCCAGCGCGAAGCGGCCAAGGGCAAGCAGAGCGGACGAACGCAGGAAATCCAGCGCCTTATCGGGCGGAGCTTGCGCGCCGTAGTCGATCACAAGAAGCTCGGCGAACGGCAGATCACGCTCGATTGCGACGTCATCCAGGCGGACGGCGGCACGCGCACGGCCTCAATCTCTGGCGCATGGGTGGCCCTTCGCCTTGCCGTCAACGAATTGATGAAGTCGGGCGACCTCGTGGAAGACCCGATCACCGCCAAGGTCGCGGCCGTGTCCTGCGGCATCTACAAGGGCACGCCGGTGCTCGACCTCGACTATCCCGAAGACAGCAACGCCGATGCGGACGCGAACTTCGTGCTGATCGAAGGCGGCAAGATCGCCGAAGCGCAGGCCACCGCCGAGGGCGCGCCCTATGACGAGGAAGCCTTCCTGCGCCTCCTCCGCCTCGCCCAGATGGGCTGCGCAGACATCTTCCGCGCGCAGGACGAGGCCACGCGCAAATGACACGCCGGATCGGTTCGGGCAGCCTCGTGATTGCCACGCACAACGCGGGCAAATTGAAGGAGATTTCGGCGCTTCTCGATCCTTATGGGGTCAAGTGCATCTCCGCAGGTTCGCTGGGCTTGCCCGAACCGCCGGAAACCGGGACTACCTTTGTCCAGAACGCGCTTTTGAAGGCGCGGGCTGCGGCGGAGGCCTCCGGCCTTCCCGCCCTAGCCGACGACAGCGGGTTGTCGGTCGATGCACTCGACGGGCGCCCCGGGGTCTACACCGCCGACTGGGCCGAGCGGCAACATTTCGAAGGCGACCCGGGCCGCGACTGGTACATGGCCATGGGCAAGGTCGAAGGGATGCTCCAGCAGAAGGGTGCCGATGTGGACCGATCCTGCGCCTTCCATTGTGTCCTCGCGCTAGCCTGGCCCGATGGCGAGCAGGTGGTCTACGAGGGCACCGCGCCCGGCACACTCACATGGCCGCCGCGCGGAGAGACGGGCTTCGGCTATGACCCGGTCTTCGTGCCCAAGGGCCGCGACCAGACCTTCGCCGAAATCGCGCCGGAGGAAAAGCACGCCATCAGCCACCGGGCCGATGCCTTCGCCAAGATGGTCGCCGAGCAATTCGGGTGATCAGTAAGCTTTCTGGCCCCAGACATTGCCGGCCGGCCAGTAACGACAAACCAGCACGTCCCACCCGCGATCGTTGACCACCGAGCAGCCGACTTCCTTCGTGTCGCGCCACACGATTTGGGTGTAATGCGCCACGTCGGCCCATTTCCCGGTGCGGGAGATCTCGGGGAAATTGCCGTGGGTGTAGTGCTTCTTCTCGTCGATCATCATGTCGAGTCCGACGACCACATCCCACTGGCCCTGGCTACCCATCCATAGGTTCTCGCCGGTGGAGTTGCGCGTGCGCAAGTCGGCGTGCTCGAGCCGCCCCTTGCGAGCCAGTTCATGGCCCCACTGCTTCGCCTCGCGCTCCAGCGCACGGTTCCACTTCAGGCGCGGCAGGCCGAGCCGCTCGCGCTCCCGATTGTGCGCGTCGAGCATCCGCACGGCGAGCCGGTCGCTCATGCGGTTGTCATAGCGTTCATGCGCCCGATATTGCGCCGGTGACGCGCTTTCCCTCGCGCTTGCAGCCACCGTAATACCCGTGGCACATAGCGCAGCGATGGCGGCGCCTGCCGCGATGATGATTTTCGACCCGTCCATGCCGCTTTTCTGGCGTGGTTCTGCTTAATTTGATGTGAAGGCATATCTTGGCCCGTTCGCTCTACATCCACTGGCCTTTCTGCCTCGCGAAATGTCCCTATTGCGACTTCAACAGCCATGTACGCGAACGCACCGATATGGCTGAGTGGGAAGCCGCCCTGCTCGCCGACATGCGCGCGGAATTTGCTGCGACGAAAAGTGAAGAACCGCTCATAAGTATCTTTTTTGGCGGAGGAACACCTTCGCTCATGCCACCTGCGCTGGTGGCGTCACTGCTGCGCGAGGCCGAACGTCTGTGGGGCTTTTCGCCGGACATCGAGATCACGCTCGAAGGCAATCCCTCTTCGGTCGAGGCGGCCAATTTTGCCGATCTGGCGAATGTGGGGATCAACCGCGTCTCGCTAGGCGTGCAATCGCTGCGGGGCGATGTGCTCAAATTCCTCGGGCGACTGCACGGTGTCGAGGAGGCACTGAAAGCGACAGAGACGGCGCAGAGGCTGTTCGACCGCGTGTCGATCGACCTGATCTATGCCCGCCCCGACCAGACCGAGGACGAATGGCGTCAGGAATTGTCCGAAGCGTTGGCGCTCGGCACTTCGCACCTCTCGCTCTACCAGCTGACCATCGAGCCCTCTACCCGCTTCGCCACCGATGTCCGGCGCGGAGTGTTCGATCCGCTGGCCGACGACCCCGCGGCCGATCTCTTCGCCCTCACCCGCGAGATGACCGCCGCCGCCGGTGTGCCGGCCTATGAGATCAGCAACCACGCGCGGCCGGGCGAGGAGAGCCGCCACAACCTCACCTACTGGCGCTATCGCGATTACCACGGCATCGGTCCTGGCGCGCATGGACGGCGCGGGGGCGTGGCGACGACGCGGCACAAGAAGCCGGAGAACTTCCTCGCCGCGGTTACCGCGCAGGGCGATGGCATTGCCGAGCATCGCGTGTTGGGTCTGCGCGAACAGGCGAGCGAGGCGATGCTCATGGGGCTGCGCCTGACCGAGGGCGTGGACCTGCAGGATTTGAAGGGCCGCTTCGGGGTCGAACGTGCGCAGCTTGTCGAGCCGGCCAAGCTGGCGCTCTATGGCGACCTCGGCCTCGTAAGGATGGAGGGCGAGCGTCTCTTCGTCACCGACGCCGGCATGCCGCTACTCGATGCCCTGCTCGGCGAAATCGTCCCGGCGGAACTGGTCAGCCCTTGAGCCGTCAGGAGGTCCTCGGCGCGTGGCACGATCACCTGGCGCACGGCCTGCGTCGCTCGCCGCACACGGTCCGCGCTTATCACAAGGCAGCCGAGCGGTTGCTCTCCCGCCTCCATCTCCATGAATTCGACCAAATCGCCGAGCTCTCGGCTGGTAAGCTGCGCACGCATCTCGCCTCGCGGCGCAGCGATGGCCTGTCCAACGCATCGGCCGCGCGGGAACTGTCGGCGCTCAAATCCTTCATTGGTTTTGCCCGCGCGCAGGCTGGCCACGAGCAGACCGACGCGCCGCGGATGCGCGGGCCTCGCTTGAAGAAGGGCCTCCCCCGTCCCGTCACCCCCGATGACGCCATCGGCCTTGCCGAGACGATAGAGGAACTGGCTGTCGACGGATGGGTCGGCGCGCGCGATCGGGCGGTGCTGCTGCTTCTCTATGGAGCCGGCATGCGGATATCAGAGGCGCTTTCGCTCAAGGGCGGCGACCTGCCGCTGGGCGAAACGCTCACCGTCACCGGCAAAGGCAACAAGCAGCGCGTCGTGCCGCTGCTGCCTCTCGTTCGCGACTCGGTCGCCACCTACGTCAAGCAATGTCCTTGGCCGCTCGGGCCGAAGGACCCGCTGTTTCGCGGCGTCAAAGGCGGCGTGCTCTCACAGGGGGTGGTCCAGAAGGCGACCGCACGCGCCCGGCGCGCACTCGGCCTGCCCGACACCGCGACACCCCATGCCCTGCGGCACAGCTTCGCGACGCATCTGCTCGGAGCGGGAGCCGATCTTCGAAGCCTGCAGGAGCTACTTGGCCATGCGAGCCTCGGCTCGACGCAAATCTACACCAAGGTCGACGCTGCCAGCCTGCTCGACACCTATCGCAATGCCCACCCGCGCGAGCGTGAGGACTGATCACATGGCCGCGTGACGGCGCTCGATCGCGTCCCAGATCAGCCCCGCCGTGTCGGTACCGTTGAATTTGTCGATGGCGACGATGCCGGTGGGGGAGGTCACGTTAATTTCGGTCAGCCATTTTCCGCCGATGACATCGATCCCAACGAAGACGAGGCCACGCTTTTTCAGCTCCGGCCCCATCGCCGTGCATATTTCCTCCTCGCGCGGCGTCAGCGTGGCCGATTCCGCATGGCCGCCCTGCGCGAGATTCGAACGAAACTCACCTTCGCCGGGGAAGCGGTTGATTGCGCCTGCGAATTCTCCGTCGACCAGCACGATCCGCTTGTCGCCCTCCGAAACTTCCGGAAGGAAGGGCTGGATCATGTGAGGCTCGGGCCATGTCATATCGAAGACCTCGCTCAGCGCCGACAGGTTGGTGCCGTCCGCGTCGAGCCGGAAGATCGCCTTGCCGCCATTGCCGTGGAGCGGCTTGATGACGACCGATCCGTGTTCCTGCTGGAAGGCTTTCAGATCGTCGAGATGGCGCGCGATCATCGTCGGCGGCATGAACCGCGCGTAGTCGAGCACGAACATTTTTTCCGGCGCGTTCACCACTTCGCGCGGGTCGTTGATGACCAGCGTCGTGCCCTTTAACCGGTCGAGCAGGAAGGCGGCGCTGATATAGCCCAGATGGAACGGCGGGTCCTGCCGCATCAGAATGACGTCGATATCCTGCGCGAGGTCGATGCGGCGACGCTCCCCGGCGGAGAAGTGGTCGCCTTCCACCCGCTGTACCGTCACCGGCGCGGCATGGGCCGTGATCTTTCCGGCAGGCGTGCCGTCACTCTGCCACGCGAGGCTGGAGACGTCGTAATGCCAGACCTCGTGCCCACGCTCCTGCGCGGAGAGCATAAGCGCAAAACTGCTGTCGCCCGCGATCTTAATGCTTTCGAGCGGGTCCATCTGGACGGCGACGCGTAGGGTCATTTCAAACTCCGATCATCCTGAGCCCGTCGAAGGATCAGGGCTGCCAGGCGTTGGCGATGTGCCGAGGGAACGCGCCGGGCGCAAGGAGGATCACGTCCACGCGAATATCTTCGCCCTCGCCCGTATAACGATGCGCCACCGCCTCGCTCGCCGCGGCAACCCGAGCGAGCCGGCGCTGGTCGATCGCGTGGTCGAGTTCCTCACGCCTCTTGCGCCACTTCACTTCGACGAACGCGACCAGTTTCCCGCGTTTCGCGACAATGTCGATCTCGCCCGCCGGGGTCTTCACGCGGGTATCGAGGATTTGCCAGCCCTTGGCCTTGAGCCAGAACGCAGCGCGCGTTTCGCCGTCGCGGCCGCTTTGTTCGGCCCTTTGCCGCTTCATTCGGATTTCATCTCCATCGCGCGGGCATAGAGCGTCTTGCGATCGAGACCGGTGGCTTTCGATACCTGCGCGGCAGCCTGGCTGGCCTTCATCGTCTGCATCGCCTCGCGCAGCATGGCGTCCGCATCGGCATCGCTGGGCGCGTGTTCTTCAGGCGGGCCGACGAGAAGGACGATTTCGCCTTTTGGCGGATGCGCGTCGTAATAGGCCAACAGCCCGTCGGCGAGGCCCCGGCGGCATTCCTCGTGGAGCTTGGTGAGCTCGCGCGCGACGGCGATCTCGCGCTCGGGCATGACCTCATGCAGCGCGGCGAGCGATTTGAGGAGGCGTGGCCCGGTCTCGTAGAATACCAGCGTGGCGTCTGTGGCGCCCAATTCCTCCAGTGTCTCGCGCCGCGCTTTCTCCTTGGCAGGCAGGAAGCCGGCAAACAGGAAGCGGTCGTTCGGCAGCCCGGCTAGCGTCAGGCCGACCACGGCGGCACACGCCCCCGGAAGGCTGGTGACGGGTATCCCCTCGGTCCGGCAATCGTTGACGAGGCGGTAGCCCGGATCGGAGATCATCGGCGTACCCGCATCGCTGACCAGCGCCACCGCGCGGGTGCGCATCGATTCGACGAGACGGCCCCGGTCGCGATGCTCGCTGTGATCGTCGTAGCGCCACAGCGGCTTGGAAATGCCGAGATGCTTCAGCAGCTTGCCCGTAACCCGCGTATCCTCGCACGCCACCCCGTCGCAGCGTGACAGGATGTCCACGGCGCGCAGGGTGATATCGCCGAGATTCCCGATAGGGGTGGCAACAAGGTAAAGACCGGGTGTAAGGCCTTCGGGAAGAGGTTGGGCGTTGTCGCTCACCCTCCCCCCATGAACCACATTCGAGGGACGCGGCAAGAATGAACCGAGCATTTGTCACCCGGCGCAACATGATGATGGCCGCAGGCGCGGTCCTGCTTTCGGGCTGTTCGATCATTCCCAAGGGCGGCGACACGCCGACGACCGGCACGCCCACGCCCGAGCCGAGCGCGACCAGCCTGCCGCAGGACGAGGGGGTTCACCGCGTGGCGCTGCTCGTACCCCTGTCGGGGCAGAACGGAGAGGTCGGACAGGCGATTGCCAACGCGACTACCATGGCGATCCTCGATACCGAGGCCGACAACCTGCGCATCACCACCTATGACACCGCTCAGGGGCCACAGGCCGCCGCGCGCAAGGCGATTGCGGATGGCAACAAGGTGATTCTCGGGCCGCTGCTCGGCAGCAACGTGGTGTCGGTGCGCGCCGAAGCCTCGTCCGCCGGTGTACCGATCATCAGCTTTTCGAACGATGCCACCGTCGCCGGACCCGGTGTCTTCGTGATGGGCCATATCCCCGAACAGTCGATCGCCCGCAGCGTCGAATACGCGCGCGACAATGGAGCGGACGCTTTCGCCATTCTCGCGCCCGACGGGGACTACGGCAACCGCGCCGAGGCGGCGCTGCGCTCGGCGCTGTCGGACCATGGCGGCAATCTGGTCGCGGGCGAGAGGTATTCGCGCACCAACACTTCGGTGGTGAGTGCAGCCGGGCGGCTCAAACAGCGCGGCGGCTTCGATGCCGTGCTGATCGCCGATGGCGGGAGCAATTCGATCCGCGGCGCCGAAGGGGTGAAGTCCAGCGGCCTGCGCATCCTCGGCACCGAACGATGGAGCGGCGATAGCGCGGTCCTGCGATCGACCGCCCTTCGCGGTGCGCTGTTCTCGGCGGTTATCGACGGGCGCTATGGCGGCTTCGTGCGCAGCTACGAGGAGCGTTTCGGCGGACAGCCCTACCGGGTCGCAACGCTCGGCTATGACGCCGTTCTCCTGACGCTGCGCGCCGCGCGGGACTGGAGGGTCGGTCGGCCCTTCCCCACGAATGTCTTGTTCCAGTCGGGCGGTTTCGACGGGGTCGATGGTCCCTTCCGCTTCCAGCGCAACGGCGTGGTCGAACGCGCGATGGAGGTGCGCCGCGTAACCAGTGGCGATGTCGAGATCGTGTCGCCGGCCCCGAAGGGCTTCTGACAGGCGGATAACCTTGCGGTCCTGCTTGCGGGGCGGGCCTTGCGCGATATAGCCTGTCGTCATGTCCGACGATCTGTTCGAAAACACGCCGACATCCTCCGGCGATTATGACGCTTCCTCGATCGAGGTTCTCGAGGGCCTCGAACCCGTGCGCCGCCGCCCCGGCATGTATATCGGCGGGACCGACGACCGCGCGCTGCATCATCTTGTCGCCGAAGTGCTCGACAACTCGATGGACGAGGCGGTTGCAGGGCATGCGAGCCGGATCGAAGTGCGTCTCGATGAAAACAACCGCGTCACCATCACCGACAACGGACGCGGTATGCCGGTGGCGGAGCATCCGAAGTATCCGGGCAAATCCACGCTCGAAGTGATCCTCACCACGTTGCATTCGGGCGGCAAATTCTCCGGCAAGGCCTACGCGACCAGCGGCGGCCTGCACGGGGTCGGCGTCAGCGTGGTCAACGCGCTGTCCGATTACACTCGCGTCGAGGTGGCGCGCGACAAGACGCTCTACGCGCAGGAATTCTCCAAGGGCGCGCCCAAAGGCGGGATCGAGGAACTGGGGCCGACGCCCAACCGGCGCGGCACCACCGTCACCTTCATTCCTGACACCGAGATTTTCGGCGACCGCAAGTTCAGCGCCAAGCGCCTGTTCAAGCTCGCCCGTTCGAAGGCCTATCTCTTCGCCGGTGTCGAAATTCGCTGGAAATGCGCCGAAAGCCTCACCTCGGACGATGTGCCCGCCGAAGCCGTGTTCAAATTCCCCGGCGGCCTCGCCGACCATCTGGCCGAGCAGATCGGCGGCCGCGAATGCGTCACCGCCCAGCCCTTCGCCGGCAGCCAGGAATTCCCTGAAACCGACGGCATGGAACAGGGCCGCGTCGAGTGGGCCATCGCCTGGCCACTCTATTCCGATGGGTCGACCAGCTGGTACTGCAACACCGTGCCGACGCCTGATGGTGGGACCCACGAACAGGGCCTGCGCGCCGCGCTTACCAAAGGGCTGCGCGCGTTCGGCGAACTGACCGGCACGAAAAAAGCGAAAGACCTCACCGCCGACGACATCATGGTCGGTGCGGAAGTCATGCTTTCGGTCTTCATCCGCGATCCGCAGTTCCAGAGCCAGACCAAAGACCGCCTGACCTCGCCCGAAGCCGCCCGTCTCGTCGAAAACGCGGTGCGTGACCACTTCGATCATTTCCTCGCCGACAGCATGGACCGCGGCAAGGCGCTGCTCGGCCAGGTTATGGAGCGCATGGACGAGCGCCTGCGCCGCAAGCAGGAACGCGAAATCAAGCGCAAGACCGCGACCAACGCCAAGAAGCTGCGGCTGCCGGGCAAGCTCACCGATTGTTCGGGCGAAGGCGACGGCGAGACAGAGCTTTTTATCGTCGAAGGCGATTCGGCAGGCGGCAGCGCCAAGCAGGCGCGTAACCGCAAGACGCAGGCGATCCTGCCGATCCGCGGCAAGATCCTCAACGTTGCCTCGGCCACCGCCGACAAGATCCGCGCCAACAGCGAAATCGCCGACCTCAGTCTCGCCATGGGCTGTGGGACGCGCAAGGACTGCGACGCGGAAAACCTGCGTTACGACCGCATCATCATCATGACCGACGCCGATGTCGACGGCGCGCATATCGCCACGTTGTTGATGACGTTTTTTTTCCAGGAGATGCCGGACATCGTGCGCAATGGGCACCTCTATCTCGCCCAGCCTCCGCTCTACCGCCTGACCGCAGGCAAGGAGAGCCGCTACGCCCGCGACGACGAGCATCGCAAGGAGCTGGAGGAGACCGTTTTCAAGGGCAAGAAGGTCGAAGTCGGCCGCTTCAAGGGTTTGGGCGAAATGAACCCTGCGCAGCTTCGCGAGACCACCATGGATCCCGACACCCGCAGCCTCATCCGCATTACCCTGCCCGCCGAATTCGAACAGCGCGCCGTGGTGAAGGAACTGGTCGACCAGCTCATGGGCCGCAACCCCGAACACCGCTTCAACTTCATCCAAAACAACGCGGGCGAGTTCGATCGTGACATGATCGATGCGTGAGGGACCCTACAAGGATCCGCGCGAAGACGACATCGTCTACGACGACCGACGGATCTCGCGCCCCGATGCCTCGGTGCCGGACTGGGCCAGCGTGGATGCAACCTACCGCCCCGTTCCCATCGTATGGTTCGCCGGTGCGTTGCTCTTGCAGATTATCGCACAGCCGGTCCTTTTCGGGATCGTGCGTGGCGTGCTCGGACTTCCGCCGCTGGTCATGGTCGCTGTGGCGCTGCTGGCGAGCGGTGTCATCTGGCATTTCGCGATGGAGCGCGGGATGGCGACGGCATCCTTCGCCTGGCGCCTTGCCACGGCCCTCATGCTGGCTTTCTTCTTCGGCATAACCGCGCTAACGGCCCTCTCATAAGTCCCTGACAGAAGAGCCATTATGCCCGAGGCCGTTCGCCAACGTTACGAGAATATCGGCCGTCGCCGGGTGCTCTACCTGCTCGGGGTGGGCTTTGGCCTGCTGGCCGTTGCGATCATCGCCGCCATCGTCACCTTGGGTTCGATCTCGGAGGATACCGACGAGGTGGAGCTTGTCCTGGAACGCCAGGCCGCGATCGACAGTCTGGCAACCTATAGCGAGCAGATTTCCGCCGGACGCCGCGGCTTCCTGCTGCAACCCGATCCAGCCTTCGCCCGAACGGTGCGCGAAGCCAGCACCGATTTCGAGACCGAGCAGGCGCGGCTTGTCGATCTGCTGGTGACCCGCGAACAGCGCGAGCGGCTTGACCAGATCAAGACCCTCAACGCACAGCGCACCGTGCTCATCGACGCGATGTTTAGCGATCCTGATGAGGCCTTTGACGAGGCCCGCGACCTCGACTTCAACGAGGATACCGGTGTGCTTATCACGCAGGGAATACGGCAGATCGCGGAAGAAATGTCGGTTTTCGAAGCGGAAGAACTCGTCCGCCGCAATCGTGCACAGCTGGACAGCCTCAAGCTCTTCTATGTCGTCGGGGGTATCGCGCTTCTGCTGCTACTAGGCGTCCTCATCAGTGCGGTCCTTGTAGTGCTCCGCTACAACCGCGAGCTGTCCGCTGCGCAAATCGGATTGCGCGATGCCAATCTGGGTCTCGAGAAGGCAGTACAAAACCGCACGGCGGAACTGATGCGCGCGAATGAAGAAATCCAGCGCTTCGCCTATATCGTCAGCCACGATTTGCGCTCGCCGCTGGTGAACGTGCTCGGCTTCACCGCCGAACTGGACGAAGCGCGCAAGATCATTCACGCGCATCTGGAGGACCTCTACGAGGCCAATCCCAAGTTGCGTGACGAGGCAACCTGGCTGGCGGTCGACGAGGACCTCCCCGAGGCCCTGGGTTTCATCCGTTCCTCGACCGAGAAGATGGACCGGCTGATCAATTCCATCCTCGAATTGTCGCGACAGGGTCGGCGCAAGCTGCAGCCTGAAAGGCTCGATATGGAGGAGTTGGCACAGAACATCGCCGATTCCATCCACCAGACGGCCGAGGATGCGGGCGCCACCGTCGAGGTGAAATCTATACCCGAACTGGAAAGCGATCGAATCGCGGTCGAGCAGATCCTCCAGAACCTGATCGAGAACGCGATCAAGTATTCGAGCCCCGACCGCGCGGGCGAAATAATTATCGAGGGCAGCCAGGCCGTCGGCACGGTGCGCATCGATGTGATCGACAATGGCCGCGGCATCGCCCCTGAAGACCAGGAACGGATTTTCGAGCTTTTTCGCCGCGCCGGCACCCAAGACCGGGAGGGTGAAGGCCTCGGCCTCGCCAATGTCCGCGCCCTCGCCTATCGTCTGGGCGGCACTATCGAGGTCGAATCCGAACTTGACCGCGGCTCCAGATTTAGGCTTTCACTTCCCGCAAATTTTGTTGCCCAGGAGGCACTTGCATGAATTCCCAGCAAACCGTCAGCATCGTCATGATCGAAGATGACCTAGGCCACGCACGCCTGATCGAAAAGAACATTCGCCGCGCCGGTATTTCGAACGACATCAACCACTTCACCGATGGCACGACGGCGCTGGAGTATCTCTTCGACGATCCCAGCGGCCCGGCGCACGGGGGACCGGCACTGGTTCTGCTCGACCTCAACCTGCCCGATATGAGCGGCACGTCGATCCTGGAGAAGATCAAGCAGGACGACGAGCTGCATCGCACCCCCGTCGTCGTGCTGACCACGACCGACGACACGGTCGAGATCCAGCGCTGCTACGATCTGGGCTGCAACGTCTACATCACCAAGCCGGTGAACTATGAAAGTTTCGCCGACGCAATCCGCCAGCTTGGCCTGTTCCTCTCCGTGATCCAGGTCCCTTCGGCAGACGATCAATAGAACCGAAAAAGATCCTCTATGTGGACGATGACGCCGGCCTGCGGCGGCTGATCCAGCGCGCCCTGGGCAAACGCGGCTTCGACGTCGAGACCGCCGAGAGCGCGGAAGAAGGTCTCGCCTGCATTGCGCGAACGAAATACGACCTCGTGGCGATCGACAACCACATGCCGGTCAAGAGCGGCCGGCAGATGCTCGACGACATCGTGAAAATGGGAGGCCATCCCGCCGTCGTGTTCGTGACCGGCGACAGCGACACTGCCGTGGCGGTGGAGGCCATCCACGCGGGCGCGACCGATTTCGTGGTAAAGACGGTCGGCGACAGCTTCTTCGACCTACTCGACAGCCGCTTCCGCCAAGCCTTTGCCCGCGACCGGCTCGAACGCGAAAAGCGCGAGGCCGAGGCGAGTTTGCGTGAAGCCAATGAACGGCTGGAAATGCTGGTGCGCGAAGTCCACCACCGCGTCTCCAATTCGCTCCAGATGGTGCAGAGCTTCGTCGCCATGCAGGCGAACCAGACCGATTCGGAAGACGCCAAGGACGCGCTGGAGGCGACCCAGAACCGCATCAAGGCGATCGGCAAGGTTCACCAGAACCTCTACACTCGCGGCGATTTGACTACGATCGATCTCGACGAATACCTCGGCACGCTGGTGGAGGAATTCCGCTCAAACATGTCCGAAACTGACGACTGTGTGGAGCTGACCTACACCTCCGATCACGTCGAAGTTTCGCCGGACGATGCGGTAAACGTCGGCGTCGTGGTGAACGAACTGGTCAGCAATGCGGCCAAATACGCTTTCGCCGAAGGCGAAAAGGGGCGCGTCGATGTTGTCCTTGTCGCTCTGGACGATGGTTACAGCGTCACGGTCAGCGACAATGGCGGCGGTATCGCGGAAGGCGCAGGCCCCAGCGGAACAGGCCTCGGCATGCGGATCATCAAGGCGATCACGCGGTCCCTAGGGACCAATCTCGAGCAGCTTGAGTGCGAGACCGGGACCAGCCACCGCTTCGTGGTCAGGACCGACCCGTCCTAATCCGCAAGCCGCGTCTCGACCGAGATGCGGCCTTCCAGCGTCTTGTGAACAGGGCATTTGTCCGCGATTTCCAGCAGGCGCTTTCGCTGGTCTTCATCAAGCTTTGAACCGGTAATCGCGATTACCCGCGTCAGCAGCTGGTGAGGCATACCGTCCTCTTCCGCCAAGCAATCCTTGCAATCCTTCGCATGATCGCGCGAGTGGGTGAGGTGGATCTGGACACCTTCGAGCGGCCACTGCTTGCGGTCGGCGTACATCTTCATCGTCATGGAAGTGCAGGCCCCAAGCGCGCCCAGCAACAGGTCGTAGGGCGTGGGTCCGGTATCGTCTCCACCATACGACTTGGGCTCGTCGGCAATGAAGCGATGCGAAGTCGTGTGAATCTCCGTTCCGAACTTGCCATGGCCCATGCAGGTGACCACGCCCTTGTCCGGCATCGGCCAGTCTTCGCGCATGGGAAGATAGCGGTGCGCCCAGCCAGCGATGACGCTGGCGACGAATTGCGCGTCCTCCTCCCGCAGCAGCAGGTGGTCTGCGCCTTCCAGGCTGACGAAGCTCTTAGGGTGCTTGGCTCCCTGGAACAGCGCGCTGGCGTGCTCGATGCCGACCACATCGTCGATGGGCGAATGGAGGAACATGAGCGGTTTGCGCAGCCGTGCGACTTCGGCAAGGAGGTCGGTGTTCTCGACCTTTTCGACGAATTCGCGGCCCAGCGTGAACTCGCGCCCACCGATCCGAACCTCGCCCTGCCCCGTCTCGCGGATGGCTTCGAGGTCGCCCTCGATATTGGCGAGGACATGGGGAATGTCCGAAGGCGCGCCGATGGTGGCGATGGCGGCGATCTTGTCGAAGCCGATATCGTCCGCTGCTGCCAGTACGGCCGCGCCGCCAAGGCTGTGCCCGATGAGGAGGATGGGCTGGGCGAAGCGGTCGAGCAAATCCGCCGCTGCAGCAACGAGATCCGACACATCGACGGCAAACCCTGCGCGCCCGAAATCCCCGCCGCTGCCGCCCAGCCCTGTAAAATCGAAGCGCAGCGTGGCGATGCCTTCGCCCGCCAGGGCACGGGATATGGCCACCGCCGCCTTGCTGTTCTTCGTGCAGGTGAAACAATGCGCAAACAGCGCCGCGCCGCGCATGAGGCCGGTGGGAAGCTCCAGCGAGCCGGTAAGCTCGTGCCCCGCGTCGGTGGGAATGGTGATGTTCTCGGTCGGCATGCAGTTTTCCCATTCACGGACAAGTTTTTTCGCGGCTTGGTGTAAGAAATACGCATGAGCACGGACTAAGGATACATGAACGGAGCGAAACAACACGATCTGTACCGCGAGGCAGGAGAGAATTTCGCTCCCGCCATCGCCCGTCTGGCTCGCGCAGTCGAGTTCGATGCGGACAAGGCGCGCGACCTCGAACAAGACATCCATTGCGAGCTGTTTCGTAGCTTTGCTCGCTTCGACGGACGATGCAGCTTGAAGACCTGGGTTTACCGCGTGTCACACAATGTCGCGGCAGAGCACCGCTTGCGCGAAAGCCGCCGAGCGAAACCGGTTCCACTTGAAGAAATCCACGATCTCCCAGAGCCAGGCGATGCCGAACTCGAGGCCGGCGAAAGCCTCGCCGTCGCCCGTGCACATGCGATGATCCGCCGCCTTCCCACGCTCGATGCCCAAGTGATGATGCTGTGGCTGGAAGGGGAAACCGGCAAGGAAATCTCCGATGTGACCGGTCTCGGACCCGCCAATGTCGCAACCCGTATCCATCGGCTCAAGACCCTTCTTGCCAACCAATTCAACGAGGACACCGAAACATGAAGGATTTCGACTTCAAATTCTGGACCGACCGTAACCACTCCGCTGATTTCAGTGAGCCCGGAGCCTGTGACACCCGCACAACTGCGTTCGAAAAGACCATTCGACGTCGTAATGTGATCGAATACATCGCAGCCGGGCTTGTGGTGGCCCTTTTCGGACCGGCAACTGCTGCGGCAGGAAGCGTAGGCCTGTGGGACTATGCCGCGGGTGGGATTACCGTCATAGTCGGAGTACTGTTCGTTATCTGGAAGCTGGCCCGTGCCGGATCGAACCTGCAGCGCCGTCCGGAAGACTCCTGCCGCGCACACTATCGCGCTCAACTCGTGCGGCAGCGTGATCTGCTCCGCGGCGTTCCGGCGTGGTATCTCGCGCCCTTGGTGCCAGGAATCCTGATGATCTACGGAGCGACATTCCTGCGTGTGTCGCGCGAAGTCGGTTTTGCGAGCGGCTTGGAAGGCGTATGGTTTCCGTTTGTAGCAACCGCCGCGTTCTTCGCGTTCGTTGCCTGGTTAAATCTCCATGTTGCCCGCAAGATCGATGCGGAAATCGGTGCTCTCGACCGCGCCTAGAACTCGACCGGGGGAGCACCCTTGCGTGGTCCCCGACAAGCCCCTAACGCTGCTCGGAAAGTTGCAAGGGAAAACCGATGTCAGAGCCGACCAGTTTCGAAGGCACCCAATCCTATATCGCCACCGAAGACCTGAAGGTGGCGGTGAACGCTGCGGTCACGCTGCGCCGTCCGCTGCTGGTCAAGGGCGAGCCGGGCACGGGCAAGACGGTGCTGGCGCATGAAATTTCCAAGGCGCTGGACGCCCCGCTGATCGAGTGGAACGTCAAATCGACCACCAAGGCCCAGCAGGGCCTTTACGAATACGACGCGGTAGCCCGCCTTCGCGACGGCCAGCTGGGCGACGAGCGCGTTCACGACATCTCGAACTACATCAAGAAGGGCAAGCTGTGGGAGGCCTTCACCTCGCCGGAGCTGCCCGTGCTGCTGATCGACGAGATCGACAAGGCCGATATCGAGTTTCCGAACGACCTCTTGCAGGAACTCGATCGCATGAGCTTCGACGTCTACGAAACGCATGAGCGGATCGAGGCGAAGGAACGCCCGATCGTGGTGATCACCTCGAACAACGAGAAGGAATTGCCCGACGCCTTCCTGCGCCGCTGCTTCTTCCACTACATCAAGTTTCCCGACCGTGACACGATGCGCGAGATCATCGAGGTCCACTTCCCCGACATCCAGAAGAACCTCGTCAGCAAGGCGATGGAAATCTTCTACGAGCTGCGCGAAGTGCCGGGCCTGAAGAAGAAGCCCAGCACCAGCGAACTGCTCGATTGGCTGAAGCTGTTGCTTAACGAAGACATGCCACTCGACGTGCTGCAGGACAGCAACCCGAACTCGGCCATTCCGCCACTCCATGGTGCGCTGCTCAAGAACGAGCAGGACGTGATGATGTTCGAGCGCCTAGCCTTCATGGCACGCCGCCAGACCTGATCAGTTCACTACACGCAAAAAGGGGCCGGAAAGCGCTGCGCTTCCCGGCCCCTTTTTCCTGAGCAACTCTCGGGCGTCAGCAGAAGCTGTAGGCGAGTTCGAAATCGCCCCAGCGGCGTCCGTTGATGATGACCGGCACATAGACATTGCGGACCACGCGGTAGCTCTTGCCGTCGTTTTCCTGGCGATAGACCGCCATCATATAGGGCGCGCTGCTCTTCTTGGCGCGCTGGTCGATCGGGTCGAGGATCTTGCGACCGTTGCGGCAATTCCGCACGTCGACCTCATAATTTCCGGTCGGGGCCTGCGAATGGCGCGTCAGGTGCGTCGGAAGATAGCCCGCCATATCGGTGCAGGCAGCGGCCATCACGTGACCGTCGCCTTCGGCGGCATCGTCGAGGACGTGGCGCCAATGGTCATGCGCCCAGTCCATCAGGCCGGTGCGATAGCGGATCGGATTGCTGCCCTCGATCTGGACGTAGTTCTGGTCGAACAACTGGTCGAGCGAGAGCTTGCCTTCGGCGATTGCCTTTTCGGCAAGCTGTTCGACTTCGCGGGCGCGCTTCTGAGCGGCTTCCACCATGGCGCTGTCCTGCGGCGAGAGGCCGGCCTGCACTATACGGTCGAACATCTCGCTGGCGGTAAGCTCGAGTTCCTCGATCCGCTCATGCGCGGTTTCGAGGCGCTGCTCGTTCTCGTTGGCGGCGCGGTCGAAGCTGTCGATCACCGCCGAGACGCGGTCGACGTGCTCGGTCATCATGCCGGTGGCGCGGGTGATCTGGTCGTTCTGTTGATCGACTTCTTCCACCAGTTGGCTGACGCCGGCGATGGTCGCATCGATGCTGGCGACCGAGGTCTTGGCCTCGTTCGATGCCTTGGCGCCTGCTTCGATCCGTTCGATCACGGTGGCGGCTTCGCTGCCCAGCGTTTCGATCACGTCGCTGATCTCGTCGGTCGCCTTGCGGGTTTCCCCGGCGAGGGTCTTCACCTCGTTCGCGACAACCGCAAAGGTCCGACCGGCGTCGCCCGCACGCATCGCCTCGATGGTAGCGTTGAGAGCGAGGATGTTCGTGGTCTCGGCAATCTGCTCGATGTCCTGTGAGCAGCGCTTAACCTGGTCCATCGCAGCGGCGAAACCGGTGACGTGCGTCGCCAGCGTTTCGACGAGGTCGAGAAGGTTGGTGATCTGCGAAAGCGAGGACTGGATCTGGCTCGTCCCCATGTTGAGGCGTTCGATCGCACGAGCCGAGAGTATGCGCGCCTCGTCGCTGGCCTCGGCAACCTTGCGCTGGTCGGCTTCGAGTTCCTTGACGGTGCCTTGAAGTTCGACATGTTCGGCACGCAAAACGCCCGAGCTGTCGAGCACCGCCTGGACGATGCCGGCGACATCGGAACACCCTACGGTGACCTTGCCGCAAGCCTCGGGAATACGATCGAGCGCCGATGCGCCCTTCGCATCGATTGCACTGGCTTCCATTACTGCCGACCCCCTTATTGGTCTCGTTCACCCTGCCTCCTAGGGGACAATGGTTAGCGGTCGGTTAAGTTTGTCGGAATTTTACATGGTTTGATAAGGGGTGGCGCGCCCGCCCCTGCCGCGATAGGGAATCGGCATGTTTTTCAATTTCGTCGACGAGCTCCGTGCCGCAGGGATCCAGGCCAGTTTCAAGGAGCATCTCACGCTCCTCGAAGCGCTCGAAAAAGAAGTGATCGGGCAGTCGCCGGAAGCCTTCTATTACCTCAGCCGCGCCACCTTCGTGAAGGACGAAGGCCTGCTCGACCGGTTCGACCAGGTGTTCTCCAAGGTCTTCAAGGGCATCATGACCGATTACGGCCAGAACCCGGTCGATGTGCCGGAAGACTGGCTGAAGGCGGTGGCTGAAAAATTCCTCTCCGAAGAGGAGATGGAGAAGATCAAGAGCCTGGGCGACTGGGACGAGATCATGGAGACGCTGAAGAAGCGGCTTGAGGAACAGGAAAAGCGCCACCAGGGCGGCAACAAGTGGATCGGCACGGGCGGCACCTCGCCCTTCGGCAATTCGGGTTACAATCCGGAAGGCGTGCGGATCGGCGGGGAAAGCCGGCACAAGCGTGCGATCAAGGTGTGGGACAAGCGCGAGTTCAAGAACCTCGACAACACCAAGGAACTGGGCACGCGCAACATCAAGATGGCACTGCGCCGCCTGCGCCGCTTCGCGCGTGAGGGCGCGGCGGACGAGCTCGATCTCGACGCCACGATCCGCGGCACGGCCAAGCAGGGCTGGCTCGATATCCGCATGCGACCCGAGCGGCACAACGCGGTCAAGCTGCTGCTCTTCCTCGACGTCGGCGGGTCGATGGATCCTTTCATCAAGGTCACCGAAGAGCTGTTCAGCGCGGCAACCAGCGAGTTCAAGAACCTCGAATTCTTCTACTTCCACAACTGCCTTTACGAGGGCGTATGGAAGGACAACCGCCGCCGCTGGCAGGAGCGGACCAAGACTTGGGACGTGCTCCACAAATACGGGCACGACTACAAGATCATCTTTGTCGGCGATGCGGCGATGAGCCCCTACGAGATCACCCATCCGGGCGGCAGCGTCGAGCATATGAACGAGGAAGCGGGCGCCACCTGGATGCAGCGCGTCGTGAACACCTATCCGGCGACCGTGTGGCTGAACCCCGTGCCCGAGAAACAGTGGGGCTATTCGCAATCGACCAAGGTGATGAAGCACCTTGTCAACGACCGGATGTATCCGCTCACGCTCGACGGGCTGGACGACGCGATGCGCGAATTGAGCCGCAAGCAGGGGTAAGCCGTTGAGGCATACGCGCTTCGAGGCCGTCCGCCAGCGCCTCGAGACATTCGATCCGGGCAGCGGCTGGAAGCTGGGGCTCTACGAATTCCTGCTCTTCGGGTTCAAGCAGGCCTGGGCATGCCTGTTCGGCGCGCTGTTGCTGGCGCTGCTGCTCCTCACCCACTTCTTCTACCCCGACAATGCTGCGCTCCACCGCTACGATTTCCTCACGCTGGCGGCGCTGGTAATACAGGCCGGCATGCTGCTGTTCCGTCTGGAGACGTGGGACGAGGCGAAGGTCATCCTGATCTTTCACGTGGTCGGCACGGTGATGGAGCTGTTCAAGACCGCCGCAGGGTCGTGGATCTATCCCGAGGACAGCTTCCTGCATGTCGGGGCGGTCCCTCTGTTCTCCGGCTTCATGTACGCCAGCGTCGGCAGCTACATCGCTCGCGTCTGGCGCATCTTCGACTTCCGCTATTCCGCCTATCCACCCCGCTGGGCGACTTATGCGCTGGCCGCGGCGATCTATGTCAATTTTTCGCCCACCACTGGCTGCCGGACATCCGCATCCTCCTCTTCGCGATCACTTCTGGCTGTTCCGCAATACCAGGGTCCACTTCCGCAACTGGCGCGTGCACCGCTGGATGCCGCTGCTGCTAGGCTTCCTTCTCGTCGCGCTGTTTATCTGGTTCGCCGAGAACATCGCCACTTTCGCCAACGCGTGGAATTACCCGGGGCAGGAGGACTGCTGGGAATTGGTCAGCCTGGCAAAGCTCGGCAGCTGGTACCTGCTGATGCTGATCAGTTTCGTTTTGGTCAGCCTGGTGCAGACGGTGAAACCGCCAACCGATTGAGAGGTATCGTCAATTCCTGTATAAGTGGTGCAAAGGAGAGATAGTATGAAACTGCTAGCCCTTGGCGCCCTTTCCCTCGTAGCCAGCGCAGCGCTCGCCCAGTCGACCGACGTCGAACGGGGGGAGCCGGGAGCCGAAACCGAAGCCGCCGAACGCTCCGAGGAAACGGCAGCGCGCAATTGCGACGAGCGGATAACGCAGGTTCGTGCAGCCAGCGGCCAACCCCAGCTCGACCAAAGCCCGGCCTCGTCCGATGACGCTTACTTCATTGCCGCGGTCGACCAGAGCATCGACGGGTGCGCCGTAATGGTCATGCGGCAGGACACGTCGGACGTCCGCCCCCTTCCCGAGGTCGAGGCCGAGGTAAAACTGCGCAAGCTGAATTGAGGATCAGCCATAGAGCAGGTGCGGCGCGATGGTTTCGCGCCAGCTTTCCTCGTCGGCATGGGCGATCGCTTCGAGGTCGCCCGGTTCGGCTTCGCTGTCGTCCACCCATTCACGCAAGGCGGGGCCGCCGTTGATCACGTCGATGGCGAGACGGTCGAACTCGTACTCATAGGGAAAATCGCGCCAGATTTCGTAATCGGTATAGAGGTTGCGGATCGCCTTGAACGCGAGCGCCTGCAAACGCCACGGCTTGAATTCGTGGTGATCGTAGAATGGGCCTTCCGCGTGGATCATCAAGCCGTTGCAGAGCGTTCCTGCATGCTTGTGGAAGGTCGGCTCGAACCAGCATTCGCGCAAACGGCAGCCGCGCAGCCACATCGGCGCAATGCGCTTCATTTCCGCATGAACCTCGCTCGCGTCGATATCGGGCGCGCCGAAGAGGATCTCCAGCGGGCGGGTCGTTCCCCTGCCCTCGCTCA
The DNA here is from genome assembly GCF_000181515.1 of Erythrobacter sp. SD-21. GTDB lineage: Bacteria > Pseudomonadota > Alphaproteobacteria > Sphingomonadales > Sphingomonadaceae > Qipengyuania. The sequence continues at coordinate 330,182 of NZ_ABCG01000001.1, read as the reverse complement.
GATTGGTGCCCTCGAGCATGACCGTGCCGGCATAGGCGCGCGCCATGTTCAGGCTGGCGGCGTTGGGGCTGGGATTGATCCAGACGCGCTCCTGCGGCCAACCGTAGCCGGGCGCTTTTCCGGGCTTCCAGCCTTCCATCGGTATGACGCGGTAATCGACATCGAGCCCGAAGTGCTCAACGAACCAGTGGCCCATCTCCCCCATGGTCATGCCGTGCCGCATCACCATCGGCGCGGCGCCGACGAAGCTTTCCTGTCCGGACAGCAACAGCGTGCCCTCAACCGGACCGCCTGCCGGGTTGGGCCTGTCGAGCACCCAGACCGATTTTCCCGCCGTCGCCGCTTCCTCCAGCACGTAAAGCAAGGTTGTGACGAAGGTGTAAATACGGCAGCCGAGGTCCTGCAAGTCGAACAGGAACACATCGGCCGTCGACATGGCCTGTCCCGTCGGACGGCGCACTTCGCCATAGAGGCTGAATACGGGGATGTCGTAACGCGGGTCGGTCTCGTCCGTGGTCTCGACCATATTGTCCTGCTTATCGCCCTTCAGGCCATGCTGCGGACCGAAGGCCGAGGTAACGTTGATCCCGCGTTCGATCAGCGCGTCGAGCGAATGCTCGAGTTGCGCGGTGACGGAAGCCGGATGTGCAATCAGCGAGACCCGCTTGCCTTCCAGAGGCGCGCGCAGTTCGCTTTCGGTGAGGAGACGATCAATGCCGAATTTCATGCGCTTGTCGGTGCCGCAAGCCGCGCAGTGAAGCAAGCGGGATCGTGGAAATCGGGTTGATCGCCGGGGTGGCAGAGCGCCCAGAAGCTCTTGATGCCGCCCTCTTCTTCCAGCACGCACGTCAGACCGGCGGCGCAGTCTCCTTGCGGAAGTGCCGCCGCGGGGATCGCTGCGTCGAATATCGCAAAGCTGCTTCCCTGCCGCATGGTACATTCCGGCTCGCGCGGGACGGGGCGGTTCTCCATCCCGTCGCGCTGAGCGCTGAAATCATAAGCGGCCCAGCGTTCCGAAGGCGAGAGATTGAACTCACAATAGGCCTCGCCGCCGTCGGGCTTGAGGAAAAGCTCGAAACAGGTCGCGCGCCACAGCTCGTCCGCCCTGCCCTTGCCCGCGAAACCCGGGACGACCAGCTTGCCCGTGCCCTCGATCCGCCAGCGCAGGCGCAGCCAGTTCTCGTCCCGCGAAACGATCCGCGCCGCGACAGACGTCACCTCCAGCGGAGGATAGGCGCGGTGGGCTTCCAGTTCATGCGTTTCCAAAGCCAAATCCCCATGCTAGCGGGCGCTCCGTCATGAGCACCTACCAATCCGAACTCCTGCGTCTGCTCGAAGAGCGCGGCTATATCCACCAGATTACCGATCCGGAAGGGCTGGACGGTCTTGCCGCGCGGCAGGTCGTGCCCGGTTACATCGGTTTCGATGCCACTGCCCAGTCGTTGCACATCGGTAGCCTGGTGCAGATCATGATGCTGCGCCGCCTCCAGCAGGCCGGACACAAGCCGATCGTGGTGATGGGCGGCGGCACGACCAAGGTGGGCGACCCGTCGGGCAAAGACGAGAGCCGTAAAATGCTAAACGATGCGGGGATCGAGGCGAATATCGCTGGGATCCGCACGGTGTTCGAGCGGTTGCTGACCTTCGGCGAAGGGCCGACCGATGCCGTGATGGTCAATAACGACGAATGGCTAAGTCAGCTCGGCTATATCGAGCTGCTGCGCGATGTCGGCCCGCATTTCACGGTCAACCGCATGCTGACCTTCGATTCTGTCAAGCTGCGCCTCGACCGCGAGCAGCCGCTGACCTTCCTCGAATTCAATTACATGATCCTGCAGGCGTACGATTTCCGCGAGCTGGCGCAGCGTTACGACTGCCGCCTCCAGATGGGCGGGAGCGACCAGTGGGGCAATATCGTCAACGGCATGGAACTGGCGCGCCGGATGGACGGGCGCGAGCTCTTCGGCCTGACCACGCCGCTGCTGACTACTGCCGACGGAGCCAAGATGGGCAAGACCGCGGCCGGCGCCGTGTGGCTTAACGAGGAGCAACTGCCCGCCTATGACTTCTGGCAGTACTGGCGCAATGTCGATGATCGCGATGTGGGCCGTTTCCTGCGCCTCTTCACCGACCTGCCGCTGGACGAAATCGCGCGCCTAGAAAGCCTCGAGGGTGCGGAGGTCAATCAGGCCAAGACCATCCTTGCCAATGAAGTGACCGCGCTTGTCCGCGGATCCGAAGCGGCCGATCTTGCCGCGCGCACGGCGGCGGAAACCTTCGCAGGCGGCGGCGCAGGCGAGGATCTGCCGACTCTGGCCGTCGGCGCGGAAGGCATGCGCATCGGCGCGGTACTGACGGGCCTCGGCTTCTGCGCTTCGGGCAAGGAAGCCAAGCGCAAGCTTTCCGAAGGGGCCGTGAAGCTCGGCGGCGAAGCGGTGACCGATCCGGGATATCTGGTCGAAGTGGCCGATGGCGCTCAGGCAAAGCTTTCGCTCGGCAAGAAGAAACACGCGATTATCTGCCGTTGACTGGAATTAGCGGGCGTTCCCTCGCGAAAACTTGCGAGCCGGTTTACCAATTATTCGCCTTTCGAGGGCAATAAGGTGCGGGTCACAAGAACATCAAAAGGGTTCACACCGCATGAGCGCCGGAGCACAACTCAGCGTAACCGACCAGCGCCGGATGGCGCGGCACCCGGTCGACCACCCGGTCATCGCCGAACATTACGGCAAGGGCGACATGCGCATGCATATCGCCAATCTTTCCGCCAACGGCTTCATGATCGACGATGCGGAAGGGATTGGCCGAGGCGAACGCGTGGTCGTGAGGCTGCCGGTGATCGGCCGTATCGAAGCCTATTGCATCTGGTGCCGCGACAACCGCGCCGGCTTCCAGTTCGAGCGTATCATTCGCGTCGATGACTTCCTCGCCATGATCGACACGCTCCAGCCCAATCCGCGCCTGCGCAAGCTGCGCTGAGGGCAAGCACCAACATTCGTTTCTAAACGAGCAAGCAGGCGTCTCTTCACAAGCGAAGGGGCGCCTGCCATGCGTTTGGCGTGACGTCCGAAACCGCGCCCTCCCCCGAGACCTCGCCTCTCAGGATTCCCAACTTTCGCGCCTACTGGCTGTCGCGCCTGTCGATGACGCTGGCGCAATACGCGATGATGCTGATCATCGGTTGGCAGACCTACAACATCGCGCGCGACAGTGGGATGAGCGTTGCCGAAAGTTCGGGCCAGCTGGCACTGATCGGCCTGCTGCAGTTTGTCCCGCTGTTCATCCTCACGCCTTTCAGCGGCTGGGCGGCGGACCATTTCGACCGACGCAATCTGGGCCGCCTGACGGTCCTGCTGCAACTGGTCTGCGCCGGCCTGCTCGCCTGGCTCACCTGGACCGACGCGGTGAGCCTGCCGTGGATTTTCGGAGTGGCGATCCTGCTCGGCATCGCGCGTGCGTTTGCCGGGCCGGCGCTGTCGGCCCTCGCCCCCAACCTCGTGCCGAAGACGATCCTGCCCAACGCGATCGCCCTGTCGAGCATTTCGTGGCAGGTCGGCATGATCGTGGGGCCAGCGGTAGGCGGCTACACTTATGCGATCTTCCCCTCGCTGCCCTACATCACCGCAGCCGCGCTCTTCGTCATCTCGATCACCGCCCTGTCCTTTATCGGCAAGGTCCCCCAGCCCCCGCGTCCGCAGAACCAGCGCCCCATCTACGCCATGGTCGAGGGGCTGCGCTACGTCGTGCGCAACAAGATGGTGCTCGGCACGATTACGCTTGATCTCTTCGCCGTCTTCCTTGCGGGGGCGACCGCGCTGTTCCCCGTCTATGCCCGCGATATTTTGGAGGTCGGCGAGACCGGCCTGGCCCAGCTTGCCATGGCCCCTGCGGTCGGCGCAGCGATCACGGCGCTCTGGTTCTCGTTCCGGCCGTTGAAAACAAATGTCGGCCCGAAGATGCTCTGGGCCGTCGCCATCTTCGGCGTCGCAACCATCGTCTTCGGCTTCTCGACCTTCATGCCATTGAGCCTCGCGATGCTGTTCATCGTCGGCGCAGCGGACATGTTCAGCGTCTATATCCGCCAGTCGCTGATCCAGCTCCACACACCCGACGAGAAGCGTGGACGCGTGTCATCGGTCAGCCTGTTGACCATCAGCGCCTCGAACGAATTTGGCGACTTCTTCTCCGGCAGCCTCGCCTACGCGATCGGCCCGGTCGCAGCGGTCGTGACCGGCGGCACAGGCGCGATCGTTACAGTCGCCATGTGGGCGAAAATCTTTCCTGTTCTTCGCACGACCCGGACCTTCGACCCGCCTGAGGAATTGCAAGAACAACCCCTTCGAAAATCCCCCCCGGAAGAAAAGCTCCAGGAGCAATTGCCATGAAAGCCCAGTCCGTCCTCGAAACCATCGGCGGCACGCCGCACATCCGCCTCTCGCGCCTGTTCCCCGACCACGAGGTCTGGGTAAAGAGCGAGCGCGCCAACCCCGGCGGATCGATCAAGGACCGCATCGGCCTCGCCATGGTCGAGGATGCCGAAAAGGCCGGCAAGCTGAAGCCCGGCGGCACGATCATCGAGCCGACCAGCGGCAACACCGGCATCGGCCTCGCCATGGCGGCCGCAGTCAAGGGTTACAAACTCGTGCTCGTCATGCCCGAAAGCATGAGCATGGAGCGCCGCCGTCTGATGCTGGCCTATGGCGCCACCTTCGATCTCACGCCCAAGGAGGGCGGCATGAAGGGCGCCATTTCGCGCGCGGCCGAACTGGTCGAGCAGACCGACGGCGCATGGATGCCGAGCCAGTTCGAAAATCCGAGCAACTTCGAAGTCCACAAGCGCACCACCGCAAAAGAAATCCTCGACGATTTCTCCGACAGTCCGATCGACGTGATGATCACCGGCGTCGGCACCGGCGGCCACCTCACCGGCTGCGCCGAGGTGCTGAAGGAAACCTGGCCCGAAATGCTCGCCTATGCTGTCGAGCCCACTCTCTCGCCCGTCATCAGCGGCGGCGATCCCGGCCCGCACCCGATCCAGGGCATCGGCGCAGGCTTCGTGCCCGAAAACCTCCACACGGACGCTATCGACGGCGCGATCCAGGTCGAACCGGAAGACGCCAAGGAATGGGCACGCCAGTGCGCCGCGAAGGAAGGCCTCCTAGTCGGCATTTCGAGCGGCGCGACGCTGGCGGCGATTGCGAAGAAGCTGCCAGAGCTTGAGGCTGGGAGCCGGGTGATGGGCTTCAATTACGACACGGGCGAGCGGTATTTGTCAGTGCCGGACTTCCTGCCGACCGAATAATCGCACCTACTTAAACCAAAGAAAAGGGCGCCCTCCTCGCGGAAGGCGCCCTTTCTTGTGTGGGTGGTTTTAATCAGGCCGCCGTTTGAAAGGCGTCTTCGCCCAGCGCCATCAGGCTGTCGCTGCCGGCCTCGAGCTTGCGGCGCAGCGCGCCGGCGTCGGGCAGGTACCGGTCCATGTAATAGCGCGCGGTGGCGAGCTTCTGTTCGTAGAACGCCTTCTCGTCGCCCGCATTGGCGAGCTTCGATGCGGCGACCTTGGCCATCTTCAGCCACATCAGGCCGAGCGTCACGATACCCATGATGTGCATGTAGTGATGCGCGCCCGCACCGAGATGGTTGGGGTTCTGCATTGCATTGTTCATGAACCACATGGTTGCGGCCTGCTGCTGGCCCAGCGCCTTTTCCAGCGCCTCGGCCATGTCCTTCAGTTCGTCGATTTCCTTGCCCGCGGCGATTTCATCGCCCACATGCTTGAAGAAGGCCTGCACTGCCGCGCCGCCCTTCTGGGCGAGCTTGCGGCCGCAAAGGTCCATCGCCTGCACGCCGTTGGTGCCTTCGTAAATCTGGGCGATACGCGCGTCACGGACGAACTGGCTCATGCCCCATTCCTCGATGTAGCCGTGGCCGCCGAAGACCTGCTGCATGTTTGTGGCGACTTCATAGCCCTTGTCCGTGCCGTAGCCCTTGATGACCGGGGTCATCAGGCCGAGCAGGAGATCGGCCTCGGCGCGCTCTTCCTCGGTTTGGGCCTTGTGCGTCAGGTCGACCAGCAGGCCGCCCCACAGTGCGAGGGCGCGCATAGCTTCGGTGAAGGCCTTCGCGTCCATAAGCATGCGGCGAACGTCGGGGTGGACGAAGATCGGGTCGGCCTGCGCTTCGGGCTCTGCCGGGCCGGTCAGGGCACGGCCCTGACGGCGGTCGAGCGCATATGCGACTGCGTTCTGGTAGGCGACCTCCGCTTGACTGAGGCCCTGCATGCCGACGCCGAGGCGAGCGGCGTTCATCATGATGAACATGGCGGCGAGACCCTTGTTCTCTTCGCCGACCATCCAGCCCTTGGCGCCGTCGTAGTTGAGCACGCAGGTCGAATTACCGTGGATACCCATCTTCTCTTCGATCGAGCCGCACATCACGCCGTTGCGCTCACCCGGAGTGCCGTCCTCGTTTACAAGGAACTTCGGCACCACGAAGAGCGAGATGCCCTTGGTGCTATCCGGCGCGCCCGGGGTCTTGGCGAGGACGAGATGAATGATGTTCTCGCTCATGTCGTGTTCGCCGGCCGAGATGAAGATCTTGGTGCCGGTGATCGCGTAGCTGCCATCGCCGAGCGGCTCGGCCTTGGTGCGGATCATGCCGAGGTCGGTGCCGCAATGGGGTTCCGTCAGGTTCATGGTGCCGGTCCATTCGCCCGAGACCATCTTGGGAAGGTACATCGCCTTCTGCTCGTCCGAGCCCTTGGCCAGCAGCGCCGAAATCGCGCCGTTGGTGAGGCCTGGGTACATGCCGAAAGCCTGATTGGCGCTGGAGATGAATTCTTCCATCACAAAGCCGAGGACGTGCGGCATGCCCTGCCCGCCGAACTCCTCGTCATGCGCCAGCGTGCCCCAGCCCGCCTCGCGGAACTGGTCGAACGCTTCCTTGAAGCCCGGAGGCGTGGTCACCGATCCATCATCGTTGCGCACGCAGCCATGCTCATCGCCTACGCGGTTGAGCGGGGCGAGGACCTCGGCGCAGAACTTGCCGCCCTCGTTGATGACGGCATCGGTCACATCGTCCGTTGCCATCTCGAAGCCGGGAAGATTGCCGTAGCTGGCAAGGTCCAGCACTTCGTTGATGATGAAGCGCGTGTCGCGGGTGGGTGCGGTGTAGGTGGGCATTGTCAGTCCTTGGAGAGAGTGTCGTTCGGTCGGCGTCTCGCCGGGGGAGGAAAATTTCAGTCCAGCTGTTCTTCGACAAGCGAAATGAATTCGGTCAGTTCCTTTATCGAGCTGTCGATATCGGCGCGCTGGGCCTTCAGCTTGGAAACGTGCTTCTTGCACTTTTCCAGCGTCACGCGGCGCTGCTCGGCGCGGCCATCGTCGAGATCGTAAAGGTCGATCATTTCGCGGATCTCGGTCAGCGAAAAGCCGACGTTTTTGGCGCGCATAATCCATGCGAGCCGCGCACGATCACGCTTGGAATAGATGCGCGTCAGCCCCACCCGCGAGGGTGCGATGAGCCCCTCGTCCTCGTAAAAGCGCAAGGCACGCGCCGTGCAGCCGAACTCGCTGGTGAGATCGGAGATGGAGAATTGTTCGCGTTCGAGCTTGTCGGGCCGTTCGAGGTGGGCGCCGGCGTGGCGACGATCGTTTTCGGCATGCGGAAGCGGCTGGGTCATGCCCATGCCAATAGCTCAACGTTTACGTAAGCGTCAAGACTTGACGGGTTGGAGAATACCGTCTTCGAGCCTGCGATAGAAACAGCTCACCGCGCCGGTATGGCAGGTCGGGCCGGCCGGCCGGCACCTCAGAACGAGCGCATCCTGGTCGCAATCGACAAGGATCTCCTCCACACGCAAAACATTTCCGGACGTCTCACCCTTCTTCCAGAGCTTGCCGCGCGAACGCGAATGAAAGTGCGCGATGCCCGTCTCCCGAGTGGCGTCGAGCGCCTCTTGGTCCATGAAGGCGACCATCAGGATGGTGCCCGATTCTGTGTCCTGAACGACGGCGCATACGAGCCCCTTCTCGTCGAATTTCGGCAGGAATTGGCTTCCGGTTTCGCGTTCGGACGGGTCGAAGGACACGATTGCTCCATGGTTTTGTATAAATACGACAGGTTGTTGCAGGATCACCACAAGGAGTGTCCAAAATCGACACTAGCCGCAGATCGCTGTTTGATGAACGGTCAAATTGAGAGATGAAGCTACTCGCAGGTTATGTGAGGCCTGCCCACCGGAACGACGGTGCCAGCAGAGCGCCAGGTTCAGGGGGTCCCGGATCCGCAGCCGCATGGGGGTTTATGTGCGGCGCATCCGGTAACGATGAGGGATAGGACCTGGTGCATGCTGGGGGGCTGCACCAAAACGGTCCGGTTTATTTCGTCACGTGGCGCCCGGGATCTTCGGATCCTGGGCGTTTCACTTAGCGGGCATGATCAAGCGCTTCGTCGAGCACCCGCGCAAAACAAGAAATCGTCACAGTCCGCGCACCCGCGCGCTTGAGTGCTCTTACGCAGGCCGTGCTGGTCGCCCCGCTGGTCAGCACATCATCGACCAACAAGACATTTCGACCCGCGATTCGCTCGGGGCGTGAGACCTCGATGGCCCCCGCCAGCGCCCGCGCCCGAGCTTTCGCACCCATCCCTCCCAAGCTGGGCGTGCGCTTTGTCCGGCGCATCGCATCGACCAGCAAGGTTCCACACCCCGCTTTCTCGAGCTCTCGTGCCAGCAACCCCGCCTGGTTGAAGCCGCGATGCCAAAGCCGCCAGCGGTGAAGCGGAACCGGCACGATCAGGCGCTCCCCCTCGGTCGGCGGGATTCGCGCTGTCATCAGCCGGGCGAGCAATTTGGCGAGCGCAATCCTGCGTCCATGCTTGAGCGCAAGGACGAGCTTGCGCGAGACCTCGGTATACAGCGTACCGGCGGCGATCCCGTCATGAATCGGAGCATTCTCGAGGCACGGTGCGCAGAATGATCCTTCCTTTGGCCCGACCTCGCCAAACGGACGCTGGCACGCAGCGCAGCTCGGGTCGCCGGGGATCGCAAGGCCCGACCAGCACTCGGCGCAAAGCCCGCCCTGCTCGCCGATGGCTTCTCCGCATGCGGGACACCGAGGTGGGTACACGAGGTCCACGAAGGGCGCGATTCCCTCGCGAACGGCCCGACCTATCGTGGTTACTCTCCCCATAGGAACCTGCTGCATGGCTTGCATGGATTTGGCAAGCGCGGCAGGGGAGCGCGCGATGGATACGCGCAATGGATAACAGGGCCCCTCCCCGCATCTTCAGCCGCCAGCGCCGCAAGGCAGGCTACCGTCGCGCGCTGGTGCGCCAGTCGCAGCGCGATGCGGCGCGCTATGTTCTCGACGACATGGTCGAGGATGTGCTCGACCGGCTGGAGTTCATGCGGTTCGAACCGGCCCGCGTGCTGGTGATCGGCGACTGGACAGGAACGCTCGCGCTTTCTCTTCGCGGTCGCGGATCGCAGGTGGAGGAGGCCAATGTCCGCACGCTGGACGAAGAGCAGCCGCTGGAAGGCGGTCCTTACGACCTGATCGTCAGCCTCGCCTCGCTCGGCCGGGTGAACGATCTCCCCGGCGCCCTGCTCCATTTGCGCAGCGCCTTGGCCGAGGGTGGAATGCTGATCGCTTCGCTGATCGGTGCGGGCAGCCTCGCCAATCTTCGCCGCGCTATGGTCGCGGCGGAGCCCGACCGGCCGGCGGCGCGGATGCATCCGCTGGTCGACAACGCGGCGGCATCAGCGCTGATGCAGCGCGCATTGTTCAAGCGTCAGGTGGTTGATAGCCGCAGCCTTGAAGTGGCCTTCCGTTCGCTCGACCGGCTGGTGTCCGACCTGCGCGATCAGGGACTAACGTCGAGCCTTACAAACGCCGCTCCGCCGCTGGGCAAGGCAGCGCTGAAGAACGCGCGCGCAGCGTTCCTGACCACGAAGAACGACCAGGATCGCGTACTCGAAACTTTCGAGATACTGACACTAACCGGCTGGAAAGACTAGTAAAGACTTGCTTGCGCTGCCGCGAGCCGTGCGATCGGAACGCGGTAGGGCGAGGCGCTGACGTAGTCGAGACCGGTCTTCTCGCAGAAGGCGATGCTGGCCGGATCGCCCCCATGTTCGCCGCAGATTCCGAGCTTGATGTCGCCGCGTGTCTTTCGGCCACGTTCGGCGGCCAGTTCGACCAACTGGCCCACACCGTCGATGTCCAGGCTGACGAAGGGATCACGAGCGAAAATGCCCTTGTCGACATATTCGGTCAGGAAACGCCCCGCATCGTCGCGGCTGACCCCCAGCGTGGTCTGCGTGAGGTCGTTGGTCCCGAAGCTGAAGAATTCGCCGACTTCCGCGATTTCACCCGCCATTAGGGCGGCGCGTGGCAGCTCAATCATGGTGCCGACGAGATAGTCGACCTTACAGCCCGAGGCTTCGAACACCTCGCCCGCCACGCGGTCCACCACGGCCTTGAGCAATTCGAGCTCCTTGCGCGTCGCGACCAGCGGGATCATCACTTCGGGAATCGGCGCCTCACCGCTCGCCTTGGCCACTTCGCAAGCAGCCTCGAAGATGGCGCGTGCCTGCATTTCGTAAATCTCGGGATAGGTGATGCCGAGACGGCAACCGCGGTGGCCGAGCATGGGGTTGAATTCGTGCAGTTCACCCGCGCGGCGTTTGAGCTGGTCGACGCTCTTGCCCGTTGCCGAAGCCAGTTCCTCGAACTCGGCATCGCCATGCGGCAGGAACTCGTGGAGCGGCGGATCGAGCAGTCGAATGGTGCACGGCAAGCCCGTCATCACCTCGAAGATCTTGCCGAAATCGCTGCGCTGTTCGGGCAGCAGCTTGGCCAGCGCCTTACGGCGGCCCGCTTCGTCGTCGGCGAGGATCATCTGGCGTACCGCGCTGATACGACCCGCGTCGAAGAACATGTGTTCAGTGCGGCAAAGTCCGATGCCCTCGGCTCCGAACTGGCGTGCCATGCGGCAGTCCTCCTCTGTCTCGGCATTGGTGCGAACGCGCATGCGGCGGTGCTTGTCGGCCCAGTCCATCAGCGTGCCGAAATCGCCGGCCAGTTCCGGCTCGATGGTTGCGACCTCGCCCGCCATGACCTGACCGTTGCCGCCATCCAGCGTAATGGTGTCGCCTTCCTTCAGCTCGCGATTGCCGATGGTGAGAGTGCGTCCTTCGCGCGCGATCGAGACCTGCGACGCGCCCGAAACACAAGGACGTCCCATGCCGCGCGCCACCACGGCGGCGTGGCTGGTCATTCCGCCACGCGCGGTGAGGATGCCGGTGGCGGCGTGCATGCCGTGGATGTCCTCGGGCGAGGTCTCGACGCGGACGAGGATGACCTTCTCGCCCCGGCCGGTCCACAGTTCGGCCGTGTCCGCATCGAGCACGATCTTGCCGCTTGCCGCGCCCGGCGAGGCCGGCAGGCCCGTTGTCAGTACATCGCGCGGCGCATCGGGGTCGAGCGTTGGGTGCAGCAGCTGGTCCAGCGCCATCGGATCGATGCGCAAGATTGCGGCCTTCTCGTCGATCAGCCCCTCACCCACCATGTCGACCGCCATCTTGAGCGCAGCTTTTGCCGTACGTTTGCCGGTCCGGGTCTGGAGGAGCCAGAGCTTGCCTTCCTGCACCGTGAACTCGATGTCCTGCATGTCCGTGTAGTGCTTTTCGAGCAATTCGAAGACATGTGCCAGTTCGGCAAAAGCATCGGGCATGGCTTCTTCCATGCTCGGCTTGTCGGCACCGGCACCCTCGCGGCGCGCCTTGGTGAGGTATTGGGGGGTGCGGATACCGGCGACCACGTCCTCGCCCTGCGCGTTGACCAGCCATTCGCCGTAATAAGCCTTCTCACCAGTCGAAGGGTCGCGGGTGAAGGCCACGCCCGTGGCGCTGGTGTCGCCCATATTACCGAAGACCATCGCCTGCACGTTCACCGCCGTGCCCATGTCGTGCGGAATGTCGTTGAGGCGGCGGTAAATCTTGGCTCGCTCGGTGTCCCAGCTGTCGAAGACCGCGCTGATCGCGCCCCACAATTGTTCGACCGGGTCCTGCGGGAAGGGCTTACCCAGTTCCTGCTCGACGATAGACTTGTACTCGGCGACGAGCGTTTTCCATTCCTCGGCGCTCAGCTCGGTGTCGGCGTAATAGCCGTTGTCTTCCTTGGTAATTTCGAGCGCTTCCTCGAACAGGCCGTGATCGACGCCGAGCACCACATCGCCATACATCTGGATGAAGCGGCGATAGCTGTCCCAGGCGAAGCGTTCGTCTCCGCTGGTGTTCGCGAGGCCCTGCACGGTCTCGTCGTTGAGGCCGAGATTGAGGACCGTGTCCATCATGCCCGGCATCGATACCGCCGCGCCCGAACGGACCGAGACGAGCAGCGGGTCTGCCGCATCGCCGAAGCCCTTGCCCACGGTCTTCTCGACATGGGCCAGCGCGGCCATCACGTCGCTGCGCAGTTTTTCGGAGAAATCCGAACCCCCGGCGAGATACTTCAGGCACTCTTCGGTCGCGATGGTGAAGCCGGGAGGAACGGGCAGGCCGATGCTGGCCATTTCAGCAAGGTTCGCGCCCTTGCCGCCGGTGACGGTCTTGTCCTTCTGCCGGGCATTCGTATGCGGAGCGTTTCCGCCGAAGGTGAAGACCGTTTCCGTCACAAGAAATCCTTCAAACTTGACAAAGGTGACAGGCTGTCACCCCGGTTTTACGTGTTCCAGCCCCGGAATTCCGCGACCTTTGGCCAAAAGGCGAAGTTGACACTTCGCCGGAAAAAATCAGCCTTCGATCCGGCTGAAGTCGGCGACTTTGTGCACTGCAGCACGGAAGCGCGCAAGCAGGTCGAGACGATGTGCCCGCTTGTTTTCTTCCTCTGCATTTACCGTCACTTCATCGAAGAAGCGGTCGATCGGTGCGCGAAGCGCTGCCAGAGCAGCCATCGCGGCAGAGAAGTCTTCCGCCTCAATGGCCTTGGCCGCCGCCGGTTCCGAAGTCGCAAGAGCATCCATCAGTGCCTGTTCGGCAGGTTCGGGCGCGTAGGAAAGCTCTTTCGCATGGCGTTCGGCCATCTTGGCTTCGACCACGGCGCGCATGTCGGGATCGTCGACCAGCGCGAGCGGGTCTTCCTCGCCGGTGCGAGCGATTTCGCCCTCGATGCCGTGCCAGTCCTCCTTCTTGAGGATGTTGGCGGCACGTTTGTAGCCCGCGAGCAGGTTGGCGCCGTCTTCGGTGTCCATGAAAGACTGGAGTGCGTGGACGCGGGCGAGGTTTCCTACAATTTCGTCCTTGCGCTCAGCGAGTCCGAAAACCGCATCGATCAGGTCATGCCGAACTCCCGCGTCGCGCTGCTGAACCTTCAGGCGGTCAACAAAGAAATCGGGTACTGCGCGATATAGCTCAGCGTTATTTTGTTCGGTGAACCAAGCGTCGTGATCTTCGCGATTTTCATGCTGCCTGAAGACCCGATTTGCCGCTTTCGCAGTCGCGTAGTCGATCTCGATCCGCAGCTTATTCTGGAGGATGAGTTCGATAGCACCCAACGCTGCGCGACGGAGTGCAAACGGATCTTTCGATCCTGTCGGTCGCTCTTTGATGACAAAGAACGAGACCAGCGTATCCAGCTTGTCAGCCAAGCTCACTGCCACAGTCACCGGAGCAGTCGGCACCTCGTCGTCCTGCCCGACCGGCTTGTAGTGATCGCGGATTGCGTCGGCCACCGCATCGGGCAGTCCTTCGGCGCGGGCGTAGTAGCCGCCCATCAGGCCCTGCAATTCGGGAAACTCGCCGACCATTTCGGTGACGAGGTCGGCCTTGGCGAGGCGCGCGGCCTGTTCGGCCATGTCTGGGTCGGCATCCTTGACGATGCCTTCCTCGACCAGCCAGCGAGCCAGCTTGGCCACGCGGTCCACCTTGTCGGCGACGGTGCCCAGCTTCTCGTGGAAGGTGATGCGCTCCAGCCCCTTGGCATGCACGGCCAGCGTCTTCTTGCGGTCGACATTCCAGAAGAAGCGCGCGTCGGACAGGCGGGCGGCAAGGACCTTGCGGTTGCCGTCTACCACTCGGGCGCCACCGTCTTCCGCCTCGATATTGGCGGTGCAGATGAAGGCGTTGGCGAGTTCGCCCGCCTCGTTCTCACAGACGAAATACTTCTGGTTCACACGTGCGGTAAGCTGGATCGTCTCGGGCGGAACCTCGAGGAAATCCTCTTCGAAGCGGCCGAGCAGCGGTACGGGCCATTCGGTGAGGCCCGCATTCTCGATCACCAGCCCTTCGTCCTCGACCAGCTTGAGACCGACTTCAGTGGCAACCTTGGCCGCGCCCGAGCGGATCAGGTCCTGACGCTCTTCATGGTCAACGATGACGTGACCGGCGCGCAGCTTCATCGCATAGTCGTCGGCGTTGCCGATGGTGATGTCGCCCGAATGGTGGAAGCGGTGGCCGAGCGTAACCGCACCCGAGGTAACGCCATGCACCTCGCATTCGACCACGTCATCACCCAGCAGCGCGACGATGCCCGACAGCGGGCGCACCCAGCGCAAGCTCTCGGTGCTGATCGAGGCTGCGCCCCATCGCATCGACTTGGGCCAGCTGAAGTCACGGATGATTGCAGGGATCGCCTTGGCGAGCAGGTCCTTCGTCGCGCGGCCGGGAATGTTCTTGACGGCGAAGTAGGTCGCCCTGCCCTTAACTTCGCGTGTTTCGAGAGAGCCTTTGTCGACCCCGGCCTTGCGGCAGAACCCGTCGAGCGCCTGATCCGGCGCTCCGACCGGAGGTCCTTTCAGTTCTTCACTGACCGCTTCGGTTGCTTCGGGTAGGTCGCGAGCGATCAGCGCAAGGCGGCGCGGGGTCGACCATACGGTGATCTCGCCCGTCGTAACACCGGCAGCTTCCATCTCGCGGCGGAACAGTTTTTCCAATTCGCCGCGGGCCCCTGTCTGCATGCGAGCGGGGATATCTTCGCTGCGCAATTCGAGGAGGAAATCAGACATTGCCGTCCTCCGATGCCAACACCCGTTCGCGCTGAGCCTGTCGAAGCGCAGGCGAAACGTTGCGGCTGGCCTTCGACAGGCTTAGGCCGAACGGGGGTGGTGCGATGGGGCTCATTTCGACCACTCCGGATATTTCTCGGCCCACACGGGCGCTTCCTTTTCCATATGCGCTTCACAGCTGCCACGCGCGAGGTCGCGCACCCGGCCCATGTAGCTGGCGCGTTCCTGCACGCTGATCACGCCGCGGGCCTGCAGCAGGTTGAAGATGTGGCTGGCTTCCACCGCCTGCTCGTACGCCGCTATAGGGACGTTGTGTGCGAGCGCGTTCTTGCACTCGGCCTCGGCCTTGTTGAACAGGTCGAACAGGGCACCCGTCTCGGCGACTTCGAAGTTCCACTTCGACATCTGCTTCTCGTTCTCGAGGAAGACATCGCCATAGGTGACGCCCTGACCGTTGAAATCCAGATCGTAGACGTTGTCCACGCCCTGGATGTACATGGCGAGGCGTTCGAGACCGTAGGTCAGCTCGCCCGCGACCGGCTTGCAGTCGAAGCCGCCCATCTGCTGGAAATAGGTGAACTGGGTGACTTCCATCCCGTCGCACCAGACTTCCCAGCCGAGGCCCCAAGCGCCCAGCGTCGGGCTTTCCCAGTCGTCTTCCACGAAGCGGATATCGTGCTTGAGCGGATCGATGCCGATCACGCGCAGGCTTTCGAGGTAGAGGTCCTGGATGTTCGCCGGGCTCGGCTTCAGGATCACCTGGTACTGGAAATAGTGCTGGAGGCGGTTCGGGTTTTCGCCATAGCGGCCGTCGGTCGGGCGGCGGCAGGGTTGCACGAAGGCCGCGTTCCACGGCTCAGGGCCCAGCGCGCGCAGCGTGGTCGCGGTGTGGAAGGTGCCTGCGCCCATACGCATGTCGTAGGGCTGCAGAATAAGGCACCCGTTGGCGCTCCAGAAATCGTGGAGCGCGAGGATCATGTCCTGGAAGGATTTACGCGGATTACGGTCCATGCGGCGCGCAATGGCGCAAGGGTGAAAACGGGTCAATGCCGCAGTGCAACAGGTTTGCCTGTGGCAGCCAAGTCCCCGAGCTTTTCTCCACCCGCCAAGCCATTGGGCTCTTTACCTGTTTCCAAGTGCGGAAGTTGTTCCCTAGAAGACAGCAAACAGGAGAAGAGACTATGACCGAAGCAAAGCGCCTTTTGAAAACGACGATTTGCGCCGCTGCGCTCGCATTCGGCCTGCAGGGCTGTGCCACTTATGCCCATACTGAAACCGTCGCGGCCAGCGAGCCTGCCTTCGTGCCGACCGGCGATGGACCGGCACTGTGGAAAGTGGCCGACGAGGACACAATCATCTACATCTTTGGGACGGTCCATGCCCTTCCCTCCGATATCGACTGGAACAGCGGCCTTGTCGCCGATGCCATCACCTCTTCGCAGACGCTAGTGACCGAAGTCGATATGACGCCCGAGGGCATGAGCGCGCTCGCCCCGATGGTGATGAGCAAGGCCATGCTCCCCGAAGGCCAGACTCTGCGCGGGCTGATGAACGACAAGCAGCGCGCGAAATACGAGGCCGGGCTCGCCCAGACCGGCATTCCGGCAGAGGCAATCGATCGTTTCGAGCCTTGGTTCGCCGCCATCACCGTGTTGCAGGTCACCTTGCAGAAGGCCGGCGTTGACGGCGAGAACGGCGTCGAAAAGGTACTCGAGGCGACCGTGCCTGAAGGTACTGGCCGCGCGGCGCTGGAAACGGCCGAATACCAGATCGACATCTTCGATTCCCTGCCGCTGAACAAGCAGGTCCCGTACCTGATCCAGTCGGTCGAAAACCCCGAGGAAAGCGTCGCCATGCTCGGCCGCATCATCGAGGAATGGAAGGTTGGCGATATCAATGAACTTGCCGCCATGCTGCAGGAAGGTGCCGAGACCGACCCGCTGCTGATGGAACGCCTGTTCTACGTCCGTAACGCGAATTGGGCGGGCTGGATCGACGAGCGTCTCGATACTCCTGGCACCGTGTTCATGGCCGTAGGCGCCGGGCATCTCGCCGGCGAGAAGAGCGTGCAGGACTATCTGGCCGAGCGGGACATCGCGATCACGCGCATCCAGTAAGGAGGCGCTTCACACGCCGTTTGGCAAACGAGCCCTCCGCCTTACCCGAGGCGGGGGGCTTTTGCCTTGCAATTCCTCCCCGCCCCGCTATAGGCGCGCGCTTCGGCGTCATGGTCATCCCTGGAGGCGTGGCGGACCGAATATATCAATCGCATTCGAAAGGTAAGCGACATGAGCGATGCTCTGACACTTCCGGCCGAGACGCGCGAACGGGCTGGCAAGGGAGCCTCCCGTGCACTGCGTCGTGATGGCCGTGTCCCCGCCGTGATCTATGGCGGCAAGGAAGAACCCATACTGATCCACGTCGAAGCCAAGGAGCTCGTCAAG
Organism: Erythrobacter sp. SD-21; assembly: GCF_000181515.1. Classification (GTDB taxonomy): domain Bacteria; phylum Pseudomonadota; class Alphaproteobacteria; order Sphingomonadales; family Sphingomonadaceae; genus Qipengyuania. The sequence goes on along the minus strand of NZ_ABCG01000001.1, from coordinate 312,732 downwards.
CAGCTCGGCACCGGCCACTTCATGAACTCGATCGTCACGATCGAACTGGGTGGCAAGAAGATCAAGACGCTTCCCAAGGACGTGTCGCTTCACCCCGTCAACGATCGCCCCGAGCACGTCGACTTCTTCCGCATGGTCAAGGGCGGCAAGATCGAAGTTCAGGTTCCGGTCGTCTTCACGAACGAAGAAGCCAGCCCGGGCCTCAAGAAGGGCGGCGTTCTGAACGTGGTCCGTCACGAACTCGACCTCGTGTGCGAAAACGACAAGATCCCGAGCGAGATCGAAATCGACGTCACCGGCAAGGAAGTCGGCGATTCGATCCACATCAGCGAAGTGAAGCTGCCCGCTGGCAGCGAAAGCGCGATCACCGACCGCGACTTCACCATCGCCACCCTCGTTGCTCCGTCGGCGCTCAAGAAGAGCGAAGGCGCGGAAGGCGAAGAAGTCGAAGAGGACGTCGATCCGCAGGACGTTCCGGCCACCGAGCAGGGCGCAGACGAAGACGCCGCTCAGGAACAGGAAGACAAGAGCGAATAAGCTCTCGCCTCACCTATCACCAAGAACGCCGGGTTCCCTCGTGGAGCTCGGCGTTTTTTGTTTTGCGAACCCGCCTCCGCTGGTTCGTCCTCGCTAGATGTGCAGCAAGCTGCACCCGCTGCGGGCGCGCAGTCGCGCTTGCCGGACCTCCGCCGGTCCGGTTCCTCGTCACGGCAGTCAAAGCGCGACCGCGCGCCGCCGCTACTGCGGCGAAGCCAAGCGACGCGGACGCGTCGCGCCCGGCGTTTGAGGGCGCAAACAAAAAACTCAGACCTTGCCGCTCACGCTACATTCGCTAACTCGCACCCATGCAAATCTGGACAGGCCTTGGAAATCCCGGACCGCAATACGCGATGCACCGGCATAATATCGGCTTCATGGTGTGCGACGCCCTAGCCGAGATCCACGGTTTCGGCCCCGTGCAGAAAAAGTTCTCCGGCTGGGTGCAGGAAGGCCGCATCGGGGGCGAGAAGATCGTCCTCCTGAAACCCGCAACCTATATGAACGAAAGCGGCCGCGCGGTGGGCGAGGCAATGCGCTTCTACAAGCTCGACATCGAGGACCTGACCGTCTTTCATGACGAGCTGGACCTTGCGCCCTTCAAGGTGAAAGTGCGGCGTGGAGGCGGGCTTGCGGGGCACAACGGCCTGCGCTCGATCAACCAGCATCTCGGTCCCGATTTCCGTCGCGTGCGGATCGGGATCGGGCACCCGGGCAGCAAGGACCGTGTGACCGGCCATGTGCTCGGCAATTACGCCAAGAGCGAGATGGACGCCCTTGCCGACATGCTCGGCGCGATGGGCGCGGAAGCCGAATGGCTCGCCACGGGCGACGATGTGCGCTTCATGAATGATATCGCGCTGCGAATGCAGGAATGATCTGCTAACGTCTCCTCAGGAGAGGAGACAGTGATGCCCAATTTCGACCGTCGCACCTTGCTTGCAGGGGTTGCTGCAACCGGCGCCATCGCCGCCACTGCGCGCGCTGCGCAGGGAGACAAGGTGGAGGCGCCCGCCCCCGATCTTTCGGGCAAGGCGATTCTCATCACCGGCTGTTCCTCAGGCTTCGGGAGGCTTTCGGCCGAGCATTTCGCACGCCTCGGCGCGACTGTCTTCGCCACCATGCGCAACACCCCGCGTCCCGAAGCCGATGAACTCAAGCAGCTCGCCAGCGACGATAGTCTCGACATTCGGGTGATGCGCCTCGACGTCCTGCTCGACAATGAGGTCACGGAGGCGGTTGGCGCGGCGGAGCGCGAGATCGGGCGCGGTCTCGATGTGCTGGTCAACAACGCCGGCGTAGGCATCACCGGGCCGGTCGAAGTGCAGGACATGGAGGCCACCCGCCTCGCCTTCGACACCAATGTGCTTGGCTACCACCGACTCGTGCGTGCGGTCCTGCCCAATATGCGGGCGCGGAAGCAGGGGCATATCTTCCATGTCTCGAGCCAGCTCGGTCGCGTCATCGTGCCATACTCTGGGCATTATTCGGCGACGAAATTTGCTGTCGAGGCCATGGGAGAGCAGCTGGCTTACGAGTTGGTCCCGCACGGTATCGGGGTGACCGTGATCCAGCCCGGCGGCTATCCGACCGAGGTATGGGTCAACCGCAATCGCTATTCGGGCGAACTCAAGGCCCGGGCGCAGGCCATCCATCTCGATGGCTATCCGCAGGTGGTCGCACGGATGGGCGAGGAAGACGGGTCCGGGCGGAGCGCCGACCCGATGGATGTCCCGCGTGCCATGGCGCGGGTCCTGGCCATGCCGAGCGGCACCCGCCCCCTCAGGGTGCCCGTCCATCCCGGGAGCAAGCCCCAGATCGCCATCAACGAAGTCAGCGCGAAGACACAGGTCGAATGGCTCGGCGAAAGCCGTCTCGGCCCGCTGGTGCGCGCTGTTCATAACGCCTGATCCTCTGGCATTGTGCGCGCACCGGCGCTAAGGGCGCGCACAACACATTTTTTCCGGAGTAATCGATGGGTTTCCGTTGCGGGATCGTCGGCCTGCCGAACGTCGGCAAGTCCACCCTTTTCAATGCATTGACCGAAACGCAGGCCGCGCAGGCTGCGAACTATCCGTTCTGCACGATCGAGCCGAATGTCGGCCAGGTCTCCGTGCCGGACGAGCGGCTCGACAAGATCGCCGCCATTGCCGGTTCGGCCAAGATCATCCCGACGCAGCTCGCCTTCGTCGACATTGCCGGCCTCGTGAAAGGCGCGAGCCAGGGCGAAGGCCTTGGCAACCAGTTCCTCGGCAATATCCGCGAGGTGGACGCTATCGTCCACGTCCTGCGCTGTTTCGAGGATGACGACATCCAGCACGTCGCCAACAAGGTCGATCCGATCACCGATGCCGAAGTGGTCGAGACAGAGCTTATGCTGTCGGACCTCGAAAGCCTCGAAAAGCGTGTTCCGGCCGCCGAAAAGCGCGCCACGGCGGGGGACAAGGAATCCAAGATCATCGCCAGCGTGCTGGGCCAGGCCCTCGCCCTGCTGCGCGACGGCAAACCCGCTCGCCTGACCGAACCGAATGACGAAGAAGAAGCGCGCGTGCTGCGGCAGGCGCAGCTGCTCACCGCCAAGCCGGTGCTCTATGTCTGCAACGTGGGCGAGGAAGACGCGGCCAAGGGCAACGCCTTCTCCGATCTCGTGTTCGAAAAGGCCAAGGCTGAGGGCGCGCAGGCGGTGGTCGTCTCGGCAGCCATCGAAAGCGAGCTGGTGGCGATGGATGCCGAAGACCGCGCCGAATATCTTGCAGAGCTTGGGCTCGAGGAAAGCGGCCTCAGCCGCGTGATCAAGGCGGGCTACAAGCTGCTTGGCCTCAACACCTTCTTCACCGCCGGCCCCAAGGAATCGCGGGCATGGACCTTCCCCGAAGGTGCCAAGGCCCCGCAGGCAGCTGGCGAGATCCACACCGATTTCGAACGCGGTTTCATTCGCGCCGAAACGATTGCCTACGAGGACTATATCGCGCTGAACGGCGAAAGCGGTGCGCGCGATGCGGGCAAGCTGCGCCAGGAAGGCAAGGAGTACCTCGTCAGGGACGGCGACGTGATGCTGTTCAAGTTCAACGTCTGAGGAAACGCGCTCGATGAAGAAACTGGTCACCGCCCTCGCTCTTGCCACCGCGACCACGCTGGCCGCCTGCGCCCCGCAGGTTGAAAGCGTTTCGGCCGTAAAAGCGGAAGTGCGCGAGCCGGTGACCATCCTTGTCTCCATCGACGGCTTCCACCCCGATTATCTTGACCGCGGCATAACGCCCACGCTGAGCGGCCTTGCGGATGGCGGTGTGCGCGCGGCGATGCGCCCTTCCTTCCCGACCAAGACCTTTCCCAACCACTGGACGCTGGTGACCGGCCTCGTGCCTGACCAGCACGGCATTACTGCCAACCGGATGGAGGATGCAGGCAAGCCCGAAGAACCCTTCACCATGGCGACGGTCGATCCCTATTGGTGGAACCAGGCCAAACCTGTCTGGGTCGAGGCCGAGGAAGTCGGTATCCGCAGCGCCGCCATGTTCTGGCCGGGCAGTGCGGTTCCCTGGGGCGGCACGGCCGTGCGCTACGGCCCCGTCACCGACGGTATCCTGCCGAGCGACTGGCAGGCCTTCTCGATGCAGGTGTCGAACACGCAGCGGGTCAATTCGGTGCTCGACTGGGTGCGCCGCCCGGCGGACATCCGGCCCGAGTTCCTGACGCTATATTTCGATACGGTCGACAGCGCCGGCCATGATGGCGGTCCCGACAGCGGGGAAGTGAACGCGGCCCTGCGCGATGTCGACACGCATATCGCCATGCTGGTCGACGGCCTGGAAACCCTCGGGCAACCTGCCAACCTAGTCATCGTGTCAGACCATGGCATGGCGGCAACCAGTTCTGAGCGCGTAATCGCTCTTGATGACGTCGTCGACAGTTCGCTGTACCGCCTTGTCGAATCCGGAGCCTACGCCACTTTCGAGCCTGTTGAGGGCAAGACACGCGAATTTCGCGAAGCCATCCTCGCCGAACATGACCACATGACCTGCTGGGCAAAGCAGGATATTCCGGCGCGCTATCAATACGGCACGCACGACCGCATCCCGCCCTATTTCTGCCTGCCTGAGACCGGCTGGACGATCACGCGCTCTGCCTCGACGTCCTCCTGGACCGGCGGCAGCCACGGCTACGACCCCTTCGCGCCGGAAATGCAGGCAATCTTCATCGCCAACGGACCTGCGTTTCGTGACGGTACAACGACGACCGACTTTGCGAACACGCAGGTCGCGCCGCTGCTGCGCCAGCTGGTTGGCCTGCCGCAGGCCGAAGCCGGCGACCCGCTTTCGGACGCTCTTCTGGACGTTTTATCCACAAGCGGTTGACCGAGTAGCGGAACGCTTCGCCCTCTCCTGCCGTTAGGCTTTCAAAACAAGGGGAGTTTTCTAGGTGGTAGATAAATCCGAAAAGTTCAGCTGGCTCGTGCGCGTTGGCTATTTCAGCCGTGCGATCCTGTATTTCGTGCTCGGCCTCGTGGCGCTGACCAGCGCCAGCAAGATTGCCGAGGGCACGAACGGCATCTTCCGCGCGATCAATGATTTTCCCGGAGGCAATGTCATCCTCTGGATCATGGTGATCGGCCTCGTGGCCTACGCCCTCTTCCGCTTCTGCTCCCCCTTGTTCGATATCGAGAACCAGGGCAGCGACGGCAAGGGCTGGGCCAAGCGCATCGGCCATGCCGGTAGCGGTATCGCTCACATCGCGCTCGCCTATTCCGCCTATCAATTCGCCGGACGCGACACGGGCGAAGCGGCGCAGGGCAGCTCGGGCGGCGGAGGCGGCGGCGCGCAGGAAGCGGCCTCGGGCGTGCTCTCGATGGACTTCGGCGGCACGATCCTCGGCATTCTGGGCCTCGCCTTTTTCATCGCCGCCATCTTCCAGGTGAAGAAAGGCATCACGGGCGAATTCATGAACCGCATCAGCGGACAGGCCCCGTCGGCCACGCGCTGGCTGGGCGGCGCAGGCTACATCTCACGTGGTGTGGTCTACACCGTCATCGGCTGGTCGCTGTTCAAGGCGGGCTTCATGTCGAGCGGTGCAAGCCAGGTGAAAACGCTGGGCGATGCCGTCGCCAGCCTTGCAGGTGAGGGCTTCATCTTCACGCTGACCGCCATCGGCCTGATGCTGTTCGGCCTATTCAGCCTCGTACTCGCGCGTTACCGGATTATTCCGGACCTCGACAGCGAGGCCGGCGTTCCCAAGTTCCGCGCCTGACACGCGCCGTCTCAAGGTTCCGGCAGCCATGGTGGACAAGTCCGAAAAGTTCAGCTGGCTCGTACGGATCGGCTTCGCTGCCCGTGGTATCACCTACCTCCTGCTGGGCTATATCGCGCTGAGCACGAGGGGCGATGCGGAGGGCGGCGGAAGCGCTGTTTACGACTATCTCCAGGAAGTCCCCATCGGCACGCCGATTTTGTGGACGATGACCGCGGGGTTGCTAGCTTATGTCGCTTTTCGCCTGATGTGCGCGATCAGCGATCTTCAGCATCGCGGCACCGACTCGACCGGCATCCTGAAGCGCATCGGCGATGGCGCTAGCGCAGTCGCGCACCTCTTCCTCGCCTACGCCTGCTTCCAGTTCGCGACCGGCGAAAAGAGCAGTTCGGACGGGGACAGCGGGGGGAAGGAAATGGCAGGATCGATCCTTCAGATGGAAATCGGCTGGATCGTGATCGGCGCCATCGGCCTCGGCTTTCTCATCGGAGCCTTCATGCAGGCCAAGACCGCCTTCACCGCCCATTTCATGCACCGCATCAGCGCCCGCGCACCGTCCATTACCTGCCCGATCGGACGGGCGGGCCATGCAGCCCGTGCCATCGTGTTCCTCCTGATCGGATGGTCGATGATCAAGGGCGCATGGGTGGAGAGCGAAGAACGCATCCAGGGCTTGGGACAGGCGATCCTATCCCTGCGGGACACTGGCCTTATTTACTCAGTGGTCGCCATCGGCCTGATCATGTTTGGTATCTTCAGCCTGTTCACTGCGCGCTATCGTATCATTCCTGATTTCGGACCGGAGGGCCTCAAACCGAGCTTCCGCTCCTGACTTGAAAAATACCCCCCTCGGGTATAGCTGACAGCCATGCCCAAGACTGCGAGACTCTACCGCATGGTGATGGACAGGCATGTCTGTCCCTACGGCATCAAATCCAGATGGCTGCTCGAGCGCGAGGGCTACACGGTCGAGGACCACCCGCTTACCACGCGCGAAGCGACCGATGCCTTCAAGGAAAAGTACGGCGTCAAGACGACCCCACAAAGCTTCATCGAAGGCCAGCGGATCGGCGGCTACACAGACTTGCGCAAGCATTTCGATTACGACAAGGAAACGGCCAGCGACACGAGCTACACGCCGGTCCTTGCCGTTTTCGCGGTGGGTGCCGCGCTGGCCATCGCCCTCAGCATTTTCGTCTACGGCTCACCGCTGACCATCCGCGCTGCCGAATGGTTCGTGGCGCTTTCCATGGCGATGCTGGCCATGCTCAAGCTGCAGGACGTCGAGCAATTTTCGACCATGTTCGTGGGCTACGACCTGCTGGGCAAACGCTGGGTCCCCTATGCCTACGCCTACCCCTTCCTGGAGGCGACGGCTGCCGTACTCATGGCCGGACGAATTCTACCATGGCTATCGATCCCGATTGCACTCTTCATCGGCACGGTGGGCGCGGTGAGCGTGTTTTACGCGGTCTACGTCCAGAAGCGTTCGATCAAGTGCGCCTGCGTCGGCGGAAGCGCCAACGTCCCTCTGGGCTTCGTATCGCTGACGGAGAATCTTGCCATGATCGGCATGGCGATTTGGATGTTGCTCCGCCCCATGGTCTAGTCCAAGCACGAGGCCATGATATTCTACGAAGATCTCGAGATCGGCATGACCCGCAGTTTCGGCGGGTATGAAGTCACGCGCGAAGAGGTGATCGAGTTTGCCTCTAAATACGACCCGCAGCCCTTCCACCTCTCGGACGAGGCCGCCGCGCAGACGCATTTCGGCAAGGTCTCGGCCAGCGGCTGGCACACCTGTTCGATGACAATGCGCATGATGGTCGAAAACATGATGAACGAGAAATCCGCAGGTCTTGGCTCGCCCGGAGTCGACCAGCTACGCTGGAAGAAGCCGGTCTATCCCGGGGACACGCTGCGCTGCGAGACCAAGATCATCGAGAAACGCCGCAGCGCCTCGCGCCCCGAGATGGGCATTTTCAAGAGCCGCATCCGTACCTTCAACCAGAACGACGAGATTGTTTTGGAAATGGTCTCGAACGCACTGATCCGCACCCGCGAACCGGGCGGAACGGACTAGGTCACGCGCCGCACTGGGTGAGCCCTTCGGCCTGGTAAAGCACCCGGTCGTTGCCGTCGCGCACGGTTAGCGTGCCGCGATAGTCGGTGGTCTCGTAACCGCTCTGCTCGCCCCCGGCCTCGTCAAGATCGAGAGTGAAGGAATACTCGCGGCCATCGTATTTCCGCCGCGCGAGGTAGGGCATTTCCTTGCTTCCCTTGTCTGCCGCCAGCGTAAGCAATTCGCCGTTGCGGATCAGGTAGCCTTCGTCCGCCATCGCCAGAGCCACCGCGCCCAACCCGCCGCCATCGGGCGCAAAGCTGCACCCGGCGCCATACAGGTTGTGCTTCTCGATCTCGGGATAGCGGATCGGATCGAGCACAAGCTCCTCGGGCGGAGACTCCTGATTGGCCTCGACCTCTGCCACGTCGGCCTGACGCGCAGCCTCTTCCTTGGCCGGCGTAGTGCTGTCGCAGGCTGATAAAGCGACAAGGGCAAGGACTGGTAACCAACGCATCAATGCCTCCCGAACAGTTTCTCGACGTCTTCCATCGAGAGTTTAACCCATGTCGGACGACCGTGGTTGCACTGGCCCGAGCGCGGCGTGCGCTCCATTTCGCGCAGCAGCGCGTTCATTTCGTCGACGCGCAAGGTGCGCCCTGCCCTGACCGAGCCGTGGCAGGCCATGGTGGCGAGCACGAGGTCGAGCTTCTCGCCGAGATGCAGGGCCTCGCCATTGAGGGCGAGGTCGTCGTCGATATCGCGCAGCAGCTTTTCGGGATCGGTGCGCGCGATGGCGTGCGGCAGGCTTCGCACAAGCATGGCGGACGGGCCGAACCGTTCGATGGCCAGTCCATGCTTGGCCAGTGTGTCGGCGGCCTCTTCCAGGCGGTCGCAGCTGGTCTCTTCCAGTTCGACCACTTCGGGGATCAGCAGCGCCTGGCTGCGCGCCACCGCCTCTTCCGCGCCCGCCGCCTTCAGCCGTTCGAGCACGAGCCGTTCGTGCGCGGCGTGCTGGTCAACGAGGACCAACCCGTCCTTCGCCTCGGCCACGATATAGGTATTCGCCACCTGCCCACGCGCCACGCCGAGCGGATAGTCCTGCTCTGCCGCAGGGGCGGGGGCGGCTTCCTCGGCGCGGCCGCGCGGTTCGGCCATGACCTCGGCCTCATAGCCGCGCCACGCCGCACCTGCCTCGGACACACGCGTCTGCGGTGTCGACCAGTCGCGCCCCTCGAAAATCGAGCGGAGCGCCGGGGCTGGCTCCTCGCGGACGGGCTCCTGCTGCCAGCGCGACATCGCGGAGGCGTCGGGCGTTTGCGCGCTGCGCTTGTCGCCGGTCGCCAGAGCGTTCCTGAGCCCCGACACGATGAAACCGCGCACCGCCTGGGAATCCCGGAAACGCACCTCGGTCTTGGCCGGATGGACGTTCACATCCACCATTTCAGGCGGCAGGACGAGGAACAGGGCGAGCACCGCGTGCCGGTCGCGCGCGAGCATATCGGAATAGGCACCGCGAACCGCGCCGGTCAGCAGCCGGTCCTTCACCGGACGGCCGTTAACGAAAAGATACTGGTGATCAGCAATCCCGCGGTTGTAGGTCGGCAGGCCCGCAATGCCGGTAAGGCGCATGGTCCCGCGGTCGAGATCGATTGCGACCCCGTTCTCCTTCAACTCGCGCGCCACGACCTGCGCGACACGGTTGGCCAGCCCTTCCCCGCCCTGCAGGCCAAGAATGCGGCGATCGCCATGGTCCAGCGTGATCGCGACATCGGGCCGCGCCATGGCAAGGCGTTTCACCACGTCGAGACAGGCGGCGTATTCGCTGCGCGGCGTGCGCAGGAACTTGCGGCGCGCGGGAATCTTGGCGAAAAGGTTCTCCACCCGCACCCGGGTTCCCGGCGGCAGGGCAGCGGGGCCCTCGGCCACCAGCTCGCCGTGATCGACCACACGTTTCCAGCCCTGCTCCGCACCCCGCGGACGGCTCTCGAGCGTGAACCGCGCCACGCTGGCGATGCTCGGCAGCGCTTCGCCGCGAAAGCCCAGCGTTGCGACCTGTTCGATCGCCTCGTCGGGCAGTTTCGACGTCGCGTGCCGCTCGAGCGCGAGCGCCATTTCGTCAGGGTTCATGCCGCAACCGTCATCGGTCACTTCGAGGCTGGTCAGCCCGCCTTCGACCAGCTTCACCGCGATCCGCGACGCGCCCGCGTCGATGGCGTTTTCGACCAGTTCCTTGAGCGCGGAAGAGGGGCGTTCGACCACCTCGCCGGCGGCGATGCGGTTGACCAATGTGTCGGGGAGGCGGCGTATTTCGGGCATGGACCGGCAAGCATAGCGACGAAGCGCGAGGAATCCGAGGCAACTTGTTAGCCTATCCCCCGCAAGCCGTGAGGAAATTTTTGGCTTTCCGCGCGTAATAAAGCTAAGGCACCGCCACCGTTTCCCCCCGGGTTCACGACAGCGGCGACTCGCACCCCTCGACTGACCCCACGCATCACACGGATTACGACACAAAAATGGGCCTCTGGAACAACATCTTCAAATTCGGCGTACAGAACATGGCGATCGACCTTGGCACCGCCAACACGCTTGTCTACGTGCAGGACCAAGGCATCGTCCTCAACGAACCAAGCGTTGTCGCGCTCGAGACGGTCAACGGCATGAAGCGCGTCAAGGCGGTGGGCGACGATGCGAAGATGATGATGGGCAAGACGCCCGATTCCATCGAAGCCATCCGCCCCTTGCGTGACGGCGTGATCGCCGATCTCGACGTGGCCGAGGAAATGATCAAGCACTTCATCCGCAAGGTGAACGGCCGCAAGAGCCTGATGCGCTATCCCGAAATCACCATCTGCGTACCTTCGGGTTCGACCTCGGTCGAGCGCCGCGCCATTCGCGACGCCGCTTCGAACGCAGGCGCTTCACAGGTCTACCTTATCCTTGAGCCCATGGCGGCCGCAATCGGCGCCGATATGCCGGTGACCGAACCGGTCGGCTCCATGGTCGTCGACATCGGCGGCGGCACGACCGAAGTCGCCGTCCTCTCGCTGCGCGGCCTCGCCTACACCACCTCCGTGCGCACCGGCGGTGACAAGATGGACGAAGCCATCGTCTCCTACGTCCGACGACACCACAACCTGCTGATCGGCGAAAGCACGGCGGAGCGGATCAAGAAGGATTACGGCGTCGCCCGACCGCCCGAAGACGGCACAGGCGAGCAGATCACGATCAAGGGCCGCGACCTCGTCAACGGCGTGCCCAAGGAAATCACGATCAACCAGGGGCACATCGCCGAAGCGCTTTCGGAACCCATCGGCGCCATCATCGAGGGCGTTCGCATCGCGCTCGAGAACACGGCTCCGGAACTGGCGGCAGACATCGTTGACCAGGGCATCGTGCTCACCGGCGGCGGCGCGCTAATCGGCGGCCTCGACGAGTACCTGCGTGAGGAAACCGGCCTGCCTGTCACGATTGCGGAAGATCCGCTGTCCTGTGTGGCGCTGGGCACGGGCCGTGCTATGGAAGACCCGATCTATCGCGGCGTCTTGATGACCGCATAAGGGGGTACGGCAATGGCGCCGAGTGGCCAGCGGCGCTCCAGCTATTCCAAGCGGGCGCAATATAATCTGTTCACGGGTTACATCGTGGCCGGTGCCGGTGCGCTCATCGGTGCCGTTCTTCTCGGCGTTTCCCTCTTCCAGCCCGATCTGTTCGGCGGTCCGCGCGGAGCGGCGCAGGACGCGGCAACCCCCGCCACCGAAACCGTGGCTGCGGCGCGGACCGGTTCCAAATCGCTGTGGGATTCGATCAGCGGCTACTACCGCGCCGGATCGAAGAACGCCGAACTGAAGCGCGAAATGGAACTTGCCCGCATTCGCCTAGCCGAGGCCGAGGCGCTACGGCAGGAAAACGTGCGTCTCAAGGGCCTGCTCGAATTGCAGGACAAGGATCGCACGCCGGTCGCGGTGGCGCGCCTCGTTGGCTCCACAGCGTCGAGCACGCGCCGCTTCGCCTATCTCGGCGCCGGGTCCGACGACGGGGTCACTGTGGGCATGCCGGTACGCAGCCCGCGCGGCGTGGTTGGACGTATCCTCGAAACCGGCAACTCCTCCTCCCGCGTCCTGCTCCTCACCGACAGCGAGAGTGTCCTTCCCGTGCGCCGGGCGGGTGACGAAACCGTGGCCTTTGCCGAAGGACGCGGCGACAGCCTCCTGCGGATCAAGCTCATCAATCTGGGCATCAATCCGCTGCAACCCGGCGATCTCTTCGTCACCAGCGGCGCGGGCGGATATTATCCGCCGGGTATCGCGGTCGCCATCGTGACCGAGCTGGCGGATGACGGCGGCCTCGCGCGCATCGTCAGCGATCCGGCCGCGACCGATTTCGTCGCCGTGGAACCCATCTTCGAACCCGAGGCCGCCATCGGTGCGGGCACGCCCGTCGAAGAGGAACTGGGCGACTGATGGACCGTATCGAACCGCGTGCCCGCAGCGATGCCTATGGCAGTCGCATAAACCGTTCCCACTCGCCGCTGCTCGCCAACATCATTCCTTGGGCCTCGATCCTGCTCGGATCTTTGCTGCCCATGCTGGCCATCGCGGCGGCACTGCCCATGGTGCCTCCGCTCGGTTTCCTGCTGCTCCTCAGTTGGAGGCTCGTGAGGCCTGGCCTGCTGCCGGTCTGGGCCGGTTTCCCCCTCGGCCTGTTCGACGATCTCTACAGCGGCCAGCCCTTCGGCTTTGCGATCCTGACGTGGTCAGTGACGCTCCTGGTGATCGAACTAGTCGAGATGCGCTGGCCCTGGCGAGCTTTCTGGCAGGACTGGTTCACGGCTGGTATACTCTCGACCCTGTATCTGGTGACAGGGTGGCTCCTTTCGGGGGCCTCCCCCACCCTACCAGCTCTCGTCGCAATCGTGCCGCAACTCGTGCTTACTGTTCTCCTGTTCCCTGTCATTGCCCGCTTCGTCGCCCGGCTCGACGAATTGCGCCTGCGCCGCTGGAGACGTGTCTGATGGGTTTGTTCCGCCGCCGCCGGATAGGCGCTAAGCCGCGCGAACTGGTCAGCCAGACCACGCTGGACAACGCCTTCGATCGCCGCACCTTCGTCATCGGCGCGGGCATGGGCGGCATCGGAACGATCCTTGCCGCACGCATGGCCTACATCGGCATTGCCGAGAACGAACGCTGGGTGCTCGAATCCGAGAGCAATCGCGTCAACCTTTCGTTGATCCCGCCGCGCCGTGGCTGGATCCTTGACCGGAACGGGGCGCCCCTCGCATCGAACCGGGCTGATTTTCGTGTCGACGTCATTCCCGACCGGATAAGTGACAAGGGAGCCACGATCACGGAATTGGCGAAGATCCTCGATCTCTCGTCGAACAACGTTGCTGACATAACCAAGCGAATCGACGAAGCGCGCGGCTTCCAGCCCATCGAGGTCGCAACCGGCCTCGATTACGACCAGTTCGCCGCAATCAGCGTTCGCCTGCCCGATTTACCGGGCGTGGTTCCGCAGCGGGGCTTCTCGCGCTTCTACCCGACCGGGCCCAGCGTCGGCCATTTGATTGGCTATGTCGGTCCGGCTTCGGCGGAAGAATATGAGGAGCGTCCCGATCCGATCCTCATCACGCCGGGATACAAGATCGGCAAGGATGCGCTGGAGTCTCAGTTTGAGGACGAATTGCAGGGCGAACCCGGCGCACGGCGCGTCGAGGTCACGGCCTCGGGCCGCATCGTGCGCGACCTGGAGACGCGCGAAGACAAGCAGGGCGCGCCGGTCCGGTTGACCATCGACGGTCCGCTCCAGGACTACGCTGCGCGCCGCATCGGGCTCGAGAGCGGGTCCTGTGTCGTCATGGATTGCGAAAGCGGCGACATCCTGTGCATGTCCTCCATGCCCAGCTTCGATCCCAACAGCTTTTCGGCCGGCATCGGGCGCGTCGAATATTCGATGCTGCGCGACGACGAGCGCGTGCCGCTGCGCAATAAGGTCCTGAGCGGGCTCTACCCGCCGGGTTCGACCGTCAAGCCGATGCACTGCATGGCCTTCCTCGATGCGGGGATCAAACCGGAGGAAACGATCATCTGCGGCGGCGGGCGCCGGATCGGCAATCGCTTTTTCAACTGCTGGAGCAACCATGGCCAGGTCGACATGGCCAAGGCCATCTACCAGAGCTGCGACAGCTACTTCTACCACTTCGCCCAGCAGATCGGTTTTGAGAAAGTCGCCGAATGGGCGCACAAGATGGGTCTGGGCGAGGAATTCGACCTGCCCGTCACCAGCCAGTTCTACGGCACTGTTCCCGAACCCTCGTGGAAACAACGTAAATACGATCAGGCTTGGCAGCCCTACGACACCGTCAACGCATCGATCGGACAGGGCTATTATCTGGTGAACCCGCTCCAGCTGGCAGTGATGACCTCGCGCCTGGCAACCGGATACAAGGTCGTCCCGCACCTGCGGATGGACGATCCGCGAACTGAGTTCGAACATTTCGACTTCAGCGCCGACGAGATCGACTACGTCCGCAAGGCCATGAGCGACGTCGTCAACGGCCCCGGAACCGCCGGCCGTGCGCGCCTGCCTATCGAAGGCGTCCAAATGGCCGGCAAGACGGGTACCGCACAGGTCGTCTCGCTCAGCATCTCGAACGGCAAGACCGGCCCGTGGAAATACCGCGACCACGGCCTGTTCGTGTTCTTTGCCCCGTTCGACAAACCGAAATACGCCGGCGCGGTGGTGATCGAACATGGCGGGGGCTCAGGCTCGGCCTATCCGATCGCACGCGACGTGATGACCTTCCTGCTCGATCCCGTGAAGGGCATGGAAGCCCTGCGCCCGCTCGAGGAGCAATGGGGCGGCAACGCCCAGCAGCGTCTGGACGCGAAATACCGCGCCTATGCCGCGGCGGCGGGCGAGGTCGTCCAGCCCGTGCCGCAGCGCACCGAGCAGATTTTCGACCAGGTCGAAGCCGAGGCCCGGCTGGCGCAGCGCCAGTCCGAGGCAATGGCCGCCGAGGCCGTCTCGTCGCGCAACGAGGGCTCGCGCCCGCCGAGCAGTTCGGCATCGACATCAGCACCCACTTCGCCCCCTTCAGCCCGGGCTCCCGCCGCAACGCAAGGTGGAACCTCCGAATGAACGGCATCGTCCCGGCTCCCGTTGCGCGCCAGCCCTGGATGATGCTGTTCCCGCTGTTCGGCCTAATCGCTTTCGGAGCGCTGGTCCTGACTTCGGCCGCGGCAGGCAATTTCGACGCCTATGCCAAGTCGCACCTCGTCCGCTTTGCCATCTTCTTCGCAATGGCGATCGTCATCTCGCGCTTCAACAAGCCGACGGTCCAGATGCTGACATACCCCGGCTATCTCGTGATCCTGCTGCTTTTGATGGCGGTGGAGATCGTCGGCCAGGTCGGCGGCGGTAGCCAGCGCTGGCTCGAAGTGGGGCCGATTCGTATCCAGCCTTCCGAACTGATGAAGCCGGCCGCGGTGATCGCGCTGGCCAATTATTACGGCGGGCTTCCCGTCGGAATGGTGCCCACCTGGCGCGCGCTGGTGCCGGCCGGGGCCATCATTCTCGCCCCGATCGCCTTCGTTCTCCTGCAGCCGGATCTCGGCACATCGCTCGCCATCGCCTTCGGCGGCTTCGTGGTGCTGTTTCTTGCCGGCCTGCCCCTGCGGTGGTTCATCATGGCCGGTGTCGCGGGGATTGCGCTGGCCCCGGTCGCCTTCTTCATCGGGCTCCAGCCCTACCAGCAGAAGCGAGTGCTTACCTTCCTCGACCCGGAGAACGATCCGCTGGGCGACGGCTACCAGATCACTCAGTCCAAGATCGCCATCGGCTCGGGGGGGATGTTCGGCAAGGGCTTCAACGAAGGGTCGCAAAGCCACCTCAATTATCTTCCCGAACCGCACACCGATTTCGTTTTCGCCACGATGGCCGAGGAATGGGGCTTCGTCGGCGGGATGTTCATTCTCTTCTGCTTCGGTACGATCCTGTGGTGGGGCATCAGGGTGGCGAGGCGCGCCAACGACCGTTTTTCCAAGCTGCTCGCCGCGGGCATGACGGCGACGATCTTCTTCTACATCGCGATCAACCTGCTGATGGTGATGGGCTTTGCGCCCGTGGTCGGCATTCCGCTGCCCTTCATCAGCCATGGCGGAAGCTCGATGATGACGAACATGATCTGTATCGGGATTCTGATGATGGTGCATCGCTGGAACCGCAAGGCGCCGCGCACCGGCCTTATCGGCAGCTGACGGGTCCTAGAGTTCGACGAGCCCCAGCTTTAGCGCTCGCACAGTTGCCGTAACGCGGTCGTTCGCTTCCAGCTTTTCGTAGAGCCGCTTGGTATAGGTCTTCACCGTTTCGGGAGATATGGCGAGGATCGTTCCGATCTCGACTGAAGTCTTGCCGCTTCCCATGAGTTCCAGCACCTGCCTTTCCCGCTGGGACAGGGATATCTCGGGATTTGCCCTGTCCATGATGCGACAAATTTGTAGGTGCGCCGACGACAGGATGCTGTGCGTCGCGGTGAGCACGCCTTCTGCCAGCTCGGAAGGTTCGCTCGAAAATCCGGCTGATCCGAAGGCGTCCCGATTGCGGGGGCCGTAGAGCGCGAAACCGACCCAATTCCTGACACCCAGCGCACGCAGCTTGTCGAGGTGCGCCTTCACATCCTCCTCCATCGGTGTAATTTCTTCCGCTTTCCGCCAACACAAGATGGGGCCATGGGCGAAGGTCAGCCCCGGTACGGGATCGTTCTCACGAAGGGTTTTGACCTAGAGCCGCTGCTCTTCAAGTGTGAGGCCCTGCACCCAGATGACGGTCCGGCGAGACGTATGCGACGCGAAGACCGGCTTGAAATGATACCCGACCCAGGTCGCGCCAAATTCCTGCAGCTGAGCGAATACGTATTCAAGAATTGCCTCGCAATCCTCCATCCGCTCGATATGTGCCGAAAAATCCTGCATTTTCATGGCCACCTGAGGTTGTCCCCTGACCGTGTGACTACCTTACGCTAAATTACCCGCTAAGGAAGAGTCACAAGATGGTGCGAGCGGAGGAAGAGGCGTTCGGCACCGACAAAAGGGTTGCACAGTGGTCGAACCGACACGCCTCTCCGCAGGCGCTTCAAAACACGCGTCCGATGATCTCGATTGCGAGACGTTGGCTCAATTCGCAGGCGATGGCGCCTGCCGCGAAGTGCTGCTTGCACTTTGCCGCCGAGAGCAGAACGCCGAAGAAACGACGGTGTGGGATATCCATCGCCTGACCGGCCTCCCCTTGCACGAAGCCTTTGCGGCCCTGCGCACTCTCGAATACGGCAAGATCGTCGACATCCTCGACAATCCGAGCGACCCGTTCGGCGCGACGATCCGGCTGCGCGAAGGCGGGATCACTCTGCTCCGCAATCGCAACGTCGCATAAATTTTCGATTAGCGCTTTTTTTCCTCGAAACAGCCGCTATATGAGCGCCTCCCCCGAGTCGGGGAACGCCCGCAACACCGGGCGGGACACGGAATTCTGACCGTGAGTGTGGACGCATAGCTCAGTTGGTAGAGCAGCTGACTCTTAATCAGCGGGTCCTAGGTTCGAGCCCTAGTGCGTCCACCATTTCCTACTCGTCGCGAGCGAAATTCTGTAGGCAGTGTCATGCCGCCGGCTCGCTGTTGATCGCGCCGAGAACGGTTGCATTCTCGGACCTATCCGCTCAAGAAAGTCCCGAAACATGAATTTTCGGGAGAGCGTTGTGAGCGAATTCAGTACAATTCTGGTCGAGCGCAGCAATGCGGTCCTGACAATCACGCTGAACCGGCCCGAACGCCTAAACGCGTGTCCTCCACAGATGGCCGACGAAATCTTCACCGCCATCCGCGATCTAGGCGATGCCCGTGCTGTCATGATCCGCGGTGCCGGGCGCGCCTTCTGCTCTGGTGCAGACCTCGCAGCCAATGCCGAAATGTCGATCTCAGGCGGCGACCGCGCTTTTGCTTCCCTCACCCAGCATTACAATCCCATGGTCGAGGCTCTCGCGGCGCTTCCCGTGCCCGTTGTTTCGCTTGTGCAGGGTCCGGCTGCTGGTGTCGGCTGTTCGATTGCCTTGGCAGCCGATTTCGTGATCGCCGGCAAGAGCGGATACTTCCTGCAGGCCTTCGCCAATATTGGTCTCGTTCCCGACGGTGGTTCGAGTTGGATGTTGCCTCGCCTCATCGGCACGGCGCGGGCCACCAGAATGATGATGCTCGGCGAGAAGATCTTCGCCGAGGAAGCAGAGCGTATCGGGCTTATCTACAAATGCGTCGAGGACGATGAATTGGAAGATGAGGCGACCGCCCTCGTAAAACGGCTTGCCGCTGGCCCGACTGTCGCGCTTGGACAAATGAAGCAGACGCTTCGTCAAGGCCTATCACAGGATTTCACCTCGACACTCGCAGCAGAAGCGCGCGCTCAGCGTATTGCGGGTAACACGGCCGATGCCACCGAAGGCGCGATGGCGTTCCTCCAGAAACGGAAGGCGCAGTATAGGGGAGAGTGAACTTTGTCCGAAATTACCGGCGCGCAGCTTGACGAGTGGCAGAAAGCCGTAGGCAGGGAAATGGTCGAAGAACAAATCATCGACCCCCTTTCCCTCCTCCGCTATGCACGCGCCATAGGTTTGGCTCGCGCGGACGCGGACGTGCCACTGGCGCACTGGGCTTTTTTCCTACCCTGCCCGACCGATGACAAGATTGGCCCTGATGGACACCCGAAACGCGGCAATTTTCTCCCGGCGATCACCCTCCCCAGACGCATGTTTGCCACGGCTTCGATGGATTTCGGTGGTCCTGTTAAGCTCGGTGTACCTGGTAAATTGACGAGCCAGGTTGCAGAGGTAACCCACAAGTCCGGCCGCTCGGGCGACCTGATTTTCGTCGACGTCGATCGGACACTCCAACAGAGCGGTTCGGTGCGCGTGCGCGAACGCCAGACTTACGTATATCGCGATTGGGGTGATCCGGTGCCCATGCCCCATTCAGCGCCAAGCGAGCCGCAGGGCGAGAAGTGGGAGCCGGACGAGGTTAATCTCTTTCGGTTCTCGGCCGCGACGTTCAACGGACATCGCATCCACTACGACCTGCCCTACACGACCGGCGTCGAGGGTTACCCTGCCCTAATCGTTCATGGCCCTTTCACGGCCGCACGTCTTGCCGGACTAGCGATGCGCGGTGGAACCCTTTCAGCGTTCTCCTTTCGAGCGCTCGCCCCGCTTTTTCTTGGCCAGCCAATATACCTGCGTCAGACTTCGGATACCGCATGTGAAGCCGTCAGGGCCGACGGCGTCACGGCAATGACGGCAGAGTTCAAGTATCGATGAAGGACGACCAAACAGTGGATTGGGTCACTCTCGCAGCAGACGCTACCTCCAGTGCGCGCGCCTATGCCGATGCTGTTCACGACAGGGTGGCCCAAAGGATCGCTCCTGGCGGCTCGATCGAAGCCGACCTTGCCGAACGCGAACAGCACATCGTCCATGGTTTCGCATGGATCGCGACCGCAGCAGAGGCGATGACCGCTGTGACCGGATGGGCCGAGCGCGCCCGCGATCGTGGACGTTTCGGTCGGATCGAGGAACTGGTGCTCAAGATAGCCTTCGGCGAATATTGTGCACAAATTGCCGGCGGGCTCCCGATGAGCCAGAACGAGTTCGTCCGGCCAAGCGATTTCGGTCTCGTAGAAAGGGCCGAAGAGTTTGCGGCTTCTGATGCCGCAAGATCGTTTATCATCAAGGGCAACACCGCTGACAATCGCGCCGCACTCGCCGCAATGCTCGCGGATGGGGGGCGACCGTTCGAGGCTTTCGGGGACGAAACGCTGGACATGATCCGTGACCAGTTTCGTTCGTTCACACGCAACAGGATTACACCAAATGCGCACCAGTGGCACCTCGCCGACCAGCTGATCCCGATCAAGGTAGTTGAGGAAATGGCAGAACTCGGGGTGTTCGGTGTCTGCATCACGGAGGAGTACGGTGGACTCGGGCTCGGCAAGTCCGCAATGTGCCTCGTGTCGGAAGAGCTTTCCCGCGGCTGGATTTGCGCCGGTTCACTAGGGACACGTTCGGAAATCGCCGGGGAATTGATTGGCGAGAACGGTACGGAAGAGCAGAAGGCGAAGTTCCTGCCCAAACTCGCCAATGGGTCGATGTTGCCTACCGCCGTGTTCACCGAGCCCGATACGGGATCGGACCTCGCTTCTGTTCGAACGCGCGCCACGATAGCCGAGGATGGCACCTGGCGCCTGAAAGGGGCAAAGACGTGGATCACGCATGCTGCGCGGGCCGACCTGATGACGGTATTGTGCCGCACCAATCCGGACAAAGCGGGCTACGGTAGCCTCTCGATGCTCCTTGCCGAGAAGACTCGTGGAAACGATGAGAACCCCTTCCCCGATGCAGGAATTGCCGGCGACGAAATCGAGGTGCTCGGTTATCGCGGGATGAAGGAATACACGCTGGGATTCGAGGATTTTGCAGTTGCGGCCGATGGCCTGCTCGGAGGAGAAGAGGGCAAGGGCTTCAAGCAATTGATGCGGACCTTTGAAGGTGCGCGCATTCAGACCGCAGCACGTGCGATCGGCGTGGGCTGGAATGCTTTCGACCTGGGCCTTGCCTACGCATTGGAACGCAAGCAGTTCGGCAAGACCTTGCTCTCCTTCCCACGTGTTTCTGACAAACTGGCAATGATGGTTTGCGAACTCGTCATGGCGCGTGAACTGACCTACGCTGCGGCGCGGCGCAAAGATCGGGGGGTGCGCTGCGATATTGAAGCGGGCATGGCGAAACTGCTTGCTGCGCGTGTCGCGTGGGCCAATGCTGACAACGCTCTCCAAATCCATGGTGGAAACGGATATGCGCTAGAATATCCGATAAGCCGTGTGTTGTGCGACGCCCGAATTCTCAACATCTTCGAAGGAGCGGGCGAGATCCAGGCGCAGGTGATCGCGAGAGGTCTGGTGACTTCCCGGAGGAACCACGGCTAAACAAAGACGCGCCCAGTTCACATCCAATGTGACGCTTGATTGCTTATCACATTATGATGTGCTAGCGGGTGCGACCATGGATACGATTGAAAAAGTTCGAACTATTGTCGGCACTGGTCTGATGACCCGCGCCGGCCTTGCCCGCGCCGCTGGCCTCCATGCCAACACCCTTCGCGATTGCACCGATGACAGCTGGAACCCGACCGCAGAGACGCTCGGCAAGCTCGAATCTTTCCTCGAAGCAAATGACGAGACCCCGGTCATCGTCGGCGCCGAGGAAATTATCGACGAAGCGCGCAATGGTCGCATGTTCATTCTCGTCGACGACGAAGACCGCGAGAACGAGGGCGATCTCGTCATCCCGGCACAAATGGCCACGCCCAACGCGATCAATTTCATGGCCACGCATGGTCGCGGTCTCATCTGCCTCTCGCTGGACAGCAAGCGCGTGAAGGCGCTCGGCCTCGAACCGATGAGCCGCGACAATCGCGAGAGCATGCAGACGGCCTTTACCACCTCGATCGAGGCGAAGACGGGTGTGACCACCGGCATCAGCGCGGCCGACCGTTCGCGCACCGTCTCGGTCGCCATCGATCCGACCAAAGGCCCGGACGATATCGTCACGCCCGGCCACGTCTTTCCGCTGACCGCTCGCGACGGCGGCGTGCTGGTACGCGCCGGTCACACCGAGGCCGCGGTGGACATCTCGCGCCTTGCCGGTCTCAACCCCTCCGGCGTGATCTGCGAGATCATGAAGGACGACGGGACCATGGCCCGGCTCGACGATCTGGTCAGCTTCGCGCGCAAGCACGACATGAAGATCGGCACGATCCGCGACCTCATTGAATACCGCATGCGCCACGACCACCTCGTCGAGCGCACGGCGGAGGACACCTTCGATTCCGATTACGGCGGTGCCTGGCGCATGCTGACCTATCGCAACACCGTCGACGGCAGCGAGAGCTACGTTCTGCAGAAGGGCGAGGTGAGCCAAGGCCAGCCCACTCTCACCCGTGTCCATCCGATCTCGATCTTCGATGATGTGCTCGGCAAGCCCGGCCCCCGCAAGCGCACGCTCCAGCGCGCGATGCAGGTCATGGGCGAGCATGGTTCGGGCGTAATCGTCATCATCACCGGCCGCCCGGCCAGCGGCTATGGCCAGAGCGAGGCCGAGCGCAATGTCGGCATCGGTTCGCAGATCCTTGCCGACCTGGGCGTGGAGGACATGATCCTGCTCAGCAATTCGCAACCCACCGTCGTCGCGATCGAAGGCTATGGCCTCAACATCGTCGACCACATGCCCATTCCGGAGTGACCCCCATGGCCAATTTCCTTATCGTCGAAGCGCGTTTCTACGATCATCTGAACGACATGCTGGTGGCAGGCGCCAAGGCCGCTCTGGAAGAAGCGGGCCACAGCGTCGAAGTGCTGACCGTTCCCGGTGCGCTCGAAATTCCGGGCGCTATCGCCCTGGTTGCCGAAACGGGGCGTTATGACGGATTCGTTGCCATCGGCGTGGTGATCCGCGGCGAGACATATCACTTCGAGATCGTCGCCGGCGAAAGTGCGCGCGGCATCATGGCGCTGACCATGGACGGCATTGCCATCGGTAACGGCATCATCACGGTCGAGAACGAGGAGCAGGCGCTGGTCCGCGCCGACCCGTCGAAGAAGGACAAGGGAGGCGAGGCAGCCAAGGCAGCTCTCGCCCTGCTCGACCTGCAGGGGCGGTTCGCGGCCTAGGCTGCGCCGTCCACCATCCCGGTCAGCCCCAGCGGGGCGAAGGGGCCGAGGATGAGTTGTTCGAACACACCGATTCCGTCGCTGCCGTCATTGCCGGTGGCGCGCACCAGCGTCTGTACGTGCAGGTTCTCCGGTGCCAGCGGATTAAGGGCCGCGAGGTCGATGTCCTCGCGTTCTACGCGCAAGGACCCGTGATGCATGCCGTGGCCCCATTCGGGATGCGTGTAGCCTAGGCCGCGCATCTGGAAGCGTCCCAGAGGTTCGAATGTAACCTGCTCGGGCGCGCCCATGACCGCCAGCGACAAAGTGCCGCCCGACGGCCAGCGGGTGTCGGGCAGCAGGCGGGTGCGCATGCTGCCGTGGCCCTCCGCGATATCCGAAGCATCGGCCCCGTCGGGCGCCCAGGCGGCGCGCGTGTTCCAGTCGCGGCCATGGGTGTCGTTGTTGACGTGGAAGAACAGGCTTCCGCTAGGAAAGCTGATCGGCGTCCATTGCCAGAAAAAGCTTGGCAGCGGCGCGCCCGGCATGGGCTGCGGATCGCGCGCGCCAATGGGCCGCACGCCCCAGCTGCGATCGCGCGTGCCGGCGGTGCCGTCGACCATCTCGTGCCGCTCGCCATCAAGCGCGATCCAGCCCTCGTAATGGCCGTTCTGCGTCATTCGCGTGTAATCCATGAAGGCGCGCGGACCGATGCGGTGAGTGAAGCGAGGCTCCTCGATGGGGAAGGCGCGTCCGGTGAAGGTGAATTCGCCCGCGATGCCGTCGGTCTCTTCGATGGTGAGTTTGAGCGCGTGGAGCGGCTCGATCACTTCTATGGAGATCGGGCCCACCCGCATGGCCATCCGCTCCATCCCCATTTCCGAACTCGCGTGCAGGCAATATTGCGTGCCACCCCGGATGAAGCTGAAATGCGCATCCGTTATATCGAGATGGGGGTAAACGCCCAGCGCCAGCGCGAAGAACCCGCTTCCGTCGGGCGCGCAGCCGTTGAAGAAATAGCGGTCATAGAAATTGCGGTCGGTGCCCGCATAGGCCACCGGTTCGGCCGTCTGGTGGATGGGATACTCGTCCCCCTTGGAAAGCGCCATCAGCCCTTCTCCTTCAACGCGCCGATACTGTCATGTTTCAGCGCCAGCGCACAGGCCCCGCGCGCCATGGACAAAAAGTTGGCATCGCCGCGCTCGGTGCGCTCGACAAAGGCAGCGCTGAACACGGCGGTCGAAACGCCGTGCAGGATGCCGAGGCGGTAGTCCTCGGCAATATCCGCCCGGGTCAGGCGCACACCCCTTGCCGCCATCTCGGCGAGATAGAGGTCGAGCAGTTCCTCCTCGTGATCGAGGCCGAGTTGCCCGATCCCGCAGCCGAGGAAATAGCCGATATCGGTCATCGCCTTGCCGATTGTCACCGTCTGCCAGTCGAGGATGGCGATGGGCTCGGAATCGCCTCGGATATCGAACAGCATGTTGTCGAGCCGGAAATCCCCATGGACGAGACACTGGTGATCGGGATCGCGCCGAAAATAGGCCGCGGCCTGCTCCGCCAATTCTGTGCAGACCGCCATGTATTCCGGCTCGAGGGTGTCTGCATAGCGCTCGGCGAAAAGCGCTTGTGCTTGGGGGTACATGGCCCCGACCTTCGCGCCCCAGTCTTCCGTCGGCTGGATCCAGCCCGCTTCCAGAATGTCCTTCCTGCCCCAGCTTGGCGCATGGATCGCCGCGGCCTGCGCGATAGCGGCTTTCGCTTCATCCAAGGTGCATCCAGCGACCTGGTCCCCCTGCCGAGCCGGGCCGAGGTCTTCGAACAGCAGGACGAAGCAGGCCCCGTCTTCGCTCGCTTCGGCGGCGAAGGTCTGTGGCACGCGTACGTCGAGCAGCGGGGCCACCTGTCGGTAGAATTCGACCTCCTTGCGATAGAGTCCGAACATCGCCGCCGTCCCGCGGCTTGTCACGTCGGCCGCAGGAAACTTGCCCGCCAGCGTGGCCGGAACGCCCTCACCTTGTATATGAAAGCGTACACTGTCGCCGACTTGCCCCGTGCCGATCGGCTCCCACGACACCGATCGAACGTGCGCGCCAAAAGTATCGGACAGCCACGCAGGCGTGACTTCGTCAGGATGGACCGGAAATCCGCTCAAGGCCCCTCTCCGACAAAAAGCAATATTGGAACGCTAACCTGTCGCGTTCGTCGTGGCAAACATGGGAAACTGGAAAGCATGAACGGCCCGCTCGAATGGATCGCATCCATCGGCACGGTCATGGCCGCATCGATGATTGCCTTCGACATGGGCCGCCGCGCCACAGCGTGGGGCTTCATCCTGTTCTGCGTTGTCTCCGCGCTTTGGATCTACATCGGGTTGACTGAGGACGCGATGCCGCTGGCCGCGATGAACGCCATACTGCTGCTCATCAACGGCTGGGGCGTGTGGCAATACTGGTTCCACCCGAAAAACCGGGCAGAGGATTAACCGATCAGCACACTATCTTCCCGAAGATCAGCACACTATCTTCCCGAAGCAGTCACGGCCTGCGTAAAATGCGCTGTCGCCCAGCTCTTCCTCAATGCGGATGAGCTGGTTGTACTTGGCGAGCCGATCGCTGCGCGCAAGGCTGCCGGTCTTGATCTGTCCGCAGTTGGTCGCCACGGCGAGGTCCGCGATGGTCGCGTCCTCGGTCTCGCCCGAACGGTGCGACATGACGGCGGTGTAGCTCGCGCGGTTTGCGATGGCGACGGCGTCCAGCGTCTCGGTCAGCGTGCCGATCTGGTTGACCTTCACCAGTAGCGAGTTGGCGAGGCCCTGGTCGATGCCCTCGCGCAAGCGCTGCGGATTGGTGACGAACAGGTCGTCCCCCACCAGCTGGATCGATTTGCCGATACGGTCGGTCAGCGCCTTCCACCCTTCGAAATCGTCTTCGGCCATGCCGTCCTCGATCGAGCGGATCGGATAATCGCGGCACAGCTTGTCGAGATATTCGGCCATCTGGTGGCCGTCGAGCGACAGGTTCTCGCCCGAGATTTGGTATTTGCCGTCCTTGAAGAATTCCGTCGAAGCGCAGTCGAGCGCGAGCATGACGTCGTCGCCCGGTTTGAACCCGGCCTGTTCGACCGAGGCCATGATAAAATCGAGCGCATCGCGCGTGCTGGCAAGGTTCGGCGCAAAACCGCCTTCGTCGCCAACGGCGGTGGCGAGGCCCTTCTCGCTCAGCTTCTTCTTGAGCGTGTGGAAGATCTCAGCGCCCCAGCGCACGGCTTCGGCGAGGCTGTCTGCGCCGACTGGCATTACCATGAATTCTTGGATGTCGATGGGATTGTCGGCGTGCTCGCCGCCGTTGATGATGTTCATCATCGGAACGGGAAGAACATGGGCGGAAACGCCGCCGATATAGCTGTAGAGTGGCAGACCGCGGGCGTTGGCAGCGGCCTTTGCCGTCGCCATGCTGACGCCCAGGATGCCGTTCGCGCCGAGGCGGCCCTTGTTGGGCGTATCGTCGAGAGCGATCATCGAAAGGTCGACGTCGCGCTGGTCCTCGGCGTCGAAATTGCCGACCAGCAGGTCGCGAATTTCAGTGTTTACGGCTTCCACCGCCTTGGTCACGCTCTTGCCCAGATAGCGACCCTTGTCGCCATCGCGCAGTTCCACCGCCTCATGCGCGCCGGTCGACGCGCCCGAGGGCACGGCGGCGCGGCCGAAGCTCCCATCCTCAAGCAACACATCGACCTCCACCGTGGGATTGCCACGGCTATCGAGGATTTCGCGGGCGTGGATGTCGATGATCGCGGTCATGTGATTGATGGACTCCGGTGACAGGTGTTGTAATTCAGTAAAACACCCCCAGATCGAGGGTTCGAAAAGCGCTCTATGCGCCGGAACATCACGGCGCAAGTTGCGTTGCACCATAGAACACCCGGTTCGAGCCAACCGCTAGGAATTGAATACAAATTGAGGGCAAGGACGAGAGCAATGGCAGAAAACACCGCGTCGGGCGCGCCGAAAAAGCCCAAGATCACCGCCAAGACAAAAACCAGCACCGCGAAGAAGCCGCGCAAGACCGTGGCGAAGAAGGGTGCAGCCAAGGAGACAGTCCCCGTGACCAACACCGCTACCGCAACCGAAACCACCGCAACCAATCCGCACCGCGCCGAAGCCAAGAGCCGTTTCAACGCCGCTCTGGACGAAGCCAAGGCCGGCGCCGCTGCGCTCAAGGCCGAAGGTAAGGAACGCGCTGCCGCCTATCGTGGTCAAGCCAAGGGCAAGAGCGAGGATTGGGTCAGCGAAGCCAAGACCTACGGCACCGACGCCAAGGTCAAGGGCAAGGAACTTGCCACCGAAGGCAAGGTAAAGACCAGCGAAGGCCTGCGTTCGCTCAGCCTTTCGATCAGCGAAAACGCGCATCAGGTCGATGAAAAGCTCGGCGCCAAATATGGCGATTATGCCCGCAGCGCCTCGGGTGCGCTCAACGATTACGCCGCCAAGCTCGATGAAAAGAGCGTCGACGACCTCGTTGAAGACGGCCGCGAATTCGTCCGCAAGAGCCCGGGCACGGCCATCGGCATCGCGGCTGTTGCTGGCTTCATGCTTTCGCGCCTTTTCCGTCGCTAAGATTTAGCGACAACACGGGAAATGATGCGGGACGAAGAAACCAGGGAACGGGCGGAACACGAAGGTCCGCTCGACCTGCCCGACGATTTCGAGGGCATCGAGGAGGATGAGGGCGCCCATCGCCCTTCTCTTGCCGAAGATGTCCTCGCGCTGTTCGAAGACGGCAAGACCTATGCCGAGGCGGAGATCGCCTATCAGAAGAGCCGCGCGAGCTTTACAGCCAACCGACTCAAGGGCGCCATTGCCATCGGGCTTGGCGCCTTTGGCGTTTTCCACCTCGCCCTGATCGCCTTTACGGTGGGGCTTGTCATTGCTCTCGTCCCGCTGGTGGGTCCGTGGATCGCGACGGCCATCGTCACCATCGCGTTGCTTGTCATCGGCGTAGTCCTCCTGAAAATGCTGAAGGGTCGGATCGACGATATTCGCGATGCCTTTGCGGAAAAGGAGAAGGGCGATGAGTGACCGCAAGGCGCAGATGCTTGCCGACCGGTACTTGCGCGATTCCGCGCGGGCGCTCGTCGACGCCGATATCGAGCACATCAAGGCCGATTTCGCGCACAAGGGCCTTGGCGAGCGAGCCATGGACCGCGTGACAGACGGCGCGATGGACCTCTACGAGGAAGCCATCGAAGTGGCCGAGGATAACAAGGGCGCGCTTGCTGCGCTCATTGCCGCAGTCGTCGTGTGGTTCGCCCGCAACCCGATCCTTGCCGCCTTCGGCCTCGCGCCGGAAGGTGAGGACGAGGAAGACGACGACGGGTGGGACCTTCGCGACGAATTGGCGGAACGTTTAGGGCGCTAATCCCGTTGGTCTAACGAACACAAATTCAAGGATATACCCCATGGCCGACACCGCCGAAACCACCGAAAACAACGTCACCCCGATCAGCGCCGACAGCCAGCTGACCGACCAGGAAAAGCGCGACCAGTTGCGCGCCAGGATCGAAGCGGGTGAACGCCGCAACGAAGAACGCTCGCTGATGGACCAGGCCAAGGATGTCGCCGACAGCGCCGTCGAATTCGCCAAGAAGCACCCGGTCGCCACTGTCGCCGGTGCCGTTGCCGTTGGTCTTGCCATTGGCGCGATGACGCGCCGTGGCCGCGAACTGGGCCGCCGTGGTGGCTCGTGGGCGTCCTACGCCGCAGACACAGCGCTCGCCTATGGTCTCTCGTTAATCGAAGGCGCTGGCGACAAGTTCGAAGACATGACAGACGCGGCGGGAACGCAGGGCCGTCGCCTCAAGCGCGACGCCGGTTACCGCCTCGATTCAATGGGCGACAGCCTGCGCTCGAGCGGCCGCCGCGCAAACCGCAAATCGTCGCGCGCCTATCGCGATCTTCGCGCGCGCCTGGCGAACTAAACTCTTCCTAAACCAGATTGCCGTAGCGGCGTGACAGGGTTGCCTGTCGCGCCGCTTCCGCTATGGGGCGTGGCCGTTATCTCCCTCCCCAAACGGAAGAACGGACCAATGGAAGAAAAAGAGAGCAAGCAGACGCTCTACCTGGTGATGGGCGGCCGCGTGACCGACCCGCGCAGCGTCACCTTTTCGGATCCCGAGAGCATCCACGTCGCTGGCGTTTACTCCAGCTATGACGACGCCGAAAGCGCATGGCGCGGCAACGCTCAGCGCACGGTCGACGATGCGGAAATGAAATACGTCATCGTCCACCTGCACAAGCTGCTCGATCCGGACGCATAGGGACCCGAGGACCGATGGCCTATTCGATCCGCTCTTTCGAGGAAGGCGATGCCGAAGCGCTCGCCGAGCTCGGCCGCGCGGCCATCGGGGCCATCGGACCGGAAGCCTATACCGAGGAACAGGTGGAGGCCTGGCTGGCCAATTTCGCCGGTCCCGAAGTCTATCAGGCACAGGCCGACGCCGGCACCCAGATCTTCATCGCCACCGACGAGGACGATACGCCCGTCGCCTATGCGATGCTGGAGCTGACCGGCCATCTCGACCACCTCTACTGCCACCCCGACCATACCGACGAAGGCATTGCGTCCAGCCTGCTGGCGACGGCGGCGCTATACGCCAAGTATCACGGGATCACCCACCTCTTCACCGAGGCGAGCGAGATCGCCAAGCCCGCCTTCGAAAGCGCAGGCTATACGGCGATGAAGAAGCGCACCTTCGAAATCGACGGTGTCGAGATCACCAACTGGGCGATGGTGCGCGAAATCGAACAGGCGAAACCCGCCCCGAAAAAGACGGGCCGGCTTTCCAACACCTGATCAGCGAAGGCTGGCCGTCACAGGCGGCGCACGCAGCGCCCGCCCGCATGTTCAGATGAATTCGATCTTGTCGATGAGGTAGAACTTGTCGCCGCTCGGCACGGTGACCTCGACCTCTTCTTCCACCTGCTTGCCGATCAGGGCGCGCGCGATGGGCGAGGTGTAGCTGATGCGGCCCTTGCTCGCATCGGCTTCGGTCTGGCCGACGATCTGGTATTTCACCGGCTTGTCGTCCTCGTCGAGCAGGGTCACGGTCGCGCCGAAGATCACCTTGTCGCCCGAAAGCGTGGTCGGGTCGATGATCTGCGCGCGGCTGATCTTGTCTTCCAGGTCGCCGATCATGGCTTCGACCTGGCCCTGGCGCTCCTTCGCCGCG
Source organism: Erythrobacter sp. SD-21 (assembly GCF_000181515.1). Lineage (GTDB taxonomy): Bacteria > Pseudomonadota > Alphaproteobacteria > Sphingomonadales > Sphingomonadaceae > Qipengyuania. The sequence continues at coordinate 282,917 of NZ_ABCG01000001.1, read as the reverse complement.
TGGTATTCCGCGTTCTCGGAGAGGTCGCCATGCGCGCGCGCTTCCTCGATTGCATCGACAATTCGCGGGCGCTCGGCGCGCAAGACCTTCAGGTCTGCGGTCAGCTTCTCATAGCCCTCGGCCAGCATCGGCACCTTATCCATGGGACCCCTTTGTCCTTTCTCGCAAAGCGTTCCCTCCCCGGACCATTCGACCCCGGTCCGCGAAGTGCGGAACCTCTGTTGGTCGAATGTTAGGAAGGGTACGCGTCTAGTTCTTAGGAGCTATAATAGTCCTGCAGGGACCGCACTTCAAGCTGCTCGGTCGAAACCTCCGCAATTGCACGCGCTGCGGCAAGACTACCCGCGGCGGTCGTGTAATAGGGCAGCTTCTTTTCGAGCGCAGCTTCGCGGATCGACTGGCTATCCAGCAAGGACTGCCAGCCCTCGGTCGAATTGAAGATCAAGGCCACTTCGCCGTCGATAATGGCATCGACGATATGCGGGCGCCCTTCGGCTACTTTGTTGACCCGCTCGACCTCCAGCCCCTGTTCGGACAGGAATCGCTGCGTGCCACCGGTGGCGATGACCTTGAACCCTTGGTCGAGGATGGTCTTCACGGCGGGAAGGATCACGTCCTTGTCGCTGTCCTTGACCGACACGAAGACCGTGCCGCCGGTCGGCAGCGTCATGCCGGCCCCCAGCTGCGACTTGTAAAAGGCAGCGGGGAAGCCGCGGTCGATGCCCATGACCTCGCCGGTCGACTTCATTTCGGGCGAAAGGACCGGGTCCGAACCCGGGAAACGCGCGAAGGGGAAGACGGCTTCCTTCACAGCCATGTGGTTGGGCTTGAGATCGAAGGGCTCGAAAATCGACAGCGGTTCGCCTGCCATCACGCGCGCGGCGACCTTGGCGACCGGTTGGCCGATGGCCTTGGCCACGAAAGGCACGGTGCGGCTGGCACGCGGGTTGACCTCGATCAGGTAGACCTCGCCATCCTTCACCGCGAACTGGACGTTCATCAGGCCTCGTACCTCGAGGGCCTCGGCCAGCGCCTTGGCTTGACGTTCCATTTCCTCGACGATGTCGGCGGGCAGGCTGTAAGGCGGCAGGGTGCAGGCGCTGTCGCCCGAGTGCACGCCGGCTTCCTCGATATGCTGCATGACACCCGCAATGCGCACCTCGCTGCCGTCCGAGACCACATCGACGTCGCATTCCACCGCGTCGCGCAGATACTGGTCGACCAGCACCGGGCTGTCACCCGAGACGTTCACGGCGGTATTGATGTAATCATCGAGCTGCGGCTCGCTGTCGACGATCTCCATCGCGCGTCCGCCCAGCACATAGCTGGGACGCAGCAGGACGGGGTAGCCGATGCGCGCGGCGGCAGCGGCGGCCTCGTCACGGCTCTTGGCGATGCCGTTGAGCGGCTGCTTGAGGTTCAGTTTGTTGACCAGCCTGGCAAAGCGTTCGCGGTCTTCGGCAAGGTCGATTGCATCCGGCGAGGTGCCGAGGATGGGAATGCCTTCGCGTTCGAGCGCAGCGGCGAGCTTGAGCGGAGTCTGGCCGCCGAACTGGACGATCACGCCCACCAGTTCGCCCTTCGACATCTCGACGCGCATGATCTCGAGCACGTCTTCCTCGGTCAGCGGCTCGAAATAGAGGCGGTCGGACGTATCGTAATCGGTCGAGACCGTTTCTGGATTGCAATTGACCATGATGGTCTCGAACCCGGCTTCGGCCAGCGCGAAGCAGGCGTGAACGCAGCAATAGTCGAACTCGATACCTTGCCCGATCCGGTTCGGGCCGCCACCGAGGATAACTATCTTCTTGCGGTCGCTTGGATCGGCCTCATCCTCGGCCTCACCGAAGCTGGGCGCTTCGTAGGTCGAATACATATAGGGCGTGATGGCTTCGAATTCGGCAGCGCAGCTGTCGATGCGCTTGTAGACGGGGTACACGCCCAGCTTGTGGCGCAGCTTGCGAACTTCCTGTTCGCTCGTGGCTCCGGCCATGGCGCGCAAGGCATCGTGCAGCAGGCCCGAACGGCGCGCCTGCGTTTCAGCAAGACCGCCGGCGACACCCACCGACCGCACGGCCAGCGTGGCGAGGCGCTTGTCGGAGAAGCCCATCGCTTTCAAGCGGCGCATTTCTGCCTCGTCGCGCGGCAGGCCGTTATGGCCGAGCATCTTCTCTTCGTAAATGATCGCTTCGATCTGTCGCAGGAACCAGGGGTCGAAACCAGTGATCTGGTTGATTTCCTCGACAGTAAACTCCTCGCGGAACGCCTGGGCGATCTTGAGGATGCGGTCAGGCGTGCGCTGGCTGAGTGCCGCAGTAATCTTCTCGCGGCTGACGCCTTCGAGTTCGGGCACGCGGTTAAAACCGTCGAGGCCGGTTTCGAGGCCGCGCAGCGCCTTCTGCATCGATTCCGCGAAGCAGCGGCCGATGGCCATCACCTCGCCGACCGACTTCATCGCGGTCGAGAGCTCGTTCTTCGCACCCTTGAACTTCTCGAAGGCGAAGCGCGGGATCTTGGTCACGACATAGTCGATGGTCGGCTCGAAACTTGCCGGGGTCGCGCCGGTGATCTCGTTCTGGATCTCGTCGAGCGTGTAACCCACGGCGAGCTTCGCCGCGACGCGCGCGATCGGAAAGCCAGTGGCCTTGGATGCCAGCGCCGAGGACCGCGACACGCGCGGGTTCATCTCGATCACGATCAGGCGGCCGTCAGCGGGATTGACTGCGAACTGTACGTTCGAACCGCCTGTTTCCACACCGATTTCACGCAGCACCTCGATCGAGGCGGTGCGCATGATCTGGTATTCCTTGTCGGTCAGCGTCAGCGCGGGCGCAATGGTGATGCTGTCGCCGGTGTGCACGCCCATCGGATCGACGTTCTCGATCGAACAGATGATGATGCAATTGTCCTTGCGGTCGCGCACCACCTCCATCTCGAATTCTTTCCAGCCGAGGAGCGATTCCTCGATCAGGACTTCGGTGGTGGGCGAGGCGTCGAGACCTTCGCGCACGATCTTGTCGAATTCGGCCTTGTTGTAGGCGATGCCGCCGCCCGTCCCGCCGAGCGTGAAGCTGGGGCGGATGATGGCCGGAAGCCCTGTACGCTCCAGCACCGCGAACGCCTCGTCGACCGTGTTGGCCACGCCGCTGCGCGCGCTTTCGAGGCCGATCTTGTCCATCGCCTCGCGGAAACGCTGGCGGTTTTCCGCCTTGTCGATGGCGTCGGCGTTGGCACCGATCATCTGAACGCCGTACTTCTCAAGCGTACCGTCGTTGAAGAGCGCGAGCGCGCAGTTGAGGGCGGTCTGCCCACCCATCGTCGGCAGGACGGCGTCGGGGCGTTCCTTATCGATAATCTTGGCGACGATTTCGGGCGTGATCGGCTCGATGTAGGTCGCGTCGGCCATTTCCGGATCGGTCATGATCGTGGCCGGGTTCGAGTTGACCAGGATGACACGGTAGCCCTCTTCCTTCAGAGCCTTGATCGCCTGGGTGCCGGAATAGTCGAACTCGCACGCCTGGCCGATAATGATCGGGCCGGCGCCGATTACGAGGATCGAGGAGATGTCGGTGCGTTTGGGCATGGGAGCTTTCGTCTAGGAAGCGGAAACGGCCGCGCGCTGGCCGGAAGTGCGGAAGAACAGGCCGTCGAAACCGGCGGTGATCTGGTTGCGGACCTTGTCCGGAATGTCGCAGCGATCGGTGACGCGGCCGACCAGGCTTTCCATACGGTCGCGGATGTCGGTGAGTTCGCTGGCTTCGTCAGCAGAGAGAGGGGTGAACGTGTCCTCCACCTCGAATTCGCCTTTGCCACCAAGACAGGGAGCAGCGCGCGCGGTCAGCGTCGCGCCCACACCGCCGCTCTTGGGTTCGAGTGCGTAGACGAGCGTCAATTGGTCGAGCTGGCGCCGCATGCGAAGACCTTCGCCTTCCTCGCGCACCTGCCAACCGGTGTCGCCCTGCGGCATCCCATCGGCATTGCGGCCCACCTGCGTCTCGGCATCGTTTCCGCAAGCGCTCAGTCCGAAAACCAAAGAGGCAGCAAACGAGCCTTTTGCCAAGCGCGTCAAACACGTCATCCCAACATCCCCACGAATTTCTCGAACAAGTAAAAGCTGTCCTGCGGCCCGGGCGAAGCTTCGGGGTGGTATTGCACGCCAAACGCCTTCTTGCCACGGATCGAGATACCGCAATTGGTCCCGTCGAACAGCGAGACATGCGTCTGCTCGACAATGTCCGGCAGTGTCTTGCCATCGACGGCGAACCCGTGATTCATGCTGGTGATCTCGACGAGACCTGTGCTCTCACCCCAGCCCTCCCCGACGCGCTGCACGGGATGGTTCGCACCCCGGTGGCCCTGGAACATCTTGGCGGTCTTCGCACCCGCCGCCAAGGCGAGCATCTGGTGGCCGAGGCAGATGCCGAAGAGCGGGATGTCGCGGTCGAGCAGCCCTTTGATCACCGGCACGGCATATTCGCCCGTCGCCGCCGGATCGCCCGGGCCGTTCGAAAGAAATACCCCGTCGGGCTGAAGCGCGAGGACATCTTCGAGGCTCGTGCGCGCAGGGACTACCGTCACCTTCGCGCCGGCCTTCACGAGATTGCGAAAGATGTTGTCCTTCGCGCCGTAATCGATGGCGACGACATGCGGGCTGGTGTTGTTGGCCTCCGAATGCCCCGTACCGAGCTGCCAATAGCCGCCTTTCCATTCCTCATGCGCATCGCGCGTCACGCCGGGCACGAGGTCGAGGCCTTCGAGCCCGCTCCATTCGGCGGCTTGCTTCTTCAGCGCCTTCATGTCGAACCGGCCGCGCGGGTTGTGCGCGATCACCGCGTTGGGCGCGCCCTGCATGCGGATGCGGCGGGTCAGCGCGCGGGTGTCGACGCCCGACAAACCGATCTTGCCATGGCGCACGCACCATTCGACGAATTCGTCGCGGGCGCGGAAATTCGAGTGGCGGGTGACGTCCTGCCGCACTACCAGGCCGACGGCTCCGAGACCGCGGCTTTCCACGTCTTCCTCATTCGCGCCGACATTGCCGATATGCGGGAAGGTGAAGGTAACGATCTGGCTGTCGTAGGAAGGATCGGTCATCACTTCCTGATAGCCGGTTATCGCGGTGTTGAAGCAGACTTCGCCCACCGCGCTTCCGCTGGCGCCGAAGCCTTTGCCCCAGATACAGGTACCATCCGCAAAGACGATAACGCCAGTCGCGCCTTTGGGTTGCGCGTGCGAGAATGCGGACAGGGCCATGGGGGCGCTCCGGGTCAGGGGTTTCCAGCGATGTGTGCTAAGTCCCAGCCGCTAGGGACCGCAGCGATTCCCGTCAAGCTGCCATGCGCTGGAACACTTGGCTTTCTGCGGCCTTCCATTACATGAGCCGTGAAACTTCCACAGCTTAGACATCAGAAGAGAAAAAATGCTCCGCGAAAAAATCCAGTCCGAGACCGTGACCGCCATGAAGGCCAAGGACAAGGAGCGCACCGCCGCGCTCCGCCTGATCGGCGCGAAGATCAAGGATCGCGATATCGAACTGCGCACCGCCGACAAGAAGCCGGAAGACGACGAACTCGTCACCGACGTGCTGATGAAAATGGCCAAGCAGCGCAAGGAATCGATCGCGATGTACGAGGATGGCGGGCGACAGGAGCTGGCCGAAAAGGAAAAGGCCGAACTCGACGTGATCGAGGAATTCCTGCCCCAGCAGATGAGCGAGGAGGAAACCCGCGCAGCCATTGCCCAGATCAAGGCCGATACGGGTGCCGAAGGCATGAAGGACATGGGCAAGGTCATGGGCGAGCTGAAGGCACGCCATGGCGCGACGCTCGACATGACCAAGGCGAGCGGTCTGGTGAAGGAAGCGCTGTCGTGAAGCGCGTCCTGCTGATCGCTCCGCTGGCGCTTGCGGCTTGTTCGCAGAGCGAACCCGAACCGACGCCCACGCCAAGCCCGACGGTAGCCGAACCGCGCACGTTGGTGCCTGCGGAACTCGACATCGACAGCCTCGGCGCAAAGATCGAAGGCCCGCAGGGGCCCGAGCCGGAAGCGGCCTTGACGCTTGGCGGTGGCGAGATCGGTCGCATCGTCAGCTACGTCGCTTGCCCCGAAGGTGTCGAGGAGTGCCTTCCCGATGAAATGCCGGAAGGCACGGTGTACACCTTCGTCCACCAGATTACGCTCGACGGCGTAAGCGGCGCAGATCCGGCTTCGGGTCCCGAGGTCGTGGAAGCCCCGCCCACCCTTTTCCGGACTACCGAGCGCGCCCACGGCTTTAACGGTTCCATCGGCTATTCGCGCAGCCAGGCGCAGGCCGCCTTCGGAAGCGAGGACGCGATCGGCGTGACCGTCGACGATGGCCGGCTGATCTGGCGCGTCACCGACACCCCGAATTGGCAGCAGGGATCGACCGTCACCTTTTGGTGGCAGACCACCCAGCCCCCCGCTGGACCGTCCGATGCGTTTCTCTTGGAAGTACTGGGCAACCAGATAGCTGCGAACGGCCCCTTCCCGGCAGAGGAAAATCCGGCAGAGACGGGCACCGCCAACTAGCGATTATGGCCCTGCCGCTATAGAGGGGGCCGATGGCCCTCTCACCCCAATGGCTGGACGAATTGCGGATGCGGACCACGCTGTCCGCCGTGATCGGCCGCACCACACGCCTCACGAAGGCGGGGCGAGAGTTCAAGGCCTGCTGCCCCTTCCACAACGAGAAGACGCCAAGCTTCTACGTCAACGACGAGAAGGGCTTCTACCACTGCTTCGGCTGCGAGGCGCATGGCGATGCGATCCGCTGGCTCACCGACCAGCGCGGCATGCCCTTCATGGACGCGGTGAAGGAACTGGCCGCCGAAGCCGGGATGGAAGTCCCTGCCCCCGACCCGCGCGCGGCCGAACGCGCCGAGAAGCGCGCCAGCCTCCACGATGTCACCGCCGCCGCGCAGGAGTGGTTCGTGCGCGAATTGGCCTCTCCGCAAGGAGCGGAGGCGCGGGCTTATCTCAAGCGGCGCGGCTTTTCCGACAGCGTGGTGCGCGAATTCGGCTTCGGCTTCGCGCCGGAAGACCGGCAGGCGCTGAAATCCGCCCTCTCGCAATTCGACGAGCGCATGTTGATCGAGGCGGGCATGCGGATCGAGGTCGAGGACAAGGATCCCTACGACCGTTTTCGCGGCCGCCTGATGCTGCCGATCCAGGACACGCGCGGTCGGGTGATCGCGTTTGGTGGTCGTATCCTCGACAGCGACGCCTACGGGCCCAAATACCTCAACAGCCCCGACACGCCGCTCTTCGACAAGGGGCGCACGCTCTACAACCTCCACCGCGCCGCGCCTGCCACTCGCCAGAGCGGACGGATCGTGGTGGTTGAAGGCTATATGGATGCCATCGCGCTCGCCAACGCGGGCATTGCCGAAGCGGTCGCCCCTCTCGGCACTGCCCTGACGGAGAACCAGATCGAATTGCTGTGGCGGCAGGTCGAGCGGCCCATCCTGTGCTTCGATGGCGACAACGCCGGTCAACGCGCCGCCATGCGCGCGATTGGGCGCGTCCTGCCCAAGCTGCGGCCAGGCCATTCGCTCTCCATCGTCCGCATGCCCGCGGGCAAGGACCCGGACGACCTGCTCAAGGAAAGCGGGGTCGGCGCGATGGAGGAATTACTGTCCTCTCCCGCCAGCCTGCTCGACACGCTCTGGGCATTCGAGCGCGATGCCCAGCCCCTCACCTCGCCCGAAGAAAAGGCGGGCCTGAAAGCGCGGCTCCTCGCCCATACCGAGACGATCCAGCACGACGATATACGCGCGCTCTATCGCAAGGAACTGCTCGACCGCTTCTCCGCCTTCGCCTTCCCGCCGCGCGCGCCGCGCGAATTCAAACCCCGCGGCGAGTGGAAAAAAGGCGGCTTCAACGCCCATCCCCCTCGCCTTTCCCCCGAGACCGAAGCGCGGCTCAAAAGGGCCATGGCAGGTGGTTCGCGCGACGCGCTCGCCGTGGCGGTCATCCACGGATTGCTGCGCTTTCCCGACACCATCCTGAGCCATGAAGCGGCGCTTTCGCGCTTTGCCGCGAGTGACCGGAATGTCGGCCCTGCCATAGATTCGTTGATTGCCGCTGCGGAAACGCTTGATTCGCCCGCCGAATCGCCCATATCCCTGCCCAAAGGCCTTCCCGCCCCACCGGCAAACACCCATTTCGCCTTTCTCGACAAAGGCACAGACCCGGTTGATGCGCGCGAGGATCTGGCTGAAGCCGTGTCGTTGCTGGTCGAAAGACCGGCCCTCGAAGCTGCGCTCGCTGCGGCGACTGCGCGATTCGAAACCGACCCCGAGGGAGCTTTCGCCGAACAACAGCGTTTGTTGAAACGGAAGCTCGAGTTCGAGGCGCGACTCGGAAAAATGGCTAGTCGAAAGGCCGCTAAGCCGGCCAACAGGAATTCAGGCGCCGAGGGCAACCAGCCCGAAGGCGAAGCATAAAACGGACCGATTGCAGTTTATGGCCACCAAATCGAAGTCTGGCGACAAGGACGACGCACCCCTGATCGATCTCAACGAGGCGTCGATCAAGAAGCTCATCACCAAGGCGAAGAAGAAGGGCTACGTCACTTATGACGAGCTCAACGACGCGCTGCCGCAGGGTGAGATGAGTTCCGACCAGATCGAGGACATCCAGTCCGCGCTTTCCGAAATGGGCGTGCAGATCGTCGAGCATGACGAGGACGCCGAGCCCGAGGACGAGGTCGAGGAAATCGCGCCCGCCCCGTCGGCCAAGGAAAAGGACGTCAAGAAGGCGCCTGCCAAGAAGGCGGCGACCGAAGGCCGGACCGACGATCCGGTCCGCATGTATCTGCGCGAAATGGGCGCGGTGGAACTGCTGAGCCGCGAGGGCGAAATCGCCATTGCGAAGCGCATCGAGGCGGGGCGCGACATGATGATCATGGGCCTGTGCCAGAGCCCGATCACCTTCCACGCGATCATCCAGTGGTCCGAAGCGCTCAACAACGAGGAAATGCAGCTGCGCGAGATCCTCGATCTCGACGCCATGCTGTCCAAGGAGCCGCCGGCCGACAAGCTCAACGACGACGCGGAAGACGATGATGACGACGGCGAGATCTCGGAAGAGACCGCCGGCCCCACCATCCGCGACGACGATGACGACGATTCGGACGAGGATTCCGAAGGCGAAGACGGCGAGGAAGGCTCCTCCAAGTCGGACGACGACGAGGACGAGGACAACACCATGTCGCTCGCCCAGATGGAAGCGGCCCTCAAGCCCGACGCCATCGAACGCTTCGCCCGCATCAAGGACCTGTTCGGCAAGTTCGAGAAGCTCCAGAAGGAGCGCGTCGAAGTGCTCGGCCGCGGCGAGGCTTTCCCGCCCGCCAAGGAGAAAAAATACGAAGCGCTGTCCGACCAGCTCACCGCCGAGGTCGAAAGCGTCCAGTTCCACGCGACCAAGATCGAATTCCTGGTCGACAACCTCTATGCCTTCAACCGCCGCCTGACCGCACTCGGCGGCCAGATGCTGCGCCTTGCCGAACGGCACAAGGTCAAGCGTATCGACTTCCTCGACGCCTATATCGGCAACGAGCTCGACGACAGCTGGATGGACGACCGGGTCAAGAAGGACAAGAAGTGGGCCGCCTTCGCCGAGAAGGAAGCCGACGCCATCGACCGTATCCGTACGGAAATCAGCGACATCGCCAGCGCCACCGGCATGGCCCTGCCCGAATTCCGCCGCATCGTGAACATGGTCCAGAAGGGCGAGCGCGAGGCGCGTATCGCCAAGAAGGAAATGGTCGAGGCGAACCTGCGCCTCGTGATCTCGATCGCGAAGAAATACACCAACCGCGGCTTGCAGTTCCTGGACCTAATCCAGGAAGGCAACATCGGACTGATGAAGGCGGTCGACAAGTTCGAATACCGCCGCGGCTACAAGTTCAGCACTTACGCGACCTGGTGGATCCGCCAGGCGATCACCCGCTCGATCGCCGACCAGGCGCGCACGATTCGTATCCCGGTCCACATGATCGAGACGATCAACAAGCTGGTCCGCTGTTCGCGCCAGTTCCTGCACGATCAGGGCCGCGAACCGACGCCCGAAGAGATGGCGGAGAAACTCTCCATGCCGCTCGAAAAGGTGCGCAAGGTGATGAAGATCGCCAAGGAACCGATCAGCCTCGAAACGCCCATCGGCGACGAGGAAGATTCGCACCTCGGTGACTTCATCGAGGACAAGAATGCCATCATCCCGGTCGACGCGGCGATCCAGGCGAACCTCAAGGAAACGGTCACCCGCGTCCTTGCAAGCCTCACGCCGCGCGAAGAACGCGTGCTGCGCATGCGTTTCGGCATCGGCATGAACACCGACCACACGCTGGAGGAAGTCGGCCAGCAGTTCTCGGTGACGCGCGAACGTATCCGTCAGATCGAGGCCAAGGCGCTGCGCAAGCTCAAGCACCCGAGCCGCAGTCGCAAGATGCGCTCGTTCCTGGATCAGTAGGATTCAGAGGAATTCATTTCCCGAAAGATTTGCCCGGTCAGGATCACGCGATCTTGGCCGGGCTTTTTCGTTGCATCAAAACATATCAGCTGACTGAGCCTCATTATCTTGGGAACGGAAGCTCCTCCTGATCTTGGGAACGGAAGCTCTTCCTCGCAGTTGCGAGGTCGGGTGGCGGTCGATAGGGTCCGGACAGAAAATCCACCCGGGGAACGTCGGATTTCAGAATATATGCCCGATATTGATTTCCAGGAGCTCTTTTCGAGATCTCCAAACCCCTATGTGCTGTTGGATATCGATTTGCGTTTGGTGTGGATGAACCAGGCCTACCTCGATGTGACCATGAGAAGGCGAGACGACATTCTCGGCCAGCGCATGTTCGATGCCTTTCCCAGCGAAGGCGAGAGCTACCAGCAACTCAGCGAATCCTTCCAGCGCGTTCTCGATACGGGCGAAACTGACGAAATCGCGCATATCCGCTATGATATCGCCAATCCGAACAGCGGGATCGACACCCATTACTGGAGCGCGACGCATACTCCCCTCAAAAACGCGGCAGGCAAAGTCGAGTATATCCTTCAGCACACAGTCAATATTACCGAGCTCGAAAAGCTCCGCGAATTTCGCGCAACGGCCGGCGTGGTCGAACGTGCTCGAAAAGTCGAGGAACGCTATCACACCGTAACTGACCAACTCGTGCGTGCGCAAAACATGCTCGAACACGCCCCGGGCTTCGTGGCGGTGCTGTCGGGAGAAAATTACCGGTTCGTCCTTGCCAACGCCGCCTATCGGAAACTGGTGGGCGATCGCAAATTGATCGACCTTCCGGTAGCCACAGCCTTGCCGGAAGTTGTGGAACAGGGTTTCATCGGCCTGCTGGACACGGTGATGGAGACAGGAGAGCCTTATTTCGGCAATCGCCAACTCGTCTCCCTGCTCGATCCAACGAGCGATGAATTACAAGAACTTTATCTGGAATTCATCTACCAGCCGATCTTCGAGAAATCGGGCAACATAAGCGGTGTCTTCGTACAGGGCTACGACGTGACCGAAGAAGTCGAAGCCGATGAGCGCCAGAAGTTCCTGATTAACGAGCTAAATCACCGTGTTAAAAACACACTCGCCATTGTGCAGGGATTGGCGCAGCAATCTTTCCGGCCCGGGCATGGCAAAGATGGGCTGGAAGTATTCACTGCGCGTCTCGCTGCGCTTGCAAGCGCCCATAATTTGCTTACCGAGGCGAGTTGGAAGCGAGCCAGTCTCAAAAAAATCATTCGCCGGTCGCTCGAGGCGACCGCCGGTACCCAGTCTGAACGTTATTCGCTGTCGGGTCCGAAGGTAATGCTCGATCCCCAATCGGCCGTCGCCCTCGCCATGGTCGTCCACGAACTCGCAACCAACGCGCTGAAGTATGGCGCCTTGTCCACAGAACGAGGCAGGATCGAGATCAGCTGGGAACTGGAAAGCGAGAATGACGCTCGCCGCCTGCTCTTCGATTGGAAGGAAAGTGGTGGCCCTCAGATCGAAGAGCCCGATAGCCGTGGCTTCGGCTCACGCCTGATCTCGAAGGCTTTTGGAAACCGCGGTGACGTTGCCAAATTGCAATTTCTTCCACATGGCCTGCGTTGCCAGCTCGAGACTAAACTATGAATATCGCCGGAAGCCGTATTTTTGTCCTCGAAGACGAGTCCATCATTGCATTCGGGCTGGAAGACATGCTCGAGATGGAAGGAGCGCGCGTGCACGTGGCAACCGATCTCGAAGAAGGCGAGGCGGTGATCCACGAAAGCGAAATCGATTTCGCGATCCTCGACGTAAATGTCCGCGGGAAGCAGAGCTACGATCTTGCAAACATGCTGCGAGAAAGAGGCATCGCATTCATATTTGCGACAGGTTATGGAGACGCAGCCCATCCTGCGGAACTCGTCGGAACCCCCACGATTACCAAGCCATACACGATTGAGCATATAAGGAAGGCGATTGCCCTGCTCAATTAAATGGCAAACAAATTTACATCTTCTTCAGGTGCTTCGCTGCGTCCTCGACTGGCATAGGTTTGCCGAAGTAATATCCTTGGGCAAATTCTACGCCGAGCTTCTTCAGCACCTCGGCCTCTTCCGCGTGCTCGACACCCTCGGCGATCAGCTTCGAACCGATGGCTTCGGAGAAGCGCACCATCGCACCGACCAAAGCGCAGCGCGCGAGGTCCTGGTGGATGTCGCGCGTCAGCGTCATGTCCAGCTTGAGCATGTCGGGCCCAAGGTCCACGAGATGCCGCAGACCAGCATAGCCCGAACCCACGTCATCGATCGCGATCCGCGCGTATTTCGAGATCGGCTTTAAGGCTTTCTTGAGCGCCGAGTAATCCTCGACCTGCTGGTGCTCGGTCACCTCGACCACGAGGTTCTTCTTGCCCGCTCGTTCCAGCACCTGGTGGAGCGCGCCCGACATGATCGTGTCGGGTGACGCGTTGACCGAGACGTAGAAGTCCTTCGGCACCTGTTTCAGGCTTACGAGCGCGCATTCGACCGCCAGCAGTTCGAGTTCGATACCGCGACCGATTTCCGCCGCTTCCTCGAACCACTTGTCCGGCCCTCGCATCATTGCATCGGGGAAACGGGCAAGGCATTCTACGCCGACCGGCCGGTTGTTCTTGATCGAATATATCGGCTGCTGATGCACCTGCATGGCGCGGTCCCCAATCAGCTTGGTAATGCGCTTGTCGATGCGTCCGTGACGGTAATCGGTGTCGAGATGCGTTTCGATCTGTTCGACCGCCAGCGCGGCAAAGGCGCGCAGCACGCCGATATCGCGCTCGTTCATCGATCGGTCCGGCGTGCGGCTCAGGCAGCAGAAACTGCCATAGAGCGTCCCGTCGGAGAGGCGCAGCGGCGTGTTCAGGTGGCATCCCACGGGAAGGAAATGCGTGATCGCGATGTCCTGTGTGAAAGGATGGTCCGCCGGGTCCTGGATCAATTCGGGCAGGCGACCTTCGGCAATGTGCCAGCAATAGCTGTTCTCGCGCGGGTCGCGAAAGCCCGGCCCCATTGGCAGTTCGAGGTCCGAATCGACATGGGTCAGCTCCTTCTCGCCATTCTCGACATAGCGCGAGACGAAGGCGATCTCGGTCCCCAGATGCTGGCGCACCGCTCTGAGGATGCGGTCTATCGAACCATTCTCGATCGGCTCGGACGAAATCCCGGCGACTGCGGCGGGAATCATCGAAGAGGTGACTGGCATGTGCATGAGGCAAACACATAGCCGTTAATGCTTAATATTTTCGTCAATCGGAAGCGGCGCGCAGTAATATTTCGTGTGCACGAGAGGGCGAACGGGGTGGAGAGAATCGGCGGGAGTGCCTATGGGGGCGGCCATGCGTATCGCCCTTGCTTCCGACCATGCCGCCATCGAGCTCAAAGCAGCCTTGCGCGACTGGCTTATCGAACAGGGTCACGAGGTCGCCGACCTCGGGCCGGAGACCAACGAAAGCGTCGATTATCCCGACTTTGGCTACAAGCTCGCCGGCGTCGTTGCCGACGGGACAGCTGAGCGCGGCATTGCGCTGTGCGGCAGCGGGATCGGCATCTCGATGAGCGTGAACCGCAATCCGGGCGTGCGCTGCGCGCTGGTTTCGGAGCCGCTATCGGCCGCCCTCGCCCGCGAGCACAACGACGCGAACTGCATCGCGCTTGGCGCGCGCTTGACCGCCGTGGACATGGCTAAGGCTTGCGTCACCGCTTTCCTCGAAACAGAATTCGCCGGCGGGCGCCACCAGCGCCGCGTCGACAAGCTCTGCAATCCCAGCCTGTAGGACCCGCATGACCGACAACCGTTTCTGGAACGACACGCTCGAACAGGCCGACCCCGAGGTCTATGCCGCAGTCCGCAACGAACTCGCGCGCCAGCAGGACAAGATCGAGCTGATCGCGAGCGAGAACATCGCCTCGACCGCCGTCCTTGAAGCCACCGGCAGCGTGTTCACGAACAAATACGCCGAAGGCTATCCGGGCAAGCGCTATTACGGCGGCTGCGACTATGCCGACGTCGTCGAAACGCTGGCGATCAAGCGCGCGAAGGAGCTGTTCGGCTGCAATTTCGCCAATGTTCAGCCCAATTCGGGCAGCCAGATGAACCAGGCGGTCTTCCTCGCCCTGCTGCAGCCCGGCGATACCTTCATGGGCCTGGACCTCAATTCGGGCGGGCACCTGACCCACGGCTCGCCGGTCAACATGAGCGGCAAGTGGTTCAACCCCGTCAGCTACGGCGTGCGCAAGGACGATGAACTCATCGACATGGATGAGGTCATGGCCATCGCGAAAGAGCACAAGCCAAAGCTCATCATCGCGGGCGGCACGGCCTACAGCCGGGTTTGGGACTGGGAAGCCTTCCGCACGGTGGCGGACGAGGTCGGCGCCTACCTCATGGTCGACATGAGCCACATCTCCGGACTCGTTGCCGGCGGCGAGCATCCCAACCCCTTCCCGCACGCCCATGTCGTGACAACCACCACGCACAAGAGCCTGCGCGGTCCCCGCTCGGGCGTGATTTTGTGGAACGAGGACGAGTTCACCAAACCGATCAACATGGCGGTCTTCCCCGGCATGCAGGGCGGCCCGCTGATGCATGTCGTAGCGGCGAAGGCGGTGGCGTTTCGCGAGGCGCTACGTCCCGAGTTCAAGAGCTACGCCAAGAAGGTCGTCGCCAACGCCCGCGCTCTGGCGAAGAGTATCGAGGCGAACGGCCTGCGCGTCGTTTCGGGCGGCACGGACAACCACTCCATGCTGGTCGACCTGACCGCCAAGGACGTGACTGGCAAGGCGGCCGAAGCCGGCCTCGACCGCGCCTGGCTCACCTGCAACAAGAACGGCATTCCCTACGACACGCGCAGCCCCTTCGTGACCAGCGGCATCCGCCTCGGCACGCCCGCGGGCACCACCCGCGGCTTTGGCGAGGCCGAGTTCGAAACGGTGGGCAAGCTGATCTGTGAAGTCGTCGACGGCCTGTCGAAGAACGGCACCGAGGGCGATGGTCAGGTCGAGCAGACCGTGCGTGACCGCGTCGCCGAATTGTGCAAGGCCTTCCCGGTCTATCCCGGCAGGTAAGGAGAGTTTCTCATGGCGAAAATCCCGGACGACCGCGAACCGATGAATTCCCGACCGTCGCAGGACGAGCGCGAACCGGAGCGTGATCGCTATTCCTCGCGCCGCCGCGAGGAAGAGAAGCCCCGCAATTCCTACGGCGATCACGACCTGGTCCCCGATGCAACCGCCGAGATCAAGGCGATGGCAAAGGAAGGTCTCGACCATCCATCGACCAAGCCGGTGCTGACCGGCGCGGCAGTCGGCGCAATCGCTGCGGGCGTCCTGCCCGTCGTGACCTGGCCGATGGGCCTCGTCGCAGGCGCGGGCTTCATGCTTTACAAGCGCCTGCGCCACTGAACACACGGACATTCCATGCGCTGCCCATTCTGCGCCCATGACGACAGCCAGGTGAAGGATTCCCGGCCGACCGAGGACGCCACCTCGATCCGCCGCCGCCGCCAGTGCTCCAGTTGCGGCGCCCGCTTCACGACCTTCGAACGCGTCCAGCTGCGCGAAGTCACCGTCGTCAAAAGCGGCGATCGCCGCCAGCCCTTCGACCGAAGCAAGCTCGAACAGTCGATCTCGCTCGCCTGCCGCAAGCGCGATGTCGCGCCGGAACGGATCGACCAGTTGGTCAGCGGCATCCAGCGCCAGGTCGAAACCGCGGGCGAGCCGGAAATCGCCTCGCAGCGGATCGGCGAGATGGTGATGGACGGCCTGCGCCAGATCGACAGCGTCGCCTATATCCGCTTCGCATCCGTCTATCGCGATTTCAGCGAAGCGCGCGATTTCGAGGAGTTCGCCAGCACGGTGCAGGAAGCCGCCAATGAGCGCAGCTGAGCCGAAAAAGCCGGTCGTCGTCCTCGTCCGGCCGCAATTGGGCGAGAACATCGGCAAGGCGGCGCGCGCGATGCTCAATTTTGGGCTGGTCGAACTGCGCATGGTGACCCCGCGCGACGGATGGCCGAACCCCGATGCCGGGCCTGCCGCTGCCGGGGCGGACATCGTGCTTGAAAAGGCCCGCGTGTTCGACAGCACCGCCGAGGCCTTGGCCGATTGCTCCCATGTTTACGCCACCACCGTGCGCAAGCGCGGCGTAACCAAGCCCGTCTACACGCCCGAGGAAGCAAGCCGCGAAATGGCGCAGGCCGACGGGCGCAGCGCGATCCTGTTCGGCCCCGAACGATCCGGCCTGGAGACGGAGGACGTCGCGCTCGCTCGCGCGATCCTGACGGTGCCCATCAATCCCGAATTCGGCTCATTGAACCTTGCGCAGGCGGTCATCCTTTGCGCCTATGAATGGTCGAAGCACGAAAGCCTCGTCCAGCCGACGCAGGAGGACCAGCTTCCCCCCGCCCCGCAAAAGGAGTTGGAAGGTCTGATCGCCCATATGGAAGGCATGCTCGAATCGAAGGGCTATTTCCTACCCGAATCTAGAGCTGAGGCCACCCGCCGCACGCTTCGCGGTGTGCTGACCAAGCCGGGCTGGAATCACCTCGAAGTGCGGACGCTCCGCGGGGTATTGTCATCGCTTCAGCGTGACGCCAAACGCAGTTAGTCGATTAATTATCGATCCTTCGTCAGAAGGCCGGTAGGGAGAAGTTGAAGATTTTCTCCAGACAATTCGAGGATTTACCATGCGTTTCGCTTTGCCTTTACTCGCCCTTGCAACCCTTTCGGCCCCCGCTTTGGCGACCGAACCGGAAGACAAGAAGGATGAAAAGAAGACGGATTCGCAGCAGCCTGCCGATGCGAAGAATGAAAAAATCTGCCGCTACATCCGCATGGACATGAGCAGCCGCCGCAAGGAAAGGGTCTGCCTGACCAAGGAAGGTTGGACCGAATTCAACCAGGGCAATTGATCGCAGCCGGATCCGATCAGCTACGAATGCGATCCCACTCGACCAGTTCGTAAGTAATCGAGGTTTCGACCAGAAGGCCCCAGATTTGCGCGATTTTCCCATGTGGAAGGTCGCGCTTTTCTGCATCGGCGCGGGCGTTCTCGATCACTTCTGCCTTGCGCGCCTCGTCACGCACGACATTGCGGTCGGTCTTGATCCGGGCGGCGGCGCGCATGTAGCCGAAGCGGCGGTCGAGCAGCGCCATCAGTTCGCGGTCAGTCGCGTCCACGCCCTTGCGCACTTCGGCCATGGTCTCGCAGTCTTCGGGCAGCTTGTAATTCTCGTCCATGGACGGGGCGAATGGCGCGTTGAATGGCGCTTGTCGAGGACAAACCAAAGCCTCTCTCGACTTGTCCGCAATCCCTCGGCATGGGGGAGCCATGGCGAGCAATCCGAACACCTATAAGAACCAGCCGGACGAGCGCGGACACTTCGGCGACTATGGCGGCCGCTACGTTGCCGAAACGCTGATGCCACTGGTCCTCGACCTCGAGCGCGAATACCGCGCAGCGCAGGCCGACCCCGAATTCCAGGCGCAGTTCGACGACCTCCTCGAACATTACGTGGGCCGCCCCTCGCCGCTCTACTTCGCGGAACGCCTCACCGAAGCATTGCGAGTTGGCTCTCCCGAGGGGCGCGGCGCGCAGGTCTGGTTCAAGCGCGACGAGCTCAATCACACCGGCGCGCACAAGATTAACAATTGCATCGGGCAGATCCTGCTCGCCATCCGCATGGGCAAGACGCGCATTATCGCGGAAACCGGCGCGGGCCAGCACGGCGTCGCCACCGCCACCGTCTGCGCGCGCTTCGGCCTGCCTTGCGTCATCTACATGGGCGCAGAGGATGTGCGGCGACAGTCGCCCAATGTCTTCCGCATGAAGCTGCTCGGCGCGGAAGTCGTGCCCGTCACCAGCGGGCGCGGCACGCTGAAGGATGCGATGAACGAAGGGCTGCGCCACTGGGTCGCGAATGTCCACGACACCTTCTACATCATCGGCACTGCCGCAGGCCCGCATCCCTATCCCGAGCTCGTCCGCGACTTCCAGAGCGTGATCGGCAAGGAAGCGCGCCAGCAAATGCAGGACCGCATCGGCCGCCTTCCCGACCTGCTTGTGGCCGCCATCGGCGGCGGCTCGAACGCACTCGGCCTGTTCCACCCCTTCCTCGACGATCCGGACGTGAAAATGCTCGGTGTCGAGGCGGCAGGCCACGGCCTCGATGGCGACGAGCACGCGGCAAGCCTCCTCGGCGGCTTCCCCGGCGTGCTCCATGGCAACAGGACCTATCTGCTGCAAGACGATGACGGCCAGATCACCGAAGGCCACTCGATCAGCGCCGGCCTCGATTATCCCGGCATCGGCCCCGAGCACGCCTGGCTCAAGGACACGGGCCGCGTCGAATACACGGCTATCACTGACGAGGAAGCGCTAGAGGCCTTCCAGCTCCTCTGCCGCACCGAGGGCATCATTCCCGCGCTGGAGCCGAGCCACGCGGTTGCAGCGGTGGCGAAGCGCGCGAAGGAAATGCCGAAGGACAGCATCATTCTCGCGAACCTGTGTGGACGCGGGGACAAGGACATCTTCACCGTCGCCGAGCGGCTGGGAGTGAAGATGTGAATTGGCTAATTGAGGTTCGAGAAGCCGCAATAGGCGGCTTAATTGCCGCGCTCTTCTTCGGCACTTTGCATCTAGCGTTCGGCTGGCCGAGTGAGCTGAATGAGGTAGGACTGCTTGCAGTTGCTTTTGCTGTCATCACTCCGATTAAACGCCTGATTAGTTGGGCTCATCACGATGAGAACAATGCCTGATCGCATCTCCCACCCCTTTGCCAAGCCCCAACCCGCGCTCGTCACCCCGGACTTGATCCGGGGTCCGGGGTGAAGGTGGAGTGTCCTTCCCTTTCGGAAGGCGCCAAGCCCCTCTGTCCTACACAGACGTAGCTCTGGCATAGTAATCGAATGACCGCCTTCAAACTCATCGAAACGCCGATTTCCGGCCCTTTCACGGCCCCGAGAGATTTTCCGCCAGGACCGTGTTCCATCCGTTCCAAGCTGTAGGATTGCCGCCCAAGTCATGAGCGCCCCAAACCGCCTCTCCAACGCCTTCTCCAAATCCCATCCTGTGCTCGTCTGCTTCATCACCGCAGGCGATGGCGACACGGCGGCCAATCTCGACGCGCTGGTCGAGGGCGGCGCGGATGTGATCGAGCTGGGGATGCCCTTCACCGATCCCATGGCGGATGGTCCCGCAATCCAGAACGCAAACCTGCGCTCGCTCGGCGCAGGCACGACCACCGCCGATGTTCTGCGCATCGCACGCAAGTTTCGCGAGCGTCATCCGGACGTGCCGCTGGTTCTGATGGGCTATGCCAATCCGATGATCCGGCGCGGGCCGGGCTGGTTCGCCAATGCCGCCAAAGAAGCGGGTATCGATGGCGTGATTTGCGTCGACATCCCACCCGAGGAAGACGACGCGCTCGGCCCGCAGCTGCGCGCGGCGGGCATCGCTCCCATCCGCCTTGCCACCCCAACCACCGATGCGAAGCGCCTGCCGCAGGTGCTCGAAGGCTCGGACGGGTTCCTCTACTACGTCTCCGTCGCGGGCATCACCGGCAAGCAGCAGGCTGCGCAGACCTCGATCGAGGAAGCGGTGGCACGCCTGAAGGCTGCGACCGACCTCCCCATCGCAGTCGGCTTCGGGGTCCGCACGCCCGAGCAGGCGGGTGCCATTGCCCAGGTTGCGGACGGTGTTGTCGTAGGCTCCGCGCTGGTCGAACTGGTCGGCGAACACGGCGCTGACGCTCCGGAAAAGCTGCGCGAATATACGGCAAGCCTTGCCAAGGCAGTGCATTCGGCGGCAAAGGGCGCCGCATGAACTGGTTTACACGCGTCCGTAACAATATCGGCTGGCTGCCCAAGCGCACCACCGACAAGGATCTCTGGGTCAAGTGCCCCGGCTGTCAGCAGATGGTCTTCGGGCAGGAATATGCCGACAATGGCGATGTCTGCCCGCGCTGTGATCATCACGGCCGCATCGGTGCCGACCGTCGCCTCGCGCTGCTGCTCGACGAAGGCTTCGCTACGCTTCCCGTGCCGGATGTGACCGAAGATCCGCTCAAGTTCCGCGATTCGAAGAAGTACACCGACCGCCTCAAGCAGGCGCGTGCCAAGAGCCCGCACAAGGATGCTTTCCTCGTCGGTGAAGGCACGATCGAGGGCAAACCCGCCGTCGTCGGCGTGCAGGACTTCAGCTTCATGGGCGGTAGCATGGGCATGGCCGTGGGCACCGCCTTCTGCCAGGGCGCCGAGCGCGCGCTGACGCTGCGCGCGCCCTATATCGTCGTGACCGCGGCTGGCGGTGCGCGCATGCAGGAAGGCATCCTGAGCCTCATGCAGATGCCCAAGGCGACCGTAATGACGCGCCGCCTGAAACAGGCCGGCCTGCCCTATATCGTCCTGCTGACCGACCCGACTACGGGCGGTGTCACGGCAAGCTACGCCATGCTGGGTGATTTGCATATTGCCGAGCCCGGCGCGCTCATCGGCTTTGCCGGCCAGCGCGTGATCCAGGACACGATCCGCGAGCAGCTGCCCGACGGCTTCCAGCGCGCCGAGTACCTGCACAAGCACGGCATGGTCGACATGGTGGTGCATCGCCACGACCTGAAGGACACGTTGGCGACGATCATCGACTATCTCGTGCCTGCCGAAGCGGCCTGACGCGCGCCATGCGGGACTTCGCCCGCTCCGATAATTCCGCCGTGCAGGCCCAGCTGGACCGGCTGGCGGCCCTGAGCGTGCCCGATGGGCGGCTGGGGCTTGAGACGATCCGCGCGCTGCTGGAGAGGCTCGGCAACCCACACCAGAAACTGCCGCCGGTGTTCCATGTCGCCGGAACCAACGGCAAGGGCTCCACCTGCGCCTTCCTGCGCGCGATGCTGGAGGCCGAAGGGTACAAGGTCCACGTAACAACCAGCCCACACCTCGTACGCTACAATGAGCGCATCCGCGTGGCGGGCGAGCTGATCTCGGACGAGCGACTGGCCGAACTGCTGGCCGATGTGCTGGATGCGGGCGAGGACCTCAATTCCAGCTTCTTCGAAGTCACCATCGCCGCCGCCTTCACCGAATTCGCGCGCGTTCCGGCGGATGCCTGCGTGGTCGAGGTGGGCCTTGGTGGGCGCTTCGATGCGACCAACGTGCTCGAAAAGCCTGCGGCCTGCGGAATTTCTGCGCTTGGGATTGACCACGAGCGTTTCCTGCTCGCGCCCGAGGACGGCGTGCCGGAAGTCCCTCTCGCCCGCATTGCCTTCGAAAAGGCGGGTATCGCAAAACCCGGCTCCTCGCTCGTGACGCTGTCCTATCCGGAGGCGGCGATTCTGGAGGTCGAAGCCGCCGCCATGCGCAACGGTGCGCCGCTCGCCATGCGCGGGCGCGAATGGTCGATCAGCGTGAGCGAAACGGGCCTGCATTACGCCGACCGGCACGGCGAACTTGTCCTCCCGCTCCCCCTCCTGCCCGGTCCGCACCAGCCGGAGAACGCCGCGCTCGCGATCGCCATGCTGCGCCATCAGGACCATGTCTCGGTGTCGAGAGACGCGATGGCGGAGGGCCTTCGCGCCGCCCGGTGGCCCGCGCGCCTCCAGCGCCTCGCGCCGGGGCCGCTAACGGGAGACCGCGAGGTCTGGCTCGACGGCGGGCACAACCCTTCGGCCGGAGCCATTCTCGGCAAGCATTTTGCCGGACAGCGGTTGCATCTCGTTATCGGCATGCTCGACGCGAAGGACCCGCGCGCCATTATCGAGCCGCTGGCCGACGCGATCGCCAGCATCACGGTTGTCCCTGTGCCCGGCCATGACTGGCACGAGGCCGCCGCCTTTGGCCCGACAGCGAAGCAAGCCGAGAACGTGCCTTCAGCCCTTGCCGCCCTTCCCGAGGATGGCCTGCCTGTTCTGGTCTCCGGTTCGCTTTACCTCGCGGGCGAGGTCCTACGGCTCAACGACGAACTGCCCGACTGATCATTCCGCCGGGACGGCTTCTCCTGCTTCGGGCGCGACGATTCCCGCTTGCTTCTTGCCGCGGCTCTCGCGGTACCATTCGAAGCACACCAGCATGGCAGCAGCGAGCCCAATCCAGGTCGTCAGGATGAAAACGTCGTAATAGCCCTGGTTCTCGATCATCTCGCCCAACGCGCCGCGCCCCAGCGTGCCGACCAACAGCGTGAGCGAGGCGAGCAGCGCGTATTGCACGGCGCTAAACTTCTTCGACACGATGCTCGATAGCCAGGCGATATAGGCCGCCCCGGCGATGCCAATTGCAAGGTTCTCGAAGCCGATGGTGATGGTCAGCTTAGCCAACTCCGCATCGCCGATGCCCGGCACCTGCTCGATAAGATAGGTGAAGCCCACGGCCTGGCTGAACGCGGCCATATTGTGCCCGCCCACGGCCATATCGGCGTAGAGGAGGTTAGTCAGCGCGGCGAGGATGCCACCGATGAGCAGCGTTGCCATGCGTCCAATGGTAGTGAGCATGAAACCGCCCAGTGCCAGCCCGAGGATGATCGCTCCGACACCGAAGAATTTCGACGCAAATGCGACGTCATCGTTCGTGTACTCCAGCTCGCCGAGGTAGAAGGGATAGGCGAAGCTCCCCCAGATAGCGTCGCAGATGCGGTAGGTCAGCACCACCGCGAGGATGAGCACCAGCGCCCAGCCCACCCGGCCCACGAGTTCCACCAGCGGGAGGACGAGCGCGCGGTAGAGGTGGTCAAGCGCAAAAGCCCCGCCTGTGGCCTCCGACGCATCGGCGGCGAGCACGTGCTTGCCCTTCTTCTTCTGCCCGGCGAGCCAGCCGGCGATGAGACCAGGCAGGATAATGGTCGCAAGGATAATCAACGGACCGAAAGTTGCGGTAAATTCGGTGGGATTGGGCCGATCTTCCGGCGCGTTCGCCATGGATAGGATCATAAAGGTCAGCACCGTGCCGATGGCCCCTGCCCACAGCAGGCCGACCAGCAGCAGCGCGCGGTTGCGAACCGAGGGCTCCAATTCGCCCGACTTGCGCAGTGCGCGGACCTGGAGTTCGCTCTCGGTCGCGACATCGGCGGCGACTTCACTCGCGTTGGGAGCCCACAAGCCCACGAAGCCTACCGACAGCAGGATCGCGCCCATCAGGGCGTAGGTTTCCGGCCAGCCGATGCGCGCGGCGATGACCAGGCCCAGCGCGCCGCCCACCAGCGAGGAAAGGCGGTAACCCATCTGGTAGACGGTCGAGAGGATGTCGATCGTGGCCACTTCGTCCGCCACATCGATACGCCAGGCGTTGATGGCGATGTCCTGCGTGGCGCTGGCGAAAGCACCGATCCCGGCGAGCAGGCTAAACATGCCCAGCTGGCTCTTGGGGTCGAGAATGCTCATGGTGATGAGGATCGTCCCCAGAAGCACTTGCGCCGGAACAATCCACTGCTTGCGCCGCCCCAGCTTGCGCAGGACGGGAATGTTGACCTTGTCGATCAGGGGCGACCACAAGAACTGGAAGGCGTAGGCCAGCCCGATCAATGAGAAGATGCCCATCGTCTCGAGGTCGACTTCCGCCTCGGTCAGCCAGGCGAACAGCGTGCCGAGGAACAGCGCGAAAGGCAGGCCGCTGGCAAAGCCGAACAGCAGCATGAAGCCGGTCTTGCGATTGGTCAGTGCCAGCGCGAGCACCTTCCAGGCCGATTTCTTCTTCTCAGCAACCACTTCGGCCATTCCCTAGCGTCCTTCCTTTATGGTGTATTTTTTGCGACACTAGCGGTCGGAGAGAGAAAGGAACAGCGCGATGGGAGTTCCCTCCACGTTGCTCGACGGGCGCCGTCCGACCGATGGCATGCTGGCGCTCGCACAGGATATTGCGAACGACGTTCCGCGCGAAGGTCTCGGCCAGACGAGCGTGCCTGCGCATGTCTATACCGATCCTGAATACTTCGCCCGCGAGAAGAGCGCGATCTACGACCGCCTGCCGCAGATCCTCTGCCCCAGCGCGGTGGTGCCCGATCCGGGCATGGCGGTGCCGCACGACGCCACTGGAAGGCCGTTACTGATTACTCGGGATGGGGAAGGCACCGCGCATGTCTTCCTGAACGTCTGCCGTCATCGCGGGACCCGACTTGTGGAAGGCGATGAAGTGCGCTGCACGAAGAAGCTGGTCTGCCCCTACCATGCCTGGACCTATTCGGTAGACGGGCGGCTGCTCGCCCTGCCCCGCCCCGATACTTTCCCCGATCTCGACAAAACCGCCATGGGCCTGGTCGAGCTGACTTCGAGGGAAGCGGGCGGCATGATCTGGTTCTGCCCGCAGCAGGAAACCGCGGATTTCACGATGGCGGAGAAACTCGGCGAGGATTTCGATGCGCTCGGCGTCGGGGACCACGTGCTGTTCCGCCGCAAGACCCACGAGGTTAGAGGCAACTGGAAGCTCATCATGGACGCCTTCCTCGAGAGCTACCACGTCACGCGCCTCCACGCGCAGACGATCGGTCCGTTTTTCAAGGATGGTGTGACCAGCGGTGACATGATCGGCCCGCACGCCCGCAGCGCAGTCGGGCGGCTGGAAGAGATGGAAGGCGTCGATCTTACCGATATGGCGCAACTACGACGCGTGGTGACCTTTGCCTACCAGCTCATGCCGGGCGCGCTGGTCATCCCCAGCCCCGATTACATCAACCTGATGGTGATGATGCCGCAGGCGCACGACCGCACGCTCGTCGAGGACTTCATGCTGATCCCCGAGCATCCGAGCACCGACAAGGCGCGTGATCACTGGGAGCGAAGTTGGGCTCTGCTCGATGGCGGGGTTTTTGCGAGCGAGGATTTCCGTGCGGCCGAGCTCGGCCAGCAAGGCCTCGCGACGGGAGCCGTTCCTCAGCTAACGCTGGGCACGATGGAGGGCGGTATCCGCCGCTACCACGAGACCGTCGAGGAAGCCTTGCGCGCCGCCAACTGAGCGCCTAACCGCGCATCCATGTCCGACAACAGACTCCCCGAAGCCGGCGACCGTATCGCCAAGCTGCTCGCGCGCGCGGGTGTGGCCAGCCGCCGCGAGATCGAGCGCATGATTGCCGACGGCCGAGTGTCGCTTGATGGCAAGGTGCTCGATACGCCCGCGGTGAAGCTCGAAAGCCTGCGCGGCGTGACGGTCGACGGCAAGCCCGTCGGCGAAGCGGAAGAGACGCGGCTTTTCGCGTTCCACAAGCCCTCCGGCCTGCTGACGGCGGAGCGCGATCCCAAGGGCCGTCCGACCATCTACGCCGCGCTGCGTAACGCCCTACCCAAGGATGCGGGCCGCGTGATGCCGGTGGGCCGTCTCGACTTCAACACCGAGGGCCTGCTGCTGCTCACCAACGATGGCGAGATGAAGCGCGCGATGGAACTGCCTTCCACGGGCGTGCCGCGCACCTACCGCGCGCGCGCATTCGGCGACATTACACAGCAGCGGCTCGACGACCTCATCGAAGGCATCGCGATCGACGGCATTCGCTATGGCCAGATCGAGGCGAACCTCGAGCGCGGCTCGGGCCGCAACCGCTGGATCGAGATGACCCTGCGCGAAGGCAAGAACCGCGAAGTGCGCCGCGTGCTCGAACATTTCGGGCTGGAAGTGAACCGCCTGTTGCGCATCGGTTACGGCCCCTTCCACCTCGGCGATTTGCCGCGCGGTCAGGCGGTCGAACTCAAGCAAGGCGACGTGCAGGCGTTCAAGCGCGAACTCGGCCGGGGTGGCCGCCAGTGAGGATCATCGCAGGCGACTGGCGCGGCCGGAAGCTCGTTGCCCCCAAGGGCGAAGGCACGCGCCCGACCGCCGACCGCACGCGCGAGACACTCTTCAACATGCTCGCCAGCCGCTTGGGAGGGTTCGAGGGACTGTCGGTGCTGGACCTGTTCGCAGGATCGGGCGCGCTGGGACTGGAAGCCCTGTCCCGCGGGGCCGCACATTGCCTGTTCGTCGAGCAGGAGCCTGATGCCATCAAAGCGATCCGCGCCAATATCGACGCGCTCGACTGTCGCGTGCGAACGCAGGTGCAGCAGGCATCGGTGATGAGCCTCGCTCCGGCAAAGGCTCCGCATGACCTCATCCTTCTCGACCCGCCCTACGATACGGGCGCAGGTCAGGTCGCGCTCGATCGCATGGCGCGGCTCGGTTGGTTCGGCCCGGCGACCTGGATCGCGCTGGAAACCCGCAAGGATGAGGATATCGCGGTCAAGGCGCTGGCGATCGAGGTCGAACGCACGGTCGGCAAAGCCAAGCTCACCCTGCTGCGCTTGAAGAACTGAGCACACAGGAAACGGGCGGCTCTACCATGGTAGAACCGCCCACTCCAAGCGTCGTCGCTAGCAGAGCTAGCGGGGCTGGACGTTCGGATTAGTTATTGTCGTCGCTCGAGCGCGTAGCCGGGAGCGATTCATCGATTTCGCTCGCCGGGCGGCCCGGCCAGTATTCCAGCGGACGGTTCACACCGGGGCCACGCTTGCCAGCTTCCCAAGCATTGATGCAATTGTCCTGCGCGTTGCTCTCGCAGATCGGCAATTCACCGTCGCTCGGCGGTCCCGCATCAGCCGGCGTGTTTTGCACAACTTCGCTCCTAACGAAACGCGGGCTCGTGCTGGTGCGGGTTGCGGCAGTGGTGCGCGCCGTCGTGCCGGTGGTGCTGGCGCTGTTCGTGGGGCTCATCTGAGCGTTAATTTGCTGCCAGGCCATCGCGCGTTGGTCGGGCGTCATCTCGTAGATGCGCACACGCTGAGGATCGGTCAGCATCCAGAAACCTTCCATCTGCATGGGCTCCAGCGTCCAGTAATATTCCTGAACGCCATAGGGCCATGCATCGTAGACCGCGCGGCGATCTTCTGGCCAGCCGTCGTAGGTCATCATCTGGTCTTCACTAAGTTGGTATGTAGTGACTTCGCCTTCCATGTGGTGGTCAGCGGCGGCAGGCATGGCGAAGGCAAGGGCTGCAGCGCCGGCAAGGATAAGGTTCTTCATCTGTGTTCCTCCTTGGAGTGTCATTGTCGATATTACTCACGCATCAAGGTGTTAGTTCCGAAAGGCTTGGTATGGGGGTTGTGCTACGCCCTGGCGTTCCCTAGCTGTTCCACAACTATGCCCGACTTCCCCGCTCCCCCAAGTCCCGCCGAAGATGGCGCAATTCCGCCCTATGCGGCGCCGCTCAACGCGCCCCAGCGTGAAGCAGTGCTGACGACGGAGGGGCCGGTGCTGATGCTGGCCGGTGCCGGTACGGGAAAGACCGCCGCGCTCACCGCACGGCTTGCCCACCTTATCGCAACGCGCCGTGCCTGGCCGAGCGAGATCCTCTGCGTCACTTTCACCAACAAGGCCGCGCGTGAAATGCGTGAGCGCGTCGGGCGGCATATTGGCGATGCAGTGGACGGCATGCCGTGGCTCGGCACCTTCCACTCGATCGGCGCGCGCATGCTGCGCCGCCATGCAGAACTGGTCGGATTGCAGAGCAATTACACGATCATCGACACGGACGATCAGCTTCGTTTGCTCAAGCAGCTAATTCAGGAAAACGACCTTGACGAGAAGCGCTGGCCCGCGCGTCAGCTGGCCGGCCTGATCGACCGCTGGAAGAACCGCGGCCTCAACCCCGGCGATCTCGATGCGGTGGAGAACGAGGCCTATGCCAATGGCAAGGGCGCGCAGTTCTACAAGCTCTATCAGACCGGCTGAAAGCGCTGAACGCCTGCGACTTCGGCGACCTGCTGCTGCACATGTTGAACATCTTCCGCCAGCATCACGACGTGTTGGCGCAGTACCAGCAGCGCTTCAAATACATTCTTGTCGACGAATATCAGGACACCAATCAGGTCCAGTACCTGTGGCTGCGCCTACTCGCTCAGACGCGCAAGAACATCTGCGTGGTGGGTGATGACGACCAGTCAATCTATTCATGGCGCGGCGCAGAAGTCGCCAATATCCTCAAGTTCGAAAAGGATTTTCCAGGCGCGGCGGTTATCAAGCTGGAGCAGAACTACCGCTCCACCCCGCAGATCCTCGCGGCCGCGTCGGGGCTCATCAACGCCAACAGCGAACGGCTCGGCAAGACGCTGTGGACCGAGCTTCGGGCGGGCGAGAAGGTCCACGTGGTCGGCGTGTGGGACGCACCCGAAGAAGCGCGGCGGGTCGGCGAAGCGATCGAACGGCTGGAAAGCGAGGGCGCTCCGCTCGACGAGGTCGCGATCCTCGTGCGCGCCCAGTACCAGACCCGCGAATTCGAAGACCGCTTCATCCAGATCGGCCTCAACTACCGCATCGTAGGCGGCTTTCGCTTCTACGAGCGCGCAGAAATTCGCGACGCCCTTGCCTATCTGCGCACCATCGCGCAGCCGGCCGACGACCTTGCCTTCGAGCGAATCTACAACCAACCCAAGCGCGGACTTGGGGCGAAGACGCTGGAGGCCATGCGCCGCCATGCGCGTCGTACGCAGAAGCCGCTCGCCGCTGCCTCGCTCGACCTTGCCGATAGCGACGAGCTTCCGGCCCGCGCGCGCAACACGCTGGGCGGCCTGCTCACCCAATTCGTCCATTGGCGCGAGCTGGCCGAACAGGTCACGCCATCCGAATTGCTGCGCACCGTGCTGGTCGAAAGCGGTTATGAGGACATGCTCAACAAGGATCGCAGCGCCGAAAGCGCGGGGCGTCTCGAAAACCTCACCGAGCTCGCCCGCGCGATGGAGGAATACGAGACGCTGACGGACTTTCTCGAGCACGTCAGCCTGGTGATGGACAACGACCGCGCCGACGATGGCGAGAAGGTCACCATCATGACCATGCACGCGGCCAAGGGACTGGAATTCAACCATGTCTTCCTGCCCGGCTGGGAGGAAGGCGTCTTCCCCAGCCAGCGTGCGATCGACGAAGGCGGTCTTGCCAGTCTCGAGGAGGAACGCCGCCTCGCCTATGTCGCCATCACGCGCGCCAAACGCCGCTGCACGATCTTTCATGCCGCAAACCGGCGCATTTATGGCCAATGGACCAGTTCGATCCCAAGCCGCTTTATTGAGGAATTACCCGAGGAGCATATCGAGAGCGAGACCACGATGAGTGGCGGTGCCTCCCTCTGGCGCGCGAACTGGAGCGAGAACGAAGACCCGTTCGCCCATGTCTCGACCGCGCGCCCCGACCGCAGCACTGCGCGCGGCCCCGGCTGGCAGCGCGCCCTGTCGAGCGGGTATGACACCAGCCCCAAGCGGATCGCCGAGACCGGCAAGAGCGCCGCCAGCTTCGCCGCCAAGCCGCGCACCGACATCGCCATCGGCGCACGCGTCTTCCACGACAAGTTCGGCTACGGCTTTGTC
Organism: Erythrobacter sp. SD-21; assembly: GCF_000181515.1. Lineage (GTDB taxonomy): Bacteria > Pseudomonadota > Alphaproteobacteria > Sphingomonadales > Sphingomonadaceae > Qipengyuania. Next base: position 253,093 of record NZ_ABCG01000001.1, on the reverse strand, counting down.
ACTGACCAGGAAGGCAACAAGCTGGAAATCGAATTCGAGAAGGCCGGCACCAAGCGGGTGCTCGACAGCTTTGTGAAGCTGGCCGCCGATTAGGCGGTGACTTCAGTTTCCACCGCTTCCTCGCGGGGTTTGCGCCAATAGCGCCGATCAAACGGCCGCAACAATTCGCCGCCCAGCCCGCGTGTCCCTTCGGCGATGCCGGTCTCGCAATTGAGATGCGGTGCGGGGTCGACATAGGTGCCGAACAGCTTGTCCCACAGGGTAACGGTGTTGCCGTAATTGCTACCCATCAGCGCCTCGTCACGGATGTGGTGGAGGCGGTGCGCGGCCGGCGAAATCAGCACATGGCCGAGCGGACCCAGTGTCCATGGCACGTCGGCATGGATGAAGAAGCCCCACCAACCGCGAATAATGCCGGCAACACCGACCGCCCATTCGGGCACGCCCAGAAGGAGTAGCAGCGCGATGTCCACGCAGGTGCTCAAAAGCTTGCTCAGCGGATGCTTGCGCAGGATCGACAGCCAGTGCAGCGCGGTATCGGCGTGATGCGTTGCGTGAATTGGCCATAGTAGGCGCGTATGCTCGAGCCGGTGGCGCCAGTAGACCACGAAGTCGAAGATCAGAATGGCCGCAATCAACGCCAGCGCGTCGGGCACATGGTTCCACATGCCCGCAAGCGAGGACGGTGCGCCGATCGCATCGCGCAGCGCTCCGTCGGGAAAGACGAACAGCGGTGCCAGCAGCACCATGTTGATGCCGCTAAGGCCGAGATTGGTCAGGAATTCGCCGCGCGTGCGCGCCACGGCCGCTCGGAAACCCTGCCGCTTGGTGGCAAGCGCCAGCAGGCCGAAGACCAGACCGGTCATCACCAGCAGGATAAGGGTCGATTGGGCCGGTTGGGCGAAGATCTCCATGCCGCGCATCTTGCGCGCGGCATGGTAAGGAAAGCGTTAAATCAGGTCGCCGAAACGTCGAGGAAGGTCGGGACCGGCCCGTTCCATTCGCCCGCCTTGGTCGGCTCGTCGTCGCGCTCGTCCCGGCGGCGCGAACGCTTGGGCTTTTCGGCTGGCGGCTCGACCGCTGCCTTGCCGGGTGCGCGCTTGGGCTTATCTTCGCGCTCCTTGCGATCTGAACTATCCTCACACTCGGCGCGCTTCGGCTTGGCGGGCCGTTCCTCCGCCGCGTCCTTCTTGGAAGGCTCGACCAGCTCGACTCGCACATCCTTCTTGCCGAAGACGGGGATCTCGTTCTCGGTCAATTTCTCGACGTTCTGGATTGCCTCGGCGTCTTCCTTCGAGACGAAGTGAAAGCACGGCCCTTTGCTCCGGCACGGCCCGTGCGGCCGATGCGGTGAACATAGTCGTCCGGGTGCCAAGGCGTATCGAAATTGAAGACGTGGCTTACGCCCTTCACGTCGAGACCGCGCGCCGCAACGTCTGAAGCGACAAGGATGTTGACCTCACCGTTCTTGAATCGGTCGAGTTCCTTGATCCGGCTCGACTGGTCCATGTCGCCATGGATCTCGCTGCTCGCAAAGCCGTGCTGTTGCAGACTCTTGTTAAGCTCGCGCACCGTGGTCTTCCGATTGGCGAAGATGATTGCTGTTTCGACATGGTCGTTGCGCAGCAACCAGCGCAGGGTTTCGCGCTTCTTCCGGCTTTCTACCGGAATCTTGAACGCAGTGATGTCCTTGTTGGTCGTAGCCGCGCGGCTGACTTCGATCCGCTTGGGATTATCGAGAAACTTCTTTGCCAGTTTCTCGATCGGTGGGGGCATCGTTGCCGAGAACAACATCGTCTGTCGCTGCTCGGGAAGCTTGGAGCAGATGAATTCGATGTCGGGAATGAACCCCATGTCGAGCATGCGATCCGCCTCGTCAATGACGAGAAGTTCACAGCCGTTCAGCAGGATCTTGCCACGCTCGAACAGGTCCATCAGGCGGCCCGGTGTGGCGATCAGCACGTCGACGCCTTCGTTCAAAGCCTTGATCTGATCCCCCATCTGGACACCGCCGATCAGCAGGGCGAGCTTGAGATCGTGATTCTTGCCGTATTTCTCGAAATTCTCGGCGACCTGTGCGGCAAGTTCGCGCGTCGGTGCGAGGATCAGGCTGCGTGGCATGAGCGCGCGGCGACGGCCGGAAGCCATCACGTCGATCATTGGCAGCACGAAGCTGGCTGTTTTGCCGGTACCCGTCTGGGCGATCCCGATGATGTCCTTCATCATCAGGATGGGCGGAATGGCCTGCGCCTGGATCGGAGTCGGCTCGGTATAACCGGCCTCTTCGACGGCTTTCAGCAGGTCTTCGGATAGGCCGAGATCGGCGAAACTCATGCGGTGGTCAAATGCCCCTGATTTGGAAATACGAAAAAGGCCGCAATGCCGCGGCCTTTAGCGAGCGTGCCCATCGCGAATTCGGGGCGGGAAGTCAAGGAAAAGCGCTTTCAGTCCACCATTTCGACCACGAGCTGGGTGAATTTTGCCACCTGGCATTTCGCGCCGGAGCGGCTCATGATCCGGTCACGCTTGATGCAAAGCTTCCCGTCGTCGTTCCGTTCGACATAAAAGCCCTGGTAAAAATCGCGCGGACTGCAGCCCTTTTCGAGCCGCGCAGCAACGGTCGTACGGTCGCGCATGAACATCAGTAGGTGGTCACCGCGATCTGCGACCCCGCCGATGGCGGCGCTATTGACGCACTTGCCCATAGGGCGTTCCACTATCCGCGTCTGCGGCGCCGCGCGAGGTGCGTCGGCGGTCAGGCTCCGCCGCAAGGGACTCGGAGCGGGCGAGATGCGCAGGATAATCCGGCGCTCGATGCGGACCTGTTCGTTGGGCTCCGGCGCAATGCTATCGAGCAGCGGGGCCCAGCCCGGCGCCTCGTCCGACAGCGGCAGCGCGGAGACACGTCGTTCTCCATCATGTGTCTGCTGCGCCACGTCCCTCGCTTCGCCCTCGTCCGTCATGGGCACGCCCAAAAAGCCCAGCGGAAGCAGGAGCGCGAACGGCGCGAACAGGATGGGCAGGCTGGGCATCGACGGTGCGGAAAAGCGCTCCTCTGGCTGTGCGGGTCAAAGCACACAGGCGTGAAGATGCCTCAATGCCCCAAGACGTTTGAATATCGGCTTAATTGTATCGACCCGTTTGGCAAGAGGTAGCGTGAAGCCTGCCGAATGTGGCATGGGCGCCGCAATGACCCAGAGCGACACCTTCCTCGCGGCAGCCGCAGACCTACTCGGCCCGCGTGGCCTCACCCGCGATGCGGACCTGCTGGCCCCTTGGCTGACCGACTGGCGCGGCCGTTTCACGGGAAAGGCGCTCGCCCTCGCCTCGCCCGCAAACACGGGAGAAGTCGCCCGGCTGGTGAAGCTCTGCGCGAAGCATGACGTTCCGATCGTACCCCAAGGCGGGAACAGCGGGATGTCGGGCGGCGCGACTCCTGATGGAACGGGCGAGGCGCTGCTGCTCTCGCTGCGCCGGATGGACGCGATCCGCGACTTCGATGCCGACGCCAGGCAGGTTACCTGCGAGGCCGGCGTGATCCTGCAGTCGCTTCACAAGAAGGCTGAAGAGCATCGCTTGCGATTCCCGCTGACGCTGGGCGGCAAGGGATCGGCAACCATCGGCGGCCTCGTATCGACCAACGCCGGTGGCACGCAGGTCCTGCGCCACGGCACCATGCGCGCGCAGGTCTTGGGGCTCGAGGCCGTGCTGGCAGACGGCTCCGTGCTCGATACGCTTACGCCGCTCAAGAAAGACAACCGCGGCTTTGACCTCAAGCAATTGCTTATCGGATCCGAAGGCACGCTTGGGATCGTGACCGCCGCCACGCTGCGTCTGTTACCCGAATCCGGGGACCGGCGCGTGATATGGGCCGGACTGGACTCGCTTCAGATGGCGCGGAAACTTCTCTTGCATTGCGAACGGCTTGCAGGCGATTCGCTAGAAGGCTTCGAGGTCGTCCCCGCGCACAGCCTCGCCGCCGTACTCGACCATTTGCCCGATGCACGTGCACCGCTCGTCGGAAAGCATTCCTGGAACGCCTTAATCGAGCTAGTCGCCCCTGCCGACGAAGCCGAAGCGCTGGGCGGGACAACCGAAGAGCTACTTGAAAGCGCCATGAAACAGGATCTGCTGGGTGACGCGGTGGTGGCCGCCAACGAAACGCAGGCGGAAGCTTTCTGGCAATTGCGCGATTCGATAGCGCCCGCCGAACGCGCCATCGGCCCCGCCATGCAGCACGATATTTCCGTGCCCGTGGCGCGCATGGCCGATTTCGTCGAGGCCGCGTCGCCGATGGTGGAGAAACGATTTCCCGGCACGCGCGCGATCGCTTTCGGCCATCTCGGTGACGGCAATGTCCATTTCCACGTCCTTGCGCCTGCGGGAGCGGCGCGCGGCGAGTGGGAAAAGAGCGAAGGGAAAGCCATCAGCGCCTATGTCCACGATCTCGTAACCGAGTGGGGCGGATCGATCAGCGCCGAACACGGAATAGGCCAGGTGAAGCGCGACGAACTGGGGCGCCTGGGCGGTCCTGTCGCCCTCGCCGTCATGCGCAGCGTGAAACAGGCTCTCGACCCCCGGGGATTGCTCAATCCCGGCAAGCTCGTGCCGCTTGCGAAAGACCGCGCAACCCCGTAAGGCCCGCAGCTTCTGGCGCGTGATGTCCATTCGGACAGCTTTCGCCTCATCCCATCACTGTAGAAAAGACTTTCGGAGACAACTCATGGCGAGCGCGCCGCAGCAGCCTCAACTGCCACTCTTCTTCAACGACCTGATGCCGCTCAACAGCCGGGATCACAAGAACTACCGCAGCCGCAGCATGGATTCGGCCCCGTGGCTGGCCAAGGCGCACGCGATCCCGCTGACGGTGGACGAATTCGTCCAGGCCCAGCGCGATTTCCCGATCGTCTTCTCGTCGGGCGAAAACCCACTGCCGCTCGCCCTCATGGGTCTCAACGAGGGCGTGAACACCTTCGTCGATGACAAGGGCAAGGTCACCGAACAGGTCTATCTGCCCGCTTACATCCGTCGCTATCCCTTCATGCTTGCCAAGCTGAAGCCCGACGCCACCGACCTTTCGCTGATGTTCGATCCGAGCAGCGGCGCGATTGGCGAATTCAAGGAAGGCGAGCGCCTGTTCGACGACGAAGGCAATACGACCGACACCACCAAGCGCATCCTCGATTTCTGCCAGCATTTCGAACAGTCGGCCCAGCGCACGCAGGCCTTCCTGACCGAGATCAAGGATGCCGGCCTGCTGATGGACGGTGAAGTCGCCCTGCAGCGCGAAGGCGAAGAAAAGCCCTTCGTCTATCGCGGCTTCAAGATGATCGACCAGGATAAGCTGCGCGATGTCAGCGACGAGAAGCTCGGCGAGTGGCACAAGAATGGCCTGCTTATGCTGATCCACGCTCACATCTACTCGCTGGACCTGATGCGCGTCATCTTCGCGCGTCAGGTCCAGCAGGGCACGGCGCCGCAGCCCGCAGCTACGGCCTGATTTTCCCCGTCCCGCCAATGCGGGACAGGTTGAGACAAGAAGGGGCGGAACCGCGTCGATATGACCGGTTCCGCCACTTTTCTTATGCTTGAAAGAGGCTGGGCAGATACCCACCTAGACAGTGTCGGCGGCGCTCCCCTCATGGCCTGCCGACATGATGCACATAGGTGCATCTCCTCCCTGAACCTTGGCCACCTCGTGCACCTGCACGAGGTGGTTTTTTGCGAGATTACTCGGCAGCCTGCGGCAAGGCAGTGTCGCCCCCGATTTCAGCTACTTGCGGAGCAAGGCGCCTCACCAGCCGGGCGAGCAGTTTCGCGATAGACGCCATCCTCGGCCCAGGTTGCACCAGGCGCGGGTCGAGATAGGTCGAGCGGCAAACCTCGACCTGGATTGCATGAATTCCCCGCCGCGGCGCGCCATGCCGGTCGAGCACATATCCGCCCGAATACGGTCGGTTTTGGGAGGCCGGCCGGCCCGCCTCGTTGAAATGGTCGATGGCGCTGGACACAAGCCGTCCGTCACAGCTTGCCCCGAACCGGTCGCCGATCACGAATTCGGGCACGATCTCGTCCGTGTGCCGTCGCCTTAAGGGCGGCATCGAGTGGAGGTCTATCAGCAGCGCGGCACCCCATCGATCGCGGAGTTGTTCGAGCGCCAGGCCAAGGGCCTGGTGGTAAGGGCGATGGACGGTTTCGATCCGGTCATCCAGTTCGACCTGGGAGAGCGGACGGCGCCAGATCTCGCCCACGCCCGATAGGCGCCGCGGCACCAGGCCCAGCCCGCTTCGAGCCCTTCGATTCGCGAGCGAATGCCGCATCGCTATCTTTTTCGCGCCGCTCACCATCGTCCAGTCGACATCGTCCGGTGCGCGGTTGAGATCGATAACCGCGCGCGGCGTGTGCGCGACCAGCAGGCCCGCACCGGTCTGGCGGGTTATTTCGACAGCGAGCGTGTCGATATGGCGATCCTCCAGCCGCAGATGCGTTTCGCTGGAGCGGAAGTTCTCCATGACAGGAGCGGGATAGGCACGCCCCCCGTGCGGAGCCGCGATCAGGATCGGTAGCGGAGCCGTGTCCGGCAGGGTCAGCTCGAAGGGCATCCGAGGCCCCTTGTCGACCGAATCCCCCGGAGGTTCGCTTGGCTTGCCTTCACCCATGAAGGGACCTTGTCCTCCGGCAGGCGACAAGTCAAAATGCATAGGTCTCGATTAGGGACATTCTGCGACGGAACGGAAGATTTGTTAAGCGGTTTGGGCTATGGAGGACCGCATGAGTGAGCTGCACCACAAACGAATCCTGCTTGCCGAAGACGACGAGGCCATGCGGACCTATCTCGAGCGGGCGCTCGAACAGGCCGGATATGGCGTCGATGCGGTCGATCGCGGGACCGAGGCGATTCCCCTTCTCGAGAACGACCATTACGACCTCCTGCTGTCGGATATCGTCATGCCCGAGATGGACGGCATCGAACTTGCGCAGCGCTGCAATGAGATCAGCCCGACGACGAAGGTGATGTTCATTACCGGCTTTGCTGCGGTAACGCTGAAGGCCAGCCGCGAGCAGCCGCACGCCAAGGTGCTTTCCAAGCCGTTCCACCTGCGCGATCTCGTGATGGAAGTGGAGCGCGTGCTGGAAGAAAAGGTCAGCGCGCAGCTTTAATCGAAATAGTGGCGATTGCCCCCTTGCGCGGTTTCCAAGGCCTCGCTAAAGGGCGCGCCTGCCGCACAAAACGGCATGTTCGATAGCGTGGGCGTATAGCTCAGTGGTAGAGCACTATGTTGACATCGTAGGGGTCCCAAGTTCGAACCTTGGTACGCCCACCATCGAACGAAAACCCGCCGTCACCGGCGGGTTTTTTGTTGTCTGACCCTATTTCACCAGCCTTCGCGATGCTGGCGGATTTCAGGTTCCAGCTCGGCCCACAATTCGTCGTTAAGATCGCGTCCGAAAGCTACCTCGTCTTCCGACAGGGTCTTCTTCCAATATTCCGTAATGCTCTCCAGCGAGCGATTCGCGATGTGCGCCTTCTGGGGCAGGTCTTCGCTCGCCCCGGACTGCTCTTCCGCCGCCTCGCGCGGGGCGGGAACCGAAAGGCCGGTAACTGCAATCAACCGCTGCCGCACCGCTTCGGGATGCAGCATCAGGTCGGAATTGAGGACCACTGTTGCAGGAAGGCCGGCTCGCAGCTCGTCGAGCACGACGCCGTAGAAAACGTTCCAGGCTATGGCGCCGGCCCGCATGGGATCGAGACCGGTCCCGAGAAGATCGGGAATACGGGCATCGAATCGCAATCCGGCGCGCTGCATGCGGTCCACCAGCCCTTCGACAGGCGGACGCCATTCCATCCGCTTGTAGCTCGACGCCAGGCTAAGATGATCGCGTACGGTGATGATGACGGGAACGTCCGTGGTTCTCGCGAGGCGGGGTGCCAGCATCAGCGCCATCGGGTCCTTCCAGACCTGCGTAGATTTCCACGGCTGCAGCCTGGCCAGCCATGCAGTGCGCCGCGTGCGGTTGAGGAAGCGGTTGCGGCCCTGGGTCCCCTGGATCGCCTCCGGACGCCAACCGCAGCGCAGGCGGCGGCGCTGGATACGCTCGACGAGGTCGTCGGCCACCGGAAGTTCGAAGCCTTCCTGGCCGGGGATGGGAAACCAGTCGGCCACCGCCCTGTCGCCCACGATATCGCTCATCGGCTCGTAGAGTTCTATCGCTCTGGGCGATCGGCTCAGCAATTCGCCAACCGCCGTCGTTCCGCTGCGCGGGGCACCGGTGACGAGAACGGTGGCCGCAGGCTTTGTCCGTGCCTCCGCCATCTCAGCCCTTCCCCCAGGTTTTCTCGGCAAGGATACGTTTGAGCATGACGAAAGCCTTTTTGTATTCCCGCGGGTCGAGATAGGCCCGCGTGTCGAGGTCGAGATCCTGCCGGATTGCACGGATCAGCAGGTGTTTCTGCAATATCATGGAGCCCGCCAGTGCCGCGGACAGACCGTAGGGCCCGGCAAAATAGGCGAGCAGGATATAGGCCGGCATGGTCACGGCCAGAACGCGCATCATTACCCGGCGATGGACACGGGTGTCCCCCATGAGCAGCAGCGCCTGCCCGGACAGGCCGCAATAGACGAAATAGGTGATCCCGACAGCCATGATGAGGAAGTGAAAATAGGCATCGCCATATCCGGCACCGAACAGGAGGCGGAAGCCGCCCGGGCCGATCAGCGCCAACCCGCCGCAGACGCCCAAGCACAGCAGGAATGCCGCAGAACCGGTCGTACGCATGACACGCTCCAGTTCCTCCTTGTCTCCTTCGCGGTGCAGGCGGATGAGAATGTTCGGCACGGCCCCCGCGATGACGGTCAGCGGGCTGGTGAGAATATTGCGAAGCTGGAAGGCGGCAACCATCCCGGCCATCATGGCCGCATCGATGATCATCCCGCCGATCACCAGCGCAGCCGATCCGGACGTCCAGAAGATCAGTCCCTCGCTGATGACCATGTTGAAATTGTCGTGACGTCGCGCCTTGATCGTCGCGACAACGTCCTTCGCGCTCGCCCCCGCACCGGTATAGCGCAGGACGATTGCCAGCGCCCAGATCGCGCAGATGACCGAGGCGGAAATCGATGCCCAGATCGCCGTTTCGAGCGTCAGTACCCCGAAGACGGATGCAAGCGCGAACCCCGCAAGGACCAGGACGCAGCGCACGACCCCGCCCTGGTTGCCCTGTCCGCTGAAATTCGACGAGAGACCCACCCGTCCGATGCCGCGAAGAGCCTCGGCAGCGACCGTGTTAACCGACCGCACGACCAGCAGGAGAGCGGCGAGCGCGAACAGCCAGTCCGATCCGCCCGGAATGGAGGGCAGCGCCTCCCTTCCCGCGAAATAGAACAACACTCCCAGAAGAAGGCTGCCCACGACCGTGCTCAGCAGCGCGGCATAGACCACTGTGGGGGCCGGATGCCGCTCGTCTCCGGCTTCGGCCTCTCCCAGCATCCGCACCACACCCGTCTGGAAGCCGGCTTGGGCGAAAATCGCAAAAACGATGGAGAATGTCGCGAGAACGCCGAAGAAGGCGAATTCCTCACGCGGAAGCACCCGCGTCAGCCACATGCTCACGGCCAGAGCAAGCGGAAAACCGAGCGCACGACTGGCCGCGACGGCAAGCGTCGCCCTGAGAACTTGGCGGCGGTCTTTCTGGCGGGACATCGAGTGGACTTATCTACGGAGACTGGTGCGAATTATCGAATCGAAGCTGATAGCGGGACTACCGCGCCAGACCGGGTTCCAGATCGGCCCGGTCGGCAAGAGGTGCCGTAAATACCCCGCTCTCCCGGTTTTCGCCAAGCGCTCTCTCGCTGGCCTTGATGGCTGCATCGCGGCGGATCGCCTCGAGGGTGGCAATCAGCATAACGCCAAACCACGGGGAATCGATCTGGGGGTCGAGCAGGTTTACGAACACGGCAAACAGGAAAGCCGCACGTCCGAAATCGGACTGCGATCCGCGCCAGAACAATCGGTAGGCGGCAAATACCAGCAGCAGCGTCAGCGGGATACCGAGTTCGGCCAGCAATTGGGTCACCCCGCTGTAGGGTTTGTTCGCGCTGGAGTAGATAGCCCATTTCTGGGTCTTGAAGCGCAAGAGGGCCGGCGCAACGTAGCGATTGTGCACTTCGGCGGAGAACATGCCCGGCAATGAGGGCATGTCGTGCGTACTGATGTAGCGGTTGATCGGGCTGGACCAGATCGCGGGCTGACTGGTGAACTGACCCAGACCGGTCCCCACAAGCACGGTATGCGGCTGCTCGCGATAGAGGTTGCCCACGGTCACGAACGCGTAGAGCTTCGGGTTGGCGCCGTAGGTTTCGGTGAAGACGTTGTTCTTCTGCTCGGACCGGTATTCGAGATAGGGCACGAAAACCATCGCCAGCGCCGCGCCGAAGAACAGCAGGAGCCGGTTCTTGCGGAGGAAGATGATCAAGGCGGCCACCCCGGCAAGGATGCCGAGGATGAAGTTCGGCACAACGAAATTGAGCGTCGCGACAATCAGGACCCGGTTGTCCAGCAAGGACATTTTTCGCTTGCGGGTCAGCGCCTCGATAATCCCGAAAAAGCCGATGATCGTGACGATTTTCGCGCCGCCATTCCCGAAACCGCCATTCCAAAAGTCGGGCAAGTAATGGATATAGGGCAGCCGGAGCGGAAAGCCCTGCTGCACGAGGCTAATCAGGCTTGTGACCAGAACGATGATATTGAGAATTCGGATCAGCCGCCGACCGTTGACATATTTCGCCGGCATGAAGCCAAGCGCAGCGGCGAGGAAGGGCAGGACCAGCGCCAGTTCGAGCGCCCAGGCCGTGACCGAGAAACTTAGCCCGAGCGCGCGGTTGACCACGGCTGAAACGGCCAGGAACACGAGCAGGAAAATCGCCTTGGCATAGGTGCGCGACGACAGCCAGTTGATCAGCAGCAGCGGCGCGCCGACATAGGCGGCATAGCTGAACGCGGTACGCGGGATCGCCATCGCCGCTGCCAGGGGAAGGGACGTCGAGATCCGCATCTCAGTCGATCGAGATGACCAGGTTGCTGGCGGTACCGTTGGATGTCGACAGGGCCAGATATTGCGTGGGGCAGTCTTCCGGCACAACAAAATCGATGGCATCTTCGTATTGCGCGGAAACCAGCGCCGCGTAGGCGCTCGTGCTGCTCCTGTCGCAGCGCAGGTCGACCTGGATCTTCGCCGGACCGGCCGACATCCGGCGGGAGGACGATCCGTCGTCTTCGCGCTGCAATGTGAGGCGGTGCGATCCGGGGGCCAGTGTCAAGTAACGCGAAGCGAAGAGGCGGCGCAGGCGGTCGCGGTGGCGAACTTTTAGCTGCCCTTCCGCGTCACCCCTGCTGACCGACAGCCCGGCCGAGGAAGGATAGGTCCAGCTGAACGGATCCTCCTCGCTTCCGTCGAAGGCGAACGCCACCGTGCGATTGGACTCACCAAAGCAACGTTCCGGCCAGACTGACAAAGCGGCTTCTCCCTTATCCCTTGCAAGGAGAGTGCGGGTGACGCGAGAGAAGCTCGAGCACGGCATTTCGTCCCCTGATGCTTGTGCAAGTACGAAAGTCTCCGCCACTTCGGGGCCGAAATCGGGGTAGGAGGCGATGAAATCGGCGAGCGCATAGACAAGTGGATTGCTTTCGCCCAATCGAGCCGCGAGTGCTTCACGCCCGCCTTTGGACGGCAGCATCAAGCTGAGTGAGCCAAAGATAGCTTCTTCTTCACGCTGCAGACGCGCAAGAGCGTCAATCCTTTGGGCAGCGACCACCCATTTCTCTTCGGTAAGCGCACTACCCACCACCATCACTTGGGTATAGGTATCACGCCACCCCCGTTGAGCAGCCAAGCTGAGCGCTTGGCCAGCGCGATTGACATCATCGGCTTCAACCGCAGCCATAGCGAAGGCAGCCAGTGTTCCTGCATCAATCGGGCGGTGCCGAAGGGACGCTTCCGCGCGCTCCACCGCCATTTCGGGTGCATGCAATGCCAGTACCCTGGCTGCCTTAGCATCGGCGAACCCACCGAGGCCAGGCGGCACGTAGGCCATCAGGGTCATACGCGTACTAGAATGGCGATCCAGCTGAAAGACTGTCGCTACTACGAGCATCCCCAAAAACAGGACTATGCGCAGCCCCCAGCCGACCCACTGCCGGCCAGGCACAATCACTTGTCGTCGCCCGATGAATCATAAGCGTAGTAGTCATTCCCGTAGTAGGAATATTCTCCGCTAACATTGCGCGGATTGAACTTCGTCAGAACCGCGCCGATCACGTTGGCCTTAACCAAATTCAATCGGCTCAGCGCCGTTTTCACTGCACCGCGATTTCCACTTTCAGCGTCAATCACGATCAATACGGCGTCCGTATGTGCCGCGATAGTAGGAGCGTCGGACAGCCCGAGCATTGGCGGAGCATCGAAGACAACGCTATCGAACCGCGTGAGAAGATCGGCAATCAAGCCGTCGAAGTTCATACTGCCGAGAAGCGCCGCCGGATCGGGGGGAATTGGCAGAGCGGTTAGGTAAGTGAGGTTCGGATGCCCTGAAGGCACTAGGACCTCATCAATCGCGCGCTCACCAGCCAAGACCGTCGTAAACCCTTCCTGATCCCGATTTGCTAGTTTGCGATGCAATGTGGGGCGTCTCAAATCGGCATCGATCAGGAGTGTCTTCCGCCCCAATTCCGCAAATTCCAGCGCCAACTTGCCAGCGGAAGTTGTTTTGCCCTCGCCTGCTTGTGCTGAAGTGACCATTAGCGTTCGTGGAATACCCTCACCGGTGCTGTACCGCAGGTTCGTCACAAGCGACTGGTAGGATTCACTGACCGGCGATTTGGGATCTTCAAGATCTTCTGCGGGATTGGAGCCTTGGATGATGGGAATGAGGCCAAGCAGCGGAACGCCCAGCTTACGCTCAACATCCTCTGGGGTGCGGAGTACCGCATCGAATTGCTCGCGCAGGAAGACAAAACCGCCGGCAACAATCAGGCCGCCAAGCAATGCCACCAGCATATTGATGCCAAGATTAGGGGAGCTAGGATCACGCGGCGCTTGAGCGGCATCAACCAGCGATACATTGTTCGACGTAGCGCCTGCCGTTGCGTTGAGCTCGTTGAAACGGGTCAGGAGCGTGTTGTAAAGCGCTCTATCGGTCTCGGCAACGCGCTTAAGCACGTTGTACTCCACGCCGCGATCTTGCTCATCAAGTGCAAAATTACGTACCTCGTCAACCTGCGCGATAATTTCGTTCTCACGCTCGCGAACAGCGCGATAGCCGAGTTGGACCGAGGCCTTGATTGAATTCCCGACCTGTTGGAGTTGATTATCGATCTGCTCGACCTGCGCCTGCAAGGCTTGCACATTGGGGTGCTCGTCGAGATGGCGCGCCCGCTCCTCTGCAAGGCGCGCTTCCGCAACGGCACGTTCGCGGACAAGTTGGCTATATGCGGGGTTCTGGAGCACCTGGGGGATCGAATTGATTGGCTGATCCGCAATTGACTGCCAACTGTTCTCCGCTGTAATTCGGTCAGCCGTCGCCTGGGCTGCCGCTGCATTGAGTTGTTGCAGTGTCTCATTAGTGACCGAAAGCGTCGTCTCTTGATCGGCGTTCTGGCCCTGACCACTGACACGGATAAGGCCCGCGGCACGCGAGAAGGCATTGAGATCTTTTTCGCTCTGCTCGAGCTTGTTGCGGGCATCTTCAAGCTGCTGGGCAAGGAATTCACGCGCATATGCGCTGCTGTCGAACTTCCGAGCGAGATTGCTCTCCATAAAATTCTGCGCAATCGAATTGGCCAGTTCGGCCGCGATCACCGCATCGCCGCTTTTGAAGTGGACCGAGACGAGGCGGCTGTCGATGGGGAGCGTTACGGTCAAACCGTCGAGCACCATGTCTATCGCCGTGTCGCGCCGCAGTCGCGCAAGTCCTTCAGGCCCACCGTAGCCTGTCCCTTCGAGGGCATCGAGCTGCGGCATTTCTTCACCCTGTGCGGCGTAGAAATCTTCCCGGTCGGACAAGTTCTCCGATTCCACGACCCGTTCGGCGAGACTCCGGCTTTCGATCACGTCGACCTGGGTCTGCAAGAACCGTTCGGTCTCCTGCATGGGGACGTTGGTCTGGGTCTCAGCACCTTCGATGATCGCGTCGGCGTTCTGTTCGATTAGCACCTGTGAGGTCGCCACATACTGCGGGCGCATCAGCAGGGTAATAAGAACACCGGCGCCAAGTGCGATTATCAGAATAGCGATTACACCAAGGAGATTGCGACGGACGGCAGCGCCGATGCTACGAAGATCGATGTCGAAAAAGACGTCCTCGCCGCCAGGTGTCCCAACCGGATATTCGCGGACGCCGCCCGTCTTCGGATTGGTGCTCTCGTATGAACCGTCTAGCGGATATCCAGATGCCAATTGTCAGAACCTTGTAAACACATTGAACAGCGGGGCCGCCTTGAGGAAACTTTCCCAAGCGCCGCGGACTGCGGAATAGCCGACAACAATACGGTCTCCACCGAGTATCTCCGGGTCGTCGGCACGGCCTTCGCGAATTGCCTTAAGATCGAAGACTGCACCATAGCGTTCGCCGTCGACCATTCGGAAAATAATAACCTCGTCATCGACACCGGTCGCTGTCAGGCCACGTGCCCTCGCGACGGATTCCAATAGCGATGACGTCCCGGCAATCTCGTAGACACCCGGTTGTTCGACTTCGCCTTCGACAGTGACACGCTGAGCCGCAGAACTAACCACCCCGACGACGACCTGAGGGTTGCGAATATAGCGGCTACCAAGGCCAGCTTCGATTTCGCGACTCAATTCGATCGGAGTCTTACCGATCGCCGTGATCTCTCCTATGAAAGGGAAGTTGATTGTACCAGCCGAATTGACCGAAATCTCTTCGAAAGTGAGTTCGCTTTCCTGGAAAACACGGATCGAAAGGGTATCAAGCACGCCGATACGATATTCCTGCGCCCCGAGGGTATCGCTTGCGGCCGGCATGATCCGATAGGCGGCCTCGCCCTGAGGCAAGTTGCCGGATGGGCTGAAGCAGCCTGCGAGCAGCAGCGTCGAGGCAGCCAGAATGCCACCGAAAAACCTAGCCAATTTTACGATCCCTCTTAGTCGTCAGCGGCGCCGTTAGCAGAGCCACGAGGAGTCCTGCAACGCATAATTCAGCCATATTCCGCAGCGGAAAATAGATTAAAGCCTGAAGCGCAAAACAAAGTCCAGCCAATGCCGCGGCAACAGTGACGGGAGCCTGAACCGAACGAAGCCCTCGGATAATTGCATAGGCTAGATACAGAAACCATGCGAGTACGAGACCGGCGCCATAAATGCCGGCCTCCAGCAGGATCTCGAGATATTCGTTGTGCGCGCGCGCAGCCTTCTTTGCTACTAGTGCCTCGAGCGATTCCTCGACCTGGAAAACTTCGTCGAACGTACCCATCCCGCTTCCAACCGGCCAGTAGCGCTCGATCCCGACGAGCGTATCCTCCCAGATATCCGGACGGGAATCCTCCAGGTCCTGATACCGGTCCCAGGTTCCGGCGAGCCGATCGTTGGTCGCGAACAGCGCGACGGTTCCGAGCAAGGCGACAAGCGCCCCGCCCAGGGCGAACCCGCGCAACTTGGGCGCGAGCGTTTTGCTGTGCCGGAGGGCGATGAAGCCAGCCCATGCAGCGGGAAGAAGCAGAAGCGCCACCGCCGATCGCGAATTGGTAAGGATCACGCCCACGACCAGCAGGAGCCCGAAACCGAGGTACAGCAGGGTACGGATCAACGTCTTGCGGGACATTTCGTAATGCCCGATCAACGCGCACAGCCCCACGACCATGAACAGCCCGCTGGCGATGTGGCCGATGAAGAACCCGTAGAAACGGCCCTCGCGGTTGGTTTCATAAAAGGTCAGAGTGTCCCCGCCTGCCGCAAGCTGGACCACTCCGAAACAGACCTGCAGGAACGCCATTGCCAAGAGGACCGCAAGCGCGGCTTTCGCCGCCTTCTCGGACCGGTAGTCGTAGCTGGCGATAACGGCCAGAGGGCCGAAAAGCGCCAACGCCGCAACGATGGTCCGGCCCCTGTCGAGAGTGAGCGGAAACCAGTCGCCACCTGCGCCCACCAAGAACCTGCTCTCAGTCGCCATTTCGCGACCCGGAAGACCCTGCCACAGACCGGGGGGGAGCGGAACCAATTGCAAGAGGGGCAACAGCACAGAGGCTGCTACGAGAACAATCAAGCCTTTCGGCCCATGGGTAAGAAAGGCGCGGATTTTGCCCGGCCAGAGTAGGAGGATCGCCAGAGCACCTGCCTGCACGACGAGGTTGGTCAGCCCGTGACGAATTCCGCCCCCGCCTAGGACGAGGGCCAGGAATAGGAAGGCGACGAAAGGCCAGCCCAATTCCCTGATTGGTGCGAACACCCTCTCGGAAAAGGATAGATTGCGCAGTGGTGCCATCCCAAGACCTCAGCGGCCTTCCGCTTGTAGACAGACATAAAAAACCCCGCCGGCACCAAAACCGACGGGGTTCAAATTTTGTACCGATTCAATTAATCGGTGGTGTCATCATCGTCGACAGCAATGATAATGCCGACAATCACGGCAATTGCCGCGAGGGCAGCGATAATCACGGCCGAGCCGCCGAGTTCGCTTTTGGTCGTAACACTTTCCGTGCCACGCTCTACACCCGACATCTTGACGGGCTGCACGGCAATAGCACCGGTGTCAGCAGCGCGGGTTCCGGCCTGTGCAGCGACGGGAACGACCGCCATGGCAACTGCACCGAGGCCCGAAAGAAGGCGGCTGGTCTTCATAGGTAATCTCCTAGTTTTTCTTCTTACGAGAATTCATTTTCCTCGCTAGCAATGTTTCGCCCTAAGTGCAACCGGTTAAATTGCAGTTACGACGAGATCTTCGGCTCGCACAGGACACCAAGTTTGCCAAGAGCGGAACGTTCCTGAAAAACGATATTTGTTTGGAAAATTGACATATATGCATCACTTCGGCTCAGTAGGCGTTTGGATGCACCAGCACCTTAGCAGTTGCGAATATGATCTTGAGGTCCCCGAGTGGCGACCAGTGGCGAATATATTCCAGGTCAGCCCCCAACCGGTCAGTCAGATGCATCTCCGTTTCGGTGGCGCCACGGAAACCACGGACCTGCGCCAGACCAGTAAGCCCGGGCTTGAGCGAATGACGCTGCCAGTAATTGCTGTCGATCTCCCAGAACAGCTTCTCGTTCGCGAGCGATCCCAAGGCGTGCGGACGCGGTCCCACCAAGCTCATTTCGGATCGCAAGACATTCAGCAGTTGCGGCAATTCGTCGATGCTGGTGCGGCGAATGAACTTCCCGATTCGCGTTACCCGGTCATCTTCCCGCGAGGTCGAACGCGCGCCTTCGGCGTCGAGCTTGCCGACTTTCATCGAGCGGAACTTCAGCATGTCGAACATACAGTTTCCTTGCCCCATTCGGGGTTGCACGAAGAAAACCGGCCCACCGTCCTCGAGCTTGATCAGCAACGCCACCACAAGCATCAGCGGGCCCAGGAGGATCAAGGCCGGAACGGTGAACGCCAGATCGATTACCCGCTTGGTCAGCCTTGCCCTGAGGCCCAGCGGTCCTGCCGAAACGACAAGGAAGGACCAGCCGTGTTCGCGCTCCAGAGCGAGAGCGCCGAGTTCCTGCAGCGCCTCCGAGACGACCTCCCCATGAACTCCGGAGGCCCGCATGATACGGGTCCAGAATTTCCGACGGTCTACAGGGCAGCTCACTATCACCCGGTCCATGCCGCGCATTGTCCGCCCGAGAAGGTCGAGTGCTTCCGGGTCGGAGTGGGCTTGCTCGACCATCTCGCCGTCGGCCTCGACCCGATCGACACCGGGCAGATCAATGAAGGGCCCGCCATCTTCGATGATCAAGACATTCGATATACGCCCCCGGAAATTGCGCTTGACGTACCAATAGAAGAACGCGCGCACCACGATCATGGCGAGAAATGCCATGATAACAGCGGTGGAAAAGGTCAGGCGGGCGAAGTCCGTCGAGGAGCCGACATAAAATGTCATGACGAGAAACAGCATCGCCGATAGACCGAGGGTCAGCGACAGGCGCCAAAGCGCATGCCTAAAGCTCTCAAGCGTCTGGATCGAATAGAGGCGGTTGTAGATTGCTATGATCACGAAGATCGGAATCGTGAACTGCATCACCTGAATTGCACGAAGGGATGGCATCCGTCCGACGTAGATCGCGCCGGACAGCCAGAAGCTGGCGAAAAGTGTCCCGATATCGATCAGAAAAAGCGCGGCGTAGAGTTGTATCCGACGATGCTCCATCGCCGGACGCCGGTTTTGCTCGATAAAGTCCTTCAGCGGCATGCTTCGTCCCGGCTCGCACTGGCCTGATTAGGGGTAACTCGATTTATGAAATCGCTGGCGAGATTCTGCGTCTTGTTCATGCGAAGCCTTACTTAGACTGTAGGGTCGACGCAATATATTTTGGCAGAAGCACATTGAGTTAACACTACGGCAGCCATTGAGCTCAGGCCTCAACCTTGCCCTCTTGCGCCACTCTGCTAGAGCGCGCGCAACTTCATTCGAACCAACAGGAAAACCATGGCCAAGATCAAGGTAGCCAACCCGGTCGTCGAACTCGACGGCGACGAAATGACGAAGATCATCTGGAAGTGGATCCGCGAACGGCTGATCCTTCCTTACCTCGACGTCGACCTCAAATATTACGACCTCTCGATCGAGAAGCGCGACGAGACCGACGACCAGATCACGGTCGACGCAGCCAACGCGATCAAGGAACACGGCGTCGGCGTGAAGTGCGCCACCATTACGCCCGACGAAGCGCGCGTCGAGGAATTCGACCTCAAGAAGATGTGGCGCTCGCCCAACGGCACCATCCGCAACATTCTCGGCGGCGTGGTCTTCCGCGAACCAATCGTCATCGACAACGTGCCGCGTCTCGTCCCCGGCTGGACCGATCCCATCGTGGTCGGCCGTCACGCCTTCGGTGACCAGTACCGCGCCACCGACACCCTCATCCCGGGTGCGGGCAAGCTGCGCCTCGTCTTCGAAGGCGAGAACGGCGAGAATATCGATCTCGACGTGTTCGAATTCCAGAGCCCCGGCGTTGCCATGGCGATGTACAACCTCGACGACAGCATCCGCGATTTCGCGCGCGCAAGCTTCCAGTACGGCCTCGACCGCAAGTGGCCGGTGTACCTGTCGACCAAGAACACCATCCTCAAGAAGTACGATGGACGCTTCAAGGACCTGTTCCAGGAAATCTTCGACGCCGAGTACAAGGACCAGTTCGAAAAGCACGGGATCACTTACGAACACCGCCTGATCGACGACATGGTCGCAGCCGCCCTCAAGTGGAACGGCAAGTTTGTCTGGGCCTGCAAGAACTACGACGGTGACGTGCAGTCGGACATCGTCGCACAGGGCTTTGGCTCGCTCGGCCTGATGACCTCGGTCCTGATGACGCCCGACGGCAAAACCGTCGAAGCGGAAGCGGCGCACGGCACTGTCACCCGTCACTATCGCCAGCACCAGCAGGGCAAGGCGACCTCCACCAACCCGATCGCCAGCATTTTCGCATGGACGCGCGGCCTCATGTATCGCGGCAAGTTCGACAACACGCCCGAAGTGGTCAAGTTCGCCGAGACACTCGAGCAGGTCTGCATCAAGACCGTCGAAAGCGGCAAGATGACGAAGGACCTCGCGCTGCTCATCGGTCCGGACCAGAGCTGGATGACAACCGAACAGTTCTTCGAAGCCATTGTGGAAGGCCTCGAAGCCGAAATGGCGAATTGGGGCTGAAACCCTATGCTCTCCGGGTCGTTACCCGGATAAGCCAGATCATCGGGGTCGGCGTGAGCCGGCCCCGTTTTCGTTTGGGGTCGATAAATTGAAGACGGGGTATTGATGGCCAAGCAGCCAGCGAAGAAGCGCACCACTCGCCGCAAGGGTTCGGAAAAGTTCGGGCAGAAGCGGCTCGACATCCGCAACGCCAAGATCAAGGACATTCCGGGCATCGCGAACCTCGTGCGCCGCGTCTACGAGGATATGCCCGCCTATACGCACGGCGAAATCCGCGGCCAGATCAACAATTTCCGCGAAGGGTGCTTCGTCGCGCTGCTCGATGACGAGGTAGTGGGCTATTGCGCGACGATGCAGGTCGCCGAAGCCCTCGCCTTCCAGGACCACGACTGGGACGAGATCACCGCCAATGGCTATGGCAGCCGCCACGATCCGACCGGTGACTGGCTCTATGGCTACGAGATGTGCGTCGATCCCAAGGTGCGCGGGGTGCGCATCGGGCGGCGCCTGTATGAAGAACGTCGTGCGCTGGCCGAAGAGCGTGACCTGACCGGCATCGTCTTTGCCGGGCGCATGCCGAACTATCGCCGCAACCGCCGAAAGGTGGAAGGACCGCAGGATTATCTCGATCAGGTGGTCGCCGGGAAGCTGCACGACCCCGTGCTGCGTTTCCAACTCGCCAACGGTTTCGAACCTGAGCGGGTGATGGAAGGCTACCTGCCCGAAGACAAGGCCAGCATGGCCAACGCGATCATGATGGTCTGGCGCAATCCCTATGTGGAGCGTGACCAGCCCGTGAAAAAGCGCCTACCGCGCGGGGTCGAAGCGGTACGCGTGGCCACCTGCCAGCTGCAGGCACGGCAGGTCGCCGACTATGACGAATTCATGCGTCATGTCACCTATTTCGTCGATGTTGCAAGTGATTACGAGGCAGACTTCATTGTTTTTCCCGAGCTCTTCACGCTCATGCTGCTGAGTTTCGAGGAGAAGGAACTCTCGCCCGTCGAAGCGATCGAACGGTTGTCGGAATACACCCCGCGTTTGCGTGACGACATTTCGGAAATGGCGATGCGCTACAACATCAACATCATCGCCGGCAGCCACCCCACGCGGATGGAGGATGGCGACATCCACAACGTCGCCTATGTCTGCCTGCGCGATGGATCGGTCCACGCACAGGAGAAGATTCACCCCACTCCCAACGAGCGTTACTGGTGGAACATCAAGGGCGGCGACAAGGTCGAGGTGATCCAGACCGACTGCGGCCCGATCGGTGTGCAGATCTGCTACGACAGCGAGTTCCCCGAACTCTCCCGCCGCCTCGCCGACGAAGGCGCGCGGATCATTTTCGTGCCCTTCTGCACCGACAGCCGCCAGGGATATCTGCGCGTCCGCTATTGCGGACAGGCGCGCGCGATCGAGAACCAGTGTTTCGTCGTCCTCTCGGGCAATGTCGGCAACCTGCCCAATGTCGGCAATATGGATATCCAGTATGCCCAGAGCTGCATCCTGACGCCTTGCGACTTCCCCTTCGCACGCGACGGCATTGCCGCCGAAGCGACCGAGAATGTCGAGACGCTCACGATCAGCGACATCAACCTCGCCGACCTCCAATGGGCCCGCGCCGAAGGTACCGTTCGCAACCTCGCCGACCGCCGTTTCGATCTCTACCGCATAGAGTGGGACGAGGACGGCAAGCACCCCGGCAAGCCTCGCCCGCGACGCGAGCCGCTGGGTCCGGCGCATCCCGGCGGTGGTTAAATCCATCCATTCGTCGTGACTTCGTAAAACCTGCTGGCTAGAGCTTACCCATGGCATCGGGCGAATTGGCATCACCTGCACTTTCCGACGCGCTCGTCATCCTGGGCGCGGCGGGCCTCGTCATCCCGGTTTTCACCCGCTTCCGCATCACGCCGGTCATCGGGTTCATCCTCATCGGTATCCTCGTCGGACCGTATGGCCTCGGCCAACTCGTCTTCGAAAGACCGTGGTTGGAACACATAACCATATCGGACCCGGAGGCGCTGGATCTATTCGCTGAATTCGGAATTATTCTCCTGCTGTTCGCCATCGGGCTCGAACTCTCATTCAAGCGTCTGTGGCAGTTGCGCAGGCTGGTCTTCGGACTTGGCGCGGCCGAACTGCTGATAGGCGGTATCTGTCTCGCCATCGTGTTGTCGATGATGGGGCAATACTGGATTGGCGCGCTGGCGCTGGGCTTTGCGCTTGCCTTCTCCTCGACCGCTATCGTGCTGCCAATTTCGGGCAGCACCAGTCCTGTCGGTCGGGCAGCGCTGTCGATGCTGCTGTTCGAAGACATCATGATCGTGCCCATCGTCTTCATCCTCGGCGCCATGGCACCCAATGCCGCTTCCGAAGGCTGGGAAGGCCTGCTGACGACCATGTGGCAGGGCGCAGCCGTCATTGCCGTAATGATGATTGCCGGGCGCTATGCCCTTCCCCGCCTCTTTGCGCAGGCCGCACGCACCAAGAGTCCCGAGTTGTTCCTCGCCGCCGCGATGCTTGTGGTCATCGGGTCGAGCCTCGCAACGGCAGCCGTGGGCCTTTCGCCCATCGTCGGCGCGCTGATTGCAGGTCTGCTGATTGCCGAAACCGAATACCACACCGAAGTCGAAAGCATCATGGAGCCCTTCAAGGGCCTCGCGCTGGGTATCTTCCTCATTACCGTCGGCATGAGCATCGACCTTGCGACAATCGCAGAGCATTTCGGTATGATTGCGACCGCCGTGGTCGGCGTTCTGGTGTTCAAGGCACTGCTGACCGGCGTGCTCCTGCGCCTGATGGGCGCGCGCCGCAGCACGGCGGCCGAAACCGGCATTTTGATGGCCAGCCCATCAGAGACCACGCTCATCGTTCTCACCGCGGCCAGCTCGGCGCTGCTGATCCAGCCCGGTACGGCGCAATTCTGGCAGATCGTGACCGCTATCGGACTTACTATCACTCCACTGCTGGCCCGTTTGGGCCGGGTGGTGGCCCGCCGGGTCGAACCAGCGCCCGAACTCCCGCCAGAGGACGAGGGCGAGCGTAAAGTCATCATCGTCGGCATTGGCCGCGTCGGACGTCTCGTTGCACAGATGCTCAAGGCGCATGAGAAAGCCTATGTTGCGATCGATTCCGATGCGGACCTGATCGAATACGCCAAACGCGAGGGCTACCGCGCAACCTTCGGCAATGCCGCAAGAGGCGATGCGCTGCATCACCTCGGCATCGAAGACGCGCTGGCCGTAGTCCTGACCATGGACGAACCCGTCCTTGCCGAACGTCTCGTCCGCAAGCTGCGTAGCGAATACCCAGACCTCCTCATTGTCGCCCGCGCCCGTGACATAGCGCATGCGGCCGAACTCTACCGCGCCGGTGCCAGCCACGCCGTGCCGGAAGCGCTCGAGGCTACATTGCAGCTGTCGGAAGCGGTGCTCGTCGACATCGGCGTTGCGATGGGACCGGTCATCGCCTCCATCCACGAGAAGCGCGACGAGTTCCGCGAACAGATCGAGGAAGAAGGCGCGCTTGGCTACAAGCCCAAGCTACGCTCAAGCACGGCGAACGGTTGAACGATTGCGCTCCCTAGCCGTTGATTGGGCAAAAGGAGAGCAAATATGAGCAACCCCGACCCCACCAAGCCGACCCCGAACGACGAGAAGTTCAAGCCGCAGAATGTGCAAGACCCGCTGAAGTCGCACGCCCCGACCGAAAAGCGCGGCGCGCCCGGTGACACTGAAGGCTACGACATCGAACAGGGTTCGAGCGGCGTGACCAAGAGCACGCCCAGCGCCTGACTATTTCCGGAGAGGAGAAACAGTGCCTGACCAGCCTCGTGCCGGTCAGGCGTTTTCTTTTGCGAGCGCGTCACGCACGGCGGCAATGGCGTCCTCGGCTTTCGACCCGTCCGGACCGCCGCCCTGCGCCATGTCCGGCCGTCCACCGCCGCCTCTACCGCCCAACGCCTCGACCCCGGCGCGCACGAAGTCGACGGCGCTGAAGCGCTCGGTGAGATCATCGGTCACGGCCACGGCAAAGGCGCCCTTGCCTTCGTTCACCGCGCAAATCGCCGCCACGCCCGAACCCATGCGGGTCTTCGCTTCGTCGAGCAGCGGGCGCAAATCCTTGGGGCTGAGGCCTTCGATTACCTGGCCGGAGAACTTGACGCCGCCGATCTCCTCGTCGGCCGCCGCAGCATCACCGGCGCCGCCGCCACCCAAAGCAAGCGCGCGCTTGGCTTCGGCGAGTTCCTTTTCGAGCCGCTTGCGCTCGTCGACCAGCGCCGAAACGCGCGTCGCGGCTTCGTCGGGGGAAGTCTTGAGCGCAGCGGCAATGGCGCGCACCGTCTCGTCGCGTGCGAGCAGCCACTGGCGCGCCGCTTCGCCGGTGAGTGCCTCGATCCGGCGAACGCCCGAACTGACCGCGCTTTCGCTGACGATCTTGAACAGGCCGATATCGCCGGTCGCTTCGACATGGGTGCCGCCGCATAGTTCGACCGAGTAGTTCTTCCCCTCGCCGCCCTTGCGGCCCATCGAGAGGACGCGAACCTCGTCGCCGTATTTCTCGCCGAACAGCGCGAGCGCACCGGCGGCCACCGCATCGTCGGGAGTCATGAGGCGGGTGCCGACGGTCTCGTTGGCGCGTATTTCCTCGTTCACCTCGGCCTCGATCGCGGCGATGTCCTCGTCGCTGAGCGGCTTGGGATGCGAAAAGTCGAAGCGGAAACGGTCATCCGAAACCAGCGAACCCTTCTGTGTCACATGGCCACCGAGGCGGTTACGCAATGCGGCGTGGACCAAGTGCGTGGCCGAGTGGTTCGCACGAATGCGGTCGCGCCGCTCGGCGTCGATCTCGAAATGCACGGCATCGCCGACCTTGACGTTCCCCTTGGCGATCGTCGCGACATGCGTGTGCAGGCGGCCGAGCGGCTTGTTGGTGGTCGAGACCTTCGCCTCGAGGCCTTCGGGCGTCCAGATGCGGCCAGCATCGCCGGTCTGGCCGCCGCTCTCGCCATAGAACGGCGTCTGGTTGGTGAGGATGATGACATCCTCGCCCTCGCCCGCGCTATCGACTTCCTTGCCGTCCTTCACCAGCGCGACCACTTCGGCCTCGCCCGTGTCGGAACTGTAGCCGGTGAATTCGGTCGAGCCTTCGCGCTCGGCGATGTCGAACCAGACTTCCTCGCTGGCCGCTTCGCCCGACCCTTTCCACGCGGCGCGCGCGGCGGCCTTCTGCTGCGCCATGGCCGCGTCGAAGCCGTCCTTGTCGACGCCGATCCCGCGGTTGCGCAGCGCGTCCTCGGTGAGATCATAGGGGAAGCCGTAGGTATCGTAGAGCTTGAATGCGGTCCCGCCGTCGAGCGTGCCGCCCTCGCCCATGTCACCGGTGGCTTCGTCGAGCAGCTTGAGGCCCTTGTCGAGTGTGCGGCGGAACTGCGTTTCCTCGCGTTCGAGCACCTCCTGGATCAGCGCCTGGCCGCGCACGAGTTCAGGATAAGCCGCGCCCATTTCGCTGACGAGTTCAGGGACGAGGCGATGCATGAGCGGCTGGCTGGCACCCAGCAAGTGCGCGTGGCGCATGGCGCGGCGCATGATGCGCCGGAGGACATAGCCGCGGCCTTCGTTGCTCGGCAAGACGCCGTCGGCGAGCAAGAAGCTGGTCGAGCGCAAATGGTCGGCAATCACGCGGTGGCTGGCCTGCCGGTCGCCTTCCGCCTTTACGCCGGTCAGCGCTTCGCTTGCACCGATCAGGGCCTTGAAGGTGTCGGTGTCGTAGTTGTCATGCACGCCCTGCATCACTGCGGCAACGCGTTCGATACCCATACCCGTGTCGATGCTGGGCTTGGGCAGGTCGCCGACGATCTCGTCCGCTTCCTGCGTGAACTGCATGAAGACGAGGTTCCAGATCTCGACGAAGCGATCACCGTCCTCTTCCGGGCTACCCGGAGGGCCGCCCCAGATGTGATCGCCATGATCGTAGAAGATTTCGGAGCAGGGGCCGCAAGGTCCGTCCGAACCCATGGCCCAAAAGTTGTCCTTGGTTGGAATGCGGATGATGCGCTCGTCGGCGAAACCGGTGCGCTTCTTCCACAAATCGAACGCTTCGTCGTCAGTGTGGTAGACGGTGACCAGCAGCCGGTCCTTGTCGAGTCCCCAATCCTTGGTCAGCAGGGTCCAGGCGTGGTCGATCGCCTGTTCCTTGAAATAGTCGCCAAAGCTGAAATTGCCGAGCATCTCGAAGAAGGTGTGATGCCGCGCGGTGTAGCCAACATTGTCGAGATCGTTGTGCTTCCCCCCGGCGCGCACGCATTTCTGTGCGCTGGTGGCACGCGGCGCGGGCGGCGTTTCGAGCCCGGTGAAGGCGTTCTTGAACGGCACCATGCCCGCGTTGACGAACATGAGCGTGGGATCGCTGAAGGGCACGAGCGGCGCGCTCGGCACTTCTGCGTGGTCCTTCGAGGCGAAAAAATCGAGGAACGAGCGGCGGATTTCATTGGTCGACGTCATGCGGGCGCAGTTAGGCAATCGCGCTGCGTCCGACAAGCCACGTTAATCCGTCATATCCCCGCGAATTTCGCCATCATCGCGATGCCCCAGCCAAGCAACCATGCCAAGCCGACCGATTTTCCGATGCCAATTGTGCGCTTTGTCATGAGGTTTTGAGCCGACGACAAATTCGGGTAGCCGCAAAACAGCGCGTAGTATCGCGCAGTACGACGAGCAGAAGCGGCGGTGCCGGCAAGACGCCAGTACATTGAGAGCACGCCAAAGATAAAATCAGCCCAAGAATGGACACGCCCACATTGAGGGCAATGCCTTCTACCGAAATGGCATTGGTGGCGGCGAAGAAGGGAATGGCAAAGGAAGCGACCAGCGGGAGGTAGGATATGTTGTCGTAATGCCGAAGCTCAGACAACAACCCCTCGAGAAGGCTGGGATCGCACGTGTTCCAGTTGGAAAAGGTCGGCAGCTCACGCGCCAATTGCGCGAGGCGCGTGGTAGGCGCTTGTAAAAATTCTGATGCAGTTGGGCTTTCTTCCTGCATCAACAAGAAGGCGGCGAACGGCGAGAATGTCTTCGTCGGTCCCACACGAGGCCGTCCAACCGAGCCTTCGCAGATCTACAGGTGCGGATTTCGCAATTTCCTCCAGCATCAGCGCGCCATGCGCCCGATCCGAAAGATTGAAATAGTCCCCGTATCCCCCGGTAGCCAGGAGGTCGATTGAATCGGAGGGCTCGTCCGAAACATACTCGAGAGCGGCAGAAATCCGGCTCAGAGCATCGTCAGAAAGGTTGCCATCCCGATCGTTCTCATGACCGAGAACGACCACCAATGTACTCCGCAAATCTTGCACAAGGGGATCTATCATCCAATCAGCCTTGAATTTCGATGGCGCTACACTTCATCCAGCGCGGTCTCACCAGACGAAGTAGGCGCCGCCTTTTTCGCGGGCACGTTGCCAAGCGGGGCGGGCGTGGATGGCCTCGACGAAGCGGGCGAGCTTGGGCGCCTTTTCGCCATAGCCCTGCATCACGGCGATCTCGGCGGGGAAGCTCATCATGACATCTGCCGCGCTCCAGTCGGAGCCGACGAAGTGGAGGTCGTCCGAAATGTTCTCTTCGGCAAAGGCGATGTGCGCCGAGAGCTGTTCGTCGACGCGCGGCATGAGCGGGGCAGCGGCATCGCCGAGGCGACCGGCGTAGATCTTGAGCATGACAGGCACGAAGAAAGAGCTTTCGCCGAACTGCATCCATTCGAGATAGTCGATCCAGGCATCGCTCTTGCGGTCGGGCAGCCAGCTTTCGCCGCCGTGGCGTTCGCAAAGATATTCAATGATCGCGCCGCTTTCGCTGATGAGGCGGCCATCGTCCTCGATCACGGGCGACTTGCCCAGCGGGTGGGCGTTCTTGAGTTCGGGCGGCGCGAGGTTGGTCTCGGCATCGCGCAGGTAGGAGACGATCTCGTAATCCGCGCCCAGTTCCTCGAGCAGCCACAGGATGCGCTGCGAACGGCTGTTGTTGAGGTGGTGGACGGTGATGGTCATGAACGCTCTCCTGAGTTGCCGCCCCTGCCTAGGCAGGCCGACAAGGGAGCGCCACCCCCAATCGTCGCAGCCCGAACGGGACGACACCCAGACACGCGAAAAGCCGGTGCGGCGGCAATAGGAGAGGGCGCGCGCACCGGCTTTCCGTGTTTCCGGGAGAGCCGGGGGACAGTCCGGCCATGGCAAGGTAGCGGGGGAATAGTGCTGCCTTACGCTCCCGCTTGAAGCGATGTGATCAGTCTTCCGCGTCCGGACCAGCCATCATCTCTTCGGCGACCTCGTCGGTTTTGCCGCGGATCGCAGCTTCCAACTTGGCGCACATTTCGGGGTTTTCCTTCAGGAAGGTCTTGGCGTTCTCGCGGCCCTGGCCGATGCGGACGCTGTCGTAGCTGAACCAGCTGCCCGACTTTTCGACCACGCCGGCTTTCACGCCCAGATCGAGGATCTCGCCGATCTTGGAGATCCCTTCGCCATACATGATGTCGAATTCGACCTGCTTGAACGGCGGGGCGACCTTGTTCTTGACGACCTTTACGCGGGTCGAGTTGCCGATCACCTCGTCGCGGTCCTTGATCTGGCCGGTGCGACGGATGTCGAGACGAACCGAAGCGTAGAACTTGAGCGCGTTGCCGCCGGTGGTGGTTTCGGGATTACCGTACATCACGCCGATCTTCATACGCAGCTGGTTGATGAAGATCACCATGCACTTGGAACGGTTGATCGAACCGGTAAGCTTGCGCAGCGACTGGGACATGAGGCGCGCCTGGAGGCCCACATGGCTGTCGCCCATCTCGCCTTCGATTTCGGCTCGGGGAACCAGCGCGGCGACCGAGTCGACCACTAGGATGTCGATGGCGTTCGAACGCACCAGCGTATCGGTGATCTCGAGCGCCTGTTCGCCGGTGTCGGGCTGCGAGACGATCAGTTCGTCCACATCGACGCCCAGCTTCTTGGCATAGACCGGATCGAGCGCGTGTTCCGCATCGACGAAGGCCGCCGTGCCGCCCGCTTTCTGCGCCTCGGCGATGGCGTGCAGCGCCAGCGTGGTCTTGCCCGAACTTTCCGGACCGTAGACTTCGATGACGCGGCCCTTGGGCAAGCCGCCGATGCCCAATGCGATGTCGAGGCCGAGCGAACCGGTGGAGATCGCCTCCACATTCATCGCTTCCTTTTGGCCCAGCTTCATCGCCGAGCCCTTGCCGAATGCGCGATCGATCTGCGCAAGCGCGGCGTCCAATGCCTTCTGGCGGTCTGCGTCCACTTTCTTATCCCCTACAAGCTTCAGACTGGCCGCCATGACATATTCCCCTTTCGCATTTCCAGAGCCGTTTCCAACTCATCAACTGCGAAGAGGTGTACCCAATTTGTTCTCATAGAACAAGAGTGGAACGAAATTTTTTCCAACAGGTCCGAAGAGTGCAGAACTCCGGGCCTCTTGGTATCCGTCAGGCATCCACCTTGGTGTGCGCCTGCAAAACTTCCGACACCTTCGCGTTGATCTGCTGGACGCTGAAGGGCTTGGGAATGAAGTACATGTTGTCGATATCGATGTCGTTGCGCAGCTGTTCTTCGGCATAGCCCGACATGAAGAGGATGGGCACCTTCGGTTTCACCTTGCGGATCGCGCGCGCCATCGCAGGGCCGTCCATCGCCGGCATGACGACGTCCGATACGATGAGATGGAACTCGGTCTCGCCATTCGCGATCTGGGCAAGACCCTCCTCGCCGTCGCGCGCGGTGGTGACCGCATAGCCTGCGCGGGTGAGCGCGCGTTCGGCCACGGCGCGGACCATGTCCTCGTCCTCCACCAGCAGCAGCGTGCCGCCGCCGGCCCATTCGCTGGCCTTGGTGTCTTCGCGGTCCTCGCCGCGCTGGTTCTCGGGCATTTCGCCCTTATGCACCGGCAGGTACATTGTGAAGCGCGCGCCCGCCGCCTCGCCGCTGGCGTCGGTGACGTTGTCGGCAAAGATGAAGCCGTTCGACTGCTTCACGATACCATAAACCGTGGAGAGGCCGAGGCCGGTGCCCTTCCCCTGCTCCTTGGTGGTGAAGAAGGGTTCGAAGATCTTGTTGAGGTGCTCGCCCGGTATGCCGCCGCCCGTATCCTGCACGATGAGGACGGTGTAGTCGTCGGCTGGCATGATATCGATGCCCATCTTGCGCACGTCGCGCGCCGAAACGCGGCGGGTGGCAAGCGTTAGGCGCCCCTTCCAGTCTTGCTTCCCAAGCCGCGCAGCATGGCTCTGCATCGCATCGCGCGCGTTGACGGCCAGGTTGATGATGACCTGTTCGAGCTGCTGCGGGTCGGCGCGGACTGGACCCAATTCGCGGTCATGGCGGACGGAGAACTCGATCTTGTCGCCCATCAGGCGCTTCAGGAGCTGGCTCACCTCGCTCACTACGTCGGGCATTTGCAGCACGACGGGGCGCAGCGTCTGCTGGCGCGAGAAGGCGAGCAATTGCCGGGTCAGCGAAGCGGCGCGGTTGGAGTTCGCCTTGATCTGCTGGATGTCGTCGTAATCGCTGTCGCCCGGCGTGTGGCGCAGCAGCATGAGGTCGCAATAGCCGATGATCGCGGTCAGGACATTGTTGAAGTCGTGCGCCACACCGCCGGCAAGCTGGCCGACGGCCTGCATCTTGGTGGCCTGCGCGACCTGGCGGCGCAGGCGCTTTTCCTCGGTGGAATCGCTGATCGACAGGAGCACGGCGGCATCGCCCAGCCCGCGCACACCGGCAAGGCCGATCGAGACCGGCTCTTCCTTGTCGTTCGCGAGGCGCACGGCCATGTCGCCGCTGGAGGTCGCGCCCTTGGCAAAGCGGCGCACGGTGTCGGCCATGGCCGCCTTGTCCTCGCGCACCACCAGGTCGGAGGGGAATTGCGGGAGGCCATGATCCTCGCGCTCGACCGCGCGCAGGAAGGCTTTGTTGGCAAAGAGGAAGCGCCCGTCGCGGTCGGTCAGCGCGAGCCCCAGCGGAAGCGCGGACAGCAGCGCCTCGAGCTGGGGGATCGCCGCCTTGCCGCTGCCCTGCCAGGCCCCGCCGATCCCGACCGTGCTGTCCACCAGCAGCATCAGCGAAGGCGCGGGGTCCGAGGCCTGATCGCTCCTTGCATTGGGCATGTCGAGAGGTACATGCACGAGCGTTTGCGGCGAGCCCTGCTGGCCTTCGCGCGCGAAGAAGATGCGGTCGCGATCGTCGGAGCGGAGCAGTTGGACGAATTCCTGGCCGGCGAGCGGGATGTCCTTCTCGCCCAGAGCGCGCTCGGCAAGGCCGGGCGTTGCCACCTGCACGATACCGTCGGGAGCGACCACCGCCAGTTCGATCCCGGAGCGCGACAGCACATGGCCCAGCGGCCCGCCGATCCGTTCGCCCAGCCCGTCGTAGCTGCGCTGGCGGACAAGCTCGCCGAAGCGCCAGACGAGATAGTCTTCGCCCCGCCCTACCCGTTCGATGTTCAGGCGGAAATTCTGCTCACCGTGGTCGAGCTCCAGCTCGGAACACTCGGCGCTGCCTTCGCGCCACGCGGTACGCGCGGCGTCGGCGATTTTCTGCCGCGCTTCATCCGCAAAGGGCAATTCATGTGGCGCGCGGTCGGCCCCGAACCATTTTTCGTACGTATCGTTAGCACAGGTCAGGCGGTTGGCGCGGTCGACCACCGCGACCCCGCGCCGCCGGTTCTGGATGGCGGCCGCCGTCACGCTCCAGTCGGGCTGCTGGAAATTCTCGTCCGCATCGGACTGGCGGAACCGGGGGGCCAGCAGCAAGGCCAGGATGATGGCGATCAGCGCGCCGCCATAGGCTGCCGCGGCAAGCGATGTGCCGGCGGCCAGCCAGACAAGACCGACCGAAACCGCGACCGCCAGCAGGATGCCGAGCATGAGCGGTACCGGCGGCAGCCCCTCTGCATCCGTCTCCGAACCGAAGCTCATTCGCCGGGTTTCCCCAGGCGCTCGTCGAGCCGCGCTTCCATCCTGGCAAGACGCTTACTGCGACGACGCGAGATGATGAAGCGCCAGATAAAGCTCGAGGCGACATAGCCGACCCCTGCGCTCACCACAGCGAGCACCAGGAAACCGAACGCCGTCACCCCGCCCACTTCGAGCCAGCGGGCGAGCGCGCCGCCATCCTGCGCCAGATGCCCCGCATTTGCTCCCATTGCCGCATCGATGTTGAGGACGAACCGGCCGGTCTGGTTCGCGAAATAGAGCCAGAACGGCAGGGTGAAGGGATTAGTCACAAAGGTCACCAGCGCCGACAGCGGCACATTCGCCCTCGCCGGCAGCGCAAGGAAGGCGGCGAGGAAGATCTGGCCGATAGGCACGATGAAGGCCGCGAACAGCCCCAGCGCCACGCCGCGCGGAACGCTGCGGCGGGTAAAGCGCCAGAGTTCCGGTGAAAGGAAGCGGTGGGCGATCGGCTTGAGAAACCGGTTCCGCGCCATTTCTTCGCGCGTGGGCATGTGCTTGCGGAAAAAATCCGCAAGGAAAGTCTTCGACTTGAACCCGCTCACTGCCACGCTCCTGCCATGCGCCCGGTCAGTGACGGGTGCAAGGGCGCAGAATAATATCCGGGCAACGAAACGGGCATGGCAGTGAATGTGGTTAGCACACAGGCGTTACGAAAGGGGTAGCACGCTCGGTTCAGCCTTTTTCCCGCATCAACCGGGCTTTGTCGCGCTTCCAGTCGCGATCCTTGATCGTCTGGCGCTTGTCGTGCGCTTGCTTGCCCTTGGCCAGCGCCAGCTCGACCTTGGCGCGCCCCGTCGAGTTGAAATAGATCGACAGCGGGACCAGCGTCATGCCCTTGCGCTCGACCGCGCCGAACAGCTTCTCGATCTCGCGCGAATGGAGCAGCAGCTTGCGCGGCCGGCGCGGTTCGTGGTTGAGGCGGTTGCCGTGCGAATATTCGGGAATATTAGCGTTGATCAGCCAAACCTGCCCGTCGCGCACCTCGGCGTAGCTTTCCTTGATACTCGCCTCGCCCGCGCGAAGGGCCTTCACTTCCGTGCCCTGCAGCGCGAGGCCCGCCTCGAAGGTTTCCTCGACGTGGTAATCAAACCGCACCCGCCGGTTGTCGGCGACGGTCTTCTGCTTGTCGAAAGTGGCGGGTTTGGGACGTGCCATATGGGCGGGCGTCTAGTCGCTGTTCGGGTAAAGGCCAAGCCCCTACGCCCTTCGTTCTTGCTTCGGTAAGCTGCCTTATGCAAAAGGCTGGCATCTATTTGGGGGTCGTATGAAACTTTGCCGTCTCTATCTGGCAGCACTCGCTGTCGTGTCTATGACATTTTCAGGCCAGTCGCTGGCTGCCAAGGAGCCAGTGCCGCTTTCGGCATACGGCGCCCTGCCAGATGTCGAGGACGCGGCGATTTCGCCAAGCGGCACCAATATTGCCATCCTCATGACTGTAAAGAGTTCGCGCCAACTCCTGATCATTGGACCCGACCTAAAACTCATCCGGCGAACCGGTGTCGGCGATGCAAAGGTGCGCGATTTCGACTGGATCGGTGACGATCAGCTGCTCCTTATTACAAGCCAGACGGAAGATTTACGGGGCTTCACGACCGACAAGGCAGAATTTTCCGTCGCTCACATCATACACAACCGCCTCGAGGCGAGGTCGAGACGGTTTTCGGCAACAGCCGCGATCTCGCCGATTCGGTCCGCGGCAATTACGGTGTGCGCTTCATCAATGACGAGTACATCGCTTTCTTCGGCGCTGTGGAACTTGAGGCCAGGAGCGGAAATTCGAAACTGAAGTCATACGTTTGGAAGCACGGTCGCCCTCACCTCTACCAAGTCGAGACGCGTACCAATCGTGCCCGCAAAGTTGCCACTTCGGCGCGTGAGAACGAATATCGTGACTGGGTGGTCGGGCCCGACGGCAAAGTGGCCGCAACCCTTGATGTGAGTTACACCGATGGCGATTGGGAGCTCAAATCGGGCTCGGGTGACATCATCGTGCAAGGTAGGGAGCACAATGGTCGGGTCGGTCTCGTTGGCCTCGGCTACGACGGCACGACCGTCATCTATTCGGGGCGCGACGAGGACAACATCGCGCACTGGTATGAGATCCCGCTTGCAGGGGGCAAGCCACGACTGTTTCTTGACGAGATTAATGTCGAACGCCTCTATTGGGACGAAACGACCGGTTACCTCACTGGCTACCTCGACGAAATAAAGGGCCCTGTCTTCCACAATCCCGCCTACGGCAAGACAGTCTCCAGCATTCGCGCAGCCTTTGCCGATTACGCCATGCGGATGATGGACTGGACCCCGGACTTCAGGAAAGTGCTCGTGCGAACCAGCGGCAATAAGGATAGTGGATCGTGGTTCGTGGTCGATCTCTCGACTGGCGAAGCGAAGGCTATCGCCTATGAGCGCGAGGCGCTCACCCCGGACCTGGTGGGCGAGACTTCAATTTTCGCATACACGGCTGCCGACGGCCTCGAAATGGACGGCATTCTGACTCTGCCGCCGGGCAGGGAAGGTACAGGCTTGCCGCTCATCATTTTGCCGCACGGTGGCCCGCATGCCCACGACACAGAGGGGTTCGATTGGTGGGCGCAGGCTTTCGCGGCACGCGGTTATGCTGTTTTCCAGCCAAATTTTCGTGGATCGACCAATCGCAGTCAGGCGTTCAAGCTGGCCGGCTATGGTGAATGGGGTCGCAAAATGCAGACCGACCTTTCGGACGGCATGGCTGCGCTGGCGGAACAGGGTATTATCGACCCGAGCCGTGCTTGCATCGTCGGGGCCAGCTATGGGGGCTATGCCGCGCTTGCGGGTGTGACGTTGCAGCAGGGCCTCTACAAGTGCGCAGTCGCAGTGGCTCCGGTGAGCGATATCACTGCCATGTTTAGCGAAGACTACCGCGCCTCGGGCAGGCAGCGCATCACAAAGCGCGCACTCCTCGACCAGCTCGGCCCCAGGGACGGCTGGGACGCGGTGTCCCCGCGCCGCTTCGCCGCACAGGCAGACGCGCCCGTAATGCTCATCCACGGCAAGGACGACACTGTCGTGCCCTACTCGCATAGCCACAAGATGGCCGATGCGCTGAAGGATGCGGGCAAGCCCTACGAACTGGTCACGCTCGATGGCGAGGACCACTGGCTGTCGCTGTCGAAGACCCGCTTGGAAATGCTCGAAGCTGCTGTGGGTTTTGTCGAAAAGCACAACCCGGCGAACTGACCGGATCGCGCCGGGCAGGCTCAGATCAGCCCGGCGTGCTCCAGCGCCTCGTCCACCTGCTTGCGGGAGGCCTCGCTGGCGTTGCACAGCGGCAGGCGGACGTCTTCCGAAAACCAGTCGTGCACGCGGCTGAGCGCGTATTTGACCGGCGCGGGGCTCGCGTCGGAGAACATCGCATAATGCAGCGGGAACAGGCGGTCGTTGATCTCGCGCGCCTTGATGAGGTCGGCGGCTGCAATGGCCTCGTGGAACTCGGCGCACAGCTTCGGCGCGACATTGGCCGTCACCGAGATGCAGCCCGAGCCGCCCGCTGCCGAGTGCGGCAGCCACAACTCGTCATTGCCCGATAGCTGGCAGAAATCGCGGCCGATGCCCATACGGTGGTCGGCCACGCGCGACAGGTCGCCGCTCGCATCCTTGATAGCGATAATGCGGTCGGGGTATTTGTTGACCAGTTCGCACACCGTCTCGTCCTCGATATCGGTCACCGTGCGGCTGGGCACGTTATAGAGAACGATCGGCAAATCGCTGTTCTCGGCGAGATGGCTGAAATGGGCGATCAGGCCGGTCTGGCTGGGCCGGTTGTAATATGGCGCAACGCACAGGCCCGCCGCCGCGCCCGCCTTCTTGGCGAACTGCATATGAAGCAGCGCGTTGCGCGTATCGTTGCTGCCGCAGCCGGCAATCACCGGCACCCGACCTGCGGCCTGTTCGATGCAGACCTCGATGACCCGGTGATGCTCCGCATTGGAGATAGTCGAGGCCTCGCCAGTCGTGCCGCAGGGCACAAGCCCCTTGCTACCGTTTTCGATCTGCCAGTCGACGAGTTTGCGAAAAGCGGCCTCGTCGAACGATCCATCGCGAAAAGGAGTCGCCAGAGCCGGTATCGAGCCTGAGAACATTTACGGGAGTCCTGCGTTAGAGGTATGAAAAGCGGGCGATTTAGGCACCCGCCGACACATTTCATTCACCGCCTGATAAGGAGGGGCCGGGCAGTATGTCCAGCATGGGCCGAAAAACTTATTTCTCACTCGCACTTATGGCTGGCGCTTCGCTGGCCTTCCCCCTCGCCGCGCAGACGCCGACCAGCTGGCCGGATCGGGGCAACACTATGGTAGCCCAGCTGCCGAGCCGCGCCGGCCAGGCGGTCGATCGGTGGGAGTACCTCACCAAGGCCGACAACCTGTCCTTCGCGCAATACGCAGGCTTCATCACGGATTATCCCGGCTTCCCCAAGCAGGAGCTGTTGCAGCGCCGCGCTGAGAACGCGCTCGACCGCGATGCGGTGACTCCGCAGGCGCTGGTCCAGTTCTTCGACGCGCATCCCCCGATCACCAATGCGGCCAAGGCGCGCTATGCGCTGGCGCTGGCCGCCATGAGCCGCCCCGAGGCGAACGATGTGGCGCGCGAAGCGTGGCGCGGCGGGACCATGAGCGGTCCGGCCGAAGCCTATATGGCCGGTCTGTTCGCCCAAAACCTGACCCCCGGCGATCAGGATGCGCGCATG
This sequence comes from Erythrobacter sp. SD-21, assembly GCF_000181515.1. Taxonomy (GTDB): domain Bacteria; phylum Pseudomonadota; class Alphaproteobacteria; order Sphingomonadales; family Sphingomonadaceae; genus Qipengyuania. The sequence goes on along the minus strand of NZ_ABCG01000001.1, from coordinate 216,484 downwards.
GATGCGCTGCTGTGGCAGGGCAATCTGGAAGCCGCGACGCGCCAGATCGTGCGCGTCTCGCCCGCCTATCGCTCGATGGCGCAGGCGCGTTTGGCGCTGCTGCAGGGCAGCACGCCGAGCGAAGCGGGTCTACCCGTTCCCGATGGCGCGCTGAACGACAGCGGCTATGTCTACAATCTAGCGCGCCATTACCGCGGCAACGGCCAGCTTCCCGCCGCCATCAACTTGCTGGCGACCCGCGCCGAGTTCGCAGGGCCTGCCTTCGACGGCACCGATTTCGTGAGTGAGGCTTTGCGCGTCGCACAAGGTGCCGATGTCCGCAGCGCGGTCGCCATTGCGTCGAAGGTGGACGATCTCTTCGCGCCGGGCACCGATATCTCGGACGGCAGCTTCACTCTGCGCGACAAGTACACCGACCTCATGTGGCTTGGCGGGACCAAGGCCCTGTGGTCGCTGGGTGACGGCTCTCGCGCGGCGCCGTTGTTCTATCGCTATGGCACCGCCGCCAAGACCCCGCTGACCCGCTCCAAGGGCTTTTACTGGGCCGGACGCGCCGCCGCGCGCGGAGGCGATCGGGCGGAGGCCGAACGGTACTGGAACATGGCCGCCGCCTATCCCGACTGGTATTACGGCCAGCTCGCCTTGAGCGAACTGGGCAAGCCCGCGCCGACCTTCGCGCCCATGCTCACCGCAGGCGTCGATGCCGAAACGCGCAAAGCGTTCTCCGAAGAACCGCTGACGCTGGCGCTGCGCGACATGGCGAAGAACCGCCGCGACTGGCGCACCGAGCGCGCTTTCTTCGAAGCCATCGCCGCCGAAGCCGAAACGCCGAGCGAAATGGCATTGGTCGCCGAACTTGCCCGTGAAACCGGTCTCAACGAGATGGCCGTCGTCGCTGGCATGGTCGCTGGCGAGGAAGGCGTGGCTGGCTTCGAACGCCTCGGCTTCCCGACCGTCCGCACGCACCCGGGCGCGAACTGGACCATGGTCCACGCCATCGCCCGCCAGGAAAGCGAATTCGACCGCACCCGCGTCAGCCATGCCGGCGCGCGCGGCATGATGCAGCTGATGCCGGGGACGGCGCGCGAGGAAGCGGGCAAGATCGGCGTGCAGTATATGTCGGCCAGCCTGACCGGCGATCCGGCCTACAACATCCGCCTCGGCGATGCGCATTTCGCGCGGCTGATGGACCGCTATAACGGCGCCTATCCGCTGGCCATCGCGGCGTATAACGCCGGGCCGGGCCGGGTGAACGAGTGGCTGCGCCTCAACGGCGATCCGCGCACTGGCGCAGTCGACTGGGTGACCTGGATCGAGCAGATTCCATCGAACTTCGAGACGCGCTATTACGTCATGCGCGTGATCGGCAACGCGGTGACCTACGCCAATATGCACCCCGACAAATCGGCCGCCTACCAGCGCGATATCCGCCATTACCTTCCGCGATAGGATCGGCTAGGGCCCTCCGCACCATGGAGGGCAAGACCAATCCCATCACGCCGGCGGGCTATGCCGCCATGAAGGCGCGCTACGACCATTTGCTCGGCAAGGAACGGCCGGAAATCGTCGAGATCGTGAGCTGGGCCGCCGGAAACGGCGACCGCAGCGAGAACGGCGACTATCTCTACGGCCGCAAGCGCATGCGCGAGATCGACCGTGAACTCGGCCACCTTGCCAGGCGGATGAAGGCTGCGCGGGTCATCGTGCCCTCCGACCAGCCGGACAAGAGTCGCGCCTTCTTCGGCGCGACAGTCACGCTGGCGGACGAAGACGACAACGAGAAGACCGTTACGCTGGTTGGGGACGACGAACAGGACGCCAGCGCTGGCAGGATCGGTTGGTCGAGTCCGCTCGCCCGTGCGCTCAAGGGTGCGGGCGTGGGCGATTTGCGCACTGTGCGCCTCCCGGGCGGAGAGCGCGAGTGGGAGATCGTGAGCATCGACTATGCGTAACCTCGCCCTCCCCCTGCTCGCGCTCACGGCCCTCGCCGCCCCACTGGCCGCCAAGGACAGCCTCGGCGTCTTTTCCGCCTGGGGAGCCTTCCGCGATCCCTCGATCCCGCGCTGCTACGCCATCGCCGAAGCCGCGCCGAGCCGCCTCGAGCGCGACTTCCAGCCGTATATGACCGTCGCCTCCTGGCCGGCCCGTCGCATCCGCGGACAGGTCCACTTCCGCATGTCGCGCCAACTTCGCGAAGGCGCGCGCGTAACCTTGCGCATCGCCCGAAGGAACTACCTCATGGTGGGCGGCAAAGCCGACGCCTGGGCACGCGATCCGGCGACCGATGCCGCGATCCTTGCCGCCATCCGTTCGGCCGACAGCATGACGATTTTCGCCACCGACAACCGCGGACGGCGGTTTTCCAACACCTACGCCCTCGCCGGCGCCGCCAGCGCCATCGACGCCGCCACCCTCGCCTGCGCCCGGCGCTGATACGAAAAGGGCCGGAAGCGCCTTTACGCTCCCGGCCCGATTTTTCAGCGGCGTGTGTGCTTAGAAGCGCATGCCGAAGCCAGCCATGACCTGGTGACGGTCGAGGTCGATGTCCGGAACCGCCACGTCAGGCGCATCGCCTTCGAAGTCGAGTTCGGCATCGCTGTAGTTCGAATAGCGGTATTCGACCTTGGCGAAAGTGTTGCCGCTCAGCGCGTACTCGAGACCGCCGCCGACACGGAAACCGTCGGTATCGAGGTCGACCTCATATTCGTTCGTGCCGTCGTTGTTACGGAAGTTGTAGGTGGCGTTGGTGTAGCCGCCCTTGGCGTAGACGAGCAGGTCGTCATTGGCCTTCACACCGACACGCGCGCCGAGGTAAAGATCGCGTCCGGTTTCGACATTGCCGACACCGATGTCTTCGAAATCGCCCATGTCGTATTCGGTTTCCGCGGTCGAGCCGACATATTCGGCTTCGAGGCCGAGGACGACGCCGCCGGCATCGAAATCGTAACCCGCGCCGACGCCATAGGCGAGACCGTCGATCGACTGGTCGTCATTAGCGTTGGTGTCGTTGTCCGAGGTGCTGCCGGCCTTGCTGACGTCATAGCCAGCAAGAGCTTCGATGCGGAAGCCGTCGAAATTGTCGCTGTCCTGCGCCATGGCAGGGGCAGCAGTGGCAAGCATAGTGCCGGCGACGAGAAGGGCTGCAGTGGTTTTCATGTTCTAACTCCGTTTTTGTTGTCCGCAGTCGGCATTTGCGACCGCGTGGACTTCGAAAACGGAGCAGGACCGGAAACAGTTTCATGAACATGGCACAACAAGAAAACGTGGTTTTTGAGACACATATCCTGCGACGAGGAGCCGTTTTCGAGCGACGAATTGTGCATGTGCAAATTGAGCGATGAACGGTGGGCACTTTTCGACGAGCGTAAGGAACGCAAAAGCGCACGACGGATTGTTGCGCGCCCGCGCAGACACTTTCATTCCGCGCGCATCGCGACTATATGCGCGGCTCCCATGGCAGATACGACACTGATGAGCATTCCCGGGCAGATCGACCCGGTTCCCGTTGCGCGTGATATCACGCCGCGCGAAGATGGTCGCGTTGACCTGATAGGCCTCCCCAAGGAACGCATTCGCGAGCTGTTCGAAACGGCCGGGCTGCAACCCAAGCAGGCAAAGCTGCGCGCCAAGCAGGTGTTCCACTGGCTTTACCACCGGGGCGTGACAGATTTTGAAGCGATGACCGATATCGCCAAGACCATGCGCCCCTGGCTGGCCGAGCGTTTCGTAATCGGTCGCCCCGAAGTGGTCGAGGCGCAGCATTCGACCGACGGCACGCGCAAGTGGCTCCTGAAGACCGCCGACGGGCACGAGTTCGAGATGGTCTTCATCCCCGATGCCGACCGCGGAACTCTCTGCGTATCGAGCCAGGTCGGCTGCACGCTTAATTGCCGCTTCTGCCACACCGGCACGATGAAGCTGGTCCGCAACCTGACCCCGGGCGAGATCGTCGGGCAGGTCATGCTCGCGCGCGACGCGTTGGGTGAATGGCCCAAGGGCAACATGAATTTCGATTATGGGGCGGATCTCGACGATGCCGAAGACGAGGGCCACTACACCAGCGACGGCCGCCTCCTCACCAACATCGTGATGATGGGCATGGGCGAGCCGCTCTACAATTTCGACAATGTGAAGGGTGCGCTGAAGCTCGTCATGGACGGCGACGGCCTCGCCCTCTCCAAGCGCCGCATCACGCTCTCCACCAGCGGCGTCGTTCCGGCGATGGAACGGTGCGGCGAGGAAATCGGCGTGAACCTTGCCGTCTCGCTCCACGCGGTAACCAAGGAAATCCGCGACGAGATCGTGCCGCTCAACAAGAAATACGGCATCGAGGAACTGCTCGAAGCCTGCGCTGCCTATCCCGGTGCCAGCAACGCCCGCCGCATCACCTTCGAATATGTGATGCTCAAGGACAAGAACGACACCGACGAGCACGCGCGTGAGCTTGTCCGCCTGCTCAAGCACTACAAATTGCCCGCCAAGGTGAACCTCATCCCGTTCAACCCCTGGCCGGGCGCGGCTTACGACACCTCAACCCCCGAGCGGGTGAAGCGCTTCTCCGACATCGTCTTCGAGGGCGGCATCTCCGCGCCCGTACGCACGCCGCGCGGCCGCGACATCGATGCGGCCTGTGGCCAGCTTAAGACGGCAGCGGAGAAGAAAAGCCGCGCCCAGCGCGACCGAGAGGCGGCCGAGGCTGCCGAAGCCGCCTCCGCGTGAGCGCCGATCCGGCGACGATCGCCTACTACGAGGCGAACGCGCCGCGCTACACGCTGAGCTTCGGGCAGGCCCCGAGCCGCCATCTCGACCGTTTTCTCGACCGGTTGCAATCGGGCGCGCGGCTGCTCGAACTGGGTTGCGGCGGCGGACGCGATTCCGCACGGATTATCGAACGTGGTTTCGATCTCGACGCCACCGATGGCACGCCTGCCATGGTGCGCAAAGCCAACGAGCGTTTCGATGTCCGAGCGCGTGTCTTGCGTTTCGACGAGCTGGACGCGCAAGAGACTTACGACGGGGTCTGGGCCCACGCCTGCCTGCTCCATGTCGCGCGGGCGGATTTGCCCGGCATCCTCGCCGCCATCCTGCGCGCGCTGATACCCGGCAGCTGGCATTTCGCCAACTACAAGCTCGGCACAGGCGAGGGGCGCGATCCGCTTGGCCGGCTGACCAACCTGCCCGACGAGGATTGGCTGGAGCGCATCTATCGCGAGGCCGGCTTCCGGATCGAGGCCACCGAACGCTATCGCGGCCAAGGCGCCGATGGGGTGCAGCGCGACTGGTACGCCCTCACCCTGCAAAGGCCGGCAGGCTGAAATCGGCGCGGAGCCTTTCCTACTTATCTTTGCTGTGCTGGAAGGTATCCATGACCCTCGTTTACCCCACGAAAAGCGCCATTCTTACCGCGGCCACGTCCCCTGTGTGTTTTTGCTCCAGGACTGTGTTCCATCCGTTCCATCCTGTTGGAAAGGCGCATTGCGCATGAAGGCCACCGTCCTCGCCCTGTGCACTGGCCAGCCCGCGCGGTTGCCCGACGGCAAGATCAGCTCGATCGACAAGCAAGCGTGCGAGGGTGCTGTGAGGATCGGCACGCTCGGCCTCGAAGGCGATACGCAGGTCGATCGCAAGCACCATGGCGGCGCGCATATGGCGGTCCATCTCTACGCCGCCGAACACTACCCCTACTGGCGCGAGCAGATCCCCGAGGTAGAGCGTCTCGCCGCACCCGGAGCGTTTGGGGAGAACCTGCATGCACAGGGCCTGACCGAGAAGGAGGTCTTCATCGGCGACCGCTTCCAGCTCGGCAGCGCGCTGCTGGAACTCACCATGGGGCGGCAACCCTGCTCCACGCTGGAGCGCCACTTCCAGCGCAAGGACATGGTCAAGCGGATCATCGCCAACCACCGCTGCGGCTGGTACTTCCGCGTGATCGAGGAGGGCGAGGCGCGCGCGGGCGAAGACCTTGCGCTTGTCGAGCGCACGCAGGAGCATTGGAGCGTCGATGCAAGTTTCGCCCTGCTCTTCGATCCCGCCGTGCCCGCGAGTGAGGAAGAGATTCGCGACCTCCTTGCGATCCCCGCTCTCGGTTCGCAGTGGCGCAGCAAGCTGGAGGCGAAATTGTGGTGAGACCCGCACGGCTCGCCCGCCTTCTCGGCACAGCTCATCCCTAATTTGGAGTTAAGCGCGTTCGTTCAGCCGCGGTTGTCTTTCTGCTGCGCTAGATGGAGGCTCAGAAGTTTCTCCAGGGATCACAAGGGACGTACAATGAGAAAATTCGCTCTCGCCTTCGCCGCCTCGACCATGGCCCTTACCGGCCTCGGCACCGCCGCACCCGTCGCCGCCGATCCGCCCTCCTGGGCCCCGGCGCACGGCAAGCGCGCGAAGGATCGCGCCCATCACGCACGCAAGTACGACGATCGCGGCTATTATGTCTCCCCTCGTCGCATCACCCGCGACAGCTACATGTGGCGCGGCCGAGATGGCCGTTACTATTGCAAGCGCGACAACGGCACGACCGGCCTCGTGATCGGCGCCGGCGTCGGCGCTCTGGCAGGCCACGAGATGGCTGGCCGCGGCGACAAGGCGCTCGGCGCAATCCTCGGCGGAGCCGTCGGCGCCGTCATCGGTCGCGAGATCGACCGGGGAAGCCTCAGCTGCCGATAAGATAAGCCAAAAGAGAACATAAGGGTCGTTACTTCACGGCGTCGTCACTCCCAAGGTGGCGGCGCCGCTTTCCTATTCGCTTCCAAGGCCCTATGCCCCTGGCGATGAGCGAGACGAAACCCTCGGTTCTGGTAACGGGCGGCGCCAAGCGCCTCGGCGCAGCGATCAGCCGGGCTTTCTGCAAAGCTGGATGGCACGTCGTTATTCATTACAACTCGTCCGGCGAAGCGGCCGATGCGCTCGCGGCCGAATTGCGGAGTGCAGAGACTTGCCAGGTGGACCTGTGCGATCTCGAGGCGGTCCGCACCCTTGCGGCAAGGCTGGCGAACGATCTCGTCGACTGGCGCTGCCTCGTCAACTGCGCCTCGGTATTCCAGCCCGACGCTGTAACCGAGCTTGACCCCGAGACGAACCAGCGGGCGATGCAAGTGAACGCCCGCGCCCCTGCCCTGCTCGCTCAAGCCTATCTCGGCCACGCCACAGCCGATGGTGGTCGTCGCGTGATTCAGGTGACCGACCAGAAGCTCGCCAATCCCAACCCCGACTTCTTCAGCTACACCATGAGCAAGCACGCGCTCGACGCAACCATTACGATGCTATCGATGGGTGCCTGCCGTACCGAGGACCGGATTTACGGACTTGCGCCCGGCGCTATCCTCGCCAGCCATGACCAAAGCGAGGAAGAGGCCGAAATCTCGCACCGCATGAACCTGCTCACCCGACGAACCTCGGTGGAAGAAGTGGCCGATGCGGCGCTGTTCCTCGCCAGCGGCGTTCTCGCCAGCGGCCAGACGGTCTATGTCGACAGCGGCCAGCATTTGCTGCAGCAGGACCGCGACGTGATCTACCTCGCACGCGAGCACGCGGCATGAAACGGCACGCGCTCAGCACGAGGATCTGGCACTGGCTGAACCTCGTCTGCGTGGTGGTGCTGTTCATGTCGGGGCTGACCATCTCCAACGCGCATCGACGCCTCTACTGGGGCGACTGGGGCTTCGCGCCCGAGCAGGCCTGGCTCGCCGTGCCGCGCTTTCCTGACTGGATGACGATACCCGGCTATTACAGCCTCGCCGTCGCGCGCGACTGGCACATACTGATGGCGTGGCCCTTCGCGCTCCTGCTACTGTTCATGTGGGTAGCCATGCTGGTGAACCGCCATTTCAAGCGCGATCTGGTCACCACCCGCGCCGAATGGAAGCCGGGCGCGATCTGGCACGACGTCGTCCAGCACCTGAAGCTCAACTTCGACCACGAAGGCGGCAAGTTCAACTTCCTGCAGAAGCTCGCCTACGGCCTCGTGCTGGGCGTATTTCTGCCGATGATGATCCTCACCGGCATCGCGATCAGCCCGGGGATGGAGCCAACCTTCGGCTGGCTCGTGGACCTTCTAGGCGGGCGGCAATCGGCGCGCAGTCTGCATTTCATCTTCGCGTTCGCGCTGTTCGGCTTCTTCATCGTCCATGTGTTGCTGGTCCTGCTGGCCGGCCCCATCGGACAGATTCGCGACATGATCACCGGGGGCAGGCACAATGAAGCGTAGAGGGTTCCTCGCCGTGATCGGCGCCGGCTTCGTGGCTGGCTGCAACAAGATCGCCGAAAGCGATGCCGGATCGCACCTCCTGGGGGCGGCCGAGAAATGGCATCAAGGCGCGCATCGCTTCCTGACAGACCGCGAGGCTCTGGCGCCCGAATATCCCAAGAGTGCCATCTCGCCCTATTTCCGCGGCAACGGCTCGATCGATCCGCAAAACGGCGACTATCCCGCGCAGGCCGCCGAAGGTTTCGCCAACTGGCGGCTGGAGGTGCGGGGGCTGGTCGAAAACCCGATGAGCCTCAGCCTCGACAACATCCGCAAACTGCCCCAGCGCACGCAGGTGACGCGCCACGATTGCGTCGAGGGATGGAGCGCGATCGGCGAATGGACCGGGCCGCAGCTTTCGCTGATCCTCGATGCCGCGAAGCTCAAGCCGGAAGCCAAGTACATTGTCTTCCGCTGCGCAGACAATCTCAACGGGCAGGACTATTACGAAAGCGTCGACCTCATCGACGCCTACCACTCGCAGACCATCGTCGCGCATCGCCTCAACGGCGAGCCGCTACCGGTCAAGAACGGCGCACCGCTGCGGATGCGGATCGAGCGGCAGTTGGGTTACAAGCACGCCAAATACCTCACCGCGATCGAGGCGGTCGCCAGCCTCGACGATATTGGCGACGGCAAAGGCGGCTATTGGGAGGATCGCTCCGGCTACCAGTGGTATGCCGGTATCTGACCGCTATTCCGGATATTTGCGCGCCATCGCCGCCCAGTCGTTACGCAGCAGGTCCTCCAGCACATCCATGTCCACATCGGCGAGCTTGTTGATGTAGAGGCAGCTCTTGCCGGTCTTGTACTTCCCCAGCTTTGCCAGCAGCGCATCGCGCCGCTCGCCTGCCTCCGCATCGCAATAGCCGCCCATCAGGTAGAGCGAATGCTTGGCCTTGCGTGGGCTGAACCCGCTCCGCAGCCAGTGAACCTCGCGCCCGCTGTCGTAGGTGGTGCGATACTGACCATAGCCGATGATGCTCGGCCCCCACATCTTCGGCTCCTCGCCCGTAATCTTGCGGAACAGCTCGTCGAGCACGCCAGCTTCCTCGCGCTTCCGTTCCGGCTCGACAGCGGCGAGGAAATCGGCCGGATCGACTGCGGTGATCTGTGTCTTCGCCTCTGCCATGTGGGCAAATTTAGCACGCGATTGACAGTTTGGCATCCCGTGCCATGCTCGCCGCCATACTGTGGGGAGAGAACAAGCGTATGTGGTTGCTCGACAAGTTCCTGAAGGCCGCCATCAAACATGGCCGGATGCAGGTCACCGATTACGACGGGAAGACCTATGACTACGGCACCGGCGATGCGGGCGAGCCGCCGATCCACATCTGCCTGACGAACAAGAAGGCCGCCAACCACATCGCCCGCTATCCGCAGATGGGCGCGGGCGAGGCGTTCATGTGGGGCTGGCTCAAGGTCGAGGAACCACATGATATCCGCGACCTCATCCTTTTCGTTACCGAGCAGGCGGGCAAGCCCGGCGACAAGGCGCTGAAGTCCAAGGGCAAGCTGCGCACCGCCGCCCAGCGCCTGATCGCCAAGGCCGACAGCATCAACCTGCGCGGCAAGGCCCGCAAGAACGCCGAGCATACCTACAACCTCACCCGCGAGCTCTACGAGCGTTTCCTCGACGAGGACCGCCAGTACACCATGGCCTATTACCGCGAGGACCCGGCTACGACCTCGCTCGAAAAGGCGCAGCTCGACAAGAAGGCGCACCTTGCCGCCAAGATGTACATCCAGCCCGGCCAGCGCATCCTCGACATCGGCTGCGGCTGGGGCGGCTTCGCGCTCTACCTTGCGCGGCATTACGACGTGGAGGTCCACGGCGTCGCCCTCGCCCCCGACCAGATCGCCTTCTGCAAGGAGCGCGCGGAGGAAGCGGGCGTGGCGGACCGGGTCAAGTTCAGCCTCACCGACTACCGCGACGTAACCGGCCAGTTCGACCGCATCAGCTCGGTCGGCCTGCTCGAACACGTGGGCACGCCGCACTACCCGCAGTTCTACGAGCACACCGCCCGCCTGCTCAAACCCGACGGCGTGATGATGAGCCACTGCTGCGGGCGCGCCGGTCCTCCCGGCTTTACCGACGCCTGGACGCGCACCTACATCTTCCCCGGCGGCTACATCCCGGCGCTGTCCGAACTGGTCAGCCAGTCCGAGCAATACGGCTGGCAGGTGATGGACGTGGAGGCGATGCGCTTCCACTACAGCCACACGCTGGAGGAATGGTACAACCGCACGGTCCAGCACCGCGCCGAAATCGTCGATATGTACGACGAGACCTTCTACCGCATGTGGCTCTACTACCTCGCCGGCGCCGAACAGAGCTTCCGCCACGGCGACATGGTCAACTGGCAGCTGATCTACGTGAAGGACCGAAGCGCCATCCCCATGACCCGCGAGTGGATCATGGAAGAGAGCGCCCGCCTGCGCGCCGCCGACGCGGACAAGGTGCCCGAATGGCGTTTCGCGCAGAGGGAAGCAGCGGAGTAGCGCGCTGTAGGATGCAAGTAGAGTTTGCGCCCGCGAAGCCCGACAGGGTGGAACGGGTGGAACACGGTCCTGGGGGAAATCTGCCACATGCGTGAATGCGGGCGCAAACTGCTCAAGTTTACGACGTTCCAGCTTCTGTCTTAGAGGAGAAAATTCCAGCATCGCAGGAAAAGATTACCGCGCTGTGGACCGAGTAGGAAAGCGGGAAGCAGTTATTGCGGCCCGAGGTTGGGGTGATCACCGGCCTCCATTGCGGCAACGAAATCTACTTCTAACTCCTCCAGCATGTACCCCATCGCCGCTCGGACAGCGCAGTACAGGCTTATTGCTTCGTCCGAATCTTCTAGAGTGTGCTCGGGATGCATTAGTGGATTTCGGTGAAATTCCTTTATGTTATCAAGCGCGGTGATAATTCGTTTGTCACCCACTTCGAGCTTTTTCAAGGCACCAAGCAACGATCCCATGCTAAGGACCTTTGGCCTTTTCTCAACGCCAGCAACCTTATCAAAATATCGTCGAAGGACCGCTTCATTTGCCCTGTGAAGATGGAATCCTGCAGCTGTCGGAAGATTGAATGCCAGGCACTTCGCGGCCTGACTGAGGTCATTTTCCGTCTCTGGGGCTTTAAACCTTACGGAGTCTGGAAATAGCCGCATTCCATCTTCGATCAGAATCTCAGTATCAAACCCGCCTTTCGGTGGCACAAAAAAGATCGAAGCCGCCTGAAGTTCTGCCACCATGACGGGCTCGAACTTGTCAAACGCCTGAGACATGGGATGGAAGATGCCAAAGGGGATCGTTTTGTCGGAATTTGCGTAATCAGGCTTTCGAAGCTCTTCCAGGACTCTCTCAATTTCCATGAGTAGCAGGCGTCCGTAGTGAGGCGAAGTGCGAAGCGCCTCCCGATAAATACTCCCAGTGATAAACTGTTGGATAGCTTCATGGGCTGCCAAGAGAATAGATTGACAATGCCAGACGTCGGAGACCTTTGCGAACCCCAAGCCCCTCATCGGACGGATGATGGCTCCCAATTCATAAAGATACCCGGCATCAATCTTCTGCATGTGTGCCTTTCAGAACAAGCAAGCATCTGAAATACCGTATACTCCTCGGGATGCGCAATAAGTGGCTATTGGTTATCCCCGCACCCACCGATAGACCGGCCCGAACCCCACCAGCGCGGCTCCCACGAAGGGCAGCGCCACGACCCATAGGCGCACGCCGGTCACGCCCTCGGGGCTGGCGATGCTGATCGCGGCGGTCATGGCCAGGCCCACGCAAATCGCGATCATGCCGATCACGAGGCGAAGGTGCGGGACCGGGGTCTCGCGCTTGGCGGCTCCGCTGCCACGCTCGTAGCGGGCGAAGATGGCGATCAGTGGGAGTAGCGCGGCAATGTAGAGCGCGAACCAGACAGGGCGCGCGAGCCACCATTCGCTTGTGCCGGGCATTACGCGAAGGCCGATCCCTCCGGCGAGCCATGCGGCAACCATCACGAGCACGTAGCTCGTCAAATGCCAGAGATAGACGGTCATGATCATGCCGTTCATCAGCACCGTCGCGGTCCATAGGGTGAGATTGTCGAGCAGCTTCCTGCCCCACGGTTCTAGCGCCAGCACCAGCCCCGTCTGCGTCACGCCCAGCGCCAGCAGCGCGAGCGTCGGCGGCATGGAATTGGTGATCTCGGCCCCCGGCACGCCGATCATGGCAATGGGATAGGGGCCATAGATGGTGAGGCCCACCAGTGCGGCGAGGCCCACGAGGAACAGCGCCAGCGCCCTGCCCTGCGGCAGTCTCCCCTGCTGCCAGGCATAGCCGAGCTGGTGGATGCCCAGCCACACGAAGAGGAAATTGAGGAAATTCACATAAGGCACGCCCTGCGACAGCGTCAGCCAGTCAACGAGTACCGCGCCTGCCACCAGCAGCGCCGCGCTGCCCCAGCCGAGCTTCTCCCACAGCTTCCACGTCAACGGCGCGAGCGCGGTCACCAGCAGATAGACCGCGAGGAACCACACCGGGATCAGCGCAAGGAATACTGCCATGCGCACCGTCTCGCGCGCCATGCCCACTTGCGTGGCGACAAAGGCGAAACCCGCCCACACCAGCAGCACTGGGAAGACCGGGTTGATCAGGCGCTGGATGCGGCTGGCGAACCAGTCGGAATAATGGCCCTGCTTGGCGCGGGTCGAGGCCCAGCTCACCCCGTTCGAATAACCGCCGACGAGAAAGAAGATCGGCATGACCTGGAAGCCCCAGGTGAGCCATTGCGTCCACGGCAGGATGCCGAGCAAATGCCCGCCGAACACCTCGCCATCGCTACCGATATAAGGTGCGGCGACCAGCCAGTGGCCGACCACCACCGCGAGGATCGACAGCGCGCGCAGGAAATCGACATAGCGGTTACGCTCGGGCGGCGCCTGCTCCGCCAGCCCCTTCGCCTTGCTCCACAACCCCATAACCAGCGCCCCTCAATCCCTGTCCAGCCCTCGCCTATGCCAAATGGCGGCGCGGTCGCAAAGCGACTAGCGATTCCGGGTTAATCGGTTCTCAACATCTGGGACCTATCGCCGGATCATGGTGCGAGATTTACTCATCAACCGGCGAGTGATCCGATCGACGGCGATTATCGCAGGCATTCTCACGGCTGGCTCGCTGTTTTGCACGCTCATCGTGATGGCGTTCAGGCCCAGCGACGGGGAGCATGTCGTGCTGGCGCTTTCGCTGGCCGTAGCCATTCCGCTGGTCTGCGCCGTCCCGGTGGCGTTGGTCGTGGCCTCGCAGGCGGAAGTACTCGCTCGGCTGAACAGGCAACTGGCCTACGAAGCCTCGCACGACGCGCTCACCGACCTTCCCAATCGTCGCGAATTCTTCGACGAGATCGGGCGGCGACTGGAAAGCGGCGGCGGGGGTACCGTCCTGCTGGCGGATGTCGACCGCTTCAAGCAGGTCAACGATCACCACGGTCATCATACCGGCGACGAAGCCTTGAGGGCTTTGGCCCGATTGTTCGCGCGGGAAATCGCATCCGATGGGCTGGTGGCTCGCCTGGGCGGAGAAGAGTTCGGTGTGCTGATACCCGACACATCGCTGGCGCGCGGGCATGAGGTAGCGGAACGCTTGCGCAAAACGGTTGAGGCGCAGGATTTCCATTCGCCCGAAGGTAATCGCTTTCCGCTTACTATCAGCATCGGCATAGATTGCCTGCGTGAACGGGAAAGCGCGTACCCCTTGAGGGGGGCGGACAGCGCGCTTTACGCGGCCAAGTCGGAAGGCCGGAACCGCGTGTCGTTCTATACTCCGCCGAAGTCAGGCGAGCGCGGCGAGAAGGCTGCCTGAGGGCGCGCACAGCGCTTCTTGATTGCCAGCGCGCCTGCGCGGCTGCTAGCGGCGCGGCCACAGTCGAAAGGTGCTTCCCATGTCCGATATCAAGCGTGTCGTCCTCGCCTATTCCGGCGGCCTCGACACTTCCGTCATCGCCAAGTGGCTCGAAGTGGGGCGCGGGCTGGAAGTGGTGACCTTCACCGCCGATCTTGGACAGGGCGAGGAGATCGAGCCGGCGCGCGAAAAGGCCCGCGCCATGGGCATTCCGGACGAGCACATCTTCATCGAGGATCTGCGCGAGGAATTCGTGCGCGATTTCGTCTTCCCGATGATGCGCGCCAATGCGCGGTACGAGGGCGATTACCTGCTTGGCACCAGCATCGCGCGTCCGCTGATCTCCAAGCGCCTCGTCGAGATCGCGCATGAGACCGGCGCCGACGCCATCGCCCACGGCGCGACCGGCAAGGGCAACGACCAGGTGCGTTTCGAGCTGTCGGCCTATGCGCTCGATCCGGACATCACGGTGATCGCCCCGTGGCGCGAATGGGACCTGACTTCGCGAACCGCGCTGATCGCCTGGGCCGAGGCCCACCAGATTGCCGTGCCCAAGGACAAGCGCGGCGAGAGCCCCTTCTCGACCGATGCGAACCTCCTCCACACCTCGTCCGAGGGCAAGGTGCTCGAGGATCCGTGGCAGGAAACGCCCGACTACGTCTATTCGCGCACCGACCACCCCGAGGACGCGCCCGATACGCCCGAATATATCGAGATCGGCTTCGAGAAGGGCGACGGCGTGTCGCTGAACGGCGAGACGAAGAGCCCGGCGGAACTGCTGACCGCGCTTAACGATCTCGGCCGCACACACGGCATCGGCCGCCTCGACCTCGTGGAGAACCGCTTCGTCGGCATGAAGAGTCGCGGGATGTACGAAACGCCCGGCGGCGAGATCTACGCCCGTGCCCATCGCGGTATCGAGCAGATCACGCTCGATCGCGGCGCGGCGCACCTCAAGGACGAACTCATGCCGCGCTATGCCGAGCTGGTGTACAACGGTCTCTGGTTCAGCCCCGAGCGCGAGATGCTGCAGGCGGCGGTGGACCTCAGCCAGGAGAAGGTCAGCGGTACTGTTCGGCTGAAACTCTACAAAGGCAACGCCATGGTCGTGGGCCGCAAGTCCGACGCCTCGCTCTACTCCGAAGCGCACGTCACCTTCGAGGATGACGCGGGCGCCTACGACCAGAAGGACGCCGAGGGCTTTATCAAGCTCAACGCCCTGCGCCTGCGCCTGCTGGCCAAACGCGACCGGTAGGAGAATTTCGCGAGAAATCGTCTCGGAAGCGTAAAATTACGTGTCTGCGGTCGCGCACGCTCCGGAATTTGCGACGGAGCGTTGAGTTATCCACCCTCCTCCACCGCGAAAACCGGGGAAAGTGGATAAGTCGCGGTTTGACAGCTTGAAGAATCACCCGATCAGGCGCAGCTTCAAGTCATCGGAACGGCGAGGAAAGCTTCCGGTCTCGACGGTCTAACGACCTAAAAGACTTAGGAAATTCCGTAACCGGGAAGACGCAGCGGGATCTGTCCGCGTGCTTTTCGAGACCCTCGTGCCGAAGGCTTTTGCCGGACGCAAGGCGGGTCGATGACGGAAGTGCGAAGGTTTCTCGATGTGAGCCAGGCCAACCCGGCAGGATGGGCGAAGGTGGCGTCGTATAAAGGTCTTCGGACCGGAAGGCGATGTGACCGTTTGAGCCTCCCGCCACCAACGGAAGGCCAGGCTGCGGAACCGCCCGTTGAAGCGCGGCTGGGCCATGCAAGCGAGCGAACTTCGGTTCGTGACGCGGCAGAACCGGGCCGAGCGGAGGGTAGCTCCGGATGCCGGTGCGAGCGCCGGTGACAGAACCGGATGACCGTCTTCGGATGGCCAGAAGGGAAAACATCGGATGCCAAGTCTGCGTCCCTTGAACCTTGTGTTGAAGGAACTCGGCCACGCATCGGTGACAGTGGGGTCGGCAGCAATGCCGGCCCCATTTGCTTTTGGCCGCCCGATTTTCCCGCTGCACGCATCCGTCGATTCCTGTTCTGATGGTGCATGACTGGAGGCCCCCCAACATGCTGCGGAGGCGCCCATTCGCGCCTTGCGAGCATGCAAACCACGGCGAAACGTGGCCGAAACGGGGCAGTTTCCACCACGGTTAACGACTCTTCGCCAGGCCTCCCCTATATCGTTGCGAACCGAACGGGAGGTCCCATTTCATGGCCAATCGCGCGTTTCGCAGCATGCTCTTCCTTGCGGCCCTGGCGCTGCCCGGCACTGCCGGCCATTCCGAAGAGAACGAATCCACCGCCATCATCCAGCCCACGCTGACCGAGTATTTCGCCCCCTATCGCGAATTGCCGGACGCGCCCGAGCCCGGCCCCGAAGCGGTCGATCTCGACACCTTCGACCCGCCGGTCGAGGCCGTAGCTCCGGCGACTTCGCTGGGCAGCGGCGTCGCGTCCTATTACGGCAAGCGGTTCCACGGCCGCCGCACCGCCAATGGTGAGCGGTTCGACATGCACGGCTACACCGCAGCCCACCGGACCCTGCCCTTCGGCAGCCTCGTCCGCGTCACCAATCCCTCGACGGGCAAGAGCGTGACGGTGCGCATCAACGATCGCGGGCCGTTTACCCGCGGCCGCACGATCGACCTCAGCCGTGCCGCTGCCACGGAAATCGGCCTCATCGCCCGCGGTCACGGCACGGTCGAACTCGACCTGCTCGACTAGGGCGCTCGACTAGGGCGTCACGCCCTCACGCGTCACCAATCCTTCGCTTTGCGGAAGTGCGATCCGGCATTCTCGCCGCCGCCGGCGTTGCCGCCCTCCTCCCCCTCGCCGCCTTCCGCGACAACGAGCCACCAGTCCGCCACGCCCGCCTCGAAGGCGGCCATCTGCGCCATTTCGACATCGTCCGCCTCGTGCTCGTCCTCGTACCCGGCCAGTTCGGCATAGCAGGGCGCGTCCTTGGGCCGCGCGTCGTAGAAGCGCTCGAGCCGGTTGCCGAACCACTGGCAATCGGCCTGCGTGAGTGTGGCCTCCGGATCGTCGCATTGCCCTCCGCATTCCCTACAGGGTGGAACGGATGGAACACGGTCCTGGGGGAAACCTTGCGGCTGGGCTTCGAAAGCGCAGCTGTCGCCCCGCGACACCGGCTCGGCCCGAACGGAATCGGCGCCTGGAGCAACCCCCCGTTCGCACTGAGCCTGTCGAAGTGCAGCCCCCACACTAGCCTCCCCGCCCCTAAGCGCATCGATCACATCGTCGAGCACCGGCAGCGTCGCCGCCACCTCCTCGCGCTCCTCCAGCCGGTCGAGCCGCGCCAGGTGCGCCAGCAGCAGGCGGCTGTCATAGCGCCTGCGCCGCGCAACCTCCTCCCCGTGATAGAACACCGCCTCCTCCACCCCGTTGAGCGCGCGATCGGCCAGCGTCGCCTCGGCATGCGCACGCGCCGCGAGCAGCGCCGCATCCCACGCCTGCGCCAGCGCCGGAGAGGTCCGCCGCTGGCGATAGGCCGTCTGCGCGGAAATCCGCGCCGCCCGGCAGGCGAGCCGGACATTGCCGAACAGCTGGAGGTTCTGGAGGAATTCGGCCTGTCGCCGGGGCGAGAACACGGTGTGCCCTTCCGCGTGAGGACCGGCGGTGGGGGCGGGTTCGATAGTAACTATTGCGTTCATTGGCTCACCTCACGGGCTTGAGTGAACCGAACCAATTATACCGAGCCATGCATGTAGGACAGGGCCGAAACCGTCCGCGACCGGGGGACGGCAAGCGCGGAATCGGAGTCGCAGGCGGAGAAGGCGCGCAGCGCCAGCGCGCAAACGGGAAACGCGGGCGATCAGCGGCGGCGACGCAGGCGCGTGACCACCTCGCTCAGCAAGAAGGCCACCACGAGGGCGCTCAGGACGGATAGGAGGATGAAGAGCCAATCGGGCATAACGCAACCCCTGTACGATGGGCGGGAGCAATGCCGGCGGCTTCTCACGGTCGCCGGCGAGCCAGAACACGGGCCAGCGATGCGCACCTCCTAACAGGTGGAGGACGAAGCTGCGTTATCAATTGTTGTAGGACAGGAGTTACACGGGGGACGCAGCCTTTCAGACCCCCGCCGCCCGGCAGGAAAGCCGGACCCTAGGCGTTCCTTGGGCCGAACAGCTGGAGGTTCTGGAGAAACTCGGCCTGCGACTTGGGGCCGAAGATCGTGTGTCCCTCCCCATGAGGACCGGCGGTAGGGGCGGCTTCGATGGTGACGAGAGCGTTCATGGTTCACCTCATGGGTTTGAGTGAACCGGGTTAATTACACAGAAGTCTAAAAGTAGGATAACACAACAAGTTGAGCAACGCGCTCTTGCCATAGACGCTCGTTTTCTCAATAGGTTGGTGATGGATAAAGTCACCCAAGCAAATGTCTCAGAGTTTGCGTCATTGAACGACATCAAAGGCGACCAGAGCGCAAAATTTGAAGCCTACGCCAGTTATTGTGCGCTATCTGCTGTCTTAGAAGACACACTGGACCTAGAGACCATCACAACACGAGGCGGCGAGGATTGCGCTCTCGATGCAATTGCTATTGTCGCTAATGGCAACTTGGTGACCGACAAGTCGCAAATTGGCGACATAATCGCCAACAACAAATATCTAGATGTCCAATTTTTCTTCGTACAATCCACAACTAGCGCAACGTTCGAAGC
Organism: Erythrobacter sp. SD-21; assembly: GCF_000181515.1. GTDB lineage: Bacteria > Pseudomonadota > Alphaproteobacteria > Sphingomonadales > Sphingomonadaceae > Qipengyuania. Next base: position 197,692 of record NZ_ABCG01000001.1, on the reverse strand, counting down.
GGCTAAAATCGACAACTTTTTCTTTGGAATAAAGGATTTCTTCAAAGAGAATCCGAGACTTCCGGCTAATGATGAAATCAAACGCGCACGCGAGATAAAAACGGAAATTTACGACTCTGCTGCCTACTTCAAGCGCGGCAACCCTGACGTGTTCTGTTATTATTGCACAACGGGCAATTGGGATTCCCAACCCAACGCTGTGGCTCGCGAGGAAAGTTTTGTCTCCGACCTAATAAGCACGAATTTGGTGGAACGGGTTTCTGTCAATATGCTTGGCGCTAGAGACCTGCAGCAGAATTACCGTCAAGCAAAGCATAGCTTACGAGTTGAGGTAAATATCCCTGATGTATTGCCTCTGCCAGAAATTCGTGGGGTCGATCAGTCCTTCCTAGGGATCATCTCAGGAACCGAATATCTCAAGATTATAACTGACGAACACGGCAATATTCGAAGATCCATATTCTATGATAATGTTCGTGATTATCAAGGGGGAAACAAGGTAAACCAAAAAATTGACGCCACTCTTAAGTCAGAAGAAAAACAGTCCTTTCCAATTAAGAATAACGGCGTAACTATTGTTGCCAAAGACCTTAATCGTGTCGGCACGAAATTCACCTTGACCGATTACCAAGTGGTGAACGGCTGCCAAACAAGTCATGTCATCTTCCTAAATGCCGACCAAATTGATGATAGCGTGACAATTCCAATACGAATTGTTTCGACATCTGACGATAATGTCACGAAGAATGTGATCGAAGCTACAAATAGCCAGACCGAGGTTAGCGACGAGCAAATTCGGAGTCTTTCTGACTTCCAGAAGGTTCTTGAGGATCACTACGAGACCTACGAAGGCGACAGAAAATTATATTATGAAAGGCGCTCGAAGCAGTACGCTTCTGAGAGCGGCGTAGAAAAAACACGTATCGTTTCTGTACCGCAACAAATTAAAGCGTTTTCAGCGGTCTTTCTTGAGGATCCCCATAGGGCTAGTAGATATTACGCGACTCTGCGGAAGATCCATGAGGATACACTCTTCGACAAGAGCCATCTGTATGAACCCTATTATACCTCATCCTACATGGCTTATCGGCTCGAATTCCTCTTTCGCAACAACCTCCTTTCGACGGGATATAAGGCTGCTCGCTGGCACATCCTAATGGCGGCGCGGGCAATCTCGACACACACAACGGCCATTCCATTTTTGAACTCGCGAAAGATCAAACAGTTCTGCGACGTCATCTTAGATGACATGGAAGATATCGACAAAGCGTCGGAAACATTTTCTCTAGCCGCGACCACGGTTGAGACAGCGTTGATGGCAGGCGGAAAGAGTATTGAGCGAGATGAAACTCGTGACCAAGACAGTACCGATCTTGTTAAGAACGCACTCAAAGCGATGTTAAAATGAGTACATCCATCCGACCCAAGCCGATTAGCTACTCCGCAGCCTCCCGCTGCCGCTCGGCGCTCTTGGCCAACATCGGCTTGAGATACTGCCCCGTATAACTCCCGCTCACCTCCGCAACCTCCTCCGGCGTACCCTGCGCCACGACCTCCCCGCCTCGCACGCCGCCGCCCGGCCCGAGGTCGAGGATGTGGTCGGCGACCTTGATGACGTCGAGATTGTGCTCGATGACGACGACCGAATTGCCCTGGTCCACCAGCCTTTGCAGCACTTCGAGGAGCTTCCTCACATCCTCGAAATGGAGGCCCGTGGTGGGTTCGTCGAGGATGTAGAGCGTCTGGCCGGTGCTGCGCTTGGACAGTTCCTTGGCCAGCTTCACCCGCTGCGCCTCGCCGCCTGACAGCGTGGTCGCCTGCTGGCCGACCTTGACGTAGCCCAGCCCCACCTCGTTCAGCATGTGCATCTTGTCGCGGATCGGGGGGACGGCCTTGAAGAAGCCTTCCGCATCCTCGATCGTCATGTCGAGCACGTCGGCGATGGAGTGGCCCTTGAACTTCACCTCCAGCGTTTCGCGGTTGTAACGCTTGCCGCCGCATTCCTCGCAGGTGACGTAGACGTCGGGCAGGAAGTGCATCTCGATCTTGATCAACCCGTCGCCCTGGCACGCCTCGCAGCGGCCGCCCTTGACGTTGAAGCTGAAGCGGCCGGGCTTGTAGCCGCGAGCTTTCGCTTCGGGGAGGCCGGCGAACCAGTCGCGGATCTGGGTGAAGGCGCCGGTGTAGGTCGCCGGGTTGGAGCGCGGGGTGCGGCCGATGGGCGACTGGTCGATCTCGATCACCTTGTCGCAATAGTCGAGGCCGGTGACCTTGTCGTGCGCGCCCGCCACGATGCGCGCACCGTTCAATGTGCGCGCGGCGGAGGCGTAGAGCGTGTCGATGGTGAAGGACGACTTGCCCGAGCCCGAGACGCCGGTGATGCAGGTAAAGGTGCCGAGCGGAATGGAGGCGGTGACGTTGTTGAGGTTGTTCGCCCGCGCGCCGTGGACGGTTAGCTTGTGGCCATTGCCCTTGCGGCGGATCTGCGGGACGGCGATCTCGCGCCGCCCGGTGAGGTAGTCTGCGGTGAGCGACTTCTTCGACTTGAGCACCTGCTTCAGCGTGCCCTGCGCCACCACTTCGCCGCCATGCACGCCCGCGCCGGGGCCAAGGTCGACCACGTGGTCAGCGGTGCGGATCGCGTCCTCGTCATGCTCGACCACGATTACGGTGTTGCCGAGATCGCGGAGGCGCTTGAGGGTTTCGAGCAGCCGGTCGTTGTCGCGCTGGTGGAGGCCGATGCTGGGCTCGTCGAGCACGTAGAGCACGCCCGAGAGGCCCGAACCGATCTGGCTGGCGAGGCGAATACGCTGGCTTTCCCCGCCCGACAGCGTGCCGCTGGTTCGGTCGAGGTTGAGGTAGTCGAGCCCGACATTGTCGAGGAAGCCCAGCCGTTCGTTGATTTCCTTGAGGATGGCAGTCGCGATCTGCCGCTGCGTGTCGTTCAGCGCATCGGGCAGGCCGAGGAAATAGGCCTTGGCATCGGCCACGCTCATCTTGGTGGGAGTGGCGATATCCGTACCGTCGATCCTCACCGCCAGCGCCTTTTCGTTGAGACGCTTGCCATCGCAGGTCTCGCACGGCTGCGCGGTCTGGAACTTGGCCAGCTCTTCGCGCATCCAGGTGCTCTCGGTCTGGAGCATGCGGCGGTTGAGATTGCCGATCACGCCCTCGAACGGCTTCTTCACCGTGTACTGCTTGCGCCCGTCCTTGAAGGTGAGCGGGATGGCGCGGCCCTTGGTGCCATAAAGGATGATGTCGCGGATTTCCTTGTCGAATTCCTCCCACGGGGTGGTAAGATCGAACTCGTATTCCTTTGCGAGGCTGGCGAGCACCTGCATGTAATAGGGGCTCGGCGGATTGCTCTTGGCCCAGGGGACAACGGCGCCCTTTTTGAGGCTGAGCGCTTCGTTGGGCACGACGAGCTGCGGGTCGAACAGCTGCTTTTCGCCGATCCCGTCACAGGTCGGGCAGGCCCCCTGCGGCGCGTTGAAGGAAAACAGGCGCGGCTCGACTTCCTCGATGGTGAAACCTGAGACCGGACAGGAGAACTTTTCGCTGAACACGATGCGGTTCGCGGGGATGCCCGCCCCCTTCATCGCGCCGCCAGCCTCGCCCGCGCCCTCGCGGCCCGGCACCACGCCGTCGGCGAGGTCGACATACGCCAGTCCCTCAGCCAGCTTCAGCGCGGTCTCGAAACTGTCGGCGAGGCGCGTTTCCAGCCCTTCCTTCACCGCAAGCCGATCCACCACCACTTCAATGTCGTGCTTGAACTTCTTGTCGAGCGCGGGCGCTTCCTCGATCGGGTACATCTCGCCATCGATGCGCACGCGGGTGAAGCCCGCCTTCTGCCACTCGGCCAGTTCCTTGCGGTATTCGCCCTTGCGCCCGCGCACCACCGGCGCGAGGAGATAGAGGCGCGTGCCTTCGGGCAGCGCCATCACCCGGTCGACCATGTTTGAGACCGTCTGCGCCTCGATCGGCAGGCCGGTCGCGGGCGAGTACGGCACACCCACCCTCGCCCACAAAAGGCGCATGTAATCGTAGATCTCGGTCACCGTCGCCACGGTCGAGCGCGGATTGCGGCTGGTGGTCTTCTGTTCGATCGAAATGGCGGGAGACAGCCCGTCGATATGCTCGACATCGGGCTTCTGCATCATCTCGAGGAATTGGCGCGCATAGGCCGACAGGCTCTCGACATAACGCCGCTGCCCCTCGGCATAGATCGTATCGAACGCGAGGCTCGATTTCCCCGAGCCCGACAGGCCCGTGATGACGATAAGACTGTCGCGCGGCAGGTCGATATCGACGCCCTTGAGATTATGCTCGCGCGCGCCGCGGACGGAGATCTTGGTAAGTGCCATGGAGGAAGCGTGTTCCGCAAATGTTCTGTGGTGTCAAGCGAGTGCCTACCCGTCCAACAGACGCAGCGGCGAAGTGTGCCGAAATCTGGTGTCGAACGCGGAAAATTCAACGCCCCACCCAATTGGGTGGGGTCACAATCAATGAAGAGCGATAGCAAGTTCCAGGTGTGCTATGGCGCACAAGGATAATGTGGGGGTTTTTCAATGCCGGTCGTCACCGATTTTACTGCGCTTCTGAGCGGCGCATCCATGAGCCGTGCGCCGGGTATCGGTGCTTTTTTCACCTATTCTTTTCCCTCGGAAATCCCGGATTATATCCTTGAGAGCCTGACCCCCGAACAGATTGCCTCTTTCCAGCAATTCTCTCAGGCCTATCAGGAGCTCGCTCGCCAGGCGATTGCGGAGTTCACCGAGGCAAGCGGCCTCGTTGCCTTCGAGGTGCCCGATGGCATGGGCGACATGAACTTCATGATCTTCGACCTCGCGTTGTTCTCTGTCGCAGGCGGGCAGGCGGCGGGTTTTGCCAATTATCCGACGACCGGCGATTGGGCCGACGCTTCCGATGTCTACATCGACGACGAGATCGGCGAGGAGAATTATTACCTCCTACTCCACGAAATTGCGCACGCCCTAGGGCTCGAGCACGGATGGGAAGGCACCAATGTCTTCGACGCATCGGTCGACACGGCGGAATTTTCCATCCTGTCCTCGAATGGTGCGATCGGGTTCAATGGCACGTTGGAAGCTTTCGATATTCAGGCGATCCAGTACATGTACGGAGACGCCAGCGCCGACGGGAATTCGGTTTCGTCCTGGTATTGGAACGACCAGGCGCACATCCTGACGCAGGTGGGGCTTGCTGGAGCTGATACGCTTCGAGGCGTGGGTGCCGACAACATCATCTACGGGGCGGACGGCGACGATGTCATTTATGGACGGGACGGGGCCGACGCATTGTATGGAGGAAACGGGGATGACACGGTTTCCGGTGGCGCAGGCGACGATGAAATACGCGGCGGCGAAGGCGCTGACGAGTTATTCGGAGAAACAAGCAATTTAACGTCGGGTGACGACCGGATCTTTGGTGACGCCGGTGATGACTATATCGACGGGGGCAATGGCGAAGACCTGATCCTTGGTGGCACGGGAGCAGATCGTATCTTCGGCGGAACTGGTCGCGACATACTTTATGGAAACAGCAACGCAGACTCCCTGTATGGCGGTGCTGGCGCGGATGTTCTTTATGCTGGCGATGGCGATGATTACGCGGACGGAGGGGACGGGAACGACGTCATGCGCGGCGGCGCAGGAAACGACCAGTTATACGGAGAGCGCGGCTCCGGCGAAACCGGAAATGACCAAATTTTCGGAGAGCTAGGCAACGATGCGCTTTACGGACAAGAGGGCGACGATTGGATTTCCGGCGGACTTGGCGCCGATACTATACAGGGCGGAAATGGCGACGACCTGCTTTTCGGGAACGAGGATCGGGATACACTTCTCGGAAACGCCGGCGATGATACACTTTATGGCGGAGGCGGTGACGATTATTTACAAACCGGCCTAGGTATCAACCTCGCTTATGGCGGCGCCGGGGCGGATCAATTCTGGCTCGATGAGGGCAACGGATCGCTGTACGGTGGCGAGGGAGACGATTTCTTTTCGGTGTGGTTTTACGATGATGTGAGTTCGGCCCACATCGATGGCGGGTCAGGTTTCGATCGCCTGACCATCAATTTCGAGAATATGGGCGTTTCTGGGCTCAGCCTTCACATGTCCGATTTGAGCGATCTGCGTATTACCAGGACGGGGGTCGAGTATTTGCGGTTACTTTCGACCGCGGGTGATGACATCATCTACGATGATCTCTCCCTTGAATCGAGCTTGATATACGCTCGCGATGGAAATGACACCGTATATCTTGCCGGCTGGGATTTCGAGGATCCCGGGACGTCCAATTCCGATTATTTCACGTCATCCCATCAATTGAGGGCCGGGAGTGGCGATGATCTTATCTACATCGGACATGCAGGGACCAGTATCTGGGGCGAGGATGGCGCTGATACGTTCATCCTCCTGTCAGCGTTTGCGAATAACCAGGAATACCTCGAATGGCCCTCGATCCGGGATTTCACGGGAGGGGTCGACACGCTTGACCTATCGGCTGTCGCAATTTGGGACATCGAGCTTGCGAATGATATTCTGACGGGGCGGACCGAAGCCGGTGCCTTCAAGATGTGGGTGCAGGGAGACTTTGAGCTAACCGACATCAGCTTCATGGAAGGGCTTGGCGCGAACATTCGCGGCGGTGCCTTCGAAAACACATTGTACGGCTCCGCCAACGCGGACTTGCTGGAGGGATTGGAAGGAGGTGATAGTCTTCACGGAGGTGCTGGGAACGACGTGCTTGTCGGGGATGATCGTCATCCCAATGCCGACCTGATTGACGGCAACAACGAAATTGACGGGGGCCCGGACTATCTCAACGGCGGTGCCGGGGACGATCGGATGTATGGCGTTGTCGGGAACGATCAGCTTTACGGCGGCGACGGCAACGACCGGCTCGAGGGCGGCGAAGGCAACGATATTCTGCATGGCGGCGCAGGAATCGACACGGTCCGATACGTCACCGCGACGAGCGGCGTGCGGGTCAATCTTTACGTGACAGGTGTGTGGCAGGACACCCAAGGAGCTGGCAACGACCAGCTTAACTCCATCGAAAATTTCGACGGCTCCGATTTCGCCGACACGGTCGCCGGGACGGTTTTCTCCAACGTAATCGACGGCCGCGGCGGAGACGACCTGCTGAAAGGCGGCATGGGGAACGATGCCCTCAAAGGCGGCGATGGCGACGACCAACTCGAAGGGTATATCGGCGACGACGTGCTGCGCGGCGGTTCGGGCAGCGATGTGATGATCGGCTGGACCGGCTTCGACCTCATGTTCGGCGACGGCGGCGACGATTACATGAAGGGCAACAACGGAACCGACCGGATGTTCGGCGGGACCGGCAATGATATCATCGAAGGCGGCAACCAGACCGACTATCTCTTTGGCCAGCAGGGCAACGATATCCTTCTCGGCGACGATGGTGACGATTTCATGCAGGGCAACGTCGGCACCGACACGCTCCATGGCGGATCCGGCAACGATCGTCTCGACGGCAACAACGGCAACGACATCCTGCGCGGCGGGGATGGAAACGACATTCTCACCGGAAGCTGGGGCGTGGACACGATGACCGGCGGCACGGAGGCGGACACCTTTCTGTTCAAGTCCGGCCACACCGGCAGATTCGCGACCAACGCCGACACGATCCTCGACTTCTCGAGCGAGGACGGCGACCGGATCGACCTGTCGCAGATCGACGCGGTCGCGGGCGGCGGTGACGACGCATTCGCCTTCATCGGCGATGCGGCCTTCAGCGGGACAGCGGGCGAGCTGCGTTTCTACGCCGGCGACACCGGCGTGTACGTGGTCGGCGATACCGATGGCGACGGAGTTGGCGACCTCTTCATCGCGCTCGAGGGCGTGACCGATCTCACGACGGCCGCTTTCGTCCTGTAAAACTGATGGCCGCCCAGCTCCGCGCTCCGAAGCGGGCGCAGGCGGGAGGCCCCTGCTCTTTATATTGCGCCTAAATGGCAACAATCGCTCGCTTTTCCGGATGAAGCGATCATTTGCTGTAGCCCGTTGCCCTTTGCAACGTTATCGCCCGCATCGGGTCGCTGTGCCCCGTTCACGCTGTCACATCGGCACGGTTTCTCAACCGGAAAGCGGGTTTCACATCGAAGTATTGAATTGATTTGTTCGCGACGCAAGCCGCTGGGGAAGCGGTGCGCGCGCGGCTCAGGGGCAAGAATTCGTGTCTGTTTTAGTTGTTTCGATTGACGATCTGGCGGCGTTCGCCTTCTTCCAGCAGTATTACGGCGGCACGGTTCACACGCCGAATATCGACCGGCTGATGGCCATGGGCACCACTTTCGAGAACGGTTTCTCGCAGGTCGCGCTCTGCAACCCCTCGCGCACCTCGGCCATGACCGGTCTCTCTCCCGCCCACACTGGCGTCCATAACAACGCGGTTGAATACTGGAACGCGGTTCAGGCTGATGACCTGCTGATGTCTCAGTTCATGAACGCGGGGTATCACACCAGCATGATCGGCAAGGTCATGCATACTCCGCGCGTGCCGGACGACTATGGTTCGCGTTTTGCCGACTATATCTTCGAAGAACGCGAAGATGTGGGCGGACGCGAGATCGGCGTTATGGAGCCGGATGATCGCTCTGAAAACGGCGATGAGGTCAATGTCGCGCAGGCGATTGAACTGTTGCAATCCTATTCGTCGGACGATCCCTTCGCGATGTTCGTGGGCATCAACAAGCCCCACCTGAATTGGGTCGTCCCTCAGGAGTTCTACGACCTCTATCCGCTAGAATCGATTGTAATGACCGATTTCCCAATGGACGATCTGGCCGATCTACCGGCATCCGCGCTCGCTTTGGCCAATCCGTAGCGATGGAATATCGACCCGTCCGACGCTGGGCCGGAAGCGATGCAGGCCTATCTCGCGGCAATCAGTTACGCAGACCATCTGTTAAGGCAACTGCTCGATCAACTCGACGAAAGCGGCCTCATCGAGAGCACGACAGTCGTGTTGTGGACTGATCACGGCTACCACCTCGGTGACAAGAATCAGTGGGGTAAATTCACCCTGTGGGAAGACGCGGCCCGCGCGCCATTCGTCATTGCCCAGCCCGGCACGGCGGACGACGGACAATTGGTCGATCAAGTCGTGGAACTCGTCGACCTGATGCCGACTTTGCTCGACTTGACCGGGCTCGCAATACCGCAAGGCCTCGACGGCCGGAGCCTGGTCCCCTTCATCGAGAACCCGGCCTTGCTGGACGATGGAGTGGCAATCACATCCGTGGACGGCAACGTCTCCATCCGTAATAATGACTGGCGCTATACGCGCTATGCCAGCGGCGATGTCGAACTCTACGCCGCCGGGGACCTCCACAATATCGACAATCTCGCCGCCGACCCGGCCTATGCCGATGTCCTCGTGCAGATGAACGCTCTGCTCTTCACCGAAGCCGCGCGGGACGGTTGGATCATTGGAACCGGCGCGGGCGAACTGTTCGGAACCGATGCTTCGGAATCGTTCGTCCCTTACCAGGAACACACGATTTACGGCGGTGGCGGAGACGATCTCTACAATCTCGTCTACGGTGGCTGGGGGTTCTTCCCCGATGTCGTCGAGCTCGAAGGTGGTGGGTACGACACTATCCGGACCAGCGCGCTTAATTTTACCCTGCCCGACAATATCGAGCGCATCATCGGTATGAACACCGAGGCGCGCATCACCGGAAATAGTTCCGACAACGTCATTTTCGGTGGCCGTTACATGTGGGGCGGTGCAGGGGACGATGAAATCTATGGCCGCGGTGGCGACGATTTCATGGCAGGTGGTTCTGGCGATGACTTTCTGCATGGCGGGTATGGCTTCGACACGGTGGATTATTCCGCTTCGACCAGCGCAATAAGTCTGCGTTGGCGCATCGTGTATTCGGAAAGCGAAGGAAAGGATTCGCTGCGCTCAATTGAACGAGTCATCGGCTCGGATTTCGACGACTTGATGCATGGTAGCGGTGCCGACGACACCTTCCACGGAGGCGCCGGATCGGACGAATTGCGAGGTGGCAAAGGTTCCGATGTCCTATTTGGCGAGGCATCGGACGACATCGTCTGTGGCGGCGACGGCAACGACGTCCTTGGCGGTGGCTATGGCGACGACTTTCTCGAGGGCGGGCGTGGCGATGACGAAATCCGGGGAGGCTGGGGTTTCGACACGGCAAGCTACACGGACGCCGGAGCCGGCGTACAAGTCAAGCTCTGGGTTTTATCGAGTCAGGATACTCTCGGCGCGGGATTCGACACCCTCTCATCGATCGAAAATATATCCGGTTCGCAGTTCGGCGACGTGCTGGTCGGCGACTTTACGTTCAATATTATCGAGGGGCTTTCCGGAGACGACCTAATCAAGGGCCTCGACGGGAACGACGTCTTGTGGGGAGGACACGGAAACGATCAGCTGGAAGGGGGGGGTGGCAGCGACGTTCTTCGCGGTGGAGAAGGTGCCGATCTCCTCCTCGGTGGAGAAGGTATCGATTACCTCTTTGGCGGCACGAGCAGCGATTTCCTCAAAGGCGGGAACGGGAACGATCAACTCTACGGCGAAGCGGGCGACGATATTATCGAGGGCGGCCTCCACGATGACGTGCTCTATGGCCTTGACGGGAACGACAGCCTCGACGGCGGCGGTGACAACGACATTCTGTTCGGCGGTACTGGCGACGACCTGCTGGATGGTGGATACGGCTTCGACACGGTGGATTATTCCGGTGCGAGCAGTGCGATCACCCTGCGTTGGCGGATCGTGCATTCGCAAAGCGAAGGAAAGGACACCCTGCGTTCTATCGAACAGGTCATCGGCTCGGCTTTCGACGACGTGTTGTACGGTAGCGTTGCGGACAACATGCTCCACGGAGGTGGCGGATCGGACGAATTGCGAGGCGGCGAAGGTTCCGATTTACTATTCGGCGAAGCATCGGACGACGTCGTCTATGGCGGCGACGGCAACGACGTTCTCGGCGGCGGCTACGGCAACGATCTACTCGAGGGCGGGCTTGGAGATGACGAGATCAATGGCGGCTGGGGCTTTGATACGGTAAGCTATAGAGACGCTGGAGCCGGTGTACAGGTCAAGCTTTGGGTTCTTTCAAGCCAAGATACTCTTGGTGCGGGGTTCGACCTTCTTTCATCGATCGAAAATGTTACCGGTTCGCAGTTCGGCGACATGCTGGTCGGCGACTCTTCATCCAACATACTAAATGGGCTTTCCGGAGATGACGTTCTGAAGGGTCTCGACGGGAACGATGGGTTGTGGGGAGAAGACGGCAACGATCTGTTGGAAGGCGGACTGGGTAACGACGTCCTCCGCGGTGGAGAAGGCGCTGACTTTCTTCTAGGCGGACAGGGTAAGGATACCCTGTTCGGCGGCTTGGGCAGCGATTTCCTCAAGGGCGGGAACGGCAACGACCAGCTCTACGGCGATGCGGGCGACGATATTATCGAGGGCGGCCTCCACGATGACGTGCTCTACGGCCTCGATGGCAACGATCGTCTCGACGGTGGCGGTGACAACGATCTACTTTTCGGAGGCGCAGGCAACGACGCGCTGACAGGTAGCTGGGGCAAAGACATCATGACTGGCGGGTCTGGTGCCGACCGGTTCCTGTTCGGCGACACCGGGCATAGCAGCGCCTTTGCCAGTCTTGCCGACACGATTATGGATTTCTCCCGTCCCGAGGGCGACCGGATCGACCTATCGCAGATTGATGCCATTAGCGGCGGCGAGAACGATAGCTTCACTTTTGTCGGACGCTCCGCCTTTTCCGGAATCGCGGGAGAATTGCGCTGGTACGCCAATGGCGGAAGGCTCTACGTAGCCGGCGATGTCGACGGCGACGGTGCGGCCGACTTCCTCATCGCGGTCGACGGGACCGAGGACCTCACCGCCGGTGACTTCATCCTGTAATTGCCCACGGGACAGGATGTAGCCATGCGCTAACACCTTTCCCAAGAGATTAACGTCACGAGGCAATTCGTTAACTTTTCTGCGTTACCATGAACCGCGAGAGGAAACCGACCGGCATTCGTGGCACATACTCCGCATCCTGCAACCCGCGCATCGAGCGGGCCTGTGACTGTCGACCCGCATGAGGTGCAGCAGGAGACGATGATCGCCATGCTCGAACGCGAGCGGCGTTCGCTTACGTCGAGCATTCTCGCCCTCGTTCTGTTGGCGGTTGGGTTCGGATTCTATAGTTTCCCAGAGCCGTTCTATGCCCTTCTGGCCCTGCGGTTCGTCTCCTTTCTCTTCACTCGCCGGGCAGCCCGCAACCTGGCCAACGCAGTGCGAAAGAGCCGCCCAACAAAGGGCCCACACCGGTTGATGGTGCTGGGAATGGCACTTACCGGCTTGTCTTTGGCATTGCTGCTACTACCAGCACCCTCAGGTACGCCCTTTGCGGCAGTATTGCTGGTAAACTGTGTCGTACTGGTCACGTTGACGCTAGTTCCCGTGACCCTAGCCGCAATGCGCGGCCCACGAGATGCAATGCTGGCCAGTTTCTTCCTGACTATTTGCGGACAAGTAGCGTTTCAGCCTACTTTCGCAAATCCCTGGGTAATAGCAGTGGCAGCCCTTACCGCGATCGGCATTCGAATGTACGCCTACAACACGGGCGAGCATATCGTGACTGCCGCTGCGGTACTGGTTGAAAACCGCCAGCTCTCCGAAGATCTTTCCGACGCACTTGCACACGCTGAATACCTCGGCGTGCGCGATCCACTGACCGGTCTCTACAACCGCCGCAAGCTCTTCGAAGAGCGCGATGACGGTCAGGAGGGACAACTGCGACAAGTGCTCATGATCGACCTTGACCGGTTCAAGAGCATCAATGATCGGTTCGGCCACGCGGCAGGCGATCGCGTGCTGGTCGCTACGGCCTCTGCCATCCGCAACTGTCTGGAAAGGATGGATGGTACAAGTGATCTTGCTTTCCGCTTGGGTGGCGAAGAATTTGTCGCCATTCTGGACAGCGAGGATTTCGAGAAGGCGCGATCCATTGCTGAAGAACTGCGCCGCGACATTGCCAGGATTGCACTGGATGAATCGCACACGGGCAGCTTCGAAACCTCTGCCTCGATCGGACTGGCAAGCTGGCATCCGGGCGAGAAACTGGACGACGTGCTACACCGTGCCGATGCGGCCTGCTACAAGGCCAAGAATGAGGGCCGCAACCGGGTTCGGTCCGCCGCCTGATCGCCACCACACCATCCCCCATCCGTTTCTTAGCGTCGGTGAAGCGTGGACCTTTTCGCGTACTTTGTCCGTTTAACAAGTACATCGACCCCGTCCTGCTTCCGTTTCAGTGAAGAGGACGAAGCGGTCAGCCGGATCTTCAAAGCTCATTTCCGGATTTGAAACAAAGTTTTACGAGGCCCACCCCATTTATGTCAGAGACACAAATCCCAGCGCGAAAGGTGTCGATCGACCGGAACCTGACGAAACCGTCTGATATCCATTCGGTTCAGAGTGCACGACTCAAAGCCCTTATGTCGGAACTGGATCGGCCGCTTGACGACGAAAACTGGACATCCACTCCCCATGCAGGTGAGCAAAAAGGCGTAAAGTCCTTTTTGTCCCGCATCCGTCGCCATCGCCGCCATCGCAGGGACCTTAAACGTGCGCGCCAAGCGGCATCGAAGGTGTATGAGGTCAAACCCCGCCTTTCTACTCGCAAGCGTGCGTCTTTACTGATGGGGGCAGGCGCCATGAGTTTGGCGGCCTTCACTGGTCCGCCGGCCAGCAAAAGCCAAATTACCCCGCAACCTGCGGTATCGCTCACGGTATCCGATCTGGAAGATAGCCGAAAACCCGCCGCTCTGCTCAACGCAAGCGACGAATTCAAGCAAGCGCTCATCGAAGAAGAGGGCGTGCGCTATACCGTCTATCGAGACGTTGCCGGTTATCCCACCGTTGGCGTCGGGCATCTCATTCGTCCCGCAGACAATTTGCGCGTTGGCGATCGCATCAGCGACGAACAGGTTCTCGAGTTTCTCGAACAGGATCTCGAGGTTGCCGAACGCGGAGTTCGAATTTTGGTCGGCGACTTGCCGCTCTATCAGCATGAGTTCGACGCGCTTCTTGACCTCGTATACAATGTCGGTCTTGGTAACGTCTCGGAAAGGGAAAGCCCGCGGCTGAACCAAGCGATCGCCGATGGCGATTATGAAGCCATCGCAGGAGAGCTCAATTATACGCATGCTGCCGGCAAGGTTGCGCGGGGGCTCGAGTTTCGTTCGGAACGTCGCGCCAAGATATTCCTGGAGGCTTCCTACGAAGATCCACGCGAACTTGGCTCGACAGCTGTGACAGCTAGCTAGATAGAACAAAGACTGGCGGCACAAGCAGGTACGCTTCCCACACTTCTATTCGAAGCACGAGCGAGGCTCGCGTGCTCCGCCCTTCTCACCGATAGGTTGAAAAAACTTCGTTGCGAGCGCCAAGAATGGAGGTGGAGACCCTTTGGACTTAGCCCCGTCCCTACCCTGGTTCCGAACAATCGCTTGTGGATCCACAATCGCAGTTAGATGAGCCACCGCCTCTTCTTCGGCCTTCGTCCGCCTCCCACCATTCGGGAAGCCCTGCTCGACAGTATGAGCGGGATCGACAACGCTCGCTGGCAGGATGACGACCAGCTTCACCTGACGCTGCGCTACGTCGGCGAGGCCGGTGCCCACCTAGCCGACGATCTTGCCGAGGCCGCAGCGAAAATTAGCTTCGAACCCTTCGAGTTATCCATCGCAGGTTGCGGCTTTTTCGCGAGAAAAGGCACACCCAGTGCCATTTGGGCCGCGCTCCGGCCAAGCGAACCGCTGATCCGTTTGCATCGCCGAATAGAGCGGCTTTGCCAGAGTTGCGGCCTCCCGGCGGAGACGCGGAAGTTTACCCCACACATAACGCTCGCACGCCTCAATACCTCGTCCGGCCCCCTTGTCCCGTTCCTCACACGCAACACGGACCTCGCCCTTGGCCCATGGCAGGTCGATCACTACATATTATATGAAAGTCATCTGCGCCAAAGCGGCTCGCTTTACGAACCTGTCGTCACTTACCCAGCGAAAGTTCCATGACCACCGATCCCCTCAGAATTACGGCGATCCTCCTGCTGGCGGCAGCGACGACTGCCTGTTCGCCGGTAACCGAGGAGGCCGTCGGGAGCGATCCGCCGAACGAGCAATTGCTCCGCAGTGTCCAGGCGAACGCCAAGCCCGATCCGGGCGAGAACTGCCTGCTGATGGCCTGGTCCGAACAGGACAACCCCGATATCGAGTTCGACCGCGCGCATGACGCGGTAAAGGGCGGCGCGATTTCCTGCGCGACGGGTACCACGCCCAGCCAGTTCGAGACGGCAATATCGGCGCTGCGCGAAGCGGCCGAGAGTGGCGACCGCGCGCGTATCCTCGAACAAGTGGGCATTCCCCTTCTCTACATCGACGAGGAGGGCGAACGCCACGAGCTGAGCCGGGAGCAGATCGACATGCTGTTCGACGACATTTTCAACGAACGGATGCTGGACCTGCTGCAACGGCTGGACCTTTCGCAAATGACAGTCGAGAAGGACCAGGGCGCTTTCTTCGAACTGGGTTCGCTGTGGCTGGTGGTTGACGACGGCGGCCGTCCGCGAGTGATGACTGTCAATAGCCAGGCGTTAGACGAAGCCGCCATGGCGGCGCGAAACCAGGCCGAACGCGGACAGGGTGAGGCGCTCAAAGGCGGCTGATTGCCGTTCGTAGACCCTATTCGACGGTTCGCCGCGCGTTCCTTGCGTCGAAGTCGCCAGTCCGCTTCACGCAAATTGTCGCAACTGCAACCATCCTTCGCCTTCGCGCGTTAGTTTGCAGACCTTGCTAGTAAATGGAGAGACCATGAAGGCCCAAATCCTGGCCACCACCGCCGCAGCCGCCCTTCTTTCAGCTTGCACAACCGCCCCGGGGGGAGAGATGAATCCCATTGCAGACGCCGCAGTAGATGCCGCCGTGTCGGTCCCCGAGGGTACCGGTTATTTCGCATCGGACAGCAACCTTCCCTTCCTCGCACCCGATTTCGCTGCCGTCTCGGAAGACGATTACATTCCGGCCTTCGAGCAGGGCATGGCGATCCAGAAGGCCGAAGTGGAAGCCATCAAGGCCAATCCCGACGCACCGACCTTCGAGAACACCATCGTGGCGCTCGAGAAATCGGGCCGTATGCTCGGTCGCGTAAGCCGCGTGTTCTTCGCTCTGACCGGCACGAACACCACAGACCGTCTCGACGAGATCAACACCGAGATCAGCCCGAAGCTGACCGCACATGGCGACAGCATTACGTTGGACCCGGAACTCTTCGCCCGTGTGAAGGCCGTCTACGACAATCGCGCCGCGATGACGATGACACCCGAAGACGCGACGCTGCTTGAAAAGACCTATGACCGCATGGTTCAGGCAGGTGCACTCCTTACCGAGGCGGAGCGCGAACGCGTGAAGGCGATCAACACCGAACTGTCCACGCTTACCACCGAATTCAGCCAGCAGGCCAAGGACGCCATGGCTGAGCAGCCGGTGATCTTCGACAGTCGCAGCGACCTTGCCGGTCTATCGGACGCCGATATCGCCTCGGCCGCCGAATTCGCCAACGAACTGGGTGACGATGGCAAGTATGCCATTGCGCTGCAGAACACGACCCAGCAGCCCCTCCTGCCGAGCATGACTAATCGCGCCGCCCGCGAGAAGCTGTTCATGGCCAGCTATCACCGCGCTGACGGCACGACCGATATCGATACGCGCCTGCTGATCGCGCGCATCGCCGAATTGCGCGCGGAGAAGGCGGCCCTGTTCGGCAAGCCCGACTGGGCGACCTACACCATGTGGGATCGCATGGCGGAGAACCCCAAAACCGCACTCGGATTCATGGAGCAGATGGTGCCGGCCCTTGCCGCGACCCAGCGGCGCGAAGCCGCCATGCTCAACGCCGCGATCGCTGCCGATGGCGGCGATTACGAGGTAAAACCGTGGGACTGGTATCGCTATGCCAACCGCATCAAGGCCGAGCAGTATAACCTCGATGAAGACGCGATGATGGAGTACTTCCAGCTCGACAAGGTGCTGGAGGATGGCGTCTTCTACATGGCCGAAAAGCTCTATGGCCTGACCTTCGAACGCCGCACGGACCTGCCGGTCTATCACCCCGACGTGTGGACCTACACTGTCTTCGATCGCGACGGCAGCGAACTGGGCCTGTTCTACTTCGACCCGTTCCAGCGCCCCTCCAAGCGCGGCGGTGCGTGGATGAGTAACTTCGTCGACCAGAGCCACCTGTGGGGCACCAAGCCGGTGATCTACAACGTGCTCAACATCCCGAAGGCACCCGCGGGCGAACCGCAGCTGGTGAGCTTCGACTGGGTCAATACGACCTTCCACGAGTTCGGCCACGCGCTGCACGGCTTCTTCGCCGACCAGCGTTACGAAAGCCTCTCGGGCACGTCGACCGCTCGCGATTTCGTCGAATATCCGAGCCAGGTCCACGAGATGTGGGCGACCTATCCCGAAGTGCTGCGCAATTACGCCAAGCACTACCAGACTGGGGAAACCATCCCGCAGGCGATGGTCGACCGGATCGAGGCAGCTTCAAAGTTCAACCAGGGCTATGATTTTGGCGAAGTGGTCGAAGCGGCCCTGCTGGACATGAAATGGGCCGCACTGTCTAAGGATGAGGCCGCCGCGCTCGACACGCCGGAGAAGGTCACCGCCTTTGAACGCAAGTCGCTCGAAGAGCTGGGTCTCGAGATCGATCTCGTCCCGCCGCGCTATCGCAGCACCTATTTCAACCACATCTTCAGCGGCCCGGCCGGGTATTCGGCAGGCTATTACAGCTATCTGTGGACCGAAATGCTCGACCGCGACAGCCGCAAGTGGTTCCTCGACAACGGCGGCCTGACGCGCGCCAATGGCGACCACTATCGCGCCACCGTGCTCAGCCGCGGCGGCACGATGGACTACTTCAAGATGTTCGAAAACTTCGCCGGTCGCGCACCCGACGTAACCCCGATGCTCGAAGCCCGCGGCCTTGTCGCCGGCGACGAAGCGGCGGACAGCGAAGTTTCGGACGGACTACTTCCGGGCGACGCCACGGAGTAAGCTGTCGGGTTATCCGAAATGGAGGGGCGAACCGCGCGGTTCGCCCCTTTTTTCGTGTGCTAAAGTTTGCCGCGGAAACCGAGCGAATTGCGGTTGAGCTCGGCAAGGTCTTCCGTGCCTTCCATGGCCGCGCGACCAAGCGCAACGGCGCGCTGCAAGATCTCGTCCGGCGCGTTTCGATAGGCGGGTGCAGGAATTTCCTCGGTCCACTTTGCGCCCACCGCATTGTCGAGCAGGATGCGCTGGAAACAATGGTCGAACTGCACCGGCCATCCGCGCGCCTGCGCCGCTTGCGGCATTCGCTCGCGGGTGAGGTCGAACCAGTCGTTCTGAAGTGTTGTGCGATCCATAAGGACCCAACGCCTCAAACGCTGGCGAGTGCCCGCTTTCCCTCCTCGCCGAGCCACTGCGTTTCCACGCCCCAGACCTCGCGAATGCGCTCGACGGATAGCGCCTCCGACGGCACCGCATCGGCCACGAGCCGCCCCTGATTGAGCACCAGTACGCGGTCGGCATGATTGCGCGCCATGGCCAGATCGTGAAACACAACGAGGACGCCCCTCCCCTCGCCTGCCGATGCGCGCAGATGGCCGATGAGGGCGTGCTGGTGCGAGAGATCCAGCGCGGCCAGGGGCTCATCCGCGAGTATCCATTCCGGCTCGCCTGCCAAGACGCGCGCGAGCAGGACCCGTGCCTGTTCGCCGCCCGAAAGCGTCTGCGCGCGGCGTTGCTCGAAGGCGGTGAGGTCCAGCGCTGCGATCGCGGCCTCGACCGGCCCGCGGGCCACATCGCGGTGCGGGATGCGGCCAAGTTCGACGAGGCTTCGGACGGTAACGTCCCACGCGATCTCGGGAGCTTGCGGGAGATAGCCAATACGTTTGGCGCGCTGCGCGTGGCCAGCGAGCGCCTCGCCGTCGAGGGTGACCTCTCCGCCGTCCAAAGGAAGGAGGCTCGCCAGCGCTTGCAGGAGCGAGGACTTGCCTGCGCCGTTCGGGCCGCAGATCGTGGTGATCTCTCCCGGTCGCAGCGCGCAGGAAATGTCTCTTAGCCGCTCGCCGAGCGAAACGTTTTTCGCTGCGAGCGTCATGCCAGCCCGCTCCGCATCCGGATCAACAGCCACAGGAAGAAGGGCGCGCCGAGCAAGCTCAACGCAATTCCGAGCCGTAGTTCGGTCACCAGCGGAAGAACTCGCACGAGGCTGTCCGCCACCAGCACGAGCAGAGCACCCGCCAGCGCGCTCGGCACGATCAACTGCGAGGGCCTGCGATCGGTCAGCGGGCGGACGAGGTGCGGAACGATCAGACCGACGAAGCCGATGATACCCGCCACCGCCACGCTCGCCCCCACAGTGAGGCCGATGCCGAGGATGAGCAGCCAGAGCAGTCGCGAAGTGTCGATGCCGAGCGACCGCGCGACCGGCTCACCAAGCGTCAGCGCGTCGAGCGAGCGCCCGGTACGCCAGAGCATCGCCACGCCCAGCGCGACCAGCGGGGCCGCCAGCCAGACTTCGCGCCAGCTGCGGTCGGTCAGCGCGCCATTCAGCCACAGGACGATCTCGCTCATCGCAAAGGCGTTGGGCGCCATGCTGATCGCCAGCGCGGTCAGCGCGCCTGCAAGGCTCGCGACCATCAGACCGGCCAGCGTGAACAGCGCGATACCTCCCGTGCGGCCGGCGATGGCAGCCAGCAGCGCCATCGCGCCGCCTGCGCCGACCAAGGCGAAAAGCGGCAGCAGCCACGCGCTCGCCGCATAGCCGAACCACAGCGCCACGACCGCTCCAAGCGCCGCACCCGGTGCGATGCCGAAGAGGCCGGGATCGGCCAGCGGGTTGCGCAAGTATCCCTGCATCGCCGCGCCCGCTGCACCAAGGCCGCCGCCCACCACCAGCGCCAGTACGGCGCGCGGCAATCGCAGCTCGCTAAGGATCAGCGCCGCGTTGGGGGTACTCGCCGGATCGATCCACACGCGCCCCGCCAGCAGCGATAGCGGGAGCGCCAAAAGGAGGAGCAGCGCAAAGGTCAGCGTGGCGCGGTTCACGACGCGCGCTCCCTCCCCAACTGCAGGAAGCGCACGGCGCGCAGGATCGTCGGCCCGCCGCAATAGAGCAGCCGCGTGTCGAAGCGTTCCTGCCGCATGCCCTCGACCCCAGCCAGAACCGGGTGACGCTGGCCGGTCTCGCTGCCCGCCACGAACAGCACTTGCGGCGGATCGGCCACGACCTGTTCGAGCGAGAGATAATCGGCCTGCGCCATGCCGCGCGCGGTGGCATAACTCGAAAAGCCGGTGCGGCGCAGCAGGTCGCTCACCAACGAAGCCTCTCCCGGCACGATCCCGCCCGGTTGCCACAGCGCCGCCTCGACCGGTTCGCCCTGCCCCTCGGCCTCAAGCAAAGCCGCCTCGATCTCCTCCACCAGCCGCTCGCCCGCCGCCGGATCTCCGGCAAGCGTGGCAAGTTCGCGCACCTGCGCAAGGCTGTCCTCGACCGTAGCAGTGCCCCCGAAGGTCACGACCCGCAGGCCGAGGTCTTCCAGAGCCGCGCGTGTTGCGGGCGCGAGGAAAGTGCTTGCCACGACCACATCGGGATCGAGCGCCAGCACCTCCTCCACCGTCCCGCCGGTGGCCCGATAACGCGCGGCATCCTGCGGTGTCATCGAACTGGAGGACGGGTCCTTGCTGTAATGCGAGATCGCCAGCAGCTGGCCGGGCGCTGCTACCTCGGCCAGGATCGCATCGGTACAGGGATTGAGGCTGACGATGGTCGGGCCTGCCGCCTCGACCGGTCCGCGCGCCCCCTCCCCGCACCCTGCGAGCGCAAGCGCCAGCAGGGGCAGGAGACGGATCACATCCGCGCCCTCAGCCCTACAAAGGCCCCCCGTCCGGGCGTGGTGTAGTTCTGCACGACCGTATAATCCGCATCGAACACGTTCTCCACGCGGCCGAACAGCTCGAACCGCTCGCCCAGCGGATAGGAGGCGCGCAGATCGAAGACTTCATAGCCGTCGAGCGGCGTCATATTCGCGTTGTCGTTGAAGCTTTCCGAAACGAACCGCACATCGCCGCCAAGCTTCAGCCCGAAAGGCGTCTCCCAGTCGGCGAACAGAGTGCCGAAATATTCCGGACGACGCGCCAGTTCGAGACCGCTGTCGCGGTCCTCGGTATCGACATGCGAAAACACGCCGGACACCCGCAGGAACGGCGTCACGTCGAAACCGCCTTCCAGCTCGAAGCCCGCAGCACGCGCCCGCGACACGTTTTCGTAGCCGCCGAAGGGCCGCTCGGGTCCGAAGCCGAAACCGATCAAGTCGTCGGTCGTCCGCAGGAAGCCGGTCAGCGCCGCATGGACGCCCTGCCCACGCTGGCCCTTCTCGATGCCGAGATCGACGCTGGTGCTCGCCTCGGGGCGGAGCTCCGGATTGCCGTAGAAGCTGCGCAGCTGGTACAGGGTCGGCGCCTTGAAGCCCTCGCCAAGGCTCGCCCGCACACGCCAGTCGTCGCCAAGCCCATAGGACAGGTCCGCGCCATAGGTCGCCTTGGTGCCGAACAGCTCGTGATCGTCGATCCGCCCACCGACATGCGCGGCCAGCCGCCCGAAGGCGAGGCCGATCTGGGCGTAGCCGCCGGTGGTCTCGATCGAGCCGGGCGCGTCGAAGAGAGTGACATAGTCGCTCCACTCGTGCTCCGCCCCGAAGGCCAGCGTCAGCGGACCGAACACGCGATATTCACCGCGCAATTGCAGGCGTCCGGAATGTCCGTCGCCCCCGAACGTCACATTCCCGTCGCCGTCGAAATTGTAGCGCTCGGTATCGTCGAGACTGTAGGCGGCGCGCAGGGTCAAATCGTTGCCGTAATAGGCCAGACCCACATCGCCCCAGTAGCGCTGGGTTTCCTGCGTATCGAGCGTATCGGCAAAGGCGAAGGTGGGCGGCGCAAAGCCATCGAGGTCGAGATCCGCCTCGCTCCAGTTCGCATGGGCGAAGAGTTCGATATTATGCGTGACGCCGAAAAACGCCGTGCCGCCGAGAGCGTATTGCTCCAGCCCGTCGAGCTCGCCGCCATCCACGACGGACGAGAAGCCGTCCGTGTGCAGATAGGAGCCGGTGAGGCCGACGAAATAGCTATCGCCACTCAGGCCGCCGGTCGCGCTGGCGCTGAGCGAGTCGCGTGACCCGTATTCGATCCGGCCTTCCAGCCCCGTCGCGGTGCGGGTGGTCACATCGATGACCCCGCCGAGGGCGTCGGAGCCCCAGATCGTGCTGTTCGAACCGCGCAATATGTCGAACTTGCCGACGCTGGAAAGAAGCAGGTTGCCGAAGTCGAACCCGCCACCGGGCGCGGCCGGATCCGCCACACGGACACCGTCGACCAGCACCAGGACCTGCTCGGACGCCGAACCGCGAAGGCTCACCCCGGTAAATCCGCCCACGCCGCCGTTTCGGGTGAAGGAGAGGCCCGGAGTGCGGCGCAGGACGCGCACGGGATCGGCGCCCTGAACCGCGTCGATTTCCTTGGTGTCGATGAGCGTTACGGCCTGACCGGTGTTGCGAATGTCGGTGCCGAGGCCGTTTGCGGTTACGGTGATCGACGGCGTCTCGACCCTTTCGCCCGAGATATAGCAGCACCAACCATCTTCCAGCTCAGTCGTGTCAGGCGAAGGATCATCCTGCGCGGCGATGATTTCGGCCAGCACATCTTCGCTCGAATCCTGCGCATAAGCGGGAGCGCACAGCGCCGAAGCGCTTAGCAAAAACAGGTATTTGGTCACTTTACCTCCAATCATGTCCGTACACGCCGTCCATGACGGGAGGAGGCGGGATTGCCCCATCCCCGCTTGCCATCGGTACACCCCGCCCGCGGCTGAACGACTGGTGCGGGCAGGTCTCCTGGCTCCCGGATCATGCGGCCTCACCCCGCCTTCCCATCCCTCTCGCGGGACAGTGGCACATCGGGGCGTGCCTCGCCGGTTACAGTTGCGGGGGCAGCCGCGGCATTACACCGGCGTTCCCTTGACCCGTACCAATAGCGAGCCCCTTACGCCCCTGCATCGGGCGAGGCAAGCGCGCAGCTTTCGCAAAGCGGCAGCGGCAATTTAATACAATTGCAAGCATGATCCGGAACCGATGTTTAGCGAGGGTCAGCTACATCATTGGACACAGAGCCGGAGGCCGAGGTGGCGGTCTCACGAAATGGGGAGTCCTTGAGCCGATGTCCGTACGTTTTGCGCCTGCGCGCTGTGCCGCGCGTTCGCCGATCGCCCGCGTCCTGAAGCGCGGAGCCGTGACCATGGCCGCCAACGACCATGAGGAACTGGAGGGGTTCATGAGCGATACGACCAAGGCCGCCTTGCGCCATTTTGCCGAATACGGCCTGCGCGCCGTCCCGATGGCCATCCGCAACGCGGAGACGGCGGCGGCCGCAAACCAACCCGAGGATTACGGTTACTGGCTGGAAATCTGTCGATCGCTCGACGGGGCCGCCGCCCGCCGGATCGAGGCCAGCCACCAGAGTGTTGACCAGCGTCTCATTGGCTGACCCTCGGGCCGTGGCCCACCTCAGTCCCATAAAATGCCGCCCGCCCCGCGCTTTCGGGACCCTTGCTGGCGCTTGCTCGTCTTACCGTTAGCAGGACAGTTACGGCACCCTATTGCTATTGCGAACTATTTGCAAAGATAGTTCCGCGCCAACTTCCAATTCGCCTTGCATTCCTATCCGACGGGGCCTAGGCCGCGACCCGAAACACCGGGCGCGCGTACCCACGCGGGACATCCGTGCGCCACAGCGGTCCAGACAAAACTTGTCCCGCGACGCTCGGAAGGACGCTTTTCCCTTATGGCACGCAAGAAGATCGCGCTCATCGGCTCCGGCATGATCGGTGGCACCCTCGCTCACCTCGCCGCGAAGAAGGAAATGGGCGACATCGTCCTGTTCGACATTGCCGAAGGCATGCCGCAGGGCAAGGCGCTCGACCTTTCGCAGTGCGGCCCGATCGAAGGCTTCGACGCCAAGATTACCGGCTCGAACGATTATGCGGATATCGCCGGCGCCGACGTGGTCATCGTCACCGCCGGCGTGCCCCGCAAGCCCGGCATGAGCCGCGATGACCTTCTCGGCATCAACCTCAAGGTAATGAAGGCCGTCGGCGAAGGCATCAAGAACAACTGCCCCGACGCGTTCGTGATCTGCATCACCAATCCGCTCGACGCGATGGTCTGGGCGCTGCGCGAATTCAGCGGCCTGCCGCACAACAAGGTCGTCGGCATGGCCGGCGTGCTCGACAGCGCGCGCTTCGCGACCTTCCTCGCCTGGGAATTCGACGTGTCGGTGAAGGACGTGAACGCTTTCGTCCTCGGCGGCCACGGCGACACCATGGTCCCCGTCACCAGCTACACCACGATCAACGGCATCCCGGTCAACGACTTCGCCAAGATCAAGGGTGTCGACCAGGGCCGCATCGATGAAATCGTCGACCGCACCCGCAAGGGCGGCGGCGAAATCGTCGGCCTGCTCGGCAACGGTTCGGCCTATTACGCCCCGGCCACCAGCGCCATCGCGATGGCCGAAGCCTATCTCGGCGACCAGAAGCGCATCCTGCCCTGCGCCAGCTATGTCGAAGGCAAATACGGCCTCGACGGCCTCTATGTCGGCGTGCCCACCATGATCGGCGCAGGCGGCACCGAGGAAGTGATCGAGATCGAACTCTCGGACGAGGAAAAGAGCAACCTCAAGGTCTCGACCGACGCGGTCGAGGAACTGCTCGAGGCGTGTAAGGGTCTGGATAGCTCGCTGGCGTGATGCTTCTTCCCACCATCCTAGCCCCGGCAGCGTTGATTGCGGCTGGCGATCTTGTGACCGCGGAGACTGCCACGGTTGAGGATGTCGCCAACTCAGCGGCGATGTGCATGCTCTCTGCGGGCAAGGATGGAGCGGATAAGTCCCGTTTCGAGAACGACGCCTGGGTGCCAAGCGAAGGCGGCTATCGTCACGTGTCGGCCCCCGTCACCGTCGAATTTCCAGCGGATAAGGACGGCATCGCTCGCACCTGCGTTGTCCATGCGGTTCTGGCTGAAACCGGCGACCAGACAACGCTCGCGAAGAAGCTGAACGAAATGCTGAAAACGAAAGCATTAAAGCAGTCCGGCAGCGACGTCTGGATGGTCTCGACTACGACTGGATTTCGCGGGATTCAGTTTTATACCGACAACCAATCTGACCAACCAAAAGTGCGGCTCATCGGCGCGGCATTCTAGGAGCTTTTCAATGTCCATCCTCGTAGACAAGAACACCAAGGTCATCACCCAAGGGATGACCGGCAATACCGGCACCTTCCAGACGCGGCAGACAAGCTGAGGTAAGTTACGTGCGTTTCGCTATCTACAGTTCCCTGGCCCTTGTTGCCGCTGCAGCGGCAACTCCTGCGGCCGCGCAGATGAAGCCGGCCAGCGCCGACGACGTGCTGGGCGCGATTGCCGCCTGTCGTTCGATCACCACACCGACCTGGATCGATACCGACGCGCTCGAGGAGCAGGGTTGGTACACGGCCGAGGTCCGCGGTGAACGGCGGCGCACGCGCAAGGTGCGCGGCATCTACGAAAGCCGCAACAACCGCGCCTATGTCGTGGCCACCCGCGACGAATTGCGCAGCCGCGAATGCGCAATTCAGGCGCGTCTCGAGAGCACGTCGAATTACGTACCACTGCTGCAGCAGGTGTCGCAGACGCTAGGCATGCCGACCGGACAGGACGGTTTTGCCTACACATGGGACCTCGACGGGCTGGCCATGCGGGTTGAGCCGACCGGCGAACGCAGCGCGCCGAGCGCGCGTTTCGTGCTGACCGCCCTCCCCCTTGTCGGTACCGACGACATCCTTAGCGCCGTACGCGCCTGCATTCCCGCCATCGGCGCCGAGGGCTTCGGTGACCGGGCGCTGGCCGAAGACGGATGGGCGCAAGACGCAGCCGCCACCGCCGCCGTGCCGGAAGAACGCGAGACGAAGCTCTTCCGCTCCGGCGAAACGGCTGCGCTGGTGAGTTCGGGGAAGGATCGCGGCGTGACCA
This sequence comes from Erythrobacter sp. SD-21, assembly GCF_000181515.1. GTDB lineage: Bacteria > Pseudomonadota > Alphaproteobacteria > Sphingomonadales > Sphingomonadaceae > Qipengyuania. The sequence continues at coordinate 171,468 of NZ_ABCG01000001.1, read as the reverse complement.
GTGTCTGCCGTGTTTCGGGCCGCATCGAGGACGAGGCCACGGCCGAGAACCTGCGCTCCGCCCTCACCGGCCTGTACGGCACGCCCAGCGCCAAGGGCGATGATCTGATCTGGACCCACGACGGACGCTCCCTGCGCCTCGTGACCTACGAGCGCGACGGAGCCACCGGCCCGATCGCTTTCCACATACCTGTTTCCTACGTGGGAGAATCCGAATGAGCATCCTCGTCGACAAGAATACCAAGGTCATCACGCAAGGGATGACCGGCAACACCGGCACCTTCCACACGCAGCAGGCGCTCGACTACGGCACCAAAATGGTTGCTGGTGTCACGCCCGGCAAAGGCGGCACGGACCACATCGGCTTGCCGCAGTTCAACACCGTAGCCGAAGCCAAGGCTGAAACCGGCGCGACCGCTTCGTGCATCTACGTGCCGCCGCCGTTCGCAGCCGACGCCATCCTCGAGGCGATCGATGCCGAGATGGAACTCATCGTCGCCATCACCGAAGGCATTCCGGTGCTCGACATGGTGAAGGTGAAAGCTGCTCTCGCCGGCTCGAAGTCGCGCCTGATCGGCCCGAACTGCCCTGGCGTGCTGACGCCGGAAGAATGCAAGATCGGCATTATGCCCGGATCCATCTTCAAGAAGGGTAGCGTCGGCGTGGTCTCGCGCTCGGGCACGCTGACCTATGAAGCCGTCCACCAGACCACCATGGTCGGCCTCGGCCAGACCACTGCCGTCGGCATTGGCGGCGACCCCGTTAACGGCACCAATTTCATCGACGTGCTCGACCTCTTCCTCGACGACGACGACACCAAGTCGATCATCATGATCGGCGAAATCGGCGGCAGCGCGGAAGAAGAAGCGGCCGAATTCATCAAGCAGGAAGCCGCCAAGGGCCGCAGCAAGCCGATGGTCGGCTTCATCGCGGGCCGCACGGCGCCTCCGGGCCGCCGCATGGGCCACGCAGGTGCAATCGTTTCGGGCGGCCAAGGCGGCGCGGACGACAAGATCGCGGCGATGGAAGATGCGGGCATCCGCGTCAGCCCGTCGCCTTCCGAGCTCGGCACGACGCTCGACGCGATGCTGAAGGAACTGGCGTAACCGCCGAACGCTCCCTCTCCATGAGGACTGAAAATGGGTAACGAGAGCCAGAACTTCCTGCCTGAAATGGGCGACCAGGAGGGGCCGCAGGCCGGCCCCAGCTGGGGCAATCCGAACTGGCTGCAGCAAGTGGTCGACAGCGAAGCGGACCTTACCGCCGCGCTCGACCCCACGCAGATGCGCCTCGCGGTCAAGCAGGCCGCCGAAAAGGCCGGCAAGCCTGCCGACCCCAAGGCCATTGAGCAGGCCGCCGACGACAGTATCCGCGCGATGCTGCTCGTACGCCTTTATCGTGTGCGCGGGCATCTGGCTGCCGATCTCGACCCGCTGGGCCTGTCGCATCGGGATGTTCCCGAGGACCTGACGCTGGAATGGCACGGCTTTGCCGGACAGGAGGCCCGCGAGGTCTATGTCGGCGGCGTGTTCGGCTTCGAATGGGTCACCGTGGGCGAACTCTACCGCGTCCTGCGCGAGACCTATTGCGGCAAGGTCGGCCTCGAATACATGCATATCTCGGATACGGAGGAACGCCGCTTCCTTCAGGACCAGTTCGAGACGCCCGAGGATACGATCCAGTTCACCGAGGAAGGCAAGCGCGCCATCCTCGCCGCCGTGATCCGCGGCGAGCAATACGAGAAGTTCCTCGGCAAGAAATACGTCGGCACCAAGCGCTTCGGCCTCGATGGCGGCGAGTCCATGATTCCGGCGCTCGAAGCCGTGATCAAATATGGCGGCCAGCTCGGCGTGCGCGAGATCATCTACGGCATGGCCCACCGCGGCCGGTTGAACGTGCTCGCCAACGTGATGGGCAAGCCCTACAAGGTCATCTTCCACGAGTTCTCGGGTGGCAGCGCCAACCCCGACGATGTCGGCGGTTCGGGCGATGTGAAGTACCACCTCGGCACCAGCACCGACCGTACCTTCGACGGTATCGACGTGCACATGAGCCTCGTGCCCAACCCTTCGCACCTCGAAGCGGTAAACCCCGTCGTGCTCGGCAAGACCCGTGCGCAGCAGGCCATCCGCGATGACTTGAAGCAGCACGAGCAGGTCCTTCCAGTCCTCCTCCACGGCGACGCGGCCTTCGCAGGACAAGGTATCGTGTGGGAGTGCCTCGGTTTCTCTGGCGTGCGCGGCTATAACACCGGCGGCTGCCTGCACTTCGTCATCAACAACCAGATCGGCTTTACAACCTCGCCCCAATTCGCGCGTTCCAGCCCATACCCGAGCGATGTGGCGAAAGGCGTTCAGGCGCCGATCCTGCATGTCAACGGCGACGATCCCGAAGCCGTGACCTTCGCCTGCAAGCTGGCGATCGAATATCGCCAGAAGTTCGGCCGCGACATCGTGATCGACATGTGGTGCTATCGCCGCTTCGGCCATAACGAAGGCGACGAGCCGAAATTCACCCAGCCGCTGATGTATGACGAAATTCGCAAGCACCCCAAGGTGAGCGAACTCTACACCCAGCGCCTGATCGACGAAGGCGTCATCGACCAGGGCTATGCCGACTCTCTGTGCAACGAGTTCAACGAACACCTCGAAGAAGAATTCGCCGCCGCCAAGGATTATAAGCCCAACGAGGCCGACTGGTTCGGTGGCCGCTGGGCCGGCATGAACAAGCCGGCCGACCCGGAAACCGCGCGCCGAAACGTGGAAACCGCGCTGGACAAGAAGCTTTTCGACAGCCTTGGCCGCACGCTCACCACCGTCCCGGAAGACGTTACCATCCACAAGACGCTGGGACGCGTGCTCGATGCCAAGCGCCAGATGTTCGATAGCGGCGAAGGGTTCGACTGGGCGACCGGCGAAGCGCTCGCCTTCGGCAGCCTTGTGACAGAAGGCTTCGGCGTGCGCCTGTCGGGCCAGGATTCGGGCCGCGGCACGTTCAGCCAGCGCCACGCCGTCTGGATCGACCAGAAGGACGAGAGCAAGTACATCCCGCTCTGCACGCTGCCGCACGGCAAGTTCGAGGTCTATGATAGCCCACTGTCCGAATACGGCGTGCTCGGCTTCGAATACGGTTTCGCCATGGCGGACCCGAAGAGCCTCGTCATGTGGGAAGCGCAGTTCGGCGATTTCGCCAACGGTGCGCAAATCATGATCGACCAGTTCATCGCTGCCGGCGAGGTAAAGTGGCTGCGCGCCAACGGCCTCGTCCTCCTGCTGCCGCATGGTTACGAAGGTCAGGGTCCGGAACACAGCTCGGCGCGTCTCGAACGCTTCCTGCAATTGTGCGCCAACGACAACATCCAGGTGATGAATATCACCACCCCGGCCAACTACTTCCATGTCCTGCGCCGCCAGATGCTGCGCCCGTTCCGCAAGCCGATGGTCATCATGACTCCGAAGTCGCTCCTTCGCCATCCGCTGGCGAAGTCGAAGGCGGAAGAGTTTATGGGCGACCATCACTTCATGCGCATCAAGTCGGACCTGAAGAAAATCGACGACAAGAAGGTCAAGCGCCTCGTGCTGTGCAGCGGCAAGGTCGCCTACGATCTAATGCAACGCCGCGACGAAGCCGGGCTGGAAGACGTCTCCATTGTGCGTATCGAGCAGTTCTACCCCTTCCCGGGCGAACCGCTGGCCGTGCGTCTGGAGCGCATGTCCAATCTCGAGACCATCGTCTGGTGCCAGGAAGAGCCCAAGAACAACGGCGCCTGGTTCTTCGTCGATCGCCTGATTGAGGAATCGGCGACCAAGGCAGGCAAGGATGGCATGCGTCCCTGCTATGCGGGCCGCGAAGTCGCCGCGTCGCCTGCCACTGGCTTTGCCAGCCGTCACCAGGTCCAGCAGGAAGCGCTCGTCAACATCGCGCTGGGCCTGAATGGCGGAGACAACTCCGCTGCCACCAGCAATTGCAATTGATTGAGGCCTGAAAAGGAAACCAACGACCATGGCCACCGAAGTCAAAGTCCCCACGCTCGGCGAGAGCGTCACCGAAGCCTCCATCGGCGAACTGCTGAAGAATGTCGGCGACAGCGTCGCGGTGGACGAGCCCATCGTCAGCCTTGAAACCGACAAGGTCGCGGTCGAGGCTCCCTCGCCCGTCGCCGGCGTGATCAAGGAATTCAAGGTCGCCGTGGGTGACACGGTGGAAGTCGGCGCTGTCCTCGCCATAGTCGAGGAAGGCGGCGCTGGCGCTTCTCCGTCGAGCGAGCCCAAGGCAGCGGCTCCTGACGCAGGTGTCGAGAAGGCTGCTCCCGCGCAGGCCAAGGAGGCCACGGGCAGTGACGCATCGCAGACGCTTTCGCCTGCCGTGCGCCGCGCAGTGCTCGAACACGGTGTCGACCCCTCGACCATCAAGGGCACCGGCAAGGACGGTCGCCTTACCAAGGAAGACGTCATCGCCGCTGCCAAGGCCAAGGGTGACAGCCCTGCCCCGGCCCCGGCTGCTTCGGCTCCTTCGCCCGCGCCTGCCGCAACCGGCGATCGCCGCGAGGAACGCGTCAAGATGACGCGAATGCGCCAGACCATCGCCAAGCGTTTGAAAGGCGCGCAGGACAACGCGGCGCTGCTCACCACTTTCAACGATGTCGACATGTCCGCCGTCATGGAAGCGCGCGCGAAGTACAAGGACATGTTCGCCAAGAAGCACGACATCCGTCTCGGCTTCATGGGTTTCTTCGCCAAGGCCGCCTGCCTTGCGCTGAAGGACGTGCCTGCGGTCAACGCCTATATTGAGGGCGACGAGATCGTTTACCACGATTACGTCGATATCTCGGTCGCCGTTTCGGCGCCCAACGGCCTTGTGGTCCCCGTCATTCGTGACGCGCAGGACAAGGGCTTTGCCCGCATCGAGAAGGACATCGCGGACTTCGGCAAGCGCGCCAAGGAAGGCACGCTGACGATGGAAGACATGAAGGGCGGCACCTTCACCATCTCCAACGGCGGTGTGTTCGGATCTCTCATGTCGACTCCGATCATCAACCCGCCGCAGAGCGCCGTCCTCGGCCTCCACCGCATCGAGGATCGCCCGGTCGTCGTCGACGGTGAAATCGTCATCCGCCCGATGATGTATATCGCGCTGTCCTACGACCACCGCCTGATCGACGGCCGCGAGGCGGTCACCGCACTCAAGATCATCAAGGAAGCGATCGAAGATCCCACCCGGATGCTGATCGACCTCTGAGGAAAGACACATGGCTCAATACGACTACGACGTCCTTGTCATCGGCGCTGGCCCGGGTGGCTATGTCGCCGCGATCCGCGCTGCGCAGCTGGGTCTGAAGACCGCCTGCGCCGAAAGCCGCGAGACGCTGGGCGGGACCTGCCTCAACGTCGGCTGCATTCCCTCCAAGGCGATGCTGCATGCGTCGGAGTTCTTCGACGCTGCCGCGAACGGCACGATGGCCGACATGGGCATCGAAGTCGCTCCCAAGCTAAATCTCGACAAGATGCACGCCCAGCGCCGCGATGCGGTCAAGGGCCTGACCAGCGGCATCGAATTCCTGTTCAAGAAGAACAAGGTCGACTGGAAGAAGGGCCACGCCACCTTCCAGGACGCGCATACCGTCAAGGTCGGCGACGAGACCGTCACCGCGAAGAACGTGATCATCGCCACCGGCTCCTCGGTCACCCCGCTGCCGGGTGTCGAGGTCGACAACGATAAGCAGGTCGTGGTCGATTCGACCGGTGCTCTCGAGCTGGCCTCGGTGCCGAAGAAGATGGTCGTCATCGGCGGCGGCGTGATCGGCCTCGAACTGGGGTCGGTCTGGAACCGCCTCGGCGCGGAAGTCATCGTGGTTGAATATCTCGACAAGCTGCTGCCCGGCATGGACGACGATGTCCGCAAGGAAGCCGCCAAGATTTTCAAGAAGCAGGGCATGGAGCTGAAGCTCAAGACCAAGGTCACCGGCGTGACGGTCAAGGGCAAGAAAGCCACGCTGACGCTCGAACCCTCCGCCGGCGGCGACGAAGAAACGCTCGAAGCCGATTGCGTGCTGGTGTCGATCGGCCGCAAGCCGAACACCGAAGGTCTAGGCCTCGAAAACATCGGCCTCGAAACCAACAAGCGCGGCCAGATCGAAACCGATCACGATTTCCGCACCGCCGTCGACGGCGTCTGGGCTATCGGCGACGTCGTCCCCGGCCCGATGCTCGCGCACAAGGCGGAAGACGAAGGCATCGCCTGTGCCGAGAACATCGCGGGCCAGACTGGTATCGTGAACCACGACATCATCCCGGGCGTGGTCTACACCCTCCCCGAATTCGCCGGTGTCGGCCTCACCACCGAAGAAGCCATCGAGAAGATGGGCGGTGACAAGGCCAAGGTGAAGGTCGGCAAGTTCCCGATGATGGCCAACAGCCGCGCCAAGACCAATCACGAGCCCGACGGCTTCGTGAAGGTCATCGCCGAAGCGGATACCGACCGCGTTCTCGGCGTCTGGGCGATTGCAAGCGTTGCCGGCACCATGATCGCGCAGGCCGCACAGGCGATGGAATTCGGCGCGACGTCGGAAGACATCGCCTACACCTGCCACGCCCACCCGACGCATTCGGAAGCGATCAAGGAAGCGGCCATGGCCGTCCAGGGCAAGCCGATCCACATTTAAGCCCGTTATTTCGGAAACCCGACCGCCTCCGATGGCGGCGGGGCACTTTAAGCGGCTCGCTGCTCCTCGTGAGCCGCGGGCCGTTTCCTTCCGGATTTGCAACACCTGGCTTGGCCATGACCCCGCGAGCGACATCACTGTGGTCGTCCTGGCCAACGTCAACGGCGGGAGCGCCAACAAGCTGGGCCGCTCGCTCATGACGATGGCAAAGGGCGGCGAGGTCGAACTGGCGAGCAAGCGCGTCGAGGTGGGCGTCGATCCGGAGAGCCTGGCCGATTACGCTGGCACCTACGTCGTGAGTCCGCAATTCGCGCTGCGCTTCTTCGTCGAGGATGGCCAGTTCATGACACAGGCCACCGGGCAGGAAGCCTTTCCGGTTTTCGCCAAGGGCAAAGACGAGTTCTTCCCCAAGGTCGTCGACGCGCGGCTCGTATTCAATCGCGACGCTGCGGGCGATGTGACGACGGTCACGCTTTTCCAGAGCGGCAACCAAATCGAGGGTGTGCGGCAATAGCCTTCCATTGCCTTCCTTCGTGATGCGCCTAATCTGCGTCGCGAGGGAGAGCGTACCTTGGCCTATCCGAAACTGACCGAAGAGCCCGGCGCGATCGAGACCGCCGCCATGATCGCACGCGGCGACATGTCGCCGCTCGAGGCCGTCGACCACGCGATCGCGCGGATCGAGCGGCTCGATGCGCATATCAACGCGGTCGTCGTGTGCGATTTCGACCGTGCGCGCGATACGGCCAAGGTGATGGCCGGCAGCGGCGGCTCACGCAGCCAGCCGCTGTTCGGTGTGCCGATGACAATCAAGGAAAGCTTCGACATCGAAGGCCTGCCCACAAGCTGGGGGCACGAGGCACACCGGGACGCCATCGCCAAGGCGGATTCGCGCGTGGTCACGCTGCTTAAGCAGGCGGGCGCCGTCTTCTTGGGCAAGACCAACGTTCCGCCCGATCTTGCCGACTGGCAATCTGCCAACCCGGTCTATGGCCGCACGCACAATCCCCACGATCACGAGCGTTCGCCGGGCGGATCCTCGGGCGGTTCGGCGGCGGCCGTCGCAAGCGGCCTGGTGCCGTGCGAATTCGGTACCGACATCGGCGGCTCCGTGCGTGTCCCTGCGCATTTCTGCGGCGTCTGGGGCCACAAGTCGAGCTGGGGCCTGATCAGCAAGGAAGGACACGACCATCCGCTGATGGCGGGACGCGGCGCGCATGACGGGGCGCTTTCCATTGCCGGCCCGCTGGCGCGCAACGCTGCCGATCTTGCGGTGCTCTTGCGCCTCACCGCCTCCATGCCGCTGTCCGAGCGCACCCGACCCTTGCGCGATTGCCGCGTCCTGATGCTCATCGATCATCCATCCTGCCCTACCGACACCGGCGTGCGCGGCCCGATGGAAGCGGCCGCCAGCGCGCTGGAAAAGGCCGGAGTGACCGTCGACCGCACGAGCGACCTCGTCCCCGATCTCGAGCATCAGCACGGCAATTACATGCGCATGCTCAACATCGCCATGGCGCGCGGCGCGCCAAACAAGGACGGCAAGCGCGCGAGCGCGACCGACTGGTTCGACCTGCTCGACACGCAGGCGCGCAACCAGATAGCCTGGCATCGCCTGTTCGAAACATATGACCTCGTTCTTGCTCCGCCCGCGCCCGTGCTCGCCGTGCCGAACAGCAAGACCCGCGTGTTCGACGGAACCATAGAGGTCGATGGTTCTGATGTTCCGGGGGCTTCGGGCCTGTGCTGGGCTGGCCTTGCGACCTTCCCCAACCTCCCCGCCACCGTCCTTCCCATCGGCGAAAGCGGCGGGCTTCCGTGCGGCATGCAAGTCATGGCCCCGCGCTGGGCGGACCTTGCGGCCATCGAAGCTGCGGAAGAGATCGGCCGGGTCTTGCACTCCTGAGCCCACCCCGCCAAGGCTCGCAATCTGACGAAGGGGAATTGGCTTGGCCCACCAGCGCATCATGCAGCGCTTTGCGAAATGGCACATCTGGCTCGGCTGGCTGGTGGGCGTACCCATCCTCATGTGGACGGTCACCGGCCTCGTCATGGTCATTAAGCCGATTGAAGAAGTGCGCGGCAACCACTTGCGCAAGGACGTCACCGAACGCGCCCTGCCGCCCGATACCAACATCTCCGTCGCGCTACCATCCGAAAGCACCGAGCCGGTCCGCTCGGTCACCACGCAGGTCGAGCGCGGCGACACCGTGACGCGCATCACCTATATGGACGGGACGAGCGAACGCTTCCGCACGAATGGCGCAAAGATGGCGCCACTGTCCGAAGTGGAAGCGCGGCTGATCGTGGGCGAACGCATCCACGGCGGCGACAAGGTGGTCAGCACCGCACGCCATGAGGCCGACGCCGTGCCCTTCGATTTCCGCCGCCCGATGCCGGTCTGGCAGGTCGTGCTGGAAGACGGTACCCACGTCTATGTCGGCACGGAAACCGGCGCGATCGAGGCGGTGCGCACACGCTGGTGGCGGACCTTCGACTTCGTCTGGGGCCTCCACATCATGGATCTGGAAACGCGTGAGGACACCAGTCACCCAATCCTCATTCTCTTTGCCCTGCTGGGAGTGCTGGGCTCGCTGCTCGGCTGCGTCCTAATGTTCCGCCGCCGCAGGGCGCGCCCGGAGGTGGCCGCTTGAACGAGGAAATACTCACCCCCGTCCTCGACTGGCTGGACCTTGCCGGCGTGGCGATATTCGCGCTCACCGGCGCGCTGGTGGCGGCCAAGGAAAAGCAGACGCTGGTGACGCTGTCCTTCTTCGCGCTGATCACCGGCGTGGGCGGCGGCACGATCCGCGACCTGCTGATCGGCGCGCCCGTGTTCTGGATTGCCGACCCTTGGGTGGCGGCGATCTGTCTGGGCGTGGCGCTGTTCACATGGTTTACACCGACGCGCTGGCTGGAGGGCAAATTCCTCTCGATTGCCGACGGTGTGGGACTTGCCGCCTACGCCGTTCTCGGCACAGCCAAGGCGCTGCAATACGGCGTACCGCCCATCCCTGCCGTGCTGATGGGCGTCATCACGGGGACCGCTGGCGGCATCATTCGCGACGTGCTGGCAGGCCGACCATCGATCCTGATGCGCCCCGAACTTTATGTGACCGCAGCCGCGCTCTCAGCCTTCATCACCGTGGCCGGGAACATGCTGGGGATCACCAATTGGTGGACGTGGATTGCGGCGGCGCTGGCCGGTTTCGCCCTGCGCCTCGCCGCAATCCTGTTCAACCTTGCCCTGCCCTCCTATGCGGAGCGCGGGGGCGACAAGCCCTAGACGCCCGCACCGGGGTAACCGGTTCCGATGTCGAGATCGCCATCGACTTCCCCGTCGTCGCCCTCGATGGGGCCACCGGGATAGGCCGGCTGCGCGCCCTGCGGTTCGACGGCTTCACGGTCGATACGGCTCCACTCGCTGGCATAGCGATCATCGCCCCACTGGGCGTCGTCGTCCTGGCCCTGATCGTCTTCGTAACGGCGCTCGTCGCGGTCGTATCCAACGTCTTCATTGCCCTCGTCATAGTCGCGGTCGTCGTCAAAGCGAGCGCCGCGTGATCCGAAGTCAACATCCTCGACCCGGCCGTTTTCGTTGATCCGGCAGGTGAAGGGATCGCCGCGCGTGATCGTGCCCTCGACGATCCACCCGCGCGCGGTACGATCGACCCGGTCGACTGTCTCCACGCGGCGTTCGCGATCGACGGCATCCACACACATCTCGACCGCGCGATCGATACCGCGGCCGTCATCCCAGTTGGCGTCGCGGCGATAATCGCGCTCGCGGCGGTCGTTCCGCGTCGCCGCCTTGGCCACATGGGCGATCGCACCCACGATCAGGACGCCGGCCAGCACATCGCCCAGACCGGGTCCGCGGCGATAGCGATAGCGGTGATAGCGGCGATGTTCCGCGGTCTGCGAAGCCTTGACATCGAGCACGGGCACGGCATCCGAATGGGCGGGAGCCTGGCGCACAACAGGCATCTCGGCGGCCTGGGCAGGTACGATGGTGAGCGAAAGCGCTGCCAGCGCAGCAGGCATGGCGGGAAGGTTCTTGAAGTGCGGCATGGGCCGGTCCCTGTTCTTACGCACCCCCACCTGGCGCGATTCGTCTTACGATTGCCGGTTCATGCGCGCGAAAGGCTTTAGCGGGGCTGAACCGGCCACAAAAAACGGCCCGGACGCCTGCGCCCGGGCCGTATGTGGTCTTTCTACAAAAGGTCTTAGCGGAGACCCCGAATGCCGCTGAAGTCGACATGGCTCACGCGCCCACGCTCGATATTGCAGGTGAACTTGCCGCTATCGCGGTCGTTCCAGCGCTGGTAGCGATTGTTGCGGTCGCGATAACCCCGACGATCGTAGCGTCCGCCGCGATAGTTGCCATCGACAACCATGCGACCCTTTACCCTCCAGCCGTAACGCGTGTCGTCCACGTCGCGGATCTCGATAACTTGGGCGTAGCGGTAGCCACCGAAGCGGCGGGCGTCCTGCTTGGCCGCCGCCACACAGCGCTCGACGGCTGCGCGCGGATTGCCGCGGTTGCGGTACTGGTTGTAGCGATAATCGCGTCCGTCGCGGTAATTGCGACCGTCACGATAATAGCGTCCGTCGCGGTAATAGTCGCGGTCGCGGCTCGCGGAATTGGCGATGGCGGCGATGCCGCCGATGATTACGGCACCGGCAATCACCTCACCGACGGAAATGCCGTCGTCGCGGTCACGGGCCTGGGCAGGCGTTGCACCGGCGAGCGCCATTGCACCGACGGCAGCCGTTGCGATCCCACCCTTCGCAAACTTCTGAAAATAGTTGGTCATGTGAGGTTCTCCTCATCTCTACCGGGGCGGGATTGCCTCGGTTGATTAAGGTTCTAGGCGATTCGCTGTGAGGTGAGGCTGAATCCCGATTGCAGTGAATGTTCAGGTATGCATCGATTTTTCTGAACATCTATTTCCGAAGCGATTCAAGTACGTCGCGCGTGAAAGTGGCAATATCGAAGCGATTTCCCGCAGGATCTTCGCCCCGACGCACGATCACGACATTCATGCTTGGCACAATCACGACATACTGGCCGCGGTTGCCCATCGCCGCAAAAGTATCAACCGGCACGCCCTCCGAACTATTGAACAGCCAGAACCCTGCGCCGTAGCCGTACGGACCGTCGGGCTGTGGCCCCGTGGGTGCCGACACGTAAGCGCGCCAGTCGCCGGGAAGCAGTCGTTCCCCATTCGGGAGAACACCATCATCGATGTAAAGCTGACCGAGCTTTGCCAGATCGCGCGCGGTCGACCAGACTTGGCTCGAGAGGATGTAATTGCCCTGCCAATCGGTTTCGGCGACCGTATTGGCCATACCGATCCGGGCGAATATTGCGGCGGGTGGGTTGCGATCGAACGTCCTCTCGATAGCCTGAACCGCGGCAAGCGTATCGTTGTTGGCATAACGGTAGACCGTGCCGGGCTTGTAAATCGTAGGCCATGTCATGGCTCTTTCATCGACCGTCGTACCGCCCCAGTACAGCGGATCGGTGCGATTTCCCGGCGTGTCCGAATACCGCCCCGAGGCCATGCGCAGTACATGGTCAACCGTGATCGAATTGCGTGGGTCGAATCCCTCGGTGAGGCCGCTCGCCGGAACTCTCATTAATGTGTCGGCGTCGCGCCGTTCTACCGCAGCACCAACGATTGTTGCGGCTAGGCTCTTGGCGACCGACCACGTGCGCTGCGGCGTATTCGGGCCGAAGTCCTCGGCATATCGCTCAGCGACAATATCGGAATCCTTCACGACCACCACAGCCGTCGTGCGCGTGCCAGGCCCGTACCGAGCCCCGTCGAATGCGGTTTCCGCAACAGCCATTCCCGCGCGTGACGGCCTAGTGCCGAACGGATTTTGGGCAGCGCTGGCCAGATCGGCGATTGCCGAGTCCTGCGGGCGCGTCGAAGGCGGTTTCGAATGCCCAATCGGCATGACCGAACACCCTACCCCGGGCGTGTAATAGGCGGTGCGGGAGGGCATATCTTCATCCCATTCTACCGACACCAGTTGCAGCGGTCCCCCCATATCGCGGACGATATTGAAAGGCAGATCGCGAATGATCGGGTCCAGATTGGGATAGATAGCCGTCAATTCCCATTTATGGACGCTATCGGAACCACGGCTGGATCCAGCGGCTTCCGCATTCGCGATCGCACTGCACAAGAACAGCGCCTTGTAGCCGGCCGCGAGGGCGCGGTCGTAACGAGAGTCGAGCTCGTCTTGGGTGGTCAACTGGGCAGCAATTGGTGTGGCGGCGAGCAGCGCGGTGGCTGCGAAGGCATGTCTGATCATGCGCGCCTTGTGGCACAGCTTCCCGCGCGCGCATAGAAAAAGGCCGGAGGATTTCTCCCCCGGCCTCTTCGTGTCTCTTGTCGAGCGAAGCGCTTACGCGTCCTCCATCTCTTCCTCGGTCATCACCGGGCCGCTGTCCTGGCCCTTGGCGTCGACATCGCGGTCGACGAATTCGATCACGGCCATGGCTGCGGCGTCGCTGCCGCGATAGCCGGCCTTGATGACGCGGGTGTAACCGCCGTCACGGTCCGAATAACGTTCGGCCAGAACGTCGAACAGCTTCTTCAGCTGCGTTTCGTCCTGCAGCTTGCTCATGGCAAGACGGCGGTTCGAAAGACCGCCACGCTTTGCGAGCGTGATCAGCTTTTCGATATAAGGACGCAGTTCCTTGGCCTTCGCCTGCGTGGTGAGGATCTGCTCGTGCTTGATGAGCGCGGCGCTCATGTTGCGGAACAGGGCCTTTCGGTGGCCAGTCTTGCGCTGAAGCTTACGGCCTGCAATTTTATGACGCATTGTACTTCCTTTGTCGTTCGTAGGGGGCCCGTTCTAGGTAGCCCGATACGGGCCGGATTGACGGGTCCGGCCCACTCCCGTGTATCTGGATTAGCCCAGCAGCTCCTGTTCGAGCTTCTTGGCCATTTCCTCGATGTTTTCCGGCGGCCAGCCAGGGATGTCCATGCCGAGGCGCAGACCCATCGAGCTCAGGACTTCCTTGATCTCGTTGAGCGACTTGCGGCCGAAGTTCGGCGTGCGGAGCATCTCGGCCTCGGTCTTCTGGACCAGGTCGCCGATGTAAATGATGTTGTCGTTCTTGAGGCAGTTTGCCGAACGGACCGACAGTTCCAGCTCGTCGACCTTCTTGAGGAGGTAACGGTTGAGCTGGTTGGTGTCACTTTCCTGCGGCTCTGCAGCCTGGCCGATCATGGCCGAGCTGGGCTGCGGGATGCCGTCCTCGAAGTGGACGAACAGCGTCAGCTGGTCCTGGAGGATGCGCGCGGCATAGGCCACGGCGTCTTCAGGGGTGACGGTGCCGTCGGTTTCGATCGTCAGGCTGAGCTTGTCGTAGTCCAGTTCTTGGCCGACACGGGCGTTCTCGACCTTGTAGCTCACCTGGCGAACCGGCGAGTACAGGCTGTCGACCGGAATGAGGCCGATCGGCGCGTCGACCGGACGGTTCATCACGGCGGGGCGGTAGCCCTTGCCGCTGTCCGCGGTCAGTTCCATGTTCAGCGTGGCACCTTCGTCGAGGTGGCAGATGACGAGGTCCTTGTTCATGACCTCGATGTCGCCGGTGACAGCGATGTCGCCTGCTTTCACTTCGCCCGGGCCGGTGGCCGAGAGCTGAAGGCGCTTGAGGCCTTCGCCTTCCATCTTGAGCGCGATCTGCTTCACGTTCAGAACGATGTCGGTGACGTCCTCGCGCACGCCGGCGAGCGAGGAGAATTCATGCAGCACGTTCTCGATCTTGATCGAGGTGATGGCTGCACCCTGCAGCGAGGACAGCAGAACGCGGCGCAGCGCGTTGCCGAGCGTGAGACCGAAGCCGCGCTCGAGCGGTTCGGCCACGAAGGTTGCCTTGCGGCCCTTGTCGCCACCGTCCTTGATGTCGAGGGTGTTGGGTTTCTTGAGTTCCTGCCAGTTCTTGATGTTGACGGACATGGATTTCCCCTGGTGTGGATGCGGGCAGGACCGGAGCTCTCTATCGAGCGTCCGGTCCGTGAATGTGTCGGTGGCTCAGCGTATCCGAGCCACCAGGCAGGTACGGATCAGACGCGACGACGCTTGGAAGGACGGACCCCGTTGTGCGGGATCGGCGTCACGTCGCGGATCGAGGTGATGGTGAAGCCCACAGCCGCGAGACCGCGCAGCGCGCTCTCACGACCCGAGCCCGGGCCCTTCACTTCGACTTCGAGGGTGCGCACGCCGTGTTCGGCGGCCTTACGGCCTGCGTCGTCGGCGGCAACCTGTGCGGCATAGGGAGTCGACTTGCGGCTGCCCTTGAAGCCCATCATGCCGGCGCTGGACCAGCTGATAGCGTTGCCCTGCGCGTCGGTGATGGTGATCATCGTGTTGTTGAAGCTGGCGTTGATGTGCGCGACGCCCGAAGAAATGTTCTTCTTATCGCGGCGCCGTACGCGGCCTGGTTCGCGTGCCATGGTGTATATTCCTTACATATTCTCAAGAAGGGAAAAGCTGTCGGGAGACCCGAAGCTTACTTCTTCTTGCCGGCGATCGGCTTGGCCTTACCCTTGCGGGTACGGGCGTTGGTGTGGGTGCGCTGGCCACGAACGGGCAGGCCGGCACGGTGACGAAGGCCGCGATAAGAACGCAGGTCCATCAGGCGCTTGATGTTCATCGCGGTTTCGCGACGAAGGTCACCTTCGACCGTATGCTCTTCATCGATGGTCTCACGAACGCGAAGCAGTTCCTCGTCGGTGAGGTCCTGGACGCGCGTGGCGTGATCGATGCCGAGCTTGTCGGCGATCTCGACGGCCTTGGTGCGACCGATACCGTGAATATAGGTGAGCGCGATGATAACGCGCTTGTTGGTGGGGATGTTTACCCCGGCAATACGAGCCACTTAAATCTCCATGCTCCACAGGGTCCTTTCGAAGCGGGACCCCATCTCAACGCTTTGTTTTCACTGACACCCGTGGACGCCGGTAGCGCAAAAAGCCCGGATGGCGCGCACATAGGCAACCGCCTGCCGGACTCGCCGCAAGTGTCGAATGAAACGCGCGCTTAGTAGGATTCGCCGCGAGGGTCAACCGTCTCGCGTACGCAAACATGCGAAGGCAGCCCATATGGTCGCCCCGCCCGAGTTATCAAGGGTGTCATAGACAATGGCGCGGCGTCCGTCAAAATCCGGTTAAACCACCCCGAAGGCGAGCATCGCGTCGGCGACTTTCTTGAAGCCGGCGATATTGGCTCCGCGGACATAGTCGATGTATCCGTCCTGCTCACCATGCTCGACGCATTTGTCGTGAATGTCCTGCATGAGTTCGGTGAGCATTTCACCCAGCTTGTCGTGGTTCCAGCTGATCCGCTCGGCGTTCTGGCTCATTTCCAGACCGGACACGGCGACCCCGCCGGCGTTTGCGGCCTTGCCGGGACCGTAGAGGATCTTCGCCTCGTGGAAGACCTTCACCCCTTCGAGCGTCGTCGGCATGTTCGCCCCTTCGGACACGGCCATGCAGCCGTTCTCGACCAGCGCCTTCGCATCATCCTCGCACAGCTCGTTCTGCGTCGCGCACGGCAGGGCGATGTCGCACTCGACATTCCAGGGCTTCTTGCCTTCGTGGAAGGTCGCGTTGGTGAAGTGGTCGGCGTATTCGCTGATGCGTCCGCGCCTCTCGTTCTTGAGGCGCTTGACCCAGTCGATCTTCTCCTGGTCGATGCCGTCGGGATCGTGGATGAAGCCGTCACTATCGGAGAGGGTGAGGACCTTGGCGCCTAGCTGGCAGAGCTTCTCGGCAGCATGTGTCGCGACATTGCCGGAGCCGGAAATGACCGCCTGCTTGCCCTCGATATCCTGCCCGTCCTTTTCCAACATGTTGCGCAGGAAATAGACCGCACCATAACCGGTCGCCTCGGGCCGCATTTTCGATCCGCCGTATTCGGTGCCCTTGCCCGTGAGCACGCCTTCCCAGCGATTGGTGATCCGCTTGTACTGGCCGAACATATAGCCGATCTCGCGCGCGCCGACGCCGATATCGCCCGCAGGCACGTCGGTATCGGGTCCGATGTGGCGATACAGTTCGGTCATGAAGGACTGGCAGAAGCGCATGACTTCGCTATCGCTTTTGCCCTTGGGGTTGAAGTTCGCGCCGCCCTTCCCGCCGCCCATTGGCAGGCCGGTGAGCGAGTTCTTGAAGGTCTGCTCGAAGGCGAGGAACTTGAGGACGCTCTCATTAACGCTGGGGTGGAAGCGGATGCCGCCCTTGTAAGGGCCGATCGCGTTGTTGTTCTGAACCCGCCACCCGCGCTGGACGCGGATGTTGTGGTTGTCGTCTTCCCAGCACACGCGGAAGGACACCACGCGATCAGGCTCGGCGATACGCCGCAGGATCTGCGCCTCGTGGTATTCCTCCTTGTCCTCGATGAACTCGAAGATGTCCTGTGCCACCTCGTGGACGGCCTGAATGAACTCGTCCTGCCCCGGATTGCGCTTCTTCACGCCTTCCATGAAGGTCGGAAGATCGACGTGCCTGTCGTAAACGGATGCCAAGGCGCACCTCCCATCTCTCCCCGGATATGCGGGGGTGTCCTGCATTCGGGCCGGTTTATAGCCAGCCAGCGATGACCCGACTGCATACGTGCAGCCTCTGACCGATCAATCTATGCGAGGGGGCGAGGTTCCGCGCGGATGGCGGCTCAGTCGCCCTCGGAAAGCGCCCCGAGATGGTCGCGCAGGCCCGCAAGCTGCTGGGTTATCACGCCGTCGACGGCCTTGGAGATCATGTCGATCTCGAAGCCCATCGGTCCGCCGACATTATATTCCCAGGTCACGCGCGTGCCGCCATCGATCTCCTCGAGCGAGATGGTGAGGACGCCGGTGGCGGGAACGGCCTGCAAGGGGCCGAGGCCGCCGCGCAGGCGCAGGGCCTTGTCGGGCACCGCCTGCACGACGACCGCGTGCTGCGCGCTGCCGTCGAGCGGGATATCGCCCTCGCCCGGGATCGTTTCGCAGAAACAGCCCCCAGCGCTGGGCACGAGTGTCATATTGGAGGCATCGGCCGACCAGGTGTGGCTGTCATTCCACCACTCGCCCGGCTTGATTAGCGCCAGCCACACCTGGCGCGGGCTGGCGGCGATGTCGGTGCTTTCCTTGGTGACGAAACCCTGCTCGCTCTTCGCCACAACTTCCGCAGCGGCAGGCGCGGAAAGGCTGAGCGCTGCTGCGCCGGCTAGACTTGCGAGTTTGCTCATCACCTTCTCCCTCATGACGAGGGCGGTTCTATGAGCGGCTGCCTTGTTTGGGAAGCCTCAGGAGAGGATTGCGTCGATCGCGTGCGTGACTTCGTCGATTGCGCCCATGCCGTCGACGCGCTTCACGATGCCGCGCTTCTCGTAACCGGGCAGGATCGGAGCCGTCTCGTTGCGATAGACCGACATGCGGTGGCGCACGGTTTCCTCGTTATCGTCGGGGCGGCGCTTGAATTCAGTCGAGCCACATTCGTCGCACACACCTTCGATCTTCGGCTGCTTGAAGGTATCGTGATAGCCCGCGCCGCAATTGGCGCAGGTGTAACGGCCAGTAATACGCTCGACCAGCGCATCCTCGTTCACTTCGAGCTCGATGACGTGGTCAAGGCTGCGGCCGTGCTTGGCGAGGATTTCGTCGAGCTGCGCAGCCTGATGCTCGGTACGCGGATAGCCGTCGAAGATGGCACCCACGTCGGGGCCCATGTCGGCCAGTTTGGCGCCGATCATGGCCGAGACGATGTCGTCCGACACGAGACCGCCCGAATCCATGATGTCGGAAACCGTGCGGCCCAGCTCGGTATCGGCCTTGCGCGTTTCGCGCAGCATGTCGCCGGTCGACAGCTGCATCATGCCGTGATGCTCGACAAGACGATGCGCTTGCGTGCCCTTGCCTGCGCCCGGAGGGCCGAGAAGAATGATATCCATCGAGAGCGGTCCCCTTCCGATCGGGTTGGCTGGTTAGCGCAGGCGGCCCTTGAGCTTCGCCTTCTTGATAAGATCGCCATACTGGTGCGCCAGCAGGTGCGACTGGATCTGGCTAATGGTGTCCACAGTGACGTTGACCACGATCAGCAGGCTGGTGCCGCCAAGGAACAGCGGAACGCCGGTTTGGGCGATCATGTATTCGGGCACCACGCAGACGAAGGTCAGGTAGATCGCGCCGATCACGGTGATCCGGGTCAGGACGTAATCGAGATATTCCTCGGTCCGCTTGCCCGGACGGATCCCGGGGATGAAGCCGCCGTTCTTCTTCAGGTTCTCGGCCGTCTCCTCGGGGTTGAAGACCACGGCGGTGTAGAAGAAGCAGAAAAAGATGATGCCGATGGCGTAGAGCGTCATGTAGAGCGGCTGGCCATGCTGCAGGTACTGCAGGACAGTGCTGAACGTGCCGCCGACATTGCTTTCCGGATCGAGCGAGTTGCCGGCGAACTGCGTGATCGTCAGCGGCAGCAGGAGCAGCGAGCTGGCGAAGATCGGCGGGATCACGCCGGCCGTGTTGAGCTTGAGCGGCAGGTGCGAACGGTCGGCCTGCATCATTCCGCGCTGCGTGGCGCGCTTGGGATACTGGACCAGCAGGCGGCGCTGCGCACGTTCGACCCAGCTGATCAGCAGGATCAGGCCGACCACCATGGCGATGAAGCCGAGCAGGATGCCGGTGCCGATCGAGCCTTCGCTGTAGCCCGATGCCATATTGGTCACGAAGGTCGGGAACTGAGCGACGATACCGGCCATGATGATGAGCGAGACGCCGTTGCCGATGCCGCGGCTGGTGATCTGCTCACCCAACCAGAGCAGGAACATGGTGCCGCCCACGAGGCTGATCACCGCACCCACACGGAACATGTAGCCCGGGTCGACCACGGCGGCGATGCCCGTCGAAGCGCCGTAGCTCTCGAGGCCCGCGGCGAGGAACCAGCCCTGGATGGTGCACAGGAAGACCGTACCGTACCGCGTGTACTGGTTGAGCTTCTGGCGCCCGACCGTGCCTTCCTTCTTCAGCGCCGCAAGCGTGGGATGCAGGGCCGAAGCCATCTGCACTACGATCGACGCGGTAATATAAGGCATGACGCCGAGCGCGATGAGACTCATGCGCTCCAGGCTGCCGCCAGTAAACATGTTGAACATGTCGATGATGCCGCCGCGCGTCTGGTCGGCAAGCTGGGTCAGCGCACGCGCGTTGATACCTGGCAGTGGCACGAAGCTCAGGAAGCGGAAGACGACGAGCGCACCGATGGTGAACCAGATGCGGTTCTTCAGCTCGGTGGCCTTGGAGAAGTTGGCGAGGCTGATGTTGCTCGCGAAATTATCGGCGCTTGATGCCATTGGTCGTCTTCGATCCTAGCTTGTCGCCGGCCCGTCCCGGCGTTGACCGGACAGATAGGGAGCGGAGCGACGAATGTCGAACCCCGCTCCCCACATTTTCGGTATTACTTGGCCTTCTTGGCCTTGTTCGCTTCGGTGCGCTTGGCCTTTTTCTCGGCCTCGCTCTCGCCCTTGGCGATCACTTCCACCGAACCGCCAGCCTTCTCGACCGCCTCGATGGCGCCCTTCGAGGCACCGGCGACGATGAACTTGGCCTTGGCTTTCAGTTCGCCCTTGCCGAGCAGGCGGACGCCGTCCTTGCCGCCGCGTGCGAGGCCGGCGGCCTTCAGCGCTGCGTGGTCGATGTCCTTCTTGGCGTCGAGCTTCTTCTCGTCGATGAACTTCTGGATCATGCCCAGGTTCACTTCGGCGTAGTCCTTGCCGAACGGATTGTTGAAGCCGCGCTTCGGCAGGCGCATGTGAAGCGGCATCTGGCCGCCTTCGAAGCCCTTGATGGCGACACCCGAACGGCTCTTCTGGCCCTTCTGGCCACGGCCGCCGGTCTTGCCCTTGCCCGAGCCGATGCCACGTCCGACACGGATGCGCTCCTTGCGGGCGCCGGGATTGTCGCGAAGATCTGTAAGTTTCATAATGTGCACTCGCTTTCGCTTTTGTTCGCGCTGTAAAATGGAAGCGGCCCGCTAAAGCAGCAGGCCGCCCCCGTCAAATTGTAATCGTATCCGACCTTAGTCTTCGACGATCGTCACCAGATGCGGCACCTTGGCCACGGCGCCGCGCACTTCAGGGGTATCCTGACGTTCGACGACCTTGTGCATCTTGTTCAGGCCAAGACCGATGAGGATCTTCTTCTGGCCTTCGGGACGGCGGATCGGCGACCCGATCTGCTTGATCTTGATGGTTTTCGCTTTGGCCATTGGAATTACTCCACGACTGCCGCGGCGTCGGCTTCAGCCTCGGCCTCGGAAGCACCACCGCGGCCGAGCAAGTCGGCAACCTTCTTGCCACGACGCTGGGCAACCGACTTCGGCGAAGTCTGGTCGGTCAGCGCGTCGAAGGTGGCGCGGATCATGTTGTAGGGGTTCGAGGTGCCGACCGACTTGGTCACCACGTCGGCAACGCCGAGGCTCTCGAACACGGCACGCATCGGACCACCGGCGATGATACCGGTACCCGGAGGCGCCGTCCGCACGGTGACCTTGCCGGCGCCGAAGCGACCGTTACCGTCGTGATGGAGGGTACGACCCTCCTTCAGCGGGACACGGATCATCTTCTTGCGCGCAGCAGCCGAAGCCTTCTGGATGGCTTCCGGCACTTCGCGGGCCTTGCCCTTGCCAAAGCCGACACGGCCCGAGCCGTCACCCACGACCACGAGAGCAGCGAATCCGAAGCGCTTACCGCCCTTCACCGTCTTGCTGACGCGGTTGATGTGGACGAGCTTCTCGATGATGCCGTCGTCTTCTTCCTCGCGGCGGTTGTTACGACGGTTGTCGCGACCACCACGGCCACGGCCACCGCCATCACGGTTGCCACCGCGGCCACCACGGCCACCACGCTCGCGCGGCTGGCCTTCAGCGCCCTGTGCGGGGTCCTGGTTCGCCGCCGCTTCGCTCGGAGTGTCGGCGATCGCCGGCTCTTCCTTGGTCACAGCGTGCTCGGTTTCCGCAGTCGCAACCTTTTCTTCGGTCTGCGCTTCTGCGTTTTCGGTCTTGTTTTCGTCAGCCATCATCAGAACTCCAGCCCGCCTTCACGGGCGGCGTCGGCCAGCGCCTTGACGCGGCCATGGAACAGGAAGCCACCGCGGTCGAACACGACGGTGGTCACGCCGGCCTTCTTGGCGGCAGCGGCGATGTCGGTACCAACCTGCTTGGCAGCATCGACATTCGCGCCCGAGCCCTTCACGCCCAGCGTCGAAGCCGAAGCGACGGTCTTGCCGGCGGCATCGTCGATGACCTGTGCGTAGATGTGCTTGCCGGTGCGGTGCACAGACAGGCGGGGCTTGCCACCGGCACGGCTTTTAAGAGCGGTGCGGACACGGCGACGGCGACGTTCGAAAAGAGAAAGCTTTGCCATCTTACTTCTTCTTCCCTTCCTTGCGGAAGATATACTCGCCGCGATACTTGATACCCTTGCCCTTGTAGGGTTCGGGCTTGCGCCACTTGCGGACATTCGCCGCGAACTGGCCCACGGCCTGCTTGTCGGTGCCGCTGATTTCGACGGTCGTCTGGTCCGGGGTCTTCACCTCGATACCTTCGGGAACGTCGAGATCGACATCGTGCGAGTAGCCGAGCTGAAGCTTAAGCTTCTTGCCCTGCGCCTGTGCACGGTAGCCGACACCGTTGATTTCGAGAACCTTGGTGAAACCTTCGGTCACACCTTCGACCAGGTTCGAAACGAGCGTGCGCTGCATACCCCAGTGGTTGCGAGCGGCGCGCGTGTCGTTGGCCGGTGTGACGGAGATTTCGTCGTTCTCGAGCTTGTATTCGACCAGCTCCGACAGGCCCATGGTCAGGGTGCCCTTGGGACCCTTAACCGAAAGCGTGTCGCCGTCGATATTGGCAGTGACCCCGCTAGGGATCGCTACCGGCTTCTTGCCAATGCGGCTCATCAGAACACCTCCGCCAGCACTTCGCCGCCGACGTTGTCAGCACGGGCTTCCGCGTCGGAAAGCACGCCCTTCGGCGTCGAGACGATGGTGATGCCGAGGCCATTGCGCACGACGGGGAGTTCTTTCGAACCCGCGTAGACGCGGCGGCCAGGCTTGGAGACACGGGCGACGTGCTTGATAGCCGGTTCGCCTTCGAAATACTTCAGTTCAATCCGCAGCTGCGGGTGCTTGCCCGAAGCATCGTCGCTGTAGCCACGGATGTAGCCTTCGCGCTGAAGAACTTCGAGGACGTTCGCACGCAGCTTGGAAGCGGGCGAAAGGACACTGTCCTTCTTCGCCTGCTGGCCGTTGCGGATGCGGGTGAGCATATCACCCAGGGGATCGGTCATAGCCATCTGTCAGTACCTCACCAGCTCGACTTGGTCAGGCCCGGAATCAGGCCCTTGTTGCCGAGGTCGCGCAGTTCGATGCGGTTGAGGCCGAACTTGCGGTAATAGCCGCGCGGGCGGCCGGTGGTGGCGCAGCGGTTGCGCACGCGGGTCGGGTTCGCGTTGCGGGGCAGCTCAGCCATCTTCAGGCGCGCCATCAGGCGTTCGCCGTCATCGAGGCTCTCGTCATCAGCGATAGCCTTCAGCTTTGCGTACTTGTCCGCATACTGCTTCACGAGCTTCTTGCGACGCTCGTTCTTGTTGATCGAACTCAGTTTCGCCATTGGACTTAAGTTCCTTCCTTATCCTGCGATCCGGAAGCGGCTCACGCCGCCTCCTTCTCTTCCGTCTTTTCGGACGGGAACGGGAAACCGAACAGCTTGAGAAGCTCGCGGGCTTCTTCGTCGGTCTTCGCCGTGGTGGTCACGATGATATCCATGCCCCGAACCTTCTCGATCTGGTCGTAGGAGATTTCGGGGAAGATGATCTGCTCTTTGAGGCCCATTGCGTAGTTGCCACGACCGTCGAACGACTTGGCGTTGAGGCCACGGAAGTCGCGGATGCGAGGCATTGCAATGGTCACGAGGCGGTCGAGAAATTCGTACATGCGCTCGCGACGAAGGGTCACCTTCGCACCGATGGGCATGCCTTCACGCAGCTTGAACTGCGCGATCGACTTCTTGGCCTTGGTGATGACCGGCTTCTGACCGGCAATCTTGGCCATTTCTTCCGCAGCGGTCTGGACCTTCTTCTTGTCCTGGCTGGCTTCGCCAACGCCCATGTTGAGCGTAATCTTTTCCAGCTTCGGAACTTCGAGACGGTTCTTGTAACCGAACTTCTCGGTCATCGCCTTGACGATCTCGTCGTCGTAGCGCTGCTTCATACGGGGGGTGTAATCAGCCATCGATGGTCTCCCCACTCTTCACGGCAACGCGCACCTTCTTGCCGTCCTTATCTTCGAAACGGACGCGGGTGGGCTTGCCATCCTTGGGATCGGCCACAGCAACCTTGCTGATCGGCATCGGCGCTTCGAAGCGATCGATACCGCCCTGCGGGTTCTGCTGGGTCGGCTTGCGGTGACGCGCGGCGATGTTCACGCCCTCGACGACAATCTTGCCGTCCTTCGGGCTGACCTTCGACACGGTACCGGTCTTGCCCTTGTCCTTGCCGGACAGGACGACGACGGTGTCACCTTTCTTGATCTTTGCAGAAGCCATTACAGCACCTCCGGAGCAAGCGAGATGATCTTCATGAAGCCGCGGCCGCGAAGTTCGCGAACCACCGGTCCGAAGATACGGGTGCCGATGGGTTCTTCGTTCTTGTTGACGAGAACTGCGGCGTTGCTGTCGAAGCGGATCACGCTGCCATCGGGGCGGCGTACGTCCTTCTTCGTGCGCACGATGACAGCGCGATGGACATCGCCCTTCTTCACCTTCGTGCGCGGCTGGGCTTCCTTGACGGAAACCACGATCACGTCACCGACGGACGCGGTACGGCGCTTCGAGCCGCCCAGTACCTTGATGCACTGGACGCGCTTGGCGCCGCTGTTGTCCGCGACGTCGAGATTGGATTGCATCTGGATCATTGATCCGGTTCCTTCTCTTGGCTTGCCGGGACGGCCCTGTTTCCAGGCGCCCGGCAGTTCCTAATACGTCAGTTGCCTGCGGCTTCGACTTCGAGGTCGGCCTCGACAGCCTGGGTTCCGCCTGCCGTCACCCGGTCCTTGACCATCCAGGTCTTGGTCTTCGAGATCGGCTTGGTCTCTTCGATGCGCACGACGTCGCCGAGCTGGTACTCGTTTTGCTCGTCGTGGGCGTGGTACTTCTTCGAGCGACGGATGATCTTCCCGTAGAGGGGGTGCTTCACCTTACGCTCGACCAGTACGGTCACGGTCTTGTCGGTCTTGTCGGAGGTGACGGTCCCGATCAGAATACGCTTGGGCATGGTCTACTCCTTAAGCCTTGGCTTCGGCCGCGCGGGTACGCTCGGTCTGAAGCGTCTTGATCTTGGCGATCGTGCGACGGACTTCACGGATGCGCGCCGGTGCTTCGAGCTGGTTGGTCGCCGCCTGGAAGCGCAGGTTGAATGCCTCGCGCTTCAGGGTGGTCAGCTCTTCGTCCAGCTGGTCGTCGCTCTTCTGGCGCAGATCTTCGATCTTGCTCATTATTCGCCTCCGAGGTGCGAGGTGTCGCCCAGGCGGGCCACGACCTTGGTCTTGACCGGCAGCTTCATGGCTGCGCGGCTGAACGCTTCGGCGGCCAGCGGGCCGGCAACGCCGTCGAGTTCGAACAGGATGCGGCCCGGCTTCACGCGAGCGGCCCAGTATTCGACCGAACCCTTGCCCTTACCCTGACGGACTTCGGCAGGCTTCTTCGAAACCGGCACGTCCGGGAAGACGCGGATCCAGAGACGGCCCTGGCGCTTGATGTGACGCGTGATCGCGCGGCGAGCCGCTTCGATCTGGCGCGCAGTGATACGCTCGGGCTCGAGAGCCTTCAGCCCGTAAGAGCCGAAGTTGAGCGTCGTGCCGCCCTTGGCTTTGCCATGGATCTTGCCCTTGAACGCCTTGCGGTACTTGGTTTTCTTCGGTTGCAGCATGGTTCTTTCCTATACCTGCAATCAGCGAGCCGGACGGACGCCGGACGTCTGCGATTCCATCATGAGACGGTCCTGCGCGGTCGGGTCGTGGCCGAGGATCTCACCCTTGAAGACCCACACCTTGATGCCGATGATGCCGTAAGCGGTCAGCGCTTCGGCTTCAGCGTAATCGATGTTGGCGCGCAGCGTGTGCAGCGGCACGCGGCCTTCGCGATACTGTTCGACGCGAGCGATTTCCGCACCGCCGAGACGGCCGCCACACATGATCTTGATGCCTTCGGCACCAAGGCGCATGGCCGACTGCATGGCGCGCTTCATCGCACGGCGGAAAGCCACACGGCGGATCAGCTGGTCGGCGATGCCCTGGGCGACGAGCTTGGCATCGACTTCCGGCTTGCGGATTTCGACGATGTTCAGCTTCACTTCGCTTTCGGTCATCTGCGACAGCTTGGCGCGCAGCTTCTCGATGTCCGCGCCCTTCTTGCCGATGATGACACCGGGACGCGCAGCGTAGATCGAGATACGGCAAAGCTTCGCCGGACGCTCGATCACAACCTTCGAGATAGCGGCCTGAGCAGCCTTCTCGAGGATGTACTTGCGGATCTCGATGTCCTCGGCCAGCAGCTTGGCGTAGTCGCGCCCTTCGGCGTACCAGCGGCTGTCCCAGGTGCGGTTGATCTGCAGGCGCAGACCGATCGGATTGCTCTTATGGCCCATCTTACGCCTCTTCCTGCTCGCGGACGACGATCCGAAGGCGGCTGAACGGCTTCAGGATGCGCGTCGACTTGCCGCGACCACGGGTGTGGAAGCGCTTCATCGTGATCGACTTGCCCACCGAAGCCTCAGCGACGACCAGCGAGTCGACATCGAGGTTGTGGTTGTTTTCCGCGTTGGCGATCGCCGAGGCGAGAACCTTCGTGGCATCCTTGGCCATCGACTTCTTCGAGAAGGCCAGGATGTTGAGGGCCTCTTCGGCCTTCTTGCCGCGGATGAGCTCGGCAACGAGGTTCAGCTTCTGCGCGGAACCACGGATGGTGGTGCCTACGGCCAGAGCCTCGTTGTCGGCGACGCGACGGGGTGCTTTCTGCTTGCTCATCAGCGCTTGCCCTTCTTGTCGGCAGCGTGACCCGGGAAGGTGCGCGTGGGCGCGAATTCACCGAGCTTGTGGCCGACCATTTCTTCCGAAACGGATACGGGGATGAACTTGTGGCCGTTGTACACGTTGAACGTGAGACCGACGAACTGGGGCAGGATGGTGCTGCGGCGCGACCAGGTCTTGATCGGCTTGGCGTTGCTTGCTTCCTGCGCCTCTTCTGCCTTCTTAAGAAGGCTGAGTTCGACGAACGGACCTTTCCAGACGGAACGAGCCATGTCGGATTACCTCTTCTTCTTCGCGTGGCGCGAACGGATGATCATCTTGTCCGTCTGCTTGTTCTTGCGAGTACGGGCGCCCTTGGTCGGCTTGCCCCACGGAGTGACCGGGTGGCGGCCGCCCGAGGTCCGGCCTTCACCACCGCCATGCGGGTGGTCGACCGGGTTCTTGGCGACACCGCGGGTCAGCGGCTTGATGCCCATCCAGCGACGACGACCGGCCTTGCCCAGGTTCTGGTTCTGGTTGTCCGGGTTCGACACGGCGCCGACGGTGCCCATGCAGTCGGCACGCAGATAGCGCTGCTCGCCTGAATTGAGCCTGACGATGACCATGCCGCGGTCACGACCGACCAGCTGGACGTAGGCACCGGCCGAACGTGCGATCTGACCGCCCTTGCCGGGCTTCATTTCGACGTTGTGGCAAATGGTGCCGACCGGCATCTGGCCGAGCAGCATGGCGTTGCCGGGCTTGGTGTCGGTCTTTTCAGCCGCGATCACCTTGTCGCCGACAGCGAGACGCTGCGGAGCGAGGATGTAGGCCTGCTCGCCGTCTTCGTACTTCACGAGTGCGATGAAAGCGGTGCGGTTGGGATCGTATTCGATCCGTTCCACGGTGCCTTCAACGTCCCACTTGCGACGCTTGAAGTCGATGAAGCGGTACTTCTGCTTGTGACCGCCACCGATGCCACGCGAGGTGACATGGCCCTTGTTGTTCCGGCCACCGGTCTTGCGCTTGCCTTCCGTCAGCGACTTGACGGGCTTGCCTTTGTACAGTCCCGACTTGTCGACGAGGATGAGGCCGCGGCGTGCGGGGCTCGTCGGTTTGTAGTTCTTGAGTGCCATCAGCTCACACCTTCCGTGATGTCGATCATGGCACCCTCAGCGAGAGTGACGATCGCCTTCTTCACGTCGTTGCGCTTGTAGGGCTTGCCCTTCCAGCGCTTGGTCTTGCCCTTCACGTTGATCGTGTTGACCGCGACGACCTTTGCCTTCTGATCGGCATAGATCGCTTCCACGGCTTCCTTGATCTGCGGCTTGGTCGCATCGCCTGCGACCTTGAACACCACCGCGTTGTTTTCCGACGCAAGCGTCGACTTCTCGGTGATGTGCGGAGCAAGGATCACGTCGTAGTGACGCGCGTCGATTGCCTGCTTCTTAGCCATTGAAACGGCCCTCCAGCTTCTCGACCGCGTCCTTGGTGAGGACAAGCGTGTCGTGCTTCAGGATGTCGTAGACGTTGGCGCCCATGGCCGGCAGCACGTTGACGCCCGGCAGGTTGCCGGCAGCCTTCTTGAAGCCGTCGTTGACGCTTTCGCCGTCGATGATGAGGACCTTGCCGCTCCAGCCATTCTTGTCGAAGTGACCCTTAAGCGCCTTGGTCTTGGCGTCCTTGAGCTCAAGGCTGTCGACGACGACGAGGCCGTCCTTAGCCTTGCTCGAAAGAGCCATCTTCAGGCCGAGCGCGCGGATCTTCTTGTTGAGCGACTGCTCGAAGTCACGCTTGCGCGCGCCGTGAGCCTTGCCGCCGCCAATGAAGATCGGAGCGCCGCGGTCGCCGTGACGGGCGGTACCACCACCCTTTTGACGACCGAACTTCTTGCCAGTGCGGGCAACGTCCGAACGCTCACGCGTGGGACGTGCGGTGCCGCGCCGGTTCTCGAGCTGCCAGGTGACAACGCGGTGCAGGATGTCGGCACGCGGCTCGACCCCGAACACGTCATCGTTCAGCTCGATGTCGCCCGACGCCTTGCCGTCGATTTTCTGGACCTTGACCTTCACGATCAGGACTCCTTGCTCTCACCGCCGGCATCGCCGTCGGTCGTGGTTTCGGCGTCTGCACCCGATTCCTGCTGCTGCATCAGCTTTTCCTGCTGTTCAGCGGAAACTTCCGTGCCGACTTCGTGTTCTGCTGCGCTTTCGATCAGGCCCGCATCGGCTTCTTCCGATTTGAACTCGTCTTCGTTGCGACGCATCACGCCAGGGAACGGCAGATCGTCGGGCATGCGAACCTTCACAGCGTCGCGAACCATCAGCCAGCCATTCTTCGCGCCCGGGACCGAGCCCTTAACGAAGAGGAGGCCGCGATCGGCGTCGGTGCGCACGATCTCGAGGTTCTGCTGCGTACGCTGGCGGTCACCCATGTGACCGGCCATCTTCTTGCCCTTGAATACGCGGCCCGGGTCCTGACGGTTACCCGTCGAACCGTGCGAGCGGTGCGAGATCGAGACACCGTGGGTGGCGCGCAGACCACCGAAGCCCCAACGCTTCATGGCGCCGGCAAAGCCCTTACCCTGGGTGTGACCCGTGATGTCGACCTTCTGGCCTGCGACGAAGTGTTCGGCCGATATGCGGGCGCCGACCGGAAGCAGGGCTTCCTCGCTGTCCACGCGGAATTCACCGACCTTCATCTTCAGCGCGACTTCTGCCTTGGCAAAAGCTTCGCGCTGCGGCTTGTTCACGTTCTTCTGCTTCGCTTCGCCCGAACCGACCTGGACGCCGTAGTAGCCGTCACGGTCTTCGGTGCGATGTGCGGTGACCTGGCAATCTTCCAGCGAAAGAACGGTCACGGGTACGTGCCGTCCGTCCTCCTGGAAGAGGCGGGTCATCCCGACTTTCTTTGCGATAACGCCTGTGCGCATCGTCAAACTCCTCAACAGAGGCACCAAGGAGCTCATCCCCAGGGTGCGTGCCAGCCCGATTGTGCGATGCGTGCCCCCGTCCGGGCTGATTGCTTCCCGAGGGAAGCAGACGGGGGACGCAGTCCCGGATGAAATCCGGCGGTATCCCGATGTCTTGCCTGCTCTTGCGAACCGGCGGGGCTATCGAGCGCCCCTGAAACTTCCCTGCCTTTTCAAGTCCGGCAGGAAGACCAATCGAGCTTGCTTAGGCGAGCTTGATTTCGACGTTCACGCCAGCAGCGAGGTCGAGCTTCATCAGCGCGTCGACGGTCTGGGCGTTGGGCTGCACGATGTCGAGCAGACGCTTGTAGGTGCGCACCTCGAACTGCTCGCGCGACTTCTTGTCGATGTGCGGGCCGCGGTTCACGGTGAACTTCTCGATACGCGTCGGCATGGGAATGGGACCACGAATAAGGGCACCCGTGCGACGCGCGGTGTCTGCGATTTCGCCAGTTGCCTGGTCGAGAACGCGATGATCGAACGCCTTGAGGCGAATGCGGATATTCTGTGCTTCCATTACCTACACCGATGCGAAAGAGCCAAGCGGACCAGCGGGTGGCCCGCAAACAAAAAGAAAGGTCAGCCCCACTGTGAGCCCGGTTTCCCGGTTGCGGGCGACCTTCCGTGAATTCTATCGATAGGGACGAATCCCTGTCTGTGGGCGCGCATATACGGGGGAGACCCCGATCTGACAACCCCCGATTTCCAACAGAACGAACTGCCGTCCATCGCGTGCGGCGAAGCGTGCATTTCTGCCGTTTCCATCGCTCACACAAAAAGCGAAGGGCCCGCCCTCCCCTTGAAGGAAGGCGGGCCCCGCTACTTCGGCAGAAGCTGACTTCGACGAGCGAAGCTTACTTCTTGATCGAGCCAACGACGCCCGAGCCGACCGTACCGCCGCCTTCGCGAATTGCGAAGCGCAGGCCCTGGTCCATGGCGATCGGAGCGATCAGCTTGACGTCGATCGTCACGTTGTCGCCCGGCATCACCATTTCGGTGCCTTCGGGAAGGATCACTTCGCCGGTGACGTCGGTGGTGCGGAAGTAGAACTGCGGACGGTAGTTCGCGAAGAACGGCGTGTGACGGCCACCTTCGTCCTTCGAAAGGACGTAGACTTCTGCGCTGAACTCGGTGTGCGGCGTAACCGAACCCGGCTTCGCGAGAACCTGGCCACGCTCGACTTCTTCACGGCCAACGCCGCGGATCAGGGCACCGATGTTGTCGCCAGCTTCACCGCGGTCAAGCAGCTTGCGGAACATTTCGACGCCGGTGACGGTCGTCTTGGTGGTGTCCTTGATGCCGACGATTTCGACTTCGTCGCCAACGTTCACAACGCCGGTTTCGACGCGGCCGGTGACAACCGTACCGCGACCCGAGATCGAGAACACGTCTTCGATCGGCATCAGGAAGTCCTTGTCGACCGGACGGTCGGGGGTCGGGATGTTCGCGTCAACGGCGTCCATCAGTTCCTTGATCGAGTTTTCGCCGATTTCCGGATCACGACCTTCGAGAGCGGCCAGAGCCGAACCCTTGACGATGGCGATGTTGTCGCCGTCGAAGTCGTACGAGCTGAGGAGTTCACGAACTTCGAGTTCGACGAGCTCGAGGATCTCCTCGTCGTCGACCTGGTCGACCTTGTTCATGTACACGACCAGAGCCGGAACGCCGACCTGGCGGGCAAGCAGGATGTGCTCGCGGGTCTGCGGCATCGGGCCGTCAGCTGCGTTCACGACCAGGATGGCGCCGTCCATCTGGGCTGCACCGGTGATCATGTTCTTCACGTAGTCGGCGTGACCCGGGCAGTCGACGTGTGCGTAGTGACGCGCGTCGGTTTCGTATTCGACGTGCGCGGTCGAGATGGTGATGCCGCGCTCACGCTCTTCGGGAGCCTTGTCGATGTTTGCGAAATCGACGGCCGAGCCGAGAACCTTGGTGATTGCTGCGGTCAGCGTGGTCTTGCCGTGGTCGACGTGGCCGATGGTGCCAACGTTGACGTGCGGCTTGTTACGCTCGAATTTTTCCTTCGCCATTTTCCAATAACCTCTAATCTGAAAGTGAATTTCTGCGGGTTGGAAACGGCGCCCGCGGAATCAGGCGCCGCCCCTAGACTGGAAGCCTCGCTTACGCAAGCTTCTCCTTGACTTCCTGAGCCACGTTCGCCGGAACTTCGTCGTAGTGGCTGAACTGCATCGAGTACTGAGCGCGGCCCTGGGTGAACGAGCGCAGCTCGTTCACGTAACCGAACATGTTCGCGAGCGGCACGTTGGCTTCGACAGCCTGTGCGTTACCGCGGCTATCGGTGCCCTGGATCTGGCCACGACGCGAGTTGAGGTCGCCGATGACGTCGCCGAGGTAATCCTCAGGCGTCACGACCTCGACCTTCATGATCGGCTCGAGCAGCTTGATGCCCGAACGCTCGGCAACTTCGCGCATTGCACCGCGACCGGCGATTTCGAACGCGATCGCGCTCGAGTCGACGTCATGGTACGCACCGTCGTAAAGCTCGACCGTGAAGTCGATGATCGGGAAGCCGACGAGATGGCCGCTTTCGGCCTGCTCACGGAAGCCCTTTTCAATCGCGGGGATGTATTCCTTCGGAATGTTACCGCCCTTGATGCTGTCTTCGAACACGAAGCCCTGGCCGCGCTCACCCGGGCTGACCTTGACCTTGACGCGGCCGAACTGACCCGAACCACCCGACTGCTTCTTGTGGGTGTAATCGACGTCCACCGGCTTGCCGAGGTATTCGCGATACGCGACCTGCGGTGCGCCGACGTTTGCTTCGACCTTGAACTCGCGCTTCATGCGATCGACGAGGATGTCGAGGTGAAGCTCGCCCATGCCCTTGATGATCGTCTGACCCGACTCGTGGTCGGTGGTGACGCGGAAGCTCGGATCCTCGGCGGCCAGGCGGTTGAGGGCCACGCCCATCTTTTCCTGGTCGGCTTTGGTCTTCGGTTCGACCGACAGCTCGATCACCGGCTCGGGGAATTCCATGCGCTCGAGAATGATCGGTGCGCTCGACGCACACAGGGTGTCGCCGGTGGTGGTTTCCTTGAGGCCTGCGATAGCGACGATGTCGCCAGCGAACGCCTCATCGATGTCCTCGCGGTTATTCGAGTGCATCAGCAGCATGCGACCGATCTTTTCCTTCTTGTCCTTCACCGAGTTCAGGACCGAACCCTTGGTGAGGTGACCCGAGTAGATGCGGGTGAAGGTGAGCGAGCCGACGAACGGGTCATTCATGATCTTGAAGGCCAGTGCAGCGAAGGGAGCTTCGTCCGACGACGGACGGGTGTCTTCCTTGTCGCTGTCGGGCAGGACGCCCTTGATGGCCGGAACGTCGAGCGGCGACGGCATGTAGTCGACGACCGCGTCGAGCAGGGGCTGGACGCCCTTGTTCTTGAACGCCGAACCGCACAGCACGGGAACGAAGTCGCGCGCCATGGTGCCCTTGCGGATCAGACGCTTGAGCGTCGCCGCGTCGGGCTCGTTACCTTCGAGGTAGGCTTCCATGACATCGTCGTCCTGTTCGACGGCGGTCTCGATCAGCTTCTCACGGTATTCGGCAGCCTTGTCGGCGAGGTCGGCTGGGATGTCGACGTAGTTGAACGTCGCGCCCAGGCCGTCATTTTCCCAGACGATGCCGCGATTGTTGACGAGATCGACCACGCCTTCAAGGTCGCTTTCTGCGCCGATCGGGAGATAGAGGACCAGCGGGTTTGCGCCGAGACGGTCGATGATCGACTGGACGCAGTAATAGAAGTCTGCGCCGGTACGGTCGAGCTTGTTGACGAAGCACATCCGAGGGACACCGTACTTGTCGGCCTGGCGCCAAACGGTTTCGGACTGCGGCTCAACGCCGGCGACGCCGTCGAAAACGGCAACCGCACCGTCGAGGACGCGCAAGCTGCGTTCGACTTCGATGGTGAAGTCGACGTGGCCGGGGGTGTCGATGATGTTGATGCGGTGCTTGGGACCTTCACCGTCTTCGGCCGACCAGAAGGTGGTCGTCGCAGCGGAGGTAATGGTGATGCCGCGTTCCTGCTCCTGCTCCATCCAGTCCATGGTGGCGGCGCCGTCGTGGACTTCGCCGATCTTGTAGGACTTGCCGGTGTAGTAGAGGATACGTTCGGTCGTGGTGGTCTTGCCGGCATCGATGTGGGCCATGATGCCGATGTTGCGGTACCGCTCGAGCGGATATTCGCGTGCCATGTGGAATTCCTCGTGAGGTGGAGTGACGATCCGCCACCCCTTTGTTTGTCAATGTGACCGCGTGGTGACCGTTCCGCCGCAAGGCGAAACCGGCCACCACCCGAGCCTTACCAGCGGTAATGCGAGAAGGCGCGGTTCGCGTCCGCCATGCGGTGCGTATCTTCGCGCTTCTTGACGGCGTTGCCGCGGTTGTTCGACGCATCCATCAACTCGCCCGAGAGACGGGCAGCCATGGTCGTTTCAGGACGGCCGCGCGCCGCGCCGATCAGCCAGCGGATGGCGAGTGCCTGGGCACGCTCGGGACGCACTTCAACCGGCACCTGGTAAGTCGCACCACCGACACGGCGGCTGCGAACTTCGACCTGCGGCTTGATGTTCTCGAGCGCGCTGTGGAACACCTCGACCGGGTTCGCCTTGGCCTTGGCTTCGACCGTGTCGAGCGCGGTGTAGACGATACCTTCGGCAACGGCCTTGCGGCCATCATACATCAGGTTGTTCATGAATTTCGAGAGGACCTGATCGTTGAATTTCGGATCAGGCAGGATTTCCCGCTTCTCGGGACGACGACGACGTGACATGTTTGCTAACTCCTTCGGAGAGCGGCAGCACATCCGTGCTGCCTTGCGGCACCAGCCCGCTCCCCCACCCGGCCACCCAAATTCTACCCTCGTAGGGGTAACCGGGTGGGGGTGCGGGCCGCTACCGCGCTAAGACCTTACTTCGGACGCTTGGCGCCGTACTTCGAGCGCGACTGCTTGCGGTCCTTCACGCCCTGCGTATCGAGCACGCCGCGAAGGACGTGGTAGCGAACGCCGGGAAGGTCGCGAACACGGCCGCCGCGGATGAGCACGACGCTGTGCTCCTGCAGGTTGTGGCCTTCGCCCGGGATGTAGGAGATGACTTCGCGCTGGTTGGTCAGGCGGACCTTGGCAACCTTGCGCAGAGCCGAGTTCGGCTTCTTCGGGGTCGTCGTGTAGACGCGGGTGCAAACGCCGCGCTTCTGCGGGTTCTGCTCCATCGCAGGGACCTTGCTCTTGGCCTTCTGCGGAACGCGGCCCTTGCGGACCAGCTGGTTAATAGTCGGCATGTGAGTTCTTTCTCTTCACCGTGTGATGGCGGCGACTAGCGGGATGATCGGTGGTGTATCGGGTTCGTGTTCTCAGGGCGCACGCGGCGCTGGCAAGCACCGGGGCGGTCTGTTCGCACGAGCCTGAAACGCTCCACCCATCGGCCCACACGGCCACCGGGTTACTTTGACGGCTGCCCCGAACAGGTTATCCTGCTGCAATAGAAAAGAGCCTCGTCGCGATAGCGACAGGCCCCCGGGACATGACCGGCAATGTTCAGCTCTATCTGGCCGGCGTCGGATACGCGCGAGGCGATTCCCTCACCGGATGGCCGCGCACATAGTGTGCGAGGGGGGATGGGTCAAGTCGCGGGCGTGTCTGCCCCGCCCGACATCTGGCGCAAATGCTCTGTCACGGCATCGTTCAAATCGCCGAAGGTCTTGCCCCCGACGTTATATTCGCGGTCCGCCCCGGCCTGCCGCTCGGCATGCGGCTCGTCGGCAGAGGGTATCACTGCCCCGCCCTCGTCTTCCCACGATGCCTCCGGTGTGGCCGCGGAAGGCTTGCCTGCATCACCGGCATAGGTGCCATAGATGATGGTCGGCGGGCCATCAACGGCGGCTGGCTTCTCCCCGTTTTCGCGCATCACGCGCAGGCGGCGCACTTGTTCGGCATATTCCGCCACCTTGGCAAAGTGACCCTCCTTGTCGGCATCGTCACCGCGGGCGCTGGCCTGCATGACGGCAACCTGGTGGGCGTGAAGCAGTTCATTGAGGTCCATGGGGAAATCCAGTCGCAAATCGGGTGGAAGGAAACGCGTGCAGGCAAAATCCCGGGCGCATCCGGCTAAGGACGCACCCGGAAGGGTTCAGGCGTTATCAGCCCTGCTGTTGCTTGGCCTGGCTGCCCTGCTTTTCGGAATGGCCCTGTTCCTGCTGCTGCAGGTTCACGGCGCGCTGCTTGCCGCCGTCGGCCTGCTTCGTTTCATAGCTGAAACGCTGGCCTGACTCGGGTTCGGAAGCTTCCTGCTGCAAATCGGCCTTGCCGAAGTCGAGCACGTTGCCACCCTTTTCAGGGGCGATCGAACCGTTGCCGGTGCTGCTGTCATAGCGCTTGATCGTGCCAAAATGTGTCATGGGAATACATCCTTCGATTTCGCGCAGGCGCTCAATAGCGACCGCTTGTGCACGCGGGCTAGAAGGCGAAATGGAAAGAAAGGAGGGCAACTGGCCCTCGGGACCGTCGATCGCGACTGGTAGCTAAGTGTTATATGAGGGTAGGACGGTGGGTTACAAGGGGGGGGTGCGTGGGTGATGGGTCAAACGAGAGAGACCCGATCAAACGTTTGCTTTCGGCGCTATCCCATTCGGCCCGTAAATGTCATGAGTGGGGTGGAAGACGGACATCATCGGTCGATGCGGATAGTCGCGCGCTGGCCGTTGGACCGTGTGCACTAACATTAATCAAGTGGGCTGGCCGGGATGAGGAAAGGGCAAGCCTGCTTCGCGCCTTACAGAATCGGCAGGCTGCGTCCCACCTTACGCAGCTTTTGCGACGCAACATCCAGCACTTGCAGCTTGTCCAGATAACTCGCGATGATGGCAGGATCTTCGCTCATCTGATCCGCAAGTGCATCGAGCATGTCGGCTATCCCTTCGAGTTCGTCACGAGACGTCTGGCTGGAAGGCAAAGCTCTTGCCTCGGCACGCGCATTAACTCGCGTGCTTTCTTTGGGCGGCCCCCCCTCGAAAAGCGGTTTTATCGTCTGAAAGGCGGTGTCGACCATCAGTTGCGACTGCGCTTTATTGGGCAGCCAATCAATTGGGTTGATTAGGCGTTCAAACTGAACTCCCGCCAACTTTCCGTCTAAGCGAACTATTTTGCCCGTGGCGCTCAAATCGCCTCTGCGTAGTTTCACCCGCATTCCAACCGCAGGCAAATCATCTGATTCCAGTAATGCTCCGGCTACCGAGAGATCGCGCACACGCACGCTGCCGGTTGTGGCCGCTGACGAAAGGCTCGCGGTTATAAACATCCGCGTGCGTCCGTGTGAACGCCTTGATGCTCGGGGCAATTCGGGAGAAATATCGAGTTTGTCCATGGTGCGGTAGCGAGCGTTGTCGCAGATTGTGGCTATAATAATTCTTCGCTGGCTCTACGAAAAAATGCTTAGTCTCGCTACGAGACAGAATGGCTAATCATTCACACACGGGTCGTTGGCGAAATGGCCGCTTTCTTCTAAGCCGCGAGTTTAGCTGCCAGTCCGCTATTGGTGCCATGAACAATCCGACTGAATGTCTGATCGGGGTGGGAAGCGGACGGTCAGGTTTGCAAGATCAAGGGCAGCGAAATTCTGATTGTTGAGTGGGGGACGCGGTCGTTGACTTGTTCGGCAGTATTGCTGCACCTTCGCTGCCCAAAGGAGTTGCTATGCACTGGCGGCGACTAATGGGTTTTGACGTACAGACAATTGCCGAAAAGCGGGCCGCCCTAAACGGCGTTTCCCTGTTCTTTGGCGCCCTCATAGGGGCCAATCTTGGCATGACGACGAACTTGCCGCTTCGCGACTACGCGCTAATAATTGCGGTCGTCTGCACCATTGTTTTGTATCTATATCTCGCACCCGTGGCCCGGCGTCGGTTCTCGGCCGTAGCCACCTTACTGGCGCTGGTGGGCAGTCTGTATCTGCTTCTTATTCACGGGATAGGAGAGACCGTGTTCGAGGGCATCCGCCCTCCTCCACACATTTTCATTACAATCTGTTTCTGGGTCGCATCTATCCTGATTGTCGAGTTGCGGCCCGTCGAAAAAGAAACGGAGGCTTCGCCTTAACGGCGGCTATTGGGTCGTTAGCAGAATTTCCGCTTTTGTCTGAATTGCGAGCTTAGCGGCCGGTCTGCTTCTGGTGTGATGGACCATGCGGCTGATTGTCCGATATTGGGGTGGAAATCGGCCATAGCTTTCTGACTGAGTCTCTTTTCAGTATCACCTCCGGCAATCAGCGATGCGCCAAGGGCAGCCGCATCAGAATCTCGCCGAAATAACTGTCGCCGATCTTGATGGCGCCAAGTTCCCGGCCATACTCCTCGAAGCCAGCGGCGGCATATAGGCTCGCAGCAGTTTCGTTTCCCTCGACAACCGTCAACAAAACTTCTTCATACATGGGTCGCGCATGTCCGATCACTGCGTCGAGCAGGAGCTTGCCAAGGCCGACTCCACGCGCATCGGGCCTCACAAACATTCCCCATAAAATTGCCTTGTGCCGAAGCTTCACTTTCTCCCGAGAAGCCAAGCCGGCGCAACCGACCAGTTGCCCATTTAGCCAGGCACCGAATACTACCCCGTGGGAAAGGCGGTCGGCCACAGCGCTTTCGGAAAGGCTGGCTTCTTCGTCTAGAGACGCGCCAAAATATTCGGGATGTGACCGAAGATCTGAATGACGAAGTTCCCTGTATAGGAGAGCATGTTCGGGACCGAGACGGCTCACCTTTATCCCATCGTCCACTACGTGATATCCTCTCTAGCCATCTGACAGGCCGAGCATCGCATAGAAAATTAAACGTCGGCAATCGGGTCGTTAGCTGTCCGTCCCCTTTGTAGCGTCCGGTATTGGTCTCTCGACCACAGGTCCTAGCGCTTCCGCGCCCCTTATCGCCCACGTCCGCTTCGCTCCAATTCGCTGGCATAAGCGCCCGCTAGAAACCGTTTCCCTACTTCGCGGGAATGTGCATTTTGGGGTGGGCCATGAGTGCAGACCACCCCACCCCCACCCGCGCAACTCCCCGCCAGGCCACCTCTGCCACCGCGCATGTCGCGCCTTTGCTCGAGGAGGGCGATCCGCTCCTCGCCTTTGCGCCCTATCTCCACGCGGCGCCGCGCCGCAATTCGATTACGCCAGACCTCCAGCGCCGCTTCGTCAGCACGCTCGCGGCTACCGGCATCGTCGTGCAGGCCGCGCGGTCCATCGGCAAAAGCATGGAGGCGCTCTACAAGCTGCGGGCGCGGCCCGGGGCGGAAGGGTTTGCGGCCGCCTGGGACGCGGCGGTCGACGGCGGGGTGCAGCGGCTGGAGGATTGCGCGCTCGAACGCGCGCTGAAGGGCACGCCGACGCCGATCGTCTCGGCCGGCAAACTGCTGGGCGTGTGGGACAAGCCCGACAACAACCTCCTCAAATTTCCTCCTCTAGCATCGCCTCGCCGCCCGATACGGCGTCCAGCGCGTCGAAACGGGCCATCCGCTCTACGAGAGCATCCGCGCCGAAGTGCTGGCCGAGGAGCGCGCGAAGCCCCCTGCCCCCGCCGACCCCGTGCTCGACCGGGAGGCCCGGCGGCGCGCGCGGGCGCTCGAACTCTATGGCTACGACCCCGAGGATTACGGCGAGGATGAAGCCCTTCCGGGTCCGGACACCGAGGGCTAGCCGCAACGGTTCGTCGCATTTTTGGCGAAAAAAAGGCGAAATCGAAAAAATTGTGGCACAAATGGGGCTGCGAGGTGTAGATCCTCCGAAAGCGCGGGTTTGCCGCGTTCAAGATCCACCAAGAAGGGGAAAATACCATGAAGTTCAACACTGCAGCACTCGTCGCCGTTTCGGCCGCCGCTCTTTCGCTCGCCGCTTGCGCGGAAAGCGAGCAGGAAGCCCAGGAAGACCTGGTCGAGCAGCAGGCTGAATCGCAGGAAGACCTGCTTGAAGAGCAGGCCGACCTCGCCGAAGCACAGGGCGATGAAGCGACCGAAGAAGCTCTCGACGCGCAGGCCGACGCCCTGGGCGAAGGTGGCGACGCGGCCGAAGATCAGGTCGACGAAGGCATGTAAGCCACACGGTCCGGCCCTCGCGGCCTGACCATGACAGAGGCGGTGTCCGTTTAGCGACGGGCGCCGCCTTTTGCTGTGTGGGCCTCGGTCAGGGCCGGACGCAGCGCCGGAAAGAAGTGTGGTCCTAGCCGCGCCGCCTGCGAAAAAATTTCGCGCGCATAACTTATGTCATCGCGATGACCCAATGTCTCCCTATGCTGGCCCTTGCGACCCGAAGGGCCGGACTGTCCAACATCCGGTTCTCAACTCACAAACCCCGCCTTCACTGGCGGGGTTTTTTTTGGTCCGCAACGCTGTCCGCGCGGCGAAGGCTGCGCTATGCTATGCAGCCTCACGAAATGAGGAGGTTTGCGATCCGTCCTGCCCCTTCCCCCGCCGATGCGCCCGGCGTTATCGAAACCCGCTTGGAAAACGGCACGCCTGTCTGCCTGCGCCGCGTGGACCGCGGGGACGAGCAGCGCATTCGCGAAGGCATCGCGCGGATGAGCCCACACTCGCGCTACATGCGCTTCTTCTCCGGCGCGACGACCCCGCCCGACTGGGTGATCGACCGACTGCTCGACGCCGATGGGGACAAGCATCTCGCCTGGGGCGCGATCGACATGTCTCGGAACGAACACCCCGCGATCGGTGCGGTTCACGCCTTCCGCGAGGAGGAGGACCGCGAGCTGGCCGAATTCTCGGTCGCGATCTTGGACGACTGGCACGGGCTCGGCCTCGGCAAGATCCTCACCGCGACCCTGCTGCTGGAAGCGCAGTCCGAGGGGATCGCGCGGTTCGCCATGAACACGCTGGCCGAAAACCGCAGCGCCATCGCCTTCGCGCGGCTGCTCGGCGGCCAGCGCACCGGCTCCGACGGAACGGTGGTGACATACGAGCTTACGGTGGACGAAGCGCTGGAGCGCCTGCGCGAGGCCGACGATCCGCCCGGCATCGCGCACGTATTCGAAGCGTTCGGGGCTGTGTGACATCGGGCCCGCTGCTCTGGCTTGTTGCGGGCCCGCATGGTATCATTTGGTTTGATGGATACCCTCTTTGTAGAGATAGCCTGCAGCCCTTGCGTCACCACCCTCTGGCAAAATGTCCGCCGGTCGGTGGACCGTTTCGGGGCGGACAAGTTCAGTTACCACTTCACCCCGGTCTTCGGCTCGCAGGTCTCGCGGGAGACGCAGGTGGTGGCGCGCGGCTTCTCGATGGACTGGCTCGACCTCTACGATAGCGCCGACTTCCGCCAGTGCGACCCGATCCCCGACGAGGTCATGCGCGCAGGGCACACGATCTCGTGGGAAGAGGCCCTGGACCGGGCCGAACACACGCCGGAGGTCGAACGGTTTATCGCCGCGCTGCGCGAATACGGTATCGCCAATGGCTTCGGCGTTCCCCTTTACGGCCCCGACAATCGCGACGCTTACGCCGCCTTCGGCTTCCCGGCCGAGGTCACTCCGACCGAAGAGCAGATCGTCGCCCTCACCATGGTCGCCCGTACGGCGCATGACCGCGTCTGCCAGCTTGTCACGATCGAAGAGGGCGAAATCAGCCTCTCGCAACGCGAACTGGAGGTCCTGCGCCTAATCGCACACGGCAAGTCGAAGCCGGTCATCGCGCAGTTGCTGGAGATTTCGGCCGATACGGTCGGGACCTATGTGAAGCGCCTCTACGCCAAGCTCGGCGTGAGCGACCGGGTGGGCGCAACGGTCAAGGCGCTCAAGCTGAAACTGATTACGGTCTAGGGCAGCGGGTCGGTGGCGAGCAGGCCATAGACCGCCACATCGCACAGCCCCTTTTGCGATATCTCGTGCTGCCGGAACAACGCCTCGCGCGTGAAACCGAGCCGTTCGAGTAAGCGGACCGATGGCACGTTTTCGATGTCCACCTCGGCGGTAAGCTTGCGTAGCCCCTCGCCTTCGATCAAGTGACGGACCAGCGCCGCGGTGCATTTATGCGCCACGCCTTCACGTTGACGGTCCATGCAAACGACATAACCGATCTCGGCCACGCCCTTGTCGAGACCCGGCACGGCGACGAAGCGTCCCGCGACCCGGCCCTCGGCATCCTCGGCAATCCAGGTACGCCCGTTCCAGTCGGGATCGAATAGCCAGCCGGCCAGTTCCTCCTCGCTCTCGAAAGCAGGGCGCGAAAGGTAGAGGCTCTGCCCCTCGTCCGCGAGGGTGGGAAACAGCGCGGCCGTATCATCGCGCCGCAAGGGTCGCAGAGTAAAGCGTTCTGTCTTGAGAGTAGGAACGGGGGTCATTACCCCGCCAAGAACGCAACCAGCGCTTTCACTTTCTTCGTCCGCCATTGCGGCGTCGGGGCGACCAGCCAGTAAGCGCGCGTCCCCGTCTCGGGGCCATCGAGCACTTCCAGACGGCCTGCCTCGACCGCTTCCTTGGCGAGCAATTCGGGCAGGATCGCCTTGCCCAGTCCCGCCATGGCGCCCGAGAGTGCCTGACCGGCGTTGCTCACGGTGACATGCGCCTGAACCCCGTCCTGCAGAGGCAGGCCCCAGTCGATCCACCGGTCGGGAGCGCCGGGTGCAGCCACGGTCACCCGGCGCGCAGCGGCAAGTTCGACGCCTTGCAGATCGCCCGGCCCATCGACCAGCCGGATCGCGCAATCGAGGTTCGCCTCGGTAAAATCGGCGTTCTCATCGGCGACGAAGGTGAACTTGACGTCCGGCGTTTCCTTGGTGAACTCTGCCAACCGCGGCGCCAGCCATTGCGCGTAGAATTCGCGCGGGCAGGCGATGGTATAGCTGTCCGAAGCCTGCCCCGCCTGCATTGCGGAAACACTTTCCTCGAACTTCAGGAACCCTTCGCGTAAAGCGTGGAGACCGGCCGAGCCTTCCTGCGTCAGCTCCAGCCCCTTGCTGGTGCGGCGGAACAGGACGGTGCCGAGATGGTCTTCCAGCGCACGGATCTGCTGGCCAACGGCGGCCGGTGTCACCGCCAGCTCGTCCGCAGCGCGGGTAAAGCTCAGGTGACGGGCCGCCGCGTCATAGACGCGTAAGGCATTGAGAGGCAGGTGCGTGCGCTTCATGGTCTCACGCGTTTAGCAATGTTGCGCCGCAAAACAAGAATGCGGCGCGAAAGGGTCCGGAAGGGCGTTTTAGAGTTCGCCTTCGAGCCACTGCTTGAGCTGGCCCTTTGGCGCGGCACCGCGCATGTGGGCCGCCGGCTCGCCGTTCTTGAACAGGACGAGATAGGGGATCGACTGCACGCCCATCGCGCCGGGCACGCCGGTGTTTTCCATGATGTCCATCTTGGCGATGGTGACCTTGTCGCCCAGCTCGTCCGACAGCTCTTCCAGTGCCGGGGCGATCATCTTGCACGGCCCGCACCAATCGGCCCAGAAATCGACGAGCACGGGCTTGTCGCTGTCGAGAACGTCTTTCTGGAAACCGTCGTCGGTGACGTTGATGGTGGCCATGGGAATACTCCTGATATCTGATGTCTTGCCCGCCCATATGGGCGCGGGGTTCGATTACTCAACGGGTGGCAGGCCAAAGCTTTCCTGCCGATCCGCAAACGCGGCCTTGTAGGCAGCGAGGCGCTCGCCGGGCAAGGCGATGAGCTGCGGCGTCTGGGTATAGAGCACGGCGGCCTCCACCGTGCGGCCCGGGTAGATCGCCTCCAACGCCGCGACATAGGCGGCCATCTGGCGCAGGGTGCTGTCCGGAATGGCGCCTTGCGAAGCGGGCGGACGACGCGCGGTCTTGAAATCGACCACGGTGATTTTCTCTGGCGTCACCAGCAGCCGGTCGGCGGTGCCCATCACGACCTGCCCCTCCACCGTGGCGGCAAGCGGGATTTCGGCAAGTGCCTGCGCGCCGAAAATATCGGCAAAGCCCGGTTCCTCCAGCACGGCGAGCGCGCGGGCGAGCATTTCCTCGCGCTCGGTATTGTCCAGGTCGGGCGCCTGCTGCGCCAGCCAGCTGCGCGCCCGGTCTGCGCGGTGATCGCGTGGCACTTCGGGCAGGCGTTCGAGAAGCGCGTGGATCAGCACGCCGCGCCTTGCCGCACCGGCAGCGACCTCGGGCGGCAGCGGCGGATCGCTTCCCTCGGCCTCGCCCAGCCCCGAGGGAGCCAGCGGACGCGGCGGGCGCGGTTCGGGAC
Organism: Erythrobacter sp. SD-21; assembly: GCF_000181515.1. Lineage (GTDB taxonomy): Bacteria > Pseudomonadota > Alphaproteobacteria > Sphingomonadales > Sphingomonadaceae > Qipengyuania. The sequence goes on along the minus strand of NZ_ABCG01000001.1, from coordinate 127,566 downwards.
CGACGGGTTGCTTCGCCCATAGGGGCAACTCGCACACTGGTTCGGGGACGGTTGTCTCGACAGGCGGCACGGACGGAGCGCGTTCCCCGACCTCCCAGCGCGCACCCCAGATCGGATCGTCCAGCGCCGTGTCGGTATCGAACAGCGCCGCGAGCCGTGCATACCAGCTGTCCTCGTGCGGACCGTTCTTCGCGTCGCGCGGACCGAGCGAGCCGCCGATGAACAGCGCCTCTTCCGCGCGGGTCATGGCGACATAGAGCAGCCGCCAGTGTTCCTGCATCGAGCGGGCGGCGTCCACCTCCTCCACCGCGCGCACCGGGCCGACCTTCTCGTCGCTTGTCAGGGCGGGTAGCGGAACGGTGTTGGTTTCTTCGGCGCCCAGAACCTGTTCCTCGAGCGTCAATTCGCCCGAGGCATCTGGGCGGATCGCGCTGTCAGCAAGGATCACGATGGGCGCCTGCAGACCCTTGGAGCCGTGGACGGTCATCACGCGGACCTGGTCCCCGCCCTCGCCCGCTTCGCGCTTCAACTCGCCATCGCCCGCGTCGAACCAGCGGATGAACCCTTGCAGGCTGGCTACATGGCTGGCGGCAAAAGCGTTGGCGGCGTTGAGCAGTTCGTCGATCGGGTCGTTAGCCTCGCGCCCCAGCCGGGCGACAAGTGCGCGGCGTCCGTCCATCGGCCCGACGAGGATCCAGTGCAGCAATTGCTGCGGGCTGTCGAAATCGGCGCGGCGCAGGATCTCGCGCAAGGTATGGACGGTCTGCGCCACGCGGGGCTCGTCCGAGCTGCGCAAGTGCTCCCACAGGCGCACGCCCTTGGTGCGATAGCCGAAGACCAGCAAATCCTCCTGGCTCCAGCCGATCAGCGGCGAGACGAGGAGGTTGGCCAATGTCAGATCGTCGAGCGGCTGCGCGGCGAAGCGGATCGCCGCCATCAAATCCTTCACCGCCAGTGGATTGCCGAGACGCAGGCGGTCGACCCCGGCCACGGGGACGCCGTGCGCGTAGAGCCGCGCGACGATCAGCGAGGCCAGCTCGCGGCGCTTCTGCACCAGCACCATGACATCGCCGGCCTGAGCACGCCGCGTCTCGCCCTTCACCAGCGTGAAGCCCTCGCCCTTGGTATCGAACCAATCGGCGACCTGCCGCGCGATGTTGTCGGCCAGCTTGCGGTCGTGGCGGGCGAGCCAGCCCTTTTCCTCATCCGCATCGTCGCCGCCTTCGGCAATGCGGATTTCCTTCCACAGCGTGACCATGCCTGGCGTGTCGCTGCCGCGGTGTTCGCCATCGCTCTTGTCGAGGCCGAGTCCTTCGGGACCGATGGCGCGGATTGCGTCGTCGACGAAGCTGAGTACGGTCTGGTTGGTACGATAGCTGCGTTCGAGGTCGAATTCTTGGAGGCGGCCCGTGTTGGCGTTGGCGCGCGCTTCCTCGGCCGCTACGGCGGCGCGGTCCATCTTGTCACGGAAATAATCGCGCGCCTCGCGGAAGTTTTCCGGACTGGTGCCTTGGAAGCCGAAGATCGCCTGCTTGTAATCGCCCACGGTGAAGATCGTGCGCACCGCGTCGCCGCGCGCGCCCAGGCCGTCAAAATAATCGTCGGTCAGCGCCTTCACGATGGCCCATTGCGCCTTATTCGTATCCTGCGCCTCGTCGACGAGGATGTGGTCGAAGCTGCGGTCGAGCTTGTAGCGGATCCAGTCGGCCATCTGGCTGGAAGACAGCAGCCGAGCGGCGCGGTGGATGAGATCGTCGAAATCGACCAACCCCTCGCGCGCCTTGGCCTCTTCCCAGCGTTTGGCAAAAGCGCGGCCCGCTTCGAGTTGCGGCGCGACGAAGGCAGCGAGGCCGAGCAGGGCCGCGCGTTCCGCCACTTCCCGTACTGCGTCGGCAATCACTTGCTGCTTATCGCCGAATGAGGGGTCGTTCTTCTCGGCACCCTTCATCGAGGTCGGGTCGCCATCTTTCTTGAGGATGCAGTTGCGTTGACGGAATCCGTCGATCTCGGCGAGCCGGGCTTCCGGCTCGATCGCCAACCAGTGCTGGATGAAGCCCCTGCTCGTCTCTGCACTCTTGGTGTTCCACCCATCGAACGCTGGCAGCATGGCGCGCAAGGTATCGACCGGGAAATGCCGGTCCGAACAAGCCTCGGCCACCCAATGCTCGTCCGCATCGACCGGAATGCCGAGCAGGCGGCGCACTGGCTGGTCCAAGCCGTGCTGCCAGCCGGGCTGGTCCCACAAGTCCTTGTGCCGGGCGCAGCGCATCAGCCACCCGAGCACGGCATCGGGGCCCTTGCGGCGGCTCATCTCGGCCACGGCTTCGCGGATGTGCGGGTCGCCTTCGGAGAGTAGGTCGGAGAGGACATCGCGGCTCAGGAGGTCGCGGTCGCGGTCCTCCATCGGCTGGCTGCCGGGGAGCACACCCGCCTCGCTCGGGAAGGCGCCGAGAAGATATTGCGCGAAGGCGTGGATTGTATCGATCCTGAGGCCGCCGCCGGGGCAGTCGAGCACGCGGGCGAAGAGCGAACGGGCACGCGACTGGGTCTCGGGATCGATGGACGCGCCGAGATAGCCCAATTCCTTGGCCAGCTGCGCGGCATCCATCCGCACCCAGCGGGCGAGCACCGCGTTGACGCGCACCGCCATTTCCGCTGCGCCCGCCTTGGTGAAGGTGAGGCACAGGATCTGCGACGGATCGGCCCCCGGTTGCAGCAGCAAACGTAGCACACGCGCGGAGAGCACCTGCGTCTTGCCCGTGCCCGCGCTGGCTGACAGCCACACGCTCTCCTCCGGATTAACGCTGAGACCCTGTGCGTCCTTCAGGGGGTAGACCTTGCCGCTCATGCCCGGTCCTCCCCGTCCGACAAATCGTCAGCTTGGCGCGGCAGCCATTCCTCGAGCCGCATCAGCTGGTCGTAGGTGTCATAGGCCGGGTAATCCGGGTTCTCGCGCGCGGTGAAGGGGTCGGTGCCCTTGATGTATTTGCCGATGGCTTCGCCCAGCTTCTTGCGTGTCAGCGGGAGGAATTCCTCCAGCTCCACACCGCTGCGCTTGTTGCCGACTTTCAGCGGCACCTCGACATAGCCGAAGCCATGCGGATTATCGTCTTTCGCGCGGCCCAGCGACCAGTATTCGTAGCCGCCCGGATCGCCTGTCAGCCCCTCGAATCCACCGTCCTGGGCAATCAGTCCGAGAATGCCCAGCTGAAGCGCATAGCCCTGCTCCACCTGGGCGGCGGTAGGCGGTTTGCCGGTCTTGTAATCGATGATGGCGAGCGTGCCGTCCTCCAGCCGATCGATCCGGTCGGCGCGGCCATGGACGAAGACATCTTCGACATGCATGGAGCCCTTCGCCTCGACCGCCAGCACTTCCCGTTCGGTGTAGCTGCCCAATGTCTCCTCGATCCATTCGAGGCCTTTCAAGAGGCGCGGCTGCCACAGGCCGCGAACCAGCGGATCGGCGTTTTCCTCCTCCAGCACCTCTTCCATGATCGGGGCAATCCGCACATCCGGATCGGTCCGACGCGCAATATGCCAGCGTTCGAGGATGGTGTGCGCGATATTGCCCTGCCACAGCGGATTGGGGTCGGCATCGAGCGCGTCGAGGTCCGAAAGGCCCATGATCTTCTGCGCGAAGAACTGGTAGGGATCGCCCAGCAGCCGGTCGAGCGCGGTGGCCGAAATGTCGACATCGCGCTGTTGCGGTGAAGGTTTCGGCATGGGGCGCGAATATTCGGGGGCCGGTTCGGCGCGAGTCATCGCGCGGGCGAGTTCGATGGCCGCCCGCTCCTCGTGCCGCGGCAGCAGCTCGCCGAGAAGCGCCTGCACGCGAAGCAGGAAACGGCTGGGAATAGCCGGCCCGCCCTCGTCGCGCCCTGACCGGCTCAGCACCACTTCGGGCGCACCCATGGCCCCGGCAAGGTCGTGCGCCGAAAGGCCGATACGAAAATCGCCGCCCGGCACGCCGAGCGCGCGCAGTACCGGCGGGGCGAGCAGCGCGTCGATACTGCCGCGCGCAGGCCAGCTACCCTCGTTGAGGCCTGCGCAGATGACCAAATCGGCGCGGTTCAGGCGCGCTTCGAGCAGGCCCAGAACCTGCACCCGCGCATGGCCGCCATAGGGTGGGCGCACGGCGCGCTCCTCCATCGCGTCGGAAAGCACCTTGGCCACATCGCGCGGGGCGGTCTCGAAGCCGGCTTCGCGCGCGTGGAGGCGGAATTCCTCGACAAATGCGGCCAGCGTGCGCCCGTCCTCCTGCGCCCACAGCTTCTCGCCGCACAGCGCCTCGGCACTGGCGGCAAGCGTGTCGATGAGATCGGCCAGGCTTTCCGGAGTGTCGCGGTCGCGCTCCACCAGTGGGGCAAGCTGCGCTTCGGCAAGCGCCCACCACTCGGCTATCTCGGGGCGTTTTTCCGCCAGCCGCGCCACTTCCGCCTGTGCGGGTTCGAGACCGGACGCGAGGCGCGGACCGCGCAAGGCACGCTCCAGCCGCCGCAGCCGCCGCAGCCATGCGCCGCGCTCCATCCCGCCGTCGACCAAAGGGTGGCCGAGCAGCGCCATCAGCGGAACCGCCCTCGCCCCTTCCGCCATCACTTCGGCGGCGAGCAGGAAGGCCCGACCCGCCGCCGTGTGCGACAGCGGGCGACCGGCGGAATCGTCGGCCACGATGTTCCAGCGTGCCAGATGATGCACCACGCGGCGAGCCAGCGGCCTGTCAGGCGTGACGACGGCCACGCGCCGATCCGGCTGCTCCAGCGCCTCGCGCACCATCAGGGCGATGGCCTGAGCCTCTTCTTCGGGATTGGCAGCCTCCATGATTCGCACACCCGAAAGGCGGCGTTTCTCGGACGGGAGATCGACCCAGACCTTGCTCGCTTCGGGCGGCAGGAACAGTGCCGAGATCGCGTGGCTCCGTTCTGGCGGCGCGGCGGTCATGCCCTTGCGGTGCCACGGCTGCACTTCCTCGCGCGCCACGCCCATCCGGTTCAGCAGCAGCTTCAGATGGTATTGCGGATGAGTGACCGCGTCCTCGCGCGCGAAGACCGTGTCCCCGGGCGTGGGCGCGGCGCCGGCGCGGCCAAGCTCGTCCCACACGCCCTCGTCCATGGTCAGGTCGAAATCTGGCAGGAGCACAGCGCCTTGCGGAAGCTCGCTGACAACCCGCAACAGCTTCGCCAGCGCCGGTGCGGCACTGGTCACACCGGCGGCGACAATCGGGGTCGCGGGCGGCTGGGCCTTCCACGCGTGCCGGGCCTTGTCGAACAGGCGGTTGCGGCGCGCGGCAGCGTCCAGCATGCCTTGCGCGTTCAGCCACGCGAGCCATTTGGCCTGCACATTGGCGAAGAGGCGGATCGATTCCTGCCAATGTTTCGACAGGTCGGGGAAGATGTCGACCACCTTCTCGTCGACCAGTTTTTCCGGCCCGACATCCTCCACCAGCAGGCGGTCCATGGTCGCGCCGGTTTCGCGGGCGAGGCGCAGCAGGGTCGCGCCTTTTGGAGCCTCCTCGCCCATTTCCTCGGCGATCAGGCGGGCCAGCGCGAACATCCGGCGCTGGGGATCGATGGCGGGCGGAATGTCGCTTGCCCCCAAGGGATCGAGCAGCGGCCCCAGCGCTTCGTCGAGATCGAGATCGCCCACAACGGCCATGCGCGGCATCAGGAGGCCTGCACGTCCGCTTTCGCCCGCGTGGCGGATGAAGGCCTCGGACACGGTGCGGCGCGCACGCGCGCTCGGCAGCAGCAGGGTCAGGCGGGCGAGACCAAGCTCGTCATCGGCGTAACGCGGCACGAGTCCGGCCACGAGGGCATCGGCAAATCCGCGATGCGCGGCAATGGAGTAGACGTTCGGCCCGCCCTTCGCGTCAGCCACCCGTCAACGCCTCCTCGGTGGGACGGATATGCTGCGGCGTGCCGACTTCGTACCACATGCCGGTGAAGGCGACGCCGAACAGGCGGTCTTCCTCGATCGCGCGATCCCACAGAATGTTGGTCGAGAATTTGCCTTCGGGTGCCTCGCGCAGGAGGCGGTGCGAAACCAGCTGGATGCCGGTGTAAATGAAGGGCGCGATGCGGTCGGGCCGCTTTCGGCTGAGGCGGCCTGCGCCGTCCATGTAGAAATCGCCCGTCCCGTCGAAATTGCGGGCGCGCGCGTGCGTCACGACCAGCAGCAGCGCGTCCATCCGCTCCGGGTCCCAGGCGTCGGACAGATCGCCGAAAGCGTTGCGCGGCCCGTCGAGCCAGATGCTGTCGGCGTTACAGGCGAAGAAGGGATCGGGCAGCAATCCGGCCCCATGCGCCTTGGCCATGCCGCCGCCGGTTTCGAGCAATTCCTCGCGCTCGTCGGAGAAGGTAATGGCAGGGGCCTGCCGCGGCCCGATATGCGCTTCGATCGATTCCGCGAGGTAGTGGACGTTGACCACCGCCTTCTCCACGCCAGCGTCTTCCAGCCGGTCGAGCGCTCGATCGATCAACGGCTTGCCGGCGACGCGGACCATGGGCTTGGGCATGGTTGCGGTGAGCGGGCGCATGCGCTTGCCCAGGCCCGCCGCCATCAGCATGGCGGTGTCGGAAACGAGCGCGCTCACGCGATCTCCCCACCGTGGCTGTCGCGCAGTTCCTGCGGGATGTTTGACTCGAACCACGCGGCGACGGGCGCCATGGCCTCATGCGCAAGGTCGCGCTCCATTGCCTTCCAGACGCGCGGAATCATGCCGAGATAGCGCGGCTTGCCATCGCGCTTGTAGAGACGGGCGAAGATGCCGACGATCTTGGTGTTGCGCTGCGCGCCGAGGCGGGCGTAATCGGCTTCGAAATGCTCGCCCGGATCGGCGGCGGCGCGATAGCGGCAGAGCATGTCGTGTTCGAGTTGTTCCGATACGTCGCGACGTGCGTCCTGCAACAGGCTGACGAGATCGTAGGCCGGGTGGCCGACCAGCGCATCCTGGAAATCGATCAGACCCTGTTCGCCCGCCAGCTTACCCTTTTCGAGCAGCATGATGTTCTCGGCGTGGTAATCGCGCAGCACGGTGACGCCGGGGTCTTGCCGCTCCAGCATCGGGGAAAGCGCCTCGTCCCACGCGGCGGTCCAACCCGCTTCATCGACCTTCAGGCCCGCGGCGGGGCAGTACCATTCGGTAAAAAGCGCGGCTTCGCGCTGGTAGACGGCCATGTCATAGGGTTCGAACGGCCCCGGCGATAGCTTGTGCAACTGTACCAGCGTGTCGATCGCCTTGGCGTAGATATCGTGTTCGTCGCCCGGATGATCGTCGATCCATTCCTTCATCCGCGTGTCGCCGAAATCTTCGGTCAGCACCCAGCCCTGCCCCGCGTCCTCGCGATAGATTTCCGGGCCGCGCATGCCGTTGGAGTTGAGCCATTGGGCGACGTGGAGGAACGGCTTCGGGTCCTCGTGAGGGGGCGGCGCGTGCATCAGCATCGCGCTTTGCCCGCCGCGGCGGATGCGGAAATAGCGGCGGAAGCTGGCGTCGCCCACCAGTGGTGCGATTTCGGCGCCCTCCCAGCGGGTGGCACCGAGGAAGCTCTGGATGTCTTCGAAGATCGCGTCGCTCATGGCATGCGGCTTTGCCAAGCCTTGCCTCCCTTCACAATGGCCTCTCGACCTGTGCCCCCATTTTCCCCTGGCGTTTCGAGCGAAATTGCAAGGCAGGTCGGCTCATGCTCGAACCCGCCCGCATGATCGGGCCATTCGGCGATCAGCGCGGCGCCCTCGCGATAATCGTCGAGGCCTATTTCCTGCGTTTCGGACGGGTCTTCAAGCCGGTAGAAGTCGGCATGGACCAGCGGCAGACGTAGATGGTCGTAGGTTTCGATGATAGTGAAGGTCGGCGACGGGACCTCGCCCGTGTGGCCCATTGCGGCGATGATTGCCCGCGCGAGAGTGGTTTTGCCCGCGCCCAGCCCGCCGGAAAGCGCCACCACGTCGCCCGGCTGGAGGCGCGCAGCGATCCGCTGTCCGAAGGCTTCCATTGCGGCAAGGTCGGGAAGGCTTTCCGTCACGGCAGCGTCACCGTTGCCGTGGTGCCGGCGTTCTTGCGGGTCTGAAATTCGAGCGTGCCGCCATGCGCCTCTACCAGCTGGCGGGCGAGCGGGATGCCAAGGCCCTGCCGCCGTTCGATACCCTTACCGTCCTCGCTCATGCGGATGCCCTCGAGCGCGCGGGCGAGTTCGTGCTGGCTCATGCCTTCACCGTTGTCGGAGATTGCTATGCGGTTCAATCCGCGGCGCGTGGCGATATCGATGAGGATGCGCCCGCCGCGCGGCGTGTGGGCGATCGCGTTGTCGATCAATTGCCCCAGCGCGCGCTGCAATTGCTGCGGATCGGCCTCGACGACCTTGTTCGCATTGCCCTTGAGGTCGAGCGTCAGGCCTGCGCCGAGGATCGCCTCCTCGCGCTTGCGCACGATCTGTTCGATGAAGGGAAGCAGCTCGACCTTGGCCTTGCGCAGCGGCATGAGCCCGGCCTCCGACTGCGACAGGTCGAGCACGTTCTCGACCTGCTCGGTCAGCTTGCCGACCGAGAGGCTGATCGCCTGGATATATTCCCGCGCCTGCGGGGTCAGCTCGCCCGCAATGCCCTGGGAGAGCAATTCGGCGAATCCGCCGATCGAGGTCAGCGGGGTACGGAATTCGTAGGACATGTTGGCGAGGAAACGGGTCATCACCGCATCGGCTTCCTCCAGCGCGCGGTTGCGTTCGCGCAAGGCCTCTTCCGCCTTTTGCGAGGCGGTCACGTCGAGCACGGTCAGGAGGCCGTTGCCGTCGGGCAGCGGCACGCCGGCGTAGGTCAGCGTGCGCCCGTCGGCGAGCTGGATGCGCCCGTCGCGCGGCTTGCGGTCGAGCGTCGCGGCGCGGATCGTCTGCCCGATCTGCGAGATTTCCTTGGGTTCGGCCAGCTGCTTGCCGATCGCCTCGAGCAATTGTTCGGCCTGCGGGTGTCCGTCGAGCACTTCGCTTTCGAGGCCCCAGGCAATCGGGAAGCCACGGTTCCACAGTTCCAGGTGCCCGTCGGGGGCGAACACCGCGAGCGCTTCGAACAGGCTGTCGAAAGTGGCGGTCCGGGTGCGCAGCAGCGTATCCCGCGTGGCGGAGAGCGCCAGCTGTTCAGTGCGGTCCTCCGCGATTAGCACCAGCCCGCCATCGGGCAGTGGCTGCGAGACGAGGCGCAGGTGCGTGCTGTCGGGAAGCGGCCACTGGTGCTCTTCGGGCTCGTCCTTGAGGAACCATTCGGCCAGTTCCTTGCGCCAGGTCGGGAAGTCGCGGACCTCCGGAATGCGGCCGTTCTCGCGCGCGATCATCAGCATCTGGTCGAAGCGGATGCGCTCGCTCACCACGCCCGGCGGCAGCGCGAAGACGCGGTGGAACGGCTGGTTGGCGAAGGTCATCCGGTGCTGCGCATCGAACTGCGCCACGCCGATGGATAGCTGGTCGAGCATCGAACGCTGCGCTTCGCGAAAAGCCCTGAATTCGCGCGCCTGCTCTTCCATTTCCTCGATGTCGATGGCGTAGCCCGCGATGCCTTCGCCCACCAGCGGGAGGTCGGTGACCCGCACGGTGCGCCGCGCGTTGTCGATCGTAGCCGTCAGGATGCGCTCGATGGGCTGGCGACGGTCGGCCGCCTGTTGTGCGACCTGCGCGGCGCTGCGTCCACCCACAGCCTCGACCAGCTCGATCTGCTCGGCAACGACCTGGTCGGCGCTGTTGGCCCCGACGGCCTCGACATAAGCCTTGTTGACGAGGCGCAGCTGCATGTCCGCGCCGCGGAACCACATCGGCATGGGAGCGGCCTCGATCAGGCCGACCAGCGCGCCGAAATCGTCACGAGCACGGGCGGCTTCCTCGCCGAGGCGGGCCAGTTCGTCCTCGGTCTCGGTGAAGTCGAAAACCCAGATCAGCGCGGCCCCGCTCGGCGAGACCGCGGGATCGGCCAGCGCCCCGCGCAGCGCCAGTGACTTACGCGAGCCGGGGGGACGCAGCGCCATCTTGAAGGGCTTCGCGCTCTTCTGCGTGCGCCGCACATGGGCGGAGAGCCGCTCGACCTGCTCTTCGGACAGACCCTGCCCTTCGCGCCCCGCAAGTTCGGTGAGATATTCGGGGACCTTGTCCAGCCCGACCCAGCGAGCGAAGCGGTCGGGTGCCTCGATCCGCCCGTCGACGCGGACGAGCAGCGGGATCGCGGGGCCTTCCTCCACCATACGCGATAGCCGGCGCGCGATCGTGCGGTGGGCCTTGGCTTTCTGCGTATCGCGCGCAGCCTTGAACATCAGCCACAAGGCCCCGCCGGTCCACAGCGCGAACAGCACGCAGAGAACGACCAGGAGTACGGGCGAGAATTCCATTACCTGCCAGCTATTCGGCTAGCGGGAAGGATGCAACGTGTAGATTGGGCGCGCACGGGGGAAATCCCTCGCGCGCGCCCGGTAGCTTCGCCTAGTAGCGGTAGTGTTCCGGCTTGAACGGGCCTTCGACCGGCACGCCGATGTAGTCGGCCTGACTCTGCGAAAGCTTGGTCAGCTGGACGCCGAGCTTGTCGAGGTGAAGAGCGGCAACCTTCTCGTCGAGCTTCTTGGGCAGGACGTAGACGTCGTTCTGGTAGCTGTCGGTGTTCTTCCACAGTTCGATCTGCGCTAGCACCTGGTTGGTGAAAGAGCAGCTCATCACGAAGCTGGGGTGACCGGTGGCGCAGGCGAGGTTCACCAGGCGGCCCTTGGCCAGCACGATGATTTCCTTGCCGTCGGGGAATTTCACCAGGTCGGTGCCGGGCTTCAGCTCGGTCCACTCGTAATTGTCGAGCGCCGAAATCTGGATCTCGCTGTCGAAGTGGCCGATGTTGCAGACGATCGCCATCGGCTTCATCGCCTTCATGTGCTCGGCGGTGATCACGTCTTCGTTACCGGTGGTGGTGACGAAGATGTCGGCGCGCTTCACGCCTTCTTCCATGGTCACGACCTCGAAGCCGTCCATTGCGGCCTGCAGGGCGCAGATCGGATCGATTTCGGTCACTAGAACGCGTGCGCCGCCGTTGCGCAGCGACTGGGCCGAGCCCTTGCCGACATCGCCGAAGCCGGCGACCAGGGCGACCTTGCCCGAAAGCATGACGTCGGTGGCGCGGCGGATGGCGTCGACCAGCGATTCGCGGCAGCCATAGAGGTTGTCGAACTTCGACTTGGTGACGCTGTCGTTCACGTTGATTGCGGGGAACGGCAGCTTGCCGGCCTTGGCGAGATGGTAGAGGCGGTGGACGCCCGTGGTGGTTTCTTCCGAAACACCCTTGATCGCCTTCACCGACTGGGTGAGGTAGCCCGGCTTGCGCTTGAGGAAGTCCTTCAGCGCGCGCTGCATCTCGATTTCTTCGGCGTTGGTCGGGGCGGGCATTTCCTCGCCCGCCTCGATACGCGCACCCCACAGGGCGAACGCAGTGGCGTCGCCGCCGTCGTCGAGGATCAGGTTGGCGGTGAGGTCTTCATCGGCCTCGCTCGACCAGTCGAAGATCTTGCCGACGTAGTCCCAGTAATCGGCCAGGCTCTCGCCCTTCACGGCGAAAACGGGGATGTCCTGCGCGGCAATCGCGGCAGCCGCATGATCCTGCGTCGAGTAGATGTTGCAGGTCGCCCAGCGCACTTCGGCGCCCAGTGCGACCAGCGTTTCGATCAGCACCGCGGTCTGGATCGTCATGTGCAGCGAGCCGACAATGCGGGCGCCCTTGAGCGGCTGCGCGTCGCCATATTCCTCGCGCGTGGCCATCAGGCCCGGCATTTCCGTTTCGGCGATACGGATTTCCTCGCGGCCGTAATCGGCAAGCGAAATGTCCTTGATGACGTAGTCGTTGAACTGGGCCACGGTTGGTCCTTTGTTTTTGATAGAATTACACGTTCGAGAAAATGGACCGCGCATGCGTAAAGGGCGGCACCAATCTGGCGCCGCCCCTAGCCTTTCGTCACCGACAGGGCAAGCTAGCCCCAAGCCCTCCCGGTCATACGATCCCGAAAGGCCTTAACGCCGTGCCCAGCGCCCCCCGCTGCGCGGCGCCGTTCCCAGCAGCTCGCCGGCTGCCTGGGCGAGTACCGCCGAATCCTTGGTCTGCGCCAGGTCGGTGGTGATTTCCTTCAGTTCGGCGCAGCCGAGCCAGGGGTGGCCCTGGCCATACTGGTTGGCCATGCCGACGCTGATGCGGTCGAGAGCGCGCTTGGCACCCTTCTTCCCGTGTCGAGCGACAAGACCGCTCTCGAGGCGGCGTGCGGCCGCGTTCAGAGCCGTAATGTGGCTGGCCGAGAACTTGCGGTACTGCGGCTGGAAATCGTCCGAGCCCATGCGGCAGCGAAGCGAGGTGACCATCAGCATGATGTCGAGCTTGCGGACCTGTTCGTCCTGGCTCGCAGCAGCAGCGGTGGTCGGCGTCATCATAAGGGCAGCGGCCGTCGCGGCGGCTGCAATCGTCTTCTTGAACATGTCCCATGTACTCCCGTCTGACAGGCGTCCCGTGCCTGTTGAGGAGAGTGTGGGTGCAAAGGATTTACGAAAATTTAAACCTGCAAAGTAAACCGCGGTTAACCATCCGCCGCCCTTGCATGCACGGCCCATCTCACTAGATGCTGGGTGTGGACGGAAAGACACAGGAGTTTTAACATATGACAATCGCTGTAGGCGACCGCCTGCCCGACGTGAAGCTGGTCAAGGCGACTGCCGAAGGCCCCGAGCAGGTGCAGTCATCCGATTATTTCGCCGGCAAGACCGTGGCGCTCTTCGCCGTTCCCGGCGCCTTCACTCCCACCTGCTCCGCCAAGCACCTGCCCGGCTTTGTCGACAAGGCCGACGAACTCAAAGCCAAGGGCGTGGACGAGATCGTCGCGACCTCGGTCAACGACGCTTTCGTCATGGGCGCGTGGAAGCAGAGCGCGGGCAGCGACGACATCACCATGCTGGCCGACGGCAATGGCGAATTCGCCAAGGAAACCGGCCTCGATGCCGATTTTACCGGCTTCGGCATGGGCCACCGAAGCCAGCGCTATTCGATGCTGGTCGAAGACGGCGTGGTAAAGCAGCTCAACGTCGAAGCCCCGGGCGATTTCTCGGTCTCGAGCGCGGAACACATGCTCGGCCAGATGTAGGCCGCACACGTCCTGATGGATGAATAAGCGCCCCGCCCTGCCAACAGGCACGGCGGGGCGTTTCTTGTCGGCGTTCGTCGCACTAGGGGACGTCATCCTGGCAGAACGCAGTCAAGCGCCAAATCGAATGTCGCGCTTCCCTGGCGGGCCTCGTTCGGCTAAGCTTAGCGTATGGGGCCCTCTGCTAAATCGATTTTCCGGCGAAACAATGTGGTGGTGACCGGCGCCGGCCAACGGACGATGATGTTCGCGCATGGATTTGGCTGTGATCACACGATGTGGGAATTGGTGGCTCGTACTTTCGAGCAGGATTTCCGCGTCGTCCTGTTCGACTATGTCGGACACGGACAGTCCGATCTCACGGCCTACTCGGCTGAGCGCTATTCGAGCCTATCAAATTACGCCGATGACGTTGTGGAAATTGGGCAGGCTCTGGGTCTGCGAGATGCCGTATTCGTCGGACATTCGGTAAGCGGGATGATCGGAGCTCTCGCCTCATCCAAGGCCCCCGGCATGTTCTCGGACCTCGTAATGGTCGGCCCTTCGCCCCGCTATATTGATGCGGAAGGCTATCGCGGTGGTTTTTCGAGGGCACAAATCGATGAACTGCTCGAATTTCTCGCCGATAATCACCTCGGTTGGTCGGCTGCGATGGCGGCTCCAATCATGGGTAACCCGGATCGGCCGGAATTGGGTAAGCGGCTGGAGAACAGCTTTTGCCGGACCGACCCGGAAATTGCGCGAGATTTTGCGCGCGTTACCTTTCTCTCCGACAACCGCGACGACCTCGCGGCCGTTTCCGTCCGCACTCTCGTGCTTCAGTGCAGCGACGACATCATCGCACCGGTCGAAGTCGGCGAATATGTCCATGCCGGTCTGGCAAACAGCGAGTATCGTTTGCTCGAAGCCACTGGTCACTGCCCCCATCTCAGCGCACCGGATGAAGTAATCGCTGCGATCCGCAGCTTTGTCTGAATATCTGCCAGCAGAAGATTTGGAAGATCTCTATGAGACCGCTCCCTGCGGCTACCTCTCCATGTCGCCCGATGGCACGATCGTTAGAGTAAATCGCACGCTTGCCGAATGGATCGGGTCGGACACACAAGATCTACATGGACAATCCATTCACGATATTTTGGGTTTCGGCGGTCGCATCGCTTTGGAAACCCATATTGCCCCCTTGCTCCGAATGCAGGGGCATGTGCACGAAATCGCTTTGGATTTAGTGACCGCGAAGGGCGACAAGATTCCAACCATTGCGAATGCCGCCGAGAAGCGCGGCAGTGATGGAAAGCATCACTTCACAAGACTAACCATGTTCAAGGCGGTCGACCGGCGTACGTATGAGCGCAGCCTGCTCGAAGCGCAGCTGAGAGCAGAGGCAGAAAGCAAGGCTCAACAAGAGGCTGCTGTGGTTCGAGAGCAGTTCATCGCCGTGCTGGGACACGATCTTCGTAATCCGCTGGCAGCGATAGCTGCCGGTGGAAGAATGCTGCGGCGTAGTGAGGAGCTTAGTGAACGAGGTGAGCTTGTTCTTTCGGAAATAGAAATGAGTGTGGAGCGGGCGTCCGCGCTGGTCGACGATACGCTCGATTTGGCGCGCGGAACTCTCGGAGGCGGGTTGGTGCTAGAGCGGGATCCTGAGGCAAACCTTTTGCCGGTATTGGAACAAGTCATTGCGGAAATCCGTGCGATTTCGCCGGAACAACCTGTCGACGCAATCATCGAAATCGAAGGTTCCGTGTCCTGCGATCGACGCAGGATCGCGCAACTCGCCTCAAATCTTCTTTCCAATGCGGTGACCCATGGGTCCATAGAGCAACCGGTTCGATTTGAAGCCAGAACAGAAAATTCGGAATTTGTATTGTCGGTTTCAAATGCCGGGGAGGCGATTCCCCAGAAGGCTCTCGACCGGCTTTTTCAGCCGTTTTTCCGTGCGGAAACCCGGCCCAGCCGAAACGGGTTGGGCCTTGGACTTTTTATCGTTTCCGAGGTCGCCAAAGCCCATGACGGTACAATCGACGTCAGTTCAACGGATAGGGAGACGCGGTTCACCTTTAGGATGCCGCTGACTAACGGGCCGATGGACGCTGCCGCAAGCTGATAGTATCGCAAGCTACGCTCTAGCGGAATAACCGCGTTTCGGCGCTTATCGCCTCTATTCAGCCATAGCCCATCAAGCTCAGAACTTCCTTGCGGCTGCGCTGGTCTTCGAGGAAGGTGCCCATCATGCGGCTGGTGACCATGCCGACGCCCGGTGTGCGCACGCCGCGGGCGGTCATGCAGGCATGCTGGGCGTCGATCACCACGGCGACGCCCTGCGGCTGGAGGTTTTCCCAGATGCAATCGGCGACCTCTGCGGTCAGGCGCTCCTGCACCTGCAGGCGGCGGGCGAAGCCGTGAAGCACGCGGGCGAGCTTGGAGATGCCGACCACGCGATCGTTCGGCAGATAGGCGATCGCCGCCTTGCCGTGGATGGGGGCCATGTGGTGTTCGCAATGCGACTGGAAGGGGATGTCCTTCAGCAGGACGATCTCGTTATAGCCGCCCACTTCCTCGAACACGCGGCCGAGGTGCACGGCCGGGTCCTCGGTATAGCCGAGGCAATATTCCTTCCATGCGCGCGCGACACGGGCGGGTGTATCGAGCAGGCCTTCGCGGGTCGGATCGTCACCGGTCCACTCGATCAGCGTGCGGATCGCGTCCTGCACATGTTCGGGGACCGGGGGCTTGCCGCGGGGATCGTCTTCGTCGGGGCCGACCAGGCTGCTCACGTGCCGTTTTTCCTTCTGAACTTTTCGCGCATGCGGTGGAGGCGGCCTCCCTTGCGCAAAAGGCCGCCCTTTGCAAACGGCTCGAACATGTCGTCGGGGTCTTCGGGGTCGAGCAGCCCGCTGTGTGCAAGCGTTTCTTCCGCCCCGTTCAGTTCGGGCGGATGATAGCGCAGCAGGTTACGACCGTTCTCGCTGATGGAGTGGTCGATCATCGACGCCATCGAGCCGTGGCGCGACAAATGGTCGCCGATCTCGTCCTCTTCCAGCCCGCAATGTTCGGCGAGCAGCGAGTAGCGGATGGCCCTGATGGCATCGCCCGTATGCTCGTTGCCGGCGCGCGTCTTGTCGATGAAGACATCGCATTCGCTGTCGAGGCCCATCGAGCGGTTGTTCATATTGGCCGAGCCGATGCGCAGGATATCGTCGTCCACCACCATGATTTTCGCATGGACATAGATGGCGGTCTCGCCCGAATAGGGGTTCCAGATGCTGAAGCGGCCCTTGTGATCGGCCTCCTCAATGCAGCGCACCAGTTCGGCGCGGGCGTGGTCCATTGCCTGCTGTTCCAGCCAGCCGTCGGCGTGTGCGGGATGGACGATGACGATTTCGGGCGGGTCTTCCTCCTGCACGCGGTCGAGTATCGCTTCGGCAATCGCGCGCGAGGCGAAGTACTGGCTCTCGGCATAGATGAAGTGCTTGGCGCGCTTGATGTGCTGCATGTAAAGCTGCTCGATCTCGTCGACGCCATCCCAATCGCGATAGGCGGCGCGGGTGCGGGCGATGCCGACCTCGACATTCTCGAACTGCGCATCGAGCGCGTCGGGCCACGGCGAACCGGGGCTGTCCTCGTAATCGGGCAGCGGAGTTCCACCGGCGCAGGTCCAGCGGTCCTCGCCCAGCTCCTCCAACGCCTTCGCCGCATCACCCTCGAGCATCATCGTGGCATCGTGCCAGGGGTCGTAGCTTCGGCCGTTGGGTGTCTTGCGCTTATCGCTGTGTTCGGGATGATCGCGCGTGTCCCAGCGCTTGACCGTCATGTCGATGCCTCCGCATACCGCCACCTGCCCGTCGAGCACGGCGATTTTCTGGTGGTGGCTGCAGCCGACAGGATGCGCGGTGTCGAACTTGAAGTTGATGCGGCTATGCCGAACCCAGCGCGCCAAGTCCCACAGCATGGTGGCGCGCGTCGGCATGGTGAAGATGCTGAAGTTCCACTTTAGAATGCGGATGTCGAGCTTGGGCCGGTTGCGCGCCAGCCACGCGATGAAGCTGCCGAGCCGCCTCGGATAGCTGCGCTTCCACGGTCTTTGCCACCAGCGCCGCCCGCGGTCGAGATGGATGCGGGTATCGAAATCCCAGCCAATCAGAAGCAGGCGGCGACGCGTGTTGAGCATCGCCTCCTGCATGAAAGCGAAATAATCCGCCGCATCGATGATGACGCTGGCGCGGCTGACCTTCTCGTAGCGCCAGACGCCCGGCTCTACGCCGGGCTCCAGCTGCGAAGTGCAGCTGGGGTCTTCGGTTTTGTCCTTCGCCCCCTCGCCCATGCCTATTCCTTGGCTTCCTCTTTCTTTTCGGGCGTGATCTCGGCCTCGGCCTTCTCTTCCTGCTTCCGACGTTCGAAGACCGAACGCATGTGCTCCATGTCCTCTTCGGTGAGGTGCTTGGCGAAGTCGGGGAAATGTTCTTCCTCTTCCTCGTCGATGTGGTGGCGGTAGTCGTGGTCGAAGGTGTTGAACTTGGTCAGCCAGCCGCCTTCGGACATGTCGGTGGCGGCCAGATCATTGAGCGCTTCCTCGATCTCGTGATGTTCGGCCACCGAATGGCGCGTTTCGTCAGTGGTGGGCGGCTTCCTCAGCATGGTCGAATAGAGCGCCTGTTCCTCTGCCGCAGCGTGCGACTTCAGTTCTTTGGTGAGCTCTTCGAACAGCGATTTGCGTTCCTCGCTGTCACCGCTGGTCTTCATCAGCTTGTCGAGCAGCTCGCGATGCTTGTCGTGATCCTTTTTCAGGCGGTCGAAGATCTCTTTGGTATCGGCCATGTCCGGTTTTCTCCTTTGCCCTTGCAGAACAGGCGGGAGCGGAGCCGGTTCCGTGCGCGCTTGAAGCCCGGCCTCGCGCACCGCATATCGGGGGCATGATGCATGAGCGAACCGGGCCGACGCAGGAACAGATGCAGCTGATGGCCGAAAGGGTCGTCGCCGCGCTGCCGGAGGAGTTCCGCACGCAGATGGGCGAGATCGTGCTGCGGGTGGAGGATTTCGCCACGCCCGATCAGCTCGAATCGGTCGAGCTTTCCGACAAGTGGGAACTGACCGGCCTCTACGAAGGCGAGGCACTACCCGACCGTTCGATATGGGAAAGCCACCGGATGCCGGCGCGGATCTGGCTGTTCCGCCAGCCGCTGATCGCCGAATGGCGCGAGACCTGCGTGCGGATGGACGATCTCGTGCGCCACGTGGTGATCCACGAGGCGGGCCATCATTTCGGTTTCAGCGACGACGACATGCACGCGCTGGAGGATGATGCCGATTAGGCGTCAGTCCCTCGGATCGCGGCGATCGCGTTCCTCTTGACGCTCGGGTTCGCTAAGCTGGGCGACGAGGCCCGGCTTCGCGAGGCAGGCCCAGAACGACCCCCTCCCCTGTTCGGTCGACTGCGGAAGCTCAGCGCGCATGGCAGGCCTCCTTCGTCGAATGGAACTCGGCGCGGGCCCCCGCGCTTGCCGAAACGTGATGCGACCTGTGTGTCATGGTTCAGCCCCTTCCCACCAGCGACGGCTTTGTCCCCAAGCCTCGAGTCGCAGGTGCGAGGCAGGTAGGTACCGGATTCTCGCCGGTTCACCACGTCCTATGATGTCCCCCGGAGCTTTTGGTTAACCGGTGTTGCACGAATCCGTCACACCTTCGGGGCACGGAGGGAGCGCGTCAGGAGATGGTCGATTCGAAGGGTCGGGTGGCACGCGGGCCGGGAAGGATTGGGCCGGTCGCTGCGCGCCCGCCCCGTCTCGTCGCCTGCGGCGCTCCGAGTCCGAATTTCCAATCTTCCATACGGCAGAACCATTAAAGGCCACCCCTCTTGCGAGGGATGGCCTTTAATGGCGCGCCAGGAAGGATTCGAACCTCCGACCGCCTGATTCGTAGTCAGGTACTCTATCCAGCTGAGCTACTGGCGCGTTGGAGGGCGGCACATAGGCAGGGGATCGAACCTTGGCAACACCTAATCGGACCTTTTTTGAAAGAGAATGGACGACAGCACCCGATCGAGCGGCGGTTTGGCGAGAGCGGCCACCTCATCCGGTGCGAACCACCCGATCTCACCCCCTTCGAGCGCCTCGGCCTCACCCTTCCATTGCCCGCAGGTGTAAAGCAGTATGACAATCGGGCATTCGCGCGCGCTTTCCTCTTCCTCGGCGAACCCTGCCGGGACCAGAGCGGCGCGAGGGATCGCGATGGCCAGCTCCTCCTCGATCTCGCGAATCAACGCGATTGCGGGAGTTTCGCCCGGTTCGACCTTGCCTCCGGGGAATTCCCACAGGCCGCCGTGCTGCTTGTGATCGGGCCTTCGATGCATCAGCCAGCGCCCCTTTCCATCGTGCAGGGCCAAAGCGATGACAGGCATCCATGTCGGATTATTTTCCAAACTACTCGATCCTCGAAAGACTTTCTTAAGACCTGCCGGACTAAATCAAGGGTGTCAGCTACGAATTGACATTGGGGGCAAACCAAGTGGTCCAATTTCTGAAAAAACTGGGACACGACGAACGGGGTGCGACCGCTGTCGAGTACGGGCTGATCCTCGCTTTGATTTTTGTATCGATCATGGGGGCGGTTTCGACCTTCGGTGAAACCACCATCGATATGTGGAACACGGTCAGCTCGGCCGTGTCTGCAGCGCGGCCCACGGTCTGAAAAATTTGCCAACTGAGTTAGGGATTTATCAACCAGTCGGCATCAAAAGCAAGGATAGCTCAAGCCGTTAGGACGCGGTGAGAGTCGGGTACCGAAGACTGAACCAGGAGACATATTATGAAGTTCATCAACAAGCTGCGTCGTAACGAAGAAGGCGCAACCGCAATCGAATACGGCCTCATCGCTGCTCTGATCGCCGTTGCTGCGATCACCGCCATGCAGAGCCTCGGTGGCGAACTGACCACCACGTTCAACACCGTTTCGAGCGCAATGTCGACTGCGAACAACGCCAACGTCTAATCGACGGCGACACGCTACAGGAAAGGCGGCGAGGGTAACCTCGCCGCCTTTTCTTTTGCCTGCTCCATCGACCAAGTGCGACCGCGAAGCGCTCCTAGCGTCCTCGCAAAACAATCTTGACCTTCTGCCCGGCGCGCACACCCTCGCCCGCGGCAAGGCCATTGAGGACGCGGAAACGTTCCTCCTGCGCATTTGAATACGCCATCCGGCGCGACAGGCTGGCGACCGAATCGCCGCTGCCTACCGTAATCACATCCAACACGCGCGGCACGACGTTTGCGGCTTCCTGAGCCGACACGCGGCGCATTGACGAGAACAGGCTGTTGAATGTCCCCGACTGTCCCGCCGGAGTGAGCGCGAGGAAGTGGTAGGCGCGGTCGTTCGAGAACTCATAGGCGAACACCGTCACGTCGACTTGGCTACTGCCGTTGTTGACCCGCGCGGTGCCATAAGCAGCGGGCAGACCGTTAACGGTCGTCGTCTGGATGCTCGAGGGGCGAATCTGCTGCTGCTCGCTGAGTCCCGCGAATACGCTGTTCACATAGGTCTGCAGATTGCCGTTGTAGGGCGCGAGCGTGAACTGCGCCTTCCCGCTCTGGCCGTTGATCGTCACCGCACGGGTGCCGTTGACCATGTAGAAACCCTGCGGAGCGGTAAAGGCGAGGCGCAGGTCCGGATGGATGAACTGGCGTCCTTCGACAATGCCCTGCTCGGGATCGTCGCCATACGTCAGTCCGTCGATCCGGCTGAGGAAGGTGTCACGATTCGTTACACCCGAGGCGCCCTGTGCTTGGCTCAGCGCGGTCTGCACGCGGCTGGCTGGATCGGGGTGGGTCGAAGCCCATTCGGGAAGACGCGCATCGTCGCGGCCCTGAAGGCGCGCATCGAGTGCGTTCTGCGCCGCGAGGCTGGCGAGCACGGTCGCCATGGCACGCGGGTCGTAGCCGGCCGAGTTCAGGTACTGGATGCCGGCGGTATCCGCTTCCAGCTCTTGGCTGCGCGAGAACTTCAGCGTCAGCATCTGCGAGCCCTGCAGCGCGGCCTGTCCAAGCTGCTGGCCGAGCGGATTGCCGCCGAGAAGCACGCTCGACAGAATCGCGCCCGCCGCACCGAGCAGCGAGTTGCGCTGGGCGGCCGCCTGGCGGCGCTGCGAATGGCGCAGCGCGACGTGAGCGACTTCATGGCCGAGCACGCCGGCCAGTTCCGCCTCGTTGTTCATCAGCGTGACGAGCTGGCGCGTGGTGTAGATATAGCCGCCGGGAATGGCGAAGGCGTTGTTTACCGGACTGTTGACGAGGCTGACAGTGAAGCTGTCACGCGCGTTGCCAAGGCCCGATTGGACGGCGATGGTCTTGCCCACCTGCTCGACATATTGCGCCTGCGGCCCGCTCATCGCGCCGCCGAATTCGGCGAGCAGCTGCGGGTGGGCTTCGGCACCGATCTGCGCTTCGCTCTGCGTGATCGGCGCATTCGATCCGGGAATGTTCCCGCCACCGGGCAGCGCGGCGCATCCGGCAAGGGCGAAAGAGGCCATCGCGGTCGACGCGGCGGCGAGTGATTTGAAGCTGGGCATTAAGGCAGGCTCCCCTTGCAAAGGCGCGCAGGAGCTCATGCCCTCACGCCCGTAAGTTCTGTCTATGCAAAGAGAAACTTGGGCAGCGGCGGCTTTGTTCCCGCCGCAATTCGAACGGGGGGCTGTGTCAGCCCGCCATGGTGAGGAAACGTTCTTCGCGCATCCGCCGCAGTTCGTCGGGGGCGTGGCGCGAAAGCATGTCGAGCTCCTCGCCGATCGCTTCGCCCAGCGCCTTGGCCGCGCCAGCAGGATCGCGATGGGCCCCACCGACCGGTTCCTTGACGATGCGATCAATCACGCCGAGCTTTTCGAGATTCTGCGCGGTGATCTTCATCGCTTCAGCCGCGTCGGGCGCCTTTTCGGCCGTACGCCACAGGATCGAAGCGCAGCCTTCGGGCGAAATCACCGAATAGACCGCGTGTTCGAGCATCAGCACGCGCTCCGCGCTCGCCAGCGCCACGGCGCCGCCCGAACCGCCCTCGCCCACGATGCTGGCCACCATCGGCACACCCAGCGCGAGGCAGGCCTCGGTCGAGCGGGCAATGGCTTCCGCCTGTCCGCGCTCTTCGGCTTCCACGCCCGGAAACGCACCCGACGTATCGACCAGCGTCACCACCGGCAGGCCGAAACGGTCGGCCAGTTCCATCAGGCGAATCGCCTTGCGATAGCCTTCGGGCTTGCCCATGCCGAAATTGTGCCGGATGCGGCTGGCGGTATCGTTGCCCTTCTCGTGCCCGATCAGCACCACTTTGCGGCCATTAAGCTTGGCAAAGCCGCCCATGATCGCCTCGTCCTCGGCGAAATTGCGATCGCCGCCCAAGGGCATGAATTCCTCGAAGGCGTGTTCCACATAGTCGCGGAAATGCGGCCGCGAAGGATGCCGCGCGACCTGCGTCTTCTGCCACGGCGACAGCGATTCATAGGTCGTCTCGAGCAGCGTGCTGCTCTTGACCTCGAGACGCCGCAACTCGTTCGAGATGTCGACATCGTCGCCTTCGGAGGCGGCGCGCAGTTCGGCGATACGCTGTTCAAGCTCGGCGACCGGTTTTTCGAATTCGAGATAGGAAACCATGGCCTAGCCGCTAGTCGCTACGGCTTCCTTGCGCAAGCGGGTGACGCTCGTTGACCAGCTTTACGAGCCGCGCGGCATCGACATGCGTGTAGATCTGCGTGGTCGCGATGTCCGCATGGCCGAGCAGGGTCTGGAGCGCGCGCAGATCCGCCCCGCCCTCCAGCAAATGGGTCGCAAAGGCGTGGCGCAGGACATGGGGGCTCAGCTTTTCCGGCGGCAGATCGGCGCGCACTGCCAGTTCCTTGAGCATCTGGTAGAGCCGGATGCGGGTCAGATGGCCGCTTCGCGATGGGAACAGGTAGTTCGAGCCTGTCGGCCGGAGCGCCAGCCAGCGCGAAAGCGCCTGCTTGGCGCGCGTGCTGACAGGGACCAGTCGCGCCTGTCCGCCCTTCCCCGTCACCGTGAGAAAGGGCTCGTCGCGCGGGACCGCCGAGAGCGGAAGCGAGACAAGTTCGCTAGCGCGCAGGCCCGAACCGTAAAGCAGTTCGAGCATGGCGAGGAGGCGCACGGCTTGCGGCCGGTCGCTCGCCGCTTCGTCCTCGGCGCGGCCGAACAGCGCCTCGACCTGCGCGTGGGACAAAATCTTGGGCAATGGGCGACGGGTCGCGGGCCGCGGAAGGGCGTAAGTCGGATCGTCCTCGCGCTCACCCTCGTCGACGAGAAAACCGAAGAACTGCCGCAGCGCCGAAATCTTGCGCGCCAGCGTCGCCGGTGCCAGCGACGACCAGCCCTGCCCCAGCTTCGCCAATTGCGCCGGAGTGGCACCCGCCAACTTCTCGCCCAACAATTCCTCCGCCTGGTTTAGATCGCGCCCATAGGCGAGCAGCGTGTTGCGCGCCGCGCCGCGTTCGGCAGCGAGCATGGCGAGGAAATCGTCGATATCGCTCATCGGCCCCCGGTCACTCGAACCGTCAGGCGCGCGCGACCGCCTCCGCGGCGATCATCCGGGCCTCGGCCTCCAGCCCGACACGGTTCAAGGCCGAGACGATGTGATAGAGATGGCGCGCGGTCATCTGGTCCCAGTCCGTGCCCTGCATGCCAAGCCCGGCAAGAATTGAGACCAGCGCGGGATTGCCCGCCTCGGCCGCCTTGTCGATCATCCGCGTCCAGGCCGTCGGCGCGGACAGGTTCACGCCCAGTCGCTCGCTGTATTCGGCGATATTGTCCGCATCCGTCCGGCCAAGCCCGGCCAGGCCCGCCAGCAGCATGCGCGATTTGCGTTTCCCGCTTGTATCGTCCGCATCCTGGAAGCTGTCGAGCTGGCCGTCGCTCACCTGTCCTCCTTGCGGATTGGCGAGCGCCAGCAGCGCCCAGCCGACCGAACCTTCGTCGACCACGCCCGACCAGCGCATTGCGTCCCGGTCGAGCCCGGCGGTGAGCATCGAGGCGATCAGCGCGCCCGCATCCTCTTCGAAATCCTCACTCGGCGTCAGGCGCGCGGCGGCATAAGCGGTCAAGACCAGTCGCCCGTAGGCCGAAGGGTCATTGCCCCAGACATCCTTTATCGCGGCAAGACGCGCCGAGGGTGACGGGTCGGTATAGGCATCGCGCAGGCGGGTGGAGAGCGCCACGGCTGCATCGTCCTCCTGCTCTTCGCGCGCTGCATAAAGCTGCGAATAAAGGTCCACCATCGCGCGGGCCGAGAGGATGCCCTCTTCCGCGGCATCGTCCGCCCCGCCAAGGCGCTGCGCCACGGGCAGCGCGGGGATCAACGCGGAGGACTTGCGATAATAGGGCCCGAGGTCTTCGGACAGGTTTTCCGGGATCGGCTCGCCCAGCGCATTGGCCAGCGCAAACCGCCAGGGGTTCATCTCCTCGACCCCGTCCCACTCGATCGTCACCGCACGGCGCCCCTGCCCCGCGGCCCCTGCGAAACGTTGAGCCAGCAACACGTCGATCTGGTCGGCTTCAGCGGCGCGGCTGAACAGGCGGCGCAAATCGTTCTGCGCCGAAGTCGTTTCACCGGCATAGGCGGAGCAAATGCCTTCGAACATCGACCATTGCAGACCCTCTCCATCGACGCCGTCGAGCCGCACTACCGGGCAGGCGCCGACAATATCGGCCGTGCCGAGATAGGCTCTGAGCGCCGCGTTGGTCAGCGCGCCGTTGTAATTCGCCGTGTCGACATCCTGCACCAGCGCGCGCGCTGCCGCGTGTTCGCCCATTGCATTCAGCATGGATGCGCGCAGAGCAGCGAATTCGACAGGGTTCATGCCTTCGGGCGCGACCAGACGGCTGGCAAGGGTGCGGCGCAGGAGGATATGACCCCAACGCGAAATGACCGACCCTTCGCTCGCCTCCAAAGCCGCGCGCACGAGCGAGGCCGGCTGGCGCGCGAGCGAAGCAACGGGAAGGCCGCCTTCTTCGACCGACACCACACCGATCTGTTCGGTCGACCGGCGCGCGGCGGGCGGAATGTCGTAGCGCGGCTTGAGCCCGAACAGATCGTCCAGCTCTTCCGTCGTCATGGCTTCGAGCTCGGCAGCCGAGGGGATGTCGGACAAATCCACGCCCGAGGTATCGACAGGCGTCGGCGCCGAGGGCACCGGTTGCACCACCGCCCCCTCGGGATCGGGTTGTGCCGGTGCTGGCGCGGGTGTCGGTGTTTCCGTTGCC
Source organism: Erythrobacter sp. SD-21 (assembly GCF_000181515.1). Taxonomy (GTDB): domain Bacteria; phylum Pseudomonadota; class Alphaproteobacteria; order Sphingomonadales; family Sphingomonadaceae; genus Qipengyuania. The sequence continues at coordinate 102,192 of NZ_ABCG01000001.1, read as the reverse complement.
GCTTCCTGCGCAGGCGGCAGGATGCTTTCCGGCGCACGCTGCGCAAAAACCACGGTCGAGGAAACGACCAGCGCCGCGCCGGCCAGCAGCAGGCCGCGGCTCATAGCGTGCCCTCCGGCAGCTCGACCGGCTGCTTGATCGTGCGCAGCGGCTCTTCGCCCCCATCTACCCAGGCGGCCACAAGGATACCGGCAATCGCGAGCAGGACGACCCACACGATGTTCGAACGTTTGACGGCCAAGTTTTTCGTATCCTTGCTCAAATCCGTATGTCTTGCCCGCGCCCTAGCGCATCTATAGGCCGAGCGGCAATGAACAACGCGCAGACTTCCGACCAAACATTGCAGCAGGTGCTCAAGGCACGCCGGATCGTGCGCCCGCTGGTGCTGGTCGGGCTGATGGGCGTCGGCAAGTCGACCATCGGCCGGCGGCTGGCGACAGCGCTTGAGCGCGATTTCGTCGACGCCGACGAGGAAATCGAACGCGCGGCCAATCGCAGCGTTGCGGAAATCTTCGAAGCGCATGGCGAGGCCTATTTCCGCGATGGCGAACGGCGCGTGATCGCCCGGTTGATGGAAGAAGGCCACGGCGTGATCGCCACCGGGGGCGGCGCCTTCGTCGACGACGAGACCCGCGCGCTGGTGCTCGAACAGGGTCTCGCGATCTGGCTCGACTGCGATCTCGATACCTTGGTGGAGCGTACCAGCCGCAAGGATACGCGCCCGTTGCTCAAGAGCGGCGACCCTCGCACGATCCTGCGCGATCTGAAGGAACGACGCAGCGCCGCCTATGCGCAGGCGCAGGTCCATGTCGTGACAGACGAGGGGCCGCATGAAGCGACCGTCCAGCGCATCGTCAGGGAACTGGCCGCATGGCAGTAATCACGGTCGAGCTAACAGGCCGCAGCTACGAGGTCCGCGTGGCGCGCGGCCTCCTATCCGATATCGCACGCGAGGCGGCGCCTTTCCTGCGCAAGACTTGCGTCCCGATCGTCGCGGATGCCAATGCGAGATTGCATTGGGGTGCGGCGGTCGAGCAATCGCTGGCGTCTGCCGGCAAGGAGCCGCGCTGGTATGAGGTTGCGCCCGGCGAAGGCTCCAAGAGCTGGGAAAGCCTCATGCGGCTGACCGACTGGCTGCTGGCCGAAGGCGTGGAGCGCGGGGACCATGTGCTGGCCCTGGGCGGCGGCGTGGTCGGCGACCTTACCGGTTTTGCCTGCGCCATCCTGAAACGGGGCTGCGGCTTCGTGCAATTGCCCACCACCCTGCTCGCCCAGGTCGACAGCTCCGTGGGCGGCAAGACCGCGATCAACACGGCAGCGGGCAAGAACCTTGTCGGTGCGTTCCACCAGCCCTCGCTTGTGTTGGCCGATCTGGACACGCTTTCGACATTGCCGCCACGCGAATTGCGCGCAGGCTATGCCGAGGTGCTGAAATACGGCGTGCTGGGCGATGCGGGTTTCTTCGACTGGCTGGAGGAGAACGGCGATGCCGTGCTTGCGCTGGACGAGGCTGCGCTCGAACGGGCGGCGGCGACCAGCGTTGCTGCCAAGGCCCGGATCGTCGCCGAGGACGAGCGCGAGACCAGCGGGGCGCGCGCGTTACTCAACCTTGGCCACACCTTCGGCCATGCTTTGGAGGCCGAGACCGGATTTTCCGACCACCTGCTGCACGGCGAAGGTGTCGCCCTCGGCATGGTGCTGGCCGCGCGCTACTCGGCGCGGCGCGGCGAGATTTCAGGTGAGAATGCAGCGCGCGTCACTCGCGCTGTCGACGCGGCGGGGCTCCCTGCGGAAATCGCTGCGCTCGGACTGGAGTGCGACGGGCGAACGCTTGCCGACCACATGCTGCACGACAAGAAGATGGACGCGGGCACCCTGCCCTTCATCCTGCTGCGCGGCATCGGCGAGGCCTGGCAGGCGCGCGATGTCGACCTGACCGACATAGCCGCTTTTCTGGACGAGCAGTTGCAGGCGCATTAGGCGCGCCTCGAAGCCCGCGCTGGCGCCATACCGACTTTACGAGATCCGACCCATCCGCCCGATTGCAATCTTTATCGCTCTTGCCTTCGTGCTGAGCTACGCGCTGGGCTTCGCTCTTATGTTCATGGGAGCAAGCGGCTGGTGGGTGCAGGCAGGGGCCGTCTCGGGCCCGGCACTGGCGGCTGCGCTCGCGATGCGGATCGAGGGTCGCTCGCTCGTGCGCTCCCTGAAAAAGGACGCGGTGTGCACCCCGCCAAGCTGGCAAATGCTGGCCCTTATCCCCGTCATCCTCGGCCTGTCGATCATAGCAAGCCTGCTGGTCGGTATCGAGTCCGGCGCGCTCGTGGCCGCCTATTCCGACCCCCGGGTCTACGGCCTGTGGGCATTCAATGTTGCTGTCGTGGGTCTGCTCGAGGAGATCGGCTGGCGGTTCTACCTGACGCGGCGGCTCCTTGCCCGGTTGTCCCCGCTCGCGGTTTCGCTGGGTGTCGGGGCTATCTGGGCGCTGTGGCACGGCCCCAAGCTGTTCGCCCTACCCGCGCTGGGATTGGGGGCGTTGGCGCTGAGCGTGATCATGACCCTGCTGATCGGGACCAAACGCGGAGGCCTGATCGGCTGCATCGCCCTTCACGGCAGCTACAACGCCTCGATCATGGCGCTCGAGGCGCATGTTTCACAAGCGCAGGCCCTGGCGCTGTTCCACCTGATGGTGGGCGCAATGGTGGTCGTGGCCCTCGCCCTCGTCGCCTTCCGGCGGGACTGGTACCTGGCCCCTCCCCAGCAGGGCCAGGAGGCCTGCGCCTCCTAGCTCGCGCGCGGCAGCCTGGTCACCTTGCCGGCGCCGACGGGTTGGTAATCCGCCATCATGGCGTCGTGTTCGGCGAAGAGCCGCTCGATCTCCATTCGTCGATCCAGCATGGTCTGGGCGATGCCCGGCGCGAGACTTTCCCCGTCGCCGATCTTCCCGAGGACGCCCGCGAGATCGCTGATCGTCGCTTCGTCCGGGGTCTTGAAGAAATGCCCCCTGGTGTCGAAGAACCCTGTTCCCCTGTGTGCCATAGTGTCTGCTCCTGCATGTCGGTTTCACATGCGACTCGAAGACAGACAGTATCTCCAGCGCGATGAGTCGTTACCAGCGCGTTTACCAAGATACTTCCGGACAAGCCCAATTTCGCAAGATTCTAACTCGCGTGCTTGAGCGAAATTGCGCGCGTTTTTGGTGAATCGAAAGCGCAGCGCCTATTCAAGTTCGAGAATGACCTCGTCTACGGCCAGGCTGTCGCCCTCGGCGGCGTTGATCGTGCCGACGGTCGCCTGTTTTTCGGCGCGCAGGATGTTCTCCATCTTCATCGCCTCCACCGTCGCGAGCGGCTGGCCCGGCTGAACCTCCTCGCCTTCCGCAACGTGCAGCTTAACCAGCAGGCCCGGCATCGGGCAGATCAGCATCTTGGAAAGATCGGGCGGCGTCTTCTCGATCATGTGGCCGGCCAGATGCGCGATACGCGTCTGCAGGATGCGCAGACTGTGCGTCGCTCCGCGCGTGGTCATCTTGTAGCCGGTGCGCGTGGACTTCAGCTGGATCGTGTAGACCTCCAGCGGTTCGGCATTCTCGTCCGCGCCGTTGTCGTAAAGCGCCACGTCCACCATCGGCTCGCCCGGCGTGTACTGCATCTCGATCGTGACAGGCTCGCCATCGACGGTGAGCGCATCCTCGCCAAGCACGACCTCATGCGTGGTCGAGCCTTCCTCGCGCTCCCCGATGCGAACCGTCCAGTCGCCCGGGGCGTATTCTTCGCCGTCGAGCTGCTGGTCGATCCGACGCGCGCGGTCGGCATCGGCGGTCGCGATCACGCCGCCGACCGCCGCAAGAACACCGCGCAGCCGCTCGTCCGCTGGAGCACCTTCGAAGCCTTCGGGGTATTCCTCGGCGATGAAGCCTGTCGTCAGCTCGCCCGAACGGAAGCGCGGGTGCTGCATGATGGCGCTGAGAAAATCGACATTGTGGCCCAGCCCCTCGATGCGGAAGGCGTCGAGCGCGGCGACCTGCAGATCGGCGGCCTCGTCGCGCGTTTCGCCCCAGGTCACCAGCTTGGCGATCATCGGGTCATAGAACATCGACACTTCGCCGCCTTCGAAGACGCCATCGTCGACGCGTATACCGGCAACGCCGCGGCGGCCGTTCTCTTCTCCATCATCCGACCAGGGTTCGACCGGCGGCTGGTAGTGCACGAGGCGGCCCGTAGAGGGCAGGAAGCCGCGATAGGGGTCTTCGGCATAGACGCGGTTTTCGATGGCCCAACCGTCGATCATCACATCGTCTTGCGTCATGGCGAGCTTCTCGCCCGCCGCCACGCGGATCATCTGCTCGACGAGGTCGACGCCCGTGATCGCTTCGGTAACCGGATGCTCCACCTGCAGGCGGGTGTTCATTTCGAGGAAGTAGAAGCTCTCCCCCGTCGGGTCCGCGCCCGAAACGATCAGTTCGACCGTCCCGGCGCTGTGATAGTTCACCGCTTTGGACAGCGCGACGCACTGCTCACCCATGGCCTTGCGCATCTTGGGTGTGACGAAGGGCGACGGCGCTTCTTCCACCACCTTCTGGTGGCGACGCTGGATCGAGCATTCGCGCTCGTTGAGATAGATCACGTTGCCGTGCTTGTCGCCGAGGATCTGGATCTCGATGTGGCGCGGGTTCTCGATGAATTTCTCGATGAAGACACGGTCGTCGCCGAAGGAGTTGAGACCTTCGCGCTTGGTCGCCTCGAAGCCTTCGCGCACGTCCTTTTCAGACCAGGCGAGGCGCATGCCCTTGCCGCCGCCGCCCGCGCTGGCCTTCATCATCACCGGAAAGCCGATGTCGTTGCTGATCTCGACCGCATGGTCGGTATCGCGGATTTCGCCGACGAAGCCGGGGACGACGTTCACGCCCGCTTCCTTCGCCAGTTTCTTGGATTCGATCTTGTCGCCCATCGCCGCGATGGCGTTGGTCGGCGGGCCGATGAAGGCGATATTCTCCGCCTCCAGCGCCTCGACGAAGCTCGCGCGTTCGGAGAGGAAGCCATAGCCCGGATGCACCGCTTCGGCGCCAGTCTGCTTGGCCGCCTCGATGATTTTCTCGGCAACCAGGTAGCTTTCGGCGGCCGGAGCGGGGCCGATATGCACCGCCTCATCCGCCATGCGCACGAAGGGCGCACGCGCATCGGCATCGGAATAGACGGCAACCGTCTCGATACCCATCCGGCGCGCGGTCTTGATAACACGGCAGGCAATTTCACCGCGGTTGGCGATCAGGATCTTCTTGAACATTCCTATCTTTCTCTCGATCTTTTCGGTTCGCCCGATATCTGGTTTGTCTGCAGCGCTTCGAGTTGTTCGACGCGTGCGCGGGTCAGCCGTTCCAGACAATTGCTGACCAATAGCGGCTCCATCGAGCCTCCCCGCGCATCATATCCTTCCAGTCGACAATGCGCATCGCGAAACTCGATCCAGCTTTGCTGCGCTCGGCGCAACAGCTGCCATGATGAAGGACGTCCATCCGTTACGGCCTCGTCCCTACCCTGCATCAACCTTCGCAATTCGCCCCAAACCCGATTGAGTTCGGCATCGGCCCGCTCGTATTCGATCGCGGCACATCGGTTGAGTTCGTGCTGGGTCGAAGTGTCGTGGCAGTCTAGCTCGGTAGAGCCTGCGGGTTGCGCAACTGCAAGCAACAGGATGGCGGACGGGATCATGTGCGGGCTTCCTCTCGGCCAGCCGCATAGCCGATTAATGCGTCTGCGTAAGCCCCAGCACCGCGACGATCGCCCTCGCCCTCGAGCAAAGACGCGACTGCGCGGGCGAGCCGCTGCTGGTTGTCCTGCGACAAATCGCCCAGCGGTGAGACGTAGATGCCGATGGTGAAAAGAATTGCGCCGGTTTCGGGAAGGCGGCGAAGGGTCTGACGTTCGGAGCGTACGAACAGCGTTTCGCCGGCGTTCTCGGGCGTTACTTGGGCGAAGGCTTTTTCGGCGGGCTCGGCCACCCAGCGCCGCTCGCCGGTGGCGGCGATGAACCAGTTGCACCGCCCGTAGATCGCGCCCGGTTTGAGCCTGGCCATGAAGTGATCGACGCCGCTGGCAAGCTGCTCCTCATAGCCCTGGATCGGGGCATGAAGCGCACGCAATGGCAGCCCTATCTTGTCAGCCGGCGTCCAGTCGGAAGGCCATGCCACCGCCGCGCCGACAAGACGGTATTGATCCTCGTCCGGCCGCAGGGTGAGGAGGCACATGTCCTCGTGATGGTTTCGCGCGGCTTCAGGAAGGCCGCCGGTGAGGCCCAGCATCACGGCAAGCTCTTCGCCCGCTGCCAAGCCTTCTGGAAGAAGCTGGATGCCTTCTGGATAGTCGGCAAATCCTGCTTCCCGCGCCGCAAGGTCGGGATAAGGCTGGAGCCACTCGCCCTCGTCGAGCTTGGCCAGCCCCATCTTGAGCACCCCGCCCCCGCGCGCCTTGGGAAGCAACGCATCGACGGAGTAGCCAAGCGTCACTCCGCAGGTTCCACCGCTTTGCACGCCCGCATCGGCTCTTCCTGCGTCAAAGCCGTCAGGCCCAGCTTCGCGAACAGCGCCGCGTCGCTGTCGTCGCCCGCGTTGGGCGCGGTGAGGAGCTTGTCGCCGGTGAAGATCGAGTTCGCGCCGGCCATGAAGCACAGCGCCTGCGTGGCTTCGGACATCGACTCACGACCTGCGGAGAGACGAACCATGCTCATCGGCATGGTCATGCGCGCCACCGCAACGGTGCGCACGAACTCGATGTCGTCAATCTTGGCCAGCGGCGTGTCGGCCAGCATGTCGCCCAGCACCGTGCCCTTGACCGGCACCAGCGCATTGACCGGCACGCTTTCGGGATGGCGTTCGAGCGTGGCGAGCGTGTGGACGAAGCCCACCCGGTCCTCGCGCGTTTCGCCCATGCCTACGATCCCGCCGCTGCACACGTTGATGCCCGCATCGCGCACGTTCTGGAGCGTGTCGAGCCGGTCCTGGTAATTGCGGGTCGAGATCACGCGCTCGTAATATTCCGGCCCGGTGTCGACATTGTGGTTGTAATAATCGAGGCCCGCTTCCTTGAGCATATCCGCCTGTTTCGGCGTCAGCATGCCCAGCGTCATGCAGGTCTCCAGCCCCATGGCGCGCACGCCCTTCACGATCTCGACGATCGCGGGCATGTCGCGGTCCTTGGGATTGCGCCATGCCGCGCCCATGCAGAAGCGCTGGCTTCCCTGATCCTTTGCTTGCGCCGCGCGCTGGAGGACCGATTGCACCTCCATCAGCTTGGTCGCCTCGACACCGCTGTCGGCCTTCACCGACTGCGAGCAATAGCCGCAATCCTCCGGACAACCGCCAGTCTTGATGCTGAGCAGCGTGCAGAGCTGGATCTGCTCGGGCGGGTGGTACTCGCGGTGGACGGTGGCGGCTCGGAAGAGCAGCTCGGTAAAGGGAAGGTTGAAAAGGTCCGCGATTTCCTCGCGGGTCCAGTCGGTGCGTAGTGCCGTAGCTTCTTTCTGACTCAAGTGTCTTTCCGATATTCGCGTGGGTACCATTTACTGACGTCCGACAGAATTTTGATCGCCTCCCAAGAGGTTATCTCTTCGCCAGTATCATCTCGAATCCACCGTGAGTGGTCATCAACGAAAGGCGCAAGATGGCGGATGAAAAGCTCGAACTCTTCATAAAGCTGATCAGGTGGAGCTAATTCTTCTCCCTTGAAACCATCACACTTCCAAGCCCGCCAATCCGAGCCTTCTTCCCGTGAGAGGTGGATCACATCAACGTTGTCTCTTTCGACGATTACCTTGATAAGTGGGCTGCCTTGCATTTCACTCCGCCGCCTCGTCCAGATCCTCACCGGCAGGCGGCATGTTGTGGCCGAGCAGGCGCAGCACGTCGGCGGCGCATTCGACCACGTTGCTGCCCGGGCCGTAGATGCCCTGCACCCCGGCATCGCGCAGGAAGTCGTAATCCTTCTGCGGGATAACGCCGCCGGCGATCACCTTGATGTCGCTGCGGCCCGAATTCTTCAGCAGACCGATGAGTTCGGGGATGAGCGTCTTGTGACCCGCCGCAAGGCTGCTCGCGCCGATGGCGTCGACATCGTTTTCGAGCGCCATGTCGCGGGTTTCTTCCGGCGTCTGGAACAGGGGGCCGGAAACGACCTCGAAGCCCATGTCGGCAAAGGCGGAGGCGATGACGTTCGCGCCGCGGTCGTGGCCGTCCTGCCCCATCTTGGCGACCATCAGCTTTGGCGCACGGCCCAGGCGACGTTCGACCGCCTTCACGCCTTCGACCACCTGGGCATAGCGATCATCGCCCGCATAGGCTTCGGAATAGATGCCTCGCACCGGCTTCGGATTGGTGTCGTAGCGGCCATAGGCGTCTTCCATCGCCTGGCTGATCTCGCCGAGCGTCGCATCGTGACGCGCCGCCTCGACGGCGAGGTCGAGGAGGTTGCCCTCGCGCTGCGCCGCGCCCCGAGCCAGCGCGTCGAGCGCGGCCTTGCAGGCGAATTCGTCGCGGTTCGCGCGAACTTTTTCTAGGCGCGCGATCTGGCTCTGGCGAACCGCGTGGTTGTCGATATCGAGCGTATCGATTTCGTCTTCCTTGTCGCGGCGATATTTGTTCACGCCCACGATCACGGTCTCGCCGCGGTCGACGCTGGCCTGCTTGGCCGCAGCCGCTTGCTCGATCTGCGCCTTGGGTTTGCCGCTGGCGACATATCTCGTCATGCCGCCCGCGCTTTCGACCTCATCTAGCAGTTTGCTGGCCTCGTCTACGAGCGCAGCGGTGAGGCTTTCGATGTAATAGCTGCCGCCCAGCGGATCGGCGACATTGGTGATGCCGGTTTCTTCCTGGATCACCAGCTGCGTGTTGCGCGCGATGCGGGCGGAGAAGTCGGTGGGCAGCGCGATCGCCTCGTCCAGCGCGTTGGTGTGCAGCGACTGCGTACCGCCCAGCACCGCCGCCATCGCCTCTATCGTGGTGCGGATGACATTGTTGTAGGGATCCTGCTCCTGCAAACTCACACCGCTGGTCTGGCAATGGGTGCGCAGCATCTTGGACTTGGGGTTCTGCGCCCCCAGCCCTTCCATCACATCGTGCCACAACGCACGCGCGGCGCGCATCTTGGCGATCTCCATGAAGAAGTTCATGCCGATGCCCCAGAAGAAGGACAGGCGCGGCGCGAAGGCGTCGATATCAAGGCCCGCTTCCATCGCGCGCTTGGCGTATTCCTTGCCGTCGGCGATGGTGAAGGCGAGTTCCTGCACGGCGGTCGCCCCAGCCTCGTGCATGTGATAGCCCGAGATCGAAATGCTGTTGAATTTCGGCATGTTGGCCGAGGTGTATGCGATGATGTCGGAGACGATCCGCATGCTCGGTTCGGGCGGGTAGATATAGGTGTTGCGGACCATGAACTCCTTGAGGATGTCGTTCTGGATGGTCCCGGCAAGCTTGTCCTGCGAAACGCCCTGCCGCTCTGCCGCGACGATGTAGAAGGCGAGCACGGGAATGACCGCGCCGTTCATCGTCATCGATACGCTCATCGTGTCGAGCGGGATCTGGTCGAACAGGATTTCCATGTCGCGCACGGTGTCGATCGCAACGCCCGCCTTGCCGACATCGCCGACCACGCGCGGGTGGTCGCTGTCATAGCCGCGGTGGGTGGCGAGGTCGAAGGCGACCGAAAGGCCCTTCTGCCCCGCGGCGAGGTTACGGCGATAGAAGGCGTTCGATTCCTCGGCGGTGGAGAAGCCCGCATACTGGCGGATGGTCCACGGACGCCCGGTGTACATCGAGGCATAGGGCCCGCGCGTAAACGGCGCGATGCCGGGGACGCCGGGGTCGAGATCGGCGGTATCCGCAGACGTGTAGAGCGGCTTTACCGCGATGCCCTCGGGCGTGTTCCAGGTGAGGTCACGGCCCTTCACCTCCTTGTCGGCGCGGGTTTTCCAGTCGTCGTAGGTGGGTTTGTCGGTCATATCGTCACAATTCTCGTCATGCTGAACTTGTTTCAGCATCCATCTATCCAATAGCACCGTCCGCGCCGGGTTGCGCGATGGATCCTGAAACGAGTTCAGGATGACGGTGCGGGCCGATCAGTTCGACCAGTGCGCGTTTTCCTTGGGCGTTTCCATGATTTCGGTGAGCTGACCCATCATGTCCTTCGGGTGGAGGAAGAAGATCGGCGTCCCGTGCGCGCCGATGCGCGTGGGGCCGAGGATGCGCTTGCCCAGCTCCTCGAACCACTTGCGGGCGTCCTCGATATCCTCGACCTCGTAGCAGACATGATGCTGCGCGCCGGCGGGGTTCTTCTCGAGGAACTTGGCGATGGGGCTGTCGGGGCCGAGCGGTTCGATCAGCTCGATCTGCGTGCCATTGGTTCCGTTCTCGCCGGGTGTATCGACGAAGCAGACCTTCACCCCCTGCGCCTCGAGATCGAAGGGTTTGTGGAACCGCGTCGCGCCCATGACATCACGGTAGTAGCGGATCGATTCCTCGATCGAGGGCGTGGCGACGCCGATGTGATTAAGACGTCCTAGTTTCATACGGCTTCAACCTCTCTTCGCGCCATTCGGCATAAGTAATACCGGAATCCTTTGTGCGCCATGTGGTGCGTCCGTTGTCAGACCGACCGGCAATGAATGCCGAAGCGGCTGAGGGACTTCCGAAATCTGTATCCTCAACGAGCTGCCACAATTCTGCATCTGGGGTATCGACGAGAAGGCCATTTTGACGGAGCCGCGCTTTACGTTTTCTGAGTGGGTCTGTGAACGACGATTTTTCAGTCACATACACTGTTGAACCAGACAAAAGGATGAACTGCCCGCCGTCCTCGACTGCTTCTCCGCGCGCGTCCCGAATATGAGCGACAAAGTGTCCGCTTCCTTCAACCGGACGATAGTCGGTACTTTTCCGCGTTTCAGGTGCCGGATCAGAATTCCGCGAGGTTTGTTTCTCAGCCTTGAAAATATCGAATCCAATGATCGGCAACAGAATTGTAACCTCGTTCAGCACTCTTTCCATGTCGGCCATCTCTGCTTCTGGAAGGCCTGAGAAAATCGGTGCAGTCGCATTCACAACCTCTGCCTGACCCGAATTTTTGATTTGATGTATTAATCTGCTCTCAAGGTATCGGCCATGAGCTTTGGTGAGGTTCTCGTCCTTGGAAACGATGAGAACCACTCTTTCAAAGAAGGACTTGGCGGGGTCAGAATCGTGAGAACTTAGCCGCGTTCGAACCGAGTCACCTTCCCCCACATAAACCTTCGTCGTTTCGCCATCATCCGATCCCATCAGGATGTAGACGCCGGTCCTGGAGGCTTCGTCCCGAGCAACTAGTTCTGGGAGTGAAACCCGATTTGCTACCACTGCTCGGAGCGACGAAACACCTAACTCAGCCGTAATCACACCTGAAGGCGTTCCATCAACGAGGAAAAGCTTGAGACTCCTACCATTCACTTTGTTGGACATATCCGACCTCACAACGGAATGTTGTCATGCTTCTTCCACGGGTTCTCAAGCTGCTTCGTCCGCAGCTTGCGTAGCCCCAGCGCGATCCGCTTGCGGGTCGAGTGCGGGTAAATCACCTCGTCGATATAGCCGCGCTGGGCTGCCACGAAGGGGTTGGCGAAGCGGTCTTCGTATTCCTTGGTCTTCTCGGCGATCTTGTCCGGATCGTCGCGGTCCTGGCGGAAAATGATCTCCACCGCGCCCTTCGCGCCCATCACGGCGATTTCGGCCGTGGGCCATGCGTAGTTGAGGTCGCCGCGCAGATGCTTGGACGCCATCACGTCGTATGCGCCACCATAGGCCTTGCGGGTGATCACGGTGATCTTGGGCACGGTCGCCTCGGCATAGGCGAAGAGCAGCTTCGCGCCGTGCTTGATAATGCCATTATGCTCCTGCGCGGTGCCGGGAAGGAAGCCGGGCACGTCGACAAAGGTCAGGATCGGGATTTCGAAGGCATCGCAGAAACGCACGAAACGCGCGGCCTTCTTGGACGAATTGATGTCGAGTACGCCGGCGAGCACCATCGGCTGGTTCGCCACCACGCCCACCGTGCGCCCTTCGACCCGGCCGAAACCGCAGATGATGTTGGCGGCATGGTTCGGCTGGATCTCGAAGAAATCGCCCTCGTCCAGCGTCTTCCGGATGACCTCGTGCATGTCATAGGGCTGGTTGGCGTTGTCGGGGATCAGCGTGTCGAGGCTGTCCTCCTGCCGATCCCACGGATCGCTGGTCGGGCGCTCGGGCACTTCCTCGCGGTTCGACAGCGGCAGGTAATCGAAGAAATCGCGCGTCGTGAGCAGCGTCTCGATGTCGTTTTCGAAGCTGTTGTCGGCGACACTGGTCTTGGTGGTGTGCGTCTTCGCCCCGCCCAGTTCTTCCTGCGTAACGACTTCGTTGGTCACCGTCTTCACTACGTCGGGGCCGGTTACAAACATGTAGCTCGAATCCTCCACCATGAAGATGAAGTCGGTCATGGCAGGCGAGTACACCGCGCCGCCAGCACACGGCCCCATAATGAGGCTGATCTGTGGGACCACGCCGCTGGCAAGCACATTGCGCTGGAACACCTCGGCATAACCGCCGAGCGAAGCCACGCCTTCCTGGATGCGCGCGCCGCCGGAATCGTTGAGGCCGATCACCGGCGCGCCGACCTTCATCGCGGTGTCCATGACCTTGCAGATCTTCTCTGCATGGCGCTTGGAAAGAGAGCCGCCGAAGACGGTGAAATCCTGGGAGAAAACATAGACGAGGCGGCCGTTGATCGTGCCGCTGCCGGTGACCACGCCGTCGCCGGGGATCTTCTGGTCCTGCATGCCGAAATCGACGCAGTCATGCTCGACATAGGTGTCGAGTTCCTCGAAGCTGCCTTCGTCCAGCAGGACGTCGAGCCGCTCGCGCGCGGTCAGCTTGCCCTTGACGTGCTGCGCGGCAATGCGCTTCGCGCCCCCGCCCAACTTGGCGGCGGCGCGGCGGCGTTCCATTTCGGCGATATTGGCGGACATGCTCTCTCCGTGAAATACGATTGCACGAGCGCCTAGAGCCGAGAGTGCCGCAACGTCAATCGCCGCCGCCACCTTCTTCCTCCTCGCCAGGCCGATATTCGAGGATATCGCCCGGCTGGCAGTCGAGCTCGCGACAGATCGCATCGAGCGTCTTGTAGCGCACGCCCTGCACCTTGCCCGTCTTAAGCAGCGAAAGGTTGGTGTTCGAAATGCCGATGCGGTTGGCCAGCTCCTTCAAGCTGACCTTCCGCTTCGCCATCATGACATCGAGGTTGGTGACGATCGCCATCAGACCACACTCTCGCTGTCTTCGCGGAAGTTCTTGCCCGACCGGAAGGCAGAGGATGACAGAAAGGCGATGAATGCCATCAGGAAAGACAGGATCGGCGGCTCGTATTCGAGCCAGATATTGTTGACGCCCTTCGCTTCCCAGCTGATCGACGGGTGAACTTCGATGCCTTCTACCGGAGGCAGAGCGTTAAGCATTCCGGCCTGCACGATGATCGTGGCACCGATCGAAACGAGGCTGGCGATTAGCAGGAACCAGCCAATCTGGCGCAAGGGGTCGATGGTAGCCTCGCTGAATATGTCGCTCGTCACAATCCGCCCGAGAATGCCGCGCAGTTTGACGAAGACGGCCAACATAAGACCGAGGACCGTAAGCCGGGCAAGCCAATAAATGGCGTTGACGAGGGGGAGACCTTCGATCGTCAAATCGCCGGTTTTCGCAGAAAAGCCTGCAGCATCGCCGAGCGCGATTTCCGGCCCCGGTACACCGGAGGCCTCCCACGTCACCGTGCCGAATGAGTCTCCCATGATCGATCCGACCAGTTGGATCAGCGACCCCAATATCACCAGCGCAAACAGCGCCACCAGCGCATCGACGAAACGTCTTACCCAAATTGCATTCATTGTCTTGCCCTCATCGCATTTGATGAGCGCATGTAGACCCGAGCTACAACGATTCGCAAGGAGTTTTTTATGTTTTACATAAATTCGATATTGGAATGCGCTAACTTCGCTGGGCCGAGATCAGGAATTCTACATTGCCTTCCGGACCCTTGATCGGACTCTCGACAATGCCCTGGACTTCGAAGCCCAGCCCTTCGGTCCAGCCGCGCACCTCGTTGCAGACCCGTGCGTGGAGGGCTGGATCGCTTACAACGCCCTTCTTGCCCACTTCCTCGCGCCCGACCTCGAATTGCGGCTTAATCAGCGCGACCATGCGGCATTCCCGCTCGGCCAGTTCCAATGGACGTTCGAGCACCTTGGCCAGCCCGATGAAACTCGCATCGCACACGACCCAGCCGACGGGTCGGTCAATCATCTCCGGCGTGAGGATGCGCGCGCTGGTCTGTTCCAACACCGTGACGCGCTCGTCCTGCCGCAGTTTCCACGCAAGCTGGTTGGTGCCGCTGTCGACTGCGAAAACATGGTCGGCCCCGCCCTGCAACAGCACATCGGTGAAACCGCCGGTCGAACTGCCGATGTCCATCGCGGTGACGCCCGTGGGGTTGAGCCCGAAATGCTTGATCGCATGGGCAAGCTTGATCCCGCCGCGGCTGACCCAGGGATGATCGCGCCCGCGCACGTCTAGCGGTGCGTCCTCGGCCATCTGCTGGCCGGGCTTGGAAAGCTTCTGTTCGCCGGAAAAGACCAGCCCCGCCATCACCAGGGCCTGCGCGCGGGTGCGGCTTTCTACCAGCCCGCGGTCGACGAGCATTTGATCGAGGCGACGTTTCTTACCCATGGAAACAAAGCCGTTAGCGAGCATTGGGAAAGCATGAAAGCCTCGCATAGCGCCATCGCCCGTGTCCTGCTGCTGTCGAGCGCCCTGCTCGCCGCAGGCTGCGTGCCCGCGCCCGATTCCACGCCCGCCCCATCGCCCTCACCGGTTCAGACTGCCCCCGCGCCGACGCCTGCGCCCCCGCCTGCTCCCACTCCGGACTACGAGAACTGGATTGATGCGCCCGCGACACCGGGGAACTGGACATATCAGGCAGATGAAGGAGGCACACAGGCTCTATTTTCCGGTCAATCCGGCTCGATGAGCAATTTCACGATAACATGCGAACGCAACACGCGCATGATCAGGATGACACGGCCCGGGGCTGCTGCGAACCGTATCGTTATTAGGACGGAAACAACCGCTAACGCGTTGCCGTCCGCAAACGGACAAGTCTCGGGTCCACCTAGAACCTCCACGGTAGTGGCTCCGAAAAGTCCGCTGCTCGATGCGATGGCGCTGACCAAGGGGCGATTCGCTGTGGAAACTCCGGGCTTGCCGACACTTTACCTGCCAGCGTGGGCCGAAGTGACGCGCGTTATCGAGGATTGCCGCTGAGCCGATTCTCGCGGGCGTCGATCGCCTTACGAGATGCCCCCACAGCACCCACGAAAGAGGCCCGGAGAATGCTCCGAGCCACAAATGACAATTCTGACGTGGGAAAACTTTTTTGCAAGTCTTGTTTCAGGCCCCCAAAACACACAAATTGTTCTCAAGATCAGCGGCGCACGCGGTCTTCTTCTCCGGTGAAACGGGGTTGTAGCTCACAAGCTTGAAAGGAGGTGATCCGATGTCTCATGGTTCAGTAGCGAGGTCGGTGAAGACCCCTACGGAGCATATTCGGTAGTTTCCTTTGCCGAGTAAGGCTTCGTGAGCGGCGCTTTGCGACCGCTGACCATGCGAAGGGCGATCCTCCTACGGGCGAGGGTCGCTCTTCTCATTTGTGGGTATCAAAACTTGCCCTAGGCGCGCTCTCCGATTACCCGCGCAGGCATGAATTTCGAGCGCATTCTCCACCCCGCCCCCGTTCCCGGCGAGTCCCGCCAGCAGGCACTTCAGGACCCCGGCTTCGGAAAGCTGTTCACCGACCATATGGTCGTCATCGATTATGACGAAGACAAGGGTGGATGGCACAAGGCGACGCTTGGTCCGCGCGAGGCGATCAGCCTCGATCCGGCCGCCGCCGTGCTGCATTACGCGCAGGAAATCTTCGAGGGCATGAAAGCCTACAAGCAGGGCGACGGCAGCCTTGCCCTTTTCCGCCCCGAACAGAACGCGCGCCGCTTCAACGAAAGCGCTCGCCGCATGGCGATGCCCGACCTGCCGGAAGAGCTTTACCTCGAGTCCATTCGCCAGCTTGTCGCCGCCGACCGCGACTGGGTGCCGGGCGATCCCGATGGCTCGCTCTACCTGCGTCCCTTCATGTTCGCGTCGGAAGCCTTCCTTGGTGTGCGCCCGGCGCGGCAGTACAAATACATCCTCATCGCCTCGCCCGTAGGCCCCTATTTCAAGGGCGGCGCGAAGCCGGTGAAGATCTGGGTCAGCCGCAACTACACCCGCGCGGCTCCCGGCGGCACGGGCGCGGCCAAGACGGGGGGCAATTACGCCGCCAGCCTAGTGCCCCAGGCCGAGGGTATCGAGCACGGCTGCGACCAGGTCGTCTTCCTAGACGCGGTCGAGAAGAAGTGGGTGGAGGAACTGGGCGGCATGAACCTGTTCTTCGTATTCGACGACGGCACGGTCATTACCCCTCCGCTGACCGGCACGATCCTGCCCGGCATTACCCGCGACAGCCTGATCCAGTTGCTGCGCGAAGAGGGCCTGCAGGTGCGCGAGGAACCCTACAGCATTTACCAGTGGCGCGCCGATGCCACTACCGGCAAGCTGCTGGAGACGATGGCTTGCGGTACGGCGGCGGTCGTTACCCCGGTCGGTACCGTGCTCGGCCCCGATGGCGAGTTCACCATAGGTAGCGGCGGCACCGGCCAGATGACCAACAAGGTCCGCGAAAAGCTGGTCGGCATCCAGAAAGGCGCGGTCGAGGACACGCACGGCTGGACGATGAGGCTCTAATTCAGAGTGCATGGCTCCAGAATTTGTCTGAAAGGAACGGCTCCAAATCATCGCCCTCATAGGCGGAATTTGCTTGTTCGCTTTTGTACTGCAGAATTTCGAAGGCTGGCACGCTATGTCCATCGACGACGCGGAGTTCGAAGATGTCAAAGGTGAAATTGTTTCTATAAATCTGATTCCTTCGAACACCGGGACGACATACGTCGCAACCGTTCTAATTCAAAAAAAATACAAAACGCAGCTGGTGCTCAACCCCGCTCGCTTGACCAACTGCAGGATCGGAAAAACGGTCGATATTGTTCGTAGAGGTCTCGACCATCGGTGGACAAAGAAATCCTGCAGCGGGAGCTAGACTTCGCCGCTGACCGAGGGTTCCACGCCGCTGCACTTCCCTATCCGCTCGCGCATGGCGTCGATAAGCCAGCTAGTTGCGGGACCAGGTCTTGCATCGCGGCGCCACAGGGCGCTCAGCGTATAATGCGCGCCGGGCTTTTCGGGCAGGTCGAGCAGGCATAGCCGCCCCTCCTCGATATCGCCGCTGACCACATGGCGCGGCATGTTGCCCCAGCCGATGCCTTCTTTCAGTAGCGCGTGCTTGGCACCGAGGTCGGCCAGGCGCCAGCTCTCGGATGCCAGGACCGAGAATTCGCGGCCTTGCGTAAGCGGGGAACGGTCGGTGAGGACCAGCTGCAAGTGCTTGCGGCTCTCCCCCGGCGCGATGCCCGCACGCGCCAGCGGATGGTCGGGCGCGGCGACTGGGATGAGTTCGACCGCGCCGATAGCCTGCCGTTCGAGCTCGGGATGGTCGGCCAGCACCGGCCCGCCGATACCGAGCTCCGCGCCGCCTTCCAGCAGGCACGCAGCGACGGCTCCCAAAGCCTCGACCTGCAAACGCAACGCGACGGTGGGAAACATCTCGCGGAAGTCGCGCAGCACGCTGGCAGTGACCTCGCCGGGCAGCATGACGTCGACCACCAACGAAACCTCGCTCTCCAACCCCGCGTGCAGGCTCTGTGTCTTGGCGAGGAGGTGGTCGATACCGTCTGCCACCGCCTTGGCCTCGGTCAGCAGCCCCCGACCCTCGTCGGTCAGCACCGGGCGTCGCGATCCCTCGCGTTCGAACAGCGTCACGCCCAGCTGCGCCTCCATCTGCGAGATGCCGTAGCTGACAGCCGAGACCGCCCTGCCCATCTTGCGCGCCGCACCGCCGAAGCTGCCCTCCTCTGCCACGGCGAGGAAAATGCGCAATTGGTCGAGACTTGGCTCACCCAGCTTCATTGTTCGGATTTCCTGAACATCTTGGCGCGTTTTATCGCAGTTATCGGAACGAGGGGCAACGCCTATCTCTTGGTCCAACAGAGCAATCTCTTTGGAGACCAAGCATGATCGATCATCGCCCCTTCAGCACGCTCGGCAAGGCCAACCACGGCTGGCTCGATGCGAACCACCATTTTTCCTTCGCCGGCTACCACGACCCGTCCCGCGTCAACTGGGGCGCGCTGCGCGTATGGAACGACGACAAGATCGCGCCAAAGAGCGGCTTTCCGACCCATCCGCACAACGACATGGAAATCATCACCTATGTCCGCACGGGCGCCATCACCCACCGCGACAGCATGGGCAACGAAGGGCGCACTGAGACGGGCGACGTGCAGGTGATGAGCGCCGGGCGCGGCGTTGCGCATTCGGAAATGAACCTGGAGGACGAGGAAACCACCCTCTTCCAGATCTGGATCATCCCTTCCGAACGCGGCGGCGACCCCGGTTGGGGCGCAAGGCAATTCCCCAGGGGCGACCGTGCGGGACAGTTCGTGCCGCTCGCCAGCGGGGTGGCCAACGACGAAGACGCGCTGCCGATCCGCACCGACGCCCGCGTTCTGGGCGCGACGGTCAAGGCCGGCGAAAGCGTGACCTACACGCCGCGCACTGCCGACCGTCACCTCTACCTCGTACCCGCCACCGGCAGCATCCGTGTGGGCGATATCGAGGCGCAGGCCCGCGACGGCCTCGCCATCACCAAGGAAGACAGCATCACCATCACCGCGCTCGAGGACAGCGAACTCGTCCTCGTCGACGCGGCTTGAACAGGAGACATCGCAATGAGCACCATTCTTCACATCACTGCCAGCATCCGCGACGGCGAAAGCGTTTCGCGCAGCCTGGGCACCAGGCTGGTCGATGGTCTTGCCGCAAAGCAGGGAGCGGAGGTTGTCACCCGCGACCTGTCGAAGAACGACATTCCCTTTATCGACGCCGAGCGATTTGCAGCGAACCTCGCGCCCTATGCCGAACGCACGGACGATCAGCGTGAACTGGCGAAGATCGCCGACGAGCTGATCGAAGAACTCAAGGAAGCCGACAGCATCGTCTTCAGCGTGCCGGTCTACAATTTCTCCGTCCCTGCGACAGTGAAGGCATGGGCTGACCTCGTCGCCCGCGCCGGCACGACCTTCCAGTACACAGCCAATGGCCCCGAAGGACTGCTGACGGGCAAGAAGGTCTACATCACAGCTGCATCGGGTGGCACCGCGCTCGGCAGCGAGATCGACTTCATGTCGCCTTGGCTGAAATTCTTCCTCGGCTTCCTCGGGATGGATGACGTCGAACTCGTCGCAGCCGACGGGATCATGGGCGAAGGCGGCGAAGAGAAGATCGCCGAAGCGCATGCAGAGGTCGAGAAACTGGCCGCGTAATCCCTCCCCCGCGAGCCATGGACGTGCCGTGGAGCCTAGCTCTGCGGCACATTTCGCTTGATGTCCTCCAGCCAGATATCAGCCACCGCGTCGCTGGGTGCGCGCCAGTCGCCGCGGGGGGAGAGCGCGCCGCCGGCGCTAACCTTTGGACCGTTGGGCAAGGCGCTGCGCTTGAACTGACTGAAGCCGAAGAAGCGTTCGACGAAGTTCTCCAGCCATTTGGCTATGGTAGCGAGATCATACTCGTTTCGCGCATCATCGGGAAAGTCGATGGGCCATAACCCCTTTTGCGCATCCTTCCATGCGTGCCAGGCAAGGAATGCGACATGGCTCGGGCTTTGACCCCAGCGAATAATATGATGAAGAAAGAAGTCGTTGAGTTCGTAAGGGCCGATGATCGACTGCGTGGACTGGATATTTCCGTCCTCGCCTGCCGGGACAAGTTCGGGGCTGATCTCGGTATCGAGAATGGCAAGCAAAATCTCGTCTACGCCTTCATCGAACTGTCTTGTCTTCGTGGTCCAGCGGATCAAATACTGAATGAGCGTCTTTGGCACGCCGGCATTGACCGCATAATGGCTCATCTGGTCGCCCACTCCGTAAGTGCACCAACCCAGTGCGAGTTCCGACAAATCGCCAGTGCCGATCACCCAACCGCCGTGCTGGCTGGCGAGCCGGAAAAGATAATCCGTCCTCAGGCCTGCCTGAACATTCTCGAAGGTAGTATCGTAAACCGGGTGACCATCAGCGAAAGCATGACCGATGTTTTCCAGCATCATGGTGGCGGTCGGCTTGATGTCGATCTCTTTCGCCGTGATTCCGAACGCCTTCATCAACTTCCAGGCGTTTGACTTCGTACCCTTCGAGGTGCCGAAACCAGGCATGGTATAGCCGCGTATGTCGCTTCGGGGTCGCCCGATCCGATCCATGGCCTTAGCTGCCACCAGCAGCGCGTGGGTACTGTCCAGGCCCCCGGAGACGCCGATGACCAGACACTCTGACCTGGTCGCGTCGATCCGCCGCATAAGAGCGTCGACCTGGATATTGAATGCTTCGTAGCAATCCTCGTCCAGCTTCTCCTGCCGATTGGGAACGAACGGGAAGCGCCGAATAGGTCGTTCGAGACCGATATCGCGCAGCCCGGCATTGTGTTTAAAGACAACACGGCGATACCAGTCCTCGGGCCGCCCGGCGGCTTCTGCCGAATCTCCCCAGGTCTGCATCCGCATACGGTCAGCAAGGATCCGCCGGGTATCGACATCGGCGATGCAAAGTTCGGGCGCACGGTCGAAACGCTCGCTTTCCGCCAGTAGATCGCCGAGTTCGTAGATCATACCTTGTCCGTCCCACGCCAGATCGGTGGTGCTCTCACCGTAGCCGCTGGCCGAATAGGCATAGGCGCAGACAGAACGGCTGGAACTGACGCGGGTGAGCATATGCCGCTCATCCGATTTCCCGATGGTGATGTTCGAGGCGGAAAGGTTGAGCAGGATGGTCGCGCCCGCCAGCGCAGCCAGCGTGCCGGGCGGGTTGGGCGACCAGAAATCTTCGCAAATCTCGATACCGAAGATAAAACCGGGCAAGTCGGCGGCAGTGAAAACTAGGTCGGTTCCAAATGGCACGGTAGCGCCATCAACTGATATGTTCAGCCCGACGCTTTCCCGCCCGTGGCTGAACCAGCGCTTTTCGTAGAATTCGCGGTAGTTGGGCAGGTAACTCTTTGGGACGACGCCGAGAAGCTGCCCGCGAGCAATCACGATGGCGCAATTATAGATGCGGCCATTACGGCGAAGTGGCGCCCCGATGACCACCACCGGCGAAAGGCGTTCCGAGGCCTCGACGATAACGCCCAGATGCCGCTCGACCGCCTCCAGCATCGCTGTTTGCAAGTGCAGGTCGTCGATCGCGTAGGACGAGAGGCACAGTTCCGGATAAAGCAGCAGATCCACCCCACGCTCGTCGGCTTTTCTTGCCTGCTCGAGAATACCTTCCGCGTTGTAGGACACATCCGCCGTCCGCACCGTGGGCGTTGCGGTAGCCACCCTGACGAACCCGTGGGTGTGAAGATCGAAGAAGGCGTGCGCAGCGTTGTCGGTCATTTCAGGAGCGCGTTCTTCATCATCGAGAGAGCAACTTCAAGGGCAGCGACCCTGACGCCGTCCCGTCCGAGCGATCCAAAGTGGTGCTCTTCATGATCGGGTGGGGCACCGCTTCGACCAATCCCGAAATGTACCAGCCCTTCCTCATCATCGGTGCCGGCCGGACCAGCGAACCCTGTTATGGAAATCACCAAGTCCGCTTCGGACTTTTTTAGAGCCCCTTGCGCCATAGCGATTGCTACCTCGCGGCTTACCGCACCGCAATGTTCAATCTCCTTCCTGTTGCAATCAAGCATATCGCACTTTGCTTGGTCCGAATAGGTAATGAAGCCTCGTTCGAATACATGGGACAACCCAGAGATGTCGGTAAGTATCGCAGCCAGCAATCCGCCAGTGCAACTTTCCGCCGTGGCCAGCCGCAGTTCCTGTTCATCTGCAAGCTGAAGAACCTCATGTGCCAGCGAAGATACTTTGTCAGGAAGGATCGGCTGGATGGTGTTGGTCATAGGTTGTCGGTCTCTAAAGCTGGCCGCTAGATCGTGCGCTCTGCCAAGGATCAACCTAAAGAGGTCAGGCGAGTTCCTCTTCCATCTTCCGCATTTCCGTGCGGAAGCCGTTCAAGATCGGTCCTGCGTGGTGCGAGGCGCCTGCCTGCTGCGCGAACGCCTGCAACAGCTTGCTGCCAAGCCCGCCCCCGGCCATGGCTTCGGCCTCGGCACCCACACCGTCGTCCTCGACCGTCAAACGCCATCTGCCGTCGCGAAGATGGAAGAAGACCGCAATGGTCCCCGACCGGCCTCGTGGAAAGGCGTATTTGCAGGCGTTGGATACGGCTTCGTTGAGATAAAGCCCGATAGCCACGGCAATCTCGCGCGTCATCATGGCGTCCTCGATCTCCAGGAAAAGCGTCACGTGCGGCGGCAGCGCAGCTGTTTCGAGACGCGACAGCATCTGCTCGAGATAAGGCCGCATGGCCACTTCATGCGCATCCGACTGCTCCAGCGCGAGGGCCGAATAGGCATCCGCGAAGGTGCGTACGCGGCCCACGGCATCGTTGAGCGGTCCGTGCAGTTCCGACTGCGGAATGCGGCGCTTCTGGATTTCGAGCATGCTGGCTACTAGCGCGAAGTTGTTCTTGGTGCGATGTTCGAGATCGGCCAGCAGCGTCAGGCGGCGGTCGGCGGCCTCGCGAATTTCGTCCATCGTGCTGTGCGCGGCGCGGCGGAAGGCTTCCGCAAAGATCAGCACGATAGCTCCGGCCACGAAGTTGAGAATAACACGCGGCGGGTCCGTCGGGTCGACGAACAAGAACGATTTCACCCCCGGCAACACGAAATACCACGCCCACAGGAAGGTGGTGATCAGGGCTACAACCCCCGCGCGCCAATGGCCGTAGAGCGTCGCGAGCAGCACCGTCGGATAGGTCAGGGCAAACGGTCCCGACACCGGTGCCCATATGTCGAACAGCGAGCGCAGGCCGATCATGGCCGCGCCGCAAAGGAAACCGAAGATGACTTGCGCCGCGAGCTTGCCGCGCGGCGTGAGGAATTGGCGACTAACGTCGAAGCTGGCCAGACGATGCATAGGATGCCACTTTCACGGCGGTCTGCGAGCCTCCTGCCACACCGCCGCGGGTACAGGACCATCCCCAGAAGTGCTGGAGTTCGCGCGTCTATACACGGTCCTTCCTGAACAGGAGACTCATTTCGCAGTTCAGGCCGCGAGAAGCTCCGCAGCGCTGGGACATTCATGCAACAGTTCGATCAGCCCGCGCTCCTCGCGCGTCAACCAACGTGTGGCGCGCGGCAGTTGCAGACCCTCGCGCCATTCCTCCTGCCGCTCGACCAGGTCGATAATGGCGGGGTGGATGTAGCTCTTGCGGGTCACGGCCGGTGTGTTGCCAAGCTGGCCAGCCACACATTCGAGCAGCCCCTTCATCGGCATCTTTCCCTCGCCAGCACGCAGGCATTCAAAACCCATCACGCTGGCGTGCCAGGTGCGGAAGTTCTTGGCGGTAAACCGCTCGCCCATGCAGGCTTCGAGATATTCGTTCACATCGCCAGAAGACACGGCCTGCACGTCGCCATCCTCGTCGATGTATTTGAACACGTTCTGGCCCGGCAAGTCCTGCATGCGGCGAACTACAGCGGCAAGGCGACCGTCGGTCAGCGTGACCTCGCGCATTTGCCCCGACTTGCCCTTGTAACGCAGCTTGAGAGTCTTTCCGGTTACCTCGGCGTGGCGGCGGCGCAGGGTGGTGGCGCCGAAGCTCTTGTTACGCTCGGCATAGCCTTCGTTGCCGACGCGCACGGCGCCAAGGTCGAGCAGGCGCACCACACTTGCCACCGCCCGCTCACGCGTCAGTTTGCGCGCCTTCAGATCATCTTCCACCTTCTTGCGCACAAGCGGCAGGAGGTTGCCGAAAGCGAGGCACTTGTCGAACTTCTCGCTCTCGCGCTGGGCGCGGAAATCGGGGTGGTAGCGATATTGCTTGCGCCCCTTGGCATCGATGCCAGTGGCAAGGATGTGCCCGTTGGGCGCAGGGCAGAACCACGCTTCGGCATAGGCCGGCGGGAGCGCGATCGCGTTGAGGCGCTTCTTCTCGGCGCGATCGGTGATCAACGTGCCTTGCGGATCGTAATAGGCCCATCCCTTGCCAGCACCCTTGCGGGTGATTCCGGGCAGCTGGTCGTCGACATAGATGAGCTTCGTCATGGCGAAGGGAAGAACCTTGGCGCGGGTGTATCCGTTCCCCATCTTGCGACGAACGGTTGGGCGTGAGACCCCTGCCCCAACAAGGAGATAGAGCTTGGCAGACCCCACCTACACCCCGCCCGAAGTCTGGAGCGCCGACACGGTGAGCGGCGGCAAGTTCGCCAGCATCAACCGCCCGACCGCCGGCGCGCGCGAGGAAAAGGAACTGCCCACCGGCGAGCACGACTTCCAGCTCTATTCGCTCGCCACGCCCAACGGGGTGAAGGCAACGATCATGTTCGAAGAACTGCTCGAAGCGGGGCATGCGGGCGCGGAATACGACGCTTTCACCATCAACATCGGCGATGGCGAACAATTCGGGTCCGGCTTCGTCGACATGAACCCCAACAGCAAGATCCCCGCCCTGCTCGACCGCAGCGGCGACACGCCCGTGCGTATCTTCGAAAGCGGCGCGATCCTGCTGCACCTGGCGGAGAAATTCGGCGCCTTCCTGCCCACGGACCACACTCGTGCCGAAGTGCTCAGCTGGCTGTTCTGGCAGGTCGGCAGCGGCCCCTTCATCGGGGGCGGCTTCGGCCATTTCTATGCCTATGCGCCGGAGAAATACGAGTATCCGATCAACCGCTACGCGATGGAGACCAAGCGCCTGTTCGACGTCGCCGACCAGCGGCTCGCAAAGAGCGAATATCTCGGCGGTGACGAATACACGATTGCCGACATCGCCTCCTGGCCTTGGCTCGCGCCTTTTGTGGAAGGCAAGATATACAACGAGGCGAAGACCTTCCTCTCGATCGACGAATACGAAAACGTCGCGCGGTGGGCCAGGCAGATCGCGGAGCGGCCGGGCGTGAAGCGCGGCCGGATCGTCAACAAGGCCTGGGGCGATGAAGACACGCAGCTCCTTACCCGCCATTCCTCCGCCGATTTCGAGGGCAAGACGCTCTAGGCGAGCGCTTCGGCAAGGCGCTCCATGAACCGGGCGCCTTCTTCGAACTGGGAAATCGCAATCCATTCGTCGGGCTGGTGCGCCTGCTCGATCGAACCGGGTCCACAGATCAGCGTCGGGAAACCCGCCGCCTGAAATTGCCCGCCTTCCGCCGCATAGGCGACCTGCGAGGGCCGAGCATTCTCGCCGGTGAGCGTGCGGACAAAGGCGACCGCGTCCTCGCTCCCCGCCGCCGTCATTGGCGGGGCCGAGGACAGCTGCTTCAAAGTAATCCCGGTTTGCGGGAAGCGCGCCTTCATCTCGGCATCCAGTTCGGCGCAGCGCTGACGGAACGGGGTGAGCGTGGCCTGTGCGTCGACATCGGGCGGGCAGCGCAGGTCGAAAACGAATCGCGCGTGGCCGGCGAGGATATTGGCCGCCGTGCCGCCCTGCATCTCGCCGATGGTCAGCGTGGCCTGCGGCGGGTCGAAACCGTTGTCGCGAACCGCGTTCTCGGCGAGGTCTCCCGCGATTTCATCCAGCTTCGCCATCAGCCGAACGGCGATCATGTTGGCGGAGATGCCGTGATCGACCAACGAGCTGTGCGCCTCGTGCCCGCGAATACTCACTTCGAAGACGCCGATGCCCTTGTGGCCGGTGATGATCCTCATGCTGCTTGGCTCGCCGATCACGGCCAGTCGCGGTGTGGGAATGGTCGCGGCCAAACGCTCGATCATGGCGGGCGCGCCCTTGCAGCCGACTTCTTCGTCATAGCTGATGGCCAGGTGCACCGGTTTCGATCCACGCACGAACCGCGGGACATAGGCGAGCGCCAGCGCGAGGAAACCCTTCATGTCGCAGGTGCCGCGCCCGTAATAGCACCCGCCCTCTTCGCGCACGATCCAAGGGTCGGCGCTCCAGTCCTGACCCTCGACCGGCACCACATCGCTATGGCCCGACAGGATCACCCCACCTGCGACCGAAGGGCCGACGGTCGCAAAGAGATTGGCTTTCTCGCCGCTCTCGTTCGGCACCCTTGTCGAGGCCACGCCGTGCTGGGCAAGATAGGCCTCCACCCATTCGATCAGCGCCAAATTGCTGCGCGCCGAGGTGGTGTCGAAGGCGATCAGCGTTTCAAGAATCGAGCGGGCGGTCGCGTAATCGGTCATTGCGTCGCTATCGACCATGGAATTGCTTACCGCCACCCCTTCACATTGTCGCTGCAGGCGTTATAGGAGCGCCCGCTGCTGGGGTGTAGCCAAGTGGTAAGGCAGCGGTTTTTGGTATCGCCATTCGCAGGTTCGATCCCTGCCACCCCAGCCAGCCTTCCTCCTTTGCCAAAATCGTCCGCGCCGCTAAGCCTTGGCGCATGAGCGAAACGGACCCGCGCAAAACTCCCGTCATCGTCGGCGTCGGTCAGATCAATGACCGGCCAGAGAACCCCGGCGACGGGCTCGATCCCATCGGCCTGATGGCCGCCGCGCTGAAACGTGCAGACGAAGACGCGGGCGGCGACTGGCTCGAAACCTGCGATTCGCTCAATGTCGTCGCGCAGCTTGCATGGCCGCAACTGAACCCGGTGGACGGCAAGCTGGCCGAGCATCTCGGCATCGATCCGGCGCATCGCATGCAGACTGCCATGCCCAATGGCGACAGCCCGATCCTGCTGCTGCACGAAGCCGCAAACCGCATTGCGCGCGGCGAGGCGACGGTCTGCGCCGTGGTCGGCGGCGAGGCGCTGCGCACGGCGGCGAAGCTCGCCGCCCTGAAGCCCCGCGACGATGGCGGGAAGCCGAACGCGCTGCGCGACGCGAGCCACCGCAAACGCGCCGGTTATGCGCCAAGCTACGGCCTCGTCGTTCCGACCGATGTCTATCCGCTTTACGAGAATGCGGGCCGCGCGGCCTATGGGCACAGCCTCGCCGAGGGGCAGGCCGAGAGCGGCGCGATCTGGTCGGGCATGAGCGAGGTGGCGGCCGGCAACGAAAGCGCCTGGTTGCGCAAGCCAGTGACGGCGGATGAGGTGGTCACGCCCTCGCCCGACAACCGACCTATCGCGTTTCCCTATACCAAGCTGCAGGTCGCCAATTCCTCGGTGAACCAGGGTGCCGGCTTCCTCATGACCAGCCTCGCCGAAGCACGGGAGCGGGGCGTGCTCGAGGATCGGCTGGTGTTCGTGGGCTACGGTGCCGCCTGCCACGAGGACGGCAACTTCCTCGCCCGCGACAGCTACGCCGCCTCGCCTAGCCTCGCGACATCGATCGAGCGCACGACGGCACTGAACGAGGTGTCCGCAAGCGATCTTGCCCATGTCGAACTCTACTCCTGCTTCCCTTGCGTCCCCAAGATGGCGCGCCGCGTGCTGGGCTGGCCGCTGGATCGTCCCGCAACCGTCTTCGGCGGACTGACCTTCGGCGGCGGCCCCATCGGCAATTACATGAGTCACGCCGTTGCGGAGATGGTGCTGCGCTTGCGAGGGACGGCTGACAACGGCCTGCTCTTCGCCAATGGCGGCTACGCGACGCACAACCACACCATACTGCTCTCGGGCACGCCGACCGAGGCCATCTTCCCGCAGGACTTCGACTACCAGCACGAAGCAGATGCGCAGCGCGGCGACGTGCCGCCGCCCGACGACGACTATGCGGGTGAGGTCACTATCGAGACCTACACTGTCCAATATGCCCGCGACGGATCGCCGCGCTCCGGTGTTATCGTCGCCCGAACCGCGACAGGTGCGCGCACTCTTGCCCATGTCCCTGCCGAGGACGTGGCGATGATCGCCTTCCTTACTTCGGGCGAGCACGAACCGGTGGGGCAGCTGGGCGAAATCCGCCCGCATAAGGACGGTCTTTCGCGCTGGATGAACCGCTGAGACCGATCAACCCGGCAGGCTTAGGGGCCGCATCTCGTATTGCTGCTGCCACTGGTGGATGTCGGAGAGCATGATCTCGCTCAGCCTGCGCAGCCGGTCGACCAGCCGGTCGTAGGAGAGCGTGTCCGCCTCCATAGCGGAACGCAGCTTCGCGAGCCGTCCCGCGATTGCCGCCGAACGTTCGGAGGTGGCGGCAAAATCGCCCTGCATACGGATGCCGTACAGCGCCGCGGCAAGCGCCGGGAAAAACGCCGTCGCCATGGTTACAATCTGAGTCATCCCCAATCCCTCCCCTTTGACGAGGCCGGGGGCGAAGAACTTCGCGCCGAGATAAGCGAGACAGAACAAAATCGTGCCGACAAAGAGCCAGTCACCTGCTTTGTGCAGGCGGTGGTTGGCGTGTTCCATCACATGCGCGTTCTTGCGGTGGTAGGATAGCTGGTCGTCGATCAGCGCGAAAGCGGCATCGCGCACCTTCCCGAGATAGGCTTTGTCGAGCTCGCCCTGCGGCAGTTCGAGCTCGCGCGCAGTGGCGCGGGCATACCATGTCACCCAGCCGGGATGGGTCGTCCCGTCCTCCACGTCGCGCAGGGACAGCCTGCCCAGCATTCCCGACATCGCCAGCAGGCGCAGCCTTTCGGCCAGATGCCTGCGGTCGATCCATATCTGGTGGAAATTGCATTTCGTCCCGCGCCGGATATTCACGATGATCAGCCCGATCACAATGAGTTCGGCGGTTATCAGCCCGACCTTCGCTTCGGGCGCAGCAATGCCCGCAAGCGCGAGCGCAACGGCCAGCGCGGCGAGCGAGAAATTGGTCACGAAAGTGCTGCGATACTGCAGCGCCGCCCCGCTCGCCCCAGCATCCGCCCGCCCGAACCGGTCGAGCAGGTCGCCTGTTAGTTGCCTCCCGAATTTGCCGAGCTTTGCAAAAGGCGCGACGATAAACGCGAAATAGTTCTCTTCTTCCTCGGCGCTCGGATTGCGGAACTGCACTTCGCTCCATTTGCGCGCTCCGCAGGCGACCAGCAGCAGGGGCCAAGCAAAGCTCGTCTCGCGCCCGCTGGTTTCGCCGGAAAGGAACTGGTGCAACGCGTCGAGTTCCCTGCCCTCGGGAGGCGCGCACAGCGCCTCGATCACCGGGCCATAGGCCTTGGCGAGCGGCACGCGGTTTACGCCGTCGAGCGAGGGGCGATCGGGAATTTCCTCGTGCAGCCCGCTCCACAGCAGGATGGGCTCGTGCGCTCCGTCGGGATTGATGTGGATGACCGGGATGTGGCGCGCAATGGCTTCGGCCACGATGTCGGTCGTGCCGCCCCGCCCCCGCGCGGCCTCGCCGTCCCAGATTGCGATGAGTATGTCCGCCTGCGCGAGAACCAGCCTACCGACGGCCTCGTAAGCGGCCTCGTCGCCTGCCGGATGGTCGGTCAGCGCCAGATTGCTGTCCGCCGTCGAGGCGAGCATCTCGGCGCCTTCCCAGTCCTCTTCGGAAAAATCCTTGCGATAGACCGAAGCGGCAAAGGGCATGCAGGTGGAAAGGCCGATATCCTGGTCGAGCGCGGCTTCCGCCGCCACCGTGTCAGCCCCGGAAGCGAGCGCGGAAACCAGCCGAACGAGCGGCTCTTCGTCGGAGAACAGCTCGCGATGCGTGGCCTTGATCCGCTGGAGGATGGAACGGGCCTCGGCGAAGATTCCGGCGCAGGCCTCGCGCGCCGCGTCGTGGTGTTCAAGCGCCAGTCGCGGCGGGCGATGGCCGGTAATGCCGAAGCGCAGGACGAGGCGCGGAAGCAACTCGCTGCGCTCCGGGCCGTTCTCGGTGCTCGCCATTCGCCGTCCCCTCCCCAAAAACCGCGTAGTCCGGCCGGTGTGACCTAGGAGTTCCGGATATGCCAGAACTTCTCCATGTAGATATACGTCATCGATGCCGACCAGCCGACCATCACCAGTCCGTTGAGCGCCTCGATCCCGCTGATGATACGCAGCGAACCGGTGGGGTAGAGATCGCCGATACCCAGAGTGGTGTAGCTGGTGATCGAGAAATAGAAGGCATCCTCGAGGCTGTGGCCACGTTCCCCGCTGATGGTGCCGTAACCGCCGATCGATTCCAGCCCGAGATAGGCCAAGGCATACAGCAGGGCGTGGACCATGTGCGATGTCAGCGCGGCGACAAGGATGAGGATGATGCGCGAGCGCGGGCTGATGCGAAGATGGGTCAACCGCTGCGAGGTAAACCGCAAGGTCTCGTAATGCACGGCGATGGTGGCGGCCACGAGAACCAGCGATATCGCCAAGGTGATCATCCGTGCAGACTACGCAAAACACCGGTCAAACTGCAAGCAACGCCTCCGGGCGAAGTGCAGGGCTTTCGCGCTACTTCCCTAAATGGCGGTTTTTCTATAGGTGTTTTTCCCAAGGTCGCTTGGGGAGGCGAAACCGCGTGCGCAACAGACCTTGCATACCGCAGCCAGGGCCATGTCGGGAATGACGGCTTGAGCGCCTCGCCTACCCGGGTCGCCGTGATCGGCGGCGGGTGCGCCGCAATGGCGCTCGCCTGGGAACTCTCTCGTCCCGAACATAAAGGCGAGTACGAGGTCACCGTCTACCAGGAAGGCTGGCGGCTTGGCGGCAAGGGCGCTTCGGGCCGAGGCGTGTCGGGTCGGATCGAGGAACACGGCCTGCATATCTGGCTGGGCTTCTACGACAATTCCTTCCGCATGATGCGTGAATGCCATGCCGAACTGGAAGCGGCCGGCAAGGGACACATTTACGGCGACTGGCGTGATGCCTGGACGCCGGAAAACGACATCGCCCTGTACTCCTCCGATGAGCATGGCGGCTTCACCAACTGGAGCGTGCACATGTCCGCGCGCGCAGGGCTGCCCGGCGATCCGCTGCCGCCCGAAACGGCGTTCTCCCTGCCGCATTACATGGCGCGGGCGTTCGAACTCCTGCAGGCGCTGGTACTCGACACGAAGGTCGACGGGTCGACACCGGTCACCGGGTTCGAGCGGGCCATTCCCGGCGACATTTCCGCGCGCATGGCGCATTTGGCGCGGCTAGGCCGGTTCGCCGGGGCCGCCGCGCTGGCCGAGGGTCTGGGCGTGCTGGCCACGCTGCTACGCTCGGTCACGCCTGCCTCTTCGGACGGATTGATGAAGGCTTCTGAAGGCATTCTCACCCAGCTCAGGCAATGGGTGGAGGACCAGTGGATCGCGGATGACGGACACCGGTTCATGTGGGAGGTCGCCGACCTTACCGTTGCGACGATCACCGGCCTGATACGTTATGGCATTCTCGCCGACGAGCGCGGTCTCGATGCGATCGACGATTACGAATGCCGCGAATGGATGCGCATCAACGGCGCTTCCATCCGGGCGCTCCAATCGCCCTTCCTGCGCGGCCTTTACGATCTTTCCATGGGCTACGAGAACGGCGACGAGAGCAAGCCTTCGCTGTCCGCCGGTCAGGGCCTGCGCGGAACCTTGCGCACCTTCTTCGGCTATCGCGGTGCCTTCATGTGGCGGATGCGCGCCGGAATGGGCGATGTGGTGTTCGCGCCGCTCTACACCGCCATGCGCGACCGCGGTGTGAGGTTCGAGTTCTTCCACCGCCTGACCGACACCGGTCTCTCGGTCGACGCCACCCATGTCGAAAGCCTCACCTTCGACGTGCAGGCGGAGATCGAGGGCGGCGGCGAATACCAGCCGTTGGTCGACGTGGCAGGCAGGCCATGCTGGCCGTCCAGGCCCGACTTCGCGCAACTGACGAACGGTAAGCAAGCCGAGGCCGAAGGCTGGCACTTCGAATCCCACTGGGACCGCCGCCGCGCCGGCACCAAAGCCCTCCGCGTGTCAGAGGATTTCGACTTCGTCGCGCTCACCGTCGGAGTTGGCGCCATTCCTTACGTTGCGCCCAAGATCGTCGCTCACGATCCGCGCTGGGCCGAGATGTGCGTCCATGTGAAGACGGTCGCCTCGCAGGCCTTCCAGATCTGGATGGAGGAGAGCCTCGAGGACCTCGGCTGGCCGGGACCCGCCTATATCACTGGCGGCTTTGCCAAGCCCTTCGATACCTGGTGCGACATGGCCCATGTCGTGCCGGAAGAGGCGTGGACAAAACCTCCAGCAACCTCGGTCTATTTCTGCGCGGTTCTGCCCGATCCCGAAACGCCCCCGGGGGACGACGACACCGAATACCTCTCGTTGCGAACAGCGGAAGTGCGCGCCAATGCGGAAGGGTTCCTGAAATGGCCGGTGCGCGAGGTGTGGCCCAAGGCCTATGACGATAACGGTCACTTCCGCTGGAATCTCCTGTCGGTACCCGAGGAATATGGCGAGGATATCAAGCTGGCCGATCAGGATCGCTTCGGCACGCAATATTGGCGGGCCAACGTCAACCCGTCCGACCGCTACGTGATCCATACGCCGGGCAGCTTCCGCTACCGGATTTCACCGCTCGACCGCACTTACGACAACCTCACCATTGCCGGGGACTGGACCGACAGCGGGTTCCATTCCGGATGCGTGGAAGGAGCGGTCATGTCGGGCCTGCTCGCCGCGCACGCCCTGTCGGGCTCGCCAAGACTGGAGGACATCACCGCCTATGACCACCCCTGATTCCGGCAAGCGCAAAACACGGCCCAAGGAGGGGCGCACCCGCCCGATCCGCACGGGCGAAGGCGTACGGGCGCGGGCGTCGGCGGCCCGCTCTCCCGAACAGGCCGCCGCGAGCATGGACGAAGCGGTCGCCCGTGCGGTGCAGAGCAGTTACGACGTGCTCGACGAGGCAGTGCGGCAGACGCGCACCGCGGCGGATCGCTTCAGCGAAGGCGATTTGTCGATGAAGACGATGCCGGTCGACATCGCCTCTGTCTCGCTCAAGGCGATCGACATCGCGCGCCAGCTGAGCACGGCAACGCTCGATCTGTGTGAGCAGATGGTGTCGCAGATCAACCTCGCCGCCTCCCCGCCGCCGCCGGGCGAAGTCGCGGCCAAGGTTCCTCCGTTCCGCAAGACCACTCCCGAGCCGGTCCAGCGCTCGACCTCTCCGCCACGGGACAATCCGGATTTCATCCCCTTCGAGGTTCATTTCACCGGTGGCGGAATGGCTGTCGCCCACACAAGCGAGATGAAAAAGCCGCAGAAGGTTACCCGACCCGGCGATCTCATGCCGCTCACCTTGCAGAAGGCGGGATCGTCGGACCCCGGCCTCACGTGCGAACCGTTCGAAATGGACATTTCGGGCGCGCTGTCCGTGCCGGTGAAGGTGCCGAAAGGACAGGCGCCCGGCGTCTATAACGGCCTCATCATGGCCAAGGGGCAGGACATTCCGCTCGGCATCATGACCGTTGAGGTGGTGGTGGAGGGCTCATGAACGCGAACACGCATCGGGGTTTCGACCAGGCGCACCGCGACGCGGCGGACCTGCTGGTGCGGTTCGGCAAGGAAACGCGGCTTCATCTCGACCACTACCTGCGGTCCGGTAACGACGCGCCTTATCTGGACGCCTTGCTCGCCGAATATCCGAAGCGTGGCGGCAAGATGCTGCGCCCCGGTATCTGCATTGCCAACGCGCTGATCTTCGGCGGCGAGCTCACTCAGGCGGCGCGCTGCGCGGCGGCAGTCGAATTGCTGCACAACGCGCTCCTGATCCATGATGACGTGCAGGACGAAAGCGATTTGCGGCGCGGCCTGCCCACGCTCCATGCGCAGCACGGCGTGGCGCTGGCCATCAACGCGGGCGACGCGCTGCTCTTTACCGCCTTCCAGCCCTTGCTCGATGCGATCCGGCCTCTCGGCGCCGATCTCGCTCAGCGCGTGATCGAGGTGACCATCGCAATGGCCCGCCAGACAGCCGAAGGCCAGGCGCTCGAACTCGGCTGGCGCGACCGGAACGTGACCGAGCTGACCGAGGCCGATTACTTGCGCATGGCCCTGAAGAAGACGGCTTGGATGGGAATGATCTGGCCGGCGCAGCTCGGCGTGCTGATGGGCGGACGCGGACGGATCGATCCGGCGCGCGTAGTGCGCTTCGGCCATTTCCTTGGCCTCGCCTTCCAGATCGAGGACGATCTGCGCAATCTCACCGACAATCCGGGCTACGGCAAGGAACGCAACGGCGACCTTTACGAGGGCAAGCGCACTCTCATGCTGATCCACGTGCGCAACGCCTGCGAAGACGCGGACAGGGCGCGGATCGACCGCTTGATGGACCAGCCCCGCGCAGACCGCGATCCTGCCGAGATCGACTGGCTTGCCCGGCTGATGAACGAGCGCGGATCGATCCGCCACGCGCGGCAGGTGGCCGATGCCATGGCGGGCGTGGCCATGCTCGAATTCAAGACCGCCTATTCGGGACTTTCCGACAGCGCTGAACTCGCTTTCCTCGAAGTTCTGCCAAGCTGGGTCTTCGACCGGCCATGAGCGGCAGGGTCCTCCTCTACGGCGCGAACGGCGTCACCGGGCTGGAGGTCGCGCACCACCTCACCGGCGAGGTCGACCTGCTGCTGGCCGGGAGGAATCCGGAGGCGGTCTCCGAACTCGCCGGGCAGCTGGACTTGCCCTGGGTCGCCTTCGATCTCACCGACACTGAGGCGGTGAATAGCCATGTGGCCCGTTCGGCAGTGGTGCTCAACGCGGCCGGTCCGTTCAACGAAACCGCAGGATACCTTGTGCGCGCCTGCCTCGAATTGGGCACGCATTACGTCGATCTCGGCGGGGAATGGCCGGTTTTCCCGCAGCTCCTGTTGCATGACGAGGAAGCGAAGCAGGCCGGCGTGATGATCATGCCCGGGATCGGCCTCACCATTGCGGCGACCGATTGCCTGCTCAAGCGCGCCGTCGAGCTGTGGCCCGATACCGACCGCTTGTGTCTCGGCATTTCGCGCGCCGAGGTCATCTCGCGCGGCAGCGTCTCTACCGCGGCCCGCCTGCTCGATGCGGACGCGATGGTGTGCCGCGACGCCCGGCTCCACCGTGTGCCCGCAGGCAGCCTCAAGCGATCCTTCGATTTCGGGTCGGGTCTCAGCGAGTGCGTGGCGATGAGCTGGGCCGATATCGTGACCGCGCCCTTC
This sequence comes from Erythrobacter sp. SD-21, assembly GCF_000181515.1. Classification (GTDB taxonomy): domain Bacteria; phylum Pseudomonadota; class Alphaproteobacteria; order Sphingomonadales; family Sphingomonadaceae; genus Qipengyuania. Next base: position 66,931 of record NZ_ABCG01000001.1, on the reverse strand, counting down.
TCCACCCAAGTGAAAAACATCGAGGTCTATACCGAGATGCACTGGCATGAGCGCGCAGCCTACCGCGTCTCCGGTCTCGGCATTCGCGTGACGGGCGAACGGCAGGCGCGCCAGTTCGGCGATCTCCTGTCAAACGCCTGGCCGCGCACCCCTTCCCCGGCCGCGCGCGAGAAAGCCCGTTTCGCCATGGTGGTCGAAGCGCTCGACAAGTGGCGGCGCGTGCGGCGGCTCACGCTCCATACGCTCGATGGCTACACCTCCAGCGTGCTATGCGTCGGGGAGGCGATCCGCCGGATCGTGGCGGGCGATGCGCCTGGGGGGTTCCAGACCCCTTCAACCGCGTTCGGCTCGAATTTCGTGGTCGATGCCGAAGCCGGCGTGTTCGAGGAAGCAAGCCAAGCGCAGGTGGCGAAATGATGCCCGAAGGCACCTTCGTGCCCTATGTCCAGTCGGCGATCAGCCAGGACGTGCCGCCGCCCTATCACTTCCCAAATGTCGCGGTGAACACTTTCATCTGGAAGGCGAATGTCGCCAAGGTCCAGAAATATTGCGACCGCTATCTCAATCTCGGATCGGCCGCTGAACGGGGCTTCCGTTACCGCCCGCTTTCCGTCTGGCCTTATGCCACATTGATGTTTCTCGACTATCCCGAGATGATCAGCTCGGCGCGCGAAATCTACGATTTCGGCGAGGTTCCCTACCCCCAGCGCGGGATCACCAGCCAGAAAGAAGCCTTCGTGGCCATCCCCGTGGTTCGCTACGGGACCAACCCGCTGACCGCCATGACGAAGGCGGCTGTCGAATGGATTGTCCCGGTCATCGTGGTGAGTGAGCCCTGGTCGAGCGTGTGCGGGCGCGAGATGCTGGGACTGAGCAAGCTTCTGGCCGAAATAGACATTGGCGAAAGCGATGATCCGGGAAGCTTTTCGGGCGAGATCCGCCTTCCCGGCTGGATGCACGGCAAGCCGGGCGAGGTGCAGCAAAAACACACCTTCGTCACCGTTGAGACCAAGCCGCCCATGCCCACGAACATGGGGTCCGCCGACGGGAAATCGATCTATTCGCTGCTCGACACGCCGGAAGCCGCATCCACCCTCGAAACGCTTTCGAAAGTCTCAAACTTTATCAATTTCGCATCTCTCGGGACCATACCGACGGTCATGCGTACGGTGGGACTCAAGCAGTACCGCGACGCGGCCAATCCCGAACGCGCCGTCTACCAGGCGCTAGTGACCTGTCGGTCCTATTTCTCCGAACTGAAACAACTCGAATTCTACAACGAACAGGATGTCGCGATCAGCTTCAACGCGTCGGGCAGCTTCAAGAGCATCATCGACACACTGATAAACGTCGAAGGATTTGGCTTGGGCGATCAGATGAGCGCGTCTCCTGTGGCCGGGTTCCGGTTCTGCGCCGACATCGATTACGACGAGATGCGTGTGATCCACGAGTTCCCGATCGAGGGCGGGGACGGCATTGCTCCGCGCGCCGCCCGAAGCGATCTGGATGCCGCCTGGTATCGCCCGTGGAAGGGCCTGATAGAGGGCTTGTTCAGGCGATGACCGACTTCATCGACTCTTTCTCCGACCAGGCGCTCGTCCCCTCGTGGAAAACAACGGGCAGCCGCCATTGGGCCTTCGTCATCGATGCCGCTCCCGGTTGCATGCAGGATTATCTCGACAGCCATTTCAACGCCCCCGGTCCCGACAAGTCCCCCTATCGCTACGAAGCGCTGTCGGAGCATAATTTCGGCATACTGATGGTCACCGACCACCCCGATTTCGCGTGCTGCGGCGAAGACCGGGACGGCTGGGACACGGTCGCCCATCGCGAGTTGTTCTGGCAGTTTCCCGCCCATCGCTACAAGGATTCCGGAAACGGCTTCGCGCGCGAAAAACACGATCTCGTCTGGATTCAGCCCTTCTATTTCGACGACAACTCGACTGTCATGTTCGCAAGCCGCGAAATCATCGGCAGCGAAAAGCAAATGGCCGAGATCGGGTTCGAAGAGGGAACCGAAGCCGACGATTTGCATCTCGACGTCGCCATACAGGGGTTCAAGACCTTCAATCCACGCTCTCGTTCGCACCTAGTCGGTGTCCTGCATATCGAGCTTCGCCAAGGAACCGACGAGGTCGATTTCGCGCAAGTGATGGACTCGGGTGAGGCCACGTCTCGACAAGCAAGCGAAAGGGTGGATTTGAGCGCGTTCTTGGAGCGCAAGGGAGCGCCCGCGTTTCTCGGCACCTGGATGGGGACGTTTCCCGCGCTCGCCGGAAAATCGACCGCGCCTTCCAGCCATCCGGCCACTGTCCATATCGACACGCTGAAGCAGTACCGCGACGCCTTCGACATGCGCAAGGCGGCCTACCGCGCGATCATCGCCTCCAAGGCCACCCACACGCAGATTCGCAATCCACGTTTCTTCAAGGGCAGGGACGTGGATCTCGCCTTCGCCTGGTCCGACACGATGAAGGAACAGTTCACCCGCCTCTTCGGCCTCGATCCGAATGACGCGACCGACAAGCTGGAAAAGCATGGTTTCGCAAAACTGGCTTCGAAGATGAGAGGCGATGATCGCAAGGTCGCGGATTGGGAACTGCCGATTACGAAGAAGGAAGTGCTGTTCGCAGTCGCCTTCGAATCCGATGCAACCTTCGAAGTGCTCGAGACCTTGCACACTTATGGTGCGGGTATTTTCTCGCGCTGAGCTTCGGCCAGCGAACGCTCGACCTCGGCGCGGAAATCATACTCGACCCATTCCTCGCAATCGGGCCATTTGCCCGTGCTTTGCCAGTACTCCGACATGCCCAGCCGGGTGCAAAGGTCGACAAAGCGCGGCTGCTGCAGGACCTTGCTCCACGGCCCCATGATGGTGCCGGGGAAATAGGCGCTAGGCCGCGCGCCGTCGGGGTTGAACACGAAATCGTAGGAAGCCCTCTCCGCCATATCGAGCGCCTCGTTGGCAAGACCGAACTCGCCGATCGAGACCACGAGGTTCAAAGGCAGGTGCCCGGTCTTGTCGAGATACTCGCGATAACGCGTCATCCGCCGCTCGATCAGTTCGGGGTCCTTGGTCCGGACCGCCTGCGCAAAGGCAAGCGCGGCTCGCATGTCGCGGCTTTGCCATTCGTTGAGCTGCCCCACATCGGGCACGGCCCGGTCGAAGGCATCCCAATAGCCCAGCGTGCCCGCCGTATTGACGAGCGAAATCAGGATGCCGGGATTGTCGGGCCATTGCCGGTGGAGTTGTTCGTGCATCGCCACGCAGATGTCGATATCGCCTACATAGGCGCGCATCTGCGCCACGTTGAGCCGCGCCGAAGGCATCAGCGGGTTGAGTTCGCAGGCGCGCTCAGCATAGCGAAGCCCGTCGCGAAAGCGGCCCACGCTCCAGCAGAAAGTGCTCATATCGGTCAGCGCTGCCGTATCACGCGGCGAAACCTCAAGCGCTTTTCTCAGCAGCGCCTCGCGCTGCGAATAGGCCCCCCAAGGCTCCAGCATGGCGAGCGCCACATACGCCCCGCCGCTCTTCGGATCGAGCCGCAGCGCCGTGCGGGCGGCGTCGATCACTCCGTCGCGACCGATGTGATAGGCCTTGTCGTAGCGCCCCGACCGCAGTGTCCAAGCCCGGCATTCGGCGAGGCTTTCCCAAGCGGCTGCGAAGTTCGGCGCGGCGGCCACCACCCGCTCGAGCAAGGGGATCGATTCACGGTAGGCATCGTCGAAAAGCGGATCGCCTTCCGCCATGATCCCGCGGGCGCGCATATAGGCCTCGTAAGAAGCGGGATCGAGCGCCTCCTCCTTGCGCGTAGGAACGAGCGCAACCTTCAGCGCTTCGGCCACCTTCTCCGCGATCCGTTCCTGCAAGTCGAAGACGTCGTCGAGATCGCCATCGAAGCGGTCGGCCCAGATCGCGCTGCGCGTGGTGCACTCGACCAGTTCGGCGCTGATCCGCACCCGGTTCTGCGCCCGACGCACCGATCCGTCGAGCAGATGGGTCGCCCCCAGCGCGGAGGCGACGCGGGCCGTGTCCTTGGCCGAACCGCGGAACTGGAAGCTGGATGCACGGGCGACAACCTTCAGGCTGCTGCCGCTCGCGACGGTGCGCTGGATTTCCTCCGAGATCCCGTCGCAAAAGAAGTCGAGTTCGGCATCGGCGCTGAAATTGTCGAAAGCCATGACCGCCAGCAGCGGTTCGCGCGAGGTCGGCCGTGTGAATTCGGGACCGATGCCGGCCAGCGTATCGTCACCTCCGCCCGAAAGCTCTTCCACGCTGGCCACGATCTTTCGCCACGGCGCTGCTGTAATGTCACCCGACCAGCCGATGCCCTGTTCGCAATGCACCCGGTTGAAGGGAAACGGCGGGATCGTACCGTCGAGGCTGAACTGGACTAGCTTTCCCTGCTCGTGCGCAAGATCTGCCTCGGCAAGCACCCAGCGCGAACGACGGGCGTCCTCCGACCAGACGACGAGCACCGCGTCGACTTCCTGAAGCTTTTCCTCGATGACGACAGAAAATTCGCGATGGGCGGGCAGCGCATCATCGATCCAGACTTCATACCCCTCCTCGCGCAGACCGCGCGCGGCCGCTTGGGCCTGGTCGGCCGTGGAACGGGCATAGGAGATGAAAATCTCGGCCAAGCAAGCCTCCCCGGCAATTGGCTGAGAAGGATGCTAAGCGGGTGTAGGGAAACTTTCAACAAAGCGAAGCGCAAGCATCTGTATTCATCATGCCGAGGACAGGATTCACAACAGCTTGCTCTTGGCAATTATTCCTCCGATTAAGGCCAACATGTCTGTATCTAGGGACCAGACAATAGCGCTCGATCAGTGCCTGAGCGCTACTCCACGATGAAGCGCACCCTCAGAGTGAAGCTCCTCGCGGCGGCGAATGCACCCTTGGGGTTGACCCGAAAATCCGAAATCGAACCGTCGCAACCCTGAGCATCTGCTGTGGGGATATACGTCCAGGTAGCGCCGCTATCTGAAGAAAACTCCAAATCGTCCGTCAGGCTATCGAGAGTTGCGAAAGTATAGGTGACCCCGGAGCCCGGCGAGCCATCCGCAAAGCGAACGGGCCCCGATCCCCCGCCAAACGCTGTCAAACACATCTTCGCGTCCGCTGGCCCGTCATCGGTGACGAAAACCGTATCGGTATCCACCGGCTCATCGCCGGTATTCGTTAACGTAATCAGGTATTCGACTACGGCGCCCGGAATTGCCTTTGGATTGTCCAACTGATTGACGGGATCGGAAACGACCGAACTGACCTTCGTAACGCTCAAAGTCGTGAAAGGGGTGCATACGTCCAGATCGTGGATACCGATAGCCTGTATACCCGGATTACTCGGGGCAGCCGAACCATTGCCGTAGGATATGACGATTGTCTGGACGTAATCTTCAAACGTCACGACCAGATTGCCCAGATCCTGCGTTTGATCCGACGATGCATCCCCGGTCGCGACATTACCGGTGACCGAGTTCGCCACCCCATTTGTCAGCGTAGGAAGGATGGTCTCGGATGGTCCAGTGCCGGTCACTTCGATCCTGTCGGCGAACTGGTTGCCGTTGTCGACGTCGAATATCGTGAACTGCACGCCGGCGAACGCCCTTGGCAAGGTCAAGGTGATCGTGGTCCTGTCACTGACGGATGCCATATTGACAAACACAATGAGCGAATTCTCGGCCGGAGAAAGGCCGCCCTGAAAACTCGTATCTACCGCAGGCGATTGGCCTCCGTAGCCAGCGTTGTTCACGAAACTGCCCGGGTTCGCGATCGATACATTGAGATTGCCAAAGGTCGAGAAGGCGATTGCCTCCTCCGTATCCCCGTCGGTCCACGTTACTGCATCCCAGTCAAATCTCGAGGTCCCTGCTGGACACAGGAGAACCGGGGGCGTTCCGGCGAGACGACCGTTGGCTACTACGAAGCTGGCACTGGCGTAATCGTCTTCGGTTGTAATCCCATTGTCGGGCGTCGAATCAAAGTCCCGCACGCTGCTTGCAGTTACTTCGGCGCGATTGGTTATCGTGGTCCCGGAAACGGCGGATATTGTTCCGATGATATCGATCGAGACAGAGGCTCCCGGCGCGAGGCTCGCAACCGACCAGATTCCGGTCGTCGAATTGAAGCTGCCACTGCCTGTGGCGGAACTGAACGCAAATTGGGCGGGCAGCGTATCGCGAACAGTAACGCTATTTGCGGTCTGGAACGAGGCCGAGGAATTGGACAAGGTCAAGCGATAGGTGGCCGTCCCCCCTTCTACTGGCGCGTCGCCGATCAAAGCTTTCGAAAGCGACAGATCGGCACCAGTGCCACTATAGATCAGGTCCGAAACGCCCGCGAATTGCGAAGACGGATTGCCGGAACCTGTGTAGCTGAAATAGACGATCCGGATACGCTGAACAGACTGCGTGCCAAAATCCAGGTTGATGTTGCCATCCGTCGAGGACGTGGCTGAACCGGCGGTGCCCCGCCAACCGTTTACCGTTGCATCGTTCGTTCGTGCCACGGAAGAACCGGTTGTCCAGAAGCTTGTCGTCGAGGCAGCGTTGGCAAAGCTCCCGGTGCTGTCGTTGTCGTAATAGACCTCTACGGCATCGGTGAACGAACCGGCGTCGATATCCCCGAGTGAAAAGCTCAGGTTGCTTACCGCACGGCTTAGGGAAATCGTGATCGTAATCTTGTCGCGCGGATCGTAGGAACTGTTGTCGAAGCCCATCAGCAAGGGCGAAGCACCTGATCCGATCGTACCGCTGAAATAACTGACGAAAGTATCAGCGTAGGGGTTTGTAAATGAACCGCCGCCTTCGGTTTGTGTCGCATAGGACAAGGTCGCCACCGTGCCATCGGAACCGTTGACTGTGATTGGGGTAGGCAGAGCGCCCTGACTTGCAATTCCGGTGTCGGCCCAATCAATCGTAGCCGTCTGGGCGCGAGCTTCCTGCGCATCGATCACGCCGACTCCGATGAGCAAGCCGATCGCCAAAACGAGCGTACGAACAGTGGCGAAAATCCTCATCCGCATGCCTGCTCGGTATGCGAATATGGTTAACAGCGCGTTGAGGTCCGGGAGGATGGCCCGCATATGCCTTATCTTCCCAATCCTAAAAGACCGAAGCTGTCGGCGTCGATTTTCAGGCGGATCGACGCGTAAAGCCCTTTGTCCGTTTCCCTTGCAGCGGAGAAGTCCTCGTCGCGGAATCCCGCGAAGTTATAGCCAAGGGTGAGCAACGCATCTTCGATCGGGACAAAGCCGACACTGGGTCCGAACGAATAGCTGAACCTATTGTCGCGCAAATTCGCACGCAGCGTTCCGCGGCCGCCCAGTTCGAAACGCTCGGAAATGCCAAAGCGCAGATCGGTCCCGGCGAGAAGGGTAGTTCCTGACAGGCCGTAGCCTTCGAACCGGTCGAAATTGTATCGTGCACCGAGAAACAGACCGTATTCGTCGCGGCGAATGATGGCGCCATCTTCGCCGGCACTTTCAGGCGACCAATTGGCCGACATGCTGGCAAGCAGCCGGCGCGATTGTGCGTCTCCCGAAACCGCGAGTGCAGTACGGCCAGCGGGGCCCGTGTCGCCAGCGATAGCATTCCATACGGCATCACTGCGATATTCAAGCTTGCTGAGGAAGGCGAATTCGGAACCGTCGGGCCGGTGCGCCATGGCAATGGCGCCATCAAGGATCCGGGTCGCCGCCCCGTTCTCGCCTTCCGCGTGCGTCCATGTGAAGCCAGAGCCGACGATCGAGCCTTCGCCAAGCTGGCGGATTGCTCCCAGCCTCACGCCTTTGCGGTTGGCAAACTCGCCATCGCGATACTCGCCGCGTGCGGTGGCGCTCCAGCGATCCTTGCGATAAGCGCCGCCGAGCGTGATTGCGGTGAAATCTTCGAAAAGCGTTCCGTCCTGGCCCAACTGCCCACCGCTGGCGAGCGGCTGGTCGGGATTCACGACATCGGTGATCGAGGGGTCGGCATCGATCGTGCGATTGCCGTCGATGGTCGCATCGAAAGTCAGTTCCGGCGTGACCTGGAGCGATTGCGACAGGCCGAAAGCGGCGAAGCTGCGATTGCCATACTCATCGATTTGCTGCTGGCCGAGCGAAGTCACGGCGCGTGCGCCTTGCCAGGGAGTGACTTCAAAACCGCCCTTGATCGTGCGCGCGGTGACGGCTTCGCCATCGGCGATTTCGTAGAGTCCGATTACACGAACATTATCAGTAATCGCATAGCGTGCGTTTAACCGATGACGGTTCGGCAGATCTGCCGATTCCGGGTCGTCGAGCGCGATGCTGGTCGTTGCGCCCAGTTCGAGACGGTTGTCGAGCAGCCGGCGCGTTGCGCCCGCTTCGAGAACGGTCGAACCGTTGCGCGTCCCATCGGCGAGGCGATCATCAAAATGAGCGATACCGAGGCGATAGTCGCCCTTCTGGTTGGTGTAACCAAGCTGGACCTGCACCGCCTTGCGCTGGCTGTCGTCGCCCACGGCATCGTCCTGCCAGATGCTGCCGAGGATCGAGAAATTCTCATCGAAGCGCAGGCGGGCATCGGCACCGATCTTGGTGCGGCCAAGCTCGGCCCCGTTTTGCTGGCCGACGCCGAAGGTTTCGTCGAGCGCGCGGGCATAGGCGATCAGATCGAGATTCCTGGTCTGGTGCTGCGCTTCGACCAGCCAGCCGTGCGACAGTTCGCCATCGCGCGTGCTCACGGCGACTTCGGCATCGATACGTGCGCTGTCGGTCAACTGCGCGCGCATATCGAGTCCGACAATATTCGTACGCGTGTCTTCACCCTTGTCGGTGATCGCGCTCGCGCCGATACGCACCGTGTCGGCCGCGTCGGTCCATTCGGCGCGCACACCGGCATTGATTTCGCCGCCTTCGCCGCGTTCGGTTTCGTATTCGACGACAATGAACTGCGGGTTGAGGTTGAAATCGCGGCTCAGCACCGGTTCCTTGAAGGTGATAGTGCCCGAGAGAAGATCGACATCGTAATCGAGGAAGCGCTCGAGCTTGCGGCTCGAAACGATCACTTCAGAGCGGAAGCGGTCTCTGGTTTCCAGCGTTACCTGTTCGGTGTTGGCGACCAGCGCGCGGCTCGACAAACGATAGGGACCGGAAATGCCCTGGCCCTGGATCTCGTCGCGGCGAAAACCGGTGGCGATATCGGCTGCGAAGGCTTCGGCCTGGATCGCACCTAGCCGCGCTTCGCCCTTCACGCCGGTTGCCGTGCGGTTGTAGCGCGCGAGGCGGGTCTGGTTGAAGTCGGTCTCGAAGTCGCCATAGAGCGCGTAAAAGGTCGCGGTCTCGATGCGGAGATAAAGCTTCTCGCGCGATGCGGCATCGAAGCGGCGGCTCGAGGCATCGCCGAACACGGTGTAGTAAGCGTCGGGATCGAGCGTGCCAAGCAAGCGCTGGTCGTCTTCCTGCTTTGCGCTGTCATAGGCCAGCGTGACCAGGTATTTACCCAGCACGCGGCCCTTCGCATAAAGCGCGACACGCGCATTGTCGCCCAGATCGCTGTCGAAACGGCCTTCACGCTCCATATTCTCGGCTACACTGCGCGCGCCGATCGAGCCCTCGGCAAGGCCGATCACGGTCCATTCGATATCGCCCGGCTCGATCCAGGTTTCGAGCTGCCGCTCGCGCTTGATCTCGCCATCGTCGAAACGGAAACCGAGGTTGAGCGAACCGCTGACCATGGTGGGCGCGAGTTCGATGAGCGCGATACCTTTGTCGCCTTCGATGACCCAGCGTGCGGAGCTGGTACCGAGGCCGGTCAGCTGGTTGAGCTGCTGGCGCGCGATTTGCTCTGCGCTCTGGTAGGGTGCACTGACGGTGAATTCGCCCGAAATGCCTTCGCGCAGAGGCCGATTGTTGCGATCAAGGATCCGCACTGCGACCGTGGGCGAAGTCCGCCCATCGGCGACGAGTTTTGAGAGCTCGGGCACGAACTCGACCTTGGTCGGGGTGGTGGTGAAGAACACTTCCCTTTCGATGGTCTCGTTCTTCTCTCCGAAACTGTTGATGATGTCCGCGCTCAGACGCGTGCGTTCATTGCGCAAGGGTACGCCGCGCCACGTACTGACCGCGTATTTGCCTTCCTCTGCATTGCGCGTGCCCTCGAACAAAAGTGTATCAACGGGTTCGCCATCGGCGCGAAGGAGGATTTTTTGGCCCTTGCGATGACGGATTGCGACACGAATTGCCGGCGCTCGGGGATTTTCGTTGACGGTTGGTGTTAGCCAGCCATCGTTGCCGTCACCCAACGCTATCCAATCGGTATCGGACGCGGCAGATGCCTTTGTCTCTTCCCGATCCCGCAGCACGGGTTCCTCATGGCCAACAGTTTCCCTGACGCTATCTTGCGGAATTACCGCATGGAAATCGGCGAGGACCAAGGAACCGCCCTGGCCGATTGCAAAGCGCGAAATAGCGCTGCCACCCGACCGAGTATCGCGGTGGCAATCGACGAATTCCCCGCCTTCGGGCAGCGTCATCGGCGACGCCTGAACAACATGCGTCCCGGGCACGACGCCTTCGAAGTGATAGCGGCCATCCAAATCGGTGATAGCGAAGCTGCCATCTTCCATCATGACCCGCACACCCGGGATGCCCGGGCGGTCTTCTGTCAGGTCGCAGCGACCTGCGGTGATGCGGCCGATGATCGTCATGCGTCCGGCAATCGACTCGCGCTCGATCCGGACCGAAGCGCCGGTAGTCGCGTCGCGGCCCAGAGAATCGGTTACCGTGGCGCGGTTTTCTGCCGCCCCCGGAGGTGCATCGGTGCGAACTGTCATAATGTAGGTGATGCGACGCGTGGCCCCGGCCTCGACATCGCCGAGTTGAAACTTGATCTCCCGCCCGTCTGCCGAAATTTCAACAGAGTCAGCAGCTTCCACTCCGTCGATCCTTATCGAGTCGCTACGCAGGCGTAACCAGGGCGAAGGAGTGTCGATGACAGTGACGTTCCGCTTGGGGCGCGAGCCATCCTGATTTCGCGCGATGATCGTATAAAGAATGGCGTCGCCCGGTTGTGCGGCGGGCTTGGAAGCCGATTTACCAAGCGAAACTGCCAGCCCCGAGCGGTCGAGCGGAATATCGACCCGAACCAATCCGGCCTGCGAGGTGCCGATAGCTCCGCCGAACGAAGCATCGTTGATGGCGAATTCTTCGCCATTGGCCCCGACGAGCAGGGCAAGCTGTTCGGGAGAAGCGGCGGAAGGCGCGGTGTACGGCGTGGGCGGCTCGACCAGCAGGCGATAGGCACCTGCCGGAACCACGGGAAACCAGAATTGGCCCGGGCCCATCGGATAGATGGTGCCGGAAGCGTCTGTAATCGCTTCGCCAGAGATAACCCTAGATGGGAAGGGCGTCGTTCCGTTTTCGGCAAAGACTGTGGCGGGCTGCCCTGTAGCTGCATCGACCAGTATGATGCGCGCTCCGGAAACAGCTGTGCCCGTCTCACTGTCAAAGACGAAGTTGAAGGGCGAAGCGACGACATCGACCTGTGCAGTGATTATGATATCGGGACTGCCGACGTGCGCAACACCGATCCGGATGGTGCCCTGATCGACCACGCCGAGCACGCAATCGCCGCTGGCGAAGGCCGGCGGTGCGCGGTGTGTCGAGATGATGCCGACGAAGATGCCGGTGTTCACGCCCGTTTCGAAAATGGTGATCGTCTCGCGATCGCCCGTACTGCTGACAAGCGCCGCATCGAGTTGGTCCACCGCATTGGGATCGAGATTGCCAGAGGGTACCGAAACCTGAAAAAGGAACGATGTGCCTGCCGAAATCTGGGTGGTCTGCTCGACACCGGTCGATTGCGATACTTCTTCGGAGGAAGTAGGTGTCGCTACGCCGCCATTGGTTACGGTGCAACGCGGATTGCGATAGCTAAGAATGGTATCCGACCCGAGAACCGGGCGGAAAACGGTTATTGACGTATCGTCCTGCTGGACCTCAACCGAAACAAGGTTCGATTGCGTTTCGAAAGGATTGCCGCCGAAGGTCCAGCGGGCCTCGGCGATATTGTCGATCGTTTGCGCGTGTGCCGCTCCTCCAAGCATGACAAAAGGCAGCAGCACTACAAGGAGTGCTGCTGCCCATCGGCGCAAGGAGGAGCGAAAACGCACTATTCGATCCGTCCGGAGCCGATCAGTCGATCGTCACGCGGAAATAGACCGAAAGTTCTTCGTCTGCGGCGATGTCGCTGAGCGCGGCATCGACCTCGTTGTCGGTGCTGTTATACGAAGCAACCCCGGTACCCGAAGCATCGCCCTGCGTGCCCGAGGCACAGGTGTTGTCACCATCGACGAAGATGCCGAAGCCGGCGCTATAGCTCACATCGGCAGGCAGTTCGTCGTTGACGTTGACATTCGTCGCCGTCGCGCTGCCAGCAGCGTTGGCCACCACGATGCAATATTCTATGATTGCTCCGGGGATAGCCTTGGGATTGGTGGTGCTGTTCACCGGATCGCTGATGATGCGACTGGTCTTGGTAACCGTCACATCGGCAGCCGTCACCACGAAGGTGTCGGTATCCGAGAACGAGCCGTCGTTGGCTGCGTCTACATCACCGGCGCCATCAGCAAGGACGGTATCGATTTCGTTGGTGTTTGCGCCTGCAGTTGCTGTCAGCACAGCTCCCAGGGCACCTGCCGTACCAGCTGCCTGATGAGCGGTCGCAACGAGCGAAACGTCGGCTTCATCGTTTGTCGAAGTGCCAGGCGGGATATCACCGACCACGTGAAGCGTGATCGTGGCATCGGGGGCAACTTCGTCGAGGAACGTTACGAGCGTGTCGTCGGAATCGAAGACGCCGTCACCATCGTCCACGTAATACTGGACGTTGGTGATATCGAAATCGTCCGAAGCAGACTGGACGAGCGAGAGCGCCATGTCGATCGTGTCGTTCGACGAGTTGGTCACCTGGAAGGTTACCGCCTGTTCGGTGGCGCCCGGGCTCACGCTGGTATCTGCGCCGCCAACTTCTGCGACGACGAGATTGACCTTGCGGTCGACCGTGAACTCATCGAAATCAGTTTCTGCAGTCTGGGCTACACCACCCACCTCGAACGTTACACTAACGTCGTTGCGGATCGTGCTACCAGCCTGCGTACCCGCCGCCATGACGGGGGACGTGCTGAATGCGACCAGTGCTATTGCACTCGTAGCACCCAGCAATTGCTTGGTGCGTTTCATTTTTCACTTCCTTTGCATTTGCCTCGCGTTTCCCCTGCCGCCCGCGAAACCTGGCGGTTACCCTCCGCTTCTCAGCGGATGATTGCTGAATATTCGAGTTGGCCCTTTTCGCCGGGTGCGACCGTGGCGAGGGTCCAGCGAATATGAGTGACGTCTGCATGCGTTGCTGCGCGTACGGCCCCGTCCTCGCCTTCGACGCTAAGGTCTGCGAGCCTGCCCCAGTTCTGACCGTCGTCGACCGACACGATGAGATCGGCATCGGTATCGGCAGCAAGACGAACGGCAGGCGGAACTGGGTTGGTGACCACGAAATTCTGCACCGGCTCGGCGCTCGTATTGCTGTAGGCTGTGGTGAAAATCAGCTTGTCACCCGGCACGATGGTATCGGGATCGACGAGCTCGACCGAATTCTCACCACCGTCGTCGAGCGTGACTTTCACGAGTCTCACATTGCCCTTGAGAACGATGGCCTGATCTTGCGCGTAAACTGCTGCGGCAGTCACCGGCACGCCGGCTGCAAGAAGCGCGGAAGCAATAATTTTCGAGAAGAGTTTCATAATCCTAGCCCTGATCCAGAAACGAGTTAATCGATGATCACATCGAAGGTGATTGTACGGCTCGTGCCCCCGGCAACCGTGCCGAGGTCGACCGAAATGTCTGTAGAGGTAGCTTCGCCCACATCGGCGTCATCGGCATCGGTCAAGCTACCTGAATCGAGCTTGAGGGTGCCATTCGAATAGGTTGTGCCGGTGGGAAATGTATCCGAGACAACAAGATCGCTGACCGAGCCGCTGCCCGTGACGTTCGCTGTGATAGTATAAGAGACAACCGATCCCGGAACCGCGCTTGTGCCGCCAAACCGGTCGGCGATCGTCGCCGACTTGATCAGATCGACCGACGTAATTCCGACCAGCAAGGTGCCGATCGCGTTGGCGCTCGCACCATTCGCTCCAACTATCGCATCGCCCCCGTCGACCCCTTGGCCTGCAAACACGGTGCCCGGTGCGCCGGTGCCCGTGACGGCTTCAGCCAGAAGGTCGACATCGCTCTGCTCGCCGTCGGCAACTTCGCCAGGCACTGTAACTATGACAAAAAGAGTGAGGTTCTCCTCGGCGTCGAGAACCGGCGTCGTTTCCGGACCTGTGAGAATTTGGTCGATGCCGGGATCATAGACACCGTTGCCATTCGTATCGACTGCGATCAAATCCACGGTGCTATCGAAGTCATTGCCGGGCACCGAGGGATTGGCGGTCAGCGTAAAGGCTTCGGGACCATTGCCGGTATTGGTGATCTCGAATGTCAGCACGGCCGAACCCGGCTCCGCCGCGACTGGGCCCGAATTGAGCGAAGTCAGTGTTACGTCGAGCAATTCGTCCACGCGAACGCTGACGGTGTTTGACGGAATTGTCACCGAGCCTGTTCCATCGTCGTACGTCGCCGACGCCGTGTTCTCGATCAGAGTTCCGGCGCCTACGCCATCGGCATGCGCGGAAGTGCCCGCCACGAGGGTGGAAAGAGCCAAAGAAAAGGCGACGGCGCGAGGAACCTTAACACTCATGCACTCGCCATTAAGGGAAACCACTTACCAACTGGTTTACGAGATTCCAAGTTGCCCAAGTGTTCGGGGGCCAAGAATGGTTAACGCCGAATTGCAAAGACCCCATTTCTAGGCGAAGGGTAGGCTACGAGAGCGTTCCGTCGAACATGAGTTGTAATTACTAAGATCATTCGCCGGAGTGATCGTGTCGTCCCTCCGGTACGAAATCGAACCAACGATTCACCAGCTCTCCAAGCGGACAAAGGAGCCTTCCAGACTGGCCGCTGCGGAGCACTAGGAAGGAGCAAGCCCTTGATCCGCGCCGCCCAAACGAACTTCGGATCGTCGCCTGGGATCGGTGCGTGCGGATGCAAGGTCCAGCAGTTTCACGCAAGACGGGACGGACTAACCGATGTCAGTTCTGGCTCGGCAATCGTAATAACCCGTTAGAGATAGAAGCGATCCTGGATCTGTCCAAACTTCAGCGATCGCTGGCGTGAGGTAAGGCGACATCCGTCAACACCTCGCGCCACCACCGTCTGGTCATCACGAGGGTACATGTTCACGCAAATTAATCCGCCTATGCCGGTAACGGTACTCGACAAAGGGAACGGCTTTGCGTTCGCCGTCATCGACTGCGGACTGGAACCCAATCTCATCTGGGTCACGGCGCTCTATAACTCTGGCGAAATCTGGTGCGCTCCTAACCCCAAAGTCAGGATGCAAGCCAACTGGACGGCGGGCCGGATGAAGGACGTAACCTTTTCTGGATCGGGCGGGGAGGTATCACCAGCATGAGGCCTGGGCTGCTAGCAGTTGAGGATCGGCTTGCCGCTCGACTGACCGACGACTTTAGGGCGCATATCGA
This sequence comes from Erythrobacter sp. SD-21, assembly GCF_000181515.1. Classification (GTDB taxonomy): domain Bacteria; phylum Pseudomonadota; class Alphaproteobacteria; order Sphingomonadales; family Sphingomonadaceae; genus Qipengyuania. Next base: position 51,315 of record NZ_ABCG01000001.1, on the reverse strand, counting down.
CCGAACATCGTTTCCCTGCGTCGGTGCAAAATCAGCACTCGCGAAGGGTCTCCTGGAGATCGTGATCGCCTTCGACATGCGCAGCGCGTGGGATGATCTCCGTATCCATGATCGCCTACTAGGATGGGCGAATGCCTACCGTGACGATCCGGAAGGATTACGGAGTATAGCAGTCATATTCTCACAACCGTCGAGCCTCGACGAGAAGGAGTTCGAGCGCCTGCTCTGGAAGCGACTGCAATCCTTTGCAGAAAAAGATAACTGGCTCGGCCAGCCATACGATCCGGCGGTCAGTCCCGACCCAGACGATCCGCACTTCTCCTTGAGCTTCGGGGGCCAAGCCTTTTTCGTTGTCGGCCTTCACCCCGCAGCCTCTCGTCCTGCTCGAAGGTTCTCGCATCCCGTGATGGTTTTCAACCTGCACGACCAATTTGAACAGCTGCGCGAAAGCGGTCGATATGAACGGATGCGCGAAGCCATCTTGGAGCGCGATCGACAGCTCGCCGGCGATATGAACCCGATGCTGGCGCGCCACGGCGAAAGCAGCGAGGCACGGCAGTACAGCGGGCGAATGGTGGGCGAGGATTGGGTGTGCCCTTTCCGCGACCCGAGACTGGAGGAAAAATGAAACGCATCGAACCTCGAAGCGGCGTCGCCTTCACAATGCGCCGAGGGGCAACCTTGACCGTTTGCGATCCTCAAGGTCAGCAGGTTTCCGACCTTGTCGCCTACAATGCAGATGACGTACGCGAGGTTATCTCGAACGGGCGAACTTTTGATTATGAGGAGACCATCCATTTAGGCTGGGGCAATCGCTTGTGGTCGAACCGCTCGAACCCCATGCTCACAATAACCAACGATACCGCCCAGTGCCACGATTTCCTTCTGACCCCCTGCTCGGAGCAAACCTTCCGGCATTTCTATCCGGACAAGCCCGTCCACCGCGGGTGCTATGGCAATCTGGTCGATGCGCTGGAGCCGCACGGCATCGGTCCCGATGATATTCCCACCGCGTTCAACATCTTCATGAATGTGCCGGTGGACGGCGAAAGCGGATTACTCGCGGTAAAGCCGCCCAAATCTAAGGCTGGCGACGAAATTCAGCTGCGCGCGGAGATGGATTTGATCATCGGTTTAACCGCGTGCTCCGCCTACGATTCCAATGGTGGTTCGTTCAAACCAATTGATTTTTCGGTGAGCGAAGTTGTCTGAAATCCTGAATATCTGGTCGAATTGGGAGCGGGTCGTGGAGATTTCTGCGAACGCGCTTCTGTTCTACATTCTCATCATCGTCATGGTCCGGGTCGTCGGAAAACGAACCACCAGCGAGTTCAACAATTTCGATTGGATCATCAATGTCGCCGTGGGCAGCCTGGCGGCAAGCGGAATCCTGCTACGCAATGTAGCAAGTATCGATGCGATCGCAGCCATCGTGGTTCTCGCCGCATGCCAGTTCGTCACGACGAAACTAGTGATGCGGAGTGATGATGTCGTCGATGTGGTGAAGGCGGAACCGACATTGCTTACTCACAAGGGCGAATATCTGCGCGACGCGATGGCGCGAACGCGCATTTCGGAAGAGGAAATCAAGACGGCTCTGCGCGCCGCCGGGATCACGGCGAATTCCGATGCCAACTGGGTGGTTCTAGAAACGAACGGCACCATGTCCGTCATACCGCGACAAGATGTTCAATGGGGGGACGCCGACGCTTTATCGGACGTCAATTGCCCTGAGGAGTTGGAAGGCTAGTCCCAGTCTTTCTTCACCCTCAGCGGGCCGTCACCATAGAGGTAATCCGGATCAAACTGGGCGTACTCCTTCAACGCGCTCCAGTCATTGGTGTACAGGTCGCCCCTTCGAATTTCCGCGATGCCTATCTCGCGAAGCTTTCCTACGGCACGATTGGCATGGATCGCACTGACCCCGCACATGTCGGCCATATCGAACTGGGTGAATGGGGTACGCAAAGCACGGGTGACGCTGCGGCCGATCAGATCGAGACGAGTGTGCAACTCTGAATAGAGGTGCGCGATGCGCCGAGGCGCGTCCAGCTGTTCCAACGTCTGGATCCATTTGCGATGGATTGCCGCGTCGAGAAGAGTGGCGAACCACATCGCACGAGCGACGCCCGGCCGATCCCGCATGACCCGGCGAAGCATGTCATGACTGACGCAGCCCACTTTTACGCGTCCGGCAGCATCGATGTTGTGGTCGAGCCGCTTCAAAGCGAAACCGTGCAGGTCGACGAAATCGCCCGGAACATGCACGCCCGTAATGAACCGCTTGTCCTCAATCTCAATGGTGCGGAAGATATACCCCTCGATCAGGATGGTGCTGCGATCGGTCTTGACGCCCCGTTCGAGCAAGCGCGTGCCATCCTCGTGCTCTTCCACGTTCTCGACGAGTTCTTCGATGTAATCCAAATCATCGAGACTAAGATTTTGTCGCAACCTGCCAGCGAGAAAATCGCCGGTGAGTGGGAAGCGACCAAGCTCGATGCCTCCAGCCTTTGCGTCCATATTGCGCGATTAAGCAAAGGTACGGAAACGCGTCTATTGACGGATGTTAGCTTTCTGTTCTTTTTGCTCGCAAGACTGGGAATTTATGAACCGTTTCGATTTCGGGGCGCTTTCGACCGCCTCGCGGATATCCCGCAATGGGTGCCGACATATCGGCTCAAAGGGGTCACATTGGCCGCCGGCTCGATAGCCCCACTTCTCCATCCGGGCTTTTAGCTCTTCGTCCAAGTCGTCTGATACGCGATAGCGGCGATTACCATCCATGATCTCGAGCCCAGTGGGCTGATCGTCGAGCGACAGAAACGCGAATGTGGACCTTCGTACCCCGTCCGCATCGGCGACCAGATCTTCATATCTGATCAAGAGCGCCGAATGTAGATAGGCAAGGTCATTCGACATAAGGTCATAGGCATCGAGCGCGTACCGAACGAGCTCCTGCGGATCGGTATCGACCCATTTGGCGAGTGCCGCTGCCATGACCTGCGGATGTCGCAGAATTACGATAAACTGCGACGAGGGAAACAACTGCTGATAGAGCCTCATCCTCGTCAAATTGACGGGCGATTTCTCGATCCACCACGGCTTATCCGGCGGAAACCAGGGGCGCCAGTCGTTGAGCAGACGCTCCTTGGTCTCAAGCATGTTGTATGCGGAAGCCTCGGTATAGTGCTCTTCGGGGGCGGTGGCGTAATGTCCTGGCCGTCCGTGAAGGGCTGTATGCGGGATTGCACCTTGGAGATAACACCCTTCGTTCTCCGGTGCCGGCGAATCCGAGATCGCGGCAACTTGCGGGTGTGATCCGATAATGCGCGCGAGTAGAGTGGTCCCCGTGCGGTGCAGCCCTGCGACAAAGACGAACCTGTTTTTCCGCGGGTTCACCCGATCTTCCTTATCGCCAGGTCCCCTTCGGCGTAAAGATAATCGGGTGTGAAACCTGCATAGTCTTCCAGCTTCTGGCGGTCCGGGATCCTCACTTCCCCACGCCGGAAATCGACAAGCCCTTGCTTTCGTAAGTCAGCAAGAGCGCGATTCGTATGGATGGGGGTAGCCCCGCACATATCGGCGATATCGTTCTGTGTGAGAGGAGTTTCGAAACCGTCCGGATAGCCCAGCCCGACCATTTCCAACCGCCGCCAGATCTCTGCAAAAATGTGCCCGATCCGCTTGGGCGCGGTCAGTTGCTCAAGCTTCATGATCCACTCGCGATGCATGGCGGCATCCAGCAGAGTAGAGAACCAGAGGAGGCGTGCCAGATGCGGCTTCTCCTGCATGATGTTTGCAATTGCCGTATGCGGAAATTGCACAACCTTCGTGGGACCAACGCAATCGATATTATGATCGAGCCGCTTAAGCGCGAAGCAGTGGAGGTCCACGAAATCACCCGGCACGTGAAAACTTACACCATAGCGCCGATCGTCGCTCTCCGATGTCCGCAGCATGAACCCTTCGACAAGCATCGTGGAGCAGTCGCAGATGTCGCCGCGCGCAATCAGGCGATGCCCATCGTCAAAGGCTTGCACATCACTCGCCAGAGCCTCGAGTTCGGCCTTCTCGGCATCGCTCATATCCTGCCGGAGGCGCCCAGCAAGGAAGTGACCAGTCTTCGGATACAGCTCCAGTTCGCTTGCGGCAGTCATCGCACCTCCTGTCGAATGAACCCAACGACCTGCCGCCCGTTCCAGTCGCTTGTTCGACGAATGTTAGCTTTGCCGCGACCAGGCAAATCCGCCCGTTCTGCAAGACATGTCAGATCGCCACGGATTTAGCCGGTGAAAATCGCCGTACTTGCCCATATTCGCCATGCCATTGCGGAGCCTTTTAGCGGGGGAATGGAAGCTCACTGCGACATGCTGTGTCGTGGCCTGCGCGCAGCGGGCCACGAGGTCGACTTGTTCGCGGCCGAAGGCTCCAGCGATCCGGGCCTCGTGCCGATCTGCGATGCGCCTTACGATGAGGTGCTGCCCTGGCGTGTCCATAGAGGCACACGGGAACTCGCCGCTTACCAGCGCGACGCGTTCGAGCGAGTTCTAACGAGGATTGGGACTGGCGAGTACGACGTGGTCCATAACAATTCGCTGTTCCCGGAAATCGTCGAGTGGTGTGCCTACGCAGGAATTCCCTGCGTCACCTCCCAGCATGTCCCGCCCTTTGGCTCGATGTTCGATGCCGTCCTGGCTGGCAGCCAACACCCCAACATCGGCGCCACCGTCACATCGCGCGACCAACTATCCTTGTGGTCGCGAAAGGGATGTGCGGATCTGGAGGTAGTCCCAAACGGCATCGACACCCAAGCTTGGCTGCCGGCCGGAGAGGTTCGCGATTACTTTAGTTGGGTCGGCCGCATCGTACCGAACAAAGGTCTCGGGCAAGCGGTAAGAGCCGCACGCCTTGCTGGCGTTCAACTCAAGGTCTTTGGCCCAATCGAAGACGCAAGCTATTTCGCGGACGAGGTCGAACCTTACCTTACGAATGGCATCGAATTTCATGGCCATAAGTCAGGCAAAGTCCTGCGCAAGGAATTAGCAGCCGCGCGCGGCGCTCTCGTCACACCGCTGTGGGATGAGCCTTTTGGCCTAGTTGCCGCTGAGGCGCTATCTTGCGGGACGCCGGTTGTTGGTTTTGATCGGGGGGCTCTCGCGGAGGTAGTGGGCGATTGCGGCCATTTAGTTCAGAGTGGCGACATTGATGCGCTGGCAGACGCTATTGGCCAAGCCGGTCAAATCGATCGAACGACATGCCGTCGACGCGCGGTAGAACACCTTTCGATACAAGCGATGATCCGGGGTTACGAGGATTGCTACGCTAAGGTTATTGCTGGTGCTCGGCTCGCCTCCTTGCCGCGTTTGGCTTGGTCCTCGAGCGCTTCGAGTACTAGCGCGCTGCTCGCATAAGGTTGATCTTCCTGTTGGCGCGTAAGCGCCAGATCGGCTTCGTTAGGTTCCTTGAGCTTGGTCCACCCTCCCTGCCCGTCGGGCTCGATCAAACCCATCAGGCGGAAAGCCCGCAGCCAGTGCTGCATCGTAGGCTCGCCCCATTTTTCGGCGAAGATCCCGGCGTTTCGCACCACGCTATCGAGGTGATGGACCGGTGGCATATGATGCTTGTGATACTGGTGATAGGCTTTTGCGCCTCGCGCCCACCATAGGGGAACGTCCTTCGACACCAGTGTCTGACCAAAGTCCGTGTCCTCACCACCATAGCCAACATACCGGGGGTCGAACCCGCCGATCTCGTGGAAAGTTCGCGCCGGGAGAGCAAAATTCACCGACCAGAAGCAGCGATAGTCACCGCACTGTCCAACCATACCGCGTGGCGGACCCGCGCGCTCCGAATGCTTGACCGCCAGGCGTTCGAATTTCGCAAAGTCGATACCCTCGTTGGTCGCGCCTTTGGAGAGGTAGCCGACTTCGCCCATCAGAACGCCATCGTTAAAAGCCGAAGCGCCGACATAATCCTCGACTAGCGGTGGGGCTGGAATACAATCGACATCTAGAAATACCAGCAGGTCGCCCGTAGCTCGCGCCGCCGCACGATTACGCGCCTCCGCTAAGCAAATCCCGGCGGTTCCGAGCACGACCTGGCGGACCGGGAAGCTCGTTGCCGGAAGATCGTATCGGCTTTCTTGCATGACCGCGATTACAAGTTCACCTGGCGGGCGGGTCGAATGGTTCAGCCCCTTCACCAGATTGGCGAGATGCGTTTCGCGCCCATGTGCCAAAGTGCAGACGGAAACGTTCACGCCACGATCTCCAATGCCGGCTTGTGGCCAGACCCTGCCCACAATTGCTGGCATAGATCTTCCAGCCAGTCGGCCGCTTTCCGCCGTGCTTTCGGGTCGATCATCGCCCGCTGCCGCTCGACATCGATCATCCGTGCAGCTGTCCAGAGCTTCTCCCAAGTCTGTGCATGCGATGGCCAATGCCGCGACACCGCCGCAAGGCCCTCGCGATCGAGCACTTCGGCTTTGCACAATTGCTCGTCGAAATAGCGCCATTCGGGAATCACGACCCATGGCTTGCCAGCGGCCAGGATCATGTGAACCGTAGTGTTGCCGCACGAAGATACCACGCGATCTGCGGCGGCGATCCACTCATATGGATTGTCTACCCAGCCCTTGTGTTCGAGATTGCCGGGGGGCGTCTCATGCCATTCGCTGCGCACTTTTCCGATGGTCACCCACTGCACGTCCGGTTCCGCGCGGGCGCCGAGGGTTAGTGGAGCTGATGGGCTGCCCACACCACCACCACCCGCAATAACCAGGACAAGCTCTTGCTCGGGATCGAGACCAAGCTTCTCGCGGGCCGTGCTCCTGTCGATCGGGAAACCGCGATCCACGCCGACGCCCGAGGCGTAATGCGTTTTCTGCCGCAATTTCGCAGGTCGGTCAGATTGCTCCAGGCTTGGCGCAAACGGTGCCAGCAGCCCGACGGCGCTATCATAAGCCGCCATGTGCCCCGGGTCGGATCTCTCGCCATGCTGCAGGACAGCGACGTGCGGTACGGAGCAGAGGCGAGCCAGCTGGCCCAGCTCGGCCGAAACGTCGGTCACGAAAAGCGCAGGGTTCACCTCTGCGAACCAGTTTGCAATACGGGATACCGCCGAAGTTATCGCAGGCCAGCCCAAGGGAGCACAATGAACCGTACCAGGCATCGCGAGCGAGGCCATGGCTGGTGCCTCGTCACCTTGTGGTTCGAAGAGCGAGGGCATACCGATCAGCTCGATACGCTCATCCAGATCAGGAAGTATCTCCGGTTTCGCACAAAAGAGCGTCACGCTTCGATGCTTCGCAAGGCAATTCGCTATCGAGGCAGCGCGTTCCGCATGGCCGCGTCCCTGATGGTGGACGAAATAGCCGATGGGTCCGTCCTTGCTCATGCCGGCACTCCTGCCGCTTGGCGCTTACGCAACGTTCGCGCGCGATGGTGAGCCAGAACGCCTTCCAACGCACCGGATGCATTCTCCCGCCGCGAACGATACACGTTGCTGCGCGCTGCCAGCGAAGCCACTTCCTCAGCGTGATTGCCGACGAGGATCGCGTTTTCGCAAGCGGTTAGCATGTCGACATCGTTGCCGCTGTCGCCAGCAGCGAAAACATGGCCCGCCGGCACTTTGAGGCGTTCGGCCACATAATTCATCGCGGCAGCCTTGCCCGCCTTTGGCGGCAAAACGTCGAGTAGCCGACTGTGACTAAAGACCACACGGGCAGCTAAACCCCCGGATCGCAGCAACTTTTCGATTTCCGCGGCGCGTCCTTCCTTCTCGACGAAATAACTGCGCTTGTAGGGTCGCTGTTCGTAGGATGGTTGGGCGACAAGGTCCGGATACCCAGCCAGCAGGTTGTCCACCGCTTCAGGATCCCAATCGGTGTCTATGGACCTCGAATACTCCTGATCGAGCGTCAATTCGCCGCCTTCTTCCCGATAAACTTCCGTTCCCACCGAGGTTATCCAGGCGAGGGGTGCCGGCAGTCCCCAGTCGCGCACAAGTCGTCGGGCTTCGACAATCGATCGGCCGGTGGCCACGATGAAACCGATTTCTTCACGTCGTTCCATGAAGCGTCGGAAGCGGCGGATGCCTTCGGGACAGCCAGTCAATGTGTTGTCGAGATCGCTGACCAGAAGGTGCGTATGCCGCTTCTGCGGCTCTGGCCCCGTCAGGACCTCTCGCGCGATTTGCGTAAAACCTGCTGCGTATTTTTCCCAGTTCATCTCGAGGCTGTTGATTAGAGCATTGCGCGAGCACCGGTTCCATAGATTTCGGTCGGTCACGAGGCGTTCGATGGCGGAACCGATCTCTGATACATCGCAGGGGTCGACGAGCAGCCCGTGCTCCATATCCGCAAGGATGTCCTGTGGTCCTCCGACCTTTGTAGCCACAACGGGTAGCCCATGCACCGCTGCTTCCCCGAGCGTCAGCCCATACGGCTCGATGAGAGCAGGATTGACGAACACTCCGCGCGTTCGAGTAGCGAGCGCATAGAGAGCCTGAACGCTCTCACGGGTGTGGGTTTTTGGATACGCAACACATCCGTAGAGATCGTGCCGATCGATACGGTCGACCAATTCGCGCTGGACCTGCTGCTGTTCTTCACTCCCGGTCTCGAGGTCGTCTCGCAGTCCGGCAAGGATAACGAGATTGCACCGGTCGCGCAGCGTTGGGCATGACGCGAAAGCCTCAACCAGGGTGGCGAGGTTCTTCTTGCGGACAGGTCGCGCAATCGCGAGCACCATTGGTTTGGAGGGGTCACGGAGAAAGGGGGCAATGAGATCTGTCGCCGAAGCCAAGCTGGCAGCGCGCTGCTGCCGATCGATACCCGGGACGAGCCGGTTTACCTTGCCAATTCGAGCCGACGGATAGGCGGTGAGCTGGCGTTCGCACTCGTCACGTGAGGAGCCGACGACAGCGCAAGCTCGACCGATAGCCCGGTCTTCTTCTGCAATGCGGGCCTCAATTGCTTCAGAGCGGTCCGCCATGGCGGTGCGCTTGTCCAGACCAAGAGAATGAGCGGTATAAACAAACGGGATGCCTAGTTCTTCTTCGACCTTGATCGCTACGTCGGCTGCATCGGCGAAATGGGCGTGGATCACATCCGGCAATCGTTCGCGCCGGCGCAATTCGGCTATGAGAGCATCCGTAAATGGCTCGCGATCCGCACTGAGCGCTTCCTTAGCCAAGTACGCAGAATTTCCGCTATCGATCCTCGTGATGACGAGTTTGGGGTTGATCCATTCTTCGGCTTGACGATGGACGATGCCCAGCCTTGGCGCATCGAAGCGGCGGGTCACGATTTCTGCGAAACAAACATCTTCCCGCCGGGACAACGCCTCCATTTCGCCCAGAATATAGGTGATGTGTCCGCCCGTATCTTCGGTGAGGCCATACCGGACTGGTTCGGCTTTCAAGCAGCCGCCGAGCGCGAGCGAAACGATATGCAACTGCAATCCCCTTGGTGGTTCAACTCCTTGAACAAGGGGAGGCGATAATTAGAGCCTTAACCAACCAATGTTGGTAGAGGCACCATTTTCTAAGGCTCGGTTGTCATTTTCTTGAGATCCTGAGACGTATCGACATCGGCGAGCCCTTGGCAGTCTGGTGGGGGAACCAAATTAGCCTTGGCAAAATTGAGACTGCGGGCACCCTGCTCGCCTGTCAGACCCTCCAACTCATCAAAAGCCGATCTCGGGTAAATTGCCAGACACCCGGCGGTGTCATCAAGGTATCGAGTAAAAGCCACACCCTGCGATCTTCTTCAGCTCTCTCGCCGCGGAAATCCCGACCTTGGGATAGGCACCAAATGACAAGAGCTTTCCCTGCCACCCTACCGATACTTCATTTGCCACAGTTTGGAGCCATTGGCTTTCACGAGCACAAACAACCCTTCCCCGTCTGCCAGCTTGTAATTCCCTTTCCTTCTCTACGAAAGTACCACCAAATATCCCGAGACCAGGTCCGGCTTCATACGGACCCATGCGGAGGCAAGCAGACGCGAATCAAACGCAACGCGTTGAGATAAATCGCCTTTTTGGAATGATACGGAAGCATGCCGACCCATGCAGATTCGACTATGGTAGCGGAGGAGGGACAGAAATAGATGGCTCATCTCTCTGTAAATGCTGTGATATTCTCAATCTTTTACCGCTGACACCCCCATCGATACCCCCCTTCTCCGAGAACGTTTTGCGGTTATCCACGGGGTATCTACTCGCCCGCTCCGCACCATGCTCGATGCGACCTTCGAATAATGAAAGCATTGCGCCCCCATTGAACCCTTCTAGGCCGGCCCTAAATGCTCTGTAGCGCTAGCTAAAGAAATCACGAATCCTCTAATGAAATCGAAATGCGACGGTTTCTTGGATCGCTAGGATTATCACCAATAAGTGGCTCAGTTGCGGCAACCCCCTCAATGCGGCGAAATCGTTCTTGATTGATACCCTCACGTATCAGCGTTTGCCGAGTTTCTTCGGCACGACCAGCAGACAGCGACCAATTATTTACGCGCGAGGGGTATCGATATCGAAGGGCATCAGTATGGCCGCGCACAGTGATTTTCCCGCCCTCTGGCGCAAGCGCTGCAGCGATCACCACGAGTAGTTCGCGTGCATCGTTGGTAAGAACCGTCGTGCCAAGCGAGAACATAGAAAAGTTTGCATCGTCTACAAGGTCAATCCGGATTCCGGTCGTGGTGTCGATCATCCGGACCTGCCGCATCAGTCTTTTGAGTTCTTTATCACTCTCAATCATTTTCGACACGCGTGAGTTGATACGCTTGATCGTCGCCACACCCTCCTTAGGTCCGCCTGTAGCGTCACGCGGAATTGTAAGTGAATTCGTGCCTGTCTGACCGGCAGCGTGCGGGTAATTGTCCACGTCTGTCAGTGAAGCTCCGCCCAGCATGCCGTCCGAACCGGCGCTCTGTTCCTTGGTCTTGACCAAAGTTGGAGTGAAGTAATCCGCCAGACCCTTTCGCTGGTCCTCGGTCGTGGCGCCGAGAAGCCACAGCAGCAGAAAGAACGCCATCATGGCGGTTACGAAGTCGGCATAGGCGACCTTCCATGCCCCACCATGATGGCCCGCTTCAACAACGGTGATTTTCTTGACGATGATCGGCGCAGGTTCGTTTCTGCCAGTTGCAGCACCGCTCATCCTACCGCCCCCGGAGCGCGTCGAGAAGTTCGTTGAGGCCCGGCCTCACATTGTGTCCCAGCCCCGAACGAGCGCTTTCGACCACGAGCGGCTGAGGATGACCATGAAGCGAGGCGATGATGACCTGTTTGACGGCGTGAAAGATCTGCTCGTCCTGTTCCAGTACTTGCTTGAGGCGACCGGCCAGAGGCCCGACGATCCCGTAGGCCAGCAGCACGCCCAGAAAGGTGCCGACAAGAGCTGCGCCGATCATCTTGCCAAGTATTTCCGGTGGCTGATCAATCGAACCCATGGTCTTTACGACGCCCAGGACGGCCGCGACGATTCCGAGCGCGGGGAGTGCATCGGAAAGCGTCTGAAGGTTGTGCTGCGGCTCGTGCATTTCATGGAAATGCGTCTTCATCGCGTTGTCCATGACTTCTTCCACCGCATGGGTCTCGAGCGTACCGGACGAAACTACGATCAGCGTGAGGGTATCGCAGATCAATGCGACCAGCGGCTTGTTCTTGAGCAGGTTCGGATATTCGCTGAACACGGTAGAATTGGCCGGATCATCCAGATGACTTTCCAAAGCAACCGGGCCCTCGTTCTTGAGCATGCGCATAAGCTGGGTAGTCAGGGCAATTGCGTCGATATGATCCTGCTTGGTATGCTGCGGCCCCTTGAAGATCTTCCCCATTGCTCCGCCCAGCGCTTTCAATCCGTCGAGCGAATTGCCCGCGACCAGCGCGCCGATTGCGGCCCCACCGATAATAAGCATCTCGAAAGGCATGGCGACGAGCACCGGCCCCAGTGACCCGCCGCTCAGCACGAACCCGCCGAACACCATGACTAGCAGCACAAATATGCCGATGACCGCGTACATTCTATCTTACCTCCGGCTTGGCGCGATCAGCGCAACATCGAGAACAGGGACAGGTTGGCAAGGCGAACAAAACTCGCCTGGCTTGCTTCGAGAATGGTCAGGGTTTCCTGGAGACGGGACATCGTCGCGGCGATATCCGCACCGCCGACGTCCGCCCGCTCTTCGGCCATTCGCTCGGCGGTAATTTCGCGGCGTTCCGCCATGAGGTCGATCCAGTTGAGCCGTGCGCCGACCACGGTTTGCGCGGTGGTCACCTTCTCGAGACCGGCGTCGAGATCTGCAAGGGCTGCCGATCCGGCCTCCGTTGCGGTTTGGCCTCCCGCAGCCAATGCTGCAGCCAGACCACCCAGTACCGCGAACAGGTCGGTCGGGCCGTTGGCCGTTGTGAACTCGAAAACTTCCGGGCCCGTCAGTCCTGGCTCCACGGATTGACCCTCACCGATTTCGAGCGGCGTGACCTGCGCCGTACCGACGAATTGTGCGCCAGCGCCGCCGTCGACATAGGCCGGCCCCGTCGCTTTGCCGCCAAGCAAAGCATGACCGGCAATATTGCGGCTGTTGGATAGCAGCACGAGATTTTCGCGCAGGCTCCCGATCTCTGTTCCGATCGCCGAGCGCTGGTTGTCGCTGAGCGTCGCAGAGGACGCCTGGACGGCAAGTTCCCGCACGCGGATCACGATGTCAGCTATCGAGCCGAGAGCCTGATCGGTCAGCGAGAGGTCGGCTTCGGCGAGCTGCGAGTTACGCGTGTCAACGTCTCCGATACGCTCCTGACGGGCCAGCATCCGCAGTCGTGCTGCAGCGACCGGATCGTCGGAGGACCGTTCCAGGCGCTCTCCCGTCCCGATGCGTTGCTGCAGGGTTTCTGCCTGCGAGCGCAGGGTGCCGATCTGGCGAGTGCTGCGCTCGAAGAACGCGCCGGTGCTAAGATTGATCATCGCCCGATTCCCAGAAGAGTGTTGAATATGTCGCTGGCTGCCTGCATCGCACGCCCGGAAGCCTGAAAGGCCTGCTGGAAACGGATCAGGTTGGCGGCTTCCGTGTCGAGGTCCACTCCCGATTGCTGCTCGAGAGAGATCCGGGCGGAAGAAGCAATTGTCTCGAGAGCGCTTTGGGTGACATTGCGCCCGGCAACCTTGCTGGAAACATCGAACAGGACATTGCTAAGCTGCTGCGCGGGGTCGAGAGCCGCCAGAGACTGGCGTAGAGCGCCAAGATTCGCATCGTCGCGGCTATTCGCACTCGCGCCGGCCGGAGCGGTCGCCAGTCCCGCCCCCTCGCTCATCACGACCCGCAAACCGGCCGCTGTCGTCCCTGCGAATATTGGCTGCCCTGATGAACCGTCGAGCGATACTCCGGCTGCCTGCGCGTTGTTGACCACGCCTGCTAGAGTTGCCGCGATGGTATCGAGACGCGTTCGAACCGTCGCGAGCTCGGCCAACCCAAGCGCTGCTCCTGCCAGGCTGCCCGATCCAGGTTCCACCGACTGCCCGTCAATCGAGAAACCGATGGTGCCATCGGCCATTTCGACAGACGACATCGTCCCGGAGGTTCCCCCTTGGACGAAACCAAGCGGCGGAGACGCGCCGAGCGAAACAGCGACTGTCCCGTCGGCTTCGAAGGTCGTAGAGATCGATGTGAAGCTGGCTAGCCGTTCCAGCAGCTGGTCGCGCTGGTCGAGCAAGGCTGCACGATCGCTGCTGCCAGCGCCGGCACGCGTCAGGCGCAAGTTGACCCGCGCCAATTCCCCGCCAATGACATTGGTTTCCGAAACCTGCGCTTCGGCTTCGAACTGGAGGCCTTCGCCAACCGCATCGAAGCTCGAAGCGGTGATGTTGAATTTGTTTGCCAGCGTTGTCGCCTCGCCGATTACGGCGGCGCGGCGCGAGGGATCGACCGGGTCCCCCGCCAGTTGCTGCAGCGCCGCTTCGAATTCGACGATCGAGCTAAAGACACCCGACTGCTCGAGAGCGCTTTCCATATTTCGAAGACCGCGCAATTCGGTGTTCGCGCGTTCAAGATCGCCGGATGTACGGCGTACCTCGCCCTGCAGAAACGCATCGGCGTTCCGACGGATCTCCGCGATGCGGGCGCCAGAAAGCGAAATGTCGCCGATGCGCCCGGCACCGCCCGAAGCCGCGACCTCCTCTATCCGCAGGCTGCGCCTGACATAGCCTTCGCTCGACGCATTGGCGATGTTCTGCGCCGTAACATCGAGCGCCCCCCGGGCGGCGCGCGCCCCGCTGGCGGCGATGGACAGAAGGTCGGATGCCATCAGTCGGTTCCTTCGGGAAGAAAGCGGGCGAGCTGCTTTTCAATGGCGTCCGCAAATCCCAGCTGCCCGGATTTTGCCGTCAGTTCGGCAAAGCGTTCATCGCGCATCTCGCGGAATGTCGCTTCGCTCTGGCTGCCGAACAGATCATTGCCGCCGAAGTCAGTGCTCCTGGCACTGGCTAGCATCTGACGCAGCAGTATCGCTTCGAACTGCTGGGCAGCTTCGCGAAGTTCGCCGCGGATGGGCGTGGCTTCGCGTTCGGGCAGCGGCTTCAAGCCAAGCAAGGGAATTGGGTGGGACGTCATATGATTACGAGCTCCGCAGTCAACGACCCGGCTTGCTTGAGCCCTTCGAGTATTGCCACGAGGTCAGCCGGTGTCGCACCAAGAGCATTTAAAGCATCGACGACCTCCGCAAGCGACGCGCCGGGTCCGATCGCAGAGACGACGCTGCCTTCCTGGCTGGCAGAGATCGTGCTGCTCGGCTCGAGCACGGTCCGTCCACGGGAGAATGGCTCCGGCTGAACGACAACGGGGTCTTCGTCGATCCGCACAACCAGACTTCCGTGACTGATGGCGGCTGGCGCAAGGCGCACCGCGCTGGAGATCACAATCGTTCCGGTACGGCTGTTTATGACAACCTTGGCAGCCCGTTCGGCCGGATCGATGTCGAGCATCTCGATGCGCGCCATGATCTCTGCGCGAGTATTCGCGCCGGGCGGCAGCATAAGGGCAAGCGTAACCGCGTCTTCGATTTGTGCCATGCCGGGATAGGCAGCGTTGATCGCGTCGCGCACCCGTGAGATGGTGAGGAAATCGCCATTGTAGAGGTTCCAGCGCAGCACTTCGCTGAAATCGAAGTTGCTGGCCACCGACTTTTCGACGGACGCGCCATCGGCGATCCGGCCCACGGTCGGCACATTGACAGTCAGCTTGGAGCCGTCTTTGCCCGACACACCCAGCCCGCCGACGGCGAGGTTGCCCTGCGCCATGGCATAAATCTCGCCATCCGCGCCGTATAAGGGAGTCATTACCAAGGCACCACCGCGGAGTGATTTCGCTTTGCCCATCGTGGACACGGTAATGTCGATCCGCTGGCCGGGTTTGGCAAAAGCAGGCAGTTCGGCGGTTATAATGACAGCGGCAGCGTTTTTCAGCGCCGGGTTCACGCCCGGCGGAAGCTGGAGACCGAGACGGCCGGATACGCCGCGCATGGCCTGCGTCAGATATGCAAAATTGTCATCGCCCGTTCCGTCGAGGCCGACAACGATGCCGTATCCGGTGAGCTGGTTCGACCGGACCGAATGGAACTGGCCAAGATCGCGCACGCGTTCCGCAGATGCCGGGACCGGAAGTGCGACAAGCATAGCGATGACCAGAGTTGTGAAAGCGCGGATCATGTCCATCATCCTCAAAAAGGCGAGATCACGCCGAAGAAGCGCGACAGCCATCCTTCGCGACTTGCCCGCTGGACCGAGCCAGCGCCGGAATAGGAAATTCGCGCATCGGCCACCCGGATCGAAGGGATGCGGTTATCCTGATCGATATCGGCAAGGCGAATGATGCCCGAAAGCTGCACCCACTCCGTCCCCTGGCTCAATTCCATGACCTTCTCTCCGCGCACCAACGCCGTTCCATTCGGACGCACTTCGGCGATCGTCACAGTCAGATCAGCCCGTATCGAACTTGCTTGCGACGCATCACCCGACCCTTTGAACGACCCGCCGCCCGACGCATTAAGGTCGGCGCTGTCAATCCCGGACCATGTGGGGAGGGAAAGACCGAAGCTGCCATCGCGCTTGGTCGAGCCACTGGTCGATTTCGAAGTCTGGGTCCGTTCGACCAGGACTATGGTAACGAGGTCGCCAACCCTGGCGGCACGATTGCCATAGTACAGCGGAGCATACCCTTGGCTTGCCTGGAAGATCGCCCCGTTTTCGTGGCGCACCGCTGCAGTTTCGGACGCCGGAGGAAGCGCGGCGGAGTAGCCTGCGGGACGGGCCGAGTGCGCATTGCAAGCGGCCAGCCCCAAAACGATGGGCAACAGGCAGAAAGCGGATTTCATGGGCGTATCCTCAGAGCGTCTGGTTGGCGTTGCGCAGCATTTCGTCGACAGCCGAGATCATTTTTGAACTGATCTCGTAGGCGCGCTGGCACTCGATCATCTCGACCAGTTCCTCCACGATATTCACGTTCGAGGATTCGAGCATGCCTTGGCGAATGTTGCCCCGCCCGTTCTCTCCGCCCGGGGCGAGTTCGGGAGCGCCGCTGGCAGCTGTTTCCACAAGGAAATTGTCCCCGATCGCCTGAAGACCCGAGGGATTGGTGAAGCGGGCAATCTGAATCTGTCCCAATTCGGCCGGCCCAGCTTCGCCAGGCAAGGTCGCAGAGACGGTACCATCCGGCGAGACTGCTATTGCGGTAGCGCCTTCGGGGACCGTGATCGCGGGCTGAACCGAATAGCCCTGTTGGGTGACCAACTGCCCTTCCGCAGAAAGCGTGAAATTGCCGGCGCGCGTATAACCAATGCGACCGCCCGGCATCTCGATCTGAAAATAGCCGTCACCGTCCAGCGCAAGATCGAAGGCATTGCTGGTGGTGCTAAGCGCACCCTGCGTCATTACCTGACTGGTCGATTGCACCGCGACACCGGTTCCAAGGTTAAGCCCTGTGGCATAGGCAGTCTCGGCAGAGGAACGCTGACCGGCTACGCGAGCATCCTGATAAGCGAGTGTCGCGAAGTTGGCGCGGTCGCGTTTGAAGCCCGTGGTCCCGACGTTGGCGAGATTGTTGGCGATCACGCGCATCCGCGAATCCTGAGCCTCGAGCCCGGTGCGTGCGACTTGAAGAGCTGAAGTAGGCATGGTCCGTTATCCCCTAGGTGGTTAGCCGAGCCGCAGAAGCTGCGAGCCGCTTTCGTCGATTTCCTTGGCCGTAGAGACGATCTTGGTGCGCATGGCGAAGAGGCGCTGTGCCTCGATCATCTCGACCAGCACTTCCGTGGTCTTGACGTTGGATTGTTCAAGCGCCCCGGTTTTGAGACTGGCGGTTTCATCGGTCGGCAGGATTCCCCCGCCCTCGACCCGGAACAGCCCATCGAGCGTCTTGCTGATTGGCGAACCCTCCCAGGAGGCCATTTTGATCCGTCCGATTTTGGCGGGCGGCTGGTCGGGTGTGGTCGGATCCGCGATGGTAATCGTACCGTCGGGAGAGATCGCCGGAATGCCGACCGGCGGGATCGTGATAGGTCCTGTTTCGCCCAACACCGGGCGCCCCTCGCCATTGACGAGCAGGCCGGTCGAAGAGACGGATAAGTCGCCGCGGCGCGTATAGGCTTCGGTTCCATCTTCGGCCTGGACCGCCATCAAGGCCTGGGTAGTAACTGCAACATCGAGGTTGCGACCCGTTTCGATAATCTGGCCCGACGACATGTCCGCTCCGCGAACCCTGGCGATTTGCATTGCCCGCGCTTCGTTCGGCTGCCCCTCGATGGTAACCGGGCGCTGATCCAACAATTCTGCCCGGAAGCCCAGCGTGTTGGCATTGGCCATGTTGCTCGCAATGACGCGCTGGCTGTCCATCGACGCCCGCATGCCGGAAAGCGCTGTGTGAATGAGGCGGTCCATAGTGATCAGGTCCGCAGATTGATGACGGTCTGCGAAATCTGAGTCGCGGTGTCGATCGCCTTGGCGTTGGCCTGGAAGTTCCGCTGAGCGGTGATCAAGCCTACGAGTTCTTCGGCAATATCGACGTTCGAACGCTCGAGCGCACCCGAAAGCAGCGAACCATACGCGCCCGTGCCGGGCGACCCGTAGGTTGCCGCGCCCGAAAGCCCCGTACCCTCCCAATTCGCATCGCCGACCTTCTTGAGCCCGGTCGGTGCGATGAAGGTCGCCAGCGCGATCGCTCCGACGGGCTCCACGGAACCATCGGCATAAGAAGCCGAGACCACGCCGACCTCGTTGATAGTCACGCCCACGAATTCGGAGCCGGCGAGATTTTGCGGAGGTAGGTTGGCATCACCGAGGGTATTTCCGGTAACTTGCCCGTTGGCGTCGACCGGGAAAAGCTGAAGGCGGTTCCCGCTGCTGTCTACGATGTTGCCGGTGCCGCTCAGGCTGAAAGAACCGGATCGCGTATAGAGAGTAGAACCATCCGCTGCGGAACGGGTAGTAAAGAACCCGTCGCCGGTAATGGCAAGATCCAGCGCTGATCCCGTCTGCTCGATTGGTCCGAGCGCGAAGTTCTGTGTGATCGATTTCACCGAAGCGCCAATACCCTGAATCATGCGCGGGTTGGTAAGCGCGCTTCCGGCAACGATTTCCGAGAATTCGGTGCGGCTGCGCTTGAATCCGTAGGTTTCCGAATTGGCGATGTTGTGCGAAATAACCCCGAGCGAGGTTTGCGCGTTTTTCATGCCATTGAGAGAAGTATAGAAAGACATCGTCTTGTCTCCTGGATTAGCCGGCGGACGCGGACTGTGTGGTTGTTATGAGCAGGTCGAGCTGGTCCGCGATCCGCTCTAGCGAGGCATTGGTTTCGGCAACCCCGGCAAGCGAGGAAAACTGCGCCATCTGGGAAAGCATTTCCTTGTTATCGACGGGATTGAAGGGGTCTTGCTGCTGCATCTGCACTGTCAGCAGGCGAAGGAAATCGCCCTGACCCAGCGAATCCATGCCGCGGCCCGCAACAGGGCTAGAGCCCATGGAACTTGGAAAGGGATTGGCCGGATTTACGATCGAGCTCATTATTTCATCCTCATCGTTTCAAGCATCAGCTGCTTAGCGGTCGAGAGAGCCTCGACCATGTTGCGGTATTGGCGCGAGGCTTCGAGCATCTCGACCATTTCGGCGTTCTCATCGACGGGTGCCTCCCAGACGTCGCCGTTCTCGTCGGCCAACGGATGGCCGGGGTCATGCCGCCGGATCGGTGCAGTATCTTCGCGCACCACCCCGCCGACACGGACCGAAGACAGTCCGCTGGCGCGATCGAGTTCCTGTTCGAAGACGGTCCGCATCGGACGGTAGGCCTCCGCTTCGCTTCCGGCGACCGAACCGGCATTGGCGAGATTGGACGCCGCCGTGTTCATTCGGACGAGCTGTGCGGACATGGCGCGGTGGCCAACCTGGAATAAAGAGGTGGGTCCCGACATCGCTATTCCCCTCTAATCGCACGCGTTACGGTTTCGACCCGGCCGCGAAGGAAATTGAGAGTTGCGGAATAGGCTACTGCATTTTCGGCGAAGGCCGCTTGCTCGGTTGCCATTTCGACGGTGTTTCCGTCCAAGCTCGCCATGGTCGGGACGCGATACTTGATTGCGCCGGTTGTCGCTCCCGATGCCTCTGCCCCCTCTAGACGGGCATCCAGGGCAGCGGCGAAATCAATATCACGCGCCTTGTACCCGGGCGTTGCAGCGTTGGCGATGTTGGAACCAAGAACGCCTAGCCGCTGCGACCGGATTTCTAGAGCCGCGCCATGAATACCGAACAAACCTTCGCTCATCTGAGCCTCCGCATCTTACTCGGGACCAGCTTTGCAAGGCTCGTGCCAAATTCGAAATCTCGCGGAAAATGCGGGATGAAAGGTGAGTGCCGGCAAGCCTTTGCCGGACAACGGCAAAGTTCATCCGCCCTCTAAATCTCCTGCCTCAAAAGCCGTTCTGCGCAATAAGGAGCAGCTACCCGAATGTTAGATACCTGGTTCGATCCGTTAGCCCTCGCCATCGTATTGATGGGCACGTTGATAGCCACGTTCTTGCGATGTGGAGCAGCCGACGTCCGTATCGCGATTTCAGCTGCGTACGGATTGCTGCACAAGCCCTTCGACATTGCTCAGGCCAAGGCGGCCCTCGCCATCCAGATCCGGGAAATTGCCGACGATGGGTTTCTGCGAGCAGAACCGCACCATTTCGGGGACAATGAATTCGACATCCTGTCCGACCTGATCATTAGCCAGCGCTCCATCCAATCCCTGCATACCGAACATCTCAAGTTCAAGGACGCGCGGCTCAAGGCGGCGGAAACAGCGGTTAGCGTATTTGACCGCGCAGCCGAACTCGCACCGATCCTCGGCCTCGCGGGAACTTTGACTGCACTGGCTCAGGCGCAAGGCTCGACCGTTGCGGAAACCGATATCGTGGCTGCCGTTTCAATGGCTGTCATTACTACCCTCTACGGCCTCGTCGCGGCAAACGCGATCTTCGCCCCGCTCGGTAGCGCTATCGCGCGTCAGTCCCATCGTGAGGAAATCGATCGGCAGAATGTCCTGGAGTGGCTGGCTGAAGGCATTCGCAGGACCTCCGGATCCGATGCGGAAGCAACCGAAAGGCGGGCGGCAGCATGATCGGACGCGCAGCTTCGAGCTGGCAAACAATCACCGCAGACCTGGCACTGATCCTGTTTCTGGTAACGGCGCAGGCGGCCGGACCTGACCCCGAAAATATCGCAGGGGAAGTGAGCGAGCGACAATCCAGCTTAGTCGGCACGACCGCGGTTGCTGTCCATAGACCTTATAGAGGCGAGCCCGTCGGCGAATGGTTTGCTTCCACCGTGGTCGATCCACGCCAGATTGTGACCATATCCATCTACTATACGCCCCATCTCCTGCCAGAAGCGTTAGAGGAAGGGCAGCGCCTGTTGGATGAGGCCGATGCGGCAGGCATAACCGCGCGGCTGATGATGATGAAAGGCAGCGTCGATACAACTGTCCTTTCGGTCGAGTATCTTCGTGCAGAGGAAGATGGCACGGATATTGCTCTGTAGCGGCACGCACGCCCCTAACAGGCGGGACGTCGAAATCTGGAGCAAGTCACCCCATGCGCAACGCCCTTCTCAGCCTTATCGCCGTCACGTCCATCACTACTGGCACCAGTGCAACGTCCCCGATGAACCTTGCGACGATAGACGAGGCCGTAGCTGAATTCACCGGCGCCGATGTTGGCAAACCCGGCGGCGCTAAACTACCGGTCGATCGACGATTGAGACTGGTCGCTTGCCAGTCCGAGCTAGACCTGCAGTGGTTTGGCCGCGACGGGCGTTCGGTTCAAGTTTCCTGTCCGGCGCCAATGTGGCGTATCTTCGTGGCGATAGACGGTGTGTCACGAGCTGCCACCAGCGGTGCCTATGTCGCGCATGGCGAAAAAATGATCAAGCGCGGCGAGACTGTATCCATTCTCGCTCGCGGCAAGGGCTTCACGCTGACAAGACACGGCTCCGCTGCCGAAGATGGCGCGCAGGGTCAGTGGATCAAGGTTCGTGCGAGTGGCGAGCGCCTCGAAACGCTCCGCGCAGTCGTCCTTGGCCCCGGTAAGGTCGGCATTGATTTGCCGTAATCGGCAAAAATGATTGCCGGGAGGTTAAACCTGCGCCTGCATCGCCGTTCTGACTGACAACCAGATTATGGAGCGAACAATGCGTATTGTCAGTTTGCAGGAATTCTCCGGAGCGATTGCGCGTCGTGAAACGGGTGTATCCGCCGCGGCGAAGGCAGCTCCTACCGGAAAGAATGCCGCCGAAGCGCATGAAGCGCAGGCCCCTGTTGCAACTTCGCGACGGGTCGCGCCGGGGAACGCCCCGGTTGATCAGGATCGCGTGGCGGAAATTCGGAAGGCGCTCGAGACCGGAACCTATCCCTTGATTCCCGCCAAAGTCGCCGACGCGATTATCGCGGCCGGCATGTATGGAAAGGTCGGCAAATGAGCCGCAAACAGGAAACCCTCACTACCCTGCAACAGATGCTCGCCCTTTTGCAGGGGGAGCGGCAGGCCCTTGCCGCTCTCGACCTCGATCGCATCGTGACCTGCACCGGCGGAAAAATGGACCTATGCGCCAAACTCGAAGCAGTCGAACAAAGCTCGCTGGATGAAGAATGCCTGGGTGTTCTCGACGCAGTACGGCGCCTGAACGAAATCAACCGTCGTTTGCGCAACTTGATCTCCACAAACGTTCAGAACCGGCTAGGTGTGCTTAACGGCAGCGATACGCCATACACCGCCCTCCCGCGCCACAACCTGAGCATGGCGCTGGCTTAAATCTTCGGCCGCTAGCGACAGATATCGCTTGGCACGCTTTTTGCTGCTCCCCCGGGTGAATGAGACCCGGAGGATCTGTGCCTACTATCAATCCAGTCCAGAGTGCCGAAGTTCAGGGCGCAATCGCGCGCGCTGCCACACGCACCGGAGTAGATTTCGACTTCTTGGTGGCTCAGGCCCGCCTCGAGTCCGGGCTCGATCCGCATGCGAAAGCGCCGACCTCAAGCGCAGCCGGCTTATACCAATTTATCGATTCAACATGGTTGAGAACACTCGACCGGCATGGTGCAAAGCATGGGTTCGAAGCCGCTAGTACCGCCATCAGCGACAGCGGACGCGTATCGAACGCAGCGACACGCAACCAACTACTGTCTATGCGCTACGATGCTGACGCGTCCTCGCTCATGGTTGCTGAACTCGTTCGCGAAAATGCAGAAGGGCTGCGACCCGTGCTTGGACGAGAGCCTCGACCGGTCGAACTCTATATGGCGCATTTCCTCGGGCTAGGAGGTGCCAAGAAATTTCTCGGCGCAGTCGACAGCGACCCGGGCCAGCCAGCCGCGAAGCTGTTTCCAGAGGCCGCTCGCGCCAATCGCTCGATATTCTATTCCGAAGGATTGCCGCGATCAGTCGGCGAAGTGATGGCTTTCATGCGGGACAAGGTCGCTTCGGCCTATGCTCAAGGGCCGAACGCAACTGCGGACCAAAGTCTCGAGATGGCCTATGCGTCCGGATCCACGCGAAACGAGCGGCCGCTTTCCGAAATTCCGCGTAGTCTGCCGAGTGACAGTCGCCGTCCGTCCATGGCAGAAACCTTACGCGCCACATTCGGCAATGGCAGCGCACAGATGAGCCGCGCCAGCCAGAACGTTTCTGCCGCTTATGTCAAGCTCAAGGCGTTCGGGCTGTGAACGTGCGTCATTTCCTCAACCCGGGGCTCGCGCTGCCGTTCGGTATCCTCACTATCATCCTGCTGATGGTTATGCCGATACCGGCCATTCTACTCGACGTTTTCCTTGTCATGAACATCGCACTTTCCGTGTCGGTGCTGATGGCGGCGATGAACGCTCAGAAGCCCCTGGATTTCTCCTCGTTCCCATCGGTCCTCCTGTTTGCGACGCTTTTGAGGCTCGCGCTCAACGTGGCGTCCACACGCATTGTGCTTCTCAACGGGCATGAGGGCGGCGCCTCTGCCGGCAAAGTGATCGAAGCCTTCGGTGCATTTCTGATCGGAGGAAATTTCGCTGTCGGCATCTTCGTCTTCCTCATCCTGATGATCATCAATCTGATGGTCGTGACGAAGGGCGCAGGCCGCGTGTCCGAAGTTTCGGCGCGCTTCACTCTCGACGCCTTGCCAGGCAAGCAGATGGCAATCGATGCGGACCTTGCTGCGGGCCTTCTCACAGCAGACGAGGCCAAGGCTCGGCGCCGGGAAATCGCGACCGAGGCCGATTTCTACGGTTCGATGGACGGTGCGAGCAAGTTCGTAAAAGGCGACGCGGTGGCCGCCCTGCTGATCCTTCTTATAAATGTGATTGCCGGCCTAGTACTAGGGATATCGACGCATGGCCTAACGGCGGGAGAAGCAGCGGAAACCTATGTGACACTCGCAGTGGGCGATGCTCTGGTCGCATCTGTTCCCGCGCTGCTTCTTTCCATCGCCGCGGCAGTGATCGTGACCCGCGTTTCCGACGCGCGCGATCTCACCGGTCAGATCGGCGGTCAGCTGGCAGACCCCAAGATCTGGCTTCCCGTCGCCTGCATACTTTTCGTTATCGGGTGCATTCCGGCAATGCCGCAATCGATTATTCTGCCACTGTCGTCGGGCACCTTCTACCTGTGGTTCCGGCTCCGCAAAAATCATGAGGCGCGGAAGGAGATGCCAGAACCCGAAGCCAAGCCCGATCCTTCTCACATCACGATCGAGGAAGTTACCGATCAGACGCTGGTTACCGTCCAGCTAGGATATGGACTCATCAGCCTGACCGACGACAAGCGAGGAGCAAGGCTGGTTTCCCGGCTTACCGGGCTGCGCAAGCAGATGTGCCAGACCTTCGGATTCATCGTGCCGCAGTTCCGGATCGAAGACAGCTTTGAACTCGATCCCGACGCGTATCGCATTACCCTCGGCGGCGCGACGCTCGGCGGCGGGAAGATCAACCCGGGCCATCTGCTCGCTATCGATACGGGGGAAGTTATCGGTTCACAGACGGTGCCTGGCATACCGACCGTCGATCCCAGTTTCGGATGTCCGGCCCTGTGGATCGAGCAAGGAGCCCGTGACCTGGCAATCGCGGAAGGCTATCTTACGGTCGACCCTGAAAGTGTTATCGCAACTCAGGTTCATCAATTGCTCGGCGCGCGAGCGCAGGACCTGCTCGGGCCCGATCAGGTTCGCGACCTCATCGAACATCTGCGAACACGTCATGCGCAACTGATAGACTCAATCACCCCCCAGCCCCTGAGCCTCGCGGCCCTTACGCGCCTACTAAGGTCGCTGCTGGCCGACGGCATCTCGCTCCGACATGCTCTGCGCGTATTTTCCAGCATTTCACTTGCCGCTCAGCAGACCGCCGAGCACGGTCGCCTGATCGATATCGTCCGCGCAGACCTTGGCGGGATGATCGTCGCTGAAGTGTGTCCGCCGGACGCGAAATTGCCGGTCATAACTCTCGCCGCCCGCCTCGAAGAAATGGTTACGGGCGGCCTTCAAGACCCATCATCCGGAGAAATTATTATCGAGCCAGACCTCGCTCGCTCTATCGGCGAGCGGATCGCGGCCATTATCGGACAACGCGATCCCGCCGCAACGCGACCAGCTCTGATTGTCCAACCCCGTGCACGGCGTGCGCTATCCGCTCTGCTCCGATTGCGGGCACCACAATGCCTGGTGTTGTCGATCAACGAACTTCCAGTAGCGCAACCCATCGAAGTGATCGCTGTCGTTGGAGATGACGATCCGGGCCAGGGCGCAAACCTTGATGCAAAGACGGAGACTCTCGCAGCATGAAGTACGACCATACCCATTTCAACGCGCAGCGAGCTTACGCATGCGAGGTCAACGAGCGCATCGGGAAATTCCTGCCGATGGTCCGCAAGCTCGCCTGGTACTACGAGAGCAGTTGCGGATCCTCGATCGACGTCGATGACTTGCTTCAGGCAGGTATGATAGCGCTAACCGAATGCGCCCAGCGCCACGAGCGGCCAAGCGAGGACGGCTTCGCAGCCTACGCAAAAATGCGCGTCCGCGGCGCAATGATCGACCTGCTACGATCCAACTCGCACCACGTCCGCGGAGCGGCGGCATTGCGGCGCAAAATGGACGCTGCAACCGATGAGTTAAGGCGTCAGTTCGGCCGCGATCCGAGCGGCGACGAAGTTGCCCTCTTTCTGGGTATGACGCCGGAAGATTACCAGAAGGCTCGCAACCGCGTGGCGACGCGAATGGTGGACCTCCAGGATTGTTATTCCGATTCCGATCCGGCTTTCGCAACCGAGGAACCCGATGCGGAAGAGCAGTTGGTCGCGCAGGCCGATAAAACAGCTTTGGCACAGGCTATCGCCAACCTGCCGGAGCGGTTGCAGCTGGTCATCCAATTGCACTTCCTTGAAGAACTGAATCTCACTGAAATTGCTGCGGTTTTGGAAGTCAGCGTTCCCCGCGTGCACCAACTCAAAGCCAACGCGCTGGACAAGCTCAAGATATCACTTCTGGCTGCCGACACCTTCTAAACCCAAAAGCCGGAAATTTCGTCCCAAAACTGGACATGAACCATTCACCAACGCTTTGTACGTACAAAGACGTATTCGCCGCCCACCGCTTCGGGTTATTGCATCACACAATATTTGGACGGCTTCAGGGTGGAGTTTGGGTGATAATGAGTGCGTGGTACACGGAGCTGCAACGGTTCATCGATGGTTGTGTCGAGGAAGGAAGAGAACAGCCGCAGAGTGCATTGGAAGAATTTTGGAGCCTCATCTGCAAGGCGCCTCCCGAGTATGCACTTCTGTTCGAGAACTCGATCACCGCTGGACGGCTAGATCAACTGTGCGCAGCTGATGCCTACCTTAGCGCAGCGGTCGAAATGGTTGGGCCGTATTGCGGGATCCTCGTGACACGTGCGGCCACGGGCTCCTCATCTGCGGTCGTTTCGATTTCCGGTGAAGCCAAGGAAGGTGAATTCTTCGGCTATGATCCGACTGTCGCGCTGCTCGCCGCTTGCGCGCACGCCATGCTCACTTTGGGAAGCACGCCGCCCCGCCACTAAGCGGAATTTGCGCCTTTCCCTACAATTCGGCTTCAAGCGCTACGCGAACGGCGGAGATCGAACAGGGCACATCGAGTTTCGCGATCATATTGCGGCGGTGCACTTCGACCGTGCGAGGGCTGACGCGAAGTTGTCGGGCGATGGCCTTATTCGATTCGCCCCGTGAAACAGCGTCTAACACTTCGTGCTCCCGCCGCGTAAGAGCTTGGAGCCGACTGGCCGCAGCATGTCGGCGCTGGCGGACTGTCTGCATCCTGGCATCGCGGTTCACCAAGCGCAGGATTTGTTCTGAAGGATCCTCACTGTTTCCGGTATACGCGAAGTATCCTGCCACACCCATATCGGCAATCTCATATACCCGTTCGAGATGCGGCTGTCCGGAATAGACGAGCACGGGCATGGGATTGTTCAAAAGAGATACTTCGGCAAGACAGGCCTTAACCCGATCGTCATCGTCATGAACGAGAAGACAGGGCCTGGACGCGGTGACCGATACCAGTTCTGAAGCGTTATCCAGCGGGAAGGCATGACCATTTGTGCCCAGCACCCGCGCGAGGGCGTTCCTCCGCGTCATGTTCGGATCGATGATGTAGAAAGTGATATCTGCGATTTCCATGGCAGCCCCCGTTCGGTTACGGGTCTTATCTGGACGCACCATGGTTCACGGCCGCTTTCGGGCGGCACTGGTAGAAATACGTAGTCCGATACACGCTTAGCCGCTCATAGCCTGCCGAAAGGCGTTGGCGATGTCGCCGAAATCAGCTTTCATAGAATCTACCGATCCTTGATCGGTTTGTCGGATTGAATTCAATAGTGTGTTCTTTGCCGATCCATAGAACTGGGCGAGTGTCGCCCCCATTTCGGCGGAACGGTCGATTCCCAGTTCGAGCGCCGTCAGCGCAGTAACACAGCGTGTAATCGCCCGACTGCGGGCTGCATGATCGAAACGGCGATCGGCCAGTTCGAGCTGGCCGAGATTATCGATGAAATCCTCGAGACAGAAAAGGACGAGTTCGTCGCGCGAACTGCCAAGCAGGCGCGCGTCGAAGCTCGCCTGGCGGTAAGCATCGCGCGGTTTTGCACGGCTCAGCATATCAATCCCTCTGCGAATTCCACACGTCGATCTGCGACTGCAGGAACGACAGCGTCGATTGAGAGGCTGCAACCCGGCTATCGGCCTTGGCAAAGCGAGCAACCATGTTCGCTCTCAGAATTTCCTGCTTTTCCGCCAGCTCCTGCAGGTCCTCTGTGATTTTCTGCGACTGCGACTGGTAGCGCGCGATAGAACCGGCCAGCGAGCCCGGATCGCTTGCGATACTATTGGAACGCGCCATCCTGTCGATGGTCGAATAAACGCCGTTGATCCCTGTCGTGAACATAGCGGCAACGCCGGCAGGGTCGCGGGCCAGAGCGGCGGTCAGCTTTGCGTTGTCGAAGGTAAAGCTGCCGTCCCGCTGGATGGCGAGGCCCAGTTCCGAAAGTGTACTGGGCGATCCTGTAGGAGCATTGGGCATGATTTCCGCCGAACCGAGCGCAGAGAGGCTGCGGCTCAACGCTCGAGCGCCCGTATCGCGTGCAAGGTCACCACTCTTCGGATCGGTAGCAGTGCGCAGTTGAGAAGCGATTTCGTTGAGCGCCCCGGTAATGTCCTGCATGACTGAGGAGAGGGCCGCGTTGGGGCTGTTGAAACTGATCGTGGCGGGAGTGCCCGGATTGGTGCCTAGCAGCGAAAGGGAAAGACCCGGCGCTATGCCAGTTATCGAATTCGACGGACTGACCCGCGAAATCCCGTCGAGCAGGAATTCGGCGTCGGCCGATGTCTTGATCAGGCGTGAGGCGTCCCCTCCGGGCTGCCATGCAAGGTTGGCCAGACCAGGATTGGAAGCGTCCTCGACTGCCTCGATGATGAAACCGTTCTTTACGCCGTCTGCACCCTTTACCACCAATTGTGCACCGTTTGCGGTCTGGGCTACGTAGGCGTTCAACCCAGCATTCTTGCCATTGATGGCCGATGCGACATCGGCCAGTGTCGCGCCTGCGGCAATTTCGATCGTAAGAGGGGAACGTGTGACATCTTCTGTGAAGCTGGTGGTATCGGTATTGCCAAAACGAAATGTAAGCGTGCCCGCCCCGACTGTGTCGCTCGGGTTCGAATAGATTGGGCCGCTCAGGACCTGGTTGCTCGCTAGTTTCGTTACTTTAAGCGAATAGGTACCCTTTCCGATTGAACCCAGTGGGCTCGATACCGCGGCCACGGAAGCATTCGTAATGTTCGGCAGGGGCGCCAGATCCCCGGTACGCAGACGGTCTCCCAATGCCGCGGCGAAGGCGGAAAGGCTGCTACGGATCGACCCTGCGAGCGAGATCCGGCGCTCGAGAGTTTCGGACTGGATCGTCAGCCGCTCGTTGCGCCCGGCGAACTGCGCTTCGGCAAGCTGGGATGCGAGGCCTGTCATGTCGACGCCGCTGCCGATTCCAAGCTGCGTGGCGATGGAGGAGGTCGAAATACTCATCGCTCTGATAACGGCCCGACCGTCTGCGGTTTAAGCGCCAATCGACCTTCTGTATCGAAGTGCAGCGCAGCAGGCACCTCAACTGTCGGCAGCGGCGGGGTTTCGCCGCGTTTGAGCGAGAAAACATAGGCGATTACCGAGGCCACGGCGCTATAGAGATCTTCGCAGATTATCTGCCTTTCGCGTGTCGTGTAATAGACCGAACGAGCGAGCTGCGGCATTTCCAGCGTAGGCAAATCGAGTTCGGATGCGAGTTCTTTCATCGCGAGCGCCTTGTCGCCCCGGCCCTTGGCGAGCAGTATCGGCGCGGATGCCCTTGCTGGATCGTAGGTCAAAGCCACCGCGAAATGGGTGGGATTGGCAATTACGAACTGGGCTTCGCGCATGGCCCCGGCCACCGATCCCGTGGCGATGTCCCGCTGGCGCTGACGGCGCGCAGCACGCATCTCGGGAGACCCCTCGGACTCCTTGTTTTCGTCGCGCATTTCCTGATGACTCATCTTGAGCCGTTTCTGCTGGCGTAGCCATTGGATGGGGAGGTCCACAAACGCGATCACGACAAGTCCGGCGCTCAGGGCGAAGACCAAGGAAACAATCGCGCGCCAGGCGGCGGTCAACTGAGCGGAAAGATTGCCGCGACCCAGCCCGATGACCACGTCCATGCTGTTCCACCACCAAGCCGCGGCGATGCTGCCGAGCAGGGCAATTTTCAGCAGGCCCTTCCCCATCTCAATCAGCCCCTGCATGCCGAACATACGTTTGAGCCCGGACATCGGATTGATTCTCTGACCTTTGGCTTTCAAGTTGTCCGTCACCCATCGGCCGCGGCCGAAGGCCAGTTGTGAAAACAGGGTCACGACAATCACCGGGACAGCCAGAGCGAAAACTGCCGGGACCCCGAGCAACAAGCCTTCGATGAGCAGACCCTGAACGCTGAAATCCCGGAGATCGCTTGCGTCGAAGAGGAAGGCGTCGCGCGCCAGATCCGTAAGACCTTCGAGCAACCACGGTCCCGCGAGTGCCAGCCACGCTCCACCGAACAGCATGACGGCTGCGGTCCCCGCGTCTTTCGATCGCAGAACGTCGCCCTTCTTCGCAGCATCGGCCAATCGCTTCTCGGTCGGAGCGAAGTTCTTTTCGCCGGGGGTGTCCTCGCTCATCGAACGATAACACTTTCAGTCTGATCGAGAGCGTCAGCGACAAGGCCGGCGAACTGGTCGTAAATCAGTGGAGCGGAGATGATCAGCGCGGCCATGCCTGCCAAAACGCCCGCCGGCAGACCAAGAGCGAAGAGGTTCAGTGACGGTGCCGAGCGGCTGAGAATACCGGTGATGACCTGCACCAGTAGCAGGATGAGCGTCACCGGCAATGCGATGCGTATGGCGGTCTCGAACATAAAGCTCGCGAAACCGGCAATTGCGGCAAAGCGTTCGGCACCGAGCCAAGTCTGGCCTGGCGGAAAGGCGCTGTAACTTTCCGCTACAAGTGCAACCCAGTGTAAATGCGCGCCGGTGGACAGGAAGATGAGCGTCAGAACGATCACGAAATATTGGCCAAAGGAGGTCGTGGTCCCGCCACCCATGGCGTCTTGCGAGACAGCCATGCTCATGCCCATCCCGCCACCGATAAGTTCGGCAGCAATGGTCGGTGCAGCGAAGGCAAGCTGAAGCACGAAGCCGAGCGCGAGACCGATAACCACCTCGCCAGCAATGGCCAACAGCCCCTCAAGGGAGAGAATGGCTTCCGGCGTCTGCACTTCGGGCATCCAGGTTGCCACAAAAATTGCAAGCGCTCCGGTAATCGATACACGCACGGCCATGGGCACGGAAGTCGCGCCGAAGAAAGGCGCAGCAAGAAGCGCCGCTCCGATGCGGGTCATGAGGAAGACTACCCGCCACATGTCCTGTTCCAGTGCCCCGAGGCCGAAATCGATAGCGTTCACGAGAAGCTAGCCTAGTCGCCGATCCGCGCGATTTCGGCGAAAATATCGTTCATGAAGTCGATCACGAGTCCCATCATGGACGCACCGAGTACCACCATGACGAACGCCACGGCGGCCAGCTTCGGTACGAACGTGAGGGTCTGCTCGTTCACCGACGTTGCAGCCTGGATCAGTCCGATGACCAGACCAATGGCCAGGCTTGCGATCAACACGGGTGCGGCAACCATTGCAGCGATCCAGAGCATCCGGTCTGCAAGCGAAAGGAGTACAGCGCTTTCGTCCATCGCAATTATCCAAAGCTCGCAGCGAGAGAGCCCATCAGCAGTGCCCATCCGTCCACAAGAACGAAAAGCAGCAATTTGAACGGGAGCGAAACCATCATGGGGCTCATCATCATCATGCCGAGGCTCATCAGGACGCTCGAAACGACGAGGTCGATGACGAGAAAGGGCAGAAACAGCATGAAACCGATCTGGAAAGCGGTTTTGAGTTCGCTGGTCACGAACGCGGGCAGCAGTATGGAGAACGGCACGTCTTGGGGACTGGCGAATTGGCCAGCACCGGCGATATCGGCAAACATCTCTAGATCGTACTCGCGTGTCTGTCTGATCATGAAGGCATGAAACTGGTCGCCTGCACGTTCGATCGCGACTTCCGCTCCGATTTCGCCCGCTGAATATGGGGCGATTGCCGCTTCGTTCACACGCTCGAGCGTTGGCGTCATGATAAAGAGCGAGAGGAACAGGCTTATCCCGATCAGCACCTGATTGGGCGGCGACTGCTGGAGACCCAGAGCCTGACGCAGAATAGCCAGGACGACAATGATACGGGTGAAGCTTGTCATCATGAGAAGCAATGCCGGCAGGATCGTCAAGAGACCCATGATCAGCAGCAACTGAAGCGACAAGCTCAACGGCTCCCCGCCTGCACCCGCCATCTGACCGAATGCGCGGTCAAGCGCCCCTGACACATCGGCGTCACCTGCCTGCGCCTTAACCATGGCGGGATAGGCCAAGGCGGCAATCGCAGCCACGACCGCTGAAAGCCGAACGATCACTGTGCCAGCTCCGGGAGCGCATCCTGCTTTCGCGCTGGCGCTTCAGCCAGGCGCGTCAAGCCGTTGCGCGAAGTCGAGACGAGGATCTCGCTTCCATGAAATTCGATGACAACAAGGCGCAGGGTCGGCGAAAGCATGGTCGTCTCGACAATGCGGACAGCTTTAGAGCCGCCAGAAGGCGCGCCGAACTGACCCTGCACTTTCTTGGCCAGCTTGAGACTGCCCCAGATCATGACGCCGATTAGCGGGAGAAGGATCAGGAGTTTGAGGATGTACCAGAACATTACTGTGCAACCTCGATGCGCGGCATGTCATTCGTCGCACCGGAAGCGCCGACAATCTCGAGTACACGGATGGCAAAGCGATTACCTTGTGCGATTACCTCCCCGCGCGCGATGAGCTTGCCGTTGACGAACATATCCAGGGGCTCGTCGGTTAGTCGGTCGAGCTCGATGACGCTTGATTCGCCTAGGGCCAGAACATCGCGAAGGCGCATGGATTTACGCCCCAGTTCCACCGTGAGGCGGACGTCGATATCCTGAATGAGGCCGAAGCCGTCTGCATGAGAGGTCATGGATTACTACTCCGAGAAAGATGTATGAGTAAGTTCGAGCGCAACGCGGTCGTCGAGTTCCCCGACACAGCCGTGCGCGATAGTCAGTTGGCCGATCTGAAGCGGGACGCTGCGATTAACCGCGACCTGAATCACCGCCCCCGGCTCGAGGCTCGCAAGCCGCGCGATCGACATCGGGACATCGACCAGGACCGCACGTAGCGGTAGATCAACGTCGGCAATGGCCGAACCGCCAATCCCACGCGCGCCAATCGTACGGCCCGTTGCAGGCGAGGCGGCGCGCTTTTCAACGAGTTCGGCGATCATCGACTGACAGGCGGCCAGCCTCACCTGCCAGGGCCGATCGCTCTTCGAAGAACTTATCGCGATGGTGGCGGTCCACACTTTCTCGCCCAAAGCGAAGGGAGCGACATCCTCGGCCTCGTCGCCAATTGCCGAGGCAGAAATCTCACGGCGATCACTCGTCCGGCGCATAGCCTCACAAACGCGATCATCGAATTGATGGGCGAAGCGCGCTGCCGATGCCGGAAGGATGCCGAGGCGCTCGTCGACCTCTCCCGAACCGCCAAGGATCCGTTCGAATTGCGCCACAAGTTCACCGATTCCGACCGAAACGAGAATTCCGCGGCTTTCCTGACCAAGAGAGAAATAGCTGTGCCGGCGGGCATTACCCATCTGTTCGTACCAATCGCCGACAGGGAGGAGTTCCGTCGCGACGACACTTGTAGCAATGCCCCGATCGTCGCAAAGTTCGGCAAGCTGAAGTTGTGCGTTTTCAGCAAAGCCGGATACGAAACGCGCAAACTCGATGTCGAGCTCGGGCGGGGTCGCCGCACGGCTCAACAGCTCGTCACAATGCATCGCAGCGCGCGCTACTGCTCCGGAGATCGAGGAATTTTTCATTGAACGATGAAGGACCGGAAATAGACCCGATCCACCCCGCCAAAGCCTTCGCGTTCTTCGAGCGTCTCGTTGATTGCGTGGGTCAGGCGCGTTTGGAGCTCTTCCTTGCCGCGAATGCTTACGACTTCCATTTCGCTGGTCGCCGCGAGTTCTGCTAAGATGCGCGAACGCAGTGCGGTCTCGTGCTCGGCGAGCCACATCAGAACACGACCGTCATAGTGCGTCGACGCGGCGAGGCTGACTTGGATGAGGGCAGCACCATCCACGAGGTTCGATGTGAACTCTTCTGTGAAATTGTAATAGGCGGTCCGATATTCTCCGCCACCGGCACCATGGACTACCGCCGTCTTGTCCTTGGCATCGGTTTCGCCATAGGGAAAAGGATCCTCCTCGCCCTTGAGCACGAGATTCGGATTATTGTCCTCTGGATCAGCGCTGTGTTCACCGACGATGCCGCTGGCGAACGCGGCATAGGTTCCGCCTCCACCGGCTCCGAGCAACACGAGCGAGAAAAGGATAAGCTTAAGCTTACCGCTCTTCTTCTTGGGTTCTGGAGAGGTATTTTCGTTCGACATGTCGAGGTCCTGTTAATTGGAATGCTGGATGATCAGGCGTAAAGGCCGCTGTCGTCCGACGGTTGTTCAGACGGCCGGTTAGTCAGTGATGGATTCTCACTGTGGCGAGCGCGCTGTTCGGAACTATCCGATCGATGCTCCTTGCCGCCGCTATGACTTGGGCTCGAGGTGGCGCCACCGTCATTGCTGGAATGGCCGCGCTCGCTCGATGCCGAAAAGTGTTGGCTAGAGCCCGAGGTGGTCTGCGGTCCGTTTTCAAACGAGCGTGTTGGTCCGCGTTCGCTTGCCATTGCCGCGGCAAGAGCGCGCTGAGCATCGCGGTTCTCCGCCGCGATTTCGACCTCCACGCCCGCTTCACTCTGGTTGAAGGTCACTGTCAGCGCACCGAAGTCGCGGTGCGCTAGCGAGATAGACGCCGGCTTCGACAAGTCGAATTGACGTGCCGCATTGAGTTTTTCGACGACGCGTTCGACATGAGCAAAGAGATCTGTGTCGACGGGACGTGGCGCGGAAGTTGCAGGTCGGGCAAGACTGAACGCATCTTGGAAGGAAATCGCCGGGTTTTGCCCGAGGGGTTTCGCCATCTCAGTCGGTCCCGGAACCCCCACTGACGCCCCACGCTTCTCGTTTTCAGTCTTGTCGGCAGCCGAGCCCCGCGGGGCGCCCGTGTTCTCGGAAGAGGCTGTTTGCGCGACCTGCGCGGCGGCGACCATTGCTTCCGTTTTAGAAGCAGTCGTTGATACAGTGGGATTGAGGGTCAAGGGCTCGGCAACCCGCCCCTCTCCTTGGCCAGCCGAATGTGCCGTCGTGGCGACCGTAACACGACTTGCCATTGTGGCATCAAGTGGCTGGGCCGCAGTAGACACGCTGACATGGACGGTGCCCCTCGACCGCTGACCGGAAATGTCTTGCAGGTCTGCCAAATCGGGGGTTGAAGCAGTCTTCGGTCCGAGAACGGATGCTGCAGCCCCGTCGTTTGGGTCCAGCGTTAAACCCGAGAATCGCGCCTGGACTGGGGTTGATGCAATAAGTGCATCGTTTGCTTCGCCGTGAGCACCATGCTCGACCGGCAACACCGAGGCGGAAAACGGCAAGATTATGCCGGCCGGCAATTCGGCAAACGGCCGCGCCTCAAGGGTCGGTGCCGCAACGTCGGAAGACGACACAGCACTAGGCGCGATCAACGCCAGCGATTCAAGCAGCACGGAAAATCCGTCCGCGCCCTCCACATCGACCGTTTCCGGCGCGGTTGCGCCTTGCAGTCCGGAGGGGAGCGAAGGGGTGTCGATCGATTTCGAAAGGGCGAGTGAAAGGTTCATGGCAAGTCCGCGCTGTTTTCCACGAACACGCTATCAAGAACCGTGCCAAAATCTGGTGGGGTCAGGCCTTGGCCAAGTTTTCTACAATTCTTCGCGCAAGTTCACGCTTGCTCTCTTCGGCCTTGCGCATGCGTTGATCGGACTGAGCGAACTCTTGCAGCTTGGCCTGCGAATGCTGCTCGGCTGCTGTCGCCTGCTCGGTGCTGAGATGGGTGAGCTTTTGAAGTTGCTCGCGCATTGCCTGCCCGCTTCGCAGTTCGCCGGCAAGCATGTCGCCGTTCCGCTGGGAATAATGCTCGGCGAGGCTGCGCGTTCGCTCGGCCACTGCGAAGAGGCGCATCCGCGTGGCCTCCGCATCGCTGGCCACCGCTGCCGACCGGGTTCTTTCCACAGTCCGGATCCGCTGGATCAGCTTTGCGCGCTGCAGTTTTTTGCGCTCAGTGACCATCGGAGAACAAGTGCGACAATTGCATGGTGGCGCTGGTCATATCGACGCGTTCGCCGGTGCCCTGCGCGAGAAAATCGCTCATACGCGGCTGCCGAATAATAGCTTCGTCGAGCAGCGAATCCGTGCCTTGGCGATAGGCGCCCATCATGATGAGATCACGATTTTCCTCGAAGCTGGCACTTAATGCGCGAAATTTCCGCGCATTCTCTACGTGTTCGACAGAAACGATATCGTTCATCACGCGGCTCAGCGAAGCACCGACGTCCACCGCCGGATATTGCCCGCGCTGTGCGATTTCGCGCGACAGGACGATGTGCCCGTCAAGAATTGCTCGCGCGGTGTCGACCACGGGGTCGTTATGGTCGTCGCCATCGGCGAGTACGGTATAAATCCCGGTTATGGCCCCGCCTGTCTCTTTCGAATTTCCGGCTCTTTCAATCATTTTCGTAATTGTCGAGAGCGCGGAAGGGGGATAGCCGCGCGCGGCGCCGGGTTCTCCCAGAAGAATGCCGATCTCCCGAGCCGCGTGGGCGACACGAGTGAGGCTATCCAGGATCAACAATACGCGCTTGCCTTGAGAGCGCAGGTGCTCCGCAATCGATGTCGCCAGCATGGCACCACGAAGGCGCAAGTTCGCAGCATGATCGGCTGGCACGGCCACGATGGCGGTGTTCGCCGCGCGTTCGCCCGCCATATGCCGAGAGACGAAATCGGAAACCTCGCGCGCTCGCTCGCCGATGAGTCCGACGACGACCGCATCGGCCTCTGCGTTGTCGACAATCATATCCATCAAAACGGACTTTCCCACGCCCGAACCAGCCATGATGCCGATACGTTGTCCGACGCCGAAGGTCGTCAGCGCATTGAGCGAGCGAATGCCGCAGTCGAACATCTGCGTCACGCGCGACCGATCAAGGGCTCCGACCCGGTGCCCCCCGGCAGGCCAGGTGGTCGTCGCCAATACGGGCCCGCCACCGTCGATTGGTTCGCCCGCTCCGTCGACTGCTCGCCCGAGAAATTCGGAGCCGACATGAAGCATGCCTGGCTTCCCTTCCGCCCGCACCTCGGCACCAGGCCGCAGCAGCACGGTATCGCCAAGCATCATCATCATCGTGTGGCCGTTGCGGAATCCGATCGTTTCCGCGCGATGTCGAAGCGATGCTCCTTGCGCTATGGTGCAGATCGTACCGATTGGCACACCAAGTCCCGACACCTCAATCAAGCCTCCGTCACACGCGACGACGCGTCCGAACCGCCTCGGCGCGAGTTCGAGCGAAAGGGAACCGATGGCGGCGAGTGTCTGGTCGATCAGCTGCTGCATGTTTCCAGCAATTCGGAGAGGGTACGTCGCCATTGCGTAGGCCCATCCTCGACACCGCCGTCTATCGTTTCGATTCGCAAGCCGCCGCGTTCGATAGTGCTATCGGCAATCAGTTCGAGATCGGCCGGAACATGGTCACGCACCAGTTCGAGATCGGCCGGATGAATATGAATTTTCCGCTCATCGTGCTGACGCTGGAGCATTGCCGCCGCCATTTCGACGCGACGCGCTATACCGCTTTTATCGAGCGCGAAAGGCAGCACCGCCTCTTCGCAAAGCACCTGAACAGTCGATAGCAGCCGATCACGCAACATGCGCTCACTCTCCGCATCGAAGCGCGCAAACGCTAGCTCAATCGCCGCGCGCTCTTTTCGCTCGGTCGCAATGGCCGCATCGAAATCGGCCCGGGCAGAAGCTTGTCCATCGCTGAACCCCGCTCGATAAGCTTTCTCGGACGTATCTTCCTGGTCGATCGCCTGGGCCGCAGCAATTGGCGAAATATCTGCGTATCGCGGGTCCCGAGAGAACTCCCCACGCTTCCCTAATGAGGCGTAAGCAATCCTAGACATAATCGTCATCGCCTTCGCCCATGATCAACTCGCCTTCGGCAATCAGCCGTTTGGCAATCTCAACGATTTGCTTCTGAGCGGCTTCGACATCGGTTTTCTTGACCCGGCCGCGCCCTTCGATCTCATCGCGCAGACCGTCTGCGGCGCGGGAAGACATGGCGCCATAGAATTGCTGGCGCTGTTCTTCCTCCAACCCCTTCAAAGCAAGGATCAGGATATCGCTCTCGATCTCCCGCATGAGGACCCCCGTCATCTTGGTGTCGAGAACGAACAAATGCTCGAACTTGAACAACTCGTTTTGCAGTTCCTTGACCAGCTGCTTATCGATCTTCCCGATCTTCGGGACGACATTCTTTTCGAGATCGCGATGCGATTTGTTGATGATGTCTGCTGCATGCTTGATCCCACCCATCGAGAGGGGAATGGTCCCATGCAGCTTTTCGATCTTGGCGTTCAGCGTGTGCTCCAGGATGTCGATTGCTTGCCTGGATACCGGACCAAGCCGAGCGACGCGGTGGAGTACCGGCGTGTGGAGGTCTTCGGGAAGCGCCGCGAGAGCGGCAGCGGCAACATCGGTTTCGAGCTGCAGCAGGAGAACGGCGATGGCCTGCGGATGTTCGTCTGATAGGATTTCGCCGATGATCTTCGGATCAAGCCAGCGCAGCAAACCGAGTGCGGGAAGTTTCGCTTCTTCCGTTTCAGGCAGGACCTGCCGCATCAGATTGTCGGTCTTGACCTCACCCACTGCACCATTGAGTAGGCGGCGGACATTGTCGGCGCGCCCATGCCCGGAAATTCCGCCGTTCGCCGTAGATTTGGAGAAGCCGGCGATAGCATCGGAGATAGCTTGCGGTTCAATCTCCCCGATTGCGCACATCGTTCCTGCCAGTTGACGCAATTCATCCGGGGTTAGCTGGCCGAGAATTCTGGAGGCATCTTTTTCATCCAGCAACATCACCATGATCGCTGCCTTGTCGGTACCGCCGAGCTTCAGAGATTGAATAGCAGTCATGCCGATGCTCCTGCACGCGCATCTTCTGCAAGCAATCGACGAAGCGCGAGCACCGCATCATCGGGGTTCTCACGAGCGACGCGCTGGGCGAGTTCGATCTGGCCGTCCAAGGTTTCCCGGTTCAAGGATGTTGTCCCCTCAATGTCGTAAGTAGGGATAGGGAGTGCGACCCCTTCGCCCGAACTACCTGCCGTCTTGTCGGACACTCCCATCCCGCGAAGCGCTTTGATTGCGGGGCGCACGGCAAGCAGCAGGACGAGAAGCACTGCCAGAATGGCCACACCGTTACGCACCGCCATGGCAAACCAGCTCGTTTCGTAGAAGGGCACTTCTTCCGCCTCGATCTTTTCGAAGGGGCGCATGACGACGGTAACCTTGTCCCCGCGATCCTCGCGCGCGCCGACTGCTGCCGTGACAAGCTCCTTCACCTTGTTGATGTCCGCAGCGCTTGCCTTGGCAAGCGCAGCCTGATCGATGGCTACAGCTACGGAGAGATATTTGACCGAACCCGGCGAAAGGTTCGAGACCAGCACTTCCCGCCCAAGTTCGTACACCCGCGTCGCGCTGCTTTCCCCGATACCTCCGGCAGTGTTCCCCTGCTGCGTATCGTTTGGAGCGCCCTGCCTTGCTTCCCCTTCGGCTGGGGGTGTATTGGCGAGAACTCCCGGAATTCCGCCGGCCGTAACATCAGACGATTGTGATTGCTGGGTCGTTTCGCGGCGAACGGTGCCGTCCTTATCGTAGCTTTCTCTCGCAGAGGTCACCTCGTTCATGTCGAGCTCGACCTGAACTTGCGCTGTGAACGCGCCAGCGCCGAACATGGGTGTGAGCAGTTGACTGACCTGGCTGTTCAGCTTCGCTTCCATCTGTGCCTGCAGGTCGATCCGTCCGGAATGGGGATCGCGTGCCTGAGTGAGCAACTTGCCATGCTGGTCCACGACCTTGACAGCATCGATGCTCAGTCCTGGAACCGAACCGGCAACGAGATTTGTAATGGCGACAACCTGCCCATCCGTCAGCTGGCGGCCCCGCGCCAACCGCACCATGATAGATGCCGAAGGCGCGACGTCCTCGCGCACGAAAACCGAACGTTCCGCCTTGGCGATATGAACCCTTACCGCCTCGACGCCGACGATCTCCATGATGGTCATGGTCAGCTCGCGCTCTTGCGCGGCACGGAGACGGTCGCCTTCCAGCGTGCGGCTGGCCCCCATCGGCAGGCTCGCGATAAGATCCGAGCCAGTTTCAGGTGCAGCGAGCGATCCATCCGAAGCGACAAGCATCCTCGCACGGTAGACGTCGTCTTCCCCCACCGTCAGGGCGCCGGTGCTGCTATCGATCGTGTAAGAGATACCAGCCTTGTCCAGCGTCGTCACCACACTGGCGCGCTCAGCATCGCCCAGCGACGAATACAGAACGCGCTGCGGTGCGGGGGAAAGCGCCGCCCACGTCAACGCAAGCAGGCCCATACCGGCGACGCCGGCGAACCACGGCGCTGCCTTCCTGACTGCGCTCTGCGCGGCAAAGCTGCGAAGACGTTCGCCAAACATGCCTGCACCGCTCCCCAGAGGAACGGCTACACCGGAACCGGTGCCACCTGCTGGGACCAGACTGGCCATGGCTTAGATCCCCATCCGCATGGTTTCCTGATACGCAGCAAGCAATTTGTTGCGTACCTGGAGCGTGGCTTCGAAGGCGACGCCGGACTCCTGCCGAGCCAGCATGACCTTGGCGATATCGGTTTCTTCGCCGCGTTCGTAAGCCGCAGTCATTCGACCGGATTCGGCCTGGACTGAATTCACGCTGTCGAGCGCGCTGCGCAGCGATTCTCCGAAGCTAGGCCCTCCCGTGGCCGATGAGGTCGGCTCCGCCGGCTTGGGTTCATGAATTTCCTTCAGAACCTGCGAACGATCGATGATCTGCTTTCGCAAGGCGATGATCTGCTCGAGCGAACCGCCGCCGCCGCCAATTCCTCCTACAGGGTTCATCGGCCGGCTCCTACTGCGATACCTGCTTCACGAAAGGAAGCGAGGCGGTACCGTAAGGTCCGTTCACTGATACCGAGGGCGCGGGCCGCATTTGCGCGATGGCCACCGACGGAATCGAGAGCGTCGATAATGGCGCGGGCTTCCGAGATTTGAACAATCTTCGAGAGTTTCGCAGACCCCTTCTCTGCAGAAGAAAGTTCGGGCTCGTCTGGCTTCTCGATGGAGCGGACGGCTTTGTCGAAAACTATGTGGTCGACACCGATCTCGCTGGCCCCTTGAGCCAGCAGCAACGCGCGGCGCATGACATTTTCGAGCTCGCGGACATTTCCCGGCCAGGGATAGGATGCGAGCATGGCAAGAGCAGCATCGCTGATCCACGGCATGCGATCACCCTTGCCTACATGACGCAGCAGCATGGCAAAGGCCAGCGGCGCGATATCGGCTTGGCGCTCACGCAGCGGCAGCATCTCGATCGGAAAGACGTTCAGGCGATAGTAGAGGTCGGCCCGAAAGCGGCCTTCCTGGACTTCGTGCGGCAAATCGCGGTTGGCGCAGGCTATTATACGGACATCGACTTTGACCGGACGCGTGGCACCAATCGGAACAACCTCACCTTCCTGAAGCGCGCGAAGCAGTTTGGCCTGCAGAGAAAGAGGCATTTCCGCGATCTCATCAAGCAGAAGGGTGCCCCCGTCGGCTGCGCGAAAGAAACCTTCGCCGGCAGCGTTGGCGCCCGTGAATGAACCCTTCACATGACCGAACAACATGGCTTCGAGCATGGTTTCCGGGATCGCGGCACAATTCACAGCGATGAATGGCTTTTCTGCACGGGCGCTGCGACGATGAACGAAGTTCGAAAGAACTTCTTTGCCCGTCCCCGTAGGTCCATTGATGAGCACCGGGATATTGGTGCGCGCAAGCCGATCGGCCAGCGCGATGATGGAAAGCGATGCCGGATCGGCTGCAATCGGCCCTTCGCCGGAATAGGTCATGGCGATGAGTGCGGCGATGCTACTTTCCGCAATGGGGTCGGAATACGTTACTTTGCCGCCAGCTCCCGCGATTTCGATTGCGGGAACGTCACTTCTTTCCATTCTTATCGCACGGCCGCCAAGATCCGATGAGCGATCGTTCTCATCGGCCAGGATGACCCCTCGTTCCATAAACAGGGAGGAGGCGATGCCGGACAAGCGCGCATCGATTGCCCCGTGCTCCCGCAGAAATTTCGCTGTTTTTGTAATCCCGTTCATCAGTGCCCCCATTGGCAAGTCTTATCGAACAGCCGGGATATGGGGCAGGCACGCACATTTATTGGATAATTATAGGGGTGGTATTACTACTTATATGGTTAACAGCGCATCGGATTTCCTTCGCCTGGCCCCTTAAATCCTTTGGCTTGAGGCCGGTCTGGTTCTCGACTGCCGCATCCTGATCGGGGCAGTGATCGTAGACCAGAAGGAATGGAAACATGAACGTCATCAACACCAACATCGGCGCGCTGAAGGCGACGAATGCCTCGAACCAGGCGGGTAAGGCACTGAGCACCGCGATGGAACGTCTTTCGACGGGCAAGCGCATCAACTCGGCCAAGGACGATGCCGCCGGCCTCGCCATTGCGACCAGCATGACCTCGCAGGTTCGCGGTATGAACCAGGGAATTCGTAACGCGAACGACGGCATTTCGCTTGCGCAGACTGCTGAAGGCGCGCTCAATGAGGTTACCAACATGCTGCAGCGCCAGCGCGAACTGGCGGTTCAGGCATCGAACGATACGTACTCGACCACTGACCTCGGCAATCTGAAGTCCGAAATGGACGCGCTGAACACGCAGATCACCAAGGTTCTGACCAACAGCTCGTTCAATGGACAGAACCTGTTCGATGCAACGGCAGGTACCGCCGGGGTCGTCACGATCCAGGCTGGCGCGAACGAAGTCGACGCGGTTACCATCGACCTCTCGGCCGACCTTACCACCGACACCGATCTCGCTGCTGCTGCTGCTGTCGACGTCACCGCTCTGGCTGCTGGCGATATCGCCCTGTTCGACACTGCAATCGAAACGATCTCGACCGTCCGCGCCGGTCTCGGTGCATCGCAGAACCAGCTCGAATCGGCGGTCAACAACCTGAACGACAACATCACGAACCTCTCGGATGCTCGTTCGCGCATTGAAGATGCCGATTACTCGGCAGAGACGACATCTCTCGCCAAATCGCAGATCCTCAGCCAGGCTTCCAGTGCCATGCTTGCGCAGGCTAACCAGAGTCAGCAGAACGTTCTCTCGCTGCTCCGCTAATCTCTTTGATCGGAAAAAAATTGATCGTCCGGATCCGTCGCCCATCGGGGCGGCGG
The DNA here is from genome assembly GCF_000181515.1 of Erythrobacter sp. SD-21. Taxonomy (GTDB): domain Bacteria; phylum Pseudomonadota; class Alphaproteobacteria; order Sphingomonadales; family Sphingomonadaceae; genus Qipengyuania. Next base: position 8,143 of record NZ_ABCG01000001.1, on the reverse strand, counting down.
ATCTTCTTTTATTCGTAAGACGGGTCGTCGCGCCGAGCTTCACCGACTGCAGCACAAGGGTCGGGCGAGACACCGTTTAGGTATTATTACTGCCCCCATCATCACCGGAAGGTACACCCTGTTCTGGCAGGCACGTTGCGAGGAGTTAACCATGCTATCTGCCGCATACGAATTGCCCATCGAACGGCCGGACTGCAAGCGTCTGGAAACTCGCACTAATATGTTCGTGATGGCAAATCTTTCCTTTGGGGGAAGATCAAGCCGAGTAAAAGTTCGCAACATGTCATCGGGGGGCGCCCTGATCGACGGGCCGGTCCTCCCTACCGCTGGGACACCCTGCAGGCTCTTCCGAGAGGATGTCTCGATCGAGGCCGACGTGGTCTGGGCCACTGCCGGACGGATTGGCGTGAAATTCCGAAACCGCGCACGCGTGGATGCTTGGCTTCCTGCTGGAAGAAGGACCCAAACCGACGTCGATCAATCTGTGGTCACAGCCAAAGCGGAGCACGCAAATGCGCCCCATAGCCATACCATTCGGCCCTTGGCGCCGACCTTACTTACCAATATCGACATTAATAGCACTGCCGACGCGCTGGCTGCATTGGCTGCCGAACTGGCTGACGATCCGGCAGTGGTGACGCGCTATATGACCAAGCTTCAAACGCTCGACGTGAGCGTACAGATGCTCAGAAGACTTGCGGAACTAATGCAGTCGATCGATCGCAGCTGAAAAACTGAGTTGTCACACTCTTACCTTCCGACGAATGTCAGGCGTATGCGCGGGGCTCGTCGAAAGAGAACGTCGGCTCTTCAACACTCAGTTCGTTCACATCGCCGGCTTCGACAAGCGTTCGGATGAGACTCGCCATATTCGGAGTGCCCATCTTCATCATTATGTTCGCGCGATGAACTTCGACGGTCCGGAAGCTGATGCCGAGCGGCTGTGCCAGTTCCTTGCTGGATAACCCTCGCCCGATGCCCTCGGCAACTTGGCGCTCCCGCCGAGTCAGCATTGCCAGTTTGTGTTGAGCGCGTGCCTCGGCCACGCGGCGCTTGACAACGTTGGCAGACGTTCTCTTAACAACGTCAAGGGTCGCCCAAATCTCTGACTCGTCGCCGGGCCATTCGATATATCCGGCGCAAGACCCCCGCAGGTTTTGAACTACGCGAGTCATGGAAGGCGATCCGCCATATCCGATGGCAGGGAAAAAGATGCCCGCTTCCTGAAGCTGGCCAGATATGAATTCAAGCTCGCCATTGCGATCAGGAATAAAAACGAAATCGCTATCAATATCGCGATGGCAAAATTCTGCCACATTGTCGACCTGAACCACATAGCCCTTCTGCGTGAGCACACGTGCCAACGAGTTGCGAGCTTTGTAATCGGGGTCCACTATGAGAAAATTCAAACCGTGCACTGTTGCGACCTTTGTTGACTTGGACGGAATACATCCGAATCCTGGTAAATCGTTTGTAAACCATATTTTGCACTGCAACATGTCGCAGACTTCGACGTCATATTGACGAATGTCATTATACTTGATGACAGAAAGAGTATTTATCCTATGTTGTTCCGGCGATCAGAAAGAGAAAGAGGCTAAAAATTCAAATTTTCGACCAAATCGGGCGATCGAAGAGCCGCGAGGAAATGTTCGAAATTTTGCGGCGCTATTTTGCCGAGTTTGGGTTCGAGGCATTTGCGTACATGGTCCCCTCGAAAACAGAGCCCGGACGTATCGAAATGGATGCCTTCGGTTTCCCCGACGCCTGGGCAGAAACTTATCGCAGCGCAGAGATGGATACGATCGATCCTTTTCCGCGATACGTTGCGCGTTCTGGTCGGCCGCTGAGGCTCACCGAGATTTCCGCTCAGGCGCAATCAAAAGAACAGAAGGCTTTTTTGGAACAAGCCCGCGAACACGGGATAACGGATGGGCTCATTATTCCCACGTTCGGAATTCGTCAGAACCTCGGCGTATTCGCCATAGGGCAGGTCAAGGACCTGAAGGTACTGGAAAGGGCGAGCGTCTTCGCTTTGCAAGCTGTCGCCCAGGCTGCACATACGCAAATGGAAATGTTAGCCTCCCGGGCGGACGGCCTTCGGACTAACTTGTCGAACAGAGAAACGGAAATTTTGCATTGGATCGCGCTCGGCAAGACCAACAGCGAGATTGCGACGATACTCGGGATCGGGGGGCCGACAGTTGCGACCTACATAAAACGGGTCTTCGATAAGCTCGACGTGAAAGACCGGTCGTCTGCGGCAGTAAAGGCCATTCGGTGGGGCATAATTAATATTTGAAGGGGGCTGCCCACCCGACTGGAAGACCGACCAGAACGCAGCTAACCACGCCAATTCACTCGGAAGATGTGTTATAGCAGAGTGCTGGGAGGCCGCGATCGCCAACCCGGCGCAAAATTATGGTAGCGGAGGAGGGACAGAAATAGAAGACGTATCTCTCTGTAAATGCTGTGATATTCTCAATCTTTCACCGCTAATACCCCCATCAACACCCCCTCCCCCGAGAGCTTTTTGAGGTTATCCACGGGGTATCGACTCGCCCGCCCCGGACCATGCACGATGCGACGTTCGAATAATGTCAGCTTTGCGCCTTATTGTGTTGAAAAAGTCGCCGCTGGCTGCGTTGGTTTAGCGTTCTGGATCGAGGGCGAGCGAGGCCGTTGCCTCTCTCAGGCGGCGGCGAGGCCTGGCATGGGCCGCATCTTGGCCAGTTTCCGGAGGTTCTGGGCGGCGGCGGCGAGGTGGAACTCGTCTTTTGCTCCGTTGGGACCGCGCAGACGCAGGCGGTCCAGCTTCAGGATCCGCTTGAGGTGCGCAAAGAGCATCTCGACCTTCTTTCGCTGGCGGCGTGAGACGAGATAGGCGTCGCTTTTGGAGATATCGCGTGCCAGGTCGCGTGCGCCTTCGTGAACCGAGCGCATGATTTTGCGGGTCGCCGTGCGGGGTGCGCAATGCTGCTTGAGATTGCATGCCTGACAGTCCTTTTGGCTCGCACGGTAGCGGATGAAGCCATCGGCATTGGCCAGCGGCCGCGGTGTCTTGAAGTTGCGGTTGGATGGTCTCAGCCGCTTGCCGCCAGGGCAGCGGTAGCTGTCGTCCTGGGGGTCATAGGCAAAGTCTGACCGCGCGAAGGTGTCGTCGCTACGGGCAGACTTATCGAACACGGGGATGTGGGGCTCGATGCCCTTGTCCTCGACCAGCCATGCAAGGTTCGGCGCCGAGCCATAAGCTGTGTCGGCTACAAGCCGCTCGGGCCGCAGGCCGAAGCGTTCCTGCGTTCGCTCGATCATCCGGCGCTGCGCAGTGACCTCGGCCTGCCGGACCGATGTCGTCGCCTCTACATCGACGATCACCGCGTGATCGAGGTCGATCAGATAGTTGGTGGAGTAGGAGTAGAAAGCCGCCTCGCGCGTTGCCGCAGTCCAGCGCGCAGCTGGATCGGTGAGGTTGATCCGCTTCGGCTCGACAGGCGTGGCTCCGCCGAAGGCAGCATCATCGAGGACCTCAAGATACTCAGCGACCGCACGACCGGCAGCTTCGGTCGGGAGCCCTTCATCTCCCGGTACCGAACGCTGGCGGTGGACATCGGCGCGGATCAGACTCGCATCGACCGCGAAGCCTTCTGCCCCCACCAGTCCTTCTCTCATGCAGCGCTCGACGGTCATCTCGAACAGCTTGCGCAGCAGATCGCTGTCACGGAACCGGCCGTGTCGGTTCTTCGAGAAGGTCGAGTGATCGGGCACCGCGCCGTCGAGATCGAGCCGGCAGAACCAGCGATAGGCGAGATTGAGGTGCACCTCCTCGCACAAGCGGCGCTCCGAGCGTATGCCCATGCAATAGCCAATGATGAGCATCCGGATCATCAGTTCGGGATCAACCGAAGGCCGCCCGGTCGAGCTGTAGAACGGCTTCAGGTGCTCTCGGATATCCGTAAGATCGACGAACCGGTCAACCGAGCGCAGCAGGTGATCCTGCGGCACATGATCCTCAATGCGGAAGCTGTAGAACAGCGGCTCCTGCATCACCGTCCGCTCACCCATCATCAGTCCGTCTCCGCGTGGTTGCAGAAACACTGAATCAATAGTTTAGTCCCGAAGCAAGGGGGAGTTTTTCAACAGAATAGGCCCCAAAGCGGTCAAATTTTTCGATCTACTAGTCAGCTCATCGCCGAATTACTCGACATCAGTGGACTGAGAAGCAACCTCCCCCACCCAGCGATCAATCTCGGATTTGGCCCAGACCGTGCATCTAGGACCTAGAGAACGTGAGCGAGGGAACTTGCCAACTTTCATGCGATCGTAAATTGCAGTCTTTTTCAGTCCTACCCTGGCAATCACGTCGGGAAGCCTAAGAAGGCTTTCCTCTTGGTTCGAAGGCGAACCTCCTAATGAGATGTGGGGAGATACGGCTTTGCTATCTCGAGAATATTTCATTGGAAACCCCGCATATTTTAAGGGTAGTGAGATCTGAGGGAGGAGCGGTTGCCACTTTCATGAAATTGAGCGCAGGTCCGTTGAACCAAAAGAAGAGAGCCGCGCATTCAGCTTCCTTGATCAGGCCTGATTGAGATGCTCTGCCAACTTGCTGACAATCTCTTTTTGCAATGCTCTCCGGTCTTTCGCACTAAGCTCTTCGGGAATGCGGCGGACGACAATTTGGACTGAGCCATTGGGCCTCGTCTGCCAAACGGCCTGGCGATCGTAGCGACCAGCTTTCATTGCCACAGGCCTGAACTTCTCGACCTCCGAAGGTGAGAGCAAGAGACGCCGCACCAGCTCGGATGCCGAGAGTTTTTTTCCCGAGTCAGCGATGTTCCTCGCGAAGCCCAATATGGTCTCCCGGCGGTTCGTATCCTTCAGGGCCGGGCCAAGTTTCTCTGCGGTATGGACGGAAAGGGCCTCTGGTCGCGACACGAGATCGACGATTTCCTGTGGCAGATTAGCCAAATCGATCATCCGACTGACAACCGATCTATGGACATTCAACGAGCGAGCCAGCTCAGCTTGGTTGTTTTCGAACAGCGAAACCAAGGCTTGCTGCCAGTTGAGCGCGCGTTCGTATGGAGAGATGTCCTTGCGCTCGGCATTCTCAGCACTTGCCAGCTTCCATGCAGCCTTGTCATCGAGGTCGCGTACCTCTGCAAGAAGGAGCCTTTGCGGCCCCCCTCCGTTCGCATTGATGATGCGAATGGCTTTAGCTCTTCGTGAGCCGGCGATGATTTCATATCGTCCGGAGGTCGAGCTGACGCGCACGACAACCGGAACCTGCTGTCCGTCCTCGCGAATGCTCTCTACCAGTCCGGAAATTGCTGAGAACTTGATGGGCGCCTGAAGTCTTCCGTTAAGCTGAAAGGGATCACACAGATCGGGGTCGATCTCTTTCAAAATGCCAACACTGCGCCCCATTGAGTTTTCCAAGGTTTCGCATTGCGTGTTTGCCATCTCTGCGTCGACATCTTCATCGGCAAATGGCAGATCTTCATTTTTGGGCATACATCTTATCCTGCTACTGTGAACGACCTAGGTGTCGTTCACGGTGCAAGATTAGCGGCGAAATTTCGCCGTTGAGGTGGGGGTCACGATTTAGTCATCGGAATCTTTCTTGAACCGCTTCGCGAGATCATCCCCAAAGGACGATTTCAACTTATTGGCTTGGCGTTGAAAACGAGGTGACGCATCGGGATGATCTGACAGGTCTCGCAGAGCACGCGTGTTTCGTGGCAGTTCAACGTCGATCTTTCTCGGCCTCTAGGCTCCTGGCTTTCTCAGATCAGGATGAGGTTCTTCTCGTTCATCTTCGCCAAGTGAAATCAAATCGACAGACTGTGCGCCACCGAAGAGTGGCCTTGGCGGCACTTTCCACCATTCGTCTTGCTGGGGCTCAAGCCCGGGATCTCGTCCGCCTGCCTTCTTCAACTTTTCAACGGCTGGAGCGATTTCATTTTGATAACGTTCTACTAGCGAACGCTCATTGCCCTTGTTCCGATTTCCACCAACTCGCGCAGGGCGGACGAAAAGGTCTCGGTAGATTGCAAACAGCGCACGCTCAATGGGAGCCTGTTTCCTGCGATTTCCAAAAAAGGGGCCGCGAATGAACTCCAAGCAGGTCGGGGAGGTAATTGAGCTCCGACACGATCCGCTCGACCGAATACAGCAATGCAGTCAAAGCCGGCACAAAGTAACGAACGGTGGACGCGGTATGACGAATATGCAGGCTTTTGTCGTCGCTCTTCTGGAACGCTTTGGGCACAGGATTGCCCAGACTCGCACCGATCAAGTGCGCATGACCGATCAAGTTCGGACGCCGCTCTGCCCTGTGATATTGCAGGTACTTCAACAACTTTTCGAGCTTTGGCTTGAGAGATTTGAAGTACCGGTTCACCTGTACCTTTATGACCGAAATGGGTGGCATTTCACCATTTTCGGCCAATCCACTAAAAACCTCGTGCGCCTTTTCAACCAGTCCGTTGTCTTCGATGAACTCCCGCAGTTCGCTGCTCAGGTCCTCGAATGAGCTTCCGCTGGTTACAGCTAGGTCTATTTCCCTACCATATCGCTGAATTTCTTTTGCCAGACTTTCTAGCGTTTCAAGCTTGCACGCATGGGGCGATTCCATGCCGCCCTCAAGCGCGTTCCATTCGGCGTGAAACAATCGAAAGCAAATGACCTGAAGGTCGAACAGCGCCCAAGTAATATAGACCCACGAAATCGTATTGTAGAGTTCCTCATTTGCCTTGGAGTGTGGCGTTCTCTCAAGAAGATCAGTCACTTCCCATAGGTGGCCTGCGAGCAATGCATCGAAAATCTTTGGGTGATCTTGACGCAATTGCGCCAATCTCTTGGCCACCTTGTCTATCTTCGTCCGCCAGACCAAGGGGTTGTTTCGCGAGGTCTTTAGCGGAATCTGATCAGAGATGGCCAACCAAAGGTATTGGATCGCGTCTTTATTCTGACGGCGATCCACCATCCTGAGGCGAGAACGACCTCCTCAACATCCTCTGGAAGTTTGGGTGGCTTACCGCTGACACCGCCCTTCTTTGTGAAACCTCCAGGCGCGAGACCGTCTGCTGCACGTGAACGGTGAGTCCATCTTGCTGTAGCTCGTTCCGCTTCGAGTGCTTTATTGAATGCTCGTGCGATTATGCGGCGCTGAAGCTTCAAGCCGGCCGGCGTGCTCAGCCACGTACTTTTTGTGGCGGCGAATTCCCATTTGTCGTCGAGACGTTCAAACGGTCGCAGACTTACGAGGATATGCGCGTGAAAATTCCGCTGATCATTCTTCGGGTCAGGTTTGTGAAGTGCAGCCGCAAAGGGCAATCTCATCCGAGCCAAGTTGCTACAAAGATCATTGAGAAGTTTGGCGCGACCCTCGGGCGACAGTTCCGCGGGGAGCGCAAGAATCGAATGGACGTAAACACTCGCATCCTTACGGCTTACGCGCTCGAGTGCCTCGATCCGCTCAGCGCAGCCAATTCGTTCGGCCTGTTCTGCGCCCATGTTCGAGAGGAGGTTGCCCTCAATTTCTTCGAGCGCATCCGCTCTTTCAATGTACGCAATTTTTTCCTGAAACTCGCCATCTGACCATTTGGCTTCACGCGCACGGATCCTCGGCGACTTCGACTTGCTGTAGTTGCGCGTGGCTCGTTTTCCGAAGCCCCTACTAATCCATTCCCAGTATAGATCGCGACCTTCTCGTACGCGTGAGCCTGCACGCTTAGGTTCAAATTCGAAGAGCGGTGCCGCCCCAAAATCCTTAACTTGATCGCGCTCTCGTTCATTTCTTCGAACGGAAGCGCCTACCCGCCTGAGATCGCGTTCAAGTGCTGCTTCATGTCGCTGGCGTGCCCGGCGAGCGAAAATCACGCTTCTTCGATGAAGCGTCCTGGAAGCTTGTTCTGCCTCCCATTCGCGGCCGGAACTCTCCAACTGCTCGACGCGCGCGCGCGCTGCAGCTTTCCAAGTCCTGCCCTCTTTGAGGCGACGCTTCTGGCATTCTGCAAGCCATTCTTTCGTTTCCTTCCGCGAGAGTGTCCACCCATGCCATTCTGTCATACGGGCGCGCTAGCAAGACGTTTGCTGACAATAGGTTAACAGCAGTTTTTGGGTTTCGTTGAGGAGGGGG
>NZ_ABCG01000002.1 GCF_000181515.1 Erythrobacter sp. SD-21 | reverse complement strand
CCACCCCCTTCGCAAGCGTGTGAAATTCAGTACGGATAGGATGTAAGCTATGGCGATTTCGATGGGAGGCGGCGGCGAGACGCCCATGTCGGACATCAACACCACGCCGCTCGTCGACGTGATGCTGGTGCTTCTGATCATCTTCCTCATCGCGGTCCCGGTCGCGATCCAGACGATCGATCAGTTGGAAATCCCGGTTCTCGAATCGGTCGAATCGAAGGACAAGGTCGAGAACCTTCTCCTGACTGTCAGCACCAGTGACGAAAACGGCCTCAGCGCAGGCGATTCGGGATATGCCGGCGCCTCGCGGACGGGCGAATGCCGCGTCTACTTCAACAACATCACCCCCGTGACCTCGGAAGAACTGTACGACCAGGCGTTCGAGCGTCTCGACACCATCGTCCAGCGAGCCGGCGGTCCCGAAGCGATCATGAACGATCCCGAGGCGATCCCGCAGGTGCATATCCGCGGCGACGTCAACGCTCCGTGGTCCTGTGTCGCGGGTGCAATCTACAACATCCAGGCTGCCGGTTACCCGACTGTCGGCTTCATCTCGAACCCGATCGACCCGAACGGCTGATCGCCGCGAGGCGTATCGGTCCCGGTTCAAGAATTCAGGAGTAACCCACCATGGCAATGGCAGGCGGCAAGGATGATGGCGCCCCGATGATGGAAATGAACATGACGCCGTTGATCGACGTCCTGCTCGTTCTCCTCATCATGTTCATCATCACCATCCCGGTCGCGACGCACTCCGTCGATATCGACCTTCCACAACCCAACCCGAACCCGCCCCCGGTCGATGTCGAGCCTGACAAGAACAAGCTGATCCTCACCCAAGACGATCGCATGCTTTGGAATGGCACGGAGATCAATCAGGGCGACCTCGTGAACCTGTTACAGCAGTCGACGACGATCAATCCGGAACCCGAGCTTCAGTTCGAACCGGAAGCTCTTGCCAGCTACGACCTGTCGGCCCGCGTGCTGCAGATCATCAAGGCGAGCGGCGTGACCAAGTTCGGCTTCGTCGGCAACGAGCGCTACCGCACCTTCGGCAAGGCCGGAATGCAGTAAACCGGTGTTCGTTTTTAGAACTCGAATGAGGGGCGGAGCGATCCGCCCCTTTTTCTTTGCCTGAACGGCTTGCCAGTAACCATTGGCAAGCCCGAGTGACATGGCTCTTGACCTCTTCAACCGTATTGTGATGTTATCACATTAATTGGAAAAGAGGAGACTGCCGATGCCGTACCCGGCCCATTCCGCGCATGCCCGCCCGCCGATGTTCAGCGACATGAATGTCACGCCCTTTATCGACGTGCTGCTGGTGCTCTTGATCATGTTCATAATGGTCATCCCCATCGCTACCCATGCCCTCCTCATTCCGCTTCCCGAGGGGCGCGGCGAGTTCGAGGTACGCGACACTAACGTGGTCCATATCGATCGCAACGACAGGCTCTACTGGAACGGCGCCGCGCTCAACCGCCAGCAATTGCTCAACCAGCTCGTCACCGCCGCCGAAGTCCACCCGCAACCGACCCTGCGCTTCGAACCCGATGCTCGCGCCAGCTATGCAACCTCGGCCCGCACCATCGCGCTGATCAAGGATTCGGGCACCGAGAACTTCGCCTTCGTCGGCAACGAGCGGTACAAGGACTTCGGGCGGTGACATGGTTGACGGCCCGTCGCCGGGACCGCCGGCGCTATAGGCCGCCACCCATGCCGGTAGATGAGCCGATCCACCGGATACCGCACCTGCCCATCCTGATATTCTGCACCGTCGTGACCTGTGCCTTGCTGCTGCCCAATGGTTTGCTCAGGTCGCATGCAGTAATGATCGATCTTCCGTTTCACTTCGCTACACCCGAGCTCGCACTAGGCTTCCCGACCGACCGGATTGTCCTCACGGAAAAGTCACAGACACTTTGGAATGCTGTCCCCGTCACAACGGACGAATTGACCGCGCTTCTGGTCGAGCGAGCGGAGCGCGGCGATAGGTCGGGACTGGTCTTCGATCCCAGCGGATCGGTCGATTACGACAGCGCCCTGCGCGTTCTGGCGCTCATCAAGGCCACCGGGAATGCCGAGGCCGGCTTCTGCTTTGGAGACCTCTCCCCCTATCGCGGCTTCGACAAATACCCCGGCCCGCCGATACCGCACGGGGAGAGCGATATGCGGCCCTGCCATCCTGCCGCCGACAGCCGGTTCGACCGGCCGCCGCGCATGCCGGGAATAGTTACAGCTCCGGCAAATCCTCCATCCGCATAGCCGCGCCCGCAAGGCTTTCCGCCTCGAGAAGAAGCTCGTCGTCCACCGACCCTTGCGGCGTCGCCTCGCGCCCGATCATCACCATAACGGGCACGGCAAGCGGGCTGACGCGATCGAGTTCGACATGGACCAGCTGTTCCGCCGACCGGTCGAGCAGATCGCCCAGGCGCCCCACATCGGTCATCCGCGTCCGCGCGTCCGCCCATGCGGCCTCAAGCAGCACATGGTCGGGCTCGTATTTGCGCAGCACGTCGTAGATGAGGTCGGTCGAGAAGGTGACCTGCTTGCCCGTCTTGCGCTTGCCCGGATGCTGGCGTTCGACGAGCCCGCCGATCACCGCCACCTCGCGGAAAGCGCGGCGAAGCAAATGCGAGTTCTGCACCCACTCGATAAACTCGTCCTGCAGGATGTCGGGCGAAAGGAGCGGCGCGGGATCGGTCACCGGTTTCAAGCCCCAGACCGCTAGCGAATAATCGTTGGCAACGAAGCCGCCCGGCAGCAGCCCGCGATCCTCCATCCGCCGCGTAATCAGCATGCCGAGGCTCTGGTTCGCGTTCCAGCCCTCGAACGTATAGTAGACGCTGTAATGCCGCTTGGCATGCGGGAAGCTTTCGACCAGCAATTGCCCCGGCCCCGGCATCTGGCTGCGCCAGTCCTGCACCTCCAGCCATTCGCGCACATCGTCGGGAAAGCGCGCCCAGCCCGCCCGGTCGACCAGCATGGTGCGCACCCGCTCGGCCAGATGGGTGGTCAGCGGCATGCGTGCGCCGCCATAGCTCGGAATCATGGCATTGGAGGTCGAGGCCTTCACCAACACCTCCATGTCCTGCAACTTGACCACTTCGAGGCTCATGCCAGCGAAGGCGAAGGTATCGCCGGGCGATAGCTGCGCTGCGAAGCGCTCCTCCACCCTGCCGAGACTGCGCCCGCCGCGGCCTCGTCCGGAGTTGATCCGCACCTCCAGCATCTCGCCAACCATGATGATGCCGGCGTTGAGACGGTGCCGCGCGGCCTGCTCGGGATGGGTCAGCCGCCACACCCCCTCCTTGTCACGCACAATGCGTTTGAACTTGTCGTAGGCCTGCAGCGAATAGCCGCCGGTGGCGACGAAGGTCAGCACGCGCTCCCACACCTCCTCGTCAACCCAGGCATAGGCAAGGCTGGACCGCACTTCGGCAAGCAGCCGCGTCTCCTCGAAGGGAGCCGCGCAGGCGCAGGCCATCACGTGCTGGGCGAGAACGTCGAGGCCTCCGGGGCGGAAGTCCTCGCCGTCGCGCTTGCCCTCGTCGACCGCTTCCTTGGCCGCAGTCGCCTCTAGGAATTCGAAGCGATTGCCTGGCACCAGCAGAGCTCGGCTCGGCTGGTCGAGCCGGTGGTTGGCGCGCCCGATTCTCTGCAGCAGGCGCGAGGATCCCTTGGGCGCCCCCATCTGCACGACGAGGTCGATATCGCCCCAGTCGACACCCAGATCGAGGCTGGCGGTTGCCACCAGCGCACGCAGCTCGCCGCGCGCCATCGCGCCTTCCACCTTGCGCCGCGCCTCTTTCGACAGCGAGCCGTGGTGGATGCCGATGGGGAGGTTTTCCTCGTTCACATCCCACAGGTGCTGGAAGATGTATTCGGCGAGGAAACGCGTGTTAGTGAAGACGAGTGTCGTGTTGTTTTGACGGATTTCCTCGTAAAGCTGCGGGATCGCCCAGGTTGCCGCATGGCCGCCCCAGGGCACGCGCTCTTCCTCTGGCAGGAGAATTTCGACCTCGGCAGGCGCGCCTTCCTCCCCCTCGACCAGTTCCACGCTGTCGAGATCGCCCCAGGGCGCGAGCCACTCGCGGAAGCCTTCCGGGCCAGCCACGGTGGCGGAGAGGGCTGCGCGCTGCATGTCGGGCGCGATAGCCTGCAGGCGGGAGAGCGCCAGCGCGAGCAGATCGCCGCGCTTGCCCGTCGCGAAAGCGTGGACCTCGTCGATCACGATGCGCTTGAGCCCGGCAAACATCTCGAAACTGTCAGGATAAGACAGCAGCAGCGAAAGGCTTTCCGGCGTGGTCAGGAGGACATTGGGCGGCCGCGTGCGCTGGCGCCTCTTGCGGTCCGACGGCGTGTCCCCGCTGCGCGTCTCGACCGTGATCGGCAGCCCCATCTCCTGCACCGGCGTTAGGAGGTTGCGCTGCACATCATGCGCCAGCGCCTTGAGCGGAGACACATAGAGCGTGTGCAGACCCTCGGGCGGTTCGCCTCCGGTGCGCGAAGGCGCAAAGGCGGCCAGCGTCGGTAGGAAGCCCGCCAGCGTCTTGCCTGCGCCGGTGTCGGCGACGAGCAGCGCGTGCCGCCCCGCATCGCTCGCGGCGAGCATCTCGGACTGGTGCCGCCGCACACGCCAATCGCGCGCCGAAAACCAGTCGGCAATTTCGGGAGGGATTGCGGCCGCGCTCACCAGACTAGAGCGCGGCGGGCGCTTGCCGGTTCCTAATGCCCGACGCTTTCGCCGCGTTCCAGGCCGCTCAGCTTGAGCTGCTCGTCTATCTGGCCGACGAGGCGCTCAAGGCCGTCCTCGCTATCGCTCTCGGCGCGCGCCACTAGCACATCCTGCGTGTTCGAGGCGCGCAGCAGCCACCAGCCGTCCGCCGTGTTGACGCGGACCCCGTCGGTGCCGTTCACGTCCGCGTCGGTGCCACGGAGGCGCGCCTTGACCTCTTCAATCGCGGCGAACTTGCGGCTTTCGTCGACCTGGAAGCGCATTTCGGGCGTGTTGATCATCTGCGGCATGTCGCTGCGCAGTTGCGTGACCGATTTGCCCAGCCGCGCCGAGGCCGCCAACAGGCGCACACCGGCGTAAAGCGCATCGTCGAAGCCGTAATACTCGTCGGCAAAAAACACGTGGCCGCTCATCTCGCCTGCGAGCGGAGAGCCCGTTTCCTTCATTTTGGACTTAATGAGGCTGTGGCCGGTCTTCCACATCAGCGGTTCGCCCCCGCAGGCCGCCACATGGTCGTAGAGCGCGCGGCTCGCCTTCACATCGGCAATGATCGTCGCTCCGCTGCGGGTTCTTAGCAGGTCCTCGGCATAGATCATCAGCAACTGGTCGCCCCAGATTACCCGTCCCTCACCGTCGATCGCGCCGATCCGGTCACCGTCGCCATCGAAGGCCACGCCGAAATCAAGGGATTTTGCGGAGACCAGGCTTTTCAAATCTGCAAGGTTTTCCTCGACAGTGGGATCGGGATGATGATTGGGAAACGCGCCGTCGACCTCGGCAAAGAGGACATGATGCTCACCCGGCAGTTTCGCCACGAGCTTTTCGAGCGCGGGTCCGGCCGCCCCGTTGCCCGCGTCCCAGCCGATGCGCATGCCTTCGAGCGCGCCCGCGTCGATCCCGTCGAGCGCGGTCAGCATGCGCGCGACGTATTCGTCCATGATCTCGCGATCCTCGACCGCGCCCGCCCCATCACTCCATTCGCCTGCGGCCGAACGACGCCCCAACTCCTGGATGTCGCTGCCGAAAAACGGGCGACCCTGGAACACCATCTTGAAGCCGTTGTAATTGGGGGGATTGTGGCTGCCGGTTATCTGGATGCCGCCGTGCACGTCCTCGTCGCTTGCCTCGGCGTAATATAGCATCGGGGTCGCCCCCAGCCCGACGCGCACGGCATCGCAACCGCTCGCGGTCAGCCCTTCGACCAGCGCGTGTTCGAGCATAGGCGAGGACCGGCGGCCGTCATAGCCCACCGCCACGCGGCTGCCGCCCGCTTCGCGCAGCATCGAACCGAAAGTCCGGCCGATCGCGCGTGCGTCGTCCGCCCCCAGCGTTTCCCCGATGATCCCCCGAATGTCGTATTCACGCAGGACGGTGGGATCGAATGTATGGGTCACTGGGGAGGCTCCGGTGGTTCTTGGGGCGGCTCGTAAGGAAGTTCATTAAAAAGAAGGTCGCGGGCAGCGTTGAGTTCCTGCATCGCGTCCTTGCTGCCGCCCTTATCGGGATGGCTCATGGCCGACAAGCGCCGGTGCGCCTCGCGGATTTCCTTGTGACCGGCGCGCTCCGATACGTTGAGCAGCCGCCGTGCGCGGAAGAGCGCCTGCTGGCGGGTCGGCACAGCGCGCAGGTAATCCCAAGGCCATTTACCGAGCGCCCAGCGGCACAGGACCGAGAGGACGGCCAGCAGCATCAGGAACTTGATCATACGTGGACTTCTTCCAGCGGCAGTTCGTGTTTCCTGGGCTCGGGCAGGCGCAGCGCCTGCATCAGCTGCCGCAGCTCCTGCCGGGCGACGAGGTGGCTGGTGCCGAGATCGCCCAGATGCCCCTTGTCGAGCAGCGTCAGGCCGGAGGGGAACAGCTCGCGATAGATGACGCGTTCGGACAGGCCGTTCGAGACGCGGAAACCGACGCGCTTGGACATTTCCTTGAGCGCGTCCTCGATCCGTGCCCGGTTGCGCGCCTCGGTGTGGCCGGTGCGATTGCGCACGACCACCCAGTCCATTTCGGGCCGGTTTTCCTCGATCGCCTTGCGGCTGCGCTTGATCCGCGCTTCCCAGATAAGCTCGGCGTAGAAGGACAGTTTGCGAACCTTGAAGCTTTCGCCCTCAACTTGGCCGATCAGGTCGAAATCGACGAAGCTGTCGTTCATCGGCGTGACCAGCGTATCGGCATGGGTCGCGGCAAAGCGCGCCAGCGGATCGTCGCGGCCCGGCGTGTCGATGAGGATGAAATCGGCATCGGCCGCATGCTTTAGCACCAGTTCTCCGAATTCCTCCTCGGGAATGGGCGGGACGGTGAAGCAATCGATGGTCGGCAGGTTGATGAGCCGGCGATGCGAGGTTTCGGCGCGGTTCTCGATATAGCGGTCGAAGGTGCGCTGACGATGGTCGAGATCGAAACCCACGACCTTCGCGCCCTTGTAGGCGAGCGCGATCGCCACATGCACCGCCGTGGTCGATTTGCCCGTGCCGCCCTTTTCGTTGGCGAAGGTAATCCAGTGAGGCGCGGCGTGGGGCAAAAGCGGGTGCTCGTCTTGTGGTTTTGCAGAATGCCCCGCAATCGCTAGGGCAAGATTTTCGAAACCATATCCGAGGGGATTCCGCGTTGCAAACGGCTTGCACACTGGAAGTGTTGAGGAATTCGCTGTCTGTCCTGCGGCGGGACGGTGGCCGTGTGTCGCTCGTGCCTACAATGGGCGCTCTCCACGAAGGACATCTGACGCTGGTCCGGCGGGCCAGAGAGGCGGCCGAGCACGTTGTCGCCTCGATCTTCGTCAACCCGCGCCAGTTCGGCGCGGGCGAGGATCTCGACGCCTATCCGCGCCAGCTGCAGCGCGATTCCGAGTTGCTGGAGGCGGAAGGCGTGGCGCTGCTCTGGGCGCCCATGCCCGACGAGGTGTATCCGCAGGGCTATGCGACGAACATCTCGGTTGCGGGCGTGTCCGAGGGGCTGTGCGGCGGCGACCGGCCGGGCCATTTCGACGGGGTCGCCACCGTGGTGTGCAAGCTTTTCAACCAGGTCATGCCCGACATGGCCTTCTTCGGCGAGAAGGACTGGCAGCAGCTGGCAGTCATCCGCCGCATGGCGCGCGACTTGGACCTCACGCTCCCGCATGTCGATGCCATCCACGGCGTCTCAATCGTGCGCGAGGAGGACGGCCTCGCGATGAGCAGCCGCAATGCCTATTTGTCGGAAGAGCAGCGCGCTTCCGCCGCAAGCCTGCCGCGCGCGATGAAGGACGCGATCGCAGTGCTCGCCGAAGGCGGCCAAGCCGACCGACCGCTCGGCAATCTGCGCGAGGTCTTGCAGGTATCCGGGTTCGAAAGCGTCGACTACGCCGAGCTACGCGATGCCGGCAGCCTGGATCGGCTCGAGGCGGACAATGGCAACGCCCGCCTCTTCGTGGCCGCACGGATCGGCGGGACGCGGTTGATCGACAATATGCCGGTCAGCCGCGCCGCCTGATACCTAGCTCCAGCTACGCTTTCGTAGATCGTCGAAGCTGTGGCGAACGAGCAGTTCGCCATTGCGCCAGACGGGCTTCAGTTGGTCCGCCGACGGATCGATCGAGTCGAGCCTTTTGGCGACCAGCCTGCCGCCCTCTTCGACCACCGCCTGGCGCCCAGCCTTGCTGGCCTTGCTCGGATCGGTGGCGGGCTTTTTCGAGACGTCGTGCCAGCTGTCGTCCTCGACCTGCATCGCGTTCGCCTTCATCGCGAAGCGCAGCGTGTCGCGGTTGACCAGCTGGAGCAGCCCGCCGCCCATACCGAAGGCGATGTTGTCGACCGCGAAACCGGCATCGCCGACCGCCTGCACAAGGCGCGCAATGCTCTCAACATTCATGCCATCGCCTTGAATCACGCGAACATGCGGGTCGAGCACCTTGTAGCCCTTGCTGTTCGTCTGGCCGCCAAACAGGTCCCACAGCTTTTGAAGCGTGCGCAGCGGCGTTTCGACCGGATCGCCGCTGTCGGGACGAACGACCAGCGTGCCCTTGCGGTTCAGGACCTTGTTCCGAAGGCTGTCGCCCCAGATCTTCTCGACCGCGTGATCGAGATCGTAACTGTCCGAGACCACCGCCACGAGCGCGTTATCACCTTCGAAGCGGTCGAGCATGTTCTTATAGGCCGCTTCCTCGCGCTCCCGCCCCCAGCTCGTCATCGTGCTGTGCTCGGCCGCAGGGATCGAGAAGCCGGGCATGTCGGCCCCGTAGAACCGCCGCGCGGCAAGGATGCCTTCCAGCGTATCGGTGCCGCTGAAATTGACGAGATGCGCCAACCCGCCCAGCGCCGCGCTCTCCGCGCTCGACACGCCTCGCGCGCCGAAATCGTGCAGCTTGAAGGGCAGCTGGCCCGCCGGATCGTCGCTCGTGCGGTCAAGGCCGGCGGCGATCACGCTCTTGCACTTGCGGCTGAGCGTGCCGACCGTGGTGGGATACCACACGGCGCGCAGCAGGGCCGTTTCGATGAAGGTCGCCAGCCACGGCATGCGCGGGTCCGTGTTCACCACCTGGAACAGCGGAACCGAGGTCGGCACCATGCGCCCTTCCTCAAGCGCGCTGATCTCGATCGGGAGGTACCCTCCGTGATCTTCGAGGATGGCCTCCCAGCATTCGCGGTTAAACGGAACGCCATGCGCTTCGCACAGCGCCGCGGCTTCCTCGATATCCTCGCGGCTCAAAGGCTTGGCGAGATAGTCGAGCAGGAAGGCCTGCAGCCCTAGGAACAGGACCTCGTCCGCGAAATCGTTGGTGCGGCTCTCGCCATAGGCGCTGATCGCACGCGCTTCGGGCGGGTACTGGAGGAAGTGGCTGTGCTTGTAGCTATCCGTCGACAGGATGATGTTGTTGGCCATGATGTGAACTCCTCACGTTTGGCTTTGCATTTGGTGCGGAACTCCTCCGAACCGGTGAAAATTCTAGAAATCTGCCATCTGCTCGATGATCGACCAGTGGTCCTCGAACATCTGTTCGGGGCGTAGCTCGCCGAGGCGATACCATTGGGCATGGGCCGCATCGTCACCGCCCTTGACCAGCGCCAGCTCGCGGCGCTCGGGCAGGCGGAAGAGGAAGGCGTGGGTGATGATACGGCCGCGCAAGGACCGGCTCG
Source organism: Erythrobacter sp. SD-21 (assembly GCF_000181515.1). Taxonomy (GTDB): domain Bacteria; phylum Pseudomonadota; class Alphaproteobacteria; order Sphingomonadales; family Sphingomonadaceae; genus Qipengyuania. Next base: position 529,187 of record NZ_ABCG01000002.1, on the reverse strand, counting down.
GCGCATCGAAGACGCGGGTTTCGCTGTCCTCGATGAAGCTGGCCAGCATGGCCGGCGGGATCTGGCCCTTGCTGTCCGAAATGCTTGTTTCCTCGCGCAATTCTCGGATCGCCGCGTCGCGGATGCGCTCGTGCTTGTTCACGAAGCCGCCGGGAAGCGCGAGCAGGCCCTTGCCGGGTAGCTGGCCGCGCTCGACGAGCAGGATATGCCCCGCTTGGACCACCACCGCATCGGCTGTGACGAAGGGTCCCTCGCCCCATTCCTGCGGATAGGCGTCGAGATATTCGCGTTCGGCCAGCAGCCGCCGGAACTCCGCGCTACGGGCGAAATCCTCGAGCTGCCCGGCTACGCCCTTCGACAGCGCGCGCTGCGGTACTTCGGGAATGCGCTGGAATAAGCGCTCGCGCACCTCGGTCGCGCCGAAAGTGGAATCGCTCGATTCCAGCTGGATCGAGCCCCATTCGGGAAAGAGCTTGAGGTAATAGCTCGTGTTGTCCTTGCCGAAACCGGCGAGGACCACGCTGAAATCCTGCTTCCCGTGCAGGCCAAGCCCCTCCGGATTGCCGTCGCGCAGGATCACCTCGTTAACGCGGCGCTGCGCCTCGACGACCCAGGCAGTGTCGGAATAGAGATGGTCGTCGAGCGGCTGAACGACGATACGCCCCTGCGCCAGTTCATAGGCGAAGGACCCGCGCAGCATGTGCTCGCGCTCTTCGAAGGTGAAGGGGTTGCGCGGATCGCGCGCGACATTGGCCGACCCGACCAGCACGATCAGCTTCGCAACGCGTTCGAGCGCATCGCGGATAATGTGTTCGTGACCTAGGTGTAGCGGCTGGAAGCGTCCGATAAAAACGCCGTAATCGGCTTCGTATGCCATGATCGAGCCTCCCTCGATTGACGTGTGCGCCAATGGACTCCCCACCGACGCATACGTATGTGATACAGGATCACGGCGAAGTCAATTGTTCGTTTCGCAACAGGCACTTGCGCCAAGGTACGGTTAGTTTTTCCATCGCTGTCCCCGCATCGGGTGACTGGCAAATCAGCATTTTCTAAAATAGAGGCTGAAGTCCGTTTAGGGCCATCGAATGCCCTTCGGGTTGCCTGGCCGGATGCGCGCACCTCCCCGCTCGCATCCGGCCATTTCATTTGGGCGGCAGCGGATTGCTTGTGCGGATTGGGGAGAGTGGAGCGGGTAAGGGGAATCGAACCCCTCTAGCCAGCTTGGAAGGCTGGAGCATTACCACTATGCTATACCCGCATCCCGGCGGCTTGGCCGTTAGAGCGGAGGCGCAGATGCCACCGCGGCAGGGGTTTCGTCAACAGCTCATTGCACCGGTGTCTTGGCAGGAGCCGGTGTTGCCTTTCTGGCAGGGCCCGCGCCCTCTTCCGCCGTCTCTTCAGACAGGGTCTCGATTAGCGTCTGCTTGCGCTCCGCGTTGCGACCCGTCTCGATAGTAACCTCGACCCGGCGATTGGTGGCCCGCCCCTCTTCGTTGGGCGAACCGTCAGGCAGCGCGTTGGGCGCGAGCGGGTTCTGCTCGCCGAAGGCAATCACCGTGATTCGCGCCTCGTCGATACCGTTTTCGACGAAGAAATCGCGCACCGCTTCGGCGCGTTCGCGCGACGCCTCGAGATTGTCTTCGTCCGAACCGTCCGAATCGGAGTGGCCGCGCAGGACAATCGCCCCGCCCGCCTCCATCTGCGGGGAATCGACGATGGTCGCCAGTTCGGCGCGCACCGCTTCGGTCAGCTCGGGCATGCCGTCGGCAAAGGACAGCGTGGTTTCGAGCGGAGGCAGCGTGGGAGCGGGCAGGACGCCTTCACCCGCTTCGGCGGGATCTTCGCGGAAGATCGAACGCGGTCCGTCATCGGCGGTTGCCGCCGGATCGGGGGCCTCCTCCTCCTTCGTCCCGCAGCTTGCGAGCACGAGCGCGCCCGCCAGAGCGGCGCAGATCTTCGCCGTATACCTTACCCGCCTCATGTCGGCTGAACTCCCTGTTTCTTGCCCGCCTTCTTTGCCGCCATTTTTCCCGCCGTCTTCGTCTGCGGGGGCGAGAAGCTCAGGATTACGTCGCCCGCACGCGGCTCGGGCTTGGCGGCGTGGGTGAAGAAGCGGATCGTGCCGTTGTCGCGCACCAGCAGCAGCATGTTGGCGGCGTTGGGCAGCTTCTCCTGCATCTTCTCGAAGTCGAATTCCTCCGACAGGCGGGTCTTGCGGAAGACCCAGCCCTGACGCTGGCGCTCGCTCACATCCTCGACCCCGAAGCCGCTTTCGAACAGCGCGCGGCCGCGAAGAGAGGCCGGCAGTGCGTGGCGATCATCGCCATCGGCACTTTCGCCCAGCTGGAACACGCTATCGCGGCCAATCTCATGCGCGAACTCGTTGCAGACCAGCGCGTTGTAGGCCTCGTTCTCGGTCGCCGCGACAAGGTTCTGGTAAGGCGCGAGTTCAAGATTGTGCTCGGTCGCCTCATTGAGAATTTCGCCGTGATAGAAGGAGATGCCCTTCTGCCGCGCGAGCGCAAGGCGCTGCCAGCTTGGGTCCACGACAAGTACCGGCGCCTTCATGTCTTTCATCTGTTCGGCCAGCGCGATAGTCCAGGGCGTGCTGCCGACGATCAGCATGCCCGGCCGCGTCACGCCCTTCACCTTGAGCAGCTTGGCCACGAAATCGACCGAGAAGCCATGCGCGACGATGGTCACGACAACCACCGCGAAGCTGAGGCCGATGAGAAGGTTGCCATCGGTGAAGCCAAGGTCCGAGAGGCGCAATGCGAAAAGGCCGGAAATGGCCACGAGAACAATCCCGCGCGGCGCGATCCAGGCAAGGAACAGCCGCTCGTTCCAGGGGATGTTGCTGCCGAGCAGGCTCAACAGGATCGTCGCAGGGCGCACGAGGAAAAGCAGCGCCAGCAGGAACCAGGCTATGGGCCAGTTGATGTAGCGCACGTCCTCGATGCTGAGCGAGGCGGAGAGCAGGATGAAGATCCCCGAGACCAGAAGGACCGCGATGTTTTCCTTGAAGGGATGTATCGATCGCAACGAGGTAACGTTCATGTTCGCCAGCGCCACGCCCATCACGGTGACCGCGACGAGCCCGGCCTCATGCTCGATTAGGTTGGAGATCACGAAGACGCCGATAACCGCGGTGAGGAGGACCGGCACCTTGAGGTATTCGGGCACTGCGCCGCGCGGGAAGGACCAGGCAATCGCGAGCGCCGCGACATAGCCGATGAGGCCGGCGAGGATCGCGGCGATGATCAGCGGCGGGACGACTTCGAAGAGCGAGGCACCCGGGCTTTCGGCGACTTTGCGGAAATATTCGTAGGCGATGACGGCGCACAGCGCGCCGGTGGGATCGTTGACGATCGCTTCCCACTTCAGGATCGAGGCGGGCCTCGACTTGATCGAACTCTGGCGCAGCAGCGGGATCACCACAGTCGGTCCGGTGACGACAAGGATGCCGCCGAACAGGATCGCAACTTCCGGGGCAAGCCCGGCGATGTAGATGCCGGCGAGCGCGCCGAAGAGCCAGCCGAGCACCACGCCGATGGTCGCCAGCCGCGCGACCGCTCCACCGGTGTGCCTCAGCTCGCGAAAATCGAGGCTGAGACCGCCCTCGAACAGGATCAGCGCCACGCCGACGGCGACGATAGGTTCAAGCAACTCGCCAAAGGCGTGCTCCGGATCGAACACGCCGAAGACCGGCCCGGCAAGGAAGCCCGCGGCCAGCATCAGCACGATGGCCGGCCAGCCGGTACGCCACGCGATCCATTGCGCCCCGATGCCGAGAATGCCCACCAAGGCTATGACGAGTGTCTGTTCCATGCCCCTCGAACGCTTGCGACCTCACGAAAGGCCGGCTCGTCCCATCAATGCCTTAGGAGCGGGAAATATCCAAGGCCGCGCTGGAAAACCTCAATCGCCCTCGAAATCCATCAGCGCCGCGACCGCTACGCCGACCTTTGCGAGCTTAGCCGCTCCGCCAAGGTCGGGCAGGTCGATGACGAAGAAAGCATGGTCGACCACCGCACCGGCCTGCCGGAGCAGCTTGGCCGTCGCACAGGCGGTGCCCCCGGTGGCGAGAAGATCGTCGACCATCGCCACACGCTGACCCTGGCGCACCGAGGCCGGGTCCAGCTCCAGCCGGTCCGAACCGTATTCGAGCGCATAATCGACCGAAATCGTTTCGCAGGGCAATTTGCCCGATTTGCGTACGGGCAGGAAGGGCAGCGCCAGTTTAGCCGCTACCGCTGCCCCGAAAATGAAACCGCGCGCCTCCATGCCCGCAATCGCTTCGGCACCGCTTTGCCGCACGCGCGCCGCCAACCAATCGACGGTGGCGGCGAAGCCATCCCCGTCGCCGATAAGCGTCGTGATGTCGCGGAACTGGATGCCCTTGATCGGGAAATCCGGGATGGTCCGGACGAGCTCTTTGAGTTCCTGCGGCGTGATGGGCTTTCTCCCGGTAACGAAAACGCCCCTCGCATCGCGGGGATGGAGGGGCGTTTCAAGTTTGCTGTGCGAGAAGCGCTTACTTCTTCGGCTTCACCGCCGACCAGATCTGCTGCTTCGACATATAGGCCAGAACGGTAGCGAACAGCAGGAATATCAGCACCGGCCAGCCGGTCTGCTTGCGCTTCACCATCGTCGGCTCGGCGGTCCAGGTGAGGAAGGCCGCAACGTCCTTGCTCATCTGCTTGATCGTTGCCTCGGTCCCGTCGTCATAGGTAACCTGGCCGTCCATGCCGATGGGCGGAGCCATGGCGAGGTTGAGGTTCGGGAAATAGGGGTTGTGATAGAGGCCCGGGCCCGGAGCCGCTTCGGGATGCTCTGCGAGCAGTTCGGGCGAGGGATCCTGGTAGCCCATCAGCAGCGAGGCAACGTAATTGGTGCCGTCGCCACGCGCCTTGGTCATCAGCGAGAGGTCGGGCGGGATCGCGTTGTTGTTCGCCGCAGCCGCCGCAACAGCGTTCGGATAGGGCGACGGGAAGTAGTCGGTCGGGAGACCGGGCCGCATGGTGTCTTCGCCGGTGTTCGGATCGATGCCCGGAACCTGTTTGGCAGCGGCATAGGCCTTCACTTGGCCTTCGGAATAGCCAAGCTGTTCGAGATCGCGGAAGGCCACAAACTTGAGGCTGTGGCAGGCCGCGCAGACCTCGTCGTAGACCTTGAGGCCACGCTGGAGCTGCTGCTGGTCCCACTTGCCGAAGGGGCCATCGAAGGACCAGGCAAGGTCCATCGGCTTTTCATAAGGCAGGTGTCCGGCAGGCTCTTCGGTGGCAAGCGCGATGAGGCCGATAACGAGGGCCCAGAGCGCTGCGGCCGCAAACACGAGGCCGACGAGCATTGCAACGAGGCGGACGCTGAGGAGTTTGAGCATGACCTTTTAATCTTTCTCGTATCGCTTAGACGGCCGGCGACGTGTTTTCGCCTTTGACGACCTTCTTGTCCGAGCCGAGCACGGCTTCGGTGATCGAATAGGGCAGCGGTTCGGGTTTCTCGACGCTCGAGACGATCGGCAGGATCACCAGGAAGTGGAGGAAGTAGTAAGCCGTCGCGATCTGGCTGAGTATCACGAAGGGCTCTTCCGCCGGGGCGCCGCCGCAGACGAACAGGACTGCCATCGCGGGGATCAGGCCGAACCAGAAGAACTTGCGAAACAGCGGACGATAGTGGCCGCTGCGCACTGGCGACTTGTCGAGCCAGGGCAGGAAGAACCACAGCAGGATCGACGCGAACATCGCGATCACGCCCATCAGCTTGGCGGGCACGATGAGGAAGTCGACCGTGAAGGCGCGCAGGATCGCGTAGAATGGCCAGAAATACCATTCGGGGACGATGTGTGCCGGTGTCGAAAGCGGGTTCGCCTCGATGTAGTTGTCCGGGTGGCCGAGCGCGTTGGGCATGAAGAAGACCAGCGCAAAATACAGCAGCAGGGCGATGCCGAGGCCGAAACCGTCCTTCGCCGTGTAATACGGGTGGAAGGGAACGGTGTCGCTTTCGCTCTTGATCTCCACGCCCGTCGGGTTCGACGAGCCGGGGATGTGCAGCGCCCAGATGTGCAGGATCACGACGCCCGCGATCACGAAGGGCAGCAGGAAGTGCAGCGAGAAGAAGCGGTTCAGCGCGGCGTTATCGGGGGCGAAACCGCCGAGCAGCCAGACTTGGATAGGCTCGCCCACCAGCGGGATTGCGCCGAAGAGGCCGGTGATGACCTTGGCACCCCAGAAGCTCATCTGGCCCCAGGGCAGCACGTAACCCATGAAGGCGGTGGCCATCATGAGGAGGAAGATGACGACGCCAAGCAGCCAGATCATCTCGCGCGGGGCCTTGTAGCTCGAATAAAACAGGCCGCGGAAGATGTGGAGGTAGACGACGATAAAGAAGAAGCTCGCGCCGTTGGCGTGGGCATAGCGCATCAGCCAACCCCAGTTGACGTCGCGCATGATGTGCTCGGTAGTGGCGAAGGCGACCTGCGCATTCGCCGCATAGTGCATGGCGAGCACCACGCCGGTGACGATCTGCACCACGAGGAAGAAGCCGGCGAGGACGCCGAAATTCCAGAAGTACGAAAGGTTGCGCGGGACCGGATAGCCGGCACCGACGGCGTTGTAGACGAGGCGCGGAAGCGGCAGCTTCTCGTCGAGGAACTTGGTCAGACCGTTCTTCGGTTCGTACTGGCGTGCCCAGGGAAAGCTCATGTGTCTGTCTCTCGTCTTCTAACTCAGCCGACCTGGATGACCGTATCCGAGGTGAACTCGTATTCCGGCACTTCGAGGTTGGTCGGCGCCGGGCCTTTGCGGATGCGGCCGGCGGTGTCGTAGTGCGAACCGTGGCAGGGGCAGAAATAGCCGCCAAACTCGCCCTTCACTTCGCCTTCGGCAGCGCCCAGCGGCACGCAGCCGAGGTGGGTGCAGACGCCCATGGTGACGAGGATGTCCTCGTGCCCTTCCTTGGTGCGGTCGGCGAGGCTCTGCGGGTCGCGCAGCGAACCGGTGGCGGTGGCGTTGGCGGCCTGGATTTCCGCAGGCGTGAGGCGCTTTACGAAAAGCGGCTGCTTGCGGAACACGGCCTTGATAGCCTGGCCCGGCTCGATGGCCGAGATGTCGACTTCGGTCGAGCTGGCGGCAAGCACGTCCTTCGACGGCGCCATCTGGCTGACCAGCGGATAGACCACGGCGAGACCGCCGATGCCTGCCGCGCTGACCGCTGCGATATCGAGGAAATCCCGGCGACGGATACCGTCTTCGGTGGTGGTCACCGTCTCGGGGGTAGCGGTTGCAGTCGTGTCTGCCATCAGCGCCTTGCCTTGCCTGCCTTACATACCGCGCCATGAAAGCGCGGCGGAGAAAATTGTTGCGAACCTGACCGGAGCGGGAACCGGCTGCACTCGCATAGGCGGATTCAGCCTGCGCGAAAGCCCCCGGTGTTCCGGTTTGGACGCGCCTCTAGCCTCTCTGTCGCGCGTTGCCAACCGCCATTTTGGCAACACCGATGCCGGTTCGGGCAAGCGTGAGAGCGCCTCGCCTGCGGCTGGACGTTACGGCAGGGCGATGGCGCTGATCTGGCGTCCGGCGGTCGGCTCGCCGCGATGGGTAGCCCGGCGATAGGAGAAGAAGCGCGCCTCGTCGGCATAAGTGTCGAGCCCGAGATCGGCGATTCGCCCCGTGCCTGCGGCCTCCAGCCGGTGCGCGGCATAAGCGGGCAGGTCGAACTGCCAGTGCTCCTCGCGGCCCGGTGCGAAGAAGCGATCATCTGCCTCGTCGAACTGCGCGCGGAAGGATTCGCCCACCTCATAGCTCGCCTGCGCGATGGTCGGACCGATGACGGCGGTGATGTGCACGCGGTCCGCGCCGAGGCTTTCCATCGCTTCCAGAGTTGCCTCCAGCACACCGGCGCGCGCGCCTTTCCATCCCGCATGGGCGGCCCCGACAACCCCGGCCTCGGCATCGGCAAAGAGCACCGGCGCGCAATCGGCGGTGACGATGCCGAGCAGGAGGCCGGGCCTGTCGGTGACCATGGCATCGCCTTCGCGCACCTCGCGGCCTGCTTCGCGCATCACGCAGACATCGGCAGAGTGTACCTGCTTGAGTTTAACCAGCGGCGCGCCGGGCAACACGTCGGCGCTTTCCAGCCCCGCGCGGTTCGAGAAGCCATGCGGCACCGCGCCGAGTGCCGCGCTGGTCAGCACCTCAGCCAAGCGAGCGGGTGACCTGTTCGAAGGTGTCGCGCGAGAGCTTGGGCGCGGCGGCGATCCGCTCCAGCTGCTCGCGCATCAGGGCGCTGCGCCCCGGCTCCATCTTGCGCCAGCGACCCAGGGCAGGGATGAAGCGCGCCGCGGTCTGGGCGTTGATCGGATCGAGTTCGAGGATCAGATCCGCGATCATCCGGTATCCCTCGCCGCTCGCATCGTGGAAGCCGTGTGGGTTGGCGGCGAAGGCCATGTAGAGCGAGCGCACGCGATTCGGGTTCTTCATGGTGAAGTCCGGATGGTCGGCCAGCGCCTTTACATGCTCGATCACCTTGGGGTGCAGCGACATGGCCTGGAGCGAGAACCACTTGTCGGTCACCAGCGCATTGCCCTCGTAACGGTTGTAGAAGTTCATCAGCCGCGCCGTGCGCTCGGCGCTGTCGATGCCGGTCAGCACCATCAGCGCGCCTTGCCGGTCGGTCATATTGTCGGCCCGGTCGTACTGGTGCGCGGCAAGCTCGGCGGCCTTTTCGGGATCGCTGGCGGCGGCATAGACGAGGATCAGCGTCTTCAGCTTGCGCGCCCCCTTGGCCTCGGCGCTCATCGAATACGGCACCTTCTCGGCGCGATCGTAGAGGCGATGAAGCTTATCCCTTAGAGCGCTGCCGATAGCGCCCTTCAGCTCCTCGCGTTCTGCAAAGATGCGTCCCGGATCGGCGGCCTCGATCTGCTCGGAGATATAGGTCTGGCTCGGCATGGAAAGAAGCTCGCCGCGCATGAGGTCGTCGAGCGCTTCGTCCTCGACGATGGTCTTGAGCGCCGCGACGATATCGCTGCGACCCACCTCGCGGCCCGCATCGGCAAGCGCGTCCGTGCTGGCGGCCACGAGATGGCCGACCATCAGGTCCTGCATCGCCTCGTAGCGCGCGAAGGGATCGTCGTCCCGCGCGGCAAGGAAGACCAGATCCTCGCCCGAAATGTCGCGCTGGATGGTGACGGGCGCGGAGAAGCTGCGGTTGATCGAAAGCACCGGCTTTTCGGCAAAGCCGCCGAAGCGGAAGGTGTCGCTCGCCTTGTCGAGCACGATCAGCTGCTCATCAGAATGCGTGCCGCTGGCCCGATCGAACAGCGCGATCTTCAGCGGGATCGGCATGGGTTGCTTGTCCGACTGACCCGGCGTGTCGGGCACGGTCTGGGTGAGGGTCAGCACCGCTTCGTCGCCTTCATGCGCAAGCTCGACCGCCACCTTGGGCGTACCGGCCTGGCTGTACCAGAGGCGGAACTGGGCGAGGTCCATTCCGGTGCCGTCCTCGATCGAACTGACGAAATCCTCGCAGGTCGCGGCCTCGCCGTCGTGGCGGTCGAAATAAAGATCGGTGCCTTTGCGGAAGGCCTCTTCGCCCGCCATCGTGCGCATCATGCGGATGACTTCGGCGCCCTTGTTGTAGACGGTCGAGGTGTAGAAATTGCTGATCTCGCGGTAGCTGTCAGGGCGGATCGGATGCGCGAGCGGGCCCGAATCCTCGGGGAACTGCACGCCGCGAAGGACGCGCACGTCCTCGATACGCTTGACCGGCTCGGACCCCATGTCCTGGCTGAAGAGCTGGTCGCGCAGCACGGTGAAGCCTTCCTTCAACGAAAGCTGGAACCAGTCGCGGCAAGTGATGCGGTTGCCCGACCAGTTGTGGAAGTATTCGTGGCCGATCACGCCTTCCACCCCGTCGTAATCGCCGTCGGTGGCGGTTTCGGGGTCGGCCAGCACGTATTTCGTGTTGAAGACGTTGAGGCCCTTGTTCTCCATCGCACCCATGTTGAAGTCGCTTACCGCGACGATGTTGAAGAGGTCGAGGTCGTATTCGCGCCCGAAGACATCCTCGTCCCATTTCATGGAGCGCTTGAGGCTCTCCATCGCGTGTTCGGTGCGCTCGAGGTCGCCATCGCGGACATAGACGTTCAGCTCGACCTCGCGGCCGTTTATCGTCGTGAAGCTGTCGGTTCGTGCGACGAGATCGCCCGCGACCAGCGCGAAGAGATAGGACGGCTTGGGCCAGGGATCGTGCCATTCGGCCCAGTGGCTATCGCCCTCCTCGCCGGTTTCGACGCGGTTGCCGTTGCACAGCAGCACGGGGAACTGGGCCTTGGGTCCGCGCATCCGCACGGTGTAGGTGGAGAGGACATCGGGGCGGTCGGGGAAGAAGGTGATGCGGCGGAAGCCTTCGGCCTCGCACTGGGTACAAAGCATCCCCGAAGAGGCGTAGAGACCCATCAGTTGCGAATTCGCGCCGGGCTGGATCTCGGTGACGATTTCGAGTGTGTGCTTATCGCCCTCGAGCGTCACAACGAGGTCGTCGTTATCCATCGCATGACCCGCACACTCGCCGCCATCGCATTTCAGGGAGACGAGCGCGATGCCATCGCCGTTGAGGCGGATGGTGGGCGAGGGGTCTGCGTCGGGGTTGCGCTCCACCTCCATCCGTGTGGTGACGCGGGTCTTCTCGAGGCCGAGCACGAAGTCCATGTGCGTCGTCGGCACGAGCCAGGGGAAAGGCGTGTAATCCTCCCGGCGGATGATCGCCGGCTCTTTCGGTTCGACGGCGGCGTCGGCCATCTCGATATTGCCATCGGGGGTTGCGGGGGTGCGTGCAATATCCATGGTTTTCCTGTCATTTCCGGGTTCGTGAGCTAATACGCCCCGATGGCCCGATTGTTCATTTTCGGCCTCGGCTACACGGCGGGGCGTTTTGCGCAAGAGATGCGTGGGCGCGGATGGCAGGTCGACGCGACGGGAAGTGCGGGGAATATCGACTGGATGGATGCAGTTTCCGTCGTCGAACACCTTGAGCGCGCCACCCATGTCCTTTCTTCAGTGCCGCCGGACCGCGACGACGGAGTGGACCCCGTACTCGATTTTTACGACGACATCTTTGATGGGCAATGGTTGGGATACCTTTCATCGACTGGGGTCTACGGCGATGCGGATGGCGCATGGGTCGATGAAAGCTCACCAACCGACGGCGGCCGCCGCAGCGCGCGCGCCGAGTGCGATGCGTGCTGGCTTGAGGCGGGCGCGCGGGTCTTTCGGCTGCCCGGGATCTACGGCCCTTCGCGCAGCGCCTTCGAGCGGGTGGAGAGCGGCAAGGCGCACCGAATCGACCTGCCCGGACAGGTCTTCAGCCGGGTCCATGTCGACGACATTGTCGCAGGCGTGGTCGCTGCCATCGAAAGCGGGGCGCCTCAAGGGGCGTACAATCTTGCCGACGATCTCCCGACCAGCCAGAACGCCGTGATCGAGGAAGCCTGCCGTCTGATGGGCGTCTCCCCGCCGCCGCTCCAGACCATCGAGGAGGCCGACCTCTCGCCCATGGCGCGCGGCTTCTATGCCGAAAACCGCCGGGTGGCGAATGGCAAGGCGAAGCGCGTGCTCGACTGGGAGCCGCGCTATCCGACCTATCGCGAAGGTCTGGCGGCGATCAGGGCTCCGGCGTAGCGCGGCGCGGCGGCGGGGCAGCGCGGCCCCGCATGGCAACGACCATGCCAACCAGCGTAATTGCTGCGCCCGCTGCGGGAAGCAGGCCCCAGACAAAGCCTTCGAACAGCGTCGACAGGATCATGGCCACGGTCGGCACGATCACCGAGCTGTAGGCCGCCGTGCCCGCCCCGACCTTGCGGACCAGCCCGTAATATAAAGGGAAGGTAATTACCGAACCGGCGAGGCCGAGATAGAGGATGCCGAGCGCATAGGAGGGGCGCGCGTCCCATTGTGGCGGCCCCTGCGTCGCCAGCGCGTAAATCGTGTTGAGCACCACGCCGATCACCATCGACCAGGCGAGCAGCGTCAGCAGCGGCTGCCTTTTCGCCCCCTCCATCGCCTGCACGATATTGGCGGCGCTCGCCGACAGGATACCGCCCACCGTCAGGCCTGCGCCGAGCAGCACCTGCCCGAGCGTAGCAGGCGTGGCGCGGTATTCCTGCGCGAACAGCATGGCCACGCCGATGGCCGCGATCAGTGAGCCGATGACAAACTCGCGCCGGATCGGCTGGCCGAGCACAAATTTGCCGAGGATCGCGTTGGGCACCACCAGCAGCGCGAACATTACCGCGACGAGGCCGGAGGTGATGTAATGCTCGGCATGATAGACGAAGGTGAAGTTGAGCGTGAACTGGAACAGCCCCAGCGCCGCCGCCCAGCGCCAGCCCCCCGAGCTTAGCATCAGCGGTTCGCCGCGCAGTGCCGTCAAGGCGAACATGCCGAGCGCGGCCACGATGAAGCGCCAGGTGATCGACCAGCTCGGCGGCACGCTCGAAATCTGGTCGCGGATCACCAGCCAAGTGCCGCCCCAGATCAGGCTCACCAGCAGGAAGGCGGCAAGGTTCTTCGGGGCGAGCAGGCTCTCGCCGCCACTGGACGCGCTCATAGGCTTGCAATGGCCTTTGCCAGCGCGAGGGCGTCTTCTTCGCGCGTGTTCCAGGCGGTGACGAAGCGCGCCGCGCCCTCGCCCCAATCGTAAAAGCCGAAGCCTCGCCCGCGCAGCGCCTCGCGCTCCTGCGGCGTGCAGCGCACGAAGAGTTCGTTGGCCTCGACCGGATGCATCAGTCGGTCGGCGCAAGCGCCCGCGATTTCCGCAGCCGCGGCGTTGGCGCTGCGCGCGTTCTCGAGCCAGAGATCGCCGTCGAGCATGGCGTGGATTTGCGCGGCGAGGAAGCGGCCCTTGCTCTGCAGATGCCCGGCCCGCTTGCGGCGGTAGCGCGCGAGATCGGCCTGCCCTTCGTCGAAAAAGACAATGGCTTCCGCGCTCATCGCGCCGTTCTTCACGAAACCGAAGCTGAGCGCATCGACCTCGCCCGCAACATCGCCTGCCGGAGAGTCGAGAAAGGCGGCGGCGTTGCCGAAGCGCGCGCCGTCCATATGGAGGCCGAGCCCCCGCTCGCTGGCTAGCGTGCGGATCGCGGCGAGTTCTTCGGGCCGATAGACCCGCCCGTATTCGCTCGCCTGCGTGATCGAGATCGCGTGCGGCTGGACTTGGTGCACGTCGTCGCGGATCGGGTCGATGACCGCGCGGATCGCGTCGGGCGTCAGCTTGGCGCCCTCGCCCTGGCACAGGAGCAGTTTCGCCCCATGGAGAAAGAAGCCGGGCGCCCCGCCCTCGTCCATCTCGATATGCGCTTCCTCGTGGCACACCACCGCGCCGTGCGGCGGCACCATGGTGGCCAGCGCAAGGCAGTTGGCAGCCGTGCCCGTCGCCACCCACAACACCGCACACTGGCGCCCGAACAACGCCGCCATCTTTTCGTCGAGGGAAACGCTCAGCCTGTCGCCATCGTAAGGAGAAGAAGCCGCATCGGCCTTGCGCATCGCCTCCCATACGGCAGGTTGAACGCTGGCGGCATTGTCGGAGAGGAACTGCATTGGAACGCGTGTAGCGACCTATGCATTGGTTGGGTAGCAAGGAAAGAAAAGAACATGAGCCACGCAGAAATCGAAATAGAACGCCGCGATCGGGTCACACACGGCGATTATATTGCAAAATTGGATACAAGCGACAGCACGGCAAAGCTCAGCTGGACCGACCGGCAGGGCGTGCGCCATGCCGAACACACCTTCGTGCCGCCCGAAGCGCGCGGTAAGGGCGTGGCCGAGGCGCTGGTGAAGGCGCTGGTTGCCGATGCGCGCCAGGAGGGCTTCAAGATCGCGCCCGATTGCTCTTACGTCGAACGCTATTTCGACAGGCATAAGGATCTGTCCGATTTGCGCGCCTAGAGTGCGGGCGCGCCCTTCTTTTCCAGCAAGACGGAAAAATCGCTGCCCGCCATGCTCTCGGCCAGCGCATCGCGCCAGCGCCGCGCCTCGGACAGCGGCATGCCATGTACGCGCAGCTTGCCCCCCGCAAGGCCCAGGTGGAGGCTAGCGTATCCCCGCATCTGCGCGAGCGGACCTTGCGCGATCTCGACCGACTGCAGTTTCACCCGCGAGGCAATGGCCAGGCTCGGGCTGAACCAGCCGTGGCGCGAATAAAGCTGGCGTTCGCCCAGCGCGCGATAGTCGTGCTTCCAGCGCCAGTATTGCTCCGCCAGCAGGAACAGCAGGCCCGCGAGCGGGGCAATCCACAGCCAGTTGTTTGCCAGAAGCGCCGCTACGATGGTGGCCGGCACTAGGTACAGCGCCGCCAGCAGCGCCTTGTCGGTCCGGTAACTCTTCAACGCTCGGTCCCACTGCGTGCCTTCCGGCGGCAGGGAAAAGCCGGTGGTGCGAACAACGGGGTGGATTTCCTCCATCCGGCCAAAAGGCACCGCGTCGTGATTGGCTCCGCCGCTATCGCTCGCGAGGCTGATGATCTTGAGCCCGTGCCAGCCGAAGTGCCGCCGCAGAAAGCCGGTGTCGAGGCGGAGCGCCTGGACCCGGTGCAGCGGCATGACGAGGTCGGTGCGCGTCAGCAGGCCGCGGCGACGGCGCAGGCCCTTGGCCGTGCGCTCGAGCCGGAAATTCCATTCGCGCAGCGCAGTACGGACGAGGCCCGTAGCAACGCCGACGAAAGCCAGCGTCAACAACGCGAAAAGCAGGCCCGCAAATTGCGCCAGCGGCCCCAGCCCAGAAAGGTACTGGCCGGGCCCCGCGAGCCGTTGCTCCCATTCGTCGAAATCCCACAAGTCGAAGGGCAGCAGGAAATCCAGTTGCTGCGCAAGGCCGCCGATCACTGCCACCACCACAAGGGAGAACTCGAACAGGCCGAAGGTCAACACGCGCTTCGGGCCCATCGCGAACAGCACTTCGGCCTCGGCCGGTCTTTGCCCAGCGTCCGGCGCGGTATCGGTCGCGAGCGTGGCAGCCGGGCCCTCGCGCCGTTCGCGTACCAATTCGCGCAACCGCTCGCCCTCGGCTTCGGAGAGGTAGGTCAGCGAAAGGTCGTCCTTGCCGCCCGCCCCCGTCTCGAACTTCACTTCCACCAGTCCGAAGAGGCGCGGCAGCAGCTTCTGTTCGAGGCTGATGTCCTGAATCCTTTCGTAGGGAACCGACCGCGCGGCGCGCGCCAAGACGCCGCTTTCGACCCGGATATCGGTGTCACCAACCGTGTATGTGAGCCGCGTCCACTGGAGATAGGCGATGACGAGGTTGGCCAGGATCAGCAGGATCACGAAGGGCATCGCCCAGGCGATCTTCGCCGACGCGCCGCCATCGTCAAAAATCGTCACGGCGGCGACACCGAGGGGGATCACCAGCTGGGCGAGCATGGTCACCGCGCGAACGACAAAGCCCTTGGGATCGGTGCGCCGGGCTTCCGGCTCGCGCGTGGTCACAGCGTATCGCGCCGGATTGCCGCGCGAATACCGTCCCGCATGGCCAGCGCGTCGGAATGCGACAGTCCCGGGAGCGAGACCGAGGAGTTGTGCGAGCCGGCGGTGTGGACCGTGAGCGTTGCCAGTCCGAAGCCGCGTTCGAGCGGCCCCTGGTCGACATCGATATGCTGCACCCGTCCGAACGGGACGATGGTGTCGGTGTGGAACAGCACTCCGCGCACCACCCGCAGGCGCTCTTCGGCGATGGAATAGCCGCGCGTCGCATAGCGGCGCATCGGGAGGTAGAGCACGAGATAGGCGGCCACCAGTGTCACGGGTGCCCAGACCACGCCGGTCCAGCCGGGAATAGCGATCTCCGCGATGGTCGCCGCCACAAGCAGGGCTATGGCGAAAAGGCCGGCAACGAGGCGCATCATCGACTTGTAGCGCGGGTCGAGCTGGGTGAGGTCTTCGGGTCCGTCCATACCGGTTTACTTAAGCAACACAGTTGAGCCGATCAACGCCTTTGATCGAAGCGCCTTCCGACGATTGCCGCCGCGATGTTGGTCTTCTGCACGTCGGTCGTCCCGCCGGCGATGCCCCAGGCAAAGCCGTCGCGCACGCGCTGCTCCATGCCGTATTCCTTGTGATAGCCGTAGCCACCCATCACTTGCATGCCGTTGGCGGTGACGCTGCGGACAATCTCGTTGGCATAGCACTTGGCGGTGGAGCTTTCGTAGACGCTCGGCAGGCCGTCCTCGTTCTGCTCGGAGTTGGCGGCGGCGCGGTAGATGAGGAGGCGTGCGGCCTCGACCTGCATCGCCATTTCGGCAAGCCGCATCTGCACCGCCTGGAAGTCGACGATGGGTTTGCCGAAAGCTGCACGTTCCTGGACGTATTCGGTCGCCTGTTCGAGTGCGGCGGCGGCAAGGCCGAGCGATTGCGTCGCATTCCCGCAGCGCTCGAGGCCGAAAGCACTCATCAGTTTCCCGAAACCGCCTGCAGGCACGATGAGGTTTTCGCGCGGCACCTTCACGCCATCGAAGGTGATGTCGCGCGTCTCGATCCCGCGGAACCCCATCAGTTGTTCGCGGGAGCCGAAGGACATGCCTTGCATCTCCTTGTCGACCAGCAGCGCACCGATCCCCTTGGCACCCGGCGCATCGGAAAGCCGCGTGTAGACGACATAATAGCGCGCATGGCCCGCGCCCGAGGTCCAGCGCTTGTTGCCATCGAGGATGAACTGGTCGCCCTCCTCGCGGGCGCGGGTGGAAAGATCGGTCAGCGCGGTTCCCGCATCGGGTTCGGACATGGATACGGCCACCGTCGCCTCGCCGCTGACGACCTGCGGTATGATTTTTGCCCTGAGCGCGTCCGAACCGAATCGCTCGATGGTGCGGGCCGGACCCACCAGCGCCTCGAAAATCGGGAAAGCGACCGCGTTCGAAATCATCGCAAACTGTTCGAGCACCAGCAGCGCTTCGAGATGGCCGAGCCCCAGCCCGCCATATTGCTCGGGCAGATTGACCCCGAGGAAGCCCATCTCGCCATACCGCCGCACCATCTCGGCCGGCACGGAGAAATCCTTCTCCTCCATCTCGCGCGCGAGATGGGGCAATTCCTTGCGCGCAAAGGTTCGCGCAGCATCCTGTAGCTCGCGCTGCTGGTCGGTAAGGCGGAAATCCATGAAGCTCTCCCTCGGAAAAAGGAGTGCCGCGATAGGTGGCCAAGTGCAACCCAAAACCGGGCCGGCGGAGGCCCCGCAAGGGAGACCGCCCGCCCGCAGGTGCTCGACGCGAAAGCTTCGAAACCACGCCGAGGACGCGCCGACGGAGGTCGGCGCGAAAACAGGAAACATTCTCGAAGAAAATGGTGCTGCTGGGGAGGATTGAACTCCCGGCCTCACCCTTACCAAGGGTGCGCTCTACCACTGAGCTACAGCAGCACATGCTGCCCGTCGGTCATACCGATGGGGTGGAGGCGCGCGCTATTGGCAGACGCGGCGGATAAGTCAACCTTCGCTTGCCCGGATTGACGAAATTCGCAAAAGGAATGCGCCATGAGCGCCGCAAACGACAAGATGACACGCGAGGAACGCCTCGCCACGAAACTTCGTGAGAACCTCCGCCGCCGAAAAGCCCAGAACCGCGAAATGCGCGAATCGGGCGAGGACGGGGTTTCCAAGCCCAATACGGAGCGCTAACGCACGGCACTCCTAGCGAAAACCGGAGTAGTCATGACGAAGCTGATCCTCGTTCGCCACGGCCAGAGCGAGTGGAACCTCGCCAACCGTTTCACCGGCTGGTGGGATGTCGACCTCACCGAGAAGGGCGAAGCCGAAGCGCGCGAGGCGGGCCGGCTGATGCAGGCCAAGGGCGTGCTGCCGACGGTGTCCTTCACCTCGCTCCAGAAACGCGCGATCAAGACGCTCAACCTGGCGCTGGAGGAATGCGACCGGCTGTGGATCCCGGTGACCCGCGATTGGCATCTGAACGAGCGCCATTATGGCGGCCTTACCGGCCTCGACAAGCAGCAAACCCGCGAAAAGCATGGCGACGAGCAGGTGCACATCTGGCGCCGCAGCTTCGACGTGCCGCCGCCCGAGATGAAACGCGGCAGCGAATTCGACCTGTCGGACGACCCGCGTTACGCGGGGATCGACGTGCCGCTGACCGAAAGCCTGAAGCTCACTATCGAGCGCGTCCTGCCCTATTGGGGAGAGGCGATCCTGCCGCGACTCGCGAAAGGCGAAACGGTGATTATCTCGGCCCACGGCAATTCCTTGCGTGCGCTGGTGAAACACCTTTCCAACATTTCGGACGAAGAAATAACCGGCCTCGAAATCCCGACCGGCCAGCCGATCGTCTACGAATTCGACGGCGCGACGGTTTCGGGCGAACGCTATTACCTGAAGGACGCATAAGATGGCGCAAGGGGGAGGAGCAAAGATTGCAATCGTCATGGGGAGCCAGTCGGACTGGTCGACCATGAAATGCGCCGCCGACGTGCTGGAGGAGCTGGGCGTCGCCACCGATGTGCGCATCGTTTCGGCTCACCGGACGCCCGAAAGGATGTACGATTTCGCAAAGGCCGCCGAGAACGAGGGCTTCCATGTCATCATCGCGGGCGCAGGCGGGGCGGCGCATCTGCCGGGCATGATCGCCGCGCTGACGCATGTCCCCGTGCTGGGCGTCCCGGTCCAGTCGCGCGCGCTTTCGGGGCAGGACAGCCTGCTCTCCATCGTCCAGATGCCCGCCGGCGTCCCCGTCGGCACGCTGGCCATCGGCGAGGCCGGCGCGACCAACGCGGGCCTGCTGGCCGCTGCCATCCTTGCCAATAACGACGCGGAACTCGGGCAGCGCCTGAAGGACTGGCGCAGCGCCCGGAGCGCCGCCGTCACCGAAAGGCCTGCCGACTGATGCTCGCGCGCGGCTTCACCATCGGCATCCTCGGCGGCGGCCAGCTTGGCCGGATGATGGCGATGAGCGCCGCGCAACTCGGCTATCGCTGCATTGGCTACGCGCCGGAAGGCGACAATGTGATGAGCGCGGTCTGCGATGGTTTCGTCACCGCCGAGTGGGACGATGAAGTGACACTCGCCGGTTTCGCCGCGCAATGCGATGTCGTGACCTGGGAGTTCGAGAACGTCCCTGTCACCGCCGCACGCGCCATCCCGGCTGAAAAAATCTTTCCCGACCCCATCGCGCTGGAAACCGCGCAGGACCGCCTGACCGAAAAGCGCTTCATCGAAGGGCTCGGCGGCAAGCCCGCCGCCTATTCCAAGGTCGATTCCTCGCACGACCTTATCACCGCGGTCGATCGCTATGGCGCGCCCGGCATCCTCAAGACCCGGCGCGACGGTTACGACGGCAAGGGCCAGTGGCGCATCATGTCGATCCGCGAGGCGCAGGCCCTGCGTGTACCCGATGTGGCGTGCGTCTACGAAGGCTTCGTCGAATTCGA
This sequence comes from Erythrobacter sp. SD-21, assembly GCF_000181515.1. Taxonomy (GTDB): domain Bacteria; phylum Pseudomonadota; class Alphaproteobacteria; order Sphingomonadales; family Sphingomonadaceae; genus Qipengyuania. Next base: position 509,755 of record NZ_ABCG01000002.1, on the reverse strand, counting down.
CGCGGAATTCTCGGTCATCCTCGTGCGCACGCAGGACGGCGAAATCCGCTTCTGGGATTCGACCCGCAACATCCACGAGGGCGGCATTCTTGCCGCCTCGCGCTATCCGGCGGGAGCCGAGATCGAACGCCATGTCGCCCATGCCCGCGAATTGGCGCGCAAGGTCGCCGATGCGCTCAAATACGTCGGCGTGCTGACGCTGGAATTCTTTGCCACGCGCGAAGGGCCGATCTTCAACGAGATGGCCCCGCGCGTGCACAACTCGGGCCACTGGACCATCGAAGGCGCGGCCACCAGCCAGTTCGAGAACCACATCCGCGCGGTCGCCGGCCTGCCGCTGGGCGATACGCGCACCACCGTGGCCGCGGTCGAGATGCGCAACATCCTCGGCAGCGGTCGAGATGCGCAACATCCTCGGCAGCGAGATCGACAGCGCGGCGGCGAAGCTGACCGATTCGCGCGTCCACCTCCACGACTACGGCAAGGCCGAGGCGAGCGAGGGCCGCAAGATGGGCCACATCACCCAGATCTCCCGCGACACCCGCGCATGAGCCTGTTCCTGATCTATGCGCGCGCCGCCAATGGCGCGATCGGCAAGCAGGGGCGCCTGCCGTGGCACCTTCCCGCCGATTTGAAACGCTTCAAGGCGCTGACCATGGGCAAGCCGATGATCATGGGCCGCAAGACTTTCGAGAGCCTGCCCGGCCTGCTCCCCGGACGCCGCCACATCGTGCTCACCCGCAAGGAACGCTGGGATTCGACCGGTGCGGAAGTGGTCCGCTCGGTCGGGGAAGCTGTCGCCAAGGCGGGCGAGGGCGACATCGCGGTCATTGGCGGGGCGGCGATTTTCGATGTCTTCATGCCGCTGGCCAAAAAGGTCGAGCTGACCGAAATCCACCGCGACTTCGATGGCGATGTCTTTATGCCGCCGCTCGGCCCCGAATGGGATCTGGCGGGGACCGAGGATTTCGAGGCGGATGGCGACACCCCCGCCTACAGCTTCCACACTTATCGGCGTGTCGGTGAGGCGGCGAGCCTGTGAGGTTCCTCGACCACCGCGATCCGTTGCCCGAAAGCCTGCGCGGTGCGATCATTGCGCTGGGCAATTTCGACGGCTTCCACCTTGGCCATCAGGCGGTGGCGAAGGAAGCGATCGACTGGGCGCGCGCCGAGGGTCGGCCTGCGATCATCGCTACCTTCGACCCGCATCCGGTGCGCTTCTTCAAGCCCGACGCCGCGCCCTTCCGCCTGACCACGCTCGAACAGCGACAGGAACTCTATCTCGCCGCGGGAGCGACCGCGATGCTGGTGTTCCATTTCGACGGCGAACTGGCTGGGACCACGGCGGAGGATTTCGTCCGCGTGCTGTTGGCCGAAAAGCTGGGCGCGAAGGGCGTCGTGACCGGCGGCGATTTTACCTTCGGCAAGGCGCGCGGCGGCAATTTCGAGCGGCTGGTCGAACTCGGCAAGGAGGTCGGCATCGAGGCGCGTGCGGTCGATCCGGTGATGGACGGCGGCGCGCCCGTCTCCTCCAGCCGCGTGCGCGACGCGCTGCGTGAGGGCAACCCGCAGGAGGCTGCGCGCCTGCTCACCCGCCCCTTCGCGATTCGCGGCGTGGTCCAGCACGGCGACAAGCGCGGCCGCGAGATCGGCTATCCCACAGCCAACCTCTCGATCGAACACTACCTGCGCCCGAAATACGGCATCTATGCCGTGACCGGACGCATCCTTTCGACCGGGCAGGAGCTGAAAGGCGCTGCCAATATCGGCGTGCGCCCCCAATTCGAGCCACCCAAGGAATTACTCGAGCCCTATTTCTTCGACTTCTCGGGCGATCTGTATGGTCAGGAGGTAGAAGTGGCCTTCCACCACTTCCTGCGCGGTGAGGCGAAATTCGATCACCTCGACGAATTGACCGCGCAGATGGAGAAAGATTGCTCTGATGCGCGCCATCTTCTAAGCGCGCGCGGCAATGACTGAACCCAAAGACGCCACTCGCGATTACAGAGACACGGTCTTCCTTCCCAAGACCGATTTTCCCATGAAGGCCGGCCTCCCCCAGAAGGAGCCGAAGATCCTTGCGCGCTGGCAGGAAGAAAACCTCTACGAAGAGCTGCGCGAGGCCCGCAAGGACCGCGAGAAGTTCATCCTTCACGACGGCCCGCCGTACGCCAATGGCGACATGCATATCGGCCATGCGCTGAACCGTATCCTCAAGGACATGGTGGTGCGTTCGCAGACGCTGCTCGGCAAGGACGCGCCCTTCGTGCCCGGCTGGGATTGCCACGGCCTCCCGATCGAGTGGAAGGTCGAGGAACAGTACCGCAAGAAGAAGAAGGATAAGAAGGCCGTCCCCGCAGCCGAATTCCGCCAGGAATGCCGCGACTATGCCGCCCATTGGGTGAACGTGCAGCGCGAACAGTTAAAGCGCCTCGGCCTGATGGCGGATTTCGATGATCCGTACCTGACCATGCAGCCGGAAAGCGAGGCGACTATCGTTGCCGAGCTGATGAAGTTCGCCGAAGCCGGAAATCTCTATCGAGGATCGAAGCCGGTGATGTGGTCGCCGGTCGAGGAAACCGCGCTGGCCGAAGCCGAGGTCGAATACGAGGACATCACCTCGACCCAGATCGACGTGGCCTTCGAGATCGTGGAAAGCCCGATGCCGAATCTCATCGGCGCTCAGGTAGTGATCTGGACGACTACACCGTGGACGATCCCGGTGAACCAGGCGATATCGTTCGGCACCGACATCACGTACGAGGTTTTTCGCGTCGCCGATGGTCGCCGCTTCGTCGTCGCCGAAAGTCTGCGTGATGAGTTTCTCGCACGTGCAGGATTGGAATACGATCCTTCAATCCAGGACGAAGTCGACGACGTGCTCTTCGACGGCGAAATGTTCGGTCTGACCGACGATCAGTCTGTTGGCGGACAAACCATCGCGCGCCACCCGATGCACCATTTCGGCGGATTCTATGCTCGCCCACGTCCGCTGCTCGCAGGCGATTTCGTCACCACCGACAGCGGTACGGGCCTAGTCCACATGTCGCCCGACCATGGCGAGGACGACTTCCTGCTCTGCCGCGAGCACGGCATCGAGCCGGTCTTCGCAGTTCTGGGCGACGGGCGCTATCGCGACGACTGGGAATGGCTCGGCGGTAGCGACGACCGCCGCCGCGCGGTGATCAACAAGACCTTCAATTCGCCCGATGGGCCGATTTGCAGCGATCTGCGCGAAGCGGGCGCGCTGCTTTCGGCCAGCGACGACTACGCGCACTCCTACCCGCATTCGTGGCGCTCGAAGGCCAAGGTCATCTATCGCTGCACGCCGCAGTGGTTCGTGCCGATGGACAAGCCGCTCGAGGTGGGCGATTTCGATGTGGCCGTGCCCGAGGGCTTTGGCGCGGCCGTCGCCATGGCCACGAGCAAGGACCACTCGACCCTGCGCGAAATCGCCATGCGCGAAATCGAGCGGGTGAAATTCTACCCCGAGAAGGGCCGCCGCCGCATCGGCTCCATGGTCGAAGGCCGCCCCGACTGGGTACTTTCGCGCCAGCGCGCATGGGGCGTGCCGATCACGCTCTTCGTGCGGCAGGATGGGACCTATCTGCAGGACCCTGCGGTCAATGCCCGCGTCGTCAAAGCCGTGCGCGAACAGGGCGTCGATGCCTGGGACGAGAGCCGCAAGGCCGAATACCTTGGCGCAGATCACGACCCCAACGAGTTCGAGATGGTGACCGACATTCTCGATGTCTGGTTCGATTCGGGCTGCACCCACGCCTTTACATTGGAAGGCGGCCGCTGGCCCGACCAGCGCTGGCCCGCCGACCTCTATCTCGAAGGCAGCGACCAGCATCGCGGCTGGTTCCAGTCGAGCCTGCTCGAAAGCTCCGCCACCCGCGGCCGCGCGCCCTATGACGCGGTGCTGACCCACGGCTTCACCATGGCGAGCGACGGCAAGAAGATGTCGAAGAGCCTCGGCAATACCATCGACCCACTCAAGGTCATGGAACAGTACGGCGCGGACATCATCCGCCTCTGGGCGCTCTCCGTCGACTTCACCGAAGACCACCGCATCGGCGACGAGATCCTGAAAGGCGTGGGCGACCAGTACCGCCGCCTGCGCAACACCTTCCGCTACCTCCTTGGCGCGCTTGACGGTTTCGTCGGCGACATGGGCGATGCGGGCGAGATTCCCGAGCTGGAAGTCTACATCCTCGCACTGCTGGCGGACCTCGACGGCAAGCTGAAGAAGGCGCTCGAAGAGTACGACTTCAACACCTACACGCGCCTGCTGGTCGATTTTTGCAACGAGGACCTCTCAGCCTTCTACTTCGATATCCGCAAGGACACGCTCTATTGCGACGGCCCGGATTCGACGCGCCGCAACGCCTATCGCACCGTACTCGACCTCCTGTTCCACGCGCTGGTGCGCTACGCCGCGCCGGTGCTGGTGTTCACGGCGGAAGAGGTCTGGACCACGCGCTATCCCGAAGGTGGCAGCGTCCACCTGCTCGACTGGCCGCCGGTGCCGGGCGTCTCTGCCGACGGCGCGCGCTGGGACAAGCTGCGGGCGCTGCGCGAACGTGTGACCGAGGCGATAGAGCCGCTGCGCCGCGACAAGACCATCCGCTCCAGCCTAGAGGCCGATGTGGTGGTCCCGGCCAGCGCCGTGCCCGAAGGCTTTACCGACGAGGATCTCGCCGAACTGTTCATCACCGCGTCAGTCACGCGTGGGCAGAGCGACGAGGTGACTGTTTCGCGCACCGACGAAAACAAATGCGGCCGCTGCTGGCGCCTGCTGCCTTCCGTTGCGGAAGACGGCGCGCTTTGCGACCGCTGCGAAACGGTCGTCGCCCAACTGGACGCAGCTGAATGAACCCGCTCCTGAAACTGCGCCTGATCGGCGTCGTCATCGCCTTTGCGATCTATGCGGTCGACCAGTGGGTCAAATGGCTGATGGTCGCACCGCTGCAATTGCGGCAGGTCCGCGTGATCGAACTGCTGCCCTTCTTCGACTTGCGCTGGACGCAGAATTTCGGCGTTTCGATGGGCATGTTCGAGGCCGACAGCTTCGAATCACGCTGGATCCTCGTCGGCGTGACCGCGCTGATCGCGCTGGTCGTCACCATCTGGATGTTCCGCGAGAAGGCTTTCGGCGACATCCTCGGCCTGTCGATGATCCTCGGCGGCGCGCTGGGCAATATCAAGGACCGCTACGAGCTCGGCTATGTCATCGACTACGCCGACCTGCATTTCGGGGATTTCCGCCCCTTCCTCATTTTCAACGTCGCCGATGCCGCTATCACCATCGGCGTCCTCATTATCCTTGCCCGCGCCTTCTTCATGCGCGACAAGGAGGAAGACGAGGTCGACGATCTCATGCAAGGCAAGCCGGCAGACGCCGCGGAGAATACGCAATGAACACCATCGCCCGTATCGCCCTTCTCGGCGCCACTTCGAGCCTGCTCGCAGCCTGTGGCGGCGGCGGTTTCCTCGACCGTGACCGTCCGGACGAGTTTGCCGTGCAGCGCCAGGCGCCGCTGGTGGTCCCGCCCGATTTCAACCTCGTGCCGCCCGCTCCGGGTGCGCCGCGCCCGGCCGAAGGTTCGGCAGCCGAGCAGACGCTCGAAGCGCTTTTCGGCGGTCCGGCCCAGCGTAGCACGGTGGAAACCAGCGCGCTCGACCGCGCCGGCGTGGCCGAACCCGGCATCCGCAGCCAGGTCGGCTCGGAAGGCACCAACACGGTCGCCAAGGGCCGCGTGACCCGCGACATCATCGCCGCCCCCGAAGGCGACGGTGCTACTGCGCAGGCCGTGATCCCGGGATAATTTCGAGCGCTAGGGCGTAGGTATTTTACCTGCGGCCCTCGCGGCTTCCCAGTTTTTTGCTTGCGCCCTCAAACGCCGGGCACGACGCGTCCGCGTCGCTTGGCTTCGCCGCATAAGCGGCGGCGCGCGGTCGCGCTTTGGCTGCCGCGACCAAGAACCGCCCTAGCTATTTTGCGCTGATACGGTCGGCGACTAGGCGACCGCAAGGGCGACCGCCCGCCCGCAGCGGGTGCGGCTTGCCGCACATCTAGCGAGGACGAACCGACGGAGGTCGGTTCGAAACACAAAAAACCGCGCAAACAAAAAACCCCCGCGCCTCAGTCCCCCGAGACGTCCTCGTCCTTCGCTGGTCCGACCGCGCTTACAAGCACCTTGTCGATGCGGCGTTCGTCGAGGTCGATCACTTCGAAGCGCCAGCCCTGTTCCTCGAACCATTCGCCCTCGGCGGGGAGCTTCCTGAGCACGGCGAGGCAATATCCCGCCACGGTCGCGAATTCGCGGTCGTCGCCGTAATCGAGCCTCAGACGGTCGGCGAGCGCATCGGCGCTGAGTGATCCCGCAACCAGCAGCGAGCCGTCGTCGCGCTCGACGATACCGGGCGTGTCGTCCGGGTCCTGGTCGCTGGCGAAATCGCCCACCAGCGCGGTGAGCAGGTCGACCGGGGTGACGATACCGTCGAGATGTCCGTATTCGTCGTGCACCATCGCCATGGCGATGTCGGCCTGCTGCAGCACACGCAGGGCATCGACCGCGTCGAGCTGGTCGGGGACGACCTCGGCCTTTGTCATCAGCTCTTCGAGCCGGATGCCTTCGCCCGCCAGCAGAGCGCCCAGGACCTCACGGACGCGCACGAGGCCCATCACCTTGTCGGGCGTGCCGTCCGCCACCGGCCACACAGAGTGAGGGCTTTCGTCGAGCAGCGCGCGAATCGCCTCTTCGTCGGCGTTGACGTCGATCCAGTCGAGATCGGTGCGCGGCGTCATCACTTCGCGCACGGGGCGCTGGGCTAGCCGCACGACACCGGCGAGCATCTGGTGCTGCTCGGTTTCAATGATGCCTGTCCGGGTAGCTTCGGCAAAAAGCATGTGGAGTTCTTCAGCCGTCACGGCGCTCTGACCGGCGGGCTTCACGCCCAGCAGGCGGATAAGCGCGCCCGAGGACGCATCGAGCAGCCACACCAGCGGCGCGGCGACCTTGGCGAGCAGCGCCATGGCGCGCGACATGGCGATGGCGATGGGCACGGCAGCGCGCAGGGCGACCTGCTTGGGCACGAGCTCGCCCACCACGAGGCTGAAATAGGTTGTGAGCGCGATCACCAGCGCAAAGCCCGCCTGGTCGGCCCAGTCGGACGGCACGCCCATGGCTTCAAGCCGCTCGCCCACCGGCCCGCCAAGGCTCGCGCCCGAATAGGCGCCGGCAATGATCCCCACCAGCGTGATGCCGATCTGCACGGTCGAGAGGAATTTTCCGGGGTCCGCGGCAAGGTCGATCGCGGTCTTCGCGCCGGAGCTCCCCTGGTTGGCAGCCGAACGCAGCCGCCCGGTGCGCGCGGAAACGATGGCGAGCTCGCTCATGGCAAAGATGCCGTTGAGCAGGATCAGCCCGGCGATGATGAGAAGGTCGGTCCAGGGAAAGGGTGTCACGCACCCCCGCTAGCACAAAAGACAGGCTCTGCCAGCGTCTCTCGGAACACTGCGTGCTTTGAGTGGTTTGACCCTTCTAGAGACGCCGGTGGGTGCGTCCCACCGCAACCGGGCATGGGAGGGGCTGGAGCGCTCCGCCAAAACCCGGCTCGACAAAAGGGAACAGAACATATGAAAAAATCACGCTTTTTCCTCGCAGGCCTCTCCTCGATCGCCCTTCTGGGCACCTCCGCCTGTGTGACGGACCCCAACACCGGTGAGCGCAAGGTTTCGCGTACCGTCCTTGGCGGTGTCGGCGGCGCGGTTGCCGGCGGCCTGCTCGGCGGCGTTATCGGCGGCAAGACCGGACGCATCATCGGCGCCGCTGCCGGCGGCGCGGCAGGCGGCTATGTCGGCTACCGCATGGACCAGCAGATCAAAGAACTGGAAGAACAGACCGCCGGTTCGGGCATCGATGTGAGCGAAACTGATGGCGGCAACGCGATTCTCGTCAACCTGCCGGATGGCGTAACCTTCGCCACTGGCAGCGCCACGATCAACTCGGCTTTTCGCAACACGCTCGACAACGTTGCAGCGAACCTCGTGCAGTATCCCAACAGCCTTATCGACGTGTATGGCTATACCGATACGACCGGCTCGGATTCGCTCAACCAGCGCCTGTCCGAACAGCGCGCACAGGCGGTTGCCAACTACCTGATCAGCCGCGGTGTCAGCTCTTCGCGCATTCGTTGGCAAGGTTATGGCGAGCAGTATGAACACCTCAAGGTGAAAACCGCCGATGGCGTGAACGAGCCGATGAACCGCCGCGTCGAAATCAAGATCATCCCGTTCGACCAGCAGGATGTGGAAGCAGCGCAGGCAAACCAATAGGTTACCTCGCGAGAGAGTTCCTCGGGACTGTCACAGAAGAAGGGTCGGGCGCAAGCCCGGCCCTTTTTATTGGGCAGAGACCTTTGCCGCGCGCTCGGCCAGATGGTCGATCGTCGCCTGGTGGATGGCAGAGGAACTGGCGACCACGCCGAAGGCACGCGGGTCGCGCTTGTTGTAATCGAGCTTGCGGCCGAAACTGTCCGACACCGCTGCCCCCGCTTCGCGCGCGATGAGCCCGGCAGCGGCAATATCCCATTCGAACCCCCAGCGCAGCGTCGCCACGAGATCCGCTTCGTCGGCGGCCACCATGGCGATGCGCAGCGCAATCGAATTGGGCTGGTCGACCTTGGTCAGCATCCGGTCCTGCTTCATCAGGTCGGCAGCAGGTACGCGGGCACCGGCAAACTCGTCGCGCGTGGAGGCAGCGAGCTTCTCGCCGTTGCGAGTCGCGCCCTGCCCCGCCACCGCGTGCCAGACCTCGCCGCGCGCCGGGGCGCAAAGCGAACCGATCAGCGGCCGCCCGTTGCTGATCAGCGCGACCGAAACCGCCCAGCCCTTGCGCCCGCGGATGAAATCGCGCGTGCCGTCGACCGGATCGACCAGCCAGATGAGGTCCCGCTTGAGTCGAGCGGGATCGTCGGCGGTCTCTTCCGATAGCCAGCCGGCAGAGGGCAACAGCGCGCCCAGTTCGCGCTTGAGGAAGGCGTCCACCGCGAGGTCCGCCTCGCACACCGGGCTGCCGGGCGACTTCTCCCAGGATTGCAGTTCGGCGCCCGCCCCCGGCCACAGGCCAAGGGCGATCTCGCCGGCGTGAGCGACGATGGATTCGAGGCGTTTGCTGTCGATCATGGAAGTCGCCAGCGCCCTGCACCCGAATCCGGCTCTTTTCAAGAAGGCCTACGTATGCTTATGCGCGCATCGACTCCCTACCCCCCAAACGCGCGGCCTCGCGCGAAGGAATAGCGACCGACATGAACATCCACGAATATCAGGCCAAGGAACTCCTCGCGAAATACGGCATCGCCGTTCCCGCAGGACACGCAGCAATGACCGTCGAAGAGGCTGTCGAAGGCGCGAAGAAACTTCCCGGCCCGCTCTATGTCGTGAAGGCGCAGATCCACGCCGGTGGCCGCGGCAAGGGCAAATTCAAGGAACTCGGACCCGATGCCAGGGGCGGCGTCCGCCTGTCGAAGAGCATCGATGACGTCGAGGCCAACGCGAAGGAAATGCTCGGCAACACGCTGGTGACGATCCAGACGGGCGACGAAGGCAAGCAGGTTAACCGCCTCTATGTCACTGACGGCGTCGACATCGAAAAGGAATACTACCTTTCGATGCTGGTCGACCGTGCCACCGGCCGCGTCGCCATGATCGCTTCGACCGAAGGCGGCATGGACATCGAGGACGTCGCGCATGAGACGCCCGAGAAGATCACCACCATCACCATCGACCCGGCCCAGGGCTTCATGCCCCACCACGGCCGCGCGGTGGCCTTCGCCCTCAAGCTGACCGGCGACACCAACAAGCAGTGCCAGAAGCTCGCCAAGCAGCTTTATACCGCCTTCATGGACCTCGACATGGAAATGCTCGAGATCAACCCGCTGGTGGAAGACAAGGAAGGCAACCTCCTCGTCCTCGACACCAAGATGAGCTTCGACGGCAATTCGCTCTACCGCCACAAGGACGTGGAAGCGATGCGCGACGAGACCGAGGAAGACCCGGCCGAAGTCGAGGCATCGGAATACGACCTCGCCTACATCAAATTGGACGGTAACATCGGCTGCATGGTCAACGGCGCCGGCCTCGCCATGGCGACGATGGACATCATCAAGCTCAATGGCGCCTTCCCGGCGAACTTCCTCGATGTGGGCGGCGGCGCGACGACCGAGAAGGTCACCGCGGCGTTCAAGATCATCCTCAAGGATCCGGCGGTCGAGGGTATCCTCGTGAACATTTTCGGCGGCATCATGCGCTGCGACACCATCGCAGAAGGCATCGTCGTAGCGGCCAAGGAAGTCGATCTCGATGTTCCGCTGGTGGTTCGCCTCGAAGGCACCAATGTCGAGAAGGGCAAGGACATCCTCGCCAATTCGGGCCTTCCGATCGTTCCGGCAGACGATCTGGGCGATGCCGCCCGGAAGATCGTGGCAGAGGTGAAGAAGGCGGCTTAGCTTGGTTGCGAGGGCGCATCCGCACCCTCGTCCTCGCTAGACACGCATCGGAGATGCGCCCGCTGCGGGCGGGCCGTCGCCCTTTGACTGCCGTGACCAGGTATCTGGTCTCGCGTCTACATTGCCCTGAAATTGAAAAGCAGCTCGTTCCCTTCGCGCATGCGTACCGCTGCCACAAGTCCGTCGCCCGGCCTCTCGGGATCGGCGCATCTAAGCGTCAGCGAGCGGAAATAGGCTGCGCAGTCCTCCATCGCGATCAGGCGGAAGGTCAGCATCCCGTCCTTCTCCTCCCAACCGGTGAGGTCGGCGTTGAAGTGCTTGAGGCGCAGGACCAGCGTGCCCTCTTCCTCCATCAGGTAGAGATGCTCGGTGAAACGGATGGCGCCCTCGCCGGTCTGCTGGACGAAAGACCCGACCATGGTGCCGCCGCTCGGGGGCAGCCAGCTTTCCATCGCGGGCGCGCCGCCGATGCCGGTGCCGACCCATTGCCCGACCAGCCAGTCCATCTGCTCCAGCGTGGCGGGCGGAGGCGTGTGGTCTTCGGGCGCAACGCGCGTTTCCTGCGCGCCGAGCGGGCTCACCGCCAAGGCCATGGCCACCGAAATCATCATCCAACCGCGCATCGCAAACCTCCTGCCGTTCACCTGAAACTATTCCCCGCCCCGTCCATAGTAAAGGTGGACGGCCCAGCGCCGCTTGACCTCAGCATTCCTGCGGGCGAGGGGCAGCGCGAAGGGTCACGAAATACCGCTCCGCCCAACTTGACGTTTACGTAAACGCAAGCTAGGCGGGCGCCACAGTTTCTTATCGAGAGGAAGGTACACCCATGAAAATCCTCGTCCCCGTCAAGCGGGTGATCGATTACAACGTCAAACCGCGCGTTAAAGCCGATGGCTCGGGCGTGGACCTTGCCAACGTCAAGATGAGCATGAACCCCTTCGACGAAATCGCAGTCGAAGAGGCCATTCGCATCAAGGAAGCCGGCAAGGCGGAAGAAATCGTCGCCGTCTCCATCGGCCCGGCAAAGGCGCAGGAAACGCTGCGCACCGCGCTCGCCATGGGCGCCGACCGCGCGATTCTCGTCGAAACCGATGACGAGGTCGAACCGCTCGCCGTCGCCAAGATCCTCAAGGCCATTGCCGAGGAAGAGAGCCCGGGCATCGTGATGCTCGGCAAGCAGGCGATCGACGACGATTCGAACCAGACCGGCCAGATGCTCGCCGCCCTCATGGGGCGCCCCCAGGGCACCTTCGCCAACACGGTCGAAGTCGATGGCGAGAGCGTTACCGTGAAGCGTGAGGTCGATGGCGGCCTGCAGACGGTCAAGCTGACCCTGCCCGCCATCGTCACCACCGACCTGCGCCTCAACGAGCCGCGCTATGCGTCGCTGCCGAACATCATGAAGGCGAAGAAGAAGCCGCTCGATACCAAGAGCCCGGCCGATTACGGCGTCGACACCGCGCCGCGCCTCAAGACCACCAACGTCTCCGAACCGCCGGTCCGCCAGGCGGGTGAGAAGGTCGAAGACGTCGATGCGCTGGTCGCCAAGATCAAAGCGCTCGGCATCGCCTGAAGCCCCACGGACGAGAAGGAACGAAAGCTATGAAAACCCTCGTTTGGGTCGAACATGACAACAAGACCGTCGCCGATGCCACGCTGGCCGCGGTGACCGCTGCCTCGAAGCTGGGCGAAGTCCATCTGATCGTTGCCGGCTCGGGCTGCCGCGCGGTGGCCGAGGAAGCCGCCAAGATCGAAGGCGTCGGCAAGGTCCACCTCGCCGACGACGCAGCTTACGAGCATGCGCTGGCCGAAAACGTCGCGCCGCTGATCGCCGACCAGATGGGCCATCACGACGCCTTCGTCGCACCGGCCACCACCACGGGCAAGAACATCGCCCCGCGCGTAGCCGCCCTGCTCGACGTGATGCAGATTTCCGACATTCTTTCGGTCGAAGGCGACAAGACCTTCACCCGTCCGATCTACGCCGGCAACGCCATCGCCACGGTCGAGAGTTCGGACGAAAAACTCGTCATCACCGTTCGCGGCACGGCCTTCGAGAAGGCCGCGACCGAAGGCGGTTCGGGCACGATCGAAGACATCTCCGGCCCCGCCGACGCTGGCATCTCCAGCTTCGTGAGCGAGGAAATTGCCGAGAGCGACCGCCCCGAACTGACCAGCGCCAAGGTCATCGTTTCGGGTGGCCGCGCGCTCAAGGACGCGGAAACTTTCGAGCAGGTCATCACCCCGCTCGCCGACAAGCTCGGCGCCGGCATCGGGGCCTCGCGCGCCGCGGTCGATGCGGGCTATGTGCCGAACGATTACCAGGTCGGCCAGACCGGCAAGATCGTCGCCCCGGAAGTCTATTTCGCCATCGGCATTTCGGGCGCCATCCAGCACTTGGCCGGCATGAAGGATTCCAAGACGATCATTGCGATCAACAAGGATGAAGACGCCCCGATCTTCCAGGTTGCGGACATCGGCATCGTCGGCGATCTCTACAAGATCGTGCCGGAGCTGACCGAGAAGCTCTAACTATAGGATCCTACGGGATTTGCTTCGACCCCCCCTTCCTTGCTAAGCGCAAGGAATGAGGGGTCGATTTTTATTTGTCGCAGCTGCGTATGTTTGTTCTGGCAGTCCGCTTTTCGCACAGGAAGTCGAACAACAGCGCACCTTTCAGCCCGACGGCCAGTGGCGGCTGAATACACTTGAGGACGGCTGCTCGGTCGCGCGCGATTTCACTCGCGGCGAGGAGCGCGTGACCTTTTCGATCAAGCGCATTCATCCGCGTTCCGCAGTCCAGTTCGCAGTGATTGGAGCGCCCATCCTGCAACAGAGCGGGTCGCTCGAGGCTGGCTTTGTTCCGGGCAAGGAGCTCCACCGGTTTGGGCGCGTGGCGGCCGCCTAGATTGGAGAGCGCGAGGGTGTGGTTTTCGCCGGCAGGCTCTTGCCGCGGACCAAGGACGATATCCGGCGCACTCGCCCCGACGAGGTCACCGATTTCATCATTGTCGATCCGCGCGGTGTGACGACCACCCTCCATACGCGGGCGATCGATAAGGCCGTAACCGCGCTCGATGCTTGCGTCACAACGAAGCTTCTCGAGTTCGGCTTCGATCTCGAAGCACACAGCCAGCTTAGCAAACATGTGACGCCGAAGGATCTCGCCGAGTGGGCCCCGGCGATCCAGCGCGACTATCCGCGCGAAGCCTTGCGCTCGAACCGGCAGGGTACGGTTCCATTGCGCCTGATCATCGACGAGAACGGCCGCGTGAGCCACTGCCATGTTACGGATTTCCTCACTGCCAAGATCCTGCGGGATACGGCGTGCGAAAGCATGATCGAACACGCCCGCTACTTTCCTGCGCTTGATGCCAACGGCAATCCGGCGAAGGATTTTGCTTTCCAATCGATCCGCTACGCGATCAATTTCGGAGAAAGACCGTTCTCTGCCGATGCCCATGGATTTGCCATCAGGCATGATCGAGGCTCGGAAGATTCGGAAGACGAGGAATGACCGGAAGCAAGAAGTCTACCCGCTCGCTCTTGCTTGCTGCGCTCGCAGTGGGAGTTGCAACTGCTCCGGCCGGCTTGGGGGCGCGGACGCTTCCCGGCGAGTTGGCCGAGAAGGACGGAGCCATTGTTCTCAAGCCGTTATCTGCGTGGCAATTGGACGCTGGCGCGGATCGCTGCACCCTCGCGCGCAAGTTCTCTTCGGAGGATGGTCCTGGGCTGCTTGCCTACGAGCAGTTTGCACCGGGTAGCCGGTTCGACGTGACAATGGCCGCCCCTGATCTCGCCAGTGCACGGCGCGGCGCATGGTTCTACGGCGGAATGCGAAACGACTGGCCGCTTATCACGATCGAACCAATCGAGTTCGACCTGCCGGGATACGGCGATGCGGCGACGCTTGCTGGAGCTGCTTTGGAAGAGGAGCCGGAAGACACACCGAGCGGCAAGCCACTTGCGGCAACCGCAATCGACCTCAACGCAGCGGAAATGTCCGACCGGCTCGTGCTGCAGCGCACGACCCGGATCGTCTCCTTCGAAACGGGCAATATGCGCGCACCATTCGAAGCGCTGAATGCCTGCTCAGCGGAATTGCTCGGCGACTGGGGTCTCAGCCCTTTCGAAGACGATCATTACACGCCCGCCGCAATGCCCAACCCGCGAACCTATTTTGCGCGGCTCAACCGGGAGCTCCTGCGCGCCAAGAAGCTTTCGGGCGATGGGGCGCTGGTCCGGCTGCGGGCGCGTGTCGAAGCCGACGGTTCGGTTTCGCAATGCAAGTTCGAGACCCTGGCCGCCGGGCAAAGCGATATTCCCGATATCTGCGCCGAGATTTCGGAGATGCAGTTCGAGCCGGCCTTGAATAAAGAGGGTGAAGCTTTCCCCTCGCTTTTCACGCTCTCGATCAGACTCTCACCCTATGGCGCCTGGAATTCCGGCGCGCATGGTGGGCGCTGGGGCGGCTAGAACAAATGGCTCAGCGTGTGGATCGTCACTCCCACCAGCCCGCCCACCAGCGTCCCGTTTATCCGGATGAACTGCAGGTCACGACCTACCGCGCTTTCGACGCGATCCGTCAGCGTGGTTGCATCCCAGCGGCGGACGGTTTCCGACACCAACTGCACGATCTGGTCGCCGTAACGCGTGGCAACGCCCACGGCTGTGCGGCGGGCAAAGCGGTTGACCTGCTGCTGCAGGCGGATATCGTCGCGTAGCGCGCCGCCCAACTCGGCCAGCGTTTCGCCGAGATAGCCGCCGCCTGCGCCGCCGCTCTCGCGGATCGACCGGATAAGCCGGGCGCGGATGCGCTCCCAGACCGACTGCCACCAGTTCGCGATCGCCGGATTGTTGAGCAGTTCGACTTTCAGGCGCTCCACGCGTGCCTGCATCTCGGGATCTTCGCGCAGGCCCTTGGCGAGCTCTTCCAGCCCCTCTTCGATCTTGTCGCGCAAGGGGTGTTCGGGATCGACAAGCACCTCGGCAAGCAGCTTGTAGAGCCCGTCGATCACCGAATTGGCCAAGCGTTCGTCGAGGCCGGTGAAACGCAGCACGGCGTTGGCGCGGCGATGGACCATTTCGCGGACCATCTCTTCGTTGTCCTCTAGCACGAGGCCGGCCCAGCGGATGATCTTGTCGATCAGGGCCTTGTGCCTCCCGTCCTCGATCATCGCTTCGAGCATGCCGCCGAGCAGCGGCGCTATCTCCAGCTTTTCGATCTGCGCCGCGAGTCCGGCGCGAACCTGCGTGCCCAGCCGTTCCGGATCGAGCGACTCGAGGACCTCGACCGCAAGCTCGCCTGCCCCCACGCGGACGCGCGAATCGCGCACCGCCTTGGGATCGGCGAGATAGCTGCCGACCGCGCCCGCGAGGTTCATCGCCCCCATCCTGCGCGCGACCACCTGCGGCGTGAGGAAGTTCTCACGCAGGAAGCCCGCCATGGTGTCGGCGATCCGGTCCTTGTTTTCCGGGATGATCGCCGTGTGCGGGATCGGCAGGCCCAGCGGACGGCGGAATAGGGCGGTGACCGCGAACCAGTCGGCGAGGCCACCGACCATTGCGGCTTCTGCGAAGGCATGGACGTAGCCCCAGGCCGGGTGCACGTCGAGCCAGCCCCCCGAGGCAATGAAGATCGCTGCCATGAGCACGAGCATGCCCGTGGCCGTCCGGCGCATCGCACGGGCGCGATCGGGCGGGAGCGGCGCGCCGCCCGTACTTACCTCTTGTCGCGTAGTGCCCGCCATATCCTAGGCGACGCTCACTCCGCCGGTTCGATCCCGGGCTGTCCGCCTTGCGGGGGAACCTTGCGGTCCTCGTCGCCGGGACGATAGGTGAGGAACTTGGTCCGCATCCACGGCCCGATTCGTTTTTCGAAGCCGTCGGCGAGGCTGAAGCCCGCCGGGACGATCAGGAGTGTGAGCAGCGTCGACAAGATAAGACCGCCAATCACCACCGTGCCCATGGGGGCCCGCCAAGCACCATCGCCCGAAAGGCTTAGCGCGGTCGGCACCATGCCCGCCGTCATGGCGACGGTGGTCATGACGATCGGCTGCGCGCGCTTGTGCCCGGCATCGATGATCGCGTCGATCTTGCGTGTGCCGCGTTCCATCTCCTCAATCGCGAAATCGATCAGCAGGATCGAGTTCTTCGAGACGATGCCCAGCAACAGCAGGATACCGATAAGCACCGGCATGGAGAGCGGTTGGCCGACCAGCCAGACAAGGAAAATTCCGCCCAGCGGCGCGAGCGCCAGGGAGGTCATGTTGACCAGCGGGCTCATCAGGCGCTTGTAGAGCAGGACCAGCACCGCGAAGACCAGCAGGATACCCGCAAGCAGGGCGACGCTGAAGTTGTCGAGCAGCTCCTGCTGCAGCTCGTCTTCGCCCACCTGGTCGCGGATCACGCCCTGCGGCAGGTTGGCGAGTGTGGGGAGCTGGTTGATCTCCTCCATCGCATTGCCGCGCAGGACTCCGCTAGCTAGGTCTGCACCAATGAAGACACGGCGGTTCTGGTTGTAGCGCTGGATCGTCGTCGGACCTGAGCCGAAGCTGATGTCGGCGATACGTCCCAGCGGGACCGAGCTTCCATTGGCGGTCGGAACGGGCAGGTTGCGTATCGTCGTGATGTCTTCCCGCGCGGCTTCGGGAAGACGCACGGTGATCGGGATTTGTCGGTCCGACAGCGAGAACTTTGCCGCGTTCTGCTCGATTTCGCCCATGGTCGCGATGCGGATCGCCTGGCTGACCGAAGCGGTCGATACGCCGAGATCCGCCATCAGTTCCGTACGCGGGCGAATGATGATCTCGGGGCGAGGCACGTCGGCGGTAATCCGCGGCGCGACTACCGTGTCGAGATCCTTCATTTCTTCGACCAGCGAGGAGGCGGTAGCGTTGAGCAGAACCGGGTCGGAACCGGCAAGCATGATGGTAAGGTCACGCCCGCTTCCACCGCCCCCGGGACCATTCATAGAATTCCAGCGCACGCGTGCGTCGGGGATCTTGGCCAGTTCGGGCGCGAGGTCGCGCTCGAAGACATAGGACGGCCGCTCACGATCCTCGGCGAGCGTGATGTAGAGCGTGGCGCTGCCTTCGTTGACGCGTTCGAGGACGAGGTCGACTTCCTGCTGTTCGTAAAGCAGTTCGGCAACGTCGTCGGCTACGCGCTCGGTGCTTTCCAGCGTGGTGCCGGGGACCATTTCGATCCGCACCTGCGAATTGTCACTGTCGACCTCCGGATTGAACTGGAACGGGGTCTGCCCGAACAGCAGGATTGTCAAGAGGAAGGAGAACCAGCCGAGGCCGAGCATCCACACGCGGTGGTCATAGAAACGCGCTTCGAGATAGCGCCAGGTCTGTGCAAGGCGCTCGCCGAAGATACGAGTGATAAGGCCGAGCAGCTTGAGGAACAGGAACGTCAGCGCAAAACCGACTGCGGTGGCCACCGCCAACTGGATCAACTGGAGCGGACGCATGACCAGCGCGTGGACGAAGCTGTCCTCGTCGGCCACCGCATCGGCGAGCGTCTGCGGGACGGCAAGCCCGTCGATCATGTTGAACGTCATGAAGACGGCCATGCCGGAAATCGCCAGCAGCGCCAGTACGATGAAGAACAGCGAGAGGACGTAGAGCCAACGGTGTTTGGGGCCAGGCAAACCGGCGCGGCGCGCGTGCATCTTGCCCCGTTCGAGCGACCAGTGGAGTACGCGCATGTAGCGGTCCATCCACTTGCCCTCGCCATGCGCGGCATGGCCCTTGGCCTGAAGGAAATAGGCCGCCAGCATTGGCGTGATCATACGCGCCACGGCAAGGCTCATCAGCACGGCAATGACGACCGTTAGACCGAAGTTCTTGAAGAATTGCCCGGTCACGCCCGGCATCAGGCCGACCGGCAGGAATACCGCGACAATGCAGAAACTGGTCGCCACCACGGGCAGGCCAATTTCATCGGCGGCGTCGATCGACGCCTGATAGGCGGTCTTGCCCATCCGCATGTGCCGTACGATATTCTCGATTTCCACAATCGCGTCGTCGACCAGCACTCCGGCCACAAGCCCCAGCGCCAGCAGAGAAAGCTGGTTCAAGTTGAAGCCGAGCAAATCCATGAACCAGAAGGTCGGGATCGCCGAAAGCGGGATAGCGACCGCGGAGATGAAGGTCGCGCGCCAGTCACGCAGGAAGAAGAACACGACGACGACGGCAAGTATCGCGCCTTCGATCATGGCGGCGATCGAGCTGGAATACTGGTCCTTCGTGTATTTGACCGTGTCGAACAGCTGGATGAATTCGACGTCGGGATTTTCCGCTTCAACTTGCGCGATCAGCTCTTGCGCGTCCTCGAAAACGGTCACGTCCGAGGCGCCCTTGGCGCGGCTCATGTAGAAATTGACGACTTCCTTGTCGCGGACCTTGGAAATCGAACTCCGTTCGGAATTGCCGTCACGCACGGTAGCGACGTCGGCCAGCTTGAGCGTAGTGCCATTGGCAAGGCGGATCTGGCGCTGCGACAGCGCATACGCACTTTCGGTGTTGCCGAGCACGCGGACAGACTGGCGCGTGCCTCCCACTTCGGCCATGCCACCCGCCGCGTCGATATTGTCCCGGCGGAGGGCCTGGTTGATTTCGCTAGCCGTGACGCCGTAGGCCTGCATCTTGGCGAGATCCAGCGTGACCTCGATCTCACGGTCGACGCCGCCGAACCGGCCCGCTTCGGCCATACCCTCGATCGAGAGCAGGCGCTTGGCGACCGCGTCATCGATGAACCAGCTGAGCTGCTCCAACGTCATGTCGCTTGCCTCGACAGCGTAGATGCCGAGGAAGCCGCCGGCGATGTTCACCTTCTCGATACGCGGCTCGAGAATCCCGTCGGGCAGGCTCGAGCGCACTCCGTCGATGGCATTCTTGACCTCGGCGACCGCATTGTTGGTGTCGGTGCCGATTTCGAATTCGATGAAGGTGTTGGAACTTCCTTCGCGCGCGGTCGAGGTGATCTTGTTCACCCCGTTGACGGCGCGCACCGCCGATTCCACCCGTTGCGTAATCTGGTTCTCGATCTCGGTCGGCGCGGCACCGGGCTGCGAAATTGTGACGTTGACAGCCGGAAAGTCGATATCCGGGTTGTTGACCACGTCCATCCGCGCAAAGCTGAGGATGCCGGCCAGCAACAGTGCGGTGAAGGCAACCAGGGGGATGACCGGGTTGCGGATCGACCAGGCGGAAATGTTCTGGAAGTTCATTGCGAGCCTCCCGTCAATTGCCCTGCGGGCGCGGGTTGACCGTTTCGCCTTCGGTGAGGAAGCCGCCCGCCTGCAGCACGATCTTCTCCGTGCCGTTGATACCGCTGGTGATGACGACGCCCTCGCTGGTGACGAGGCCGGTCTCGACCGCCACGCGCTGGGCCTTGTTTTCCTTGTCGATGACGTAGACGAAGCTGCCCTTGTCGTCCGAGAGGACGGCGCTTTCGGGAAGCAGGGGGGCCGTCGTCGTGCCGCTGAGGATGCGTGCGGTGGCAAAGCCGCCGGGGCGCAGGGCCGGATCGTAGGACAGGGCGATGCGCGCCGTTCCCTGGCGGGTGCGGCCGTCGATCGTCGGTGCAACCTGCCAGACCTGCCCGGTGAAGCTTTCGCTGGACCCAACCGGCGTGACTTCGGCGGAAACGCCGGCGCGAAGGCGCGCAAGCTCTTCCTCTCCCACCTGCGCAAGCATTTCGAGTTCGCCTCCGCGCGCAATACGGAACAGTGCGCCCGAGCCTGCCGAAACGGTTGCACCGATTTCGACATTGCGTTCGAGTATCAGACCGGCGGACGGCGCGACGATATTGAGGCGGGCGTTGCGCGCCTGCAGTTCACCGACCTGCGCGCGGGCCACCTGAACGCGGGCAACGGCGGCATCGCGCGTTGCCGTCAGACGATCGACATCAGCTTTCGATACGAAGCCGCGTTCGACCAGCTGGAGCGCACGGTCGAGGTTCGACTGGGCGAGATCGGCATCGGCCTGCGCGACCTGCACCTGCGCCGAAGCGGCGCGTGCCTGTTGCGACTGGACCGAGCGATCGATGACCGCGAGAACCTGGCCCTGGCGGACCCAGTCGCCGGCTTCGACGGGGACCGACACGACTCGGCCACCCTCGCCGACCACGCCAACCGGCGCTTCGCGACGCGCGGCAAGCACGCCGGTGGCGATCACTTGGCCTTCGACGGTCGTGCGACCGGGCGAGACCACGGTGATGGCCGGAGCCTGTGAACCGCGATCGGTTTCTTCCTCGGTGGCGCCCATCGTGAGCAGGACGTAGGCAGCGGCAATGGCCGCCAGCACGGCGATCGCGATGATGATGTAGAGGCGCTTGCGACTACGATGCGTTTTTGCGCCCACCACCGGCTCGCCATCCAGCGTCACGCTCTCCGCGCCCGCGTTCTCAGCCCTTATTTCCGATTCATACGTCATTCTTCATGCCCCGTCTGGCGCCGACTTCCGTCAATTCCCGGTGTATTAGTGAGGTAAATCACAATAGGCAAGTCTGCGTATTGCCGTGTAGATCATGCACGTATGAGGGGCAATCTCCGTCTCGACCGGGGTGGAAGGGGCGCGGACGAATGGCAGGTCGCGTGATTGATGCCGCAAACGAAGAGGGCGGCGCAGCTTCTGCTGCACCGCCCCTCTTCTGTTTCTCGAAGCTAACCTGTCTTAGCGGACGCGGCCGCGCTGGACGAGATTGGCGATACCGAGCAGCACGATGGCGCCGACGATCGCGATGATAAAGCCGGTCAAGTTGAAGGACTGGATCGTGCCTTCGATGCCGAACAAAGCGCCTGCAAGGAAGTTACCGATCAGCGCGCCGATGATGCCGACGATGATATTCCAGAAAATGCCCATCGACGCATCACGCGCCATGACCAAGCTAGCGAGCCAGCCGGCGACGCCGCCGACGATAATTGCGATAATCCAACCCATTGCAAATCCTCCTGTTTCTCTACCGTCCGACCCTGTATTATCCCAACGTTGGGCAGGATCGGCGGTTCCCCTTGTCTGCATGGGGGCAGAAAGGGAGCGGATTCAGGAGGTTTTGGTTCCCGCCATACAGCGGAAAGGCTCCGGATCAGTACTTGAACTGGCGTTCGTAGAGATCTCGATAATGCTGGATACGCGTCACGCGCAGGCCCTGCATGCCCGAACGATCGACGGCGCGCTGCCAGGAAGCGAATTCCTCCAGCGTCAGACCGTAACGTTCGAGGACCTCGTCGATCGTCAGTAGCCCGCCGTTCACGGCAGCCACGACTTCAGCCTTCCGGCGCACCACCCAACGTCTCGTCGAGGGGGACGGCAAATCCTCAAGGGTCAGCGGCTCGCCAAGCGGGCCGATCACCTGTGCAGGGCGGATGTCCTGATTTTCGATCATCTATTTCTCTCGGTCGCCTTGCACCGCACCAGTTGCGGCTCGGTCCTGACCTAGCGCCTCGTCTTTGCCATGCGCTAAAGCAGTGTGGTTAACAGCCCGTTTACTTTCCTCGCCGTTTTCCCGGCGGACATCGCCAAACGCCTCGAATCCCCCGGGTTCTCCCCTCGAAAGCTCCTCGCGAAGTTCGCGAGTCGCGGAGAGCTTTGCCACCAGTTCCGTCCAGCGAAACTGGTGCAGACCCGTGCTTTCGCGCGCGTCTCCGAGCGTCTTCTTCTTGATGTGCCCCTCAAACATGCTGCCTTGATAGGGCGACATGGTAAAAGGACTGTGAATCATCGTCTGCCGCGCAATCCCGCTAATACTGGCGAGCGCGGCCAAGCTTGTGTACAGGGCCGCTATGCCCGAATCCCGCCTTCTCGAACCGGCGCTCGCCGCCGGATTGTTCGATCTTGAAAAGCCTGCATCCGAAAGCCGGATCGTGGTCGCCATGTCGGGCGGCGTCGATTCGTCGGTCGTCGCGGCGCTGGCGGCCAAAAGCGGCGCGGAAGTCATCGGAATAACGCTGCAACTTTACGATTATGGCGCGGCAACGGGGCGCAAGGGCGCCTGCTGCGCGGGCGACGATATCGCCGATGCACGCGCCGTGGCCGACCGGCTGGGAATCGCGCATTACGTCTCCGACCATGAGAGCGCATTTCGCGAGGAGGTGGTCGAGACGTTCGCCGACGAATATCTCGCCGGGCGCACGCCGGTGCCCTGTATCCGCTGCAACATGGGGCCCAAGTTCACCGATTTGTTCGCCATGGCGCGGGAGCTCGGCGCGGACTGCCTTGCGACCGGCCATTACGTCCAGCGGCTGATGGGGCCGGCGGGTCCCGAACTGCATCGCGCAAACGATCCGGCACGCGACCAGTCCTATTTCCTTTACGCGACGACCGAAGACCAGCTCAATTTCCTGCGCTTCCCGTTGGGCGGCCTGCCCAAGGCGCAGGTGCGCGAGCTGGCCGAAGCCGCCGGTCTGCGCAACGCGGCCAAGCCGGACAGCCAGGACATCTGCTTCGTGCCCGACGGCGATTACGCCAAGATCGTCAAGAAGATGCGCCCCGAAGGCGCGGCACCCGGGGCAATCGTCCACGCCGCTACGGGCGAGGAGCTGGGGACTCACAAGGGCGTCGTCCATTACACCGTCGGCCAGCGCCGCGGCCTCGAGATCGGTGGCCAGCCCGAACCGCTCTATGTCGTCGGCATCGACGCGGACCAGGCGCAAGTGAAGGTTGGCCCCAAGCGCATGCTGGCCGTTTCCGCGGCGCATCTGGTCGAAACCAATCGCATCGGGCCGCTGCCTGACGTCCCGCTGACCGCCAAGGTCCGCAGCCTCGCCAAGCCGGTCCCAATCACGCTCGACGGACCGCTCGGCGAAGGGGCGGCAACCACCTTGCGCTTCGAAACGCCCGAATTCGGCGTGGCGCCAGGGCAGGCGGCGGTCATCTATGCCGGGGACCGCGTCCTCGGCGGCGGCTGGATCGATTCCACCACGCGCTGCGACTAGCCTGCCGCCTAGTCTTCCCACTTCTTGAGCACGCAGCCGTAGCCTTCGCGATAGCTCGCCGTGTCGGAGGCGACGAAGGGAATCGAAGCGGTGACGCTCTTGGTCGTCTCGTTGTCGCTCAGCGAGACCAGCTCCATGCCTTCCAGCTTGTCCTTAGCGCAATCCTCTAGGCTTCGGCCCGCGACGAAGCGGCACGAGCACCCGACCCGCGCGGCATAGGCCGTACCCGCCTCGCCGGTGCGCGTGAGCGCCTCTCCGCGCAAGAGCCAGGCGGCGCCCAGCGCCAGCACCACGAGCAGCGCCAGCCAGAACCACCAGCGGGACAGGAGAGAGCGTTTTTTGGCCATTGCGCGGGTCATTTCCTCATGCGAGTGACGCGACACCATGTTCACTCGGTCGCGCCCCCTTATCGCCCTTGCCCTTGCTACGACAAGCCTTGCCGCGTGCGGTTCGCCCGGCCCTGCCGAAGCGCCCGAGTTGAGCGAGGAAGCGCTCTCCGCCATCACCAAGGACGCTGGCGCGCCGGCCAAGGCGCTGGCGCGCGAGGTGGACGATCTCTTCACCATGGAAGGCCTTGGCGAAACGCGCGCGCTGATCGTCATGAAGGACGGCAAGATCGCGGCCGAACGCTACGCCGAGGGTTATGACGCGGACACGCGCTTCGTCAGCTGGTCGATGGCCAAGACGGTCACCGCGCTGCTGATCGGCCAACTGGTGGGCGACGGCCTGCTGCGTCTCGACCAGCCTGCCCCCGTCCCGCGCTGGCAGCGCAGCGGCGATCCGCGCGCCGACATTACCTTGCGCCACCTCCTCCAGATGCGCAGCGGGCTGGAGCATACCGAGGCCGGCCCCATTCCTTACGAGAGCAGCGAGGTCCGCATGCTCTTCCTCGACGGGCGCGACGACATGGCCGATTACGCCACCGCGCAGCCGCCCGAGGCCGAGCCGGGCGAGCGCTTCGAATACTCCTCCAACACCACGGTCATCCTCGCCGACATCGCCGCGCGGGCGCTCAGCGATGCCGACCATCCCGCAGCGCGCCGGCGCGCGGTGAGCGACTATCTCTACGCCCGGCTGTTCGAGCCGCTGGGCGCGACCTCGATGGTCCCCGAATTCGACCGCGCGGGCACGCTGGTCGGCGGCAGCCTGATGCACGCCACCGCGCGCGACTGGGCCAGGCTCGGCGAACTGATGCGCCGCAAGGGTTCGCACGAGGGCGAGCAGCTGATCCCGCGCAGCTGGGTCGAGGCGATGGTCACGCCCAGCCCCAAGTCGCCGCATTACGGGCTGCAGACCTGGCTCAACCGCCCGACGGGTGAAGCCGAACACCCGCTGTTCCCGGACCGCGCGCCGCAATCGGCGTTCTCGATGATCGGCCATATGGGGCAATATGTGTTCGTTTCGCCCGAACAGGGGCTTACGGTGGTGCGGCTGGGCCATTCCAACCGCGAGGAGCGGATGGCGATGCTCCAGCAGCTCGCCGATGTCGTGGAGCTCTATCCCTACGAGGGCAGGTAAAAGCTTCCCTCCACCACGGTCACGCACTGGCCGCCGAGCACGGCTTTGTCGCCATCCTTGCGGCATTGCGCATAGCCACCCCGCTGAGAGGCCTGGAAGGCGCTGAAGCTCTCCCGCCCCAGCTTCATGGTCCAGAAATCGGTGAGGCAGGCGTGCGCCGAGCCGGTGAAGCTGTCCTCATCCACCCCGCCGCCGGGCACGAAGACGCGGCTGACGACGTCGGTGTTCTGGCCGAAGGCGGTGCAGATGAACTGGTCGTTCCCGAGCGCCTTCAGGCCCTTGAGGTCGGGATCGAGGGCCAGCACCTCGGCCTCGCTGCCGAACAAGTAGATGCCGTATCCATCGGGGTTGAGCCAGACTTCCCTCGGTTTCGCACCCAGCAGGGCCACCGCCTCGTCCCATTCGCCCCTTTCGGTCGGGATGAGAGGGAGGGCGAGCTCGTAACCCGCTTCGCTCCGGCGCACTTCGAGGACGCCCGCCTGCCGCGTGCGGAAGGTCACCGCGTCGCCGCCGTCGCGGGTGAGGAGGACATGCCCGCTTGCCAGAGTCGCATGGCCGCACAGGCGCACTTCCTCGGTCGGGGTGAACCAGCGCAGCTCGTACTCGGCCTCGCCGCTGCCGTCCTTCACGAGGAAGGCGGTTTCGGCGAAGTTGTTCTCTTCCGCGATGGCCAGCAGCGTCGCATCGTCGAGCCACGCATCGAGCGGCATCACCGCCGCCTGATTGCCGGTGAAGGGCCGCGAGGCGAAGGCATCGACATGGGTATAGGGCAGTTTCATTGCTCGTCCTGTTCCAGCTTTGCGAATTCGTCTTCCTCGACCAGCAGGTTGCCGGGCTCGTCGACATGGCCTTCGGGGTCGATGTGGATCAGCAGCTCCATGTGCGGGAAGCGCTTGCACAGATCCTCTTCCACCCGCTCGATGATGTCATGCGCCTCTTCGACGGTCATCGCGCCGGGCAGGTCGACATGGAACTGCACGAAATCGCGGTTGCCGCTGGTGCGCGTACGCAAATCGTGGAGGTTGGAAAGCTCCGGATGGCGCGCCGCGGCTTCCACGAAGGCGAGCCGCTTTTCCTCCGGCCATTCGCGGTCCATCAGATCGTCCACCGCATCGCGCGCGGCGGTGAACGCGCCCCAGCCGAGCCAGGCTGCGATTGCAAGGCCGAACAGCGGATCGGCCCTGCCGAAACCCGCAAACTGGTCGAGCACCAGCGCCGCGATGACGGCGAGGTTAAGGAAGAGGTCGGACTTGTAATGCAGGTGATCGGTCTGGATCGCCAGGCTGCGCGTCCGGTTCATCACATAGCGCTGCCAGCCGAGCAGCGCGAAGGTGAGCGCGATGGCAATTACCGAGACGGCGATCCCTTCCTCGGCCGCGGAGGTCTGCCCGCCATCCACCAGCTGCGTGATGGCGCGCGCCGCGATGCCGAAGGCGGAAAGCGCGATCAGCATGACCTGGAAGATCGCCGCCAGCGCTTCGGCCTTGCCGTGGCCGAAGCGATGATCCTCGTCGGCGGGCATGGAAGCGATCCAGACCCCGGTGAGCGTTGCGATCGATGCGATCAGATCGAGCGCCGAATCGGCAAGGCTGCCGAGCATGGCGGTCGAGCCGGTCTTCCAGCTCGCCCAAGCCTTCAGCGCGACGAGGATGACCGCCACCAATATCGAGGCTATCGCCGCCGAGCGGGCGAGGCGAGCGCGATTGTCGGTCATGGATAGAGCAGCGTGTTGGTCCACGCCTCGCCCGGCCCTTCGCGGGTGAAGCGGCGGCGGTCGTGGAGGCGGAATTCGCGGTCGGACCAGAACTCGATGGCCGTCGGGGTCAGCAGGAAGCCGGTCCAGTGCTGCGGGCGCGGAATGTCGCCTTCGGGATAGCGCTCCTCCAGCGCGGCCACGCGGTCGAGATAGACCTGCCGGTCCGGCAGGGGCCGCGACTGGTCGCTGGCCGCAGAGCCGATCTGCGAAACGCGCGGGCGCGAATGGAAATAGGAATCTGCCTGCTCGCTCGACACCTCGGTCAGCGGGCCTTCGATGCGGATCTGGCGGCGCAGGCTCTTCCAGTGGAACAGCAGGCTGGCCTGCATGTTCGCCCGGATTTCCTCGCCTTTGCGGCTCTCCGCGTTGGTATAGAAGACGAAACCACCGCCATCGCCCCAATGGCTGCCATGCCCTTTCAGCAGAACCATACGCACCGATGGTCGTCCTTCGGGCGTCGCCGTGGCCAGCGCCATGGCGTTGGGATCGTTCGGCTCCGCTTCCTTCGCTTCAGCGAACCATGCCTCGAACAGCGTGAAGGGGTCCGTGACGGGAATCGCGCTTTCGGTCTCGTTCATCGGACCGTCCTACAGCTTGGAACAGATGGAACACGGTCCTGCGGGAAAAAGCGCGGACCGCCGAATTCGCCCGTCAAATGCGGAACTTCTGCGGTTTTCGGACGGTTTGAGAAGCACATGATGCGCACCCCTAGCCCCCTTGCAAAAAGTAGGAAAGGCCGATCGGGCCGTCGCTCGCCAGCGCCCCACTTGCGCGCTGCCACCGTCGCAACTAGCTAACACACCATGGCAGACCCCTATTCCACCCTCGGCGTCGCGCGCAGCGCAGACGAAAAGGCGATCAAGAGCGCCTATCGCAAGCTCGCCAAGGAACTGCATCCTGACAAGAACAAGGACAATCCCAAGGCTTCGGAGAAGTTCTCCGACGTGACCAAGGCCTATGACCTCTTGTCCGACAAGGACAAGCGCGCCCAGTTCGACCGCGGTGAGATCGACATGGAAGGCAATCCGACCAATCCCTTCGGAGGCATGGGCGGCGGCGGCTTCAACGGTGGCGGTTTCGGCGGCGCGCGTGGATCCGGTGGCCAGCGCGGCTTCCGGGCGGAGGATTTCGAAGGCTTCGGCAACGAGAACGTCGACCTCGGTGACATTTTCGAAGGCCTCTTCGGCGGTGGCCGGGGCGGCGCGCGCGGACGTTCCGGCGGCATGGGCGGTGACCCCTTCGGTGGCCGGCGCCCCCCACCCCAGAAGGGCGCGGACATTGCCTATAATCTGCGGGTCGCCTTCACCGACGCCGCCACGCTGAAGGACCAGCGGATCACGCTGGCCGACGGCAAGACGATCGACCTGAAACTGCCCAAGGGGCTCGAGGACGGCACGCAGATGCGCCTCAAGGGCAAGGGCCAGCAGGGCCCCGGCGGCGCGGGTGACGGCCTCGTCACCATCAAGGTCGACCGGCACAAGCTCTTCACGCGCGACGGTTTCGACGTGCGTTTCGACCTGCCGATCACGCTCGACGAGGCGGTGAACGGGGGCAAGGTCCGCGTGCCCACGGTCGACGGGCCGGTGATGATGAGCATCAAGGCAGGCACGAGTGGCGGGACCGTGCTGCGCCTCAAGGGCAAGGGCTTCACCAGGAAGGACGGCAGCCGCGGCGACCAGCTGGTGACGCTGGAAATTCAGCTGCCGAAAGACCTCGGCGAACTTGCCAAGCGGCTCGATGGGTGGAAGGACGACAGCGACCCGCGAGCCGACCTCGGAGCCTAAGGACTGTCTCCCTCCCACCTTCCCCCGCCGCAAGAGCGCGAAATCTATTCGCTCTCGCCCGAGGCACGCCGCAAGGAAGCGCATCACCTCAGCGGGCGGATCAAGAACCACGTCGGCCCGGGAACGCGCGCCTGGCAAGTGGCCAAGCGCACGTTGGTCGGCACCTATAACGACGGTTTCATCCACGCCGGCAACCTCGCCTATCTGGCGATGCTGGCGATTTTCCCCTTCTTCATCCTCGGTGCGGCCGTGTTTTCCGCCATCGGCGAGGAAAGCGAGCGGGCGGCCACGATCAACGCCGTCCTCTACGCCCTGCCCCCGGTGGTCGGCAACGTCATTGAGCCGGTCGCGCGCGACGTCGTGCAGGCGCGCAGCGGCTGGTTGCTCTGGGCCGGGGCTTTCGTCGCCTTGTGGACTGTCGGCAGCCTCGTCGAAACCATTCGCGACATCCTGCGCCGCGCTTATGGCACAGAGGCGACGAAGGCGTTCTGGAAGTACCGCCTGTTTTCGACCGGCGTGATCCTCGGTGCGGTTTTCCTGCTCATGCTGAGTCTGATGGCGCAATTCGTGATCGGCACGGCGCAGCAGGTGATCGAGGCCTATTTCCCCCAGCTAGTCGACCGGCTGCTCGAACTGCAACTGTCGCGCATCGTGCCCGCCTTCGGCCTGTTCGGTTCGCTCTACCTTATCTTCTACACGCTGACCCCGTCGAAATACCGCCGCCACCGCTACCCCAAATGGCCGGGTGTCCTGCTGACGACGCTGTGGTGGATCGCGGTGACGACGATCATGCCCGCAGTGCTGAGTAGCTTTTTTACCTACGATCTCACCTATGGCGGTCTGGCGGGCGTGATGATCGCGCTGTTCTTTTTCTGGCTTGTCGGCCTCGGTGTCGTTATCGGCGCGGAACTGAACGCTGCCCTTGCGGAAACTCCGGAAGAGGAGATGACCATGGTCGGGCAGAAAGACGATCGGCGAAGGGCGCAGCTCGCCAGGGAAATGCTGGAAGAACGGGAAGGAATTGAGGAATGAGCGGTCTGACGAAGGGCAAGCGCGGCCTCATCATGGGGTTGGCCAATGACAAATCGCTGGCCTGGGGCATCGCCAAGAAGCTGCACGAACATGGCGCGGAAATGGCGTTCTCCTACCAGGGCGATGCGCTGAAGAAGCGGGTCATCCCCCTCGCCGAGCAGCTCGGCAGTGATTTTACCTTCGAATGCGACGTATCTGACATGGACGCGCTCGACCGCGCTTTCGACACGTTGAAGGAGCGCTGGGACACGATCGATTTCGTGGTGCATGCCATCGGTTTTTCCGACAAGAACGAACTGCGCGGCAAATATCTCGATACCAGCCTCGACAACTTCCTCGTGACGATGAACATCTCGGCCTATTCTCTGGTTGCCGTGGCCAAGCGGGCGCGGGAAATGATGCCCAATGGCGGATCGATCCTGACGCTGACCTATTATGGCGCGGAAAAGGTCATGCCGCATTACAACGTGATGGGCGTGGCCAAGGCTGCGCTGGAAACCAGCGTCCAGTACCTCGCCAACGATCTTGGCCCCGAGGGCATCCGTGTGAACGCCATCAGTGCCGGGCCGATCAAGACGCTGGCCGCCAGCGGCATTGGCGACTTCCGTTACATCCTCAAGTGGAACGAGTTGAATTCGCCCCTGCGCCGCAACGTCACTATCGACGACGTCGGCGGCTCGGGCCTCTATTTCCTCTCCGATCTTTCCTCCGGCGTGACGGGCGAAACGCATCACGTTGATGCCGGCTACCATATCGTGGGCATGAAGCAGGAAGACGCGCCCGACATCGCGCTCGACAAGGGCTGACGGCTTCATGCGGATCCTTGTCACCGGGGCGGCGGGCTTTATCGGCGCGGCCGTCGCCGAGCGGCTTTGCACGCGCGGCGACGAGGTTCTGGGGATCGACAGCCTCAACGACTATTATCAGGTATCGCTGAAGCGCGACCGCGTGGCGCATGTCGAGGACGGCGCGGCGGGGCGCTTCGCTTTCAAGCAGGTCGACTTTGCAGACTGGTCCGCGCTGAGCGCGGCGCTGGAAGGCGAGAGCTTCGACCGCATCGTCCACGTCGGCGCGCAGGCCGGCGTGCGCTACAGCCTTGAAAACCCGCGTGCCTATGTCGAGGCGAATCTGTTGGGGCATTTGAACCTCCTCGAGGTCGCCCGCGCGCGCGGCAGTTCGCACATGGTCTATGCAAGCTCCTCCTCCGTCTATGGCGGCAACGAGCAGCTGCCCTTTGCAGTGGAGGACCGGGTCGACCACCCCGTCTCGCTCTACGCCGCGACCAAGCGCGCCGACGAGCTGATGAGCGAGACATACGCCCATCTATACGGCATCCCGCTAACGGGCCTGCGGTTCTTCACCGTCTATGGCCCCTGGGGGCGCCCCGACATGGCCGCCTGGCTCTTCACCGAGGCGATCCTCAAGGGCGAGCCGATCAAGGTGTTCAACAAGGGGGAAATGTGGCGCGACTTCACCTATATCGACGATATCGTCGCGGGCGTTCTCGCCTGTATCGACAGCCCGCCCGCCAATGACGGCGCGCCCAAGCCCGGCGGCAGCACCAAGGCCCATGCGCTCTACAACATCGGCAATCATCGCAGCGAGAAGCTCACCCGCGTGATCGAACTGATCGAGGAGGCTTGCGGCAGGAAGGCGAAGGTCGAACTGCTTCCGATGCAGCCGGGCGATGTCGCGCGGACCTATGCCGATATCGACGCGATCCAGCGCGATCTCGGCTACCAGCCGACCACGCGGATCGAGGACGGCATTCCGAAATTCGTCGAGTGGTACCGTGAGTACCACGGGGTCTAGCTTTTAGACCCAGCCCATTATCAAGCTCACTGCGTAGACGAGAGCCGCCAGCAACAAGAAATATAGGAAGCTGCGCGGAATCAATTGTCGCTCGCGCGCGTCTTCGGGATGCCCTTGTGCGAAGGTGAGCCTCTCGGTCGAACCAATCTCGGACCGAGCCTGGAAAAACCGGTCCGCTTCGTATTTTTGCCCTTCGTACTCGAAACGATAGCGGGTGGTTGGCCCCTCCCAGTAGAGGAACCCTGAGTGGCGGGGGTTCTCGATCACTTCCGCGTCGACTGCCACATTCGGCCGCGTCACCCGCCGGCAATCCACCCGCAATAACCGCCCCAGCATGTAGGCGACGAAGGCGAGGATGATGAGTCCGGTGATCAGCGCTCGCTCTCTGCCAGCAGGTCGCAGATGCGCTGCGCAGATTTTCCGTCGCCGAAGGGATTATGCGCGCGTGCCATTTCGGCATAGGCGGCCTCGTCGTCGAGCAGGCGGAAGGTTTCGCGCACGATAGTGTCGGCATTTGTGCCAACCAGCTTTGCCGTGCCCGCTTTGACCCCTTCGGGGCGTTCGGTGGTCTCGCGCAGTACCAGCACCGGCTTGCCCAGCGCGGGCGCTTCTTCCTGCACTCCCCCGCTATCGCTCAGCATCAAGTGGCTGAGACCGAGCAGGCGGGCGAAATGCGGGTAGTCGAGCGGCTCGATCAACGCGACATTTTCGAGCCCCTCGAGTTCGGCGCTCATCACCGCGCGGACATTGGGATTCCTATGGACCGGGCAAATAACCGCCACGTCATCACGAGAGGCGATGCGTTTAACCCCATTGGCGATATTCTGCATGCCCTCGCCGAAATTCTCGCGCCGGTGGGCGGTCATGCCAATGATGCGCTTGCCAGCGAAGCGCGCTTCCAGTCCGGCAAGGCCCTGCGCGAGCGAGGGGTGCTCCTCGATCCGCTTCGTCACCCATTCCAGCGCGTCGATCACCGTATTGCCGGTAACATGCACCGTCGCCGGATTGGTGTTTTCCCTTAGCAAGGCCTCGGCGGCGGCCCGCGTCGGCGCGCAATGAAGCCTGGCGAAGGTCCCCACCATGCGCCGGTTCACCTCTTCGGGCCAAGGCTGGTGGATATCGCCGCTCCTCAGGCCCGCCTCGACATGGCAGACCGGGATTTTGCGATAATAGGCAGCCAGCGCGCCCGCCATGACCGTGGTCGTATCGCCCTGCACCACCACCCAGTCGGGCCTTTCCTCGTCGAGCACCGCGCCAATTCCCATCAACGCCCGCGCCGTCAGCGAGTCGAGCGTCTGCCGATCGGTCATCAGGTCGAGATCGTGGTGAAGCGAGATGGCCGCGATGGCGAGCACCTGGTCGAGCATATCGCGATGCTGCGCTGATACGCAAACGCGGCTCTCGAAGCGGTCGTCCGCTTCCAGCGCGTGGACCAGAGGAAAGAGCTTGATCGCTTCGGGACGCGTACCGAAAACGGTGAGGATGCGGGGCCTGCTCATCCGTGATGGGCTAACCGCAAACCCCCGTCCTACAAAGGAAAATCAGCCGTCCGGATCGCCCGCGACGACCTCCGCCTCGGCCGGCGGGCCGACTTCCGGAAGCGCCTCTTCCTCGCCCGGCGTGGCGGCCGCGCGTTCGCGTTCGAGCCGCTCCATATATTCGCGCTCGATCATTTCGACCTCTTCCTGCGTGCGCTCGGCATCGGCATCGATCGTCGAAAGGCGCTCGGCGCGCGTGGCGGCAATCACTTCGCTGAAGCGTACGTCGGAGGAATCCTCCTTGTCGGCATAGGCCTTGCGGATCATTTCCTGCGTGCAGCCGGTCATGCCACCGGCGCCTGCAGGCGAGCAGGACAGCGTGCCGAAATCGCCTACCATTTCGAGCCGCTCGACGCGTTCGGCCCAGCTCTGGGCCTGCGGGCCGTCGGTAAACCGCAGGCTTTCGGGAATGCGGTAGCGCTCACTTTCGGCCTGCCGCGCGCAGACGACGATGGTGCCGTCATCGCTTTGCGGGCATTCGTCGTCGCCATAGACGATAACCATATTGTAGCTCTCGTCTCCCGTATCGACCGGGGTCTGAGCCTGCGCGGGCGTGGTGAGCGCGGCGGCGGAAAGGGCGATGGGGGCGAACAGGAAACGGGTCATCGGATGCCTCTTGGCTGGGGACCGGCGGATTAGGCGCGCGGGAGGGTGAACTGTCAATGAAGCGCTTGGGGAAGCGGGCTCGTTCCCGTCAGATACGTTCGGAAATCCTGATCGCCGCCTTGCACCCCAGGCGGATGAGGCCGGACAGCACGGGATAGGCGGGCGCACGCTCGGCTCCGGCGGCTAGCGCGGCGTCGCGATGCTCGCGCTCGTCTTCGCGGAATTCCTCGATCATCGCGGCGAGTTCGGGATCTTCGTTGGTGGCTTCGAGCTCGTCCAGCTGTTTCGAATAGTGCTTGTCGATCTCGGTTTCGACCGCGGCGGTGCAGGCCATTGCCGCTTCGGGACCGATCAGCGCCGTGGCGGCACCGAGCGCGAACCCGGCCTTGTCCCAGAAGGGCTGGAGTACGGTGGGACGCACGCTGCGGCGCGCCATCAGCGCATCGAACTTGGCGCGGTGCCCCGCCTCCTGCTCGGCCATGCCGGCGATTTCCGCCGAGTCGGGGCCGCGATCGCCCATGACGGCAAGCTGTCCGGCATAGATCCGAGTGGCCCCGAATTCGCCGGCCTGGTCGACCCGGATCATCCGGGCGATGTGATCGGGCGTGGCGGTTTTGCGCGTCGTAGTCATGCTTTGGCGTCCTTGCGCAGCAGGGAAAGGATGAACAGGGCCGCGCCGGTCGAGATCAGGAAGTTGAACCCGGCCAGGCTGATGCCCACCAGCGTCCACGGGGCCTCGTCGCAGCGCACCACGGGGGCGTTCATGATCGCGTCGAGCGCGCTCTGGCCCTCTTCGAGCTGGGGCACGGCGGCGCAGGAGGTCACCCCTTCCCACAGATCGTATTCGACACCTGCGTGGAAGAAGCCGATGAGGCCAGAGGTGAGGATGCCGCCCGCCGCCAGCGCCACCCACAGGCGCTTGGGCGCGACGAAAAACGAGATCAGCGCGAGGCCGACTGCGGCAAAATGCGGGTACCGCTGCCACCAGCACATCTCGCATGGATAGAGGCCGAACCCAAATTGCGAGATATAGGCCCCCGCCAGCAACAGCGCGGGGACCGCCAGGGCGAGGCGCTGCGCAAGGCGCAGATGCGGACTGTCGATCATGCTCACCCGGCGAGCGCTAGCCTCACTTCTTGCGGCTGGCAACGGCGCTCGGGCTGGTCCGGCGCAAGGTCTGCACGGCGTAATGCAGCTGGAAATCCTCGATACCCCGCTCTTCCAGCTCCTCGGCGGTCAGCTGGAAGCGGGGGTCGGAGCGCGTGTCGTTCTCCAGTTCCTCGTCCTTGATGCCGAGTTCGTTGATCAGATGGCCGCGCAAATCGCTTTCGCGCATGGTGAACTTGCTGCGCTTGGCCAGATCGGGATCGGTCAGCTGCGGGACCTTTATGTCCGGCTTGATGCCGCCTTCCTGCACCGAGTGGCCCGAAGGGGTGTAATAGCGCGCGGTGGTGAGCTTCAGGGCGGCGTCGCGGCCCAGCGGCAGCAGCGACTGGACGCTGCCCTTGCCGAAGCTGCGCTGCCCCATGACCACGGCGCGGCGGTGGTCTTGCAGTGCGCCCGCCACGATTTCGCTGGCCGAGGCCGATCCGGCGTCGATCAGGACGACGATCGGCAGGCCCTCGGCAATATCGCCGCGGAATACGGTTTCGGCGTCGTAGGTGATCGATTCGCCCCGGGCGCGGCCGCGCTGCGAGACGATCTGCCCCTTGGAAAGGAACAAGTCCGACAGCGCCACCGCCTCGTCGAGCGAGCCGCCGGGGTTCGAACGCATGTCGAGCACCAGCCCGTTGAGGCGGCCGGTGGCCTGTTCCTGCAAGTCCTTCCACGCGGCAAAGACATCGCTGCCGACATCGCGCGAGAACTCGTTGATCATGATATGGCCGATATTGCCGTCTTGGAGCTCCCAGGTCACCGGCTCCAGTTCGATAACGCCGCGCGTCACATCGACTTCGAGCGGCTCCTCCGCGCCGGGGCGGAATACGGTCAGGCGGATCGAGGTGCCAGCCTGACCACGCATGCGGGCGACCGCCTCGTCCAGTTCGAGACCGTAGATCAGCTCGCCGTCGAGATGGGTGATATAGTCGCCCGCCTTGATGCCGGCCTTGTCCGCCGGGCTCCCACGGAAGGGCGAGATCACCTTGACGGCGCCATCCTCGCCCACGACCGAGAGGCCGAGGCCGGAGTAATTGCCGTCGATCATGGTTTCGAGGCGCTGCAGGTCGCTGCCGTCGAGATAGGCCGAATGCGGATCGAGCGCGGTCAGCATCCCGCTGATCGCGCCGTTGATCAGGACATCGTCCTCCACCGGCTCGACGTAACTGGCCTTAACCCGCTGATAGACAGCAAAAAGCTTGGAAAATTCCGGACCGGCGCTGCCATCCACACGGGCCATGCCGGCAGTGGTAGCGGGCACGAGCGCGACGGCGGTGACGAGAGCGGCCGAACGGACGAGGGCGGCAAATTTCATAAAAGAGAGGACTCCAGGCTTTGAGCGAAGTCTATATCGCATCGCCAGTGAATGAAAGATGAGCCGCAAAGGCCCTCGAGCGCTATGGTTTTTCGACCGAGCACTCGCAGGGTCGATCAGCGCACGCGATCAAGCGGGTTTACGGGCGTGCCACCGCGGCTCAATTCGAGGCCTATCGAGGGGTTGCTGCGCGGCGCAAGGCCGAGCGGGGAGCCCGCGCCGACCCCCTGCCCCGTGCGCACAGAAATCGAGGCAAGCCCGGTCAGGAGACTCGTCCAGCCTCCCTCATGCTCTATGATAACGATGCTGCCATAACCCTCGTATTGCCCTGCAAAAGCGATCCGTCCCGCGCCCGGAGCGACTACCTGCGCACCCGGGCGCGGCGCCATGACGATGCCGGGACGGCGCGAGCCGCCCGCGATCTGTTCACCGAAGCCCGCGCTTACGCGCCCGGTGACCGGGAGGATGTAGCCTTCGAGGCCGCCGCTGCTCTCGGCACGCCGTGCAGGAGCGGGCAGTGGGGCGGCGCCCGGTTCGGAGGGGCGGGCAATGGGTCCGTCGAGCGCGGCGAGCCGCGTGCGCAGCGCGGCGTTCTGTTCGAAGCCGCCGACCAGCGCGTCGAGGTCGCGCGCCTCCTCGGCCAAGGCGAGGGCGCGAGCCGCTTCGCGATTCGCGCCGCCAGCTGCCTGGGCTGCGAGGACACGCTCTCTTTCGGCGAGCGCCGCCATGTCTCGGCGGCGCGTTTCGAGCCGTGTTTCGGCCTCGCGCCTCTCGCCCAGGGCGGCGCGGCGCTGGTTCTCGAGGTCGCGTGCGCGCGCCAGTTCGCCGCGCAGGCCTGCCGTGCGCTGGCGGACGACGGGGATCGCGCTGCCTAGGACCGCACGGGTGTGGACGACGTCGCGCAGCGATCCGGGCTGGAGCGCAGCCAGCGCCAGCGGGCGGCGCGCC
This sequence comes from Erythrobacter sp. SD-21, assembly GCF_000181515.1. Lineage (GTDB taxonomy): Bacteria > Pseudomonadota > Alphaproteobacteria > Sphingomonadales > Sphingomonadaceae > Qipengyuania. The sequence continues at coordinate 472,830 of NZ_ABCG01000002.1, read as the reverse complement.
ATGGTCTCGAGCGCGGCAGTCAGGCGGACGAGCGGCTCGCGGCGCTCGGCAAGGCGGCGGTCGAGTGTGCGCCTTTCGCGCGTGACCAGCGCCACTTCCGCCTGCGCGGCGGCAACGCCGGCTTCGGCCTGCTGCACGCGCGCGGCGAGCGCGGCCGCCTGGCTGAGCGCCTTGGCCTCCGCTTCCTCGGCGCGCGCGCTTTCCTGTTCGAGATTTTCCGCGCGGCGGCGGGCGTTGCGCTGCTGCTGGCGCGCGATGTCGAGCGCCTGGCGCGCGCTCTCGAGGTCTGGCGCGGTCGAGGCCGTTTGTGCGGCAAGCGGCGCAAGCCCTTGCCATCCGGCGAAAATCGCCAGGCTGACGGCAAGCAGGTAGGCGGCGGCGCGGTTCATAGCGTCACAGGCTCTGCCCGATTATCCGCTGCGATGGTAGGGGTGTCCGGCAATGATCGTCGTCGCGCGATAAAGCTGTTCGGCCAGCATGGCGCGCGCGAGCAGGTGCGGCCAGGTCGCCTTGCCGAAAGCGAGCAGCAGATCCGCATCGCGCCGCTCCGCTTCCGAATGCCCGTCGGCCGCCCCCAGCACGAAGCGACATTCGCGCATGCCGTCGTCGCGCCAACGTTCGAGAATTTCGGCGAGTTTTTCGGAAGGGAGATCCTTGCCCCGCTCGTCGAGCAGGACGGTCTTGTATGGCGTCTGCGGATCAGGAATGCGCCCGCCCGTCTCCGGGAGTTCGGTAAACTTCACCGGCCACGTCAGCCGCTTTTCATACCGCGCGACGAGATCGGCCTCGGGAGACCGAGCGATTTTGCCGCGCGCGATGACGTGGAGAAGCAAAGACATACCTCACGAAGCGCACCTGTCCCGGGTCACGGCAGTCAAAGGGCGACCGCCCGCCCACAGGTGCTCGACGCTGCAAGCGTCGAAATAGCGCCGAGGACGCTCGCGCGGAGGCGCGAGCGGAAAGCAAAAGCGCTTACGCCGTGCCGGCCACGGGCGGCGCGTCGCCGAAGGCCCACATGCGCTCCAAATTGTAGAAGCTGCGGACTTCGGGGCGGAACAGGTGGACGACGATGTCGCCCGCGTCGAGCAGCACCCAGTCGGCCGCCGGAAGCCCTTCGAGCTTAACCGGGCCATAGCCGTTCTGCTTCAGCTTTTCGGCGAGTTTCTGCGCGATCGAGGCAACCTGGCGCGTCGAACGGCCAGAGGCGATCACCATGTAATCGGCGATCGAGCTCTTGCCTGCGAGATCGATGGTCACGACCTCCTGCGCCTGGTCGTCGTCGAGCTGTTTCAGCACGAAGTCGAGCAGTTCCTGTTTGTCGGCGTCAGTCATGCGAATAACCTTCGCACTCGTGGTTCCGGAGGCAGCCGGGTCTGTATGCGCCTGAGTCATAGGCGTTTGTCTTGCTCCTGAGTTGGTAGGCCCTTGAGATAGGGTGCGTCATGGAAAGAACAACGCGATTCCTCACGTGGTCGTTTCCTCCCTTGCGGGAATCAGACGGTGTGTAACCTGGTCTCGCGGGGAAAAACCGGCGTGGCGCGATGCCCAGTCGGGGTCGACGCGGCGGATCGCCGTGGCCGAACGCGGGTCGGGATCGAAACGCAATGTCACCAGTGCCGGTGCGCTCCATTCGCCCCCATTTCGAAAACTGGACAAAGGCCGCTGGAAGCGCCTGAGCCAGGCCGTCGCGGGGCTTGCGACAGCCTGGGCATCATAGCCGGGCCGCGCGATCACCGCAATCGGCATCCTGCGGGCGATCCCCCGCCAATCGCGCCAGAGGTGAAACTGGGCGAGGTTGTCCGCCCCCATCAGCCACACGAACCGGCGCTTGGGAAAGCGGCTGGTGATCGCGCGCAGCGTGTCGACGGTATAGCGCGTGCCAAGCTCGCGCTCGATTGCGGTGACGCGGATCGGGGCTCTTCTTGCCTGCGCGGTTGCGGCCGCGAATCGCGCCGCCAGCGGCGCCATGCCCTTTTTCGGCTTCAGCGGGTTTCCGGGCGACACCAGCCACCAGACCTCGTCGAGCCCCAAGGCGTCCCTTGCGAACAGCGACACGCGGCGATGCCCGCCATGCGCCGGATTGAAGCTACCGCCGAGCAGGCCGATTTTCGGGCCAGTTCGGTTCACGGGCTTGCGTTGGCGGCGGCTTGCAGGATTCGCACGGTCATGCCTCCGCCCTATCAGGCCGCACCCCAGTTGTCAGCGCGTGCGGGCATTCACGAATCGCGAGCTTATGGTTAACCACTTTGAAACTTTTTAAGCCTGCCAATTTTCGAAAATTTTCCTGTGTCGAAACGCTTCGTCCCGTCGATTGCTCAACTCGTGGATTCCCCGGGAACCCGGATTCGATTTTGTTAGGATTCTCGCATACGACCAGTCTCAGGGATAAAAGACCAAGGGACGGGTCGTTTTGGACAACACACAAGCCAAGCTCGGCTGGGTAAGCCGTATCAACAGCTGGTTTCCGGATCGCGAATTTTTCATGCGTTCGGAAGGCCAGGTTCGATTCATCACCATCTCCTCGCGGGTGCAGAAGGCTGCGGCGGCTACCGCCGTGTTCGTTGCGTTCGTGTGGGCGGTGTCGCTCGCGATCGCCGGCTGGGCGCAGTACAGCGCCAGCGCCGACCGCGCGAGCCTGCTGAGCCGCGAAGCCAAGGTCGCCACCTCCGAAGAACGTCTCGCCGCTTACGGTGACAATCTCGAAGCGGTCAGCAGCGATCTCGATCGCCGCATGGAATTCATCGAAGGTGTCGCCGAACTGCTGCCGGCCGACATGAAGGTCGACACCCGCATCAGCGATTCCTCGGGCGAAGCCGCCGCCACGGTCGAAAAAGTCAGCGCCGCCTTCCCGCAGGCCGCCGAACTCGCCCGCATCGAAGCCCGCCAGCTTGCCGTCGTCGAAGGGCTGACCCGTTACGCCGACTGGCGCGCCCAGCGCGCCGCCGACGCGCTCAAGAAGCTCGAAATCAACCCCGACGCCGTCGTGCGCCGCAGCGAACGTCAGGCGATGGGTGGTCCGCTCGAAGGCCTCGCCACCGATGCCAACGGCACGATCGATCCGCGTTTCGAACGCCTCGGCCTTTCGATGGCCCGCATGAGCGCGCTCGAGCAGGCGCTCGAAGGCGTCCCCCAGTTCGCTCCGGCCAAAGGCATCATCACCTCGAAGTTCGGCTATCGCCGCGATCCGTTCAACCGCCGCGCCGCCATGCACAACGGACTCGACTTCCGCGGCGCCACCGGCGCCCCGATCTTCGCCGCCGCCAAGGGCCGCGTCACCTTCGTCGGCCGCAAGGGCGGTTACGGCAACACGGTCGAGATCACGCATGGCAACGGCCTCATGACCCGCTACGCACACATGTCGGCTTTCCGGGCCAAGGTCGGCGAAACGGTGCAGCCGGGCGAGGTCATCGGTGCTATTGGCAGCACCGGACGTTCGAGCGGCCCGCACCTCCACTTCGAGGTTCGCAGCAACGGACGGCCTCTCAACCCTCGTACCTTCCTGGAGACAGCCCCCAATGTTCTCGAAGAAATCCGCCGAGCCCCAGAGCTCGCCCACGCCGCCCACTAATTCAGGACGCACTTCCTCCATGGCATCCAAGAACAGCTCCACTTTCTCGGTCCTCGGTTCGGACCTCGCCATCAAGGGCGATATCAAGGCTTCGGCCGACCTTCACATCGACGGCAACGTCGAGGGCGACATCGCCTGCACCAGCCTCGTGCAGGGCGAATCCAGCAAGGTCACCGGCGCGGTGGAAGCGGAAACCGCCCGCCTTGCCGGCACGGTCGACGGTTCGATCACCGCGCGCGAGCTGGTGATACTCAAGACCGCCCGCATTACCGGCGACGTGTTCTACGACGCGCTGACCATCGAGCAGGGTGCACAGGTCGAAGGGCGCTTCGCCCACCGCAATCCGAAGAAGGCGGCAACCGCTGCGCCCAAGGGTGACACGAAGCCGGAGCTCCAGCTCGCGAACTAAGTTTACGCCTTTCTCCAGCTAGGAGAGGATTGGGCCGTCCCGCGAGAACGGGTGCGGCCCTTTCTATACGTGCGGGTCAAATGCCGATTTCGGCGCGCAGAGCCTTGCGGTCGAGCTTGCCGACAAGCGTCTTCGGCAATTCCTCGCGGATGACGATGCTTTCGACTCGCTCGTGCTTGCCGACGCGGGCGTTGAGCCATTCGCACAGGTCTTCAGCCGTTGCCGTTTCGTCGTTGAGCGTCACATAGGCGCGCGGACGTTCACCGAGGTATTCGTCGGGTACGCCGATCACCAACACCTCTTTCACTGCCTCGTTTTCGAGCAGCACGTCCTCGACCTGGCTCGGAAAGACCTTGAAGCCGCCGACGGCGATCATGTCCTTGATGCGGTCGACGATCTCGAGGAAGCCGTCCTCGTCCATGACCGCGACATCGCCGGTGCGCAGGTAACGTTTGCCGTCGCGAACCACGAAAGTGTCGTTGCCGGCTTCGGGCTTGTTCCAGTAACCGCGCATGACCTGCGGGCCGTGGATCGCAAGTTCGCCGGGCTCGCCTTCGGGAGCAAGATTTTCGGGGTCTTCCTTGTCGAGGAAAATGACCTCTGTGCCCATCACCAGCTGGCCGATGGTGCCTTTCTTGCGCACGCCCTCATAGGGGTTGGCCGAAACCACGCCCGAACTTTCGGTCAGGCCATAGCCTTCGACCACGCGCACACCCGTTACCGCCTCGAACTTGTCGTGCACGGGCGCGGGCATGGGCGCGCCGCCGGAAATGCAAACCTTGATCGAGGAAATATCGGTCTTGGCGAGTTTGGGATGGTCGAGCAGCGCCTGGAACATCGTGGGCACGCCCGGGAAACCGGTAGTCTTGTACTTGGCGATGGTGTCGAGCACCTGTCCGGCGTCGAAGCGCGGCACCATGGCAATCGAGCCGCCGGTGACCATCGCATGGTTTAGCAGCGCGGTGTTGGCGAAGACGTGGAAAAAGGGCAGCGCGCCCATGAAGACTTCGCTCGACGGATCGCCAAAGGGGTTGAGCCCGGCGGTCTGCTGCGCGTTCATCGCCAGCTGGGAATGGCCGAGCATGGCGCCCTTGGGCCGGCCCGTGGTGCCGCCGGTGTACTGCAGCAGCGCGATGTCTTCCGCCGCATCGATAGGCGGGAAGCTGGTCTTGGCCGGGTCGCCCAGCATGTCGCCAAAGCCGAGAATTGTGTTCGAGTAGGAGACCTTGGCTACCTTGCTCCGGCCCAGCGTCTTGAGCGCCAGACCCTTGTACCACGGCAGCATGTCGGCCAGCGAGCCGACCACCAGCGTTTCCAGCTCCGAACAATCGAGCACACTTGCGGCGGTGGTGTAGAGTTCGGGCACATCGAGCGAGACCAGCAACCGTGTTCCCGAATCGGCAACCTGCCAGGCCAGTTCCTCCACCGTATAGAGCGGCGAGTAATTAACCACGATCGCGCCCGCCATCATCGCCCCGTAATAGGCGGAGGCGTAGATCGGGACGTTGGGCAGGAAAAGACCGACCCTGTCGCCCGGCTTGATGCCGCGCGCAATCAGCCCCGCGGCGAACTGCTGCGCTTCGCGATGGACCTCGGAATAGGTGTAGCTGCGGCCGAGGAAGTGGAGGAAGGGCTTGTCCGGGTGTTTCGCCAGCGTCTGCTCCAGCAACTCGGGCAGGCTCGCCAGCTGGAACTGCGTGTCCCACGACGTGGGATGGTGATAGGTGTAGCTATTTACATCCATGTCAGTAGCATGGCGCAAATGCGCCTAAACGCAAGCAAAAAGGGCGGGAAAAGCTGTTGCCCCTCCCGCCCTTTCGTCAAATCGTCAGTTACGGCTCAGGCCTCGCCCGCGCCCCCTTCGGCCTCGGCGGCCCGCTTGGCGGTGAGCCAGGCCTCGGCCTCGGCTTCCTGCGCGGCTTCGGCGGCGGCTTTTTCATTGGCGTCACGCTCGGCGCGCAGTTCCTCGATCAGCTTCTCGCGATCGCTCGCGCCGCTGGGGGCGGGAGCCGCCTCTTCGCCTTCCTCGGGAGCCGGCAGGTTCTTGGCCGCCTTGGCCACCACGGCGTCGAGCTCGCGCTGCGAACACAGGCCGAGCGTTACCGGGTCCTTGGGCTGGATGTTCTGGATGTTCCAATGGCTGCGCTCGCGGATCGCGGTGATCGTGTTGCGCGTGGTGCCGATGAGCTTGGAAATCTGCGCGTCGGATACTTCCGGATGGCTCCGCAGCAGCCAGGCGATACCGTCGGGCTTGTCCTGGCGCTTGGATACCGGCGTGTAGCGCGGGCCCTTGGTGCGGCTGACCGCGACCGGCGCGCGCTGCATCTTGAGGCGGTATTCGGGGTCCTGCTGGCCCTTCTCGATTTCTTCCTGCGTCAGCTCGCCGGAATGGAGCGGGTCGCGGCCCGTGTACTTGCTGCTCGCGAGATCGTCCGCCATGGCCTGCACTTCGAGGATGTGGAGACCGCAGAATTCCGCGATCTGTTCGAAGGAAAGCCCGGTGTTGTCGACCAGCCAGGTGGCGGTCGCATGCGGCATCAGCGGGGTGGGTTGGTCGGCCATGGAATATGCCTTTTCGAATGTCTCAAAATAGAAGGGCCGCCCCTCGCGGAGCGGCCATTGCCCGGCTCATGTAGGCGAGAGCGGCGGATTCGGCAAGCGAATGCGGCGCGCAAGACTTGCTTTAAGCCCACTTGGCAATTGCGGTTGCGAACAGATGGGGTTTGCGATCATGCGTATATGGGTCGTTTCGTATGCCGCGCTGGCGCTCGCCGGGTGCGGATCGTCCAATTCCACCGACTTAACGCTCGACGGCTCGGGCGACGCTTCGCTGATGGAGCAGAACCTCGCGATGATGCGCAACCAAACCACCGAGCGCGACTACTCTGCTGGCGATGCGGGCTGGGGTTCGGACGCGAGCGGCGAGACGGACAACGGCAACTGAGGCGCCGGGGCCTGGGCCCTTCGCCCGATATCGCCAGGGCTAGACCGGCAGCGGCTCGGGATCGAGCGTGGCGAGGCCTGACAGGAATTGCTCGGTCGCCGCTTCCCAGCTGAAACGCGCGCCATATTCGGCGCAGGCCCGGCGGGCGCAATACAGCGCCGCGTCGATCGCCCGGTCGAGGTCCTCCGACAGCGCGCCCACATCGTCGGTCACGATATCGCGCGGCCCTGCGACGGGGTAGGCGGCTACGGGGGTGCCGCAGGCCAGCGCCTCGATCATGACGAGGCCGAAGGTGTCGGTCCGGCTGGGGAAGACGAAGACGTCCGCCCCGGCGTAGCATCCGGCCAGCTCCGGGCCCGACTTGCGGCCCAGGAACAGGGCCTCGGGAAATTTGCGCTTCAGCGCCTCGAGCGCCGGGCCATCGCCCACCACCACCTTGCTGCCGGGATGGCTCGCCTCGAGAAAAGCCTCGATATTCTTCTCCACCGATACGCGACCGACATAAAGCTGGATAGGTCTGGGCAGATCGGCGTATTCGCTCGGCGGCGGGGCAGCGGGATCGAAACAGGCAAGATCCACTCCGCGCGTCCAGTGATGGAGCTTGCCGAGCCCGTGGTCGCGCAATTCCTCGCGAATGCTCTCGGTCGCAACAAGCACCCGCCGCGCGGGCGCATGGAACCACTCGATATAGCGCCAGAACCACGCGGCGGGCAGATGGGTGCGCCGGGCGAGGTATTCGGGGAACTGCGTGTGATAGGCGGTGGTGAAGGGCGTGCCGCTGCGGGCGCAATAGCGCCGTGCCGCCACGCCCAACGGGCCCTCGGTGGCGATGTGGATCGCAGAAGGCGCGAAGTCTCGCAGCTTGCGGGAAATCGCGCCCGGAGGACTGATCGCCAGCCGGATTTCCGGATAGGTCGGGCACGGCAGCGAAGCGAACTGGTCGGGCGAGACCACCAGCAGTTCGTGCCCCTGCGTGCGCAGGAGATCGCACGTCGTCGTAAGCGTGCGGACCACGCCGTTCATCTGCGGCAGCCAGGCGTCGGTCACGATGGCGACCCGCTGTTTCTCCTGCGCAGCGATGCGCGGGGCGGGCATGCCGTCCTCGGGCAATTTCACGCCGCTTCCAGGTTTTTGGCAGCCAGCCGCGCCTCGCGCGCCGTGACTTCCTCGGGCCAGTGGAGCAGTTCCATCGTGCCGTCGAAATGTTCGACCAGCGCGTTGCAGCCCTCCACCCAGTCGCCGTCGTTGTAATAGGTTATTGCGCGCCCCTCATGCTCGAATTCGCGGATTTCGGCGGTGTGGATGTGCCCGCAGACGACCCCGTCGACGCCGCGCTCGCCGGCGGCGCGGGCGACCACTTCCTCGTATTTCGAGATGAACTCGACGGCATTCTTGACCTTGTGCTTGGCCGCCTTGCTAATCGACCAATAGGGCAGGCCGAAAAGCTTGCGCACGCTCGCGACCCAGCCGTTGAGCTTCATCACCATGTGGTAAAGCGCGTCGCCCACGAAGGCGAGCCAGCGGTGGGCGAGCATGATCGTGTCGAATTCGTCCCCGTGGAGCACCATCAGGCGGCGGCCGTCGGCTGTGTCGTGGAAGGCGGCGCGGCGGATCTCGACCCCGCCGAAATCCATGCCTGAGAAGGGACGCACCATCTCGTCGTGATTGCCGGGAATGTAGACGATCCGCGTGCCGCGCTTGGCACGCTTGAGGATGCGCCAGACGATGTCGTTATGCTCAGGCGGCCAGTAAAACTTCTTCTTCAGCCGCCATCCGTCGATGATGTCGCCCACGAGGTACATCGTCTCGCTGTCGGTATGGTCGAGGAAGTCGATGAGCAGTTCGGCGTTGCAGCCCTTGGTGCCGAGATGGACGTCGCTGATCCAGATCGTTCGATACTTGCGCCGCTCGCCCAGGGTGCGCTCGGGCACGCTGGGTTCGCCGGGCGGAAATCCCGCGACACTGGTGAAGTCGGACAGGTTTCGCGGCAGTTCGGTCATGCTTCATCCCCCGAAGCTGTATCGGGGGACGGTTAGCCGCCGAATGTTACGCGCGAATCTCTTTTCCGTTACGGAATCAGGTAATTGCTACGCTTTGGCGTCACTGAGCCGAACGCACCTCGAGCACGATCTTGCCGATATGGTCGCCCGCCTCCATCCGCGCATGGGCGGCGGATACTTCGGTTAGCGGGAAGGTCTTGTCCATCACCGGCGCGATGGTCCGGTCCTCAAACAGCGGCCAAGCATGGGTGTAGATCTCGTCGGCCAGCAGCGCCTTGAATTCGTCCGAGCGCGGACGCAGCGTCGAACCGGTCATGACCTGCCGCTTGCTCATAAGCTTGGCCATGTTGATCTCGGATTTCAGCCCGCCTAGCACGGCGATGGTCACATGGCGTCCGTCCACCGCGAGGCAGTCGAGATTGCGCTGGACATAGTCGCCCGACACCATGTCGAGAATGACGTTGGCGCCCTTGCCGCCCGTGAATTCGTTGACCTTCTCGACGAAGTCTTCGGTCTTGTAATTGATCGCAAGGTCCGCGCCCAACTCGCGGGCGGCGTTGCATTTTTCCTCGCTGCCGGCGGTCGTGACGACGTCGAGTTCGAAGGCCTTGGCGAGCTGGATCGCCATTGTGCCGATCCCCGAAGTGCCGCCATGGACCAGCAGGGTCTCGCCATCGACGGCAAAGCCGCGTTCGAAGACGTTATGCCACACGGTAAACAGCGTTTCGGGAATGGCGGCCGCCTCGGCCATGTCCATATGCGGCGGCACCGAGAGGCAATGCGCCGCATGGGCGAGGCAGTATTCGGCATAGCCCCCGCCGCTCACCAGCGCGCAGACGCGGCGGTTGAGCATCTCGGGCGCAACGCCCGGCCCGATGGCGACGACCTTGCCCGACACTTCCAGCCCCGGAATCGGCGAGGCCCCCGGGGGCGGCGGATAGAAGCCCTGCCGCTGGATGACGTCGGGACGGTTCACCCCAGCGTGACTAACCTCGATCAGCAGCTGGTCCGGCCCCGGCTGGGGCAGATCGAGCTTTTCTGCACGGAAAACTTCGGGACCGCCGGGCGTATCGAAACCCATTGCAGTCATGGTCTTGGGTAAGCCAGTCGCCAAAAGAGCCCCCTGAAAGCGTGGCGTCATCGCCTGAACGAGCGGTGCATTACCTTGGGGGCGTGTTGACAGCAACCGGGCTGCGGTGGATTGTGGACGCGATGGAAGACGACGATCGTCCCCGCCCCAAAGGCGACGCCGCGAGCAAGCTCGCCGCCGAGGACCTCGGCCCCTATTCCCAGGACGAGCTGGATGAACGCATCGCCCTGCTGGAAGCGGAAATCGCCCGTGTGGAATCGCACCGGCTCAAGGCCGCTGCCCACCGCGACGCGGCCGATGCGCTGTTCGGGCGAAAAGACTGACTATGGCCGGGGGGCTGAAAATCCTCCGCCTCGTTCCCATATCGTCGGAACATACAGCTTTGGCTAACCTTGAAGAGGTAGCCTGTCGTCATCGTACTTCCTCGCGAGTCCTTCGGAAAGCAGAGACCTGATGCCCAGTTTTGCCGCCAATCTCGAAAAGACCCTCCATGCCGCGCTGACCGATGCGGGCGAGCGTCGCCATGAATACGCCACGCTCGAGCACCTGCTGCTCGCGCTGATCGGCGACGAGGATGCCGTCGCAGTGATGACGGCCTGCGGCGTCGATAGCGGCGAATTGTCGGCAGTGGTGAAGCAGTATCTCGAGCAGGAATACCAGTCGCTCAAGACCGAGGAAGGCGCCGATCCGCAGCCGACCGCCGGGTTCCAGCGCGTGATCCAGCGCGCCATCCTGCATGTCCAGTCCTCGGGCAAGGACACGGTGACGGGCGCCAACGTCCTCGTCGCGCTGTTCTCCGAGCGCGACAGCTATGCGGTCTATTTCCTCCAGCAGCAGGACATGAGCCGCCTCGATGCGGTGAGCTATATCAGCCATGGCATCGGCAAGGGCGGCAAGCAGGTCGAGGGCAAGCCACCGCAAGGCGCGGAAGAGACGCAAGGCGAACCGGGCGCCGAGGCCGGCAAGCCCAGCGACAAGAAGGAAACCGCGCTCGACCAGTTCACGGTCAATCTCAACCAGAAGGCCGAAGACGGGCGTATTGACCCGCTGATCGGCCGTGGCCCCGAAGTCGACCGCACGGTGCAGATCCTCTGCCGCCGCTCGAAGAACAACCCGCTTTACGTGGGCGATCCGGGCGTGGGCAAGACTGCGATTGCCGAAGGCCTCGCGCGCAAGATCGTCGAGGGCGACGTTCCCGAAGTTCTCGAGGAGGCGGTGATCTACTCGCTCGACATGGGCGCTCTGCTCGCGGGTACCCGTTATCGCGGGGATTTCGAGGAGCGGCTGAAGCAGGTCGTGAACGAGTTGGAGGACATGCCCGAGGCGATCCTCTTCATCGACGAAATCCATACGGTCATCGGTGCAGGTGCGACCAGCGGCGGGGCGATGGACGCCTCGAACCTCTTGAAGCCCGCCCTTTCCAGTGGCGCGATCCGGTGCATCGGCTCGACCACCTACAAGGAATTCCGCAACCACTTCGAGAAGGACCGCGCGCTGCTGCGGCGCTTCCAGAAGATCGATGTCAACGAACCGACGATCGAGGACACGGTGGCCATCCTCAAGGGCCTGCGCTCGGCCTTCGAGGAGCATCACAAGGTAAAGTACACGCCCGATGCGCTCAAGACCGCGGTCGAGCTCTCGGCGCGCTACATCAACGACCGCAAGCTGCCCGACAAGGCGATCGACGTGATCGACGAAGTCGGCGCGATGCAGATGCTGGTCCCGCCCAGCCGCCGCAAGAAAAAGATCACAGCCAAGGAAATCGAGGCTGTGATCGCGACCATGGCGCGCATCCCGCCCAAATCGGTGTCGAGCGACGACAAGAAGGCGCTCCAGAACCTCGATCGCGATCTAAAGCACGTCGTGTTTGGCCAGGATGCCGCTGTCGACAAGCTCTCGACCGCGATGAAATTGAGCCGCGCAGGCCTGCGCGATCCGGACAAGCCGATCGGCTCGTTCCTGTTCAGCGGCCCCACCGGCGTCGGCAAGACCGAAGTCGCGCGCCAGCTCGCCTCGATCATGGGTATCGAATTGAAGCGCTTCGACATGTCCGAATATATGGAGCGCCACAGCGTTTCGCGCCTGATCGGTGCGCCTCCGGGCTATGTGGGATACGATCAGGGTGGCCTGCTCACCGATGCCATCGACCAGAACCCGCATTGCGTGCTGCTCCTGGACGAAATCGAGAAGGCGCATCCCGACCTCTTCAACATCCTGCTGCAGGTGATGGATAACGGCCGCCTGACCGACCATCACGGCAAGACGGTCGACTTCCGCAACGTGGTCCTCATCATGACCACCAACGCGGGCGCGTCCGACATGGCCAAGCAGGGTATCGGTTTTGGCGACGTGTCGAAGGAAGATGCGAGCGAAGAGGCTGTGAAGCGCATGTTCACGCCGGAATTCCGCAACCGCCTCGATGCGATCGTGCCCTTCGGCTACCTCGGCAAGAGCACCGTCGCGCGCGTTGTCGACAAGTTCATCCTCCAGCTCGAACTGCAGCTGGCCGAACAGAACGTCGACATCCAGTTCGACAAGGAAAGCCGCGCCTGGCTGGCCGACAAGGGCTATGACAAGCTCTACGGAGCGAGGCCCATGGGCCGCCTGATCCAGGAAAAAATCAAGCAGCCGCTGGCGGAAGAACTGCTGTTCGGCAAGCTCGCCGATGGCGGCGAGGTCTCAGTGACGATGAAGGACGGCAAACCGTCTTTCGAACTCACCCCCGCCCCGCCGAAGGAAAAGCCCAAGAAGAAGCCGGCTGCCAAGAAAAAACCCGCCGCAAAGCAGAAGCCGGAAGCGGGCGCCAGCGAAGGCAAGAGCGAGGGCGACGGCGAAAGCTGAGCCTGCTTCCGTAACTCACCAAGAAAGGGATCGGCGTTGGTCGGCCCCTTTTGCGGTTTGGTCGCGCGAAACCTTGTGGCTCGGGCAATTCCACCATAGCCCTGCACTGGGTTTTGGGGAACGACATGAGCACGCCGGTTCTGGAAGTACGCAATCTGGTCAAGCGCTTCGGCGATGTCCTCGCCGTGAACAATTTGTCCTTCTCCGTCGCGCCTGGCGAGATCTTCGGTTTTCTTGGTGGCAATGGCGCGGGCAAGACCACGACCTTGCGCATGGTGCTCGACATAATCCGCCCCACTTCGGGTGAAATTTCCGTGCTCGGCAGCGCGCCCGACCGGCGCCAGGCTGCCGCCATCGGCTTCCTGCCCGAAGAGCGCGGCCTTTATTCCGGCATGAGCGCGATCGACACGATCGTCTATTTCGGTCGCCTCAAAGGGATGGACACAGCCTCCGCGCGCAGCTGCGGCATGGAACTGCTCGAACGCTTCGACCTCGCCGACCGCGCCAAGAGCGATATCGGCGATATGTCCAAGGGCATGGCGCAAAAGGTCCAGCTTGCGACCAGCCTGGTGAACCAACCGCAATTGCTGATGCTGGACGAGCCTTTCTCCGGCCTAGATCCCGTCAACCAGGGGCTGCTCGAAAACGAGATCCTGCGCGCGTCGCAGCGCGGCGCGGCGGTCATCTTTTCGACCCACGTCATGCAGCACGCCGAGCGGCTCTGCGACCGACTGTTGCTGCTGCGCAAAGGGCGCAAGCGCTTCGAGGGTACGCTGACAGAGGTCCGCCGCCAGCTTCCCGCCAGCCTTGTCGCCAGCAGCAAGGGCGATCTTTCCGCCCTCCCCGGAGTCGCCTCGGCCGAGCCGGTCGGCGCACCGCAGGACGGCTGGCAGGAATGGCAGGTCGAGCTCGATCAGAGCGTGGAAGCGGCCAGCGTGCTCGAACATTGCAGCACCCACGGCATTGCCCTGCGCCGCTGGGACGAACGCCACGCCAGCCTGCACGATATCTTTGTCGAACTGGTCGGCGGGGAAGGAGTCGAGGAATGATGACCAACGTCCTGCTCGTCGCCAAGCGCGAAATCCGCCAGATCCTGGCGATGAAGAGCTTCTGGCTTACCCTGCTCATCCTGCCCGTGGCGCTGGCACTGGGGCCTTTGCTTGGCAACAGCCTGTCGAACGAGGAGCCGACCCGAGTCGCCGTCGTCGATCGTTCGCAGAGCGGCGTGGCCGAAGCGCTCGAAGTCCGCTTTGCCGAGGATGACGACCGCAACACGCTGCGCAATCTCTCGCGCCATGTGCAGCGCTACGACCTCGAGAGCGCCGATGCCGACGCGCCCTGGGCGCAGCACGACCGCTGGTACACCGCCGAGGATATTGCTGCCTTCCGCGAAGCCGGCGGAGTTGATGCCGCCATCGAAAAGATCGAGGCAGTGCGTCCCGAAGGCGTGCCCGAATTCGAACCGGAAGAACCGATCTACACCTTCCAGCCTGCACCCGCCGGGCTTGTCGCGCTTCAGGGCGAGGCATTTGCCGAAGCCGCGCAGGAACTCTTCGACAGCGATGCCGCAGACGCGCCCGAAGTGGTCCTGCGGATCGGCGAGAACTATCCTGCGGACCCGCGCATCGGGCTCTATTCGGCCAACCAGCCGCGTTCGAGCTTCGTCACGGTGCTGCAGGAGGTCCTCACCGGGGATTTGCGCACGCAATTGCTCGCCCAACGCGGCATTTCCGGTGACGAGGCCCGCGCGATCCAGTCGGCCGCGCCCGCCATTGCCGTCACGACACCGCCGCCGGGTGATGGCGCGCGCGAGGCGCTGCTGGTGCGCTCCATCGTGCCGCTGGCGCTGTCCTACATCCTGATGATGAGCCTGATGCTCTCGGGCAGCTGGATGCTTCAGGGCTCGGTCGAGGAACGCTCGAACAAGTTGCTGGAATCCCTGCTCGCCTGCATTCGCCCCGAAGAGCTGATGTATGGCAAGCTCCTTGGTGGCCTGTCGGTCGGCCTGCTGATGATCCTCGTCTGGGCGGGATGCGCCGGGGTTGCCGCCTACGCCACCCATGGGGTGATATCCGACATGATCCGCCCGGCGCTGGAGCCCGTCTCCTCGCCCGGCGTCATTCTCGCGATCCTCTATTTCTTCATTGCCGGCTACATCGGCATTTCGGCGATCTTCGTCGCCATCGGGGCGATGGTGGATTCGATGAGCGAGGCGCAGGGGTATCTCATGCCTGTGCTGCTGGGGATCCTGCTGCCGATCACTTTCCTTCTGCAGATGATCGTGGCGGGCAAGGAGGGGCTGATGGTGCAGGTGCTGACGTGGGTCCCGCTGTGGACACCCTTCGCCGTACTCGCGCGGCTCGGCATGGGGATCGAGACCTGGGTACTGATCGGTTCGGGGCTGCTCCTCGCCGTGGCCATTGCGCTCGAACTCGTGTTTATCGGCCGCCTGTTCCGTGCGAGCCTGCTTTCGACCGGCCATAAGCCGACATTGAAGCGCGTGTTCGCGCGGCTGCGCGCCCAGCCCCAGAACGCCTGACGGCAACGCACACCGGGAACGCACAGGGGTCGTCCTCGCTTAACCAAGCGATGGCCGCGCCCTTTTCCTGGATCAAACCCGAACCGCACGGGATTTACATCCCGCCCGCCGATTGCTGGGTCGATCCCAGCCGCGCGGTCGACCGGGCGTTGGTCACCCACGGCCATGCCGATCACGCGCGCGGCGGCCATGGCGAGACCGTGGCGACGCCCGAAACGCTGGCGATCATGGAATTGCGCTATCGCACCGGGGCGGAGGACGATGCGGGCGAGATCCCGCACCGCGCCGTGCCGGTCGAATATGGTGAGACGATCCGGCTGAAGGGCGGCGTCGATGCGACCTATATTCCCGCTGGCCATGTGCTCGGCAGCGCGCAGATCCTGCTCGAACACGCGGGCGAACGGGTGATCGTCACTGGCGACTACAAGCGCCGTGCCGACCCCACCTGCCCGCCTTTCGAAGTCACCCCCTGCGACATCTTCATCACCGAGGCGACCTTCGGCTTGCCCGTTTTCGAGCATCCACCGATCGAGGAGGAGATGGCCAAGCTGCTCGAGCGCCTGCGCGCCTATCCCGATCGCTGCGTACTGGTCGGCGCCTATGCGCTGGGGAAGGCGCAAAGAGTCATCGCCGAACTGCGCGCGGCAGGCCATCACGACCCGATTTACCTCCACGGCGCGATGGAGAAGATGTGCCGCCTCTATGAAGAGCATGGCGTCAATCTCGGCGAGTTGCGGCTGGTCGCCGACGCCACCAAGGACGACATCCTCGGCCATATCGTGATCTGCCCGCCCTCCGCGCTCAACGACCGCTGGAGCCGCCGCCTGCCCGAGCCGATCACGGCCATGGCCTCGGGCTGGATGCGCGTGCGCCAGCGGGCCCGCCAGCGCAATGTCGAGCTGCCACTGGTCATTTCCGACCACGCCGACTGGGGCGAACTGACGCGGACAATCAAGGAAGTCGACGCGCAGGAGAACTGGATTACCCACGGCCGCGAGGATGCGCTGCTGCGCTGGTGCCAGCTCCACCAGCGCCGCGCCCGCGCGCTGGCGCTGGTCGGTTACGAGGACGAGGACGACTAGGCGTGGAAGAGTTCGCCGCCCTCATCGACGCGCTGGTCTACACCCGCAGCCGAAACGAAAAGCTGCGCCTGATTGCGGAGTATCTGCGCGCCACGCCCGATCCCGACCGCGGCTGGGCGCTGGCGGCGCTGTCCGACGGGCTCGACTTTCCTGCGGTGAAGAGTTCGACCATCCGCAACCTGCTGAAAGACCGGATCGATCCGGTTCTCTGGACGCTAAGCCGCGATTTCGTGGGCGATACCGCCGAGACGGCAAGCCTCCTCTGGCCTGCGCCCGATGCGCCGCCGTCCCCGCCTACCATGAGCGAGACGGTGGCGCTGCTCGGAGAGATGAGCCGCAAGACGGTGCTAACAGAGCTGCCCAAGCTCTTGGACCGACTCGATTCTTCGGGTCGTTACGCTCTGCTGAAGCTTGCTACGGGAGGGATGCGGATCGGCGTTTCCTCGCGCCTTGCCAAGACGGCGTTTGCGCAAGCCTTCGACGTCTCGGTGGACGAAGTAGAGGAGTATTGGCACGGCCTCACCCCGCCCTACGCCGATCTCTTCGCGTGGGCCGCCGAGGGTGCCGACCCGCCCGATATCGAGAACCTCCCCACCTTCCGCCCCTTCATGCTGGCGCATCCGCTGGAGGAGACGGTCGTCGACCTTCAGGATTACGCGGCCGAGTGGAAATGGGACGGCATTCGCGTGCAATTAGTGCGCGCAGGCGGCGAAACGCGCCTGTTTTCGCGCTCCGGTGACGATATTTCGACCACTTTCCCGGAATTTCTCGACATTCTGCCGATTAACGCGGTCCTCGACGGCGAATTGCTGGTGCGCGGCACACACCAGGGCGGCGAAGAAGGCGGGGCGGCAAGCTTTAACGCCTTGCAGCAGCGGCTAGGACGCAAGACCGTCTCGAAGAAGATGCTCACGGAATACCCGGCCTTCATAAGGCTTTACGACGCGCTCCTGATAGAGGGTGACGATGTCCGCACCCTCCCCTGGACCGAGCGGCGCGGGCGGCTCGAAGCGCTGGCGTCACGCCTGCCCGGCAGCCATTTCGACCTGAGTTCCGTCGTGGAGGCAAAGGATTTCGACCATCTGGCGCAAATTCGCGAAGGCAGCCGCGTGGACGCGATCGAAGGACTGATGCTGAAGCGCAAGGACAGTCCCTATATAGCCGGGCGGCGCGTAGGATACTGGTACAAGTGGAAGCGCGACCCGCTGCTGGTCGACTGCGTGCTAATGTACGCCCAGCGCGGCAGCGGAAAGCGGTCGAGCTTCTTTTCGGACTACACTTTTGGCTGCTGGGACGGCGATCCCGACAAGGGCGCCGACCTGCTGCCGGTGGGCAAGGCCTATTCAGGCTTCACCGACGATGAACTGAAAAAAATCGACCGGCATGTACGCTCGAACACGATCAACCGCTTCGGCCCGGTGCGTGAGACTGACAAGAGCCTTGTCTTCGAAGTCGCCTTCGACAGCGTCCATGAGAGCAAGCGGCACAAGTCCGGCCTCGCCATGCGCTTTCCCCGCATTCACCGTATCCGTTGGGACAAGCCACCCCATGAAGCCGATCGGATAGAGGCGCTACGGGCGTTGATCGCCGACTAACCGGCCAACGCCATAAAACCTTCAGATCCCTATACGCAGAAGCTTTTCACGCGAGGTCGCACCCCGGAGCAGTTCGACACGTGTTGGCGGAACGCGGTAGGCGGCGGCGATGAGCTTGCGCACCGCGTCGTTGGCGGCCCCGTCCTGCGGTTTGGCGCGAACCTTTGCCGCCAATACGCCCCCTTCCAGCGTCAGGCTTTCGGTCCGCGCACCGGGCGTGACCCGGATGGCCACCCTGCCCTCGGCATCAAGCAACGCCAGCAGGTCTTCACGCGGCGGGGATTCAATCTTCGAGCGCTTCATCGACCGCCTTGGAATGCGCCTTGGCGTTCTCGGCATAATGCGCCACGCCCATGCGCATACCGGCGACGGCGGCATCGTCGAGATCGCGCATCTTGCGCGCGGGGCGCCCGCCCCACAATTCGCGTGCGCCCATGACCTTGCCCTCGGTGAGCATGGCGCCGGCCGCCAGCATGGCGTCGCTGCCGATAACCGCCTTGTTCATCGCGATGGCCCCAAGGCCGACAAAGCCGCGATCCTCGATGCGGCAGCCATGGATCATCGCCATGTGGCCGATCAGCACGTCGTCGCCGATGATGAGCGGACTGCCGTCGGGATCGCCGGGGCGTTCCGGGTCGCAATGGAGCACGCTGCCGTCCTGCACATTGGTCCGCTCCCCGATCACGATGCGGCTGACGTCCGCGCGCAGCACGCAATTGTACCAGATCGAGCTTTCCGCCCCGATGGTGACGTTGCCGATGATTGTG
This sequence comes from Erythrobacter sp. SD-21, assembly GCF_000181515.1. Classification (GTDB taxonomy): domain Bacteria; phylum Pseudomonadota; class Alphaproteobacteria; order Sphingomonadales; family Sphingomonadaceae; genus Qipengyuania. The sequence continues at coordinate 453,995 of NZ_ABCG01000002.1, read as the reverse complement.
CATCCGGGCGCGATAAAGGCGCTGTCGTGGATCTGCGGCGTCTTGCCGTGGATCGGGATAATGTTGACGCCGGGGCGGTTCATGACGCGGTCTCCCATTGCTCGCGCGTGAGCGAATACTGGATCACCGGATTGTCCCTTGCGGACGTATCCGGATCTTCGAAATCGAGGTCTGTGCGGCGGACCATGCCGATTTTTTCCATCAGCTTCCAGCTTGCGCTATTCGCCTCGCTGGTGAGCGCGACGACATGGGGTGCATCGACCCGGCCGAACGCCCATTCGAGCACCGCCTCCATCGCTTCGTGCGCATAGCCGCGCCGCCAGCGGTCCTCGCGGATGAGCCAGCCGATCTCGTGGTCGCCCGGGTTCGGGGCATGGGGGTTATCGACCTCCTTGATGCCGGCATGGCCGACGAGTTCTCCGGTTTCCTTCTCGATCAGCATCAGGAAGCTGAAGCCGTGCCGGGCGTAGAGTTGCATCCCCTTGGCGTGCTTCGCCTCGATTTCGTGAGCCTCCTTCGGCCCGCCAAGGTGCGCCATCACGGCAGGCGTGTTGAGCACGCGCATCTGCAGTTCGACATCCCCTTCCTCGATGGTGCGCAGGATAAGGCGGTCGGTCTCGGCGACGATATCAGCCATCGAGGCCTTTCCAGTCCGTCCGGGCAATCGAATAGACGATGATCCTGTCGGCGCCGAAATCGGAATTGGGAAAGTCGAGATCCTCGCGCCGCTCCATGCCGAGCCGCTTCATCAGGCCCCAGCTCGGTGCGTTGGGTTCGACCGTGAGGGCGATCACCTGCTCCGCGCCGAAGCGAGTGAAGGCAAGGTCGAGCGCGGCCGCAGCCGCCTCCTTCGCATAGCCCTGGCCCCAGACGTCCTCGCACAACCTCCAGCCGACCTCCATTTCGCCCTGCGGGCCGCCCGCCTGATTGCAGCGCTTGAGGCCGCAAAACCCGAGGATTGCGCCAACCTCCTTGCGTTCGACAGCCCAGAAAGTGTGGCCATGATCCGTTTGATACGACAGGAGTCTTTGCTGCGCGGCATTGCGCTTGGCGTCATCGCACACGCCGCCCAGCCACTCCATGACGGCAGGGGTGTTGGTGGCGTGCCAGAACGGCTCCCAATCTGTCCCGCGCCAGTCGCGCAAGATCAGGCGATCGGTTTCGTGGCGAAAGGCAGTCACAAGGCTTCCCATTCTTCTCCGGTCAAGCGCCATACCGTGGTCGGATTGTCGCGCGGCGGATAGAGCGGGTCGACATAGCCGAGTTGGGGCAAATGCGTGAAACCCAGCTCCTGCATCATCCTTGTCGAGGGCTGATTAGATTCGCTGGTCTGAGAATAGATGTGGGCGAGTCCCTGCTCCCCAAAGTCAAAGACCAAAACCTCCCGCGCGGCCTCGGTAGCGTAGCCCCGGCCCCAGAACGGCTCGGCGAGGGTCCAGCCGATTTCGTGCTCGCCCTTCAAGGCGTCTGGCGCGGCTTCGGTGTATACACGAAAAAGACCGCAGCCGCCCACGCGGCAATCTCTATCCTTCGACCATACGGTCCACCGGCGATGGTCGCCGCTGGCGAAGGCCTCGAGGTCGACCTGAAAGCTTGCCGCCACCTCGTCTTCGCTGCGCGGCGTGCCGCCGAGGAACCGCATGACGGCAGGCGTATTCATCTGCGCCTGCACGAACGGCAGGTCCCCGGCCTCGGGAGGTCTCAGGATGAGGCGTTCGGTCGTAAGGACCGGGTCAGCCATTGAGCAGCCGTGCCGCCACGGGGGCATGATAGGTGAGGATGCCCGAACAGCCCGCGCGCTTGAAAGCGATGAGCTTTTCCATCAGCAATCCCTCGCGATCTCCCACTCCGGCCGCTGCGCCTGCCTCGATCAGCGCGTATTCGCCGCTGACCTGGTAAGCGAAAACGGGCACGCCAAACCGCTCCTTTGCGCGCCAGATGACGTCGAGATAAGCAAGCCCAGGCTTGACCATCACGCTGTCGGCCCCCTCGGCAATGTCGAGCGCGATTTCGCGCAAGGCCTCGTCGCCGTTGGCCGGGTCCATCTGGTAGCTCTTTTTGTCGCCTTTCAGCAGGCCACCCGACCCCACCGCATCGCGGAAAGGACCGTAAAAGGCCGAGGCGTATTTCGCGGCATAGGCCATGATCTGCACATTGGGATGACCGTCCATCTCCAGCGCCATGCGGATCGCCTTCACGCGGCCATCCATCATGTCCGAAGGCGCGATGATATCCGCGCCGGCGTTCGCCTGGTTGACCGCCTGGTCGACGAGCACCGAGACGGTCTCGTCGTTGAGGACATAGCCCTGTGCGTCGACCAGCCCGTCCTGCCCGTGGCTGGTATAGGGATCGAGCGCGACGTCGGTCAGGATGCCGATGTCAGTGCCGCAGGCGTCGCGCACGGCCTTGATCGCGCGGCACATCAGATTGTCGGGGTTGAAGGCTTCGTCCCCGCCTTGGCTGCGCTTGTCGGCAGGCGTGTGGGGGAAGAGCGCGATGCACGGAATGCCGAGCTCGACCGCTTCCTTCGCGCGCCTGGCAATCCCGTCGACCGACCAGCGCGAGACGCCGGGCAGGCTGGCGACCGGCTCCTCGACGCCCGAACCGCTGGTCACGAAGAGCGGCCAGATGAGGTCGGCGGAGGTGAGCACGGTTTCGCGGTGCATCGCCCGGCTCCAGGCATGGGCACGGGTGCGGCGCAGGCGCGTGGCGGGATAGGCAGCGTCAGTCATGGGTCCGAGCCTTGCCGCAATCGGCGAGGCTTAGCAATCGAGGGAAGCGGTGCGGATCGTCAGCCGACCGGGCGCGGCTTGTCGAGCTTGTCGATCTCGCGCTCCGGCTCTTCGCTCGCCACTTCGTCTGCCGTCGGCGTGAGATCGGCGAGCGCCGCGCCCTCCTCGACATCGCGCAGCGTGCCCAAGGCGTCGCGGAAACGGGTCAATTCCTCGCGCGAAAGCTGCTTGCGGGTGACGAAGCTGACTGAGGCAGGATTCACGTGCTTGCCGCCGCGATACATTTCGTAATGAAGGTGCGGGCCGGTGGAGAGTCCGGTCGAGCCGACATAGCCAATGACCTGTCCGCGGCGCACGCTCGCCCCGCGGCGCACGGCGATGCGGCTCATGTGGCAATAGCGCGTGTCGATACCGTTGGCGTGGCGCAGGCGCACCGCGTTGCCGCAGCCGCCCATGCGCCCGGCGCCGGTCACGCGGCCGTCGGTGACCGCGACGATCGGTGTGCCGTGGCGTGCGCGGAAGTCGACGCCCGCATGCATGCGGCGATAGCCGAGCACGGGGTGGCGGCGCATGCCGTAACGCGAGCTCATGCTTCCGGGGACCGGGGCGACGAGGCCGCCCTTTTCCTCGCCCGTACCGTCGGCATCGAAGAAATCGCCATCGCTGCCCCAGCGCATCAACTGCACCGAACCGCGCGAGCCACGCTCGAGTCCGGCAAAGAGCAGCTGGCCCGCTTGGCGCTCGCCCGTGGCGGCGCGGCGGTGCGAAACGATCATGTCGAAGGTGTCGGTAGCGCGGACGTCGCGCTGGAGGTTCACCTGGGTGCCGAGCGCTTTGAGATAGGCCTGCACCGCGCTGGCCGGAGCGCCGGCGGCGCGGGCCGAACGGTAAAGGCTGTCGCCCACGGTGCCACGGATGCGCAGCGGGGTCTCGTCCACGCGGATGATGCGGCGGGTAAGGCTCAGCGGCCCGTCGCCGTCCATCCGGTCGACCTTGAGTTCGAGATCGAAGCGGGCGCGGAAACTCAACCGCTCGAGCGGACGAGTGGCGCCCGGCGCGGGGCGGCGGCCCAGCGTGATGTCGATCTGCGTGCCGGGGTCCAGTTCGTCGAGCGGCACGGCGCGGCCGATCAGCGAAGCGACCTCGTCGGCTTCCGCGCTGCCGATACCGGCACGGCGCAGCGTCCGGTCGAGACTGTCGCCGCGGCCCAGCGTGGCGAGCATCTGCATCTGCGGGCGCTCGGGCGCTTCGGCGAGCGGGCGGACCAGCGCGGTCGGGCCCATACGGCGACCGGTGTCGGCGCCAAGGCCGAGTGGCATGATCATCTGGCTACGATATTCGCTGCGAACCTGCTGATCGTCGGGCAGCGGCGGCGCGGCTTCGAGTGGCGCGAAGTCGGGCCAGAAAGCGAGCGCGACTACCGACAGGCCGACGAAGGTACCCAGTCCGCGGAACCAGCGGCGCGAGCCGATGTCCGCACCCAGGTCGGGCGCGATATCGAGGCCTTCGATGCGCGAATAGAGTCGGTCCTTGACCGCGCGGAAGCTTTCCGGGCGCGCAGGCTCGTTCGAAGCATCGCCGCCGAGACCGGCAACGACCTTCTTTTCGCCTTTCGCTTTTCGCTCGATGGAAAGGTCCACCATGGCCCCCGTTACTTCATGTCCCACGCGACAGTGTGGGTGTCGCCTTTCGGCCAGATTGCGCGAATTGCTAGATAAACAAAGTGAAATTCGGGTTAACCTTCGGCGAGGCGACTCACGTGAGCGACGAACCGAGCGCGGAAAACGGTGGGCGGTTGCGCCCCGCGCCTGCCGATGCCACCTACTAAAGTGTGAACGACGCCAAGATAACGGCGGTCCTAGGGCCCACCAACACCGGCAAGACCCATCTCGCCATCGAACGCCTCTGCGCGCATTCGAGCGGGGCGATGGGCTTTCCGCTGCGCCTGCTGGCGCGCGAGGTCTACGATCGCGTGGTCGCGATCAAGGGCGAGAAAGAGGTCGCGCTGATCACGGGCGAGCAGCGAATCGAGCCGCCCGGCGCGCGCTATTTGTGCTGCACCGTCGAAGCCATGCCGCGTAGCGCCAACGAGCGCGCTTTCGTGGCGCTGGACGAGGCGCAATTGTCCGCCGACCGGGAGCGGGGCCACGTCTTCACCGACCGCTTGCTCAACGCGCGAGGACGTGAGGAGACGATGCTGCTGGGTGCAGCGACGCTGGCGCCCATGGTCCGCTCGCTCCTGCCCCAGGCAGAGATTACCGAACGCGCGCGCTTTTCCACGCTCACCCATATCGGCCCGCGCAAGCTGTCGCGCCTGCCTCCGCGCAGCGCGATCGTCGCCTTCAGCGCGGAGCAGGTCTACGCCGTTGCGGAGATGCTTCGGCGGTTCCGCGGCGGGGCGGCAGTGGTCATGGGCGCTCTCTCACCGGAAACGCGCAATCGGCAGGTCGAATTGTTCCAGAATGGTGAGGTCGACTATATCGTCGCCACCGATGCCATCGGCATGGGCCTCAATCTCGACGTGTCCCACGTCGCCTTCGCCGGCCTCACCAAGTTCGATGGCGTGCGTATGCGGCGGCTGTTTCCCGCTGAGATGGCGCAGATCGCCGGGCGGGCGGGCCGCCACCAGCGCGACGGCACTTTCGGTACGCTCGCGGGGGCGGGCGGTAAGATGGGTCCCTCGCCCGAGTTTACCGCGGAAGAGATCTACGCCATCGAGGAGCATCGTTTCGCGCCGATCACCAAGCTGTTCTGGCGCGACCCCGAACCGCGCTTCGACAATCTTGCCACCCTCATCGCCGACCTCGAGACGCCGCCCGATCACGAGGCGCTGCGGCTCGCACCCGAGGCGATCGACCTCGCGACGCTGAAGCGCCTCGCCGAGGAACCCCTTGCCGCCGAGGTGCGGGGGCCGGGCAAGGTGCGGCGCTTCTGGGAGGCCTGCTCTCTCCCCGATTTCCGCGCGCGCGGCCCCGACGTTCACGCCCGCTTCGTCGCGCGGCTGTGGCAGGATCTGCGCGAGGGGTATATCGGGGCCGATTATGTCGCCGCGCGCATATCCGAACTCGACAACACCAGCGGCGATATCGATACGCTGCAGGGGCGGATCGCGGCGATTCGCAGCTGGGCCTACATTTGCCAGCGCCCCGACTGGGTGCTCGCCCGCGACGAAATGGCGTCGCGCGCACGCGGGGTCGAAGCCAAATTGTCGGACGCGCTCCACGCGCGGCTGACCGAGAGATTCGTAAATCGAAGGACTGCCATACTGATGAAATCGCTGGGACAGGACGCATCCATGCTCCCGATCACCCTGGGGGACGACGGCACGCTGCTGGTCGAGGATGAGGCGCTGGGCAAGGTCGAGGGCTTCCGCTTCGCGGTCGACCAGGCCGCAAACCACGCCGATCGCAAGATGCTGCTCGCCGCGGCCGAGAAGGCGCTGCCCCGCATCCTCGGCGAAAAGGCGGAGGCGCTGGCGGCATCCGACATGGCTGACGTCGAGCTGTCGCGCGGCGCGATCCGCTGGCAGGGCCATCTACTCGCCAAGCTCGAACAGCGCGAGGGGCAGGTCAAACCCGCCCTTGCACCTTCACGCGAGATCGCAAACCTGCCCGACAAGCCGCGAAAAACGCTGCTCGATGCGCTCGACGCCTGGCTGGACAAAACGCTCGAGCCGCTCGAGCCCTTGCGCAAGATGCACATCGCCTCCGCCAATCCCGACGCGGGCAGCCAGGCGCGCGCGCTGTTGCTCAACCTCATTTCCGGTCATGGCTTCGTGACGCGCGAGAAGGCGGGGATCGAGCACTTGCCCAAGGAGATGCGCCCGTTCCTGCGCAAGATCGGCGTTACCTTTGGCGCGCTCGACATCTTTGCGCCCCTGCTGCTCAAGCCCGCGCCGCGCCAGTTGCTGAGCGCGCTCGGCATCGACCGGCGTCCGCTGCAGGAGGCGATGCTGCCGGTCATTGCCGACGCCAAGAAGCTGCCCGCCGGCTATCGCCACGCGGGCAGCCAGGCGATCAGGCTCGATCTGGCGGAGAAGATCTTTCGCGCCGCGCACGAAGCGCGCCAGAAGGCGGACAAGAGCCGCCGCTTCCGGCTGAACCTTGCCCTGCCCATCTCGGTCGGCCTCGAAGAGAAGAACGCCGAGCGCCTGCTGGGCCAGGCCGGTTTCCGCGTCCAGCGCGCCAAGCCGCTGGCCGAGGGCCTGTTCGGCCCACCCCGCCCCGACAGCTGGGAATGGCGCCCCGCGCGCCGCAAGCAGGAGCGGCAGAAACCCGCTCGCTCGCAGCCCCCGCGCGAAGGCAGCGCCTTTGCCGGGCTCGCCGATTTGATGAAGCAAGGCTGACGCTTGCGGATCGACCGTCTGCTCTGCACCCTGCGCTTCGTGCGCACCCGCAGCGCAGCGCGCAAACTGGTCGACCAGGGCCACATCCGGCGCAACGGTGAGCGAGTCCTGCGTCCCAGCCGCGATATTGCGGTGGGCGATGTCCTCACCCTGCCTGTCGGCAGGCACGTCAAGCTGATCGAGGTGCTCCAGCTTCCCGAGCGGCGCGGACCTCCGCGCGAGGCGCAAGAATGTTATCGGGAACTTGACCCCGGCGCATGAATAGCCATAGCAGCGCTGAACCACAGTACACACAGGGAAACCGTACCCCATGACCTACGTCGTCACCGACGCCTGCATCAAATGCAAATACACCGACTGCGTCGAGGTCTGCCCGGTCGATTGCTTCTACGAGGGCGAGAACATGCTCGTCATCAATCCGTCGGAATGCATCGATTGCGGCGTGTGCGAACCCGAATGCCCGGCAGAGGCAATCCTGCCCGATACCGAGGACAATCTTGAAAAGTGGCTTGAACTGAACACCAAGTTCAGCGCCGAATGGCCGAACATCACGAGCCAGAAGGAGCCGCCCGCCGATGCCGACGAGCACAAGGGCGAGGAAGGTAAGTTCGATAAATTCTTCAGCGCTGAACCGGGCGAGGGCGACTGATTGACCGACGCCAGCGCAGAAACGGCTCACGCGGATCGCCAGGACGTTCCTGCTGATCGAGACGAGAACTGGTTCGCCGCGCTCAAGCGCGCCTATACCGAAGCGAACAAGGACAATGCCGGGATCGTCGCGGCAGGCGTTGCCTATTACGCTTTTCTCGCCATCGTCCCGCTACTGGCTGCGATGGTCATGGGATATGGCCTGTTCGCCGATCCTGCGACAGCCGCCGCCCATGCCGAGACGCTTGCCGGGACGTTGCCGCGAGACGCCGCCGAACTGATCAACGGACAGCTCAAATCGGCTGCGGAGGCGGCAACGGGTGCTAAAGGATTCGGTCTTCTCATCGCCCTGGGTGTGGCACTAATGGGTGCTCGCGGAGGCGCCAACGCTTTGGTCAAGGCGCTGAATATCGCTTACGATATCGAAGAGGAGCGCGGTTTTTTCCGAAAGAACCTTCTGGCGCTGGGTATGACGGTGGGGGCAGCAATCGGCCTGATAGTGGTGGTCGGCGCGGTAACGGCGGCCGGGGTACTGGAAGGTATCACGGGACAGCTCGCCAGTTTGTTCGTTACGTTCGGTTTCGCTGCGTTGGGTGCGGCGCTCGTTTACCGCGTCGCGCCTCACCGCGATGCGCCTGCGTTCAAGTTCCAGTTGCCAGGCGCGGTGTTCTTCGCCGTCGCTATCGTGGTGCTGACGGCCCTGTTCGGGTTTTATGTCGCTAATTTCGGCAGTTACAACGCGACCTATGGTTCGCTGGGCGCTGTAGTCGTGCTGCTGACTTGGCTGTATTTGGCTGCTTATGCGCTGCTGTTGGGGGCGGAACTGAACGCACCGTCCGAACATACCGAGACTGTGCGAGGTTGATCCTTCAAGCGCCGAAGGGGCGTATCGGTCGAGGACTCGCAATTTTCGCAAGTACGTGCTATATAATGCAACAACTGCGCCGGTCATGGCCGGGCAGATGTGAGAATTGAAAGGTCCGCACTACCAGCAACACCATCGGGAAGGATTTCGCCGCGCGCCGCTTTGCCGCTCGCGGAAGGGCCTCTTGACGATGTTGCATCCCCCCGCGCGGCCCGGACGAAAGGATTGATGCATGGCGAGCAAGGCAGACGCCTTCGACGTTGGCGATTACGTTGTCTACCCCAAGCACGGCGTGGGCCGTGTCATCGAACTGCAGAGCGAGGAAATCGCCGGAATGCAACTCGATCTCTATGTCCTCCGCTTCGAGAAAGAGCGCATGACGCTGCGCGTTCCGGTGAACAAGGTCGAATCGATCGGCATGCGCAAGCTGTCGAGCGACAAGACCCTCAAGGAAGCGATGGAAACGCTGAAGGGCAAGCCCAAGGTCAAGCGCACAATGTGGAGCCGCCGCGCCCAGGAATACGAAGCCAAGATCAACTCGGGCGAGATCGTCCTGATCGCGGAAGTCACGCGCGACCTGTTCCGCCCCGACGACCAGCCGGAACAGAGCTATTCGGAGCGCCAGATTTTCGAAGCAGCCTCGAGCCGTCTTGCACGCGAACTCGCAGCGATGGAGAAGACCGACGAGGCGACCGCGCTGGAAAAGATCCTCGACGTCCTGCGCGAGCACGCTCCGCAGTACTATGAGAATACCGAAGAAGCCTGATCGGCCAACGCCCGAAGGCATTCGACGAAGGGGCCGCTCCGCATGGGGCGGCCCTTTTACTTTGGCTTGAAGATATCCGGTTGCCGTATTATATCACCAATACGGCTGTCGAAGCACACTGGATTCGAAGGGAAGGATATTTCGCCATGATTCACAAGGTTCTCAAGGGACTCGCCCCCGTCGCCGCACTTGCCGCCAGCGCGATGCTCTCCGGTTGCAACATCGACATGCAGATCGGCGATGGCAAGGGTGTGCCTCTCGCCGAACTCGACACCAGCGGCGCCTCGCCGAGCGAGATTGTGCTTGCCGGCCCCGATACCATCGTCGTCTCGCGCGGCGAGGCTTTCGATATCAACGTTTCGGGTGACGAGCGCGCGGTCGAGGCGCTGCGCTTCTATCTCGAGGACGATGCCCTCGCCGTCAGCCGCGAGAAGGACAGCGGCAAGAACATCGGCACCGCCACCGTGGGCGTGACCATGCCCAGTCTGACCGCCATGGTGATGGCCGGTTCAGGCACGATCGAAGCCGACGAAATGGAGGGGCGCGCCGAAGTGACCATCGCGGGATCCGGCACGGTGAAGGTCGCCAGGATGGAAGCGACCTCCTTCGATCTCACGATCGCGGGATCGGGCGATTTCGAAGCGGGCGGCACGGCCAGCGCGCTCGACCTGACGGTGGCAGGCTCGGGTTCGGCCAGGATGGCCGGACTCCAGGTCGATAAGGCCGATATCTCCATTGCCGGCTCGGGCGATGCGGAATTCGCCTCAGATGGTACGGTCGACGCCAGCATCATCGGTTCGGGCGATGTGAAGGTCAGCGGCAGCGCGACCTGCACGGTCAGCGCCATGGGCTCGGGCAAGCTGCGCTGCTCGGCAGGCAGTTCGCGGACCGCAGCTGCCGGCACGCAAAGTGAGGCTCCGGCCGCGCCTGACGCCCCCGCGGCGCCCGACGCGCCCTAAATTCATCGAATACTCACCAAATCCGGGCTATGGGCGGCGCATCGAAAGGAAATAAAATGCGTCGCCCTGCCTTTATCGCCCTCCCCCTTGCCGCCCTCATGCTGGGCGGGTGCCTCTCTACCGTCGCCGATGTGGTGACAGCGCCGGTCAAGGTGGCCGCCAAGGGTGTGGACCTTGCCACCACCAGCCAGTCCGAAGCCGACGAGAAGCGCGGGCGCAAACTGCGCAAGCGCGAGGAACGTCTCGGCAAGCTCGAGCGCGAGTACGAAAAGCAGCTCGATGAATGCAACGACGGCAATCGGCGCGCCTGCGACGAGGCGACGGACACCTATGCGGAAATCCAGCAGATCCTGCCCACTATCCCGGTCGAACCTGAAAAGGACTAATCGGGCGGAGTTGCGGCGCGGCGGATACGGTCGTTGATCGCTCGGCCGATCCCTTCCGCGGGAATAGGCGCTATGGCGATGCGCGGCTTGTGCGACGCGGCACCCTCGTGAAGGCAGGCGTAAAGCCGTGACGCCGCTTCCTCCAGATCGCCCCCGACCGAGAGCGAGCAATCGCCCGTAACCTTCCCGAAACCAATATAGAATTCGTCCTCGACGGAGCGGATGACGTCGAGACGCACGGGTTTGCCGGGGGCGTAATGGCTGGCGAGCTGTCCGGGGGCCTCGATCTTGCCAACCCCGTCTTGCGCCATAGCTCCGGCATCCAGCTGCACCGGCCCGGGCCGCAGCACTTCCACGCGTCCGTCTGCGCGGACCGCCGCGATGGTCGATTCCACGCCAGCGCGGCACTCGCCCCCATCGAGAACGGCGTCGATGCGCCCGTCGAGCGACGTCAGCACATGCTCCGCCGTCGTTGGGCTGATGAATCCACTGCGGTTGGCCGAAGGCGCGGCGAGCGGGACATCGACGCTCTGCAGGATTTTTCGCATTATCGGGTGGTTGGGCATTCGGACTGCCACCGTTTCGAGCCCTGCCGTCACCGTATCGGCAAGCTTGGCGTCGGTACGGCTTGGCAGGACCAGCGTCAGCGGTCCGGGCCAGTGCGCCTCGGCGAGCGCCTCCGCTTCCGGCGAGAATTCGGCCAGGTTTCGTGCGACTTTCATCGAGGCGACATGGACGATCAGCGGATTGAAGCTCGGCCGCCCCTTCGCCTCGTAAATCAGCGAGACGGCAGCCATATCGTCCGCTCTTGCGGCGAGGCCGTAGACCGTTTCGGTCGGCACCGCGACGAGGCCGCCCGCGCGCAGGATCTCTGCGGCGCGCGCCATGCCACCTTTGTCCGCTGCAAGCGTTTCCGTAGCGTATTTGCCGCTCATGCCCGCGCGCTATATCTGCAGGGCGCCAAAAGCCAAGAGGATACCCCGTGACCTACACTCCCGCCACACAGGACCAGTTGCTCGCCATCCGCGTGAACGCCGGAATCGAGGAGCTTGCGCAAAGCGAACGCTTCGCCGCCGCCGAGCCCGACATGGTGGAAGCGATCGTCGAGGGCGTGGGGCAGTTCGCGGCCGGCGAGTTTGCCCCTCTCAACCGTGTGGGCGACCTCGAAGGCGCGAAGCTGGAAAACGGCGTTGTGCGCCTGCCCGATGGCTATGCGGACGCCTATGCGCATTATGTCGAGCAGGGGTGGAACGCCATCGCCTCGCCAGCGGAATTCGGCGGACAGGGCCTGCCCTTCACGCTCGCCTGCAACGTGCTGGAGAACCTCGGCACGGCGAACATGGCCTTCAACCTGCTGCCGATGCTGTCGGTCGGCGCGATCGAGGCTCTGGAGCACCATGGCTCGGAGGAGTTGCAGCAGAAATACCTGCCCGATCTCGTCAGTGGGAAGTGGTCCGGCACGATGAACCTGACCGAACCGCAGGCCGGCTCCGACGTCGGGGCGCTGCGCACCACCGCCAAGCCGATTACCGAGGGCGAGCACACGGGCAAGTTCCTCATCAAGGGCCAGAAGATCTACATCACCTGGGGCGAGCACGAGCTGGCGGAGAACATCATCCACCTCGTCCTCGCGCGCTTGCCCGATGCGCCGGAGGGAAGCCGCGGTATCTCGCTCTTCACCGTGCCCAAGTATCATGTGAAACCGGATGGCTCGCTCGGCGCGCATAACGATCTTCGCTGCGTGAGCCTCGAGCACAAGCTCGGCATCAACGCCTCGCCCACCTGCGTGATGAGCTATGGCGACAATGACGAATGCATCGGTGAGCTCGTTGGCACAGAGAACCGCGGGCTGGCGGCCATGTTCACGATGATGAACAACGCGCGCATCAATGTCGGCAATCAGGGCGTGCAGATCGGCGAACGCGCAACGCAGCAGGCGCTCGATTACGCGAAGGAGCGCGTCCAGTCGGCGCGCGCCGGGTCGCCCGACAAGGCCGCCGTCTCGATAATTGAGCATCCCGACGTGCGCCGTATGCTGCTGCGCATGAAGGCGCTGACCGAAGGCGCGCGGGCGGTGCTATATTACACCGCAGGACAGGTCGATCGCGGGGTTCTGGGCGATGAGGCCGCCAAGGCGCGCGGCGAGGTCCTGACCCCGCTTATCAAGGCCTGGGGCACCGATATCGGCATCGAAGTCGCCAGCCTCGGCATCCAGGTCCACGGCGGCATGGGCCTCGTCGAGGAAACCGGCGCGGCGCAGCACTGGCGCGATTCGCGCATTGCCCCGATATACGAAGGCACGAACGGTATCCAGGCCGCCGATCTCGTCACGCGTAAGCTGGGGCTCGACAATGGCGAGGCGCTGATTGGCCTGACCAAGGAAATTGCGCGCGATTGCGCGGACTATCCTGCGCTTTTCGCGCTGGCAGGCGACTGCGCAGCCGTGGCGAAGTGGATGCGCGAGGAAGCCAGTCTGGACGATAAGCTCGCAGGAAGCGTGCCCTTCTGCACCATGCTCTCGGTAGCGGTGGCGGGATGGCAGCTGGTGCACCAGCTGCGCGCCGTAGAAGCCGGGGATGCGCCCGCTCTGGCGGCGACGAAGCCGGCCACCGTGCGCTTCTTCCTCGAGCGCATCGTGCCTGAGGCGTCGGGGCTTAAGGCCGCAGCCACCGCCGGGGGCGCGGCGCTCTACGAAATCGAGACCGCCGCACTGTTGGGTTAGCCTTCGGGGACGATGCGGGCGTAATCGTCGGCGCCGAAAGAGGCGTCCTGTCCGCGCAGTTCGCGCTGCGGCGGAAGGCGGTCGCCTGAAATTCTCGCGATCGCGCCTTGCGGCGTCGCGCCGGGCGATGTTACGCGCCAGATGATCCCGGCCGTATCGTCGCTGACAAGAAGCGATCCGTCGCCCGCCCATTCGACCCAGGTTGGGCGGCCGCGTGTGTCGCCGTCGGGCTTCAGGAAGCCGGTAAGGACCGGAATCGGCTTTCCGGTCGGATTGCCGCGCTCGTCGAAGGCGACATAGACCACGTCGTACCCTGAGGGCGGCTTGCGGTTCCATGAGCCATGGCGCGCGATGAAGGCGCCGCTGGAGAAGCCTTCGCCCATTGCCGCGCCTTCCTTGCTGAAGACGAGACCGAGCGCGGCCACATGGGGACCGAGCGCGTATTCAGGGCGGCGCACGTAACTGATATACTGTGGCACGGGCTCTTCCACGCGGCGATCGTAATTGTCGCCCCAATAGACCCACGGCCAGCCATACTGCGCGCCGACAGGCACGTTGGTGAGGTAATCGGGCACGAGGTCCGAACCGAGCATGTCGCGCTCGTTGACCGTGGTCCAAAGTTCGCCCGACCAGGGATTGAAATCGAGGCCGTTGGCGTTGCGCAGGCCTCCGGCGAACTGGCGGCGGCTCCCGGTTTCGAGGTTGACCTCCCAGATCAGCGCGCGGCCTTCCTCTGCCGCCATGCCCTTGTCGCCGATGTTTGTGTCCGAACCGACCGCGACATAGAGGAGATCGCCGTCGGGGTGGAGCTCGAGATTGCGCATCCAGTGTCCGCCCCCACCGGCAAGGTCGGTCACCCTGCGGGGTTTCGACGCCACGCTGTCGCTGCCGAGTTCATATTGGAAAGCAAGGACTTCGTCGTGGTTCGCGATGTAAAGTGTGTCGTCGCCCCACGCGAGGCCGGACGGCGAATCGAGGCCGTCGACAAGCACGCGGCGCGTTTCTGCCGTGCCGTCGCCGTCGGCATCACGGAGCAACACCACTTGGTTGGCCGAGGGACCGTTCGCGCCGGCCTTGGTCATGAGCTTGTTGGCGATCCAGCCCATCAGGCCGCCGCCTCCCTGGTTCGGCGAGCGGGTGAGCGAGACCAAGATGTCGCCATTAGGCAAGGCGTATACCGTGCGCGGGTGGTCGAGTCCCTCGGCGAAGCGGTTTACCGCGAGGCCCTCGGCGGCCTCGGGGACTTCGCCCTCGGCCCAGCCCACCGGTTCGGCGATAGCCACCGTCGGGAAAGTCTCGGCATCGGCCTCCTGCAAGGTCGGGTCGGTGCCGGTAACTTCGTCGATCGGCAAGTCGGCCGTGTCGCCGCGCGTCACGATAAAGGCGAAGATCCCCAGTAGGAGGAGGATGACGAGAAGGGCGATGCCCAGCTTCTTGAGGATGCTCATGGGTTTGGGGATAGTGCAGCCCCGCGCAGGCCGCAACGCCCCTTGCGCATGAGCGTGAGGTCCCTAATTGACCGCCCATGTTCGATTTTCGCCCCGCGGACGATTGTCCCAAGCCCGAAGCCCATCGCCAGTTGCACGAGGCTGCCGACGCGCTGACCGCTGATGAGCCCGATGGTGTGGCCAATATGGCCAATATCGCAGCTCTCCTGTGGGATTTCCTTCCCGATGTGAACTGGACGGGCTTTTACCGCATGGTCGAAGGCGAACTGGTGCTTGGGCCCTTCATGGGGCGTCCAGCCTGTATTCGTATCCCGCTCGGCAAGGGCGTGTGCGGCGTGGCGGCTGCCGATGCGGCGACCCAGCTAGTGGAAGACGTCCACGCCTTCCCCGGCCATATCGCCTGCGATTCGGTAACCAATTCGGAGCTGGTCGTCCCCGTCCTGCGAAACGGCGACGTCGTGGCGGTGATCGATCTCGATAGCCCGTCCAAGGCGCGCTTCGATGAGGAAGATCGCGCCGGAATTGAACGGCTTGCCGAGATTATTTCCGATCGTATCTGAGGATTAGATATCGCCGCCGGTGAGCCGCTGGCAGATCAAATCGAGTTGGTCCAGCGTACGGTAACCGATCGTCACCGTGCCATTGCCCGGTGCGCCCTCGGTCTTGATCCGCACGGGCAGGCCGAGGAATTCCTCCAAGTGGCCCTGCACTGCCGCGATGTCGGCGTCGTTAGCCGCTTCCGAGACCGGTTTGGCGTCCCCGCCAGCCTTTGCCTTCTTGGGTTTCTCGCCGCGCGCGAGCTTTTCGACTTCGCGCACCGAGAGATTGTCGTTTACCGCTTTCCGAGCGATTTCTGCGGCGGCCTCGTTGCCGATCAGCGGGCGCGCATGGCCCATGGTGAGCTTGCCTTTTGCAAGCATTTCAAGGACTTCTTCGGGCAAGGCGAGAAGGCGCTGGAAATTCGCGACATGGCTGCGCGACTTGTCGACCAGCGCGGCGATTTCGGCCTGGGTCATGCCTTCCTCGTCGGAAAGCTTCTGATAGGCGCGCGCCTCTTCCAGCGGGTTGAGGTCTTCGCGTTGCAGGTTCTCGATCAGCGCCAGCGCCATGATCTCGCGCTTGTCGAGATCGCGAACGATGGCGGGAATTGCATGCAGCCGCGCGCGCTGAGCAGCGCGCCAGCGGCGTTCACCGGCGACCAGCTGGTACCGCCCTGCCCCGTTCGGCGTGACGATGATCGGCTGGATGACCCCACGCTGCGCGATAGAGGCGGCAAGCTGGTCAAGCGCTTCGTCGTCGAAGTGTGTACGAGGCTGACCGGGAAGTGGCGAGATGTCCGCTACCGGAATATCGTTCAGTCCCGAAGTCGACGCTCCGGCAGATGCGGCTGCCACTTCGTTGCTATCGTTACTATTTTCGCGGACCAGCGGTTCCTCGCGCTGGATCTCGCCCATCAGCGCACCAAGGCCGCGGCCAAGCTTTTTCTTGCGATCGACAGCGGCGCTCATGCAGCTTTCCTCTTCTCGGGCAGGCGTCCGATCAGCTCGCGAGCCAGACCGATGTAGGCGCGGCTTCCGGGACAATTGTGGTCATATATCAGGGCAGGCATGCCGTGGCTCGGCGCTTCCGACAGGCGCACATTGCGCGGAATGACGTTCTCGAAGACGAGATTACCGAGGCAATCGCGCACATCGTCAGCCACCTGGTCGGTGAGCTTGTTGCGGCGGTCGAACATGGTCAGTGCGATACCGACAATGCCCAGATCGGGGTTGAAGCGCTGCTGAACGCGCTCGACGGTCTGCAGAAGCTGGCTGAGGCCCTCCAGCGCGAAGAATTCGCACTGCAGCGGCACCATCAGCGTATCGGCCGCACCAAGCGCGTTGAGCGTCAACAAGCCAAGCGACGGCGGGCAGTCGATAAAAGCGACATCGTATCCAGCGAAACCGGTTTGCGGTGCCGTCAGCGTTTTCTGCAGGCGATGGGTACGGTCCTCGACCGAGACGAGCTCCACCTCGGCCCCGGAGAGGTCCTGCGTGGCGGGCACGATATCCAGACTTGGGATTTCGGTTTTTTGGGCCGCCTGCGCCAGCGTCGCGTCGCCGAGGAGAAGATCGTAGGTCGTATATTCGCGCGAGGCGTTATCGATGCCGAGGCCGGTCGATGCGTTACCCTGGGGGTCGAGGTCAATCAGGAGCGTCTTCCAGCCGGAAGCCGCCATAGCGGTGGCGATATTGATGGCAGTGGTCGTCTTTCCCACCCCGCCTTTCTGGTTTGCGATCGCGATCGTGATCATTCTTACGCCCCTACCTTGCCTTTTCCGACGACGATCCCGGCTTCGCCATCCGTTTGGGAGTGTTCCACGTGGAACATTTTGCGCAGTTTACGCGGCAGTTCCTCGACCTCTTGCGCTGCCGACCGCCCTTTGGGCAACACCCAGTAAGTGCGACCTGTGGAGAAGCGTGCGGATAAATCGAGCAGCTTCGGCAAAGGAGCGAAGGCTCGGGCCGAGATTACTGCGGCTTTTCGGGTGTCGACAAGTTCGAGACGTTTTCCCTCGATTTCGCAATTGGCGAGACCAAGTCTGGTGACCATCGCCTGCAACCACTCGAGTCGACGCTTGCGTGATTCGACGAGGACCGTGGGTTCGTCGGGCCGGAGGAGCGCGAGCACGAGGCCAGGGAAGCCCGCTCCGCTGCCGAGGTCGAACCAGGGCCCCTTTGTTTCACGTGGAACATGCGGGATCAGTTGTGCGGAATCGGCAAAGTGGCGTACCCAGACATCGTCGAGCGAGCCACGCGATACAAGGTTCTGACGCTCGTTCTCCTCGCGAAGAGCATTGAAGAGGAGCTCCAGTTTCTCGATGGTCTCGGGGTCGGACAGGCTTAGAATGAATTCGCGGGCCTGCGCTTCGGTCGTGATCATGCCGCCTGACCCTCAAGTCGGCGCGCGTGGACTAGCAAGGCAGCGAGCGCTGCAGGGGTGATGCCGGGAACACGCCCGGCGGCCGAGAGCGTTTCCGGTTGGGCCTTATTGAGGCGTTCGATCATCTCGTTCGAAAGTCCAGGTACACGAGCATAGGGGAAGTCTGCGGGCAGGCGCAGCCTCTCACCTGCCTTCAGGTCCCGCAGTTCCGCCTCCTGCCGCAACAGATAGGGCTCGTAAATCGTGTCCTCCACCATCTCGACGGTAAGCGCGTCCTGAGGGTCTATCCCGCCCACAATACCCGCCAACTCTTCGATGGAAATCTGCCCTCCCCTGAGCCACTCCCTCAAGCGCTGCGAGCCGCGATCGGCCTTGGCTCGAATGCCGCCCTCGATGAGCGTGTTGGCGTGCAGCTCCTCCTCCAGCTGGTTGTCGATCACCAAACGCCGCTCTTCACGGTGGCTGAACCACTCGGCCCGCTCAGCTCCGACAAGGCAGGCTTCGATGCCAAGCCCGGTCAGGCGCGTATCCGCATTGGCGGCACGCAGCCGCAGCCGGTATTCGGCGCGCGATGTCAGCATGCGATAAGGCTCGCTGACGCCCTGCAGCGTCAGATCGTCGACCATGACCGCGATATAGGAATTGGACCGGTCGAGACCTACCGGCTCGCGGCCCAGGACGGTCGCCGCGGCGCTCATGCCCGCGACCAGACCCTGGGCGGCAGCTTCCTCATAACCCGTGGTCCCGTTGATCTGCCCGGCGCAATAGAGGCCCGGAATTGTCTTTACCTCCAGCGAACTCCTGAGCGCGCGAGGATCGATGTGATCGTATTCCACCGCGTAACCGGGAACCGCCATCTCGACCCGCTCGAGTCCCTTCATCGCGCGCAGCATGTCGTGCTGCACATCCGTCGGCAGCGAGGTACTGATGCCGTTGGGATAGACGAGATCGGTCGAAAGGCCTTCGGGCTCGAGGAAAATCTGGTGCCCCTCCCTATCGCCGAAGCGATGGATCTTGTCTTCGATGGAGGGACAATAGCGCGGACCCGCAGCGCCGATGGCTCCCGAGAAAAGCGGCGAGCGATCGAGATTCACGCGGATAATGTCATGCGCCTTTTCGTTTGTGCGGGTGATGGCGCAGAAGACCTGTGGATTCATTCGCTGCGTCGAAAGGGACGACATGGTCCACGCTTCCCCATCGGAGGGCTGCTCCTCGAGCACCGCCCAGTCGATGGTCTTGCCGTCGAGGCGCGGCGGCGTGCCCGTCTTGAGCCGAGCCATCGGTAGGTCGGCCTCGCGCAGCTGCGACGCCAGGACGCGCGCCGCATCTTCTCCGATGCGACCACCCTCGAAGCGCTCCTCACCACGAAACAGCGTCCCGCCTAGAAAAGTGCCCGTGCACAGGATCACCGCGGGGGCCGAGAGAGCCGAGCCATCGGCAAGCGCCAAGCCCGTTACCCTTCCCCCTTCGAGAACCAATGATGCTGCCTCGCCCTCGACCAGTTCGAGGCTTTCCTGCGATTTTACGTTCCCCTGAACAGCACGATGGAACAGCGCTCGATCGGCCTGCACCCGGGGCCCCCAGACCGCGCTCCCCTTGGAACGGTTGAGCATCCGGTAATGGATCGCCGCCGCATCGGCCGCGCGCCCGATCACGCCATCGAGAGCGTCGACTTCGCGAACGAGATGCCCTTTGCCCAGACCGCCGATGGCCGGGTTGCAGCTCATCGCGCCGATCTTCGTGAGATCGAAACTGACGAGTGCCGTCGCTGCGCCCATGCGCGCAGCGACGCAAGCCGCTTCGACGCCGGCGTGTCCGCCGCCGACTACGATGATATCGAAATTCCGCATGTCCGCGCCGATACCGCAATGCGCCTAGCAGGCAAAGAGCTAAGAGTGTTGCACGTGGAACAATCCCAGCGACTACTTGCCGATGCAGAACCGTCCAAAGAGCGCGTCGAGCATGTCCTCGGTGGAATGACGTCCCAGCAAGCGATCGAGCGCAAGCCGTGCGAGCCGAAGGCGCTCACCCGTCAACAAGACATCGTCACCTTCGTCGATGCCTTGCAGCGCTTCATGCGCGTCGTTTAACGCCGAGGTCTGGCGAAAGTTCAACGCGACCTCTCCCGGGCGCGGAAGCAGATTTCGCGAGTTCTCAATAAGCCCTCGCACCAAATCCTCGATCCCCGAACCGGTTACAACCGAAACCTCGTAATCCGGCGAGGTTTTCCGGGAGTCGCCCAGATCGACGCGCGCACCGATTTCAAGACACCCATCGGGCCCCCGCCCTTCATCGCCCAGCCAGAGGACAATGTCTGCTCGTTCGAGCTGGTCGCGAGCGCGATCGATACCAATACGCTCGATCTCTCCCGCACTGTCATCGCGCAAGCCCGCCGTATCGACCAGCACGAAAGGAACACTGCCGAGCGCAATCGGTCGCTCGATAACATCGCGCGTCGTACCTGCCTCTGCCGAGACGATGGCCGCGCCCTCGTCGAGAAGAGCGTTAAACAGAGATGACTTACCCGTATTCGGGGGCCCGGCCAGCACGACACGTATACCGTCTTTGAGCCGCTCAATCTGAGGGGCATCAAGCGCGCGGCGCCATTCGCCTAACAATCCCGAAAGTTCCACGTGGAACATTTCTGGCAATTCGCCGACATCGTCTTCGTCGCCGAAGTCGAGTTGAGATTCCACCAGGGCCGAGAGTCCGAGCACACGCGAGCGCCACCCCTCGACCTTCTGGGACAGGCCACCACCCGCAGCCGCCTCAGCAGCCCGCCGCTGCAATTCGGTTTCAGCTGAAAGTAAGTCACCAAGGCCTTCTGCCTCGGCTAAATCGATCACACCGTTGGCGAAGGCACGACGGGTAAATTCGCCCGGTTCGGCGCGGCGGAGGCCGTCACGTGCTGCCAGATCGGCCTCGATCGCAGCAATAACTGCCCTGCCCCCGTGGCAGTGAAACTCGGCAAGATCTTCGCCGGTCGCGGTCTTGGGTCCGGGAAACCACAACACCAGCGCCCGGTCGAGCACACGACCATCGGCGCCCTTGACCGCTCGAACGCTTGCCCGCCTCTCCCCGGGCAAGGCGCCCGTCATCGCCTCGACTGTATCGCCTGCAAGCGGACCGCTTATCCGCACGACACCGATGGCAGCCGGCGGCGCTCCGCTGGAGAGGGCGAAAATCGTGTCGGTCATTCTCGGGATGAAACCTTAGTCGCTGGGGGTGTCGGGCTTCTTGCCCTGCCCCTTTGCCGCCTGTGCGCCTTCCATGAAGCTTTGGAACAGTTTGAACCCGGCCTGCCCCATCGGCGCGAGCTGGCGGGCATAATCCTGAAGTTGATCAGTACTGGTCACACCCTTCATCGCCTTCGACATCATGTCGACATAGATGTCGTTCGCCTTACCTACGTCAGGCAGGCCCATGAAGGTCCGCGCCTCTTCGGGCGTGCAGTCGATTTCGATTTGGACCTTCATCGCGTTTCCTCCGTTAAGGCTTGCATGGCGAGCGTTTGTGCGCCCTATCTGGGACCGGATAGCGCGTCATGCAAGCATAAGACACTTAGAGACCCGAGGGAGAGCCTTACCGATGAGCGAGACCGTAACGATTGCCACCCTGTCCGGCGACGCCAGCTTCAAGGCCTACGTCGCCCGCCCTGCCGATACCCCAAAGGCGGCGATCCTCGTGATCCAGGAAATCTTCGGCGTGAATGCGGGCATTCGCCGCAAATGCGACAAGCTGGCCGAAGACGGCTATCTCGCGGTGGCGCCCGACTTGTTCTGGCGGCTCGAACCCGGCGTGGAACTCGACCCCGATGTAGAGCCGGAATTCCAGCGCGCGCTCGACCTGATGGGAAAGTTCGACCAGGACCAAGGCATTCGGGATATCGAGGCGACGATCCATCACATTCGCCGAGAGGAAGGCGTCGCAATGGTCGGTTGCGTCGGATACTGCCTCGGCGGCCGACTCGCCTATATGACCGCCGCACGCACCGATGTGAACGCCTCGGTCGGCTATTACGGCGTCGGGATCGACGGGCTGCTCAATGAAAAGCACGCGATCGCCCATCCGCTCCTGCTTCACGTGCCCACCGAAGACGGCTTCGTGGACAAGGACACGCAGAAGGCGATGCACGACGGTCTGGACGAGCACCCCAAGGTGACGCTCTACGATTACGAAGGACTCGACCACGGGTTTGCCACCGAATTCGGCAAGCGCCGCGACGAAAAGGCCGCGAACCTAGCCGACGGGCGGACCGCCGATTTCTTCAAGGAGCATCTCGCCTGAGCACGCGCGCATGATCGAGCGCCTGCCCTTTCGCTATCTCGTTCCGTTCGGGCTGCTGGTCCTCGTGGCCGGCGCGTGGGCTTGGGAGTCTGCAAGGTGGAGCCTGTGGCTACTTTTCCCAGCCCTCGCACTGGCAATTTGGGATTTTTTCCAATCAGATCATACTCTTAGACGGAATTATCCACTGCTCGCCCGAATTCGGTGGCTGATGGAGGACCTCCGGCCTTTCGCGCAGGCCTATATCGTCGAGGACGATCTTGAAGGGCGGCCCTTCAGCCACCAAGCACGTTCGCTGGTCTATGCGCGCGCCAAAGGTGATCTCGATAAGCATCCTATGGGCACCGAGCTCGACGTCTATTCAGATGAATACGAGTGGGTCGGCCACTCCATCGCACCCACCAGCGATGTGGCAGAGGAATGGCGCGTGACGGTGGGCGAAGGCAGCTGCGCCAAGCCCTACTCGTCGTCATTGCTCAACATCTCTGCGATGAGCTTCGGTTCGCTCTCCGCCCGCGCGATCGAGGCGCTCAACATGGGCGCCAAGCTGGGCAATTTCGCGCATAATACAGGCGAGGGCTCGATCAGCCGCTATCACCGCGGACCCGGCGGCGACCTGATTTGGGAGCTGGGCAGCGGCTATTTCGGCGCGCGACGGGAAGACGGACGCTTCGATCCGGACAAGTTTCGCGACAACGCGGCGAGCGATCAGGTGAAGATGATCGAGCTCAAGCTTAGCCAGGGCGCCAAGCCCGGCCATGGCGGCGTGCTCCCCGGAGCCAAGGTCACGAAGGAAATCGCCGAGGCCCGGGGCGTGCCGCAGGGGCAGGACGTAAACTCTCCCGCCGCTCATCCGGAATTCGACACCCCGATCGAATTGCTGGAATTCGTCACCCGCTTGCGTGACCTCTCGGGCGGCAAGCCTACCGGCATCAAACTGTGTGTCGGCCAGCCGCACGAGATCTTCGCGCTGTGCAAGGCCATGCTGGAAACCGAAATGCATCCCGATTTCATCACCGTCGACGGCGCGGAAGGTGGAACCGGCGCAGCCCCGCTAGAGCTTTCCAACTCGGTCGGAATGCCGCTGCGCGAAGGGCAAATCTTCGTGCGCAACATGCTGGTCGGCACGGGCCTGAGGCACAAGGTGAAGATCGCCACTTCGGGCAAGATCCACTCCGGCGCACAAATGGCCAAAAGCTTCGCGCTGGGAGCCGACTGGTGCAACGCCGCCCGCCCCTTCATGTTCGCGCTCGGCTGCGTCCAATCGATGAACTGCCACAAGGGAACCTGCCCCACCGGAATCGCAACGCAGGAAGAATGGCGCCAGCGCGGCCTCGTGATTGAAGACAAAGCCCCGCGCGTCGCCCGTTTCCAGCGTCAGACGCTGCATTCCCTGCGCGAGATCACCATTGCCATGGGCCTTCAGTCCCCCTGGGAAATGAAACCGCTCGACATGCGCGAACGCATCAACGGCGCGCGCTCGGACGCGTTCGACAAGATCTACTATTTTGTCGAGGAAGGCGTATTGCTCGACAAGCCTCAGACCACACCGCTTGCGCGGCATTGGGAAGCCGCCCGGGCCAACAGCTTCAGGAGGGATGGATGAGCGCCGAAAAAGGATTGGCACGCTGGTATGAGGTGATTGAAAACGGCTCGTTGCCCGCCGAGCTGGCCGCGATCATCCATGAGGACACAGCTTTCCACTCCCCCGTCGTCCATTCCCCGCAGAAGGGGCGCGATCTGGTGGTGGCCTATCTCTCCGCCGCCGGCCAGACGCTGGGTAACGACAGTTTCACCTATATCCGCGAACTGGTCGATGGCGAGAACGCTTGCCTCGAGTTCACCGCCGAAATGGACGGCATTCACGTCAACGGGTCGATATTATCCGCTTCGACGAGAACGGCTTGATCACCGACTTCAAGGTCATGGTGCGGCCTCTTAAAGCGGTAAACAAAGTGTGGGAGCAGATGGCTGCGATGCTGGAAGCGATGAAGGGATGAAACGAGAAGGGCCGCCCGGATCAATCCGGCGGCCCTTCACGATTATCATTGTATTGTAATCGCTTACTGGTTCATCGTCGCGAAGAAGTCTTCGTTGGTCTTGGAATCCTTCATTTTGTCGAGAAGGAATTCCATCGCATCGATGGTGCCCATCTGCATGAGGATACGGCGCAGGACCCACATCTTCGAAAGCTGGTCCTTGCCCACCAGGAGTTCTTCCTTGCGGGTGCCGGACTTGCCGACATCAAGCGCCGGGAAGATACGCTTGTCGGCGACCTTGCGGTCGAGCACGATTTCGCTGTTACCGGTGCCCTTGAACTCTTCGAAGATAACCTCGTCCATGCGGCTGCCAGTGTCGATCAACGCGGTGGCGATGATCGAGAGCGAGCCGCCTTCCTCGATGTTGCGCGCCGCGCCGAAGAAGCGCTTCGGGCGCTGGAGCGCGTTGGCGTCGACACCGCCGGTCAGCACCTTGCCCGAGCTGGGCACCACCGTGTTGTAGGCGCGGCCGAGGCGCGTGATCGAATCGAGCAGGATGACGACGTCATGCTTGTGCTCGACAAGGCGCTTGGCCTTCTCGATTACCATTTCGGCGACCTGGACATGGCGGTTGGCCGGCTCGTCGAAGGTCGAGGAGATGACCTCGCCCTTCACGCTGCGCTGCATGTCGGTGACTTCTTCCGGACGCTCGTCGACAAGCAGGACCAGCAGGAAGACTTCCGGGTGATTGTCCGTGATCGCCTTGGCGATGTTCTGCAGCAGCACCGTCTTACCGGTACGCGGTGGCGCCACGATCAGCGCGCGCTGGCCCTTGCCCTGCGGCGAGATGATGTCGATCACGCGTGCGGACTTGTCCTTCACCGTCGGATCGAGCGTGTCGAGCGACAGCTTCTCGTCGGGATAGAGCGGCGTGAGGTTGTCGAAATTGGTGCGATGGCGCACCGCGTCCGGATCGTCGAAATTGACCTTGTAGAGCTTGGTCAGCGCGAAATAGCGTTCGCCTTCCTTGGGCGCGCGGATCTCGCCTTCGACCGTGTCGCCGGTGCGCAGTCCCCATTTGCGGACCTGGTTGGGCGAGACATAGATATCGTCGGGGCCGGCGAGATAGTTCGCCTCGGGGCTGCGCAGGAAGCCGAAACCGTCCTGCAACACCTCGATGGTGCCGATGCCCATGATCTTTTCTTCGTATTCCTCGTCTTCGGCGAGTTCGCGAAGGATGCAGAACATCAGGTCCTGCCGGCGCATGGTCGATGCGCCTTCGACGCCCAGTTCCTCGGCCATGGCCACGAGGTCTGCCGGCGTTTTCTCTTTCAAATCCTTGAGATGCATAGATGTTTACTCAGATTTCGAGTGTGCGTGGCCGGCAGGTCGGTATGGGCTTGGAGAAAGCGGACCCGGCCCCGGCGGATATGCGGGGCCTGTAGCCGGTAGAGGCCGCTTAAATAGGATTCCGCTCGCCTCGCGTCAATCGCGAAGCCGCTTCGGTCACATATTGCGGTAAACAACCACGGTGATGACGATCAACGCGAGCAAAATGCCGGGAATCTCGCCCAACAGGCGCAACTGCTTCTCGGTCAGCGGACGCTCGCCCGCGGCCATCTTCTTCGATTGCGCGACCATATAGCCGTGGAAGCCGCTCAGAAGCACCACAAGCGACAATTTGGCGTGGAGCCACCCCTCACCCCACGCAAGCAGCGTTTGGGCCAGGAGAAGGCCCAGAACCCACACTACGACGATGCTGGGAGTGAGGATTACCTTGCGCAGCAATCCCATACGCTTTTCCCAATGCTTCGATTCCTCGGAGCCGGGTGCCGCGGGGTGCAAGTAGATCATCTGGCGCGGCAGCATGAAGAGGCCCGCCATCCAGAAGACCATGAAGATGATGTGGCCCGCCTTGAGCCAGAGATAGGTCATGACAAGTACATCCTGCATGCCGACAATCTAGGCGATCGACGCGCCGATTTCATCCCTGCCAGCCTCGCACGGCGGCAATCAGCCGCTCGACATGCGCAATCGGCGTGCGCCGGTCGATGCCGTGGCCGAGATTGAAAACATGCGGCCGGTCGGCGAAGGCCTCGAGGATCGTTTGGACGCGCTTTTCGAGCTGGTCGGAACCCGCCAGCAGCAGCAGCGGATCCAGGTTCCCCTGAACCGCCATGCCCGCCGGCAATTGGCGCGCCACCCAGGCGGGATCGAGCGTTTCGTCCACCCCGACCGCCTTCACGCCCGTTTCGCGCGCATAGACCGGCAATTTTTCGCCGGATCCCTTCGGAAACCCGATGACCGGCGTATCCGGATGCAATTCGGCAAGCGCCGCCACGATCCGCGCGTTGGGCGCGATGACCCAGCGTTCGAATTCATTCGGAGCAAGGCTGCCTGCCCAGCTGTCGAACAATTGCACCGCTTCGGCGCCTGCCTCGATCTGGCCGGAAAGGTAGGTGATCGTCTGCTCCGCAATTGTATCGATGATCGCCTGCAATTCGCCCGGATCGCGATAGGCGAGCGCGCGCGCTTCGTGCTGGTCCCTGCTGCCCTCGCCCGCCACCATGTAGGTGGCCACGGTCCAGGGACTTCCTGCAAAGCCCAGCATCGTCACCCCTTCGGGCAGACGTTGGCGGCAGAGGCGGACCGTTTCGTAGATCGGTTCGTAGCGCTCGGGCGCGCGGGTCAGCGATTCCAGCGAGGCATCGACCAGCCGTGGCGAGAGCTTGGGGCCTTCGCCCGCGAGGAATTCGAGATTCTGGCCAAGCGCATGGGGCACGATCAAGATATCGGAAAACAGGATAGCGCCGTCGAAACCGAAGCGGTCGATGGGCTGCAAGGTTATCTCGCACGCCGCCTCGCTATCGTAGGCCATGGCGAGGAACCCGCCTTTTTGGGCGCGCAGCTCGCGATATTCGGGAAGGTACCGGCCTGCCTGGCGCATGAGCCAAAGAGGGACCTGCGAAGAGCGTGTACCGTTGAGCGTGTCGAGAAGGAGACCGGGCATTCAGGAGTCCAATAATACCTAGTTATTATAAGGATTGATGGAGTCTGTTGGCCCTGTGGATATCGGGCACAAGCCGCCCCTGCCCTATTTCCGGGCCCGATGGAAGGCTTGCGTGGGCACAGGCGAATCGTGACGCGGCCTGAGTCGAGTCGAACTTCTCCCCATTGTCCCCAGCCTCTGCAAAACTTGATCCTTGCTGTGCGGGAATCGGGCCCGAACAGGACTCGTAACGGGGACGGAATTCATCACCGAACTTGTCGGCAGACCTGTCCCGTGGTTTATCCCAAGGCTGTCCACACCCCCAAATCCGAGGCAATCATAGCCGACCGTATCCACCTCCATCTCCTGTCGGACAGCACCGGCGAAACGCTGGAAATGCTTGCAAAAGCGGCGCTTGCGCAGTTCGACGACGCCGCCGTGGTGCGCCATTTCTGGCCGATGGTGCGCTCGAAGCAGCATCTTGACCGGATCGTACCTGAACTCAAGGCCAACCCGGGACTTGTGCTCTTCACATTGGTCAACGCCGAAGCGCGTGCGCGGCTGGAAGAGGTCTGCTCGCAAGACGGTCTGCCCGCCGTCCCCATTCTCGACCGCGTGACCGAGGCGCTGGAAAAGGCGCTCGGACAGGAAGCGCATGGCCGTCCCGGCCGCCAGCACCAGATGGACAAGGCCTATTTCGAGCGCGTCGAGGCCATCCAGTTCACGATCGCGCATGACGACGGGATCGGCTGGGACAATTGGGAGCAGGCCGACATTGTGCTCGCCGGGGTGTCGCGCAGCTCGAAGACACCGACCAGCATCTATCTCGCCAACCGCGGCTACAAGGTCGCCAATATCCCGCTGGTGGTGGAGAGCCCGCCGCCGCCCAAGCTGTTCGAACTGAAGAACCCGATGGTCGTCGGTCTCACCACCGCGCCCGAACGGCTGGTGCAGATCCGCCGCAACCGCCTGCTGACGCTCAACGAAAAGGCGGAGACGGACTATGTCGACAACGAGCGCGTGAAGAGCGAAGTGGCCTTCGCGCGGCGGATGTTTGCCGATAACGGCTGGCCGGTGATCGACGTGACCCGCCGCTCGATCGAGGAGACCGCAGCTGCGGTCATCCGCCTTTATGGCGAGCGCGCCCAGCGCGGGGATGGCGAGTTCGAGGGAGTGAAAGCGATATGAGAGCTCTTGCAGGAGGCGGCATCGTGCTCGCGTCCAATTCGGCGTCGCGCAAGGCCATGCTGGAAGCCGCCGGCGTTGCGTTCGAAGCGCATCCGGCCGATGTCGACGAGCGCGCGCTCGAGGCGGAGATGGAAAGGGCGGAACCAACCGAAGTCGCGCAGGCCCTCGCCGCGGCCAAGGCAGCTGCCGTTTCGGATGCGCGGATCGTACTCGGCAGCGACTCGCTGGTCGAGGTCGATGGCCACCGTTTCGACAAGCCCGCGAACCGCGAGCAGGCCGCCGAGCATTTGCGCTTCTTTTCCGGCAAGGTGATGACGCTCCACAGCGCTGCCGCGCTGGCGAAGGACGGCCAGATCTTCTGGGTCGGGTCGGATTTTGCGCGGCTCCGCGTGCGCGAGCTCTCCGAAGACTTCATCACGGCCTATCTCGAGGCCGAGTGGCCGGAGGTTTCCTATTGCGTGGGCGTTTTCCGCATCGAAGGCCCCGGCGTGCAATTGTTCGAAAGCATCATGGGCGACCAGTTCACCGTGCTCGGCATGCCGCTTTTGCAGGTGCTCGATGCGCTGCGCGAGGAAGGCGTCCTCACCTCGTGAGCCACTATGCCGAAGTGATCGGCGATCCGATCGCCCAGTCGAAATCGCCCGCAATCCATGGCTTCTGGTTCGAAAAGCTGGGCCTCGACGCGGACTACCGCGCGCATCGCGTCACAGCGGAAGACCTTCCCGCCTACATCGCCGCGCGGCGCGAAGACCCGAACTGGCGCGGGTGCAACGTCACCATGCCGCACAAACAGGCGGTGCTGCCGCTGGTCGACCGGCTCGAGCCGCTGGCCAAGCGGGTGGGCGCGGTGAACACCATCCACCGCGCGAAAGACGGCGCGCTCGTCGGGCGCAACACCGATGTGGCGGGCTTCCTCGAACCCTTGCGCGCACGACTGAAGCAGCAGCATTATTTTCGCATGGCGCGTGTGCTCGGCACCGGCGGCGCGGCGCGCGCGATAGTCGCAGCCCTCGCCAGCGAAGGCTTCACGCTGGTGGTAGCCGGGCGTGATCCTGCCAAGGCGCGGACCTTGCTGGACGAACTGGCACCGGGCGAACACCATACCGCCCCGCTCGTGCATTTCGCCGAGGCCACCGACTTCGCCTTCGACGACCGCGTGGGCTGCTGCGATCTCGTGATCAACGCCAGCCCCTTGGGCATGCGCGGCCAGCCCCCGCTCGCTTTCGACTGGAGCCACGCCCCGCCCGGCTCGCTTGCCTACGATATCGTCACCGACCCGGTGGTGACCGATTTTCTCAAGGCGGCCCGCAAGGCCGGTTTCGAGACCGTCGACGGGCTCGCCATGCTTATCGGCCAGGCGGCTGCGGCCTTCTCCCATTTCTTCGGGCAGGAACCTCCGCGCGAGCACGATGCCGAGCTGCGCGAAAGGCTCACCGCGTGACCAAACCGCTGATCATCGGCCTCACCGGCTCCATCGGCATGGGCAAATCGACCGTCGCCGCGATGTTCGAAGCGGCGGGCGTGCCCGTCTTCGACGCCGACGCCGAGGTGCGCGCCATGCAGGGACCGGGCGGCGAACTCGTACCGCCAATCGAGGCGGAATTTCCGGGAAGCACCGATGAGACCGGCGTCCTGCGCGAAAAGCTCGGCGCGCAGGTGTTCGGCGATCCGGAAGCCCTCGCCCGCCTCGAAGCCATCGTCCACCCGGCTGTCGCCCGCAGGCGCGAGGCTTTCCTGATCGAGCATTTCGGCGCGCCCTTCGCCGTCTTCGATATCCCGCTATTGTTCGAGAAAGACGGCCAGGCCCTGGTCGACCGCATCGTGGTCGTCTCGGCACCGGCCGAAGTGCAGCGCGCCCGAGTGCTGGCGCGGCCGGGCATGACGCCGGAGAAATTCGCCCATATCCTTGGATTACAGACACCCGACGCCGAGAAGCGTGAGCGTGCGACCTATGTCATCGATACCGGCCAGTCGCTGGCCGAGACCGAGGACGAAGTGCTGACGCTTATTGCTACGCTTCGAAGTGAACGCATGGAGGGCGCGGGCCAGAAATAGGGACTTGTAACCCCCTTGTAATCTGCGCGCACGAGTCCGATAGGTTAGCTAATGCGTGAGATCGTCTTCGATACCGAAACCACCGGTTTGGACCCCAGGACTGGGGACCGGATGGTGGAAATCGGCTGCGTCGAGATGGTCAGTCTCGTACCCACGGGAAACACCTTCCACGCCTATTACAATCCCGAGCGTGACATGCCTGCCGGCGCCGAAGCGGTGCACGGCCTGTCCGCCGCTTTTCTGTCCGACAAGCCGCTGTTCCGCGACACCGCGCACGAATTGCTGGACTTTATCGGCGACGCGCCGCTGATCGCGCATAACGCGGGCTTCGACTTCGGCTTCCTCAACGCCGAACTCGCGCTGTGCGAGCGTGAGGCGGTGTGCATGAGCCGCATGATCGATACGGTCGCCCTGGCGAAGAAGCGTCATCCGGGCGCGAAGCTCTCGCTCGACGCGCTTTGCACGCGCTACGGAATTGATCGCAGCCACCGCGTGAAGCACGGGGCGCTTCTCGATGCCGAATTGCTGGCGCAGGTCTATGTCGAACTGAAGGGCGGCCGGCAGATCGGGCTCGAACTCGCGGCCGAAACCGCGGCTGTGGAGATCACGACGGAAGTCGTCGCCGTGCGCAAGGCTCCCGACGGTCCGAGGCGCGAGGCACGTCCGCATGCGCCGACGCCGGAAGAGCTGGCGCGGCATCGCGAATTCATGGCCGGGATAGAAAACCCTCTCTGGGGGTAATTATCCCGCGCACTGCATCCGGCTGACGGGGCCGGTCAAAATCCGGGGTGCGATTAAAAGGAGAGATACTTCATGGATATCCGTGTTTCGGGCCACCAGATCGACACCGGCGCAGCCTTGCAGACCCATGTCGAAGACCGAATGCAGGGCATCGTTGAAAAGTATTTCAACCGCGCGATCTCCAGCCATGTGACCTTCGGCAAGGCCGCGGGCGGGTCCTACTCCTCCGACATTGTCGCGCATGTGATGCAGGGCCTCATCCTGAAGGGCCACGCCGAAGCGCACGACGTCCACCAGGCCTTCGATGCGGCAGCGGCTAAGATCGAAAAGCAATTGCGCCGCTACAAGCGCCGAATCAAGGACCGCCACGAACAGGCCGACCACGCCATGCGCGAACAGGAAGCCGCCTATACGATTCTCGCCGCCCCCGATTCCGACACCGAGGCCGAGGTCGAGCACGACAGCCCGCCGGTGATTGCGGAAACCAGCGCGCTCATCCCCGAATGCTCGGTCGCCGACGCGGTAATGCTGCTCGATCTGCAGAACGCCAACGCGCTGTTCTTCAAGAACGGGGCTACCGAGAAACATAATATGGTCTATCGCCGCGCCGATGGTTCGATCGGCTGGGTCGAACCGCGCGGTTGAGCGAAGGACGGACGGAATTTAGCGATGAACGGGGCGGCGAGTAGCGGAGCCGAGACGCATTGGCGTGCGCTGGAAAGCCTGTATGCCTCCGCCCCGGTCAACGGACAATTCGCCTCGGCGCTCGAAGTGACCGGCGAGGGGACTGCGCGAATCACCTTCGACGTGACCGAGGATTGCTTCCACGCTGCCGGTGCGGCGCATGGTACGATCTATTTCAAGATGCTCGACGATGCGGCTTTCTACGCCGCGAACACGCTGGTCACTGACCGCTTCCTCCTCACCACCAGCTTCAACCTCCATTTCAGCAAGCCCGTGCGCGATGGCAAGGTCGTGGCCGAGGGGCGCTGGGTCAGCGGACGCCGCCGCGTTTTCGTGGCCGAATCGCGGCTGGTCGATGCCGAGGGCGAGGAAATCGGACGCGGCACGGGCACCTTCATGAAATCGCGGATACCCCTCTCCAGCCTGGCTGGTTACCAGGGATGACCGAAGAAGCGCGGCTGCCCGCGCATCTCGAAGTGGCCGGCCTCATCAAGCTTGCCCAAGGCCTCGGCGGGTTCGGAATGGTCTTGCAAAAGGGTGAATACGATGCTGGGACCGTGGTGATATTAACCATGCATAGTGGCAATAATGCACGCCTGTGGGAGCGTATGCCGCAGTTGGACGGGTCCCGGCGCTTCACTTGCACACGTGAGCAGAACTCTGAAAATCCACAGGAATTCGACGAATATGTCGCCAAAAGGCAACGTCAGGATCCCGACTGCTGGTTCGTCGAACTCGACGGTCCCGAAGTGGAACGGCTGGTAGATTCATCCCCGCGTTAACTTGACGCGGTTTCAAATGAGACTATTTGACACCCCAGCTTCGATGCGCAGGCAGTCCGATTGGCAATGGGGTCGATGGACTAGCACGCAGACGGGGAGCAAGCGGCAGGCCCGCTAACGGAACCAGAATTTGCCAGACGCAAGCAACGCGCACCGGTTCCCAGCCTGCGACAGCTACTCACCGCCCAGATAAGCGGAACTATGCGAAAGTCTGTTCTTGGTTTTGCGGCAGCCGCCGCAACTATGATTGCAACGTTTGCCGGTGCGGAAGAAACCGGCGCACAGGTCGCCCAGGCGACCGAATCCGAGGTCACCGAGCCGATTGCCGAACTCACCGAAGAGGTGGTTCCGGTCTTCGTCAGCGAAGAAGTGATCCAGGAGCTTCCCGAGGAAGCAACCCAGGAATTCACCGGAAACCTGCCCCAGGCCGATAGCCTGCGCGACCTCGTCGCTGCGATGCCGGCTACAGGCGAACTTTCCGACGAAATGCGCTGCCTTGCCGGCGCCGTCTATTTCGAATCGCGCGGCGAGCCGCTGGCCGGCCAGCTGGCCGTGGCGCAGGTCGTGATCAACCGCTCGGAATCGAGCCGTTTCCCCGAAAGCTATTGCGGCGTCGTCTACCAGCGCGCCCAGTTCAGCTTCGTGCGCGGCGGATCGATGCCCCGCATCAAGACCGGCTCGGACGCGTGGAAGCGCGCCACTGCGATTGCCCGCATCGCTCATCAGGGCCTGTGGGACAGCGAGGCGCAGGATTCGCTCTATTTCCACGCGACTTACGTAAAGCCGCGCTGGGCTTCGCGCATGACGCGCCGCGCCGCGATCAAGACGCACATCTTCTATCGCTGATTAGCGGATAGCGAAGAGACAGAAAGGGCCGTCGCCAGCGTGCGGCGGCCTTTTTGTGTGCTCAGTCGCGCAATTCGACCCAGACGGGCGTGTGGTCGCTCGACTTCTCGCGCCCGCGGTATTCCTTGTCGACACCGGCGGAGACCATGCGGTCGGCGGTTTCGGGCGAGAGCAGGAGGTGATCGATCCGGAATCCGTGATCGCGCTGCCAAGCGCCGGCTTGGTAATCCCAATAGGTCCACACCCCGCCGCGGGGATTGAGCGTGTCGATCGCATCGGTCCATCCGTTGGCGAGGAAGCGTCTGTACGCGTCGCGGCTTTCGGGCTGCATCAAGGCGTCGCTGGCCATGGCCTTGGGCGACCAGACGTCCTTGTCTTCGGGAATAACGTTGAAATCGCCGAGCACGACGGCCGGCACTTCCTCGGCCCAGATCTGCGCCATGCGCCCGCGCAGTTTCTCCATCCAGGCCAGCTTGTAGTCGAACTTGGGCCCCGGATGCGGGTTGCCGTTGGGCAGGTAGAGGTTGCAGATACGAATCCCGTTCACCTCGGCTTCGAGATAGCGCGCCTGTTCGCCCTCGCCTTCCTTCGGCCCGTCGATGTCCAGACCGCGCTGGATTTCGACCGGCTTGGTCCCGTCGGAGAGGATCGCCACGCCGTTGAAGCTCTTCTGCCCGTGCCAGATGGCCTGGTAGCCAATCTTCTCGAACTCTTCCGCCGGGAAGCCCTCGTCCATCGTCTTGATTTCCTGCAGACAGGCGACGGTGGGGCGGGTTTCCTCGAGCCATTCGAGGAGGCGCGGCAGGCGCGCCTTGATACCGTTGATGTTGAAAGTGGCGATTTTCATGGAGGCATCCATGCCTCAAGCATCGCCGCGGGTCTAATCTAAATCCCAAAGCTCGATCCGCAGCCGCACCCGGCCGCAGCGTTGGGGTTCTCGACGCGGAAAGCCGCGCCGCCCAGCGATTCGACGAAGTCGACCGTGCTGCCCGCCACAAGGTCGAGGCTGACCGAATCGACGACCAGCTTCACGCCATCGGTATCGCTCACCGAATCGTCGTCTTCCGGCCCTTCGGCGAGGTCGAACTTGTACTGGAAGCCGGAACATCCCCCGCCCTCCACCGATAGGCGCAGGACCGGGGGTTTCGCCTGCTTGTCGGCGATGGCAGCAACGCGCTTGGCGGCGGCTGGGGTCAGGGTGAGCATTTCGGCCATGCGGGTGATGTAGGGAGCGCGAGGCCCGGCCTCAAGCGTGAGCGATGTAATCGCGCATGGCGTCGGCCTCGTGCTGGACCTCGTCCATCCGCGATTTGACGAGATCGCCGATCGAGATGAACCCGCACATCGCCTCGCCATCGATAACGGGCAGGTGGCGGATGCGGCGGCGGGTCATCAGCGCCAGCGCCTGGTCGACGAGCATGCTGCGCTCCACCGTGATTGCAGGCGAGGTCATCACCTCGCCGATCCGGCGCGAAAGGCAGGTCTCGCCTTCATGCGCGAGGCGGTAAATCACATCGCGCTCGGAAAAGATGCCTGCGACCCGGCCTTCCTCCATGACCGGCAGGGCGCCGATCCGCTTAGAGGCCAAAAGGGTGATTGCATCGCTTACCGGTTGGTCCACCGTGACCGAAATGATGTCGGAACTGCTGCGGGATTCGATAAGCTTCGCGATATTCATGCACGCCTCCACGATACCAGTGTCGGGGAGGATGCCATTTTTGCGGCGAAATGGCGAATCGGCGCATTTTGGGGCGTTGCCAGTGGCACGCATGAGGGCCATGGGAGAGGCGATGACTGGCAAATCACCTCTCGACGATCCCGAAGCGGCCGCCTTCGCTTGGGCGCGTTACCGGCGGATCATGCGTTTCATGTTCCTCGTCACGCTCGGCCTGGTGCTCATCGCGCTGGCGCTGCTCTACAAGTTTGGCGGCGAGGTTTCGGTGCACTTCTACATCGCCACCGCGCTCGGCGTCGGTTTCGTGATGCTGCTGGCGAGCGCGCTTATGGGGCTGGTGTTCCTGTCATCCGGCACGGGGCACGACGAATCGGTCGATAACAACCTGCCCGACAACCGGATCGACGAAGACTAGTCATCTTCGGCGCTGCGCAGCCGGTATTCCTCGACCGGTACACCACCAATGAGGTGGCGCTGGATGATCGCTTCGAGCACTTCCTCGGAGCAGGAGTGGTACCAGACGTTTTCCGGCCAGACGACGGCGATGGGGCCGTGCGCGCAAATCTGCAGGCAATCGGCCTTGGTCCGCTGGACCACGCGGCCCCGCCCCACCAGATCGAGCTGCTTCAGGCGCTTCTTGAGGTAATTCCACGCGGCCTTGCCGTCCTCGCGCGAACAGCATTTCTGCTTCTCGCTGATCGCGCATAGGAAAATCTGTCTTTGCGCGGTCTCGCCGCCGATCTTGCCGAGTGCCGCCTGCGCCTTGGCGAGGCCTTTCTTACTCATCCGGCTTCAGCCAGCGGTCGAGCCAGGCGAAGACCGTGTTGTGCCACTGGAGCGAATTCTTCGCGCCCAGCACCCAGTGATTCTCTTCCGGGAAGACCAGCAGCTGCGCCGGCACGCCCTGTTCTTGCAGCGCGGTGAAGCTAGCGAGGCCCTGCGTATAGGGCACGCGGAAGTCCTTTTCGCCCGCGATCACCAGCATCGGCGTCTTCCAGTTTTCGACGTAATTCACCGGATTCCAGCGCTCGTAGCTCTCCGGGTTTTCGGCGTAGCTTCCGCCGAAATCCCACTTGGGAAACCACAGTTCCTCGGTCGTATAATAGAAGCTGCGCATGTCGAAGAGCCCGTCGTGCTGGACGAGGCAGTCGAACCGGTCGGGCCAGTTGCCCGCAATCCAGTTCATCATGTAGCCGCCATAGCTTGCCCCCATCGCGCAGGCGCGGCTGCCGTCGATCTGATCGTCACGTTCGAGCGCGGCGGCGAGGCCCAGCTTGAGGTCTTCGAGCGGCTTGCCGCCCCAATCGCCGTTGATGCTGTCGGTAAAGGCCTGCCCGTAGCCCGTGCTGCCGTGAAAATCGACCGAGATGACGGCGTAGCCCTGGCTTGCGACGACGCGCGGATTCCAACGGCTCGACCAGCCATCGTTGAACGAACCCTGCGGTCCGCCATGGACATAGAGGATGGCCGGGATGGGGCCCTCGTGCCCTTCCAGCTTGGTGATCTGGCCCCAGACCGTGTCCCCATTGGCGCCGGGAAAGCTGAAGCGTTCGACCACGACGGGGGCGAACTGGCCGATTGTAGGTGCGGCTACCTGCGTCAGCGGTTCCGCCATGCCCCAGTTCTTCGACAGGAACAGTTCGGCAGGCGCGCCGATCGAATCGCGCGTGAAGAGGATACCGCCCGAAGACAGCGGTGTGAGGTTTCCGAGATGCGCCTCGTTGCCTGCCATCAGGTCGAGCTTCTCGACCGCGCCGCTGCGCGGATCGATGCGGAAAGCGGGCGTGTCGAGCACGTCCTGCGCCGTGGCCACCAGCCAGCGCGAGTCGGGCGTCCATGCGAGACTGCCGAAGCTGCGGTCGAAATCGCCCGTTAGCGCGGTGGTCACCCCGCTCTTGAGGTCGCGCAGCATGACCACCTGCCGGTCCGCTTCATAGCCTGGGCGCGCCATGGCGACATAGGCGAGGAACTGGCCGTCGGGCGAAGGCGTCGGCAGCAGATCGAGCGCTTCGTTGGCCGCGGTGAGATTGAGGGGTGCGGAGCCGGAGAGGTCGCTCCACCAGATGTCGAAATTGACGCTGTGCGGCTCCTCGGCCCCGGCCTCGCGCGCGGCGAAGTAGATGCCGGACCCATCGGGCGCGAAAGCGATATCCTCGCCGCCGCCGAAAGGCGCGCCCGGCGTATCGCCGCTTGGGCCGCCGGCGCCCATGGGGCCGTCGACCGCCATGCCGGTACCGGTGGCCACACCGTTTTCCAGCGGGAAGGCGAAGACGCGGCTGTAGGTGCCGGGCGTTTCCCAGGCGTCCCAATGGCGGAAGAAACCGTCTTCCGCGTTGTAAAGCCGCCCGTCGCCGGGGCCGGGCGCATAGGCTTTGGCGCTGTCGTCGCAGTCAATCGCGGTGCAGCTGCGCGCGATATCGGTCCAGATCGCGATGCGGTCGCCCGCGTCGGAGACGTGGAAACCGTTCACGCCGCGCGCAATGTCGGTCACCTGGCTGGCGCCAGTCACGCTGCCATCCGCGCCGATGCGGGCGCGCCAGACCTGCGTGCTGTCGCTGTCGGCGTTGCTGGTGAGGTAATAGAGCCAGCCGTCGCCGCCGAATGTTGCGCCGCTACCTTCAAGGTCGATTTCCGCGGGCTTCGCCTCGGTGTTGGCGAGTGAGCGCAGATAGAGCTGGCTCGACCGGGCGAAACTCTCGCTATCTGTCATGGTGACCGAATAGACCGCCAAGGTGCCGTCGGGAGAAACCGTGGGGCTGCCGAGCCGCGGCATCGTCACTAGGTCTTCCGCCCGCATCGGTTCGTGCGCGTCCTGTGCGGCGAGCGGGGTGGCGAGGAGCGCAATGGCGCTGGCGAGCGGGACGGCGACCCTGATGCGTGTTGTCATGGCTGCGCGGTGTAGCGCGCAATCTGTCGCTGTAGAAGGGGCTTAGCGCTTCTTGCCGGCGATGCGGGCGATTTCGGCCTTTACCAGTCCTTCGACCATCCCGGGCAGGTTGTCGTCGAGCCACTTGGCCAGCATCGGACGGAGCATCTCGCGCACCAGCCCTTCGAGCGAGGTTTCGCCCTGACGCACGATCTGCGGGTGCTTGCCGGGCTTGGCGAGCATGGTGAGCGCGGCGAAATTCTGCTGCATCGCGCTGCGCGTGGCGTCGGCGATCAGGCCGTCTTCCTCGGCCTCGTCTTCGCCCGGCTCCTCGCCATAGACGGCGTCGAGATCGGCATCGTCTTCGAGGATGAGCTCTTCGCCCAGCCCCGCGCCCAGTTCGAGCACGTCTTCGGCTTCCTCGGCATCGACTGGATCGGCCCCGCCGGCCACGAGGCCGCGTCGGCGCTGGGGCATGGCCGCGGCACGCGTCTCGCTGTCGCGCGCGATCACTTTCTTGATCGAATCGAGGATCTCTTCGACCGACGGTTCGCCGTGATTCTGCATTGCGCGATATGTCCCCTGCTCAAACCCTGTCCGTTCCCGATTCGGGACCGTGAGGCGATGCTAGTTGCTAACCGGCTCGTCGGCAATCTCGGGAATGTCCGCTGTTTGTGCAGGAACGGTCGCGGTCGAAGTGCTGGTGGCCTCAGGCGCGGGATCGCGATCCCAGTCCCAGATCCGCCCGCTGACGCGCTCGTAATTGGTGAGCGGATCGTAAAGCACGCCCTCGTCGCCCAGTCCCAGATCGCGCGCCTCGGCGCGGCCCATGGCAGCGAGCAGAGAGAAGCCCGCAACATAGGCGTTGCGCCGCGCGGTAACGAGCTGGACGCGGCTCTGCAGTAGTTCTTGCTCGGCGTTGAGCACGTCGAGGATGGTGCGATTGCCGATCGAGTTTTCCGCCCGCACGCCTTCGAGGCTGAGCGCAGCGGCGTCGACCGCCGATTGCGAGCTTTCGATGATGGCAAGGCTCGCCTGCAAACTCGAATAGGCCGAGCGGACTTGTGCGATCACATCGCGTTCGGCAGCGATCACCTGCTCCAGAGCGGCGGTCGCGCGTGCGGTTGCCTGTCGCTGCAAGGCTGCGGGGCGCCCACCCTGGAAGATGGGAACGCGCAGCGAGACGCCAGCCTGCGCGGCGGCGGTCGTCTGGTCTGCCGGTACCAGAGGGACGCTCGGATCATCGGGATCGAAAACGCGCGCCGGACTGGTGCCGAGGAAATTCTGGTAGTCGTAGCCGGCAAAAACGGAGATCCGCGGAAGGCGGCTCGCGCCGGCTACCTCGATATCGTAACCGAAAGCGGCAGCGCGTTCGCGCGCGGCGATAAGATCGGGATTGTTTTCCAGCGCCACATCGACTGCCGTCTCGGCGCTTGCCGGAAGACCGGGGAGCGGCGGGGGTGCCTGAAGGTCGGTCGGAGCCTCTCCGACCAGCGCGATATAATCCTCGCGCGCGGCGATCAGATTGGCCTGCGCGCTGCGCAGGTCGCCCTGCGCGATGGCGAGACGGGCCTGGGACTGCGCCACGTCGGTGCGCGTGAGGTCGCCGATTTCGAACCGGTCCGAGGTGGCCTGAACATTCACCCCGAGTACATCGACCTGGTTGGCCGACAGTGCAACGAGTGCTTGGCCGCGCAGCACGTCCATATAGGCGGCGACGACCCGGGTAAAAATCGCGCTTTCGGTTCCGCGCAGGTCAGCGCGGCCTGCTTCGATACGGTCCTTGGCCGCGCGGACGCTGTTCTTGACGGCACCGCCAGAATAGAGGGGCACGCCCAGATCGACGCCGACCGTCAGCGCACGCTCGGGAGAAAATGCCCGGTTGGCATCGCTCTGGCGGACGAATTCAGTCGCCGCAGCAGTAGCTTCGGCGGATGGGAGACCGGCCGAGCGCTCGATCTGCACATTTTCGTCCGTTGCGCGAAGGTTCGCACGGGCGCCCTCGATCGTCGGGTTGTTGGTATAGGCCTGCGTCAGCGCTTCCTGCAGCGTGTCCGCCTGCGCGGGACTTGCCGCGAGCGCGAGCGCACATGCGCTGCACGACAGTGCCAGTTTCTTCACGACCCCTCCCCTCATCATATTCAGAAGCTCCAGCTCTCCGGCTTGTCGAACGCGCCCATGCGCGGCACGCCCATTTCGGCGAGCGGCAGCAGCGCGAGCGCCTTGCCCGATTTGCGGCCCGTGGCGAGACGAGTGACGCCGCGCTCGACGAGACCGGTGACTATCCGGCCGCCCTCGGCCACCAGCTTGGCCATAGTGGCCGGAACATGTTCGATCGCGCCGTCCACCAGCACGAGCGAGTAATTGCCTTTCTTGGCCGACAGGGCCTCTGCGGCGGAAATGGTCTTCACCGACGAAACCAGCGGCTCGACCAGCGCGGTCAGGTAGCCGCTGCCGCCATCGATGACGAGGACCGTGTCCTCCGCCGTCGGACGGGCTTCGGCCAGCATCGCGCCGTGGAACAGCGGAGCAGGCAGCGAGCCGCCGCCTTCAAGACGGATCGCGCGGTCCATGTAGGCCGTACCCTTTGCCGCCTCGGGCACGAAATCCTCGCGCGGGACAGTGCCCATGCGTTCAAGAACAAACGCTTCGTTGACGCCGCTGGTGCGCAGCTGGCTGTCGATCATCGCCTTCCTTGCGGCGGTGTAGTCGGGGCGGGTCTTGGTCGTCTGCATAAGAAATCCGAAGGCTGTATTACATTGATAACACGGCTTGGCAAGCCCTGTGGTCGGGAGGCGCGCCAATCGCCGGTTGCCTTAGGCGCAAGACCTCTTGTGTCCAAGCGCTTTGACCGATGGCCGCAAACGCGCCTATCGGGGAGCGCAAATCTGCAACATGGGAATTGGCAGCGATGAGCGACATGGTGGTCATCAAGGAAGAAGACCTTATCGAGAGCGTGAAGGACGCGCTCCAGTACATCTCCTACTACCACCCGATGGATTACATCCGCGCGCTGGGTAAAGCCTATGAGGCGGAGAAAGGTCCGGCGGCAAAGGACGCAATTGCGCAGATCCTCACCAACAGCCGGATGTGCGCGGAAGGTCATCGCCCGATCTGCCAGGATACGGGTATCGTCAACGTCTTCATCAAATGGGGCATGAACTGCCGCCTCGACACGACCCGCAGCCTGCAGGAAGTGGTCGATGAAGGCGTGCGCCAGGCTTATAACCATCCCGACAACAAGCTGCGCGCCTCGATCCTCGCCGATCCGGCCTTCACGCGCCGCAACACGCGCGACAACACGCCCAGCGTGCTCTCGGTCGAAATGGTGCCGGGCGACACGATCGACGTGGATGTCGCCGCCAAGGGCGGGGGCAGCGAGAACAAGTCCAAGTTCAAGATGATGAACCCCAGTGACAACATCGTCGATTGGGTGGTCGAGCAACTGCCGTCGATGGGTGCAGGGTGGTGTCCGCCCGGCATGCTCGGCATCGGAATCGGCGGCACGGCGGAGCATTGCATGAAGCTCGCCAAGCTCAGCCTCATGGACCCGATCGACATGGGCCAGCTGAAAGAGCGAGGGCCGCAGACCGATCTCGAGCAATTGCGAATCCACATCTTCGACGCGGTGAACGCGCAGGGCATCGGCGCGCAGGGGCTGGGCGGCCTTTCCACCGTCCTCGACGTGAAGATCCTCGACGCGCCTTGCCATGCGGCGGGCAAGCCGGTCGCGATGATCCCCAACTGCGCCGCCACGCGCCACGCGCATTTCACGCTCGACGGATCTGGCCCGGCCTATCTCGATCCGCCCAATATCGACGAATATCCCGACGTCACCTGGCAGCCGGACGCGGCGGCCAAGCGCGTCGACCTCGACAAACTTACGCCCGAAGAAGTCGCTGGCTGGGAGCATGGTGACCGCCTGCTGCTTTCGGGCAACATGCTCACCGGGCGCGACGCGGCGCACAAGCGCATTCACGAGATGCTCGAAAAGGGCGAGGAACTGCCGGTCGATTTCAAGGGCCGCGCGATCTATTACGTTGGCCCGGTCGATCCGGTGATGGGCGAAGTCGTCGGCCCGGCTGGTCCGACCACGGCAACGCGGATGGACAAGTTCACCGAAATGATGCTCGACCTCGGCCTGCTTGCGATGATCGGCAAGGCCGAGCGCGGGCATGATGCAGTCGAAGTGATCAGCCGCTTCAAGGTTGCCTATCTTATGGCTACCGGCGGTGCGGCCTATCTCGTGAGCCGTGCGATCAAGGGCGCCAAAGTCGTGGCCTTCGAGGATCTCGGCATGGAAGCGATTTACGAATTTAAGGTGCAGGACATGCCTGTTACGGTGGCGGTGGATGCGCGCGGCAACAATGTGCATACGCTGGCCCCTGCCAAATGGCGCGAGAAAATTGCGCGAGGCGAGGTCGAACCGGCCGAATAGCATTAGCGCTCGACCAACGCCCTAGCGCCGTCGATGGCGGCGCTGGCCAAGCGCGCCTGCGTAGGGCAAAAAAAGCCTGTTTTGAACAGTGAACCTCAGATGAATAACGAGTCGCCGCGCGTATCGGCCAAGGTGGTGCTTTTCTCCATCCTCGGCCTCTGGACCGCGTATTTCATATTGATCACCGCGCGCGGCGTTGTGGTCGGGCTGGAGCTGCAGGACGAGCTCCTGTGGCGCCGCCTGGTCGTCTGTGTCGCCGGCGGTGGCGTGACTGTCCTGCTGTGGCTGTTCCTGCGCCTGTTCGACCAACGCAGCCTCGCGCTCAAGGTCGGTATCGCACTGGTCGCCGCCCTCCCTGCCTCACTCGCGATCGCGCAGATCAACACCATGGTTTTCGCCCCCATCGAAGACCAAGTGCGGCAGAAGATCGGCGAACAGCGCGGTCTCAACATCCGCCGGGACGAATCGGGCAACCTGCTGCTCGATGTGCCCTCGCAGATGACGGGAGACGGGTCGAAACCCGGCGCGGACAATGCGCCCCCTGCTCCTTCGGCCTCGATCGTGATCGAACCCGCGCCGACGCTGGCGGATTACTGGCGGCGCCTGACCGATCTCGCGCTGAGCCGGTACTTCCTCCTGCTCGCCTGGGCGGCCCTGTACCTCGCCATCGTTGCCGGAGCGCGTGCCCGTGCCGCCGAACGCCGCGGCGAGCGTTTCCGCAGCGCGGCCAAGGCCGCCGAATTGCGCAGCCTGCGCTACCAGGTGAACCCGCATTTCCTCTTCAACACGCTCAATTCGCTCTCCGCACTGGTGATGACCGGCAAAGAAGACCGGGCGGAGGAGATGATCCAGTCGATCTCGCGCTTCTACCGCCACTCGCTGGCCGACGATTCGACTGGCGACGTCAGCCTCGACGACGAAATCGACCTGCAGGAACATTATCTGGAGATCGAGGCGGTGCGGTTCCCCGACCGGCTCAAGGTCCATGTCGACCTGCCTCCGGAACTGGGCCAGCTCAAGGTGCCGGGCATGATCCTCCAGCCGCTCGTGGAAAATTCGGTCAAATACGGCGTTTCGGCCAGCAACCGCCCCGTGACCATCAGCATCGTCGCGCGCGAGGAATACGGCCGGCTGGTGCTGCGCGTGAGCGACGATGGTCCGGGCCTGCCCTCGGGCCACACCGGCGGCTTCGGCATCGGCCTTGCCAATGTGCGCGACCGCCTCGAAGCGCGTTTCGGCCGCGAGGCGACGATCGCCTCCGGAACGGGTATCGGGGGCTATGAAACCGAACTCAGGCTACCAATGGTGAGGCATGGCTGAAGAAAGCTCCGAAACGCTGCGTACGCTGATTGTCGACGACGAACCGCTGGCGGTCGAACGCATGCAGGTGATCTGCGCCAAGATGGCCGACCTCCACGTGGTCGGCACGGCGAGTGACGGGGCGCAGGCGCTGCGGCTGGTCGAGGCGCTCGAACCCGATCTCATCCTGCTCGACATGACCATGCCGGAAGTCGACGGCCTGTCGGTCGCCAAGTCGCTGTCAAAGCAGAAGCAACGAACCGCCGTGATTTTCGTGACCGCGCATGACAATTACGCCGTTGAGGCCTTCGACATTGACGCGGTCGATTACGTGCTTAAGCCCGTGAAACCCGAACGCCTCGAACGCGCGATACAGCGCGCACTCGCGCGCCGCGGTGAGGGTAACGGCGAAGCGAGCAAGTGGCTCAAGGAACTATGGATACCCCATCGCAGCGAGCTGATCCGCATCGACACCGAGGAAGTGTCGCGCATCGACGCCGAACGCGACTATGTGCGCCTTCACGTGGAGGACCGTTCCTACCTGCTGCTGCAGACGATTGCGGGCCTCGAAAGGCGGCTCGATCCGGCGACGTTCATTCGCATCCATCGCTCCACCATCCTCCGCAAGGACCGTATCAAGGGCTTGAGGCACGATGGCTTGGGTGTGTGGTCGGCAGAAATGGACGACGGGGAAGCGCTGCGGATCGGGCGGACCTATTTGCCCAAGGTCAAGGCGATGGCCGGCCGCTAAGGCTGCATCGTTTTGGATTCCAGATGAAAAAACGCCCCGGCCGGGGGACTGCAGTCCGGCCGGGGCGCAAGGCTGGCAGACTGTCGGGTCAGCCGCCTTTCTTTTCGCTCACGGTAAGCGCGGCGAATTGCTTGCGAGCCT
The DNA here is from genome assembly GCF_000181515.1 of Erythrobacter sp. SD-21. Taxonomy (GTDB): domain Bacteria; phylum Pseudomonadota; class Alphaproteobacteria; order Sphingomonadales; family Sphingomonadaceae; genus Qipengyuania. Next base: position 409,484 of record NZ_ABCG01000002.1, on the reverse strand, counting down.
TGGCGCGCATTTCCCGGTAGCAGATGCGCGCATCGCTCGAACGGATGCGGGTTCCAGTGGCGCTGGCATCGACTCCGCACGCCTTCCGGGCTGCGCTGTCGATGCGGCGATCGAGCGCCTTCTGGCCTTCGGCCGTCGACAGGTTGAGGTCGCGATGTTCGATTTCGAAGCTCACCTTCTCGGCCATCGCGGGGGCGGCGATGCTGCCGAGGACTACTGCTGCGATAAGGACTTTCATGGTCATCTCTCCAGGTTTGCGGCGGGCCCGATTGGGGTCTGGGGGACTGGGGAAGAGGGCCCGCCGCGAGAACTGTATTGACCAGCTACAACTGTAATTGCACGTGGCAATCGACCGGTGCCGAGGCGTTTTGGATGGAAGGCCGAGTTTCGCCGACGAAGCGCCATTGGCAATCTGCGGATGGCAAGACTATCCTCCCCCCATGCTGGTCATACTCCTGTTCCTGTTCGGAATCGGCAATTTCGCCGTCCACAAGGCGGTCCTGGAAAGCCGCCATCCGATGCTCGATGCGCTTCCCTCCTTCTACAAATCGGGCAAGGGGCGCTTCTCACTGGGATTCGAGTTCGTGATCCTGCTCGCCGCCATGTTGCTGACGGCCAATGGATGGGACGGGATGGCGATTGCCTACGGCATCTATTCCCTGTTCAATTTCGCCACTGCATGGTTGGTGCTGAGCGGCCGGATATGAGTGCCGGGAACCACGCCGGGGAGCGCGCGCTTTTGCAGCATGTCCCGCGATAAACCGATATGGCTGCTCACGAATTCGCGTTCGGGTAGCAACTCCGACCAAGCCGTTGCCGCAATCGAGAACCACTGCCGCAACCAGGGTTTCGCTATTTCGCGAATGATCGGCTTCCCGGATGATGAGTTGCCCTCCGCAGGCGATCTGGCAGCCGAGGGTATAGGACGCATAGCGATCTTTACTGGCGACGGGACTTTGAACGCCGCCATCACCAAACTGTCCGGCTGGGGCGGCGAGATCATCGTGCTTCCGGGTGGCACGATGAATCTGCTGAGCAAGCGCTTGCATGGCCCCGAGGCGCCGCTCGAAACTATTATCAAGCGCATTGCAAGCGGCGCATCTCGGGTTGTGCGCCCGCTCATGGCGCGCTGTGAAGCTGGCGATGCGCTGGCGGGGTTGCTCGCAGGCCCCGGCACCTCTTGGGCAAGCGTGCGTGAAGCCATGCGCGATCTTGACCTGTCGGGTATAGCGGAGGGCGCGAGTGAAGCTGTTGCAGAGACGACTGGAGGCGCAATGGTTCGTTGCATTAATCCGAAGGTTGGAAAGCAAGAAGGCTACCCGCTCATCGAGTTCACGCTCAGCCACCGCGGTATCCAGCTCGATGCTTTCCATGCCGAAGGGGCTGGTGAATTCCTCCAGCAAAGCTGGGCGCTGCTACGGCGTAATTTCCGGGAAGGTCCCCACACCCGCCTCGGCCTTGTCGACGAGCTGGAGCTAGAGACCTGCGACGGGAGCCCGCTCGAAGTCCTGATTGATGGCGAACCGGCGACCTTGCCGTCACGCGCGAAGTTCACGGTGGCCCCTTGCGAGGTCGATCTGCTAGCGACGCATCATGGCTTCTGACGCACGGCGCATTTTCCACCTTTCGGACATTCATTTCGGGCTCGAGAACAACCGCGCTCTCGACTGGGTAAAGCAGGAAATCTCCGAGAAGCGGCCCGACGCGGTGGCCATAACTGGCGACCTGACCATGCGCGCCCGCCATCGCGAATTCGAAGCGGCGACGCACTGGATCAACTCGCTCGAAGCCCCGGTCACGGTGGAAGTGGGCAATCACGACATGCCCTATTTCAACCCGATCGAGCGCTTCTTCGCGCCGTACAAGCGGTTTCGCGGGATGGAGGAAAAGGTCGAAAAGGAAATCGATCTCGGCTGCCTGGCCATCGTCCCGCTGAAAACCGCCGTGCGCGCACAGCCGCGGCTCAATTGGTCGAAGGGCTGGGTCACGGATGACGCGCTGGCAAAATGCCTCGCAGCCATCGACGCCTTGCCCGAAGGCACACGTGCGGTTGTTGCCGTGCATCATCCGCTTCGCGAGGTGGGTACGCAAGGCACCGCGCTCACCAAGAACGGCGACAAGGCCCTGCTTGCACTGGCGAAGCGTCCGGTCGAGGCAGTACTTTCCGGCCATGTCCACGATGCCTTCGATATCATGGAGAGCACCGAGGAAGGGCCTGTCCGCATGATCGGAGCCGGCACGCTTTCGAAGCGTACCCGCTCGACCCCGCCCAGTTTCAACGAGATCGAATGGGATGGCGCGACGCTATCCGTTTCAGTCCGCAATCTCGAGCACGTCGAGACGCGCGATATGCAGATCGACGATGTGCCCGAAAACGCCCTGCCCCCCCGCGAGCCGGGCGAGGCGGTCGCGCCCGTGCGGCAAGTCCCGCGCGTCGACCCTCCGGTGCATTAACCAGCCCCGCTAGGCGAATCTCAACCGCTTTGAGCCGATTCCTGCAGGTCTTAATCGGGGCAGGCGCTATGGAATTCATCAAGGCTGTACCGCTCGGTATCATTCTCGCCTTCGTAGTCGCGCTGGTAATCGGCAGCCAGGGTTCGCGCGGCGGCCAGCTCATGATTTTCCGCGCGGAAATCTACCAGTACGAGCTGTGGTGGTCGTGGCCGGTGTTCATTTTCGGAACCGGGCTCGCGTGGGGCATCATGATGATCCAGCGCTGAGCTTTCTCAAAAGCACGCAAAGAAAAAGGGCAGCCCCGCGTGGGACCGCCCTTTTCGTATCCGGTAAGCTCCGGTTCGAGGCGCTCAGCGCCCCAAAATCAGCGCTTGCTGAACTGGAAGCTACGACGTGCCTTGGCACGGCCGTACTTCTTACGCTCGACCACGCGGCTGTCACGGGTGAGGAAGCCGGCGGCCTTGACCGTCGAACGCAGGGCCGGCTCGTACTTGGCGAGAGCCTGCGAAATGCCGTGCTTGACTGCACCGGCCTGGCCCGAGAGACCGCCGCCCTTGACGGTGGCGACCACGTCGTACTGGCCCTGGCGTTCGGTAATGGCGAACGGCTGATCGATCACGAGACGCAGGGTCGGACGTGCGAAGTAGACTTCCTGGTCCTTGCCGTTGATGGTGATCTTGCCGCTGCCCGGAACAAGCCAGACGCGCGCGGTGGCGTCCTTGCGGCGACCGGTTGCATAGGCACGACCCTGGGCGTCGAGCTCCTGCTCGCGCAGCGGAACGTCGGCCTTGGCGGCGATGTCTGCCGAATCGCCCTGGGGCGCGTCGCCAGCGATGTCCTTCAGATCGGCGAGATCCGAGACGGTGTCGTTCTTGGTTTCGTCAGCCATTATGCAACAGCCTTGTTCTTGCGGTTCATCGAAGCGACGTCGAGCGTCTTGGGCTTCTGGCCCTCATGCGGATGCTCGGTGCCGTTGTAGAGGTGGAGCGCCTTCATCTGCGCACGGCCGAGGGGCCCACGCGGGATCATGCGCTGCACGGCCTTTTCGAGGACGCGCTCGGGGAAACGGCCGCCCAGAACCTTGTTCGGGGTGGTTTCCTTGATGCCGCCCGGGTGGCCGGTGTGCTTGTAATAGATCTTGTCGTCCATCTTCTTGCCGGTGAACTTCACCTTGTCGGCGTTGATGACAATGACGTGATCGCCGCAATCGACATGCGGGGTGTAGCTCGGCTTGTGCTTGCCGCGCAGGTGATTGGCGATGATGACGGCGAGGCGACCAACGACGAGATTCTCGGCGTCGATGATGTGCCAGTCCTTTTCGACCTCTGCCGGCTTGGCCGACTGGGTCACCTTGGTGAGAGCCTTCATGGCTGAATGTCCGTTTGCTCGAGTTAGAGCGCCGTGCTGTTGGCGCCAAACGATTGCGCGGCCCCGTCGCCGGAACCGCTAAGCGAGCGCCAAATGGAGGTGCAGGGGCGATTCGTCAAGCGTTTCTGCGGGTCTCGGGTGGGGTAAAATAATACCCCAAGAGCGATTACCCGGTTGCTGGGCCGAGTAGAGGCATCGCCATAACTCTCCGGCAAGCGACCATATTCTATTTCCCCTCGTTCAGCCCCGCCAGCCATTCGCGCGTTGCTGCGCCCGCCTCGCAGGGCCATCCCGCTATTGCCGGGCTTTCATACGGGTGCAAGACCTCCAGCCGCGCGATAGCCGTCCGCAGCAGCGCCGCGTCGGTCTTGAGAATAGCCGGAGTTTCCTCTCCTTCGCCGCGCTCGCCCGCCCATGCGTACAGCGAGCGGATCGGACCGCCGATATTGATGCAGCCGACCAGCCCCTCATCGAGCAGCGTCGTGCCGATGGCTTCCGCGCTTTCCTTGTCAGGAAAGGGGCAGTAGATCAGCGCCGTCATGCACTCCGTCCGAGGGCGTGCGCGCCCCAAGCGTATGCAGCGACCAGCAAGGCTCCTACCAGCTGGTGCAGCACCGCGAGGTGGAATTCGACGCCGCTCATCGCCGTCGCGATGCCGAGCAGAATCTGGGTTCCGAAGGCCGCATGGATGGCGATCGACGCCTTGCGGTTCACCGGCTTTACCCTTCGCGCCATGACTACCAGCGCCGCCACCGCGACCCAGGCCCACCAGCGGTGCATCCAGTGGATGAGGAAGGGGTCATGGGCCATCGCCCAGAACAGGCCCCGCGCGTTGTCGAATTCGGGTAGGAAGCGGCCCTGCATCAGCGGCCAGCTGTCCGACGCAAGCCCCGCGTTGAGCCCCGCCACCCAGGCGCCGAGCAGCAATTGCACGAAGAGGATGGTCCCGGTCCAGATCGCTACCGGGCGCAGGCGTGCAGGGTGGCTGTCGCCCTTGGCCAACGCTTTGAGGTCCAACGCGGTCCAGACCAGGCCGCCCAGCAGGATCAGCGCGGTGCAGAGGTGGATGGCGAGGCGGAAATGACTGACATCGGTACGCGTCTCGAGGCCCGAGGCGACCATCCACCAGCCGAAGCTGCCCTGCAGGCCGACGAGTGCGACGAGCGCGAAGAGCCGCCAAAAGTAGCCCTGCGGAATGATCCTGCGCACCGCGAAGATCGCCAGCGGTACGGCCAGCGCGAGCCCGATCAGGCGGCCTAGCTGGCGATGGATCCATTCCCACCAGTAGATCGATTTGAAGGCTTCCAGATCCATGCCCGCCGGCCCGTTGATCTGGGTGTATTCGGGGATCTGCTTGTAGAGCTCGAACTCGGCCTGCCAGTCGGCCTCGCTCATCGGCGGGAGAGCGCCAAGGAGCGGCTTCCACTCGGTGATCGACAGGCCGCTTTCGGTAAGGCGCGTGATGCCGCCCACCGTGACGATGATCACGACAAGCGCGGCGACGGCGAAAAGCCAGCTGGCCAGCAGGTTGGGGCGGGCGCGGGAAACACTCTCGGTCATGGGCTGCGTCTGTTTGCCGCGCGCGCGTCATTTCGCAAGTGCAAATGGTTCAATCGGCGTAGCGCGCGCCGCAAGCGACGAACTGCGTTCCTTTTTGCAACCCGCTCTTGTAACAGGTGATACTATCACATATCTATCGTGACATGTTGCAACGCGCCATCAATCCGATTCGCCAGCGGCTGGACCGTATCGGTATCGGCCTGTCGGGCCTGTGCGCGCTGCATTGCCTCGCCAGCATCGTGCTCGTTTCGGGCCTCGGCATCGGCGGGGAGTTCTTCCTCGCACCCGATATCCACCGCTGGGGCCTCGTGGTCGCGACCCTTGTCGCGGCGGTCGCCATCGGCTGGGGCGCGCTGCGCCACCGGATGGCGATGCCCTTCGTGATCGCGATGACCGGCCTTACTTTCATGGGCGCGGCGCTGGCCGTGCCGCATGGCTACAAGGAAGCGGTGCTGACGATCATCGGCGTCGCGCTGGTCTCGCTCGGCCACATCCTCAATATGCGTCATTGCCACTCCACCGCTTGCAAGGAGCGCTGCGGGGACTAAGTGGCGGGGGCTATGATTGCCCTGACCGTCAACGGCGAAAGCCGCCGCACCGCCGCCACCTCCATCGCCCAGCTCGTTCGCGAGCTCGAACTCGATCCTGCCAAGGTGGCGGTCGAGCATAACGGTACGATCGCGCCGCGCAGCGAGCTGGAGAAGCACGCGCTTGCCGAAGGCGATACGCTGGAGATCGTGCATTTCGTGGGCGGTGGGCAGGCCGACGACACGTGGAGCGTGGCGGGCCGGACCTTCAAGAGCCGCCTCATCGTCGGCACGGGAAAATACAAGGATTTCGAGCAGAACGCTGCCGCGCTCGAGGCGAGCGGGGCGGAAATCGTCACCGTGGCGGTGCGCCGGGTCAACGTCAGCGATCCCAAGGCGCCGATGCTGACCGATTACATCGACCCCAAGAAAACCACCTATCTCCCCAACACCGCCGGCTGCTTCACCGCCGACGACGCGATCCGCACGCTGCGCCTCGCGCGCGAGGCGGGCGGTTGGGACCTCGTGAAACTCGAGGTGCTGGGGGAGGCGAAAACGCTCTATCCCGATATGCGCGAAACGCTGAAGGCGACCGAGGTGCTGGCGAAGGAAGGCTTCTTGCCGATGGTCTATTGCGTCGACGATCCGATCGCGGCGAAGCAGCTGGAAGAGGCAGGCGCGGTGGCGATCATGCCGTTGGGCGCGCCGATCGGCTCGGGTCTCGGCATCCAGAACCAGGTTACCATCCGCCTGATCGTGGAGGGCGCGAGTGTGCCGGTGCTTGTCGATGCAGGCGTCGGCACCGCCTCGGACGCGGCGGTGGCGATGGAGCTCGGCTGCGACGGTGTCCTGATGAATACTGCAATCGCCGAGGCCAAGGACCCGATCCGCATGGCGCGCGCGATGAAACTGGCCGTGGAGGCCGGGCGCGATGCCTACCTTGCAGGACGCATGGGTCGGCGCAGATACGCCGATCCCTCGAGCCCGCTGGCGGGACTTATCTAACCCCACCATCAAAAATTAACCATCTTAGCGGAGACTGTGATTCGACGAAGGGAATCGAATCATGGCCGTTACCAATGCCGCATCGCTGACCATTGCCGAAATGCGCGAGTTCGCCAGCTTCACCGCGGCCGAACAGCGTTACATCCGGCGCAGCCTCGATATCGGCCTCAGCCGCTGCGACGCGTTCCGCATCTGGGGCCGCACGCAGGGCGAAACCGCCGCGATACGCAGCCAGTATGTCGCCTATCAAGAATTGAAGGCCCTGCGCGGCGCGATCCCGCACGAATCGGGCTTCGACGCGATCGAGAGCTTTATCGGCAAGATCACCCGCGTCGCGGCCTTCGACCTCGCGCAGGAGCGCATCGAGTGTTTCTCGGCCTTCCGCTTCCTTTACGAGCGCCTGCTCGGTCCCGAGGCCCGCCCCTGGCTACCAAGCGCCTTCTGCGCCGCCGCCGCGCTCCCGCAGATCCGCCCCGAACGTCGCAAGATGCTCCTGCAGAGCCTGAGCGAAGCCGCCGCAACCGCACCGGGGTGGAGCGACCGAGCGCCTAGCTTCTTCCCGGAGTTCATCGAGGAAGTGTCTGCATGACAGTCTTGGCGGACTGATCACAGTTCAAACGTATGACCGTTCAACAAAAAGTCCAATCGCAGATTCAAGGAGACATTGAACCGCACAAATGGATGGGGTTGGTGCTCGATCACTTTGCTAAAGCAGAGCAAGCTTTGGGCAGATTGTCTGTCGCGCTGGAGCTTCCAATTGCCAACGGTTCTTTGTCCTCGCTTAACGAGGTCCGCAACCGTTTACAGAAAGTTGGCACTAGGAAATGCAAAGCGCTCGACAAACGCATTGATCGGTGGTCCACAAATCGACATTTCCGTCATCTGCTAGCCCATGCGACTGTCACTACACTTTTCGATGCGATGGGTCAGATGGTCATCGTGACCCGCCATTTGCCTAGAGACGAGAAAGATGTGACCCCTGACCGACTCTGGACTCAAGAAGACCAAAAAGAGCTGCTTCGACAAGCGAGCAACGATAGTCGCTCAATTTGCGACCAAGTGCGAAATCTCACTTCCGATTTGACGTGTTTAAAGACTCTAAAAGAGGCCTAAAGCTCTTCCACGATTAGGTAGGTCACCGTGGTTTCGCCCACATTGACCACCCCGTGCCACTCCACGCCGTCGCTCGAATAACTCGAACCCGTCGCCAGCGTCGCTGTGCGCGTGCCGGTTTCGCTGGTGAGCTGCATCGTGCCGCCGCTCAGCGCGTAGCCGTAATGCGGCGGATGGTAGTGCCGTTCATGCCCCACGCCCGGCGGGAAGGTGCAGCGAAGCACGCGGTGTGTGTCGGTCTGGTGCTGGAGCGTGCAGACCCGCTCGCCCTCCCAGCCCGCTTCGAGCGCCGAAGGCAGCGCGTCGCTGATATGCTGCCGCGTGGTGCAGCCGCCCAGCAGAAGGGTGCCGGCGAGGATTATCGCTGCATTTCGCATATTTAGCTGCGGTAAAGCCCGTCGAGCCGCTCCCCATAGCGGTCCTTGATCTTGTGGCGGCGGATTTTCATCGAGGGGGTCATTTCCTCGTTCTCAATGGTGAAACCCTCGTCCGCGAAGGTGAACTGGCGGACCTTTTCGATCACCGAGAGATCCTTGTTCACCCGGTCGACCGCCTTGCGCACCGCGGTGCAGAATTCGGGATCGTCCTGCAGCGTCTTGAGGTCGAACTTCTTGCCGTTCGCCTTGGCCCAGTCGAGAGCCCATTCGGCGTCGGGCACAATCAGACCGACGATGTAAGGACGCTTATCGCCCGCCACCATGGCCTGGCCGATCTCGGGCTGCAGCGTCAGCATCCCCTCGACCTTTTGCGGAGCGATGTTGTCGCCCTTGTCGTTGACGATCATGTCCTTCTTGCGGTCGGTGATGACGATGCGGTCCTTCTCGTCGAGATGGCCGATGTCGCCGGTGTGGAGCCAGCCGTCCTTGATCGTGCGCTCGGTCTCGGCGTCGTTCTGCCAGTAGCCGTGCATGACGAGCTCGCCGCGGCAGAGTATCTCGCCATCCTCGGCGATCTTAACCTCGACCCCCCGCATGGCCGGACCAACCGAGTGCATGGCGATGCCGGCGGCCGGGCGGTTGCAGGCGACGACGGGCCCGGCCTCGGTCTGGCCGTAACCCTGCAGCATGGTGAGACCCATGCTCTCGAAAAAGATGCCGACTTCGGGATTGAGCGGCGCGCCGCCAGAAACCATCGCCTTGATCCGGCCACCGAAGCGCTGGCGGATCTTGGACTTGAGCAGGCGGCCGACGACGGCGTCCTTAAGCCCGTCGCCGAACTGCTTCTTGCCCTCGGCGCGGCGCTCGCCGACTTCGAGCGCGGTGTTCATCAGCTTTTCGGCTAGGCCACCCTGCTTGGTGACCTGCTTCATGATGCGCGTGCGCAGTACTTCGAATAGGCGCGGGACGACGACCATGATGGTCGGCTTGGTTTCCTCGATATTGCTGGCGAGCTTTTCGAGGCCTTCCGAATAATAGATCTGCGCGCCCACGCTAATGGGAAGGAACTGGCCGCCGGTATGCTCGTATGCGTGGCTGGCGGGCAGGAAGGAGAGGAAGCGTTCCTCGTCGTCGATGCCGAAATCCTCGATCAGGATCTCGGCTGCGCCCGCGATATTGCACAGGATGGCGCCGTGGTGCTGCATCACGCCGCGTGGGGCACCGCCGGTGCCGCTGGTGTAGATGATGCAAGCGATGTCGCCGCGACCGATATGGGCAATCCGCTCCTCGACCGCCTTGCGCGCCGCTGCAGCGTCGCCTTGGACCAGCGCGTCCCACTGTTGGTATCCGAAGCTGCCCGATTGCTGGCGGTGAAGGTCCTCGATGCCGATGACATGGTCGGCAATGCCGGTCGCTTGCAGGGCGCCATGGACAGGGCCGAGCAGCTTTTCGGTCGAGACGATGACCGCCTTGGACCCCGAATTGTCGAGAATATGGACGTGGTCACGCTCGGTGTTGGTGACATAGGCGGGAACGGTGATGCAGCCAGCAGCCATGATCGCAAGGTCTGCGATGCACCATTCGGGACGGTTTTCGGAAACGAGGCACACGCGGTCGCCGTGTTTGAGGCCAAGGCCGAGCAGGGCTTCGGAGAGCAGGCACACGCGGTCGGCCGCCTCGGCCCAGCTCATCGTCTGCCATTCGCCGTCGCGCTTTGCTCCGAGGAAGGCCCGATCAGGGCGCTCATCGGCGCGTTTCAGGAAAAGTTCGACCAGGTTATTGGCGGAGTCGATATCCGACAGCACAGGCAGGCTCCTCGCGAAAGTTTTGTTCTATTCTTTTGTTTTGCGACCAACGGAACGCGGGGGCTTAAGCTCCCGTCGCGCCTACGGCAAGTGGAGCCGCGCTCTTGTCAGGGGAGTTCGAGTTGTCCCTCGAGACGCGGGTCGCGGGCGCTCTGCCATTCGCCCGCCTTGTGCAACAGCGCGCCACCTTTGATAGGGGCCGCGCGGATGATCAGTTCCTCGTGCCCCAGTGCGCGGAAGGCCTCGGCAGACGATTCCAGCCAGGTTCCCTCTTCCAGCAGCACACGGCTGCCGAAGGCCATGGTGAAGGGTAGGCCGAGCGATCCTTCTGCGGAAAGCCCGAAATCGATAGCGCCGATGATCGCGCGCGCCGTGGTCACGGGGATGGTGCTGCCACCGGCTGCGCCCACGACCATGAAAGGCCGCCCTTCCGGATCGTAGACCACGGTCGGGGACATGGAGCTGCGCGGGCGCTTGCCGCCCTCGACGCGATTGGCCACCAGCCGCCCGTCAACCTGCGGCGAGCGGCTGAAGTCGGTGAGTTCGTTATTCAAATAAAATCCGCCCACCATGAGGCCCGAGCCGAAGGCGCCCTCGATGGTCGAAGTGTAGCTGACCATGGTGCCTGCGCTGTCCGCTACCGCGAAGTGGGAGGTGCCGTTCTCGACCGGCTCGTCGCCATCGGCCAGCGCCAACGGTGCGCCGCGGGGGCTTCCGGCCTGCGGATCGGCCAGTGAGCGGTCGGGCGAGATCAGCGCGCTGCGTTCAGCGAGGTAAGTGGGATCAAGCAAGCCTGCGACCGGCACGGAGACAAAATCGCTGTCGGCGAGGTAGATCTCGCGATCGGCATAGGCGAGCCGCTGTGATTCGAGGAACAGGTGCCAGGTGACCGGATTGTCCGCGCCCAGTGCGGCCAGGTCGAAGCGTTCGAGCTGGCCGAGGATCTGCTGCACCGCGATCCCGCCCGAGGTCGGCGGCCCCATCGAGCAGATGCGATATGCGCGGTAGGGCGTGCAGACCGCGTCGCGCTCTTTCGCGTCGTAGGAGGCGATGTCGGCGTAGGTCATCGCGCCGTCGCGGGGGGTGTCGGCGGCGATGGTGGTGGCGAGCAACCGTGCGGCCTCGCCCGCATAGAAAGCCTCAGGCCCGCGCGCGGCCAGCGCCTCGAAAGTCCGGGCAAGCGCTTCGTTGCGCACCAACGTGCCGACCGGCAGCGCTGCGCCTTCGGCATCGAAGAAGAGCGCGCGGCCTTCGGCGCTGAAGGCCGCGCGGTTCTTCGCGCTTTCGAGCGAGTTGTTGAGGCGCGGATTGATGCGGAAGCCCTCGCGCGCGAGGCGGACTGCCGGTTCGAACAGCGTGGCCCACTCGAGCCGCCCGTGCGCGGCGTGGGCCTTGGCGGCCAGCGCAATATTGCCGGGCACGCCCACGCTCAGCCCACTGCGGACCGACTCCATATAGGGCAGGACCTCGCCCGCCTCGTCGAGGAACCAGTCGGGTGTCGCGCCCGCAGGCGCGGTCTCGCGGCCGTCGAAAGTGGTGGCCGCTCCATCGGCTTGCCCGCGCACCAGGAAGCCGCCACCGCCTATCCCTGAGCTTTGCGGCTCGACCACGGTGAGCGCCAGCATCACCGCGATCGCGGCATCGGTCGCGCTGCCACCCCTGCGCAGGATTTCCTCGCCCGCAGCCTCGGCGCGCGGGTCGGCCGCGCTGACGGCACCGGTGAAGGCGGATGCTTCTGCCGCAGGTCCGGCCTGGGTGTAGGAAATGCAGCCCGGCAGAGCGAGGGCGGCGAGCGACAAGGGGAGGGCGCGAAGCATGGGAGGCATGGCTATTCGCTTCCGACCGCCTGTTCAATCGAAGCGTAGCCCTCGCGGCGCATCAGTTTTTCGAGCCCGCGCGTGATCCGGCGCGGCAGGCCCGGCCCCTTATAGACCATCGCGCTGTAAAGCTGGACGAGGCTCGCCCCGGCCTTGATCCGCGCCCAGGCATCCTCTGCGCTCGCAATCCCGCCCACGCCGACGAGCGGGATCGCCCCGCCGGTTGCCGTGCGGAAATCGCGCACCCGCTGGAGGGCAAGGTCGCGCAGGGGTGCGCCCGAGAGTCCGCCGGCCTCTTTCGCATAGCGCGAACGAAGGGGTGGGCGCGTGATGGTGGTGTTGGAAACGATCAACGCGCCGAGTTTCTTTTCGGCGGCAATCCGGGCGATCGCGTCGATATCGGCCGGTTCGAGATCGGGGGCGACCTTTAAGAAGACCGGCGGCCCGTCCTCGCCGCGTGCCTCGAACACGGCGTCGAGCAGTCCGGTCAGCGCGCTTTCGTCCTGCAGGGCGCGCAGCCCCGGCGTGTTGGGGCTTGAGATATTGACCGCGAGATAGGTCGCCAGCGGGGCCAGGACCCGCGCCATCGTGGCGTAATCGGCAATCCGGTCCTCGCTGTCCTTGTTGGCACCGATGTTGACGCCCACCACCCCGGGGCGACCCTGCCGGGCGACGAGGCGCCGGGCCGCAATCTCGGCCCCGCCATTGTTGAAACCCATCCGGTTGATGACGGCACGATCCTCAACCAGCCGGAACAGGCGCGGCTTCGGATTGCCAGCCTGCGGGCGCGGCGTGATCGACCCGACTTCGGCGAATCCGAAGCCGAGGCCAAGCAGTTCGTCGGGCACCTCGGCATCTTTGTCGAAACCGGCAGCCATGCCGAGAGGGTTGGGAAATCGTATTCCTGCAACCTCAGTGGACAGGGCTCCGGCGGGCGCGGGACGGCCGCCAGCAGTCAGGCGGAGCGCCTTGAGGGTAAGGCCATGAGCCCGCTCGGGATCGAGGGAAAACAGGGCAGGGCGGGCGAGATCGAACAGCATGAGGCGGCCTATGGCTCACACCCGCCGGACTGTCCATCGCGCCGCTGTTCCCCGATGGCACACTATTGTAAAATTCCGTCAAAGTTGCGTTTCGCGTTACAAGTTGTCGCGTGCATACAATCAAAAAAAACGATCCTCGGTTATCACCATTTTTGCGACCCGAAGGACTCGAGGCAGCAATGCAACGAGTTCTCACCTATAGAGGGCGGCTCTTCGGGGCCGCCCTTTTTTTGAACGTCCGCATTGGGTCGTACCATCGATGGCGGATTTTTACATTTACTGTCAGCGTCTCGCATGCTCTTTGCCTATCCAAGCAAAGCAGGAGCAACCGGGTAATGCAGCGTTTCGCACAAATAATCATCATGGGCGCATCGCTGGTCGCCCTCTCTGCCTGCGCTACGAACCGCGCTCCGGCAGACACCGTTTCAAGCGACATTGCCCCGGTCCCTGCAGACGTAACGCTCGGCCAGCTATTTACCGATTACGACAACGCCCAGCTTGCCCTGTCCCCGATGAGCAAGGCCTATCGCGGCATTCGTGACGAGGACTACGCGCGCTGGGACGATGTTTCGGATGAGGCTGCGCGGCAGGAGCAGGCACTGCTCCAGTCAACGGCAGCTGCCATGCGCGAGACCTACGATCTTGGGACGCTCTCGCGCGAGGACGCGCTCAGCTACCGCCTGTTCGACGCCATGGCGAAGCGGAGCGCGGCGCGCTTCCCCTATCGCGAATACAGCTACGTGTTCGACCAGATGAGGGGGGCCCAGAGCAGCCTCCCCGCTTTCCTCATCAACATCCACCGTGTTTCCGATGCGTCGGATGCCGAGGCCTACGCTGCTCGCATTGAGGGGCTGGGCACGTCGATCAAAGCATTGACCGCGCAATCGCGCGAGCGGGCGGAAAGGGGCATCATGCCGCCCGACTGGGTCTATCCCCATGTCATCTCCGATATCGAGAACCTTCTTGCGGCGCGGAATGACAACGCAATTCTGGAGGATTTTCGCAGCAAGGTCGAAGCGCTCGATCTTACGGCGGCGGATGCAGTGGCACTAGTAGCGCAAGGCGAGCTGGCGTGGAACGAGTCCGCCCGCCCCGCCTACGAGAGCCTGCTTGCCGAAATGAAGCGCCAACAGGTCATGGCGCCGACCGACGACGGTATCTGGCGCTTCCCGGAAGGGGCCGCCTATTACAAGGCGCTGCTCGCGAGCTACACGACGACCGATCTTTCCCCCGACCAGATCCACCAGATCGGACTGCGCGAAGTGGCCCGCATCCATGGCGAGATGCGTGCGATCATGGAGCAGGTGGGTTTCGAAGGCTCGCTGCAGGAGTTTTTCGAGTACACCCGCACAAACGACCGCTTCTTTTACGACACGCGCGAAGCCTATCTCGCTGATGCGGAGGCCAAGCTCGATGCGATGGAGGCCAAGCTGCCCGAGTATTTCTCGACGCTGCCGACCGATCCGCTGGTCATCAAGCCGGTCGAGGCCTTTCGCGAGAAGAGCGCCGGCAAAGCCTTTTACCAGCGTCCCGCACCCGACAATTCGCGTCCGGGCACCTATTATGTCAATCTCTACAACCTCAAGGACATGAGCCGCAACGAACTGGAAGCGCTGGCCTACCACGAGGGACTGCCCGGCCATCATCTGCAGCTGTCGATCCAGACGCAGCTCGGCGATGTTCCGCCTTTCCGGCGCTTTGGCGGGGTGACGGCCTATAGCGAGGGCTGGGGGCTTTATTCGGAGGAACTCGGAAAGGACATGGGCTTCTACACCGATCCCTATTCCGACTTTGGACGGCTCGGCATGGAGCTGTGGCGCGCCTGCCGCCTGGTGGTCGACACCGGCATCCATCACAAGCGCTGGACCCGTGAGGAGGCGATTGCATACCTCACCGAAAATACGCCCAATCCCGATGGGGACATCCGCAAAGCGATTGAGCGCTATGTAGTGATGCCGGGACAGGCGACCGCATACATGATCGGCAAGCTGAAGATCATGGAGTTGCGCGAACACGCGCAAACGGAACTAGGCGACGATTTCGACATCCGTGCCTTCCACGATGTAATCCTCACCAACGGCCCGGTGCCGCTCTCGATCATGAAGGAAAACGTGAACGACTGGATAGCGCGGCGCCAGGGCCTGCAATAAGATGGTGGACCAAGCGGGGGCGCAAACTGGATGAGCGAAGAGGAAAACAAAGAACCTTTTGCATTTGAATGGGTGGAATCACCGGCAGATATCGCGACCTATCTGAATTCGCTTTATGTTCTGCGGACCGGTGACAAACTGGTCGAAGACAACATGCCCGCCTACTCGGGACAGCTCGTCGTGACTGTGCGGGGCGGCGGCAAGATGCGCTTTTCTTCTGGCGATGTAGGGCGGGGCGGAGCCGCCTTTTTTCAATGCCCACTGACCCAGGCGCACCGGTTCGAGCTTGAACCGCACACGGTAATGCTTGGCGTTTCTCTCAATTTCCGTGGCTGGGCGGCATTGACCGGTCTCCCCGTCGATAAATATTGCGACACTTATCTGCCGGTCGAAAAGGTGCTGTCGGACGAACTTGCGGCGCGCGTTTACGACCTCGTTACCCAACTCCACGCCGGTGGCCTCGGAGAACGGGAGGCGCTCGACGAACTGGCTGCCATCGTTGCCGAGGGCATCTCGCCGCTGTCCGAAAGGCACCAGCAGGTCATCGACCGAACGCTTGAATGGCTGTCCTCGTCCTTCAAGCCGGAACTGGCAACTCTCTACGCCGCGCTGCCTTATTCGGAACGG
Organism: Erythrobacter sp. SD-21; assembly: GCF_000181515.1. Taxonomy (GTDB): domain Bacteria; phylum Pseudomonadota; class Alphaproteobacteria; order Sphingomonadales; family Sphingomonadaceae; genus Qipengyuania. Next base: position 393,641 of record NZ_ABCG01000002.1, on the reverse strand, counting down.
CAGGTGCAGCGTCTTGTCACCAAATTTTTCGGCCAGCCTCCAGTGCGACTGGTTCGCCGCTATCGCGCCATTCGCGCGGCCACCCTGCTCGCGATGCCCGAGCTTTCGCCCAAGCTCGAAGCGGAAATCCGCGAGGCGTTTTACGATCAGGCGCATATGATCAAGGAAATCCGTCATTTCACGGGGCGGACCCCGCGCCGCTTGCAGCCCAAGGAGCGCTCCGTAGTGAAGGACACTCTGGGCAGTGCCGGCTATGGATCCGTCGACTTGTTCGGCGGCAATCAGGACGAAGCTCTGGGCCGCAAACCCGACTGACGCCTAGATGCTAACGACTCGCAACAGGCGGTTTTCCGTTGAAATCGGCCCGCCGCGCTCATAGCTGACTAATCGGAACGATATCGTCCGATTTAACGCCATGCGCCTTTCGAACCTTGCAGATTACGCTGTCGTCACGATGAGCCAGGCAGCCCGCCATTGCGGCGGGGGCCGGGTCAGTGCGTCCGAACTGGCGGCTGAAACCGGCCTGCCTGCGCCAACGGTGCAGAAGCTGGTGAGCAAGCTGACCGCGGCGGGCCTGCTGCGCTCGGTGCGCGGGGCGGGCGGCGGATTGCAGCTGGCGCGCCCGGCGGCAGCAATCACGCTGGCGGATATTGTCGAGGCGGTCGAGGGACCCATTGCGCTCACCGCGTGTATCGAAGGCAGCGATTGCTCGGTCGATCACGATTGCCGGGTGCGGCCGCATTGGCCCTTGGTGAACGAAACGCTGCGCAGCGCGCTGGCTGGCATCAGCCTCGTGCAACTGGCGCAGGAAAAGGAACTCGCGTGAACGAGCAAGTGGACATCCAAGACCGCGAAGCGAAGGAAGCCGCCGCCAAGGCGGCCGAATACGAACACGGCTGGTCTTCGGACATTGAAACCGAATTTGCCGAAAAGGGGCTGACCGAGGATACGGTCCGCTTCATCTCGGCCAAGAAGAACGAGCCCGAATGGATGCTCGACTGGCGCCTCAAGGCCTTCCGTATGTGGCAGGAGATGGAGGAGCCGGACTGGGCGAAGCTGGGCTATCCGGAAATCGACTACCAGGACGCCTATTACTACGCCGCGCCGAAAAAGAAGCCCGAGCTGGAATCGCTCGACGAACTCGATCCGGCGATCCGCGAGACTTACGAGAAGCTGGGCATCCCGATTGCCGAGCAGGAAGTGCTCGCCGGGGTGAAGGGCGCGCGCAAGGTCGCGGTGGACGCGGTATTCGACAGTGTCAGCGTCGCCACTACCTTCCGCGAGGAGTTGAAGAAGGCCGGCGTCATCTTCCTTTCCATCAGTGAGGCGATCCGCGAATATCCCGAGCTGGTGAAGAAGTGGCTCGGCAAGGTCGTGCCGCAGAAAGACAATTTCTTCGCGACATTGAATTGCGCGGTCTTTTCCGACGGCACCTTCGTCTACGTGCCCGAAGGCGTGCGCTGCCCGATGGAGCTTTCCACCTATTTCCGCATCAACGCCGAAAATACCGGCCAGTTTGAACGCACGCTGATCGTTGCCGAAAAGGGCTCTTACGTCAGCTATCTCGAAGGCTGCACCGCGCCGATGCGCGATGAAAACCAGCTTCACGCCGCCGTGGTCGAGCTGGTCGCGCTGGACGATGCCGAGATCAAGTACTCGACCGTCCAGAACTGGTATCCGGGCGACGAGAACGGCAAGGGCGGGATCTACAATTTCGTCACCAAGCGCGCACTTTGCCAAGGTGCACGCAGCAAGGTCAGCTGGACGCAGGTCGAAACCGGCAGCGCGGTGACGTGGAAATACCCCAGCTGCGTGCTCAACGGCCAAGATAGCGTTGGCGAATTTTATTCCGTTGCGGTTACAAATAACTACCAGCAGGCCGATACGGGAACCAAAATGGTTCACAACGGCAAGGGTAGTCGCTCCACGATCATCTCCAAGGGTATCTCGGCGGGCAAGTCGAACAACACCTACCGCGGCCTCGTGCGCGTGGCGGCCAATGCCGACGGCGTGCGCAACCGCACCGAATGCGATTCCTTGCTGATCGGCGACGAATGCGGCGCGCATACCGTGCCCTATATCGAAGTGAAGAATCCCGGCGCGCAGATCGAGCACGAGGCGACCACCAGCAAGATCAGCGACGACCAGCTCTTCTACGCCATGCAGCGCGGCCTCGACGACGAGGAAGCCATCGCGCTGATCGTCAACGGTTTTGCGAAAGAGGTGCTGAAAGAGCTGCCGATGGAATTCGCCGTCGAAGCGCAGAAGCTGCTGGCGATCTCGCTTGAGGGGAGTGTGGGGTGATGACCGATCGCAAGACCCTCCAACTGCGCGATCCTTCGGAGACCGCCGACACGGCACCCGCGCTGAAGAAGAAGGGCCGCGGGTGGGAGATTTCGGAGAAGCGGCTCGATGCGCTGCACGAGCAGGCGCGCGATATGCGGCGGCACTCGACCGAGGCACACAAGGCACTCGCCGAGAAGTTCGCCAAGGCCGACATGGGCCCCTTCACCTTCAAGCGCCACGCTGTGGTCGGCAGCGCGATCGTCGATTTCAACTGCCACAAGCTCGGCATGGCGATCATGATCGACGAGGAAGGGCAGGACGAAACGCTCGCCAAGCGCCGCGACAAGAGCCTCGAGGCGGTCGGCATCCGCGTGATGCGCATCGCCGCCAAGGACATCCTCGAGGATATGGACGCCGTCCTTCAGCGTATCACTCTCGGCATGCGCAGCCGCATCGCGGACAAGCGCGAAAGGCGCGCCGCCCATAACGCATCGTCGCGAGGAGTTCCCTCATGACTACCGCTCTCGCCGCCGCCAGCCTGATTTTTGCGCAACAGTCTGCAACGAAGATCGAAGCCGAGTACGATACAGGGTGGGAACTGGAATATCCCGCGCTGATCGGTGGCTTCGTCGACGATTACAAGCTGTGCTTGCGGAGCGGATCCTACGTCATCGGTGACGGCCTCGGTTTCGAGAGCCAGTACCGCGCCGACGTGGTGCGCTGCGCCGAACGGGCGGAAAAACTCGAAGCGGAATCAAACGCGCTCCTCGCTCGGCGTGACAAGACAACGGAAACGCCCCCGGCGACGGTCGCTGATGTGTTCGAAACCCTGCGCCGGATCCATGTCGAACGCGGTGCCGGTCTTGATCGGGTCAGCGGGGCGACCGTCATCACGGCGGAAGAACGGCAGGAAATCCTCGCCGATGCCAAGACCGCCGAATGCGTCGCCAGTATCGAGACCCTTCGCGAGAAGCGCCAGGATTACGCCAAAAGCGCGGCGCCGCGGATTCGCGCGATCCATGCAAAGGACGAATATAGCGAGGATGATAGACGCGCGCTTCTTACCTATCGAACCGAACTCGGGCGGCTAACCGGGGCGATGATGCTCGAACTCGATGCCTGTCCCGCCGCCGCCTACGTCATGAACGAGATAAACAGCAGTTCGCCCGCGAGCTGACCGGACAGATTATGTTGCAAATTAAGAACCTGACCGCCGAAATCGACGGCAAGCAAATCCTCAACGGCCTCACTCTCGAAGTGGCGGCGGGCGAGGTTCACGCAATCATGGGGCCAAACGGTGCGGGCAAATCGACCCTCTCCTATGTCCTCGGCGGCCGTCCCGGCTACGAGGTAACGGAAGGCTCGATCAGCTTTAATGGCAAGAACCTGCTCGAAATGGAGCCTCACGAGCGTGCCGCGGCGGGCCTCTTCCTCGGTTTCCAATACCCCGTGGAAATTCCTGGCGTTTCCAACGTGCAATTCCTTCGCGAGGCGCTGAATGCCCAGCGAAAGGGCCGCGGAGAAGAGCCGCTGGCGGGCGGCGAATTTCTGAAGTTGGCCAAGGAGAAGGCGGGCCTTCTCAAGCTCGACATGGACATGCTCAAGCGCAATGTGAACGTTGGTTTCTCGGGCGGCGAGAAGAAGCGCGCCGAGATGGTCCAGATGGGTATTCTCGACCCCACTTTCGCCGTACTCGACGAGACCGACAGCGGCCTCGACATCGATGCGCTGCGGGTGGTGGGTGAAGGGATCAATGCGATCATGCGCGCGCCTGACAAGGCCGTGCTGCTCATCACCCACTACCAGCGCCTGCTCGAAGTGGTGAAGCCGGATAAGGTTTCGATCCTTAGCAAGGGCCGCATCGTGAAGACCGGCGGCCCCGAACTTGCCGTGCGGCTCGAAAAAGAAGGCTATGACGCGGTGATGGCGGAGCCGGCATGAGCGACGTCGCGACTCTCCCCACTCGCAAGGACGAGGCGTGGCGCTATGCCGCGGTCGACCGCTTGCGCGACAGCGACCTTGCATGGCGCCAAATAGATGTAGCGGCGGGCGAGAGCGCGCGTGAACTGCTGCTCGTAACCGAAGAAAATTCCGGCGAAACCGAAGTGACCCGCCTGCGCGTGAATGTCGGTGAAGGCGCGCGGTTCGAACTGTTTGGCGTCATTGCTTCGGCAGATTACGCGCGGGTCGAAGTTGAGGTAACCCTCGGCAAGGGCGCGCATTTCGAGATGGGCGGCATCACGGTCGGCGGACGCGACACTGTACGCGAATTCGTCACCCGGACCACCCACGCCGAGCCCGATGGAACCAGCAACCAGACCGTTCGGGCGGTCCACTGGGGCAACGGCGCGGGCAATTTCCTTGGGCAAATCGAAGTGGTGCGCCACGCGCAGAAGACCGACGCCGCGCAGGACTTCAAGGGCCTGCTGCTCGAAAAGGGTGCGAGCGTGAACGCCGTGCCGCAGCTGGAAATCTTTGCAGACGACGTCAAATGCGCCCACGGCGCCACCGTCGGCCAGCTCGACGAGAGTGCGCGCTTCTACATGGCGGCACGCGGCTTGACTCCCGAACTTTCGCGCCGCCTGCTGGTGCAAGCCTTTATCGGCGATGCGTTGGTGGCGCTCGATGACGAGGAGGCGCAGGAACGCCTGCTGCAAGCCGCGCTCGACAAGCTGGACAAGCACCTGTGAGCGAGATCGCCACCCTTTCGCATGTCTCGGCGCAAAAGGCCGATTTCCCGGGCCTCGTGACGCCGGAAGGCGAGGTCTGGCACTATCTCGACACCGCCGCTTCGGCGCAGAAACCGCAATCCGTGGTCGATGCGATGAGCCGCGCGCTGGGCCGCGACTACGCGACCGTGCATCGCGGCGTTTATGGCCGCTCGGCGCAGATGACGCTGGGCTATGAAGCCGCCCGCCGTCGCGTGGCGGAGTTCATCGGTGCCACATCCGATCACGAGGTGGTGTTCGTGCGCGGTGCGACCGAGGCGATCAACCTCGTCGCTGCGACCTGGGGCATGACCCGGCTGGGCGAGGGTGATCGGATCATCCTCTCCACGCTCGAACACCACTCGAATATCGTGCCTTGGCAAATGCTTGCCGAGCGAACCGGAGCGCAAATCGAGGTTTGCCCACTGACGCCAGACGGTCAAATCGACCTCGGCGGGCTCGAAGCGCTCCTGACACCGCGAACCAAACTGGTTTCCCTGGCGCACATTTCGAACGTCTTGGGTTCGGTCCTTGACGCGCGCAAAGCAGCCAATCTTGCCCATTCGGTCGGCGCCAAGATCCTGCTCGACGGCTGCCAGGCCGCGCCGCGCATGGCGCTCGACATGGCGGAGCTCGATTGCGATTTCTACGCCTTCTCCGGCCACAAGCTCTACGGCCCGACCGGCATCGGCGTGCTCTGGGCACGCGAGGAACTGCTCGAGCACATGCCCCCCTATCAGGGCGGCGGCGCGATGATCGAGACCGTGGCCTTCGGCGGGACCACCTATGCCCCGCCCCCACAGCGCTTCGAGGCGGGCACCCCCATGATCACCGAGGCGATCGCGCTCCACGCGGCGATCGATTACGTCGACGCGCTGGGCCCAGACAAACTCTTCGCCCACGAGGCGGGACTTGCTCGCACGCTGCGCGACGAACTGCGCAAGCTGAATGCGGTGACACTGTTCGGCCCCGAAGAAAGCGCGGGCATCGTGTCTTTTGCGCTCGACGGGGTTCACCCGCACGATCTCGGCACCATATTGGACGAAGAACACGTCGCGATCCGCGCCGGACACCATTGCGCGCAGCCGCTGATGGCCCATCTCGGCATCCCCGCCACCGCGCGGGCGAGTTTCGGTCTCTACAGCGACGAAAGCGACATCGACGCGCTGCTGCGCGGAATTGAAAGGACCCGGAGGATTTTCGGATGAACAAACCCTCGGACGACAAGGACTTCATCGCCGCCCCCTCGCCGGCAGATACGATTGTCGGCAAGCCGCCCCGTGCGCGTGTCGAAGATGCCATCGACCCCGACGAAACGGCGAGCGAAAAACTCGAGCGCAAGCGCGATTACCTCGAAGGCTTCCTCGCCAAGCAGCCCGAAGCCGAAGGCGCAACCGGCGCGGGTGGCAAGCTGCAGCAGGCGGTGGTCGACGCGCTGAAGGAGATCTACGATCCGGAAATTCCGGTGAACATCTACGATCTGGGCCTGATCTACGGGGTCGAGGTCGACGACGAATGCGATGTGAGGGTCATCATGACGCTCACCACCCCGCACTGCCCTGTCGCCGAAACCATGCCGGGCGAAGTCGAACTGCGCGCTGCCAGCGTGCCGGGTGTGCGCGATGCCGAAGTCAATCTCGTGTGGGACCCGCCTTGGGGCCCCGACAAGATGACCGACGAAGCGCGCCTCGAACTGGGGATGCTGTGATGGGCGAGACCACCACCCGCCCCGCACCCAAGGCCGCCGTGATCCTGACGCCGCGCGCGGAGGAGCGGATTGCCGAACTCATGTCCAAGGCGCCAGAGGATGCGATCGGCGTAAAGCTGTCCACCCCGCGCCGCGGCTGCTCGGGTCTCGCCTATTCGGTCGATTACGTCACCGAGGAAACCAAGTTCGACGAGAAGATCGAAACGCCCGGCGGCATTTTCTACATCGACGGCGCCAGCGTGCTTTACCTCGTCGGCAGCACGATGGACTGGGTGGAGGACGATTTCTCCGCCGGTTTCGTGTTTGAGAACCCCAACGCCAAGGGCGCCTGCGGCTGCGGCGAAAGCTTCATGGTCTGATCGCAGGCGAGGCTCTCGTGCCCCGCCGCTGATCACTGCTCGGCGAGGAAATCGAGCAAGGCGCGCTCGTATTCGTCCACCTTGCCATCCGCGCCGATTTTCGCGTCGAGCCAGTCCTTATCGCTCCGCGTCACATCCTGTGTGGCGGCAACGCTCTCGTCAGGCGACGGAGCACTTCCGCCATCATCGAAGAGGTTACCGAAGCCGGTCGGACGGCTCCGCGCCACGCGGCCGAGAAAACTGCCGATGCCGTGGTTGGTGTCGGCCATGAAGGCCTGGAGCTCGGAAGCGCGCTGGCGGCTGATCTGCGCATCGGCATCCGAATAGCCCCGCAAATAGTTCGCCACCCCCTGCACGAACAGGTGCTTCCACTCGGGCGAGTTGTCCGCGCCGAGCGTCGCGTCCTTCAAACGGAAGAGCATTTCGGCTTCGTTCTTCCCAAAGGCCGCCGGGCGTTCACTGGCGGGCGCAAAGATCGCGCGGCGCAGCAGCTTCGCCTCGCTTTCGTTGACATTCCCCGCTTCGAGCTCTCCGCCGTCGTGCGTCGGCCCGGTCCCTTCAAGGACAGCGCGCTCGATCTGGCGCACGGCGTAGTCCTTGAGCGCAAGCGGCACGTTCTGCGCGCGCTCGAAGACGCGCACGAGCACTTCGAGTTCGGCCAAGGAGCCGAGCTTTCCGTCGGCGTCGATCTGTTCCATCAGCCACGCCGCATTCGCCTCGCTTACATAGCCGCGCGGCTCCATCTGGTTGATGACGAACTCGCCGATCGCCTCGACGAAGAAATCGGTCCATTCCGGGCCGCGCTCGCTGAGCTGACGGTTGAGCGCGAAGATCGCTTCGGCTTCCCCTTGTGAGATGCGCCCGTCGGGCCAGCATTCCTGGCGTAGCGTCTGCACTTCGAGCGGTGTTACCGTTCCATCGGCGCCCACGCGCTGTGCGATGGCCTGAAACTGTGCAGTCATGGTCGAATTCGCCCCCTTGGTCGTTCGGGGCCGAACCTAGGCGATCACAGTTAAGGCGGGGTTACCTGCGCAGTGCGCGGACACAGGCCGCCCGGTCGACATCTTCCCCATCGCTCGCCCGCCGCGCTTCGACATGAGTGGCGCTCGGCTCGGCGCCGGGCCTCAGCGGGTAGAGGTATATGTCGAGCACACACGGACTGCCGCTGAATTGCAGCTTCATCGCGTCACCCTCCTTCACCTCGAGCCGCGGCGGCCCGAAGATATTGGCGAGCGCGGTCGCATCGCGTCCGATCACTCCCTCGAGCCCGGCGACATTCATGACCTTCGGGGCGATGAACCGCCCGCCCGAGGGCGCTGGCTGTACCGGCTGCTGGGGCGGCGGGCGGGTCGTCGTGACCGGTAGCTGACGCGTCGGCGAATAGGTTTTCGGCGCGCTCATGCAGCCGGAAAGACCGGCGGCGAAAGTCAGCAGGACGGCGATCTTACGCAAGTTTGGTTCTCCTGCCGTGCACGAGGTGTGTGGCGCCCGCCGCGCCCATTACGGGAGCGATCAAATTGAGGAAAGGGACCATCAGCAAACCCGCGATCGCCCCGCCGAGAAGGAAGCGCTGGCCCTGGCCGAGCGGCGCGGACTCGGTCTCGTCCTGCCGGTGGCGGAGCCAAACCATGTCCTGGAGCTCGCGGCCCAAGAGGTAGCCGTTCACCGCCCAGAACAGGAGAGCCGTGCCCACACCGGTCACCAGCAAGGCAAGTGCGAAGGGAAGGGCGATGGTGTTGACCGCAAACGCCCGCAGGGTGGAGCGCAAGCCGTTGCGCAATTCTTCGCCCAAGGCGAGCGAACGCGCCGCGCTGGCGGCCCCGGGGTAATGCCGCGCCTCGACAGCCCGGACCACGTCTTCGGCAAAGAACTGCAGGACGAAGAGGGCGACGAAGCGGAACAGCAGCCAGGCACCGATCAGCGTGGACACGATGGCAAGCAATGTCCCCGCGCCGCCCGCATCGGATAGGCCGGCCCACTCCAGCCCTGCTGCAAATCCGTAGCTCAGCGCCCAGCCGAGTACCGCGAAGATCGCCAGCGTGATTGCCAGGCTCTTGAACAGCACCCTCAGGATTGCGGGATCGCCCAGCTGGCTGAGGGACAGGGCAAGGGCGCGCGGGAGCGAAATCATAGGCCCAAGCGAATCGCGCGGCGTGGCGCCGAAGTCAACGCCGCCCTTGGCCTTCGCGCGATGAACCGCTAACCGCGCCCGACAAGCCAACACCCCTGCACCAGATTCTACCGGAGTACTCATGACCGACCCCCGTTACGACGTCGTCGCGATCGGCAATGCCATCGTCGATGTGATGGCCCCCTGTTCCGACGAGCTCATCGAGGAGCTGGGCCTTGCCAAGGGCGGCATGACCCTCGTCGACACCGAGCGCGCGAAGGAGCTTTACGACGCCATGGGTCGCGCCACCGAGATTTCGGGCGGTTCGGCCGCCAACACGCTCGCAGGCATGGCTGCTCTCGGCGCGCAGTGCGCCTTCGTCGGGCAGGTCGCCAAGGACCAGCTGGGCGACATCTTCGCGCATGACATCCGCGCCGTGGGCATCGATTTCGACACCGCGCCGCGCGACGCCGAACCGCCGACCGCGCGGTGCCTTATTTTTGTCACGCCCGATGGCGAGCGGACGATGAACACCTTCCTCGGCGCATCGCAATTCCTGCCGCCCGCCGCGCTCGACGAAGAGTTGATCGCCAGCGGCGGCGTTCTGTATCTCGAAGGCTACCTCTGGGATCCGGAAGAGCCGCGCAGCGCCATGCGCCGCGCCATCGACGTAGCGCGCGATGCCGGCCGCAAGGTCGCTTTCACCGCGTCGGAAAGCTTCGTGATCGACCGTCACGGCGACGATTTCCGCGCGCTGATCGAAGAGGGCAAGATCGACATCCTCTTCGTCAACGAGCACGAGCTGGCTTCGCTCACCGGCAAACAGGATTTCGAGGCCGGTCTCGACGCGCTGAAGGGCAAAGTCCCGACCGTGGTCGCCACCCGCAGCGCCAAGGGCGCGGTTGCGATCCAGGACGGCACGCGCGTCGAAGTCGCCGCCGAGCCGATCGACAAGGTCGTCGACACCACCGGCGCGGGCGACCTTTTCGCCGCCGGCTTCCTCACCGGCCACACGCGCGGCGAGGGCCTCGAAACCTGCCTGCGCATGGGCGCCATCTGCGCCGGTGAGATCATCAGCCACATCGGTGCGCGCAGCGAAAAGGACCTCAAGGCGCTGGTCGCCGAAAAGCTCGCCTGATCCGCGGCGTTTGATCGAAGAACACGAAAGCCCCGCCCGAAACGGCGGGGTTTTTTGCATGGGGCGCACTTTTTCTTCTCGCCCGCCACCCCGGCCTCTCCGTAGCGGCGGGGCCGCCCCGGCGCCCGTCCATCAGCGCGCTCCGCGTTAAGAATTTCGATTTGCAACCTTGCGTCCGCGCCGCGCTTGGTGAAAACCGGGCCGCGAACGAGCCCGGTGATCCGGGTCACCAGCGGACAGGCAGCGGAGAGCGACCCTATGAATCTCGACTTCACCCCCGAAGAACAGGCCTTCCGCGAAGAGGTTCGCGCCTTCATCGAGGAAAACTATCCCAAACACCTCGGCGATGTGGGCCTGCGCGAAGACCTCTCGCGCGAGGATTTCCTCGCCTGGCACAAGATCCTCGGCGAAAAGGGCTGGTCGGTCCCCGCCTGGCCCGAGCAGTATGGCGGCACTGGCTGGACCCCGACGCAGCGCTATATCTGGTCGGAAGAAAACGCGCGGGTGAACGCCATCATGCCGCTGCCCTTCGGCGTCTCCATGGTCGGCCCCGTCATCTACACCTTCGGCAGCGAAGAACAGAAGGCCAGGCACCTCCCCGGCATCCGCAGCGGCGAGGTGTGGTGGTGCCAGGGCTATTCCGAACCCGGCGCAGGTTCGGACCTCGCCTCGCTCAAGACCACAGCCGTGCGCGATGGCGATCATTATGTCATCAACGGCCAAAAGACCTGGACCACGCTGGCGCAATATGCCGACTGGGGCTTCTTCCTCTGCCGCACCGACACCGATGCCGCCAAGCCTCAGGAGGGCATCAGCTTCATCCTCGTTGACATGAAAACGCCCGGCGTTGAGGTAAAGCCCATCAAGCTCCTCGACGGCGGTTACGAGGTCAACGAAACCTGGCTGACCGACGTCCGCGTGCCGGTCGAAAACCTCGTCGGCGAAGAGAACAAGGGCTGGACCTATGCCAAGTTCCTGCTCGCGCACGAACGCAGCGGCATTGCCGGTGTCGCGCGCTCCAAGCGCGGCGTCGAAAAGCTGCGCGAAATCGCCGCGAACGAGACGGTCGATGGCGAACCGCTGATCGAAGATTTCGAATTCGCCCGCAAGGTCAGCCAGCTCGAAATCGACTTGGCCGCGCTCGAGATCACCGAGCTGCGCACGCTGGCGGGCGAGCAGGCAGGCAAGGGGCCGGGGCCGGAAAGCTCGATCCTCAAGATCAAGGGCACCGAAATCCAGCAGCGCCTGACCGAGCTCACGCTGGAGGCAGTCGGCAGCTATGCCGCGCCCTATTATCACAGCGTCGCGAACGATACCGGCAGCAACGAATATCCGGTCGGCCCCGACTATTCGGCGCATGCGGCGGAAACCTATTTCAACATGCGCAAGACCTCGATCTACGGCGGATCGAACGAGATTCAGCGCAACATCATCACGAAAATGATCCTCGGCCTGTAAGGTCTGAGAGAACGAGCGGAGAGAGACCCGTGGATTTCAACTTCACCGAAGAACAGGACATGGTCCGCGACGGTCTGTCGCGCCTCGTCCGTGAGCAATATGATTGGGAAACCCGCCGCGAAGCCATCGCAAGCGATGCCGGATGGCGGCCCGAAATCTGGGCACAGCTGGCCGAACTCGGCATTCTCGGCATGCCCTTCAGCGAGGAAGTCGGCGGTTTCGGCGGCGGCGCGATCGATGCGATGATCGTGATGGAGGAATTCGGCAAAGGCCTCGTGGTCGAGCCGTTTGTCCCCACCGTGGTCTGCGCAGGCGGCTTCCTGAAGCACGCAGGCAGCGATGCGCAGCGCGAAGAGCACCTCTCCGCCATCATCGACGGCAGCCGCGTCTTCGCCTTCGCCTATGCCGAACCGCGCGGGCGCTACAATTACGCCGACCTCGAAACCACCGCCAAGAAAGACGGCGACGGCTATGTTCTTAGCGGCCACAAGGCGGTCGTCATCGGCGCGCCCTGGGCGAGCCACCTCGTCGTCACCGCGCGCACCGGCGGCGGGCGCCGCGATGCAGAGGGCGTAAGCGTTTTCATCGTCGACAAGTCGGCAGACGGCGTCACCACGCGCGACTACGAAACGGTCGACGGCCGCCGCGCCTCGGAAGTCTATTTCGAGAATGTCTCGGTCCCCGCCGACGCACTGATCGGCGAGGAAGGCGTAGCCCTGCCGCTGATCGAGCAGGTCACCGACGAAGCCATTGCCGCCCACTGCGCCGAAGCCTGCGGAGCGATGAAGGTCGCCCACGCGATGACGCTCGAATATTCCAAGCAGCGCAAGCAGTTCGGCGTGCCGATCGGCAAGTTCCAAGTGCTCCAGCACCGCATGGTCGACATGTACACCGCCTACGAGACCGCGGTATCGCTGACCTATCTCGCCACGATCAAGCTCGATGCGGGCGAAAAGGAACGCAAGCGCGCGGCCTCAGCGGCCAAGGTCGGCGTCGGCCAGTCGGCCCGTTTCATCGGACAGGAAGCGGTCCAGATTCACGGCGGCAACGGCGTGACCGACGAATATGCGATCGGCCACTACTTCAAGCGCCTGACGATCTTCGAAAGCGAATTCGGCAGCGTGGATCACCACCTAAAGCGGCACGTTTCGCTGGCTTGAGCGGAAGGCAGTTTCGCGCCTGTTTTGGCAGAAAGCGGAATTTCAGCTAACGACCCATTTGCGGACGTCGAAGCAATTTTAGCGTTAGACCTGAAAATCGTTACAACTCGGAATTTGAGTGACTCTCGATTTTGCCGTGGGGCAATCGCTATTCCTCTTGTTACACAATAGGACCTTTGCCCCACCCCAAGCGTCGGGTGCATCGACGAAATAGCTTAATTCAATTCGATCATAGGCTAGGATCAAATCATTGTTTGCGGCCCAATACAGTTCAGCACCAGCACACTGTCCGTAAGACAACCACCGATATTCCGCCCATTTTTCACCCTGTCGTGACACGTAAAGGCCACCGCCTTCTGATAGGGTTTCCAGCTTTGATCTGAAGGCGCCGTCGGGAGACGCTGGAAGATCGATTGTCACCCAATTTGGTTTCTGGCAACTGATCAGGACCAGACAAAAGCCTAAAGCAATCGAAGCGGTTTTCATGACACCACCGTAGGTTCGGCCATGTCCGCTTTCTACCCCATAATCGGACATTCAGCCGCGTTGTGCGTGCCGCCAAAAGCGGACTGGCAGCTAAACTCGCTTTTCAGAAAAAAGCGGACATTCCGCTAACGACCTAATTGCGGACATTGGGCAAGCGAGCTAGCCCGAGTAGATGTCGCTCAAACGCTATCTGACCGTCTGCTACGTTATTACCTTTGTCATGCTGCTGTTGGCAGGTGTCATTCTCTCAAGCAGCGACCCCGACGCGAGCTTTTTGGGCATGCTGATTATCGCCCCAACAATCGCGGCGGTGAACACTTTTATACAGATTTGGCCGTTTGCACGATTGGTCCCAGAGGATCAGCGGAATGGCTTTTGGTCCTACAAATGGACAAGCCTTATCTTCATTGCCTTACCTTCGTCGATTCTTTTGATAGCTATTTTGGCTTTCATTTGGGATGAGATTGTAGGGATTTAAGGCGTCCGCTAACCACCCCAATTTCAGTCCTACCAGCTACCGACTAGGTTGCCCGAAAGCTGACATTCCCGACGGTAGAATACCTCACCCATGCCGCTCGCGGCGCACCTCACGCTGTCCAATGTCGCGGCGGCAAAAGCCATCGGCGAAGTCTATCGCGTCGACGGCAGCGTAGGCCGCGCGCTGCGCTTCGGTGGCGCTTGAGCCCTTTGCTGTGACATTAAGCACGCGGCCGCCGCTCGAGACGAGCTGGTCGCCCTCGCGGCTGGTCCCGGCGTGGAAGACCTTGGCGCCATTCGCCTCGGCCTTGCCCAGATCGATGCTGCCACCCTTCTTCGGTGTGCCGGGATAGCCTTCGGCAGCCATCACCACGGTCAGCGCGAAGTCGTCGCTCATCTTTGGTGCCTCGATCTCGCCCAGTCGCCGCTTGGCGCAGGCCAGCATCAGCTCGACGAGGTCGCTTTCCAGCCGCATCATCAGCACCTGGCATTCCGGATCGCCGAAGCGTACGTTGTATTCGATCAGCTGCGGACCGGTGTTTGTCAGCATCAGCCCGGCATAGAGTACGCCCGAATAGGGCATGCCTTCTTCGCGCATGGTGCGCACGGTCGGCTCGATGATCTCGCGTATCGCCTGCTCGCGAAGGGTATCGGTCAGCACCGGCGCGGGCGAATAGGCGCCCATGCCGCCCGTGTTGGGGCCTTCGTCGCCATCGCCCACGCGCTTGTGGTCCTGCGCGCTGGCGAGCGGCACGATCGTCTCGCCATCGGTCAGCGCGAAGAAGCTCGCTTCCTCGCCCGTGAGGAACTGTTCGATCACGACTTCGCTGCCCGCACTGCCGAACTTGCCGTCGAACATTTCGGACAAGGCTTCCTGCGCCTCGTCACGGGTTTCCGCGATCACCACGCCCTTGCCCGCCGCCAGACCATCGGCCTTGAGAACGAAAGGCGCATCAAATTTCTTGAGCGCGCCCCAGGCCGCCTCGAGCGAGGTGCATCGTTCGAAACGGGCGGTGGGGATGCCGGCGCGCTGGCACAATTCCTTGGTGAAGCTCTTGCTGCCTTCGAGCTGCGCGGCGGCTTTCGATGGGCCGAAGCTCAGGATATCGGCGGTTTTCAGGCTATCCGCCAACCCCTCGACAAGCGGCACTTCGGGGCCGATCACGACGAGCTGAACCGCGTTTTCTTCGCAGAACTTGACCACGGCCGCGTGGTCGCTGCTATCGAGGGCGACGCATTGCGCGCATTCTTCCATGCCGGGGTTGCCAGGGCTCACCCACAGCTTGTCGCATCGGGGCGATTGCGCCACCTTCCAAGCCAGCGCATGTTCGCGTCCGCCGCTGCCGAGCAAAAGGATATTCATGGCCGCCGATTTCCCAGATGATGACACTGACGGCTTGGTAGCGAAGCGCCGCCCCGGCGACAACGCCGAGCCGCTCTCGGTGAGCGAAATCTCGAATATTTTGAAACGCACGGTGGAGGACCGTTTCGGTTTTGTCCGGCTGCGCGGCGAACTGTCGGGCGTGAAGCGCGCGGCTTCGGGGCATCTCTACGCGGCGCTGAAAGATGAAAAAGCGGTGATCGACGCGGTCATGTGGCGCGGCAACACGCAGCGTCTGCCGTTCAACCCGGAGGACGGGCTGGAGGTGGTCGCCTCGGGCAAGCTGACCACCTACCCGGGGCGCTCCAAATACCAGATCGTGGTCGAGCGGATGGAACTGGCGGGCGAAGGCGCGCTGCTGGCGCTCTTGGAAAAGACCCGCGCGCGGCTGGCGGCCGAAGGGCTGTTCGACGAGGGCCGCAAGCGCCGCCTGCCGTTCCTGCCGAAGACCATCGGCGTCGTCACCTCGCCGACCGGGGCGGTGATTCGCGACATCCTCCACCGCCTTGCCGACCGTTTCCCGAGCCGCGTGGTCGTGTGGCCGGTGCTGGTGCAGGGGCAGGGCGCGGCGGAGCAGGTCGCGGGCGCGGTGCGCGGTTTCTCGCACCTGCCGGAGGGCCATCCCGACCGGCCCGACCTTGTAATCGTTGCGCGCGGCGGCGGCTCGATCGAAGATTTGTGGAGCTTTAACGAGGAACAGGTGGTGCGCGCCATCGCCGAATGCTCGATCCCCACGATCAGCGCCGTCGGGCACGAGACCGACACGACGCTGGCCGACTACGCCGCCGACCGTCGCGCACCGACACCGACCGCGGCGGCCGAGATCGCCGTGCCCGTCCGCGCCGAACTGGCCGCAACGCTGGCCGATTTCGAAGCGCGGACCAAACGCGCGATCCTGCGCCCCGTGCAGTTGGGACGCGAACGGCTGGAGGCGCGCGCCGACCGGCTGCCTTCCGCGCAAACGCTGCTCCAACCGCAAGGGCAGGCGCTCGACGATCTCGCCGAAGCCCTGCGCCGCGGCTTGATGGACCGCACCGGCAAGGCGCGCGAGGCGCTGGCGCGGCACCGGTTTTCTCCCGGCACGCTCAAGGGGATTGTGCGCGAAGGCAAGAACAAGCTCGATGGATTGCGCCTGCCGCCGAGCCTGCTCACGCGGCCGCTGGGCGAGAAGCGCAGCCAGCTCGACGCGCTTGCCCGGCTGGCGAGCCAGCTCCACCCCGATCGTCCGCTTAGCCGTGGCTATGTCCGCGTCACCACGAGCGGCGGCCGCACCCTGACCGACCGCGCCGAAGCGGCGAAGGAGGCTGCGCTGACGCTCAAGTTCCGCGATGGCGATCTGGCGGTCTCGACCGGCGATGCCGCGCCGCCTTCCTGGCCGACCCCGCCGAAGAAGCGCGCCGCGCCGAAAAAACGAACGCCGTCGGCGCAGGACGATTTGTTCGGATAGACACGTCCTGCTAGGATAATGCCCATGTTGATGAACAAGAACGCCGGCCCGCCCCCGGGCGAGGCCAAGCTGCATTACGGACCCAACGGATTTCGCGTCTTGCGCACGGGCAACCATGTCTTCTGCGCCGCCAGCGGCGTGCCGATCCCGCTTGAGGAATTGCGTTACTGGTCGGTCGAGCACCAGGAAGCCTACGCCAGCGCCGAACTGGCGACCGAGCGGCTGAAACCGTGAACCTGCGAAGGGTCGCACCGCTTCTCTTTTTCGCTGCGAGCGCCTGTTCGGTGGCAACGCCGCAGGTCGATATCATGACCGCTCTGGTGGCGGAGGAAGTTGTGGAGCCTGCCGAGGTCGCCAAGCCTGAGCTGGCGGAGGAGCCTGCTCTCGCTCGCACGGTCGACCTCAAAATTACGCTGGAAGATAGCGCTCTGACGCAGGGTGGCTGGGTGCGCGGGACGCTGCCCGAAGGCACGCAGTCCGCGATGATCGGCGACACGCCAGTCAGTTTCGACGAGGACGGCAATTTCTTCGCCGCTTTCGACCGCGATTCGCCATCCTCGCTCCTGCTTACGGCCGAGCACAAGATCGGGCGCAGCCTTGTCCAGCCGCTCGCCATTGCCCCGCGCGCTTGGGACATCGAGCGCATCAATGTAGCCAAGGGCACCGGTGGTGGCGGCGAGGCGTGGTGGGCCACACGCGAGCCGGAATGGCTGGCGATCAAGGAAGCGCGCGAGCGGGAAACGGACGCGCAAGGATGGCGGCAGGAGTTCATCTGGCCGGTCACCGGACGCATTTCCGGCCGCTTCGGGCGCCAGCGGATCTATCGCGGCGAGCCGGGCAGCTACCATTCGGGCATCGACATCGCGCCGGGCAACGGCACACCCTTCGTAGCCCCTGCCGATGGCGTGGTAGTCCTCGCGCGGACCGGCTTCAGCCTCGAAGGGGGGATCATCATCCTCGACCATGGGGCCGGCCTCAACAGCGCCTTCATCCACCTTTCGCAGCTTTCCGTCAGCGAGGGCGAAACGGTCCGGCAAGGGCAGGCGCTTGGCAATGTTGGGGCCACCGGACGCGCGACGGGGTCGCATCTTCACTGGAGCCTCGTGTGGAAGGGCAATCGCCTTGATCCGCTGCTTTTCCTGCCGCCCATGCCATGACGCGGCTTTCGCTCAGGGTAGCGACAGACTAGCAGCGCCACGGCGATGCCCGTGAAACGCAAAACCCTTGCCCTCCTGGTGGCGCTCGGCCTTGCGCCCGGTACCTTCGTGCGCAGCGAGCCCGCGCCGCCCGATTACACCTCGCCGGTGACGATCGAACGCCTCGACGTGGAACGGCTGCGTTCGGGCCCGCTCGTGCTCGACGGGGCGTGGGAGCTTTCCAGCGAGAACGACCATTTCGGCGGTTACTCGGCGCTGGTGATGCGGCCGAGCGGCGAATTCCTCGCCGGAAGCGACGCCGGGCGGCTCATGCACTTGCCCCGTCCCGACCGTTCGAATGCGCCTCCGCGCCTCGCCAAATTCCTGAATTTCGAACGCGCCGACAAGACGCATGTCGATTTGGAATCACTCACCATCGACCCTGCGACCGGCACGGTCTGGGCGGGGCTGGAATGGGCGCAGCAGATCATTCGCTTCGGGCCGAAACTGCGACGGCAAAGCCAAGTCCGCCCGCCGGAGATGAAGGACTGGGGCAGCAATTCGGGCCCCGAATCGCTGGTGCGCCTACGCGACGGACGCTTCGTGGTGATCGAGGAGCATTCGCCCGGCCATGCGCGCCACGCGGCTCTGCTCTACCCCTCCGACCCGACCGAGGGCGCCGAGCCGATCCCCTTCACCTTCTTGGGTCGCCCCGGGTTTCGCCCCTCGGACGCCGTCGTGCTGCCCAATGGCAAGATCGTGGTCCTGATGCGCGGGCTGGAGCTGTGGCTGCCGCCGCGCTTTCCTGCCCTGCTCCTGATTCTCGATCCTGCGGACATTGAGGCGGATGCAGAGGTGGAAAGCCGCTTTCTCGCCCGGATCGAGGAGCCTTTCCCCAGCGACAATTACGAAGGCCTCGCCGTGGTCGACGAGCGTGACGGCACTTGGAGCCTGTGGCTGATCTCGGACGACAATTTCGCCAGCTACCAGCACACCTATCTGCTCAAGCTGCGCTGGGACCTGCGTCAGAAGACGGGCGGCGAGCAGGCACGGCAAAAGGCGCGCAGGTAAGCCCCGCGCGCCTTTCGCGTGATCGATTGAGAACCGACGCCGAAGCGCCGCCAGACCTTAGGAGGCGGCGGCGGCCTTCTTCAGCTCGCGCTTCACCTTGAGCGCGTTGGCCGACAGCTTCTCGTCGCTGGTCTTCATCAGCCAGTTGTCGAGGCCGCCATTGTGCTCGACCGAACGCAGGCCCTGCGTCGAGACGCGGAACTTAAAGCTGCGGTCCAGCTTCTCGCTCATCAGCGTGACGTTCTGCAGGTTCGGCAGGAAGACGCGCTTGGTCTTGTTGTTGGCGTGGCTCACATTGTTGCCGACCTGGCGGCCTTTGCCGGTGAGTTCGCAAATACGCGACATGATAAGTCTCTTCGTTCGAATGGGCGGGGCGAGTTCCCGTGACCGCGTGTGGGCGGGTCGGGGGCTCACTATTCCCGGAAAGCGGCGCGCATAGCGGTGAGGGTGCGAATCGTCAAGCGCGTTGCGCGCTGGCCCGCCGGGGGCTAGCGAGGCGCTGGTATGGCTTCCTGGACTCTCCCGCAACCCATGAATCGCGCGCTCGAGCTGGCCGAGGCGAGCGCGGCGGCAGGCGAGGTGCCGGTGGGTGCGGTTATTACGCGCGACGGGGCGATCATCGCCGAGGCCCACAACACCCCTCGCGAAACTTGCGATCCCACCGCCCACGCCGAAATTCTCGCGATTCGCCGCGCCGCCGAGGCACTGGGGCAGGAACGCCTCACGACATGCGAACTCTGGGTCACGCTGGAACCCTGCGCCATGTGTGCCGGCGCCATCGTCCACGCGCGGCTGGCCAAGGTCTATTACGGCGCGAGCGACCCCAAGGGCGGCGCGGTGGAGCATGGAGCGCGGGTGTTCGAGCAGGAGCAATGCCTGCACAAGCCGGAGGTCTACGCGGGGCTTGGCGAGGAAAGGGCGGCGGAGATGCTGCGCGATTTTTTCAGGGGGCGGCGGTAAATTGTCGGCCTGCAAACGACCGAATTTCAGACTAATCGCGTTGTCCGTCGATACGGCGAAACTTGATCCGTTCGCCATCTCTTACGAAACGGGAGGCCTTGCCGTTTTGCGCTATGTCTTTCGAGGCCATCGTGCGACATCGAAGGTTCTGATTGATCCTAGTTACGAGCCTGCGCATTTCTTCGTCAGAGAAAATCAGGTCATGAGCATCCTGTATGGATACGCCAAACTTCTCGCGCGTCGCTTTAACTAGTGCAATCCAGTCGTTATCCCGAAAATTCATGACGTTCTTGACTCCACAAATTATCGCAACGCCCCAAGCGACGGCTCACGTTCGCGCGTGAATTACAGCCCCCGCCAGATCTTCGCCGCATGTTCATCCCCCGCCCCGAAACGTCGCCGGTCGCAGGCCTTGGGCATGAAGCGCTTGTCGTAGCAAAGGCGCAATTCCTCCAGCCAACCCTTGCGGTCGAGGTGGACGCCGATCGCCTCGGGAAACCAGCCCGGATTGGCGTCGGCCAAGCGGGTGCGGATGGTGCCGGCGGTAAGGTCGTCCTCGCGGCTGATGCGGACGAAATCGGGCCAGCGCAGACCATTGTAGAGGATGCGCGTGACCTTGAGATAGGTCGCAGGGGCGTTCGCCATACAGGTGCCATGCTTTTCCCATTGGCGGGTGACCAGCGAGGCGTCGGGGCTGATGCAGAGGCTCTTGCGCAGTTCGACAGCGCTCATGTCGCGGCCCCCGCACCATTGCGGCCAGCCTCCCCCGCTTTCGGGCCAGAGGCCATGGGCGGTAAAGCCAAAACGTCCCTCGCGGCCTGAGCACTGGCGGGCGTGGCGGCGCTGGCTTTCGCGGAAGCGGCAGAATTCGGGCGACCAGCTCAGCGCGAGCGTATAGCCGGTAACCCGCAGGCGGCGCGGGGCCTCGGTCGAGACACGCGGGACCTCCACGCTGCGCGGCAGGCTGCATTGATAGGCCTGCGCGAA
Source organism: Erythrobacter sp. SD-21 (assembly GCF_000181515.1). Classification (GTDB taxonomy): domain Bacteria; phylum Pseudomonadota; class Alphaproteobacteria; order Sphingomonadales; family Sphingomonadaceae; genus Qipengyuania. Next base: position 372,769 of record NZ_ABCG01000002.1, on the reverse strand, counting down.
GGCGGGCAAGGGCAGCATTGCGGCAATCGCTGCTGCCACGAGGCTGGCAACTTTACGGATCGCTGCGCAGGCTTGCATCGTCGCCTGCAAACCACGCGCGCGCTTCGGGCAGGAAGCTGAAAACGATGGCCAAAAGCTGCAACACGACCGAGGCGGCCGCGACGATGATGCCGCCACCGCGATCTTCCGACAGGGCGGTCACGACGGGCCAGGCCTGCCACGCCAGCAGGCCGACCATGACATAGCGCACGAAGCCGACCCTGAGGCGTGCGGCCATGAACCACAGCACCACCATGATGCCGACCACGAAAGCGATGCTCGCAACCAGCAGAGTATCGGGATCGAGCCCGCGGCGCACGAGATCGCCGGCGGCGGATTCGCGCATGGCGGCATAGTCGCGCACGGCGTTGGCCAGCACGAGCACGATCGCGCCGAAATAGAGCAACTCGAATGTACGGATCGCCTTGGGCCGCATGGCTTTTTTCTCTTTCTGTCCTCATCTTTTGATAAGGGTCAGAGCCGCGTGAAGTCCAGCCCGATATCGGCGGCCGGCGCGCTCTGGGTCAATCTTCCCACCGAAACATAGTCGACCCCCGTCGCGGCCTTGGCGCGGATGGTATCGAGATTTATCCCGCCGCTCGCCTCGGTCGGTACCCGGCCGGCGACCAGCGCGACGGCTTCGCGCAGGGTTGCAGGTTCCATGTTGTCGAGCAGCAGGCGGGTGGCTCCGGCCTCGAGCGCAGGTTCGATCTGGTCGATCCGGTCGACCTCGCAAATGATGTCCTTCACACCGGCCTCGACCGCGCGCCGGACTGCTTCGCCCACGCTTCCGGCGACGAGGACGTGGTTGTCCTTGATCATGGCGGCATCCCACAGGCCCATGCGGTGGTTCGCCCCGCCGCCCATGCGCACGGCGTATTTTTCCAGGTGGCGAAGGCCGGGAATGGTCTTGCGCGTGTCGAGCAGGGTGCAGTCGGGATTATCCATCGCGTCGACGTATTCGGCGACCATGGTGGCGATGCCGGAGAGGTGCTGGACCGTGTTGAGCGCCGCGCGTTCGGCAGTGAGCATGGCGCGAGCGTTCCCTTCGAGGCGCATCAGGTCCGTCCCGGAGGGGGCCTGACCCCCTTCCTCGACCAAAATGTCGATCGCCATATCGGGATCGAGCGCGCGGAAGAAAGCCTCGGCTACTGGCAGTCCCGCGACATGAATAGCGTCGCGCGTGTCCATGACGCCCGAAAAGCGCGCATCGGCAGGGATGACGCTCTCGCTGGTGACGTCCTTGCCGCCGCCGGGAAGTCCCTCGCCGAGGTCTTCCGCCAGCGTGTCACGAACGAATGCATCGAGGTCGAAGCCGGTAAGTTCAAATGCCATGGAGTGCTCTTAACCGGGCCGGCGGAGGCCCGGCAAGGGCGGCCGCCCGCCCGCAGCGGGTGCAGCTGGCTGCACGTCTAGCGAGGACGCGCCGGCGGATGTCGGGGCGGAGAACAAACTAGTGAACGAAGCGCGCCACGACGTCACGGTAGCTGCGCGACACCTTCACTTCGGCTCCGCTATCCAGCACGAGGAAGCATTCGCCGTTGGTGTGCGGCTTGACCTGCCGGACCTGGTCGAGATTGACGATGGTCGAGCGGTGCACGCGCTGGAAAGTGCGCGGGTCGAGGCGGCGTTCCAGGTCCTTCATCGTTTCGCGCAGGATCAGCGAATTGTCGCCGGTGTAGATGCACATATAGTCGCCCGCCGCCTCGATATGCTCGATCGTGTCGACTTCAACGCGGAAGATCTGGCCGCGGTCCTTGATGTTGATGAGCTTTTCGTAGCGACCGGCGGCCTCGGCATCCTCGCCCTCCATTTCCTCGACCGCTTCGGGCGCGACTTCGGACAGCACGCCGCGCAGGCGGTCGGCCTCGTCGCTGCTCTTCTTTTCGGCCAGGCGCTGGCGCACGCGTTCGATCGTGTCGGCGAGCCGGTCTTCGTCCACCGGCTTCATGAGGTAGTTGACTGCGTTCGCTTCGAAGGCGCGGATGGCGTGTTCCTGGAAGGCGGTGACGAAGACGAACAGGGGCGGGTCGATTTCCATCACGCCCTGCACCACCGAGAAACCGTCGAAGCCGGGCATCTGGATGTCGAGGAAGACAAGATCGGGCTTCAGCGTCTTGATCGCCCGGATCGCCTCGCGCCCGTTCTGGCAGGTCTCGATCACCTCGACGTCCTCGTGCGCTTCGAGCCTCAGCTGGAGGCCCTGGATGGCGAGTTTCTCATCGTCGACGAGGATCGTTCGGATAGTCATTTTACACTGCTTACCTTCTGGGGGGGATTCATGAGTTCAACACCTGAACCACTTGCCGGTTTCCCGGACCCTGTCGCCTTGCCTGCGGCAGGCGGGTCCGCTTCATCGGCGAATTCGTGCGGAATCTCGATCAGCACCGTGAAACCGCCGCTCTCTGGGCTGCGGATTTCGAAGCGGTGGTCGTCGCCATAGGCCTGCGCGAGGCGGTCGCGGATGTTGGCGAGGCCGACGCCGGTGGAATCGCGGCGCTTGTGGGTCGCCATCACCGCCGGCAAATCGTCTGCCATTCCGCCGACATCCATGCCGGGGCCGGTGTCGGAGACGGTAATCCGCAGCCGCGGACCGACGATCTGCGCGAGCAGCGAGATCTCAGCGCCTTCCTCCTGCGGGCTGACACCGTATTTGATCGCGTTCTCGATCAGCGGCTGCAGCAGCATGGAGGGGATCTGGGCGCGCGAGGCCCGTTCTTCGACCCGGAACTCGGTCTGCAGGCGCTCCTCGAAGCGCATGCGCTCGATCTCGAGGTAGAGCTTGAGCGTCTCGACCTCCTGCTCCACCGTGACCTTGCCCCCTGGTTGGGTGACAAGCGTATGCCGCAGGAAGCTCGACAGCCGGGTCAGCATGGCGTTCGCGGGCTTCGTCTGGTTGAGCAGGACCAGCGTGCTGATCGAATTGAGCGTGTTGAACAGGAAGTGCGGGTTGAGCTGGTAGCGCAGCATGGCGAGCTGCGCGCTGGTGGCCTGCGCTTCGAGCCGCTCGAGCCGATCGGCCTGCTGTTCGACCTGGAGGAAGAAATTGATCGCGTAATAGAGCGCCGACCATGCACCGAGCAGCGTCAGGTCGAAGAAGTAGATCCCGAGGAAAATTCGCACAAAACCGGCCTCGGCGGCCGGGCGCGTAAGGCCCAGCACCCAGCTGTCAATGAAAGCGTAGACACCCACCGCGATGGCCAGAGTCGCCGCCGTCCCGCCCCAGGTCAAAAGCGGTTTCTGACGGATCAGATAGGCAAAGATCACCGAGAGGATCAGGCTGAGCGAGAACCCCGTGATCGTCGCGATCAGGATGACGAAGAAGAATTCGAGCGGCTGTCCGTTGGCGAAGGCTGACATGGCGCGCAGCAGCGCGGTTCCGCCCCAGCCCGCCAGCTGGAGGTTCCAGAACGCCTGGTTCTTGTTCGCAAAGAACGGCGTCGGATTGAGGGGCAACACGGCCATCTGCCCTTCCCCTAGCCCAATTGCTTGGGGCTGCGCCAGACGCTACTATGGCTCTCTGGCGCGAAACAGTGGGAGAGCAGCGATGAACAAGCCCGAAAACCTGACTCATGCGATCATGGAACGCGCCAAGTTCCGCGAGATGAAAGAGGGGACCAAGGAAGACTGGAGCATCATCGGCGCCGAATACCGCGCCTTTGCCAAGGACTTGCCCGATCGCGTGCTCGAACACCTCAAACTGCTCGATGGCGATTTCGGCGGCTTCCCCGTCTGCCGTCTCGAACACTCGCTCCAGACCGCGACTCGCGCGCATCGCGACGGGCGCGACGAGCAATACGTGGTCATGGCGCTGCTCCACGACATCGGCGACACGCTGGGCAGCTACAACCATCCCGAAGTGGCCGCGGCGATCATCAAGCCCTTCGTGACCGAGGAGGTGCACTGGATCTGCCAGAACCACGGCGCCTTCCAGGGCTATTACTATTTTCACCACCTGGGCATGGACCGCGAGATCCGCGAGGAATTCCGCGACAATCCGCATTTCGATGCCTGCGCGGAATTCTGCGAGAAATACGACCAGGCCGCCTTCGATCCCGACTATGAGAGCGAGAGCCTCGAATTCTTCGAACCGATGGTGCGCCGGGTCATGGCACGTCCGCTGGCCTCGATGTACAAGGTCGCGGTTGAGGAATAGCGCCTAGTCTTCGGCGAAACGGCTGGCCCAGTCGGCTTCGCCCGGCTCCCAGCGGTTGCGCAGGACCTGCGCTTCGAGGAGGGCGATCTCCTCCTCGATCATCTGCAGACGTTCGTCCCACCCGTCATGCGTGCGTTTGCGCAGGAGGCCGCCCGAATGCTTCGGGCCCCAGGCGCGCATCCAGCGCGCGGTGTCGCGCGGGTCGCGCCCGGCGTTGAACAGCAGCCAGGGCATCATGCGATCGGCCACCCGCTCGCTCCGGCGGGTCTCGCTCCGGCCCCATCGTTCGGCTTCCTTGCGGGCCGGGTGGTCGAGCAGGACATGGGCCAGCTCGTGGGCGATGGCCGCGGCAAGGAGTTCTTCGGGCATCCCGAACCCTGCAAACTCCGCCCCGAGGAAGACCGTGTCGGGGCCGGCATAGGCATCGTTACCGGAGGTCAGGCGGAACTTGGCCGTGCACACGGTCACCCCCGCAAACACGCGCTCGGCGCTGGAACCGGCGCCGGCGAAGGTTAGCTGCGCATTCCCGTCGGCGAGGCTGCGGGCAAGCGCGTCCTCGATCTGCAGGGTGCGTTTCACCGTAGGCCGCGTCGCTGGCCACCGCGTTTGCACGTCCTCACCGTCGAGGGCGCTGAGACTCTGATTGGGCGCAACTCCGCTTTTGGCGGCGGGCGAGCCGCTGGCGACGGCCTGCACGGCGATTTCGCCTTCGAGGCCCAGCGCGGCCTTCACCGCGTCTGGTCGGCCGTAATTGCCGGCATCGTGGATCAGGAAGCCGAGCGAAGTCTCGGTATTCTTGCAGAACGCGCGGTTGGCGCGGGCAAGCTGCCATCCGTTCTCGAACAGGAGCGCTTCGCGCCTCTGGAACTCGGCATACGGGCTCGGCCCAGGCTCGGCCGAAAGCGGGCCGGGCAGGGTCAGCGCAGCCAGAAGTGATCCCAGCCCGGCAAGGCGCGCAGCCACGATCCTACCCCTCGGTTTCGGCGATGATCTTGCGCATTTGTTCGTAGCCCACGGCGCCCTCGAACACGCGGTCCCCGTAAACCCAGCTCGGCGTGCCGGTGAACTGGAGCTGGCGGGCAAATTCGCCGTTACGCGCCAGTTCGGCGGTAACATCGTCCGACGATCCGAACAGGCGTGCCGCCTCCATGTCGAGCCCGGCGGTCCGGGCCGCCGCTGCGATATTCTCTGCGGTGGGCGATCCGAGCGCGAACATGGCGTGGTAGAAGGCGTCGTACTTGCCCTGCGCCGCGGCGGCGAGACTCATGCGGGCGGGGGCTTCACTGCCATCGAAAATCGGCCATTCGCGGACCACCACGCGAAGCTCCGGGTCTTCCGCAATCAGGCGGTCGATATCGGCCACCGTGGCGCGGCAGTACCCGCATGCATAATCGGTGAATTTGACCAGCGTCTTCGAGCCATTGGGGTTGCCCAGCACGGCGCCGTCGAAGGGACGGGTGACGTTGGCGGAGATCGAGGTAAGCCGGTCCTGCGCGTCCCGTTGCTGCCAGGCGGAGGCCAGCTCGGGCAGGATTTCGGGGTTCTCGAGCAGGTATTCCCGGGTCTGCGGATTGCCGAGACCGCTGAAGCTGAAGGCCGCCGCGCCGGCAAACCCCGCGACGAGCGCGATCAGCACGGTGATCACATGTTTCATCTTGCCCCTTCGATACTTCCTAGCGCCTGCGCGTGTCGCAGCGGGCGCGGTTCATCTCGCACAATTGTTCCATCCATGCGCGCGCTTCCATGGCGATGTCTTGCGCGCGCAGCCAGTCGGGCGAGCCATAGGGCAGCTGCGCTTCGGCCGCCTGCGCGCTGCGCAGCGCGAGCGGATACTGCCGGCTCATCACCTGCTGTTCGGCGCTGGCGAGGCGCGCGCGGGCCATGTCGCCACGCGCGGCGTAGACGACGCCCAGCTGGTACCAGGCGAACGGGTTGTAGCGATCGCGGCCCACGGCAGCGCGCAGCACGCGTTCGGCTTCCTCGAAATTGCCCTTGTCCTCGGTGGCGATCAGCGCATGGCCGAGCATGGAGGCGATGAGCGGCTCGGCCCGGGTCAGGTCGGTCGCCTGACGCAGCGGCTCGATGGCCTGGTCCGCCCGACCCGATTCGAGCAGGACCTGGCCCTTCAGTTCGAGGAAATAGGGATCGGTCGGCTCGCGCGCGATCAGCGTGTCGGCGGCTTCCAGAGCGCGGTCAATTCGGGCTTGCTTGTGATAGGCGTAGGCGCGCGCCAGCAGCGCCGGGGTGGAGGTATCGGTCTCGGGGTAGTCGCGCAGGGTCGCCTCGGGCTTGGCGACATAGCCCTGCAGCTTGGCTTTTATACGGGCGAACCGGCGCTCCCAGTCGGTGTCGAGCGGCGCGTCCCAGGCGGGATCGACCGTGTAGACCTCGCGCAGCTTGGCCATGCGGTCGCCCGAAAGCGGGTGGGTGCGATAGAAACCGGCCTCGTCGTCCTGTCGGATGCCGCGGCGGAACTCCTGATTGAGCAGCTTGCCGAAAAACTCGAGCGATCCGCGCCCGGTGATGCCGGCCTCGGAAAGATACTGCGCTCCGGCCGCATCGGCGCTGGCTTCCTGCGTCCGGCTGAAGGCGAGAAACTTGCCCATCGCCGCCTGCTGGCCCGCGGCCATGATGCCCAACGCCGCCTCGCCCGCTCCGGCCAGCGCGGCGCCGATCCCCGCCAGCATGGTGAGCAGCGAAATGCGCCCGGCGGTCTGGTAGCCCTCGCCGATGCGGATCACGTGGCCGCCGGTGATATGGCCCAGCTCGTGCGCGATCACGCCCTGCACTTCGTTGGCGCTTTCGGCGGCATCGATCAGGCCGGCGTGGATATAGACGGCCTGCCCGCCTGCGACGAAGGCGTTGATCGAGGGATCGTTGATCAGCACCACGTCGACATTGCCCGGTTCCAGCCCGGCAGCCTCGACCAGCGGGGCCGAGATATCGCGCAGGAACGCCTCGGTCTCGGCATCGCGCAGGATGGATTGCGCGACGGCCGGCTGCGCGGTGAAGACCGCGAGGGCAAACAGGGCGAGAACGTGGGAGAGAAAGCGCATTGCGCGCCAGCCTAAGGCCTTCGGGCCTGAACCGGAACTGAAACCTGCGCGGCCATGAAATTCGTCACACGGTCGAACACCAGCGGGTCGCGCCGCCACGGGCTGGTCAGGGCGAGCAGCGGATCGTTATGCGTTTTGCCGGCAAGGTATAGCGTCTCGACCTGCACGCCGACCTCGCCGAGCGCCTTTTCGAGGGCGCGCGAATTGCGAATGCGCACCACGGTGTCGTCCTCTCCATGGACCAGCAGCATGGGCGGCGCATCGGTCCGCGCATGGTTGACCGGCTGGCTTTCCTCGCCGGCCCCAACTCTTCCGAAAGCCGCACGGCTGCGATCGGTGTCGAAGGGATAGAAATCGTAAGGTCCGGCAAGGCCGACAAGGCCCCGTATGGCGCCTTCTGGAACCTGTTCGCTTTCCAGCCAGCGCCGCTCGAGCGCCACCTGCGCCACATTGTAGGCGCCGGCCGAATGGCCGGAGAGCAGGATACGGTCGGGATCGCCACCAAATTTCGCGATATTGCGATGCGTCCAGCCGATTACGGCGGCGGTGTCTTCGAGCATGGCGGGATAGCGCCCCGGCTCGTTCATCCGGTATCCGCCGAGCACCACGACATAGCCTTCCGGTGCGAAGTTGCGGGCAATGAAACCGTAGTCGACCGGGCTGCCATGCGCCCATGCCCCGCCGTGGAAGAAGATGAAGACCGGAAGCGGTTTTTCCGCCTCTCCGGCTCGATAGACTATCAGCCGCTGTTCCGGATGGTCGCCTGTGCTTGCCTGATGGACCTGCTCGACCTCAGTAGCGGAGCCTGACAGACGGTCGATGGTATCGAGGACGGCGGGCGCGTTGCGCTGGAGCGCGATCCACAGCGCGAGCGCGGCCAGCAGCGCCAGGCCGAGAACGATGCCAAAGCTCCACATGATCCGCCGCCTCACGCTGCCTCCCCTGATTCGCCCTTGCCGACCGAGGCGACGAGCGTTTCGGCTTCTTCGTCTTCCAGCAGGCCGATCGAGGCAAGGAATTTGTGCCCTTCCTCATAGCCTTCGCCCAGCCACAGCGGGATATGCGCTCCCTTCAGCGCAGCCTTGGCGGCCACTTCCTCCGGGCTCATCGCTTCGCCGACCTTGCGGATGAAAACCGCGCGGACACGCTCGGGATGGGCGAGAGCGATATCGGCAAAGGCCGTCAGATCGCCCTGCGAATCGTCCCCGAGCAGCGCGAAGCGGATGTCGGGATAGGTCTCGAGAATGCCCTCGATCGCCGCGCGCTTGTGGGCGCCGTGGCTGGAGGACCCGAAGGTTTCGCGATTGAGCCCCCATTGGCGCAGACTGATCGGGCCCAGCGGCAGGCCGCGACCCTTCATGTAGGTGACAAGATAGGAAAACAGGTTCCACGGGCTGGACGACACGTAGAAGAAGGGGCGGCGCGACGCCGGCTGGTGGTCGCCCGCGTGGCCTTCGCCCTCGGGCAGGCCCTCGTTCCCGCCCAGCGCGTTGTAGAACAGGTCCGCCCCGGGGACGAGAATCCGCTCCGCCGGCATTTGCATCAGTACGCGCCGCCAGTTGCGCATGACCGCACGGAAATTGCCGGTGATCCCGGTCTCGATGATCGTGTCGTCGATGTCGGAGATCAACGCGAGCCCCGTGCTCTCTCCCGGCGCGAGGACATGGCCGTCGACGCATTGCGCGCCCCCCCCATTGGTCCAGTGGAAGGTCACCGTTTCCCAGGCGGGCAACTCTTCATAGGGCCAGTCGCCTTCGAGCCGAACGTCGAAATGGACGAAGCCGTCCTTGTCGGTCACACCCTGGTGGCGACGCGTTTCCCCTGCGGGCGAGCGGATCTCCAGCTCGACCGGAAGGTCCTTGACCTCGTGGCTGGCGAACTGCGCCATCATGGTGCGCATGGCGCGCCATTTGCCGCGCTGCTCAAACTCGCTCTTGCGGGCCCGCAAGGCGCGCACCGTGACGAACAATCGCTCCCGGTTTCGATAGCCGAAATAGGGTTGGATACGGACCGGCGCGGTGGCGAGAAAAGGCATGGGGCGGGTCGCTAGCCTGCGATCCGCCCCATCCTCAAGCACTTAATGCGGAAAGGCGGCTTAGTTGCCCGCCAGTTTCAGCGCGGCGGTTTCCAGCAGGATGCTGTCATGCGGGACCTCGCCGACGATCTCCGTCCCGCCATTGGCGGTGCGGCGGACCATGACGAGCGCCGTTTCCGGCCCCTGTGCGGGCAGGCGATCGAGCGGCAGGTGCTCGACGACATTGGCGCGCTGCTCGGCATGGGTCTCGGCGGCGATCACCGCCTTGATGCTGACATCGAAGGCGCGGCCGACGGCCTCGTAGAGCGCGCGGCGGCTGACATCCTCGGTGCTGCGCGCGGCTTCGGCAAGATCGCGCACCGCGGCCTGCAGGCCGACGAGGCTTCCTTCCTGCGCCGGCTGCTCCGGTGCGGAGATATCATGCGCGGTCTCTTCTGCGGCATCTTCCACGACCGGTTCGTAAACTCCCACAGCAGCTTCGACCGCTTCGTCGGCTTCCGCTTCGATTTCCACCGGCTCGGCTTCGTAGACCTGCGCGTCGAGAATGGCGTCGTCCTGTTCGGCTTCGGTCGCTTCGACTTTGATCGCTTCGACGGGCGCGAATTCCCCGGCCGCAACCTCCTCGACCACATCCTCGACGACGGTTTCCTCGAGGATCATCTCTTCGCCGAGTTCGAGCGGTTCGACTTCCGCAAACTCTCCGGCGGCTTCGACAGCTTCGACCGGCTGCTGCTCGAAGTGGGCTTCGACCTCGACGGCCTCGTATGCGTATTGGACGATTTCCCCGGCCGGCGCTTCGAAAGAGGCAGCGACCTCTTCGGCTTCGGCGGCCTCCGAGATACCCTCGCCAGCCTCGTAGCCGTAAGCCTCTCCGACGTCCGCGACCGTCTCATCGGCGGTGTCGGCCTGCGCTACCGCTTCGGGCTCGACCGCGTCCTGGACTTCGTAGACCTCGGCGGCGGTCGCTTCTTCGTCCACGACCGCGTCCTCTTCGACCGGAGCCGCATAGTCGGCAGCGTAGTCTTCGACCGGCTGCGGCCGGGCGGGCTGGTCATAGTCGTACTCGTCGTGGTCCTCTTGCGCTTCGGCCTCCGCGTCATAGGGTTCGGGGGACAGCAGCGTGTCGACCGATGGCGCCTTGGGGCGGAACAGCTGGCGATCGACCTGTGCTTCCTCTTCGTCTTCGTCTTCGTCTGAAGGCGAATCTGACAGCGTGGCGAGGTCGACGGTCTTCTTGCCGCGCGTACCCGCGTTCACCAGCGAAAGGAGGCGGCTGTTGAGGTCGATATCGGCAAGCGGGTTGACGAGCTCGTCGACATCCTCGCCCTCGTCCTCTTCTTCGTCCCATTCGGGCAGGCCGTAGTCGGCCGCGGTCGTGATGCCGCCGGCAGCCGGTTCCTCGCCCTCGTCATCCTGCGCGGCGCCGCCGATCGGATTGCCGAGCGCGTCGACCATGCGGTCACGCTTGCGCGGAGCGGGGTCGTAATCCTGCACCGCTTCGGTCTCGACTTCGGCGCAACCGGCATCATCCTCGTCGGAGACATAGCCTTCCTCGCCATAGAGCGGGGCGTAGTCTCCATCCTCGGCGTCATCTTCGGCGCCGACATAGCCTTCTTCGCCGTAAAGCGGTTCGTACTCGTCCTCTTCACCGTCGTGATGGCCGAACCTTGGAGCGGGCAGCTCGCCGAAATCGCCGCTCTCGGCGATGTTGTTGCCGCGCATTTCGAGGATGTTCTCGTCTTGCGCCCGGGGATCGGACGCTTGAGCCTCGCCCGCTTCGTCTTCGGCGGGGTCTTCGCCCACCGGTACGGCGCCGTGGAAGCGGACGATCTCGGCGACGCTGGCCGGGGTTTCCTCGGCGTCCTCGGTGGCTACGGGAGCAACCTGTTCCATTGCGTGGTCGATTTCGGCGAGCAGTTCGTCGGCGGTGCGGCTGTCGGCCACTTCCTTCCAGTTGACGACCGCGTAGACGAAATCGATCGTGTCGTGATCGCTTGAATAGGGCAGCAGGATGCCGCGATAGGCGACCTTCTGACCCCGGGCGTTGGTGCATTCGTCCTCGAAGGGGACGGGAGCCTGCGCGGTGGTGACCTGAAGGTAGTTGTCGGCAATCCGGGCGAGCAGCGAATCGCGGGGGATGTCGCCCAGTTCCTCGACCAGGTCGTGCATCCGGCATTCGCCGCGCAGCTCGGACCCGATGAACTGGACCGTCGGCGTGGTGCTGCCGGTCGAAAAGTCGAGCAGCACCGAATAGGGGCCGAAATCGCCGAGGAATTCGGGTTCGAGATCCTCGATATGCGGAAGGTTCTGCCCGCCGAGCAGTTCGGACCAGTGGTTGTAGGCTCGCACCTGCATGCGGCGCTCGTCCTGCCCGACCGGCGAGGGCGGCGGATTGGAATGGGCGCCGTGATCGGGGCCGATGTCTTCGATGTGATCGTCGTATTCGCCTTCGCCGTCGAACGAATCGAAGTTGCCGCCTAGCCTGTCCATTGCACTAATGCCCCCGGAAACGAGTGGTTATCGTGTCCGGCTATGCGCTCGGCGTGCTGAAAAAATGGTTAAGGTTAACCGGGTCCTTCCAGCGAGGCGCGCCCGTCAGAGCATGTAGCGCATGCGGACGGTCATCGCCTTGTCCGCTTCGCCGATATCGAAGACCGCATCGGAAAAGCTCGGCGGACCCATGCGCACCGGCGCGTCGCGCGAAAAGCCGAAGCCTTCCTTGGGCATCATGCCGAGCGCGCGGTCGGCCTTGCCGTTGTCGTTCTCGTCATGGAGCAGGGCGATGGCATAGCGGCCGGGCTTCACATCTTCGAAGGTGAGCGTGATCGCGCCTTCGCGGGCATCGACCGTGGCTGCATGCGCGCCGGCCACGCCGCGGCACTTGGGAAAGGTCTTCTCCCGCGTCGTCATGCAGGCGCGCACGACGCCCTTGGCGTTGCGCAGGTCGGTCACGGTCAGCGTGATGGTGGACCCGCCTTCCTTGGGGAACGGCGCCCCGGCGCCCAGCGCCAGCGCGGCGAGCGGGAGCAGGGCGAATCGCATCATATACTTGCGCTCAGACCCTTGTCGGTGCCGCACAGGCGATCCCAGAGCCGGAAATAGAGGCCGTAATTGCATCGATACTCTTCGTGATGGCGTTGATGATGGCTGGCGGTTATCAGCCATCCCCCTAACCGCGAGTGAACCAGCGCGCGGGGAAACATTTCCCAGCCCATGTGGTTGGTGACGCCCATTACCGTCATCACCAGCAGCACGAGGCCGAGCATGGCGACATGGATCGGGACGAGAAAGACGAGCAGCGGGATCACGATGGCGCCGGTGATCGCTTCCCATGGGTGGAAACTCATCGCCGCCCACGCGGTCGGCGGGCGGCTGGCGTGGTGGACGGCGTGCATCGCGCGGAACAGTTTCGGACGGTGCATCAGCCGGTGCGTCCAGTAGAACCACGTGTCGTGGAGGAAGAGATAGAGCAGCGGTGCCAGCGGCAGGTACCAGAGCGGCATCGCGTCCCACTCGGTATAGATGCGCGTCCAGCCATGTTCCTGCCAGCCCCAGGCGACCACTCCGGCCGGAACGCCGTAGATCGCGGCGGAGGCAAGCGACCAGCCGATCTCGCTGCGGATCTGCTGGCCGAGTTTGGCGTGATAGCCGGGAAGCCGTCGATTGGTGGCGAACGCGAAAATGCCGCTAGAAGCGAGGTAACGCAGGGCAACGATGGCGGTCATCGCGGCGGCAGAAAGGAGGATCGCGGTCCACATGGTCGCCTCTGCTATGCCGCAAAGCGGTGCGGGTTAACAGCCGCCTCTATTCGCTGTTCCCCCAAGGCGCGCAATGCGGGTCCGCCCCCACCGTTGCGCGGCGCATGGCGGCGCGGGCGATCCGCTCGACCTCGGTCTTGCGGCGCGCGGCGGCGAGCGGCTGGAGCGGGGCGGGGCGGACAATCTCGCCGTCATAGCCATCGGCCACCACGATGCCACAGCAATCGGGGCGATACTCGTCCTGGTCGAGCACCGCGCGGTCGAGATGCGGCGGGAGGCCCCAGTAAAAGCGGTCGCAGAAATCGAGATAGTCGGGCCACTTGCCATCGCCCAGGAGGTCGCCGCGCTGGACCTTGACCTCGACGATCACAATCCGGCCCTTGGGGTCGAGCCCCATCAAATCCGCCCGGCGGCCGTTGCGCAGGGGCATTTCTGGCAGCAACCACACGTCGTTGCGCGCGAACAGGCGCTGGATACCGCGGCATACGCTCCCCGCGTCGGGAAGGGTTTCGATGACAGGAGAATCGCTCATCCCGAGCGAATGGAACAGAATAAGAACGCGGTCAAGCCGCGCCGCGATGGTCCGCCGGGCTTATTTTGCCGGGACGAGTGCGAGAACCGCAGAGCGCGCCGTGTGGAATTCGCGCCAGAGCGTCAGCGCGGCGCTGGTCGTGTCCTGCCCCTTGGCGGTCAGCGCGAGCAAGGCGCGCAGGCCCGCCTGCATCACGGCGGCAAGGTCGTCGATTCCTCGCCGCGCAAGGTCGAGCTGCGCGCCGCCGGCTGCCGCAGCGCGCTCGGGGAGGTGGCGGATCGCATCGGAAATTTCTTCCTCGCCGAGCTGGGCGAGGATCGCGACGGCCGCAGCCGCTTCGTGCACCGCGTCCCACTGCACCGCCATCGCGGCCGGTTCGCTCAGCCGCGCATCGGGCTCGCCCCGCGCCGGGAGCATTGTCGCAAGCGACAGGTCGAATTCGTGGGACATCGCGCTCATGGCAGGGCAAGCTACCCGCCCTCGCTTGCCAAATTCCTAACGCGCGATTCAGCAAATGCGTTTTTTCTGGCAGGCGCGCCAGCGGCTTGCTAAGCGCCCCCGCCACGGCATGCACCCGTAGCTCAGCTGGATAGAGCGCTGCCCTCCGAAGGCAGAGGCCACAGGTTCGAATCCTGTCGGGTGCGCCAGCTTTTTCAAGCATTTAGTGGTTTTCTGCAGGCTCTGGCCCCGGCGAATCTCCGGTGAAATCGTCCGGAACACGGCCTCATAAGTCGACTTCAGCACGAGGCGAGTCTTGCGAGACGGGCTGACGCATGGTTCAGCGCGAACCGCGAGGCGTTTTTTGCGGGCTGGCCCACGAGCCCTCGGCCAGTCCCGTCGGCGCTTCGTCTTCTAACCAGCGATCGAACCTAGCCGCTGCCTTGGTTGCCATTGATGCTACCATGCTACCGGCGAACCGCACTGGTCGTGAAGTTGCGACGCCCACTACACCCTTGGTGGCCATTTCTGCCATATTCACCGTCGTTCTCGCAGTGTGGACCGTTGCAGTGCTGAGGCCTTCCGCCAGCGACTCTAGCGCATCACCGGTTTCCTTGTATTTTGCAGACGCGCTGCGCACTCCGCTCAGGATAGCAAAGATCCCAACGCCGCCGACGCCCGTTAGCACGGCATCCAGTGCTGTATCGCTAATGTCCAGCACTGTCCCGCCAAGCGCGAGGTCAACGGTATCGGTCAGATCCTCATTGGAATACCCTCCATCGAGTGAACCGGTGATACTGGCGACCTCTGACGTGCTGATAACGGGGATCCCATCGGCGACGGTATCAATATAACTGGCGCTATCGGTGGCCTTGATCTGATAGGCGACACCGTCGATCACGATGTCCGTGTCGGGATGGTTGAAGTGTTCGTGAAGTTCCCCTCCGAAGCTGGATTCTACGTGGGCCTCGAAAAGGGCGCCTTTGGTGAGGTTGGCCAAGCCAGCAAGTTCGGGCCCTGCCATGGTCAAGGTATCGAACCAGATTTCGGTATCGGTCATATCGGCGTAATTGCCGTTTACCGCGCGCAGACTGTCGAAGACGTTTCCAGCCTGACTGATATCGGCCCACGCAGAAATTGGCACCGATAAGGCCGAGAGCATGAGCGCACCTTGCACAACGCGCTGATCGTCAAACTTGTCATGAGGACGCGCCGGAATAGAGGCGATAGCATCCTTTTGGATATCGCGTGTTCGACGTTCGACGCGGTCGGAAAGATCGCGAAAATAGCTTTCGGTTTTGGCGATGTCGCCTGAGGCGATGAGTTTCTGGCGGGCTCTCCGCAGCTCCTCAATTTTCTCCTCAACTTCTTCGAAATCCGGACGAGTGAGGTCGAACCACCACTTGAGACGCCGACTTTCTCGCTCTTCGTCCAACCGTTTCTCCGCATCGGCCTTGAGCTTGACGAGATTCTCGATCGCGCCACTGATCGTTCGCTCAGCATTTATCGCCGGCGACTTTGAACGCTGCAGTTCGATCTGTCGTAGAACTATCTTTCTGGCGTTTTCGCAGAGCTCACGGACCCTCCGGCTACGTTCATTGCGAACCTCCACTTCTATAACACGCTCGAGGTGATAGGAAATTTGCGGACTAGAAGCGGCAAATAGGTCGCGAACTGCTAGATCCGTCTCGGCGGACCTCCGGAGATCATGAACTATGTTTCGGATGTCTTCGGAAGAGGTCGAGCCTATTGCTTTAGCAATTTCTCGTTCGGCTGAAATGAAACGCTGAAGCCTAGATTTCGAACGACTGGCAACTAAGAACGCGGCGATAAACGCCAAGCTGAACAACGCGCCAAGGACAATGATCAGGTGGCTATCGAGCGAGGTCCAGCCGAGCAGGGAAGCCAACGCGATCGACGTCAGAGTTACACCAGCGATCGACCACGTGACGCGCCTCCAAAAAGTAGCGCTGGTCTGCAGGGCAGAGCGCGCGGCGTTTTTTGCATCCATCTGGTTCACCTGCGATCCTTGATCAGAAGCCCACGACATACTAAGAGAAAATAACTCTCGGGATGACTTTCACTTCGAAAGCTGCGAAGCTCCAGCGAGCCTTTTTCCGATCATAGCTTATTATGGCACGTCCCGTGACCTGCTCCCCATCAGAGATCTGTGAAGCCGCAATGAGCGTCGGAGATATGAAGGTTCCGTCCTCCATGAAGCCCATTCCGTTACTAACGCGAACCGGCCCGCTGAACTCCTTCAAGAGATGCTCTGGGGCTGGCTGATCCGATGGTTCAATGGTGAGGAGGTTGGTCTTTTTTGTTCCAACACCGGCCACATGCTCAAAGCGAACGGCTACAACATCGCCAATCTGTGGCTTATCGTTGTATTTCGAAAAGAAGCAGATCCCATCGGTGGTCTTGTCGACAGTGAAGTGGAAGAGTTTCTTATCGTTGTTCAGGCGATCGATAACCGCCAGGCAAACAGGAATTTGCGCAACCAGATAATTGTCGGCGGGCGCGACCAACTGTTCGTAGAAGGCGGCTGATGGCTCAACAGCTTGGGCATCGGCAAACCATGACCGTTTAGAAAGCTCCTCAGCCTTCCTTGGTATGCGCTGCCCTTTTTGCTGTTTGTGTCGAATGACCCGCTCAATCTCGCCGCGCGCCTGCCCTGGGTGATCTCGGCGAATGCACTCGGCAAACTTCAAGCGTAGTTTGCCGATAAACTCCTCTTTTGGAGAGCAGAGAAGCGCCTTTGCATAACAGCCTTGTTTGATATCAGGATCCGGGACCAGATCTCCGAGAACCTCCCACGCCCAATACTCGCGCGACATGGAGCGAACGAAGACCACCGCGCGGTCGCGAGCTTCATCGCTTCGGCCGATCGCGTGGAGTAGTTCGGCTTGGTATCTCTTCAGGTGCGCGTTATCGGGGAAGCGATCGGCAACCCTCTCTAGATGAGGAAGAACGAAGTCGGCGCTGGCTTGACGCTGTGATCTGACAGCTTCCTTAGCCGCACGAAGGAATACGCTTTCCCCCAGTGCGGGGAGGGTTCGTTTTTTGCCTTGGGCACCACCGCGACCGTCTTCCGCCTCTAGAACATCTCGCTGCCAATCTTCCGACCGAAACGAATCAACGCCCCAAAGCTGCAGGAAGGGGATGATGTCGAGTTGCCGCTCTTTGGCGAGCGCAAGTGCTTGCTGAAGTATGATGCTATGGAGAAGCTCCGGTCCGCTCAATCCAATCTTGAAATAGTAATTCAGGAATTTCTTAGCGCGCCCCACAGGAACGTCGGAGAAGTTTCCCTCTTTGCCGCGGTTCAAGATTGCTTGAATTGCTCGGGACAATGCCCATCCGAAAGAGAATAAATCCTGATCCTGAAGGTGGCCATTTTTTGCTAACTCCAGATAGAGGGATATGGCATCTTCGTAATGGCCGGCTTGATAAGCATCCCGCGCTGCAAGCCGCTTGTCATTGAATCTGCGTCCCTCATCGCTGGTGAGCGCGAGAGCTTGTGAGCGATGCTCTGTCAGAAGCTCATCTGTAGCAGGGATGTCGAGTTCTCTAAGCTCACGAGCGAAACGCTGAAAGCTATCTGATTGAGGGTTTCTCGCCTCTCGCTTGACCAAGCCGATTAGGACCCATCCGAGTGCTCCAATATTCCATTTTGTCGGATCGTCGGCAACCGTTCGGATGCCCAGGTCATAGGCTTCCTCTAGCTTGCCTTCCTTGCGCAGCGCCGTGATTTGCTTGTCGGGATATGAGGCTGAACCGCTTCTGGAATTTTTGAAAAAAGACATCGCTCACGCCCCCGGGGGGATAAATAGTGCGCGGAGGCGGGCAGGATGTCTGCAAACGAAAGCAAGGATCATACGACTATTTCCGTCGTCATGACCTTAAGAACATCGTGCAACAAGTCATCATCCCTAAGACTGGGAAATCCGCCAGAACGTAGAGGGACTACCTTTGTAAAGCGCTCTCTCCCGTCAAAATATATATCGACCGTCGCAGAGGCCTGATCACGCGAGGTGACATAGCGCAGGTTCCATTGCTTCTCGTCCACGGAGATAGTGTCGATGCCTCGATGTGTGAGCAACCCTTTCAGGCGAGTATCGAATTCGGCGAGAAATGGCCTGCTGAGCCTAGCCCCAGATTTATCCTCATCCAAGCCCGTTGCTTCTTGGGCCGGGCTTCGACCAGCCAAAGATACAAGGCGCTGACGTAGCTCCTCCGCGAGATCAGTTTCGGACATGATAGAGACCGAACCCACCTGGAAATTCTTATTGTAGCTGACGTTGACGCGACACTCGTGAACCCCTTTGCCGCAGTAAAAGACCTCCTGATAGGGTTTATGCGCAACGTCCTCAATCGTGATGTCACTACCCTCGAGGCGCTCACGAATTGCATTCCGAAGAGCATCTCTGAACTGGCTAATGGGAGATTTATTCGGATTCTCGAGACTGCCTTCGGGCCTGTTTTGCTGTTCGCGGAAATCAAGGCCAGATACTTTGAGCCGAACTTCAGGAGGGTTCACCAGAAATAGCATCGAGCTCGAGCGGGTCATTGCGGTGTAGAGCCAGCGGAAATAATCTTCGTTTCTGGGATCGCCTCCGCTCGGGCAGATCACAAATACGTTTTTCCACTCTCCCCCTTGAGCCTTATGCCCTGTCACCGCGTAGCCGAATTTGACCCGCATAGCGTTAAAGTAGGGATCATTATGAAGTGCGACGTGAAACTGGTGCGGGTCTTGGCCGCGCAGGTCTGGGTGCCGCCTTAGGAAATCGACGTAGAGAGCCCGCTGCTCATCCGCCGAAAGATTGGCCTGGCCATCGTGCAAGAGAGTGTCGAGCACCTTCACCCTCTGCACGAATTTCTCTTCGCCTTCAGCCCTTAGAGCAATTTCCAATTCCCTGAAAACCAGCGTTACCTCGCTAGTTTCTACTTCATCAGAATCGCCTACGCGGGTGCGAAGCCTTACGCTTCGCCTTTCAACCATTGGCTCGGCGGAAACGACATCGACGAATTCGCCATTTGCCACGAAATGGCCGCCAACAATCGTGTTACTCGTAACGAGCAGCCTATCACCGGCGCAAACGGAGTCGCGTCCAGGAAAAATCTGCGAGTGAACCGCTTTATTGAATTCGGCAGCTTCCGCATTGGAACGGGCAATCACAATTGGAAGTTCGTCGGTCTGATCGCGAACAATTTTCAGATACGCGGGAAGAAGATCTTCGGAGTCTAGGCGCACCACGTCTTCTGAAAAATTGAATTCCAAACCGCGGTAGACGCCTTGCTCCACGCCATCTCGCAGCTGCGCGACATTTGCAAGGATGCCGCTATCGGACTTCTGCCGAACGACTTCGGTCAAGCGATACTCGTGAGCTTCAATGCCGAATTGTGCTTTGAGATATTCCCGGTCTAGCGCTGGAGATGTGTTCATCCCGACGGGGGGAATTTGGACAGGATCGCCGATGAAGATGATCTTTCGGTCATTCTCGCTCGCGTTGAAACCTGCGAAGTTCATGATGTCGCGCAGGAGATAGCCACTACCGGAGCGGAAGAAATCTGACTCAGAATAATCGTCAGAGACCAATGATGCTTCATCGATCAGGTAGACAGCATTGGCAGGATCACGGTTTGGCGCGACATCCGCGTAGAATTTGAACGTGGCAAGATCGGCGCCATCTTCACCATCGAATTCCCGCAAATTTCCGTAGTCATAAATGAGGCTATGGAGTGTGCGGGCATCCCGGCCGGTCTTATCAGCAATTATCTTTGCCGCCCTACCCGTGGGCGCGGCCAATCGATACCCACGGCCTTGCGCGGAAAGATATTCCACCAGACCTCTCGCCATGAAGGTTTTACCGGCGCCGGCGTCACCTTTAAGCAAGAACACTCGCGCGGATGGGTCTGACAAGAACGCTTCGAGCTTATCTGCGCAGGCTTGCTGATCTTCGTTGAGGTCCTCCAGAAACGCCTCGCGCAATGTCATGCGCGTCCGCAGATGCCTTACTCTGGGATCTACTTGGGACAGAGCATGGCTTACCTCGTCCTGTATCCGGCGAATCCGTTCTTGCGGAAAGCGAAATACGTTGGAAGGTGCCTCATCCTGATCATTGTTTTCGGGAACAGCCGCGTCGGCATTCTCCTGTTGGGAGTGAAAACCAGGACTGCCTTGCCCATAGGGACGGATAATCCAGTCAACGTCAGGGCGCACGAGCCTAGCGAACCAGCAACCCAAGGACCAGGCATCGATTGTCAGATCTTCGGCCTGAGAGGTTGTCACCTTGCGTCCGTGCGCACCCCGGTTTCCAAAGTTTCGGATGGCCTGAAGCTTGGCGAGCAGACGGCGGTTCAAGAAACCGCTCTTCTCGAGAAGATTTAGACGCTCTGCATGGGTCTGACTTGTCTGGAAGGTCAGGCCGTAATGATCGAACAACATCTCGACCATGCGTTCGGTATAAGATCGTAGTCTGACCGCCGTGATATCCGGCTCATCGTGAGCAGCACTTTCGGCACGTGATCCTAGATCATAAAGATCCGGCCAAACGCTTTTCAGAAACCCAAAATTGTCAACGTTTTCAGATGTCATTAGATCGTTCTAGGACGAGCCCCCTCTTTCGCCAACTGCATCAGCATAGTTTAGCTAACGTATAGCGAAATCTTCTGGTGGACACATATCGAGGATGACCCTTCCGGGACAGAACGCCCGGATGTTGAACCGAGAGCCCTGTAAGAATTCGTATAACCCTCAGATGCTTACCTTAGGATAGTTGCAGAATCCTAAATACCCCTAACTAGAAATGGGTTTGTGACCCTTAGTCGCGACGAGATGGTCGATATCGTCAGACTCAGGATACCACGTCGCCGCTTTTATCGACGAGAGCAAAGTAAGAATGGCTAAAGCGTTTTCCCCATCGAGATGTGCAATAGATTGCGGCGCCCAGCCACCCCACGCTCGAACGTTATACCAGCTGAGAAGGAAAGCCTCACACACGCTTGCTGCAGATGTATCAGTCATCGCGACTGATAGAATGCGCTCGTATGCGGACTTCACGGCTTTAGTTTGCCTTGAGTAACCCATTTTGCTTTCCCTTATCTAAGTCGCTTCAAGCTCTGAAAGCTTTGGGAGCGAACGCAATAATCTCGTCAATGATCTCTTCGGTGACCTTCAGAGCGAGTGGGAAATCGCCGGGTGTATCGATTCCGTAGAGGTCCGACGGGTCCGGACGATGATGGCCCAACATATATTTGCCCTCGATCCACGCGGTGCGGCCAAGGCGATCGCGGCCCAGCTGTGCCATCGACCGGCGAATGAGTTTCAACCCTGCTTCACGATCGCCGGGAAGCCCGAGCGCGTCTTGCATTGCTTCGAACGCCTTCCGGACGGAGGCAACGGTTACGAAGAAACCGTGGGTGGAGTCCAACAACGGTGCCACCTGAGAGGCAATCGGAACTGTCGGACGATACTTACGGGTCTGAGTGCGGCCCTTGGGGTTGAGGTTGAGCAACCGGCGTTTTGACTGCCACTGACCACGCTTTCTGCTGGTCGATACGTCATGCGCTGCATCCGGGCGCGCCCACGTGGCTACGCTGATTTGCAGAAAGCGCAGGAGGTTGCGACGGTCCGCGACGCGCTTCGCATAGACCTTGTCACTTTCTCCATCTTTTCTGGGCGGCTCGGTGCAATAGCGAAACATATCAGCGAGCTCGGATACCGACGCACGGTAGGTCGGAGTATGGCTTACCTCGGTATGCTTCTTTGGCTTGAACTGGGCACCCTTTCGAATGTGTTCCTTCTTCTTTGCGTAGTTGATCGCCGCTGCTAGTTGCCTGACACTTGCTTCGACTGTGCCGGGAGCACGTTCCCGGGTCGAACCATTGCCCTCCTCGACAGGGATCAAAATATTCCATTCGCGGAATTCCTCGATCCATTCTTCGTCCACCTCGTTACATAGAGTGGCTACGGCATCGTTCTGCGCAAGGAAGTCCAGCACATGAGCGAGCCGTGGCCGTATTGAGCTGATACTCGGCCTGTTCTGTCTGGCAGCCACGTATGCTTCGATGGCTTCGGTGAGCAGATAGCTGTCGTCGGCTGCGATGGGTTGGCCACAGGCGTAACAGACGGCCCGTCCTTTCTCGTTTGCGAGGTAGAGCGCGTCCAGCTGCAGCTCAGCTACTTCAGCATCCGCCGTGCCCGTCGACTTGCTTCGTTGACGTCCTGCAGTCGCGTCATACCAGACGATCTGGAGATAGGGGGATCGGAGGGTGCCGTCGCGCTTCCGATCGTAGACGAGTTTGTAGTCTCCCCGCTCGTAGAGGGGCTTCTCCGTTTTGCGCATTCTAACCTCTGTTGTTTTGCAGCCTCGGTCTGAATGAGTTCACCGACGCCAATCTCGTTGAGCCGGTCGAGCGCGACGGAATCGAGCCGAAGCCCTTTTCCCTTCTCGCTGTTCCTCGACCACTTCCGGGCGATCTCACCCAAAGACTGCTCCACGCTTCGCTCCTGCAAATTCACACGCCAAATTGGCTGATTAAACTTGTAGATTTTGTCCGAATGTGTTTGTGCAAACTCGGACCATGCCCAAGAAAGGACCGCCACGTTTTTCTCGAAGTGACCTCAATTCCGAGGTTGGCGGTGAGATTCTAAAAAGGCGAAAAGAGCTCGGCCTCAGCCGAGTTGAGTTGGCCAAAAAAAGCGGACTAGCTCCAAGAACCCTCGCTCGTATCGAGCGGTCAGCTCAGTTTCCGACGGAAAAGACACTTCGGCTGCTGGCCAAGGCACTTGGCACAACCCTGGGAGTGCTGGCGCCCGGTTGGAAGGCTGACGACTTAGAAAAACTCACTACAGGGATCGAGCATACCGGTATCGGCCTTCGAAAAATTCGAATGGAAAGAGGGCTAACCCAAGCAGACCTTGCTGCGGCGGCTGGCGTCAGCATCGGCACAATATCACGGTTTGAAAGGGGCCTTCACGGGGAAGGAACTCTAGCATTTAAGCAGGGCTCAGAGAGCAAGAACTTGAGCGTTCGCTTAATCCTCAAGTCCGAGAAACTTGCTGAAAGACTGGGCTTCCCAAATTCCGACGCCCTTACCCTAGCTTGCGAGGACGTCGATCTCTCCGAAAACTTATGAGTGGTGCTGGGTCTACCTCAATTGCGCCGCAATCGTTTGAGCAACTAGCGGCGATTTCAGAAAATTACAGGAGGCTGGATCGTCTCGCGTTCGCTTTCAGCGGAAACGGTGACGGGGTTAAGACAGAAGCTCGTTTAGCAGCAGGGATCCGACCACTAGGAGCATGAAACCTGCAAGAAGCCCGACGATGGCCCCAATTACCACAGCGCACCCGAGCTTTCGTATCAAGTGACACCCTGCTGGTTCCAAGGTGGGCGTATCAGCTTGATGAGACCCGTTTCAAGTCCGGCCGCCGTGTCGACTGGCAGTCCATTCCAATCCTGAGCAGGCGGACAAGCGATGCAGACCGAAACGTCGTGTCCTTCTGCAAGGGACGCTAGGATTAAACCTTTTACTCGTGCGCTTGTTCGCTGTTTTGCGTGTCCGTAAACGTAATGACCCAGCCTAGTCCGCAATGTGCCTCTCGTGAGGCCAACATAGGACACAGTGTCATTAACCGCGAAAGCATAAACTCCCGGTGCTGAAGGCGCAGGATCAGAATATTGAAACGCGTCTTCGGCAGTTAACTGGCAGGATCCGAGTAGCTCAAAGCCTGCTTCTAGAAGTCGCGAGATAGGCCAAGGTTCGGCGGCGGGTGCCGCAGTCCTTTGACCCTTAAGGCCGGTGCCATTGATCTTACCCGCCTCGATCCCCGACTGCAGTAACACGTTGCGGACGTGCTGATATCGAATGTCGAGGTATCTCGCGATCTCTGTTCGTGGAAATCCGGCCTTCGCCAGCGCACGAATTTTGTCGGATTTGGTCGTCATGCCTTTGACGACAGCATCGGGGCCCGGTCTCTCCATTTCCTGAGCGTGACATAGCCGGACTTGATTTGGCTAGGCACTTTTTGAATGATGGGTTCAGTGGGCACCCAGTAATTCATTGCTGGGCTTTAGGGGGTGGGGAATGAGCAGTCTTGAAGCGGAATTCGATCAGGCGATGATGGATGTCTATCGCCGGGCCAAGGACGAGGCCGGTTACAACGCTACCGTTTTCCTCCAGATGTTGATGAAGAAGCGCGGGATTGAAACGGCCAAGACCCTGATAAACTCTTCTGCGGCATCCGATGGATATACCGCGCTCTATATGCGAGGCCGGCTTGACCTAACCGTCGAAGCGTTGGTGATCGAAGACGAGCGCTGGCATAGCTTGTTCACTACGGAGGAACTCACCCGGGCCCGGAAGCGCCTAAAGGACTATCGATACGAGCCTGGTCATTGACGCTACTGGTGAGGTCGGCAAATCGGACCCGCTTGCGCCGCAAGCGGGCCCCTCCTTTTCAAACATGTCAAACTTATCGCCAATTGCTGCTATGCGGCGACATCTTGCGGCCCAATTTTCTGAAGAAGCTCATCAGCATATCGCCGTAGCATCGGACCGCAGTTCGCGTGCGGTCGACGCCGCAGAAAAACCTCGCAAAGAGCCAGAAGCATACCGGAGATTTTTCCGGACACCTGACCCTGCAGTCGGAGCCATGCAACCAGCGTCATGGCAGCAAACAAAACGTCCTTTTCGCAGTGCTCGATCAATCTGTCCCACTGCACGGAGCTCTCGCGCACGTTCGGATCGGCCTTTCCAAGCATGATGCCCACCGGAAGGCCCAAGCGCAGAAGCAATTCCGTTTGATGATGCCAGGTCTTACCGCTTCCTTTGAGCGCCAGCCCGATATCGATGTGTCGCAAATCTCTCCAGCGAGGGCCTGTCGGTTCCTTGAGTTGTGCTGGTAATTCGAGATCTGCCGCCATCGCCGCTAGGATCATAATTTGGCAATCATGCGCGATTGTGCCGTGACCGACGATCACATGATCTGAATACCGGCGCATCACATTGAATGCTTCTGTCAGAATGTCTGCTTCACTCTGCCCGTCAGCTGCGACAAACGTGTGCATCGGTCCAGTCGACAGCCGATCCAGGCCGTCGAATTCGAGCGGCCAGAGCGATATAGCGAGCAGTCGGCGGCAACCGATACGCGGGTGCTCGTTTTTCTTGTCGATGTCGGCATAAGCCTCCCGCAAATAGGGATCCCATACGGACTCCGTATCGATGACCAGGTATTTCTGCCGGCTTAAATTTCTTCTCATGCTTTGCATTGTAATTTTCCTTTCCGCTGGCGAGCGCAATTCCTATTGTTCAGAAGGGGACAGCAGCGTGCTGAAGTGCGGACCAGGCTTGCCATGCCGCGTAGAGATGGCTTCGTTCTTCAGGGTGCCGCACAAAGCCTAGGGCCATGAGCCAAACCGCCTGTGCGCGGTCTGCTGCTTCACGCTTGGCCTGCAATAAATCTCGCGGCCGCTCGCTAATGTTCAGGCCATTCTCTCGAGCGAGGTCTGCCAGCGTTTCCTCACGCGCCCAGATGACATGACGTTGGAGTGGCGGGAGATGGGCCGTGCCGGGAAGCTCTTCGTATGAAGCCGAACCGGAACTTCGCAGGCGTTCATTCCGAGTCCGAATACGCGCTCTGCAACCGAGAGCGTAACTGTGGGGGTGCAGGAGACAGCGGATGTGTGCGCCTGGAGCTCTCCAGTCGTCCTCTGGGTCAAACAGCACGTGGGTCGCCGCGAACCGCGCCTCCTCGTCAGTGGCTCGCTCTACGGACAGAGTGCCGACGCAGACGATTGGCCCACGGTGACCTATGCGCGTTCTGTCGCCGAGACGCACTGTCGAGATCGCCAGAACGTGGTTGGGGTGTTCAAGCATTTTTGCCTTCCCTTCATGCGCCGCGGGCGGCATCTCGAAAGAGACACCGCCCGCACGCGAACAGAGTTTGAGGATGTGTTACTGGTTAGTGGCCAAGGGATTTGGACCGTCCTGGAAGATCACGATCTGGGGATCCCACTTCGCTTGCTCACCATTGGTATTAGCGAGC
The DNA here is from genome assembly GCF_000181515.1 of Erythrobacter sp. SD-21. Taxonomy (GTDB): domain Bacteria; phylum Pseudomonadota; class Alphaproteobacteria; order Sphingomonadales; family Sphingomonadaceae; genus Qipengyuania. Next base: position 346,709 of record NZ_ABCG01000002.1, on the reverse strand, counting down.
ATCGCTTTGTGGCGGACCTGCGCTGCAGCCAAAGCTTCATGCAGCCTCGATTGACGCAGCACCTTCTTTTCACGCAGCTGCCAGCGGCTATCGAGAGAGAAGCAGCGCTTCCGGTCCATGGTGATCAGTTCTAGCGGCTTCGCCTTGCTGCGCTCGATCAGCTCGACAGGCAGCAATTCCGCACCCAGCGGTGTGCGCAGAACCAGGACTGTCACCATTACTTCTTCCGCTGCTATCGAGGCATAGCATTGAAGCAACGTGTCCTGCCGCTCTGCGATAGCCTTTTGCGCCAGACCCGACATTAGTGCGTCGGTCGGTTCGTCTACCGCGGCAAATGCGAGGCCACTGGAAACTGGGGCCACATCAGGGAAGCCCAACAGTGAGCGCAGCGCCATCATGCGGCGCTTGCGATGCTGCACGCCGCGGTCATTCATATTCGTCATAGATATATTCCTTCGGATGGAGTTTGCGGCCGTGCCCGGCCGAAGCATTTTCCCTTCACAGGATCCTGCTCAGATCTTCTCATCCTCCCAAAGAATGCCGTTTCGGCTTGACCGCGTTCCAGTTCCAATCTGCTCGGTAGCGCTCGAAGGCGTTGACCGGCACGATGGACGGATCCTCGCCCGTCAGTCCGCGATACCAGGCAAGTTCCTCGTCGAACTCATCTTCGCGCACGAGCGTGTGCCAAACCTTGTTGAGGCCAGAGAAGCGGTAGCCACGCCGCTTCACATCGTCCTTGAACCGGTAAGGCAGTTGCGTGGCTTCGAAGCGCCAGGTCTTCGTTCGCGCGCCTTCCATCGCGTGGGAGAGCACTGTCCATCCGTCATCCAAGCTGTGGCTCAGCAGGCTGACGAGCGTCTCCACATCATCCGTGGCGCGGTGAGCGTTGTCATTGAAGAGACCGGCTTGCATGGCGAGGTATGCTTGCGCGCGGCCATCGAAGCCGAGCCGCCGCCAGTTCACATCTGCCATGGCGCAGATCCACGCCATCTTGCCGACCTCCGGCACCAGTTCTTCAAGATGCACGCGGTCGAAAGCAGCATTGAAGCTGAGGCATGCGTCAGCCTGCCCGATCCAGTCGGCAAGCTTTCTGGGGCTGAGGCGCACGCCTGCGACCATCTCGTCGGTGATGCCGGTGAGTTCCGCAATCTTGCGCTCGATCGGTCGGCCCGGGTCGTTGAATCCACCCTTGGGTCCTTCGACGGACAGGATACGGCCTTGGCGATCGACTTCGATCATGGCGCCGGCGAATTCTAGGATGTGGTGATATTGCGCATCGAAGCCTTCGGTTTCGAGGTCGATCACGCAGATTTTACAATGTGGCTCGCCTGGTAGATTTGGCCATTTCGAAAGGGGAGTGATACGGCGCAGAATGCGGTTGCCGTCACCGGCATCGCTATCCTCTGAAGAGCAGTTTTTAGTATTCATGTTCAGTTCCTCGTCGTTGGTGACGAGGACAGCCGAAGGCGTTTTTCCGTTCACTCCGCTGTCCTCACGGACAGCGTCCTTCCCTAGTTCTTGCGCGGGCTTTCCGGCCGCGCCTTTTCCCAATGCGGATACAGGCCGAGGTCAGTCAGCATGGGATCAAATGCTACGCCCGAATTGCTGAGCAATTACCGCCTGGCGCTGTAATTCGCGCTCGCGTTTCGCGGATTTGACCTCCTCGCGTTCGGCTTCGCGTCGCATCGTCATCCCTAGCGAGACGGCATTGTTGAGAAGCGGGGTATTCTCCCAGCGCTTCCAGAGTTCGGTCAGACGAGGGTCTGCCTTGCCGCTCGCGACCGCCCGATCGGTTTCCGATGTGTCGGAGTATCTCGACCGCGTGAATAGCTCCGCGATTTCCTGTTGCTCGGACTGCTGGCGTCGAAGCCACTCTTCGAAATTGATGGCGTAGCGCGAGTCCGATGCTGCGGAAACTAGCGAAGAAGGGGCCTTGTTGGAGCAAACAAGGAACGAGCCGGCGGGTTGCTTGATCAGATAAAACGGTTTGGTCTCCATCTGATTGCGATCTGCCGCTGTGAGCGCCGTAGGATTCTGGCTCACGATTGATTTGCTGGGCTTCGGCTTAGGGGCGGAAGCTTGCGCAATTGGCGTCTGTGTCTGACGCATCCGTGGATTAGCGGAAGGCGTGGACCTGGGCTTTGCACCACCGAGCTCGGCGCGATTATGGGCAGGACTTGAATTCGCCACACTTGCCTTAACGCTGCTTTTCCGGTCAGGGAATTTTGCGTCGAAAACGAATGGTGCGGCTGGCTGCTTCTCAAGCTTTTCGATAGGCGGCCTTGTCGACGGCGAAGTATCACTCTGCTGCTTAGTGGTGTCTGGGAGCGTGTGCTTCCGAGGCTGTCCCTCGCGATCCCGATCTTGATCAGCAACCTTAGGCGAAGCCTCCGCAATGTCTGTCACGCGGGGCGAGACAGCGCTTCCATCAGGTTCCACAGCCGCACGCTGCGTTTTTGTTGAAGGCGCATCGATATTTGCCCGCTCGTCGAGCAGCGACATGAGGTCGGCACGTTCCTGAGGTAGGCGAGCGATAATTCTGCGAGGCAGGCCAATGGCTGATGCATCACGGTCAGCCACCGAAGCGATCAGCACCTTCTTGTCCTGTTCGTATGTTTGGCTGATGCTGAAAGCGACGCGGCTTTCGCGCATTTTCCGAAGCATCACATCGAAAGATTGTGGCGGTTTAGAAGGCGCTATCACCTCCTGCTTGAGCGGAGGATCTGAAATAAGCTTGGTTGACGCCACTAAAGGCGCGTGAGCGTTCGCCTGGTCGGCATCTTCATTCCCAGCCTGGCACGGATGTTTAGCCGCCGCGGTGGGGGTCATTGAACTAGAAGTTGTAGCCTCTCGTGCTTGGTGTTGCGGGACCACCGATCGAATGCGTCCAGCGAGGTTCTCCAGCCCTTGCGCGATGTGCGGCCATATGTCGTCAATCCGATTGAGCATTGCGCTAGCGTCTGGGGCAAGTGCTTCTGGTCTGTAGTCGCCTCGTTTATTTCGCCGCACCGATGAGGGCGTGGGACTGGGCCGACTATCCCACTCCGTTTCTTGGTCGGCAAACTTCAGCACGTATTCGCTGCGCGAGCGAAGCCGCATCCTAAGCAGTTCGAGATATGCGGATATGTAACCAGCGACCGCGAGAGGATCGCCATTTGGTCGATCCCCGCCCGGATGGCGCTTACGAAGTTCACTTACCTCGTAATTCCATTGGCACTGCTCATTCATTGCCCCCTCGAGTGTAGGGCGACCGGTCCTTTCGCAGCGTGTTTTCGAAGTGTTGAGATGTGCATCCGGGATCTTGTCGATGTTGCGATCTTCGAAGCTGCGAGGATCAAAGCGATCTGGAAGATTTTCTCGGACAAGTTCGGCGTTTATGATGTCGGCGTATTTGCTGCGAAGCGTCTTGAGCCACTTGCCGTCCTCGCGGAATACCGGATGAGTATCCTGGATGAACGGGAAGGCCTTCTTCTTCCGGCCGCTGGGCGTTCGATACTCGTATTCAATCTCACTGTCCCATTTCCCGGTCCATGACGGATCCGGGTTGGCTAGGGCTTTTAGCGCCAAGCAATATTTTGCATAAGCCTTCTCACCTTTGTTGATCTCCTTATTGTCCGGGGCCGTGACCTTCTTTGGGGGCGGGACTGGGTCAAGCTGATATTTCGCGGGATCGAAGCGCCTCATCGGCCTGTGATGATAATCCAAATGGACGTGCCAATTCCGATCGTCATTGGTCTCGTCTGGTTTGTGAACCACCAGGACAAAAGGAAGATCGCGGTCCGAAAACTCTTTCGCGAGGCTGCGAGTGATGCGCTCGATAGCGGCTAACGGCATGCCGGTAGGAAGTTCGAATACGAGCCGGCGCTGCGTGATGACCTGTCGGCCGAGATGAAATATCACGTCTTTACGTTTCTTCGAATTTCGATTGTGCCAGCCGTTCTTACGAAGGAAGCACTCGACCAACATCGCCTCATCACCTGTGAATCTCACACTGTCGTCACCCGAATCGAGAAATTCGATTAGGCTGTCGGGTGCTTTCGGCTGTTTCTTAATCGCCTGCCAGAAACCGAGATCTTCCGATTTGGATAAATCGATGGTGAGGTGTCGCTCGATTGGCTTGCCGACACGCCGAATTTCGGTGCTCTCGATGAGTTGCCAGCCATCGATCACCGCATCGTTTCCATTGCCGAGCGAGGTCAGAGCGAGGCGGTAGCCATTATGGTCGACGGATACGGTATCCCGAAACAGATATAGGCCGCGTTCCAAATAGCTTCCGCCGAGCATTGCTTCGGAGATGGGGACCTTGCTCGCGTCCAACGTATAATCTTGTCGCGCCTGTTTGACGGAGCGAGCACCCTGCTTGACCGTGTGCATGATTTCTTCGCGCATATGGAATGAGCGGCCGCCATCAGGTCCGCGCGGTCGGGATGGACGCGAAACGGGATACATGAGATTCGTGCGCTGATGGTGGTTCGGCCCCGAGCCCCATTCTCCAACTGCGGCGCGGCGGCGCTTCGCCAGCCCTCCGACTTTGCCGGTGATGTGTAAATCTTTATTCAATGGGTCGGGCAAAAGGTTCGGGGCCTGGATTACCGCATTCTGCAAATTCATGCGGGCCAAAAGTTCAGCACTAGGCCCGGATTTGCGGATGGCGACGACCATGGCCGCGTCGAGGTTGGGGCCACGCATCAGGGCGGAGACGAGACGCTCTACTTGCCGCAGTTGCGCATGAGCTTGCCGCGTGGTGATTTTCTTATCGGTCATTCCGTTAATATCGGGTGGCGACGATTATGATGAAACCGGGAAAATGGCCGATTTCACTTGCGTATGCGGAAATGTTCGGGTGAACACAGATTGATCTTAGCGCAGATCGCGCGCAGATACTTCTGAATGTTAAGAAGCAAAGCAGGCAGGTTCGACGAAGGAGGACCTTCCTGCCCTATTGCGCCCATAAATTTAGGGTAGGAACCCTTGTCAGGCCTCGAACTGGAGTGAGGCGCTTGGTCTGCTCAAATGCCTTATACTTTATAGCAAGTAAGCCACCCTCCGGACATGGGGGGTGAACTTCGTTTATAGCAAGTAAGCCACCCTCCGGACACGGAGACGACGCTGCACTCATTGCAGGTGGGACACCCTGCTGACGCGGGTCGGAAGGGCCATGCCAAATCCCCGCGACGTTCATGATAGAACTCGTTCGATAGGCTTTGTCGATTGTGCGCTTGAGTGGCCACCACCAAGCGAAATCGCGATTGGCAGAGTCCGAAATTCAACAAAATCTCAATATCTTGCGGCCACCCTGCTGAAATCAGAGGGAGCAATATCTTGAACGAAACTGTTGAATATGAACTGCAGCACGCAGAGGATTTCTTCAAGGTCGGCCGCCAGGGTGTCAAAGCCCGAGCAGATGATCGAGAGAAAGGTGCTTCCATCTTCCTTCGCCTCGACGATGGCGCACGGGTCGATCTGATCGCCAGGATTCTCGACAACTGGCTGGATGGGGAAGAACTTAATCACGCCATGGTGAGCGGAGCCCTGCGCCATGCTTGGGATAGCGAGCCCTACACCGGCGGAGCCCGAGTGGGTTCATATGTGACAAGCGCTGCAGCGAGACTGCGAGACGCCTGGGCGTTCAGCATGGACGAGTTTATCGAGGAATGGGGCGTCTCTCTCATGTCGGACGCTGAGGCGCGGGAATTGAAGGCAATGGCTTTCCCGCTGACCGTTTATCGTGGCGGGACGGGCACGGTCGACGAAGTCGCATCTGGCGTGAGTTGGACGCTCGACCGTGAGGTAGCCTCCTTTTATGCGAACGAGTGGCCTCGCAGCTGGGGAGCCAAAGGTGAACCCGTGATCGTGTCGCGCAGCGTAGATGAGAATGAGGCATTCGCCTTTCTCAACGACCGAAGCGAGGCAGAGATATTGATCCCCTATGCAGACCATGCAGAAAACGTGAGCATTCTGGAGGGCGCTCCCTGACGCCCCAAAAGCTACAGCTGCCGGCGTTGGACCGCCTCACTCATCGACTCCTTTCTACGCCAAGCGGGGCCGAATGACCCGAATTTTAGGTTGGATCGCAAATCCATTGACTTAACCGCTTTGGTCGTTAGATCGGCGATCCATGAGTAAAAATTACCCACTTGAGTCTATAGCCTCAGTATACAGTGGCATCTCAGTCGACCGGTCTGGCTGTGGCGCTCTGGCTGTCATGGTGGGCGACGTCGGCGCTCAGGTGGTTATCAGCACAGATTTGGCAGCGGTTGCTCCGGCTGGCGAGGATGCGCGCTTGGAAGATTCGGACATCCTGATCTCGCTGAGGGGTAAGCGGAATGGGACCTCAGTCTTTACCGCAGCGAAGTTTCAAGGCCTGCCTGTTTATGCCTCGCTCGACGTGGCTGTAATCAGGCTTCGTCACCCAGACCAGATTGGAGCGCTCGCGCTGTCGCTGTGGTTCAATCTCGAAAGCACGCAGTCCAAGTTAGCAGTCCATCGCGTCGGAAGTCACGCATTCAGGCTTCCGCTACCAGCACTCCGAAGATTGGAGGTGCCTCTATTTCCGCCGCAGTCGGCTGAAATGTTCGTGCGAGCCGGTGTAGCTGGCCGGAAGATCGCAAAGCTCGAGCGAAGCATTGCCGTTCGCAGAGAAACCGTATTCGAAGAAGTGATGACCCAAGCCGCCGCGCAATTCCTGAGTGGCCCAGGACGAGAGGACTAGTAGTGCCCGCAATCAAGCAATCGGATGTCAATAAAGCCGCGTGGGATGCCTGCGATACGTTTCGCGGCACGATCGATCCATCAGCTTATAAGGATTACATCCTTGTTTTTCTGTTTTGGAAGTTTCTAAGCGACCTTTGGGCGGACGAAAGGAAAGCTGCCGAAGACCAGTATGCGGGGGACAGTGAGCGTGTTGCACGGCGTCTTTCCCGTTTCCGGTTCCAGATCCCAGAAGGCTCGAGTTTCCACGATCTCTATCCGAACCGTAACGCCGACAACATCGGCGAGCAGGTTAATGTTGCGCTAGAGGCAATCGAGCAAGCTAACATCGCGAAACTGGAAGGCGTGCTAAGCGAAACGGACTACAACAGCCGAACCAATCTTGGCGAAACGGCGGATCGCAATCGACGGATCAAGGATCTGTTCGACAACTTCGCGCGTCCTGCGCTCGATTTCTCGCCCTCCCGATTTGGTGGTGAGGATAATGCGGAGGATGTAATTGGCGAGACATACATCTACCTGATTTCCCGCTTCGCATCTGACGCCGGCAAGAAGGCGGGTGAGTTCTTCACGCCGCGCAAGGTTTCGGAATTACTGGTGCGGTTGGCCGATCCTCAACCTGGCAACAAGATCCTCGATCCAGCCTGTGGTTCATCCACTTTGTTGGTCCGCGCGGCCGAATATGTCGCCGGTATCGAGGGCAAGGAACATGCAAGCCAAGCAAATGCGCAGGTTTTTGGACAGGAGGCCACGAACCAGACCCAGGCGCTCGCCCGGATGAACATGTTCCTCCACGGGCTCGACAATGCGCGGATCGAATGGGGCGACACGCTCACCAATCCGAAGTTCGTCAATGGCGACGCGCTGATGCGGTTCGACAGGATCATTGCCAACCCGCCCTTCTCGCTCAAGAAATGGGGGCATGAGGTTGCAGGCGACGATCGCTTCAACCGCTATCATCGCGGCGTGCCGCCGAAGTCCCGCGGGGACTATGCGTTCATCAGCCACATGGTCGAGAGCGCCAAGCCGCGTGAAGGCCGTGTAGCTGTCATCGCGCCGCATGGTGTGCTCTTCCGAAGCGGAGCCGAGGGCAAGATCAGGCAGGCGCTGATTGAGGAGAACCTGCTCGACGGTGTGGTTGGCCTCCCCGCGCAACTCTTTCCTTCGACCGGCATTCCGGTCTGCATGGTAATCTTCGACCGCGCCCGCGAAAAGGGTGGCGCGCGCGAGGATGCCGATGACGTCCTCTTCATCGATGCCAGCCGCGAATTCGTGCCGGGCAAGAAGCAAAACGAGCTGTCGAAGGATCACCTGAACAAGATCGTCGATACGTGGCGCGCGCGTGAGGATGTCGAACGCTACGCCAGTGTCATCACGCGCGAGCAGATCGCCGAGAACGGCTACAACCTCAACATTCCGCGCTACGTCGACACCTTCGAGCCCGAGGAGGAAATCGACATCGCGGCGGTCCAGGCCGAGATCGAGGAGCTGGAGAAGGAACTGGCCGAAACGCGCCAGAAGATGAACGGCTACCTCAAGGAGCTGGGCGTCCTCTGATGGCAGACCGTAAAAGCAATGGAGAGCTGATCCAGTATCAGACTGAGGACGGTGTGACGGTCATCCGGCTTCAGGCGCGAGACGGCAACGTCTGGCTCAGCCAGGCGGAGATTGCGGACCTCTATCAGGTGACGCCTCAGGCGGTGACCCAGCATATCCGGGCAATTTACGAGGACGAGGAATACGGCGAGGAGGCAACTTGTAACGATTACTTACAAGTTCGAACCGAGGGCGGACGTGAGGTAAAGCGCTCAATTGCGCACTACAGCCTCCCCATCATCCTTGGCGTTGGTTTCCGGGTGCGCAGCCCTCGCGGCGCGCAGTTCCGGCGCTGGGCGGCGGATGCTCTGTCGGAGTATCTGGTCAAGGGCTTCGTCATGGATGACGAGCGATTGAAGGACCCCGAGGCCGACTATTTCGACGAACTGCTCGCCCGCATTCGCGATATCCGTTCGTCGGAGAAGGTGTTCTACCGCAAGGTGCTCGATATCTACGCGCTCAGTGTGGATTACGACCCGAAGGCGGAAACCAGCCAGACCTTCTTCCAGACGGTGCAGAACAAGATGCACTGGGCGGCTCACGGCCATACCGCGGCAGAGGTTATCCACGCCCGCGCCGATGCGCAGAAGGATCATATGGGCCTCACCAGCTGGGCGGGCGAAACCCGGGGCAACCTGCCGCGCAAGGACGACGCGCGAGTGGCGAAGAACTACCTCGAGGAAGACGAGATCAAGGCGCTCAATCGCATCGTCACCGCCTATCTCGAATTTGCTGAACTGCAGGCAGAGAACCGCAAGCCGATGTATATGAAGGACTGGATCGCCAAGCTCGACCAGTTCCTGTCGCTGTCGGATCGCGAGATCCTGACGAATGCGGGTCGTATCTCGGCAAAGCTCGCCAAGAAGAAGGCCGACGTTGAATACGACAAATGGCACACCCGCGCCATCGAAGCGCCGAGCGCTGTCGAACGGCATTTCCTCGAAGCGACGCAGACGGTGAAGCGGATCGGCGCGAAGCGGAAAGATGGGGGCAGCAATGGCTGATGCACCTCGGAAGCTCTCGCACTATTTCACGCACAGTAAGCGCAAGGGCCGCGCAGGCTTGCCGCTGATGTCGGTCACCATGCACGACGGTCTGGTTCGCCGCGATAGTCTCGACCGCAAAACGGATAGTGCGCTGAAGGACGAAGAGCATTTGCTCGTTGAGCCAGGCGATATTGCCTACAATATGATGCGGATGTGGCAGGGCGCTTTGGGTCTCGCAGATGAGGCGGCGAATGTTAGCCCAGCGTATGGCGTTATGCGTCCGAAAAATACTGTTGATCCGCGTTTCGCCAAACACTGGTTCAAGTCAGACCGCGGTCTCTACATGCTATGGGCTTTTTCTTATGGCCTAACCGAAGACCGCCTCCGTTTGTATCCGGCTGAGTTTCTCGAGATCCCTGTCTCGTGGCCTGAGTTTTTAGATCAAATACAGACTGCCGATGCGCTCGACCAAATTGAACGCCTGATCCTGCTTTCGCATCGCCTCGCAGGCGCAAAGGGCCGGAGATATCGCGCGCTCATCCAGCGACTATCTTCGAACCACGCGGGAGCGAGGACTGAGCTCGGAGATTTTGTTGCGAGGAGCAGTCAAAAGGCCAGCGTAGATTCTGCCCCAACATCAATCGAACTCGATAACGTGGAGGGTCAAAGCGGCCGCCTGATTGGCGCCACCCCGACAAAGGAATTGCAAGGCGCCCGGGCAACTTTCCAGACTGCGGATATCCTATACTGTAAGCTGCGACCGTATCTCAACAAGTTCCATTACGCCGATAGGCCCGGCCTCGCATCGACCGAATTTTGGGTGTTGCGCGCCGACCGCGATGTTTGTGAGCAGCGTTTCTTATTCCATCTAATCCAGACACACGAGTTCGCGGCAGAGGCTAATCGCCCAACAGGCTCGCGAATGCCGCGAGCAGATTGGGAGGTTGTCCAAGGAGCGCCCCTGCCGCTCCCGAGCAAGGACGAACAAGCTAACCTCTTATTGCCTTTAGATGCAGCTCACAGCGATTGGCTCGCGGAGATCCGGAGGGGCGAACTTCTTCAGATAAAAAAGCGTTCGTTGATGCAGCGACTTCTTCCGGACACCGGAGATGAACGAGCTTCGATTTCTCGCCGCGAGGAAAAAGGGGAGGCACTCGACCGATGAAGTTTGTCTATGTCGATGAGAGCGGAGCACGTGATCAAGGTGACGTATTCGTCATGTGCGGTTTGATGGTCGATGCATATAAACTGCGCAAGAAGACCGCAGACTTCGATGCGAGACTCGAAGCTCTTTTCGCCAAACACCCCGGTAACCGGGCAGACTTGAAGACTAGCCGCTTTATTAATGGAAAGGGTGCTTGGAATCAGATTGATGCGCAAGAACGAAAGGATTTCCTTACCGAGGTCTGTGCGCTCGCGGTCGCAAATGGTGGCAAGATCTTCGGTGTAGCCCTCTCCTTCGAGGCCTTCGATGCGGCTAGAGCCGCGGGTCACGGACACCCTTTCGGCAACAGCTACTGGATCGCCGGCGGGATGTTCACAAGCGCCCTCGTCCAGAAGAAGATGCAAGGAGTGGCCAACAGCAAAGGGCTGACTGTTGTCATAATGGACGACAACAAAGCGGAAATGGCGAACCTTTCGGACGGTCTTTATGCGTGCGACGGTTGGTATGACGGTCTTTATCAATGCCGTGTGACGAAGCGGAAGAAGCGCATCTGGCAGCCCCGCTCAAAAAAGGACCGCTTTGACCAGATCATAAACACGGCCTTCGCGATCAAGTCGGATCACTCATCTCTCGTGCAGGTCGCTGACGCAATTTGCTATGTCTATCGGCGTCACCTCGAACTGAGGTCGCAAGCCGAAGCTTATCAAGGTGAGCAGGCCTATTATCAGAGCCTAATCGACATTCTGGAGCCGCACCGCGTGAAAATCGGGCAGACGCCAGACGCGCCCTGTGTCGATTTCTACAAAGGCGCCCGCCATCCCGAGTGGGCGCTATGACCTCCCCCCGCTTCTCCACCAGCGAAGAAGGCGGCGTGCAACTGCCCGCCGTCATGACCCTGGCGCGGCTGGGCTGGCGCTACGTCAGCCGGGCTGAAGGAGAAGCGCAAAGGCGTGGTCGGCTGGAGCAGGTCATCCTCGAGGACGTGCTTGCCGAGCGCATGGTGGCGATCAATCGCATCCGCCAGCGCGGCAGGACCCATGCCGTTCCCGACGATGCAGCGCGCGAACTGATCGAAAAGCTGAAGGAAGCGGCCAGCGATCGCGCCATCGGTCTGATGCCAGCAAACGAGCGGGTGACGAACCTGCTCAAGCTGGGCGAGAGCGTCGACGTGGAAGTCGATGGCGAGAAGCGCGGGCGGCAGCTCAAGTTCATCGACTGGGACACTCCCGCCAACAACCTGTTCCACATGACCGCCGAGTTTCCCGTCCGCCGAGAGCGGCGCGAGGATACGCGGCGACCCGATATCGTGCTCTTCGTCAACGGCATCCCACTGGTGGTGATCGAGGTGAAATGCTCCGCGATCGAGACTCAGCAAGGCATCAGCCAGCAGCTTCGTAATCAGGCGCCGGACGAGATCCCGCGCCTCTTCACCGTCTCGCAAATGCTGATCGCCGCCAACGACAGCGATCCGCGCTACGCCACCAGTGGCACGCCGTCTAAGTTCTGGTCGCTCTGGCGCGAGGAAGAGATCGCCGACAGCCAGGTCGAGCGGATCGTCAATGCTGGGCTCGACCCGGACGAAGCCTCGAAGATCTGGATCGATTTCGACCGCCACCGCCGGACGCATGACGGCCTGATGGATCCGGGCGCGGGCGGACGTCTGCCCAACCAGCTCGACCGCTTGCTCATCAGCCTGTGCCGCCCCGACCGCCTTCTCGATATCGTCCGCGGCTACACGCTGTTCGACAACGGCGTGAAGAAGGTCGCGCGATACCAGCAGTATTTCGGCGTGCGCCGTTCGCTCGAACGCGTCCGCCAGCACGACGATGATGGTCACCGCAAGGGCGGCGTGGTCTGGCACACGCAGGGTTCGGGCAAATCGCTGACGATGGTGATGCTGGCCGGCGCGATCGAACGCGAGTTCGGAAAGGCGCGCTTCGTGCTGGTGACAGACCGTGTCGATCTCGACCGTCAGCTTACCCAAACTTTCCGTAATGCCGGCAAGCTACCGCAGCAGGCGACGCGAGGTAGCGATTTGATCCGCATGCTGAAAGACAAGCGCCCCGTTATCACGACGCTGATTCACAAGTTCAAGGCCGGGCTGAAATCGGCAGGCAGTTTCACCGATCCCGACACCGATATCTTCGTGCTGGTCGACGAAAGCCACCGCAGCCAGACGGTGAAGGACATCGACAGCCTGCATCGCCAAATGCGGAAGGTGCTGCCCGGTGCGGCTTATATCGGCTTCACCGGCACCCCGCTTCTGAAGCGTGAGAAAAGCACCTTCGACCGCTTCGGCGGGCTGATCCACGATTACAAGATCGACCAGGCCGTGGCGGACAAGGCGGTGGTGCCGCTGCTTTACGAAGGGCGTCACGTTGAGATGGAGGCGCAGCAGGCGAACCTAGACAAGTGGTTCGAGCGCAAGACGCGTAATCTGACCGATGGTCAGAAGGCCGACCTGAAGAAGCGCATCGCCCGCGCGCAGGTCGTCCAGGGCGTGGAGCCGTGGCTGAACGAAGTCGCCCAGGACGTAAGCGAGGATTTCGAGCGGACGATGTTGGGCACGCCCTACAAGGCGCAGCTCGTCGCCCCATTCAAGCGCGAGGCCGTGCTGTTGCACCAGATGCTCGAGGAGATTGGCATCGTCGAAAGCGCCGTCATCATCTCGAAGAGCGACGACCGTGACGGCCACGAGGACGTCGGCGACGATGACGATGATATCGTCCAGTCCTTCATCAAGAAGGTCGAGGCGAAGCAGCCCTTGGCCAAATACGAGGAAGACACGATCCGCGCGTTCAAGAATGGCGTGGGGGTGGATGTTCTGATCGTCGTCGACAAACTGCTCACCGGCTTCGATGCGCCCCGCAACCAGACGCTCTACATCGCCAAGAACTTGCGGGACCATAAGCTGCTGCAGGCGATTGCGCGGGTTAATCGGCTGTTCTCCAGCGAGGAGAAGGACGAGGATGGCGACGCGCTCTATGACAAGGAGCACGGCCGTATCGTCGATTACGTCGGCATCCTCGAAGATCTTGACCAGGCACTGACGGCTTACAGCGCCTTCGAAGGCTATGACGAGGGCGACGTTGCGCAAGCTCTGGTGTCGATCCGTGAAGAGGTCGACACCTTGCCGGACAAGCACGCGGCCTTGCTTGACCTCTTCAAGGGTGTGGGCAATCACTACGATCCGGAAGCCTATGCGCTTCACCTGCGCGACGAGCTTCGCCGCAAGCGCTTCTATGATCGACTGTCCGATTTTGCTCGCACCCTCCAGACGGCCTTCGGCTCCGATCAATTCGTAGAGAATACGGAGCCCCGGGTGATTGCGAACTACAAGCAGGACCTGAAGCGCTTCGAGGCGTTACGGCGCGCGGTTCGCCTGCGTTACGGTGATGCCGAGGAGGATTACGACTACAAGCGGTATCAGGCGTCGATCCGTGCGCTGCTAGACAAGCACATCGATGCGACGGAACTGGTGGCTATTGTGCCGCCGGTCGACATTTTCGACGAAGAGAATTTCAAGCGCACTGTCGAGGAGCAGACGGGGACGGCGGCCAGCGTTGCCGACGCCATTACGTCGGCCACTCAGCGTTCGATCACCGAACGAATGGATGAGGACCCGGCGATGTATCGGCGCTTCGCCAAGATGGTGCAGGACATCATAGACGGGTTTCGCGAGGGTCGCCTGAGCGAGAAGGATTATCTGGCGAAGGCCCACGAAATCCGGGAGCAGGTAGTAGAGGGATCGCGGGCGAAAACGGAGGAAACGCCCGCATCGCTCCGCGGAGATCCGTTGGGCAGTGCGATCTACGGCCAAGCACGGGATGCTGTCGGAGAATTGGCGGGCGAGCAGTCTACCGAGATTTCCGAGGAGATCGCTGTCGAATTTGCGTCGATCATTGAGCGCCACAAACGTGTCGGCTGGACGACCGATCCGAATGCCGAAAACGCAATGCGGCAGGATATGGACGACTACCTGTTCGACCACATCAAGGGCGCGCGAGGCCTTTACGGTTTTTCTGTCGAAGCGATGGACAGCCTGATGGACGCCGCCATCGCGATCGCGAAACGCCAGGCGGCTCGCTAATCAATGGAACAGCACGTAATCGAGATCGGTGGGGAACTGATACGTTTCCAGCTGCGTCGCTCGCCGCGAAAGACCATGGGAATCTCGGTTTCGCCCGATCAAGCGGTTGTGGTCAGCGCACCCGAGAAGGCGGATTTCGCCGACATCGAAAGTCGCGTTCGAAAAAAAGCTGGCTGGATCCTCGATAAGCAGGCCGAGTTCTCGACTAGGAGTATTGAGGCAACTGCGAGGCAGTTCAAGCCAGGTGAAACATTCCTTCATCTCGGCCAGCAGTATCGGCTGCGGGTGGATCCAGAGAGGGTGGGGGTGGTGCGCGAAGGGTCGCGCATAATCGTGGGTGCCATCCAACCGAACGAAGCCGGTCGCATCCGCAATCGCTTGGTTAGATGGTATATGAAGGAGGCTCGACACCACTTGCCTGCCGCGGTCGAAAGATGTCTGCCCAGTTTTCGCAAGGAGGTAGAGCGAAAGCCCAACCTTCTCATCAGGCCAATCAAGATGCGCTGGGGATCTTATATCTCGGCGACCCATACATTGATTCTCAACCGATCACTCGTGCAGGTCTCGCCACCGCTGATCGATTACGTTGTCGCTCACGAACTCGCGCACGTTGGATATGGCGATCATGGAGCGGCTTTCATTGCTCACCTCACTGAGAAGATGCCGGACTGGAGAAAGCGTAAAAGGGCGCTGGAGAAGCTCGCGCCGGAGCTTTTCGACGCACCGGTTCTCCGGTGAAACTCCGGTGAAATTTGCAGATATTCACGTTGTATTCTTGTATTGTTCCGCGTATTGAAAGGGCAGACATCGCCGTTTTCCGCCATTTCCGGAATTAGGTGCTGTCCTCCGAAGGCAGAGGCCACAGGTTCGAATCCTGTCGGGTGCGCCATTGGCGAAAATCTGCAGAATTTTGGGATTCTCGGATTCGCCCGGCAGGAATCTGATGGGCGCCGAATAGAAGCTATCGGGCCGTAACCGGACAGTCTGGTATCGATCTGAGTTCACGCGGAACGGCCGGTCAGCCCACTGTATAGGTGATGACATTCTTCACTGCGCGGAGCATCATTTTTTGGAGACAAGGCTTTTACAAGAAGAGGACTGTTCGCGAGTGCGAGCCTCTCCCGATCATGAAAGCTGTCACCGGCCGCAAAAATGATCGGTGCCTCCGGAGAACCCCCGCAGAGTTTTTCAGCAATTTATCACTCGCTCGGTCCTGCGCCAAGATTGATGTCTGTTATCAAGAGGCTAATGTCTTCCGGTCGGCGTCCCATAATCTCGACGGCCTCTTTCGCGCAACTCGCTTCGAAGGTCTTGAAGCCGACCTCGTTGAGAGTGTCGATCAAGTCCATCAGAATGAGCGGCTCGTCCTCGTCGAAGATTCTCGGTTTTCCGGCCACCCTAGATCCCACAACGGCGGCGCCAGGGTCGCAAAAAGTCGCCGCCCCTCTCTCCCCCAGCTAATAGCTCCTTCCGGCAATAGCCGTCAGATAACAAATGTTATGCGACCTGTCACAATCAATCCGACTAAACCTTTGTTATCGAACGAGCTCGAAATTTGTTGCATCCTAACTTGGCGAATGGCGTCGACCTGTCCCACTGAAAGTCGCGACCTGTGCCATTTGGGTTCCGCTCCTCCATGCGGGCCATTCGCCTTTTTTGTCGGTAGCCGAGTAGGACTAGCTATCCATCAGGCAAGGAAGTCATTCGGAACATGGCCCCCGCTCATCGGTTTTTTCGGTATGGGACAAAACCAAACTATTGGCAGATCAAACTCAGCGCCTTTCGGGCGTCCGGAGGCCGTTGCTTGTGACCCACTCGAATTACTCGTGCAGCGCCTCGGAAATTTTTCCGGCCGTTTTCTGCGCGACGACCTGTCTGATATCATCGTCGGTCAGAAAACGTTCCCCAATGATCAGCCGAGTTGGTCCGACCGGGGGCATTTGTCGAACCTGTTCATCTTGCAACAGGGCTTTGCGTTCAAGTTCGAGATATTGCCGAACGGTCAGCGGCACATTGCCGATTTTTTTGGTCCCGGTGCAATTTGCAACTGGTCGCGCTTAAGCGCATTCGAGGAACAGGACGACATCCTCTTCAAGGCGCATTCGGTCGCGACGATATTAGATGCGCGCAAGCTTGAGGCCCTTCTCGACGATAAACCGGGGCTGGCCTCGATTATCAAGCGCCATGAACTGGCCCGGACCATGCGTGTGACGCAGCGTGTCCGTGCCCTGATTTCGTTAAGCGCTACAGAAAGCTTGCTGGTGGTTCTTCTCGATCTTTACGACGAGTTCGCGACGGCGGGCTTTGTAGACGACCGAATTCCAATGCCGTTTATACAGCAAGAACTCGCCGACCTGCTGGGCGTCACGCCAGTTCATATCAGCCGGACATTCTCTCGACTCGAAGAAGATGGTATTGTCGAGCGCAATAATCGCTCGATCCGTCTGACGGATGCTACCAAAGTGCGCGAAAGCCTCTCATATCGCAGCTTTTTCCATAGTGGCGGCCGCAAATGAAGCCTGGCCTTGACCGGGACTATCCAATCGGGTTTTGCAAGCGCAAACGGGTTTAGGCTGGCCGGCGCGCATAGGGGGCAGAAAGGCATTATGTCGGTATTCAAGTATCCGATTGTGGCTGTTGGCGCATCCGCCGGCGGGATCGAGGCGCTCAAGTCGCTGGTCGAGTGCATACCTTCGGGTACCAAAGCCAGCTTTGTCATCCTGCAGCATCTCGCGCCCGACTACGAGAGCCAGCTTGTCAGCATCCTCTCGCGATCGGCGAACTTACCCTGTGTGGAAGCCGAAGAGGATATGTCCGTCGATCCCGGTCATATCTATGTCTTGCCGCCAAACCGATACTTGCGGATCGTCGATCATGGCCTGTTCGTGGACACGCCCCAGCACCCTCGCGGTTCGCGTATGCCGATCGACTACTTCATGCGTTCGCTCGCCGAGACCGCGGGTTCCCAATCGGTAGGAGTAATCCTTTCCGGCACTGGAAGCGACGGAACTTTGGGATTGCGTGCAATCAAAGGCGCAGGAGGGCTCACCTTTGCCCAGTCACCGGAAACCGCGCTTTACGATGGCATGCCTCAGGCGGCGATCGACAGCGACAATGCCGATGAGGTCGGGACAATTTCCGAGATTTCGAGATCGATCGTCAAATATGCGGAGCGGACCGAGAAGGAAGGTGACAAGGGCTTCAGCCAGGCCGACCTGAAAGGCGTGCTGGCGTTGATAAAGGCGCGCCTCAAGTATGATTTTAGCGCCTACAAGGGCGGTACGATCGGAAGGCGTATCCGCCGCCGGATGAACCTACTGCGGTTCGCTAACCTTTCAGAATATACCGACCACCTGCGATCGGATGCCAACGAGCTGCGCCAGCTCGCTGACGACATGCTGATCAATGTGACCAGCTTCTTCCGCGATGCAGAGGTCTGGCCACAGGTCGAAGAGACTATCATTGCCCCGTTAATCGAAGCGGCAGGCGACGAACCGATCCGCATATGGGTTCCGGCCTGTTCGAGCGGTGAAGAAGCATACACCCTCGCTATCCTGTTCGAAGAGCATTGTGCGAAGAAGTCAAAGTCATGCGATTGGCAGATTTTCGCTACCGACCTCGATGAAGATGCCATCGCGCAGGGCCGTGAGGGGATATACCCACACAGCATTGCAGCGGATCTCACGGCCGAGCGGCTCCGCGAGTGCTTCCGCCAGGAAGGCAAGCACTATCGTGTGGAAAAGCGGCTGCGTGAACGCGTGGTTTTCGCGCAGCAGAACCTTCTCGCCGATCCGCCGTTTTCGCGCCTCGAACTCGTCTCATGCCGCAATCTGATGATCTATCTGGATGCGGCCCATCAGAAGCAACTGATCGAGACATTCCATTTTGCCTTGAGGGAAAACGGCTACCTGATGCTCGGCACATCCGAGACCGTGTCTTCTCAATCGCGGGAATTCAGGACGATTGCCGCAAAGGCGCACATCTACCAGCGTAAGGCCGGTCGTTCGGTTGCCCAGTTTTCTGCGCGTAACAATGCCGATATGGGGGCCAATGAAATCCAGCGCTTCCTCCAAAAGAGCAGGCGTGAGAAAGCCAGCGACCTTGGTGAGCAGGTTCGCCGTTCGCTGCTGGAACGCTATGCGCCGGCCGGGGTCGTCATCGACACCAATGGCAACATTCACCATTACGTCGGACCCGTACGCCGTTTCGTGGATACGCCCGAGGGCGAGCCAACCAACAATATCTACGACATCCTACCCGCACCGTTGAGGGCGCGGGTACGCGATGCGGTGCGCCGCCGCGCGATGGGTGAAAATCCCGACGGCCGGGGTGTGGCAGTACGTTTCCCCGATCGCGATCAATCGGTGCGTGTGGATTGCACCAAGGTGGACGAGGAAGGTGACGACGCTCGCTATCTCGTCACTTTTGTCGAAGTCAGCGCCAGTCAAAAGCCAGGCGATGTACCGGAAACCGATGACGACGACTATGTCCGTCATTTGGAAAACGAACTCGAGATCGTACGCGAGGATTTGCAGACCACCGTTGAAGAGCTCGAGACATCGAACGAAGAGCTGAAGGCAAGCCACGAAGAGGCCATGGCCTCCAACGAGGAGCTTCAATCGGCAAACGAGGAACTCGAAACCAGTCGCGAAGAACTGCAGTCTCTCAACGAAGAGCTGGTTACTGTAAACCATCAGCTCGAAGACAAGATTTTCGAAGTCGAGAAGGCGACCGACGACCTCCGCAACCTTTTCGCCTCAACCAGGCTTCCGGTCCTGTTTCTCGATCAGGACCTCAATATCTCGAGTTTTACCGCTTCGATGAGAGGCCTCATTGAATTGCGCGACGGCGACATCGGTAGACCGTTCAGCGAGCTTGCCACGAAGATTGATGATCCAGACCTCGCCAAGGAGGCTCGAGGCGTGCTCGACACCCTGCAGCCTGTCGAACGTGAGATTTCCGGTAAGGACGATCGGATCTATCTACGGCGGCTTCAGCCTTATCGCACGGCCGAGGAGAAAATCGGCGGCGTAGTTGCTACTTTCACCGACATTACCGAGCAGGCGAACACTTCGCGTATGCTTGCTGCACGGGAACGCCAGGCGCGCATTGTCGCGGACCTCAGCCAGAAGGCACTCGCGACACGTGATCTCGGAGAATTCTTCGACGAGGTATGTGGCTCGCTCCGCGAGGCCATGAATTGTGATTTTTCGAAAGTTCTACAGATCGAGAAAGATGAGAGCTTTTTCGTCTCTGCCGGAGCTGGCTGGAATTCTGGCTGCGTCGGCAGCGCGCGTGTCGAAAGTGGGCGCCACAGTCAGGCTGGCTACACCCTTCTCGAAGAGCATTCGGTCCTCGTGGGCGATCTTTTGGAAGAAAAGCGTTTCGAAGGACCCACACTCCTAACCGATCATGCCGTGCGTTCTGGCATCAGCACTCTGATTACCGTCGGCGGAAAGCCTTGGGGCGTGATCGGCCTGCACAACCGCGAGCCGGACGCATTTGACGAGGAAGACCTTGCGATCCTGGAAGCGGTTT
This sequence comes from Erythrobacter sp. SD-21, assembly GCF_000181515.1. Lineage (GTDB taxonomy): Bacteria > Pseudomonadota > Alphaproteobacteria > Sphingomonadales > Sphingomonadaceae > Qipengyuania. The sequence continues at coordinate 326,623 of NZ_ABCG01000002.1, read as the reverse complement.
CGAACATCATCTCGATGACGGTGATGCAGACAACGCGCGAAAATTACCTGTCTCGAGAAAGGCTGATCCAGTCACTCGCGATGGGCGTTGCAGAAATGGGCCTTTGGACCATGGACGTCGAAACCGGCGAGGTGACATGGGACCAGCGCCTCCGCGCGATGATCGGCATCGAGAGCGTGAAAACGCGTCCCGATGCCGGTAGCTTTTTTGCACGCATTGCTCCGGACGATCGCGAGAGGGTCGAAGAAGCTCTCGCCGCGACCGTATCCCGCGGCGTTCCGTTCGACGAAGAGTTCCGCTTCATCCGCCCGGACGGGGAAATGATCTGGCTGCTGGGCAAGGGAGAGCGTCTCCAGCAGGATGGCCGCTCGACTGTACTCGGCATCAATGCAGATGTGACGGAACGCAAGAAGAGCGAAGAGCGGAGCGAGTTCATGATGCGTGAACTCGATCACCGCGTCAAAAACCTGCTCGCGATTATTCTTTCGATTGCCGAAATCACCTCGCGTTCTAGTCGCGACCTTGAGTCCTTCAAATCGGATTTCCGTGCCCGGCTGGATGCGATGGCCCGCACCCACAGCCTCTTGGCCGACGCGCGGTGGACGGGAACCGACCTACGCTCGCTCGTTGTCGACGAGGTGGTGAAGCAGGCAGGCAAAAATCAGGTTTCGGTATCCGGGCCAAATGTGCCCATCGCACCCAGCGCGGCCCAGGCACTTTCGATGTTCTTCCATGAGTTGAACACCAATGCTCATAAGTACGGTGCGCTTTCAGTGCCCGAAGGGCATGTCGAGATCAGTTGGCGAAGGGGCGACGGAGACGACTTGCACTTGGTCTGGACGGAATCGGGCGGACCGCATGTCAAGAAGCCAACGAAGACCGGTTTTGGCACGAAGGTCTTGGGCCAGATCGTCAAGCGTCAATTGTCGGCGGAAACGACGACTTCCTGGAAAGCGAAGGGGATGGAGCTAAAGGCCATCATTCGGTTACCGAATGTTCTGCCCCCCACTGCTACCGAAACGCCCGAGCAGACGAACGGCGAGTACGTCTCCCATGATTGTCTCGACGGAAAACGCATCCTCGTGCTCGACGACGAATGGCTGATTGCAGAGCAGCACGCCGAAGTCTTCTCCGCCGTGGGGGCCGAAATTGTGGGGCCTTTCTTATCCCTTTCGGATGCCATGGCCGAGGAGGCCGAAGCCATCGATCTGGCAATCCTGGACTTCTCTCTGGCTGAGGATGATACCGTTCTGCCACTCGCGAAAAAGCTCAAGGAGGCTGCGGTGCCGATCCTTTTCGTAACCGGGTACGGTTCCAATACCGACCTTCCCAACGGGTTCGAACAGGACATAGTTGTCCCGAAACCCGCGAGTGCCAACGCTTTGTTGGCCAATGCTGCGCGCCTTGTGTCGCGGCAGGAAATGATGGAATAGTACAATGACCACACGGCGGCGGAATCTGATCGGCATAGGCGGTAGCGCCGGGGCGATTCCCGCGCTCATCGATCTGCTCGGATCATTCGACCCGGAGGATGACGCCACTGTCTTTCTTGTTGTTCACCGCTCCAACGAATCCCAGCATTTGAAATCTATCATTCAGCGAGTTTCCAAGCTGGAAGTTTGCGAACCGGACGATTGCGAGCCGATGCGGGCAAACTGCCTCTATATCGCCCGCCCCGACCGTCACATGATGATCGGCGAGAACCACATCCACTTGCGCCACGGACCGCGCGAAAACAATTTCAGGCCGGCGATAGATCCGTTGTTCCGCAGCCTTGCTGTTTTCGGTTCAACCCGCGCGGTAGGGGTAATCTTGTCGGGCTACCTGGACGATGGCGCAGCCGGAGCTCGCGCTATTCAGGGCATCGGGGGCAAGGTAATGGTGCAGGATCCCGCAGAAGCGATGTCCCCCGACATGCCGCGTGCCACGATCAGCGCGGTGGGAGAGCCGGACGCGATTTTTGCGGCAAAAGACCTCGGAGCGAGGTTATCGCAAACGGTATGCGAAGAGACGGGACCACACCGCGAAGTCGACCGGGAAGTCAAGTTGGAAATGATGATCGCCGGACTGGAGAAGGCCAGCATGGCAAGCGAAGAAAGTCTTGGAGAACTTACTCCCTATAACTGCCCCGATTGCAACGGTGTGCTTTGGGAGATTTCGGACGGACCGCTAACGCGATACCGCTGCCACACCGGCCATGCCTACACCAGCCGATCATTGGAAAGACAACAGGACGAAATGTTGGAGAGAAGCTTGTTCGACAGCCTCAGGGCGTGCCGGGAAAGAGCCAATTTCGTTCGCAACCTCGCCAAACGTGATGCGACGAACAAAGATCACTGGACCGAGCGTGCACAAGGTTACGAGAGAGATTGCGCCTTGCTGGAAGCGCTTATCAAGGACCGCAATCCTGTCGTAGCTTCAAGCTGAGCACACTCGCCAACGAGACTGGTCGTCGTTTTCAAGCCGTTCGAATTGCAGGACGTGATCGCCTTCGCCCCGCAATCCGAATTTGCAGCAGGCGGTAGACTGGCTTGCACAGTCCAGGAGTCTGCCGATATCGTGGGATTCTTCCTTCTGGGGTATCCCCAAGTCTGAAATGCGCGCTTTCTCACGCTTCGGATATCGACAGAACTGTTGCTCCTCACGACGGGTGCCGCACCTAAGCGTAGCAACGGGCTGATGCGAACCAATCCAGACAATCGATGGTATTAGGGTTGGTCATGGAGGGGCGACCGCCGGTACCGTCGACAGATAGCTTCGGCGATGAGGTCGGGGTGAGACCAGGCCAGCATTGTTCCGCCATTGCGAACCATGCGAACGGTGGCTGAAGGAAGGCATTCCGCTAGGTACTCGGCAGCAATCCGTGGATCGTGCAAGGCGAAATGCGAACCAAGGAGAATGGTCCACCCCTCCCCTTCATGCGTTGGGTTTGGTTCCCACCCGTTTGCCCATGCGGAAACTTCCAGAACGTAGTCATCTAGGCAGTCTTTCAATGGCCGATCTTTCAATGACCGACATGGTCGCGTTCTGAGGCGAAGCCCGGCTCAATCGACTGCTCCGATATTTCATCGGGGCAGTCGTAGTAGATCGCAGTGACCTGAGAAGAATTCATCGGTCCCTGACGATCGAAAAGAATCGCACCCTGCAAATCTGCTTTTGCGCGAGCCATTGCTTCGTTACCCCCGCCTACCGGCACTCTAAGTGCCTGACCAGCAATTGGAGGATCAAATGGCGAATAGCCCCTCGCATTCCTTCTGATCGCGAGAAGGCCTGGAGCCGATCGCCTTGGCGCGAGCTTGAGCCATTCTGATGTGCTTTTTGGTAAAGTGGTGAATGCTCGCTACGGTCACTACGAGGGCGCAAAGCTGTCGTTAAGACGATAGGGGAACTCGAATTTGCCAACGATGATAGTGCCCATCACTTTCACGTCGGGCGCGCCATATTACCCACCGCGCCCTCGCCAAAGCCGCCGAAACCGCTTAGACCCGCGCCAAGAGCCAATCATGGAGCGCAAGATCTACCAGTTCGACGATCTTCCCGAACGGACCGGCGCAAGGCGTGCGGGTGCGAAGGGCCCCGGGCACGCGATGCGCATCGGCGTGGTCTTCAGCGCGCGCAGCCACCACAACAAGGGGCGCGAGCCCGATTTCGGCAACCGTTCCGATGTCACTATCGTGCGGCCCGAAACCCGGCGTGACATCGCGCTGGCGCTCGCCGATTTCGCCGCAGCCGGGACCGAATTCCTCGTTATCAGCGGCGGCGACGGCACGGTGCGCGACGTCCTCACCATGGGGCAAGCCGCCTTTGGTGAAAACTGGCCGGAACTGGCGGTGCTCCCTCGCGGCAAGACCAACGCGCTCAACGTCGATCTCGGCAGCCCGCGCGACTGGTCGCTGGCCGATGCGATCGCGGCTTTCGAAGATCGCACTCAGGGCCGGCGGATCCAGCGCCGTCCGCTTGCCGTGAGCAAGGTCGATGACGAAGAGCCGCCCATCCTCGGCTTCATCATGGGTGCAGGCGCCTTCACGCTCGGTGTGGATGCCGGGCAGGACGCCCACAAGATCGGCTTTTTCAACTCGCTCGCCGTGGGGATGACCAGCGCCTGGGGCGTGTTGCAGGCGCTCTTCGGGAGCGACGACAACATGTGGCGGCGCGGCGCACGGATGGAACTCGAATACCTGCCTTCCGGCGAGCCCTTGCCGCACTCGCGCCACGGCGACCCGGCGCGGCGCAATATCGTGCTTGCCTCCACGCTCACCACCATGCCGCTCGACATCAAGCTGTTCGGCAAGGGGCAGGGCGATATTCGCATGCTGGTTCTCGACCACCCACGCCGCCGGGTGCTGTTCTCGGTCCCGGCAATCCTTGCCGGCTGGCATCCGCGCTGGCTGAAGTCAGCGGGGCTGCACCATTTGTCGGTCGAAGGCTTCGCGATCACGCTCGATTCGCAATTCATCCTCGATGGCGAGCATTTTCCGGGCGGCAGCTACCGCGTCGAACAGGGCGCGCCGCTGACTTTCGTCGCCGGGTGAGCGAGACGCTCCAAGAGAGGGTCGCGGCGAGCCTCGCGCGCGAAATCCACCCCGAGGTAGCCGAATATGCGCGCAAGCTGGGCGAGGAGGCCGGGGCCTGCGCGGTTTTGTTCTACGGTTCCAATTTGCGCACCGGTTCGCTCGAAGGCGTGCTCGATTTCTATGTCCTCCTGCCAGGCCCCCAGCAGGAAAGGATCTGGCCGCGCGTGAGCTACCGCGAATGGGAACGCGAGGGCGAGGTGCTGCGCGCAAAGATCGCGACCATAAGCCTTGCGAAATTCGCCGAGGCCGCGCGCGGGGAAAGTCGCGACACGACGATCTGGACACGCTTCGTCCAGCCCAGCGCGCTGATCTGGGCCAACGGCGAGGACGCCCGCAAGCAGACCTTGAGCGCAGTGGCGCAGGCGGCGCGCACCGCTTCGCGTTTCGCGGCGGTCCTCGGGCCGGAAAAAGGGCCGGCCGAAGCCTATTGGCGGGCGCTTTTCCAGGCCACCTATCGCGCGGAGTTCCGGGTGGAGAAACCGGGTCGCGAGGATTCGATCCTCTCGGTCAACGCAGGCCATTTCGAAGGCTTGCTGCCGCTAGCCTGGCAGGCGGAGGGTATCGCGTTCGAGAGGGATGGGAGGATGCTGGAGCCACGGCTCGATCCTGCGGCTCGCGCCCGGACTGCCGAGGCGTGGAAGCGGCGCGAGCGGATGGGCAAGGCGCTCAATATCCTGCGCCTCGCCAAGGCCACCACGACCTTCGAGGGCGCCGCGCGCTACGGCGCGTGGAAGCTGGAGCGGCACACGGGCATCGCGCTCGAAGTCACGCCGTTCCGGGAGAAACACCCCCTGCTCGCCATGCCCGGTGCGGCCTGGGACCTATGGCGCGCGAAACGCCGCAGCGACCAGGCTCAGCGGTAGCGCATCCGGATCGAGATGCTCTCGACCCCGCTGCCGACGTCGAAGCCGACCTTTTTGTAGCTCGGCTTGCCGAGGTTGAAGATATTGATGCTGGGATTGTTTGACATCGCGCCGCCGTCGCCGAAGATATCGGTTTCCCCGTCACCGTCGAGATCGTGCCGCACCGCGATGCCATAATGGCCTGCCTTGGGCAGCGGCATGCAGAAGCGCATCGTGCCCGCCTTGGCCGGTGCCTCCATGCGGTAGATCCAGCGGCCCTTCTCCAGCCAGTCGGCCTTGGTGGCGCGGTAGGACTGGATGCGGATCGTGCCCATGCTTTCCTTGATATCAGTGACCGAAACCAGGACGGCGGGACCCTTGCCCGCCGCGCACTTGCCGGGATCGTGTGAGATCTTCTCGCGGTACTGGGCCTGCGCCGGAACGGTCATTGCAAGGCCGGTAATGGCCAGCGCTGCGCCCGCGGTGATAGCTGCAATCTTGCGTTTCATGTCGAATGCCCCGTTAATCTTTCGTCTGCGCGCTCATCCAGGCGCGCCTCTTCGGCGGCGAAAGCCACCGTTGTTTAGGCTCATATCTATAGATGACACGCTTAATTCGCGCTGAATTGATCGGGCACGTCGATCCGTTTGGCAATCGTCTCCCCAGCCGGTCACCGGTGGATAAGCCTGCGGACAAGCTTGTGGAGGCGCGGTGGAGAGGGGTATTTCCCGCTCGCGTACGTACCCTTTCAACGCCGGACAGGGCTCTATGACCGTTCCGCTGATTTCTCCCTCGATCCTTTCCGCCGATTTCGCCCGGCTGGGCGAGGAGGTTCGCGCGGTCGACGAGGCCGGGGCGGACTGGATCCACATCGATGTGATGGACGGGCATTACGTGCCCAACATCACCATCGGTCCAGCCGTGGTGAAGGCGCTGCGCCCGCATACGAAGAAGCCCTTCGACGTCCACCTGATGATCGAACCGGTCGACCCTTACCTTGAGGCTTTTGCCGAAGCCGGCGCGGACATCATCACCGTCCATCCGGAAGCTGGCCCGCACATCCATCGCACGCTGCAGGCGATCAAGAACCTCGGCAAGCAGGCGGGCGTGGTGCTCAACCCGGGCACGCCTGCGAAGATGCTCGACTACCTCATCGAGGAAGTCGACCTCGTGCTGGTGATGAGCGTCAATCCCGGTTTCGGTGGGCAGAGCTTCATCCATTCGCAGCTGCGCAAGATCGAAGCGATCCGCAAGATGATCGATCAATGCGGCAAGGACATCCGCCTCGAGGTCGACGGCGGGGTCGACCCGACCACCGCACCGCTTTGCGTGGAGGCGGGGGCCGATGTGCTGGTTGCCGGATCGGCCACTTTCCGGGGCGGGCCGGAGAAATACGCCTCCAACATTGCTGCTCTGAAGGGGCGGGGATGAGCGAGGGGCACTCCGACCTCCTCAGCGCCGCGCGCGAGGATGCCGGGCACGAGGTCCAGGTCGCCCTGCCGCTGTTCGACGATCCCGAACCTCTGGTCGAGGACGAGGTCGAGTCCGACCAGATCGATATCGAAGAGGCGATCGAGGCGACGAATTCCGCGCCCGTGCCCGAAGCGGGATCCGAGGCCAGGATCGCGGTCGAGCCCGAGCCGGCTGCAGCGACGCCTGCCCCGGTGGCCGAGCCGGCACCCAGGCCAGTCGTCACACCGGCGCCCGAGCCGGAGATCGATCCCGAACCGCTCGAACCGGCGCGCTCGCTCGTGCCGGCCGACTTCGCCCTCCCGCATGGCGGCGCGCTCGATGCGCTGGTCCGCTGGGGATACAAGATGGGCGTGCCCGGCTCGGTGCTCGCCGCGCCGCTGCGCAAGCCTGCCCGCCCGCGCTTCCTCGCCATGGTCGAAACCCCGCTGGCGGGCGACCGCGTGGCGGGCATGTCTCTGCGCGCGGGGCAGATGCAGGTCGCCGGGCTGAAAGTGGCGATCGCGAAGCTCGACTTCGGCTCGCCCTCGAAGCTAGCCGAGCCTTTCGTGCGGGCGGTCCACGGATTTACCTGGATGCGCGACCTCTCATCCTGCGCACCGCGCGGGCAATGCGCGGATACCTCGGGCGCGATCTTCGAGAAGTGGCTCGCCAAGAACCCTGAGCCGGGCAAGGGGCCGGCGTGGGATGTCGAACTTGCGGGCCTGCGCCTCCTCAATTGGCTGGTGCACACGCCTGTCCTGCTTTCGGGCGAAGGCGAAAGGCTCAAGAACCCGCTGCTCGAGGCGATCGAGATGACCGCACGCTGGCTCGACCGGCAGGTGGCGAACGGCGAAGACCGGATGGCGCAGGTCACCGGCTGGACCGCCATCGTGGCGGCCGGTCTGCTGCTTCCCGACGGCAAGCCGCGCCGCTTGCATGGCGAAGCCGGCCTGCTGCGCACGCTGGGCGAACTGGTGAGCGACGACGGCGGGGTGCTCTCGCGCAGTCCGACCGCGCAGGCGCAGGCGATTGCGCTGCTGACCGATCTTCGCGCCTGCTACGAAGCGGTGAAGGAAGAGCCGCCCACCGTCCTCGACGCGCTGCTCGGCCTGCTGGTCCCGGCGCTGCTTTCGCTGCGCATGGGGGACAGGGGCCTCGGCAGCTGGCAGGGCAGCGCCGTCGTGGGCGAACCGGCGCTCGACTCGCTGGTGACCGCTAGCGGCGTGCGCGCACGGCCGATGGTCGATGCTCGGCACTGGGGCTACCAGCGCGTCCGCGCGAAGGAAGGCGTGCTGGTGATGGACGCCGCACCGCCGCCCAAGCCGCGCCACGCGCGCCACGGCTGCGCTTCGACGCTGGCATTCGAATTTTCGCATGGGGCTCAGCGGATCGTCGTCAATTGCGGCGGCGCGGAGCTTGCCGGAGCGCTGGTGCCTGCGCGAATCGAACAGGGATTGCGCGGCACCTCGGCCCATTCGACGCTGGTGCTGGACGAGGCGAATTCCACCGCCGTCCTAATCAACGGCAAGATCGGCAAGGGGGTGGAGGAAGTCGATTTCCACCGCGAGACGGTCCACACGAACGAACGCAAGGCGGCCAAGCTGGAAGCCTCGCACAACGGGTATGTCGCACGCCACGGGCTACTGCATCGCCGCATCCTCATCCTTTCCGACGACGGCACAGAACTGCGCGGAGAGGATGTGCTCGAGCCTTCGGGACGCAAGGGCAAGCGCGGCAAGATCGGATTCGCCATCCGCTTCCACCTCGGGCGCGGAGTGGAGGCCAGGCTGACCGACGACGCAATGGGCGTTCATCTGGCGCTGGCCGACGCAAGCTACTGGCAATTCCGCCTCGCAGGTTCTAGCGGCGAGGCGCACTGCGCGCTGGAGGACAGCCTCTGGGTCGATGGCCAGGGCCGTCCGCATGGCACGCAGCAGATCGTGGTCGAAGGCATGGCCGCTCGCAGCGGGGAACGCTTCCCCTGGCTGCTCAAGAAAATGGGATAGAAGTTTCAATGTCAGACGTGGCAATCAAGCGGGCACTTCTTTCGGTGTCCGACAAGAGCGGTTTGGTGGATCTGGGCAAGGCGCTGGCCGCCAAGGGTGTCGAGCTGGTCTCGACCGGTGGTACGGCGAAGGCGCTGCGCGAAGCGGGCCTCGAGGTGAAGGACGTCTCCGACCTCACCGGTTTTCCCGAAATGATGGACGGCCGCGTGAAGACGCTGCACCCCATGGTTCACGGCGGGCTCCTCGCCGTGCGCGACAATCCCGAGCACGCGGCCGCCATGGAGGAACACGCAATCGGCGCGATCGACCTCGTGGTGGTCAATCTCTATCCCTTCGAGGCGACCGTCGCCAAGGGCGCGGAGCGCGACGAGATCATCGAGAACATCGATATCGGCGGGCCGTCCATGGTGCGCAGCGCGGCGAAGAACCATCAGTTCGTCACCATCGTCACCGACCCGGCCGATTACGACACGCTGCTGGGCGAGCTGGAAGCCAGCGGTGCGACCAGCCTCGACTTCCGCCGCAAATGCGTGGCTAAGGCCTTCGCTGCAACCGCCGCCTATGATTCGATGATCAGCCAGTGGTTCGGTTTTTCGGACCAGCAGCAGCTGTTCCCCGACTTCCTCGCCATCAACGGCAAGGCGCCGGTGACCTTGCGCTATGGCGAGAACCCGCACCAGAAGGCGGCGCTATACACCCCGGTTGGCCCGCACGCGAAGGGCATCGCGCAGGCCGAGCAGCTGCAGGGCAAGGAACTCAGCTACAACAATTACAACGACGCCGACGCCGCGCTCGAGCTGTGCGCCGAATTTGCCGGCGGCGAGCCGGCGGTCGTGATCGTGAAGCACGCCAACCCCTGCGGCGTCGCGCAAGGCGCGAGGCTGATCGATGCGTGGAACGAGGCGCTGCAGTGCGACAGCGTTTCGGCCTTTGGCGGCATCGTCGCGGTCAACACCGAGCTCGACGGCGAAACCGCCGAGGCGATCTGCCAGATCTTCACCGAAGTCGTCATCGCCCCGTCGGTCAGCGACGAGGCCCGTGCCGCCTTTGCGAAGAAAAAGAACCTGCGCCTGCTCGTCACCGGCGACCTGCCCGACCCGCGCCGGGGCGGACTGCTCGTCAAGCCGATCACCGGCGGCCTGCTCGTCCAGACGCGCGACAACGGCGCGATTACCGAAGCCGACCTCAAGGTCGTCACCAAACGCGAACCGACAAGCCAAGAACTGAAGGACTGTCTCTTCGCCTGGACCGTGGCGCGCCACGTGAAATCGAACGCCATCGTCTACGCCAAGGACGGCGCGACGGCGGGCATCGGTGCTGGGCAGATGAACCGCCGCGACAGCTCGCGCATCGCCGCGATCAAGGCCGCCGAAGCTGCCGAGAAATACAGCTGGGACCAGAGCCGTGCCGTGGGCAGCGCCGTGGCCTCGGACGCCTTCTTCCCCTTCGCCGACGGCCTGCAGGCCGCCGCCGAGGCGGGCGCAACTGCGATCATCCAGCCGGGCGGCTCGATCCGCGACGAGGAAGTGGTCGCCGCAGCGGACGAACAGGGCCTCGCCATGGTGTTTACCGGAATGCGACACTTCCGGCACTAAGGGGCCTTTGCCGGGCGGCCACAATCGGTCCTGAACGCCGCACAACCAAGCCATTCAGCGCCTTTACATCGGGCGATGTGTAACCACGTGGGATAAGTCCACGAAAGAATACGACATGAACCTCTTCAGCCCCGACCTCTATCGCAATTTCGGCATCGGCTTCCTCGCCGGAACCTTTGTCATCGCCTTCTCCAACGGGACGGAAATCGTCTCGGCCATCGCGGCGGTCCTTTGATGCGCCGTGCCGCCCTTATCATGGCGGCAGGCGCGCTCACCTTCGCTTCCGCCTGCCAGCAGCCCGCCTTCGCCGCCGAAAAGGTGGTCGAGGCGCCCGCAGCTGCGCGCAAGGCCAGCGAAGGCAAGGGTCTGAAAACTGCGATCTTCGCCGGAGGCTGTTTCTGGGGCGTCGAGGCCGTCTTCAGCCACACCAAGGGCGTGACCAGCGCCGTCTCGGGCTATCACGGCGGGACGAAGCGCCAGGCCGATTACAGCCTCGTATCCTCGGGCGTAACTGACCATGTCGAGGCGGTGAAGGTCACCTACGACCCCAGCGTCGTGCGCTATGATCAGCTGCTGCGCATCTTCTTCTCGGTGGTGATCGACCCCACGCTCAAGAACCGCCAGGGCCCCGACCGCGGCGCGCACTACAACGCCGAGCTGATTCCCCTGTCTGCCGAACAACGCACGGTGGCGGGAAGCTATCTGGCCCAGCTGCCCAAGAGCGGCAAGTGGGACGCGCCGATCGTCACGAGCATCGAGCCGGCCCGCACCTTCTACGCCGCCGAAACCTACCACCAGGACTTCGCCGCAAAGAACCCGCGCCACGGCTATATCCTGCGCTGGGACGCGCCCAAGGTGGCGGCCCTCAAGCGGCTATACCCCGCGCTCTACCGGGCCGAGTTCCGCCGCAACTGACTTGCGCGCTTGCGCGACGCGTCTTACCTCCTGACGCATGGCAGGACACGCACACGCGCATCACGAACATTCGGGCGACGATCTGATCGACGCCGCTCGCCTCACTCTGACCGACGCCGGCGAGCAGTGGACCGGCATGCGCCAGTCCGTGTTCCAGGAACTCGCGCGGCACGAAAAGCCCGCCAGTGCCTATGACATTGCCGACAACCTTTCGGCCGCACGCGGCAAGAGGGTCGCGCCCAACAGCGTCTATCGCATCCTCGATCTCTTCGTGCGGACCAATCTCGCCAACCGGATCGAGAGCGCGAACGCCTATCTCGTCAACACGCACCCGGGCTGCCGCCACGACTGTATCTTCCTCATCTGCGACGATTGCGGCAAGGCCACCCATATCGACGACGACCGCGTCACAGGCGCGTTGCGCGAGGCGGGAAAGGACGCGGGCTTCACCGATGTGCGCCCTGTGGTCGAGCTGCGCGGGTTGTGTGACGACTGCGCCGCCTGAGCGCCAGCGCCAAGCCGTGCATTATCAGCGGTAAACCGTTCATCGACAGTTCGGAAATCCGCGTGTAGAACATTCGTATGAGTGAACGCCCCCATACCCCTCTGCTCGACACGGTCGACACACCCGCCGACCTGCGCAAGCTGAAGCAGGACCAGCTCCGCCAGCTATCCGACGAACTGCGCACTGAAATGATCGACGCGGTCGGGACCACCGGCGGGCATCTCGGTTCCGGCCTTGGCGTGGTCGAGCTGACCACCGCCATCCATTACGTGTTCGACACGCCGACCGACAAGCTGGTGTGGGACGTGGGCCACCAGTGCTATCCGCACAAGATCCTCACCGGTCGCCGCGACCGTATCCGCACCCTGCGCCAGGGTGGGGGCCTGTCGGGTTTCACCAAGCGCAGCGAGAGCGAATACGATCCCTTTGGCGCCGCGCATTCCTCGACCTCGATCAGCGCCGCGCTCGGCTTTGCCATGGCCAACAAGATGCAGGGCCGCCCGGGCCGCGGCATTGCCGTGATCGGCGACGGCGCGATGAGCGCCGGCATGGCCTATGAGGCGATGAACAACGCCGAACAGGCGGGCAATCGCCTGGTGGTGATCCTCAACGATAACGACATGTCGATCGCCCCGCCCGTGGGCGGGCTATCGGCCTATCTCGCGCGCACCGTGTCGAGCAGCGAATATCTCGGCCTGCGCAGCCTTGCCTCGCGCTTGTCGAAGAAGCTCAGCCGACGCGTCCATTCCAGCCTGGAAAAGGCCGAGGAATACGCGCGCGGCATGGTCACCGGTGGCACGCTGTTCGAAGAGCTCGGCTTCTATTACGTCGGCCCGATCGACGGGCACAACCTCGACCACCTCATCCCGGTGCTCGAAAATGTGCGTGACAGCGAGCAGGGCCCGGTGCTGATCCATGTGGTGACGCAAAAGGGCAAGGGCTACGCGCCCGCCGAAAACAGCGCCGACAAATACCACGGCGTCGCCAAGTTCGATGTCGTGACCGGCGAGCAGAAGAAGTCGAGCGGCGGCCCGCCCGCCTACCAGAACGTCTTCGGCGAAACGCTGGCCAAGCTCGCCAACGACGATCCGCGCATCTGCGCCATCACCGCCGCCATGCCGAGCGGGACGGGCGTCGACAAATTCGCGCAAGCGCATCCCGACAAGGCCTTCGACGTCGGCATCGCCGAACAGCACGGCGTGACGTTTGCCGCCGGCCTTGCCGCGGAAGGCATGCGGCCCTTCGCCGCGATCTATTCGACCTTCCTCCAGCGCGCCTACGACCAGGTGGTGCATGACGTGGCGATCCAGAACCTGCCCGTGCGCTTCGCCATCGATCGCGCCGGGCTGGTCGGTGCGGATGGCTGCACGCACGCCGGAAGCTTCGACATAACCTATCTCGCCACGCTGCCCAATTTCGTGGTCATGGCCGCCGCCGACGAGGCGGAGCTGGCGCATATGACCTACACGGCGGCCGAATATGATGATGGCCCCATCGCCTTCCGCTATCCGCGCGGCGCAGGCACCGGCGTCGAAATTCCGGAGAAGCTCGAAAAGTTTGAGATCGGCAAGGGCCGCATCATGCGCGAAGGCAGCAAGGTCGCCATCCTTTCCTTGGGCGCGCGGCTGGAGGAGGCCAAGAAGGCCGCCGACCAGCTGGAAGCCAAGGGCCTGTCGACGACCGTCGCCGACATGCGCTTTGCCAAGCCGCTCGACACTGCGCTGATCGAGCAAATCATGCGCAGCCACGAGGTCGTGGTAACCATCGAGGAAGGCGCCGTGGGCGGACTCGGCGCGCATGTGCTGACCTACGCCAGCGACGAGGGCCTAACGGATGGCGGGCTAAAGGTACGCACCATGCGCCTGCCCGATGCCTTCCAGGACCAGGACGATCCGACGAAGCAGTATGACGAGGCGGGCCTCAACGCGCCGCATATCGTTGACACGGTGCTCAGCGCGCTGAGGCATAACAGCGCAGGCGTGGAAGAGGCGCGGGCTTGAGCCCACTGGTCCGCAAGACCATGTGGTTTTTCGGCCTTCTTCTCATTTCCTACTTAGCTGTCGCGCTGCTGCTGTGGAACCAGCAGGAGCGGCTGATCTACCCTGCGCCACAGGGCATCGGCCCGGCCACCGGTGGCTTTGAGGAAGTCACATATCGCACCAGCGATGGGCTCGACATCACCGCGGGCTACCGACCGGCCACACCCGGCTTTCCGACAATTGCCTATTTTCACGGCAACGGTGCCGATTGGGTCTCCAGCGTGGTCGCAACCGACCGCCTCGTGCCAGCCGGATACGGCGTGCTGGCCGCGGAATATCGCGGCTATCGCGGCAATCCAGGACATCCCAGCGAAGAGGGATTGTATGCAGACGGCCGCGCTGCCCTCGGTTTCCTCGCCCAGCAAGGAGTTGCGGCGAACGAAATGGTGCTGATAGGCAATTCCATCGGGTCGGGCGTCGCAACACAGCTTGCCAGCGAGCACGCTCCTCGCGCCCTCATCCTGATTTCGCCATTCGCAAGCCTTCGCCAGCTTGCGGCGGAGAAGCTGCGTTTCCTGCCGACCCGCCTTCTCCTGCGTTCGCGTTATGATAACGAACGGAAACTCGCCCAAGTCGCCGCACCGGTCCTTATCCTCCACGGCACTGCCGATACGCTCATCCCGGAGGCGCACGCACACCAACTTGCTTCGGTGCGGGACGATGCCGAACTGGTCATCTTTCCCGGCAAGGGCCACGACCTTGCCTGGGACGACGAGGCCGAAGAGGCCGTTCTGACATTTCTCGCAAAGCACCCCGAAGAAAGCGAAGCCCGATGAGCCTCCTCCAGATCGACACCGCCGACCACGTCACCACCCTCACTCTCAATCGGCCCGAAAGCATGAATCCGCTCGGCGCGGCGGGCGACGGGGATGCCTTCGTCGCGGCCTGCGATGCGATCAACGCCGATCTCGATGTGCGCTGTGTAATCCTCACTGGGGCGGGACGCGCCTTTTCCGCGGGTGGCGACATCAAGGCGATGAAGGAGAAGACCGGCAATTTCGGCGGCACCGCGCCCGAGATTGCCGATGGATATCGCAACAACATCCACAAGATCCTGCGCGCGCTCTATTCGCTACGCGTGCCACTGATCGCAGCGGTCAACGGGCCGGCCATCGGACTGGGCTGCGACCTTGCCTGCCTCGCGGACATGCGAATTGCGAGCGAGAAGGCGAAATTCGGCGTCACCTTCCTCAAGCTCGGCATCATTCCGGGCGACGGCGGCACATGGATCCTGCCGCGCATCATTGGCGAGGCGCGCGCGGCGGAGCTCTTCTACACCGGCGATGTGATTGACGCCTCCACCGCGCTCGACTGGGGTCTTGTGAGCCGCGTGCTCGAACATGATTCACTGACGGACGAGGCGCTTGGTCTCGCCGCCAAGGTTGCGGCGATGCCGCCGCACGCGCTGCGGCAGGCGAAGAACCTCATGCGCCAGGGTCGCTCGACCACTTACGATGCGGCGCTCGAAATGGCGGCCAACGCGCAGGCTCTGATGCATTCGACCGAGGATCACATGGAGGGGGTCGACGCCCTGATCGAGAAACGCGCACCGCAGTTCCGGGGCAGGTAGCGCTGTCCTACAGCTGCAGGCCGCTGGTATGCCGTCAGCGGCTCTTTCAAACCGTCGAGATTTCCCGCTGGCGCAGCCCTAGTGGGGCTGGCCGGTTCTTGTTCCAGGACCGTGTTCCATGTGTTCCATGGTTCACCCTCGCGCCCGGAAGGCTGAACGCGGCGGCTAGCCGATCCAGCGCCACAGCCCTGCCGGCACGCCGTTCGCGTGGATATGGCCGTAAGTGGCCGCGAGCCAGATCACTATGCCCCCGATCCAGGCGACGGTCCCGGACCTGGCAATCCGTCCCAGCCGCGGCCAGTAGCTCGTCTGCGCCTCCCACCCGGCCCAGGCCTCGCCCATCAGCTGCTCCTTCTTGCGATCCTGCATGCGGGCGCCGACCAGCGCGAGGAAGCCGAGCGCCCCGGCCAGCACGAGCTGGCGCGGTGTCGGGCTCAGCAGGATATGCACGCCCGCCCAGAGCGCGAAACTCCACATCATCGGGTGGCGCGTGACATGGAAGACCCCGTGCGGCCCGGCAGCAGCATGCTGCGCCGCGCGGGGATCGGGCAGGGCGGGGTTGCGCAAGAAAGACCCGGCCAGCAGGACCGAGGCCAGCAGCATCACGACGGTCCCGATCGCCCACAGGACTTCGCTCATGCCGTGCCACAGCGGCGCGTCGCCCGGGCCGACCGCGCGAAAGGCGGTCACCGCCCAGACG
The DNA here is from genome assembly GCF_000181515.1 of Erythrobacter sp. SD-21. GTDB lineage: Bacteria > Pseudomonadota > Alphaproteobacteria > Sphingomonadales > Sphingomonadaceae > Qipengyuania. The sequence continues at coordinate 310,425 of NZ_ABCG01000002.1, read as the reverse complement.
AACGTCCCCAGCGCGACGACCGAATAGAGCCCGCGAAACCCGTTCTCCCCGATCCGCCCGGCGAGCGGTGCGCGCAAGGGATGCGATAGCGCGAAATGCGTGCCGACGAAGGCCAGCGATGCGGCGATGAGCGAAACGAGTGGGTCCATGAAAGCCTTCCCTCCTGCGCGGCAAGGCTACCACACATCGCGCGCCCGGCAAGCGGGCGTCAGTCCTCGGGAATGGCGATCAGCTTTACGGTGAACAGCAGCGTCGCGCCGCCGGGGATCGGCCCCTTGCCCTTGGGGCCATAGGCGAGGTCGGCGGGCGCGGCGATCTCGATCGTGTCGCCCACGCCCATCTGGGGGATGGCCATCTGCCACGCCTCGACCAGGCGATGGAGCGGGAAGGTGGCGGGTTCGCCGCGATCGAAGCTGGAATCGAAGGTCGTGCCGTCGATGAAGGTGCCCGCGTAATGCACGGTGACGCGGTCGTTGAGTCGGGGCTTCTCTTGCGACCCTGCGTATTCGACATAGCGCCAGCGAAGCCCGCCCTCCATGCTGCGCCAGCCGTCCTCGGGCGACAGCTTGGCGAGATAGGCCTGCTGCGCGCTCATCCAGGCAATGTCCTGCGAGCGGTCGGGACGCTCCTCCTGCGCCATGGCCGCCTGAATGCCGACGGAGGCGATTGCCGCGCCCACGGCAGCGAACATGAAGCGCATTTCGCGCGGCAGGGCGGGGCGGCTTTCGGACTTCTTCGTCATACCGCGCCCAGACACGAAAAAGGGCGCGGTTTCAAGCCGCGCCCTCTCTCTTGTGTCGATGCCTTGTCAGGCAGTCGGCTTGGTCGTCGGGTGGACCCCGCCTTCCATCGATTCGAGACCGGCACCGGCCTGGCCTTCGAGATCGTCGCCGACATTGTCGTCGCGGATCGTGTCGAGGTGCATCAGCTTTTTGATCAGCGGGCTGACCACCATCACGGCGACACCGATGCCGACGGCGTACCAGCCGACGGTCGAGTAGACGTCGAGCACGACCTGCTTGCCCGCTTCCTCGCCCACGCCTTCGGCGCCCGTTGCGGCGGCGATGAGGCCGGCAGCGAAGTTACCCGTGGCCGAAGCGAAGAACCAGGTGCCCATAACGAGACTGGCCATATGGGCCGGGCTCAGGCGGTTCATCGCCGACAGGCCGACCGGGCTGAGGCAAAGCTCACCGGTGGTGTGCAGCAGGTAGATGAGGAAGATGAAGATGACCGGCGTCGGGACGTTCAAGCCCACGCTCTCCGCGCCCCAGACGAGGACGAGGAAGCCGAGACCGACCTGGATCACGGCAAGGCCGAATTTCAGCGGCGTGCTGGGCTCCTTGCCCTTGCGCGCCAGACCCTGCCACAGCATCGCGAAGACCGGTGCGAGCAGCACGATGTAGATCGCGTTGATCGACTGAAACATGGATGCGTTCACGCCCTGCGTGTCGACATGACGGTCGGTGAACAGGTTGAGCGACGAACCGGCCTGCTCGAACAGCGCCCAGAAGACGATCGAGGTCAGGATCAGGAACATGGCGGCGAAGATGCGGTCACGTTCGTCGAATGCCTTGACCAGCGACTGCTGGATCAGGACCGCGACAAGGACGGCAAGACCGCCCAGCGCGACCCATACCATCCACTCCGTGCCGAGCGCTGCCAGCACGATGCCGACGATCATGGTGGCGGCCGCCAGCAGGTAGACCATGAACGGTCCCTGCGGAGCGGCCTTCCACGAGCCGTAGGCCATCTTGAAGGTCACGATGGCCAGCACATAGGCGACAAGCGCACCACCGAATGCGCCGAGGACGGTGCCGACCAGTTCCTGGAACTGGATCGCGGCCCAGCACAGCGCGACCATGGCAAGGCCGGCGCCGTAAATGCCCCATTCCTTGCCGCCCTTGATCTTGGCCGGGTCCTTGGGCTCGCCCTTGCCGAGAAGCAGCGGCTTCCCGATGACGAAGAACACAAGACCCAGCAGCATGCCGAAGCCGGCGAGGCCGAAGCCGTACTGCCAGCCATAGGTCTGGCCGAGATAGCCGCAGATGATCGACGCGGTCGCCGCGCCGACGTTAATGCCCATGTAGAAGATGGTGTAGGCCGGATCGCGGCGCACGTCGGTGCGCGCATAGAGCTGGCCGACGATGACCGAGATATTCGCCTTCAGGAAGCCCGAGCCCACGATGATGAGGGCAAGAGCAAGCCAGAACACGTTGATCATCGGGTCGCCTTGTCCGCCGGATCCTTCGAACGCCATAAAGAAGTGGCCGAAGGTCAGCAGGACCGCGCCGAACAGCACCGCCTTGCGCTGGCCGATGTACTGGTCGGCAAGATAGCCGCCCACCACCGGGGTAATGTAGACCAGTGCGGTATAGGCGCCGTAGATGATCGAGGCTTCGCTATCCGAGAACAGCCAGTGCTGGACGAGGTAGAAGATCAGGAGGGCGCGCATGCCGTAGTAGGAGAAACGCTCCCACATTTCGGCCATGAACAGCAGGAACAGCCCCTTGGGGTGTCCGATGACCTCTTCCTGGGGGCGGGTGATGAGCACCACGCCTCCGATGAGAAAGGCTGCCAGCGCGACTACTGCAACCCTGAATGTCCACATTTCGAACGCTGAGTCGAATGTGAAGAACATGCCTTCGACCATAAGATCGGTGTCCCTCTTTTTATTTTGGCGGCGTCGCTTTCGCTTGGCCCCTTCCCTGGAAAGCGCGCACCCTAGCGGTTCGCGCGCTCATGTGAAGCATTAGTTACAGGCGCGACCACATTTGAGGGAACCTTGCGCGCCGCGCTGTATTATGGCACTGATGCACTATTCGCTGTCCGGGAATCCGTCATGAGCAACCAGTCCAAGCCCGTCTATCTCAAGCTGCGCGACATGATCGCGGCGGCCATCATCGACGGACGCTACAAGGAAGGCGAAATGCTGCCGTCGGTCCGGGCTCTCGCGGCGGAGCAGGGCGCGAACCCCCTGACCGTGGCCAAGGCCTACCAGCAGTTCCAGAACGACGGTCTCGTCGAAGTGCAGCGCGGGGTGGGCATGTACGTGGCCGATGGCGCAGCGTCCGTACTGCGCCAGCGTGAACGCGAAAGTTTCCTCAAGGAGGAATGGCCCGAGATCCGCGAGCGGATGGACCGGCTCGGTATCGCCCCTGCGGAATTGCTGACCGACGCGTGACACCAGCCGGTGGCATGAATAGCGCCTGCCCCATCTCGGAACTTGCGGAAAGCCCCGCATTCTGCCACTTAGGCGGGATAGGGGTGCGTCTCGGCGCTGCCCGGCAGGGCCGCTAACAGAGTTTTGACGATCGCCCTGCACGGCGACCGGGAGAGCGCATGATGATCCGATCCGAACTTCTCACCGCGATAGCCGAGGACAATTCCGACCTGCGGGCCGAAGAGGTTGAGCAGGTGGTCGATATCTTCTTCGAGGAAATCTCCCAGCGACTGACCGAAGGCGGTCGCGTGGAACTGCGCGGCTTCGGAGCTTTCTCCACCCGCGAGCGGCAGGCACGCCAGGGCCGCAACCCGCGCACGGGCGAAGTCGTCGATGTCCCAGCCAAGAAGGTCCCGTACTTCAAGCCGGGCAAGGAAATCCGCGAGCGACTCAACGAGAATTGAGCCGCACGTCCCCTCGCCCAACTTGGCGATTGCAGCACATCCTCCGATTCTCTAACCAGCCGACTTGCCGGACAGCGGGTGTGGCGGAATGGTAGACGCCGGGGACTTAAAATCCCCTGTCCTTTGGGCGTGTGGGTTCGAGTCCCACCACCCGCACCGGCAGCCCACAGGCGCCCGCTCGTAAATTCAACGACTTGCGCTGGCGAGTGTCGGAATGGCTGACAGGTTAACCATTCGCCTTCCCTGAGTATTAATCCCTAGGTTCGTACTAAACGGCTCAACAGGGGCGCTGGTCCAAGAAGGCTGGCGGAAGGCATTCTCCTTCCCCGACTTTGGGGGTACGCACGTAATGGAATATTCCGCTGGTTTCCGCGCGGACGAAAATATTGAAGAGGTCGAGGTCGATCGGCGTTCAAAGCCGCGATACACCTCCCTGATTCGCGCGGCCAAGCTGGTCTGCGGACAGGGCGAATTCATCTGCGTCATCCGCGATGTTTCGGCCACCGGAATCTCGTTGCGCACCTTCCATGCCCTGCCGAACGACCGTACTATCGCGTTGGAATTGCAGAACGGTGAGACCTACGAGATCACCGAGACGCGGCGCGAGGGTTTCGAAGCGAGCTACCAGTTCGACCGGCCGGTCACTGTCGAGCGACTCATTTACGAAACGTGGAACTTCCCCAAGCGCCAGTTGCGGCTCAATATCGCCATCCCGCTGACGCTTTCGTCGCTCTCGGCGAGCGGGGAGGCAGTGACGGTCAACATGTCGCAGCAGGGCGCGCGGGTAGAATGCGATGCGGCCTTTGCCATCGACCAGGCGCTGCGCGTCGCCGGGGATCACTTCCCCGAGACCCGCGCCAAGGTGCGCTGGCGCAAGGACGCCAATTACGGGCTGGTGTTCGACAACACACTGTCCTTGCGCGAATTTGCGCTCATGGCGGCCTCTGTGCAGTGCCCGGTCATGCTCGAGCAGACGCCCGACGCGGCCTGAGAATTGTTTCTGCCGGATCAGGCGGTCCGGAAGTCCATCGCCACGCCGTTGATGCAGTGCCGCTTGCCGGTCGGCTTGGGGCCATCGTTGAAGATATGCCCCAGATGGCCGCCGCAATCGGCGCAGTGCACTTCGGTGCGCGGATAGCCGATCTTGTAGTCCGTGCTCGTGTCCACCGCGCCGGGCAGGCTCTTCCAGAAACTCGGCCAGCCGGTGCCCGAATCGTATTTCGTCTTCGAGCTGTAGAGCGCGTTGCCGCAGCCCGCGCAGATAAAGGTCCCGGCGCGCTTCTCGTCGTTCAGGGGCGAGGAATAGGCCCGTTCGGTGCCCGCGTCGCGCAACACGTAATACTCGCTCTTGGTGAGCTTCTTGCGCCATTGCGCTTCGCTTAGCGAGACGGGGTAATCGCGCGCCTGCGCCTCGCGCGAACCGCAGGCGGCCAGCGTCGTCGCAGCGACGCCGGACCCCAGCAGTCCGAGGAAGGAGCGGCGGTTCGGTCGGGTGTCGGTCATGGGCATATGTATAGCCTCCTGCCCCTGAATACGTGCCGAATGCCCGAACGGTTACTTCAGAACTCGGTAATCTCGACTTCGAGCTTGCGGAAGCCGTGCACGAAGTTGGCGCGCACACGTTCGATATCGCCCGCGACATGGACGCGCATGCGGCGCTTGTGCAGCTCTTCAAGGAGGACCCGCAGTTGCAGCTCGGCCAGCCGCGCGCCCACGCAGCGGTGGATGCCGTAGCCGAAGGCGATGTGGCGCCGCGCGTTCTCGCGGGTGATGTCGAGCTTGTCGGGGTTCTCGAAGACCTGCTCGTCGCGATTGGCGGAAAGATACCAAAGCACCACTTTGTCACCCGCCTTGATGTGCTGGCCGAAGACCTCGGTGTTCTCGGTGCAGGTGCGGCGCATATGCGCCAGCGGCGTCTGCATGCGCAGGATTTCCTGCACTGCGTTGGGGATGAGGTCGGGCTGCTGTTCGAACAGCTTGCGCTGGTCGGGGTTCTTGTCGAGCTGGTAGATGATCCCGCTCATCGAATTGCGTGTGGTGTCGTTGCCGCCCACAATCAGCAGGACGAGATTGCCCATGAACTCCTCGGGCCGCATCTGGTTCATCGCGTCCGAATGGATCATCATCGAGATGAGATCGTCGCCCGGTTCCTTGTCATGGGTGCGTTCGATCCATAGCGACTGGAAATAGGCCGCCATCTCGTGGAGGAAGCCCCAGCGCATCTCGTCGAGCGAGCGCACCGTGGCCAGCTCGGTATCGCCCGACCAGTCGGACCAGAAGGTCAGCAGGCGGCGGTCTTCCCAGGGGAAGCCGAAGAGGATGGCGAGCATCCCGGTGGTCAGCTCGATCGAGACCTTGTCGACCCAGTCGAACACCTCGCCACGCGGCAGCGAATCGAGCAGTTCGCCGGTGCGTGCGCGGATCTCGCCTTCCATTTCGGCCATGCCCGAAGGCGTGAACTTGGGCGCCACCGTGCGGCGCTGGCCGGTGTGCTGCGGGCGGTCCATGGCGATGAACATCGGCAGTTCGCGCCGGTCGCCCACGCCGCTCTCGGCCAGTTCTTCCTCGGTCAGCCGATTGAGGATGGTGATCCCGCCATGCTCCCAGCTGGAGGAGAACACCTCCGGCAGCGCCTCGATATGCTGAATCGCCTTGTGTCCGACGACCGCCCAATAGGGGCCGAAGGGGCTTTCCGGAATGTAATGAAGCGGCCCGGATTCGCGCATCTCCTTGAATATCGGCTGCCAGGTGTTGTCGGCGTAGATATCGCTGCGGCTGACGTCCCATTTGTGCGGATGATCCGGCCGTTCCTCCGGATGCTCTTCGAAATGCTTCTTGAGCGCTTCGTAAGCGGTGGGGGACATGCGGCATTCGGGCCGGGTGACGGCAGCTGTGGCCATGGTTCTCTCCTCTTCGCCCCGCATCCTGCCTTAACTGACAGGCGTGTCAATAGTGCGTTGCAAAAGCGAACCTAATGCAGGGTCGCCGGAGAGTCTTGCATGAAGGCGACGATCAGGCGGGATCGGCGGGCGCGGTGCTGCCGACCCGCCCCTTCACGCCGCGTCCGCCCTTGCCCGATTTCATCACCCGCCTGCGGAACAGGGTCGCCCCCGCTTTCACGAAGATCGCCACGCACAGCGCTTGCCAGGCGAGGGCGAGGACATGCGGCCATAGCTCGGCGGATTGCGCCGCGCGGGCCAGCATGGCGAAGGGCGAGGAGAGCGGGAAGATCGCCGCGGTCAGCTCCAGCGGAGAGCCGGGGCTGGTCATCGAATAGGCGGCGAGGAAGAACACCAGCAGCTGCGCCATGGTCACCGGCATGGAAAGGGTCTGCACCTCGCGCACGGTGGTCGCCATGCCGCCGATGGTGAGGAAGAGCGAGCCAAGGATGAGGTAGCCCATGGCGAAATAGGCGATCCCAAGCAGGATGAAGACCGGCCAGCCGAGCGCCGGTTCGGCCAGTGTCGGCATGGCCTCGCCCGCCAGCGCACCGATCCCGGCCCCGAACAGGCCCCAGACCGCAATGCCGACGAAGCTCACCCCCAGCATGGCGAAGAGCTTGCCGAAGAACACGCTGTCCATCGGGATCGCTGCGGCGAGCACCTCGATGACCTTGTTGGCCTTCTCCTCCACGAGATTGGAAAGCACCATACCGGCGAGCAGCATCATCAGCAGGAACAGCAGCAACTGCCCCGCCTGCGCGGTGCGAATGCGGTTGGACTTGGCCGCCGAGGCGGTAGTCGCAAGCACGTTCTCGGTCACCTCGGGGTAGCTTGTGGGCGTCGCCCCCGTCGTCATGGCGGAGAGCAAGGAGACTGGCCCGTCCCAGCGGTCGATTTGCAGCTGCGTGCCCGTCAATTCGGGCTCTTCCGGCGTGCCGGTGACGACAACAGCGTAGTCCGAGGTGCGCAGCACGGTTTCGGGCGAGAAGTCCGGAGCATCGCGCACGCTGCTTTCGATCACGACGAGTTCGGGGAGGCCGTCGACCGTTTCACGCGCAGTCTGTCGCGCGGCCAGAAGTGCCTCGTTGTCCGTATCGGCCATGGCGAGCGCGATCGAATTGACGATCGCCTCGCGCTGGACCTGTCCGCCGATCCCTCCCGCAAGCCCGCCGACCACGAGCGGAAAGAGCGGACCCAAGAGGAAAAAGAAGAAGGCGCGGCTGAACAGGATTGCCCTGAAGTCGCGCCGCGCGACAACCCAGGCCGCTTCGAAGAAGGACAGGCGCGAGGCCTGGTGCTCGCCGCTCATGTGGTGGCCTCCGCTTCCAGTTGGCGTGCCGCGGCTGCGCCCGCGATCTCGACAAAGGCGTCATGCAGGCCGGCGCGTTCGATCGAGAGCGAGAGAATGCCCGCCTCGCCGTCGATCAGGCGCTTGAGCAGCGCTTCGATCCCGCTTTCGGGGATCGGGAAATACCAGAAATGTCCGCCGCCTTCCTTAGCGTCGTGGCGGGCATCGGCGGGCAGGGCGCTGCGCCAGTCGCCCTTGGCGCGTTGCGTTTCGAGGCGGACCTGCGCCGGAATGCGATCGCGCGCGGCATCGACCGAGCCGGCATAGGGCACGCGGCCCCCGGCGATTATGGCGACATCGTTGCACAGCCGTTCGGCGTGGTGGATCACGTGGGTCGAGAAGATCACCGTGGTGCCTTGCTTGGCCAGATCGCGGATCATGACCTCCAGCTTGCCCTGGTTGATCGCATCGAGGCCGCTGAAGGGCTCGTCGAGCACCACCAGCTTCGGCCGATGGACCAGCGTACCGAGCAGCTGGACCGTCTGCGCCATGCCCTTCGAGAGCTGCCGGATCTGCCGGTCGATGGCATGACCCATCCCGTGCCCTTCGAGCAACTCGCGCCCGCGCTTGCGCCCTTCGTCGAGCGAAAGCCCGCGCAGCGCGCCCATGAAGGCGATCGCCTCGTCGCATTTCATCGCCGGATAGAGGCCGCGTTCTTCGGGCAAATAGCCGATCCACTTGGCGATTTCGTGCGGGCGGTCGTGACCGAAGACGCGGCGCAGGCCCTCGTCGGGATCGATAATGCCCAGCAGCATCCGCAGTGTCGTGGTCTTGCCCGCGCCATTGGGACCGAGAATGCCGTATATCGCGCCTTGCGGGACGGAGATATCGACCCCGTCGACCGCGAGCGTATCGTCGAACCGCTTGACCAGCCCGCGCGCCTCGATGGCGAGGCTGTTCTTGTGTTGATCGTCGTTTCGCGACATCGCGTGTCCGGCTCCCCTGCTGGGAGCGAGTTAACCGCGCGATGTGAACGGGAGCAACAGCAAGTTTGGTCAAGGCCGCGTCACTGGAGGGATTGCAGGCTGCGCTGAGGGAAAAGGCGCGCGAGCTGGGCTTCGTCGCCTGCGGCTTTACCGGGGCGGGCACCGATCCCCTGCGCGCCGAGCGATTCGAGGAGTGGCTCGGCGAGGGGCGCCACGGCTCGATGGAATGGATGGAAAGCCGGAAAGTCCAGCGCGCCTCACCGCAAGGCCTGTGGCCCGAAGCGCAAAGCGTCATCGCACTCGGCATGAGCTACGCGCCCGATGGCGATCCGCTGGCGCTGGAGGGAGATGCCGAGAAGGCGCGCATCTCCGTCTATGCGCAAGGGCGCGACTATCACGACATCGTGAAGAAGGCGCTGAAGGCGCTCGCGCGGTGGTTGATCGAGCGGGAGCCGGAGAGCGAGCTCAAGGTCTTCGTTGACACCGCACCGGTGATGGAAAAGCCGTTGGGGCAGGCGGCGGGGATCGGCTGGCAGGGCAAGCACACCAATCTGGTCAGCCGCGAGCATGGCAGCTGGCTGTTCCTCGGCGCGATCTATTCGACGCTGCCCTTCGCGCCCGACGAGACCCACCGCGACCTGTGCGGCAACTGCCGCGCCTGCCAGGACGCCTGCCCGACCGATGCCTTCCCCACGCCCTATAAGCTCGATGCGCGGCGCTGCATTTCTTACCTCACCATCGAGCACAAGGGCCCGATCCCGGAAGAGTTTCGCGAGGCGTTGGGCAACCGCATCTACGGCTGTGACGATTGCCTTGCCGTGTGCCCGTGGAACAAGTTCGCCGATGCCGCGCACCGGCACATCAAGCTCGCCCCGCGCGAAAAGCTGACCGCGCCGCGCCTCGCCGAGTTTCTCGATTTCGACGATGCGGGCTTCCGGCAGTTCTTTTCCGGCTCGCCGATCAAGCGCGTCGGGCGGGATCGGTTTGTGCGCAACTGCCTTTATGCGGCGGGCAACAGCGGCAATGGCGCCCTGGCGGCGCAGGTGGAGAAGCTGCGCTGCGATCCGAACCCGGTCGTGGCCGAAGCCGCCGACTGGGCCGCCGCACGGCTCAGCCCATCTCCTTGAGCGGGACTTCGGTGTCCGCCAGCAGCTCGGAATCGATCTCGGCGCGGTTCATCACGAGCTTGCGCCCCTGCGCATAGTCGCGCGTGTTGTTGACGCAATCGAGCGCAATTACGCGGCCTTCCTTGAGATAGATCAAGCTGAACTTGCGCGCTTCGGGATCGCCGCGCAGCACCGACTGGTCGTAGTCGTTCGAAATGCCGACGGTCTGAAGCCGCAAATCGTACTGGTTCGACCAGAACCACGGCACCGCGTCGTAGTCCTGCTTGTCGCCCATGATCGACTTGGCCGCGACGCTTGCCATGTCGTTCGCGTTCTGGACCGATTCCAGCCGGATCACCGCGTTGTCCGCATAGGGATTGGCATGGGCGGCGCAGTCGCCGATGGCGTAGATATCGTCGAGCGACGTGCGGCAGAAGCTGTCCACGTCGACGCCATTGGTGCCCGCGGCCCCGGCGGCGATCAGCGGTCCGACCGAGGGCACGATGCCGATGCCGACGATCACCACTTCGCAGGCCAGCGTCTGGCCGCTCGACAGGGTGACGCCAGTGACTTTCTCGCCGTCGCCTTCGATCCGGTCGATGTCCGCTTCGAGGCGAATGTCCACGCCCTGCTTGCGATGTTCGGCGGCGTAGAAATCGGAGATCTCGGGGCCGGCCACGCGGGCCAGCACGCGGTCCTGCATTTCGACCACGGTAACTTCCAGATCGAGCTTGCGCAGCACCGCCGCTGCCTCAAGCCCGATATAGCCGCCGCCGACCACGACCGCACGGCGTGCACCGGCGGCGAGTTCGTCCTTCAAACTGTCGGTGTCGCGGCGGCTGCGGATGGTGTGGATGCCGGCCAGTTCCGCGCCCGGGCAGCCAAGACGGCGCGGATCGCCGCCGCCCGCCCAGATGAGCTTGCGATAGCTGACCAAGCTTTCATCCGAGAGCGACAGGACGCGGCGCATCCAGTCGACCTCATTGACATTCGCGCCGAGCCGCAGGGTCACCTTGCGCTCCGCCCAAAACGCTTCGGGACGGATGAGGATCTTCTCGAAGGGCTTGTCGCCCGCGAAGTATTCCTTCGACAGCGGCGGGCGTTCGTAGGGCGGGTTGCGATCGCGGCTGACCATGAGGATCGAATCCTCGTGGCCAGCCTGGCGCAGGGCTATCGCAGCCTGTGCGCCGCCGTGCCCGGACCCCACGATGACGACGTCGTAATGCTCCATAGGCGGGGTGGCTGGCCGCAAACGCGCTTCTGGTCAAGCCTTGCGCGGTCGATCACCGCGCCAGAAGGTTGCGCGCCATACTGGCGATCTGGGCGAGCATGGCAGGCGCGACCGGGGTCTGGCTTTGTGCGCGTTCGACCATCGACTTGAACTGGCGCACGGCGACCTCGTGGTCGGCCAGCCAGTTCTCGACCACCTGCGGCATGTCCTCCTTGGCACCCTTGCGGCGCGAGAGGCGGCGCAGCAGTTCGAGGCGCATCTGCTGGAAATCGCGCGCGAGGCCGGAGACGAGCAGGCGCTCCCACACGTCCGAAGGGACCATGGTCGCCGCCACACTCTGCGCCCAGTCGATGCCGAGCTTGGCACCGATATCGGTGAAGCCTTCGGTGATCATCCGCGCGCCGATCTCGGTGTCGCTCGCCAGCTGGGCGAGGCCGACCGACCCGTCGAGGTCGAACATATGCGTGACCCGCGCGGCCATGGCATCGCTGGCGCCTGCAGTGGTGAATTTCTCGTGCAGCTTGGAAGACTGCGCCTTCAGTTCGCTGCCGAGCAGCTGGTCGGTGTCCTTGACCAGCATGGTCACGCCCTTGCCGAGTTCGGCAACCATGTCGGCCGGCATCACGCGGCCCGCGCCGGTCCGCAGCACGTCGGACATCAGGTTGGCCGTAGCCGCCGCAAGCCGGTCGAACATCAGCAGGCGCGCGCCTTCCTCCATTTTCGCCGTATCGAGTTCGGCCCACAGGGTGCGCAGGTCGAAGAGATGGGCGACCGCGACGAAGCTGGCCGCGACCTGCGAAAGCTCGACGCCTTCCTCTTCCGCCAGTTCGAAGGGGTGGATGATGCCGAGGCGGTTGACCATGGCGTTCGCCAGCTTGGTCGCGATGATTTCGCGGCGCAGGCGATGGTTCTCGATCTGCTCCTTGAACTTCTTGCGCATCGGCTCGGGGAAGCTGCGCAAGAGCAGGTCTTCCAGGATCGGGTCGTCGGGCACGTCGCTCGATTCGATCGCATCCTGCAGCACCAGCTTGGTCGAGGAGAGCAACACGGCGAGTTCGGGGCGGGTAAGGCCCATGCCGTCGGCCGCGCGGCGCTGGAGCGTCTGGTTGTCGGCCAGCCCTTCGGTACGGCGGTCGAGATTGCCGCCCGCCTCGAGCGTTTCGATGAGGTGCAACTGCGAATTCATCGCGCGGTCGCCGCCGATTTCGGCAATCGACAGCGCAAGCGCCTGCAGGCGGTTGTCTTCCAGCACCAGCGCGCTGACCTCGTCGGTCATCTCTTCGAGCAGCTTCACGCGCTGGGGCTCGGTCAGCTTTCCGTTGCGCTTGGCTGCGGCAAGCGCGATCTTGATGTTGACCTCGTTGTCCGAGCAATCGACGCCGGCCGAATTGTCGATGAAGTCGGTGTTGCAGCGCCCGCCATTGTGCGAGAATTCGATGCGTCCGGCCTGCGTCGCGCCGAGATTGGCGCCTTCGCCGATGACCCGCGCGCGCACTTCCTTCGCATCGACGCGCAGCACGTCGTTGGCCGGGTCGCCGACCTGCACGTTGTTCTCGGCCGAGGCCTTGATGTAGGTGCCGATGCCGCCGAACCAGATGAGGTCGACCGGAGCCTTGAGGATGCCCGAAATCAACGCCTCGGGCTCGATCTCCGAGACGTCGAGGCCGAGCACCTTCTGCATCGCCTTGGACAGCTTGATGGTCTTGGCATCGCGAGGGAAAACGCCGCCGCCGCGCGAGATGAGGTCGGAATCGTAATCCTCCCAGCTCGAACGCGGCAGGTCGAACATGCGCGCGCGTTCCTTCCAGCTCCTGGCCGGATCGGGATCGGGGTCGAGGAAGATGTGGCGATGGTCGAAGGCCGCGACCAGCTTGATCGCCTTCGAGAGCAACATGCCGTTGCCGAACACGTCGCCCGACATATCGCCGCAGCCGACGACCTGGATCGGGTCCGACTGAACGTCCACGCCCATTTCGAGGAAATGGCGCTGGACGCTGACCCAGGCACCCTTGGCGGTGATGCCCATGGCCTTGTGGTCGTAACCCTTCGAGCCGCCGGACGCGAACGCGTCGTCGAGCCAGAAATCCTTCGATTCGGCGATGGCGTTGGCCACGTCGGAGAAGCGCGCGGTGCCCTTGTCGGCAGCGACCACGAAATAGGGGTCTTCGCCATCGGTGATGACGACGCCTTCGGGGTGCACCACCTTTTCGTTGACGATATTGTCGGTGACCGACAGCAGCGTGCGGATGAAGACTTCGTAGCTCGCCTGTCCTTCGGCCGCCCAGCCTTCACGGTCGAGCGCGGGATCGGGCAGCTGCTTCGGATAGAAGCCCCCCTTCGCGCCGGTCGGCACGATCACGGCGTTCTTGACGCGCTGCGCCTTCATGAGCCCCAAGATTTCGGTGCGGAAGTCGTCGCGCCGGTCGGACCAGCGAAGCCCGCCACGCGCCACCGGGCCGGAGCGCAAATGGATGCCCTCGACGCGGCGCGAATAGACGAAGATTTCGCGCCAGGGCAACGGCTTGGGCAGGTTGGGGACCATCGCGCTGTCGATCTTGAACGCCAGCGCCTCGTTCGCCGCCGGGGCGAAGGAATTGGTGCGTAGGATCGCGTCGATCAGCGCGTTGTAGAGGCGCAGCAGGCGGTCGTCGTTGATCGCCTTGACCTTGGAGAGGCCGCGCTTGATTGTGCCGCGGGCGTCCTCGATAGCCTCCTCACGACTACCCTTGAATTCGGGATCGTGGCGTGCGGTGAACAGGTCGATCAGCGCTGCGGTGATGTCGGCGTTCTTCGCCAGCGCATCGACCACGGTGTAGATGGTGAAGCCCATGCCGGTCTGGCGCAGGTAGCGATAGAAGGCGCGCAGCCAGTCGGTCTGCGCCGCGCCAAGGCCAGCTTCGGCGACGAGACGGTTGAAGACATCGTTTTCCGCATGGCCGTTGAGCACGGATGCGACTGCGTCCTCGATCTCAGAAGCGCGTTCGACGAGGTCGTCTGCCTCCACGCCCGGGGCGAGGGCCAGCCTGAAATCGTGGATGGTTCCGAGGTCGGCGTCCTTCAGCACGGTCGGCATTTCCGACTGCACGTGAAAGCCGAAGTTCTCCAGCACGGGCACCGCGTCGGACAGCGGCAGACTGCCTTCGGCCTGGTAGAGCTTCAGGCGCAGGCAGGCCGGATCGTCGCGTTCGCACAGGTAGAGGCGCGCGCCGCGATGGGGTGGGTCGGGATGCTCTTCCTCGTCCGCGTGGATGCCCAGCGCGCGCAGGCGGGCGATGTCCTCGGCCGCCTCGCGCGGGCCGAAACGGGCGCGGTAGGCGGTAGGGAAATGCTCGGCAAAACGCATGGTGAGCGCAGCCGCTCGGCCCTTGTCGACCAGGTTGACCAGCTCGTTCTCGACCGCCTCGCTCCAGCCGCGCAGAAGGGTCTGCAGCTGTTCTTCGAGCAGGGCCTCGTCGGGCGCCCGTGCCCCGTCGCGAATGTCGAGCACGAAGCGGAGCATGGCAAGATTGCCGCCTTCCACCTCGAGGCTCCAGTCGAGCAGGCGCGCGGCGGCGTTTTCTTCGAGCAGCGACTTGATCTGCAGGCGCACCTGTGTTGCCAGCATGTCGCGCGGCAACCAGACGAAGGCGAAGAGGTGGCGGGCAAGCGGCGCTTCGACCAGCGCAAGGCGCGGACGCGGGCGATCGACCAGCGCCATCATGGTGGTGGCGACACGCTCAGTGTCTTCCTCGCTGAAACCGATGAGGAGATCGTGCGGCAGCGCGGTCATCGCGTGGACCAACGCCTTGCCAGCGTGGCCGCCCTCGTCGAAATTGAGCCGCTCGCGGATACCGTCGAGGCGCTGGCGCAGGATCGGCACGGCGCGCGGCGGGGCGGCGAGCGCGGCGCTCGTCCAGACGCCGGCATGGACCGACAGCGCGACGAGCTTCTTGCCCTCGCGGCGCGGCACGATGAACAGGTCGAGCGGCACGTGGCGATGCACGCGGCTGATGTGGTTGGCCTTGATGATCAGCGGCGTGCGCTGTTCGCCCTTACCCTCGAACCATTTGAAGGCCCGTTCGTAGCTTGCATCGACCAGCAGTTCGGGCTCGCCTGCACGGCAGATGCCGAGCGGGCTTTCGAATCGGCCGTCGCGCCGACGGACGACATGGCCCAATTGCGTGAGCATGCCGCTGTCGAGCCATTCGAGCAGGGCGCGGCCTTCCTCGTCGCCCAGACCCGCGGCGTCGGCCTGCATCTGCTCCTGCAGCCTGGGCCAGTCGGCTACGGCGGCGCGGACATCGGCGAGGGTGACGGCGAGCTTTTCCTCGAGCGCGCGACGCTGCTTGGCGTCGACCCGCGCGGTCTCGAGATAAATCATCGATTCCCAATAGGCACCCTCGGGCTCGCCCTCGCGGATGCGGTCGAGCGTGCAGTCGGCGGTGCGCTCGACTGGGACGACGGGATGGACGAGGCGGTCGATCGAGATGCCCAGCGCGGCGATCGCGTTGGCGGTCGAATCCACCAGGAACGGCATGTCGTCGTTGATGATCGCGATGCGTGTGTAGCGATGGCCGTCGGTCACCGACTCAATGGCCATGGCGACGTCGCCATATTCGCGGTTCTGCGCCGCCTCGACGACGAATTCCGCCGCCTCCTTCATCCGCGCGCCGTCGAACGGCGTGTCGCCCGGCAGTAGCGAATCGCGCATGTGCTGCATCAGCGCCTTGGCCTGCGCTGCGGGGTTGGTGGCGGGCTTGGAACCGGTCTTGGAACCCATTGGGGGCCTCTCGCTTTTCTGGCGCGCGAATGTTGCTGCACCGTGAAATATCCGAGGCGTTGCCCGGATTGGTCAGGGGCGGCGATTAGGCCTGTTGGAGAGAGAGAGCAAGGCGGCGAGCGCGCATTTTTGCAAACCTATGCATGCCTTGTCGCCGTAGCGTCAGGAGAGCGCCTTCATGGCGCGCGCAAGGCTGTCGATCCGCGCCTGCGGATCGAAGGTGGGGCCTGCGAAAATGATCTCGTCGGCCTGCGTCCGCGACACGAATTCGCGGACCGCGGCGGCGCATTGATCAGGCGTTCCGATGGCGCTCGCCTGCCCAATATGCGCCAGCATCGCTTGCGCAGTGGGTGGCAGCTGGTCGCGATAGCCTGCGACCGGCGGCTTGAGCCTGGAAGGCTTGCCCGTGCGCAGCGCCACGAAGGCTTGCATCTGCGAGGTGGCGAGCTTCTCGGCTTCGGCTTCCGTTTCGGCGCAGAAGAGGTTCATGGCCGCCATGACATGCGGTTTCTCGCACGCCTCGGACGGTTCGAAATTGCGGCGGTAGAGTTCGAGCGCCGCGTCGAGGTGGTCGGGCGCGAAATGGCTCGCAAAAGCGTAGGGAATGCCGAGCCGTGCAGCGAGGCTGGCGCCGAAGAGGCTCGATCCGAGCATCCAGAATTCCGGGTTCGCGCCAAGGCCGGGGTTGGGCGGTATCTCACTGGTCCCATCCATATGCGCCATCAGTTCGACGACGTCCTGCGGGAACATCTCGGCGGCGCGGTGGAGGTCTTTCCTGAGCGCACGCTGGAGTTCGGGCCCCGCACCGGGAGCCCGTCCAAGGCCAAGGTCCACGCGGCCGGGGAAGAGCGCGTCGAGCGTGCCGAACTGCTCGGCGATCTGGAACGGCGTGTGGTTGGGCAGCATGATCCCGCCCGAACCGATGCGGATGGTGCTTGTGGCGTTGCCGACATGGGCCAGCACGACCGATGTCGCGCCGCCGGCGATCCCTTCCATCGCGTGGTGTTCGGCCACCCAATAGCGTTTGCAGCCCGCGTCTTCGGCCGCCACCGCAAGCGCGGTCGCAGCCTTGAACGCCTCGCCGAGGGTCCTGCCCTCGCGGACAGGAACGAGATCGAGGACGTTGTAGGCGGTCATTCGCCTTCCGGTTCCTCGTCCGCCGGGCCAAGCTGGTCGAGATAGGTTTGCGCGCGGGTCGCCAGCGGCGTGCCGGGCGCAACCTCGATCACCGAGGCGAAGCTGGCGCGCGCGTCCTCGGCACGGCCCGAAATGGCGGCAATCACTCCCGCCTCGAGGCCGACCTGCGGGTCGCGCGGAGTGAGCATGGCCGCACGCTCGATCTGCGCCTGCGCTTCGCCGAGCCGCTCCATCCGGCGCGACAGCGTGGCGGACAGCAGCCATGCCTCGCCGTTGAGCGCATTGGCCTCGCGTGCTTCGGCAAGAGCCAGCGCGGCGTCGTCGGCCCGGCCATGGCGGACCATTACGCGGGCAAGGTCGACCCGCAGCTCGCTTGCCAAATCTCCGTCGGGCGCGGCTAGCGCCATGCCGCCCGCCCGGTCGAGCAGCGCGATGGCGCCTTCGAGGTCGCCTGCGGACACCGCCGCATTGCCGGCCATCGCCGCCAGCCTCGCGGCATAGGCAAGATTGTCCGCAGGTGCCTCGCCGCTGGCGAGTTCGAATGCCTCGCGCGCTTCGCCCATGCGGCCGAGCTGGACCAGCGCGAGCCCGAGGCAATGCGCGCTTTGCGCAAAATCGAGATCGGTCTGAGCCACCTCGCGCCAGCTCTGCGCGAAATCGAGAGCGGATTGCGGGTCGCTCGACGCCTTGGTGAGGCAGCGCTGCAGATAGTTGGTCTGGGGCTGTTTAACTATCCGCAGTTCCTCGCGCGGCGGTCGGTCGCGCAATTCGTCGGGAATTCCGGGCATGCCGCCCGCGGTGGGGTCCGGGCCGACTTGTGTGGCGAGGAGGGCGAAAGTGGCGAGGAGTGCGGTCACGCGGTTTCCCTGTCTTTCAAGAGGCCGTCCACCGTGCGCAGCAACAGGGCGATATCCTGCGGCCGCGAGAGGCGGTGGTCGCCGTCCTTGACGAAACTCACTTGAACCGCGTCCGAACGCAAGGCGTCGGCGAGGCGCTGGCTGATCTCAAACGGCACATCGGCATCGCGCTGGCCATGGAGGAGGCGCACGGGCGCGTCGATCGCGATGTCGGTGCCAAGCAGGCGCTGCGCCTGTCCGTCGGCGAAGAAGCCCGCGTGTGTCGGCGTTGGTTCGGGGCCGTAGGGATTGTTCTCGAAAACGGTCTCGCCCGCTTCCATTTGCGCCTTCTGGTCTGTGTCATAGCCCCACTCGGTGAAATCGGGCGCGGCGGCGATGCCGATCAGCCCCGCCACGCGCTCGCCCAGCGAAAGACCGACCAGCAGCATGAGCCAGCCGCCCATGGACGAGCCGATGACGACGACATCGCCCTCCACCTGTGCCTCGATCAACGCCAGCACTTCCTCGCGCCATTTCGACGGAGTGCCGTCGGCAAAATCGCCGTCGCTCCGCCCGCAGCCCGAATAGTCGAGCAACAGACAGGCGCGCCCTTGCGCCTTCGCCCAGTCCATCAGCGCACTCGCCTTGCCGCCGTCCATGTCAGACATGTAGCCGGGCAGGAAAACGAGCGTGGGGCCGGCGCCCTCATGGTGACGGAAAGCGATGCGCCGCCCGTCGGGCATTTCGTAAAAACGGATATCGGTCATGCCGCCGCGATGTCGGCCCGAAGACGCCCGATTGCAAGTCTCGGAGGGGCTACCGCTCAGAAGAAGCCGAAGTCGAACTCTTCGACGTCCGGGTCTTCTTCGCACATAGTCTTGATGGCCTGGAATTCGGCTTCGGTCAGGACGGGCCCGAAGGTCTTGCCCTTGGCTGCTGCGCGATAGGCCTTGGCGCGTTCGCGCGGGTCGGGGTGGCTCGAGACCCAGCCGATCACGGCGTTGGCCTCGCCGCCTTTATCCTCTTCCGCGTCGCCGCCGATGCGTTCGAAGAAGCTGGCCGCGCCCAGCGGCGAGACGTCGCTTTCCGCCATCCGCTTGCGCGCGAACTCGTCCGCTTCGCGCTCGGCGTCGCGCGAATAGCCCATTGCGGCGAGGCCGAAGAGCGTCTCGCTCATGCCCGAATTGGCGCCCGACAGCAGGATAGAGAGGCCGAATTGCCGCAGCAGCGCGGTCATCACATGGCGTTCGCGCACGTGGCCGACTTCGTGGCCCAGCACGCCGGCCAGTTCCTCGGGCGTCTCGGCGTCCTGCACCAGCCCGTCGAACAGCATGACCTGCCCGCCGGGAAGCGCGACCGCGTTGACCATGCCGATATTGGCGACGCCTGCGCGCACCTTCTCCTCGGCCGGATCGACCTTGGCGAGCAGCTTGGCGAGCGCGGCGTCGCCTGCGGGCGTGTGACACAGCCGCCCGCCCATGTCGCCGACCATGGCCTGGCCGAGATTGCGCTCCCAGCTTTCGGGAACACGCGGGCCGAGCCATTCGGGCGCGGTCATGAACAGCGCCACGGCAGCCACGCTTGCCGCGCCGAGGATGACGGCGGCCTTGCCAAGCCCCATCCGGTCGATCCACGCGCCATAGATGGCCTTGGCGGGCAGTTTCGCCGCCAGGCCCGCCGGCAGGTCCTCGGGCAGGATCAGCCGGAAGTCGGGCACGCTCGACCGGCGATAAACCAGCTCGCCGCCGCGTTCCTCGCCATAGACGAGGTCGGCGAAATCGACCTCCATCGAACCGCTGAAACCGCGCAGCGACAGCGTGTCGCTCCCGTCCCAATGCGCTTCGCCCTCGTGGCGGATGGCGCTTTCGCCGTCGTACCAGACCGCGGGTTGGTGGAAGACGTCTTCCATGGCCTCAGAACGCCCCGATATCGAAGGCGTCGAGCAGGCCTTCGCCGTGCCGGGCGGTGGCGGTGGTCGACTGGGTCAGTTCGTCGAGCAGGATATCGCCGCCCGCTTCCAGATGCGTCACCATGAATTTCCAGTGACGATAGGAGAGGAAGACGAAACCGAGCCCGAGCGTGAAGACCACGATCAGCGCATCGCCGATCAGCAGCTTCACCCAATCCATGGTCGAGGCCTCGAAACCGAAATGGAGGTCCTTCCAATGCGTCGAGCCGACCACCTCGCGGTAGAACTTCGCATAGAAGGCCACCGCGATCAGGCCGAGACCGATGTAGAAGAACAGCAGGAGGAAAATGGTGATGCCGATAATGCCGACCTGCATCCCTTCTTCCCCGCCGAGACCGTATCCGGCGAGTGCGCCCGTGGCGCCGGCGATGATCGCACCGATGAAGAAGATGATCGGCGAGAGGTAGAAGAGGAGGAAGCGGGCGAAGACATTGGCCGGATCGGCGTCCGATTCGAACCGGTAGGGGCCGAAGCTCATCTTGCTGATGCGCTCGTTCCACAGGCTCGTCATCGACCAGGGAATGGCGAGGCCCAGCGGCAGGTATCCGACGAAGGTCTTCCACATATAGGACAGGCCATAGCCCAGACCCTGGTCGTCGCTCCCGCCTCGGATGCCGCGCCAGCGGGTGCGCGAGAGGCGGTAACGCAGCGCGCGGAAACGCGCGACGCCGGTCAGGTAGAAAATGGCGAGGATCGGCAGAATGCCGAGCGCCGCGCCGGCGGCTTCGTAGCCGCGCAGGATCAGCGCCTGCGCCACGAACTGGATACCGAACACCGGGATGGCGAACAGCAGCATGACAAGCAGGAAGCCGACGAACAGCTCCTTGCCAGTGCCGGTCCATTCGAGGCGCTCGTCGACGAAGCGCGTGTGCGACCAGAGGTACTGGCGTTCGCGCGTAGTCGCCCAGAAACGGTAGATCCCGAGGGTGACGAGGGTGAGCAAGAGGTTGGGCAGCGCGATCTTCGCGAAGTCTTTCCAATTGCCGTCGAAGCCGAACGCGCTGTCGGCCTGAATATCTTCCTGGTACATGTAAAAGGGCGACCCCCCAGTCGAATTGTCGTAAAAATTCCCGTCCGGGAAGGACAATCGGCGAGATGGGTCGCCCAAGTCAAGCGTGTGGAGTGTCAGTCACGCTCAAATATGTCTTCGATGGGCATTTCGAACACATCGGCGATCTTGAAGGCGAGCGGGAGCGAGGGATCGTAGCGCCCTGTCTCGATCGCGTTCACGCTCTGGCGCGAAACCTCAAGCCGGTCGGCAAGCTCCTGCTGGCTCCAGTCGCGCATCGCGCGCAGCACCTTGAGGCGGTTCTTCACAGCGAGCCCCATGTGCCGTGGGTAAGGCGGTTCGAAATCGCGCCGATGAACTGCCCACCGAAGAAGGCGACCGCGAACCAGTAGGCCGGGATATGCGGCACAACCTCGCCCGTCTCGAGGAAGCCCCAGATGGTTGCGAAGCCCAGGGCAAAGCCGGTTGCGATCAGCGTCTGGCGCACGATCAGCATGCGCAGGAATTCGTCCTTCTCGTCGAGGATGAGGCGCCCGATGGCCCAGAACACGCCGCAGATGGCGAGGCCCGGAAGGACCGAGAGGCCGGCGCGCACGGCGAGCGAGCGGTCCTCTCCATCAAGCAAGCTGACCTGCAGCGCGATCACCACGAGGTAGAGCGAGGAAAAGATAGCGACCCGCTTGATATAGAGCCGCTGCGCTTCGCCGCGTCCGCTGCACGGTCCCTTGCGGCTGGCGGCGCGCATGGTCTGGAAGAACAGCGCGGCGGGCACGATCATCAGGATGAGAGTCGTCGTGGCGTTGATCGCGTCCGACAGGGCGAGCCCCATGACCATGCCGAAACTGGCGAAGGTCAGGCCGGCCCAGAGCGGCACCGATTGGCGAAAGGCGGAACGGTCCTGCGCGCTCATGCTGCGCCCCGCTTCAGTAAATTACAGGACTTGCGATCACGCAACCAAGCGCCGGGGAACAGGGCGAGAAGGAGAAAGGGCGAATATTGCGCCACCTCTTCGGGCACGATCTCGTAAACGGCAAGGAGCGCGATGCCGATCATGGCGGCGGCGAGGAGAAGGGCTTTCTGAGTCTGGGTCATGGCAAGTGTCCTTTTCTTGATGTAAAGGGTGTTTGTCATAATTCGATGAAGATGTCAAGGTTGCTTTCCAAAACGGAGATGGTGCTTGTCATGCATCGCATTCCGGGCTTGTCACGGGACTGCCATCGGGCGCAGGCATGCGGGCAAGAGGAGAACCGCACATCATGTCCGCAACCGAACCGCCCGCGTCCCCGCGCCTGCCCGCCCTCGATCGCCGGAGCCTGCTGAAAGGCGGTCTGCTTGGCGGCGGCCTTTTCGCCGCGCCGCTGGCCGCGCAGATCGAGTCCAGAGCGGCGAGCTTCACGCAAGGTGTGGCGAGCGGCGAGCCGGGGCACGAGCGGGTGCTCTTGTGGACGCGCTACAGGGCCGCGCAGGACATGACGCTCACCTGGCAGGTGCTCAGTGCCGACGCCAACCGCCGGGTGGTGGCCGAAGGCGAGGTGACCGCCACGCCCGACAACGACTGGTGCTGCAAGTCATGGGCCGAGGGCCTCGCGCCGGGGCAGTGGTATTACTTCCGCTTCATCGCGCCCGATGGATCGACCTCCGATCTCGGCCGCACGCGCACGCTCCCGCGCGAAAATGTCTCGCGCTGGAAAATGGCGGTCTTCTCCTGTTCGAACCTGGGCTTCGGCTGGTTCAACGCCTATGCCCACGCCGCCGAAACCAACCAGTTCGACTGCGTGCTGCATCTGGGCGACTACCTCTACGAATACCCGCAAGGCACGTATCCGGGCGAGCGGCAGACGATCCCTGGCCGCGCCCCGCTCGACCCGCAATCCGAGACCGTCGCGCTCACCGATTACCGCGCGCGCTATGCGCAATACCGCAGCGACCCGGACCTTCGCCGCATCCACCAGCTCTACCCGATGATTGCCGGCTGGGACGATCACGAGAGTACCAACGACAGCTGGGAAGGCGGCGCGCAGAACCACCAGCCCGAAACCGAAGGACCATGGTCCGTCCGCAAGGCCGCAGCGATCAAAGCCTATCGCGAATGGATGCCCGTTTCCGATGAGCCCTGGGTCGAATACCAAGTCGGCGATCTTGCAACATTGTTCCGCCTCGAGACGCGTCTTTCCGCGCGCTCGAAACAGTTTGACTACAACATTTTGCTGCGCAGCAATCTGCCTCCCGAAGAAGCCATTGCGCGGCTCGAAGCCTTTCGCCACGGCGAATATCTAGACCCATCGCGCGAGGTGCTGGGAATGCGGCAGCAGGCATGGCTTGCCGATGGCCTGAAGCGCTCGAAGTCGAGTGGCACGAAGTGGCAGGTGCTGGTGCAGCAGGTGCTCATGGGCAAGCTCGCCTCGGCCACCTCAATCACCGACACGCTGCCTGACAGCACCCCGAGCTACATCCGCGAACGCGTCGTCGCGGGCGCACTGGCGAGCCGGGCGGAGCTGCCGCTCAACATGGACGCATGGGACGGTTATCCCGCGGCCCGCACACGGCTGTTCGAAGCGGCGCTGGCTGCCGATGCCAGCCTCATCAGCCTTGCCGGCGACACGCATAATGCCTGGGCCTTCGACCTTGCGCACGAAGGCGCGAAGGTCGGGGTTGAATTCGGAGGGCACTCGGTCACGTCGCCGGGCCTGGAAGGATACTTGCCGCAACTCCCGCCCGAAGCGGTCGCGGGTGCGCTCATTGCATGCAATCCGGAACTGAAATGGATGAACGCTTCCAAGCGCGGCTACATGGTAATCGAGCTTACGCCGGGCGTCGTCCATTGCGACTACCATTTCATGCACGACGTGCGCAGCCGCAATGACGCGATCAATCCCCCGCACCGCGTAACCGCCGCGCTCGACGCGCGCGAACTCTCCGAGCCTTGCACTTAGGACTGCGACGTCATATTCGGGTGAGCATGACGCAAGCGTGCATCACGACTACGACTACTACCACCCCGGCTCTCCGGGGGCGGATGCGCGCGACCTAAGCGACGCACCGCCACCCGGTTTCGGGTGGCAGGCGTTTCCTCCCGAAATCGAAATTCTCCCAAACGCCGCTTCAAGCGCGTGGCTAGCTGTGCCATGGGCCTCGCAACGAAACGGATGAGACGATGACGGAACTTCTCAAGATCAGCCTGCCCGATGGTTCGGTGCGCGAAATGGAACCCGGCAGCACGCCCGCCGATGTCGCCGCCGCGATCGGCCCGGGCCTTGCCAAGGCCGCCATTGCTGCGCGCGTGGACGGCGAATTGCGCGATATCAACCGCCCCTTCGAAGGCGATGCCGAGCTCGCGCTGGTGACGGGCCGCGACGAAAAAGACGCGCTCGAACTCGCGCGCCACGATTTCGCCCATGTGCTGGCCGAGGCCGTCCAGTCGCTCTTCCCCGGCACGCAGATTACCTTCGGCCCGGCGACGGACGACGGCTTCTATTACGACGTGAAGGCATCCGACACGCGCGAGCCGTTCTCGATGGACGACCTCCCCGCTATCGAGGAGGAAATGCGCCGCATCATTAAGGCCGACAAGCCGCTGCGCCGCGAAGTCTGGAGCCGCCAGCAGCTGATCGACAAGTGGGAGGCCGAGGGCGAGGTCTTCAAGGCCGAATGGGCCAAGGAACTGCCCGAGGACGAAGAGCTCACGGTCTACTGGTCGGGTGAAGACTGGCTCGACATGTGCCGCGGTCCGCACCTTGCCTCGACCGGCAAGCTCGACCCGCAGGCCTTCAAGCTGATGCGCGTCGCCGGGGCCTATTGGCGCGGCGACCAGAAGAACGCACAATTGACGCGCATCTACGGCACGGGCTGGCTCAACAAGAAGCAGCTCAACGCCCACCTCACGCGGCTGGAAGAAGCCGCCAAGCGCGACCACCGCAAGCTGGGCCGCGAAATGGATCTCTTCCACCTGCAGGAAGAGGCGCATGGCAGCGTCTTCTGGCATCCCAACGGCTATCGCATCTGGCGCGAACTCGAAGCTTATATGCGCCGCAAGATGGACGGCGCGGGCTACCGCGAGATCAAGACGCCGCAGCTGATGGACGTGCGCCAGTGGACCGCTTCGGGGCACTGGGGCAAATATGCCGAGAACATGTTCGCGGTCCCCGACATCGTGCCCGATGTGGACGATAGCGGCGCGGCTTCGGCGCATCCCAAGGTGGCGGACGATGCCGACTGGATGGCGATCAAGCCGATGAACTGCCCGGCCCACGTGTTGGTCTTCAAGCAGGGGATCACCTCCTATCGCGACCTCCCCATCCGCCTCGGCGAGATGGGCTGCTGCCACCGCAACGAACCGCATGGCGCGCTCCATGGCCTCATGCGCGTGCGCCAGTTCACGCAGGACGACGCGCATATCTTTTGCAGCGAAAGCCAGGTGGTCGAAGAGGTCCGCGCCTTCTGCAAGCTGGCCGAAAGCGTCTACAAGGACTTCGGCTTCACCTTCGCGATCAAGCTCGCGCTGCGCCCCGAAAAGCGGCTCGGCTCGGATGCGGACTGGGACAAGGCCGAGCAGGAATTGCGCGATGCGGTCGAAGAAGCCGGCATGATGAACGAGGAGTTCGGCTGGGAAGAACTGCCCGGCGAAGGCGCTTTTTATGCGCCCAAGCTCGAGTGGCACCTCACCGATGCAATTGGCCGCACCTGGCAGGTCGGCACGATCCAGGGCGACCGCGTTCTGCCCGAGCGCCTCGATGCGAGCTATGTCGGTGAGGATGGCGAGAAGCACCGCCCGGTCATGCTGCACCGTGCGATCTTCGGCAGCTACGAACGCTTTATTGGCATCCTCATCGAGCACTACGCCGGCCGCATGCCCGTGTGGCTCGCCCCGACGCAGGCGGTGGTTGCGACCATCGTCTCGGATGCCGATGACTATGCGAAGGAAGCGGTCGCCAAGCTCGAAGCCGCCGGGATCCGCGTGGCGAGCGACCTTCGTAACGAGAAGATCAACTACAAGGTGCGCGAGCACAGCCACGCGAAGGTCCCGCACCTGTTGGTAGTCGGCAATCGCGAGGCCGAGGAAGGCACCGTCGCCGTCCGCACACTCGGCCAGCAACACCAGAAGGTTATGCCGCTCGAGGAAGCCATCGCGATGCTGAAGGCCGAAGCGACCCCGCCGGATTTGCGGGACTAGTCTTCCGTGCTCCGGCGATTGGGACTTGCGGCGCTGGTCGCCGTGCTGGCTGGCCTGCTCGTCCTCGCGCTCGGCTATTCCAACGCACGCGCAGACCCGATCGTGCGCGAGGCTTCTGTGCCGGTGGCTGGCTGGCCGGAGGGCGAAAGACCGCTCAAGGTGCTCGCCCTGTCGGATGTGCATGTGGCAGGGCCCGACATGCCGCCTTCACGGGTGGAGCGTATAGCGGAGCAATTGAACGCGCTTTCGCCCGACCTCATACTCGTCGCGGGCGACCTCATCAGCGAGAAACGCACCGCGACGAAGCTCTATACCGAGGAAGAAGTCGCCGCACCCTTCGCAACTTTCGAAGCGCGTTTGGGCATGGTGGTCGCCCCCGGCAATCACGTCCACTGGGTCGATCTGGACGCGATGGTCACCGCGCTGGAGGGGCACGGCATCACGGTCCTGAGAAACGAGGCGGTGAAGCGGGGACCCCTGCTTATCGGCGCAGTCGATGACGACTACACCGGCCATGACGATGTGCCCGCGACCTTCGCCGCGCTCGACGCGCTCGGCGAGGGGCCGGTCGTTGTGGTCAGCCACACGCCCGACATCGTGCCCGACCTCCCGCGCGTAGTTTCGGCAGTCTTCGCCGGTCACACACATTGCGGGCAAATCAGCCTGCCCGTTATCGGCCCTATTTCGACGCTCTCGAGCTATGGCGACCGCTTCGCCTGCGGCATGATACGCGATGGCGGGCAGACGGTGTTTGTGGGGGCAGGGCTCGGCACCAGCATCCTGCCGCTGCGCTACGGCACGCCGCCCGATGTGTGGCTGGTGACGTTGGGTCCGCCCCGATGATGGGTCTGGAATACTCGCTTGTGCAGGTCGCCGCTGCATTGCTAGCCGCCTTCGGTTCGGCCTTCGTGCGCGGGCTGACGGGGTTCGGCATGGCCATTCTCATCGTGCCGGTATTGGCGCTGGCCCTGTCGCCCGTCGACGCGGTCTTGCTAACGAACTTCCTCTCGGTCTTCATCGGCCTGTCCGAAATCCGCCGCCTGCTGCGCGGAGCCGAGAAATCGGCCTGGGCCATCATCGCCCTGTCGGCCTTCCTCGCCATCCTCCTGCCGCGCCGCGAGGCTCTCGAGCATCACCCGGCAACCACCGGCGGGGTTGGCGTGCTTTCGGGCCTGATGACCGGATATGCCGGAATGCCCGGCCCGCCGGTCGTGCCCTATTATGTCGGGCGCGATATCCCGCGCGAGATGGCCAAGGCCTCGATGCTGCTGATCTTTACCTGCGCCTCCAGCGTGGGCCTTGCCAGCGGAACGGCGCTGGGCGTGCTCGACTGGAGGCTGGCCTTGCTGGCGCTCCTGCTCTTTCCCGCCGTGCTCTTCGGGAACTGGCTGGGGAACAGGGCTTCGGGAAGCATCGAGGATCGGACTTGGCGGATCTGGGTCGGCGCGGTGCTCGGCGGCGCGGCACTCGCGGCGCTGTGGAAGGCGTTCGGCTAGATGCTGGGGTTGACCTACGAGGCGATCGGCATCGCGCTCCTCACCGCGCTTGCAGCTGGCTTCGTGCGCGGGTTGGCGGGCTTCGGCCTCTCGGTCGTGATCGTCCCCGTACTCGCGCTGACCATCGCGCCCAAAGACGCGGTGCTGGTCGGAAATATCTCGCTCTTCCTCATCGGCCTGACCGACATCGGCCGCATTCGCCGCGAGGCGGACGGGTCGGCGATTCCGATCCTGCTGCTGGCGATTGCCTGCATGCCGCTCGGCCTTTGGGCGCTGGTGACGCTCAGCGCCGATTGGGCGCGGCTGCTGATCGCTCTGGTATCGCTTGGTGCCTTTGTGCTGGTGGTCGTGCCGCTGGGCAAGGTCGCCATGCCGCGCCAGCCCGCGATGGGTTTTTCGGGCTTCTTCACCGGCTTCTTCGGGGGCTTTTCCGGCATGCCGGGGCCGGGCATGGCGCCGTTCTACCTGCGCGGCCGGCTGGAGCCGCAGGTGGCGCGTGCCTCGATGATGGCAATCTTCCTCGCCCTGACCCCGCTCAGCGCGGTGCTCTTCGTGGCGCTCGGCGTGGGCGGAATGCGCGAAGTCCTGCTCGCGCTATTGCTCTTCCCCGCCGTGCTGGTGGGCGACCTTTTCGGCCACGCCGCCTTCGGCAAGGTAAGCGCGCGCCAATGGCAGGCCAGCGTGGCGCTGGTTCTGGGCGGTGCGGCGGCAGGAGCGGTGTGGAAGCTCTTGCAAGGGTAGGGTTTTCGCAAGGCAATCTCGCGACACTCTGCTCGCAATCGAGGGGTACGGGGTCGATGGACAGCACAATGGATATCGCGGCGCAGCGCCGCTGGTCGCGCTGGTGATCGACCGTCGTCCGCTGCTCGCGTCCAGCCTTGGTTTTGTCGCCTTCGCGCGGGCCTCGCTGGGCGAGGGATTGGCAATCGAAACGCGGCTGATCGCAGTCAGCCTGACGCTGGGCTTCGGCATCCTTGCGCTGGCCGCGCTATGGTCGCCGCTGCGGCGTGCTGCGCTGGTGCTGGTGCCCGCCTTGCTGAAGGAGAAGCTGCCCAGCGCCGGGGCAGTCGTACCGCCGCCCAAGCCGGTGGCAGAGGAAACGCCGGCGGAAGAAGAGCCGGTGCGGCTCGTATCCGGCTTCAACGACATCTTCGTGGTAATGGGCACGCTGCCCGTCTGCTTCGGCGCATGGATCCTTGCCGGTGTCTGGCTCTACAGCTCTGGCATCATCGTGGAGGGAGGTTCCGCCGCCGACTGGCTGCCCAAGTCGCTCGCCGCGCTGCTCATTCCCGGCGTGGTCGTCTGGGCGGTGGCCGAGTTCTTCGTGCGTATCCGCCGCATGGCCTTCCCCGCCATCGTGCTGGCCGGACAATTCGCGACCGTTGCCTTCACCGCCGGCGTGCTGCTCGGCTATCTCGCCATCAATCCCGAAGGCCGCGATATGTCCGGTTTCCGCGACGGGATCGACCCCTCGGGAACGATCATCGCCTGCTGCGTCGCGGCGCTGCTCAACGTGCTGTTCGCCTGGCGGCACCGCGTGCCCTATGCGCTGGCGATGGCGGCGGGATCGCTGCTGCCCTTGTCTTTTATCGACTATCTGGCGGGCGCCGATCCGGCGAGCGCGCTTCCCGAACCGACCGAGACCGGCATCCGCATCCGCCTGTTGCTGGCCGGGGCCTGCGCTGCGGCGGTGGGTGTCTGGCTCGACCTGTCGGACCGCGAACGGCGCACGCAAGGCTCTGACACGGCCTTCTGGCTCCACATGCTCGGCAGCCTGCTACTGGTCCCGAACCTCTTCCACTTGGCAGCCAACGGCGAGTTCGCTCTGGCCGGCGCGTTAGTGATTTTCCTCGGTATCGCGATGTTCGCTCTCACGGTGAACCGGCGCGCGGGGCTCATCGTCGGTCTGCCCTTCCTCGCCTGGACGCTGGGCGACGTGTTCGAGGGGTTCGGTGCAAGCGGCCTTGCTCTGCTGGGCTTTAGTGCGCTGGTGCTTTGGGCGGCCGTGAAGTGGCAGGAACTGCGCGCAAGCGTGTTCGCTCGGGTGAACCAGGACAGCGCGCGCGAAATGTAGAGAAGGGCGTCCTTAGAAAGGAAGCGCGGGGCCGGCGAGAACCAGCGCGAGCCCGCAACCCGTCACCATGACGACGCGCAGCGTCTCGCCCAGCGGAAGCGCCGGAGCGTGTGTGCGTGCGAGAGCGATAGCCTTTGCCATCCCCCTATTCTCCGCTCCAATCCCTAACGAACCGTTAAATGCGCGCGCGGGCGGCGGGCATTTGCTGGCTGGCGCAATGGAATCCGCCGCCGCCGGCAAGCACTGCATCGCCGCTAATCCCGATAGTCGCGCGGTCGGGGAACAGGTCGGCGATCGCCGCCACGCCTTCCTCGTCATAGGGGCTGCCGAAGGTCGGCACGACCACGAGATGGCTGGTGATGGCGAAATTGGCGTAGCTTGCTGGTTCGACGCGGTCGCCGCTGGTGATGAGGCCGGGCGAGGGGATGCTCTGCACCACCACCCCTGCCTCCTCGGCGCGGGCCTTGGCGTCCTCGTAGATCGCGGCGTTCGGGTCGTCCTTCCCGGTCGCGCGCGGCAGGGCCAGCGTGTTCGCTCCGACGAAGCGCGCGAGATTGTCGACATGGCCGTCGGTGTGGTCGTTGATAAGGCCGTCGCCCAGCCACAGCACACGGGTAAAGCCGAGGTCGGATTTCAGCCGCTCCTCGATTTCCTCGCGGGTAAGCTGCGGGTTGCGGTTGGGATTGAGCAGGCATTGCTCCGTCGTGGCGACGAGGCCGGTGCCATCGCCGTCGATCGCCCCGCCTTCGAGAACCCAGTCGGCGACTTCGAGCGGAAGGCCGGCATCCTCGGCCAGTTCGGCGCCGATGGTATGGTCGCCCTCCATTAGATACTTGCCGCCCCAGCCGTTGAAGCCGAAGCGCTGCGCCATGCGGTGGCCGGTCGCATCGGTCAGCACCAGCGGGCCGGTGTCGCGCAGCCACACGTCGCCATATTCGCGCCGCTCCAGCGTGACGGATCCGCTGACGAGGTCGCGCGCACGCTGTTCGTTGGCGGCGTCGCGGACCAACAGGCGGACCTCCTGCCCGCTCTCGGCCACGGCGTTGGCGAAGGCGGCAATCTGCTCCTGCGCGCGGGGCAGGACTTCGGGCCACTCATCCGCATCGTGCGGGAAGCCGATCCACAGCCAGTCCTGCGGAGCCCATTCGGGAGGCATGGTCCATCGGGGCGTGTCGTTCATGGGGTGCGGTTAGGCCGGGGAGCCGAGGCTAGGCAACAAAAAAGGGGACACCGAAGTGCCCCCTTTCTGTTTGCGGTTGGCCGCTATCAGGCGTCGGCGCTTTCGCCCCGATCCTTCTCCGCGCCCCTGGACTTGGCACTCGCCGAAAGTGCCTTCGGCTCTTCCTTTGCGTTCGCTTCCTCTTCGACTGCGAACCCGCCGGTCTGCTCGGCCGGGCCCTTGACGAGGCTGTTGAGGCTCGAGCCGTCGAGGCCCAGTTCCTTCATCAGCCCGTCCAGCACCGGAGCCTGCGCGCGGTAGGCGAGGGCTGCGCTGACCGCGTCGGTCGCGAGATTGCCCGATCCGCCAGTTGCAGCGACGCCGTTTCCGGCACCCTTGCCGCCGCCATTGGTAAGCCCGTCGACCTGGACGATCTTGATGCTCTCGATCGCTTCCATCGGCTTGGCGCTTTCCTTGACGAGGTCCGGCAGGACCTTGAGCAGGGCCATCTTGGTCTGCAGGCTGATCTGGTCCGAGGACAGGATATTCGCCGCCTCGTTGATCGCCTTTTGACCGGCCGCCTCGACTTCGAAGCGCACGCGGGCCGCTTCGGCACGCAGCTTCTCGGCCTCGGCCTCACCCTGCGCTTCGAGACGCAAAGCCTCGGCGCGGTTGGTGGCAGCGTCCTTCTCGGCCTCGGCTTCCACACGGACGCTGATCGCATCGCGCTCGGCCTGCTTCGAAGCCTCGATCAGCTCGATGCGCTTCTGACGCTCGGCGATCTCGGTTTCGCGGCTAGTGGAAACCTGCTCCTCGGCAGCGACGGCCTTGGCGCGGGCTTCGTCGGCTTCCGCCTTGGCCTGGCTTTCCTCGCGGCTCTTGTTCTGGACCGCGATCTGCTGCTCCTGGCGGGCGATTTCGAGCGCACGCTGCTGGTCGATCCGCGCCTCTTCGACGAGACGGTCGGCTTCGATCTGCTGCGCGTCGACCTGCTTCTTCGCCTCGATCCGGGCAGCGTCGGCCTCGCGGCTGCGCTCTGCCTGTTCGCGAGCGATTTCAGAGGACTGCGCGGCGCGGCGGATTTCTACCTCGCGCTCCTGCTGGAGGCGAGCGTATTCCTTGTCGCGCCCGATCTCGAAGCTCTTGGCATCGGCCTCGAGGTTCTTCGTTTCCATCTGCACGCGCGTGTCCTGCTCGATGTCGTTGCGCAACTTCTTGCGCGCCTCGATCTGCTCGGTCAGCTTGGTCAGACCTTCGGCGTCGAAGGCGTTGTTGGCGTTGAAGTGCTCGATGCTCGTCTGGTCGAGACCGGTCAGCGAGACCGATTCCAATTCCAGGCCGTTCATGGCGAGGTCGTTCGACGACACCTGCTGCACCTTCTGGACGAAGTCGGCACGCTGTTCGTGCAGCTCGTTCATCGTCATGCCGGCAGCCACGCTGCGCAGCGCGTCGACGAACTTGCCTTCGACGAGGTCCTTCAGCATTTCCGGCTGCATCGTGCGCTGGCCCAGAGTCTGCGCGGCCATGGCGATGGCTTCGCTATCGGGCTTCACGCGGACGTAGAACTCGGCCTTCACGTCGATCCGCAAGCGGTCGAGCGTGATGAGCGCTTCGCCATCGCGGCGGATGACCGAAAGCACCAGCGTGTTCATATTGACCGGCATGGTTTCGTGGAAGATCGGAAACACCAGCGCGCCCCCGTTCATCACGACCTTTTCGCCGCCCACGCCGGTCCGCACAAAAGCGGTTTCCTTTGAGGCCCGTCGGTACATTTTCAGGAAAAACGTAATGATGATGAGCCCTATTAGGATCAGGCCCCCGACCATCACGATCGACATATCTAATAACCCTTCCATTGCTCCTCCTTATTGCTTGACTGGTGTTGGCGACAGGCGGCGCTCGGCGAGCGCGGTCGCATAGAATTGATTTCCCTCGCGGCGGACGAGGAGGACCTCGTCGCCTTCGTGGAGTTCGGATGCTGCCTCGTGCGGTTCGACCATCACCCGGTGGGTCTGGCCGTGCACGTCCTTCACCCGTGCCCGGGCGGGCGATCCTGTACGGGCCACCCCGATGCTGATCGTTGCCCGGCGGCCGACAAGGCTTTCGGTGCTGACAGCGGTCGTATGGTCCTTGGGCAGGATGCGTCCCAGCGGGCGGGCGAAGCCGCCGGTCACGGGCAACGCGGCCACTCCGGCGATCAGTGCGGCGAGCCAGCTGTAGAGCGGGCTGCCGGTCAGGCTTGTCGCAAGCTCCTGGATCGACAGGCCGATGCCCGCGAACAGGAACAGGAACAGCGCCAGCCAGATCGTGAGCGGAACGCGTCCGATACCGAGCAGCGTCAGCAGCCCGTCGAACATTCCCGCATCGGGCAATCCGTCGCCATCGGCGTCCAGGCTCACATCCGCATCGCCGAAATCGGCGACCCCGATGAGTTGGATGACAGCGAGGACCAGCATAAGGCCAAGCGCGGCCGCAAACGGCATGTTGTGCGGCTCCAGCAATGTCATGATCTCCCCCTTCCTTATGCGCAGAAAGTCCCGCTCCCGGCTCTAGCCGAAAGTGGATCCCCCTACTGTTGTATCCATGTCATTCACCTAGCAGAAAGCTGGGATCTTCCGTAGGAATATGCGACGAACCGAGTTCGATTTTTCCCGCAATTACGCGGGTTTGACTTGGGAAGGCGTGCTTTCGACTTCAGGCAGGCGTGATGCGCAGCGGCAGCGTCTTGAGGCCGCCGACAAAGGTCGATTTGGCGCGCTTGGGCTCGCCCGCAAGTTCGACCGTCACGATTCGGTCGAGCAGCACTTCGAACAGGATACGCATTTCCAGCCGTGCGAGGTGGAGCCCGAGGCACTGGTGCGCGCCTGCCCCGAAAGCGAGGTGGCGGTTGGGGCTGCGGCTGGCGTCGAAGGTGCGGGGGTTGTCGAATTGCGCCGGGTCGTGGTTGGCCGCGACGTAGTTGATCATCAGCCAGTCGCCCTTCGCGATCGGCTGGCCGCCGACCTCGGTGTCCTCGGCCGCCGTGCGCATGAAGTGCTGCACCGGGCTCGTCCAGCGAATGGCTTCCTCGACGATGCCGGGGAGTAGCGTGCGGTCCTCGCGCACCCGCGCCCACTGTTCCGGATCGCGCGCGAGCGCCAGCATCGCACCCGCCGTGCTCGCGCTGGTCGTGTCGTGCCCTGCGGCGGCGACGATGATGTAATAGCCCATCATGTCGCGATCGTTGAGCGGTTCGCCGTCGACGGTGGCGTTCGCAATAGTGCTGGCGACGTCATCGGTCGGGTTCGCGCGTTTTTCGGCTGTCAGCCCGGCGAAATATGCCTCGAAATCCTTCACGGCGCCCGCAACGAGCTGGGTAATCGCCTCGGGCGGCAAATCCTTCATCCCCGACTGGTTAAGGTCCTCGTCCTGTCCGCCGAACATCTGCTGGGTCAGCATCAGCATCCGCGGCTCGTCCTCCTCGGGCACGCCGAGGATCTGCATGACGACGTGGAGCGGATAGGGCTGCGAGACGAGCTTACAGAAGTCGGCCGTGCCCCCTGCTTCGATCAGCCGCTCGACTGTCTTGACGGCGAGCGCCCGGATCTCGTCCTCCAGCCTCCGCAGATTCTTGGGCATGAACCATTCCTGGGTCAGCTTGCGATACTTCATGTGGATCGGCGCATCGAAGGTCACGAGGCTGGCGACCATATGCGGGCTGCCGCCGGTCAGATTTTTGGCGAACTCGATCCCCTCGGTCAGGCTGAAGACGACCGTCTGGGGGTTGTTGAGGAAGGTCGCGTTGTCCTTCGAAATGCGCATCACGTCGTCATAGCGCGTGACGAGCCAGAACGGCGGGTGGCGGCTTTCGGGGTCCTCAACCCACGCGACCGGCGCTTCCTCGCGCAGCCGGTCGAATGTGTCGAGCAACGGGTCCCAGGCGGCGTAGCTTTCGGGCGAAATTACCTCATAGGCGGTTTCCGGATCGAGCCGCGGTTTCGCCCCGCTCGCCATCACGCATTCTCCGCGCGCTTGGCATATTCGTCACGCAACTCGCGCTTGTAGAGCTTGCCGTTGGCTTCGCGCGGGAGTTCGGGACGGAAGTCGAACAGCCTCGGCATCTTCACGCTTGAAAGCCTGGGTGCGAGGAAATCCCGCAGCTCGCTCTCAAGACTATCGCCCGCCTCTCTCATGTCCATCGGCTGGACAACCGCGACGACTTTCTCGCCGAAGTCCTCGCACGGCGCACCGATCACCGCAGCGTCCATCACCTTGTCATGCGTGACGAGCAGGTTCTCGATCTCCTGCGGGTAGATGTTGACCCCGCCCGAAATGATCATGTGGCTCTTGCGATCGGTGAGGTAGAGATAGCCGTCCTCGTCCAGATGCCCGATATCGCCCAGCGTCATCCAGCCTCTCTCATGCATGGCCTCGGCGGTCTTGGCCGGATCGTTGTGATAGGTCGGGATCATGGCGTTCTCGAAATAGAGAAGGCCGTCCTGCCCGGCCGGCAGTTCCTCGCCCTCGGGCCCGCAGACATGGATCGTGCCGTAGATCGCCTTACCCACGCTGCCGGGGCGCTCGAGCCAATCTTCGGCCTTGATCAGCGTCATGCCGATACCTTCCGAACCGGCGTAATACTCGTTGATGATCGGCCCCCACCATTCGATCATTTCGCGCTTGATCGGGACGGGGCAGGGCGCGGCGGCGTGGAGCGCGCGCTGGTGGCTCGAAAGGTCGTAGCCCTCGCGCTCTTCGGGTTTGAGCTTGAGCATGCGCACGAAATGGGTCGGCACCCACTGGCTGTCGGTCACGCGGTATCGCTCGATCGTCTCGAGCGCATGGACCGGATCGAACTTCTCCATCACCACGACCGTCCCGCCGAGGCGATGCGCGGTGGTGCACCAGCCGAGCGGCGCGGCGTGATAGAGCGGCGCAGGGGAGAGATAGACCATGCTGCCGTCAGCGGGCATGCCAGCGCCCATCACCGCGAGGCCGACCAGCGGGATCGGGGCATCGATATCCTCGCTCTCGGGAGGGGCCGGGCGCACGCCCTTGGGGCTGCCCGTCGTGCCGGAGGAATAGAGCATGTACTGGCCCGGCGCCTGGTCCGCGATCGGCTCCGCGCTCTGCCCGGCAAGCGCCGCCTCGTAATCTTCCATGGCCTCGCCGCCAAGGATGAGCAACTCCATGTCCGGGCAGTGCGCGCGGATCGCGTCGATCCGGTCGGCAAAATAGATGCTGGTGATCAGCAGTTTCACCCCGGCATCCTTGAGGATGTAGCAAATCTCCGGCGCCGTCAGGCGGGTGGAGACGGGGACCATCATCGTGCCCGCGCGCTGCGAACCCCAGACGATGGGAAGATAATGGATCGAGTTTTCAAGGAGAACGCCGAAATGGTCGCCCCGCCTCAGCCCTCGCGCACGCAGCAATTGGGCGAAGCGGTTGGCGTAGGCGTCCATCTCCCCATAGGTCAGCGTTTCGCCGCTGCCGGACATGATAATGGCAGGATGGTCGGGGCGCGCCTCAGCGTGCGTAATCGGATGCATTGCAGCTCCTCTCTCCTCCCGGCGGCCCTCGTTTGCGGGACTCGTCCGGTTGCAGGGAGAAACCTACCTGTCAGGGCCGCATGGGCAAGGGAAAAGGGGAAGCGGCCAACCAGCGCGCACGAAAAAAGGCGGCCGGGTCAGACCCGCCGCCTTTTTCTCGATCCCGAAAGGCCAATGGCCCCTTCGGCTTATTCTTCGTCGTGGCCGCCCTGGCCACCTTCGCCCATGGCGAGAGCGAAGGCGCGCTGCGCTTCCGATTCGACCATGTAGGGAACCGGGTTCACGGCCTGCCCGTCGATGCGGACTTCGTAATGAAGGTGCGGACCGGTCGAACGGCCGGTCGAACCGACGTAACCGACGATGTCGCCCTTCTTGACCCAGGTGCCGTCGGACACGGCGATGCGCGACATGTGCGCGTAGCGGGTCTGGATACGGGCGCCATGCTCGATCGCAACGTAGTTGCCGTAGCTGGAGAAGCGTTCGGCCTTGGAGACATAACCATCGGCGGTCGCGTAGATCGGCGTGCCGGTGGTGGCTGCAAGGTCGACACCCTTGTGACCCATGCGGCGCTTGAGCACCGGGTGGGTGCGGTCGCCGTAATCGCTGGTCAGGCGGGCGTCTTCAAGCGGCATGCGCGAGGGGACCGAGACCTGCGGGCGGACCGCGGCGACGGGCTGGCTGGGGTTTTCCCATTTCGCGAAGAGCTCGGTGAACTGGGCGTCGCCCTCTTCCGAACCCTGCGCCGTCACTTTCGACATGTCGATTGCGCCCACGGCCGCGGCAGCGTTGGTCTCCGCCTGCGCCGGAGCGGCGGCGATGCTCATGCCTGCGACAGCCATGGTGAAAGCAAGCGTAATGCGCTTGGTGATCATGCTAAACCCGTCCATCCGGCCCGGTTTCCCGGACCTTTGTCCCTAGACCGACATGGGCGTCCCGGCCCGTACGGTCTTTATTTCATCTCCGCCGGAACCCCCCGGCAATTCGTGAGTATGGGTTATGACCGAAAAGGTTAATCAGGCAATACCAGCGTAGAAGTCCCGCGACAGACCGGCTGCCGAACGCGCCGAGTCGTTGAACGGTGGCTTCAGAGTCCCGGAAAAATACAGTTTCACCAATTTCTGCCATGATTCCGGCGGGTTCTCGCCGCGCGCCGCGCAGATTGCCCGGAAATGCCTTGCGCCGAAGGCGACGTGACGAATTTCGTCGTCAAGGATTCGTTTGAGAATTTTCGCCCCGTTTTCATCACCTTGCGAGCGAACCCGCTCGAGC
Organism: Erythrobacter sp. SD-21; assembly: GCF_000181515.1. Taxonomy (GTDB): domain Bacteria; phylum Pseudomonadota; class Alphaproteobacteria; order Sphingomonadales; family Sphingomonadaceae; genus Qipengyuania. The sequence goes on along the minus strand of NZ_ABCG01000002.1, from coordinate 272,842 downwards.
GTGGAGGGCGTGACGTCGAGACCGCGCGCTTCCAGCACCATGGGAACGATCGCAAGCCGCGCGGCGACGTCGTGAGCGGTGTCTTTTGCCGCGCTCCACAGCCCGTCGTGCGCAGGCAACGCTCCGTAGTGCGACCCCAGCGAATCGAGTTTCCGCTCGAGCAAGGCGAAGTGCATCGCCTCGTCTGCGGCGACGGAAAGAAAATCGGAAACAAAGACTTGGCCCATCGATTCGCCGAATCGCCCGGCCATGTCGAGCGCGAGATCGATGGCGACGAACTCGATATGGGCGAGCGCGTGCCACAGGGCGATACGTCCCTTCTTGCTCCCGCCCTTGCCGCGCCGCGACATGTCGCGCGGCAACCGCAGGTCGAGTTCCTCGGGCCAGGCGGGACGATCCGGCATGGCGCAGTCGAAGGCGAAAGCGAGGCGTCCCATGCGCCAGTCACGCGCGAGCTCGCGGGTGGCGAAGACCTTGGCTCTCTTGTCGCTGGTCAACAGGCACTCGCGAATGGCGCAGGAGATCGAGGTCATGCGCCGCGCGCCGCCTCGAGCACCTCCTCGGCATGGCCCTTCACGCGCACCTTGGGCCAGACGCGCAGGATCGTGCCGTCCTCGCCGAGCAGGTAGGTCGAGCGGATCATGCCCATATAGGTGCGCCCGTAGTTCTTCTTCTCGCCCCAGACGCCGAGCGTGTCCGACAGGCCGTTTTCTTCGGCATCGGTGGCAAGTTCCACGGTGAGGTCGTGCTTGGCGATGAAGTTCTGGTGTTTCTTCGCCGCATCCTTGCTGACGCCGATGAGGCGCGTGCCCGCTTTCTCGAACTCGGGCTTCAGGGCGGTGAAGTCCTTCGCCTCGGTGGTGCAGCCGGGCGTGTTGTCCTTGGGGTAGAAGAAGATCACCGCCTTGCGGCCCGCGAGGTCGGCTTTCGTCAGCGTACCGCCATCGGGGGTTTCCATGGTGAAATCGGGGAAGGCATCGCCTTCGGAATAGGTCGTCATCAGTCCAGCTCCAGTGTTTCGCCGAAAAGGGCCTGCCAGCGTTGTGCCACCTGCCGCCGCGCATCGGCGAAGCGGCCTAGCAGCGATGCGAAGTCCGTTTCCTCGCACAGCCGCGCAAGGATCGCCTGCGGGGCCTCGCCCGGAATGGCAAGATCGGGGGCAAGGAGGCGCGTACCCACCAGCAGGCGGGTCATCAAGTCGTGCGCTTCGGCAAGGCCTTCCAGTTCGTGAAGTTCCTCCAGCGCTTCCTCGATACGCGGGGCCAGCCCCATGCGGTCGCGCAGCTGCAGGAAGTGGACTAGGAATTCGAGATCGACCAGCCCGCCGCGCAGGAGCTTGGCGTCGAGCGGCCCCTTGGCCGGTTTGTGCGCCGCCATTTCTCCGCGCATCTTGAGCAGGGCCGCACGCAGATCCCCCTCTTCGCGCGTCCGGCACAGCACCTTGGCGAGCACCGAGTCGATCGCCTGCCGCGCTTCCTCGCTGCCCGTCAGCGCGCGCGCGCGGGTCAGCGCCATGTGCTCCCAGGTCCAGGCGTCCTCCAGCTGGTAGCGCTCGAAGCTCTCGAGGCTCACCGCGAGCGGCCCCTGCGCGCCCTGCGGCCTCAACCGCGTGTCGACTTCGTAGAGCGCGCCTTCGGCTGTCGGCACCGAGAGCGCGGCGCTGACCCTCTGGGCGAGCCGGTTGAAATAGAGCGTCGCGCCGAGCGGGCGTTCGCCGTCGCTGGTCGCTTCGTGGCTGCCTGTGAAGAGATAGACGATGTCGAGATCGGAAGCGTAGGTCAGCATGCCTCCGCCCAGCCGCCCGAGGCCCAGCACGACCAATTCGGAGCTCTCGATCCGCCCATGCCGCAGCGCGAATTCCTCCTCGGCGGCGGATTGCGCGGTCTCCAGCGCCGCCTCGGCCACCCGTGACAAGGCAGCGGCGATATCGAGCGGGTCCTGCGCGGCTTCGATCACCTGCACACCCAGCGCGAAACGCGTCTCGCCGGTCACGATGCGGATGCGGTCGAGCCGGTCTTCATAGGTGTCGCCGCGCTCGCCCCGGCGCATGCCTGCGGCAAGGTCCTCGCGGCTACCCGGCAGGTCGAGCGCGCTGCGGTCGATCAGCGTATCGAGCAGGTCCGGCCGCCGGGCGATAGCGTCGGCGAGCGGGGGCGCGAGCGTGAGGCAGTCGGCCACCAATTGCAGCAGGCCGGGCCGCGCCTCGAGCAGGCGGAAGAGATTGATCGCGCTGGTCATCCGCTCGAGCAGGCTTTCCCAGCGCGCCACCGCGCGGGCCGGTTCGGGCGAGACGGCGAGCGAGCGCTGCAGCTTGGGGCGGATCGCTTCAAAGGCGGAGAGCGCGGCGGTGCTGCGAAGCGGGGGATAGCGCCCGTCGGTCCACTGGCTCACGCGCTCGGCGAGTTCTGGGTCGAGCTGCGCCTTCTTTGCCGAGGCCTCGAGATGCGGGCTGTCGGCGGGGACGGATATCTCGTCTTCCGCGAGCAGCGCGTCATAACAGGTCGCCACCGGCGCGGTCAGCTTGGTGATATGGCCCAGCCATGCCGCGCCATCGGCAAAACCGTCGAGCCGTGCGGCGTTGTCGAGCGCCTCGCCCGAAGGAAGCGTATGCGTCTGCTGGTCGGCGATCATCTGCAACCGGTGCTCGATCCGCCGCAACCCGTCGTAGCTTTTGCCCAGTTCCGCGGCGTCGTCGGCCCCGATACGCCCCGTTGCGGCCAGCGCGTCGAGCGCGGCGCGGGTGCGCTTGTTTCGCAGCGAGGGATCGCGTCCACCGTGGATCAGCTGGTGCGTCTGGGCGAAGAACTCGATCTCGCGAATGCCGCCGCGCCCCAGCTTCACATTGTAGCCGGGGGCGGGTTCGCGCGGCCCGCTCTGCTTTTCGCGAATTCGGCGGGTGAGGCGGCGGACCTCGTCGATCGCTCCGAAGTCGAGGCTACGGCGCCAGACGAAGGGGCGGATATGGTCGAGAAAGGCCTCGCCCGCCGCGATGTCGCCGGCGCAGGCGCGCGCGCGGATGAAGGCGGCCCGCTCCCAGGCGAGGGCAGAGCTTTCGTAATGGGTGATCGCCGCATCAAGCGGGATGGCAAGCGGGCTGACCTCGCTGGCCGGACGCAGCCGCAGGTCGACGCGGAAGACATAGCCCTCGCTGGTGACTTGGGACAGCAGGCGCACGATCTCACGGGCATAGCGCTGCGCCGCCTCGCCGGGCTCGTCGCGCTCGCGGCGGGGCAGCGTTTCGGGATCGTAGAGCAGGATCGGGTCGATATCCGAAGAATAGTTGAGTTCGCCCGCGCCGTGCTTTCCGAGCGCAAGGCCGATCATCCCGTCGGGCGAAGCACCCTCCACCCGCCGCGAGATTGCCGCCGCAATCGCGCGGTGCAGAGCGCGGTCTGCAAAGAGCGAGAGTTCGCGCATCACTTTGTCGAGGTCGAATGCTCCGGCAAGATCGCCGATCGCCAGCACAAGGCCCAAGGCGCGCTTCTCTCGCCTGAGGGCAAGGCCGATGTCATCGATACCCTTGCCCGCCGCCTTGACGAGCGCCAGCGCCGCCTCGCCATCGCCCGCCTCAAGCAGCACTGTGATTTCGCCGAGCCGCTCCAGCCCCCGTTCGAGGAAGGGCGCGTGGTCGCGGGCGCGTGTCAGGGCGTGGGTCCAGTCGGCCTCCATAGCGGCGGCTGTGCCGAACCGCGCATGCCCGCGCAAGCTTGCGTGTTGGCCGCGAGGGGTGCAACAAGCGCCGCCACGGACTTACAGCAAACGAGAGGTTGCCCCCCACATGATCCGCACCACACTGCTTGCCGCGACGGCCCTGATGCTCGCCGCCTGCAACGCCGATATAGAAGAGAGCAGCTCGCAGGCCGGTCTCGACATTCCCGATGTCGCCAGCGGCGATATTTCCGAAGAGACGATGAAGTCGGTCACCGAACGGCTGTCTTCGGACGAATTCGAAGGCCGCATGCCCGGCACGAAGGGCGAAGAACTGACCGTCGCGCTGCTCACCGAGCGGTTCGAGGCCGCCGGTCTCGAACCGGGCAACAACGGCAGCTGGACCCAGCGCGTTCCGCTGGTCGAGATCACCGGCAAAAACTTCGCTCCGCTGACCATTTCGGGCGGCGACGAGGATCTGAGCTTCGATTACGCCAGCGAATGGGTCGGCGTGACCTATCGCGAAGACGCGAAGACTAGCCTTGATGACAGCGAGCTGGTCTTCGTCGGCTACGGCATCAACGCCCCCGAACGCGGCTGGAATGATTACGAAGGCATCGACATGGCGGGCAAGACCGCCGTCATCCTCGTTAACGATGCCGATTTTGGCACCGAAAGCCTCGAAGGCCCGTTCAACGGCAAGGCGATGACCTATTACGGCCGCTGGACCTACAAATATGAAGAGGCCGCCGCACAGGGCGCTGCCGGTGCGCTGATCATCCACGATACCGAGCCGGCCTCCTATGGCTGGAACGTCGTCGAAAGCAGCTGGTCGGGCCCGCAGGCCTATGCCCAGCGCGGCGAGAACGCGCCGCCGCTTACCCAGGTCAACGGCTGGGTGCAGAACGAGGTCGGTCGCCGGATTCTCGAAGCGGCCGGCAAGGATGCCGACAAGCTGATGGCCGATGCCAAGAAGAAGGGCTTCAAGCCGGTGCCGCTGGGCCTTACGGCGTCGACCAGCTTTGCAAACGACATTCGCAAATTCGAATCGCAGAACGTTATCGGCGTGCTGCGCGGTAGCGAGGCGCCGGAGGAATACGTCCTCCACACCGCGCATTGGGATCACCTCGGGCGCTGCACTCCAGCTCCCGACAGCGACGATATCTGCAACGGTGCAGTCGATAACGCGACCGGGACCGCCGCGCTCGTCGCTCTGGCCGAAGCGCACGCGGAGGCCGGTCCGACCCGCCGCAGCCAGGTCTTCCTTGCCGTGACGGCCGAGGAATCGGGCCTCTTGGGTGCGGATTACTACGCCGCCAACCCGGTCTTCCCGCTCGACAAGACGGTCGGCGGCATCAACATGGACGCCTTCTTGATCGCCGGGCCGAGCAAGGATGTCACCGTGGTCGGTCCGGGCAAATCGCAGCTCGACCAGTTCCTCAAAGCCGCGCTCGAGGCCGATGGCCGCGTCTCGACGCCCAACCCCAACCCGGAAGCTGGCTACTATTACCGCAGCGACCACTTCGCCTTCGCCAAGCGCGGCGTGCCGATGCTCTATGTCGACGGCGGTGAAGACCTCGTCGAAGGCGGCACCGAAGCGGGCGCAAAGGTCGCCCAGGACTATCGCGACAATCGCTATCACGGGCCCAAGGACGAATACGATCCGAACTGGGACTGGTCGGGCGTGATGGCCGACCTCCAGCTGTTCTATCGCCTCGGCCGAATGCTCGGCATGAGCACCAGCTGGCCCAACTGGAACGAGGGCGACGAGTTCAAGGCCACCCGCGACGAAACCTGTTCGGGCGAGGGAGCCGCTTGCGGCGCGGCTGCAACGGCGGGTTGAACCAATTGTGAAAGCCAAATGGAAAGGGCCGGTTCGCCACATGGCGGACCGGCCCTTTGCGATAGTTTTCGAAGTTTATGTTCTATCGCGCAAGCAGCCTCTCGGCCATCGCGCGAACTTCCTTGCCCATGTCCTCGCGTTCGAGCGCGAGCGCAAGGGTGGCCTCGACGAAACCGGCCTTGCTTCCACAGTCGTAACGGTTTCCGGCAAAGGTCACCGCGTGGAACGGTTGGTTGCCGATCATGCGCGCCATGGCGTCGGTCAGCTGGATCTCGCCGCCCGCGCCCTTGCCTTGGTTCTCCAGCGTCCGCATGACTTCGGGCTGCAAGATATAGCGGCCCGAAATGATCTTGTTCGACGGCGCTTCGGCAACAGGTGGCTTTTCGACGAGGCCGGTAACCTCTGTCAGCGTGTCGGAAACCTGTCCGCCTGGCGCGATCACGCCGTAGCTCGACACCTCTTCCTGCGGCACTTCGAGCACCGAGATGAGATTGCCGCCGACCTCGTTATAGGCCTCGACCATCTGCTTCATGCAGCCGGTGCCGCCCTTGTTGGCGACCATCAGCTCGTCGGGCAGCAGGATAGCGAAAGGCTCGTCGCCCACGATCGCACGCGCGCACCAGATCGCGTGGCCGAGACCCATGGGGACCTGCTGGCGCACGGTGATGATGTCGCCGGGCGTCGCGCGGGTCGGTTCGAGGACGCTCATGTCCTTGCCGCGCTCTTCCATCGTGGTCTCGAGTTCGAACGCCATGTCGAAATGCTCGACGATGGCCGTCTTGCCGCGGCCGGTGACGAAGATGATCTGCTCGATTCCTGCCTCGCGTGCCTCGTCCACCGCGTACTGGATCAGCGGACGGTCGACGATCGGAAGCAGTTCCTTCGGGATCGCCTTGGTCGCCGGAAGGAAACGCGTGCCGAGTCCCGCAACGGGAAAAACGGCTTTCTTGATGGGGTTATGGGTGCTCATGGAAGTGCGGGTTAGGTCTGCGGGGGGAACAGGTCAATTGCTGGCGGGTTGAGGGCCGCAATGGAAGGGGACCATGACAGGCGCATGACGCTTGCCACAGCCCCCGTGACAACTAAAGCAGGGGCCCATGGACAAACTACTCGTACGCGGCGGCAATCGCCTTTCCGGCACCCTTCCCATTTCTGGCGCGAAGAATGCGGCCCTCACGCTCATTCCCTGTGCGCTCCTGACCGAAGAGGCCGTGACGCTGCGCAATTTGCCGCGGCTCGCCGATATCGACGGATTCCAGCACCTGATGACGCAGTTCGGGGTTAGCCATACGATCCCCGGCAAGCGCCCGGAAGAATTCGGCCGTAACGTCACCCTGGAAGCGATGCGCATCACCAGTTCGGTCGCGCCCTACGATCTCGTACGCAAGATGCGCGCCTCGATCCTCGTGCTCGGCCCGCTGCTGGCGCGCACCGGCGAAGCGACCGTTTCGCTGCCCGGCGGCTGCGCCATCGGCAACCGTCCGATCGACTTGCACCTGAAGGCGCTCGAAGCCTTTGGCGCAAACATCGAACTGGCACAGGGCTACGTGAAGGCAAGCGCGCCCGACGGCGGCCTGCCCGGCGGCGAATTCGACTTTCCCGTGGTTTCGGTCGGCGCGACGGAAAACGCGGTCATGGCTGCGGTGCTGTGCAACGGCACCTCGATCTTGCGCAACGCCGCGCGCGAGCCAGAGATCGTCGACCTGTGCAACCTGCTCCTCGCCATGGGCGCGGAGATCGAGGGTGTGGGGACGTCCGAACTCACCATCCACGGGGTGAAGAAACTACACGGTGCGACTTACCGTGTCATGCCCGACCGTATCGAGGCCGGTTCCTATGCCTGTGCGGCGGCTATCACGGGGGGCGACGTGCTTCTCGGTGGCGCCGATGCGGGCGACATGGGCTCTACTCTCCATGCGCTGCGCAACATCGGCGTGACGGTTGAGACGATGAAGGAAGGTGTGCGTGTCTGCGCTGACGGTGGGCTCAAGGCCTACAATCTCACTACAGCGCCTTTCCCGGGCCTCGCCACCGACATGCAGGCGCAGCTGATGAGCCTGCTTTGCAAGGCGGAAGGGACCAGCATTCTCAAAGAAACGATCTTTGAGAACCGTTTCATGCACGTGCCCGAACTCACCCGCATGGGCGCCGATATCGAGACCACGGGCCGCACCGCCATTGTTAAAGGTCCGGTGGACCTTACCGGCGCTGAAGTGATGGCGACCGATCTGCGCGCTTCGATGAGCCTCGTCATCGCCGGCCTAGCTGCCAAGGGCGAGACTACGGTTCGCCGCCTCTACCACCTTGACCGCGGATATGAGCGGCTGGAAGAGAAATTGCAGCTTGTCGGCGCAGATATCGAACGGGTGGGCGACGATTAGCGGCGTCTTAGGGACCTTTCGTCGTGGTAGAACGTTGAAGGATTAAGTCACTTATTCGAAAGGGAAGCAGACATGATCCTCAAGCTCGCAGCACTCGGTGCCCTCGGCTATCTCGGCTATCGCACCTATGAAAAGAACCGCGTTGACCAGAATGGCGTCGCCTTTGCCGGAGGCGAGCCCGAAGGTAGGTTCCGCAACGCCGGAGCCGACGCGACCGCTTCGCACGATGCTATGAGCTCGACCGACGAAGCGCTCGACGAAACTTATCCGGCGAGCGACGCGACCGCCAAATACTAAGGCGAGTCGCTCCCACCTTTGCTTAGGGCGGCGGAAGCGATTCCGTCGCCCTTTTGCGCGCGCGGCGCCAGTTCGTGCGTTGCCAGCCAGATTCGAATCGCCCCGGCAAGGCCCGGGGGCGTTTCGCTGCCGATACGCTCGGTATCGATACTCGCCACCAGCGTGTTTACGGCCAAGCCGCGTCGCGCAGCTGCATGGCGCAGCAAGTCCCAGAAAACCGGCTCGAGACTGATAGAAGTGCGGTGTCCGTCAATACGAACCGAATGCTTGACCGGCGGGTGATATGGCGTCGTCATCGGTCCCTTCTTGCATCCTGTGCCCGAGAGTGAAACAATCACGCGTCGCTGCAACGTGTATTTTGGACGGTGGACTGCGCGGTGAATGTGAACTCGGACAAAAGCCCGCCCGACAAGGTGGACCCGGCGGAACTCGACCCGCCGAAGGAAAAGCGCGTCCCGCTTTCGCGCCGAATCTACAGTCCGCGCGAACTGGCTGCGCTCGAACGCCGAGACCGGATGGGCGGCTGGCTGATGCTGGTTCTCGCGGGCGCCGCCGTCGTCGCGGCAATACTTCTCTACCGGACGTTGCCTGACGATCTCCAGATGGGCGACGTCTTCGTCCGGAACGATCCGGGCGAAGAGGTCCCGCAGGAGGAAATACCCTTCGTCTGGGGCGAGCCCCGACCCGAGGATACGGAGGCAGCGCAGGCGGACGAACTCCCGCGCACCGAAACCCGCAGGGGGAGCCCGCGCCGCGCGCCACAGGAAGAGCAGGAAAACGAGCTAGCGGACCTGGAACTCGACCTTCCGCCGCCACCGGTGCCGGTGGGGCCCGCTCCCATGACCTTCTCTGGCCCGCCGGCGGGCACGGTCGATCGCGAGACAGCCCGCGCCCTGCGTACGGGCCAGACGCAGCTCTGGAAGGAGCGCGGCCAGCGTGGTTACGTACTGGTCAGCAACGCGGTGGCCTACGGGTCCCGGGAATGCCGCCAGATCAGCTACACCCGTTTCCTTGAGGCGGGGCAGGCAAGCTCCCCCTCGACCCAATGGTGCCGCATCGGAACCAGGGGCAAATGGCGCAAGGATCCCCGCGGACCCGAATAGTATCTGGTCAGTACATGTGCTGGCCGCCGTTGATGCTCATGGTCGAGCCGGTCACGAATTCGGCCTGATCGGACACGAGGAAGCTTACGCCGCGGGCGATCTCGCTGGCCTTGCCGAGACGGCCGACGGGGATCTTGGCGACGATCTTCTCGAGCACGGGTTCGGGGACCGCGGCCACCATGTCAGTGTCGATATAGCCCGGCGCAATCGCGTTGACGGTGATGCCGAAGCGTGCACCTTCCTGCGCCAACGCCTTGGTGAAGCCGTGGATGCCGCTCTTGGCGGCGGCATAGTTGACCTGGCCGTATTGACCCGCTTGCCCGTTGATCGAGCCGATGTTTACGATCCGGCCCCAGCCGCGGTCCTTCATGCCGGCGAAGGTCGCCTTGGCCATGTTGAAGCAGCCGCCCAGATTAGTGCGCATGACCGCATCCCAGTCGTCGTAGCTCATTCTCAGGAGAGTGCCGTCGCGCGTAATGCCGGCGTTGTTGACGACGATCTCGATCGGGCCGTGATCGTCCTCGACCTGTTTGCATGCGTTCTGCACCGCTTCGTAATCGCCCACGTCGAACTTGACGGTAGCGATACCGGTTTCTTCGGTGAACTTGCGCGCGGCCTCGTCATTGCCGGCGTAATTGGCAACAACGGTGCAGTCGCGCTCTTCGCGCAGGCGTTCGCAGATGGCGCGGCCGATTCCGCGAGTGCCTCCGGTTACGATGGCAACACGTCCCATATCACTTCTCTCCCCAGCTATTCCGTGGCGTTAAGCTGTCTTAGGCATGGCGAAGCGCAGGCGTAAAGACAAACCGGCGCGGGAGGAGCGCGCTCAATCGTTTTCCTTGCAATTTGTACGAAGTGTCCGGCGCGCTGGCGCGGGATCAGAAGCGAATCTGCGTTCCGACATAAACGGCCTGGTCGTCTTCCATTCCGTCGGTCAGCGGGCCGAGGCGATCGCGGTCCTGCTTGATACGAACGCCGGCGGTCACGTCGAGATTGCGGCTCAGGCGATAGGAACCGCCGAGATCGACGCGCTGGCGACCGGCACCTTCAAGCGTGCGCGGGGTGCTGCCGGCGAGACCTTCCTGCTCCAGTGCGATGCGCGACTGGAAGCGGCTCGGCTTCCCGTCCTGTTCCTTGCTGTCGAACGTGCCGAGGTCCGGCATCGCGATGTCCTTCAGCCCTTCCGCAACCGCGGCAGCGGTCACGCTCCGCGTGGGCTGGGCGAAACTTTGGTAACCGCGGGCAATGCCGAGGTTGTAGCGCGTGGGCGCAACCGGCAGGGCGGTCTGGACCGCGCTGGTCGCTGCCAGGGGCTCGAGCGAGGTGCGGCCCGACAGCGTGCGTGCCGTCGCATCGTCAACGCGGACCGCAAAGTTGACCGTGCGGTCGCGCTGCGGAACCGGCTTGCTCGCGGGCGTGAAACGCAGGGCGTCCTCGCCGACGAGCCGGGCCACCTTCTGCGCCAGTTCCGGATCGGCTCCGGCCGGCGTGAAAGGAAGGAATTCGACCGGCTGCGCGGCTTCGGTGATCCCGGGCGAGGCGACGGCGAGGCCGGCACCGGGCACGGCCAGCGCAAGACCCGCGACAGCCAGCATGGCCGGCGAGAACCGTCCCTTGCTCTTGCTGTCGAACCGCTTGTCCATTCCAACGCCTCTCAAGTGCCGCGAAACTATCACCCCGATAATGGGGCCGTCCGCTTAACCGTTCCCGAATGGACTCGCAGTCCGACTCCGAAACGAAAGCCAACCTAGGCCTCCCTCGGCGGCTTGGCCAGCTTTTCCACAGGGGCCCGTACCAATACGGGATCAGGTGTTGCCCTGCGTCCACAGCGCGGGAGGCATTAAGCGCGCATTCACCGGGCAAGAGCGTCTATGCGCCCGGCCGGTGACGGCGAGAAGGCAGCGCTTGCCCCCGTCTGCGCAGCCATTATAGAGCCGCAAGACATTCTTTCGATACGCCCAGTTTGCCAAGGACCGTTCATGACCGCATTCCGCACTTTCCGCCGTCCCGCCGCCATCGCCCTGCTGGGCGTGGCCAGCATCGGCCTTGCGGCTTGCAGCAGCAGCGAACGCCCGAAGGCCGATCTCGCCGCGGCCCAGGTTTCGACCATCGGCGTCAATTCCTACCTCTGGCGCGCCGCGCTCGAAGCCGTCAGCTTCGCACCGCTCCTGCAGGCCGACAGCAATGGCGGCGTGATCGTGACCGACTGGTATGCCAACCCGAGCAATCCGGCCGAACGCGTCAAGATGACCGTTTCGATCCTCGACACGGACCTGCGCGCCGATGCTCTGCGCGTGTCTGCCAGCCGCCAGGTCGACCAGGGCGGCAGCTGGGTCGATGCCCCGGTGCAGGCCGTCACGGTCCAGAAGCTCGAAGACATCATTCTTACCAAGGCCCGCGAACTGCGCCGCCAGGCCATTTCGAACTGAGCCCGGGTCATTTCGGACTGAGCAAAGCGGGTTCCATTCGCGCCTGAAATCCTTACAGGCAACCACATGAGTGATACCCGTTTCGATCCGGCTTCGGCCGATGCTCGCTGGCAGTCCGCGTGGGACGAGGCGCAGACTTTCCGCGCCGACAGCAATTCCGACAAGCCCAAGAGCTACGTGCTCGAGATGTTCCCCTATCCTTCGGGGCGCATCCATATCGGCCACGTGCGCAACTATACGATGGGCGACGTCCTTGCGCGCTACAAGAAGGCGACCGGACATGAGGTGTTGCACCCGATGGGCTGGGACGCTTTCGGCATGCCGGCGGAAAACGCCGCGATGGAAAAGGGCGTGCATCCGGGCGCCTGGACCCGCGACAATATCGAACACATGAAGGCGCAATTGAAGCGCCTCGGCTTCGCGCTCGACTGGTCACGTGAGCTGGCGACCTGCGAGCCCGATTATTACGGCCACGAGCAGGCGCTCTTCATCGATCTCTACGAAGCGGGTCTGGTCTATCGCAAGGAAAGCGAGGTCAACTGGGACCCGGTCGACATGACCGTGCTCGCCAACGAGCAGGTCATCGACGGCAAGGGCTGGCGATCGGGCGCGGAAGTCGAGAAGCGCAAGCTCAACCAGTGGTTCCTCAAGATCACCGCCTTCGCCGAGGAACTGCTCGAAGGGCTGGGAAGCCTCGAGAACTGGCCCGACAAGGTCCGGCTGATGCAGGAAAACTGGATCGGCAAGTCGAAGGGTCTCGAGTTCACCTTCGATCTTTCCAACGGCGAAAAACTGCCGGTCTACACCACGCGCCCCGATACGATCTTTGGGGCGAGCTTCGTTGCGGTCGCCGCTGACCATCCGGTCGCGCAAGCGCTCGACAGCGACGAGGCACGCACTTTCATCGCCGAGTGCAAGAAGGGCGGAACCACCGCTGCCGAACTCGAAACCGCCGAGAAGCTTGGCTTCGACACCGACGTTACCGCGAAGCATCCGTTCACCGGCGCGGACCTGCCCGTCTACATCGCGAACTTCGTGCTGATGGATTACGGCACCGGTGCGATCATGGCGGTGCCCGGCCACGACCAGCGCGACTTCGAATTCGCCACCAAATACGGCCTCCCCATACCGCGCGTCGTTGCGCCGAGCGTGGAAGAGGCGGGCAAGGGCTTCGATGGCGAGGCCGAGGCGGGCGACGGCGTGATCGTCAATTCGGCCTTCCTCGACGGAATGGAAGTCGAAGACGCCAAGCGCGAAATCATCCGCCGCATCGAGCAACAGGGCCGGGGCGAGGGCAAGACCGTCTGGCGCCTGCGCGATTGGGGCGTTTCGCGCCAGCGCTATTGGGGGACACCGATTCCCTTCATCCATTGCGATAGCTGCGGCGTTGTGCCCGCGCCCAAGGACAGCCTGCCGATCACGCTGCCCGAGGATGTCGACTTCCAGACACCCGGCAACCCGCTCCTTCGCCACGAAGCATGGAAACATCTCGATTGCCCCAAGTGCGGCGGCAAGGCGGAACGCGAGACCGATACGCTCGACACCTTCGTCGATTCGAGCTGGTATTTCCTGCGCTTTGCGAGCCAGCCTGCCGACAAGGCCTTCGATGCGGAAGAAGTGGCCAGGTGGCTCCCGGTCGAACAGTATATCGGCGGCATCGAGCACGCGATCCTGCATTTGCTTTACGCGCGCTTCTGGACCCGGGCACTCGCCCACATGGGCCAGATCGAGGTGAAGGAACCCTTCGCTTCGCTGTTCACGCAAGGCATGGTCACGCATGAGACCTACAGCCGAAAGACCGGCGGCAAGACCGTCTATTACGCGCCCGACGAAATCAGCCGCGAAGCCGAGCGGGCGGTGCTCAAGGACGATGGCGGCGAGGTCGAAATCGGCCGCGTCATCAAGATGTCGAAGTCGAAGAAAAACGTCGTCGACCCCGATACAATCATCGACACTTACGGCGCCGACGCGGTGCGCTGGTTCATGCTCTCCGACAGCCCGCCCGAGCGCGACCTTCCCTGGTCGGAAGCCGGGATCGAGGGTTGCTCGCGTTTCGTCCATCGCCTTTGGCGCCTCTTCGCGGCCTATGACGCAGGCGCGTCGGGCGAGGACAAGGCCCTGCTGCGCAAGACCCACCAGACCGTGGCCGCGGTGGCCGAGGATATCGAGGCGCTGGGCTTCAACAAGGCCGTCGCGCGCATTTACGAACTCACCGGCGCGGTCGAGAAGGCCGCACCCTCGGCAAGCCGCAGTCAGGCAATTCGCACGCTGGTCCAGCTCGTCGCGCCGATGATGCCGCACCTTGCCGAAGAGGCATGGGCCGGCCTTGGCGAAACCGGGATGGTCGCCGACGCGGCATGGCCTGAAGCCGATCCGGCCCTGCTGGTCGAGGACGAGGTGACGATTGCCGTCCAGCACAAGGGCAAACTGCGCGACACGCTGACCGCACCCAAGGGCGCTTCGAAGGAAGATCTCGAGGCGATGGCGCTGGCATCGGAGAAGGTCCAGCGGTCACTCGATGGTGCAGAAGTGCGCAAGGTCATTGTGGTGCCCGATAGATTGGTGAATATCGTCACCTGATGCGCATTCTCGTCCTCCTGCTTGCCGCGCTGGCGCTGACCGGCTGTTCGCTCCGCCCCATGTATGCGGGCGGCGGCAGCGGGGCGGTGGCGCAGGGGCTGGCGGCGGTCGACGTGCCGCCGATCCCGGGCAAGGCCGGTTGGCTGGTGCGCAACGCGCTGAACGACAAGCTGGGCGCGGCCGGCGTGACCAGCTTTCGCTACCGGCTCGACGTGCGCCTGGACGACAGCCTCGAAGGCCTCGCCGTGCTGGCCGACGATACGGTAAGCCGCGAGCGGCGTACGCTTCGCGCGCGCTACCAGCTGGTCGATGCGGGCACGGGCGAAATCCTGCTTGACGCGACCGAGGGAACCGACGCCGGGATCGATGTTGTGTCGAGCGAATACGCCACCATCGCAGCCGAAAACACCGCGCTCGAAAACCTCAGCCGCGAGATCGCGGACCGGATCGTGACGCGCGTCGCACTGACGCTGCGCGATCGGAATTCGGGCGACCAGTGAAGCTCACCAGCCGCGATTTTGCCGCCAAGTCGCGCGATGTCGCGGCTAACTGCTTGGTTTTCTTTTTCTGCGGCCAGGACGAAGCGGGTGCGAGCGCGGCGGCCAACGACATTGCCGCGATGCTCCCCGAACCCGGCGAACGGGTCGAGATACCGGGCGCCGAATTGCGCGCCGATCCGGCAAAGCTGGGCGACGAGGCGCGTTCCACATCGCTCTTCGGCGACAAGCGCCACATTTGGTCGCGCGTGGCAGGGGATGAAGCGCATGAGGCGCTCAAGACGCTGCTCGAAACGGGCGACATGGGCGCGGGCGAGGCCTGGCCGGTGATCGTCGTCGCCACCTCGGCCACCGACAAGTCGCGCACCGCCAAGCTACTCGAAAAGCGCAAGGATGCGGTGGTGGCGATGTTCTATCCGCCCGACTTGCGTTCGGTGACACAAAGCGTGCGCGGCATGGGCGATGCGGCGGGGCTGAAGCTGGACAGCGCAGTGGCCGAGCGGATCGCGCGCGCTGCCAATCTCGACGTGCGGCTGGCGCAGAGCGAGGTGACCAAGCTCGCCACCTATCTCGACGCAACCCCGCAATCACCGCGACCGGCGGCGATGGAGCATTTGGATGCCATCGGTGCGGCCAGCGAGGAAGACGGTTTCGCCAGCCTCGTCAACGCCGTTTTGGCGGGGCAGGGGCCGAAGGTCGCCACCGAGATCGCGCGGATGAAGCAGATCGGGCTAAACCCGGTCGGCACGCTGCTGGCCATCGAACGGCGTGCGGCGCAGCTGGCGCGGATTTCGGCGGCGCTGGGCAATCGCCGCTATCAGGATCTCGACAAGGGCGAGAAGGCGCGGCTCGGCATTTTCTGGAAGGAAGAGCGCGACATCGCCGAACAGGTTCAGCGCTGGCGCGGCCCCAAGCTTGATCGCCTCACACTGCGCCTGACCGAACTGCATCGCGAATTGCTGACCAACAGCCAGTCTTCGGAATTGCTGCTGGCCCAAGGCCTGACCGGAATTGCGCGAGTCGCGGGCGCGGGTCGCCGCTAGCCTTCCATCCATTTCTGCAGCCGCGCGGCAACGAGGCGCAAGAAGTGATCCCGCGGTTTTCGCATCAGTCCTCCGGAACGGAGAAAGTGCCGGTCACGCGGCCGCCCGAATTGGTGCTGTTGCCGGTCACGCCCGAGGACCCGCTCGCCTGCCCGTCGATGCTGGACACGCCGCTCGCTAGATCGATCACCAATCGGCCCCCGTTCAGCGTGTCGCCGCCGCGGTTGAGGCGGACATTGCCGGCCATGGTGATGACGCGGCGGTTGAAGTCATAGACCGCCGTATCGCCGCGTGCGCGCTCGTTGCCGCGCGAGACGTCGACCCCGCCGGTCGCTATGATCCGCTGTATCCTGAGGCTGCCCGCGTCGGAATAGTTCACGATGGTGCGCGCCGCGTTGAGATTGAGCTCGGCCTGCGTGATCTGGACGTTGCCCGAGAGCACGACGCGATTTTGGCGGTCCTGCAGCTCGATCCGGTCCGCCGCATAGGAAACGGGCGCGTTGGAATTGTGCGCGGCGATCGCCTGCGCGCTCAACTGGATGCCGCCGAGCGCGGCGGCAGTGAGCGCGAAACCGAAAAGGGCGCTTTTTGCCATGGCGGGCAGGTGCTTTTTCATCACGGCATCCTCAGCTTTCCGGGTACCATGCGCAGCCGCGCGTTGCCCGACAGGGTGATCCGGCGTTGGTTGAGATCGGCGTCGAGCCGGTTGGCGCGGAAGGTCCCGGCGGGAATTGCGCCCTCGACCCCGCCGGCACCGACCAGTGTCTTGTCTTCGAGATCCAGCACCACGCCGCTCGCGCGCATCGAGTAGCCATCCGCCGCTTCCATGCGCATGGTGCCGTTCACGGCGACGATCTCTTCATCGATATCGTATTGCCCGCCTTGCGCTTCGACGCGTGCCGGGCCGTCGGCCATCAGCATGCGGGCGACGAGATCGTCCATCCGGACAATGCCTTCCGCGCTTGATTTCTGGACCGCTTCGCCAGCCGTGAGCGAGAACGGGCGTCCCTCATCGTCCTGTCCGCGGTAAAGCGCGTTGTCGACCCGCAGGCGTTCGGTGATCACCGCCACCTCGTTGCGATCGAGGAGGAAGCTGATTTCCCCGCGCGGGGACAGCGGGGTGATGATCATCATCGCCGCCAGCGCGCCAACGCCCATCGGCAGCGCTCGGGAGAGGAAGCGGACCAGCCGGTCATGGCTGCCGCCGGGCGCGGCGAAATGCTGGCGGCGCGAGCGCAATTGCTTCGCCTCCTGCGTTTCCATCCTGCGCTTGCGGAGCACCATGGGCTGGTTCTATCCTTCCTAGGCTGAAGCGTGGCTGAAGATGTCGTGATCGTCCCAGCCGAGAATATCGAGATGCGCGCGTGCAGGAAGGAAATCGAAACAGGCCTGTGCAAGTTCCGTCCGGCCTTCACGTTCGAGCCTGCGGTCGAGCTCTTCCTTCATCCGGTGGAGGAAGCGCACATCGCTCGCCGCGTAGTCGCGCTGCGCGTCGTTCAGGACCGGGCCGCCCCAGTCGCTGCTCTGCTGCGCCTTGCTCATGCTTTCGCCGAGCAGTTCTTCGACCAGATTCTTGAGGCCGTGGCGATCGGTGAAGGTGCGCACCATCTTGCTGGCAATCTTGGTGCAATAGCACGGCGCGGCCGTGACACCGAGGTAGTACTCGATGGCGGCCAGGTCGAAGCGCGCGAAGTGGAAGAGCTTCAGCCTTTCCGGATCGCCCAGCACCGCCTTCAGATTCGGCGCGTCGTAATCGCTGTCGGGCCCGAAGCGCACGAGGTGCTCGTCGCCGTTCCCGTCGCTGATCTGGACGACGCACAGCCGGTCGCGGATCGTGACGAGGCCCATGGTTTCGGTATCGACGGCCACGGGGCCATCGGCGAGGACGTCTTCGGGAAGGTCTTCTTCGTGGAAATGCACTGCCATGGCCAAGGGCCTTAGGCGCATCGGGGATAGGAGGGAAGGGGCCACTGGTCCGACGCTCGCTCCGGGTCCAGAAAGACGGTCATGAAGGAGAGCATCCCCGAAAGCTGGCGTCCCGTGCTGGAACCGGTCCTTGCCCGCGACGAGGCACGTGCGCTGGGCGCTTGGCTGCGGGCGGAGGAGGCGGCAGGCAAGACCGTCTATCCGCCGCGCGGACAGCGGTTGAAGGCGCTCGAACTGACCCCGCTCGACGCGGTGAAGGTCGTGATCCTCGGGCAGGATCCCTATCATGGGCCGGGCCAGGCGATGGGCCTTGCATTCTCCGTGCCAGAGGGTGTGAAGCTGCCTCCGTCCCTGCGCAACATCTACAAGGAGCTGGCGAGCGATCTGGGCGGGGAGACTCCGATTAGCGGCGACCTCTCGCACTGGTCGCGGCAGGGCGTGCTGCTGCTCAACAACACGCTAACCGTGGAGGACGGCAAGGCGGGCAGTCATGCCGGACGCGGCTGGGACGCGGTGACCGATGCCTGCGTTGCGGCGGTGGCGGCGCGCGACGCGCCCAGCGTCTTCATCCTCTGGGGCAGCCACGCGCAGGCCCAGGCGAAACGGATCGACGGGCTGCGCGACGGGCGCCACCTAGTCATCGAGAGCCCGCACCCCAGCCCGCTTTCGGCGCACCGCGGCTTCTTCGGCTCGAAGCCGTTCAGCCGGTCCAACAGCTTCCTTGTCGAGCATGGGCGCGGGGCGGTGGACTGGCGCGTGTAGGACGGATGTTGGACTGGCCGGGCGCAACGCTACAGGCTGGAACACGGTCTTGGCGGAAAATCCGCGGCCTGTGCGTGCGCTCCCTGAAATACGCGCATTTGTAGGATTCCCGAATGGCTGCATGGCGCGAACTTGCCATTGCCAAGGCTCTGTAGGAAAACGCTTTCATGACCGAGGAAGAAGCTCGTATCCGACTGATCGCCCGCCGCGAGGCACTCGATGCCGAGGACGCGGCCAATGCGGATTCACGCGACACGGTCGAGCTGCAACAGGACAGTGTCGGCCGCCTCAGTCGGATGGACGCGATTCAGCAGCAGGCCATGGCTCAGGCCACCGCGCGCCGCCGCGTCGCCGAACGCGCGCGCATCGTAGCGGCGCTTGCGCGGCTCGACGAGGGGGAATGGGGCTGGTGCAGCGCTTGCGGGAATGAGATTGCCGGGAAACGGTTGGCGCACGATCCCAGCGTCGCCCGATGCGTCGACTGCGCGGGGTAGTCGGCGCTCGGGCACCGCCCGCTAATCCTATGGCAAACAATCGGAACTTTCACGGGTCTCCAAGCGCTCACTTGTCGAGAAATAAAAGGGGAATTCATGGACAAGGCAGTCCGCATCATCTTCGCCGCGGTTGCGGCGACGGCACTTATCACAACGCTGATTTCGCTCATACCTAGCGATCAATGGTTCATTCGTGCAGTCGATCTGGTGCGCGAACCCTTCGCTTATGTCGGTATTCTGCTTGCCGTGTTAGCCGCGCTCTTCGTGCGGCAGCTGCGCTGGCTGATTGCGGGCACCTTCTTGGTCGTGGCGCTGATCCACGCATGGCGCATCTGGCCTTATAATCCTCTCGCCGGAAACGAAATCGCCTTCTACGAGCCCAAAGGTAATGACCGGTGCTTCACCGCGCTGGCGGTGAACGTGAAGGTCAAGAATACCGATTTCCAGAGCGTGATCGACCAGATCGACGCGGTCGATCCCGATGTCTTGCTCCTGATGGAGACCGATCAGAAATGGGCCGATGCGCTTGCCCCTGTCGTGGGCCGATATCGGCAAACCCTCTCGGAAATCCAGCCAAAGGCGTTTGGCATGATCTTCGCCTCGCGCTTGCCGGTGCGCAGTTCGCAAATGCTCGAAAATACGCATCGCGACACGCCCACGCTTTACGCCACAATCGAGATCCCCGGTAGTTCGGCTTTCGAATTCATCGGCCTTCACCCCAAACCACCCCTGCCAGGCTGGGATACCGGGGAGCGTGACCGGAACATCGTCGATGCCGGTGCGAAAACACCCGACAATCTACCCAATGCGGTAACGATGGGCGATTTCAACGATGTGCCTTGGTCACGCACGACCACGAAGTTTCGCGAGGGTGGCAACTGGATGGACCCGCGTATCGGACGGGGGACCTATCCCACCTTTCCCTCGAACCTGCTGCTACTCGGCTGGCCGCTGGATCAGATCATGTTGAAGGGAAACATGGGCCTGCGCGGCTTTGAGATCATGCCTGACAATGGATCCGACCATCGAGCTATGCGGGCTGACCTTTGTGCGAAACAACGGGTCTAACGCGGCAACTCGCTAACCCCCATCAGCGCCTCGTCCACAGCGCGGGCGCATTGGCGTCCCTCGCGGATGGCCCAGACGACGAGGCTCTGCCCGCGCCGCATGTCGCCGCAGGCATAGACGTGCGGTTCGCTGGTGGCGTAGCGGTTGGTGTCGGCCTTTACATTGCCGCGCCCGTCCAGTTCGACGCCCGCCCGGTCGAGCAGGCCGCGCCGCTTGGGGCCGGTGAAGCCCATGGCGAGGAGGATGAGGTCGGCTTTCAGCGTGAACTCGCTGCCTTCCACTTCGACCAGCTTGCCGCCCTGCCATTCCACGCGGACGCATTCGAGGCCGGCGACCTGGCCGCCTTCCTCGACCACACGCTTGGTCAACACCGCCCAGTCGCGGTCGACCCCTTCCTCGTGGCTGGAGGAGGTGCGCAGCTTCACCGGCCAGTCGGGCCAGGTCAGCGCCTTGTCCTCGTGTTCGGGCGGCTTGGGCATGATTTCGAGCTGGGTGACGCTGGCCGCGCCCTGACGGTTGCTGGTGCCCACGCAATCGCTGCCGGTGTCGCCGCCGCCGATCACGATCACGTGCTTGTCGGTCGCGGTGAGCGAGCCGCGCGGGGCGGCGCGCACTTCGTCGTCGCCCGCGTTGCGCTTGTTCTGCTGGGTGAGGAATTCCATCGCGAAGCGCACACCGGGAAGCTCCGCGCCGGGGATGTGCAGCATGCGCGCCTCTTCCGCGCCGCCTGCCAGCACCACCGCGTCGAAATTCTCCTTCAGCGCCTCGAAGCTGACTTCCACGCCGACCTCGCTGGAGGTGCGGAACTGCACACCCTCGGCCTCCATCTGCACCGCGCGGCGGTTGATGAGGTGCTTTTCCATCTTGAAGTCGGGAATGCCGTAGCGAAGCAATCCGCCGAGCCGGTCGGACTTTTCGAACA
Organism: Erythrobacter sp. SD-21; assembly: GCF_000181515.1. Classification (GTDB taxonomy): domain Bacteria; phylum Pseudomonadota; class Alphaproteobacteria; order Sphingomonadales; family Sphingomonadaceae; genus Qipengyuania. The sequence continues at coordinate 251,849 of NZ_ABCG01000002.1, read as the reverse complement.
CGGTGACGGCATGGCCCCCGCGCGCCAGTTGCTGCGCGGCGGCAAGGCCTGCGGGGCCGGAGCCGATAACCGCGACCGACTTGCCGGTCTGCTTCTCGGGGACCTGCGGCTTGACCCAGCCTTCCTTGAAGCCGCGGTCGATGATGGCACATTCGATGCTCTTGATGGTCACCGGTGCATCGACGATATTCAGCGTGCAGGCAGCCTCGCAGGGGGCGGGACAGACGCGGCCGGTGAACTCGGGGAAGTTGTTGGTCGAGTGCAGGACTTCGAGCGCGTTCTTCCAGTCGTCCTCGTAGACGAGGTGGTTCCAGTCCGGGATGATGTTGTTCACCGGACAGCCGTTGTGACAATAGGGAATGCCGCAATTCATGCAGCGCGCGGCCTGCTTCTGCAGCGCGTCCTTATCGTGCGGAACGGTGAATTCCTTGTAGTTCTTCAGCCGCTCCGCGGGGTCGAGATAGGTGCGATCCTCGCGCTCGTATTCGAGAAAGCCGGTTTCCTTGCCCATTATTCTGCAGCCTCCATTGCTGCGTCCTCGCGCTCGTCCTCGAGCGTCTTGAGCGCGCGCGCGTAGTCGCGCGGCATCACCTTGCGGAAGTTCTTCAGTTCGTTCCCCCATTCGTCGAGCAGCGCCTTGGCGTGGCCTGAACCGGTGTGGAGGTGGTGGCGTTCGACCAACACCTTGAGGCGTTCGGCATCGTGGTAGAGCGGGTCGCCCATGCCGGGGTTCTCGACCGAAACAGCGCGTTGCTGCGGCTTGCCCCAGCTTTTCTCCGCGCCTTCCCCGTCGCCCGGTTTCACGTCGAGAATATCGACCTGCGCGTGGTTGACGAGGCGGTCGAATTCGCCGTCGGGGTCATAGACATAGGCAATGCCGCCGCTCATGCCGGCTGCCACGTTGCGCCCGGTCTTGCCGAGCACGCAGACGACGCCGCCGGTCATGTATTCCAGCGCATGGTCGCCCGTGCCCTCGACCACGGTGACCGCGCCCGAATTGCGCACGGCGAAGCGTTCGCCCGCAACGCCGGCGAAATAGGCTTCGCCCGCAATCGCGCCGTAGAGCACGGTGTTGCCGACGATTATGTTGTCGGTCGGCTCGCGGCCCACGCCCTGCGGCGGTTTCACCACGATCCGCCCGCCCGACAGCCCCTTGCCGACATAGTCGTTGGCATCGCCGGTCAGGCTCATGGTCACGCCATGGGCGAGCCAGGCGCCGAAGCTCTGCCCGGCCACGCCGGTGAGGTCGATGCGAATGGTGTCCTGCGGCAGGCCGTGATGGCCATAGGCTTCCGCAATCCGGCCCGAGAGCATCGTGCCGACGGTGCGGTTCACATTGCGGATGGAGCGCGTCAGCTGCACCGCCTGCCCGCTTTCGATGGCCGGCTTGCAGGCCTCGATCAGCTCGACATCCATCGCGGCGGCAAGACCGTGGTCCTGCGTTTCGGTGTGATGGAGCGGCTGGCCTTCCTTCAGCGGCACCTCGTGGAGGATGCGACCAAGGTCGACGCCATGCGCCTTCCAGTGGCGGCGCACCCGGCGCATGTCGAGCTTGTCGACGCGGCCGACCATTTCCTCGACGGTGCGGAAGCCCATCTCGCCCATGATCTGGCGGAGCTCTTCGGCGACGAAGAAGAAGTAGTTGATTACGTGCTCGGGCGTGCCGGTAAAACGCTTGCGCAGCACCGGATCCTGCGTGGCGACGCCGACGGGACAGGTGTTGAGGTGGCACTTCCTCATCATGATGCAGCCCGCAGCGATCAGCGGGGCGGTGGCGAAACCGAACTCGTCCGCGCCCAGCAGCGCGCCGATGGCGACATCGCGGCCCGTGCGCAGGCCGCCGTCGACCTGCACCGCGATGCGGCTGCGAAGGTCATTGAGGAGCAGCGTCTGCTGCGTTTCGGCAAGGCCGATTTCCCACGGGGATCCTGCGTGCGTCAGACTGGTCAGCGGGCTTGCACCCGTGCCGCCCTCATAGCCCGAGATGGTGATGTGGTCGGCCTTGGACTTGGAGACGCCCGCCGCCACCGTGCCCACGCCCACCTCACTCACCAGCTTCACCGAAATGCGGCTGTCCGGCTGGACGTTCTTCAGGTCGTGGATCAGCTGCGCCAGATCCTCGATCGAGTAGATGTCGTGATGCGGCGGCGGCGAGATGAGGCCCACACCGGGGGTCGAATGGCGCACCTTGCCGATGCGCTTGTCGACCTTGTGTCCGGGCAGCTGGCCGCCTTCGCCGGGCTTTGCGCCCTGCGCCATCTTGATCTGGATATCGTCCGAATTGACGAGATATTCCGCCGTCACGCCGAAACGCCCGCTGGCGACCTGCTTGATCCGGCTTCGCATGGAATCGCCATTGTCGAGCGGCTGGAAGCGTTCGGGTTCTTCGCCGCCTTCGCCCGTGTTGGAACGCCCGCCGATGCGGTTCATTGCGATGGCGAGCGTCGAATGCGCTTCGTGACTGATCGAGCCGAAGCTCATCGCGCCGGTGCTGAACCGTTTGACGATCTCGGCTGCCGGTTCGACTTCATCGATGTCGAGCGGACGTTCGGCCTTTTTCAGTTCCATCAGGCCGCGGATCGTCAGCAGCCGTTCGGACTGCTCGTTCACGCTTTTGGCGAATTCCTCGTAATTCTTCGGGTCCGACCCGCGCACCGCGTGCTGGAGGTTGGCGATGTTCTGCGGGGTCCAGGCGTGGTCCTCGCCCCGGATGCGGTATTGGTAGATGCCGCCGACATCGAGCATGCCCTTGTAAAGCGGACTGTCGCCGAAGGCTTGCGCATGGCGGCGCACAGTTTCCTCGGCCACTTCCTTGAGCCCAATGCCCTCGATGGTGGTCGCAGTACCCGTGAAATAGGTGTCGATAAAATCGCTCGACAGGCCGACCGCGTCGAAGATCTGCGCGCCGCAATAGGACTGATAGGTTGAGATGCCCATCTTGGACATGACCTTGAGAATGCCCTTGCCAACCGCCTTGACGAAGTTCGTCTGCACCACCTCGGGATCGAGATCGGGCAGCTTGCGCGCGCGCAGGTCTTCCAGCGTTTCGAAGGCAAGATAGGGATTGATGCCTTCCGCGCCATAGCCCGCCAGCGCGCAGAAATGATGCACCTCGCGCGCTTCGCCGGTTTCGATGACGAGGCCGGTCTGCATGCGCAGCCCCTGCCGCACCAGCTGGTGGTGCACCGCCGCCGTCGCCAGCAAGGCGGGCATGGCGATGCGGTCCGGCCCCTGATTGCGGTCGGACAGGATGAGGATGTTGGCATCGCCCAACACCGCCTCGGTCGCGGCCCAGCACATCTCCTTCAGCGCCATGGCGAGACCATCCGCGCCCGTGCTGGCGTCCCAGGTGATGTCGATGGTCGCGGTGCGGAACGCCCCGTCCAGCGCCACTTCGACCGAGCGGATCTTGGCAAGGTCGGTGTTGGTGAGGATCGGCTGCGATACTTCTAGGCGCTTGTGCGTACCGCCGTCCCGGCCCAGAAGGTTCGGGCGCGGGCCGATCATGGAGAGCAGGCTCATCACCAGTTCTTCGCGGATCGGGTCGATGGGCGGGTTGGTGACCTGCGCGAAATTCTGTTTGAAGTAGTCGTAAAGCAGGCGGCTCTTTTCGGAGAGCACCGCAATCGGCGTATCGGTGCCCATCGAGCCGATGGGGTCCTCGCCATTGGCGGCCATCGGTTCGAGGAAGCGGCTGATGTCTTCCTGCGTGTAACCGAAGGCCTGCTGGCGGTTGAGCAGCGGGATGGTGCTCTCGGCGATTTCGGAAAGGTCGGGCTCGATATGGTCGAGGTCGGCGAGCTTGTACTGCGCCTTCTCCAGCCACGCCTCGTAAGGCTCGGCAGCGGCGAGGTCGGCCTTAAGCTCCTCGTCGGTGACGATGCGGCCTTCCTCGAGATCGATCAGCAGCATCTTGCCCGGCTGGAGGCGCCACTTGCGGGTGATCTCGTCTTCCTCGAACGGCAGGACGCCGCTTTCCGAAGCGAGCACGACGAGGTCGTCCTTGGTCGTGCACCAGCGCGCAGGCCGCAGGCCGTTACGGTCGAGGCAGGCGCCGATCTGCTTGCCGTCGGTAAAGCAGACGGCAGCGGGCCCGTCCCATGGCTCCATCAGTGCGGCGTGATATTCGTAGAACGCGCGGCGCGCGGGATCCATCAGCTCGTTCTTCGCCCAGGCTTCGGGCATGAGCATCATCATCGAATGCGCGAGGCTGTACCCGCCCGTCAGCAGCAGCTCGAGCGCGTTGTCGAGGCAGGCGGTGTCCGATTGTCCATGTGGGATAAGCGGCCACATCTTGTCGAGGTCGGCGCCCAGAAGTTCGCTTTCCATCGTCCGGCGGCGCGCTTCCATCCAGTTCACATTGCCGCGAACCGTATTGATCTCGCCATTATGCGCCATGAAGCGATAGGGGTGGGCGAGGCGCCAACTGGGGAAGGTGTTGGTGCTGAACCGCTGGTGCACGAGGCCGAGCGCGGAGACGCAATCGGGATCGCGCAGATCGTCGTAGAAACTGCCGACCTGATTTGCGAGCAGCAGCCCCTTGTAGACCACGGTGCGGCTGTTAAAGCTCGGGATATAGGCCTGGCTGAGGCCGGGGATATTGTGCTTCGCTTCCAGCGCCGCGAGCGGGTTCAGCGTCTGCTTGCGGATCACCACCAGCTTGCGCTCGAAGGCCTCGCGGCTGGCGCAGTTCATGCCGCGGGCGATCACGCATTGGCGGATGACCGGCATGGAGGCGATGACCGCATCTCCCAGCCCGTCCAGAGTGGTGGGCACATCGCGCCAGCCGACGACGCGCTGGCCTTCTTTCTCGGCGAAGCGTTCAAGCTGGCTCTCGACAAACTGCCGCGCTTCTTCTTCCTGCGGGAGGAAGCACATGGCGAGCGCGTAATCGCCTTCCGCCGGCAGGTCGTATTCATGCGCTTCGGCCCATTTGCGGATCAGCGGGTCGGGCGTCTGGATGAGGATGCCGGCTCCATCGCCCAGCAGCGGGTCCGCGCCCACCGCCCCGCGATGGTCGAGATTGGCGAGGATGGTGAGCGCCTGTTCGATGATCGCGTGGCTCTTCTCGCCCTTGATATGCGCGACCATGCCGACGCCGCAGGCATCGTGTTCGTTGCGCGGATCGTAAAGCCCCTGGGAAAGGGGGCCTTCGCCGGGGTTATGATGGGCCGAAACCTGCATTCGCTTAAAGCGTCCTCCTGACCGGCGTTCCCCGTACGAACCTTGGCGGTCCGGAAGGAACGCGGAAATTGTGCAACGCCGCACGACGGCGCCCGCCAAAATGTCGCGAGGCTTCCTATTGGAGGTAACAAAGCGGTTTTGCAACCGGCGGAAGGTTTAGGAAAATTTCACGAGGCCCAAGAATTGCCGATTCCTGCCGCATTGCAGCATTGGGCAGCATGGCGAATAGGTATCCGCTGCGGCGGAGCGTGACCTAGTCGCGGCGGTTGACCTGGCCCAAGCGGTCGAGCGCGCTCCGCAAGGCGGCCTGCGCGTCGGTTTGGGAGGAGGCGGGGCCTTCATTTTCAGCCTCCTCGTCCGAAACCTCTTCATCGTCGTCGGCGGCGGCAATAGCGGCGCCGGGCGGCTGCGGCATCCGGCGGCTGGCTTCGCGGCGCAGGAAGGCAATCACGGGATCGTCGTCGGAGGCTTCGGGCAGGTTGTCGTCGCCACCCGGCTCGTCCCCGTCCCACTCGCCCTCCGGGGCGGTTTCGCGTGTCATGGGGATTGGCTGGGGCGCGGGGCGGCGCGCCGCCTCCTCGCTCTCGGCGACCATGGCCTTATGCGCGTCGAGCGCACCCTCGAGACGGCCGAGCAGGGCCTCGAGGCTCATGTCGCCCATCGCCGGAGCGACCTCGGCTTCGGCCACGACCTCGTCGTCGAGCGGCGCTTGCGTGGCATCGGGTTTGGTTTCGCCGGGGTCCGCGACGCTAACGTATTCGGCTGCCTCTTCGGGGAGCTCCTCGAACTCGGCGAATTCATAACCGGTTTCGGCTTCGTCCTCGCTGTCGTCCTCGACTGCGGTTTCGATCGTCTGGGAAACGGGCGCACCCTCCTCGGGCATGTCCTCGGCCGGTACGTAGTCGCCGTTCATCCCGGCATAGACTGCGTCGAAATCCTCTTCGGGCGTTGCGACGGGTTCGTATTCGACAGTGAACTCCTGCTCGTAGCCGTCGCCTTCCTCGTCGCTATCCCGGGCCTCGCGGGGCGGAGCGCTGATGGCGATGCCTTCCTCGCCGATATCCTCGCGTGCGGAGAAGACGCGGCGACGTCGCGGCTGTTCGAGGTCCTCGACGTCCGGCTCGTCGCTCCAGGCGCTTTCGTCATGCACTTCGAAACCGGGCGCAAAGGCGCGCGGTGCGGTGGCGGCCGCGACGCGCGCGGCAACCGCTATGCCGAGGAACAGGCCAAAAAGCGCGACCACGCCGCAGATCACCGCGACGCCCGCCGGGCTGACCGGCGGCGCGAACATCGGGTCGAGGCCGGCAAGGCCGGTGCTCTGGGCAATCAGCGCGTGGACATGGGGCGGCATGAGCCACAGCCCGCCGCCCAGGAGCAGCGCGAACCACGCCCCGATAGCCGGTTTGAACCATGTCCGGCCCATGAGACCGGTGTTGTCGAAGCTGTCGCTCATTCGGTTCCTGTCTGGCGCTTGGTCATGCCTGTCTTCGCCCTTCGCGCTAGGCTCGCTTGGTTAACTTTGACCTAACGATGCCTGTTCCCGGCAGCTTGTGCAATCGGCGAAACGCTCTGCTCCGCAATGCCGTAACGGCAGATTTCGGGCAGTTGCACCCCTTTGATCCTTCCGCCATGAGGTTCCCGCACACCGCGCGATCCAGAGTCGCGCGACACCGCACAAGTTTGCCAAGGAGAGCGATGAATGAGCCCCCAGGACGTAGCAGCCAAGGTCGGTGAACAGGTCGGCACCAGTGATTGGGTCGAGATGACGCAGGAGCGCATCAACCAGTTCGCTGAAGCGACCGGCGACCACCAGTTTATCCATGTGAACGAGGAAGCGGCCAAGATGACGCCCTTCGGCGGCACCATCGCGCACGGCTTCCTGACGCTTTCGATGATCCCCTACCTCACCGCGAACAGCGACGTGCCGCGGGTCGACGGGATCAAGATGGCCGTGAACTATGGCGGCAACAAGACGCGTTTCATCAACCCGGTTCGTTCGGGCAAGCGTATTCGCGGCCACTGGAAGATGCTCGAAATGACCGAAAAGCGTCCCGGCCAGTGGCAGCAGATCATGGAAATCACCATCGAGATCGAAGGCGAGGACAAGCCTGCGCTGATCTGCGAATGGATGACCATGTATTTCGTCTGATTTCCCCTCTCCTCCCCGGAAGAAACCAGACATTCAAATTAAGCCAAGGAATATCCCATGCGTGACGCAGTCATCGTTTCCACCGCCCGTACCGGTATGGGCAAGGCCTACAAGGGCGCCTTCAACTCCACCCCCGGCGCGACGCTCGGCGCCTATGCGCTGAAGCCCGCGATCGAGCGTGCCGGTATCGACGCCGGCGAGCTTGACGACGTGCTGTGGGGCGCCGCGCTCCAGCAGGGTGCGCAGGCCGGCAATCTCGGTCGCCAGGTCGCGCTGCGCGCCGGTTGCCCGATCGGCGTGTCGGGCATGACCATCGACCGCCAGTGCTCCTCGGGCCTGATGACCATCGCCACGGCAGCCAAGCAGGTCATCACCGACCGCATGCAGATCGTCGGCGCAGGCGGGCAGGAAAGCATTTCGCTGGTCCAAACCAAGGAAATGCGCGTGATGCCCGATCCCGAATTGATGGGTATGCACGGCGCGATCTACATGCCGATGCTGCAGACCGCCGAAACGGTTGCCCAGCGCTATGGCATCAGCCGCGAAGCGCAGGACGAATACGCGCTTCAGAGCCAGCAGCGCACGGCCGCCGCTCAGGAAGCCGGTATTTTCGACGACGAAATCGTTTCGGTCAGCACCAAGCACAAGGTGCAGAACAAGGAGACGGGCGAGATCACCGACGAGGACGTGACTATCGCCAAGGACGAGGGCAACCGCCCTTCGACCACGCTGGAAGGTCTTTCCTCGCTCCAGCCGGTCATGGGCCCGGGCACGACGATCACGGCAGGTAACGCCAGCCAGCTGTCGGACGGTTCGGCCGCGGTCGTCGTCATGGAAGCCAAGGAAGCCGAGAAGCGCGGCCTCAGTCCGCTCGGCCGGTACATCGGCATGGCGGTTGCCGGCACAGAGCCCGACGAAATGGGCATCGGCCCGATCTTCGCCATCCCCAAGCTGCTCGAACGCTTCGACATGAAGGTCGAGGACATCGACCTGTGGGAGCTGAACGAAGCCTTCGCTGTGCAGGTCCTCTACTGCCGCGACAAGCTGGGCATCGATAACGACAAGCTCAACGTCAACGGCGGCTCGATCTCCATCGGCCACCCCTACGGCATGACCGGCGCCCGCTGCGTCGGCCACATCCTGCGCGAAGGCCAGCGCCGCAAGGCGAAGTACGGCGTCGTCACCATGTGCGTGGGCGGCGGCATGGGCGCAGCGGGATTGTTTGAAATTTTCTAAGCAAACGAGGTGACACGATGACCGAGCGGTGGCCCAAACTCGATTACGAGGGCGACCGCCCGGTCATCGAAAGCCTCCACGCCTATCTCCAAGTCGTGGGCAAGCTGCCCACGCGCGGCATTCGCTGGTGCAACCACAGCTGGCACCTCGCCCTGCGCGTGGTGCCACGCGGCTTTCGCAGCTATCCGGTCGAAACACCCGGCGGCGAAGCGGAGATCACCTTCGACTGCCTGTCGAGCGCGGTGGCGGTCGAGACCTCGACCGGCTTTGCCGATGGTTTCAAGGTCGAGGGCCAGACGGTCGCGAAATTCCACGAGCAGCTAGGCGAGCTCCTCTCGCTCGCCGGGGTCGAAACCTCGATCGACGGCGCGCCGAACGAGGTGGAGGAGGCCGTGCCTTTCGCCCGCGACCACCGCGAGCGAGAATGGGACGTGGCCACGCTCGCTCGCATCCACCGCGCCTTTTCCGATGCGAACCGTGTCTTCGAGGCCTTCCGCACCGGCTTCGTCGGCAAGTCTTCGCCCAGCCACCTCTTCTGGGGCAGTTTCGACCTTGCCGTAACGCGTTTCTCGGGCCGCGAGGCGCCGCTTCATCCCGGCGGCTTTCCCAACCTGCCCGATCGGGTGACACGCGAGGCCTATAGCCATGAAGTCGCCAGCGCGGGATTCTGGCTAGGCGGCGGAGGCGTCGACGAGGCGGCTTTCTATGCCTATGGCTACCCTACGCCGGACGGTTTGGGCGATAGCGCGATCAAGCCGGATGCAGCCTACTGGCATCAAGAGCTGGGTGAATTCGTTCTCCCCTACGAGGAAGTCCGCAGTTGCGAGGAGCCCGGAGGGATGCTCACGGCATTTCTCGAAACCACTTACGCCGCTGTCGCCGACACTGGCGACTGGCCGCGCGAGACACTCGAAATCCCGCGCGGCGCATTCGGCCATCCGTATGATGTCGAGTCCCTGCGAGAGGGTTGAGGCCTAGCGCTCCTTGATTTCGCCCGAGCCTGTGTGGTTCACTATCTCGACGTTCTTGGCCGAGAGATAGAGAATGTCTCCCGAACCGTTGTTCCACGCGATGAGATTGCCGACCTCGGATACGATGATGTCACCCGAGCCGCTCACGCGCGCATCGAGATTTCCCACCGGACCTAAGGCAATGTCGCCCGATCCGTTCGCATCGGCATCGACGCTGCCGATGGCGGAATTCGAGAAGTCGATATCTCCCGAACCGCGGGCGAGCGCTTTAAGCGTGCCGAGCGCGCCTTCGAAGGTGATGTCACCCGAGCCGCTGCTTTCGACATCGAGCCCTTCGGCAGCCCAGCCCTGAATGGCGATATCGCCCGCAGAAGGGCTCTCGATCCGGGCAAGGGACGGCAGCGAGAGATAGACGTTGAAGGGATTGCGGGTGGTGTAGGTGCCTTCTGCTTGGATCGTCAGCCTGCCGCCGTCCTGTTCGACCACGATGGAATCGAGCAAATTGTCATCGGCCTCGACCGTCAAAGAGGGCTCGCCCATCGTGAACACCACATTCACCGGCGCGGAGAGCACGAGCGTATCGGCCGCACCCACCTCGCGTTTCTCCTGCGCGAAGGTGCCGGAGCCGACCGTGCGCTCGCCCACCCAATTGACATCGTGCGAGTTGTAGGTGTGGCTGCAGCCCGCCAAGGCGATGCTCGCGGCGCAGGCGGCAAGCAGGGGTTTGAAAGAAAACGGCATCTGCCTCTCCGTATTAGTTGCCTCACACACCTCATAGCCAGTGATCGCCCCATCGAGCAATCGGCTTTTGCCGAAACTGGCAAGCGGTTGGACGAGCCTGAGAAAGAGGCGCATAGTCAGGCCCATGGGCATCATGGAAATCATCGGCATCGCCGGAAGCGTCAGCCTGCTTGCGGGCTGGCGGCTGTACTTGAGCATCTTCGCAACCGGTCTCGCCATGCGGCTCGACGCGATACCACTGCCCGAGCACCTGCAAAGCCTCGACGCGCTGGCAAACCCCTGGGTGATGGGCGTGGCCGCGATTGCTGCGATTGCCGAATTTTTCGCTGACAAGGTCATGTGGCTCGACAGCGCGTGGGACGCGATTCACACCTTCGTGCGGCCGGTCGGCGGTGCGCTGCTGGCGCTGGCCATCGTCGATCCTTCGGACCCGGCGACACAGGTGGTGGCTTTCCTTCTCGGCGGCGGGGCGGCGCTGACGGCGCATGCGGGCAAGGCGGGCGTGCGCGGGGTCGTGAACGCCAGCCCCGAACCGGTGAGCAATATGGCGGTCTCGACCGTCGAGGACGTGGCAACCGTCGGGCTGCTCTATCTCGCCTATGAATATCCCTATCTTGCCGGCGGGATCGCGCTGGTGCTGCTGGTGCTGGTGGTCTGGCTGATCTGGATGGCGCGCAAGATCGTTCGTAGCCTCTTCCGGCGCAAGCCTGCCGATCCGCCGCCGACCTAGCGCCTAGTCGCGGCTGAGCTGGAAGACTGCAAATTCCGCACGCCAGTTTGTGCCGCTGGTGACCGGCTTTCCGTCGGCAAAGAACCACTCCCGTTCGACCTTGGCGTTCTTCTCATCCGCAAGCTCGCGGAAATCCTTCACCGTGACGTGGTGGATGTTGGGCGTTTCGTACCAGCTCACCGGAATGGCGCGCGTGACTGGCATCCGGCCCCCGAGCATGAGCGCCGAACGGGTGCGCCAATGCGCGAAGTTCGGGAAGGACACGAAGGCCTGCCGCCCGACACGCAGGAGCTGGTCGAGCATGCGATCGGGCCGCGTGGCGGTCTGCAAGGTCTGGCTGAGGACCGTGTAGTCGAACCCCTTTTCGGGATAGTCGGCAAGGTCGCGATTGGCGTCGCCCTGCACCACCGAAAGTCCTTGCGCCACGCAGCGTTCGACGCAGGCTCCGTCGATCTCCATGCCGCGCGCATCGACCTGTTTCGTGTGGCGCAGATTGGCGAGCAGCGCGCCATCGCCGCAGCCGATATCGAGCACGCGCGCATTCTCTGAAATAGCGTCGGCAATCGCCGCAAGGTCCGGGCGCAGGTTCATCCGATGAACCCCTTCACCACGCGGTCGAGCGCAGGCACGTCGAGCAGGAAGCTGTCGTGCCCGTGCGGGGCGGACAGTTCGACGAAGCTCACCGCCGCGCCCGCCGCGTTGAGCGCCCGGACGACGTGGCGGCTTTCGCTGGTCGGGTATAGCCAGTCGCTGTCGAAGCTGACGAGGCAGAAGCGCGCAGCTGTTCCCGCAAAGGCGTTGGCCAACTTGCCGCCATGCTCTTCGGCCAAGTCGAAATAATCCATCGCGCGAGTGATGTAGAGATAGCTGTTCGCATCGAATCGGCGGGTGAAGCCGCTGCCCTGGTAGCGCAGATAGCTTTCGACCTGGAAATCGGCGTCGAAGCCGAAGCTCTTCGCGTCCCGGTCCTGAAGGTTGCGCCCGAACTTCTCGGTCAGCGCCTCTTCGGAAAGGTAGGTGATATGCGCCGCCATGCGCGCCACCGCGAGGCCGGCGTCGGGTGCTTCGCCCTGGTAATAGTCGCCGCCATTCCACCGCGGATCGGCCATCACCGCCTGCCGGCCCAGTTCGTGAAAGGCGATGTTCTGCGCCGAATGGCGGCTGGTCGAGGCGATCACCAGCACGCGCGCCGCCCGCTCCGGCCAGTTGGCGGCGAGGCTCAGCGCCTGCATCCCGCCCATCGATCCGCCCACTACGGCGTGAAGCTGGTCGATGCCCAGCTCGTCGAGCAGCGCGACCAGTGCGCGAACCATGTCGCGAATAGTGATGACCGGAAAGCGCATCGCATAGGGCTTGCCATCGCTCGCCTCGCTCGCGGGTCCGGATGAGCCCATGCAGCTGCCGATGACGTTGGCGCAGATGACGTGGTAACGGTTGGTGTCGATCGGCTTGCCGGGGCCGACCATGCGCTCCCACCAGCCGGGCTTGCCTGTAACCGGATGCTCGCTCGCGACATACTGGTCGCCGGTGAGCGCGTGGCACAGGAGGATGGCGTTGGATCGGTCCTCGTTCGGCGCGCCGTAGGTCTCGTAAGCGATGCACGCGTTCACCAGCTCTCCGCCGCCATCGAGCGGCAGTGGATCGTTCAAACGCAGCGATTGGGATGCCCCGGCCATGGGACCGCCTGTAACCGCAGCGAAGCGGCTTGTCGAAGGGCGGATTTTCTTTCATGCGCCGAAGCCGCAATGACAGACAAACCGCAGATGAAACCCTGGATCGAAAAGATCCATGCCTATGTTCCCGGCAAGAGCAAGGGGGCGGACGGGCGCGAGCTGGTCAAGCTCTCGGCAAATGAGAACCCGCTGGGATGTAGCGAGAAGGCGCTTGCGGCGCTGGCAGAGCCCGCCGGGCCCGCGCGCTATCCGGATCCCGATGCCAACGCCCTTCGCGCAGGGATCGGGGAGTTGCACGGGATCGATCCGGCGCGGATCGTCTGCGGCACCGGTTCGGACGAACTGCTCAACCTTGCTGCGCAAGGGTTCGCAGGGCCGGGCGACGAGGTGCTCTACGCGCGGTTTTCCTTCGTGGTCTACGAGATCGCGGCGCGGCGGTGCGGGGCTACGCCGGTCGAAGCGCCCGATGTCGATTACGCGACCGATGTCGATCAGCTGCTTGGCGCGGTGACCGACGCGACACGCGTGGTATTCCTAGCAAATCCGAACAATCCCACCGGTACTTTCCTGCCCCGCGCCGAGATCGAACGATTGCACGCAGGGTTGCCCAAGGACGTGCTGCTGGTGGTCGACCAGGCCTATGGCGAATATCTCGAAGCCGGCGAGGACGATGGCGGAATGGAGTTGGCCGCCGAACATAACAACGTGCTGGTCACGCGCACCTTCTCCAAGATCTACGGGCTAGCAGGCGAGCGGATCGGCTGGGCCACCGGCGCGCCGCATCTCGTCGACGCTCTCAACCGCATCCGTGGGCCGTTCAATGTTACCAATTCGGGCCAGAAGGCGGCTATCGCCGGGCTGGGCGATCAGCAATTCGTTGCCGCCTCGCGGGAGGCAAACAACCGGGAGCTTGCGCGCTTCTCGGACGCGATTGATCGGCTGGGTAACCATGGCTTGCGCGCCGTGCCGAGCAAGGCGAATTTCTTGCTCGTCCTGTTCGAAGGCAAGCTCACCGCCGAGGCCGCGCTCGCTGCGTTGGCCGGAGGCGGTTACGCCGTGCGCCACTTGCCGGGCCAAGGCCTGCCGCATGGGCTGCGCATCACCATAGGCACGCCGCATCAGATGGACGATATCGCGGCAATCCTGAGGAACGCTGCCGAAGCGGCCTAGTCGTTGAGCGCGTTGATCGCGTCCAGCACGCGCGCTTCGATTTCTTCGCGGGGGAGGCCCGGCGGGATCGGTTCGCCGAAGCGGTAAGTGATGGTGCCCGGCTTTTTCAGCCAGCGGTGATAGACCTCGCCGCTGCTCACCGCGACCGGCACGACTTCGAGACCGAGCATCTTGTAGAGGCCGGCAAAGCCCGCCTGAAGCTGCCGGCGTTCGCCGTGCGGTATGCGTGTGCCCTCGGGAAAGATCACCAGCGGGCGACCGTCGGCGACCATTTTCTTCGCGCTTCGGATCATGCCCATCAGCATCTTCGCGCCCTTGTCTCGCGCCACGGGAATGAGGCCGTAGGCAAGCGCTGCGCGGCCCCAGCCGGGAATCGCGAACAGCTCCTGCTTGGCGAAGACCGAAGGGCATTCGAGCAAATTGGGCGCGTCGATCGCCTCGAAAAAACTTTCGTGCTTGATGGCGTAGAGCACCGGCTTGTCCGCCGGTGTTCCCTCGATCACCACTTCGGCGCCGATGATGTGCTTGAGGCACCAGCGCTGCCACTGGCCCCAATTCCGCACCCGCCGCCGGAACGCTGCCAGCGAGAAGGGCGCGCTCGCCAGCGAGGCCGCCGTTACGAGGAAGCTGCCGAGGTAGAAAAGAGGGTAGAAGAAGAGGTTACGAAGCAGGAGCATCGCTCGCGTCCGGCTCCCCTTCGCTGGCTTCGTCTGCTCCGGCCTCTTCCTCCGCATCGCCTTCGGGCAGGCCCTGCGAGACTTCGGAGGCGAGCAGCTTGTTGTATTCGAGGAACAGTGTCGCAAGGTCGGGGTGCGAGACCACCGCGTCCTTCACGATGCTGATCCCTGCCGGAAGCGTACCGGCTACTTCGGAATAGGCGCGCGCCATGTGCCAGTTCGTCGTGACGAGGCGGGCGGAGGTGAACTCCTTCTCCTTCATCCACTGCGCCACTTCGCCCGCATTGCTGCGCGTGTCGACAGCGAGGTAACCCAGCGTCACACAGCAATCCATCAGGCGCGAGGACACTTCGAACTGCTCGGCAAATTCGTTCGGCTTCACTTCGGGATCGACGCCGGAGACAAACATTTCCTTCGCCATGTTCTGCTCCACGACTTCGAGGCCACGCGCGATCCGGCCCGGGCCGCCGGTGAGGACGATCACGGCATCGGTCTCGGTCTTGGCAGCGGGTGCCGGCAAGGTCATCGCAAAGCCGAGGAAGCCGAAGGCGTAAACGAGGAAAATGGCGGCAAGCAAGCGCAGGATCACAGCGTTTTCCGTAAGGATGAAAGCACGGTCATGCGTGCCGTGTAGACCGCAATTGCGATGGCGAAAAGCGGGACGAAGGCAATCGCTATCCAATCCAGCGTGGAGAGTGACCCTCCTGCAACCATTCCCGATTGCAGCGCCGAAAACTGCCGACCCAGCAGCAGGACTGCGGCTCCGCCGGCAATCAGGCCCAGTGTGCCGCCCGCGATCGCGTCGAGCAGGATGGAGCGCTGGAAGATGCGCGCAATCTGGTCGTCGCTGCCGCCCAGGAGGTGGACGATCTCGATCGTGTCGCGATTGCCGCCCAGCGCGTTGCGCGCGGCGAGCCAGACGGCGGCGGCGGCAACGAAGCCGAGCATGGCGATGAGCGCGAGCGCCATCCATTTGAGCGCCGACAGCGCCGAGAGAACCGGGGCGAGCCAGTCGGCCTGCGCATCGATCCGCGCTTGCGGCGCAACTTCTTGAAGAGCGGCCTCGAGACGTTCGTAGACCCGCCGGTCGCTGCGTCCCCGCAATTCGAGGTCGATCAGCGCGGGTAGCGGGACGGCTTCCATCTCCTCATCCGTACCCAGCCATGGTTCGAGCAATTCGGCGATGTCGGCGTCGGGGATGACGCGGAAACCGGCGACGGCGGGGTCCTGGGCCAGCACGGTCTCGATCCGTTCGACCTGCGCGGCGCGGCGTGCCGGGTCGGGTTCGATTACCTGCACCGTGGCACGCCCCGCGACATCGCCGCTGGCAGTCGACACCATGTTGGACAGCGCGAGCGCCCCGCTTGCCGCAACAACGGTCAGCGCGACCATGATCGCGATGACCCAGGGCATCGGTCCGCCAAGGCGTGCCTGCGGCAGAAGGCCCGAAGCCCGCCGCCCGCGGAACGGGGCGAGGCCGCTCTCGACCGCCTTGTCGATGGCGGGAGGGCGCTTCACGTGGGCGCTCCGACGGCGTTCTCGCGGCGCGGGGGATAGCGCAGCGCACCGGTGGGATCCGACAGCGTGCCCTTGGACAGCCGCATGATCATGCTGTCGGGCACCTTGCGCAGCAATTGCACATCATGCGTGGCGACCACCACGGTCGTGCCAAGGCGGTTGAGCGCTTCGAACAGGCGCAGCAGCTTCACCGCCATTTCGGGATCGACATTGCCGGTCGGTTCGTCGGCGATGAGGATTTCGGGCCGTCCGATCACCGCGCGGGCGATGGCTACACGCTGCTGTTCGCCGCCCGACAGCGTGGCGGGGCGCGCCTCGGCGCGGTGGGCGAGGCCGACCCATTCGAGCATATCGGCGACCGGTTCGCGCAAGTCCGCCTCGCGCACGCCGGAAACGCGCAAGGGGAGCGCGACATTGTCGAAGGCCGACAGATGATCGACGAGGCGGAAGTCCTGGAACACCACACCCATGCGGCGGCGGAAGGCCGGGAGCCTGTCCCGCGGCAGGGTGATCACATCGCGCCCGAACATGCGGATGCCGCCGCGCGAGGGGCGCTGCGCGAGATAAAGCAGCTTCAGGAGCGAAGTCTTGCCCGCGCCGCTTGCCCCGGTGAGGAAATAGAAGCGGCTGGAAAACAGGGTGAAGGAAATATTCGACAGCACCTCGCGCTCGGTGCCGTAGCGCAAACCGACGTTGTCGAACTGCACGATTTCGCTTTCACGCGCGCTCATCGGAAGAATTCCGGGCCAGTCTGGAAGGGGATTAATGCCGCCATTGTACAATTCGGAGCCTATAACGGGCCTTCGCTGGGGAAAAAAGTGTTCTGGGGCTTTCGCGCACAGCTACGCGGCTTGTCGCGATTCGCCGTGCTCTATAGAGCCTTCTTCACCATGATTATTGCCTGTCCGGCCTGCAGCACCCGCTATGTCGTGCCCGACAACGCCATCGGCGTCGATGGGCGGACCGTGCGCTGCGCGAAGTGCAAGCACTCCTGGTTTCAGGAAGGCGCAAGCGCCGAGGCCGTGACGGCGAGCGACGATGCGGCCGCTGCTCCCGTTGCTCCGGCCGCGCGCGAAACACCGCCTCCCCCTCCTCCTCCCCCTGCTCCGGAACACGAAGCGCGCGAGCCGGTCGCGTCGAGCGAACCGGATCCTGAACCCGAAGCCGAGGCTGCACCTGTCGAGGATGCGCCTACCTCTCGCCGCCGCTCTTTCCTCCGTTCGTTGGAGCCCGAGGCGGAGGCCGAGCCACAGGCTCCCCGCCGCGCGCGGGCCGCCGATTTCGACGAGACCCCGCCCCCGTCCTTCGGCGAGGGGCGCAACGAGGAAACCGAACCCGATTTCGATGCGCCCGCACACGAGCCGGTGTACGAGGACGACCTCGTCTCGCGCTTCGACCGCTCGCCGCCCTTCGGCCCGCGACGCAACACGCTGAAGCTGTGGACCTGGGCGGCGGCGATCTTCGCCCTGCTGGCGGCGGGCGCGATCTTCGCCATGTCGCGCTACGGCACGCCCGACTGGTGGCCGGTCGAAAAGCCGCTCTTCGGCGAGGCGCAGCCCGACCTTACCTTGTCCTTCCCGCCCGACGAGCAGCGCTGGCGCGAGCTAGAAAACAAGACCTGGATGTTCACCGCCAAGATCGAGGTGACCAACACCGCGCGCGAACCGCGCCGCCTGCCGCCGGTGCTGATCGTCATGCTGAACGAGCGCGAGGATCAGATCTACAGCTGGATCGTCTCGCCCCCGCAGCCCACGCTTGCGCCAGGCGAAACCGTCACCATCGACGAGGCGCGCACCGATGTTCCGCGCGGCGCCGTCTATGCCGATGTCGGCTGGGCCCCCATCTAGTTCGTAATTCGCGAAATAGGTGCTTGCCGGTTCTGCGGGCCGCTGCTAGTGGCGCGCTCCTACCGGCGGGAGCAGGTGGTCTCACACGTGAGATTCGCTTCCGATGCAGACTGTGTGCGGTCGTGGCGGAACTGGTAGACGCGCAACGTTGAGGTCGTTGTGGCCGCAAGGCCGTGGAAGTTCGAGTCTTCTCGACCGCACCAACAGTCCCTACTCAGGTTGTCCCAAAATGGAGCATAAGCCAATTGGGTCGCGTTGGCTGCTCGAGACGTACTTTCCTTAATAATTTTCGTCTTTAACAGGCTGGAAAGCAAGCAGCTTTTCGGGGGGTCTGTTGGTGGAAAGTTACATCGTAGCCTTTGAGTGTGCAGCGCTTGTCGTCGCGACTCTGATCGCAATATCTTCGCTAGATGACCTTTTCGTCGATTCGGTTTTCTGGATCGCGATGGCTAAGCGAAGATTTCTTGGCAAAGGCGAACCTAGGACTGTCTCGCCCGAGACGCTGATCGAGAGACCCGAAGCTCCTATCGCTATCATGCTGCCGGCTTGGCAGGAGGCCGATGTAATTGCGAGCATGGTCGAGAATGCCATACACACTCTTGTCTATCGCAATTACTTCATATTCATTGGCAGTTACGCCAATGACCCTGAAACGATACTCGAAGTAGAGAAACTTGCCGCACGGTATGGCAGGGTGCGTCATGTGCGAGTTCCTCACTATGGGCCAACCTGCAAAGCCGACTGCCTAAACCACATCGTCGCCGATATCCTCCGTCTGGAGAAGGAGGTGGATATAGAGTTCGCCGGATTGGTGCTCCACGACAGCGAAGATGTGTTGCACCCGCTCGAATTGCACCTCTTCAATTACCTCTTGCCGTCCAGAGATATGATCCAGCTTCCGGTCGTGAGCCTTGAGCAAAGGTTCACTGATTTTGTTGCTGGCACATATATGGACGATTTCGCCGAATCCCACGCAAAAGACCTCGTGGTTAGACAGATGCTGGCCAAATCGGTGCCGTCGGCAGGGGTAGGGACCTGTTTCTCGCGACGAGCCATCGAGGTAATGCTCGAGGCGGGTGAACCCTTCAACACCCAAACCCTGACCGAGGACTACGACGTTGGCAGCCGTCTGGCGAAGCGGGGTTTGAACGCCTCAATCGAACTTTATCCGGTCGAGTTCAGGTCTCGCCAGTTTGGACATTTCGGTAGGGGGCCGGAGCGGGTCGGAACCACTTCCAAGCCGCTGTGCGTGCGCGAGCACTTTCCCAATACATTTCGGGCCAGCTATCGTCAGAAGGCGCGATGGATACTCGGGATCGCCCTACAGGGCTGGGCGCAATTGGGGTGGGACCGCTCGATAGTCTCGAATTACTTTCTATGTCGTGATCGAAAAGCCCTGATCACGCCTACGTTAGCGGTTTTGGCTTACGTGCTGACCGCGATGTATCTTGGCGCAACCATCTGGTCATTCGCCAGCGGTGGGGCTGCCATACCAATCTTCTCTAATCATCCGATCGCGTCTTATCTCTTTTCATTCAACCTCTTCGCGCTTGCCGCTCGGGTCGTGCAGCGTGTTTATTTCGTCGCGAAAATCTATTGCTGGACGCACGCATTTTTGGCTGTCCCCCGCATGGTCGTGTTGAGCTTCATCAACTTTGCCGCTTCGGTGCGAGCAATTCGCATTTTCGTCGGCAGCAAGTTCAGTGGCAATCCTATAGCCTGGGACAAAACGAACCACCGGTTTCCGTCGGATGAGGCTCTTGGAAAGGAGAAGCGTCGCTTGGGCGAGATTCTTCGTGGGTGGGATGTCGTATCCTCGCCCATGCTCGAAAAAGCGCTTCTCTACCAGAAGCGCGAGGGGGGTATGCTGGGTGATCTGCTTGTCCGTGACGGCGTGATCGACGAAGACGTTTTGACGGAAGCCATCTCGACGCAAAACCAGCTTCCGCGGGCCGAGTTGAACCTTGATATGGTCTGCGAGCACCTCGATCTGCTCGATAGGGCGACAATGACGCAACTGCAGATCTTGCCTTTTGGAATTTCCAGCAAAGGCGAAGCGCTGCTCGCCGTCGCCAAGCCACTCGCCTGCGAACAAACGAGATTAATTTGGTCGAGGATGAGCAAGGGCTATCGTGAGCACATCGTCCCGCAAAGCAGGATAAAGGAAATTCTCGCGGCGTTGACGAACATCCCTGAAAGGAACTTTCCTGTCCCGTCAGTTCCGCGCGTCCACGAATTGCTGCTAAGTCAAAAGCAACTGAAGAAAAAGGAACTGCAGAATCTACTAAAGGATTACAACGTCGCTCGGCACGGCACCATCGGGCAGTTCCTTGTCGCCAAAGGCACTATTACGCAGGCTACGCTGGATAAAACGCTGGAATTGCGCACATCGTTGATCGAGAGCCGCAGGCAGGAGCGGGTTCATGCGTAGTGCCATAATCCTCGCCGCGTTCCTTACGACCATGCCCGTTGCCGTCGCGGCACAGTCGGAAGCGACGCCCTTCGGGCATTACGACCAAGGACGCTATTTCGATGCCGCGAAGGGCGCGGAAGCCGCGCTGGCGCAGGATCCCGACAATCCGGTCTGGTGGGCGCTGCTCGCCGAGGCGCGCTCGCAGATGGGACAGCACCAGTCGGCCGCCGGGGCCTTTGCGCGCGCGGCCGAGGAAGAGGGCGATCCGGCCCAGCGCAGCTATTTCCACCGCGCGCAGGCGCTGCAGCTAGCCTATGCCGAGCGCTACGCCGAGGCACGCGAGGTGGTTCGCGCCGCGATGGACGATCCGGCACTTGAGACCCGCCAGTCGCTCGACTGGGCGATGGTGGCGATTGCCGCGCGCGACGACGCTTCGGCTCAGGATATTCTCGATAACGTGGCGCTTTATGCCGGGTTCTCCCGCCAGAGCGCGCTCGATGCGGGCTACAGCGCCAAGCGCCGCGGGCTGGACCGGCGCGCGGTGCGGTTCTTCGAAACCGGCCTCAGGCTGGACGCCGAGGAGGACGAGAAGCTCTCTCCTGCCCAGCGCGAGGCCTTCCGGCGCGAGAACCGCGAACTGACGCGCGATTGGTCCTTCATCGCGCAGGGTAGCTTTTCAAGCGCGGGCCGCCCCATCGGCCCCGCCAACACCCCGCTCGGCGTCGAGCGCGCCCCGCAATTCGGCGCCGAGGTTTCGCGCCGGATCGGCGGCTGGCGCAACGGACAACCCTTCAACCTCTTCGCGCGCGTCTACCATTCGGAATTCCTGTCCGACGACGCCGTAACCGGCAACGCGACCCAAGGCTGGGTCGGCGTGCGCTACAAGCCGCTGTCGCAGGTGAACCTCAACCTGGAGGCGAGCCGCTTGATTGCCCTCGACAGCGACGGGATCGACGACTGGTCACTGCGCAGCGCCATTTCGGGCGGGCAGGGCCTCGAACCCGAAGTCGGCAAGCGCAACTGGATCTATGCGCACTATTACGGCGATATCTCCTACCTGACCGAGGCAGATGTCGTGTTCGGACTCGCCGAAGGGCGGGTCGGCTACTCCGTCCTGCTCGACCAGCGCGCCACCATCCTGACGCCTTATGCGGTCGCGCGTCTGGGTCTCGACACCGGGCGTCTGGACGAAGAGGCGCTGGGTGCAGGCGTCGGCCTGTCGCTGCGCCACTGGTTCGACGAGACCGAGACGACCGCCTATCGCGGCTTCATCGATTTCGACGTGCAGGCACGGCAAAGGATCGCGGGCGACAGGCGGGCCTCGGGCGTGCTGGCCACCCTCACCATCGGGCGCTGAGCGGCCACCCTAGAGCCGGCGCATTTCCCACCAGGGGCCGTCGTTGCGCATGACCTTGTGGCGTCCCAGGTCACGCAGGCAGGTCATGAAGTCGGGGTCGAACATTTTGTCGCCCTTCTTGCACTTTTGTCCGGTGGCCGGGCAGATCATGTCCTCCCACCCATCGGCGGTTGTGACCCAGATCGTGCCGTGCGGGTTGAGCAGGCGCAGGCTCGCGATCGCGCCGATCTCGCTTTCGTTCACCAGCAAGTCGTACCCCCGCCTCCCGTTGCCCAGCGGATCGTCGCTGGCGTCGAGATGCGGGGCAAGATCGCGCACGGTCGGCCCGTTGCGGACCACGAAGAAATCGGGGGTCACCAGAGCTTGGTCGGCCCCCGGCGGCTCGGGATCGGCGGGATCCCCGGCGCGCTGCTTGATCTCCTCCTGCATTTCCTCGATCGCGCGTTCGAAAAAGACCGAACGCCGCACGCCGCCATCGTAAAGCGAGCGGTCCCCACTCGCGAGGCCGGTCACGCGCAATTGCTGGTGGAACACCGGCATGGCGGAAGAGGCCATGGCCGCCGCGGTAAGCGCTTCGACGGCGGATTCGTTGTTGGGTGCCTTGCGCACCAGCTCGCGCACGTCGGCGTAATGGAAATGGCCGCAATTGGCCTCGACGAAGCCGACATAGCCCTCGATGGAGCTGTTACGGATAGCGTCGAGGAACTCGGCGCTGCCGTTCTCGTAGATCGCGTGGCGGATGCGTTTGCGCAGCGGCGCGGTGCCGGCTTGCGCGCCGCGCAGCAACATCTGGAACATGCCCTTGTTGTCGACCACCTCGCCCTCGTCCTCCGGGGAATAGCCCCATTCGAGCTGGCGCATGGCGTAGTCGCGCGTCTGCCGCTTCGCGTTCCCGTCGAGCGCGACCATCAGCAGCAGCGTCTGCAAGGAGCCGGTCGAAATGCCGGTAATGACCTTCACGTTCTTCATGGCAAGGCCGTTGCCGCTGGCATCGTGGAGCGCCCGGAACAGTCCTGCGCCGTAAGCGCCCCATTGACCGCCGCCCGAAAGCATCAGCACTTTCTCGTTGTCCGAGACCGCCGCTCGGGGCGCGCTGCTCTTGAGCACCGCGTGCCCGCCGGGCGCGGCGGCGCGGGCGACCATCTTGCGCAGTTCCCACGCCATCGGGTTGCGATGCGGGCCGAGCTGGCTGACCTTCGCGTCGCGCTGGATGTCGGCGATGAACTTGCTGGCCGGCGCGACATGGACATGGTCGGCAAAATGCGGCGAATGGATCGCCT
The DNA here is from genome assembly GCF_000181515.1 of Erythrobacter sp. SD-21. Taxonomy (GTDB): domain Bacteria; phylum Pseudomonadota; class Alphaproteobacteria; order Sphingomonadales; family Sphingomonadaceae; genus Qipengyuania. The sequence continues at coordinate 228,903 of NZ_ABCG01000002.1, read as the reverse complement.
GCGGACCCCAGTTGAGCTTCTTGCGCAGCCACCAGACCAGCAGTCCGGCTGCGAACAGGATCGCAATCGCGATCAGTATTCCCTTGAACATCGATCCTCCCCCCGAAAAATCGCCTGTGACGGTTCTGGCCTATAGCATTGCCGATGGACAGCGATATTGTCGAGCTGCGGCAAGGGGTGGCCGCCAGGTTGGGGGAAGGCATGACGACGATCGAGCGCGAATTCGGCGGGATGTGGCGCAACGAACACCGCTCGCTGATGAAGTTTCACCGGCGCGAGGCCGCAATCGTCGAGGGAGGCGGGGAGGATGTCGTCGAGGCATTGCGCGCCCGCCGCACGGTGCTGGGCGCGCTGATCGGCGACGAGGCGGCGAAGGACCGCGAGCTGTGCGTGACCGGTTCGGGCTGGTCGCAGAGCGATCTCTATCACAACCTTTCCACGCATCTCAAAACGGACCGGGACGAAGGCATCTGGGAACTGCCGGAGGAGGCTTTCCTGCCCGGTGTGGAGGGCCGCCATCGCTACCTGCTGGTGAGCGGCGGAACCAAGATCCACCGGCTGATGGAGCATCTTCACGAGGCGGGCCGTGACCTGTCGCTGCGCACGGCGGGCTCGCACAAGGGACAGTCGCTCGCCGGGCTGGTGGGCACCGGATCGCATGGCTCGACCATGGCGGAAAGCGGGGCGGAAACGCATGTACGCGGCATGGTCCTTTCGACCGGGCGCGAGGAAGCGGTCTGGCTCGCCGATCCGGAAAAGCCGGTGCTGCGCGAGGAATGGGTGGCCCAGTTCGCCAGCATCGGCGACCCTCAGCATTTCCACTCGGTGCGGGTGCATCTTGGAGGAATGGGCTTCGTCTCCGCCTACCTCATCGAGGTTGTCGACGAGTTCTATTGCGGCCTCGTCAAACGTGTGCGCGTCCTGCCATCGGACTGGTACGATCGTATAACGACCGGCGATTTCGCAGGTGCGTTGGGCGAAGTCGCCGCCGGACGCACTCCGCGTTACTATGAGCTGACCTTCGACCCCTTCGGCGGCGAGGGGCAGGAGGTCTGCGAGACCATCTGGCTCGACATCGACAGCGCGGGCAAGCGGCACGATCTTGGACCGCAAGTCGAGCACCATACGCTCGACGCCATCGCGAAGGTCGGCGCCAAGGGCCTGCACGAGGTACCGCAGTCCGAGCTGGTGACCGACAATCCGCTGCCTGCCGAGGATTTCGAAGGGCGCATTCGCGATCTCATCGATGTGCCCGAGCGGATCCTGGAAGACTTCCGCGAAAACGCCGTGTGCGACGATGCCGATGTGCCGCGCACGCTCTCTCAGCTGACCGCCGTGTGGAAGCCGCATGTGCTGATGGGGTTCCGGGTCGATGTCTACAACGCCGCCTTCGCCGTCCCGCGCGAGCGGCTGGCCGAGGTGATGCAGATCGCGCAAACAATGGCCTGCGGCGAGAACAACATCCGCATGTTCGCCAAGGATTTCGTCTACACCGTGCGCTTTGCCAAGAAAAGCGAGGCGGGGATGGGCTTCCTGCGCTTCGACGACAACGCCATTATCAATATCGACGGGCTACCTGCCAACTTCCTGCTCGGCAGCGATGCTCCGGCAGCCGCCGCGCATTTGCAGCATTTGCTCGACAAGGCGGGCATTTCCTTTGCGATGCACTGGGGCAAGGACGCGCAGGTGAACGCTGCCGCGATCCGCCGGCAATATGGCGATGCGGCGGTCGAGGCCTATCGCGCCGCGCGCAAGGCAATCCTTGGCGCGAACACGAAGACCTTTATCTCGCCCGCGCTCGAACACTGGGGCCTGCAGAGCGAATAGCGCCCCCGCGCGCCCCTCAGCCGTGCGCGCCGAACATGTTGGCGATGGCCGTGGAGATGCGCAGGTTGAGGCCGTGCGCTTCCTCGATCGGATCGATGAAGTCGCGCCGGATCGCGTCATAGCCCTCGCCGCCTTCGCGCGGATACTGGCTGGTCTCGGCCATCGCGAAATCGTCGGTCACGGGATAGCTGGCCGGGAAGGCACGGCGCATCTGGGAGAGCGCCTCGTCGACGCGCAGGGTGAAGACCATCTCCAGCACGTCGCGGCGGCTGATGTCGTTGGCGCGGCTGAAGGCCGGGACCGAGACCGCCTTGAGGAACATGTGCTGCAACAGCGCGAGGCGGAGCGACTGGAGCACGCCGATGGTACGGCGCGCTTCCTCGCGCTGCGGGTGCGGCGCTTCGTCGGGCACGAGGTCGAAGAGGCGGTGAAGCTTCAGCGCATCGACCCGCAGCCGCGAGGCAAGGCGGCGGAAGACGCCGTTGCGATCATCCGTGATGAGGTATTCGGCCAGGTTCTCGCACGCGCGCGCCAGATGCTCCTCGGTGCCGCGATAGGGGCGGCTGGCCCAATAGGCGGAATTGAATAGCTCGCCATAAGCGGCGACCGTCTTGATGCTGGCGAGCGCGTTGGAGGCGCGCACCAGCCGCATGATCTGCCGCCCGCGCGGGCTTTCGCGCAGCAGCTCTGCGATATCCTCGTAATTGCCCTCCGCCGCGCTGCCGACGCCGGCGATGATGTTCACCGGATAGCCTAGCTGCTGGAGGATGGCGTTGTGCGGGATGGCACGGATCTGGCGCAGGCTCATCTCGCGCTCGGCGGACAGGTCCGACTGGCGGCGCGAGACACGGCTGCCCGTGGAGTTGAGGAGGCCAAGCCCGAAGGCGGTCACCGCGCGGCTGTAGGTCCGGCTTTCGAGGTGGTCCTGCTGCTCGTCCTTGATCGCGCGGTAGAAATCGAGGCTCAGGTCCGTCCGGCGGTAGAAGGGATCGGTCGGCGCATCGGGATCTGTGTCGGCAGGCGCGAGTTCGGCGATGGTCGAGAGCGTGGCGCGCGCCAGATCGGGCGTGGCGAAGAAGAGGTAGCCGTCGCCGCCCTGGAAGCTGGCCTCGGGCTCGAGGCGGATACCGGCGCGGGCAAAGCGGCGGCGGGCCCAGGGGCTCATCGGCCATTCGAGGCGATCCTTGAAGCTGCCCGGATGCGCGCCGCGGCCCATGCCTTCGCCATGCGTGTTGAAGACCAGCGCGGCGACATCGGTAAGGCCATTGGCGCTCATGGCGTTTGCCAGGCGGCCTTGCAGGCGCTCGATCGCGAGGCTGGCCGGGATCTGGCCGACGAAACGGCCCGCATCAGAAAAACCGGTCTGGATCGCGATGCGGCCGCGCTTCCTTGCGTAGCTCTGGAAAGCCTCTTCCTTCAGCAGCGCGTCGAGGAAGCGCCCCCCATGTTCGAGCGCGGTCTCGGTCTCGAACAGCGGCGAGACATCGACCTTGTCCTCGATCCCGAAGAGCTTGGCGAAATAGAGCGCGGCGAGCACGGTGGCGGGCTGTTCGCATTCGGCCACCAGCATGCGGATCGGCGCGTCGGCGTCCACGTGCTTGAGGATCTGCGCCATGGCGAGGAACTGGCGCACGGCGGTGCTGCTCTCGACCGCGAGCGAGGCGAAATTGGCGGTCAGCGGTTCGGCGGTGCTGACCAGGACCCGGAGCGCGTTCAGCGCGCCCTGGCTGCCGAGATCAAGATCGGCGCCGCCCGGAATGCGCGAACGGATGGCGTTGTGGAGCTGTTTGGCGTTCACGCGGAAATGGATGAGGCCCATGCCGAGCCCATCGGCGCGCATGGCCGCGGCCAGCGCTTTCAGCGCGACGGCCTTGTCCTGCTCGCAGCCCAGCGCCTGTTCTTCCAGTTGCGAGATCACGGGTGCGAGGCTGAGCAGCTTGTCCTCGTTGTCTTCGGTCAGCCGGTTGGCTGCGGCCGAAAGGTCGGCGTGATCGGACAGGTCGCTGGCGAATTCCTTAGCGCTCGCCTCGGTGCGGGCCTGCGCCTTGCGCATGGCGTCCAGCACGGCGTGGCCCGCGTCGATCGCTTCGAGCCGGTCGGCATAACGGCTCAGCCGCTGCGCCTTTTCCGAAAGCCGGAAGGCGATGGAGGTGTACCACTTGATGTCGGTGCGCCCGTCCATGTCGTAACCGACCCAGCTTGCAAAACGGAAGGGCAGCGGTTCGAGTTCGCGCCAGCGGTCGGGCCACTCGCCCGCCGCGCATCGGAGCAGGCTGGTGTTGATCGCGTCGCGCGCGTCCTGCGCGTTGGCCATGGCGGCCATGGCGCGCGAATGTTCGTATTGGAGCGTGATCTCGGGCCGCTCGAGCGCGACGGGTGAGACGGATTTGCCACCACCAGCGGCCTCGGCCACGACATCGGTCTGCTGGGGTGTGAGCAGGAAGGTGGGATGCGCGGTGAAGACGACGTGGAGCTGCGGGTGTGACCAGTGTTCGCGAAACGCCTCGAAGCCGCCTTTGTCGCTGCAGAAGCCGGTCATGCGTGCAGACGTGTTCTTCGGGGTTACCAGATTGCACAACCGGTCGGCGCGCGCTTGCAGGGAGCGGGTTTCGAGCTCCGCGATCAGGTCCGAGAAATCCTCCAGCGAAACCTCTCTCGCCTCCAGTTTGCGCGAAAGGTCGTGGGCGAGCTGGAAGACGGGATTGAAGAGCGGCGTCTCCTGCGTTCGCTTGTGCAGTTCGCGCAATTCGTGCGTCAGTGTGGCGAAGGTCAGCGGTTGCAGGCTCGGCATGCTCGAATAATCCTCTTGTCTCTCCAATACGCAAGAATGCGCGCAATTGTGCCGGGACTGTCAAGGAAACCTGTTGCGTTGCAGCATGAATAGGTTTGCGGGGTGGCGGGCCAAATGCAGGCTTTACTTGCGCTTGCGCTTTCTCCACCCCTTCAGGCTCGTTAACCCAAAGCGACAACCGCGCGGTGACGCCTTTTTAGGCAAGGCGCGTGGGACAACAGGGAACAAGACTACATGAGCGAATGGACCATCGGTATTATCGGGGGCTCGGGCCTCTATGCGATGGAGGCGCTCGAAGATCGCCAGTGGATCGAGGTCTCCTCTCCCTGGGGCAAGCCTTCGGACAAGATCCTGTGCGGGACGATCGGCCATGTTCGCGTGCGCTTCCTGCCGCGCCACGGCCGCGGGCATGGTCATATCCCGAGCGGGGTCGATGCGCGGGCCAATATCGATGCGCTGAAACGCGCGGGCTGCACCGACATCCTCGCCATCAGCGCGGTGGGATCGCTGTCGGAAGAGCTGCCGCCGGGCCGCTTCGTCGCAGTCGACCAATTCATCGACAACACCAGGGGGCGCCCGTCGACCTTCTTCGACAACGGCTTCGTCGCCCATGTCTCCATGGCCGAACCGGTGTGCGAGCGCCTGTTCAAGCACGCGGCCAAGGCGGTCGAAAAGGCGGGCGGCGAGGTGACCATGGGCGCGACCTATCTCGCCATGGAAGGCCCGCAATTCTCCACCCGCGCCGAAAGCCGCCTCTACCGCCACTGGGGCGCCGAGGTGATCGGCATGACCGGCATGCCCGAGGCCAAGCTCGCCCGCGAGGCGGAGCTGCCTTACGCCATGCTCGCCATGGTCACCGACTGGGATAGCTGGCGCGAGGGCGAAGCCTCGGTCGACATCACCGAGATCATCGAACAGATGGGCAAGAACGCCGAGCTCGCGGTCAAGACGGTCGAGAAATTCTGCAAGGGCCTGCCCAAGAAGCGCACGCCCTCGCCGATCGACCGCGCGCTCGACGATTGCGTCATCACCGCGCCCGAAAAGCACGACCGCGAGCTGATGACCAAGCTCGACGCGGTGGCCGGGCGTCTCTTCCGCGCAGGATGAGCGAAACGGTCGATCTGCTCGTCATCGGCGGCGGTATCAACGGCGCCGGCATCGCGCGCGATGCCGCGGGCCGGGGACTGTCCGTGCTGCTGGTGGAGAAGGACGACCTTGCCTCGCACACGTCCTCGGCCAGCACCAAGCTGGTCCATGGGGGCTTACGCTATCTCGAACATTTCGAATTCCGGCTGGTGGCGGAATCCCTGCGCGAGCGCGAAGTGCTGCTGGAGGCCGCACCGCATATCATCTGGCCGCTGCGTTTCGTCCTGCCGCACGAGCCGAAAATGCGCCCCAAATGGATGCTGCTCGCGGGTCTCGCGCTCTACGACCGGCTTGGCGGGCGCGGGCGCTTGCCGCGATCGAAGAAGGTCAGCCTCAAGACCGCGCCGCACCGCGCCATCCTGCAGGACCGGCTGACCGCCGGTTTCGAATATTCCGACTGCTGGGTGGAGGATTCGCGCCTTGTCGTGCTCAGCGCCATGGATGCCGAAGCGCGCGGCGCAACCATCGCCACGCGCACCCGCTGCACCGCCCTCGCGCGGCACGAAGATCACTGGCTTGCCACCCTGCATGACGCGAAGGGCGAGCGCGTGGCGCGGGCAAAGGCGGTGGTCAACGCCGGAGGCCCTTTCGTTGACCGCATTGCCAAGGCTGCATTGGGGCAGGGCACGCCGGCGCATCTCAGGCTGGTGAAGGGCAGTCATATCGTGGTCCCCCGCGCCTATCCGGGTGAACACGCCTATATCTTCCAGCATGCCGACAAGCGTATCGTCTTCGCCATTCCCTACGAGCGCGACTACACACTGATCGGGACGACCGACATGCTCTATGACGGCGATCTCGACCATGTGGAGATCAGCGCGGAAGAGCGCCGCTACCTGCGCGAGGCGGTGACGCATTATTTCAAGAGCGGGGTGACCGAGGAGGACATCGTCCATACCTACGCTGGCGTGCGCCCGCTCTACGAAGACAAGGCGGCCAGCAACAGCACGGTCACGCGCGACTACGTTTTCGAAGTCGAGGCAAGTGGCGGAGCGCCCATCCTCTCGGTCTATGGTGGCAAGATCACCACCTATCGCAAGCTCGCCGAACACGCGCTCGCCAAGCTGTCGCGCCATATGGAGATCCCGGGCGAGGCCTGGACCCGCGGCGCCCCGCTTCCCGGCGGCGAGATGAAAGACGCCGACTTCGCCAATTTCCTCTGGGAAGCGAGCGAGCGGCTGGACTGGATACCGCCCGAAATGCTGCTGCGCCTCGCCCGCGCCTATGGCACGCGGATCGACACGCTGATCGGGGACGCCGCCTCGCTGGACAATCTCGGCACGCATTTCGGTGGCGATCTCTACGAGGCGGAACTTGCCTATCTCGTCGCCCACGAATTCACTCGCACGGCTGAGGACGTGCTGTGGCGACGCAGCAAACTCGCGCTGCACCTCTCGCAAGAGGCGCAAGAGGCTGTGACGCGCTGGTTCGAAGAGCGCGGGTGATAGGCACGCGCCCGCTCACAAAGCTTGAAAGCAGGTGGGGTCGGGTCCAAGTGCCCCTGATTGAACCCCAAGCCTTGGAGTCGCATGGCCCTGCACGATCCCGTTCGCCTTACCCCTATCTCTCGCCAGGATCTGCGCGAGGCCTATCGCGCGGAAGAGAACGCCTGTGTCGCCCAGCGCATGGCGCAGGCGGCAGGCGCCGAGGCGAAGCATGAGGAAGCGGCAGCGCTGGCTGGGAAGCTGATCGAAGGCGCACGCCGCCGCAAAGCCTCCGGCATCGACGCTTTCCTCCACCAATACGGCCTCGCGACCGAAGAAGGCGTTGCGCTCATGTGCCTCGCCGAGGCGCTGCTGCGCGTGCCCGATGCGGCGAGCGCCGACGCGCTGATCCGCGACAAGATCGGCGATATCGACTGGTCCGAACATGTCGGCGAAAGCTCCTCCACCTTCGTTAACGCGGCGACTTTCTCGCTGATGTTGACCGGCGAAGTGCTCGAAAAGCCCGAAGAGGCGCAAAAGGGCATGGGTACGACGCTGAAGCGCGCCATGAACCGGCTGGGCGAGCCGGTCATCCGCAAGGCCACGCACACCGCCATGCGCATCCTCGGCGGCCAATTCGTCTATGGGCGAACCATCAACGAAAGCCTCAAGCGCGCCGCGCCCGAACGCGCCAAGGGGCTGACGCATAGCTTCGACATGCTCGGCGAAGCGGCAATGACCTATGCCGATGCCGAACGCTACGCCACCGCATACGAGCGCGCGATCGACCGGCTGGTGCGCGAGGCATCGGGCAAGGTCTCGACCAGCCCCGGCATTTCAGTGAAGCTCTCCGCCCTGAGTCCGAAATACACATTCCTTCACGCCGACAAGGCCGTGGGTGATCTCTTGCCCATCGTCCGCCACCTGATGACCAAGGCGCGCGATGCGAATATCCACTTCACCATCGACGCCGAGGAGGCCGACCGGCTGGAGCTGTCGATGGACATCATCGAGGCGCTGGCCCGCGATGACAGCCTCTTCATCCGCCCTGACGGCAGCCGGTGGGAGGGCTTCGGCCTTGCCATCCAGGCCTATCAGAAGCGCGGGTTGCCAATGTGCGACTGGATCGCGCGGCTGGGACGCAAATACGACCGCAAATTCTTCGTACGGCTGGTAAAGGGTGCCTATTGGGATACCGAAATCAAGCTCAGCCAGGTGGGCGGGTTCACCGATTTCCCCGTCTTCACCCGCAAGCTCGGCACCGATGTCAGCTACCTTGCCTGCGCGGAAAAGCTGCTCGCGTGCGACGACGTGATCTACGCCGCCTTTGCGACGCATAACGCCTATACGATCGGCGCGGTGAAGGCGCTGGCGAACGGTAAGGAGTTCGAGTTCCAGCGCCTGCACGGCATGGGCGAAGACGTCTATGGCGCGCTTGCGCAGGCCGAAGGAAACCGGAAGACCAACGTGCGCATCTACGCACCGACCGGAACGCACAAGGACCTGCTCGCCTATCTCGTGCGCCGCCTGCTGGAAAACGGCGCCAACTCCAGCTTCGTCAACCGAATGGCCGATGCCGAAGTACCGGTGGCGGACCTCGTCACCTGCCCGGTGGCGGACATGCGCGCGCTCGAACCCTACCGCAATCCGTCGATCCCGCTTCCGGCCGACATTTTCCCGAACCGGCCGAACTCCGCCGGGATCGACCTGTCGGATCCGCTGGTGCGCGACCCGCTACTGGCGCGGCTCGAAAAGCTGGACGCGAAGCAGTGGGTGGCCGAGCCCACCTTCATGTCTTCGGCGGAAGGCGAGATGGCGCCGATCAACAAGCCGCACGATCTCACCGCGCAGGTCGGCACGCGCCGCGATGCGCTCGATTTCGAGGTCGAGGAAGCGATTGCGCGCGCCGAGGCGATCCAGCCCGGCTGGAACGCGCTTGGCGGCGAAAAACGCGCCCTGCTGCTGGAAGCGGCGGCCGATCTCTTCGAAGACCACACCGACGAGTTCCTTTCGCTGTGCCAGCGCGAGGCGGGCAAGACGCTTCAGGACGCTGTGCTCGAACTGCGCGAGGCGGTCGACTTCCTGCGCTACTACGCCACCGAGGCGCGGCGCCTGTTCGCCGGACCCATCCCGCTGCCCGGACCCACGGGTGAGGAAAACCGCCTGTCCATGGCGGGCCGCGGCGTCTTCGCCTGCATCTCCCCGTGGAACTTCCCGCTAGCCATCTTCATCGGTCCTCCCGCTGCTGCGTTGGCGTCGGGCAACACGGTCGTTGCCAAGCCGGCCGAGCAGACTCCGCTGATCGCCGCGCTCGCGGTCGAGCTGTGCCATGAGGCGGGCATTCCCGAAGAAGCCTTCCAGCTGCTGCCGGGCGCGGGCGACGTCGGCGAGATGATCACCTCCGACCCGCGCATTGCCGGCGTGGCCTTTACCGGTTCGACTCAGACCGCGCAGGCGATCAACCGCAGCCTTGCCGGGCGCGACGGTCCGATCGCCACCTTCATCGCCGAGACCGGCGGCCAGAACGCGATGATCGTCGATTCCACCGCGCTGCCCGAACAGGTGACGCGCGACGTGGTCGCTTCGGCCTTCCAGAGCGCAGGCCAGCGCTGCTCGGCGCTGCGCGTCCTCCATATTCAGGAGGATGTCTACGACGAGATGCTGGCGATGATCCGCGGGGCGTTCGAGGCGCTGGTAATCGGCAATCCCGAGAACCTCGCCACTGATGTCGGCCCTGTGATCGACCCCGATGCGAAGACCTCGCTCGAACGCCATATCGCCCGCCGGAAGACCGGGGGATCACAGGTCTGGCGCCGCAAACTGCACCGCGGGTCGTCCAAAGGCTGCTACGTTGCGCCGACGATCATCGAGCTCGATTCCATCCTCGACCTCAAGCGCGAGAACTTCGGGCCGGTGCTCCACGTTGTGAAATACAAGGCGGCCGATATCGCGCGCGTGATGGAGGAGATCAACGCCACCGGATACGGCCTCACGCTGGGCCTGCATTCGCGTAACGACGACATGCGCGCCTTCATCGAAGCGCGCGCCCGGGTCGGCAATTTCTACGTCAACCGCAACCAGATCGGGGCGGTGGTGGAAAGCCAGCCCTTCGGCGGAGAGGGCCTGTCGGGCACCGGGCCCAAGGCCGGCGGCCCGCATTACGTCGCGCGCTTTGCCACCGAACGGGTTGTGTGCATCGACACCACGGCGGCGGGCGGTAACGCGACCCTGCTGGCGAGCTGACCGGGTAAGTCATTGCGAATCCATGGGGTGGGTGCTTTAAGTCCGCCTCATGGTTCGCATTCTCCGCTCTGCCTTGTTGCTGCTGGCTTTCGCCTGGTCGTCCATGGCGGCTGCGGCGGTCGATATCACCTTCCATTCCTTCAACGGTTCGATCCTTGCCGGTCGATACCCGCACACTTTCGTGTCGATGGAAGGAACGCTGGAGGACGGCACCCCGGTGAAGCAGAACTTCGGCTTTTCGGCCAAAAGCGCCGGCCCTGCGGTGCTTGCCGGCCCGGTGAAGCACATCGTAATGACCGAAAAGGAAAAGTGGCTGACGCGGACCAATCGCCACTTCACGCTCGCCATGACCGATGCGCAATATCGCGAGGTCCGCGCGATGGTAGAAGCCTGGCGGAACGCTCCCGGCAAGTATTACGATCTCGACACGCGCAACTGCATCCATTTTGTGGGCGAGATCGGGCGGATCATGGGGCTCGAAATAGAATATCCCAGGAAGCTGCTGCGCAAGCCCAAGAGCTGGCTCAATCACATTATGATGCTCAACCCTGCGCTGGGGCCCTCGCCGATCGACTAGGTGGCGGCGGGCCTCGCGCGCTGCTCGCCGAGGATGCTCCAGCCGGCAAGGAAGAGGCCGGCGACCAGCGGGCCGATGACGATGCCCGACAGGCCGAACAGCGCGATGCCGCCCAAGGTCGTGATAAGGATCAACCAGTCAGGGATGCCGGTGTCGCGGCCGACGAGGATCGGGCGCAAGACGTTGTCGATCATGCCGATTACGGCCACTCCCGAGACGATCACCACGACGCCTTGCCAGATGGCGCCGGTCGCCAGCAGATAGATCGCGGCGGGTACCCAGACGATGGCGGGGCCGACAGCAGGCAACAGCGAGGCGATGGCCATAATCACGCCCAAGAGCAGGACCGATGGGATGCCGACGATCCAGAAAGTGAACGCGCCGAGCGCGCCCTGCACGAGGCCGACCACCACCGAGCCCTTGATCGTCGCGCGCACGAGGACGAGGAAGCGCTCGGCCAGCCGGTCGGCAATGCCGCGTTCGAAGGGCAGGGCGGCCAGCATCTGTTCACTGATTGCGCGGCCATCGCGCAGGAGGAAGAAGCCGACATAGAGCGCGATGGCAAAGCCAAGAACGAAGCCGAAGACGCTCCCGCCGATGGCAAGCGCCTGCTGCGCGATGAGGCCAAGGCTGGCCTGCACGAATTCGGTCGCCTGCGCCTGAACCTCGCCCAGATCGCCGAGGCCTGCCCTGTCGAGCGAGGCCTGGATATTGGCGGGGAGGGCGGAGAACACCTGCTCGAAATACATGGCGACATCGATCTGCCCGTCGCGGAAGGCGAGGAAGAGCCGGGTTGCCTCGGCGACGACCGCCGAGCCGATCCACAGCGCAGGCAGGACCACCGCAAGTAGGATCACCAAGAGCGTGAGCAGCGCGGCCTGCGTCTCGCGCCCCTTCCTTCGGGTGAGGAACCAGCGGTAGAGCGGCTGGAACAGGATCGCCGCCAGCACCGCCCAGAGCAGCGGCTGGAAGAAGGGCAGGACCACCGCCAGCAAGGCCAGCGAGATCGCGGCGAGGAACAGGAGGAAGCCCCCCTGTTCGAGACGGTTCGTTGCCGCGCCTTCGCTCATCCCTGCCCCCTTCGAGCCGCGATCAGACGTCGAGATTGGCGACGTTCAATGCGTTGGCCTGTATGAATTCGCGGCGCGGTTCGACGACATCGCCCATCAGGCGGGTGAAGATCTCGTCGGTCACGTCGGCGTCCTCGACCTTCACCTGCAGCAGGGCGCGGTTCTCGGGATCGAGCGTGGTTTCCCACAGTTGCTCGGCGTCCATTTCGCCAAGACCCTTGAAGCGGCTGACCTTGAGGCCCTTGCGGCCAGCGGCCATGACCGCGTCGACCAGCTGGCTCGGCAGGATCAGCGCGTCGTCGCCGGACACCTGCATGGCGGCTTCCTCGACATCGTCGCTTTCGACCTCGGCTTCGGCCTCTTCTTCGCTGCCGCGAATAAGGCGGACGGGCGAGGCGTAGACTTCGGCGTTTTCCTGCGCGACGCGGTGGAGCTTGCGCGCCTCCGCGCTGTCGAGGAAGCGGCCCTCGATCTCGTGCACATCGGTCACGCCGCGCCAGACGCGGTGGAAGCGCACATGGCCGTCTTCGCCCAGTTCGGCGGACCATTTGGCTTCGGTGTCGCCCATCTGGAGATGCGCGGCGGCCTTGGAGAGTGCAGCCTCTCGATCTGTGCCTTCCGGGTCTAGCGCGCCGGCGATGGCCATCGCCTCGACGATTTCGGCGTTGTACTTGCGCGGCACGAAATTCATGTGGTTGCGCACCCGCAGCGCGTGCTGAACCAACGCCTCGAGATCGCCCGAGGCACGCGGGCCGCTGCCGGTTTCGAGAATACGGCCGCTCAGCCCCGCCTCGATCAGGTAGCGGTCGAAGGCCGGCTGGTCCTTGAGGTAGACTTCCGACTTGCCGCGCGTGACCTTGTAGAGCGGCGGCTGCGCGATGAAGAGATGCCCGGCCTTGACGATCTCGGGCATCTGGCGATGGAAGAAGGTCAGCAGCAGCGTGCGGATATGCGCGCCGTCGACGTCGGCGTCGGTCATGATGACGATCTTGTGATAGCGCAGCTTCTCGAGGTTGAACTCGTCGCGCAGGCCCGTGCCCATCGCCTGGATCAGCGTGCCGACTTCCTTGGACGAGATGATCCGGTCGAAGCGCGCACGCTCGACGTTGAGGATCTTGCCCTTCAGCGGAAGGATCGCCTGGTACTGGCTGTCACGGCCGTTCTTGGCCGATCCGCCTGCGGAATCGCCCTCGACCAGGAAGAGTTCGGCCTTGGAGGCATCGCGCTCGCGGCAGTCGGAAAGCTTGCCCGGCAGCGAGGCGATGCTCATCGCGCCCTTGCGGCTCATCTCGCGCGCGCGGCGTGCGGCTTCGCGGGCTGCTGCGGCGTCGATGACCTTCTGGATGATCTGCTTGGCGTCGTTGGGATTCTCCTCGAGCCATTCGGTCATCTTCTCGCCCATGAGCGATTCCAGCGGCTGGCGCACCTCAGAGGAGACCAGCTTGTCCTTGGTCTGCGAGCCGAACTTGGGATCGGGCAGCTTGACCGACACGATGGCGGTGAGGCCTTCGCGCATGTCTTCGCCCGAAAGGCTGACCTTTTCCTTCTTCATCAGCCCCGACGCGGTGGCGTAATTGTTCAGCGTCCGCGTCAGTGCGGCACGGAAGGCAGCCAGATGGGTGCCGCCATCACGCTGCGGGATGTTGTTGGTGAAGCACAGGACGTTCTCGTAATAGCTGTCGTTCCATTCGAGCGCGACATCGATACCGATGCCTTCCTTCTCGGCACTTACCGAAATGGGTTCGGCCACCAGCGCCTGCTTGTTGCGATCGAGATACTTCACGAAGGCCGCGATGCCGCCTTCATAGAACAGGTCGTGCTCCAGCGGTTCTTCGGGACGGTTGTCGCGCAGGAGAATGCGCACGCCCGAATTGAGGAAGGCAAGCTCGCGGTAACGGTGCTCCAGTTTGTCGAAATCGTACTCGATGACGTTCTTGAACGTCTCTTCCGAAGCCTTGAAAGTGACGCGCGTGCCCTTCTTGAGACCATTTTCGTCGCCATTGGACGCAACCGGCGGGGCATCGCCCACAACGCGCAGGCTCTCGACCGCATCGCCGTGCTCGAAGCGCATCCAGTGCTCCTTACCATCACGCCAGATCACGAGTTCGAGCCATTCGGAGAGGGCGTTGACCACCGAGACGCCCACGCCGTGCAGGCCGCCCGACACCTTGTAGGCGTTGTCGTCGCTGGTGTTCTCGAACTTACCGCCCGCGTGCAGCTGGGTCATGATGACCTCGGCTGCGGAGACGCCTTCTTCCTTGTGCATGTCGACCGGAATGCCGCGGCCATTGTCTTCCACGCTTACCGATCCGTCGGCGTTGAGTTCGATCAGGACGAGATCGCAGTGACCGGCCAGCGCTTCGTCGATGGCGTTGTCCGAAACTTCGAACACCATGTGGTGGAGACCCGATCCGTCGTCGGTATCGCCGATATACATGCCGGGGCGTTTGCGCACCGCATCCAGGCCCTTGAGGACCTTGATGGAATCGGAATCGTATGCGTTCTTCTTGGGGGCGTTTTCGCCGCTTTCGGGAGTGTTCTCGTCCATGCCGAGTATATAGGCTCCGCAGGGGCAAAAACCAAAGGATTTGGCCGCATTTTACCCACAGGCAAAAGGCGGACAAGTTTCAACTGAAACCGGTTGATTTAAGTCGCGTCAGGGCGCATCCATGGCTCATGCTTTCGGTGCTCGACATCTTCCGGATCGGGATCGGTCCTTCCTCCTCGCACACCGTGGGTCCGATGCGGATCGCGCGGACCTTCGTGAAGGCGCTGGCCAAGGCGGAAAAGCTGGAGCGGACGGCTCGGGTGCACACCCAGTTGCAGGGCTCGCTGGCGCTGACCGGCGTGGGTCATGGGACCCTCGATGCCTCGATCCTCGGCCTGATGGGCTTCGCCCCCGATCGCACCTGCCCCGACGAGGCGGCTGCCGCGCTCGCCCGTATGCGCGAGGCAGGGCGCCTTTCGCTGGGTGGCAAGCGCGAGATCGCGTTCGATCCCAAGGCCGATATCGAGCTGGCCGGCCACATCATCCCCGACCTCCATCCTAACGGCATGACGATCCGCGCCGAAGATGCATCGGGCGCGGTGCTGATGGAGCGGACCTATTATTCGACTGGTGGCGGCTTCGTGGCTTCCGAGGCGCAATTGAAGCGTAAGCCCAAGGACGACCGGATCAACACCGGCACCTTGGCGCCCTTCGACTTCACCAGCGCCGCCGAACTGCTCGCCAGCTGCAAGGCGACCGGCATGACGATTGCGGACCTCGTGCTGGCCAATGAGGACGTCTTCCGGCCTCGCGAGCAGACGCTGGAGGGGATCGACCGCGTGACGCGCGCGATGGATCAATGTATCGAGCGCGGGCTGACCCAGCGCGGCATCCTGCCGGGCGGCCTCAAGGTCGAACGCCGCGCGCCGGACCTGTGGGACAATCTCTCCGCCAATCCGCAATCGAACGAGCGCGAGCAACTGTTCGACTGGCTTAATTGTTACGCCATGGCGGTGAACGAGGAGAACGCGGCGGGAGGCCGTGTCGTGACCGCGCCCACCAATGGCGCGGCGGGCATCATCCCCGCCGTGATCCGCTTTTATTGCGTGACCGCAGGCGAGGACCCGTGCCGCGACAGCCGCCGGACCTTCCTGCTGACGGCGGGCGCAATCGGCCTCCTTTACAAGCAGCGCGCCAGCATCTCGGGTGCGGAGATGGGCTGCCAGGGCGAGGTAGGGGTTGCCTGCTCCATGGCAGCGGGCGGCCTCGCCGCGCTATGGGGTGCCTCACCCGTGCAGATCGCCAGCGCCGCCGAGATCGGCATGGAGCACAACCTCGGACTCACCTGCGATCCGGTCGGCGGGCTGGTGCAGGTGCCCTGTATCGAGCGCAACGCGATCGGGGCGGTGAAAGCGGTCAACGCCGCACGCCTCGCGCTCCACCGCACGGGCGCGGAAACGTTAGTCAGCCTCGACCAGGTGATCGAGACTATGCGCCAGACCGGTCTCGACATGAGCAACAAGTACAAGGAAACCAGCCAGGGCGGGCTCGCGGTGAACGTCATCGAATGCTGACTCGACACATGCCGCCGTCCCCCTAGGGTAAACGCATGGGAGAGAATCAGCCACTGGCCGAGCCCTTCGGCAATTTCAGCGACATCATTTCCGCCAATGCGCAGGCGCTGGGCGACACGGTCGCGCTGAAGGACGAAAAGGGCGACCTCAGCTGGGCAGAGCTTGGCGACCGGGTCGAGCGCATCGCGGCGAGGCTCCTCGAGGAGGGGCTGCAGCGCGGCCAGTCGGTCGCCATCCTCGGGCTTTCGAGTGTGAACTACGCGCTCGTTTTCCTCGCTGCCGTACGGGCGGGCGGCGTCGCGGCGCCGCTCACCACCAGCGCCAGCGCGGAGCAGCTCGAAGGCATGGCGAGCGATTCGGGCGCGACCCACATCTTCATCGACCGCGCGAAGATGAGCGAGTTGGGGAGCATGTTCTCCCGCAGGATGCGATGCATCGTGCTCGACGAGGAGTTGGACGAGTGGATGGCGCCCGAAGGCACCGTTGCCCCGCCGGTCGACCACCAGTCCTCGGACCCGTTCAACATCATCTATTCAAGCGGCACCACGGGCACCCCCAAGGGGATCGTCCACTCGCATCAGATGCGCTGGCGGCAGTTCGCGGCGACGGCGGCAAGCTGGCTGGAGAACGGCTTCGATGTGCGCAGCCTGGCTACGACGCCGCTCTATTCGAACACCACCATGGTCGCCTTCCTGCCCGCGCTGCTAGCGGGGGGAACCGTCCGGGTCATGGGCAAGTTCGCAACCGAGCGGTGGCTCGCCCATGCAGAGGCCGATCGCACCACGATCACGATGCTGGTCCCGGTGCAATACCAGCGCATGATGGATGAGCCGCGATTTGGCGATTTCGACCTTTCGTCGCTCCAGCTCAAATACTGCACTTCCGCGCCATTCTCGCCCCAACTCAAGCGCGAGGTGCTGGAGCGCATGCCGGGCGCGCTGATCGAAATCTATTCGATGACCGAGGGCGGGGTCGTCTGCCTGCTCGAAGCGCACAAGTTTCCCGACAAGCTCCACACCGTCGGCCGGCCTGCGCCGGGCAGCGAGCTGAAAGTGCTCGACGACCAGGATCGCGAGGTCGCTCCCGGCACGCCGGGTAACCTCGTCGGCCGCAGCCAGACCATGATGAGCGGCTACAAGAACCGGCCCGAGCAGACGCAGGAAGGCTACTGGACCGACCCCGAAACGGGCGAGGTCTGGCAGCGGATGGGCGATATCGGCCGCGTCGATGCGCAAGGCTTCGTCGAACTCGTCGGCCGCGCCAAGGACATGATCATTTCGGGCGGGTTCAACATCTATCCCGTCGACCTTGAGAATGCGCTGCTCGAGGATGATACCGTCCTCGAAGCGGCGGTAATCGGCGTGCCGTCGCGCCGATGGGGCGAGACGCCCGTCGGCTTTGTCCGGCTCGCCGAAGACGCGCGCGAAGCGGAAGCAGTGCGGGAGTCGGTGAACGCGCGGCTCGGCAAGACCCAGCGGCTCGCGCAGCTGCATGCGATCGACGAGATGCCCCGCAGCCATATCGGCAAACTGCTCAAGACGGAGCTGCGCGCAGAAGCGGAACGCCGGGGCCTGCCGGACTAGGCGCAGCGCGTTCGAGACGCGGCGCCGACACGGGGGGAGGGGGAGAGGAGTGTGTGGGCGGCCGCGTCTCTACTCGCTGCCATATCGCCTCTCGGGAAAGCGGCACTTGCGCTAGGAGTCGCAAGGGTCTTTCGAACCGGCTCGCTGGCCGAGAGGAAGGCGACGACAGCTTCTCTTGGGGAAGGGACTGCCGCCATCTCTGGACCGGCCGGGACTGCTTGGGAGGGACGTCCGTGGCCGGGTGTGAGGCGCGAAATAATGTTGCCGACACGCGAACAAAAGTGAGAAAAGGTCAGGGTATGTTGCGTTTTGCGCAAGGGCGATCCGCCGCCCGCGTCCGTGGGCCCTGGCCTCTCATGTTTGCATTGAATGCAAGATTACGACATCCTTCCGGCAAAACAGTGGGTTGCCGAGTCGTATCCGGGGTCGCTTCCGGAGGAGCAGCTTGGCGAAAGGACGCTACAAGGCATTCATCAGCTACTCGCACCGCGACAGGCGGGTGGCGAACTGGCTGCATGGGCAGCTGGAACGCTTCAAGATCCCCGACGGAATAGAAGCGCCCGGCCTTCAGGATGGCTTGCGACCCATCTTCAAGGATCGCGAAGAACTGCCTGCCTCCGAAGATCTCGGCGCCGCGCTGGAAAGCGCCATAACGAACAGCGACGCCCTCATCGTCCTGTGCTCGCCGCACGCGGCCATATCCCCCTGGATCGCGCGCGAGATCGACCTGTTCAAGCGGGTCAACGGCGATGCGCGGGTCTTCCCGGCCGTGATCGACGGGGAGGCCCCTTACAACATGCCTCCTCCGCTGCTGGTCCATTACGAGGACGGCACCCCGACCGACCAGCTGGCCGAACCGATCGCCGCCGACCTGAGGCCCGAGGCCGACGGCCGCAAGCTCGGTGTCCAGAAGTTGGTTGCAGGGCTCACGGGAATCCCGCTCGATGACCTGGTCGATCGGCAGGCCCGCCAGCGCAATCGCCACATGGTAATGGTGGCGGGAATATCGTTCGTCGGCATGCTCCTCGCGCTCGGTCTGGCGCTATACGCCACCAACCAACGCGATACCGCCCGGGCCGAGCGGGCCGAAGCCAACGGGCTGATCGAATATATGCTGACCGACCTGCGGGAGGAACTCGAGCCGGTCGGCCGGCTCGACCTCCTCGACGGAGTGGGTGCGCGCGCGATGGAATATTACGCCTCGCAGGAGGTCGCCGATCTCACCGCCGAGGAACTGGCCCGCCGCGCCCGGGCGGTGCAGCTTGTCGCGGAGATGCACAACCTACGTGGGGACAACGAGAAAGCGCTGCCCGCCTTCCAGCAAGTGGCCCGAACGACTGCAGAGCTCGTGGAGCGCGATCCTGACGATACCGATGCGTTGTTTGCGCATGGCCAGAGCCTTTATTGGGTCGGGTATATCGCCTGGCAGCGCGGCGATATGGGCGAAGCGCGCACATCGCTCGAAGGCTATGCAGTCATTTCCACGCGCCTGGCGGCGATGGATCCGTCGAACCGCGATTGGCAGATGGAGGAAAGCTACGCGCTCTCGAATCTGGGCACTCTCGCCTCGGATGACGGAGACTATGGCAAGGCGCTCCCCCTGTTCGAGAAAAGCGTCGCCATCGTGGAGCGCGTAGCACGCGCGGAGGACCGGTCCGCCGCGCGTCTGATCGAGTGGGGTGAAGGCATATCGTGGATCGCCAACACGCATGATCGCATGGGAAATTTTGCCAAGGCCGCTACCGCACTCGATCGGGAAATC
Organism: Erythrobacter sp. SD-21; assembly: GCF_000181515.1. Lineage (GTDB taxonomy): Bacteria > Pseudomonadota > Alphaproteobacteria > Sphingomonadales > Sphingomonadaceae > Qipengyuania. The sequence continues at coordinate 209,418 of NZ_ABCG01000002.1, read as the reverse complement.
TCTCTCTACGAAGAAGTCCTGCAAAGCGATCCGGCCAATGCGGATGCGACGCGCCCGCTGATGTTCGCGCGCCAGCAGCAGGGCTGGCTACTCGCGGCAAGCGGCGAGCCGCGCGAGGCTCGCAAGGTGCTTGATGCGGCGACAGGCCTCGCTGACCGGCTGTTGAAACAGGATGAAGATCACACCTGGAGCATCGAGATGGCGATCTCCGCTCTCGCGACGCGCGCCATCCTCAACTGGTCCGAGGGCCGCGATGCCGAAGCGACGCGGGATTTCGATCGCGCGGAAAGCCTGCTTGCGGACCTGCGCAAACGGGACCCCAAGAACGTCAAATGGAGCGTCGACCGGCTTTCGTCGCTTCAGCTCTCGCGTTCGCTGACAGACGAAGCTTCGCTGCCGATCGACACGCAGCTCGCCTTGGCGCGCAAGTGGATCGCCGCGCTCGGTCAATCGGGGCAACCGCCCTCCTGGCAACTGGTCGCCGCGCATCTAGTCGAGGGTTCAGCCCTTCGCCGCAAGGGCGATCGCGCCGCTTCCGCCGCCGCCTATGCCAGAGCCATCGCGCTCGAGAACGAGGCTGAGGGTATCAATGTAAACATGATCGCCTTGCGGGCCGTGGCTGCCGACCGCCTCGGCCAGACCGCGCTCGCACGCGAATTGCGACAGCGGCTTTCATCACGGGGAATAAACGCACTGCTTGACCGGAGGATCGCAATTTGAACCCCGATAACGACGAGGAGAAAACGATGACGAAGATCGAAGTCAATGTGTTCGGCTACGACCCCAAGTGGAAAGACGGGGGTCCGCACAATTACTTTACGGGCAAGTTCGTCTACCAGCAGATTTGCCCGGAGGATCAGCAGTTTATGGACACCAAGGGCAACCTCAATCTCGAAAGTCTTGAGATCACCGACGAGGTGGAGATCATCTACAACTGGGTGTCGCCATGGGTCGCGAATGGCGGAAAACTTTTCAAAGCGGAGTTTTGGAAGGAGCCTGACGACAACTTCTGGGTCGTGAAGGGGAACGGCAAACCCAAACTATCGGATAAGGCCCCGGGGACAGGCCAATTCGTCGTCGAGCGATTGTCCCCCACCAAACTGAAGGTCACCGACAAAAACGACGACACGAAACACTACACATACGCGATTGCTGTACGCCTTTTTTACGCCGAACAGGAGGAGCCGGACAAAAGCGAAGGGGAATTCTTCGTCGACGATCCCAAGATCACCAATCGCGGGAACAACCGGGTGGTGCGCTAGAATTCCCGGAGCGACGACCAGGCTTTCCTGACGTACCTTTCGGTTGGGTTCCCGGCGGCAATTCGCCGGTGCTTCTTGCCCTTCGGCTCGTGCATCCTTAACGCGCGGCGCATGGACCAAGCGCACCTCCCCGATTCCATCCTCATCGTCGATTTCGGCAGCCAGGTTACCCAGCTGATCGCACGCCGAGTGCGCGAGGCGGGGGTCTATTCCGAGATCGCGCCTTTCACACAGGCCGAGGAGGCGTTCCATCGCCTGAAACCCAGGGGCGTGATCCTTTCTGGCAGCCCGGCGAGCGTGCCCGATGCGGATAGCCCGCGCGCGCCCGAAGTGATCTTCGACAGCAAGGTCCCGATCCTCGGCATTTGCTACGGCCAGCAGGTGATGACCGACCAGCTTGGCGGCGAAGTCCGTCCCGGTCACGAAACCGGTGAAGGCGGCGAATTCGGCCGTGCGTTCTGCGAAGTGACCGAGAAATGCGTGCTGTTCGACGGCCTCTGGAAGCCGGGCGAAACGCACCAGGTGTGGATGAGCCACGGCGACAAGGTCACCCGCATCGCCGAGGGTTTCCGCATCGTCGCCACCAGCCCCGGCGCGCCCTTCGCGCTCATCGCCGACGACGAGCGCCGCTATTACGGTACGCAGTTCCACCCCGAGGTCGTCCACACGCCCGACGGCGGCAAGCTGCTCGCCAATTTCGTGCGCCATGTCTGTGGCCTCACGAGCGACTGGACGATGGCCGAATTCCGCAAGACCAAGATCGAGGAAATCCGCGCTCAGGTGGGTGACGGCAAGGTCATCTGCGGCCTGTCGGGCGGCGTCGACAGCGCGGTTGCCGCAGTCCTCATCCACGAGGCGATTGGCGACCAGCTGACCTGCGTCTTCGTCGACCACGGGCTGATGCGCATGAACGAGGCCGAGCAGGTCGTCACCCTGTTCCGCGACCATTACAATATCCCGCTGGTCCATGTGAACGCGGAGGAAATGTTCCTCGGCGGTCTCGAGGGTCAGACCGACCCGGAGAAAAAGCGCAAGTTCATCGGCGGCGCCTTCATCGACCTGTTCGAGGCCGAGGCGAAGAAAATCGGCGGCGCGGATTTCCTCGCGCAGGGCACGCTCTATCCCGACGTGATCGAAAGCGTCAGCTTCACCGGCGGGCCGAGCGTCACGATCAAGAGCCACCACAATGTCGGCGGCCTGCCCGAACGCATGAACATGGAACTGGTCGAGCCCTTGCGCGAACTGTTCAAGGACGAAGTGCGCGACCTGGGCCGCGAACTTGGCCTGCCCGAAGTCTTCGTCGGTCGCCATCCTTTCCCCGGCCCCGGCCTCGCGATTCGCATCCCGGGCGAAGTGACCAAGGAGCGCTGCGACATCCTGCGCAAGGCCGACGCCATTTATCTCGAGGAGATCCGCAACGCGGGACTGTACGACGCGATCTGGCAAGCCTTCGCCGTGCTGCTGCCGGTCAAGACCGTTGGGGTTATGGGCGACGGGCGGACCTATGACAGCGTCTGCGGCCTGCGCGCCGTGACCAGCACCGATGGCATGACGGCCGACATCTATCCCTTCGACGCCGCCTTCCTCAGCCGCGTGGCGACGCGCATCATCAACGAGGTGAAGGGCATCAACCGCGTGGTCTACGACTATACGTCGAAACCGCCCGGTACCATCGAGTGGGAGTGAGTGTCCGGTTCACCGTGCGGCCTGCACATCGGCGGAGCGGGCTAACCTTCCGTCCGACGTGTGAATCTACCCGGCCTTTTCGTCACCGGGTTCTGTAGAGGATTGCTCGCCCAGGAATTCAGCCTATCGCGAAAACGGATGTAACAATCGCTCCGTGTGACGCCGCGAACGACTAGGAACGTCGGCGCAGGCGGTCCGTTCGGCAGGTGTCACCCGATACGGAAGGGATTGCCATGAAACTCTCGACTGCCGCCTTCACCGCCACCGCCGCTCTCGCCCTGACTGGCTGCGAGACCGTTCAGCAGACTTATACCGAAGCGATCTCCTCGACTTACACCGCAGAATTGTCGGGCGCGAACGAGGTGCATCCGGGCGACCCCGATGGCTCCGGAACCGCCGACATCAGCTTCGCCGACGAACTCACCCGCGTGTGCTGGGACCTCAACGACCTTGAAGGCCTTGGCCCCGTCACTGGCGCGCATATCCACCGCGGCGGGGCCGGTGTGGATGGTCCGGTCGTGCTCGCGCTCAAGCAGGCGACCGAAGGCGGCTGGCGCGGTTGCTCGTCCGACACCAGCTGGGTGCAGCAGGCTTTCGACGAAGGGCTCCAGAACTATTACGTCAACGTGCACACGGCCGAATATCCGAAGGGCGCGATCCGCGGCCAGTTGCGCCAGTAACCCGTTCTACGAACCCATGACCGACCAGCTCCCGCTCGGTCCCGATCCGCGCACCGAGACGCTGCGCCGGTTGCAGGCGCTGCTCGTCCAGCGGTTCGGAAGGGTCGAGCGCGCGGCGGCGGAGTGGCGGCGGCCCGAATGGGTGCTGGTGCAGGGCGTCATCGGCGCGCGGACCAAGTCGGAAGTGTCGAACGCGGCGACCGACCGGTTGCTCAAGCGCTACGGTTCGTGGGAGGGGGTGGCCAAAGCGCCGCTAGAGGAATTGCAGGCGGAACTTGCCACCCAGACCTATCCCAACATCGCGGCGGAACGGCTGAAGGCCAGCCTCACCGCGCTCATCGAGCTGCGCGGTTTGGTCGATCTGTCGCACTTGGCCGAGATGGAAACGCTGCCCGCCATGCGCTGGCTCGAGCAATTGCCGGGCATCGGGCGCAAGATCGCGGCAGGCGTAATGAACGCCTCTACGCTGGACCGGCCCGCGATCGTCCTAGATGGTCATCATACGCGCATCCTGCAGCGCATGGGGCTGGTGCCGCCCAAGGCGTCCACCGACCGTGCGTTTGAGGTGATCATGCCGGTGATGCCCAAGGAGTGGCATGGCGCAGATTTCGACGAGCATCACCTGCTGATGAAAAAGCTCGGCCAGACCACTTGCCGCCCCGCTGCACCCGATTGCGCCGCGTGCCTCGCCCTGCCGCTGTGCAAGTCCGGAACTGCGCGGGTCGGCGACCGCTGAAAGATCATGTTGAGCGCAGACGAAGTCGAGGAGGTCTACCGCACATTGGCGCGCGAAATGCCGGGGCGCACGCGCGGGGCGAAGGGACCCAAGGGCCAGCCCGACGCGTTCCGCTCCTGCATTTCCTGCATACTTTCGGCCCAGTCGCTCGACCGCAACACAGCCAGGGCTGCGCGCGCCCTTTTTGCCTTGGCAACGACGCCCGAGGCGATGCTGGAGCTCGACGACAGCGCGATTGCCGCAGCCATCAAGCCATGCGGGCTCTACAACACCAAGACCCGTTCGATCCGGCGCTTCTGCGAGGCCCTGCTGGCCGAGCATGGCGGGGTCGTGCCTGACACGCGCGAAGGGTTGATGCGCCTGCCCGGCATCGGTCGCAAATGCGCCGATATCGTGCTCAGTTTCACCTTCGGGAAGGACGTCATCGCGGTCGACACCCATGTCCACCGCGTCTGCAACCGCATCGGGCTGACGGCTGCGAAGACGGCCGAAAAGACCGCGGCCCAACTGGACGAGCGCTCGCCGGAATGGGCGCTAGGCGACGGGCATTTCTGGCTGGTCCAGTTCGGCAAGCGCATCTGCACTGCACGCGCGCCCAAATGCCAGACGTGCCCGGTGGGCTCCCTGTGCGAGGCCTATCCGGCTCGCTCGTGAAGCATGGCTAGGTTCGCGCGGCCAGGCCGCCTGTCTCACTCTCGCGGTCAGCCTTCGGCGTCGGCAGCCCGATAGGGCACGAAGTCGTCGAGGAAGATGACGCCGGAGAAAAAATTGCCCGCGCGGCTGTAGGTCGTGATGTGGTCGGTCCGGCACAGCGAAGTGGCGCTGAAGCGGTCGATCACCATGTAGTCGCTGTCGTCGATGGCGCCTGGCGAGCGGGTGTAGTTAACCCAGATGGTATCGCCGTCGCGATAGACCAGCGCGGTGTCGTCGATGCTGGTGATGGAGCGTGAGCCGATTGTGCGGATGCAGCGTTCCGGTTCGCCCGCAACGCGTCCGTCGAGCATCTTGGCGAGCTTCATCTCGCCCTTGGTCAGCTCGGCGTGTTCCTGTGCCTGCAAGGCGGGTGCACCGAGCATGGCGATGGCGGCAGTGGCAAGGGCTAGGCGTTTGAGCATGGCGAGTCTCCTAAGATGCTAGAACATATACCAAACGCGCGCTGAATGCACGCTGACTGGCCCCCCGAGGCGTTCAGGCGCCGGTGCCGCCCACGGTGATGCCATCGATCAGCAAGGTCGGCTGTCCGACCCCTGCAGGCACGCTTTGGCCGCCCTTGCCGCAGATGCCGACGCCCTCATCCAAGGCCATGTCGTTGCCGATGCCGGTGACGCGGGTGAGCACGCTGGGACCGTCGCCGATCAGCGTGGCGCCCTTGATCGGATGGACGATCTTGCCCTTCTCGACCTTGTAGGCCTCGGTGCAGGCGAAGACGAACTTGCCGCTGGTGATGTCGACCTGCCCGCCGCCGAAGCTGGTGGCGTAGATGCCGTCGTCGACGCGGCTGAGAAGTTCCTCCGGATCGTCGGTACCGCTGCGCATGAAGGTGTTGGTCATGCGCGGCATGGGTGCGTGCTGGTAGCTTTCGCGCCGCCCGTTGCCGGTCGCCGCCACGCCCATCAGCCGCGCGTTGAGCCGGTCCTGCATGTAGCCCTTGAGGATCCCGTCCTCGATCAGCACCGTTTCGCGCGTCGGCGTACCTTCGTCGTCGATGCTGAGCGAGCCGCGGCGGTCGGGCATGCTGCCGTCGTCGACCACGGTAACACCGGGCGCGGCCACGCGCTCGCCGATGCGGCCCGAAAACGCGCTGGTACCCTTGCGGTTGAAATCGCCCTCGAGCCCGTGGCCCACCGCTTCGTGCAGCAGCACACCGGGCCAGCCGGGGCCGAGCAGGACGGTCTGTTCGCCAGCCGGCGCGGCCACGCTGTCGAGATTGACCAGCGCCTGGCGCACCGCTTCGTCGATCCCGCGCATCCAAGCGCCTTCATCGAACAGGCGGTCGTAGAGATAGCGCCCGCCCATGCCGTAAAAACCGGTTTCGCGGCGGCCGTTCTGTTCGGCGACGACCTGGATGTTGAGCCGTACCAGCGGGCGGATGTCGCGCGCGATGTGGCCGTCGGGCCGGACGATCTCGACCACGCTCCAATTGGCGAGCAGGCTGGCGGATACCTGCGCCACGCGCGGGTCCTTGGCGCGGGCCACGGCGTCGATCTTCTCGAGCAGCGCAACCTTTTCCTCGAACGGCACGAGGTCGAGCGGGCACAGATCGGTGTAGAGGTGGCGGTTGGTCCTCTCTGGCGGTGCGGCAAGCGGCTGGCTGGTCGCGTCGAGCAGTCTCAACGTCTCGCCCGCGCGAGAGATGGCGGCGGCGCTGATCTCGTTGGCGTGCGCAAAACCGGTGGTCTCGCCCGAGACGCCGCGCAGGCCGAAGCCCGAATCGCGGCTGTAATCGGCGGTCTTCAACCGTCCGTCGTCGAAGCCGAAGGCTTCGGACGCGATGAACTGTAGGTAGAGCTCGCCATCGTCGCAGGGCGCAAGCAGCTTGGCAGTCAGCGCTTGCGCCTCATCGGGCGTCAGCTTGTTGCCGTAGACGAGGGAAAGCGGGTCGGAAATCGGTGCGGTCATGCGCCCTATGTAGGAAGAGGCGCGCCGCTTGGCGAGAGCTTACCCGCGCTCTTACGGATGGCCCGGGTCGGCGCCTTCGGAAATGTCCATCAGCTGCGACTGGTCGACACCGTCCGCCGGGCCGCCTTCGAGCACAAAGCGCCGGTCGCAATAGCCGCAGTCGACATAGCCGTGCTCGTCGATCTGCAGATAGACCTTGGGATGGCCGAGCGCGATGGGCTTGTAGTTCTCACCGCTACGAATGTCGGTTGCGCCATCGCACCACACGCGGGGGGTGGTGACCTTGGAGACTTCGGGAGGAGGCAGACTCATGGGGGAGGCCGATAATGGGTTTGATTGAAGTGCTCAAGAGGATAGGTGACGCGGCATGACCACGCCTCCCGCGATCCGCATCGACAACCTCGTCAAACGCTATGCCCCGAGCGGACCGGGGGATGAGGGTAAGCTGGCGCTGAAGGGTGTGAGCTTCGACGTTCCGCAAGGCGGGGTGTTCGGCCTGCTCGGCCCCAATGGCGCGGGCAAGTCGACGATCATCAACATCCTGGCAGGGCTCGTGCGCAAGACCTCGGGCCATGCCGAGATCTGGGGTTTCGACATCGACGATAATCCGCGCAACGCCAAGCGTTCGATCGGGATCGTGCCGCAGGAAATCGTCTTCGATCCTTTCTTCACGCCCTTCGAGGTACTGGAGAACCAGGGCGGCTTTTACGGTATCGGGAAGAAGGACCGGCGTAGCGAGGAACTGCTCGGGGCCGTCCACCTTTCCGACAAGCGCAACGCCTATGCCCGGACGCTCTCGGGTGGGATGAAGCGCCGCCTGCTGATCGCCAAGGCCATGGTGCATTCGCCGCCCATCCTCGTCCTCGATGAACCGACCGCGGGCGTGGATGTGGAGCTACGCCGCCAGCTGTGGGAACTGGTGCAGGAATTGAACGCCGAAGGGGTGACCGTGGTGCTGACCACGCATTACCTCGAGGAGGCGGAGCAGTTGTGCGACCGCATCGCCATCATCAATCATGGGGAGCTGATCGCCAACAAGCCGACCCGCGACCTCATCGGCATGGCGCGCGAAAAGATCGTCTCGGTGAGCGTCGACAAGGACCTCGGAGGCCCGATCATGGAGGAGGCCTTCCTCAAGGCCGAAGTGGTCGACCCGCGCCGGCTCGACATCACCTATGATCGCGACAAGGCCAGCGCCGGACAGGTCCTGGCGCTGGTGCAGTCGCATGGCTACGGCATCGAGGATGTCACCACCCGCGAAGCCGATCTGGAAGATGTCTTCGTACAGTTGACAGGCGCAGGCTGACCCGCGCCGAAACTGTCAAGACTTAGCTGAAGCTGCGCGGCCCCAGGCCGGCATCCTTGACCCGCATGACGTCCCAGACGTGGGGTTCGATTTCTTCCATGGGGGTGTGGCAGCACCGGCATTTGCCGACGTGCATGCCGCCTGTCTTGCGCATATTGGCAGAATCGACCGAGTGGCGCCCAAAGGCGCACGAGAGCAAACCCATCTTCATTATTTTACGACCCTTCCCAGATCCCATGCGCCCCCACACGACCCTGTCGATTCGCTGTCTATCGGCTCATGGTTAAAATTTAACTGCCATTTCGGTGAGTCGTTCTCTGCTTGCCGCGTTCCGATTACCTCGCCATGAGGACGCGCATGAGCAACACGCATGATGTCCTCGTCATCGGCTCGGGCGCCGCAGGGCTTACCGCCGCGCTCGAACTTGCGCAGACCAAGAAGGTGCTGGTGCTAGCCAAGGGCAAGCTGACCAGCGGCTCCACCGCCTGGGCGCAGGGCGGTATCGCCGCCGTGCTCGACGCAGGCGACACTTTCGAGAACCATATTCGCGACACGATGGTGGCCGGCACCGGCCTCAACGACCTCGAAACCGTCGAGTTCGTGATCGAACGCGCGCCCGCGGCGATCGACCGCTTGTGTGAACTGGGCGTGCCCTTCAACCGCGCGGAGGGCGATCTCCACCTTACCCGCGAGGGCGGCCATTCGCATCGCCGGATCGTCCATGTGAACGACGCGACCGGCTGGGCGGTGCAGGCCGCACTGCTCAAGGCGGCGGAGGAAAATCCGAACATAACCCTGCTCCCTCACCAGAGCTGCATCGACCTCATCACGGGGCGCAACCAGACCGAATATTCCGGTTCGGGCCGGGTCTGGGGCGCCTACGCGCTCGACGAGGAGAGCGGCGAGGTCGTCACCCATGTCGCGCGCGCCACCGTGCTGGCGGCAGGCGGTGCGGGCCGCGTCTACCTCTTCTCGACGGCCCCGCGCGGGGCCACCGGCGACGGGATCGCCATGGCCTGGCGGGCGGGCGCGCGCGTCTCCAACATGGAGATGATGCAGTTCCACCCGACCTGCCTCTACAATCTCGAGGTCAAGAACTTCCTCATCACCGAGGCGGTGCGCGGCGAAGGCGGGCGGCTGTTCAACCCGGTAACGGGCGAACGCTACATGGAGAAATACGACCCCGAGCGCATGGAGCTGGCCCCGCGCGACATCGTGGCGCGCGCGAATGACGACCAGATCAAGCGCTACGGGCTCGACTACGTCCATTTGGACATCAGCCACCAGCCGCCCGAATTCGTGATGGAGCATTTCCCGACCATCCACGAAAAGCTGATCGGCCTCGGCATCGACATGACCAAGGGGCCGATCCCTGTCGTGCCGGCGCAGCATTACACCTGCGGCGGGGTGAAGATCGGCCTCGACGCCAAGACCGACCTTCCCGGCCTCTGGGCCGCGGGCGAGTGCACCGAAAGCGGGCTTCACGGCGCCAATCGCCTTGCGTCCAATTCCTTGCTCGAATGCTTTGTCTTCGGCGAGGCGGCGGCCAAGGACATCCTCGAATGCTGGGACAAGCTCGACGATCCGCCCGAAATTCTGCCGTGGGACGAAAGTCGTGTGACCGATTCCGACGAGGAAGTGGTCATCAAGCAGAACTGGACCGAGATCCGCCGCTTCATGTGGAACTATGTCGGGATCGTGCGCACCACCAAGCGGCTGGAACGCGCGGGAAACCGCATCGAGATGCTGCGTCAGGAGGTGGAGGACTATTACGGAAGCTTCCGCGTCACCACCGATCTGATCGAACTGCGCAATTTGCTCGAATGCGCGGCGCTGATCGTGAAAAGCGCGCTCAGGCGGCACGAGAGCCGCGGGCTGCACTTCATCCTCGATTATCCGGAAACCGACAGCCTCGCGCGCGACACCGTGCTGATCCCCTGAGCGCTCTACAGCGCTTCGAACGGCCCGAAGTGTGACAGGGGCGGAAGCACGCGGCCGAAGCAATCCTGCGGCCAGTCGCGCGTCATCCCGCTGTCGGCAAGCGCGAAATAGCGCACCGCCGCCGGGCTGATCGGTTCGTCGAATTCGATTCCCACATCGCCCGCCGCCGTCCAGCGCACCGTGCCCGCCACGATGACATCGCCGAGCAGCGAAAGGCTCAGCGCCTCTCCTTTGCGCGGCGGATGCGCGATGTGCCGCAGCCGGCAGCCCCGGCGCGAAATGTCGCCGAGCTCGTAGGTGAGCCCGGCCACCACGTCGCTTCGGACGACGCCCGTAACCCCAACCCTTTCCGCATTGCGCTGGTCCATAATGTCCTCCCCGTCGCACTCGACACGGGGGGTCTGCCGGGAAAAGCTTTATAAATGCTGGAGGCTTTCGCGAATACTTTATTAGAGAATACTTTTGGAGAGGAGGCGCGTCGGCAATTGTAGGCGCGCTCTAGTTTTAGCGGTGGATCGGGACCACCGTCCGAGCCTGCACCCGCATCGGCCAGTCGTCGAGTGCGATTTCCTGCACCAGGGCAAGCGGGACGGGATGCGAAAAGGCGATGCCCATCGCACGGCCCAGCTGCCAGGCAATCCGGCCGCTCACCGAATATCCGGGGATCAGCGACACTTCACACCGCTCCCCCAGATCGGCAGCGCCGTACAGGGTTTCGACCATGCAGCCCATCTGTGAGAGGTTGCGCATCGTGCCGAAGATATCGCGCCCGCCGATTTCGACGCGCACCGTCTCGGACGTATCGCTCCGCTCCCTGCTCCTCCGATCAGTATTCATGTAACCCTCCGCCCAAGTACGTACTATAGATCAGATATGGGAATGTTGAATTGTAGAAAGGCGACAGAAAAGCCGCAGATTTACTCTCTGTTTACTATACAAATCCCGATTTGAAACGCAGCGATGGACATTGCCGCGCTATTGGGGTGATGTAGGCGCAAGGGCCAGAAGGAAGGCCAGCCATCAGGGAAGGGAAGCACCAGTGCCGCAAGTGACCGCCAACGGGATCGACATCCATTACGAAGAGCATGGCAAGGCTGATGATCCAGCCATGCTGCTCATCATGGGATTCGGGGCGCAACTCACCCTCTGGCCCGACGAGTTGGTCGAGGCGCTGGCGATGCGCGGTTACCGCGTAATCCGTTACGACAATCGCGACATCGGACTCAGCCAAAAGTTCGACGGGGTGAAGGCACCGGGCCTCGTAAAGATAACCCTGCTCTCCAAAATCGGGATCACGCCGCAGGTGCCCTATGGTCTGGCGGACATGGCGGCCGATGGCATCGGGCTGCTCGACGCGCTGGGAATTGAGAAGGCGCATATCGTCGGCGCGAGCATGGGCGGGATGATCGCCCAGCACGTGGCCGCGAAATATCCCGAGCGCTGCCTCAGCTTCACGCAGATCTTCTCGACCACGGGCAATCCCAAACTGCCGCCGGCGCGCAAGGAGGCGCTGCAGGCTTTGGTGACGCGTCCTTCGAGCGACGAGGAGGATGCGCTGGTCGAACACGGCATCATGCTGGCACGAACCATCGGCTCGCCCGGCTATCCCACGCCCGATAAAAGGCTGCGCGAACGCACGCTTACCAACGTACGCCGCAGCTTCTATCCCGAGGGGCCCACGCGGCATCTTTCCGCCATCGTGGCGGATGGTGACCGCAGGGCCATGCTGCGCGAGATTACCGTGCCGACCCTGGTGCTTCACGGCGAGGACGATCCGCTCGTACCTTGCGAAGGTGGGCGCGACACAGCGTCCTGCATCCCGGAGGCAAGGTTGAAGACGATCCCTGGCTGGGGGCATGATCTTCCGGTGGAACTGGTCGAGACTCTCGCCGATGAGATCGCCGCGCATGCCGGTGATGCGACGAAGTAGCGAGAGCGTTCGACAAACGGCAAAGCCTCTCGACGAACGACTAGCGTGTCTTTGAGCCGGAGCGGCGAGTCCGTTGCGTGACGTCAAACTTTCTTGAGCACCCGCCGAAACCTCGCAAGCCGAAAAGAAAGTTTTGTTGCAAATTTAAGCAGCAATCGTGCGAATTAGCAGGTTTGCGACATGCTTTCCTGCGTGGTTTGACAATTGTATTTCGTGGTAGCATCAATTCTACCAGGCTGGATTTTGAATCTGACCTGTAAGATCGACCAATGACCGTTCGCTATCAGATCAGAAAGGACTGCCGCGATCCCTGCGTAACCCTCTGCGGCCGATCATCGCTTTTGTATGGAAAAAGGATGATCAAAATGAATAAGGTGCACTCTTTCACTTTCGCGACCGTGTGCTCGGCACTTCTGCTTGCCGAACCGGTATTGGCCGAACCCATTACCGTGACGCCGGAGGTATCCCGGACGGCCTTCGTTCAAAAGGTCTCAAAAGACCTGGATCGGCAGCTCGAAAGAGCGGCGCGCTGGGAGAAAGCCGATGGCGACGGCATTGCGATAGTCCGCTTCACCCGTACTGCTGAAGGTAGGCCGGACAATATTTCGCTTTACCGCAAGTCGGGCGGACATAATCTGGACCGTACGGCTATGCGAGCTGTCGACAAGCTTGATCTGACTGAAGGTATCCCTGCCGGGGCTCGGCAGGATCAGGTCTATCAAGCGAACATTATCTTCGCTTCGAGTGTGCGCGGCCACGCGAAGATGGCAGCCCAGCTGGCTCAAGAAGAGGCTGTCAGACTCGCAATGGGCGAAGAAAAGCAAGTTCTTGCCCTCGGTAGCGCAGCGGCCCGTCCGTCCTCCTGAACCGCGCTACCGTTTCCCGGCGACCCCCAATGATCGGCCGGGAATGCCCCGGCGTCACGTCTTGTTCTGCGGGAACGGCGTGCCGCCGGGGTTCGTTTTTGCCACCCCCCCCGCAAGAAAATGTCCCGGCCCGAGTCGAATGATTCACAAGCCGGCAGCACAATTTTTGCCCGCAAAATTTTTTCAACCAATGCATTTTTGGGCTTGCGATCTCGCAAACCCAGCTTGGTCCACGCGTCGCTGCGTCGCATCATCCCGATGGCTTGCGCCGATAGCCCGTGCGATGCGTTAAATTTGCGTTGACCCTCTTGCGCCGGAATCGCGTCTGATTCACTATCTAGTGGTCGGTTGCCTGGGGGTACCCACAAGACCTAGCGATTAGTCCGAAGCTCCCCATATGGGGGAAACGGCGAATTTGCCCTGGTCTGTGGAGAAAACGGGGAGAAGTTTCGCATCCCGGAAGAGGCATTCGATGATAGGCGGGGAGGGCTCCCGTCGACTCGACAGGAACGCGGCACGACGGGGAAGCGCAGGCCCCGCACGGCCCGCATAGACACAGACGGTGGGGCAACATGGATTTCAAAGGCGGAGACGAAACGGCGATGGCACTGGACCTGGATACCGATAGCACGATCGAGGATACCGCCTCGGCAAAGCCTAAGCAGGCGGAAAAGGCAGTAAGCATGGGTGGCCAGGACAAGAGCAGCGAAGATCTCGTCGCCGCGAAAGCGGGCGAAGCGATGGCTGGCGCCATGACCGAAATAGCCAAGGCCGCGACCGTGAAGGAAGACAGCCACAAGATTCTCGACCGCCGCTTCGACGTGAAAACGGACGAAAGCCGCGACGATCTCCTGACCGAATTCGGCAAGGAGACGCTTGAGGACCGCTACCTGCTTCCGGGCGAAAGCTATCAGGACCTGTTCGCTCGCGTCGCTGATGCCTTTGCCGACGATCAGGACCACGCGCAGCGTCTCTACGACTATATCTCGCGCCTGTGGTTCATGCCGGCAACGCCTGTCCTGTCGAATGGCGGCACGCAGCGCGGCCTGCCGATTTCCTGCTATCTCAATTCGGTTAGCGACAGCCTCGACGGGATCGTAAACACCTGGAACGAAAATGTCTGGCTCGCCTCGAAGGGCGGCGGCATCGGCACCTATTGGGGCAATGTGCGCGGGATTGGCGAGCCGGTCGGCCTCAACGGCAAGACCAGCGGCATCATCCCCTTCGTCCGCGTGATGGACAGCCTCACGCTCGCGATTTCGCAGGGGTCCCTGCGTCGTGGTTCGGCCGCCTGCTACATCGACGTCACCCACCCGGAAATCGAGGAATTCCTTGAAATCCGCAAACCTTCGGGCGACTTCAACCGCAAGGCGCTGAACCTGCACCACGGCGTGCTGGTCACCGATGCCTTCATGGAAGCGGTCCGCAACGGCGAGGAATTCGACCTCCTCAGTCCGAAGGACGGCAGCGTCCGCAAGACGGTGGACGCGCGTTCGCTGTTCCAGAAGCTGGTTGAAACGCGCCTTGCCACGGGCGAGCCCTATATCGTCTTCTCCGACACGGTGAACCGGATGATGCCCAAGCATCACCGCGATCTCGGCCTTAAGGTCTCGACCTCGAACCTGTGCGCCGAAATCACCCTGCCGACCGGTATCGACCACCTCGGCAACGATCGCACGGCGGTCTGCTGCCTGTCCTCGCTCAACATCGAGAAGTGGGACGAGTGGAACACCGACAAGCAATTCATCGAGGACATCATGCGTTTCCTCGACAACGTGCTGCAGAACTATATCGACCGCGCGCCCGACGAGATGGCCCGCGCCAAGTACAGCGCCATGCGCGAACGGAGCGTCGGTCTCGGCGTGATGGGCTTCCACTCCTTCCTCCAGCAGAAGGGCATCGGCTTCGAAAGTCCGATGGCCAAGGTCTGGAACCTGAAGATGTTCAAGCACATCCAGAGCAAGGCCTCGGAAGCGTCCATGGTCCTGGCGCAGGAACGCGGCGCTTGTCCCGACGCCGAGGACATGGGCGCGATGGAGCGATTCAGCTGCAAGATGGCGATCGCGCCTACTGCGTCGATCTCGATCATCTGCGGCGGGACTAGCGCCTGCATCGAGCCGATCCCGGCGAACATCTACACGCACAAGACCCTGTCGGGCAGCTTCATCGTGAAGAACCCGTACCTGGAAAAACTTCTCGACAAGAAGAGCAAGAACTCGACGGCGATCTGGAACTCGATCCTCGAGAAGGGCGGCAGCGTCCAGCACCTCGACTTCCTGACGCCGGAAGAAAAGGCGACCTTCAAGACCAGCTTCGAAATCGACCAGCGCTGGCTGCTCGAATTCGCCGCCGACCGCGCGCCCTATATCGACCAGGCGCAGTCGCTGAACCTGTTCATCCCTGCCGATGTCGACAAGTGGGACCTGATGATGCTGCACTTCCAGGCCTGGGAGAAAGGCATCAAGTCGCTCTACTACCTCCGCTCGAAGTCGGTGCAGCGCGCAGGCTTTGCCGGCGGCGTTGAAGCCGACAACACGGCCGACGCAGCGAAATACGAACTCGCCGCAGGCGCCGAGCAGACCGATTACGAGGAATGCCTCGCCTGCCAGTAAGCGGCGGCGGCAATTCGAAAAGCCCCGTCCTCCGGTAGTGAGGGCGGGGCCTTTTCGTGCCTCATTCCCGCCGCGGGGGTGTGCGAGGCTGGGGCGCAGGAGAAGCCTGCCATGCGCCACGCCAACTTCGCCCTTTCCGCCGCCCTCGCGCTCGCCGCGTGCCAGCAGGGGAAGGCATCGGAAACCACGGCCCCGGCCGATCCCTTCGCCGGCACCTGGGTCGATCTCACCCACGCGCTCGACGAGGACAACGTCTTCTGGCCCACCGCCAGTGAATACGCCCATGTCGAAGTCGTGCATGGCGAAACCGAGGGCGGCTGGTTCTACAGTTCCTACGACCTGCGCCTGTCCGAACACGGCGGCACTCATCTCGACGCGCCGGAGCATTTTGCCGAAGGGCGCCAGACCACCGACCGGATCCCGCTCGACCGGCTGATCGGCCCCACCGCGGTGATCGATGTCCGCCAGCAATGCGAGGAGAATCGCGATTATCGCTTCACCGTCGCCGATGTCGAGCGCTGGGAGCAAGCACACGGACGCCTTCCCGAAGGCGCGATCGTCCTATTCCGGACCGGTTTCGACCAATACTGGCCCGACCGCACCCGCTACATGGGGACAGCGAAGCGCGGGGCCGAGGGCGTGGCCGAACTGAGCTTCCCGGGCTTATCCGAAGACGCGGCGCGGTTCCTTGCCGAAGAGCGCGAGGTGGCCGCGGTCGGTCTCGACACGCCCAGCCTCGACTACGGCAAGTCGCAGGATTTCATCGCGCACCGTATCCTGCTGGGCGAGAATATCCCGGGTTTCGAGAATGTCGCCAATCTCGGCGCGCTTCCGGCAGCGGGCGCGCATATCGTCGCCCTGCCGGTCAAGATACGCGACGGCAGCGGCGGCCCCTTGCGCATCGTCGGCTTCATTCCCGAAGGGGACTAACGCCCTGACCTAGGCCGCGATGCCGGAGAGCACGCTGCGGTTCCGCCCGTCGCTCTTTGCTTGATAAAGAACCTTGTCAGCGCGCTTTAGCAATTTTGACAGGCTCGGTTTTTCCTCGCCAGCGTGCACCACCACTCCGATGCTCACCGTACATCCCAATTTCCTCGGGGGGCTATCGACCTCGATCTCGATCCGTTCGATGCTTGCCCGGACTTCTTCTGCAAATCGACGCGCTTCGCCCGGCCCATCAACGCGCAGCAATATTACGAATTCCTCGCCCCCGAAGCGCGCGGCAAGCCCGGAAGTGCCGCTGGCGGCGTGACGCAGAACTTCCGCGACGGCCTGCAGACCGCGATCCCCGACATCGTGCCCCCACCGATCGTTGATCTCCTTGAAGCGATCGATATCGATGAGCAAGATCGCCGTCTGGCCCGGCGCTTCCGCTGGTGACAACGCGTAATGCCGCTCGAACGCTTTCTCGGCCCAGCGGCGATTTGCGAGATCCGTAAGGGGATCCTGCATCGAAAGCTCGGTAAGCCGGCGATTGCTCTGCTCCAGATCACCCGCCCGGTCTTCCGCCTGCAGGGTGAGCAGAATCGTTCGTTTTTCGAGCCAGCGAATGCGCCGCGACAAGATGCCCGCTGCTACCGCAACCAGAACAAGGATTACCAGGTAAGTGCGGGCAAACTCTCCGCTTCCATGGGTGTGCAGGACAAGCGATCCCGTCGTGATTACGGTGCCGCCGATAAAGAACAGCATCCCCCGTCGTCTGAAAGGAAGTAGAGGAATGGCAAGGCCGAACATGACCAGCACTCCGATCGCCATGAACGCGTTTTCGGGAGGATGGGCATAACTGCTTGCCAAGAGCATCGTAACGGCCAGGCCGCACAATCCCATTCCAAGCAGGACCTTCGAAAGGGCCAGATGAGACGAAGGTGTCAGAAGAACGAAGCAAAATACCGGAATCGTGAACGATAGGCGTAAGGCGGCCACCGCTGCTGCGTGGTCGGGTATGCTAACCACATCGAGAATCAGAGACGCGACGGAAAACAGGAGAGCCACGACCGAGAGAAAGCGCGATTCGTTATGATGCCTTGCGTCGACCGCCCGCTCCAGTGGCGCACGCAAGTGAGGCGGGCAGTGGATTTTTCGTCCCCGCCACCATTCGATCATGCCGGCTTCGACCGGTCTCTTGGCTAATTGCATCCGCATGGTTTGAGCGGGGCAATATCATAGCAGTATTTCAACAGTAGCAGTCGGGAACTACGTAGATTTGCGCATGCAAAAACCCCGCTTGCCCTATTTAGAAGGGCAAGCGGGGTCTTGTTCGTACCGGGACAGGCCCGGCGAATTTTGGTTAGGCGTCTACCACGGCGGCCTTGTTGCCGAGGCCTTCGGGAATGCGTGCGCCTTCCTTAAGATAGATGCGGTTGTCGTCAATCTTGTCGACAACATCCAGCGAGAGGAAGTGGTGCATATCGTCGGAACTGTCCGACTTCGTCAGCTTAATGGCGTCGTCCTTCACTTCATCCACGGTCCCGACGTGGAGACCTTCCGAGTTGGCGACTTCCATGTGTTCCTTAATGCGGAGCTTCTCAAACATATTAAATCCTTTTGTTATAAGTTGGTTACACCTAATCAACGGAAGGACGGCCGATGGGGTCCACGTTTCGTCGAGCCTGATGCACGGGTAGGAGCAACGAACGGAGCAAGCTGGCAACGCTGTCTGCAAGAGGACAGGAAGCATAAAAAAGTTGACGCCCCGCCTAAGAAAGGCGGGGCGCCGGGGGTTCTGCGGAACTTGCCCGCAAAAGGGGAAAACCGAACAAGTTCGCTTTAGCCCCGTACTGTGAAACTCGTGTCAGCTCTCGCCGAGAGGCCGGTTGGCGTCGGCCGCAGCGCGTTCGTCGGGCCGGTCGGATATCTCGCCCGGCTGCGCGCTGTCGCTCTGTGCGATGGGAGCGCTGCCGAAATCGCCGGTTGCGACGTCCTGCTCCATCTGGCCGTCATCGTCGCGCGCATTGCCATAGCCCTGTTGCGCTTCGGCCTGCTTGTTGATGTTTCCGGCCTGGTTGACCTCGTACTGGTCGTATTCCGGACGCGGGCCGCCGGTCTGCGCGTCGAGCGCCTGTTGCTGGTTGCCGGGCTGGGCGCCTTCGTTTTGCTGCTGCTCTTCATGCTGGCGCGTTTCTGCTTCGCGCGGGCCGGTGCGCTTGATCCCGCCCGGTTCGTGTCCGTCGGTAAGCGTTACATCGCGGCTGTCGTTCGGTTCATACTGTCCCATGGGAAATCTCCTTCACCCACTCAACGGACTACCACCTGATGCCGTTCCGCAACTGGTCGCATGCAAAGGGCGCTTCCCGCGGGAAAAGTTACCCAGTTCTTATCCCCACCGAATCATCCCCCCTTGCCTTCGATTCCGCTCCATGATTCCCTATATGAGTCGCTGAACACAAACGCCGGAGACACAAGATGTCGTTGCTCGAAGCCAGAAAGACCTACAAGCCCTTCGAATACCCGTGGGCCTACGAATTCTGGAAACGCCAGCAGCAGATCCACTGGATGCCGGAAGAAGTGCCGCTGGGCGAAGACTGCCGCGACTGGGCGCAGAAGCTGACCGAGCACGAGCGCAACCTGCTCACGCAGATTTTCCGCTTCTTCACCCAGGCCGATGTCGAGGTGCAGGATTGCTACCACGACAAATACGGCCGCGTGTTCAAGCCAACCGAAGTGAAGATGATGCTCACCGCGTTTTCGAACATGGAGACGGTGCACATCGCGGCCTACAGCCATCTGCTCGACACCATCGGCATGCCGGAAAGCGAATATTCCGCCTTCCTCGATTACGAGGAAATGGCCGACAAGCACAATTACATGCAGCAGTTCGGGGTCGATAACGACGAGGACATCGCCCGCACGCTCGCCATGTTCGGCGCGTTTACCGAAGGCATGCAGCTGTTCGCCAGCTTCGCCATGCTGATGAACTTCCCGCGCTTCAACAAGATGAAGGGCATGGGCCAGATCGTCAGCTGGTCGATCCGCGACGAAAGCCTGCATTGCGAAGGCATCATCCGCATGTTCCACGAATTCGTGCGCGAGCGGGATTGCCTGACCAAGGCGGTCAAGGAAGACATCATCGACATCTGCCAGAAGACGGTGCGGCTGGAGGACAACTTCATCGACCTCGCCTTCGAGATGGGTCCGGTGTCAGGCATGACGCCCAAGGACATCAAGAAGTACATCCGCTACATCGCCGACTGGCGCCTGGGACAGCTGAACCTCGACCCGATCTACATGGTCGACGATCACCCGCTGCCCTGGCTCGCCCCGCTGATCAACGGCGTGGAGCACGCCAACTTCTTCGAACAGCGCGCCACCGAATATTCCAAGGGCGCGACCAAGGGCGACTGGAACACGGTGTGGTCGAGCTTCGACAAGCGCCAGAGCGCCAAGGCCGCGAACGAGGAAGAGATCGCGGACGACGGCCCGGGCCTGTTCGAAGACGGCGAAGGGGCTGTGGCGGCGGAGTGATTGGCCGCCTCTTAGTAGCAGCGCCGATATTATACATCGGCGTCTGCTACCTCTATTTGTATCTGGTTCACTTCGGCTTCGGCGGACAATCCGTCGTATTCGCCTCTCCATCTGACATCTTTTCGATCTCGTTTGGGAAAGTCGCCCCTTTCTATTTTTTGATGTTCGGGGCCTACGTTTATGGGCATCTCTATCAGGTCAATGATCCACTTAAGATCAAAGGTCGTGAAGAATTCGAGCAACACCCGACTTTGGAAGGCCCGATAGCATCCTTCCCGATCAAAGCCTTTCCTTGGCTATGCCTATTGGGCTTTGTGATCGCTTATTTCAGTCGCGATACAGTGGTTTTCGTTTTCCTGCTGCTAGCGGGAATACCCTTTTACGCTAAGGCCGCTCGATCGGTTGCGGAAAAGAATGATCTCGACCTTCGAGTGACCCATGCGGTTGCGACATTCATGATGTTCACTGGGATATTGCTGGCTACTGGATTCAGCCATGGATTTTCGCTTCGCTATGATGAATTTGAAGACCTCGTTGGCCACTACCCAACCTGCGGCGAGAGCGTTGTATTGATGCCGGTAGGTGATCGCTTCATCGTCGCTCAACCAGATGGACAGAGAGCCGTCGCGGACGAGAGGTGCGAAGTTCAGTTTCAGTTTAAGAGGCGGAGAGCGACTGTCTGGCCACTATAAGTCCAACGGTTTGCTTGGAGCCAAATCTTGGCTCCACCGCCCTTTCGGCACCGCATAGCTATCCACCCGCCGCTCCGGCTTTTCGTCCCACTGCACATTGACCGCCCATAAGGTCGGGAAGAAATAGAGCGAGCCGTAGTCGAGGTTCGCAAGGGCAAGCGCCCGCCCGCAGCGGGTGCGGCTTGCCGCACGTCTAGCGAGGGAGTCGTAGACGGCCAGAGGCCACCGGCCCGCGGAGGCGGGTTCGCAAAACAAACACTCAACACCACTCCACCCGCTCCGCGCCCCAGCCCATGCCCTCGGCCAGCCCGGCGGCGATCATGTGGTCGGCCAGCAAGTCATCCCCCCGCCGCGCTTCGCGCAGTTCGCGGCCGTATTGGTCGTAGGGAGGCTCCGTCCCGCCGGTCCAGTGGAAGCGGCCCTGGTCGAGCCAGCTTAGCAGCGCGTCGCGGGCCCGGGCGGCTTTCGCGCGCTCGGCCTCGCAGGCGCCGTCCATCTCGGGCGCGTCGAAGCCGGTCAGGCGCACGCGGCGCTGGCCTATCGCGAGCGTGTCGCCGTCGATCACGCAAGGGCCGCGCCCCGCTTCGCCGCAGAGACGGAAGGTCATCGCCACCTCGTCCACCCGTTCGGGCGGGGCCACGGGCTCGCGCAGCGCGAACCATGCGGCCAGCACCAGCGCAAGCAGGACGACCCATTTCGCCCCGCTCGAGACCTTCGTCCTAGGATATCGGCCTTTTCGGAAACGGGCGGGTTTCACCATGGGGCGGGACGATAGGGGTATGCCCAAAGGAGGCAATTCGGGTCGGGGTATTTTCCGCCGCTAACAGCCTGCGCCATCGGGACAATTAACCGTTACGGCACAATTCGCGCCTAGGCCGTGCGGATGAGCCCACGGCCGCGCGGAAACTCGGAAACCGTCTTCACCGGAAGCCGCACGAAATTGCCGCTTGTGATGCCGGCTCGCTTTCGGGAGGGCGCTGGCCCTGGATCATCCTTGTCCTCTCGCCCCTTGTCGGCGTGAGCGTCGCACTTGTCCGGACATATTTCTGAATGCTTCTCGCCTATGAGATCATGGGGCTGTTCTCCCTTACCCCCGAGACAATCGCATACGCCCTCATCCTCGTGAACCTCGTCTCCTTCGCCATTTTCGGCATCGACAAGGCCCTGGCCGAAACGGGCTCGCGCCGGATCAGCGAAGATACCCTGGTGTTCTGGGCGGCTGTCGGCGGGACACCCGGGGCCTTCGCCGGTCGCGCGCTGTTTCGCCACAAGACCCGCAAGCAACCGTTCTCAAGCTATCTGAAGATGATCCTCGCCAGTCAGGGCGCGTTGCTTTGTTTCTGGGTTTTCACAATTTACCGGGGCGTGTGAACGGGGCGTAGCGGTAGCGAGGCACAGGAGCCACTTTCCTACCCTTCGCCGCTCCGCCATCCTCGCAGCCATGACGCACACGAAAACGGCCCGCATCCTCCCCGGACGCGGGCCGTCTTGCGTCCGGCGCGGATTTTTCCGCCAGGACCGTGTTCCATCTGTTCCATCCTGTCGGAGCGGCGCGCAGGCCGCTCCAACAGCGAGGTCAGAACAGGAGCGTCTGCGGATCGGGCATGGGTTCGCGCCTCTGGGCCTTCATCAGGCTCATCACGCTGCGCACGCCGAACCAGATCGCGATCACCGGGAACAGCAGGAAGCCGATCAGCACCATGCTCAGCAGGAAGGCCACGATCCCGGCGAGGAAGGCGAACCAGAAGGTGCGGATGAGATAGGTGTAATGCGAAGCCATCCAGCCCTCGGCCCGCTCGCCCTGCCAGACGTGGGCGAGTACCACGCCGACAAGGCCGGTGATCCCGGTGACGAAGCTGGCGAGGTAGAGCAGCGCGATCACCGTGGGGCGATTGGCGTCGAACTCGCTCGATTGCACCTCGCGGCGCGGGCTGCTGCGTGTGGGCCGGTTGGGCGTGTCGCTGCGGGGCGGGGCCTCGCCCATCTGCGCGCGATCGCCGTCGAGGTTGGTGTTCCTGTCATCCATCATGCATCCCTCCTCCCGTGGATAGGACGTCCACGATACCGCGCTTTGCGCAAAAGCCCAAATGCGCCGCCCATCTTGCCGCCTCGCCCCCACTTGCTAGGATGCGCGGCGCCGGGTCGCGCCTTTGCCGGGAGCGATGCATGACTGTAGGGCTTGGCCGCCGCGCGCGGACGATCGAGGAATTCGGGATCAACATGGGCGCGCTCGCCGCGCTGAGCGAGCCCAAGCCGCACCACACGATCGACCCGCAGCCGGGCGATACCTTCATCACCAGCTGGGCCAAGAGCGGCACCACCATGACCCAGCAGATGTTCCACCAGCTGCGCATGGTCGCCGCCACGGGGCAGCCCGACATGGACTTCGACGACATCAGCCGGATGACGCCGTGGGAAGACACGGCGACCATGGTGGATCTCGACGTCAACGCGCCCCAGCGCGCCGCCCCGCGCGGGTTCAAGAGCCACCGCGAATACGAACGGCTGCCGCAAGGCGCGCTCTACATCGTCACGCTGCGCGACCCGCACGAGACCTATGTGTCAATGCACCGTTTCTTCGATGGCTGGCACCTCGAGCGCGGCGCGCTGGCGCTGGAGGACTTCATGCCCCTGTGGCTCGGCGGGGGACCGAATGGGTGCGACTATGCGACCCACCTGCTGAGCTGGTGGGCGCGGCGGGACGAGCCAGATACGCTGCTGGTGACCTATCGCTGGGCGGCGAAGAACCAGCCGGAGATGGTGCGGCGGATGGCGGCCCTGCTCGGGATCGAAGTAAGCGAGGACGAGGTCGCCAAGGTCGTCGAATGCACCTCGCGCAGCTTCATGCATGCGCATAAGGACCGCTTCGACGACGCCCTGGTATGCGCCGCGATGGAGACCTATCTCGGCATTCCCGCCGCGAGCGATTCGACCAAGGTGCAGGCGGCGGGCAGCGATGTGAAGACGCTACCGCCCGAAACCGCTGCTGCGATTGACCGCCTCTGGGCCGAGCGCATCGAACCGGTAACGGGCCACGCCGATTTCGCCGCGCTGGCGGCCGAGCTGGAAGGGCGCATGGCATGACAAGGCTTGACGCGCGTCCCATGTGTATTATGTGTGCAATACACCAAGGGAAAGGAAATCGATGACTCTGCTTGCCGCCATACTGCTTGCGCAGGCCGCCGCCTCCGCGCCGTCCGACCCGCCGGCCCCCATGCCTGTGGGCGAGGACATGACAAGTCGGATCGAGACCAAAGATGCCAAGCTCTTCTGGGGCTTCTTCGAGGGATGCGATCCCGACATGGTCGCCGATCTTCTCCATCCCGACTACCGCATGGTGCACGATCTGGTCGGCCTTCCGCACGACAGCGCTGCAGACATCATCGAACAGTCGCGCGAGCAATGCGCCCGCCGCGCTCCCGGCGGCGATGCAGAGGGGTACAGGAACCGCCGCCTGCTCGTACCGGGCAGCCGGACGATCAAGCAGCTGGGCACATGGGGCGCGCTGGAAGAGGCGCATCACACCTTCCACGAATGGCGCGGCGAGGAGGATGGCTGGGTCCAGACCGGAGGCGGACGCTATCTCCACATTTGGCAGTGGATGCCGGGCGAAGGGCGCTTCCGCCTGCTCGAAAGCCTGAGCCTCGACCACGGGGCCGCGCCGCAGTACCCGCCAGCAGGCGCCGGCTGAGGCCTATTCCCAGCCCCAGGCCGGGGGCGGCGGGGCGACAGGCTCGGTCAGATCGAACTCGACGCGGAACAGGCGGGTGGGATCGTTGCGGCGCGTCAGCAGGTAGGCGAAGCGCGCGCCCGGCGTGCCCGTGGGATCGACCTCGACCCGCCAGACATTGGTCAGCGAGGCGTTGAGGCCTTCGCGTTCGAACAGTGCGATCGAAAAGGCGTCGACGGGAAAATCCTGCACTCGTTCAGTCCCGGCGGAGAGCGTGTCACCGCCATATTGCGTGACCGCGTCCTCCACGCCGTCCGCATGGCGGTGGTCGTGCTTGAGCCGGAGGCCGTCGGCAGTGCGCGTCACGACCCAGGTGCGCGAACGGTCCCAGCCGGACTTGTCGGCATCTTGGACATGGAAGGCTATGGCCGTGCGGGCGTCGCTGCACTCGGACCAGTGCGCGATCATGGGCCGCCCGCGAAAATCGGCGTCGCGCGCGTCGGTGCTGACAAGCGCGCCGTCATAGGCCTTGCCGCAATGGCTCTGCAGCGCGGTCCAGAACCGGTCCTGCGGGGTGGGCTGAGGCGTGGTGGCGCAGGAAGCGAGCAGCAGGGCGGCGAGGGGCGTGAGGGCGTATCTCATGCGCGATCTTGTAGCGGTTCGGAGCGGCGAGGGAAGGGGCGGCTCACAGGGCGGGGCGGAACGGCTGGCAGGGCGGGTCATTGATATAGCGAAACCCGTTCCAAGGAGACAGAACCCATGACCGCCCCCGTACCCGACACCAAGGCTCCCGGAACCCGCTGGATGTGGGTCGCCGTGATCGTGTTGCTCGCGGTCGTCTTCATCGGCTTCCTGCTGTTCGGCTCGCGCGCCGATGCACCCGAGACCATTCCCGATTACGCCGTGACAACGCAGGAAGAGCGCCTCAACCAAGACCTGCCGCTGGCGACCGACGAGGACTTGCCAGCGATCAGAGGCGCCGAAGTTGATACCATGATCGAGGCTGAAGGCGGCGAAGTGGAAGTTGTGACCGACACAGAAACCGCTGAGGCGCAGTAATCAACAAGAGCTTGCCGCCCGGCAATGGGCCGCGCTAACGCCTGCGTATCCCTTCCCGGTCGATACGCAGGCGTTTCCACTTCGATGACCCAGCCCCAGAACCCCTCGGCCGGCGATGCCAGCGCCAAGGCGCAGACGCTGATCGAGGCGCTGCCCTATTTCCAACGCTATGCCGGACGCAGCTTCGTGGTCAAATACGGCGGCAACGCGATGGGCGACGAGGACGCGGCGCGCGAATTTGCCGAGGACGTGGTGTTGCTGAAAGCGGTCGGCATCAATCCGGTAGTAGTGCATGGCGGCGGCCCGCAAATCGGCGCGATGCTGGAAAAGCTCGGCGTCGAGACGCAGTTCATCGACGGGCTTCGCGTAACCGACAAGGCTACCGCCGAAGTCGCCGAAATGGTGCTCTCTGGCGCGATCAACAAGGCGATCGTCGGCTCGATCGCGCGCGCCGGGGGCAAGGCGGTCGGCATCTCGGGCAAGGACGGCGGTCTCGTCACCGCGCGCAAGGTGGAGCGCACGACCAAGGATCCCGAAAGCAATATCGAGCGCGCGCTGGACCTGGGCTTCGTGGGCGAGCCCAGTGCGGTCGACACCACCATCATCGAGACGGCTACGGCAGCCGGGATGATCCCCGTCGTCGCCCCCATCGGCTCGGACGAGGAAGGCCATACCTACAACATCAACGCCGACACCATGGCGGGCGCGCTGGCGGCAGCTCTGGGCGCGGCGCGCCTGCTGTTGCTGACCGATGTCAGCGGTGTGCTCGACAAGGAAGGCAAGCTGCTCACCGACCTGAGCCCTTCGGACATCGCGCATCTGCGCGCCGACGGCACAATCAGCGGCGGCATGATACCCAAGCTCGAAACCTGCGTGTCGGCGGTCGAGGCGGGCTGCGAGGCGGCAGTCGTGCTCGACGGGCGCGTGCCGCACGCCATGCTGCTCGAATTCTTCACCGCTCGCGGCGCAGGGACGCTGATAAGCGCAGCTTAGGGGTGGCGGGGCCGAGCGCCCTCTTGTAAAGGCTGAGGCCATCGGGACTGCCAATTTTTAGCAACGGGATCGTTCGCACGTGCTGCTTACCCTCTACCAGATCATCGAGATGATCACCTCCATCTTCGTGATGCTGATCATCATCCAGTTCATCATCGGCCTGCTGTTCGCCTTCAACGTGGTGGGCCGCAACGAATTCCTGATGAGCTTCTACGACGGCATCAACCGCCTGCTGGAACCGGTCCTGCGCCCGATCCGCCGACGGATGCCCGATACGGGCGCGATCGATTTCTCGCCGCTGGTGGTGATCATCGTGCTGCAGATCATCCTTCTCGTCCTGCGCAACATCATCATGTCCGTATGACCGCGGAACGGATCGACGGAAAAGCCTTTGCCGCGCTGTTGCGTGAGCGGGTCGGCGCGCTGGCGGCGCAGTTCGAGACCAAGGCCGGTCGCAAGGCGGGTCTAGCCGTGGTGCTGGTGGGCGAGGACCCGGCCAGCCAGGTCTATGTGCGCAGCAAGCACAAGGCGACCGTGGCCGCCGGCATGGAAAGCTTCGAGCACCGCCTGCCCGCCGATACGAGCGAGCCGGACCTCCTTGCACTGGTCGAACAGCTGAACAGCGATGACGCGGTGGACGGCATCCTCGTCCAGTTGCCCCTGCCCGAGCATCTTGACGACCAGGCGGTAATTGCATCGATCAGCCCCGACAAGGATGTCGACGGCTTCCACGTGACCAATGCGGGTCGTCTTGCGGTCGGGCAGAGCGGTTTCGTCCCATGCACGCCGCTGGGCTGCATGATGCTGCTGACCGACCGGCTGGGCGACCTTTCGGGTCTTGAGGCGGTGGTGATCGGGCGCTCGAATATCGTCGGCAAGCCGATGGCGCAGCTGCTGCTCGGCGCCAACGCCACCGTGACCATCGCGCATAGTCGGACCAAGGATTTGCCCAGCGTTGTGAAACGCGCCGACATTGTCGTCGCCGCCGTCGGGCGCGCCGAAATGGTCAAGGCCGAATGGCTCAAGGACGGCGCGACCGTGATCGATGTCGGCATCAACCGCCTGCCGCCCGCCGAGGGCGAGCAGAAGGGCCGGCTGGTCGGCGATGTCGATTACGCGGGCGCCGAGGGTGTCGCTGCCGCGATCACGCCCGTGCCCGGCGGTGTCGGCCCGATGACCATCGCCGTGCTGCTGAGGAACACGCTTGTCGCGGCCTATCGCAACGCGGGGCTCGACGTGCCGGAAACGCTTTAGGGAGCCGTACTTTTCTTGACGTGCGGCGCTCGAAACAAAGTACAGGGCTTCGACACGCCCAGCCCGAAGGGGGAGCGAACGATGCGAACTACTGCTGCAATCATGCTGGCGATTGCCAGCCTGGCCACCGCAGCCTGCACCAGCACGGGGCCGCGCACGCCCTATGGTCGCTTCATGGAAGCGCGCGCCAACCCGGGCAAGGTGGTGGCGACCGAACTCGCCTTCGCCCGCGCGGCACAGGAAGACGGGCAGTGGACGGCGTTTGCGGAATTTGCGGCCGACGGCGGGCTCCTGTTCGGGCGTAACGGCGCGATCGAGGCCAAGCCCTGGCTCAAAGCGCAGGAGAACCCGCCCGCCGCGGTCCAGTGGGAACCGCACCGTGTCTGGTCGAGCTGCGACGGCTCGCTCGCGGTGACGCAGGGCGCCTTCGTCGATCCCGAAGGCACGGTGGGCACGTTCAACACCGTGTGGCAACGCCAGGCCGATGGCGAATACCGCTGGGTCTTCGACTTCGGCTATCCGCAGGCTGAAGCGCCCGCAAAACCGGAAATGATCGCGACCCGCGTGGCGGATTGCGACGAGCGCCTTGCCGCGCCTTCCGTGGAGCCGGGTGCCAGCGTCGCCACCTCGCGCGATGGCACGCTGGCCTGGAGCTTCCACTTCGTGGGCGAGGGCGAGCGGCGCTACGATGTCTGGCTGGCCGGTGACGAGGGCTGGGAACAGGTGGTGGACGTGAACCTGCCGGCGAACCGCAGCGAATGACCCAGCTTTTCCTGTCCGCCTTCATCACGCTCTTCGTGGTGATCGACCCGCCCGGCTGCGCACCGATCTACGCAGGCCTGACCAAGGGCGCGACCACGGCGCTGCGCCGCAACATGGCGATCCGCGCAACCTTGATCGCGGGCGTGATCCTGCTGATCTTCGCGCTGTTCGGCGAGCAATTGCTGGGCGCCCTCCATATCGACCTCGACAGTTTCCGTATCGCGGGCGGGCTGATGCTGTTCTGGATCGCCTTCGAAATGGTCTTCGAAAAGCGCACCCAGCGCCGCGAGGAACGCGCGGAAAAGGTGGCCGCCACGCCCGAAGTGGAAGACGTGTCGATCTTCCCCATGGCGATCCCCATGCTCGCCGGGCCCGGTGCCATCGCGGCGATCATGCTGTTGATGAACGAGGCGCAGGACCTTACGCAAACCGTCACGGTTCTCGGCGCGCTGGCCTCGGTGCTGATCATCACCATGCTGGCGTTGATGGCGGCCGGCCCGATCATGCGGCTGTTCGGCGACAAGGTGGAAGCGGCCATCACCCGCGTGCTCGGCGTGCTGCTCGCCGCACTTGCGGCGCAATATGTGATCGACGGGCTGAGAGGTTCGTTCAACCTCTGAACCAGCGTCGTCCCGGCCTCCGAGCCTAGAACCCGCTTGTTCTTACCGTTAGCGAAGAGAAAGGCTTTACTGCAAGGTGACGATCTCGTCGCCGTCGTCGCGCAGAGCGAAGAACTGCATCAGCTGGATCATGAGTTCGCAGCGCTGCGATAGCGTGTCCGCTTCGAGCAGCGCCTGCTTGGCCGCACTGTCGAAGGGGGCGATCTGGGCAACGCCGTTGATCAGCGTTTCATCGTCCAGCCGCTCGACCGAATCCCAGTCGACCGAATAGCCCTGCATCGCGGCGAAGCGCTTGGCTTCGAATTCGAAACCGGCGCGCTCGACGCTGGCGAGGACTTCACCTTCCGGATCTTCGATCAGTTCGGCTTCGACCTGCCGGAAGGAGGTGGTGACGTCGAGTTCGCGGGAAATGCGAAAGCGCGCCTCGCCTTCCAGCACGATATTGTAGCGCCCGTCCTCCAGCGCCTCGACATCGCCGATCCGCCCGAGGCAGCCGATCGCATAGAGCGGCGAGCCATCGGAGCTGCGCTGCGGCTGGACCATGCCGATCAGGCGGTCCTTGGCGAGCGCACTGCCGACGAGGTCGCGATAGCGCGGCTCGAAAATGTGCAGCGGCAGTTGCAGGCCGGGGAACAGGATCGCGCCGGGCAGGGGGAAGATCGAGAGGCGGACGGTTTTGCTCATCCGAAAAGAAGTTTGGACAATCGGCGGCGGGTTGTCACCACCCATGGGTCTTCGAGGCCCACCGCGTTGAAGATATCGATCAGCTTGGCGCGCGCGGCGCCCTCGTTCCACTCGCGGTCGGCTTCGACCATGGCGAGCAGTTCGTCGGCAGCGGCGTCGCGGTCACCTGCGGCAAAGGCGGCTTCGGCATAGGCGAGGCGCGTGTCCATGTCGGCGGGATCGGCGGCGGCCTTTTCGCGCAGGGCGCTAAGTTCGCCGTCGTCGACTCTGTTGCCTGCCAGTTCGAGCGCGGCCTTGGCGTTCTCGATCAGCGTGTCGCCCGCAAGTGCGGGGTTGGCTTCCACGGCGGCGAGGACTGCCTTGGCCTCCTCCACCTGGTCGGCCTGCGTCAGCGCGCGGATGAGGCCCGCGTGCGCGGCGGCGTTGTCGGGTGCCATCTCGGTGACCTGCGCGAAGATACCCGCAGCACGGGCAGCGTCGCCTTCGGCCAGGACCTGCTCGCCCGTGGCCACGAACTGGTCGACCTGCTCGGCGGCCTGCGCCTGCGCCTGCGCACCGCCAGTGTCACCACCTTCGATCGGCAGCTGGACGAGGATCTGGTCGAGCACTTCCTTCAGCTGCGATTCGCTGCGCGCGCTGGTGAGGTCGGCCACGGGCTGGCCTTGGAACATGGCGTAGACGGTCGGGATCGACTGGACCTGGAACTGCGCGGCGATGAACTGTTCCTTGTCGACATCGACCTTGACCAGCGCCACGCCCTTATCGGCGTATTCGCCCGCGACCTTCTCCAGCATCGGGGCCAGCGCCTTGCACGGCCCGCACCACTCGGCGAAGAAATCGAGGATGACGAGCTTCGTCATCGACGGTTCGACGACGTCCTTCTTGAACTTGTCGACCGCCTTCTGCTCGTCGATGCTCAAACTCATGCTCGCCACGTAAACCGCCTTTCCTTGGATGTAACTCTCGGGCGCCCATGTGGGTTTCGCCCGGCGAATGTGAAGGGGCCTAGGCGCGGAAACGCGGCGGGTCAAAAAAGTGCATTTTTTCGCTTGCGAGACTCAAAAGC
The DNA here is from genome assembly GCF_000181515.1 of Erythrobacter sp. SD-21. Lineage (GTDB taxonomy): Bacteria > Pseudomonadota > Alphaproteobacteria > Sphingomonadales > Sphingomonadaceae > Qipengyuania. Next base: position 178,519 of record NZ_ABCG01000002.1, on the reverse strand, counting down.
CGTTGCTAGTTGCGCGCCTCCCCACCGGGCCACACGGTTCGGCGAGCGTCAGTGAGCGGGCGTAGCTCAGGGGTAGAGCACAACCTTGCCAAGGTTGGGGTCGGGCGTTCGAATCGCCTCGCCCGCTCCATTTCTCCCATATGAGAACGACAGATGCATGGTCCCGGCGGCCATGCCATTCGTCGTGTGTATCTGCTATTTGTCGCGAAAAGGCTTGCGGCTGCGCAGCGCGTTCCTATTAGGGCGTTATGTTGTATCAGACCGCATCGCGTCGCCGCAGTTTTGCCGCCTCCCTTTCGCTTGTCGCGCTCTCCTATGCGGCTCCTGCCGTGGCGCAGGATGGCGCGCAGGAAATCGAAGTGGAAGGCGATCTGCCCGAAGACGATTTCCATAACCGCCGCATCGCCGCCGACGGCACGATCATCGTCAGCGCCGAAGGGCTGCGCCAGTTCGACCTTCTCGCGGGCACCAGCGTCGTCGAGGGCGAGCAGCTCGACCAGAATATGGACGGCCAGCTCGGCGAAGTGCTCGCGAACCTGCCGGGCGTCACCGCGACCGGCTTTACCCCGGGCGCCTCGCGTCCGATCCTGCGCGGCTTCTCCGGCGAGCGCGTCAAGGTGCTGGTCGATGGCATCGGGGCAATCGACGCATCCAACACCTCGGCCGACCACGCCGTGTCGATCGATCCGCTGACGGCGGAAAGCATCGAGGTCCTGCGCGGTCCTGCCGTACTCCTCTACGGCAGCCAGGCGATCGGCGGTGCGGTCAATGTCATCGACAAGCGCATCCCGCGCCGCATCCCGAACGAGGATTTCCATGTCGATGCGCTGGTGCGCGCCGATACCGTTGCCGATTTGCGCGAAGGCGGGGCCTCGTTCGACATCCCGGTCGGTGGCGGCTTCGTCCTCCATGCCGACGGGATGTACCGCACCACCGACGATCTCGAAGTGCCCGCCTACGTTCTCTCACAGGATCTGCGCGCCGACCTTCTTGCCGATGCCGCCGAGGAAGAGGCCGAGGGCGAGTTCGAGGAAGCCGAGGAGCTGCGCGAGGCGGCCATCGCGCAAGGCTCGGTCTTCAACACCTCCACCGAAACCTGGGCGGCCAATGGCGGTTTCGCCTTCTTCCGCGGCGATTCCGGCCTCGGCGTCTCGGTCGGCGTTTACGACACCTTCTACGGCGTTCCCATCCTCCCCGGCGCGCATCACCATGAGGAAGGCGAAGAAGGCGGTGAGGAACTCGAAGAGGATGGCCCCGAGACCGTCAGCATCGGCCTGCGCCAGTACCGCGCCGACATGCGCGGCGACATTGCTCTGGGCGATGGCTTCATCCGGCGCCTCAAGCTGCGCGCCGGCTATTCCGACTATACCCACACCGAATTCGAAGGCGAGGAAGTGGGCACCGTGTTCGATGTCGAGGGCATCGAGGCGCGCGCCGAATTCCTGCAGGACCCGGACTCGGTGCTGCGCGGCGCGACCGGTGTGCAGCTCTACCTGCGCGATTTCGCGGCGGAGGGTGCCGAAGCCTATGTCCCGCCAAACACCACCGAACAGCTCTCCTTCTTCACGCTGCAGGAATACGGCAATGGCCCGCTGCAGGTCGAAGGCGCGCTGCGTTACGAAATGACCGATGTGGGCTCGGCCCCGCTCGGGATCGAGCGCGATTTCGACGCCGTGTCGGGTGCCGTGGGCCTCTCCTATGGCGTTACGGACACCTTCCGCACCGGCGTGAACCTGTCACGCGTGGCGCGCGCGCCCAGCGCGGAGGAGCTGTTCTCCGAAGGTCCGCATATCGCGACCCAGCAATTCGAGATCGGCGATCCCGACCTCGCGCTGGAGAGAGCTTGGGGCGTCGAGGTCTTCGCTCGCGGCAGCCTCGGGCCGGTGGACCTGTCGGTCGCCGCCTATTGCCAGTGGTTCGACGATTACGTCTATCTCAGCGAGACGGGCGAGGAAGAGGACGAGCTTCCCGTCTTCGTCTACCTGCAGCAGGACGCGACCTATACCGGGATCGAGGGCCAGCTGGCCTGGACCTTTGTCGACACCCCCGGCTTCGACCTGACCGCTGATCTGCGCGGCTCCTATGTCGACGCCGATCTGGACAATGGCTTCAACGTGCCGCGCATCCCGCCGCTCAGCCTGCTGGGCGCGCTGGAAGCGGATGTGGGCAATTTCACGGTTCGTGGCGAGGTCGAATGGTTCGATGACCAGAACGATGTCGCCCCGTTCGAGACCGCGACCGAAGGCTTCACCTTCGTCAACGCCTCGGCGATCTGGCGTCCGCTCGAGAGCGATCCGACGCTGGCGGTCATCCTCAAGGCGGAGAATCTTTTCGACCAGGAAGGCCGCCGCCATTCCAGCTTCACAAAAGACTTCGTGCCGCTTCCGGGACGCAACTTCAGCGTCGCTGTCCGGATGAGCATGTAAGCTAAGGGGAGGCGGAGCCAGAGAGCACCCCCTTTTCCTATTCCTCGACTTCGAAGGTCAGGTGCGCATGGTCGCGCAGCCGCTCGACCAGCGCTTCGCCGAGGAAGGAGCCGGGCGTGCCCACACCGCCTTCCGCATCGCTTTCGAGCAAGGCCATGCCGGTTTCGCCGATCATGCGGCTTGTCGATCCGTAGCCGGGGTCGAACTTGCCCTTCACCGCGTATTTGATCTGCTTGCCGTCGGGCCATTCGCCGAGGAAAAGCACGTCGTAAAAGCCGTTCTCGCGCTCTTCCCTGGTCGGGCCTTCGCCCGGCTTGGGCGGCTTCGCTCCGAAGGGGTTCTTCATCAGCTCGACCGCCGCGTTGGCCGCGGCCTTGCCCGCATCGCCGGGACTGGTCAGCACCATCTCGTCATAGCGGAAGTCCTCGCCATAGGGATGGCCGCCCAGGAAATTGGTGCGGTGGACGTTCTTGGTGTTGATCGGCGCCATGACGAACGGGGCGGCCCATTTGCCGGTCTCGTCCTCGTAGCGCGGGACCATCCCCGAAGGCTGGTCCGGCCCTTCGAAGCCGGGCGTGAGCGCGAAAGGATCGCGCAGCTGGGCGATGATCTTCGGGTTCTTCATCGCCGCCTTCATCGTCGCGCCAAGGCTGGCGGCGGTCCCGCCCGAGAAAGTCCCCTGCATCTTGCGCACGCGGCCCTTCACGCGCGGGGCAGGCGAACCATGGAGCGCTTTGGCCTCCTTCTCCAGCATCAGCACACCGAGATCGAAGGGGATCGAATCGAAACCCGAGGAGAAGCAGATACGCGCGCCGCTCTTTTTCGCGGCCTCGTGATGCTGTTCGATCTTCTCGGCCATCCACGCCGGTTCGCCGCACAGATCGGCATAATCGGTGCCGGTCTTAACGCAGGCTTCGACCAGCGCGTCGCCGTAAAGCTGGTAGGGCCCAACGGTGGTCAGCACGACCTTTGTGCGCTTGCACATGGCTTCGAGGCTGGCCGGATCCTCGGCATCGGCCACGATCATCGGGGTGGTCGAAGGCGCGCCGATTTCCTCGCGCACAGCGGCGAGCTTGTCCTCGCTGCGCCCGGCCATGGCCCATTTCGGCCCGTCATCGCTTTTGCCGTATTCGCGCACGAAATGCTCGGCGACGAGGCGGCCGGTGTATCCAGTCGCGCCGTAGATGATGATGTCGAATTCTTTGTCGGCCATGCACGCTCTCCCAAAGGTGAGTGGGAGATGTGCGCGCAAGGACGCGGAGAGTCAAAGACGCTGCGTCACCGCAGCCTCGTAATCAGAGGCGCGGCAGTGTGACCCCGCGCTGGCCCATGTATTTGCCCGCGCGGTCGGCGTAGCTCGTCTCGCAGCGTTCGTTGCCCTGCAGGAAGAGGAACTGGCACGCGCCTTCGTTGGCGTAGATCTTGGCCGGCAGCGGCGTGGTGTTCGAAAATTCGAGCGTGACATGGCCTTCCCAGCCCGGCTCCAGCGGTGTGACGTTCACGATGATGCCGCAGCGCGCGTAGGTGCTCTTGCCGAGGCAGATCACCAGCACATCTTCCGGCACACGGAAGTATTCGACCGTGCGGGCCAGCGCGAAGCTGTTCGGCGGGATCACGCAGACATCGGTCTGGCGGTCGACGAAACTGGTAGCGGCGAAATCCTTGGGGTCGACTACCGCGTTGTCGACATTGGTGAAGATCTTGAATTCGTCCGCCACGCGCGCGTCATAGCCATAGGACGACAGGCCATAGCTGATGGTCCCGTCGCGCCGTTGGCTTTCGACGAAGGGTTCGATCATGCCGCGCTCGGTAGCTGCGGAGCGGATCCATTTGTCGGAGAGAATCGCCATGCCCCGCAGGATCGAACAAGCGGGCGCGCGCGGCAAGCGGGAGGGGCATTTAATCCCCTTTTCTCGTCAAACGCCCTGAAGCTGGCTGCTCCCCCCCGCGCCGCCATCTTTTGCATCGAGCCCGTCGAAGATCGCATCGACGATATGCGCGAGCTTGTCTTCGGACAGGCGCTCCCCGATCATCGCGATGAGGTAAGGCTGAATGTAGCACAGCACCATCTGGTTGATAACCGAACGGGCGAAGTCCACGTCCATCCCGGTAAGGTGGCCGTCCGCCTGCGCCTCGGCGATCAGCTCGCACAGATAGTGATCGCCAAGATCGATATAGCTCTGCGCGTATTCGAAATAACGTTCGCCCATCTCGACATAAAGGCGGAAAGTCGCCGGATCCTCCTCGAAGTTCTGGCGCAGCAGCACGAAGCGGCGGGCAAAGAATTCATACATCTTGCGGCGGGGCGGCAGGCCGCTGGCCATCACCTCGTCCATCACCGCGATCTTGGGCGCGAACCATTCGGCGGTAATCGCCTCGAGCAGGTCGCTTTCTTCGGGGAACACCGCCTCGATCCGTGCGCGAGCGATCTTGAATTCGGCCGCGAGCCGGGTCCGGGTCACTTCCTCGCCGGTCCGTTCCATAAGCGCCATCGCCTCGCGGGCGAAGCGGCTGCGCATTTGATCGATGTCCTTTTCGCTCACCCGTCCCGCTCCGCCGGCCGCTGGCTTTCTTCCATTTTAGCTTATCAGGGGGATGGTGAAACCCCCGCAGGTTCGAAATTCAGAGCCAACTGGTGAAAGCCATCAGCGCCATGCCCGCGCTCGAGAAACTGTCGATGAAGGAGACATCATCGATCCGGACCGAGATGGCCCAGAGCAGAAGGACCACCGCAAGCAGCATTCCTGCGTTGACCAGCAGCTATTCGATCATGCCTGCTTCCCTCCTGTTACGAGCCTATCGGCCTGAGCCCCCAGCACGCGGTAGCGATCGTAATTCGGGCGCTTCGACAGGAGGTAATCCGAGATCTTCTTGAGGTCGCGGCCATAATCGCCGCTTGGCCAGATGGGCTCGCTGAAACCGAGTACACGGCGCTTCCAGCTCACCCACGCGACTACTACCGGCACCTCGGCCGCCTGGGCGATATGGTAGAAACCGCTCTTCCACTCGCCATTCGAGCTGCGCGAGCCCTCTGCCGCAATCACCAGAGCCAGACGATCGGCCTTGGCGAAGGCTTCGGCGACCTGATCGACATAATTGGCGCGCCTTGTCCGGTCGACCGGCACGCCGCCCATGTCGAACAAGAAGTTCTTCATCCAGCCTTTGAACAGCGTGTGCTTGCCTATGAAGCCGGGCTCCACGCCTTCTTCGGCGGTGGCGCCAGTGAAGAACACGAAATCCCAGTTGGAAGTGTGCGGCGCGCCCGCAATCACGAATTTATCGAGCCGCGGCATAGGCGATTCGATGCGCCAGCCCTGCAGCTTGTAGATCCACCAGATGATACGCCGCACAATACGGCTCAGCAGCGATGGCTTGCGGTTGTCCGGTCTTGGCATTCTCTCTCCTCCCGTCCGGGTAGCAGGTCCGGACGGGAAAGCGAGGGGATAGGCGAGTTTAGACCCGGTCGCGTTCGTTCAGCGTGGGGTCCGCCGCGGGGCGCACCGGCGCGCCTTCCGCGCGATCATCGACACCGTCATGGTCGGCATCGACGTGGGTGTCGGCGCTATCAGGCAAGCTATCGCCGTCACGGTCGGCGATGTCGCTGGTCATTTCGCCGAACAGCGCTTCGTAGTGATTGATTGCGCGGCGCAGTTCCTCGGTGGTCGCCTCGCTCGATCGGTCGGCGATCTCGTGGCCGGTGAGGTAGTGTCTGGCGACGTCGCCATGGTCAACGGTCAGGTCGGCGTGGCGCTTCTCGAAATCGGCCACGGGATAGCCGCGAGTGTTCATGATGTCGGTAAGCAGGCGGTCGGCCTTGGCGACGGCTTCGACAGGGCTGTCGACGAAAAGGGCCTTGGTGTCTTTCCAGTCGGCGGCGTAGCGGTCTTGCTCGTCGCGGGTCAGCGGACGGATGTCGAGCTTCTTCACCCGCTCCTCACGCTCGACAAGGTCGGCTTCGGCATCGCGGCGGCCGCCGCGCGCATCGACTGTGCGGTCGTATTCGTCGCCGAACTTGTCGCGCAATTCCTGCGTGTGTTTGCGCTGGACGAACAGCCAAGCAAGCAGCGCGCCGACAACGACGACGATGAGCACGATGGCGAAGGTGACTTCTTGGCCTTCCACGGGAATTCTCCTCAGCCCGGTCCAACCCCACGGTATATTTTGGCAATGGTTGGAGAAGGTTGGAAGTTCCCCGAACTACATCCGGAACACGCCGAATTGCGGCTTTTCAGGGATTGGCGCTTCGAGCGTTGCAGCGAAAGCGAGACCCAGCACATCGCGGGTCTGGGCGGGGTCGATGACGCCGTCGTCCCACAGGCGGGCGGTGGCGTAATAGGGATTGCCCTCGTCCTCGTATTTCTGGCGGATCGGGGCCTTGAATTCCTCAGCTTGTTCCTCGGACCATGAGTCGGCATCGCGATGGACCGTGGCGAGAACGCTGGCGGCCTGCTCGCCGCCCATCACCGAAATGCGCGCATTGGGCCAGGTGAAGAGGAAGCGCGGGGAATAGGCTCGGCCACACATGCCGTAATTGCCCGCCCCGAAGCTGCCGCCGATGACCACAGTGACCTTGGGCACGGTGGCAGTGGCGACCGCCGTCACCAGTTTCGCGCCATGCTTGGCGATGCCTTCCGCCTCGTATTTCCCGCCGACCATGAAGCCGGAGATGTTCTGGAGGAACAGCAGCGGGATCCGGCGCTGGCAGGCGAGTTCGATGAAATGCGCGCCCTTTTGCGCGCTTTCGGAAAACAGCACGCCATTGTTGGCGAGGATTGCCACCGGCATGCCCCAGATGTGCGCGAAACCGCAGACCAGCGTGCTGCCGTATTGGGCCTTGAATTCGTGGAACTCGGACCCGTCGACCAAACGCGCGATAATTTCCTTCACATCGTAAGGCGCGCGGACATCTTCGGGCACGATCGCGTACAAATCGTCGGCGTCGAACTTGGGGCTTCGCGGTTCAGCCAATTGTACGCCCGTTGCGGCGGCGTAATTGTCGCCAAGGTGGCTGACGATATCGCGCACGATGGTGAGCGCGTGCTCGTCGTTCTCGGCAAGGTGATCGACCACGCCCGATTTCTTGGCGTGGAGGTCGCCGCCGCCAAGGTCCTCGGCGCTGATTTCTTCGCCCGTTGCGGCTTTCACCAGCGGCGGTCCAGCAAGGAAGATGGTGCCCTGGTTGCGCACGATGACCGTCTCGTCCGACATGGCGGGCACATAGGCCCCGCCCGCGGTACAACTGCCCATCACGCAAGCAATCTGCGGGATGCCAGCTGCGCTCATGTTGGCCTGGTTGAAGAAGATGCGCCCGAAATGGTCGCGGTCGGGGAAGACCTCGGCCTGATGCGGGAGGTTCGCCCCGCCGCTGTCGACCAGATAGATGCACGGCAGGCGGTTCTCAGCGGCGATTTCCTGCGCGCGAAGGTGCTTCTTCACCGTCATCGGATAGTAGGTGCCGCCCTTAACGGTGGCGTCATTGCACACGATCATGACCTGACGACCCGACACGCGACCGATCCCGGCTATCATCCCTGCACCGTTGATCTCGTCCTTGCCATACATACCATTGGCGGCAAGCTGGCCGATCTCGAGGAACGGGCTGCCCGGATCCAGCAACCGCTCCACCCGTTCACGGGGCAAGAGCTTGCCCCGCCCGACATGCCGATCCCGGCTGCCTTCCGAGCCGCCGAGTGCAGCTGCGGCCACCGTCGAACGGAGGTCTGCAGCAAGCGACTTATTATGCTCAAAACGCGCCTTGGCGTCAGGCGCCTCACGGTCGAGCGTGGATGTGAGAACGGGTGCGGTCATGGGTCGGGCCTCAGCGCTTTTTCACGAATTCGGCACGTAGGACGAGGCCCTTGATGCCGGGATATTTGCATTCGATTTCTTGGGCGTCGCCGGTCAGCCGGATCGATTTGATCAGGGTGCCCTGCTTGAGCGTCTGGCCTGCGCCCTTGACCTCAAGGTCCTTGATCAGCGTGACCTGGTCGCCATCCTCCAGCAGGTTGCCGACGGCATCGCGCACCTCGACGCGCTCTGCCGCCGCCTGCTTTTCTGCCAGCTCGGGTGCAGGCAACCATTCACCGCTTTCCTCGTCGTAGACGTAGTCTTCGTCATTGCTCATCCGGCAGCGCCGATCAGTTCGCGCCCGATCAGCATACGCCTGATCTCGTTCGTGCCTGCACCGATGTCGAGCAGCTTGGCGTCGCGCATGTAGCGCTCCACCGGCCAGTCGAGCGTGTAGCCTGCGCCGCCCAGCGCCTGGACGCTTTCAGCGGCCACGCGGAAGGCGTTTTCGCTCGCCAAAAGGATCGCGCCGGCTGCGTCGAAACGGGTGGTCTTGTTCGCATCGCAGCTCTTCGCCACCGCATAGGTGTAGGCGCGGGCCGATTGCAGCGCGACATACATGTCGGCGACCTTGGCCTGCATTAGCTGAAAGGATCCGATGAACTTGCCGAACTGCTTGCGCTCGCGAAGGTAGGGGATGACCGTGTCGAGACACGCCTGCATGACGCCGAGCTGGAGGCCGGCGAGCACCACGCGCTCGTAATCGAGGCCGCTCATCAGCACGCCGACGCCGCCGTTCTCGGGGCCCATCACGTTCTCTTCCGGCACGAAGCAATCGTCGAATACCAGCTCGGCCGTGGGCGAGCCGCGCATGCCGACCTTCTCGATCTTCTGGCCGATGGAAAAGCCGTCGAAATCCTTCTCGATCAGGAAGGTGGTGATGCCGCGGCTGGCCGCTTCGGGTGCGGTTTTCGCATAGACCACCAGCGTATCGGCATAGGGCGCGTTGGTGATCCAGAACTTGGTGCCGTTGAGGATGTATCCGCCATCGACTTTCTCGGCCTTGGCCTTCATCGAGACGACGTCCGAGCCGGCGCCCGCCTCGCTCATGGCAAGGCTGCCGACGTGTTCGCCGCTGATGAGCTTGGGCAGGTATTTCGCCTTCTGCGCCTCGTTGCCCCACCGCGCGATCTGGTTGACGCAGAGGTTGGAATGCGCGCCGTAGCTGAGGCCTACCGAAGCGCTAGCGCGACTGACTTCCTCGACGGCAATAACGTGTTCGAGATAACCTAGGCCGAGGCCGCTATCCTCTTCCGCAACGGTGATGCCGTGCAGGCCCAGCTCGCCCATGGCGGGCCACAGATCGCGCGGGAACCAGTCCTCGCGATCGACCTTCTCGGCCAGCGGCTGGATCTGTTCGTCGGCGAAGCGGCCGACGCTCTCACGGATCATCTCGGCACTTTCGCCAAGCTGGAAATCGAAATCGGGTGTCGCGCGCATGCTCTCTCCTTAAGGGGCTTCGCGAAAATTCGTATGCGGAGCCGCCCGTAGCCGAGGCTTGCGCGCGGGGCAAACGCGATGGTGCCGCTTTGCGCGGGGAAAGCGCAAAGCCTTTGTCGCGATGGACAAAATCGATTAGGGGTTTCGCCGGGCATGTATCAGAAAAATTCCATCCCTTGGCCGGAGGGCAAAGCGCCGGACGCCGCGCTGTGCAGCGAGGACAATCGTCTCTCGGTGCTCGCCGCCTATGGCGCCGCCTCGCTTTCGGAAGACCCCGAACTGACTCAGGTCGCGGAATTCACCGCAAAGCTGTTCGGCGCACCGATGGCGATGGTCTCGATCGTGGAGAAGGACCGGCAGGCGTTTCTCGCGCGCACCGGCATCGAGGCCGATGGCACGCCCCGCAATGTAAGCTTCTGCGCCCACGCCATGCTCGGAGCGGAGCCGATGGTGATCCCCGATGCGACGCAGGATCCGCGCTTTGCCGAGAACGCGCTGGTCACCGGCTCTCCCCATGTCCGATTCTACGCAGGCTATCCCCTCGTTTCGACCGAGGGCGCTCCGCTGGGCGCGCTGTGTGTGATCGATACCGAGCCGCGCGAGGGGCTGACCGAACTCGAGCGCGACGGACTTGCCGTGCTCGCCAAATCGGTGATGCGCCGCCTGTCGCAGGCCCGCCTCGGCGAAAGCGCCACCCGCGCCGTCGAGGAGCGCGAGCGCGACCTGCGCCGCATGATCGACAGCGTGCCCGGCATCGCCTGGCGGGGCGACGAGCAGGGCAACTTCACCTATATCAACGCCCGCTGGGCCGAAGTGACAGGCCTTCAAGCCCCGCAGAAGACCGCAGATTGGGAGGCCGCGATCCATCCCGAAGACTGGGAGGGCGCGGTGGCCAAGTTCGGCAGGGCGCTGGACGAGGGCACATATTTCGAGGACGAGTGGCGCATCCGCCGCGCGGACGGCAGCTATCGCTGGGTCCAGTCGCGTGCCGTGCCGACCAAGGTGGGCGATCAGGCGACTCACTGGTTCGGCACGGTCGTGGATATCGACAAGACCCACCGCCTGTCGGAATCGCGTGACCTCCTGGCCCGCGAACTGTCGCACCGGATCAAGAACATCTTCGCGGTCGTATCCGGCCTGATCGCGATCCGTGCCCGCGGGCGCGAAGAGGTCGCGGATTTCGCCATGGAGCTGAGCGAAACGATCCGCGCGCTGGGCGCCGCACACGACTATGTCCGCCCCCATGAAGGCAAGCGCGGGGAAACGCTTTCTGGCCTGCTTGACGACCTGCTCGCCCCTTACGACAAGCAGGGCGGCGGGCGGTTTGAGATTTCCGGCCCGGGCGTGCCAATCGGCGAACGCGCCGCCACCCCGCTGGCCCTCATCTTCCACGAACTGGCAACCAACGCGGCGAAATACGGCGCGCTGTCCTGCGCCGAGGGCAAGGTCGTCGTCTCGGTCGAGGACGAATGCGAGGGCGAGGGAACGGTTTGCATCACTTGGGAAGAGCGCGCCGTCGCCTGCGGCGTCGACAGCAACAGCGAGCGCGAGGGCTTCGGTTCGCGCCTGCTGCGCCTAGCCGTGGAAAGCCAGCTCGGCGGTTCGTTCGAGCGGAGTTTCTCCGATGACGGTCTCGACGTCCGGATCGTCTTCCCGCGCAAGAACATCGTCGGCTGAGCGCATCCGCGGGGCAGGGGTCGCCATCGCGATACAGCCTCGCTAGGGTTCGCCCGATCGGATCAACCGGAGACGCCTAGTGATGTATCGCCTGCCCTGTCTTGCGCTGGCCCTGACCCTTGCCGCCGCCTGCGCGCCGCAGGAGGAAGAGGCGCAGGATGGGGGCGAGACGGCAGGCCCCGACGAACAGTCTTCGCCAACCCCGGACGGCCGCCCCGCGCCCGACAGTTTCGCCGAGACCGCCTGGATGGCGCGGGCGGAGGATGGCGCGCGCTACGTCACCCAGTTCGATGGCGACGGGATCTATCGGGACCTGCGCAACGGCGATCCGTGGCAGACCGGCCAGTGGAGCTACGCCGACGGACCCGAGGGCAAGCAGCTGTGCTTCAATCCGGGCGAAGATGACGGTGTCGAACGGTGCTGGCAGCCTGGCCGGATCAAGGACGGCCTGATGATCGCCACTGACCCCGGTGGACGCAGGATCGAACTGGAGCGGGTGACCTACGAGGCGATTCCGGACGAAGAGGGCGACGCACAGGAGTGACTGCGCAGGACGCGCCCGCCCTTTCCTTTCGCGATGTCGCCAAGCATTATGGCGACACTCGTGCACTGGAGCATGTCGCGCTCGAAATTCCGCGTGGGCAATTCGTGGCGCTGGTCGGCGCTTCGGGCTCGGGCAAGTCGACGCTGCTGAAGACCGTCAACCGCCTGATCGATCCTTCCGCGGGCGAAGTGCTGTTCGAAGGCGAGGATGTCGCCGCGCTGCCATTACCCGCCCTGCGTCGGCGGATCGGTTACGTCTTCCAGTCGATCGGCCTCTTTCCGCATATGAGCGTGGCGGAGAATATCGCGATCGGCCCCCGGCTGGCGGGCGAACGCCTCGCGTCTTCGCGCATCGAGGAATTGCTGCGGCTGGTAGAACTCGATCCGGATCTTGCTATGCGCATGCCCGACGCTCTTTCGGGCGGCCAGCGCCAGCGCGTCGGCGTGGCGCGCGCGCTTGCAGCTGACCCGCACCTTCTCCTGATGGACGAGCCCTTCGGTGCGCTCGACCCGGTAACGCGAGACGCCTTGGGCGAGCGCGTGCGGGCGCTCCACGAGGAACTGGGCCTCACCACGGTGATGGTCACCCACGACATGGCCGAGGCGTTGCTGCTCGCCGACCGCGTTCTTGTGATGGATGCGGGCCAGATCGTGGCTGACGAAACGCCCGCAGCGCTGGTGGCCGGTAAGGGTGGCGAGGTGGCGCAGGCGCTGGTCACTGTGCCGCGTCACCAGGCTCAGCGGCTGGCGGAGCTTTCCCGATGAACGGACTGTGGGACGCGCTCATGGGGCTCGGGGACCAGCTGGCCGCTCATGTGCTGCTCTCGGCGGCGGCCATCGCGCTTGGCATCGCGGTGGCGCTGCCGCTCGCGGTCTGGGCGAGCCGCTCGGAGAAGGTCGCGCGGGCCGCGCTCACCTTTGCCAGCCTCGTACAAACCATCCCAGCGCTGGCCCTACTCGCGCTGTTCTTCCCGATCCTGCTGAGCCTGCGCGCGGTTTTCGGCGAATGGCTGCCCACGCTCGGATTCCTTCCCGCCCTACTCGCGCTGGCACTCTATGCGCTGTTGCCGATCCTCAGAAACGCGGTCACTGCGCAAGCCAATCTCGATCCCGGCGTGAACGAGGCGGCCGAGGGCGTGGGGATGAGCTTCCGCCAGCGCTTGCTGTTGGTCGAGGCGCCCCTTGCCGCGCCTTACATCATGGCAGGCATCCGCACCGCCGCCGTCTGGACCATCGGTGCGGCCACACTCGCCACCACTATCGGACAGAAAAGCCTCGGTGATCCGATCTTTGCCGGGCTACAGACGCAGAACTGGGTGCTGGTGCTGGCAGGTTGCATCGCCAGCGCGAGTCTTGCGCTGCTGGCCGATACGCTGCTCGGCACGATCGAGCGCGGATTTCGCGAGCGGCGGCGCGTCCTTGTCATCGGCGGGCTAATGACAGTCGCGCTGGGCGTCGGCGGGGCGTTGTTCGCGCAGTTCGGCGGAGGCGAGGACGAGGACCGGGTGGTCATCGGGGCCAAGGGCTTTTCCGAGCAATATATCCTCGCACGCCTGATCGGGCAGCGGCTCGAAGCGGAAGGCTTTGCGGTCGAATATCGCGACGGGCTGGGGTCGGCGGTTGCGCACAGCGCAGCGGCGAGCGGCGAGATCGACGTCTATGTCGACTATACGGGCACGATCTGGACCAACCAGATGAAGCGCGAGGATACTCTTGCGCGCGACGAGATGTACGCCGCGATCGAGCAATGGGAAACCGAGAACACGGGGATCAAAATGCTCGGGCGGCTCGGCTTCGAGAACGCCTATGGCCTCGCCATGAGGCAGGAGGTCGCGACTTCAGGACAATTCGAAAGCATCGCCGATCTCGCGGCGCGAGGTCAGGCGATGACAATCGGAGGCGATCCCGAATTCTTCGAGCGTCCCGAATGGATTGCGGTGCGCGATGCCTATGGCCTGCGCTTTGCCGAGAAGCGCAATTTCTCGCCGACCTTCATGTACAACGCGCTGCAATCGGGCGAGGCCGATGTCATCGGGGCCTATACATCCGACGGAAGGATCGAGGCCGACCGGCTGGTCATCCTTAAGGATCCGCGCGGGGCTTTTCCCAATTACGACGCCGTGCTGTTGCTGAGCCCCGAGGCTGGTCGTGACGCGGCGCTGGTGGACGCGCTCACCCCTTTGGTCGATGCCATCGATGTCGAGGCGATGCGCGAGGCGAATTATTCGGTTGATCGCGAGGAGGACAAGCTTTCCTTCGACGAAGCGGCGCGGCGGCTGGCGGAGCGCGCGGGGCTCTAGGTCAGCGCGCGCGCTTCCAGGTCTGGGTCTGGCAGAAGGGGCCGAGGCAGCCCTTCACTTGGAGCGTCGAGGCGTTCAGGCGGCGGATGATCGAGCGGTAGGTCTTGCCGCTCTTCGGATCGTAGATCTGGCCGCGCCATTCATCGCCATCCTCGGTCAACCCGGTCAGCACCGGCATGCCGAGCAGCTTGCGGTTCCGCAGGCTGGCGTTGCGATTGTTGACGTCGCGCTGGTTCACGCCCTGCGGCGGGGCGACGAGGAATTTCGTAATCCGTCCGCACAGAGATTTACCGCAATCGCCAATGGTGATGACCGCATCGCGCTCTTCGGTCACCCAGCGCCCTTCGACCGGCTGCGCCGCGAGCAAGGGCGATGCGAGCAAGAGGGCGGCAAAGGCGAGGACGGACTTCTTCATCTCAATAGTCTCCGTAGGCGGGAGGCGCCGGGATACGTGTGTGGCGCGCGCCCGATGAACCTCAGCCGAAGCCCGCGCCGCGCGGAGCCTGCCCGGGCGTGATCGCCATGACCTTGAACAATTCGCCCATTTCGCCGGTTCCGGCAAGCCGGTTGCAGGCGCGCGCGATTTCTTCTGCATGGGCGGGGCTCCGCTCGCTCAGCGCTTTGGCGCGCAGGCCAAGACCCATGGCGTCGAGCCAGGCGCCTTGTGTCGCGGTCTCCACCGCCAGACCCTCCTGCCGGGCGATCTGCGCAAGCTCGGCAAAATCGACCAGAGCGGTCAGGTCCATTTCCCCCGGCGCATCGAACACGCCGACCTTTCCATGCGCCTTTACGGCTTGCAGTGTTTCTCCCGTCCGGGATTCGAGATAGCCATAGTCGATGAACAGCGCCGCGCCGCCCTGACGGTCGATCCTGCGGGCAAGGTCCTCGATTACCGCAGCGGCGCCGGGGCAGGTTTCGATAACCGTGCCGACATCTTGGGCGCGGCGCTCTTCGAGCACAGCGTCGTCCATCGGGTTTGGCCCGGCCGCGAAGACGAACCTATCGCCGTCGAGAGCGACCAAGCGTTCGCGCCAGCCGCGTGTCGTCATCACCAGCTGGCGGATCGGCAGCGCGTCGAGGAATTCGTTGGCGACTATGTACAGCGGACGGTCGTCGGGGAGCGTGTCGATGCTCTCGTGAAACTGCGCCCCCGCCAGAGCATCGGCCTGGACCTCGCGCAGCGCGGCAGACCCTTCGACGAGGTGGACAGGCGGGCGCAGTCCCTGGCTCGCCATAGCCCGCAGCGCGTCGCGTGCCAGCGTGCCGCGACCGGGGCCAAGCTCGGCGTAGATGGCTTGCGGATGGCCCGAGCGGCTCCACAGGTCCGCCAGCCACAGGCCCACCATCTCGCCGAACATCTGGCTGATCTCGGGCGCGGTGGTGAAGTCCCCGCCCGCACCCAGTGGATCGCGGCTGGTGTAATAGCGCGCGTTGCTTTCGCCCATGTAGCGCGACACTGGCATGGGCCCGTGCCGCTCGATCAGGCGCCGGAAGCTGGCGGCGAGGTCGGTGTTCGCCCCGCCCCCGCTCATGCCGCCAGCGGCTTCGACGGCGCCTTCTTGCCCCCGACAGGCGGCTTCATCAGCGCGTAGATCATCACCGCAACGCCCACCGCGATCATCGGCAGGCTGAGCCACTGGCCGCGGCTGAGGCCGGTTTCCGCGACGACATAGGCTAGATGCGCGTCGGGTTCGCGGAAGAACTCGTTGACGAAACGGCCCAGCCCCATGCCGACGGTGAATATGCCGACGAGGAGGCCGGCGCGGTAGCGTGCACGGGTCTTCCAGAAGAGCGCGATCAGCAGCACGCCAAGGAGCAGGCCTTCAAGACCCGCCTGGTAGAGCTGGCTCGGATGGCGTGCGAGTTCGCCGCCGCCGGGGAAGACCATCGCCCAAGGCACGTCGCCTTCGACCGGGCGGCCGTAGAGTTCGCCGTTGATGAAATTGGCGATCCGGCCGAGCATGTAGCCGATCGGCACGTTGACCGCGATGTAATCGCACACGCGCAGCCAGTTGAGGCCGCCGCGCCAGGCAACCCAGCTGATCGCAACCAGAACACCGATCACGCCGCCGTGGAAGCTCATGCCGCCGTTCCACAGCTGGAACAGCTCCATGCCTCCGAAAAGTTCGGGCTGGTAGAAAGCAGCATAGCCGAGCCGGCCGCCCAAGATCACGCCGAGTGTGCAATAGAAGAACAGATCGTCCGCATGGCGCTGCGCCAGCGGGGCGCCGGGCGACTTGATCATTCTCGACAGGTGCCAATAGGCGAAGAGGATGCCGAGGAGGTATGCGAGCGAATAGTAGCGCAGCTGGAAGCTGCCGATCTCGAACAGATAGGGTCGCAGGCCCAGCTCCGCCCACTGGATCGGTTCCGAAGCAGCCGCAGTGGCGGCCAGTAGTGACAGCAAGGTCTTATCCCCTTAGAGACATGTCGAAAGCCGCATCGGCGCGACCCGTTTCGGGGCGGCTTTTGGCATAGCAGGCCTTTTGGGGAAAGCCTGTCTCGCATCCCTCACCGGTATTTGCCGGGAGCTGCGGATTTGCCCGCGCACGCACAATGGAGAGGACCTGACACCACCATGCCGACCGAACTCGACAAGGACATCCAGCGTTTCACTGCCGCCGTTACGGCTCCCGGACAGATGTTCGAAACCGTCCCCACGACGCGCCGCGGGGTCGAAATGCCTTCCTTCAAGAACGCCCCACCCAGCCTGGCGCATTATTTCGCCCACTTCTGCAACGATCCGGAAAAGAAGGACGCGGTCTTCCTCGTCGATGGCGATCTGCGCATGACCTTCGGCGAAGTCTATGCCGCCGCGACCTGCGTGGCGCACGGGCTGGTGACCAAGCATGGCCTTAAGAAGGGCGACCGCGTCGGCATCGCCGCGCGCAATTCGGTCAACTGGATCCTCGCCTATATGGGCACGCTGATGGCCGGCGGCTGCGCGACACTGCTGAACGGCTGGTGGACCGGCGAGGAAATGGCCTACGGCATCGACCTGTGCGAATGTTCGCTGGTCCTGGCCGACCCGCAGCGCGCCAAGCGTTTCGAAGGGCAGGACATCCAGTCAAAGGTCGTCGTCTTCGACCACGGCGTTCCCTCCGAAGGGCTCGCCGAAATCTGGGAACCGGGCGACACGGCGATGAAGATGCTCGGCGCGATCGGTCCTGAAGATCTCGCCACCATCCTTTATACCTCGGGTTCGACCGGCAATCCCAAGGGCGCCTATTCCGATCATCTCGGCGTGGTCTCCGGCACGATGAACTACGTCGCGCAGACCGCCATGATCCTGCAGATCCTGACCGCGCGCGGCGAAGCGCCCACGGTGCAGCCGTCCGCGCTGGTCGCCGTGCCGCTGTTCCACGTGACCGGGGAAGTGCCGCTGTTCCTCCAGAGCTTCGCGCTGGGCCGCAAGCTGGTGCTGATGCCGAAGTGGGACGCGCGCGAGGCGCTGCGCCTCCTCGACGAGGAAAAGATCACCTATTTCGTCGGCGTCCCGCTGATGAGCTACGAAATGGCGACTCATCCCGAACGCGACCAGTTCGACCTGTCGCAGTGCAAGAGCTTCGCCGCCGGCGGCGCGCCGCGCCCGCCCGAGCATGTGACCAAGATCAAGGAGGCTTTCCCCGATGGCTTCCCGCTGCTGGGCTATGGCCTGACCGAAACGAACGCGGTCGGTTGCGGCAATCTCAACGAGAATTACATCAACAAGCCCGGCTCTACTGGCATGCCGTCGAGGCCGCTGGTCGACATGGCCATCCTCGACGATGACGGCAACAAGCTTGCCACAGGCGAAGTGGGCGAAGTCTGCATCCGCTCGGTCGCCAATTTTCTCGGTTACTGGAAGAACGAGGAAGCGACCGACGCTGCCTATACGGAAGATGCCTATTTCCGCACCGGCGACATCGGCTATCTGGACGAGGACGATTATCTTTTCATCGTCGATCGCAAGAAGGACATCATCATCCGCGGCGGCGAGAACATCTCCTGCATCGAGGTGGAGGAAGCGATTTACGCGCATCCTGCTGTCGCCGAATGCAGCGTCTTCGGCGTTCCCGACGAGCGGCTCGGCGAAATCCCGGCAGCGGTCTATTTCACCCATGAAGGGAAGGACCTGAGCCCGGAGGAACTGACCGAGTTCCTGCGCGAACATATCGCCGCCTTCAAGGTGCCTGCGCACCTGTGGCGCGCCAGCGACCACCTGCCGCGCCTCGGCACGCAGAAGGTCGACAAGCGCAGCGTGAAGGCGACCTACGCAGAAAGCATCAAGGCCGCTTGACCGAGCCCGTAATCCCCGACCAGCGCGCGATCTTCGACCGACGCGAGATGGCCTCGCAGATCGAGGCGCTGGTCGAGGATCAGGGCGGCAATTCGCGCCAAGGCGTCGTCGACCTGCTCAAGGCCGCGCTCGAAAGCGGCCGCGCCGAAATGGAGCGGCGGCTGGAGGCGCGACCCTCGGCCGGCCACGCGGTGGCGGGCGGCTATTCCTTCCTCGTCGACCAGTTGGTGCGCGTCATCCATGAATATGTGACGCATCACACTTACCCCAACGCCAACCGCAGCGCAGGCGAGCGGCTGGCCGTGATGGCGGTGGGCGGATACGGGCGCGCCGAGATGGCGCCGCATTCGGATGTCGACATCGCCTTCCTCGTCGGCGAACGCCGCAACGCCTGGTGCGAGCAGGTGGTCGAGGCGATGCTCTATTTGATGTGGGACCTCGGCCTCAAGGTCGGCCATTCCACCCGCACGCTGGACGAGGCGATCCGGCTGGCGAAGGACGATCTCACCATTCGCACCGCGCTGCTCGAAGGGCGTTATGTCTGGGGCGACCGCGATCTCTACGAGGAGGGCGAGCGCCGCTACACGCTCGAGGTCGTGAAGGGGAACGAGCGCGCTTTCCTCACGCAGAAGCTGGAAGAGCGGAACATCCGCCACAAGCGGATGGGCGACAGCCGCTATGTCGTGGAACCCAATGTGAAAGACGGCAAGGGCGGGCTGCGCGACCTGCAGACGCTCTACTGGATCGGCAAGTTCATCCACCGCGTTTCCAGCGCGTCGGAACTGGTCGGCGCGGGGCTGATGACCGAGGCCGAATACCGCAACTTCCGCCGCGCCGAACGCTTTCTTCTCGCCGTGCGTTGCCACATGCACATCATGACGGGACGCGCTGAGGACCGGCTCACCTTCGACCTGCAGCGCCAGGTTGCCGAGCGGATGAATTTTGCCGAACGGCCGGGCAAGAGCGCGGTCGAACGCTTCATGCAGTTCTATTTCCTGCAGGCGAAGCGGGTCGGCAGCCTGACCGGGGTCTTCCTTGCCCATATCGAGGACGATCTCGCCCAGCGCTCGGCCCGCAGCGGGTTTTTCGCTGGCTTCCGCCCAAAGCCGCGCATGGTGAAGGGCTACCGCGTCTTCGGGGGACGGATCGCTGCGCCTTCGGACGACTGGTTCGCCAAGGATCCGGTACGCCTCGTCGAGATTTTCCAAATCGCCGAGAGCAAGGAACTGGAAATCCATCCCGAGACCATGCGACAGGCCGCGCGCGATGCGAAGCTGATCGACAGCAAGGTGCGCGAGGATGCGCGGGCGAACGCGCTCTTCCTCGACCTGCTGTGCGGCCGCAACGATCCCGAAATGGTCCTGCGCTGGATGAACGAGACGGGCGTCTTTGGCCGCTTCGTGCCCGATTTCGGCAAGGTCAACGCGCAGATGCAGTTCGACATGTACCACCATTATACGGTGGACGAGCACACCATCCGCGCCATCGGCCTGCTCAACAAGATCGAGAAGGGCGAGCTGAAGGACGACCATCCGCGTGCGACCCGGCTGATCCACAAGGTGAATTCGCGCAGGGTCGCCTATGTCGCGGCGCTGCTCCACGATATCGCCAAAGGGCGCGGCGGCGATCACTCGGTGCTCGGGGCGGAGATCGCATACGAACTGTGCCCCCGCTTCGGCCTTACCGAAAGCGAGACCGATCTCGTCGCCTGGCTGGTGCTCAATCACCTGCTGATGAGCCACACCGCGCAGAAGCGCGACCTCACCGATCCAAAGACAATCGAGGATTACGTCGGACAGGTGCAGGGGCTCGAGCGCCTGCGCCATCTTGCCATCCTCACCGCCGTGGACATTCGCGCGGTCGGGCCGGGCACGTGGAACAGCTGGAAGGGGCAACTGCTGGGCGAGCTTTACGATGTGTCGTCCGAGCGGCTGCGGCTTGGCCATGTGCGGCATGGTCGCAAGGAAAAGGTCGCGGCCAAGCGTGCGCAGGTGGCGGACCTCCTCGGCGAGAAGGCTCCGCTGGTGGAGGAACACGGCGCAAGCTTCGGCGACGCCTACTGGATTGCCGAGCCGGTCGACATCATCGCGCTGAACCTTGCGCACTACGCCTCCGCGCGAGAGAAGGGCCACGAGCTCTCGGTCCACTGCGAATATTACGAAGCGCGCGGGGCAACGCTGGTCACGGTCATCGCCTCGGATCACCCCGGCCTTTTCTACCGCATCGCGGGCGGCATCCATCTGGCCGGCGGCAATATCATAGACGCGCGCATCCACACTTCACGCACCGGCTGGGCGCTCGACAACTTCCTCGTGCAGGACCCGCATGGCGCTCCCTTCCGCGAAGAGCAGCAATTGGAGCGGCTCAAGAAAAGCATTGCCGATGCGCTGGCCAACCGCATCGACCTAACCCCGAAGCTGGCCCAGCGGCCCTTGCCGCACAGCCGTTCCAAGGCGTTCGATGTCAGCCCGCGCGTGCTGTTCGACAACAAAGCCTCCAACCGCTTCACAGTGATCGAAGTGAACGCACGCGACCGTCCGGCGCTACTAAACCGCCTTGCGCGGGTTCTGTTCGAAAGCCGGCTGGTCGTCCATTCCGCCCATATCACCCACTACGGCGAACGCGCGGTCGACACCTTCTACGTGACCGATCTTACGGGCGGGAAGCTGGCCGGAGGCGAGCGACAGGACCGCCTCGAAGCGCGCCTGATCGATGCGGCAGGTGATGCAATGCAGGCACGGTTGGAAGACGCTTAGCATACATTTGTAGGAAGATTGTTGCGTCCTGACCGCAATTCCGGAATCGAATCGTTCGAGAGAGTTAATCAGAGGAGAGGGTTTCCCATGAGGAAAACTACGCTTTCGTTGCGCACGCTTGCCATTCTCGGCGCCGGTTTCACCATGCTTCCGCAGGCCGCCATGGCCCAAGAAGTCGCTGATGAAGGCGACATGGTCGACAACGCCGATGTCGACGATACTACGCCGGTCATCGTCGTGACCGCGCAGGGCCGCGCGCAGAACCTGGCCGACGTGCCGGTCGCAATCTCGGCCGTTTCCTCCGAAACCCTCGAGAACTCCGGCACCAGCGACATTCGCGAACTGAACCAGGTCGCGCCATCGCTGCTCGTCTCCTCGACCGGCAACGAAGCCAACGGCTCGGCCCGTATTCGCGGCATTGGTACGGTTGGCGACAACCCCGGCCTCGAAAGCTCGGTCGCGGTCTTCGTCGACGGCGTCTACCGCTCGCGTTCGGGTAACGCGCTGAGCGAGCTTGGCCCGCTTGAACGCATCGAAATCCTGCGCGGCCCGCAGGGTACGCTGGGGGGCCGTAACTCCTCTGCCGGGATGATCTCGATCTATACCGCGGAACCGGAATTTGATTTCGGCGGATATGCCGACTTTACCTATGGCAATTTCGACGCCTTGCGCATCGAAGGCGGTGTAAACGCGCCGTTGGGCGATACTGTCGCTGCGCGTATCGATGGCGTCTGGTTCCAGCGTGACGGTTTCTACAACGATGTCGTCAACGACACCGACGTCAACAACCGCGACCGCTATCTCGTGCGCGCACAGGCCCTGTTCGAGCCGAACGATGATATCAGCTTCCGTCTTGTCGGCGATTATTCGAAGAAGGATGAGGCGTGCTGCGCCGCGACCTTCGTCCAGCCCGAGGTGGCTCCGCTTGCGCGTGTGTCGCCCGGCTTCGATCCCTTCGCACGGCCCGAGACGGGCTCGCCAGCGCTGGCCAGCACCGGCAATCCCATCGTCAACGTGCTGCTTGGCCTTGGCCAGGATCCGCGCGCTTTCACCCAGTCGACCTATGATCGCGACATCTATGTCACCCAAGGCCGCAGCTATGCCGGTGAAACCGAGGATTACGGTGTCTCGGGCGAACTGAACTGGGATCTGGGCGGTGCAAACCTGACCTCGATCACGGGATATCGCGAGTATTTCAACACGCAGGCTTCGGACACCGACTACACGCAGGTGGACATCCTCTACCGCGCGCCGGGCGATGATGCGGGCGCGCGTGAGTTCAAGACCTTCACGCAGGAACTGCGCCTCAACGGCGAAGCGTTCGGTGATCGCCTCGACTGGCTCGTCGGCGCCTACTACGCCAATGAGAAGCTCGAAACCCGTGACAATCTGCGCTTCGGCGAGGATTACGGACGCTTCGTGAATTGCCGTCTCGTCATTGCCGTGAACCCGGCGCTCCTCGCGCCTGGTGCGGACGATTGCCTTGGCCCGGCCCGCGCGTTTCTCGACGGGACCGTCGGCGATCCGGCGTTCGGCCCAGCCACGCCGCTGATCCTCGCAGGCCTCGACAATCTCGCCATGGTGAGCGACGTTGGAGGCACGGGCGACCAATACAATCAGACGAGCGAAAACTTCGCGGTTTTCACGCACAATATTGTCCATCTCACCGATCGCCTCGATCTCACCCTGGGCCTTCGCTACACCAGCGAAACCAAGGATTTCGATGCGAGCTTCTCGAACGACAACACGATCTGTCCGACCAACCGGGCGCTCGTTGGCGACCTGCTGGCCACGCCGCTGGCGGGTCTGGCGGGCGGCATCATCGCGCTGTCATGCCAGGGCAACTCGACCGCAGAACTCGACGGAGTTACGATTGCCGACAGCCGTGACGAGGACGAGTTCACCGGCACGGCCATCCTTAGCTGGAAGCCGGTCGATGACCTGATGGTCTACACCTCCTACTCGCGCGGCTACAAGGCGGGCGGTTTCAACCTCGACCGTTCGGCGCTGGGCAATCCGGTGACCTTCAACGTCGCCAACATCGACCCTGCATCGCTGCAGTTCGATGAGGAAACCGTCGACGCCTACGAAATCGGCATGAAGTATTCGAACCGCCAGTGGAGCCTCGGCCTGACCGCGTTCCGGCAGGAGTTCAGCAATTTCCAGTTGAACACCTTCAACGGTTCGGTCTTCCTGGTGCAAAACATCAACGGCTGCGGTACGGATCTGAATGACCTCGACCGCGATGCGAGCGCCACCACCGGCGCCTGCGATGCAGGCGATGTAACGCCAGGCGTGGTCTCTGAAGGCTTCGAGTTCGAAGCTTCGCTGAGCCCGACCCGAAACGTCAACATGACGCTGGGTGTCACCCATGCCAACACGCGTTATGCCGACGATCTCGTCGGCAGCGATCAGGGCGATCCGCTCGATCCGGCGCTGCGCCTGCTGCCAGGCGACAATCTGTCGAACGCGCCGGCCTGGGTCGGCACAACGTCCTTTACCTGGACGCCGAACATCGGCGGGTCGGGCATGAAGGGCCTGCTGTTCGTCAACGCCCGCATGACCGGGGATTACAACACCGGTTCGGACCTTCTCTACGGCAAGGAACAGGACAGCTTCGTGGTCGTGAACGGCCGCATCGGCCTTACCAACATCGCCGATCGTTTCGCCATTGAAGGCTGGGTGCAGAACGCCTTCGATACCGACTACACGCAGGTGGCCTTCAACACGCCCTTCATCGCGCCGCAGCAGACCTATTCGGCCTTCCTCGCCGAGCCGCGGACTTACGGCGTCACCGTGCGCGCCGAGTTCTGATCGCGCGCATCAGCGCACAAAGATAAGGGGCGCCTTCGGGCGCCCCTTTTTTGTGCGATCTGTCAGCAGATTGAAGGCTGTGGCGTTCAGGCGGGACGTTCGCCGAACAGCGCGGTGCCGACACGGATATGCGTCGCACCCAGCATGATCGCGGTCTCGTAATCGCCGCTCATGCCCATACTCCGACCTTCGAGGCCGTGATCGCGGGCAAGCTTGTCGAGGAAAGCGAAGAAGGGTGCCGGTTCGATATCGGCAGGCGGCAGGCACATCAGTCCGGCCAGTGGAATATCGGCATCGCGTGCCTGCGTGAGCAAGGCGGGCAGGTCGCCCACCGGGCAACCGCCTTTCTGCGGTTCGTCGCCGACATCGACCTGCACGAAACACGGCACGAGGCGGCCGGTCTTGTCGAAGGCCTTGGCCAAGGCCTTCACGAGGCTCGGCCGGTCGAGCGAATGGATGACATCGAACAGCGCGGCGGCTTCCTCGGCCTTGTTCGATTGCAGCTGGCCAACGAGATGAAGCTGCACTGCAGGATGGGCTTCGCGCAGCGCCGGCCATTTTTCCGCCGCTTCCTGCACGCGGTTCTCGCCGAAATGGCGGTGGCCCTCGATCAGGAGGGGTTCGATCGTCGCGGCCGTGTGGCGTTTACTTATGGCCACCAGCGTAATGTCACCGGGATCGCGGCGGGCGCGATTGCACGCCTGCGCGATAGAGCTGCGGACCTGTTCGAGCGGAGAGCCTGCCTTTTCCATGGCGGCGCGCTATAGCGCAAGCGTGACCAATCGCCAGACCCTTCCCCTGCTGTGGCTGCTCTCCGACGACCGCAACGATGCGGGACTGGAGAGTGCCTTGCGCAACCTGCCGCAGGGTTCGGGCTTCGTCTTCCGGCACTACCATCTGTCCGAAGCCGCACGGCGCGAACGGTTCGAGGCGCTGGCCGCCATTGCACGCGCCTGCAATCAAGTGGTGATCCTTTCCGGAGCGGGCGACTGGGGCGCGGATGGCCACTACGGACCACCGGAATGCTGGGGTGCAGGGCTGAAACTCGCAACCGGCCACAACGGCGACGAGATCGACACCGCGCTCGCCGCCGGAGCCGACGGTATCTTCCTCTCACCGGTCTTCCCCACCCGTTCGCATCCGGGTGCGCCTATGCTCGGTGTCATGGGCTTCCGTGTCCTCGCGCAGCAATCGCCGGTTCCTGTGATCGCGTTGGGCGGCATGAACCGCGCCCGCGCAGACGAACTCGACTGGCCCCGCTGGGGCGCGATCGACGGACTCGCTTCGACGAAGGTCGCTTGACGGCAGACTCCCCGAGGATTCATACTGGCCTCAAGACGGTAGAAGGGAATTATCGAATGGCCACGCGCGCAGGCGCCAAACCCGATTGGCGGGCGGCTTTCCGCCGCTCGCTGCGGCGCGCGACGCATATGGCGGGGGCTGGGGCGCTCTTTGCACTCATGCTGTTCCTCGCGCTCGCTCTGGCCAGCTATACGCAGACCGACCCCAGCGCTTCGACCGCCGCAGCCGGGACCGACATTTCCAATTGGATGGGGGCGAGCGGTGCGTGGATTTCGGACCAGGCCTATCTCTGGTTCGGCTTGCCCGCGCTGCTTCTGCTCCCATTGCTCTGGATTTCTGCGCGGCGACTCTGGACCGGCGTCGAGGATCCGGACGAAGAGGAAACTCCCGGCAAATGGTGGCGCCCGTTCGCGTTTCTGTTGTTGGCAATGCTCCTCCTCGGGACAGTAATATCCCTGTTGTTCGCTGGCAGCCCTGGGCCTTTTCCTGCTGGAGGCGGAGGAACCGCCGGGCTGCTCGGCGCAGGCGGGGTCGAGGCGGTGGCGACGCGTTTTGGCGGCGACTTCTCCGGCTGGATCATCGCCGCGCTCGGCCTTGTCGCGCTCGGCGGTGGGCTGGCGCTGGTGACCAAGGTCTTCGCGCTCGACTGGGCGCAGTTCTTCACGTTTCCCGAGATACTCAAACGCCGACCGCAGCTGTCCGACATCGACCTACCGCTAGCGCCCAAGAAGCAGAAGCGCGCCAAGCGCGCCCTGCCCGAAGACGACGAGGACGAGGACGCGCCTGCACGCACCGCGCGTCGGTCGCCCGAGATTGCCGACCCGGTGGCAGCGCCCGTGCGCTCCAGCCCGGCCAAGGCCAAGCAACGCGACATGTTCGCCAATTTCCAGCTGCCCAGCACCGACCTGCTTGACGACCAACCCGAGCAGAAGGCGGCCAAGCTCGACAAGATCGCGCTCGAACGCAACGCGCGCCTGCTCGAAAACGTGCTCGACGATTTCAACGTGAAGGGCGAGATCACCGCCGTGCGCGCGGGCCCCGTCGTTACCATGTACGAGCTGGAACCCGCACCCGGGATCAAGGCTAGCCGTGTGGTTGGCCTTGCCGAAGACATCGCCCGCAACATGAGCGCGATCAGCGCGCGCGTCTCGCCCATCCCCGGCAAGACCGTGATCGGCATCGAATTGCCCAACGCCGATCGCCAGATGGTCAGTTACAAGGAATTGGCGACCTCCAGCGCCTTCGTCGACCATGGCGGCAGCCTGCCAATGATCCTCGGCAAGGACATCGCGGGCGAGCCAATCATCGCCGACCTGGCCGCCATGCCGCATTTGCTCGTCGCCGGTACGACCGGTTCGGGCAAGTCGGTCGGCCTCAACGCGATCCTGTTGTCGCTGCTCTACCGTTTCACGCCGGACGAGTGCCGCCTGATCCTGATCGATCCCAAGGTTCTCGAGCTGAAAACCTACGACGACATCCCGCATCTCCTCAGCCCCGTGGTGACCGAACCGGCCAAGTCGGTCCGCGCCCTGAAATGGGCGGTCGAGGAGATGGAGAAGCGCTATCGCATGATGTCGAGCGTGAACTCGCGTAATATCGCGGGCTTCAACGAGAAGGTGAAAAAGGCGATCGAGAAGGGCAAACCACTCGGCCGCCGCGTTCAGACCGGCTTCGACCCTGAGACCGGCGAGGAATTGTACGAGGAAGAGCAGCTCGATTACGAACCGCTGCCGCTCATCGTCCTGATCGTCGATGAACTGGCCGACCTCATGGTCACCGTCGGCAAGGAAATCGAGGTTCTGATTCAGCGCCTGTCGCAAAAGAGCCGTGCCGCGGGCATTCACCTGATCATGGCGACGCAGCGCCCCTCGGTCGACGTCATCACCGGCGTCATTAAGGCCAACCTGCCCACCCGCATCAGCTTTAAGGTGACGAGCCGCATCGACAGCCGCACGATTCTCGGCGAGCAGGGCGCCGAGCAGCTGCTGGGCAAGGGCGACATGCTCTACAAGCCGAACACCGGCGCCATGGTCCGCGTCCACGGCCCCTTCGTGGCCGACGAGGAAGTCGAGCGCGTGGCCGATCACTGGCGCGAACAGGGCAAGCCCGATTACGTCGACGCTGTGACGGAGGAACCCGAAGACGGCGGCTTCAATTTCGAGGACGAGTTCACCGCCTCCGATAATCCCGAAGAGCGCAAGTACCGCCAGGCCTGCCAGATCGTGATCGAGAACCAGAAGGCGAGCGGAAGCTGGCTCCAGCGCCAGATGGGCGTGGGCTACAACACCGCCGCCAAGTGGATCGAGCGCATGGAAAGCGAGGGCCTCGTCGGTCCTGCGAACCATGTGGGCCGCCGCGAAATATACCGCGACCAGGACGGCAATCCCATCTAGGGGAGCGCCATGAACGCAAGCACCGCCACCCTTCCCCCCGATGAAGAGGCCGAACGCGCCGCGCGCTGGGTCTTCTCGCCTATTGGCAGAGCAATTGCACCTTTCCGCCGCTACTGGCGCGATAACGTGCGAGCTGGGGTCGATCACAGGGAGGTCGTCGCCAAGATCGCAACCGAGTGTCCCACGACACCCCGCTACATCTTGATGATCATGATGTCGGCGGGGATTGCGATCCTCGGCCTGCTGCTGTCCTCTCCGGCAGTCGTGATCGGGGCCATGCTCCTGTCGCCGCTGATGAGCCCGATCCTCGGCGTCGGCTTTGCACTCGCGACCGGCAAGCAGAAGTGGCTCAAGATCAGCGTCAAGTCGCTCGCGCTGGGCAGCGTGGCCGCCGTGCTGTTTGCCGCGCTTATCGTACTCGTATCCCCGCTCCAGACGGTGACCGAGGAAATCGCGGCGCGCACGCGGCCGAACCTGTTCGACCTGATGGTCGCGCTCTTTTCCTCCATCGCCGGTTCCTACGCCATGATCCGCGGACGTGAGGGGAGTATTGTGGGCGTCGCCATCGCAACCGCCCTTATGCCGCCGCTGGCCGTCGTTGGCTTCGGCCTTGCCACGTTTAATTGGACCGTCTTCTTTGGCGCCTTAGGCCTTTTCTTCACCAACTTCCTGACCATCGCGCTGACCGCAACGGTCATGGCGCGCCTGTACGGCTTCCGCACCACGCTTTCCAGCAGACAGGGCTGGTTCCAGAACGTCGGCATCTTCTTCATCTTCATCGCTCTGGCGATCCCGCTCGGTCTCTCGCTGCGCCAGATCGCTTGGGAATCGAATTCGCAGCGTATCGTGAAAAACGTCATCCAGTCCGAATTCGGCGAGCGCGCGCGGATCAGCGAACAGGCGATCGACTGGGACAGCGAACCGCTGGCGATCACAGCGACCGTGTTCACGCCCGATTTCGACACCGAGGCCAATGCCGACCTCACCCGCGCCCTCCGCGAGCGGCTGGGACGCGACGTAACGGTTAGCGTCGAGCAATTCCGCGTCGGCGCCGATCCGGGAGCGGCGGAGCAGGCCGAGCTCGCGCGCGCCCGTGCCGCCGAACAAGCCGCGGCTACCGAGCGGCAGATTGCCAACATGGTGCAGCGCATGGCCATGGCCGCAGGCGTGGAACGCGGCGATGTCATGCTCGACCGCGACACCCGCCGCCTCTCGGCCGATGCGACGCCGTTGCCGGGCCTCTCGCTCGAAGGCTATCGCGAACTGGAACGCCGTGTCGCCGGCAAGACGCCCGGCTGGACCGTGGCCCTTCGCCCGCCAGCACAACCGCTTCCCGCGATCACGCTGGACGAGGAAGGTCCGGACGCAGCCGGCCAGGCGGCCGAAGCAACTGTGACATGGGCGGCCCGGCGAATCGGCCTGCCAATGGTCTTGCGCGGCCCGGAAGAGCCGACAGCCGCTCTCGCAGCGCGTCTTCAGGCAGCGGGAGTAGCGATTTCGCAAGTCGAGAGCGCCGGCGGAGATCGGATCGTGATCGGCTGGGCCAGTCTGCCGCAATAAGCTTGCGCATGGGCCTGCAGTGCTTGCGAGCTAAAAGTTTCACTTGTAACGGCCTTCCCCAGAGAAGGAGTTACGCATCATGCGCATCGGTTGCCCTAAGGAAATCAAGAACCACGAATATCGCGTCGGCCTCACGCCGGAGAGCGCGAAGGAACTGATCAGCCAGGGCAACGAGGTCTGGATCGAAACGCAGGCCGGAAGCGGCATCGACGCGACCGACGACCAGTATGTCGCGGCCGGCGCGAAAATCGTCGATACGCCGGACGAGATTTTCGCCGAATGCGCGATGGTGGTGAAGGTCAAGGAACCGCAGGAAGTCGAGCGCAAGAAGTTGCGCGAAGGCCAGATCCTCTACACCTACCTCCACCTTGCACCCGATGCCCCGCAGACCAAGGACCTCGTCGAGAGCGGCGTGACGGCAATCGCTTACGAGACCGTCACCGGCCCGCGCGGCCAGCTGCCGCTGCTCAAGCCCATGAGCCAGGTAGCAGGACGCATGAGCGTGCAGGCGGGTGCGACCGCGCTCGAAAAGGCGCATGGCGGCCGCGGTGTGCTGCTTGGCGGCGTACCGGGCGTGATGCCGGGCAAGGTCGTGGTGATCGGCGGCGGTGTCGTCGGTTTCAACGCGGCCCAGATGGCCGCCGGGCTGGGCGCGGATGTGACCATCCTCGACCGTGATCCCGAAGTGCTGGAAAAGGTCGGCACGCATTTCGAGAGCCGCGCCTCGACGCGCTTCTCGAACCAGGCGAACCTCTATGATGCCGTGTGCGGCGCGGATCTCGTGATCGGCGCGGTGCTGATCCCGGGTGCGTCGGCGCCCAAGCTCGTCACGCGTGAGATGCTCAGGGACATGCAGACCGGCGCCGTGCTCGTCGACGTCGCGATCGACCAGGGCGGCTGCTTCGAGACCTCGCGTCCGACCACCCACGCCGAGCCGACCTATGTGGTCGACGACATCGTGCATTACTGCGTCGCCAACATGCCGGGCGCCGTGGCGCGCACCAGTACCTATGCGCTCAACAACGTGACCCTGCCTCACGCGCTGCGCATCGCGCGCATGGGATGGAAGGACGCGCTGGACGCGGACCCGCATTTGGCCGAAGGACTCAATGTCCATCGGGGCGAAGTGACCTACGAAGCGGTCGCGCGCGAACTGGGTTATGACTATCGCCCGGTTTCCGACGTGCTGAACGGCTGAATCCCGCCGTTTTCGGGCGGGATGAATTTTAACGGGCCTTTTACGTTTTAGGCGCTATTGTCGCGTCCGATGGGACGGGTCAGCAATCTCGTGTCGCGGTTCGCCATCTGGCGCGCTGCGACCCTGATCGTGCTTTGCGCGATGCTTTCGCTTGTCCCCAATCGGGTCCAAGCTCAGGTGCAACCAAACGCAAGTTTCGCGCCCGGATCGGTTTGCCACATTTCGGTGACTTCGAGCGTGTCTTACAAGGACGCGGCGCAGGACCCCTCCAAGTGGACCTGCGAAGGGGCCGAATTCGACTGGGACGCCGAACGCCACATCATTCGGCACGATCTCACAGGGGCAACCGGAACGGCGGCCGACCCGCGTTTTGCCAATTTCGACCGCTACGAGTTCAAGCGGCTTGTCGTGCTGTTGGAGGGGGTCGATGGCAGCACGATCTCGCGCGAGTTTGCCTTCGATGAGCTAAAGCTCGGCGCATCAAGCCTCAAGGCTATGGTCGAATTGCCCGATCTTGCCGCCCAAACGAAGGCAGTGGTCTTCATTCACGAGGGCGGGTGGTTTCCGGAAAGCTTTGTCGCCGCGAAGCTGTCCCATAAGGCGAAGGTGCCGCCTGTAGCGGGCTATCTCCACATCTTCGCCGCGATCCTGTGCGGGTTGCTGCTGGCCCCGGTAATTTTCGACCTCGTCTACTACAAGGCGTTGCGCGAACCCTTCCCGCTGTTCCACGCACTCTTCTGCCTGATGGCGGTCGTACAGACCGCGGCCGTATCCGGGCTGCTGCCGATGTTGCTGCCAGTCTCATACATGACCGAACTCAACATCACCTATCTCAGCCTTGACGTGATGATCGCGGCGACGTTCCTATTTGCCTACCACTTCATCGAAGACGGACGGTTGCCGCGTCGCTACCGCCGCTGGTTACTGGTGTTGTCCGCCGCCACGCTGGCGAACGGGCTCGTTACGACGTTCAAGATGGAATGGTTCGACCTGTGGATCGACCATTATTATTTCGGCGTGCTGGTTTGCATCTTCGCAGCCTACTTCTTCCTGCTCCATACCGCGCGCAGGCAAGGAAGCCGTGTGGCGCCCTATCTCTTCTACGGAATCGCGCCGCTCTTCCTCATCGTGCTGGCGCAGACTATCAATGTCTACTTGTTCGAATCGCTGCTGGCCTTCGACGAAACATGGCCGCAGAACTTCGCGCTTCTCTTCGAAGTGGTAGCGACCGCGCTGGCCGTGGCGGACCGCTTCATGATGATCCGCCGCGAACGCGACCGCGCCGTCAGCGCGGCGCGTGATCTCGAAATGCTTAGCGAGCTCGACGAACTGACTGGATTGCGCAATCGCCGCGCCCTCGAGGCGCATTATCCCGAACTGGTGCGGCAGGGCTTCCACGCCATGGCCGTGGTCGACCTCGATCATTTCAAGTCGATCAACGATATTTACGGCCATCCGGTGGGCGACCGTGTCATCCGCAGTGCGGCTTGGGCGCTTAGTCCCGGGGACGACGCCGACCTTGCCGCCTTCCGCATCGGAGGCGAGGAGTTCATTCTCTTGCTGCGCGGCGACGATGTGGCCGGTCATGCGGATGTTCGCCGCAAGGCCATGACCGCGCGCATCATGGCAGAGGTCGACGAATTGCAGCGTCCGGTGACGGCAAGCATGGGCTTCGTCGATTTCAGCGAGACGGAAGATGGCCAGCTGATCGACTTCCCGACGCTCTACGCGCGGGCCGATCACCTCCTCTACGCCGCCAAATGCGCCGGGCGGAACCAGGCCCATTTCGGCAAATTCGACGACCCGATCAAACCGGCTTCGTCGATCCAACGCGTCGCGGCCTGAGGGCGACGGTCAGTCCCGAAACGGCGCGAGCACGTCCTCGCGCACGCGGACCAGCCGCTGGCTTTCCCGGTTGAGCATGGCCCAGGTCGTGGCCGCCGAAACGATCACTTTGCCTGCCTGGTTGCTAAAATCGACCCGCCGGATCGAGGTGGCGCCGCGCGGCTCCCCTTCGATCCATGTCTCGCCGCTGACCGTCTCGCCCTCGGAGACATTGCCGCGATAATCGATCTCGTGGCGGGACACGACCCAGAAGAATTGCTCCGCATCTTCGGGCCGCGCCGTGTCCGCCCAATGCGCGGTGGCAAGGTCCTGGATCCAGCGGACCCAGACCGTGTTGTTGACGTGCCCGAGCTCGTCGATGTGCTCGGGCAGCGCAGTGAATTCTTGCGTAAAGCGTGCGCTCACTCGGTCAGGCCCATCTGCCACAGAATGAAGGCATATTCCTCGGCGACTTCGTAGATCGAGGCGAAGCGGCCGGACTTGCCGCCATGGCCTGCGCCCATGTTTGTCTTGAGCAGCAACTCATGGTCGTCGGTCTTCAGCTCGCGCAGTTTGGCGACCCACTTTGCGGGTTCCCAATAGGTTACGCGCGGATCGTTGAGGCCGGCGGTTACCAGCATTGGCGGATAATCCTGCGCCACCACCTGGTCGTAGGGGCTGTAGGAGAGGATATAGGCGAAAGCCTGCTTGCTCTCGATCGGGTTGCCCCATTCCGGCCACTCGCCCGGGGTGAGCGGCAGGTCCTTGTCGAGCATCGTGTTAAGCACGTCGACGAAGGGCACGTGCGCCACCACCGCGCCCCAGAGTTCGGAATTGGTGTTGAGCACGACGCCCATCAACTCGCCGCCGGCAGACCCGCCGCTGGCGCTGATCTTGCCCTGCTCGGTGTAGCCCTTGGCAATCAGGCCCTTCGCGACATCGACGAAATCGTTGAAGGTGTTGGTGCGCTCGTTGAGCTTGCCCTGCAGATACCAGTTGCGGCCCAGATCGTCGCCGCCGCGGATATGGGCGATGGCGAAAGCGAAGCCGCGATCGACGAGGCTGAGGCGCGTGGTCGAGAAATTCGGCGGATAGGCAAAACCGTAGGCGCCGTAGGCGTAGAGATGCAGCGGGCCGCCCTGTTTGCGGTCCTTGCGGCTCACGATCGAGACGGGGACCATGGTCCCGTCGCGCGCGGCAATCTCGATACGTTCGACCGTGTAGCGGTTCGCGTCGTAGCCGCTCGGGATTTCCTGCTGCTTGAGCAATTCCAGTTCGCCGCTTCCCACATGGTAGTCATAAACGGAATTTGGCGTGACCATGCTCTCATAGGCCAGACGCAGTTTCTGCGTGTCGTATTCGGGATTGCTCGCAAGACCGGTCGAAAAGCTAGCTTCGGTGAAGGCAACGGGCTTCACGAGATTGGGATCGGCGTAGCTGCGCAGCTGGATCTGGTCCAATCCGCGCAGGCGGCCTTCGGTGACGTAGAAATCCTTGAACAGCTCGAAATCGGAGAGGTAGAATTCGTCCGATCCGGCGATCAGCGTGGTCCATTCGCCCGGTTTGTCGAGGCTCGCCGTGGCGAGACGGAAGTTCAGGTGATTGTCGTTGGTATGGATGTAGAGCGTGCCGTCGCGCAGATCGACATCGTATTCGCGTCCAGTCTGGCGGGTGGCGACGAGGATCTGCTCGCCGGTCGGATCGTCGGCGCGCACGAGGCGCACTTCGCTCGTTTCGCTGTCGCCGACCGCGATGACGAGCCAGTCTTCCTGCGCCGAGAGGCCTGCGCCGACGCGGAAGCCGTCGTTTTCGGTCTCGCGATAAAGTTCGACATCCTCGGCCACAGGTGTGCCAAGGACGTGCAACGTCGCATCGTGGACGCGCCATTGCTCGTTGGCGAGGCCGTAGACCACCGCCTTGTCGTCCATCACCCAGGTGAGGCCGGTCAGCGTGCCGGGAATCTCGTCGGGCAACATTTCGCCCGTCTCGAGATCCTTGAACCGCGCTGTGAAACGCTCGGACCCATTGGTGTCGCTGGAATAGGCGAGGTACCGCCCGTTTTTCGACACGGAGAATGCGCCGAGGCGGAAATACTCATGCCCCTCGGCGAGCTCGTTCTCGTCGAGGATCAGCTGCGCTTCTCCGCCTGCAACAGGCTTGCGGTAATATTTGCGGTATTCCTTGCCCTCTTCGAATTCGGACCAGTAGAGCCAGTCGCCATCCTTCTGCGGGACAGTGGAATCGTCCTGCTTCACCCGCGCCTTCATCTCTTCGTAGAGCTCGTCGACCAGCGCCTGCTGCGGCTCCATGCGCGCTTCGAACCAGGCGTTCTCGGCCTTCAGGTGCTCGAGCACGTCCTCATCGTCGATGGTCGGATAGCTCTGGTCCTTCATCCAGTGATAGGGATCGGCGATCGAGATTCCGTGGTGCGAATAGGAATAGTCGCGCTTCTCGGCGGTCGGCGGCGAGGTCGGTGCAGTCACGGATGTCCCTTCGTTTTCCTGGGCGTGGAGAGGCGCGCCAAGCGCCAGCGATGCGGCAGATAGGCATGCGGCCAGTCGAATGAAAGTCACGGGCGATCCCTTCTTGGGCGGCACAAAGCTGGAAAGAGCGGCCGCAAGCTCCTATTGGGGAAGGGTGATTATGCGGGACCCGGCGTCCCGGCAAGCGCCGCATCGCCCAAATGCCGAGCGGCCCCGATGAAAGGATTTTCCGCCCATGCTTATGCAGACCCATGAAGCCCGTCTCGACGCCCTGCGCACCGAACTCGGCAACCGCGGCCTCGACGGCTTCGTCATCCCCATTTCCGACGAGCACATGAGCGAATATGTCGGCTCATACGCCCAGCGCCTGAACTGGCTGACCGGTTTCGGCGGCAGCGCGGGCAGCGCGGCGGTGTTGAAGGACAAGGCGGCGATGTTCACCGATGGCCGCTACACCGTGCAGGTGCGCGAGCAGGTTGACGGCAAGCTTTTCTACTATGAGGATGTGCCCGCGACCTCGCCCGCCAAGTGGCTGGCCGAGCATGCGCCCAAGGGCGCGAAGATCGGTTACGACGCATGGCTGCACGGCGTCGATTGGGCCGAGGAAGCGACCAGGCTGTTCGCCAAGAAGGGCATCGAACTGGTGCCGGTCGACGGCAATCCCATCGACGCGGTCTGGGCGGACCGTCCGCAACCCTCGCTGGCCGAGGCCGTGCCGCATGACGACAAATTCGCCGGTCGCTCCAGCGCCGACAAGCGCGCCGAGATCGCCGACTGGCTGAAGCAGGAAGGCTATGACGCCACTGTCATCACCGCGCTCGATTCGGTGGCATGGGTGCTGAACATGCGCGGCAAGGACGTCGACAACACGCCTGTCGCGCTCTCCTACGTGCTCGCCCATGCGGACGGCACGGCGGAGCTTTTCATCGCGCAGGAAAAGGTCACGCCCGAACTCACCAAGCATTTCGGCAACGCCGTGCGCGTGCGCGACCGTGCCGAGTTCGAACCTGCGCTGGCGGATCTCAAGGGCAAGACCATCGCGGTCGATCCCGAGCACGCGGTGGCAGGCATCTTCCACGCGCTCGAACAGGGCGGGGCAACGGTCGTGCGCGATGCCGATCCGGCAGTCCTGCCCAAGGCGATCAAGAACCCGGCCGAACAGCAGGGCCACCGCGATGCGCAGGCGCGTGACGGGGCGGCCGTGGTCAAATACCTCCGCTGGATCGAGGAGAACGCTCATTCCGGCACGGTCGACGAACTGACCGCGGCGGCCAAGCTGCGCGAATTCCGCGGTCTCAGCCCGGACATGAAGGACACCAGCTTCGACACCATCAGCGCCGCCGCCGGCCATGCCGCGCTGCCGCATTACAAGGTGGACGAGGACAGCAACATCCCGATCCCGCCCTCCAGCATCTATCTGTGCGATTCGGGTGGCCAGTATCCAGACGGCACGACCGACATCACCCGCACCGTCTGGGTCGGGCCGGGCGAGCCGACGGCCGAAATGATCGACCGCAACACGCGGGTACTGAAGGGCCATATCGAGCTCGACCTCGCCCGCTTCCCCGACAAGACCAGCGGCGGTGCGCTCGACGCCCTGGCGCGGATGCACCTGTGGCAGGCAGGCGTGGACTATGGCCACGGCACCGGCCACGGCGTCGGCAGCTATCTCTCCGTCCACGAAGGCCCGCAGCGCATTTCCAAGCCCGGCGGCGCATTCCCCGGAACCGAGACTCCGCTGCGCGAAGGCATGATCCTTTCGAACGAGCCGGGCTATTACAAGCCGGGCGAATTCGGCATCCGGATCGAGAACCTCGTGCTGGTGGTCGACGCCAAGATCGAGGGCAGCGAGGGCAAGTACCTC
Organism: Erythrobacter sp. SD-21; assembly: GCF_000181515.1. Classification (GTDB taxonomy): domain Bacteria; phylum Pseudomonadota; class Alphaproteobacteria; order Sphingomonadales; family Sphingomonadaceae; genus Qipengyuania. Next base: position 141,813 of record NZ_ABCG01000002.1, on the reverse strand, counting down.
ACCTTTGAAACGCTCACCCACGTCCCGCTCGACCGCAGGCTGGTCGACAAGGACCTCCTGACGGCTCGCGAGATTGAGTGGTGGAACACCTATCACGCGAAGACCCACGAAATCCTCGCGCCGCAGCTCGAAGGCGAAGACCTCGCCTGGCTCGAGCACGCGTGCCGCCCCTTGTAGGAGCTACGTTGTTCACGTAATGTTCTTTCGGTCGCGAGTCGTTTTCAAGGAGTAAGGCGCATGATCGGATACGTTACACTGGGCACCAACGACCGCGAGCGGTCGGCCAAATTCTACGATGCCGTCTGCGGCGAACTGGGCGTGGGCCGGATGATGGAATTCGACGAATTTATCGCCTGGGGCGAGCCAAGCGGGGGGGCGGGTATCGGCCTCACCAAGCCGTTCGACGGCAATGCGGCGACGGTCGGCAACGGAGTGATGGTCGCGCTCGAGGCGAAGGATCGCGAACAGGTCCAGCGGATCTACGATATCGCGCTAGCCAATGGCGGGAGCGACGAAGGCGCACCTGGCCCCCGCGGCGAACCGGATGCGAACGGCGTGCTGTTCTACGCGGCCTATTTCCGCGATCCCGATGGCAACAAGCTCAACGCCTTCCTGATGGAAAAGGTGGACTGATGCCGGGCTGCCTCTCGTGACCGGCCCGCGCCGTCTTTCCGATAGCTTCGTCCATCTGGGGCTCGGCGCGACCGCCGTACCCCAGCCTCCCTTCGATGGAATGGAATGGTACGAAGCCTATGGCGCGCGGCACGCGGCCGATGGGCGCGAGGGGCGTCTGGTCAGCCAGCACACTTTCGAGGAAGACTGGCCGGCATGGGAGATGCACCCACTGGGCGACGAACTGGTGATCTGCACCGAGGGCGAGATGCTCCTCCACCAGGTATTTCCCGATGGCCGGCGCGAAAGCGTCACGCTGACAGCCGGTGAATACGCAATCAACCCGCCCGGCGTCTGGCATATCGCCGATGTCCCGAGCCGCGCGACGGCAATCTTCGTCACGGCGGGCGAGGGGACGCAGCACCGCCCGCGCTAGCTTTGCACGCGGATGAACGGTTCGCCCGCTTTGCGACAATCCGTTACAATTCCCCGCGTTTTCGGCATAAAGCTGCGACACGGGATCGGTAGAACCGGTTTCATGAGTTGCGGCGGGACGATCCTGTTTTCCCCCTCCCTCCCGACGGACCGTCGCAGCTCTCCAGATCACATGGAGATACCGAGATGAAAAAGACCGCCCTTACCCTTTCCGCCGCCGCGCTGGCGCTGACGGGCACCGTTGCCCTCGCGCACAACCACGGCGGCAAGCATTCGCCCGACGCCGATGGCGACGGCGTGATTACCGCAACGGAAATGACCGCCCACGCCGCCGAGATGTTCACGAAGATGGACGTCAACGGCGATGGCGTCGTCAATGCCGAAGACCGCGGCGCGCGTCACATGGCGATGTTCGCCAAGGCCGATGCGGATGGCGATGGCGAAGTCACGCAGGCCGAGATGAAGGCCATGCGCGAAGCGAGCATGGAACGCCGCGATGAACGCCGCGAGGCGCGCGCCGAACAGCGCGAAGCCCGCATGGCAGAGCGCCTCGCAAACGCCGATACCGACAATTCCGGCGGCCTCAGCCAGGACGAAATGCAGGCTATGCACGAAGCGCGCGGCGATCGCGGCCGCCGCGGCCATGAAGGTCGCCGCGGCGGCAAGCGCGGGCATCGCGGCGGCGGCATGCACATGCTCCGCTACGCAGATGCCGATGGTGACCAGGCCGTAACCCGCGCCGAGTTCGACGCAGCGGTTGCCCAGCAGTTCGCCAAGACCGACACCGATGGCGACGGCATGGTGACCACGGCCGAAATGCAAGCCCGCCACAAGCAAATGCGCGCCGAGATACGTGCGCAGCGCGAAGCGCGCGGCCAGTAAGCCGCTTGCCTTGCGACCCGGCAACGGTAGGCGCGGCGACGCGATGAACGACACCGCGCCCACCACCCTCGTCCTCGTCGACGACGAGCCGAGCCTGCGCGAACCCCTGGCCGAGTATCTCACCGGCCAGGGGTTCGTCGTGCGCGAGGCCGAGAGCGCGGCGGCGGCGCGCAGCCTGCTCGGATCCGAGGCGCCCGATCTCGTCCTGCTCGACATCATGATGCCGGGCGAGGACGGCCTCTCTCTCTGCCGCCACCTCGTCGAGACGCGGCACCTGCCCGTCATCCTCCTCACCGCAAAAGGCGAGGCGATGGACCGCATCATCGGGCTGGAGATCGGCGCCGATGACTATGTCACCAAGCCCTTCGAACCGCGCGAATTGGTCGCGCGCATCCGCTCGGTCCTGCGCCGGGCCGACCGTGCGCCCGAAGCCCCGGCGGAGGACATGGCCTATCGTTTCGAGGGCTGGACGCTCGACCCGCTCAAACGCCGCCTGACCGATCCCGAGGGCGCTTTGGTGCCGATCTCGACCGCCGAATTCCGCATGCTGCGCGCCTTTTGCGACCATCCTCGGCAGGTGCTCGACCGCGACCGGTTGCTCGACATGGTGCAGGGCCGCGAGGCGCAACTTTTCGACCGTGCGGTCGACAACCAGGTCAGCCGCCTGCGCCGCAAGATTGAGGCGGACAGCCGTGACCCGCACTTCATCCAGACCGTGCGCGGCGGTGGCTACCGTTTCGGCGCCGATGTCACGCGCGTGCCCACAGACGAAGCATGAGGCGCTTCCTCCCCAAAAGCCTGCTTGGCCAGGTCACGCTTGCGATCGCGCTGACGCTGTTCTTGGTGCAGGGTGTCAACGGCTATCTCGGCTGGCGGATTGAAAAGCAGCGCGTCGAAACGGCGCTCGTCAACACGCTCAGCCTGCGCCTCGTCGCCTCCCAACGGGTCCGCCAGGCGGGGCCGCTCACTGTGGAATTGCAGCCCGGTCCGCACCCCGCCCTCGACGAGTCGCGGCGGGAATCGAGACGGGGCCCACGGCGCGGCGGACGGCGCTTCGCTGGGACCGACTTCACCCGCGCCGAAAGCTTCGCGACGCTTGCGGGCGATCGTCCACTACCCGAACTTCAGCAGCGCCTCGCCGAAACGCTTCGCGACAACGGGCACGAATTCGAGAACATCAGGCTCGTCGAACGGTCGGTCGCCAATGATCCCGTGGCCCAGCGTTTCCTCGAGCGCCTCGCACGCAGGCGCGGCCTGACCGAGCGCGACCTGCCGCGCACGATCGCGATTGCCGGTGTCCGCCAAGGTGACGGCTGGGACGTGGTTCGCGCGCCAGTCTATCGCCCGCACGAGCATTTCGGACCCGTTTTCCCGCTGCTGCGCGCGGCCTTGCTGACGCTGCTCCTGTCCTTCGTGCTGTGGCTGGTCCTGCGCCGCATCACCGGTCCGCTCGCCCAGCTTACTCGCCAGACCGAGGACTTCACGCGCAATCCCGGCAAGGGTCGCCCCATGGAGGAGGCCGGACCCGAGGACGTGCGGCGGCTGATCGCGGCGCATAACGCGATGGAAGCGCGGATCGGTGCCATGCTCGACGAGAAGGACGTCATGCTCGGCGCGATCGGGCACGATCTCAAGACACCGCTGGCCGCGTTGCGTGTGCGGGTCGAGGGTGTGGCCGACGAAGTGGCCCGCGCCCGGATGGTCGACAGTATTGAGGACATCACGCTGACGCTCGACGAGATCCTCGCGCTCGCCCGCGTGGGCAAGTCCGATGCGTCGCCCGAGCGCACCGACCTTGCCGCGCTGGCCGCCGGGGTGGTCGAGGAATTCGAGGACACCGGCGATAGCGTCGCGCTGGAGGCCGCGCGCGTAGTGGCGCCGGTTCACCTGACCTGGCTCAAGCGCGGCTTGCGCAACCTCGTCTCCAACGCGCTGCGCTATGGCGGCGATGCGCGGGTGGTCGTCGCGACGGAAGGGCAGGAAGCGGTCCTGCGCGTCGAGGACACCGGCCCCGGCATCCCAGAACACCGCATTGCCGACATGATGGAGCCCTTCACCCGCGGCGAGGCCAGCCGCAACCGCGCGACCGGCGGAGCGGGGCTCGGCCTCACGCTTGCTCGTGCGGTAGCCGAACAGCATGGCGGCTCGCTCGTCCTCGCCAACCGCCCCGAAGGCGGGCTCGTCGCGGAACTGCGTCTCCCGCTCTAGCGCATCAACCCGCCCACGATATTGCGCACGAAGGCATTGAGCCCGGTGCGGACCGGATCGGCGCGCGATTTCTTGCCCAGCACGGCGGCCACCGCGACCGAGGTCATCGACCCGGCAGCAGCCTTGGCCGCGGCCTTGCCCGCCTTGGTCCACATGCTCGGCGTCTTGCGTTCGCGCCTGGCCACTTCCTCGCGGCCCTTTTCCTCCACCTCGGCTGCGGTGGCGGCGGCATCGGCGGTCTTGGCGGCGAGCACCTCTTCCGCGCTCTCGCGGTCGATGGCCTCGTCATACTTGCCATCCAGATCACTCACCGAATTGATGATCTTGAGCTCCTTCTCGGTCACCGGGCCAAGGCGCGAATGCGGCGGCTTGATCAGCGTGCGCTGCACCACGCCGGGCGCGCCGTCCTCGTCGAGCGTGGAGACCAGAGCCTCGCCGACCTTGAGCTGGGTGATCGCCTCCTCGACATCGAGATCGGGATTGATGCGGAAGGTTTCCGCCGCCGCCCGAATGGCCCGCTGGTCGCGCGGGGTGAAGGCGCGCAGCGCGTGCTGGACCCGGTTTCCAAGCTGGCCGGCGATCTTCTCGGGAATGTCGATCGGGTTCTGCGTCACGAAGAAAACGCCCACACCCTTGGAGCGGATCAGGCGTACAACTTGTTCAACCTTGTCTTCCAGCGCCTCGGGCGCCTCGTCGAAGAGGAGGTGCGCCTCGTCGAAGAAGAACACTAGCTTCGGTTTGTCCGGATCGCCCACCTCGGGCAGCGTCTCGAACAGTTCGGCGAGCAGCCAGAGCAGGAAGGTCGCATAAAGCTTGGGGCTGCGCATCAGCCTGTCGGCGGCGAGCACGTTGATTATGCCGCGCCCTTGTTCGTCCACGCTAAGGAAATCGTCAATCTCCAGCGCGGGCTCGCCGAAGAACATGTCCGCGCCCTGGCTTTCGAAACTCAGCAGCTGCCGCTGGATCGCGCCGACGCTCGCCTTCGAGACATTGCCGTATTTGCCCGAGAGGTCCTTGGCGTTCTCATAGGCGAAGGTCAGCATGGCCTGCAGATCGCCGAGGTCGAGGAGCAGGAGATTGTTCTCGTCGGCATAACGGAAGACGATGTTGAGCACGCCTTCCTGGGTATCGTTGAGGCCCAGCAGCCGGGCGAGCAGCAGGGGCCCCATTTCCGAAATCGTGGTGCGGATCGGGAAGCCTTTCTCGCCATACAGGTCCCAGAAAACGGCCGCGTTGTCGGCATAGGCATAGTCTTCCATGCCCAGTTCCTTTGCACGCCCCTCCAGCTTGTCGGCATGCTTGAATTGCGGCGATCCGGCCATGGAAATGCCGGCAAGATCACCCTTCACATCGGCGACGAAGACGGGCACGCCGTTGGCTGAAAAGCTCTCCGCAAGGCCCTGCAGGGTGACCGTCTTGCCGGTGCCGGTCGCGCCCGCGATCAGCCCGTGGCGATTGGCCTGGTCCAGCCGCAAATGCTGGTTCTCGCCATCCGCTCCCAGCCCGAGGAATATTGTGCTCATGCGTCGCCCGTCCCGTGTCTTTAGTGTGCCCTAATCGAGCTGCGATCTGGACTGTCACGCGGTCCAAGGTCAAGCAATCGCTCGACTTGAGCCACAAGGGCTGTAAATGCTTGGGGCCAATGGCGGGCACACCTCCCTTCGTTTTGCTGGACGATGCGCGCAGCAGCGGCGCGGCCGATGCGCTGTTCTATGAAAATCCGAAGCAGGTCTTCGTCGCGCATAGGCCCGAAGATGTGCGCGGCGCGCTCGAAGCGGCCGAAGCAGCGCGCACGCAAGGAGGGGAGCTAGCCGGCTACATCGCTTACGAGGCCGGCCTTGCGCTGGAGGACCGGCTCGCCGCGCTGGCGGACGCGAAGACGGGCGGGGCTGGGCCGCTGGTCTGGCTCGGCCTGTTCGATGCGCCGGAGCGGATTGCTGCAAAGGACGTGCCCGCATGGCTATCGGCGAGAGCGCAGGGGCCTGGCAGCGTCGGCCCGCTCGAACCGCAGCTTTCGCCCGGCGGCTACGAAATGGCGTTCGAGCGCCTGCAGGAGGCGATCCGCGCGGGCGATATCTACCAAGCGAATTTGACCTTCCCTTTGGCAGGCAATTTCACCGGCGACCCGCTCGGTCTCTACGCGGCGCTGCGACCGGCGGCGCAGGCGGGCTATGGCGGGGCGATCTTCGACGGCTCGCACTGGCTCCTGAGCCTTTCGCCCGAACTGTTCGTGTCGCTGAAAGGACGCGAGGCCAAGGCCAAGCCGATGAAGGGCACGCGGCCGCGTTCGGCCGACGAGGTCCAAGACAAGGCGCTGGCCGAGGCACTGGCCGGATCGGTCAAGGACAAGGCCGAAAACCTCATGATCGTCGACCTCATGCGCAACGATTTGGCCCGCGTGGCCGAGGCGGGCAGTGTGCGGGTGGATGAACCCTTCGCGATCGAAAGTTACCCCACCGTCCACCAGATGGTGAGCGTGGTGGGGGCGCAGCTGCGCGCGGGGCTGGGCGCGACCGAGCTCGTGCGCGCGCTCTTTCCCTGCGGGTCGATCACCGGCGCGCCGAAGATCCGCGCGATGGAGCTGATCGACGAGGTCGAAGGAGAACCGCGCGGGCCCTATTGCGGGGCGATCGGGCGGATTGGCGCGGATGGCGATGCGGCCTTCAACGTCGCGATCCGCACGCTGCGCCTGACCGAGATTGAGAACGCGCGCGGCAAGGCTGTGCTCGGCGTCGGCGGCGCGATTGTCGCCGACAGCGAGCCGCGCACCGAATGGCGCGAGGCGCTGCTGAAAGGCTCCTTTGCCAACACCAGCTCGGCCGAACACCGCGCGGCGCAATTCGACCTCATCGAGACAATGCGCTTTACCCCCGAGGAAGGCATCCCGCTGCTCGAACGCCATCTGGCGCGGATGAAACAGAGCGCCGCCGAATTGGGATTCAGCTTCGACCGGCACGAGGCGCGCAACCAGATGCACGCGTGCTGCTTCGTCCTCGAAGGGCCCAGCCGCGTGCGCCTACTCGCCAGCCGCTGCGGCGCGGTGGCGCTGGAAGCCGGACCGATGCCCGAGGCCTGGGGCGAGCCGGCGCAGTGTATCATCCTCCCGCTCCCGGTCGATCCGGGCGACTGGCGGCTGCGCCATAAGACCAGCAACCGCGGCTTTTACGAAGACGGCCAGCGCGTCGCCCATCGCGCCGGGGCGCAAGAGGCGCTCTTCGTGCGCGAGGATGGCCTCCTCACCGAAGGCTGCGTGACCAGTATCTTTGTGGAGCGCGATGGCCTATTGCTCACTCCGCCCGCCACGCTCGGCCTTTTGCCCGGCGTGTATCGCCAGTCGCTTCTCGACGAGGGCAAGGCGCGCGAGGCCGAACTCACCATTGCCGATCTCGAGGACGGTTTCTTCCTCGGAAACGCGCTGCGCCAGCTGGTGCGCGCTAAATTGAAGACTGCATGACCGACATTCCCATTATCTTCGAAGACGGCGAAGCGCTCGTCATCGACAAGCCCGCCGGCCTTTCGGTCGATCGCCCCAAGCGCGGCGGCCCCTGCCTCGAAGACCATTTCGAACAGTTGAAGCTGGGCTTCCAGCGCCCGCCCGCCGCCGTGCACCGGCTCGACACCGACACCAGCGGCTGCCTGCTGCTGGCGCGCAATCCCAAGGCGCTGAAACGCTTTGCCAAAGCCTTCGAGGACCGGCTGGTCGAAAAGCGCTATCTCGGCGTGCTTGCGGGCATTCCGGACGGCGAGGAAGGCACGATCGCGCTGTCGCTCTCCAAGATCAGCAGCGCGGGCAAGGGCTGGCGCATGATCGCGGCGAAGAAGGGCAAGCCCTCGGTCACGCACTGGCGCAAGCTGATGGAGCATGACGGCAAGGCGCTGCTCGAATTCCGGCCCGAAACGGGCCGCACCCACCAGATTCGCATCCATTGCGAGGCCGGCCTCGGCCTCCCGCTGCTCGGCGACCCGGTTTACGGGACAGGTAAGGGGGCGCCGCGCACCATGCTTCACGCCGCCGGGCTGATGGTCCCGCGCGAGAGCAAGCCCGCCATCGAGGCCGCCGCGCCGCTGCCGCGCGATTTTGCGGCGCTCGGTTTTTCGGATGGGTAGGCCGAATTGGGTAGGATAGCCGACCGGGCGCTGGAGATTGCCGAGGAGAAATTCATCGCCTCCTCCGGCCCGGGCGGGCAGAACGTCAACAAGGTCGCCACCGCCGTGCAGTTGCGCGTCGACGTGTTCCAGCTCGGAATGCCTCCCGATGCCTTTGAACGGCTGAAGGACATCGCGGGCAGCAAGTTCACCAAGGCGGGCGAGATCGTGCTCACCGCCAACGAGTACCGCACGCAGGAACAGAATCGCGAAGCGGCGCGCGAACGGCTGGTTGCGCTGCTGGGCGAGGCGCTGAGACCGCCGAAGAAACGCAAGAAAAGCCGGGTCAATCGCGTGGGCAAGGTGAAGCGCCTGAAGGCCAAGAAAGCGCGCGGCGAGGTTAAGGCGACCCGGGGCAAGGTCGATTGGTAGCTTTGCGGCGCTCCTCGCGCTTGACTTTTCCCCGTGAATCACCCAATGGGCGCGCCACACGGCGGTGCAGCTCGCGCCGCCCTTATTATTTCGGTCACGCCCGCTACCGGGTCCGGCCCATCAGAAAGATCTTTAGGAACACGCCATGGCGAAGCCCGCAACCGTCAAGATCAAGCTCGTCTCGACCGCCGACACGGGCTTTTACTACGTGACGAAGAAGAATCCGCGTAACCACACGGAAAAGTTCGTCTTCAAGAAGTACGACCCGGTGGCGCGCAAGCACGTCGAATTCAAGGAAGCCAAGATCAAGTGATCTGGCCGGGCGCCGGCTCGTTCCGGCGCCAACCAAGCTGAACGGCGGGAACGCCTTTAGTTCAGTGACAGTTCAATGCTCCGACTGTACACCACGGAGCATGAACACCTTGTCTCTCTTCAAGAATCGACCCGTTGCCTCGGCCCTCGCTCTTGCGCTGGCCGTGGGCGTCCCTGCGTCTTTCTACGCAGCCCCCGCCCCCGTCGAAGCGGCCACCGGCGATCTCGACCAGGCGGTCGAGGCCCTGCGCGGTATTTCGACCATGCGCGCCAATTTTGTCCAGACCGACCGCAACGGCCAAGCCGTCTCGGGCGTCATGACGTTGAAGCGCCCCGGCAAGATCCGTTTCGAATACGAAAAGGGCGTGCCGCTCCTCGTCGTCTCGAACGGTAAGTCGATGTATATGATCGACTACGAGGTGAACCAGGTCCAGCGCTGGCCGATCAAGAACTCGCCGCTCGGCGCGCTTGTCGACCCCAGCCGCGACGTCAAGAAATACGGTCGCCTCGTGCCGACCAGCCACAGCGATGTGGTCAGCATCGAGGTGCGCGATCCCAAGCGTCCGGAATTCGGCGTGATCACGCTGATTTTCGCCCGCGACGCCTCGGCGCCGGGCGGTCTCAGGCTGACCCATTGGGTGGCGCTCGATTCGCAGAATCACCGCACCACCGTGCGCCTTTCGAACAACCGTTACGGCGTGTCGGTGGCCGACAGCGCGTTCACCTTCCGTGACCCGCGCCGTTCATCTCGTCGTCCGGGATAAACGGCTCGGCGACGAAGCGTTTCGCGATTGCGATTCGCCGAGGCCGAATGTTCATTGAGCAGCAATTTAAATGGGCGTAAAAATAGAGGCATCGAAGCGGTGGGCGGCAATTTCCCCCCTGTTGATTGTCCCGCCCGACAAGCCCCTTCGTCCAAGCGTGACGAACGCTCACAAGGAACCCTCGAGCCAATGCCCCCGGCTCGAGGGTTTTTTGTTGTGGGTTGCGGGTGGACCCCCGCGCCCGCGCGCCCTATCTCCCGCGCCATGGTTTCTGTCGCTACCTGGAATATCAATTCCGTCCGCCTCCGCATGCCCATCGTCGAGCGCTTTCTGAAGGAGACCGCGCCTGACGTGCTCTGCCTGCAGGAGATAAAGTGCCAGGAGCACCAGTTCCCCTACGAGGCGTTCAAGGCGCTCGGATACGAGCATATCGCGGTGCATGGCCAGAAGGGCTATCACGGCGTCGCCACGGTCAGCCGCGTGCCGATCCGCGAGTTTTCGCGCCACGACTGGCAGGACAATGGCGAGGCACGCCATGTGGGGGTAGAATTGCCGGAACATGACGGCATGATCGTCGAGAACGTCTATGTTCCTGCCGGCGGCGACGAGCCCGACCGCGAGATCAACGTGAAATTCGGGCAGAAGCTCGACTTCCTCGAACGTATGACTCGTTGGGCCGATGCGGTCGACCGCCCGACGCTGATCGTGGGCGATTTCAATATTGCGCCGCTTGAAAGCGACGTATGGAACCACAAGCAATTGCTGAAGGTCGTCAGCCACACGCCGATCGAGGTCGAGAGCCTGCAGCGCTTCATGGACGCGCATGGCTGGGCCGATATCGGGCGCGAGCACATCAAGGCGCCCGAACGCTATTACAGCTGGTGGAGCTACCGCGCGAAGGACTGGAAAGCGAACGATCGCGGACGCCGTCTCGACCACATGTGGGCGAGCCCCGAACTGGCGAAGCAGGCGAGCGGGCACTCGGTCCATGAATACGCCCGCGACTGGGAAAAGCCCTCTGACCACGTGCCGCTGGTGACGGAGTTCGACATCTGAGCGAGCCCGCGCCCTCTCCATCCCGCCGGGCGGCGCTTGCGGTGGACGCGCTGCGTCACGGCTGGCCGCTGGCGATCGAGGGCGCGCCTTTGTTGCAGCCGGTCGAGACCGCTTTCTCCGATGTATCGGGCGAGGCGATGCTGCTCTCGGCCACCCGCGCCGCCACGCTGAAACTCGCCAACCAGCGCGAAGCCGCCGTGCCGCGCACACCCGTGCTGATGCGCGGGGCGGACGCCTTCGACCTGCCTGCCGCGCTGGCGGTGGCCGATCCCGCGCTCGATCTGCAAAGCCCGCTCAAGGGTCCCTTCAAGGCGCTGGCGCTCGAATGGGAGGCACAAGCGCGCGCCGCGCTCGAACTGGCGCGGATTGCCGGCATCCTGCCCGCCTTTCTCGTCGATCCGCAGGGGGCAGGCGAGGCCGCGCACCTTGCCGCGAGCGACGTGGACGCCTTCACCGACCCGCAGCGCCTGCGCATCGCCACGCGCGCTAAGCTGCCTGTCGCCGCCGCGGAGGACGCGCGCATCGTCGCCTTCCGCAGCCCCGACGACACGCGCGAACATGTTGCACTGGTGATCGGCGAGCAGCGCGCCGAACTCGCCCCGCTGGTGCGGCTGCATTCCGAATGCCTCACCGGCGACATCCTCGGCAGCCTCAAATGCGATTGCGGCCCGCAGCTTGACGCGGCGCTGCGCGCGATGGCGGAAGAAGCAGGCAGGGGCGGCTGGGGCGTCCTGCTCTACATGCGGCAGGAAGGGCGCGGCATCGGCCTCGTGAACAAGCTGCGCGCCTATCGATTGCAGGACCAGGGCTTTGACACGGTCGATGCGAACACGCGGCTCGGCCTGCCCGACGAGGCGCGCGATTTTCCTACCGCCGCGCGCATGCTCGACCTTTTGGTAGTGAAGGATATCCGCCTGATGACCAATAACCCCGCCAAGGTCGAGGCGCTCGTTGCCGAGGGCGTGCACGTCTCCGAACGCGTGTCCCATTCGCTGCCCGACAATCCGCACAACGCCCGCTATCTCGCCACCAAGCGCGACCGGGCGGGGCACATTCTGCCATGAGCGCGCTGACCATCCGCCCGGAAAACCCCGCCGACCACGCCGAGATCGCGGTCGTCACCGAAGCCGCCTTTGCCGAGGTCGAGCACAGCGACGGGAGCGAGGTCGCCATTGTCGACCGCCTGCGCGCCGAGGGCGATCTGGCGCTTTCGCTGGTAGCCGAGGATGGCGAGCGGATCGTCGGCCATGTCGCAGTCTCTCCGGTGACGATTTCGGACGGGACGACAGGCTGGTTCGGCCTCAGCCCGATCAGCGTGCTCCCGTCCTCCCAGTGCGAAGGCGTGGGGCTGCGCCTGATGCAGCGCGCCATCGCCGACATGCGCAACCAGGGCGCGCGCGGCATCGTGCTGCTGGGCGAACCGGCCTATTACGCGCGCTTCGGCTTCGAGCACGACCCGAAGCTCGCCTATCCCGGCCCGGCGGCGGAGTATTTCCAGAGGCTGGTGCTGGACGGCGATGCGCCCAGCGGGACCGTGACTTACGCCCCTGCCTTCGGCTGAAGCCGCTTGCCGATCGCCTGTCCCATGCGGACGGCTTCGCCGGCCTTGAGGCTTGCATCCCATTCGACCCTGCCGGGTTCGAACAGCAGCACCACGGTCGAGCCGAGGATGAAGCGGCCCATTTCGTCGCCCGCCTTGAAGGCGTGATTGTCCGCGGAGAACTCCTCGCGCACCAGCCTGGGGTTGTGTGTTTCGACGAGACCGTTCCACACGGTCTCGATCCCTGCCACGATCATCGCGCCGACCATGACGCTCGCGAACAGGCCATCGGGCCCGTCGAAGAGGCAGGAGAGCCTCTCGTTGCGGGCGAAGAGACCGTCGACATTCTCCGCCGTCACCTGGTTCACCGAGAATAGCTCGCCTGGCACATAGGTCGTGCTGCGCAGCGATCCGGCGGCGGGCATGTGGACGCGGTGATAGTCGCGCGGAGAAAGGTAGATGGTGGCAAAACTGCCGCCTTCGAAGCGTTTGGCCGCCTCAGCATCACCGCCGAGCAACTGGCTCGCGGTAAAATGCCGACCCTTGGCCTGGAAGATGCGGTCGTCTTCGATCTTGCCGATCTGGCTCACCGCGCCATCGGCGGGGCTGAGGATGTGCGTGGCGCTGTCTGCCAGCGGGCGCATGCCGGGGCTCAGCTCGCGGGTGAAGAAGTCGTTGAAGCTCCTGAACTCTTCCACCCCGCGCGCAGCCTCGCTCATGTCCACGTTATAGGCCGCGATGAAACGGCGGATGAGCGTGTTCTTGATGAAGGGCACCTCGGAAGAGGCGATCTTGCCCGCCCCGCGCGAGACGGCGTGGTGCGGCAGGGCGTGCTGGAGCCAGATGAAGGGTGAACTCATGGGAAAGCGCCTTGGACCGAGCCGCGCCTCAGCGCAACTGGCTGTCCTTGCTGCCGCGGCGGTTGATACCCGATTGGCGCGTGGCGGCGTCGCGGCCCGACTGGCACTGGACGCAGGTGCGCACGCCGGGGAGCGCCTCGCGTCGGCGTTCGGGAATATCCTCGCCGCATTCGTCGCAATATCTCGCGCTCTCGCCCTTGGGCATCCGCGCCCGCGCGGCGCTCACCGCGTCGCTGACCGTATCGTCGATCTGGTCCTGAACGGCGCCATCGCGCGCCCAACCGCCTGCCATGTCATGCTCCTTTTCCGCTAAACGGGCAGGGGGCGCGGAGCGTTCCGGCGCAGACCGGACTAGTCGGAGCTCGGCGGTCGGCCGCGGCGCGGTGCGGGGGTGTGCTTCACCGCGATCCCGCGTGCCTTCAGCGCTTCGCGCAGGAGCATTTCGATCTGGGCGTTGGCGCTGCGCAACTCGTCCGCTGCCAGGCGCTCGACCGCGGCGTGGACGGCCGGGTCGAGACGCAAGGCGAAGGCTTTTTTCTGCGGCATGGGATAATCCCGCGCGAGCTCCGGCTCAGTAGAGCGATCCGGCGTTCACCACCGGATGCGCGTCCTTTTCGCCGCACAATACGACCATCAGGTTCGAAACCATGGCGGCGCGGCGTTCGTCGTCCATCTCGACGATACCGTCCTGCGACAGCTTGGTCAGCGCGTCCTCGACCATGCCGACGGCGCCCAGAACGATCTTGGCGCGCGCCGCGATGATGGCATCGGCCTGCTGGCGCTTGAGCATGGCGCTGGCGATTTCGCTGGCATAGGCAAGGTGGGTGAGACCGGCCTCGTCGACCACGACACCTGCCGCCTTCAGCCTGTCGTTGAGTTCCTCGAGCAGCTCGCGATTGACGACGTCGGCGCTTTCGCGGAGCGTTACTTCCTCACCCTCGAAATCGTCGTAGGGGTGGCGCGAACCCACCGTGCGAAGGCCCGCCTCGATCTGGATGTTCACGAACTCCTTGTAATCGTCGACGTCGAAGCTGGCCTGCGCCGTGTCGCGCACGCGCCAGACCACGTTGCAGGCGATCTCGATCGGGTTCCCGCGCAAATCGTTGATCTTCACGCGGTCGGAATGGATGTTGTGCGCACGGGCGGAGATCTTGTTCTTGCCCATCCACGGCCACACCCAGCGCAGGCCCTCGGTACGCTCCGACCCGCGATATTCGCCGAACAGCGTGATCACCGCCGCCTGGTTCGGCTGGATCATGAAGAAGCCGGAGGCGAGGATAAGCACGCCGATGAGGGACACCACGAGCATTCCGACGAAGCCGAGTTTCATCGCCTTGGTCGCGCCATCGACGGGCGCCATGCCGGGGAGCACGAAGGCGAGTGCCGCCACCACGATCACGAGGATAAGCAGCATGACATAGCCGCTGTAGCTGGCCGCCGCGCTTTCGCGGCTGGTCTTCATTCCGGTCAATTCTACAGACATCGATCGATCCCCCTGCAATATAACTATGATATCATATTTATATCGCAGAGCGCTGCCGTCAAGCGAGTTCGGTTGCGGCTTGTCGCATCGTGCTCGCCCACTAGGCTTAAGTACTTGATTGCGAAGGGGGTCGTGCATGGGGAAGCGTATATTCTGGCTGGCAGGAGCGGCGCTCTTGGCCGCGCAACCGGCCCTGTCGCAGCAGCAGGCCAATCCGCTGCTCACGGCGTATCAGGGCGGTATCGATTCGGGCGAGGTAGCTGACACCCGCCGCATTCGCATCGCCTCGATGGACATGGCGGTGCGCCGCGCGGGGCCGACGGCGGAGGTTACGCTCGAACTGGAATTGGCGACCGACAATCGGCAGGAAGACGAGGCGCGCTTGTCGCTGCTTTTGCCCGAGGGCGCGGTCGTGACGGGATACGCGCTGTCGGTCGATGGCCGGATGATCCCCGGCTCGCTGCTCGAATAGACCCGGGCGCGCGAGGTCTATGAGGACGAGGTGCGCGGGCGGAGCGATCCCGGTCTTGCCGAAGTCACCGGCAACCGGTTCGATACCCGCATCTATCCGCTGACAAGGGGCAAGCCGCGGCGCTTCCGCCTCAGCTTCGCGACCGCGCTCGATCCCGAACGCGGGCTTCACTTGCCGCTGCTCGCCACGCAGGAGGTCGGGCAGGCGACCGTGCGGATCGAGGCGGCCGGCTATGCGCACGCGCCTGAGGCCCGGTTCGACGGCGACAGCTTTCGTTTCCGGCGTGAGGGCAACAGTTACACCGCGCGGATCGAGCGGCAGGGCTTCCGCCTCGACGAGGGGTTCTACATCGCCGCCGGCCGCCATGCGGACGCGGTGCTTGCCGAGCACGAAACGGGCGAGACCTTCCTCGCGCTGACGCTGGACGAGCTACCCGAAACATTGGCCATCCCGCCGGAAGGGCGCTTGCGGATCTACTGGGACCGCTCGCTCTCGGGGCGCGACGATTTGCTCGAACAGGAAATCGCGATGATCGAAGCGCTGGTCGAACGGACCCGCCCGGCTGCCATCGATATCGTAAGCTTCGCCTCCGACCAGCCGGTCGACACCTCAATCACCGACGCAGGCGCGCTGCGCGAGGCTCTGGAGGCGCAGACCTATCGCGGCGCGACCTCCTTTGCCGGTCTGGCCGATCTCGAACTGGAGCAGACGAGCCAGTGCCTGTTATTCACCGATGGCGAGGCCACGGTCGATTTCGCCAGTCCCTTCACGCCCGATTGCCCGACCGCGCTGGTCTCCTCCTCGCGCAGCGCAGACAGCGCGCGACTCGATGCGCTTGCCGCCGTCTCCGGTGGAGAAGTGGTGCGGTTGACGCGCGAGAATGCAGACCAGCTGGCCTCTCGCCTTGCGCAAGGGATGGCTTCGATCACGGCTCTGCGCTGCGACAGGGGCGAAGAAGTATCCTTTCGCCAGCTTGCCGCCGCGGCAGGGGAGCTAACGCTGATCGCCCCCGCCGGCGCGTCCGGTTTCTGGGACGTGACCTATCGGAGCGGCGACGGAACAAGTGCCACGCGCCGCATCGTCCGCCCGCGCGGTGAGGCGGTTGCCTCGGACGGCCCGGCCGCGCTCTGGGCGCAGCAGCAGGTCGCCGCCCTCGCCATGCGGCCCGAACTGCACGAGCAGAAGCTCGCCATGGCACGCCGTTACAAGGTCGCAGGATCGGGGCTCGCCTTTCTCGTACTGGAAAGCCCCGACCAGTATATCGAGGCCGAAATCGCTGCGCCCGAGGCCTTCGGGGCCGAGTGGCAGGCCGAGTATCGCCAGCAGCTCGACGCGCATGTCGCGGACCAGAAGCAACGCGCGGCGGGTCATCGAAGCGCCGTGCGTATCCGATGGAAAGACCGCGTCGAATGGTGGAACACGACCTTTACCGCGCGCGCGTCCGCCCCGGCTTCCGGCGGCGACCAGGGCAGCGCAAACGAGGAAGCTGCGCAGGGTGCCCCGCTACCACCGCCGACTTCGGCCCCGCCGCCGCCCCCTCCGCCGCCGCCCGCAGCCGTCGCCGCAGAGGCGATGGAGGATTCCGGATCGGCCATCGTGGTCACGGGCGCGCGCATTAGCCGCAACAGCTTCCTCGACACACCGGCCGCGGTGCCGGTGCAAGCGGCCGAAGAGATGCCTGCCGAGCGGCAGAGCACGCTCACCATGGCAGGCCAGCTGTCCGACCAGCCCTATTTCACCTTGCTCGACAAGGCGCAGGACCCGCTTGCCGAACTGGACCGGCTGGAGGCGGAATACGGCGCGCTGCCCGCCTTCTATCTCGACACGGCCGAGTGGTTTCGCCTGAAAGGCGACACGCAAACCGCGACGGCGCTGAGCCTGTCGGCGCTCGACACGCCCGATGCCAATGACGAGACGCTCCAGATCGTCGCGTTCCGGCTCGAACGCGACGGGCAGTACGACCGCGCCATCGCGCTGCTCGAACGCTACGCGGCACGGGCGCCGCATCGCCCGCAGCCAAAGCGGCAGCTGGCTCTGGCCTTGGCGGCGCGTGGGCAGGCGACCGAGGGGCAGGCCGGGCTGGCAGATCTCGAACGCGCCTTCGCCCTGCTCACCGAGGTAGCGCTCAAGCCTTTCGAGGGGGCTTATGACGGGATCGAGGTCATTGCCCTGATGGAGGCTAACGCGCTCATCCCACTGATCGAGGCGCGCGGTCGCAGCTGGGTCCTCGAAGAAGAGTTGGTGGCGCTGCTCGACACCGACATGCGCGTGGTGATCGAATGGACTGCGCCCGACGCCGATATCGACTTGTGGGTGGACGAGCCCAATGGCGAACGGGTGATGTACAGCAACCGGCTGAGCAGTGGCGGCGGGACGATCTCGAACGACATGACGCAAGGCTTCGGGCCGGAGGAATATCTCGACCGGGTGGCGCAGGAAGGCACTTACGAAGTGCGCGCGAACGGTTTCCGGGCGGACCGCATCAATCCCAACGGCGCGGGCCATGTGCTGGTGCGAATGTGGCGCGGCTTCGCCAGGAGTTCGGCCGAAGCGGCGCTGGTCGATGTCGACGTTACGTTCCAGCGCGGGCCGGATCGCAACCAGAGCGGCAACACGCGGCCTGTCGCCACCATCGAGTTCGGCAAGGAGTAGGGCCGCCGCGCCCGAGCCTCAGTTCTCCGCGATGCAGCGCAGGAAGCGCGCGCCATAGGCTTCTAGCTTCTTGCCGCCGACCCCGCCGACGCGGCTCATGGCGTCCATGCTCGCGGGGCGGCTCGCGGCCATTTCTCGCAGGGTGCTGTCGTGGAAGACGACATAGGGCGGGACCTGCGCCTCGCTGGCGAGCTCGCGCCGCAGTTCGCGCAAGGCTTCGAACAGCGGATCGCCGACGGGGTTGGCCTCGTCGCCGCCGCGTCTGCCCCGCCGCTGGCGCTTGGGCGGGACGACGATAGCCACTTCGCGCTCGCCTTTGAGGATCTCGCGTGCGCTGCCGCCCAGCGCCAGCCCGCCGTGTTCGGTCGGGACGAGATCGCCGCGCGCCTGCAACGCTCGGCCGAGCGGCTGGAGCAGGCGCGCCTCCTCGCCTTCGACGATGCCGTAGACGCTCAGCCGGTCATGCCCTCGCTGGCGCACGCGCTCGTCTTCGGTGCCGGTGAGGACCTTCTGCAAGTGGCCCATGCCAAAGCTCTGGCCGGTGCGATAGACGGCGGACAGCAGCTTGCGCGCCAGTTCGGTCACTTCGGTGACATCGGGCGCGTCGAGGCAATTGTCGCAATTGCCGCAGGTCTCGGGCGGATCCTCACCAAAATGGCGGAGGAGAACGGCGCGGCGGCATTGCGGGGTCTCGACGAGCCCTGCCAGCGCATCGAGCCGAGCGCGCTCGGCACCGCGGCGGTCTCCGTCCACCTCGGCCAGTCGCGCGCGGGCAGTGGCGAAATCGCCCGCGCCCCAGAACATCGTGGCAGCGGAGGGATCGCCGTCGCGGCCCGCGCGGCCGGTTTCCTGATAATAGGCCTCGATCGACTTGGGCACACCGACATGGGCGACGAAGCGCACGTCGGGCTTGTCGATGCCCATGCCGAACGCGACGGTGGCGACGATCACCATGTCCTCGCTCGCAACGAAGGCGGCCTGGTTGGCGGCGCGCGTCTCGGGATCGAGGCCGGCGTGATAGGGCAGCACCGTGCGGCCCGTCTCGCGCGCCAGCTTTTCGGCGAGGTCCTCCACCTTGCGGCGGGTCTGGGCGTAGACGATGCCAGGCCCCGGGCGCTCCGCCATGAGGTTCGCGATCTGGCGCACCGGATTGTCGCGGTGGCGGATGGCGTAGCGGATGTTGGGCCTGTCGAAGCCCGCCAGCACCAGGCCCTCCTCCGGAATGCCCAGCTGCGCGAGCACGTCGCCGCGCGTTTGCCGGTCCGCCGTCGCGGTCAACGCAAGGCGCGGGACGTCGGGGAAGGCATCCATCAGCGGGCGCAGCATCCGGTAGTCGGGCCGGAAATCATGGCCCCATTCGGACACGCAATGCGCCTCGTCCACGGCGAACAGCGCAATCGGCGAGAAGGCGAGGAAATCGCGGAAAGCCGGCTGGCTCGCACGTTCGGGCGCGACATAGAGCAGGTCGAGTTTGCCCGCGCGATAGGCGTCCTGCGTCTCGCGCCAGTCGGCATCGGCGCTGGTCAGGGTGGCGGCGCGAATGCCGTTTACCCGCGCGCTCCTCAACTGGTCGTGCATCAGCGCGATGAGCGGGCTAATGACGATACAGCATCCTTGCAGCATCGTGGCCGGAAGCTGGTAGGTCAGCGACTTGCCCGCGCCCGTCGGCATCACGGCAAGACTCGATTGCCTCGCCAGCGTGCGTTCGACCACCTCGGCCTGCCGTCCACGGAAATCGTCGAAGCCGAAGGTGGCGCGCAGGGCCTCGCGGGCGTTTTCCATACTGGCGACCATTCGCCCCTGTTGCCACACGGCGCGCCGCGCGCAACCGCTGGCTTCGCATTTTCCCTTGGCGAAGTGGCGAACAAGCGATTAACCACCGCGGTACAGAGTTTTTTTCAAGGAGACATCAATGAAGTTCCGTATCGCTGCCGTTGCAGCCACCAGCCTCGCCCTTGCCGCCTGTGGCAGCGCGGACGACGCTTCGACCGAAGCCGAAGCCGAGACCGTCGAAGTCGCCGCTGACGAAGCGATGGCCCCGGTCGAGGAAGAACCGGTCGCCGATCCGGCGGCCGCGATCGAGCCGGTCGAAACTGCGCCCAGCGCTGCCGAAGCCGCCTCGGTCGAAGCTGCCGGCGACAGCGCCGCCGCCACCGCCGAAGCGGCGATGGACGCGATGGGCGAAGATCCGCCCGAATAAGCGGACCCGAGACATCAGGGGCGGGCAGGAGTTGGCGCTCCGCCCGCCCTTTTCCGTAGCGGCTTTGTCGCAACCCCTTCTGGGAGATAGCATCGCGCCATGAAGCGACTCGTCCTGCTGTCCACGCTGGCCCCGGCTTTTGTCCTCGCCGCCTGCAATTCCTCGACCGAAGGTGCCGATCCCGGTGCCGTGACGCAGGAAGAGGCGGAGGCGCTGGAGGACGCCGCCTCCATGCTCGACGAGCAGCGTCTGCCAGACGAGACAACAGCGCCCGAAACAGAGCCGACACCGCAAGGGGGAGAGACCGAGTGAGCACGCCCAATCCCGGAATGGACCGGGACACTTTCGACCAGTTTCTCGACCAGCTCGAGCGCTATGTCCGCGAACGGCTGATCCCTGCAGAGAAGCAGGTGATCGAGGAAGACAAGGTCCCCGACGACATCCTTGCCGAGATGAAGGACATGGGGCTTTTCGGCCTGACCGTGCCGGAAGACTACGGCGGCGCGGGGCTCAACATCACGCAGTACGCCAAGGTCGTGCAGACCATGGCCTATGCCGCGCCCGCCTATCGTTCGATCTTCTCGATCAACGTCGGCATGTTCAATTCCGCGATCAAGAACGGCGGGACCGAGGCGCAGAAGGCCGAGTGGTGGCCGCGCATTGCAGGCGGCGAGATCGCCTGCTTCGGCCTCACCGAACCGGGCAGCGGCAGCGACAGCGCCGCGATGCAGACCATGGCGCGGCCCGATCCGGACGGCAACGGCTGGATCCTCAACGGCACCAAGCGCTACATCACCAACGCGCCCCACGCGGATGTCGCGCTGATCATGGCGCGCACCGAAAAGGACGCGCTCCCCAAGAACGCCCATGTCAGCGCCTTCATCGTGCCGATGGACACGCCGGGTGTGTCGACCGGTAGCCCGGACAAGAAGATGGGCCAGTCGGGCAGCCATATCTCCGACGTCATGCTCGACGATGTACATGTGCCGAGCGAGGCGTTGCTCGGCGGCGAGACGGGGCAGGGCTTTCGCTTCGCCATGATGAGCCTCGACAACGGCCGCATATCGGTCGGCGCGGCAAGCGCGGGCTATGCGCGCCGCGCGCTCGACAGCGCGACCAAATACGCGACCGAGCGGCAGGCCTTCGGCGAACCCATCGCCAATTTCCAGCTGATCCAGCAGATGCTCGCGGAAAGCTGGACCGAGATCTACGCCGCCGAGGCGATGATGGCCGACGTGACCGCGCGCGTCGATCGGGGCGAGGATACGGTCAAGCACGCCGCCGCCTTCAAGGTCTTCGCGTCCGAAATGTGCGGCCGCGTGGTCGACCGCGTGGTGCAGATCTATGGCGGCGCGGGCTATCTCGCCGAATACGATGCGGAGCGTTTCTTCCGCGATGCGCGCATCTACCGCATCTACGAAGGCACGACGCAGATCCTGCAACTGCAGATCGCCAAGCGGATGCTGCGCGAACACGCGGCGGGTGTCTGAGGGGTGTATAAGCTCCTCGATGACCTGAGCATCATCGAAGCGTCCAGCTTCGTCGCCTCGCCCACGGCTGGCCTCTACTGCGCGCAGATGGGCGCGGAGGTGATCCGCGTCGATCACAAGGAAGGCGGTCTCGATTACGACCGTTACATGCTGACGAAAGAGGGTCGCAGTTTAAGCTGGGAGAACCTCAACCGGGCCAAGAAATCGGTCGCGCTGGATTTGCGCAGTGGTGAAGGGCGCGAGCTGCTGGTCGCACTGTCGGCCAAGACCGGCAACCTCATCACGAACCTGCCGGAAAAGAGCTTCCTCTCGCACGAAGCGGTGGCGGCGAACTGCCACGACCTTGTCAGCGTGCGGATCATGGGCTGGCACGACGGACGCCAGGCGATGGACTTCACCGTCAACGCGGCCAGCGGCTATCCGCTGATGTGCGGGCCGGAGGACTGGGACGACGCGACCGCCCCGCCGGTCAACCAAGTCCTGCCCGCATGGGACTTTATCACCGGCGCCTATTGCGCTTTCGCGCTCATCGCCGCGATCCGCCACCGCGATCAAACGGGCGAGGGCAGCGAACTGCGCGTGCCGCTGGGCGATGTCGCCATCGGCACGGTCGCCAACAGCGGGGCGATGGCCGAAATGCTCTATCGCGGCGGGGATCGTGAGCGGCTCGGCAACGCGATCTGGGGCGCGTTCGGACGCGATTTCCGCACCAAGGACGGGGTGCGCTTCATGGTGGCCGCTCTCACGGCGAAACAATGGAAAGGCCTCGTCGACGCTTTCGGTGTGGAGCAGCCCATCGCCCGGCTGGAATCGCAGGAAGGGGTGCGCTTCACCGATGGTGACGACCCGCGCTTCAAGCATCGCCACGCGCTGTTCGCCATCTTCCAGAACGTGGCGTCGAGCCACGACTGGAAGGCGCTCGAAGCGCGCATGGCGGCGGAAGGCTGCACCTTCGAGCGCTACCGCACCATGCACGAGGCAGCC
Source organism: Erythrobacter sp. SD-21 (assembly GCF_000181515.1). GTDB lineage: Bacteria > Pseudomonadota > Alphaproteobacteria > Sphingomonadales > Sphingomonadaceae > Qipengyuania. The sequence continues at coordinate 119,345 of NZ_ABCG01000002.1, read as the reverse complement.
AACGATCCGGCGCTGGTGGGAAACAACCCGCTTTTCACGCGCAGCGCCAAGAACCCTTCGGGGTTCGAATATCCGGCGACCCGCAGCTTCGCCAATATCCCGGGGCGTGAGGCCACTGGCCCGGAGCCTGCGCCTTATCTCGGGCAGCATACGGAGGAAGTTCTTGCTGAACGCCTCGGCTTGTCTTCGGGCGCGATCGGCGATTTGGTGGATAGGGATATTGCCAGTTTATCCGACAAATAGACCCAACCTCCGTTCGGCCTGAGCCTGTCGAAGGCCAGCCACTTTGAGAAAAGCCCGGACTATGGTTGCCCTTCGGGCGCCTTCGGCCCGACAAGCTCAGAATGAACGGATGTTATTGAGGATTGAAAAATGACCGAACTCCGCCGCGTCTCCATCTGCAAGCCGCTCCGCACGCCTGTCGGCAAGTTTCTCGGCAGCCTCGCACCGCTCGAAGCGGGAGAGCTCGGCGCGGTCATCATCAAGGCGCTGGTCGAGCGTTCGGGCGTCGATCCGATGCGCGTCGACGATGTGGTCTTCAGCCAAGGCTATGGCAGCGGGGAAGCGCCGGCCATCGGGCGCTGGAGCTGGCTCGCCGCAGGCTATCCCATCGAAGTGCCGGGCTTCCAGCTTGACCGGCGTTGCGGCTCGGGCCTGCAGGCGGTCGCCACGGCGGCGATGATGGTCCAGACCGGCGTCGCTGACTGCGTGCTGGCGGGCGGTGTCGAAAGCATGTCCAATGTCGAGCACTACACCACCAAGGCCCGCCATGGCGCCCGGCTGGGCGACATGGTGCTGTGGGACCGCCTCACGCGCGGCCGCCTGATGAGCCAGCCGATCGAGCGCTTCGGGGTGATCACCGGCATGATCGAAACGGCGGAGAACCTCGCCAAGGATTACGCCATCAGCCGCGAGGCTTCCGACGAATTTGCTGTTCGCTCGCACCAGAATGCAGCGAAGGCGTGGGAAGAGGGCAAATTCGACGAGCAGCTCGTCCCGGTCGAAATTCCCCAGCGCCGGGGGGATCCGGTGGTCTTCGCCAAGGACGAGGGCTTTCGCGAGGATGCCGACATGGAGAGCCTTTCGAAGCTACGCCCCATTGACGGCAAGCGCGATCCGGACGCCATCGTCACCGCCGGAAATGCCAGCCAGCAGAACGATGCGGCAGCGGCCTGCCTCGTTGTCGCCGAGGACAAGGTGGAGGAACTGGGCCTCGAACCCATCCTGTGGTTCCATTCGTGGAGCGCGGCGGGCTGCGATCCCAGCCGCATGGGCATCGGCCCGGTCCCCGCAGTCGAGCGATTGTTCGCGAAGAACGGCCTCGGCTGGGACGACATCGGCCTCATTGAATTGAACGAAGCCTTCGCACCGCAGGCGCTGGCCGTGATGAAGGGCTGGGGGTTCGCCGAAGACGACAGCCGCCGCGACATCGTTAACGTCAACGGCTCGGGCATATCGCTCGGCCATCCCATCGGCGCGACCGGCATTCGCATCCTTGCCGACATGGCGCACGAGATGCAGCGGCGCGAAGTGCGGTACGGGCTCGAGACCATGTGCATCGGCGGCGGACAGGGCATGGCCGCCGTGTTCGAACGCGCGGCCTAGTCTTTCGGGTAATCCGCAATTGGCTTGAGCACGCCGTAAGTCTCGACCAGCGGTTTGTGGTCGAGATCGGGAAAGTCCAGTTCGGCCGGATCGCACTGGGTGTCAGGCAGCCGGCCGAGCAGGTCGCGCACCAGCGTTAGCCGCCCGCGCTTCTGGTCGTTGAAATCGACCAGCGTCCACGGTGCCCATCCGGTGTGCGTACGCTCCAGCATTTCCTCACGCGCCTTGGTGTAGGCATCGTATTTGTCGCGCGCGGAGAGATCGATGGGGGAGAGCTTCCAGCGCTTCAGAGGATCCTCCAGCCGCTCGCGCAGCCGTTCCTCCTGCTTGTCCTGGTCGGCGCCGAGCCAGTATTTGAACAGGAGTATACCGTCATCGACGAGCATCTTCTCGAACGTCGGGACCTGGTCGAGAAACTGCTCGACTTGTTCGTCGCTGGCGAACCCCATCACTTTCTCGACGCCCGCGCGGTTATACCAGCTGCGGTCGAACAGGGCGATCTCGCCTGTCGTGGGCAAATGCGGGACGTAGCGCTGAAAATACCACTGGCCCTGTTCGTCCTCGGTCGGTTTGCCCAGCGCGACGACATGGCATTGGCGCGGATTGAGCTTTTCGGAGACCGCGCGGATCGCGCCGCCCTTGCCCGCCGTATCGCGCCCTTCGAAGATTACCACGATCCGCTGGCCCGTCACCCGCGCCCAGCGCGCCATCGCGACCAGCTCCTCGCGCATGGGTTCGAGAGCGGCTTCGTATTGCTTGCGTTTCATCGCGTGCATCTCCCCATTTGTAAGCGCCGGACAAATCGCCTAAATAGCCGGTCATGGCTACTCTTGCAGAACCCGCCCACGACTTTACCCGCTTGCCCGAAATGCCGGCGGATGTCTTCACTGCCCCGCTGAAAAAGCCCGATCATGTCGGCGACGACTGGCTGGAGCCCAAGCAGGCCGTCTACGACAGCGAAGACGACGCGATCTGGAACGACCTGTTCAAACGCCAGATGGAAATGCTGCCAGGGCGTGCGGCGACCGCTTTCATGGAAGGCACCGAAAAGCTCGACTTGGGGCGCGGCGGCGTGCCCGAATTCGGCAAGCTTTCGGAAGAGCTCGACAAGCTCACTGGCTGGAGCGTGGTGCCCGTGCCCATGCTGATCCCCGATCACGTGTTCTTCTGGCACCTCGCCAACCGCCGTTTCCCGGCGGGCAATTTCATCCGCACGCGCGAGACCTTCGACTACATTCAGGAACCTGACGTTTTCCACGATGTCTTCGGCCACGTGCCGATGCTGACCGACCCGGTCTATGCCGATTACATGCAGGAATACGGCAAGGCCGGCTGGAAGGCGATGCGCTACAACCGCTTGAAGGCGCTGGGCTCGCTCTACTGGTACACGGTCGAATTCGGCCTGATCGAGGAAAAGCCCGGCGATATCCGCGCCTATGGGGCGGGCATCCTCTCCGGGCCGACGGAAGTGGTCTATTCGGTGGAGGCGGAAAGCCCCAACCGCATCATGCTCAATGTCGACCGAGTCATGCGCACCGATTACGTGATCAGCGACCTGCAGCCGACCTATTTCGTCATTCCCAGCTTCGAGGATCTCTTCCGCCAGACCGTGGAGCGCGATTTCGACAAGCTCTACCGCAGCCTCGGCCCCGGATTTACCTATGCCAACACCGCCGTCATCGATGTCGACTATGTAGTTAATCGCGGCACGCTGGAATACACGCTGCGCGGCGGGCGGGGATCCGGCGCCAAACCGGTATAAACTATCGAAACGGGCGCCGGATTGCTCCGGCGCCCGTCAGTATTTCGTCAGAACGGTTGACCTTACATGGTCTCGTCGACCTGGTCTTCCATGTTTTCTTCCATGGCATCAGTCTCGTCGTCCATGGCGTCTGCCTGTTCGTCGGTGATTTCGCCCGAAGCTTCCATGTCGTTGACCATGGCATCACGGTCATCTTCCATCTGCTCGATGTTGTCTTCCGCTTCGTTTTCGGCAGCGCTGTCGCACGCGGCGAGACCCAGGCTCATGGCTGCTGCTGATGCGACGAGCGTAGCTTTGGTGAACTTCATGTGTATTTCCCCTTGGTTGCGGGAAGTCGGGCTCCTAGACCCGTTCCCTGATTTGAATGGATAATGCGTGGCGGAATTAAGGCAAGGCCTTACGCTGAGTCACATTGTAGAGACCAATCAGCACGATAGCGCCGAGCATCGCATAAAGGAGCGTGGTCCCGCGGATCGCGCCAAGGAAGACGCCACCCGAAGTGGCCAGCCCCACGCCAAGCGAACCGATGACACCGACCACGACATTACGCCGAATGCTGCGGCCGTCCTCGATCTGAAGGGCGATCGTCGCCAGCCAGCCCAAGAGGGCACCGGTAACGATCAGGATAATCAGGCCCATTTCGGGTTCCTCGCGATTGGTACTTGCCCAAACAAACCGCGGCGGGGGTTTTTGGTTCCGCGAATGTGACGCGAATAAGGCGGCGTCACGGCGAAAATGCGCCTTAAAGCAGGATGAGCAGTGCCGCTCCCAAGATGACCCGATAGATCACGAAAACTAGCATCGAGGCCTTCTTGAGGAAGTTCATCAGGAACATCATCGTGGCGAGCGCGGTGAAGAAGGTCAGCACGCCCGATACAAAGGCATCCTGCTGCATTTGCGCAGTTGCTTCCGACAGGTCGAAGGCGGCGAGAAGGCCCGCCCCGAACACCGCCGGGATCGCCAGCAGGAAGGAAAAGCGCGCCGATTCGACCCGCCCATAGCCGAGCGCACGGGCCGCCGTCATCGTCGCGCCCGAGCGGCTGGTGCCCGGAATCAGCGCCATGGCCTGCGCGATGCCGACGAGGATCGCGTCCTTCAGGCTCATGTCCTCATAGGCCTTGGTCTGCTTGCCGAACCTGTCGGCGAGGCCCAGAAGGATGCCGAACACGATCAGGTTGATCGCGACGAGGTCGGTGGAACGGAACCCTTCCAGATAGCCGCCCAGCTTGATGAACAGGCCGGCGAGCACGGCGGGAATCGTGCCGATGGCGATGAACCAGAACAGGCGGCGCTGCTCGTCGTCTTTGCCCAGCCCCACGCTGGCGAAACCGCCGCGGGCAAGCCCGATCACGTCCTTCCTGAAATACAGGATGATCGCGAGCAGCGAGCCGACATGCACCGCCACGTCGATCAGCGGCCCCTGGTCGGGGAAGTCGGTCAGCTTCGGAATAAGGATGAGGTGGCCCGAGGAGGATATCGGCAGGAATTCGGTGATGCCCTGGACGATCGCCACGAGGAGTTCTTGGAGGAAGGTCATGGCGGCGAGCGATGGCACAGGCCGCTTTCAAGTCAAACAAAAACCCCGCCGACCGTGAGGCCGACGGGGTTCTCTCCTCTCTCGTGGAGATTGTTTTACCAGATGGTAATCCGCTCTTCCGGCGGCAGGTAGAGGTCGTCGTCGGAGGTGACGCCGAACGCGTCGTACCAGGCGTCCATGTTCCGCACGATGCCATTCACGCGGAATTCTTCCGGGCTGTGCGGATCGGTGGTCAGGCGCTGGCGGGCGGCCGCTTCGCGCTGCTGCGAACGCCACACCTGCGCCCAGGCAAGAAAGAAGCGCTGGTCGCCGGTCAGGCCGTCGATAACCTTGTCTTCCTTACCGTTCAGCGAGAGCTTGTAGGCGCGATAGGCAAGGCTGAGGCCGCCGAGGTCGCCGATGTTCTCGCCCAGCGTAAGGCGGCCGTTGACGCAGGTTTCGCCATCATCGAGTGGGCAGTAGCTGTTGTACTGCTCGACCAGCGCATCGCCCAGCTTGTCGAACGCCTTTCGGTCGGCGTCGGTCCACCAGTTGCGCAGCGCGCCCGTACCGTCCGACTTCGAACCCTGATCGTCGAACCCATGGCCCATTTCATGGCCTATGACACCGCCGATACCGCCATAGTTCACGGCCGGGTCGGCGCTGATGCCGAAGAAGGGCTGCTGCAGGATCGCTGCGGGGAAGACGATCTCGTTCTTGGTCGGGTTGTAATAGGCGTTGACTGTCTGCGGCAGCATGTACCACTCGGTCCGGTCGATCGGTCCGCCCAGCTTGGACAGCATGTCCTGCCAGCCCCATTCGGCCGCCGCCATGCGGTTGGCGATGGGGGCGCCGGAGGCAATCGCGAGACCCTCGTAGGTTTCGAGATTTTCGCGATAGCCGATCTTGGGGTCGAAGGCGTCGAGCTTGGCGACGGCCTGTTCCTTGGTCGCTTCACCCATCCAGTCGAGCCCGTCGATCGACTGCGCCATGGCCTTGCGCAAATTCGCGACCAGTTCGTCCATCGCGGCCTTGTTCTCGGGTGGGAAGTATTCGGCGACATAGGATTTGCCGAGAAGTTCGCCGAGCAGGCCCTCGGTCTCGCCGATCGCCCGTTTCCAGCGCGGGCGCTGTTCGGGCGTCCCGTTGAGCGTGGTGCCGTAGAAGGCGAACTGGGCGTCATCGAAACGCTTGGGAAGGACCGCGGCGTTGGAGGACAGGAAGCCCTTGGCGGTCCACGCCTGCAACACGTCCATCGGCGTGTCCAGGATCAGTTGCATTGCGGCGGGCATGCCGCCGCCGATCTTGGCCAGCGTTTCGGCATCGAGGCCGAGTTCCTCGGCGCGCTCGGGGCTGGGCGGCAGGTCGGTGACGATGAAGCGGTCGATATCCTCGAAGCCGCTGGCGGTCAGCATGGCTGCAAGCGGGAAGCCTCCGGCCTTCGCGTTCAGCTCTTCGGGCGTCAGCGCGTTGTAGGTGAGATCGTCGTTGCGGCGCGTGGCACGGTCCCAGGCGACCTTGCGGGCCAGCGAATCCTCGAAGTCGTAGACCTTCTCCGCCATGCCGGAGGCATCGGCATAGCCCGCTTCGCCGAGCAGGAAGGCGAGGTAGTCGCGATACTTCGCCTGGATGTCCTTACCCTTTTCGCTTTGGTCGAGGTAGTAGTCGCGATCGGGCAGACCGAGGCCGCCCGATCCGGCGTGCACCGAATAGCGGGTCGGCTCCTTCGCATCGACTTCGACATAGGCATAGAGCGGTGAGGAATAGCCCGGCGTGCCCCAGACTTCCGCCAGCGCGGCGAGCGTATCGGCGCCCTTGATCGCGTCGAGGTGGGGCTGAGCGGGCGCGAGCCCGGCGGATTCGATCGCGGCGGTGTCGAGATAGGTGTTATAGGCCTCGACGATGCGCTTCTCGTCCGCGCTCAGCGTGGCCGGATCCTTGGAGGTGAGCCGGTCGACCAACGCCTTCACGTCCGCGGTCGACTTTTCGCGCAGCAGGTTGAAGGCGCCGAAGCGGCTGAATTCGGCCGGCAGCGGATTGGCATCCAGCCATTTCTGGTTCGCGTAGGCGAAAAAGTCGTCGCCCGGATCGACGTCGGTCGAAAGTGTGGTGGGATCGAAACCCCATTCGCCGAAGCTCATGGTGGGCGTGGGCACTTCTTCAGTGGCGGCGTCGTCCGCGAAGGCGGGCGCGCTCAGCGCGAGGGCCAACGCCGAGGCACCGAGTGCGAAAATCTTGGTGTTCATATGGATACTCCCGGTCTTTGCTGGCCGCCGGCACTCCCCCGTGCCCATACGACCGCATGGAGTTTGGATAGCAGGATGAAGGAGCGACAGACTCCGTTCGTCGGACCGCAACCGGGCTTTATCGAGGGAATCAGGCAGGCGCGTGGCCGAATTGCAGCTGGGCAAGGCGCGCATAGAGGCCGCCGTTACCCGCCAACTGGTCGTGCGTACCCTGTTCGAGCAGCTGGCCATCCTCCATCACCACGATCCGGTCCGCCGCGCGCACGGTGGCGAGGCGGTGGGCGATGACCAGCGTGGTACGGTTCTCCATCAGCCGGTCGAGGGCGCCCTGCACCAGCCGTTCGCTTTCGGCGTCGAGCGCGCTGGTTGCCTCGTCGAGCAGGAGGATCGGGGCGTCGCGCAAAAGCGCGCGGGCAATTGCCACGCGCTGACGCTGGCCGCCCGATAGCTGGGTGCCGTTCTCGCCAAGATAGGTGTCGAGACCCTGCGGCAGGTTCTCGAGGAACTCGGCGGCGTTGGCGGCGCGGGCGGCGGCCCAGATATCCTCTTCGCTCGCATCCCAATTGCCGTAGCGCAGATTGTCGCGCGCGCTGGCGGAGAAGAGCACGCCTTCCTGCGGAACGAAGGCTATCCGCTTGCGCACCTCGGCAGGATCCGCCTTGGTCAGCGGAATACCGTCGAGGCGGATCGTGCCCGCCTGCGGGTCGTAGAACCGCTCGGCCAGCTGGAAGATGGTGGATTTGCCTGCGCCCGAGGGGCCGACGATGGCCACCGTCTCGCCCGGTTCCACCTCGAGCGTAAAATCTGTGAGCGCCGGCACTTCCAGCCGCGTCGGATAGCGGAAGGTCACGTTGCGGAAGGAGAGGCTGCCGCGCGGCGGGCCGGGCAGGGCTTGCGGCTTGGCCGGAGACGCGATTTCGGGTTGCTCATCCAGCAATTCCGACAGGCGGCTGGCCGCACCGGCGGCGCGCAGCAGGTCGCCATAAACCTCGGTCAGCGCGCCGAACGCGCCGGCCACAAGCGCGGCGGTAAACACGAAGGAGATGATTGTGCCATAGGTGATGCTGCCCTCGCTGGCGGCTTCCGCGCCGCGCCATACGAGAACGGTGATCCCGCCGAAGACGAACAGGATGATGCAGGCGGTGAGCGCGGCGCGCAGCGCGATGCGGCGCTTGGCGACGCTGAAAGTTCGCTCGACCGTGTCGCCGAAGCGGGCCTCTTCGCGGCCCTCCTGGTTGAAGCCCTGCACGATCTTCATCGCCGACAGCACTTCGGTCACGCTCGCCCCGATGTCGGCCACGCGGTCCTGGCTGGTGCGGCTGACGGTGCGCAGGCGCCTTCCGAAAAGCGTGATCGGAATGACGATCGCCGGGATGATCAGCAGCATGCCCACGGTCAGGCCGGGGATGAGGTAGAACAGGTAGGCGGTCCCGCCGATGGCGACGAGGAGGTTCCGCAGGGCGACCGAGACGGTGGTGCCCACGGTGGTCTCGATGATCGCCGTGTCCGAGGTCATCCGGCTGGAGATTTCCTTGGGGCTGTTGATCTCGAAGAAACCGGGGGCGAGCCGCAGCAGATTCGCCTGCACGCGCTTGCGCACATCGGCCACCACGCGCTCGCCCAGCCAGCTGACGAAATAGAACCGCATCGCCGTGCCAAACGCGAGCACGGTCACGATCATCAGCAGGATCCGGAACCAGAAGGCGAGCTGCGATCCGTCGCCGCCCATGCCTTCATCGACGGCGTAGCGCAGGAAATAGGGGATCGAGAGCGTGGACATCGCGGTAATGACCAGCGCGACGACCGCGAGCCCGACATGGCCGGGATATTTGCGCAATTCGTCGAAGACCATGCGCAGCGGCTTGAGGCTGCGCTTCTCGCGCTCGCCCTTGCGGCGGAAGATGCCCCGCTTCGGTTTGGGAATACTGCCCGTCTCGTCCATTACCGCTCACCTAGTGCGGCGCGAGCCCAAAATCCACCGGGCAAAATCCACAGGCGAGGGACCTTAGCGGCACTTTTACCCCGTTTGTGCATTGCACAATGAGGTTTGGCACGGCACACTCGCTCTCTTTTCCACTTGAGCAAAGCCCGTAGCCAGAAACACAACAGGCGGGTCGCAGGGGACGCTTTGAATGCTGTATCACGCCTACGAATTGCAACGCAGCTGGCTGTCGAGCGCCAGCACCTGGGCCTCGATCGGGGCCGAAATGCTGTCCAATCCGGCGCTGCCGTTCGGCTATATGGGGATGGGCCCGGTGGCCGCCAGCGCGCTCGACGTTTTCGCCCACGCCACGGCGACCTATGGCAAGCCCGCCTGGGGCATCGAGACGGTCGAGGCAGGCGGCATACACCATCCCGTGGTCGAGGCGACCGTGGTCAACAGGCCCTTCGGCGACCTCAAGCGCTTCCGCCGCGAGGGTCTGCCCGAAGACGCGCCGCGCCTCCTGATCGTGGCGCCGATGAGCGGCCACTACGCCACGCTCCTGCGCGGCACGGTCGAGCGGATGCTCGAGAATTACACCGTCTACGTCACCGACTGGGCCGACGCTCGCAACGTGCCGCTGCACGAGGGGCATTTCGACCTCGACGACTACATGGACTACGTGATCGGGTTCCTAGAGCATATCGGGCCCGGGGGGCATGTCATGGCGGTCTGCCAGCCCAGCGTGCCGGTCTTCGCCGCGACCGCGATCATGAACCGCGACAACCACGAATGCGCACCGAAGACGCTGACCATGATGGGCGGCCCGATCGACACGCGCTGCTCGCCCACCAGCGTCAACGATCTCGCCATGGACCGCCCGATCGAGTGGTTCCGCCACAACGTCATCGCCACCGTGCCGATGCAGTATCGCGGCGCCGGGCGGCGGGTCTATCCCGGCTTCATGCAGCTCGCCGGCTTCATGAGCATGAACCTCGGCAATCACATGCAGAGCCATTACGAGATGTTCAAACACCTCACCGCTGGCGACGAGGCATCGGCGCAGGCGACCAAGGATTTCTACGACGAGTACCGCAGCGTCTGCGACATGACCGCAGAATTCTACCTGCAGACCGTGCAGGAGGTGTTCCAGGACCACTCCATCCCCAACGGCACCTTCATGCATCGCGGCAAGCGCATCGACCTCGGCGACATCACGGAAACGGCCCTCCTCGCCATCGAAGGCGAGCGCGACGACATCTCAGGGCTGGGCCAGACGCGCGCCGCGCTGGAGCTGACGCCGAACCTCGATGCGTCGAAAAAGCGCTACTACATGGCCGAGGGCGCCGGGCATTACGGCATCTTCAATGGCAGCAAATGGCGCGGCAAGATTGCCCCGGTGGTGGAGGAATTCATCGCGGCGCACGGGTGAGGCGAAGTCGGGCCTTTCGTGCTATAAGTAGCGCTAGAGGAGGCCGGACCCATGCTCGCCATAACCCAGCCGAAGCCCGGGCGGCTCGACATCGAACTCGACGGAGAACTCGATGCCGACATCATGCGCACGGCGCTCGATGAGCTGATTGCCAAGTCCGAGGGCATCAGCAACGGACGCATGCTCTACCGGATCGGCGATTTCCATATGCCGACGCTGGGCGCGCTTGCCGTCGAGCTGAGGCGCCTGCCCAGGCTTTTCGGCCTGCTCGGCAAGTTTGAAAAATGCGCCGTCGTCAGCGAGGCAAGCTGGATCCGCAAGGTCGCCGAGATCGAGGGGGCCCTGCTTCCCGGAATTGAAATTCGGAGCTTCGAACCGGGCCAGGCCGACGTCGCGGAGGAATGGCTGGCGCTTTAGCCCAACCGCGCCCCATGCCACGCCACATGCTCGGCCATGAAGGTCGAGATGAAGTAATAGGAGTGGTCGTAACCCTCCTGCATCCGGATTTCTGCAGGGATGCCGGCCTTGGCGCAGGCGACCGACAGGAGGCCGGTCTTCAGCTGTTCTTCGAGAAAATTGTCCGCCGTGCCCTGGTCGACCAGCAGGTGGTCCACCCGCGCGCCGCCTTCGATTAGCGCGACTGCATCGTATTGGCCCCAGGCTTCGCGGTCCTCTCCCAGATAATGTGACAGCGCTTTCTCGCCCCAAGGCACCCTGCTCGGTGCGACGATGGGGGCGAAGGCGCTGACCGAGCGGAAGCGTTCGGGATTCCGCAGGGCAATGGTGAGTGCGCCATGGCCGCCCATCGAATGGCCGGTGATGCCTTGCCGTGCCATGTCGGCGGGGAAATTCGTTTCGATCAGCGCGGGCAGTTCGTCCTCGATATAGCTGCGCATGCGGTAGTGCTGCGCCCACGGTTCTTGCGTCGCGTCGACATAAAAACCCGCGCCCTTGCCGAAGTCGTATTCGTCGTCTGCGTCGGGCACGGTTTCGCCCCGCGGGGAGGTGTCGGGCGCGACGAAGATTACGCCATGATCGGCGCAAGCCGCGCGGTATTCGCCCTTCTCGGTGACATTGGCGTGCGTGCAGGTGAGGCCCGAAAGATACCACAGCACCGGCAGCTTCGCGCCCGCTTCGTGCGGCGGGACATAGACCGAGAAGGTCATCTCTGTCCCCGTCGCCTCCGACTGGTGCGAGAGGACGAACTGGTCGCCTCCAAAAGCCTTGTTCTGCGAAAGGTAGTCGAGCGTCATGCGGTTTCCAGCTGATCAGTCTTGGGCGGGTATGTCTGCGATTACGGGCGCATGACCCCAATGCTCGATCAGCCGCAAGGTGTCCGCGCCGGAGAGGCCGATGGTCGCGGTGTTACGAAGCGGATGGACGTTGATCCGGTCCGCTTCGGCGAGGCTGCGGTCCAGGACCACGGTGATATTCCCCGGCTCGGCGTGGATTGCCCCCAGCGGCGTGACCGACCCCGGTGTCAGGCCGAGCAGGCGTTCCATGTCGTGGGGCTTGCCGAAGCTCACCCGCTTGCAGCCGATAGCCTCGGGCAGGGCCTTGAGGTCGACGCCCATTTCGGCCGGCACGGTGACCAGCCAGAAAACGCCGCCCACATCTTTGAGGAACAGATTCTTCGTGTGCGCGCCGGGGATCGCCTCTTTCACCCCGCGGCTTTCCTCCACGGTGAAGACGGCCTCGTGCTCGTGATGCTCGAAGGGGATTGCGAGGGCTTTCAGGTCCGCCCGCAATCCCGCTTCGCCGCGCTTCGTCAAGGCTCAGCCCGGACGGTGCATCGCGCAGACCTTGTTGCCGGCCGGATCTCGCAGATAAGCAAGGTAAAGCTTCATGCCGGCGCCTTCGCGCAGGCCCGGCGGGTCTTCGATCTCGGTGCCGCCGTTTTCGCTGCCGGCCTTGTGCCAGGCATCGGCCATTTCCTCGCTCGAGGCGGCAAAGCCGATGGTCGAGCCGTTGCCGCAGCTCGCGGGCTGCCCGTCGATCGGCTTGGTCAGCAGGAAAATCCCGCCGTTGTGCATGTAGATCACGCGGCCCTTGGGATCGATCTGGCCCTCGCGCCCGCCCAGCGCCTTGAAGCAGGCGTCGTAGAACTTCTTCGAGGCCTCGATATCGTCGGCCCCCAGCATGACATGGCTGAACATCATTCTCTCTCCTTATGCCTCGACCGCCACGGTCGCGGTTGTCTCGTCGCCGGTATTTGGCGCACCTGCCGGGTCGAGCAGCAGGACCTGCACCTCGCCCTTGCGCGCCACCGGCCTGTGTTCCTCGCCCGCCGCAATCAGCAGCAGGTCGCCCTGGTTGAGCGTTTCGGTCCGGTCCCGGAACTCGATGTCGAGCTCGCCGTCGACGCACAGGAAGAGCTCGTCATGGGTGTGGCTGTGCCAGTCGAACGCGCCGTCAAGCTTGGCGATGCGGACCTCGTGCCCTTCGTAGCGCGCGACGATGCGCGGCGCCCAATGCTCGGTGAATGCGCCGAACTTCTCGGCCAGGTTCACCTTTTGCGGCATCAGTCGAACACCACGACCGAGCGGATGCTCTCGCCCGCATGCATCAGGTCGAAGCCCTTGTTGATCTCTTCGAGCTTCAGGACGTGGGTGATCATCGGGTCGATCTGGATCTTGCCGTCCATGTACCAGTCGACGATCTTGGGCACGTCGGTGCGGCCCTTGGCTCCGCCGAAGGCCGTGCCGCGCCAGTTGCGGCCCGTCACCAGCTGGAAGGGACGCGTCTCGATGGTCTTGCCCGCTTCCGCCACGCCGATGATGATCGACGTGCCCCAGCCCTTGTGACAGCATTCGAGCGCCTGGCGCATCACATCGGTGTTGCCGGTGCAGTCGAAGCTGTAATCCGCCCCGCCGTCGAGCATCTCGACGATGGTGGCGACGACATCCTTCTCGTTCTTGGGGTTGATGAAGTCGGTCATGCCGAAATGTGTCGCATAGCTCTTCTTGTCGGGATTGATGTCGACGCCCACGATCCGGTCCGCGCCCGCCATGCGCGCGCCCTGAATCACGTTGAGGCCGATCCCGCCAAGGCCGAAGACCACCACATTGTCGCCCGGCTTGACCTGCGCCGTGTTCACCACCGCGCCGACGCCCGTCGTCACGCCGCAGCCGATATAGCAGCTGGTGTGGAACGGCGCGTCCTCCCGGATCTTGGCGACCGCGATTTCGGGAAGAACGGTGAAGTTGGAGAACGTCGAGCAGCCCATGTAATGGTAGATCGGCTTGCCCTGGTAACTGAACCGGGTGGTCCCATCAGGCATCAGGCCCTTGCCTTGCGTTTCGCGGATCGCGCTGCACAGGTTCGTCTTGCCCGAGAGGCACATTTTGCACTGGCGGCATTCGGGGGTGTAGAGCGGGATGACATGGTCGCCCGGCTTGACCGAAGTCACGCCCTTGCCGACCTCGCGCACGATCCCTGCGCCTTCATGGCCCAGAACGCTGGGGAACAGCCCCTCGCTGTCCAGCCCGTCGAGCGTATAGGCGTCGGTGTGGCAGATGCCTGTCGCCTTGATTTCGACCAGCACCTCGCCCTCTTTCGGACCTTCGAGATCGAGTTCGACGACCTCCAGCGGTTTCTTGGCTTCGAAGGCGACGGCGGCTCTGGTCTTCATTTAAAACGAATCTCCTCTTCGCGCTTGGCGTAGGGAAGCGAGTGTGCAGGGGCAAGTTGCTTGCGGTTCAGGCAGGCTCGGCTAGGGACGAATGCATGCTCAAATACCTTCTTGCGTTTCCGGTGATCACCATGGCCGCTTCTGCCAGCGGCCAAGATACGCGTGTCGTGCCGCCGGTAATGGGTTTCGAGACTGAAAGGCCCGAACTCAATGCGCAGCAAGCGGCAACATTACGGTGTTCGGCGGCGTTTGGTATCGTCGCGCATGGCCAGGCGAATGGCGATGAGGTTGCTTTGCAGTACCCTCCGCTCAACGAGCGCGGAAAGGAATTCTTCGTGCGAGCGGGCGCGCGCCTGATGGACGAGCTGGGCCTCGACCGCGATGGCATCCAAGCGCTGGTTTCGGCCGAAGCGCAGCGGTTATGGGACGAGGACGCGATTGGCGACGTCATGCCCGCGTGCCTGCTGCTGCTTGACGCATCGGGCGTCTGATCCTCGTTCAGCCCTGTTTCAGTGGCGCCTCGGTATTGCGTACCGATAGCCGAAACCATTCGGGGTAGACCAATGCGTAAATTCCTTTTCACCGCTTTTGCCGGCGCCGCCGTGCTCGCGCCCGCTCCCCTGCTCGCGCAGGACGCCGAGAGCGATGCGCCCCTTGCGCTGGCCGAACCGGACGCGCCGCTCTCCGGCATGGCCGAGAAGATGAAGGACCCCGAGCAGCAGCGCCAGATGGCGCTCATGCTGCGCACGATGACCGAAGTGCTGCTCGACATGCCGCTCGCCCCGATGGTGGACTCGATGAGCGCGATCGCGGGTGAGGACGCGCCGCAAGTCGATCCCGACGCCACCCTGCGGTCGCTCGCGCCGGGTTCCAGCCGCGTGCCCGAAGAAATCGAGAAGACCCTGCCGCGCGCGCTCGACACGATGGGCTCGATGGCCGAAGCCTTCGACACCATGATGCCCGCGCTAAGGCAGATGGGCCGCGAGATGGCGCAGCGCATGAAGGAAACCGCGCCGCAGGCGGATTGACCCCGGCAGCGATTTTCTTGCGCCAATAGAGCGCGATGATGTGGATTTTGCCGCGCGGGTGAGGCATGGGGTGGGCCAGCATGTGGCAGCTCCACCAATTCCCCTTGTGTCCCTTCAGCCGGAAACTGCGCCTTCTCCTCGGCGAGAAGTCGGTGGCCTACGAGCTGGTGCGCGAGAACCCGTGGGACGGGCGTGACGCCTTCTGGCAACTCAACCCTGCGGGCAAGACGCCGGTGCTGCACGACCCTGCGCGCCGCGTGACGCTGTGCGACAGCCAGGCGATCTGCGAATTCATGGAAGAGACGGTGGAGCGTAACCCGATGATTTCGGGCAACGCGATGCAGCGCGCGGAAATCCGCCGGTTGACCACGCTGTTCGACGAGAATTTCTACGCCGACGTGACCGAGCCTGCGCTGCACGAGAAGATGAAGAAGCGGCTGATCACCAAGCAGCCGCCCGACGGGCAGGTGCTGCGGAGCATGGGCCGGATGCTGCACGGCCACTTGGACTATATCGACTGGTTGGTCGACACGCGGCAATGGCTCGCGGGGCCGCAGCTGAGCCTTGCCGACCTCACCTGCGCGGCGCATCTCTCGGTGGTGGATTACCTCGGCGCGGTCGACTGGCGTGGGCACGAGCAGGCGCAGGGCTGGTACATGGTCATGAAAAGCCGCCCCAGCTTCCGCCCGCTGCTAGCTGAGAAGATGGACGGGCTGCCCCCGCCCCGGGAATACGCTTCGCTGGATTTGTGAGGTGCACAGAAGGTGACACATCCAGCAGCCCTAACTGGCATCGTGCGTTGAGCGGGTCCGAAATCCGTCGGCGCTTGCTTTTGTCGGTGCAGCGAGCGCTTCTCGGCGTGGTTCCACCTAACTTGCGGTCGGTTACGTGCGACTGGGAAGAATTCGAAATTCGACTTCGCTTTGTTTTCGATGGTGAGATCGCCGAAGATCGGGCTGAGGACATGCGAATTGTCGGATCGGAAGTGATCTCCGACTTCAATGAGCCTTGGACGATAAAGGAGGAGATCGAGCGCCTCGACTTTCCGGGAGACCGTCGCTCGCGCGCTCTGAGTTTGACCGCATACGCTCGCAAAGAATGAGCGTAAACCGGATTAGTTCTACCTCTGACAAACCGGGCAGAACCACGTGCTGCGCCCGCCCTGCACGATGCGGCGGATCGTGCCGCCGTCCTCGTGGTGGCAGGGCTCGCCCTCGCGGCCGTAGACGTGGAAGCGGGTGGCGAAATAGCCCAGGTTTCCGTCGGGCTGGGCGAAATCGCGTAGGGTGCTGCCGCCGTCGCGAATGGATCGCTCCAGCACGTCCTTGATCGCGGGGACGAGCCGGCGAAGCTGCGGCATGGTCACCTTGCCGCCTGCCTTTCGCGGATGAATGCCCGCATGCCACAGCGCCTCGCACACGTAGATATTGCCTAAGCCTGCAACGATGCTCTGGTCGAGCAACAGCAGCTTGATCGCCTGCTTGCGCCCGCGCGTCGCCTCGCGCAGGTGCTCGGGGGTGAGGTCGTCACCCAGCGGCTCGGGCCCCAGCGCGGCGAAGGGTTTCCATGTCACCAGCTCGCCGCTCGTCATCAAATCGACCGAGCCGAAGCGGCGCGGGTCGTTGAGCGCGAAGCGGTGGCCCGCGGTTTCGATCACCAGATGGTCGTGCTTTTCATCCTCAGCCGGGTCGATCCGCCAGCGCCCGCTCATGCCGAGGTGGAACACCATCGCGTGGTCGCGACTGGTGTGGATGAGGCCGTATTTCGCCCGGCGCGAGAGATGCGTCACACTCGCGCCCGTCAACGCCTGCACCAGATCGGGCGGGAAGGGGCGGCGCATATCGGGGCGGTTGACCGTGACCCGCGTGATCGTCTCGCCTTGAAGGAACCGCGCAAGGCCGCGCACCGTTGTTTCGACTTCGGGAAGCTCTGGCATGAAATCCCCTCTAACACCCTTTGCGCCCCGCTCAATTCCCCCTAAGGCCTCTCCCCATGAGTGACACCGTTTCCTTCGGCTACGAAGACATCGATGCGAGTGAAAAGACCGGCCGCGTGGGCGAGGTCTTTTCCAATGTCGCGGCCAAATACGACATCATGAACGACGCGATGAGCGGCGGGATGCATCGGCTGTGGAAGGACCGCTTCGTCCGCCGCGTGAAGCCGCAGCCGGGCGAGCAGATCCTCGACATGGCCGGCGGCACGGGCGACATCGCCTTCCGCATGGCCGAAAAGGGCGCGAGCGTTACCGTGTCCGACATCAACCAGGACATGCTCGACGTCGGTATCGAACGCGCAATGGAGCGCGGGATCGACGGGCTGGTATGGTCCCGCCAGAACGCCGAGGAACTGACTTTCTCCAGCCGCACTTTCGATGCTTACACCATCGTCTTCGGCATCCGGAACGTGACCTTCATCGACAAGGCCCTGCGCGAGGCGCACCGCGTGCTCAAATTCGGCGGGCGGTTCTACTGCATGGAGTTCAGCCAGACGGACTGGCCCGGCTTCAAGGAGGTCTACGATCTCTATTCGCACCAGCTCATGCCCAAGATCGGCAAGGCCATCGCGAATGACGAGCAAAGCTATCGCTACCTCGCCGAATCGATCCGCCGCTTCCCCAAGCCGCCCGAATTCGAAACGATGATCCGCGACGCGGGCTTCGAAAACACGCGGGTCGAGAAAATCCTCGGCGGCGCGGTCAACATCCATTCGGGGTGGAAAGTCTAACCGGTGGCACGCCCCGCAACGCATATCTTCCGGCTCCTGAAATGGGGCCGCACGCTGGCGAGGCACGGCGCGCTGCGCGGGATCGAGCGCGACCCCAACACGCCGCCGCCGGTCAAGCGCCTTGCCCGTATCGCCCGCTTCGGCACGGTGCAGCCGAAAGAGCCGGACTATGCCGGTGCGTTCCGCGAAATCGGACCTGCTGCTATCAAGCTCGGCCAGACGCTGGCGACGCGGCCCGACCTCGTGGGCGAGGAGGCGGCCCACAATCTCCTGAGCCTGCAGGACAATCTTCCCCCGGTCCCCTTCGAGCAGATCAAGGCGAGCATCGAGGCGAGTTTCGAGCAGCCGCTGGAAAACCTCTGGGCCGAATTCGACCCGGTCCCGGTAGGCGCTGCCTCCATTGCGCAGGTCCACCGCGCGGTCACGACCGAAGGCAAGACTGTTGCCGTCAAGGTCCTGCGCCCCGGCGTGCGCGAGCAATTCGCCCGCGATATCGACACTTACGAATGGGCGGCCGCCCATCTCGAAAGCTTCGGCGGAGAGGCTGCGCGCCTGCGCCCGCGCCTCACCATCGCCAATTTCAAGCGCTGGACCAATCGCGAGCTCGACCTGCGCCGCGAAGCCGCCAGCGCGTCGGAACTTGCCGAGCATATGGTCGGCACAGAAAAATACGAAATTCCGCAGATCGACTGGGACCGCACCAATGGCCGGGTGATGACCATCGACTGGATCGACGGCATCAAGATCAGCAACACCGAAGCGCTGATTGCTGCAGGCCATGACATGGACGAACTGGCGAGCCGCCTCGTGCTCGCCTTCCTGAAGCAGGCCATCGCCGCCGGGTTCTTCCACGCCGATATGCACCAGGGGAACCTGTTCGTGAAAGCGGACGGCACCATCGCGGCCATCGATTTCGGCATCATGGGCCGGATCGACCGGCAGGCGCGCATGTGGCTGGCGGAAATCCTCTACGGCCTGACGACGGGCAATTACCGCCGCGTCGCCGAAATCCATTTCGAGGCGCAATACGTCCCGAGCTATCACAATGTCGACGAGTTCGCGACGGCGCTGAGGGCGGTGGGCGAGCCGATGCGCGGCAAGCCGGTGAGTGAATTGTCGGTCGGCCAGATGCTCGACGGGCTGTTCGCGATCACGCGCGATTTCGACATGCAGACGCAGCCGCACCTGCTGTTGCTGCAAAAGACAATGGTGATGGTCGAAGGCATCGCCACCCAGCTCAATCCCAGCATCAACATGTGGGATGTGTCCGCCCCTTATGTGCGCAGCTGGATCCGCGACGAGCTGGGGCCGGAAGCCGCGATTGCCGACCGTATCCGCGAGGACACCGAGACGCTGCTGCGCATCCCCGACCTCGTGCGAAGGATCGAGGACCGCTTCCCGCCCAAGGGAGGCGCACCCGAACCGCCGCCGCTGCCCGAGATACCGATCGAATTCGGCCCGGGCGCGCCCAAGCGCGAACGCCGTGGCTGGCTCGGCTATCTCGCCGCGATGGGCCTTGGCGGGCTAGCCGTCTGGGCTGCGTCTACGCAGGGTTTGCTGGGCTGACTTTTCCGCCTGGGAAGGTCTTGATGGCCAGCACCATCACGATGATGTGCAGCGCCTCGACCGCCATCGGACCGTACCAAAGCTCGTAATCGCCAACCACGATCAGGTTCACCAGCCGCCCGGTAAAGGCGATGACGAACAGCATCAGTGCGGGCCACAATATATCGCCCCGGCGCTTCCATGCCGCCCATCCTTCGCAGAATGCCGCAACGAGGAAGAAGGCGGTGAAATCGGCGCGCATCGAGGACAGGCCCTGCTCGTTCGGCGACTGGAGGCCGAAATCGGCACCAGCCGTTGCGGGGTCGAAGAAGAAGCTCAGGCCCAGGAACAGGTTCAGCAGCGCTCCCAGCGCTAGCAGCCCCACAAGAATGAAATGCATGTCGAATTCCCCCGTCGTTACCGATTTCTTCACCATAGGCTGGCAAGGCTGCACTTGAAAGGTGCGCTTTTGCGCGCTGGCAATGACGGACAGGGGGCGCTAGCAAGCGCATCGATGACGCTATGGGAATTCACCAGCCGGTCCGCGCGGCGCATGCTGCGCACCACGACAACAGCGGGAAGGCCGGCGTGAGCGGGCCGAAGATCCTACTCGTGATCGGGGGCGGTATCGCCGCTTACAAGAGCTGCGAGCTCGTGCGCCTGATCCGCAAGGCGGGCGGCGACGTGACCTGCGTCCTGACCGAGGGCGGGCAGCAGTTCGTCACGCCGATGGCACTCGCCGCGCTTAGCGAAAACAAGGTCTACACCTCGCTGTTCGATCTCAAGGACGAGGTCGAGATGGGCCATATCCAGCTTTCGCGGCAGGCGGACCTCGTGGTCGTGTGCCCGGCGACGGCGGATATCCTCGCCAAGATGGCCGCCGGCATTGCCGACGATCTCGCCACCACGCTGATCCTCGCGACCGACAAGCCGGTCGTCACCGTGCCTGCCATGAATGTGCGCATGTGGGAGCATTCGGCCACCCAGCGCAACGCCGACTGGTTGCGCCAGGCCGGTGTCACCGTGATGGACCCGGACGAGGGCGCGATGGCCTGCG
This sequence comes from Erythrobacter sp. SD-21, assembly GCF_000181515.1. Lineage (GTDB taxonomy): Bacteria > Pseudomonadota > Alphaproteobacteria > Sphingomonadales > Sphingomonadaceae > Qipengyuania. The sequence continues at coordinate 98,878 of NZ_ABCG01000002.1, read as the reverse complement.
GCGAATTCGGCCCCGGTCGCCTGCCCGAGCCGGCTGCCATCCTGCAGATGATCGCCGAGACGCTCGATCTCGATATCGACCTTCCCGAGCTGGCTGCGCCCGCGCCGCAGCTCGCCCCGCCGGTCGCCAAGAAGGCCGCCGCCGAGGACGTGCAGGTGCTCGAGGAAGAGGACCTTGAGGACGAGGATTTCGAGGAGGTCGACGGCGAGGAAGAGGATCTCTCCTCCGGTTCCGGCCTCGGCAGCCTGCTCAACGCGATCATCCCGCGCTCCACCGCCAAGCGCAGCCAGCAGGAAATCGAAGAGGATTTCGACGCGGAAGAGCTCGAGGACGTCGAGATGGACTTCGAGGAAGAGCCGGTCGAGGACGGCCCCTTCGAAGTCGACATGAACAGCCCGCTGCTCGCCAAGAAGGGCGGCGCGGCGGCCGCTCCGCCGACCGATGCCAAAGCGATCAACGACCAGGTCGGCAATCAGGACACGCGCGCCAAGGCGCAGCCGATCCCCGAAGAGATGGAAGCTCTCGAGCCGGAACAGGCGCTCGCCGCCGATCCGCTTCATGGCCAGGCGATCTTCGACGAAGATCCCGAACACCGCCCGCTCTACGGCAAGCACGTGCTCGTCACCGCTGGCCCGACGCGCGAGCCGATCGACCCGGTGCGCTACATCGCCAACCGCTCGAGCGGGAAGCAGGGCTTCGCGATTGCCGCCATGGCTGCTGCTGCCGGTGCCCGCGTAACGCTGGTCGCGGGGCCGGTCCATTTGCCTACGCCGGTCGGTGTCGACCGTATCGACGTCGAAACCGCCGACGACATGGCCGAGGAAGTGCGCAACGCGCTGCCCGCCGACGCTGCCTTCATGGTCGCCGCCGTGGCCGACTGGAAGAGCCGCCATGTCGCCGCCGAGAAGATGAAGAAGCGTGGCTCTGCCCCGCCGGCGCTCATCCTCGCCGAGAATCCCGATATCCTTGCTGCCGTCGCCGCCGGGCGCAAGCGTCCGCACCTCCTCATCGGCTTTGCTGCCGAGACCGAGAACGTGGTCGAGAACGCCAAGTCCAAGCGCAAGCGCAAGGGTGCGGACTGGATCATCGCCAACAACGTGGCCGGTGCCGAAGGCGAGAGCGTGATGGGCGGGGACCTCAACCAGGTCCACATCGTCACCTCGGGTGGGGTCGAAAGCTTGGCCGAAATGCCAAAGGAAGAGGTCGCCCGCGAACTCGTCCGCCGCGCCGCCGAAGCGCTCGCCGAGCCGGAAGTCGATCCGCGTGACTGATCCTGTCGGTGTTCAGATCAAGCGCCTGCCGCATGGCCACGGGCTCGACCTGCCCGCCTATGCGACCGAGGGTGCGGCGGGCATGGATGTTCTTTCCGCCGAAAGCGTGACTTTAAGGCCGGGCCAGCGCCATGCGGTCGCCACGGGCCTCGCCATGGCCATTCCGCATGGTTATGAATTCCAGGTCCGCCCGCGTTCGGGCCTCGCATTGAAGCACGGCATCTCCGTGCCCAACACGCCGGGCACGATCGACAGCGACTATCGCGGCGAGTTGAAAGTCATCCTGATCAACCACGGCGCCGACGATTTCGCCATCGCCCGCGGCGACCGCGTGGCGCAGCTCGTGCTCGCTCCCGTTACGCAGGCAGCTTTTCAGGAAGTCGACGAGCTCGACGAAACGACCCGCGGCGAAGGCGGCTTCGGCTCGACCGGCGGCCACGCGAAGCTGGCCTGAATTGCTAGCCTGAGCTTCTAGTTATCCACGAGTCGGCGGGCGCGGTGAAACGCGCCGGCGGATGCCCCCCAAATCAACGCGAAGAACGCCAGCACGCCCCACTCCACGGCGTGTCCGGGCATCGTCCAAAGACCGGCCACGATCCCGACGACGAACTGACCCGCACTTAGAGCAGCCATCAACCACCGCATGCCAGCCGGCTGCAACCTGAGGGCAAGGCTCGCGACGACCGCCAAGACCACCATCGCAAAAAACAACAGGTTGGTCGGCTCGCTCTCGCTACCGATTATGCCGACCGCTGCGTTGCTCCACAGGGTCAGGAAACCGCCGAGGACTGCAAGCGCAATGCCGAGGCGCTGCGGCGTGTTGCGTGCGCTTCGAACCGCCAGCTCGATACCTGCGCCCAACAGGCCGAGGAGGATGGCAGCGAACAGAAAGTCGCTGCCAGTCCAATCGACGTCGGGTGTGAACTGCATCGCGATGGCGGGCAGGGCGAGGAGGGCGAGCAAAGCGCCCCAACCGGCGATCCGCCATCCGTTGATCCTTTGCGTGCTTGAACGGGTCATGTCGTGTCCTTGTGCTGGCTGTTGCGATGCCCCCTGACCTAGCCACCACCCTCGTGAGCGGCATGAGCAATTCCTGAGCAATGGCTGAAACCCTTCCTCACTGCCGCATCATCGCCTAACCAGCAGCCGATGGGAGAAACCACCGGCCTCGTGCGCTTCGGCGACTTTACGCTCGACCTGCACGGACGGCGCCTGCTGCGTGGCGGCGAGGCTGTCGAGCTGGGGAGCCGCTATTTCGATGCGCTTGTGCTGCTTGCGACCCATCCCGGAGAGCTGATCTCCAAGACGCGGTTCATGGACGATGTCTGGCGCGGCATTCCCGTGACCGACGAGGCACTGACTCAGGCCATCCGCACCCTGCGCCGCGCGCTCGGCGACGAGGCATCGGCCCCCCGCTATATCGAGACCGTGCCGAAGCACGGCTATCGGTTCATTGCGGAGTTGGACGACGCCCCTCCGGCTTCGCCTCCACCGCACGCCCCCTCGCAATCGCATGCTGCCCGATTGGCGGGCGCTACGACGCTCGGCGGCCTTGCGGCAGGCATCCTCGGAGGGTTTTTCTACGGGATCTTGGGGACCGACGGCAGTGCTGGCGGCTTCGTGACCATCCTTCTGCTGACCATCGCTCTGGCCGTCCTCGGTGGCGCGGGTATCGGAGCGGGGATGGCGCTCACTGCGTCATGGCGCATCCGGAGTGGCTGGGCGCTGGTAGCCGGAGGTGGGGCCGGAGGCGTCGTAATCGGCGGCCTCGGTTCGGCGCTGGCCGTGTACGGGCTACAGGCGCTCACCGGCGCGACCCCTCCTCCGGTGACCGGTATGTTCGAAGGACTGGCGCTGGGCGTTGCCGCAAGTTGCGCGCTGGTGCTGGCCTTGCAGCTCGACCTCGACCGCTTTGCGGCGGGTCTTCTGGCAAGCGCTGTCGGAGCGCTCGTGGCAGGGCTGACGGCATTCTGGGGCGGTCGGTTCTACGGCTCGACGCTGGTGATGCTTGAGGAGGAATTCCCGCTATCTCGCCTCGACATGGCGGGTGTGGCATCGTTGTTCCGCGAAGACGGGTTCTACATGATCTCCCAATTCGGCACCGCCATGCTCGAAGGCGCTGTCTTCGCCTCGGCGCTCGTGATCGCGAACCTCCGCTGGCGAGTGGATCGGGCATGAAAAAGGGCGACCCGATCCATGGTCGCCCTCCTCGGTTGCTCCCGTCCGGGGGAGCGATCTTGTTGCGCCGCGATCAGTCGATCCGGCGAACCGTATTCTCGTCTTCCGGCTTGACCGAGATGCGCACCGTCTCGCCCGAATTGCCCGGGAAATCGGTGAACATGGCCTCGACCAGGTTCGGCACGAGGTACTGCAGGCGGTTCGAGGTCGACAGGGCCTGCGCCTTGCCCTCGAATAACCGCTCACCCGTACCGGCGCGATCGATCTTCATGTCGATGCCGCTGGTGTAGACGGTGTAGCTGCGCACTTCCGGGCCACCGAACCACGGGTCGTAGAAACCGTAGCCCCACGCGCTCGAGCGGTAGCGGGTGCGCACCAGGCGTCCGTCGCGCGTGCGGTAGAAGGCCGGGCGATAGAAGGGTGCACGGCGATAGCCGAAGCCCCCGTAATAGCCGCGCCAGGGCGAATAGAACGGGTCGTGGAACCCGGTGGTGCGAACGCGTTCGCGGCCGTTGTCAACGCCGTAGTCGAAACGGACCAGCAGGGTCGCGTCTTCGGCCGACGGGGCCTGGACATAGCCGAGGCGCGCCATCTGCGCTTCGACATGGTCCGCATATTGCGAGAATTCGAGACCGCCGGCCAGACTCGGATCCTCGGCGACGACGTAGAAGCTCTCGCCCTCGGGCGCGGGCAACTGCGTCTGGAAGCGCGAGACATCGGCCTTGAACGGCGTGGCGCAGGCGGCAAGGCCTGCGAGGATCATCGGAACGGAGGCCAGCTTGAGAGTGTGCCCCCAACCCCTGGTACGGGTAGTCATAGCTCGGGTCCTTTCACATCGTGCATCGGCACCGCTAGTCTTGCGAAACCCTGTTACACGAAAAGTCGGGTATTGTCGCCGCGTGCCATTTCCCCAAGGCATTCTGCCAGCGAATGATCACGGGTCTAAGCCCTTGGCCATGAACACGCTTTGAATGCGCGGATTCACATATGATGCACAGCCGCCGAGGCTTGTGCGGGCAGGGGCGAAGCGGCTAAGGGCAGCAGCAATCCATTTCACCAGACAAGCGGCAAAAGAGACCATGGCAGGCCATTCCAAGTTCAAAAACATCATGCACCGCAAGGGTGCGCAGGACAAGAAGCGTTCCAACCTCTTCTCCAAATTGAGCCGCGAAATCACCGTGGCGGCGAAGATGGGCATGCCCGATCCGGACATGAACCCGCGCCTGCGCCTTGCCGTCAACGCGGCGAAGAGCCAGTCGATGCCTAAGGACAACATCCAGCGCGCGATCGACAAGGCCTCCGCCTCGGATGCCGAGAATTACGAGGAAGTGCGTTACGAAGGTTACGGCCCCGGCGGCAGCGCGATCATCGTCGAAGCGCTTACCGACAACCGCAACCGCACCGCCACCGCCGTGCGCACCGCCTTCAGCAAGAACGGCGGCAACCTTGGCACCGAAGGCAGCGTGCAGCACGGTTTCGAACGTCTCGGCCTGATCGAATATCCGGCAAGCGCAGGCGACGAGGACAAGGTCCTCGAAGCCGCGATGGAGGCGGGCGCGGAAGACATCGAAAGCAGCGAGGACGGTCACACGATCTGGACCGCGGCCGACGATCTCCACCAGGTCGCGGGCGATCTGGAAAAGGCGCTGGGCGAGGCGGAAAACGTCAAGCTCGCGTGGAAGCCCAACCTCACCGTCGACATGGACGAGAAGGGCGCCGGCACGCTGATCAAGCTGATCGACGCGCTGGAAGACGATGACGACGTCCAGACCGTCTGGGGCAATTACGAAATCTCCGACGAGGTCATGGACAAGGTCAGCGCCTGAGGCGTGACAGGCGTTGAAGCTACGCGAATGGGCTCTGGCAATCGTGCTCGGCGGCGCGTTCCTGCTGGCCATCGCGTGGCGGCTCGGCTGGCTGGTCGGGCTCGGATGAGCGGCGTCGCCCGATGATCATCCTCGGTCTCGACCCCTCGCTCAGCTGCACCGGCTGGGGCGTGATCCGGGCCGAGGGTTCGCGCATCGCGCATATCGCCAACGGGCAGGTGCCGACCGACGCCAAGGCGCCGATGGCGCGCCGCCTGTCGCATTTACAAACCGCTTTGGAAGCCGTGATTGCCGAGCACCGGCCCGACAGAGCGGCGGCCGAAGAAGTCTTCGTCAACAAGAACCCGCAGTCGACTCTCAAGCTGGCGCAGGCGCGCGGCGCGGTTCTGGCAGCGTGCGGCGCGGCGGGGCTGGACGTGAACGAACACGCGGCACGGCTGGTGAAGAAGGCCGTGGTCGGCACGGGTGGGGCGGACAAGACCCAAGTCCAGGCCATGCTCAAGGTGCTGCTGCCGGGCGTGAAAATCGCCGGGGCCGACGCCGCCGATGCATTGGCCGTGGCCATCGCCGACGCGCACCTTTCCTACGCGCCGCGCCCGCGTTAGTCAGGTAGCCGAACCGCTGGCAAATCGCTCGAATGGGCCGGTTGCAGGCGAGTTTTCAGGTCCGAAGCCTTTTCGCTCAGGACCGTGTTCCATCTGTTCCACCCTGTAGGAAGGGAAGCATGACCATCCACCTCTACGGCATCCCCAATTGCGACACCGTCAAGAAGGCGAGGAAGTGGCTCGAGGCGCAGGCCATCGACTACACGTTCCACGACTACAAGAAGGAGGGCGCCGATGCCGAGCGGCTGGCGAACTGGGCCGATGAAGCCGGGTGGGAAGTCCTGCTCAACAAGCGCGGGACGACCTTCCGCAAACTGTCCGATGCCGAAAAGACGGTTATCGACCAAGCCAAGGCAATCGCGTTGATGGTGGAGCATCCCAGCATGATCAAGCGCCCTGTTGTGGAGTACGCTGGCGGTATCCACGTCGGGTTCGACGAAGCGGCCTGGAAAAGCGCGTTATGCTGATCCGGCTGCTTGCCGCCCTAGCCCTGCTTGTCACGCCGCCGCTGGCTGCGCAGGAGCGTGCAACGGATGGCGGCATGCTGGTCATCGCCCATCGCGGCGCGAGCGGGGAGCGGCCCGAGCATACGCTGGTCGCTTACGAACGCGCAATCGACCAGGGGGCGGACTATGTCGAGCCCGACCTGGTGGTCACGAAGGACCTCGTGCTGGTGGCACGGCACGAGAACGAGCTTTCCGATACGACCGATGTGGCTTTCCATGAGGAGTTTGCCGATCGCCGGCGGTCAAAGACGATCGACGGGCGGTTGGTCAGCGGCTGGTTCGCCGAGGACTTCACCCTCGCCGAACTGCGCACCCTGCGCGCGAAAGAGCGCCTGCCCGGCCTGCGCCCCTCCAACGCCCGCTTCGACGGGCTCTACGCCATCCCGACCTTTGCCGAGATCGTGCAGCTGGTGCGCGCCAAGCAGGCAGAGACGGGTCGGAGCATCGGCCTTTATCCTGAACTCAAGCATCCGACCTTTCTGCTGCAGGAAGCGGGCATCGACAGCGTCGACCTGCTTGTCACCGCGCTGCGCGAGGCGGATCTCGACGACGCCGAAGACGCTGTTTTCGTGCAAAGCTTCGAGGTCGCTCCGCTCAAGCGGCTCGACCGGCTGGTCGATGTGCGGCTCGTCCTGCTTGCCGCGACCGAGGGCGGTCCGGCGGACGAGCCGGGGCTGCGCTATGAGGACATGCTTGCCCCAAGCGGTCTTGCCGAAGTGGCGGGCTATGCCGATGCGATCGGCGCGGACCTGCGCTTGCTGCTGGCGGCGGACGGCGGTTCGACCGGCGTGATCGAGGCAGCAAAAGCGGCCGGCTTGCAGGTCCATGGCTGGACCCTGCGCAAGGAGAACGCCTACTTGCCGCCCGCCTTCCGCACCGACGGCGGCGAAGCGGCGACCGGCAATCTGGCGTCGCTGGTGCTGGTGGCAAAAGCTGCGGGGCTCGACGGTATCTTCACCGACGATCCGGCAATCGCGGTCAACGCGCTCGCGCAGTGACGATGTAGTTGAGCGAGAGATCGCCTGAAAGATGCAGCCCCTTCATCAGCGAGAAGGCGATACCCTTGGGCTCTCCCATCGAAAGTCCCGCTGCCTCGAGAAGCTCGCCCAGTTCCTCGGGCGTGATGAAGTCGTCCCAGTGGTGCGTGCCCTTTGGGATCAGCCCGAAGCCCTCGGCCGCCCCGATCATCAGCGCGCGGCTGCGGACGGTGCGGTTGGGGGTGGAAAGGACCATCAGGCCACCGGGCGCAAGCCGCGCGGCAAGTTCGCTCGCGAAAGCCTGCTTGTCGGCGACATGCTCGATCACCTCCATCGCGGTGACGAGGTCGAATGTGCCGATGTCCTGCGCGGCCAGTTCGCCCGCCATGTAGCGGATGTCGAGGCCGGAGCGCTCCGCGTGGATCGCGGCGGCGGCGGTGTTCTCGGGCGCGGCATCCACGCCGGTCACATCGGCACCAAGCCGAGCCAGCGGTTCGCACAGGAGCCCCGCGCCGCAACCGACATCGAGCGCGGTCTTCCCTGCGAGCGGCTTCGCATCGCGCACATCGCCCGCCCAGTGCAGGTCGATCGCATCGCGCAGGAAGGAAAGGCGCACCGGGTTGAGCTTGTGCAGCATGGCGCTGGAGCCCTTCGGGTCCCACCAGTCGGCCGCCAGCCTGCCGAAATGCGCGGCCTCGTCTGGCCGGATCGTTTGGCCGGTGTAAGTATTGCTTTGACGGCTCGTGGTTGCATCGCTCATTGCGCGTGGCTAGCAGCCTAGCCTCAGGCATTCCAGCACGGAGACTTCCCCGCTTGGCCCGTATCGTGATGAAATTCGGCGGCACCTCCATGGCGGGGACCGAACGCATTCGCCGCGTCGCCAATATCGTGCGCAAGCAGACGGCAGGCGGCAACGAGGTCGCGGTCGTCGTCAGCGCGATGGCGGGCGAGACCGACCGGCTGGTCAATTTCTGCCGCGAGGCGAACGCGCTCTACGACCCCGCCGAATACGATGTCGTTGTGGCGAGCGGCGAGCAGGTCACCTCGGGCCTTCTTGCGCTGACCCTGCAATCGCTGGGCGCGAAAGCGCGCAGTTGGCTCGGCTGGCAACTTCCGGTCCGCACGATCGAAGCGCACGCCAAGGCGCGCGTCGACAGCATCGATGGCGAAGCGCTGGGAAAGTCGATGGCAGAGGGCGAGATCGCCGTCATCCCCGGCTTTCAGGGCGTGTCGGACGAGGGGCGCATCACGACCATGGGCCGCGGCGGTTCGGACACCTCGGCCGTGGCTGTGGCCGCGGCGGTGGGTGCCGACCGCTGCGACATCTACACCGACGTCGACGGCGTCTACACGACCGACCCGCGGATCGTCGCCAAGGCGCGCAAGCTGAAGGCGGTGACCTATGAGGAAATGCTCGAGCTGGCGAGCGTGGGGGCCAAGGTGCTGCAGACCCGCAGCGTCGGCCTCGCCATGAAGGAGGGCGTGCGCGTGCAGGTCCTCTCCAGCTTCGTGGGCGACGACGCTGTCCCCGCAGACGAGCTTCCGGGCACGATGATCGTGTCGGAAGAGGAAATGAACGAATTGGTGGAGAAGGGCCTCGTGGAACGCCAGCACGTAACCGGCATCGCGCATGACAAGAACGAAGCGAAGGTGATCCTGACCCGCGTGCCCGACAAGCCGGGCGCGGTGGCGCATATCTTCGAGCCGCTCGCCAAGGCCAGCATCAATGTCGACATGATCATCCAGAACGTCGGCCGCGACAAGGGCGAGACCGACGTGACCTTCACCGTGCCGCAGGCCGACCTCGCCCGCGCGCAGGCACTGCTCGAGGACAAGCGCGACGACATCGGCTACAACCGCCTCATCACCGACAGCAAGATCGCCAAGATCAGTGTCGTGGGTGTCGGCATGAAAAGCCACGCGGGCGTCGCGGCGACCATGTTCCAGGCGCTGGCCGACCGCGGGATCAACATCCAGGCCATCACGACGTCCGAAATTAAGGTCAGCGTGATGATCGACGAGGACGAGACCGAACTCGCGGTGCGCGTGCTGCACACGGCTTACGGACTAGATGCGGCGGACGAGGCGGCTTAACCGAAGACCAGCTGGTTCATCAGCCGTCCCGGGATTGCGAAGGCGATAAGGCCCGGGACCAGCAGAGCAGCTATATAGGTGATGACGAGGTGCTTCTTGTGCCCCGCAATGTCGCCGCGGCGCGCCGTCGCGACGGTTTTCCATGCAGCGTGAAAGGTCGCGGGGATCAGCAGGTGGATCGGGCTGTACCCGCCGCCCGAAGTGATGAGGATGGCCGAAGTCGCCGTTGACAGCATCAGCACCAGCCACAGCTTGCCTAGCTGCTTGTGCCGCCGGGTGCCCTTGCGGGCGAGCAGCAAATAGCCTCCCAGCGGGATGGCGGGCAGCACGCTCGCGACATGGATCCAGACCGGCAGCTTGTCGTAGTGGCGGAGGTCGGGCACCAGGCCAAAGGCTGCGCGCGACAGTGCAATCAGCGCGAAGAAGCTCAGGGTGAAGCAGGCGACGCTCAGGAATATGCGAACCGGAGGCGAGAGGTCGAAGCCATGGCTGGTTATGGCGCTCGGGCGGGTCTGGATGGCAAGGGTGGTCATGAAAACGGTCTCCACTTGGAACTGGTGAGACCCGTTCTGCCGCCCTGCCGTTCGCGCGCAACGCGCGCTTCGCTGGCGGGCTGATTATTTCGCCAAAAGCACGAAAATCCGGCCTTTTGCCACTTTACGAAGCGCGAATGGGGAGGCAAACCGGCCGCATGATGACAGGGGACGCAGGCCGGAAACGTACGCTCGCGCGCAAGCTCGCGGTGGACCTTTCGGTGATGACCGTCCTCGGCGTGCTGATGGCCATCGTCGGCCCCTTCGGCAGCTTCGAACAACCGCTTGCCACGCGTCTCGCCGTGTGGCTGGGCCTAGCCTACACAGGGTATGCGGTCTACGCGCCGCTCGGCGTGCTGGTCGACAGGTTCCATCGCCTGCTGGACCTGCCACGCGCCGGCCTGTGGATTGCTGGCGTGCTAGTGGCGACCGTGCCCATGGCGACGATCGTGTGGTCGCTGAACGGGCTGTACGGCCCCCTTTCCGCACCAAGCGCGGAAACAGCGCTGGCGCATTATCTCAACGTCCTGGTGGTCGGTGCCGCCGTAACCGTCCTGTTCCACGTTCTCGACCGGAGGCCTCCGACTGATAGTCGCGAAAGCGCGACGGAGGACGAGGTTGAACCCGAACCCGTCGCCCGCTTTATCGAGCGCCTCCCTCCCGCGCTTGGAACTGACTTGCTCGCGCTGGAAATGGAAGACCATTATGTCCGCGCGCACACGGCGCTCGGATCGGAGCTGGTGCTGCTGCGCCTGCGCGATGCGGTAGAGGAACTGGAGGCAGTCGAGGGGCTTCAGGTGCATCGCAGCTGGTGGGTGGCGCGCGGCGCGGTCGATGACATACGGCGCGAAGGGCGCAATGTCCGGCTGGTGCTGGCGAATGGCCTGGAGGCGCCGGTCAGCCGGGCAAACGTACAAACGCTCAAGGATGCGGGCTGGTTATAGGGAAAAGATGATGGGCTTCACTGCGAAAATCCTGCTGCTGGGTTCGGGCGAACTGGGGCGCGAATTCGTGATCTCTGCCAAGCGGCTGGGCGCTTATGTCGTGGCCTGCGACAGCTACGACCACGCGCCGGCGATGCAGCTGGCGGATGCGCGCGAGGTCTTCTCGATGCTCGATGGCGAGCGGCTGCGCGAAGCGGTCGAGGCGCACCGGCCCGATTACATCGTCCCCGAAATCGAGGCGATCCGTACCTCGGTGCTGGCCGAGCTGGAGGAAGAAGGCTTCACCGTCGTACCTTCGGCCCGCGCGGCGCAGCTCACCATGAACCGCGATGCGATCCGCGACCTTGCGGCGAACGAGCTGGGGCTAGTGACGTCGAAATACCGCTACGCCAAGAACCTCGACGAGGTGCGCGCGGCGGCCGAGCACACCGGCTTTCCCTGCGTTATCAAGCCGGTCATGTCGTCAAGCGGCAAGGGCCAGAGCACGGTGCGCGAGGAAGCGAAGCTGGAAGAGGCGTGGGACTATGCCTGCGCCAACATGCGCGGCGACCGCCAGCGCGTCATCGTCGAACAGTTCGTCGATTTCGATTACGAGATCACGCTGCTGACCGTGCGCCACAATGGCAGCGTCACTTTCTGCCCGCCTATCGGCCACCGGCAGGAACGCGGCGATTATCAGGAAAGCTGGCAGCCGACCGCGATGACCGACACGGCTATCGCCAAGGCGCAGGACATGGCGCGCAAGGTTGTCGACGACCTTGGCGGATACGGCCTGTTCGGGGTCGAATTCTTCGTGAAGGGCGAAGAGGTGATCTTCTCTGAACTTTCGCCGCGACCGCACGACACCGGCATGGTCACGCTGGTGAGCCAGAACCTGACCGAATTCGACCTGCACGCTCGCGCGGTGCTCGGCCTTCCCGTTCCCGCCGAGTTGCGCGCCCGTCCCTCAGCCAGCGCGGTCATCCTCGCCGAGCGGGACAGCGCGGAGCTTTCCTATGAAGGCCTCGCCGAGGCGCTGGCCGAACCGGGCACGGACTTGCGTATCTTCGCCAAGCCGACGAGCCGCCCCTATCGCCGCATGGGCGTGGCGCTGGCGACGGCGGGCGACACCGACGAAGCGCGCCGCAAGGCCCGCGACGCCGCGCACAAGGTCCGGATCGGCTACGGCGACTAGCCGAAGAAGCTGTCGATGGCGACGCAGGTCGCGAGACCCACCACGATGTTCATCGGCAAACCGATTTTCAGGAAGTCGGCGAAACGGTAATTGGCCGAGCCATAGACCAGCGTGTTGGTCTGGTAGCCGATCGGCGTGGCGAAGCTCGCGCTGGCACCGAACATCACCGCCACCACCAACTCGCGCGGGTCGGCGCCGGTCACCTGCGCCAGCCCGATCGCGATCGGCGTGAGGATTACGGCGACCGCGTTGTTGGTTACGCTCTCGGTCAGGATGCTGGCCAGCGCGTAGACCGCCAGCAGCATCAGCAGCGGGGATGCGTCGGCGAACGCGGGCCGCGCCCAGTCGACCAGCAGTTCGACCGTGCCGGCGTTATCGAGCCCGACACCGAAAGCCAGCATGCCGAAGATCAGCACCAGCGTGTTACCGTCGATGGCGCTCCACGCTTCCTCCGGCTCAAGGCAGCGGGTCAGCAGCACGAAGCCTGCGCCGACCAGCGCCAGCGCCTGGATCGGGAGGTTGAAGACCGCCGCGAGCACGACCACGCCCACCAGCGCACCGATTGCCAAAGGCGCCCGGCGGCGGCGGAAGGCCTTGGTGGGTGCTTGGCTGACCGTTCCCAGACCGGCGTTGGAATTGAGCGCCTGTGCGGCATCGGTTCCGGCCGCAATCAGCAACCGGTCGCCTGCGCGGACCCGCACTTCGGCAAGTTCGGGCCCGGCGATATGGCGGGGGCGGGAAAGGCCGAGCACGCGCACCTTCAGCTTGGACAGCATGGGTATTTCCGCAAGGCGCCGTCCGATCACGGGGTGCGAGGAGGAGATGACAGCCTCCACCAGCGCAAGGTCGCGCGGCCTTCCCGGTCCCGCCGTCTCCACCCCGCCGCCAACCCCGGTGAGGCCGGTGCGAAAGTCGAAGGCCTCGGCTAGGGACGCGAGCTCGGCGGGGCTGGCGCTGACCACCAATTGGTCGCCGGCGGCAAGTTCGTGCTTGTGAATGTCGCTGCGTGCGATGGTGCCGCCGCGTTTGACGCCCATGATGCGCACACCCGGCCTGCGAGAAAGCGCGATATTGCCGATCGCCTGGCCCACCAAGGGGCTCGTCTGCATCACGACGAGGTGGGAGAGGTAGACATCGCTCTCGGTTTCTTCCTCGTCCAGCGCGCGGGGAGGCCGTTCGGGTAGCAGCCGCGGACCGAGCAGCGCGAGATAGAGAAGGCCGGCCGCTGCAGCCGCAAGTCCCACTCCGGTGATCTCGAACATCCCGAAAGGCGCAAGGCCCTTTTCCTGCGCCACGCCGTCCACCAGCAGGTTGGTCGATGTGCCGATCAGCGTCAGCGTGCCGCCGAGAATGGTGAGGTAAGAAAGCGGGATCAGCAGTTTCGTCGCCGCAATGCCCAGCGCCTTGGACAAGCGCTTCACGATGGGGATCATCACCAGCACGACTGGCGTGTTGTTCATGAAAGCCGAGGCCGCCATGGTCCCGATTCCGATTTCGGCAACCGCGAGCCGCGGCTTGCGCCGGGTGCGCCGGATGATCCAGCCCGAGATCTCCTCGAGCGTGCCGGTCCGCAAAAGCGCGCCCGACAGCACGAACATGGCGGCGATGGTGATCGGCGCGCTGTTGGAAAAGACGCCAAGCAGTTCGTCGGTCGAAAGGAAACCGAGCAGGTACATGGCGAGCCCGCCCACTGCGGCCAGGACCACCGGTGGCAAGCGCTCGTGCATGAAGCCGACGAACAGGCTGATGAGCAGAGCCAACCCGATTTGCGGGTGAAAGGCGGCAAGCGAATCGGGCAGCAAAGCTGGCATTTCCCGCCGACAGCTATCTGAAATCGCTGGCTTGCATAGCGATTTCGCGCAGCGCCGGGATCGGTCCTGCTTGCCGTAGCGGCAGGCTGGCCCTAAGCGCCGTACGCATGACCACCTAGCCCAAGACCGACCGCCTGATGCAGCGCGGCGCAGACTTCCTCGGCTCGCAATACACGCGATCCTGTGCGGTGCGATGAGCTGGGTGTCCGAGCGAAACCTCGTTTCCGCCATTTGCAACGTCGGCGGCTTCGGAGTGATCGCCTGCGGGGCTTTGACGCCCGAGCTTCTCGAAACGGAGGTTGCCGAGACGCAAAAGCTGACTAACAAGCCCTTCGGCGTGAATCTGATCACCATGCACCCGCAGCTGTTCGACCTGATCGCGGTTTGCGACAAGGCTGCGTCAGCCACGTGGTGCTCGCCGGCGGCATCCCGCCCACGGGTAGCGTGGAAGCCATCAAGGGCGGCGAGAATCCGGCCAAGGTCATCTATTTCGCGCCCACGCTGGCGCTCGCCAAGAAGCTGCTGCGCTCGGGCGCCGACGCGCTGGTGATCGAGGGTATGGAAGCGGGCGGGCATATCGGCCCGGTCTCAACCAGCGTTCTGGCGCAGGAAATGCTGCCCGAACTCTCCGAGAATCACCTGATCTTCGTGGCGGGCGGTATGGGACACGGCAACGCAATCGCAGGCTATCTCGAAATGAGCCCGGCGAGCGTCCAGCTCGGCACGCGCTTTGCCTGCGCCGCCGAGAGTATCGCGCATGAAAATTTCAAGAAGGCCTTCTTCCGCGCCAACGCGCGCGATGCGATTGCCAGCGTGCAGGTCGACCCGCGCCTGCCGGTAATCCCGGTCCGCGCGCTCAAGAACAACGGCACCGAGGAATTTACCCGGAAACAGATCGAGGTTACGGGCGTTCTGGACCGCGAGGAAATCGCCATGGAAGAAGCACAGCTCCAGATCGAACAGTACTGGGCCGGCGCCTTGCGCCGCGCCGTGATCGATGGCGATGTCGAGAACGGCAGGCTGATGGCCGGCCAGTCGGTCGGCATGCTCAAGGCGGAAGAGCCGGTGGCGGACATCATGCAAAAGCTGATGGTCCAGAGCGAGGAAGCGCTCACGCGCCGGTGACGTGGACATTCGGCGTCTCGACCTCGATGTCGCGATCTATCGCGACCGGGTGCAGGTGACGCACCGCAGCAGCGACAGTTTCGTCGACCAGCGCGCCGAATTCCCCTTTTCGTCCGAAGACGCGCTGGTCGCGCACCCGCGCCATCTCGAGGATACGCTGGTGCGGGCCATCCGCCAGGTCGTGCGCGGCGGCGGGTTCTCGCTGCGCGAACCGATCGTCCATGTAGTCGGCTGCGAAGGAAAGCTGTCGGTGTCCGACCGCCGCCTGATCGACGCGGCCCTGCGCGAAACCGGGATGCACGAAGTCATTTTCGAGGTTGAGGGCTAAGGGGACCTTCCAAGTGTTCGATCCGCCGAAGGCTTGTGGCGCGGCCGGTTGCAGTACAGGTAGGGCCATGTCCGAGCACCTGATCCTCACCATGTCCTGCCCCGACCAGCCGGGGCTCACCGCCAATGTGACGGGCCGGCTGTTCAAGGCGGGCGGCAACATCCTCGAGGCGCAGCAATTCAACGACCGGGCGAGCGACCGCTTCTTCATGCGGGTAGAATTCGATCCGGGAGACACGCGGTGGAAGCGATCTATCGCGGCTTTTCTAAGCTTGCGAAGACCTTCGACATGAAAGGCAAGATCGCCCAGCGCGACCGACCGCGCAAGGTGCTGATCATGGTGTCGAAGTTCGACCACTGCCTCGCCGACCTCATCTATCGCTGGCGGATCGGCGAAATGCCGATGGAGCCGGTCGCAATCGTCTGCAACCATCCGCGCGAGGCGATTACCCACACGCTGCTGGCCGACCTGCCTTTCCATCATCTTCCCGTGACGCGCGAGACGAAGCCGGAGCAGGAGGCGAAGCTGCGCGAGCTGATGGAGGAGACGGGCGCTGAAATCGTAGTCTTGGTCCGTTACATGCAGGTCCTGTCCGATGAGCAGGCCGAGTTTCTCGCCGGACGGTGCATCAACATCCACCACTCTTTCCTGCCCGGCTTCAAGGGCGCCAAGCCCTATCACGAGGCCTACGAACGCGGGGTGAAGATGATCGGCGCAAGCCCGCATTACGTCACCACCGATCTCGACGAAGGCCCTATCATCGATCAGGCGGTCGAGCCGATCAGCCATGCGGACAGCCCGGACGAACTGGTCCGCAAGGGACGCGAGATCGAAAGCCGCGTGCTGGCCGAAGCCGTGCGCCTTCACCTCGAGGAGCGCGTGCTCCTCAACGGCCAGCGCACAGTCGTCTTCCGCAGCTGATTAGCGCTGCAAGAGACGCGTCTTGGCGCGCTCCGCCTCCATCGCCTTGTCCTCGTTGGCGCGCTTGATGACATAGGCGCGGATCGCCTCGACTTCCTCTTCGGAAAGCGACTGCGAGAAGCCCGCCATGCCGTTGTCCTTCAGCGCGCCGCCATGGACTATCTGCAGCCATGCCGCCGGATTTTCCAGCGCGCCCGAGCGGCGCAAATCGGGCAGTTCGGTCGATCCGACCGCGCCGGGCGCGTGGCAGACTGCGCAATAGCGCGCGTATTTCTGCCGTCCCAGTTCGACGGTCGCCGCGCTGGCGTGCAGCGGCGGCGGGTCGAGCGGGGCAAGGGCGAAATCGGGCTCGGCTGGCAGCCCCGCCGAGCCTCCAAGCTTGAAGACGAGCAGGCGGCTGATGTTGCGCACCGGGCGCATGTTGTCGATCAGCTCACCGTCGACAGAAAGCGCGAAGGCGCCGCCCCACCCGGCCAGAACGGCAACATATTGCTCGCCATCGACGGTGTAGGTCACGGGCGGGGCGACGATGCCGGTCTGGGCAGGGAAGCTCCACAGCTTGCTGCCGTTGGTCGCGTCGTAGGCGCTGAACTCGCTGCCCGAATTGCCTTGGAAAACGAGGCCGCCGCCGGTGGCCAGAAGCCCCCCGTTCCACGGCCCGGGATGTTCGACCTCCCAGCGTGGCTCTTGCGCGACCGGATCCCATGCGACGAGCTTGCCCTTGATCGTGCCCTGTACCTCGCGGCGGATGCCAAGATCGGGCGGCAGGTCGCCCGCGCCAAGGTCGAAGCCGACGTTGAACCCGCGCGCACGGTCGGGCTTCCAGTTCGCTTCGGGCGCATAGAGCATCGCGGCTTCGAAGGCGGGAATGTAGACGAGGTTTTCGCCCGGATGGTACGCCATCGGGTGCCAATTATGGCCGCCGAGCGGGCCGGGCATGACCAGCGCGGCGCTCCCGGTCACGTCGATCCGCGTTTCCGGGTTCATCTGCGGGCGCCCGTCTTCGCTCATGCCGGTCGACCAGTTGAGCGGGATGTAGGGCTTGGCGGAAAGGAACTCGCCCGTCGCGCGGTCGAGCACGTAGAAATAGCCGTTCTTGGGCGCCTGCATCAGCACCTGCCTTGTCCGCCCGTCGATCTCCATGTCGGCGAGGATGATGTGCTGCGTGGCGGTGTAGTCCCAGGTTTCGCCCGGCGTGGTCTGGTAATGCCAGACATATTCGCCTGTGTCGGGGCGGATGGCCACGATGCTGGAAAGGTAGAGGTTGTCGCCTTCGCCTGTGCCGTTGGCTCCCGGGCTGCGGTAGGCGCGGTTCCATGGCGAACCATTGCCCACCCCGAAATAGAGGAGGTCGAGTTCGGGATCGTAGGCCATCGAATCCCAGACCGTGCCGCCACCGCCGATGCCGCTTTCGGACGTCAGGACATCGCCGCTCCAGGTCTCGGCCGCTGTCTTGAGGTATTCGGGCGCGTCCTCGCCCTCGTCGCCCGGCACGGTGTAGAAGCGCCAGAGCTCGTCGCCGCTGGCCGCGTCATAGGCGGCGATATAGCCGCGCACGCCGAACTCGGCCCCGCCGTTGCCGATTAGCACCTTGCCGTCGATCACGCGCGGCGCGCCGGTGATGGTGTAGCTTTTCGACTGGTCGACGGTGACCTTCTCCCATTCGACCGCGCCTGTGTCCCGGTCGAGCGCGACTAGGCGCCCGTCGAGCGTGCCGAGGAAGAGCGTATCGCCCCATGCGGCAAGGCCGCGGTTCACCACGTCGCAGCAGGCTTTCACGCCCGTTTCGCCGGGCACCTGCGGATCGTAGCTCCACAGCGCCTCGCCCGTGGCCGCGTCGAAGGCAAAGACCTTGCTCCAAGCGCTCGTGACATAGAGCTTGCCGTCCATCACCAGCGGCGTCGCCTCCTGCCCGCGCGCGGTGTCCATGTCGGCAAACCATGTCAGGCCGAGGCGGGAAACGGTCTCGCGGTTCACCTGGTCGAGCGGAGAAAAGCGTTGCTCGGAATAGGTCCGCCCGTGGCTGATCCAGTTGGCGCTGTCCTGGTCGGCGTTGACCAGCCGCATGGCATCGATGCCGCCTTCGGGCATCTCCTCACCCGTGCTCCCACACGCGGCGAGCAGCAATGTTGCGGCAAGTGCCACAGCCCTTATCGATCCGGTCCCCCGAAAACCCATGCCTCTCTCCCTCGCATGTCCCACCGGACTGGGTTGCAGTCTGCAACGCCTTCGCCCCCTTGTCCATCCACGCGAGCTTGCTAGGGGTAGGGGCGGACGGGCGAGTGGAGAGAATTGCATGTGCGATCAAACGCATCTCGAACGATGGGCACGCCAGACGCTGAGCCGCCGGACCTTCGGCGCGGGCGCCTTGGCCGGAGCCGCTGCTGCCTGTGCCCCCGTCGAAATGGGCGAACCCGATCCGGCAGGCACGACCATCGCCGGGCAAAACGTCAGCTTCTCGACCTTCTCCGGCACGATGGATGGCGAATTCTTTCATCCCGAGAGCGGTAAGCACCCTGCGGTTATTTTCTGGCCCGATATTGCCGGCATTCGCGATTCCAAACGCCAGATGGCCCGAAGGCTTGCCGCTTCGGGATACGCCGTCTTGCTGATGAACCCATATTACCGCGACGTTTCGGGCGAGCAATTCGCCGATTTCGCGACCTTCGCTGCCAAAAGCGGCTTCCAGAAAGTCCGCCCCTGGCGCGAAAAGCTGGATGCGGATGCTATCGGCGCCGATGCCAAGTCCGCAGCCGCCTGGCTCGCGACGCAAGGCGCGGTCGACCAAAGCGCGCGGATCGGCACGCAGGGCTATTGCATGGGCGGCCCGTTCACGATCTGGAGCGCGGCGGCGGAAGACCGCATCGGCGCAGCCTGCAGCTTCCACGGCGGAGGCCTCGTGCGCGACGGCGAACACAGCCCGCATCGCATGCTGCAGGATGACGTGCATTACCTCATCGCCATCGCGCAGGATGACGACGCCGAAGCGCCACAGGCCAAGATCGAACTGCGCGAAGCCGCCGCCGATGTCGGCGCGTCGGCAAAAATAGAAGTCTACGCCGGTGACCACGGCTGGTGCGTCCCCGACAGTCCCGCCTATGACCGCGAGGCAGCGGAGAAGGCTTGGACGCGTTTGCTCGCGACCTATTCCGAAGCGCTGTAAAAAAATCGGACCCGCGATAGAAAAAGCACACCGGTTTTGCTTCCCCGTTAACACATCCCGCGCTAGCATTTGCCTGACGGGATTGTTTTCGGGGGTTAGCAATGGATATGCTCGGGTTTCTGGTCGCCATCGTCGGTCTGGCGGTGGTGTTTCTTGCGATGGGTGTGCGCGTGGTCAAACAGGGCTACGTCTACACGATCGAGCGCCTGGGCAAGTTCACCCTCGCGGCCGAGCCTGGCCTGCATGTGATTATTCCCTTCATCGACCGTGTCGGGCAGAAGGTGAACATGATGGAGCAGGTGCTCGACATTCCAGGCCAGGAAATCATCACAGCCGACAACGCCATGGTCGGCACCGATGCGGTCGTTTTCTTCCAGGTGCTGGACGCAGGCAAGGCCGCTTACGAGGTGTCGAACCTCTATAACGCGATCATGGCGCTCACCACGACCAACCTCAGGACGGTCATGGGCTCTATGGACCTCGACGAAACGTTGTCAAAGCGTGACGAGATAAACGCGCGCCTGCTCTCGGTCGTCGACCACGCGACCTCGCCGTGGGGCGTCAAGATCACCCGCGTCGAGATCAAGGACATCCGTCCGCCGATGGATATCTCCGAAGCCATGGCGCGCCAGATGAAGGCCGAGCGCCTGAAGCGCGCCGAGATCCTCGAGGCCGAGGGCGACCGTGCATCGAAGATCCTGCGCGCCGAAGGTGAAAAGCAGTCGGCCATCCTCGAGGCGGAAGGCCGCCGCGAATCCGCCTTCCGTGATGCCGAGGCCCGCGAACGCGAGGCCGAAGCCGAAGCCAAGGCGACCCAAGTGGTGAACGAAGCCATCGCCGGTTCGGGCGGGCAGGCGCTCAACTACTTCGTGGCGCAGGAATACACCAAGGCGGTGGGCAAATTCGCCACCAGCCCCAACGCCAAGACGATCCTTTTCCCGGTCGAAGCGACGCAGCTCATCGGTTCGCTCGGCGGTATCAGCGAACTGGTCAAGGGTATTGCCGACGACAGTTCGGACGGCGGTACGCCTCCGCGGGGGCCGCAGCCGCCGCGCTCGCCCAACCCCGCGCCGCGTCCGCAGCCGCGCAGCGCCACGCCCAGCGTACCGCGTAGCGGCGGCATGGGAGGCCAGTGATGGAGTGGTGGAACTCGCTCGACCCTTTCTGGGTGTGGCTGGCACTCGGCCTGTTCCTGGCGGGTGCCGAAATCCTCGTGCCCGGGTTCTTCCTGATGTGGCTGGCTGGCGCAGCGCTGCTGACCGGCATCGTCGCCTTCCTTATGCCCGGGGCCATCCCCCTGCAGGTGACGGTGTTCGCGATCCTCTCGATCGTCGCGGTCTTCATCGGTCGCAACTACTTCCGCAGCAACCCCATCCTCGAAGCCGACCCGAAGATGAACCGGCGCGGCATGCGGCTGGCTGGCGAGATCGCCACCGTCGTCTCGCCCATCAACGGCGGAACGGGCCGGGTGAAGCATGGCGACAGCGAATGGCTCGCCAAGGGCTGCGAAGCGGCGGTGGGCGACCGCGTGCGGATCAGCGGCAGCGACGGGGCCGTACTGATCGTCGAACCACTCTAGCGAGCACGTATCAGGCGCTAAGCCGCTCGGCGAAGCGTCCGTGCTTGCGGAAGCGCGTCATCCACTTGTCGAGGAACAGGCCGAGCGGCTTGGGCTCGATTCCGAACTTCTCGAATCCGGGATAGTCGCCGCTCGCGACATTGCCCTGCTTCAGGAGGTCCCACTGGTCGCTGCCCATCGGCGTGCCGGGGAGCGCGGCGAAGGTCGCGGAGACGCCATCGGGCATCGGAAGGAAGGTGCGTTTGCGGCGCTGTGCGTCCGCGATACGCCGGTTGATCTCTATCATAGAGAGCTTTTCGGGGCCACCAAGCTCGTAGGTCTTGCCGCCATGCTTGCCGGGGTTCTCCACGCTCTGCGCGATCGCTTCGGCGACATCGTCGACATAGACGAGCTGCAGTTCGGCCTCGGGACCGAAAACGGGCAGGACCGGCAGCTTGGAAATCAGCTCGCCGAACATATTGAGGAAATTGTCGTCCTTGCCGAAGATGATCGAGGGACGGACGATGGTCGCGTTCTTGAACGCCTCGGTCACCCGGCGCTCGCCCATATGCTTGGCGCTGGCATATTCGTTGGACCAGTCTTCCTCCGGCTCGGCCGCGATGGCGCTGACATGCACGAAGCTCATCGCGCCGGTCTTCTTGGCGGCCTCGGCCATCCAGCCGGGGGCCTCGCCCATTAGCCTGGCAAGGTCGCCGTCGAAGCTGCCGACGAGATTCACCACGGCATCGGCGCCTTTGATGCATTGCTCGACACTGCGGCGGTCGGTTGCATCCATCCTAGCAAACTGCAGCTGTCCGAGATTGGCGAGCGGCTTCAGCTTGAAGGCTGCCTGCGGGTTGCGGCCGCAGATCCTGAGGCGCGCCCCGCGCGACAGCAGCGCCTGGGCCACGTAGTTGCCGAGAAAGCCGGTGCCGCCCATCAGGGCCACCGTCTTGCCGTTCAATGCGCCGCTTTTTGCCATCTGAATCGTCTCGATAATCAAGGGAGGAATCGTCGGGTGCGCCCCTAGCCACAACCGGCCAGCGCCCGCAAGCGTTCCGCGCATAAGAAGCATGCGAATAGCGTCGACAAGCCCCGCACCCCTTTTCTAGTGGCCCGCGCCTACCACGAGTGCGGACTCCTGATCCGCAGCTCCCAAGTGGCGGAATTGGTAGACGCACAGTCTTCAGGTGGCGGCGGCGCTCGCAAGGGCATGGAGGTTCGAGTCCTCTTCTGGGCACCATTTGTTCTTCTCACGTTCTCCCAAATAATCTATAAAACCCGCAGAAATCCTAGGGATTTGGCCCTTGGATCGTTCCGGATCGTCCCGCCTGTTCTCGGGGGTTCCAGACACTTTTGTGGGCCTTTTGAGGCCGTTTCGCAAAGGCCCAGATGAAAAGGCCCCCACATGCCGCTGACAGATACTCGCCTCCGCGCTCTCAAGCCCAAGGACAAACCGTACAAGGTAACCGATGAGCGCGGCCTATATGTCGAGGTCACGCCGACCGGCAGCAAGCTTTGGCGATTCCGATACCGGATCGGTGGTGCGCAAAAGAAGCTCTGCATCGGCAGCTATCCTGACATCAGCCTCAAGCAAGCCCGAGACGCAGCCTACGAGGCACGACGAGCTGTTGCTTCTGGGGGCGACCCGGCCTTTGAGAAGCGGAAGCGGAAAATCCGCGCCGAGTTCCTTTCTGCACAGACGTTCGAGGCAGTCGCGCGTGAATATATCGAGCAGATGATGGTCCAGAATGGCCGCGCCGATGGCACGATCGTCAAGGCCAATTATTTCCTCGACAAGCTTGCGCCTGCCATCGGTAACCGACCCATCCACGAGATCGAGCCGTTCGAAGTCCTGGCTCCTCTGAAACGACTGGAAGCCACTGGTAAGCACGAGACTGCGAAGAAATGCCGCTCGTTCGCAGGCCGCGTGTTTCGTTACGGTGTCGCTACCACCCGCTGCAAATCCGATCCGACCAGTATGCTGAAGGGCGCTCTCGTAACGCCGAGAGCCACGCATTATGCAGCAATCCTCGAGCCCACCGAGCTAGGCGGGCTGCTGCGCGCAATCGACGACTTCACTGGCTACATGGTGACCAAGTTTGCTTTGCAGATCGCGCCGCATGTGTTCGTACGTCCCGGCGAACTCCGCCACGCCGAATGGCATGAGATCGACCTGGTCGATGGGGTCTGGAAGATCCCTGCCGGTAAAATGAAAGCGCGCCGAGCGCATGCCGTCCCGCTGTCCAAGCAAGTTAGAGGTTATCTCACAGACCTGGCCGAGATGCTCGGCCGCGAAGGATATGTCTTCCCGTCTGCGCGCAGCTCCAAGCGTCCCATGAGTGAAAACACGCTCAATGCCGCATTTCGTCGCATGGGATATTCGAAGGAAGAAGTCACCGCGCATGGACTCCGGGCGACAGCATCGACATTCCTGAACGAGTCGGGCCTTTGGAATCCCGATGCGATCGAGCGTGCCCTGGCACATGGCGACAGCAATGTTGTGCGTGGCATCTACCATCGCGGCAAACATTGGGAAGAGCGCGTGCGCATGGCTCAATGGTGGAGCGACTACCTCGATGAGCTCCGGACAGGAGGAAAGGTCATCATGGGAAAATTTGCGAAGGGTTGATCGGAAGAACGAATTTCTTCTCAGCCAGTGCAGGACTGAATGCTCAAGATCAGCCCCACCACGGACACTGACGCCAGCAAGGCGAACTCAATTCTGATGCCCCAGATTCGAAGCCAATTCCGCATTGTGCCGAGCCTCAGTTCGTCGAGCTTTGCCAGCCAAGCTGATCGAAGCGCTCAGCAACAGTTTTCCAAGTTGCTATGCCTGCCTCGTCCCCTTCGTTGGATAGCCGCTGGATTTGCTGCGCGATATACGCGGTTCCCTCTTCGCCATGGTTCTTTTCGACCCAGAGCGCGACGGCCCACAATTCCTGGTCGCGGTTCAACACCATGGTTCGCGTCTCCCGGTCCAGGTCCGCGCCAGCCCTTCGCTGACCAGCTGATCGCCGAGCGAGCGGCCGCCGCGCGTTACGACCCGCAGTTTACGGCCGTACTGATCCTCATCTCTGCTACCGATGGTTCTGAGTTCAAAGGGTCCGCCATTGAGCAGTTCGACAAGGCGATGCGTCGCGCGCATGCCGAGTTGGTATTCATAGTCGCAACGTGGCTGGCTGATCTCGGGAGTGTCGATGTCGGCAATGCGGATCTTCACGCCATCGAGCCAGAAAGTATCTCCATCCACGACGCATGTGCGCCGGATGGATCCGCAGATGTCGAATTGTGGGGAGCTCGCTTGCTGGAATAAAGCCTGAGGCTGCTGATCGTCGTTAGCAAGGCTGGCATCATGGACTTGCCAGGTGAGTGCCAGCATCCCTCCAGCGAATACGATCGCGAATGCTCCCAAACCCAACGCGATCTCCTTTCTTAGCTTCCGGCGCTTCTGTGCCTTCAACGCCATGCGAAAGTCGAACGGCTCACCGGGGGTCTCATTCACTGGCGTTGTCCGTCTTCATTCCGGCACATGATTTCAGACAATAGCCGGAAATCAGGTGGTTTCGTCAATTGTAAGTACCAATTGCTTGCCAACGTCCCAACACAGACCGGACATATTGCGGCGTTTCACCATTGTTGGGAATGCCGCGTGATCGGGAGACGGCACCTGGGCCAGCATTGTAAGCAGCCAAGGCCAGGTGGACTGCGTCGAACCGGTCCAACATATCGCGAAGGTACCTGGCGCCACCGTTGATCGATGCAAGAGGGTCATGACGGTTCCGGACGCCCAGTTCTCTCGCCGTGGCCGGCATAAGCTGAGCCAGCCCGGCAGCACCGGCTGGACTAACAGCCATCGGATTGAAGCGGGACTCAGCCCAGATAAGAGCACGAAGCAGGTTGGTCGGAAGCCCGTAACGGCGCTCAGCCTCGGCTATCGCCGCCATATACAAGCCTTCCCGGTAGGATACGTTTGCTGGCTCGGCCTGGTAGATTGCAGGAAGATATTCCCTTGCCGGCTGCTGGTCCGTCTTCGGCGGAACGATCGCGTGCTCGAACAAGGTGAAATCCTGGGCGCGAACTTGCTGGGAGGAGGTCGCGATCATCCCCAGACAGGCGACCGCTAGCGCGGTCCGACGATTGAGGCGGGTCATCTCGAGTGGTGCTCCATTGATTCGAATCGAAAGAGAACATAAAAAGAACATGTGCCTGTAGGAAAGCCGCGAATGCCTGCCTTCGGGAGAAGAGAGGAACGCTGATGAGGGGGCCACTTTGCATGCTGAGGAGCTCGCATGTCCCTGTCTGTCCAAACTCATCCCAACCGGTCGCTTGCCGAGACCGCCCGTCGCATTTGCGAATCGCGAGGGGGCAAATGGTCCGACACAAAGGGCATGGCCTGCTGCCCTGCGCATGATGACCGCACGCCGTCCCTGAGTGTGTCGCTCGGTCGACATGCCATCCTCTTCCACTGTTTTGCGGGATGCGATCAGCAGAGCGTGCTGGCTGCTCTGGCGCGTGAAGGTTTCGAGGCACCGGCGCTTTTTTCAGCTTCTGCGACTACCGAAGGTCCCGAGCAGACCAGAACGCGCAAACCCTCGGCGGCAGCGCTGAGGATCTGGCGCGATGCACAGCCACTGCGTGCCAGTCCGGCAAAGGCATATCTTGAAAGCCGCGGCATCCTCGCGGCATCTCCGGCGCTGCGCTTCCATCCACGAACGCCGCTTGGTCCAAAGGGAAGCACCCGCTTTTTGCCGGCCATGATTGCGGCGGTCAGTCTCGACGAGGGGCCGATCGCCATCCATCGCACATTCCTTTCGGGCAACTCCAAGGCCGACTTCGACAAACCGAAGCGCGCGCTCGGCGCGCTCGGCGAAGCTGCTGTCCGCCTCTTCGCTCCGGCTTCCGGCAAGCTCGGCCTTGCTGAGGGAATCGAGAGCGCGATGTCGGCCTATGCTCTCACCGGCATTCCCGTCTGGGCGACCCTGGGCAATGAGCGCTTCGGCCTCGTCAGCGTGCCCGAGAGCGTGACCGAACTCCACCTCTTCGTCGATCACGATGCGGGCGGCGAGCTGGCTGGGTCGCGTGGCCTGGCCGCGTATGCCCGCGATGGACGGACGATCCACATTCGCAAACCATCCTCACGCGACACCGACTGGAACGATGAACTCACAGCATGGCTACGCCGCAAGGCGGCGCCGTAGAGGAGAGAGGGCTTCTCGAATTCCTGATCCGGCAGAGGGCGTGTCCCGATGCCTTCATCAGGAGGACGAATTGCCATGTTTCAATCAGACCTGTTTCCCGCCGGCGAGCAGTTGCCGACAGTGCCATCGGCTTACACTGTTGGCGCCAGGATTGCCGCGCTTCTTGCCTCGGGACGCCATCTAACCCGTGCCGACATTTCCGACCTGTTCGCCGAGGAAACCGGCGTCATGGATTGGGGAAGCGCCTGGACCATCGACGTCTACAACAACGCGGTCGAGATCGGCGCACTGCTCTGGCTTCGTGAAGCTTCGCGCATCGATCTGGCGAGCAACGTTCATGAAGCAGAAGCGCGCTTCGACTGGCTCGAAGCTGCCTTGCCGCCGCGGCATGTGCGCAGCGAAGCACAGGTCGAATTGCAGCAGTTCTCGACCCCGCCGATGCTGGCCTGGCTGATGGCGAAGGCCGCAGCTGTCTCTGCGCAAGACACCCTACTCGATCCGTCCGCAGGCAATGGTGCCCTTGCGCTGTGGGGCAACGTTCGGAACGCCTTGTTGGTCCTCAACGAGATAGATCCTGTGAGACGAGACAGCTTGGGTCACATCTTCCCTTCGGCCGCGATTACCGCGCATGACGGGGAACTAATCGCCGACCTGATTCGCGGCCCTGTTCCTTCGGTCGTGCTGATGAACCCGCCGTTCGCCCGAAGCCAGGAACGCGGCAAGGACGGTGAGACCGCTATGCGTCACCTACGCGGTGCAATCCGGGCCGCTGCTAATCGGGCGAGGATCGTCGCCATTATGCCTGAAGGCTTCGACGCCTCCGCCTTCGCCAAGGAACAGGACGAAGCATCGCTGCTCCTCGATGTTCGCCTGCAGCAGATGTTCCGCCGGACAGGGACGGGGATCGCTGTTCGCCTGGTTGTGTTCGACAAGACGCCGACTGCGTCCTCGCCTGCGATCACCGGAGATACTGCCGACCTCATCTCGCTCCACGAGCTTATCACTGCGCTTCCGCCACGCGTACAGACCTCCGCCAACATCCATCGCCTGCCGCTCGGCAAGCCAGTGCGCCTCGTTGGCAAGACCTCGGCCCAAAGCGCGCCGGTTCGGCCGGTGGCGCCGTTCGCCGCGACACCAGCAGCCACGGCGAATGCGATCGACCTTGCCTATTCGGTCCTCGCCGACCCCGCGCCTGTGCCCGAACAGGCAGGCATCTACCTGCCTTACCGGCCCAGCCGCATCGCCTTCGAAGATGCTCCGGTCCATCCCACCCCGCTCGTGGAATCGGTCGCCATGGGTTCGGTCGCGGCACCGCAGCCCGATGTTTGCCCGCGCATTCCCGCATGTTGGCAGGCCGATGGCCTGCTGTCCGAAGCGCAATGCGAGACACTGGTCTATGCTACCCAGGCATTTGCGCGCGATCTTCCGGGTCAGTTCAAGGTGAGCCAGGAAGGCACCTCGCTGGAACTCTCCGAGGACGGACACTCCTACCGCCAAGGCTTCTTCCTCGGCGACGGAACCGGAGCGGGCAAAGGACGGCAGATCGCCGCGGTCATCATGGATCGCTGGCTCGCAGGCGAGCGCCGACATGTCTGGATCACCAAGAACGAGGCGCTGCTCGAAGATGCACGCCGCGACTGGGAAGCGCTTGGCGGGCTGTCGCTCGATCTCCAGCCGCTCTCGCGCTGGAAACTCGGCCAGCCCGTAACGATGTCCGAAGGTATTCTCTTCGTCACCTATCCGACGCTGCGCTCGGGCCGCGCCGAGGATACGCGGCTCGACCAGATCCTTGCCTGGGCGGGCGAGGATTTCGACGGCGTGATCGCTTTCGACGAAGCCCATGCGATGGCTAATGCGCTCGGGGGCTCTTCAACCCGCGGCAAGGTCAAGGGCTCCGAACAAGGGATGGCGGGCCTCAGGCTGCAGAACCATCTCCCGCGCGCCCGCGTGCTTTATGCTTCGGCCACCGGCGCCTCGGATATCGCCAACCTCGGCTACACCTCCCGGCTTGGTCTGTGGGGACCCGAGACCGCATTCCCGACCCACGAGGCGTTCATGACCGAGATCCGCGCTGGCGGCGTCGCGGCGATGGAGCTCGTCGCCCGCGACCTCAAGGCCCAAGGACTCTACCTTGCCCGTGCGCTGTCCTTTGCAGGGGTCGAGTACGAAATCCTCGAACACAGCCTGACCGAAGCGCAGGTCCGAGCCTACGATGCCTATGCTGATGCCTGGGCGATCATTCACCGCAACCTCGAAGCTGCGCTCGAAGCAACCCGCGTGGTCGACGAGGACAGCGGCGATACGCTCAATCGCAATGCCAAGGCTGCGGCGCTGTCGATCTTCGAAGGCACCAAGCAGCGCTTCTTTGCCCAGCTCCTGCTCTCGATGAAATTGCCGAGCCTGATCCCCGCGATGGAAGTAGCGCTTGGCGAAGAGCATTCGGTTGTCGTGCAGCTGGTCTCGACCGCCGAGGCCATGCTCGACCGACGCCTTGCCGACCTTACCGTGGAAGAGCGCGAAGCGCTCGATATCGATCTGTCCCCGCGTGAATACGTCTAATGCTGAGCTCAGCATTAGACATATTCTTTGCAGTCGCAGTTTATGTCGAGCGTCGCAGCCGGAGGCGCGGGATTGCGTCGGTTCGTCATGATTTTACTCCAGATAATTACCGGTCCTTCGACCTCAACATGTCGAAGGAACCACCATGCCAACAAGATCATTTGTGTCGTTTCAGCCTGCACCAAGCAGGGTTGGAGAGCCGCCCAGTACTAACGCCCTATTCAGTGCATTCCTCTCCTCTCTGTCGGTTGAAGAGGGAACCGCCTGTGCGGTCCTGTACAGCGCAGCGATCCGCCATTTTCTGTGTTGGCTGGGACTACGCGGGATTGCGCTCGGGACGGTTGATGATCGCATCGTGCGCCGTTTTGAGCAGCATCGATGCCGGTGCCCAAGGTATTCAGCGCAAGCGACAGCCTACAAGGCCGATCTTGCGGCGCGTGTCAGGCGCTTTGTCCGGTTTCTCGAAGACCAGGGTTACATCGACGTAGCCGATGGGATTTACGATCTCGGGCGTCATCTTGCTGACTATTCGCATATGATCGATGGCCTCCAACTCGCGAAGGGGGTGGCGCGAGCCTACCGTTCAGAGGCGGAGCACTTCGCGGCCTGGCTGCGGGTATCGCGATGTCCATGGACCGATGTCGATGACACGGTCACCAAACAGTATGCCGATCACGATTGTCGGTGCCCGGTTTTCCGCAAGCGCGGCAAGCTGACCACTTCCGGCAGGAAGCGACGGCGGCGTTGCACACGGCACTTCGTTGAGTTTCTTCGTGATCGGCGCGCCATCGCTCCGGTCGCGGTGAAGGTGGTCGAAGATCCGCAGGTCGCGGCATATGTCGGTTGGCTCAGGCAGGATCGAGGCGTGACCGACGAGACGATCCGGCGATACCGGGCAGAGATTGAGCGGCTGATGCCCATGCTCGGCGCGCCGGCACAATGGGATGCTGCCACTCTGCGAGATGCGTTCGAGCGTCGCAGCAAAGAGATCCCGGGATCGGCTTCGCTGCTCGCCACGATCATGAGGAGCTATCTTCGGTTTCTTATTGGCCGAGGCCAATGCCGCCCAGCGCTGCTGCACGCAATGCCTTCCGTACGGAGATACCGGCTTTCGGCATTGCCGCGCTACATCGACCCGGCAACGATCGAGAGGATCATTGCAGCCTGCCCGACAGGTCGGCCGGTGGAAGTTCGGGATAAGGCGATCATTCTCCTGCTTGCCAGACTTGGCCTGCGAGCAGGAGATATTCGGGATATGCGTCTCGACGATATCGATTGGCGATCCGGCCATCTGAAGGTCAAGGGCAAGACGCGTCGACCGGATCGTTTGCCATTGCCACAGGGTGTTGGCGACGCGATCCTGGCATATCTTGCTGCGGCCCGCCCGACGGCCATCGAAGCGCACCTGTTCTTGCGTTCGCAAGCCCCGTTCCGGCCATTCAGTTCGTCAGCCGAGATCGCCGGCATCGTTGCACGCACACTCGAGCGCGGCGGGATCGAAGGTCTGCCGACCGGATCGCACATATTCCGGCATTCGCTTGCAACCAACATGCTGCGCTCTGGTGCAGGCCTGGAGTCCATCGGGACCATCCTGCGCCACAGCTCGCCCGAGACCACCGCCATTTACGCCAAGACCGATCTGCCGATGCTCTTGAAGATCGCACAACCCTGGCCCGGAGACCTGTCATGATAAACGCACAGATTTCGCGGTACGTCGCTTTGCATCGCAGCCTCGGTCGCAAATTTTTCGAGCAGGAGCGCCTGCTTCGCAAGTTCGGCACCTACGCGACTGGCTTCGGAGACAGCCACACCCGTATCGACCGCATCTACGACTGGTGCCGAGCGACGACTTCGCAGAACACCGCGCGGACCGGCTTCACTTTCGTGCGCAACTTCTGCTTGTTTGCCCATGCCGAGGATCCAGCCAACCAGGTTCCGCCCGCCGGTGTGTTTGGCCGGGGGAAGCGTCCGCGACCAACGCCGCACATCATCCAACCGGAACAGGTCCGGGCGATCATGAAGGCGGCGCTCGATCTTCCGCCCAAGGGCATGATCAGTCCCTTCACCTATCATTACCTGTTCGGTCTGCTGGCGGCGACCGGTCTGAGGATTTCCGAAGCTCTAGCACTACAGTGCGACGATCTGGTCGAAGACGGTCTGATCGTCCGCGACGGCAAGTTCGGCAAGCAGCGCCTAATCGCCTTGCAGCCATCAATCCGTCAGGCTCTCGAGGCCTATCTCGCAACCCGGGCAAGGCTCGGTGCCACGGGCAACGATCTGTTCGTGACGATCCGGGGAAGAGCACCCCATAAGGTCCGCGCCCACGTCGTGTTCGTCAGGCTGGCGCGACAGCTCGGATATCGTGGACCAACCGGGACTGCAGGTATGCGGCTTCACGATTTGCGGCATACCTTCGCCGTACGCTCGCTCGAGTCCTGCTCGCCGGACCGGGACGCCGTGACGCATCACATGGCCGCGCTCAGTGTCTATCTCGGTCACACCTCGGTCGCCAACACCTACTGGTATCTCGAAGCCACGCCAGTGCTGCTGCGCGACATCGCTGCCGCGAGCGAGGATCTGTATCTGGGAGAAGCGGCATGACGGCGCTTGCTCCCCATCTCACAGCCTTCCTGCGCGAACATCTGCCGCGGGAACGCGCCGTAAGCCCGCATACGGTGAAGACCTATGCCAACTGCTTCGTCCTGCTGGTCCGGTTCGCATCCGATCGGCTGAAGCGTCGACCGACCGATCTCGAGATCGAGGATTTCGGCACCGACATGATCATGGCCTTTCTCGGCCATGTCGAGGTCGAGCGCGGCAGCTGTGTGCGGACCCGCAATGGCAGGCTCGCTGCGATCAGATCCTTCTTCCGGTACATCGAGTATCGGGTTCCGGCGTGTCTTGACCAGGCGCTTCGGGTTCGATCGATCCCCAGCAAGAAGGCAAACAAGACGCTGATCGATTATCTCGACCGGGCCGAGATCAAGGCATTACTCGACGCGCCCGATCCTCGGACACGGCTCGGTACGCGCGATCGCGCTATGCTGCACTTGACCTATGCAGCGGGGCTTCGGGTATCGGAACTCGTGTCGCTGCAACTGCGCGATTTCCCGGATCGATCGCTCTCGACGGTCCACATCATGGGTAAAGGCCGTCGCGAGCGGGTCTTGCCGCTATGGAAAGAGACCCAGTCCGCACTCCGCGCATGGCTTGTCATCCGTCCTGAGACTGAGGTCGCCGAGGTATTTCTCAACGCGAACGGGCAGCCCATCACCCGCGATGGCTTCGCATTCCGTCTCGCCAAACATGTCAACGCGGCAGCAAAGAAGCAGCCGTCATTCCTGCGCGATGCACACGCTCGCAGCGACAGGCGATATTCGCAAGGTCGCACTATGGCTTGGACATGCCAGCATCCAGAGCACCGAAACATATCTGCGCGCCGATTCAGAGGAGAAGCTGCGGATTTTGGCTGCGCATGGCGGGCCGGAAATCAGCCCTGGACGCTTCAAGCCGCCGTCAGACACTCTGATCGCCATGCTCAACGACGTCCGCAAGCGGGCATAGCCTTCGGCCACGCTGCCCCAACCGCACAATTATCTGGAGTAAAATCATGACGAACCGACGCAATCCCGCGCCTCCGGCTGCGACGCTCGACATAAACTGCGACTGCAAAGAATATGTCATCGACTACCTTTCCAAGAGCTTCCCGGTACGATTGATGCAGGTCTTCGCCGACGAGGACGGCAATCTTCGCTCCGAGGCGATGAGTGACGGGGAGGGCAATCCCGTCTTTTGCCCGCGCGCCGTGGCGGCGCGCGACACGTTGATCGAACAGCTATGCGCGCTGCCGCCCATTGCTACCGCGCTCGACGCGATCATCGAGCACTTCGGAACCGAGGCCGTCGCCGAGGTTACGGGCCGGACCCGCAGGTTGGTGATGGGACGCGATGGTCAGCAACGCCTCGAACGGCGTAGCCCGAGTGCCAATGTTGCCGAAGCGCAAAGCTTCATGGAAGGGACCAAGCGCATCCTGGTCTTCTCGGATGCCGGCGGCACGGGGCGTTCCTACCATGCCGACCTTGGCTGCAGAAACCAGCAGCGCCGGGTTCATTTCCTGCTCGAGCCGGGCTGGCGCGCCGACAACGCCATCCAGGGTCTTGGCCGTACCAACCGCACCAACCAGGCCTCGGCTCCGCTGTTCCGGCCGGTGACGA
The DNA here is from genome assembly GCF_000181515.1 of Erythrobacter sp. SD-21. Classification (GTDB taxonomy): domain Bacteria; phylum Pseudomonadota; class Alphaproteobacteria; order Sphingomonadales; family Sphingomonadaceae; genus Qipengyuania. The sequence continues at coordinate 65,890 of NZ_ABCG01000002.1, read as the reverse complement.
CCGACGTGAAGGGTGAGCGTCGCTTCATCTCAACCATTGCGCGCAGGCTCGATGCACTGGGCGCGCTTACGCGCGGCCAGCGCCAGACCGGCGGACAGAACCTGTTCGACCCGGCCGACAATCTCGAAAGCCACTATGCGCGCGACGCGCTCAGCCGCTGGTTCCAGCTCCTCTATGACGGCAAGCTCGAAGCCACGAGCTTCGGGAACTTCGTGGAGCGCACGGGCCTCCGGCTCGAAAACCCCGATGGCGGGCTGACCGATAATCTCCCGACAATCCAGCGCTGGCTCAACCGCATACTCGCCCTGCCGATCGCGCTCCAGAACGCGATCTTCGATGAGTATCTCGGCCTCGTCGAAGCGCGGATCGAAGCCGCGCGCGAGGCCGGGACGCTCGACCAGGGACTGGAAACTGTCAGGGTCGATCGCTTCACGGTCATGGCCGATGAACTCCTGCGAACCGACCCCGTGACCGGAGCAGAAACCCGCCTCGTCTCGCTCGAGGTGGTCAGGCACCTTCGGCCTCTGCGATTGCAGCGCCTCGTACGAATGCACGAAATCGGTAGCCCACACGCGATCCCCTTGCGCAATGCGCGCTCGGGCAAGGTCGCGCTGTCGGTTCCAGCCCGACGCCTCATCGCCGACGACGGGGCAGTGATCGAACGCCGGCGTCTGCTGCGACCGCTCAAATCCGCGAACTGGACACTGGAAGCACTCGCAGAGAGCCACTGGGAAGAAGTGGGCGTCACCGCGTTCACCAGCGCCTGGGTTACTGAGGAAGAGGAGGCCGCCGCTTCACCGGTGACCGAGCGCGTCCATCTCGCGACCGGACTGCTGCTTCCGGTCTGGAAGCGCCTGCCTGGCGATCATGTTCGCGTTACCCGTCTCGTGGCCGAAAACGGCCAGTCGATCATCGGCCGCGAAGTCCTCGATATCGATCTCGCAGCAATCGCCGAGACCTTCGGGCTGACCGGGGTCGGCGGACCAGCACCTGACCAGATCGGCGACCTCGTCCTCACAAGCGGCAAACCGCTGGGCCTTGCGAGCCACGATCCACTTACCGTGAAGCGCTCGCTGGTCGGCGGCGAACAGCGCCTTGAACTGATCGGCTTCTCCCCCGATCGGCTCGACTGGTACAAGAACAAGGGCTGCTTCACCGAGATCATCCGCTACCGCACGCGCCTGTTCGTCCCGGCGTCGAAAGCCTCGTCGGTCCTCCCCGCGCTCGCCGCCTGATCCCTCGGGCAGACCCCAATCTCAGAATGAGAGTGGAGGGAGCCCTGTGGGCTTGTGGGCCTCGTGATCCTCACCTGCGCCTTCATTCCATCAGGAGAACACCCATGATCCAGTCGATTTCTTTGAAGAAGCTCGTCCCGAGCCCGCGCAACGTTCGCAAGTCGAGCGACGTGCTGGCCGACCTCCAGCTGCGGGCAGACATCGCCGCGCGCGGCCTGCTGCAAAACCTCGTCGTGCGCAAAGGAAAGCGCGGCAAGTTCGAGGTCGAGGCCGGCGGTCGCCGTCTCGCCGCGCTACAGGCGCTGGCTGAAGAGGGCACCTTGTCCGAAAGCCATGAAGTTACCTGCCTCGTCATCGAAGGCGAGGAAAGCGAGGTGCGCGAAGCCAGCCTTGCCGAGAACTTCCAGCGTCTCGCGATGAATCCGGCTGACGAGGCGCAGGCCTTCGCTTCCATCATCGAGGCAGGGGCTACCACCGAAGACGTGGCGCGCCGCTTCGGCCTCACCGTCCGTTTCGTCGATGGACGTCTGCGCCTGGCAAGTCTCGCGCCCTGCGTCTTCGAAGCGCTCGCCGAAGGCACGATCACGCTCGACATGGCCAAGGCCTACGGCGCGATCTCAGATGTCGAGCGCCAGGCGCATGTCTATGCCGAACTGCAGGACGCCTGGTACCAGAGCACGCCCGACACGATCCGCCGCATGGTGCTTGATGCCACGGTGCGCGGTTCGGATCCGCGAGCCGTGCTCGTCGGACGCGATGCCTACCTCGCCGCAGGCGGCCGGATCGAACGCGAACTGTTCGACGATGACGCCAGTGAAAGCTGGATCGATGTCGCGCTGCTCGAGGATCTCGCGCACAAGGCCATGGAAGAAGCCGCAGGAAAGGCCGCGATCGAATATGGCCTTGCCTGGGTGCGCCCGACCCTTGGCACCTATGTCAGCCATGACCTTGTTGAAGGTCTGAGCCGTCTGCCCTGCGAGCCTGCGCCGATGACCGAACAGGAAACACAGGAACTCGGCGAACTCGAGGCTGACTACGACCGCGTCGCCGCGGTGCTCGAAGACGACAACAGCGACGAGGACGAGGTCGCCAAGGCCGAACAGGAGCTCGTGGTGATTGACCGCGCCATGCGCGCACTCAATGACCGGCCGCCGGTACTCGCTGACGAGCTGAAGGCCGAAGCTGGCGCCTTCCTCGTCCTCTCGCGCAATGGCGAGCCGACCCTGGTCCCGCAGTTCTATACCGAGACCGAGGTCATCGCCGACGAAGGCGTGGTCGAGGCCGTCGAGGAATGCGGCGCGGCGAAGCCTAAGGGCAGCACGTTGTCGCAGCGCTTGCTCGATGAGCTCGCTATGCAGCGCCGCGACATCCTGGCGATCCATCTCGCCAACGATCCGGCACTGGCGCTCGATTTCATGGTCTTCACGCTTGCCGATGCTGATGGCCATGACTGGCGCGCCAAGAAGGCCTCGACGCTGGTCGGTTCGGTTGCATCCGGCCCGGTCAACGGGTTCGAGGCCAAGGATGCACCAGCAAGTGCTGCTCTGGCGGAGTTCGCCGGTTCGCTCGATGAAAGCTGGCGTGCTGGGACAAGCGACGTCGAGCGGTTCGCCAGGTTCCGGGCGCTGTCCGACGAGGCGCGTTCGGCTTGGCTCGGCCATGTCGTCTCGCGCACGATTGTTGCCAGCCTTGCCTGCGAAGGCGAGCGCTCGGTGCCGATGCACGAGGCGCTCGGCTCGCTCCTCGAAATCGAGACCGCGCATTGGTGGCGTCCCACGGCGGCGAATTACTTCGACCGGGTGGCCAAGGCTCGCACGCTCGAAGCGCTCGATGCGGCCGGTGGTCCGGAGCTGGTCAGTCGCTATGCTGCATCGAAGAAAGCCGAACTGGCGAGCGCTGCCGAACGTATATTCTCCGGCAACTTTATCGGCGAGCCCGATGTCAAGGAACGGGCGCAGGCCTGGGTTCCGGCAATCATGCGGTTCATCAATGCTGACGTTCTAGCCGATCTCGAGGAAGATGCGTCGATTGATGACGAAGCCGACGAAACGGTCAGCGACGACGCGACTGACGAGATTGCCGAGCAGGCTGCCTGACCCCTCCTGACAGGTCGAGGTCGCTCGGTGGGCGGTCCGTCCCAATTGGGACGGACCGCCTTTTTCATGTCAGAATTTGGGCCGTTATCGGACTGACCGGAATTGGCTCCAGAAATGCCCAAAGCGGACATCGGAGTTGCAGAGCTTCGGGTCGACCTAATTCGCCGTCTTTGGGCTCAGGGCATTCGGCGAGCGACTGGTGAATTTACCGATCCAGAAAGACCAGCTCGCGAAGAGACCGAGGAGCACCAGAGCCAAGCCTGCGAAGGTCATTGCAATTCGCCAAAGGAAACCACCAACCTTCGCCGCGTGTATCGGGTAGAATTTCTCGACAACTGCAGAAGCCGTGTTGCCCATCGCCGGATCATCTTTGGCAACGATTGCTCCACTCTCTGGCGCGACCCATGCATAGCTTCGACCGTTCGGCGTCCATTCGAAGTCCTGCCGGAAACGGATGGCAATCGGTTCGCCAGGCGCTGCAGGCATCATCAATCGACGGGCGGCGGCCGAAGGATAAGCCGATTGAGCGTTGGCCATGACAACGGCCCAATCAGTATTTTCGCTGCCTGATGCGAGGTCAGTCGGGAGCTCGCGTTTGGCATCGGAAGTCGCAATCGGTAAGAGCAACACGGAAGAGATCGCCGGGAACACCATCATCGTGCCAGTGGCAGCGACGATGAGCAGCAAAGGCGATGTGACCACGCCCAGATCGCGATGATGCCTTACGATTGCGCTAGCGGTGTAGCGCGCCGGCCATAGGCGGAGTCGGAACGTCTTTCTGGTACGCCACCACAGGATCGCCCCGGTGATAGTAAACGCCAACATCAGCAGCCCCAAAACTCCGGTTATGGTTTTTCCTACTTCTCCCATCAGTAGGTAGTGATGCAGGTCGAACAACCACAGTTCCGGTCGCTCCCAGTTCCCTGACCAGCGATCGATAACGGTCCCATCTTGTGCGATGTACGCACCGCTCCCGTCGGAATAGATCGCCTGGTGTAATCCAATCTCTTCGCCGGCGAAGGTAACGCGGGACAGGCCTGGCGCGGTTTCAATGGCAACTTCAATCGCCCTGCCCAGTTCGGTAGGGCTGCTGGCCGGTGCGTCGTTGGCACCGTCCAGCAGGATCCAGCTGTCTTCCCACAGGAGAACGGTTCCGGACAGGCCGATCACAGCCAGAACCAAGCCGACCAGGCCGCCTGTCCAGCGATGCAGAAGCGACAGCAGCCGCATCAGAATTCGCTGCGTAGGCTCAAGGTCAAGGTTCGCCCGCGACCGGAGTAGAAGCGGCTGTTGTCGGTTACCCGGACCGTATCGCTGTCGTAGGTGACGTAGAATTCGTCGGTCAGGTTCTGGGCGGCCAGCGAGATTTCTCCGAAGTCCGCACGATACGAAACGAATGCATCGAGCAGCGTATAGCCTTCGAAATCGGTAGCCGTCGAAGCGTCGTTGAACTCGCGCTCGAGATACATACGCGCCTGCGCCCGAGCGCTAAAGCGTCCCGAGGTGTAATCGGCTGCCAAACTCACCCGGTGGGGCGACATGTTCGCGCCGTCGAGATCTTCGTCGACGAGGCCATCGGCGTCCGCATCCGTTTGCCCCTCAAGCGTCGCGTAGCCCCCGCTCAGGGAAAGGCCGCTAATCGGCGTCTGCCATGCAAGACTTGCTTCGAAGCCTTCGATCTCGATCGGCTGACGCTCGACTTCGAATACATCGTTGCGCAGGACGAGTAGCGAACCGAAGTCGCTCGACGACCAGAAGTAACTGGCCGAAGCCTTCAGGGCGCCCTCGTCCCATTCGAGTCCCAACTCGCGGTTGTTCGAAACCACCGGCTCAAGGGAAAGGAAGGCGTCGACGTCGACGCCCGGCTGGGTTATCCCTCGCAGGATGCGGCCGACATCGGCAATGGTGAAACCTTCGGCGTAACTTCCGTAGGCCCGGAGTCCATCGACTGGCTCGATGATAACACCGCCATTCAAGAGCACATCGTCGAACGATGGTGAGCCACCTTCGACATCCACGGATCCGTAGCTGGCGAGCGTCGTGAAATCACCGACATTGAGTTCGACATTCTCGTAACGAAGACCGCCTGCCAGACGCACTAGTCCATCAGCCAAGGCCAGATTGCCCTGAAGGAAGGGAGCCAGGCTCCGAAAATCACTCTGTGGCACCCAAACGCGGTCGGTTTGCACGAGAGACTGTGCCGTTCGGTCAAAGAGCGCATCAAAACCGGCTGTCAGGACTAGGTCTTCAAAACCCGGAAGTGCACGTTCGTAGCTTACCTTCGCGCCGAGTTTGCGCGACCGGTTGGCCGATTGATCGAAGAGGGTGCCGCTGGGATCGATGGCTGGATCCTGAAATGTCCCGAATACCCCGCCACCGAAGACGTCGCTGGTGCGGCTATAGAAGCCCTGCAACACGAAGGTGCCGCCGGCGAGGTCGGGATCGGTCAATGATGCAGAAACAAGCTCGGCAGTGTTCGAGGGCGGCGCACCCGGCGTTTCGCCACGTTCACTGGTCGATGGAAGGTTGGCCGAGCGATCGCCGGAAACGGAAACATAATTGGCATTGCCTTCGAGTTCGAACCTGTTTGCGACAACCTCAAAACGGGCACCGTTAGCGAGATCGTAGCCGAGGCGACCGAAGACTGACCAGCTGTCGCTGTCCTGAATCTCGCCCTGTGTGCCATCGACCCCGATGCGATTTCCCGAGCCATCGAAGAACGCTCCACGTTTCTCGAGCGTGGCACCAAAGCTGGCGTCGAGCGGTCCGGCACGATAGCCGACAAACGCGCCTGTTTTCGCGCCAATACCTTCGCCATCGAAGCCATCGGGAAGTGTAACCTGCGAGAGGGTACGGAAGGAGATACCGTCTTTGCGGGGAGCGCCGACTGTTATCTGGTTCACCACGCCACCTGTCGCTCCGATCCCCTGAAGTGCATTCGAACCGTAAATGACCTCAACGCGATCAATGAAGAACGGGTCAATCGTGTAGCCGTCGCGCGAACCATCTCGGACAGGCGTAGACTGTGGAATGCTGTTGATCGCGTAAAGCGGCGCACGGCCACGCAGACTTTCCCCCGAACCGGACAGCTTCTCCCGCGTCGGAGAAAAAGACGGCAACAGCGCGGAGACTGCGTCGACCGTCGAGCCAGAAACTAGGACCTGCCTTTCAAGCGCTTCGCGATCGATAATGTCTACGGTCAATGGTAGCGCGCTGGCTGGGAGCTGCGTTCGAGCGGCGGTGACGACAATCGTATCCTCACCATCTGTGTCGGAAGATGTCGCTCTTGCAGGATCGGTGGTTTGGGCAAAGGCGGGCGAAAGCGGTGCCAGCGCAAGCGCGCCGGCCAGATAGCGGTACATTCAAAGCTCCCTTGAGATTTGCCGCTGCCTAACCTTTCTGCGATTAATTCGCAATAGCAATAATGAGACTTCCTTCGATAGAGCTCGCTTGACGTCAGTGATGTCGGTTGATGGGCCGACAGCGGACTGTCGACTTTCACTCGAAAACCCAAGAAATTCTCAGCTCCGAAGAAAAATTTGACGAATCTCGGGGAAACGCGCGTGCCAGCATAACTTCACCACCGCTAACGTTAGCCCCTGCATTGAGGCGCGTTGATAATAGCCTCAGAACCGAGAGGCTCTGAGGACGATTTGCAGCAGGCCCGCCTCCACTAGGATGCCGATTGCCCGCCCGCTTCCTTCCGCATGGCCCAGTCAAAATCGAAATCGTAGATTGGCGTCTCGTCGAAGAATGCTTTTTTGAACAGGCTGTTGAAGGTGCGCAAGGCGCGCGGATCATCGGCCGGTATGGCACGGTCTGGATGGTTGGTGCGCATCCTGAAGTTGCCGATTTCGTCGTCCCAAACGGGAATGAACATCGCCTGCCGGGGAGTCTTTGGCGGCAAGTCTGATCGTGAGTAGAACGACACAACGAAGTCGTTAGCCTTGGCCTCCAGTTCAAACCATTCATCCGAAGGCCTTGGTGCATCGCCCCAGCCCGTGACGGCGACCCGCCGCAACCGGGCGAGCTCACGGAACATTTCGATCAGGATGCCTTTTCCGCTGCGGGCAATACGCAGCGTACCTTCATCGCCGCCGTAGACCATGATCGAATTCGAACCGCCCGAACCGATCCATTGCGGATCGTCAGCATCGGTAATCCTGGGGCCCAATGGCATGAAAAGGTCGAGCAGCTTGCGCACATGGTAGATCGTGAAACGCGTGGTCTTGTCGGCGGAGTTCACTGACATGAAACCTCTCGCACTGGCCGGCCAGTATTCCTGCTGCTGATCGCCGTCGCGCAGGCCGAGGAGCATGAGCGGGCCGGAAATGTGGGCCCGGTCTCCGCTTTCAGCGACAGCCTTTTTCCAACGCTGACCCCAATCGATCGGCGGGGCATACTTCTGGTCAACCAGCGGGCGGACGCTGCGATTGGGAACCTCAAAAGCAATGTGCCATCGGCCGTCACGCCGAACGGCGCGGCGCGGCCTGGCAACGACAAGCGATCCTGTCTGCACCCGGCCATCGGCCGGATTGGCGAATTGCAGCACTTCCAGCAGGCGCTCGGCTGCGGTGGATGCCGCATGTCTGCTGCTACCTACGAAATCGTCCTGCACGAAGCATTGCCTCGCTTCGCGATATTCCGCGCATTGGTCGGGTTGCTGTTTGTAGACTTTTTGCAACTGGTTCAGCACGAAAAACAGGTAGAAACTGCGCACCCGGCGCGCTTCCTGTCGCAAAGCGTCTTGCTCGCGCGGATCGACCCGCCATCCAGGGCCTTCGCTGTCAAAAACAAGCTTCAGGGACACGGCCAGGGCTTCGGCCAAATGGTTGTACCGCACCCAGCGCGGCTCATCTTGGTCGCGAGCCTCGGTATAGCGTTCGCAGGCATCGGTAAAAAACGCGCGCCGGCGCTCCATGAACCAATCGTCCAGTTCGCTGGCGCAGGGTTGCTTGGTGGACGCATCGCGCCTCAGCACGGCACCGAAGTCACCCCACAGGTCGCTGTCGAACGGCGCAAAGAAGCGTGTCTCGGGATTGGTAAGGCAGTTCGTTGCGAACGCGATCTCGGCATCACATTCCCCCTGCGGCAGAACGGCGCCGTCATAGTGCCTGTCGAGATGTGCGCGCCATTCGGTAACGGTCCGCACCATCAGGAAGGCCAGGTCGCCAGCCATGCTGGGATAGGAACGGCAACCGGCTTCCAGGCTTGCAAGCAATGGCTTCACCAGTTTCTGATGGCTCTCGTCCGGAGGCAGCGGAGCGCTCTCCCGAGTAGCAAGCGAAGTGCCTGTTTTGCGCAGCAACCGAAAATAGCGATGCCGCAAATCGTCTTCCATCGTCGCGGGATCAAGTTGCTGCAGAGCGGCGAAGGATTGCAGTGACCCGGCCAGAGCAAAGGTGTTGTCGATGTGATCGACCACGGCTTCGGGGGCGTCTTCGTCCTCGACCCCCATATCGGCAGTATCGTCGAATATCGGCGTCAGGTTCCCCCGCCGTTTATCCACCCGGTTGGCGATCCGCAGGACGCCTTCGCTTCGTTCGCTTTCAGGAGTCTCGTCAAGATAGCGATCGACAATCTTCTGGATTTCTGCGCGCAGTTCCTGGCGATTATCGTTGTTCCTGTCTGCCACGAACGTCATCAGGATTTCGAGGCACAACTGCGCGCCCAGATGCCGGTTTTCGCGCGAAAGAGGATCGGCACGCCTGTTCTCGACCATCTCTCGAATACGAGCGACAAATGGTTTGGCGCTCACCTGCTGCTCAGTCAGTCTGCTATCGAGCAGGCACGAGACGGTGTGGCCCCACACATTCAGGCCATAGCCGTCGGCAGAACTTTCCTGCCCTCTTTCAAACGCCGTAAAGATAGCTTCGAGCTGCGGCAGCGCTTCTTTGAAATGCAGGCCTTCAAGAACAATTCGCCGCACTTCCGGCTTTGCGACTACCCTCTTTGTTGCGGGATCTACTTCGATACGGCGCGTTTCAGACAGCAAGTCGAAATCGCCGAAGCCAAGGCTGGTGAGATCGTTCTTGGAAAGTCCATGCGGGAACACGCCGAGCAGGCAAACCGCCTGGCGCATCTCTGCGTCCATGCTGCCAAAGGCCCTTTCAAAAGGCGTCTCCTGATTGCCATGTCCGGTTTTCGAGAAATCCAGCGCCAGCCAATCCACGAATGAATCGCTTTCATCGCTGATGGCGTGCAACAGGTCTTCGGGCGTCTTGTGCCCGTGGCGTTGCATGAACCCTTCTGCCCTTGCCCGGACGTACTCTGCCTGGGTCTGATGCCACTCCTCACTAGTCCTTCCCAGTTTGAAAAAGGCGGTGGCAGCAAGCGAACCGAAAGCCATGGCGTGCAGGAAGGCGGGCAAACGACGTTCGGCCAGCGGGGTATCCTTGTCTGGCTTTGCGCGCCAGTCCGTCTCTGAATGCAGCTGGTAAAGAGCGGCACGCAACGGCTGCGAAGATGTCTGGTCTTCTTGACATTCAAGCAAATGGCCCACCAGGGCCCAAGCGGCTTCCGGCGCCAGGAATCCGACCCGCGTTGCCTCCTTGCGGGCTGTGGAATAGGAGGACTGATGTGCACCGCGCTCCAGGCGCATTCGTTCGTACTTGCTGCTGAGAACGTACACGCAGCGCGATTGCAGGTCGCCGCCTGTTGCCCCGTCTCGATCCAGCAGCCTGTTCAGCGCAATGTAGATGCCCTCCCGGACCGAGAGATTGTTGGAGATCTTCTGCACGTCGATCGCAATGGCAATCCGCTTGGCCGGGTCGAGGTCTGCCAGCCATCGCTCCAGGTCGAAATTGAACGCGCGGATCAGGACGTCGGGCGTCAGCTCCTTGCCTGCCGAGCTTTCTTCATCGCGCAGTTTCTCCCGGTATTGCCGCGGCGTTTCGCCAAACTTCTTGTAGAGTGGCCGTGCCTGGAAAAATTCCACTACCCTGAAAGCGCCTTTGGTCAGCACTCCTGCGTAGAGCTGCGCGAACGTGAGTGCTGCCAGAAACAATCCAATCCCGCCACGGACCAGGCCGTTCTGCCCTGGCAGTATCCGCTCCACCACCGCCGCAAGGCTGTCGGAAACCTCGTCGATCGAGACAATCCAGTCGATTGCAGCCAGCAAGCCACCGACAAAGCCGATGGCGGCCATTGCCCTTACGAGCCAACGCCACTCGCTGACGAAGCGTTCGCTTTCGGATCGCGGGTCGATGCAATGGTCGTGGAACGCACGGAACAGGCGGAAGGTGGGCTCTTTGGCATTCTTTGCCTTCGCCTCGTTTGCGAATTGTAAGCGCAGGCACTCAAGTGCATCTGCCCATTGCGAGGCAGAGCCCGTGAAGACAGGTTCGTTTTGCAAGGGGTTCGCCGAATCGCCTGATGCGGCGGGCAGTTGGGTGCCAGCGAAAAGGACTTCGTTGTTCGGCCCGATGACCTTTTCCGCACGCGTCAGCAGTACCGATTTGCCGGCACCGCCGGAGCCGTTGAAGAACTGGATGTGCGGCATTTCGCGCCCGGTCGCTGCCGAAACCGGCTCTGCCATGGCGCGAAGTTTGTCTTCAAGGTCCCCCCGGACGATAATCCCGTCTTCGATCCTTACGCTTTCCATCGTCTCTCCGTCGCCTTCGCGTGCTGGCAAGTTAGAAATAGTCTGCCGGGTCCACGCACGAGCCGTAGGTTTCCTGATCGATCCGGAGCCACTGCGTGCGGGCAATTCCACGATCAAAATGAGTCTGCGACGCCCAGGGGAAGGCGCTGGCCAAGGGAATTTCCCGGCCCTGGAGCTGGGAAATCGCTTCGATTTCGGAAACGACTTCGTTCAGGTCCTGGTCCTGTGAATAGATGATGGCCGCATCCAGCTCTTCGCGGCGGGCCATGCGCACCAGATCAAGGGCGATGCGAATATCGATGCCCTTTTCCTCTGCCTGCGTGATGGTTTCCACCTCGCCGTCTTCGTCGAACAACTGACGCTTGCGATAGCGCAAGGGACGAGTCGTCACGGTGACGCCTGCTCGCTTCATGGCCTGAATCTTGTTGTTCCAGAAAAGGTGCCAGCGTGGCTGACGGTTGGCCGCGGGAATTCCCGTGTAAACACGGACCGGGCCCGGCGCGAAACCGGCCATTCGCGAGACCTCGCGGTGTAGCGCCACGGGGTCGAAGTTCGGCTCCCTGTGGCCGAACAGCCGCTTCGCCTGCTTGAACAGGTTTTGTCCGTCGATAAACCCGGTTGCGACCGGGCTTCCCACCTTGGTCGTCACTTCTTGTCGTCTTCCCAGTCAGGTTCTTCGATATCGTCAGGCGGCGAAAACTCGTCTCCAGAAAGGTCGAATTCCTCGCGAAGAACATCGCTGGCCGAACGACCATCATGGTCTGGCGGAAGAGGCACTTCCGACTGGCGTTTTTCCTTCGCCCTGATGCGCTTGAGTTCGGCAAGGCTCCTTCGCTTGCGCGGCGGGTCGAAACTGTAGTGGTCAGCTTCCTTGGCAGCAGCATCGCTGTAAAAGGCATTCTCGTCGAACTGCCCGGCGAAAGCTGGATCCTTCAGGTAGTTGGGTTTGCGCGCAATTACCGGACGATCGCCCGCCAAGGCCAGCACCATCTCGTCGTACTCAAGGTCCTGCAAGGCCCGCCAGTTAGAGAAGCCGGTCAATTCCGCTCCCGAACGCGCCACGCTGGCGTTTGCGAAACCGAAGCTTTGCAAGACTTCACAATTGTTCACCATCGTCTGCCAGTCGCGCGGATAGAGCATCTTCAACTGGCTCAGGTCCTGCCAGAAACTCCATGTCCTGAGGCCGTAGCCGCGCAACAAGGTGATGGCCTGCCGCAGTTGCTTCAGTTCGCCCAGTTGTGCTGCTTCATCAAGCACAAACAGGGTGGGCAACTCCGGACGACGGCTGCGGCGGGTGATCGCGCTCATCAGCATACCGATCCACAGACGCAGCAGTTTTCCGTGGCTTTCGAGCTTTTCCGGCGGCACCACGATATACAGGGTTAGCGGATCTCCGCGGGTAATCGCGTTGAGATCGATGGTGGATTGCCCAAGGGCCGCACGTGCCCCTGCACTGCGAAGAAAATCCGTATGTGATTGGGCAGTGGAAAGGATCGATGCCCACACCTTCGCCTCGGCCGTGCTTTTGACGGCACAACCCTGACGAACGGCAGGCAGCGGATTCTTGGCCATTTCCTTGAAGGTGAAATCCATGTCAGTCGCCGACTGGTTCAGCAGGTAGTGCATTTCCTCAAGGTTGCGCAGCACCGGCGGCCTGCCGGAAGCGACAAACAACAGCATTGTGGTGACAAGCGAATAGGCCCGGCTATCCCAGAACGGGTCGCGATTGCTGGTCTCTGCCACAAGCAGTTCTGCCAGTTGCGCCGCATCGTCCACCGCGTCGTGCGCGTGCGGATCGATCAGGTCGAGCGGGTTGAGCGCATCGGTTTGCTGTCCGGTGACACCGAATGGATCCAGCAGTCGCACTTCCTGGCCAAGCTCACGCCGCCTGCGCGCTGTCACCTGGTAGTTTTCACCCTTGGGATCGATAATGATCGCCGGACCACGGTAGCGCAGCAGGGCCGGGATGATGCAACCGACGCCCTTACCCGCACCTGTGCGCGCAAGGGTAATCAGGTGGCCATCACTGGTGTGAAGTATCGGCTCCAGCATGCCGCCGTCGGCATCTTCATCCTCAACAGCTTCGCCGAATTGGAAGCCCATGACGGGACGGTGGGCTGCCTCGTCCAGCGAATAGCCGATCAGGAGACCATCGGGAGAAAGCTTGGATGGAAGAGTAGGTTCACTTTTGCCCGCGCCTTCTTTCTTTGCAGACACCTGATCCTTCTTCCTCAATGTAAGACCCCCCAAGAAGACTTTCGCACGGCAAACTCACATTATAGCCCTTCGTTTGCAAGAATCTTATCGACAATCAAATCGCCGCTTTGCTGCGGCAAGCAAGAGCGTCGTCTCATATGAACCGCCCCGGGATTGCCGGAGGCCCTAACTCCTGAGAGGAAGGGCCTACGATGAGTAAGACGACGAACAAGTTTGCACCTGAGGTTCGCGAGCGGGCAGTCCGCCTGGTGCTGGACCAGGAAGGCGAGCATCCATCCCGCTGGGCAGCGATCACATCCATAGCGGCGATGATTGGCTGCTCAGGGCACACGTTGCTGGAGTGGGTGAAGAAGGCCGAGGTAAACAGCGGCAAGCGTGCCGGCGTTCCTGTCGAGGTTGCAGACAAGTTGAAGGCGCTGGAACGTGAGAACCGCGAGCTGCGGCAGGCTAACGAGATCCTGCGCAAGGCTTCTGCATATTTTGCCCAGGCGGAGCTCGACCGCCCGTTCAAGCGATGACCAGCTTCATTGATGAGCATCGGGATGAGTATGGGGTCGAGCCGATCTGCCGGGTTTTGCCGATCGCCCCATCCACCTACCACGAGCGCGTCGCGCAGCGGCGTGATCCGTCGCGTCTGTCAGCCCGTGCCCAGCGCGACGAGGCGATGAAGCCTGAGGTCCGGCGTGTGTTCGATGCCAACTTCAAGGTCTATGGCGTGCGGAAAGTGTGGCGGCAGATGCAGCGTGAGGGCTTCGATATTGCCCGCTGCACGGTGGAACGACTGATGCGTGACCTCGGCCTGCAAGGCGTGATCCGGGGCAAGCCGGTGAAGACTACGATCAGCGACAAGGCGGCGCCGTGTCCGCTTGATCAGGTCAACCGCCAGTTCTATGCGCCAGCGCCGAACATGCTGTGGGTGTCGGACTTCACCTACGTCGCGACATGGTCAGGGTTCGTCTATGTTGCCTTCGTGATCGACGTCTACGCCCGCTACATCGTGGGCTGGCGGGTGAGCAGGACGGCCCACGCCGGCTTCGTGCTGGATGCCCTGGAGCAGGCGATCCATGACCGACGACCTGTTCACCGTGGCGGCCTGATCCACCACAGTGATCGCGGCAGCCAATATGTCTCAATCAAGTATACCGAGCGCCTCGCCGAGGCCGGGATCGAGCCATCCGTCGGGAGCGTTGGCGACAGCTATGACAACGCATTGGCCGAGACGATCAACGGTCTTTACAAGGCCGAGGTCATCCACCGCCGAGGTCCGTGGCGATCATTTGAAGCCGTTGAATATGCCACGCTCGAATGGGTCGATTGGTTCAACAACCGGCGCCTGCTCGCGCCCATCGGCAATATCCCGCCTGCCGAAGCCGAGGAGCGATACTACGCCATGCTGGACGAAACGCCCATGGCAGCATAATTTGATGAAACTGGCCTCCGGCAATCCCGGGGCGGTTCAATATTCTCTGAACGAGGTCGCACAAACACCGACTATCGCTTATCCTGCAGCATGCTTCCTTTACGCTTTGGCTTGGCTGGGAGAATGACCGCTCTCGTGATTGCTCAAGGTGGCTTCTAAGGTCTCGTTTTGGGGCGCAAAGCCGTCATCATTAGACGAGAGGGGAGGAAGCTTTTGCTTTTCCTGAACCGGGACATGTCCGTCTCGGCGATCAGGAGAACTCCCATGACCAAGTCCCGCCGCACTGCTTCGACTTCGCCTTCCCAGCGCATCACCGCCGCCATCATCGAAAAGCTCGAGCAAGGCACAAAGCCCTGGGTCAAGCCATGGCGCGGTGTGCCCGTCTCGCGGCCCTTGCGATCCTGCGGGACGCCCTATCGCGGCATGAACACCTTCTGGCTGTGGATGGTGGCCGACGGCTGTGGCTACGCCTCGCCTTACTGGATGACCTATCGCCAGTGTCAGGCGCTCGGCGGACAAGTCCGCAAGGGAGAGAAGTCGACCATCGCGATCTTCTACAAGAGCTACACCAAGGAGGTCGAGAACGCCGAAGGTGAAGCCGACACCGAGAACCGGCGTGTGCTCAAGGCCTATGCCGTGTTCAATGCCGATCAGTGCGACGGCCTCCCCGAGTTCTACCATCCCAAGCCGCTGGTTGCCGCGCTTGAGCCCGAAGGGCGCGAAGACCGTCTTGATGCCTTCTTTGCCCATATCGGCGCAGACCTGCGCCACCATGGCGCGCAGGCCTATTACGAACCGCTGCGCGACCGCGTCACCATGCCGCCAGCTGAACTGTTCGAAGCCTACGACCACTACTACGCGACACTCGCACACGAGTTGTCGCACTGGACGGGTCATTCTTCGCGGCTCGACCGCGACCTCAAGAACCGCTTCGGCAGCGACGCCTATGCTGCTGAAGAACTGATCGCAGAACTCTCTTCGGCCATCCTTGGAGCCGAACTGGGCCTTCCGGTCACTCACCTCGACCATCACGCCAGCTACATCGCCTCCTGGCTCAAGATCCTCAAATCGGACGAGCGCGCGATCCTGACGGCTGCGGCAAAGGCCGAGGAAGCGGCCAGCCTCTTGCTCGAACTGGGTGGCCAGCAATCTAACGAAGGCGAGACTGACATCGATCTCGCTGATGCAGCCTGAGGAGCAGTGAGATGGGACGTTCCGTCAGCTATCCGACCGGCTCCGTGGTGGCCTTTCGCCTGCTTGATGACGGCGAAGACGACGACACCGACTGGGTCTACGAGTGCCTCGTCGAAGAGGTCATCGATGCCGCGAAGGCGGCCTTTCCTTCTTTCGAGCGCTTCGAGGGATGGCGCGGCCGCGAGGACCGTATCCTCCTGCGCAACGCCTTCGCCGATTGCGGCATATCGACCTATTGCGGGCTCGCCGCGATCTGGCTCGCCGAGCGCGATGACGCTCGCTATTGGGAAGCCGATTTCTACAACCCACGAACGGCGAGAGCACGGCACTGGCTTGGCCAGGTCTCTGGTAGGTTCATCGACCTGTTTGGTGAGTTGCGCCTGGTAGGGCGGTTCTCGAATGGCGAAGCGATCTTCGAGCGCTCCCGATCCACCTGCGACACCGGGTCCTGATTCTGCCTCATCCCTGTCCGCCGGGAGAGGCCCTTGGGCCGGTCGGCGCGCGCCGCAACCTGCGGCCCGTCGGCCCGTGTTGCCCGCGCCAGCCTAGGGCCGCAGGTTTCCCGCTACGCGGTGCGTTACGCCCCTTGTCCCGGCCCTGATCGGGCTCCGGCGGACAGGACCGAGGCAATGGTGCCTGCTCTCCTTGTCTGCACGATCAGGAGACACCCTATGTACGACAGCTTCATCGACCAGTTGAGCGGCCTCGACCTGTCAGGCCTCAGCATCAGGCCGGCCCCCTTCAACGCTACTGATTTTCCCTGCGAGGACGCGATCGACCAGACACTCGGCGCCGTGTGGTCCGACCTCTTCGCGATGTTCTCCGACACCGCCCTGGAAGCCGATGCCGAGGATATTGCCTGGGGCGTGGTCAATCTCTTTCACCGTGCCGCCAGCCGGAAGTCCGCTCAGCTTGATCGGGCCAGCGACGAGATCCGGGTTCTCCTCGCATCAGCAGATGGCTCCGAAGTGCAATCGAGCAATCTAGAAGAGCAGGTCGAGCGCGCGCAGGCTGCCGAAGCCAGCATGCTGGCCTTCGAGCAGATGCGCGAGGCTGCAGCAGCACTCTACCGCGACGAGACCGGTTCCTCTTGGAAGCCCGTGTCCGGCTCGCGAACGAGCCATTCGCGAAAGCTCACATCGGCCGTGATCGATGCCCGCGACTTCCTACGCGCACGCGCCGAGAATCGGCGCCATGCCCTGATCCCGGAAGGAACTCCGGTCGTCTTTGCCGGTGGTCGCCAGAGCTTCGAGAGCGCCGAGGATGCGAAGCGATATGCCGACAATATCTGGGCGACGCTGGACAAGGTGCGCGATGTGGTTCCCGATCTCTTCCTGGTCCATGGCGGCGACGGCAAGGGTGCCGATCGCCTCGCTGCCAGCTGGGCGGAGCGCCGCGAGGTTCAACAGTTGACTTATTCGCTCGATCGCCGGCTCGGTGCCCGCGCCGGGTTCAAGCGCAACGAGCAAATGCTCGCGCTCAATCCGCGTTACGTTGTCGCCTTTCCGGGCAATGGCGTGACCGAACGGCTGGTGATCGATGCCAAGACGCGCCGGATCACCGTGGTCGATCGTCGCGGCCTCTTGGGTACCTCTCCAGGGTCCTGAGGGGGGCTTCGTCATCCATATTTGAAATGCCTGGATGTGCATTCGGCACCGACCTGACTAAGGACCGGTCATGCAACTTGACGATCTGCTGCAGCGCTACTTTGCCACGACCGACCTCTCCGGGGTTGCTCCCGACACGTTGTCAGCCGGCATCGAGCATTGCCGGGTCGATCTCGGCCTTGAGGAGGACCGAGGCAAGCGCTTTGCGCTGTGGTCGTTCCTGCACATGTTCGGGTCCGCCCCCGATCTCGATGTGGCGTTCGAGAACGAGGAAGACCGGGAAGCAGCCCGCAACTTCATGGATCTGCTGGCAGCATCGGAGGGTGATGGGGCATGCTGATTGCAGCAGGGTCTTGGCACCTTCAGCCCCCACCCGATACCCATCCGGCTTTCTTCGCGAACAGTCCTGAACCAGGTCAGCTGAGGACGGCAACCCGTTCCTTTCCGGCCGTGTTGTCGCGCTTCGCGCGCCTGCCCGCACCACCCGTCAGGACCAGGTTCCCCTTCGGCCCTTCAGGCCTTCGGTGCAGTCCTCCCATGCCCTGCTTCTTTCAGATGTTCGCAAGCCGGAGATGGTCTCCGGTTTGAGGAACTGAAGGACTACTATCATGACCAATATCGCAATCCTCACCGGCCGCATCGCCCGCGATCCGGAAACCCGCGAGACCAAGGGCGGCACCAATGTCACCGGGATCACCGTCGTCACCGATCGGCCCGCACGCGACAAGGACGGCAAGACCTACAAGGACGAGAACGGCTACACCGCCAAGGAAAGCGAGTTCCACCGGGTGACCTGCTTCAACGGCCTCGCCAAGACCGTCGGCCAGTACTGCTCCAAGGGCCAGCTGGTATCGGTCCAAGGCCGTATCCACTACACCCAGTGGGAGGACAAGGATGGGGTCACCCGCTACGGCACCGAGATCCTCGCCGACAAGGTCGACTTCCTCTCCCGCGGCAACGGCTCGAGCGACGACAACGACAACACCGACGCTCCCGATATCGACTGACCTCGATGCCGGTCGTCCGCCTTACGAAGAGGCTCTGCCGCAAGCGGCAGGGCCTCTTCTACTGTGGTTACTGGGTTCCCGGCGCAGCATTCGAAGCACGGGTTGCACCGCGCCCGGTCAGCCTCTCGATCGCGGCATCCTCGCCGAGCTTCCCGAGTTCTTCGGCAACCTTCCTCAGGCCCTTCTTCGAGAAGCTTTCGAGGCCGCTTCCCAAAATGATTTCGCCGAGCTCTCTGGCCGCTTGCACTTCAAGTTCGTGCTGTTTGGCGTCGAGCGCCTCGCGGTCCGCTTCGAGTTTTTGCAGGGCTGCAATCGCGCTCCTGTTTCGGGGCATGCTACTTGTCCTTTCGTCCCCCTCGGATCTGCTCCCCGGTTGTTTCCATGCCCGCGTCATCGGGGTGTAGGAAAGGCAATTCGCAACCAGCAGGCGTTCGATATTAGGGCGGAGGTGGTGGGTCCTTGCTCACGGTTCTCCCAGCATGATGGCCTTGCGCCTCCCGCCTCAAGGACGGCGGGGCCCCAACATTTTGCCCGCCACCGGATTGCATCCGGCAGCGAACAAAATCGTTACCCCCACCGCCGCTATTGCGGTCGCCCATCCGGGCGATCCCTGACCCGGGATGCACAAGACCATCGCGCGCACCTCCTGTCGTCTCACGACAGAAATCAGGAGGATTATCATGGCTTATTCAATGCATTGCGCCGTTGCGTCCCGGAGCTATTTCGAGGCTCTGGAAACAGCCGAGAAGAGAGCGCTGCACAGCTTCTTCGATCAGCACGTTATCGAGGATGACGAACTCGGATATTTTGCCCTCGACGAAGGTGACTACAACATCTTGCCAGCGCATCTCGCAGCGCGGGTGGTCCACACGGTCCACGGCGGCATGCTCGACGAGTTTTGAGACACCGACAGGGCGGGAACCGGGAACGGTTCCTGCCTTTTTTCTTGTTCACCGGGTAGTCCAATCAAGCACAAAAACCCGGTTCGGTCGGTTGCTCTGACGGTCGCTCACCGCAATGCGGCGGCGCCCGATAAATGGAGCGGGGCTGTGGACGCACTCTGTCCCGCGCATCTTGCGATGCGCTCCTGAGGGTGCGGCATCATTTGTTCTTGGGCCCCGCGCGCACTTGCGAACCGGCACCGGATCGGGCGGCGGGAAGCTGGGCAGGCGACATGCCCCGCTTGCCTTGCTTCCCACGCGCCCTTGACCGCTGCCTCTTTCGCAGGTGCTGTCTTTGGCTGGAGGCGTTGAACTCCTTTTAGTCTGCATGCTGTGAGCTGCCAGGCCTGGTTGCTCGCGCTCCATCGTGGAGGTCGGGAAAGGTCGTCCTTGATCAATCCCACTTATTGCCCGGACCACCTCGCGCACCTGGGAACAAGGGAGCACACCCTACCCCGCGATTTCGGGATTTATCTCTTTGGTATTGCTGAATAATGTGGTTTTGGGCGGAATCAACCCGTCTGCGAGTTGAGCGGCTTTGCGCTGATCCGTAGACAACTCACATCTCTCTATCACACTGAAATAATGCCTGAATCTTTCGATTGACTGCGAGTTGTTCACGATTTATTCTCATCAGCGCCTTCCGCAAGGTGAGCCAGGTTCCGTCGGCCCGACAAGGAACCTGCTTCATGACCCGACAAGATCGGCTTCAGACATTCGTATCTCTCTCCGTTGGTAACTGGGTTCGGCAGTGTGCGGCGGACTATGGCGTCAGTGTCAGCGTCTTTATCCGTGACCTCATTGTCGCAGCGTGGCAGCGCGATAACGAGGCGAAGGACCGCCCCGCAGGGCTCGATCCCACGCGCCAGGCTATCTTCATTTCGGTGGCGCTCGATGCGCTTCTGGCCAGCCATTCGGACGCGAGTTTGCGCGATCGTACTCACGAGGCGTACCGGCGACGCCTCGAGCGTCTTGGCCTCCCCGTCAACGCGAACATGGGAGGCCATTCCCATGAAGCATAATCTCCTGAACTTCACCCGCGGGAGCCAGTTGCTCGGCCACTTCGGTTTCATGTTTGCCGCGGGGCTTAAGGGTCCTCTGATTGTCACCGGCCTGGTAGCGGTCGGCACCTGCTATTGGGAAGTGCGGTCGGCTCTGAGTGATCACCAGATCTACCTGGTCTGGATGCATATCTACGCCAGTCTCTATGCCTTCATGGAGTTCGATCCTGCCAAGCTGGTCAACGTTGAGCTGCTTGACGGCGAAAGGGTCGGCCTCCCGTTTGGCATCGTTCGCGAGCTCCCGCCGATGCGCGAGGCGGTCGAGGCATTTCGTTCGGCAGTGAAGCAGGGTTTGCTGGTCTCGGCGGTACTGTTGATCCCGGCATTCGTGTTCTTCTGGTGGTTCGCCGAGCGCTTTGGCGGGCGGTCGAAGGAGCGCAAGCACGAGCGCGGCGCAATGCTTGTCTCGCTCGACGACCTCGAAGAGGAAATCGAGCGTCACAACAAGGCATTCCGGACCGAGGAACTGGGACGCAAGTTCGGCTGGAAGTGGCGGCTTGCGAGCTCGTCGGCGCTTGCAGAAGCGGGCCATTACCAACCCGCACATCTCGCCGGTGTAAGCTGGCCGTGGCGGCTCGAGCAGAGCCACGCCATGCTCATTGGCACAACCGGAACCGGCAAGACCGTGGCGCTCACCGAACTCGTTGCCGAAGCGCGCGAACGCGGCCAGCGCGCGGTCATTTTCGACCTGACAGGGGCCTTTATCGAAGCCTTCTATGATCCCGCGCGCGACATCGTTCTCAATCCTGTCGATGTGCGGTGTCCGCTGTGGAGCGTGTTCAACGACTGCACGACGGAAGCCGAGTTTCATGCCGCTGCAGAAGCGCTCGTGCCCCATGACGGGGGTGGTTCCGAACAGTTCTGGGTGCTTGCGGCGCGCATGCTGTTCGTCGAGATGTGTCTCCATCTTACCCGTACCGGCACGGCGACCAACGAGGCCTTGGCGCGGCGGCTGATGACCGCTGACCTGTCCGAAGTGCATAAGCTTATGCGCGGCACCATGGCCGATCCGCTGACCGCCCCGGAAGCGGCCCGCATGGCGGAATCGATCCGCGCGGTGTTCAATGCGAACGCGAAAGTGCTCAAGCTCTTGCCCTCATTCGGACCACGCTTTTCGGTCCGTGACTGGGTCAAAGGCGACTGCCAGGCGGGCTCGATCCTGTTTCTCTCTGCCCGCTATGTCGACATGAGCATCTCCTCGCAATTGCTCACGCTGTGGCTCGACACGGCGATGAATACGCTGATGACGCTCGAGTGTACACAGGACCTGCGGATGTGGTTCCTGATCGACGAGCTGGGCGCCCTTCACCGACTACCGGCGCTCGAAAAGGGGCTGCAAACGGCGCGAAATTTTGGAGGGGCGATCGTCACCGGCGTGCATGCGTTTGCCAAGCTCAAGGAAGTCTACGGCGAGAACATGGCCATGACATTGTCCTCGCTTGCGCGCACCAAGCTCATCCTGGCGACGGCCGATCGCGAGACAGCGACCTGGTGTTCCGATTTCATCGGCCACCGGCAGGTGCGGGACATGGAAGAAGGCTACAGCTATGGGTACAATAATGCGCGCGATGCAGTCAGCCTGACGCCCAGGCGGCAGATCGAGCCGTTGCTCCTGCCCGACCAGTTCATGAACCTTCCGCGGTTGTCGGCCTACATCAAGTTTCCCGACGGATTTCCCGCTGCGCCGGTATCGCTCATTCCGCGTACGCGTGGTCGTATCGCCGAGGGTTTCATCGCCCGCGAGAAGCCGCTCACAAAGCCTGGCCAAGGTCCTGCGGCAGCGACGCTCCAGGCAGAACCGGGTTCGAAACCAAAAGATGAGCATCCTGCGTCGAATGACGACGGTGCCGGTAAGCCTGTCGATTCAAAGCAGCTCAAACTCGACCTGAAGGGGCAACGCCATGCCGCCGATGAACCGCGGGATCGGCAGGAGCCTGTGCCGCTTGAAAAGCTGAACGCAGGGCACGCTGCTGATGATCTCAGTGCGGCAACCCGCTCCGATGCTCCCCTCGATGCGGGTCCAACGCTACCTCTCGCCGCCGTGCAAACCGGTGAGGATGCGCGAGCAGTGGGTGCCGAACAGCATCCGTCTGAACCAGGAGCCGCCGGCGATAAGGCAGGTGGAAAGGGTGGTTCGACTCCACGAGGCCGTGCGGCGGATAACGGTCGCCAGCCTCTCACACCGGTCGAAAAAGACCTGCGTGAAGGTGCGGTCGCAGATCCTCCGGAAAAGGATTTCGGCGAGTTCGAGCCCGACATGTGAAAGGCAAATGGGGAGGGATTACCTGGCCGCGAGGGGAGCCGTGACGAGGACCAGACAGAATGCTTTCCGTCGCCAATGTGCGCTCCCCTTCGGCTGCTGCGAGCTATTTTGCGGCAGACAATTACTACACCGGCGCCGATGCCGATCGTTCCGGAACCTGGGTCGGGAAGGGAGCGGAACGTCTTGGTCTTGAGGGGCGCGTAAACGCCGAGCAGTTCGATGCCTTGCTTCGGGGAGAGCTTCCCGGCGGCATCCAGGTCGGCAATGCAGGCCAGGCCCACAGGCCGGGAACCGACCTTACATTCTCACTCCCGAAAAGCTGGTCGCTGCTCGCGCTGGTAGGCGGCGACCAGCGGATTATCGATGCCTATCGCGAGGCCGTCATCGAAACCTTGCGCTGGGCAGAAAAGAACGCGGCGCAGACCCGGATGGGAAGTCAGGCTGGCTACGGGAAGGTCGCGACAGATAACCTCACGATTGGTCTTTTCCAGCACGACACCAACCGCAACCAGGAGCCAAACCTGCACTTTCACGCGGTTGTGGCGAATGTCACGCAAGGCAGCGACGGGAAGTGGCGCGCGCTTCGCAACGACAAACTTTGGTCGTTCAACACGCTGCTCAACTCGATGACCATGGCGCGTTTTCGTTTGGCGGTCGAGAAGATGGGCTACGAGGCCGGGCCTGTTGGGAAGCATGGCAACTTCGAAGCAGCGGGCATTGCCCGCGAGCAGGTCATGGCCTTTTCGACGCGGCGCGAAGAAGTCCTCGACGCGGTACGCCAGCTGGGCGAGAACACCCCGAAAACCCGCGACATCGCCGTGCTCGATACAAGGAAGAGTAAAGCGCCCGTCAGGGACCGGGACGGCCTTCTCGATGCATGGCGGCAGAAAGCCCAAGAGGTTGGAATTGACCTTGCCGGTTTGATCGATGCGTCGCAGATGCGTGCTGCGGCGAAGGTCGCCGGAGGTTCGAAAGAGCAAAGCCTCCTTCAGCGCGGGATTACGAAACTCAGGGAGTTTGCGCAGCGGATCAAGGGCGATCCGGCTGATCCACTGATCCCTGCACATGTCCTCAAGCAGGATGCACCGACCATCGCGGCCGCGCAGGCTGTTGCTTCCGCGGTGCGCCATCTCTCGCAGCGCGAGGCAGCCTTTCCCCGTGAGGGATTGCTGAAGGCGGCGCTCGATTTTGGGCTGCCGACGACGGTGGACCACGTAGAAACCCGTGTGAACGCATTGGTCAGAAGCGGCGCACTTGAGCCCGGCAAAGGCGACCATAAGGGCTGGCTGGCGAGCCGCGAGGCGCTTGACCTTGAAAGCACCATTCTCGCGAATGTCGACCAGGGACGAGGCGCGGTGTTGCCCATCCTGGATCGGAAAGACGCCGCAGAACGGGTTCAGGCTGTTGCCGCGATCAACCACGGAATTTCGCTCAACGAAGGGCAGGAGGATGCGGCGGGCCTTGTCCTTTCGTCGCGCGACAGGATCGTAGCGATCCAGGGCATAGCCGGGGCGGGCAAGAGCAGCGTCATGAAGCCGGTTGCCCAGCTGCTCGGCGAGGAAGGAAAGCAGGTGCTGGGGCTCGCGGTGCAGAACACGCTTGTCCAGATGCTCGAGCGCGATACCGGCATCCGTTCGATGACCATCGCCCGCTTTCTCGCGCAATGGGGCAGGCTTCTGCACGAGCCTGGAAATGCCACGTTGCTGAGTGAGGCTCGGGGCGCGCTCGGAGACCATGTCCTGGTGCTCGACGAGGCCTCGATGGTGTCGAACGAGGACAAGGCCAAGCTTGTACGGCTGGCTAACCTAGCCGAAGTCCATCGTCTTGTTCTTGTCGGCGACAAGCGACAGCTAGGCGCCGTCGACGCGGGTAAGCCCTTCGACCTCGTCCAACAGGCCGGGATCGAGCGCGCCGACATGGATGTGAACTTGCGCGGCCGCGATCCCGTCCTGCGGCGAGCCCAGGCCGCCGCGCAGGAGGGACGCATCGACGATGCGCTCCAGGCTCTTGCCCCTTCAACCATCGAGGCTCGCGGAGACAGTGCGATTGTTGCTGCCGAAAAGTGGCTTTCGCTCAGCCCGGCGGATCGGGATCGGACGTCGATCTACGCGTCGGGACGGGCCTTACGATCTGCGGTTAACGAGGCTGTCCAGCGCGGACTCAAGGCCAACGGCGAGCTCGGCCTACGATCGGGCCGGCTGACCGTTCATTCGCGGGTCAATGTGACAAATGAGGAGCTGCGATATCTTCGCACATACCAGCCGGGCATGGTCCTCAACTTTCGCTCGCGCGACAGCACCCAGAAACTCTCCAAGGGCGACTACACCGTCAAAACCATCGATCATGCGCGCAAGCAGCTCGTGCTTGAGGACAGGAAGGGGCGTCTTCGCAAGTTCAATCCCGCGCGCTTGCGGCCGGGCGCAGTTGAGAGCCGGCTGTCGCTTTTTGAGCGCAAATCGCTATCCATCATCGAAGGTGACAAGATCCGTTGGACCGACAACGACCACAAGCGCGGGCTGTTCAACGCCGACCAGGCGAGGATCGTGGCCATCGACACAAAGGGCGTCTTGGTGGAGACGTCCGGGGGCCAGGAGCTCCGCCTGAGCCGCGGCGACCCCATGCTCAAACGCGTGGACCTCGCCTATGCCCTCAATGCGCATATGGCGCAGGGACTGACCTCGGATCGCGGGATCGCGGTGATGGACAGCCACGAACGCAATCTCGCCAATCGGCAGACCTTCCTGGTCTCGGTCACCCGGCTTCGCGACGGCCTTACGCTCATTGCAGATAATGCCGAGAAACTCGGCCGGGCCATCAAGTCCAACAGCGGCGTGAAAGCTTCGGCCCTTGAAGTAACGCAAAGGCTCAAGGCGGCAGCGGCCAAGGGCCTTTCACAAGACAGGGATGTTGGCAGCGCTTCGCCTGCAAGTGACAAGCCCGAACTGACAAAGGAACGGGTAAAGCCCTTCGAAATCGGCATTTGATCACCGACAGCCTGGACGATTTCCGCGTTACCAGGCACGATGCCTGTTCGAGAGAAGTGCGGAGCATTGCCGGTGAAGGGTGTTTTCGAGATCAGTGGCAATTCGCGCTACGATGACCTCATCACCGAGCGGTATCATTTCCCTTCGCAATATCTTCCTCAGGCCCGCCAACTTGAAAACGACTGGATCCTTTACCGCGAAACCCGCGTATCGGGCGGCCGGATGGCCTACATCGCGACCGCCTTCGTTGGGCGGATCGATCCCGATGAGGCTGATTCAACCCACTACTATGCGCGCGTCAGGGACTATCTGCCTTTCGATGATGCGGTCTCCTACCGCGATAAGGATGGACGCTTCGCCGAACGCTTCCTTCGCGACATGGCCCGTCCTGGCGATGCCGGAAGGACGCTGCGCGGCAAATCGGTGCGCACGCTCGATAGCGATGATTTCGTTGCCATCGTCAATCAGGGTCTGAGCGAGACGCTCGACCCGGACAACCGGATCAGGCTTGAGCTCGACGAGCGGTACATCGACGATGCGACCGCCGCGCTCCTAGCCGATGATTTTGGCGAACGCCGGATCGAGCAGATCCTGGTGAACAAGAAGATCCGGGCCGCCAGTTTCCGCAATCAGGTTCTCGATGCCTATGACAGCACCTGCGCCGTCACGGGATTGCGGATCATCAATGGTGGCGGGAAAGCCGAGGCACAGGCGGCCCATATCTGGTCTGTCGCCGATGGCGGACCCGACGTTGTACCCAACGGCGTGGCACTCTCGGCTACGGCCCATTGGCTGTTCGACCGACATCTCATCACATTCGACGATAACCTGTGCCTGCTCGTATCGCACAATAAGGTGCCATCCGACCTGTTGAAGCTTTTCCCGCATTCAGGACAAAAGATCAGGCTTCCGGTCGATCCGAGGGATCACCCCCGTCCGGACTTCGTTGCCAAGCATCGCGCGCGTTTTGCGGGGTTCTGATCCGGTAAGATCAGACAGCGCGTCCGAACCAGATGACACGGCCGACCACCTGAATCTCGGACCGGTCCACATCATCCCAGCTGGGATAGGCCGAATTATCGCTGCTGATGGTGATCTTGCGGCCACCGGGCTTGAGCGTCACGCGCTTGACCACCAGCGCATCGTCGGCGCGCAGGACGTAGATGCCGTCACGTAGCCGCGAGCCCTGGTCTGACGCATCGACGAGCACTTCGTCGCCATCGCTGAGTGTCGGCTCCATGGAGTCGCCCAGGACATGGATGATCGAAAGGCTGGCACTCTTTGCTCTGGTGAGCCTGGCAAGCCAGCGTTCGTCGAAACCGAAGCGGGTATGGGCGGTCTCGCTTTCGGCAATCGCTCCGAAGCCTGCCGACGCATCGACATTGAGCACGGGGATTTCGATCAACCCGTCACGCATGGGTGCGGGCGGTCCGCCAAGCACTTGCTCGTCGACCCCGAAGAAGCTGGCAAGCGTGCGCCGGTCATCGTCATCCAGCTTGCGCGGTGAACCGCGCTTGATGAACTGCTGGATGTAGGACGAGTTTCGTCCGATCATCCGTGAGATCGAGGAATATCCGAGCCGTCGCTGCTGGATCAGGCGATCGAGCTCCTCTCTGACATGTTCCATCGTGTCGTTCCTTCTGACGGTCTCAGGAGAGAAGGAAATCTCCTAGACTCGATGGAACCTTCCTACTAAGAACAAAACAGGAACACAAGGGCTGAGTGAGTCGAGGAAGGCCATGAAATTGCTGGATCGCATTGAGCGTCATTTGAAAGAATCGCACATGTCGGCGACACGGTTCGGTCGTCGGGCGGTTGGCGATCCGCGCTTCGTGCTTGACCTACGAGCTGGTCGCAGGCCGCGTAGAAGGACTATCGAGAAGGTGGAGTACTACCTGAAAACAAGAAATCCGCTTCAATAGTTCTTCGAAATTCACGAAATTCTCATGGGTTTGTCGCAACCTGCCTTGGCGCGAGCTCTGCGGTCCGATACCGTCTGGCTCATTCAGGGTTTCTCCGTCCGGTTGCATTTCGCAAGCTTGGCCTGCTTCCGCACCGTTTCGGAGGAGCCCGTTACCTTTACGGGCTTCTGGGGGCAGCATGGAAATTACCGAATGGCTTGGCCATGGGCTGATCTACTTCTTCACGGAAATCCCGCTCATCGGCGATGCGATGGCGGCATTTCTGGCGATCGTGCTGATCGGAACAGCATTCGCAATCGCGTACCGTTACAAGCGGCAATATCATGCCCCCCTTGCTGATGCGATCGACGCCCGCGTTCGCCTGCTCGACGAGATAACCGGCGGCAGCACCGCCGATGTCGATCAGGCGCGCCTCGAGTTCGCGCGCCGCTTCAATGATATCGACGCCCAGATGATGGAGGCGAATGACGCTGAAGCGCTTCCGCTTCGCAGAACCTGGGAGGAATATCGCGAAACGATCGTCGATCCCTCGGCCGATGTCCTCCAGAACTCCGCTCGTCCCGAACACTTCTTCGTCAATCTTGGCGACCGTCATCGCGGGCTGAACTGGTTTGCGAATATTTTCATCGCCATCGGCCTGTTGATCACCTTCCTGGGGATCATCGCAGCTCTCTCGACACTCGACTTCAGCGGCGGTGTCGATGCGATGCAGGAGCGGCTCAATGATCTCATGAAGGTAGCGGGAGCGAAGTTCTGGGCCTCTGTGGGGGGCATCGTGGCTTCCATCGTGCTTCGCTCTTACGACTACCGCTTCGGCAAGCGCATCAATGATGGGCTGTCCATGCTGTGTGACAAACTCGAGCATGGAATGGCCTATCTGCCGCCGCAACGGATCGCGAGCGATCAGCTGGCACAGCTCAAAGAGCAGACTCCGGCACTCCGCACCTTTTCCGAACAGCTTGCTGCCGCCCTCGACGGGGCCTTGGAAAAGCAGATGGCGCCCATGATCACGCATCTGGGGTCGATCCAGCAAGGCATCGACAAGATCAGCGGTGGCGGGGGTGAAGCCGTCCGCGACGCGATCGCTTCAAGTGCCGGTGCAGAGATGGCGGGCCTCGCAGATGCCATTGGCGCAATGACCGTCTCGATGGCCACGATGTCCGAACGTATCGAAAAACAGACCGGCGAAGCTGACCGCCAGATCGAGGAAGCTGTCAGGCGCTTTGGCCAGGCTTCGGAAGAAATGCGGTCAGCATTTGGCGAGCTCAACCGCAATTTCGGCGTCGTAGCGGACCGCATGCGCGAAGAAAACGAGCAGGCAAGCGAGCTTGCCAGACAGCGGATGGACGAGTTGTTGAGCAATCTTGGCAATACGCTCGACGATATGAAATCCGGACTCGCCTCGGCGGCCAGTCAGATGGGTGAAGCCTCGGCACGCGCGGCGAATGACGCGGCCCGGATCGGCCAGGAGGCAATGGAAAAGTCATTTTCCGAGTTCGTTGAACGGTTCAACCAGACAGGCGGCCCGCTGGTAGGCAGCATGAAAGACGCGGGCGATGCCATTTCCACGTCTGCGGACCGTCTCTCGACCGCACAAAGTGCTATCGGAGATCACGCGCGAGCGATCGAGCAAGTCGCCGCTCGTTCGAGCGATCTGGCGACGGCGTTCGGAACGGTGGCCAACGACGTTGAGGCGGCAACCGCGCCTGTACGCCAGTCGGCAGTCTCGATAGCCGAAGCAGTCAAATCGGTTGAGACCATCGTTTCCCGAAATGCGCAGTCATCCGAGAGCGCTCGCGACGAAATGCGCCAGCTTGCGGCAGCGCTAAGCGAGACCGCGAGTGCGGCCTCCTCCGCATGGTCGGAATATCGTGCTCGCTTCGAAGATGTGGACCGCGCTCTTGGTGACGCAATCGAGAAGATCTCGGATGCTGCCGGCAACCATGCGTCGAACCTCAACGAACGGGTCGGCCAGATCGACAAGGCTCTGGGCGATGGTGTGGCGCAGCTCGCCGGCGCACTCGAACCGCTCACGACCCTGCGGGATACCGTCGAGGAACTTGCCGGCATCCTTGCAAACCAGAACAGGGAAGCCGCTGAATAATGGAAGGCGTGGTTCGCCGGAAGCCGCCTGAGGAGGGCGAAAGCTATTTCATGTCCATGACGGACATGATGGTCGGCCTGCTTCTTATTTTCATCATCCTGTTAGCCTACTTTGCCCTTAATCTGCAGACCAAGACCGAAGAGCTGACCGGCGCAAACAGGACCCGCGCCGAGATCCTCAACGATCTGCAGCAGTCCTTGAAAGACCGAGGGCTCCAGGTAGAAATCGACACAAAGACCGGAGTTCTGAGGCTCCCCGACGATGTCCTGTTCGACAAAGGCCAATGGGAACTGACGGAGAGGGGGCAGGCCGCCATCAGCAAAGTTGCCAGCGCCATGGTTGAGGTCCTGCCGTGTTATACCGCCTCCGATCTTTGCGAAGGCGAACGCTCGCCGCATTTGATCGATGCTGTCTTTGTCGAGGGGCACACGGACTCCGACGTCATGTCTGGTGGCATGAACAACTATGGACTTTCGGTGCGCCGGGCAGAGACGACCTTCACCATGCTCCAGCGCAACCAACCCGCCCTGCGCGGTTTTCTCAATAGGCCGGCGGGAGAGGACGGTTCGGCACCGATCCTAAGTCTGAGCGGCTACGGTCCCGACCGTCCCGTCGATCGTGGAGACTCCGAAGAAGCCAAGAAGCGTAATCGTCGGATCGACTTGCGCTTCCTGATGACGACGCCAAGCGCCGGCCTCGACCGCGATATTTTGAGGCAGGAGCAATGAGTCCGCTGCGGTCTGCAATCGCGAGAATGGAGGCCCTGGCATCGGCTGGACTGGCTAAACCTCCGACGACACAGCCTGAGTTGCAGCGACAATTGGCAAAGCTCGATGCATGTGTGGGCGAAGCAGAGCCCGTCATTGAGCTTAAGCCATTCCTGCGAGGAGCGGCCGATACCGGTGCAAACGGGTTACCGCGGTTTCAGCTCAACAGGGTCCTGCGCGGCGCATGGTGCGACCCGGAGTTCGATGAGCTGGGCGTGGCGGCGCTCGAACGGGCCGATGTCGATCATCGGCGCAGTTCCGACCAGGCCGTGATCGATGGCTACCTTACCTATTTCCCGACAGGCCGCTCGATCATGCCAATGCTAGCAGAAGCTGCATCCCGAGCTGCCGTTCGGCATGACTGGGCATGGCGCGAGCGCGGCGCACGGTGGGATCTGTTCAAGCCGCAGATGGGACCAGCCAAAGTGGCGCGCGATTTTGTTACGCGCGATGCAGACGGCATTTCCCATTTGATGCGCGAGACAGGTCTTGGCGCAAACCTTGCGGCGAGCGGGTTTGGTCAGGCAACTTTCGCCGAGACCTGCAAGGCAACCGCAGAGCTTCAGCCTGCAGAAGCAGTCGGCCCGCAGCGCAGTATCCTGCGCATGTTTGATACAGAAGCGCAGGCGGGTCAGTTGGAACTGGTTGTCCGCGCCCTGCTAGAACCCTGGATCAGGACCAAACCCGAACCCGAGCATCGAAAGGCAATTTCCGAGTTTCTGCTCGATCAGGTGGGTGATCCGCGTCTCCAGCGTACCCGGTGGGACAGGATCGTGCGATCGCTCGCCGAGTCGATCGGTGAAGAACGTGCGCACGAGGTCACTCAGGTGTTCAAGCGCTGGCTTACCGAAGTCGCCATGCGCGAGTTCTTCCGTGCCATCGCAAAGACCACGGATCGGCCTGATCAGTGGGCACAGCGCGAGAACTTCTGGATGGCCTACCTCGATGAAGGTCTCGTCAGCGATGCCTGGCCCGCTTTGGGCATCCGGGCGCGCAACAGGATCGAGGATCTCATTCGTCAAAGTGGTGAACGCCCTGAATATGGCATGATCCGGGGCGGTCCTGCCTCGTCTTCATCCATCATCATGCAGATAGGCGACCTGCGCATATCAGAGTGGAGCGATAACGGATCCTGCCGCTTCTGGAGTGACACCGATCCCGGAGCTCCGAAACTCTACGCAAAGGTCTACGACGGCGGGAAGCTGCGAACCACCAACGGACGGTCGGATTTCGAGTATGAGTCTCATGTCCCTGCGAGTCCTGGGTGGGAAGGCAAGTTCGCCGGTATCATCCATCGCCGGACATCAATCGCGCATCCCCGTTTCGGGAGAGGCCGGGGCCGCAACTGGAATGATCGATGGTAACGACCAAGTTCATTGCCACACAGAACGAGGGCGGCGGTGAGACGATTGCGCTTCTCCGCGAACAGCCAGGCGGGCTTTTCCGGCGAGCATCAAGCGAAATTGTGCCGGTCTCGGAGTGGCCTAGAGTAGCCCCCGAAGCTGGACAGGCCGCTCTGGCGCTGGCTCGAGCTCTCGATGATGGTCAAATCAGCGAAGAGGCGGAAGGCATAGCCCTTCCACCGCAGATCGTTGCACGGCTTGATGAGGCCGACGCCTTCGCCCTCGGCCTTCCGCCGGCCACGTCGATGACCCTTCAGCTCAACTCGGGAGGTTCGCTCGCTGAAGGAACAATCAAAGTCGATATGAGATGGGTCCGCCGCGGTGGTCTGCCGGTTCGAGCCGACATCGCTGGCGCGCGTCTGCGAGAGGGCGGGCGTGTGGGACGAATTCCTGAGCCGATCTACTCGGCCTTCCAGGCCGCACTTGCAGTCAACGCGGCTGATGATCCTGATCAGCGCCGCGCAGCCTTTGCCGAGCTTCGTTCGACGCTCGGAGACGACATCGGCACCGGCATCGAGGCGGATGGCTTTCTCGAGCGTGTCCGGATTGCCTATGCCGCCAATTTTTCACTCAACGCAAAGACCGACCATGGACGTTTCGACTTCGACCCCGTCCTCTTCTCGAGAAACGTAAGCGAGAGCGCTGAGGGTGACCTGGTCGACGAAGAAGAAGCGTCGCTGCTTACCCCGCAGGACAATCAGCATTTTCAGCGCCGGTTCCGGGGTCAGGACGGCGGGCGGCGAAGCTATCTGCTTTCCGACGGAACGCTCCTTTTCCTCGACCCGATGCTGGGCAAAGCCCTCGACATCGTGCGCGCAAAGCAGGTGGGCACCTCCCAAGAAAAACGCGAATTTCTGCGTTCGCCGCAACGTGTCCTGCGTGAAGAGCTCAAGCTAGACGCGGCAGACGATGACGAGGCCGCTGATCGCCTCTTCATCGAGACACAGCAGTTTTCCGAGCGGGTCAGCGGGATCGAGGTCTGGCAAAAGCCGGTCTTACCCTGGATCAAACCCAAGCCGAACAGCTGGCTGCCCGAAGGGTTTGGATTGCGGATCGGGGATCCGCCCGACGCGCGTCATGTTGAGTTGGCTCCAGGTGAAGCTGAAACGATCGCAAGCGAAGTCGAGACAGCGATTGACGCAGGCAAGGAAACGATCGCCTGGCGCGACGAAAGCATCCCCGCGACGCCTGCAACCCTGCAGGCCGCGCGAGCAATTGCAGACCTTGAACGTGAGATCGCTGATGAGGTCGAGGGACGCGCCTCGGACAGAACCGAACGCGAGAGCGTCGATATCTTCTTCCTTCAGGTCGGAGAGAATTTCGAGCATCTGGACTACGCGCGGCTGCCTCGTCCTGACGCCGAAGTGCAGGATTTCGATGCTCCCGGGCTCCCCAAAGGACTGAAATCAGAACCCAAGCCTCACCAGGTGCAGGCGTTCGCATGGTTTGCCGAGGCCTGGGAGCGCCGCATGCCGGGCGTCTTGCTCGCCGACGATATGGGGCTCGGAAAGACCTTCCAGGCGCTCATGTTCCTGCTGTGGCTGCGCAGCAAAACGCCTCACCCGAAGCCCGTCTTGATTGTCGCGCCCACAGGTCTTCTGCGGAATTGGCAAGCCGAGCTTTCGCAGCACATCGAGGCAGAGCTCATGGGGCCTGTTGTCGAGGCGTTCGGCGCCAACCTGCGCAATTTCCGTCTCGAGGCTGGGAGCGACATTCGCGGGGGAACCTCGCGTCTCGACGTGTCCGAATGGAATGAGGCCGGGATCGTCCTGACGACCTACGAAACAATGCGCGATTATCACATGAGCTTCGCGCGCATTCCGTTCGCTGCAATCGTCTACGATGAAATCCAGAAGCTCAAGAATCCTGCCAGCCAGATGACTCGTGCCGCCAAGGCGCTGAACGGCACAATCCAGATCGCTATGACGGGCACACCGGTCGAGAACCGGCTGCAGGACCTGTGGTCGATTGCCGATACGGTCTATCCTGGTTTCCTTGGCTCGAGTCGGGAATTCGAGAGCAGTTTCCCGGCAAACGATCTCGAGCGCCTTGGTGATCTCCAGCACCGTCTGATCGAGCGCGACAAGGAACTTCCGCCTTTCATGCTGCGCCGGATGAAGGACGAAATCCTGACCGGGCTGCCTGAGAAGAAGGCCCGCAAATATCCGGTCGAGATGCCGACCGCGCAAGCGCAGGCCTACGACCTCGTGCTGGCCAGAGCGCGAGCGCTACGGGAAAGCGGCGAACAGGGTGCGATGCTCAAAGTGCTGCATATGCTGCGCGGTACATCGCTCCACCCGTCACCGCCGCGCGGAATCTCGAACATCGACGAGTACATCGGGCAATCTGCACGGCTGCAGAAGACCTTCGAAATCCTTGAGGAGGTCAAGCAGCGCGGCGAAAAGGCTCTGCTATTCTGCGAAGATCTCGAGATGCAGACCTTCCTCGCGATGGCAATTCAGGAGCGCTTCGCGCTCGAGCGCCGCCCGATGTGCATCAGCGGGAAGGTTGCGGGCCATAAGCGCCAGGAGATGGTGACTGCCTTTCAGAGTTCGCCGGCCTCATTCGACGTTCTCATCCTGTCGCCCAAGGCTGGCGGCGTGGGGCTCACGATCACCGCAGCAAACAATGTGATCCATCTGTCCCGCTGGTGGAATCCGGCCGTTGAAGATCAGGCGACGGACCGCGCCTACCGGATCGGTCAGACCAGGCCAGTGACCATTCACATCCCGATGGCTGTCCATCCGGACGAAGCGATCGGACCTTCAAGCTTTGACCAGCGTCTCGACGCCCTCATGGAGCGTAAGCGTTCGCTAAGCAGGGGTCTGCTCATGCCGCCGGAGAGCGATCGCGATGTAGAAGACCTGCTTTCCGATGTGCTCGACGGGCGCCCTGCAGAGAACCGTGATCGAAGTAGTGCGTATGCCGCCGCAGGGCAGGCGCCAGTGGACCTTCAAGACACTAATTACAGCGCGAGTATTCGACAGGCGGAACCGCCTGCCCCACCAGTCGGACAGCCGGAAATCGAAGAGCCGACGAGAGACGAGGAGAGTGCTAGCTCGCGCGGACCCGCGAGCGACAACACAACGAGTTCCGCAAACCTTGATCCGGCTGCGGAGCACGCGGCAGAACCAGGATTAGAAGAAGCGGCGCGCCTGCATCCTCACTCTGATCCTGGCGAGACAGCATCGAGCAATGCCGAGCGCAAAAACCGGCGCCCCATTCTCTCTGTGCGTACTCCCGTCGAGGCGGCTGAAGCGCGCGTTCCCTTCGTTCAGCGGGTCGTGTTTGAACAATATGGACAACGCGACTGGACGATTTTCGAGCAGTACGCGCGCGACGCACGAATTGAACGGCTCGAAATCCAGGACCCCTATTGTTGCGCTGACGAGCAGGCTCGCGGGCGCCTCATCAATTTCATCGGTCGCTTTGAACAGCTCGCTTCGGGAATCGCGGCCGTGCAAATCGTGACGTTCGACGCCGATTCTGTGCAGACTCGTGACCCTGAAAGCACGCGTGACCAGCGCCAGGACCTTGAAGATCGGTGGAAGCGTATGCTGGCCTCGGTTCCCCTTCACCTCGCACAGAAGTCACGGCGGTCGGGCGGCGACCTGCACGATCGTTTCGTGAAGGCTAAACTGGAGAATGGCGATACCATCATCTGGGATCTTGGACGGGGTATCGACGGTGTCATGAACGCGCGCTGGTCTTGCGTTGTGAATGCTCATCGGGAAAGATCTGCGGGGCGAGACCCAGCGGTTCATTGACCTTCGCCATGCTCTATCCCGTAACGTCATGATTTGCATACAGAAGAAATGTTGTGCCATAGAAGCATTGATAGGGGGAGGGGCGGATGTCGATGGGCCCAACAGAGTTTTTGGAGAGACTTGATCATTTGCTTAAAGCAACTGACGAGACAGCTGAGCTTTCTTCAATCACACAGCTCCCCGAGTTCTACTCGGGATCGGTGCCTTGGGCGGAGCAGAAGCGTAAACTGTTTGATCTGCCGCGAACGGCCCTCATGCTGGAACTCGAAGAGGTCAAATCCGATCAAGTCGATCGAACCGCAACTTTTCTTTCCGGACCTTTCTTTACGAGTAAAGAATTCCCTTGGCCGCACTCAGGTGAATATAGTTGGGAGCCAATTATTCAGATAGATCTCGCGCGCGCTTATATAACCGAGCTTCCAGATATAGGATCAGGGTTACTCCAGGTTTGGAAGTGCAATCCTTCTGATTTTGATTCCTACGAAACACGGTATGTACCCGCAGAGGCTGTGTCGACTGAGAATATCACGCCAATACCTGATAAACTTCTCTGTCACCCGGAAACAACGCATGCACGAAGAGCAAAAAGCGGTGAGGCGCCTTGGACTACCACGGCGCTATTGGCGGTAGAAGAAGAAGAGGTAGTTTCTATCCACGATGAGTTGGAAAGCTATCTCGCCAGCTTAGCCGATGACTGGGAGGGTCCTGAACTCTTAGTAAAGGAGGCGGACAGGCTCAGGGACGCCTGCGCTGACCTATCTGTGGTTGATGGGGACTACTTCCTCGGAAATTACTATCCCCGTGGGTACGATGCGAGTTTGGATCTTCTTCTAGCTCAAATCTCAGATCAGCATTTTTATTGGGGCGATGATGGCAAGGGCATCCTTCTTTTGCCAGATCGTGGCGACCTATCAAGCGCTGAATTTGTCTGGTTCTCATAGATGGGCGATCGTAACTTCAAGCAGGAAATCGACGCGGCCAAAAGCGACCCGGTTCGGCTGCGCAAGATTGCGGATGACATTCACGCTAGCGGCGGTCCGCGTATCCTGATGATACGCGCGATCCAGCTGGCCAGGGCAGCAGATAGCGGACCGCATCCTTTGGGCAAGAGCTGCGGGGATCTTGGTTTACCGCGCCCGACTGGCCTCCCGCTTTACCGCTATAAGCTCGCACCGGGAATTTTTCAGCGGATCGAAGCGAAGCTTTCCGCCAATCTCGCATCGGATTTGCTGCGGCCGTCGCTAGCTCCAGCTTTCGTCATGTGGGCGGCAGACTGGTTTCGGCGCTCCTACCAGGGCGGCATGCAGCGCTGGGCCGATATCGAGGCGGTCTTGAAGCTCCAACTCCCGCAATCGGAATGGCGGGCACTTGCAGACCGCGGTTTCGATGCCTGGGGCGTTGAACCTCTTATCACGGCGCACGGAAACCAGCGTCTCTCCAATCTCGCGCGTCATGGGGGCTTTCCTGCAGCAGCAATCGCAGGCGGTGCGAGCTGGCCGCGCCGCTTCCTGGAGCGGGCAGTCGGTGAGCTGCTCGGGGCAGACATTCAGGACATCGCTACCGCTGTCTCGATCTGCGAACGCAACGAATATTTGCTTCCCTCAATCTGGCGCAGCCCGGAAATGCACGCAATCTGCGGGGAACTTGCCCTCAAGATCGTCGAGCTTCGTGCATTCATCGACAAGGAAGTGCCAGTTGACGGTCGCCCTTATTCGGCCCGGCTGGACCACGCTTACGAAGACTGGCGCGATGAACTGCCGATGACGCTCGACGGGGCAGCTGCGGGCCTCATTGATACGCTCCTTGAAGCCAGAAAGCTGACCGGAACAGGGAGTATCCGGGTCGGACGGTTGATGCGTTCGCAGGATGGAGAATGGCGCGAAAGTCTGGATTTCCATCTCGAAGGTCGCTGGGACGACAAGGATCGTGCGCTGTCCGCAGGTGAATACGTCCGGGTGTTTCTTCAGCCCTCGGGTGCCTTGGCGGACCGTATCTCTGGTCGACTGGCTTACCTGGAGGTTGAATCAGGCAATTGCTGGATCGCGCGCGCTATGCGCAGCGAAGCTGCGATCGATTTCCCCTTGGACCTCTCCGTCACCGCCGAATTCCATGCGCGCGGCGAAAGACTCGCTCAAAGCTTTTTACTACCGGGCGGCAAAGCGGTTGGGGATGGACTGCGGATATTTGAGCGGCGGACCGGAGACACGGAGCTAGGCGCGTTTTCCCTTATCGGTCAGGGGTCGGGTGGTTATCGCGCCGAACCAGTCTTTGTCGATGTCCCGCAGGATTGGATGCTTCGCGGCAAGGACAGCAATACAGAGATCGAATCCGAAGACTTTGCCTTTGCACCTGGTCGTTCGCTCTACCGCTGTGCTGGCCAGATCATCGCCGAGAAGCCCAATGGCGACGCATTTCTGGTGCGGACGGGGCAGAGTGCAGATCGTAAGGATCGCCTGACCATAGTCGCCCAAGAGGCGACCGGTGTGCAGGCACCCGGCGGCGAACGGTTGATCAAACATCCGCTGCATGCAGAGGTCGAAGACGGGGTTTCCCGGCGCACTGCAACGCGCGGAGAGGTCGGCTGGCGGTTTGCAGGGGAAAGCGCCTGGCGCGATGATCTTGTCAACGCGGGCCCTGGGCATTGCGAGTTCGCCTGGCTAGATGGAGCGACCAAGCATGTTCGGGACCGGACGAGCGCACTGGTTCTGCCGGCCGAATTCGCACTCAGCCAGCGGATCAATACGGCCCATGCGGAAATCCTTTTGGGTGGTTGGACCGGAGAAGCGGTGCTCAGCGATGAAACGCCGATTGCGGACCGTCGCTGGCGGGTGCGTGTCGATCCGCCCCGTCGCGCGCTGCTCGGCTTGCGGCTCACCCCCGACCATGGCTCCACCTTCGAACTCAATGTGCCATTGCGATCGAAAGAATGGCTGACCACCTGGGATGGTGAACTTCTCAGGCGCGATGCTGTCCTAGGCCTTGCCGATCTTCGTGACACCGTTGCCAGTGCACCGGGCCGTGCGATGCTGATGGGCGAAGTTGCCCATCACGCTGAAGCGTCGCTTGAGGCAAGTTGGAAGGTCGATGTCGAACTGGGCCTGTCGGCTCTGCGGAACGATATTGCCGCGTTGATGCGGCCGCTCGGCATCGATGCCCAGGTCCGGCTCGACTTCCACAACGGCAGCAATGACAACTGGTACGTTACGGAATTCGGCAATTCTCTCGAGTGGGAACCTTCGGGAGGGCTGCGTCCAAAGACGGCCATTGTCGGCGAGGATGTCCGCGTTGGCGGCCGCTTTCTAGGTGCTCCCGAGAAAGAGGTGGATTTCGGTCCGTTTGACGGATTGCTTGGCGGCCTCGGAGGACAATTGATTCAACTGCCACGATTGCGCGGTCCATGGCTCGTCTATCTGCGCGAAGGTTCTCGCGTCCTCACGAGGCCGAAGTTTATCGACGGCGATCCGGTTCACGACGTTCCGCAACACAGGCTCGGCCGGGCCATGGCACAGCCTCTTTTGCAAGCGCGCGAGGACCTGGTGCGGCTGGCGGAGGAACTCGCTGCCGAGCCCATGTCTTCCGAAGCGACCCAGACCATTCGTGCAGTCATGGACTTGGCGCTGTCGCTCAATGGCTTGCCTCCGCAGACCTTCGAAATCTTCAGCAAGTTTGAGATTGCCGGTCCGCTTGCGCCGCTCCTTCTTTATCGCTGCGAAGAGCAACACCTCTCGACGATCCTCGAGCTGTTTGATGGCGTATGCTCAAGCTGGTCCCTTTTGCCGATCAAGGCCTGGGACGCTGCCTTTCAGGCGCAGATCGGGTTCTTGCTCGAAAAGTTCGATGACCTTACTTGGGCAATGTCTCACATCTACGAGCGTCAGAACGAAATCGCGGCCCGTGCGCCGCAGCTTGCGCCACTCATTTGCCGGGACTTCTCGCCGTTGAGCTGGGAAGAGCTTCGCAACCATTTCACGAGCCATACAAGCGAACTGATCAATGAGGATGTTGGCGGCTTCAACCCTTTCCGGCCTGCTTACAGCGAGCTACTGCCAAGAGAGAACTTCGTCGAAGCGCTGATGCGGGTCTTCGATGCTCCTTTCGCCGCTGCTCTGTCCGCTACCGGACATGCTTCTCTCGAGAAGGAGCAAGTCCTCACCATCAAGGACGTCGAACGACGTCACCCCGACTATTTTGCCAAAGCCTTTGGCTATGCCGTTTCGGAGCTCAAGAATGGCCGCCAGTGATCCCCTCCCTACATCCCGATTGTCGCCGATGGAGGTGCACCAGCGGCTGAGGACTGGCCTCGCCGAAGCGGTTGTCTCGCGGGCGGGTATCCGGCACGAAGGGCTCAACGCTTTTCTCCGGAGCACGCTTGCCGGTACGGATCCAGCAAACGGCAGCCTCCTTTCCGAACAGCTTTTTCAGGCAGCTCCCGGCTACGTATCCTCAGGCAAGAGCCCCAACCAACTTCAAGCGCTGCTGCATCAGCGCACAATCGACGCGATCACCCAAACATCGGATACTGATCTACGCTTCCATTACCCCGCCTACGCGCACCAGCTGGCGACGTGGGAACTGCTCAGCACGCAAGAGCCGCAATCGGTTCTGGTTTCGAGCGGCACGGGGTCGGG
The DNA here is from genome assembly GCF_000181515.1 of Erythrobacter sp. SD-21. Classification (GTDB taxonomy): domain Bacteria; phylum Pseudomonadota; class Alphaproteobacteria; order Sphingomonadales; family Sphingomonadaceae; genus Qipengyuania. The sequence goes on along the minus strand of NZ_ABCG01000002.1, from coordinate 25,671 downwards.
CAAGACCGAATGTTTCCTGGTCCCGATGCTCGATGATCTGGTCCGGGAGTCCGCAGAGCAAGGTCCTCTGACAGGCGTTCGGGCGCTCATGCTCTACCCTCTCAATGCTCTTATCGCGAGTCAGGAGAAGCGCCTTACAGCATGGACCAAGCCGCTGCGCGGCGATGTCCGCTTTGCCCTCTACAACGGATTGATGGGAACGGCGCGGAAGTCCAATCGCGACAAGGCCGAGTACGAGCTACCGCATCAGGTTCTGTACCGCGAAACCCTCCGGGCTAACCCACCACCGATCCTCGTTACCAACCAGACGATGCTCGAATACATGACGATCCGGCGCGAGGATCGTCCGATCCTCGATGCATCAAAAGGCAAGTTGCGCTGGATCGTGATTGACGAAGCGCACAGCTACATCGGCTCGGCAGCGGCGGAGCTCTCGCTCCTGCTTCGCCGGGTAATGAACGCATTCGATGTGACGCCCGATCAGGTCCGCTTCGTTGCGACGTCGGCGACCATCGGCTCTGCGGACGACCAGAAGGCCCGCGAAGACCTTCAGAGATTCCTCGCCGACATTGCTGGCGTTCCGCTTGAGCGGGCGCATGTCGTTGTGGGCAAACCTCAGCCGGTCGATCTCTCGAAAGTGCTGACAGCATCCGATGATCCGGCAGCATCGTCGGTTGCCGAGAGGCTGGAAGGTGAGCCTCAGACCCTGGCTTCGCTTAAAGCGCTCTCGCCGGACGCCGAAAGGATTTTGCTCGATCTGTCGGCCCATAATGCCAACGAAGCGAAGCCTGTCCTGCCGATGCGAGCGCACAGCTTCACGCGGGCAGTTGCCGGGCTCTGGACCTGCATCAATGTTGATTGCCCGGGTGAGATGCGGCCCAAGGATTGGCCATTTGGTGCCGTACTCTTCGACCATCGGGACCAATGCCCGCATTGCCAGTCGATGGTGTTCGAAATTCAGAACTGCCTCGATTGTGGCGAGCCCTTCCTCCCGGCCGATGACATGGGCGACAGGATCGTACCGCGGCGAAGCGATCATGATGCAGATGAGTTTCGTGAAGATAGCTATCGTGATCGCGATCATGATGATGACGATGAAGAAGATGAGCACGAGGGGATCGGCCATCCACGGCTGATTGCCATCAACCCGAAATCCAAAGCGACCGCGACCGCTTTCGATGTATCCAGCGGCGAGTTTACTGGCGAGGCGGGACATTTTCATCTGACCCAGCTCGATGAGGGACGTTGCCCGGCCTGTCTCGGGAACAAGCGGCGCGGGCGACCTGCCGTCTTCCCCTTTCGCTTTGGCACACCATTCCTCACCCAGAATGCAGCACCGATCCTCCTTGAGGGTGTGTCGCCACATCAGGCGGAGCACGCCCTGCCGTTCGATGGCCGTCAGCTGATCAGCTTTTCGGACAGCAGACAGGGAACTGCTCGCTTCGCTGCCAATATTGAAACCAACGGAGAGCGGGGCTTTGTCCGCGGCTTCATCTATCATGCCGTTCAGAAGGCTGCCCAGGGTAGCGACCTGACCGATGAGCGCAGAGAAGAGCTGCTCAAGAAGAAGGCTGCTCTAGCGAACCTTGTGGCAGACATGCCTGCCTTCAAAGATGATATCGCCAAGATCGACGCGGAGCTCGCGGGTGGCGCTGCAACCGGAATACTCTGGAAGGACCTCGTGTCAGCGCTCGCTTCTGAGCCGGCGATTGGGATGATGGCCAAGGTCTGGGACCTCGATCGCAGCGAACGTTTTCACGATAATCGGGAAGCGCTGGCCCGCTTCATGCTCTTGCGCGAACTCGCCCGTCGTCCGCGTAACGCCAATGCGATGGAGACGCTTGGTCTGGCACGGCTCCGTTTCCCGGATATCGAGCGGATTGACCCGGATAAGCTACCCGAGCTTGTCGGCCAGAAGGGCTATTCGATCGAAGATTGGCGCGGCTTCCTCTACTACATGGTCGACTATCTTCGCGGCCAGTTTGCAATTGAAGTGGACGACGGTGATGCGCGCTGGATGCCTGGGCGCGCGCGGCCTCGCAATGTGATCGGGCCCGACCAGCCCCCTGGCGCGAAACGCGACGTCTACTGGCCATTGGTCAACACCAAGGGGCGCCAGCCCGACTCCATTCTTCTCTTGGCGTCAGCCATGAACCTTGACCTTACGTCGCAGCGCGATCGCCATGAAATCAATCAGGTCATGCATGCCGCCTGGAATCAGCTTGCTCCCCTTCTGTCGGGTGTTGGTGGGACGTTCAGCCTGCGGCTCGAGCAAAAGGCCGAGATCGAGGCGGTTGATCGAGCTTGGCAATGCCCCCTAACGCGCCGCGTTCTACCGCGACTTGTATTTGGCAGGTCACCCAATCTTGTTGGGTCTGGAAGCAAGATTGACGGCAAAGCGGTTTTGCCTGTTGAGTTTCCTAAGCTCCCACGCACGCGACCGCTCTCGTCAGGCGACAAGAAGGAGATTAGAGGTTGGCTGGTTGAGGACAAGCTAGTCCAAGCCCTTCGACAGTTGCACCTTTGGACCTATCTTCACGATCAGGCGGCACTCGCAACGCCTTATCTGCGAGCCGAGGAGCACAGTGCCCAGCAGCCCCCGCACCGACTGCGGGAGTTCGAGGAGCAGTTCAAGGAAGGCGATATCAACCTGCTCGCCTGCTCGACCACCATGGAAATGGGTGTCGACATCGGTTCGATCGAAGCCGTGCTGATGACCAATGTTCCACCCTCGATCGCCAACTACAATCAGCGGGCCGGTCGTGCGGGGCGCCGCGGACAGGGCTTTTCGACAAGTCTCACGATTGCCCGCAATACACCTCTCGATCTTGAAACGTTTGCCGATCCTGCGGGCTATTTGCGCCGCAAACTCGCATCGCCGCGCGTATCGCTTGATTCCGATCGGATCGCGCAACGTCACGCGAACGCCTATCTTCTTGCCCAATGGTTTCGCGAAGTTGAGGGGGAGTTTGCCCGGACAAAGACCGGGGATTTCTTCGGCTGTCGTGCTGACCTTCGTCCTTTCGAAGGTCTCGCTCCCGTGGACGCCTTTTGCGAATGGCTCGATCTACCAACAACGGCATCCGCAACCGAAGAAGGTCTGCTGCGGCTGCTCAGGGGAACTGGTCTCGAATACGACACCGAAATCCGGGGGCATACGGCGGAGATGTTTGGGCAGGAAGCTGGGAATTTCCGTCGTACATGGCAGCGCCTAAAGGAAGACTCGGACGCGCTCGAAGGGCCGGCAAAGAAGGCGATCGAGTTTCAGGCACGGCGATTGTGCAAGGAGTTCCTCCTGAAGGAGCTCGCCAATCGCTCGCTTATCCCTGGGAGCGGTTTTCCGACATCAGTTGTCCCGTTTGATACCCTCTGTGCCGAGACGCAGAAGGCGCAGGAGCGCAATCGTTCGGAAGAGGAAGGCGCACGTGATCGGCGCTATGAATGCCCGACGCGCAACGCCGACATCGCCATTCGAGAGTATGCCCCGGGGGCAGAGGTCGTCGTAGACGGGCTGGTTTGGAAATCGGCCGGGGTCACCCTCAATTGGCTTAGCCCGATCGACAGTGGCCAACGTGAGCCGCAGAACCTTCGTTGGGCCTGGTGGTGCGACCATTGTGGTGGGGCGGGCAGCGATCACCAGATGCCAGACCAGTGTGCCCATTGCGGCGAGCGAAGCATAAACATTGAGCAGTTTCTTGAACCGGCCGGGTTCCGGGTCGATTGGAACGCCCAGCCGCATGCCGACACCGATCAGGCTGTCTACATCGAACCCAAGTCCCCGAAGGTCAGTGTCGGGGATGCCCCGTGGCAACCCATGCTACAGCCTGAGACCGGCCGGATCCGCGCTTCACATGAAGGCTATATCTATCATCATTCGCGTGGCCCCAAAGACCAGGGTTACGAGATTTGCCTGGAGTGTGGACGGGCCGGGGATGCCGGGACGGACGCTCTCAAAGACCATCGGCCGCTCTCGCCGAGGGACCGAAAGGCGATAGACCGCTGTCCGGGCAATGATGAAGGTTATGCAATCACGAGCGCACTTGCGCTGGGCCATGAAGTTCTAACCGATGTCGTAGAGCTGCAATTGCCTGGATTGGAAAGTGACGGCGCAGCCTGGGCGCTTGGCGCAGCGTTGCGCGAGAGTCTTGCGCGCTGGCTCGGCATTGAGTCGCGCGAGCTTGGAATTTCTGTGGCAGCTCGAGACGGCAAGCTCGGTCGCAGAGTGCCGTCGGTCTATATCTTCGATGAGGCATCTGGAGGTGCCGGATACGCTCCGAGACTTCTCGATGACATCTATCATGTCTTCGAACGGGCGGCCCGTGTCCTCGATTGCCCCAAGGAATGCGAGATGGGGTGTTCGGCCTGCGTCCTCGCTGCCGATCTCTCCAAGCAACAGGGACGTCTCGACCGCCGGTCTGCTCTCCTCGCGGTCCAGGCGTTTCTTGAGACGAATGCTGAACTGCCGCAGGAAGATCGTGCGGTCCCCGATGCCAGAGCAATCAATGACGCGGCAAACACACTCCTTTTGAGAGCGCGAAGCGGAGACAGCATTTCCGTCTTGTTGCCGACCGTGTTCGATCTGGCAGAGCTGACTTCTACCAAGATGCGCACGTTCTTTTCTGCCGCCTCGGCCCGCGGCGTTCCGGTGACGCTCGTGCTTGATCCAAGTTCTTTTGATAAGCTCGAAGAGGTCGAACGGCGCTTTTTGCGCGATGCCGCGGTGCGGTTCGAATTCTCTTTGGCCCTGGGTAAAGGGGAAGACGCGCCTTTCGAGAGCAAGCGGCTGGCCGAATTGATTTCGACTGATCGCGCCACAGGGTTCTTCTCCCGCGATATGTCTGCGACGCAGCCGGGTGAGCGCTGGGGCATGGGTGAGACGCATGCGATTGTTGCTGGCACTCTCAGCGACCCCACCGCCTACAGCCCGATCAACCCTGAAGATCTAGAGCGACAGGTTGCGGCTGGTGATCAGGTCGAGCTGATGCAAGGTTTCGGGCAATGCCCGGTTGGCCAATTTGGCAAACGCTTTGGCTCGAAACTGAAGCAGCAGATGGAAGCGGCTGGTGTTTGGAGGCCTGGCAGTCTTGTGCGGATCACCTACGCCGACCGCTACCTGAACTCTCCGCTGACCATGCTCCTCTTCCTGCGGACGTGCGAAGCTCTATCCGCTGACCTGAAGGCGGATAGTCCCGTTGAAGTCGATATCCTGGTTCAGCCACTAAAGAACGATCGTAGTCCTTATCAGATCAAACACGATTGGACTTATGAGGATGACCGAGCGGAAGTAGCCGAGCTTTTGGGAGAAAAATTTGGCCTCGATGTCGATCTTCAGGTCACGCAAAATTCCGACCACGGCCGCAAGCTCGAGCTTGAATACGTCGATGGTCAAAAGGTCCTCGTGCTGCTCGACCAGGGGTTTGGATATTGGCGCATAGCGGGTAGCCCGCCGCGGCATGACTTTCGTTCGGCACCCGCTGCGCAGGCGAGTGAGCTCCTACGCTCATCGACTGCGGTCGCCGGCGTTGGGGAAAGCTATTTTGCAGTGAAGAACGTCAGGGCCAATTGAGCGTGGATTGCCACCGCAGAGGTTTGGCCTTCTTAATAACAATGACCTACACCATCCCCCGCAATTCTGAACCGACTGGTGCCCAATGAACGATCTTATCAACCAACCCGATGCTCCTAGGCTCATCTACGGCCTTCGTGACACCGGCTACAGTTTTAATACTGCAGCAGCAGATATCATTGACAATTCCATCGCTGCGAATGCGTCTGAAGTAAATGTTCGGATAGAGTTGGCTGAAGATGGTCGGAAGTTTGTCTGTTTCGGTGACAATGGGGACGGCATGAACGGCGAAATGCTATTTAATGCCATGCGTTACGGTGCGCCCGCCAGAGCGAATCTTGCGAGCCTCGGCAAATTCGGTCTTGGCCTTAAAACGGCATCCAGTTCGGTTTGCCTCCGGTTTACGGTTATTTCCCGTCAGTCCGACGAGGCTGACTTCGCTAAGCTCGCTTGGGACCTCGAGCATGTCGAAGAGCAGAACCAGTGGGAAATGCTCCGCGAAGAAATGACCGCAGACGACTATGAGCTCTTTGAAGAGCTTTGTGGTGACAAGGGCACGCTAGTAGTCTGGTCCAAATGTGACCGTCTGTTGTCGAAGGAATATGACGATCCTGGCGGCGCGAGGGAACAGGCTGCAATCAGGAGGCTGGGTGAGCGGCTGATCGACCATGTCGCTCTTATTTATTATCGCTTCCTCGACGAGGGGGACGATCGTGAGAGGCACGTTTCAATAAGCGTAAATGGCGAGCAGGTCAGACCGTGGAACCCGTTTTATCCTGAAAAGGCCGATCAAGTCCTCTCTCCTGAACAGCAGAAGCTTGAGATCGAACTGGAAGACGGGTCTGTTGAAACAGCGCAAATCAGGGCGTGGATTTTGCCCAACCGCCGGGATCTCACCAAAGACGAGCAGAAAGTCGCGAATATCACCAACCGCGGTCAGGGGTTTTACATTCATCGCGAAGGCCGTGTGATCCAGCAGGGTGGCTGGCTCGGCGTGTTTGGCGCTGTTGAGCCGCACACATCATTGTTGCGCGTCGAGTTCGACTTCACTCATAAGCTTGACGAGGCCTTCAAAGTCGACGTCAAGAAGTCGAAAATTCTCTTCGACCCGGCTCTTGAGGAAGCTCTAAAGACGCTTCTTCAGCCGACTTATCGCGAAGCAGGCAATCGCTACCGGCGCAAGGAGAAGGCAGCTGCGGTCGAGCGCGGCGTCGATCACGGCAGCGCGAATAAGGTCATCGGCAATACGCCTTCGACCAAAAAGCCGGACGTCCAGTCTGCCGACGCGAGTCAGAAAACCGCTACACTCAACAACAATCGCGGCGCAGGCATCAAGCTCCGGGTGCCCGTCGACACGCACGTAAACCCGGACAGTATTCACGTTGAAGCTGTTGAGACCATTACGTCCGGCGATCTCTGGGAGCCGGCCATGCGCAGCGATGCCGAGTCAGGCTTCGTGGCAGGCGTCCGCATTAACAAGCACCACGACTTCTATCTGAAAATCTATCAGAGGGCTGCCGCCAGTGGCTATGCAGTTGAGGGTATGGATCTGCTGCTGTGGGCTTTCGCTGTGGCTGAGCAGAACAACACCAACGATGACCTTGAGCCGATATTCGAGGACATTCGCAACGAGATTTCGACCAATCTCAAGAAGCTGCTGCGTGAAGTGCCTCTGCCCGACGACGAGGAGCTGACAGAAGCCGGGGACGAAGAAGGGGATTGAGATGCTTGCCGAGAAGCAGGCCCTGATCCGCCGGGAAGTCGAGGAGGGAACCGGCGCTGCAATTTATCTGGAGGAAGACAGGTCCGGAGTGCAGACAGCAATCAGGCTCTGGTTTGCAGACCTTGAGCGCTCTCACAGCCCGATAGTCACTCTTCGGCCGACCGGTCTGCGCCGCTTTGAAGCGAAGCTGACATTCGGCAATTTTGCAGCTGATACGATCCGGCAGATGCGGCAGGCAAGCGCAGAAGAAGTTCAGCTTGCAAGGGCGCTCGTCGCCTCAGTAGCGTCGAGCGCGGATCTGAAAATCGGTAACGGTCAGACTATCGATGACTGGATGATCGACAATGGCAGTTTCACGATTATCGCAGAGAAGCGTGGCATTGAGAGCCGGTTTGACGATGATTCCGTTGCGGAGACCTGCCGTGAGCTCGTTATCCCTGTTCTTGCCGCAATGGCAGAACTTTATGGATACGACCCGATCGAGGAAGGCGCCCCGTACGATCAGGAAGCGCTGACTGAAGGCGCCGTCAAACTCACCGTCGTACGCCGACGCGAACGGAACCCACGCAATCGTCTGCTCTGCCTGCGTATCCACGGGGCTTCCTGCAAGATTTGCAGTCTTAGTCCTGGCCAACTCTATGGCGATGCCGGGGCTATCATTGAAGTGCATCACCTGCAGCCACTGTCTCTTGTCGGTGAGCCCAGACCATACGATCCGGCAACTGACCTGATACCACTTTGCCCGAACTGCCATCGCGCGGTCCACACAAGGCGACCTGTTCCGTGGACACCTGAAGAACTCAGAGGCAAGCTGTCCAGTGACTGACGGGCCTGCATCACTTCCTGCCGATTTCAGGCAGATTTCAGCTGCACCTCCTCATGGCTGGGAGCTGGCGTCAAGAGTTGTGCAGCCGGAAATCCGCATCCGAAAAGAGGGTGCTGGTTTTACGTTCCGCGTTGCTGGCACCAGAACTGTGCGGGGAGAAAAGAAAGTCTGGGACGCGCCCGGCCCGGACTACAACTGGGTCGCCGACGGAAATGTAATCCGCCCACTTCCTCACGATACGCCGGCCATAGTCCGGCAGATGCTGGGCGGGCAGCTGCCGAAAACGCTCAGCTTTTCCGATGTGGTGCGTCTTGTCCGGCTGGGTAATCCCGACATACCTGTCATAGCTGAAGAGAGCGTCTTCCACTCAGCGCAATCGGCTGCTGCCGACCTGCGCCCTGATCAGGACATTCCGGGTCTACATGCGACTCTGTTCCCGTATCAGGCTCAGGGCGTAGCATGGATGGACCAGACCATACGGCATACCGGCGGCCTCATTCTCGCTGACGAGATGGGGCTCGGAAAGACCATCCAGATCATTGCCCTGCTGCTCTGCGAAAAACCGGAAACGTCACGACCAGCCCTCATCATCTGCCCGACGAGCCTGATCGCCAACTGGCGGAAGGAGATAATGAAGTTTGCGCCCGAGCTTTCTGTTCTCATCCACCGCGGACACAACAGAACCGGCATCACCGCGGGTCTGCAGCGGGCCCAGGTCGTGCTTTCAACCTACGACACTGTGGTCAACGATATATCCATTTTTGCAGGCATGACCTGGTCATGGCTGATCTGTGATGAGGTGCAGGCTCTGAAAAACCCGGATTCCGGGCGCAGGCGGTCAGTCGGGAGGATTCCCAGGCAGCGAACCATTCCGATGACAGGGACGCCGGTCGAGACATCGCTCCTGGATCTCTGGTCGCTTGCCGACCTCGCGATACCTGGATTGCTGGGAAGTCGGGAGGACTTTGAAGCCGATCATCCGGACTCCGAGGAATCGGCAAAGAATCTGGCTCGTCTGACCGATCCCGTTGTTCTCTGCCGAAAAGTGAGGGATGTCGCCGGCGATCTTCCAGAGCGCATCGATATCGATCTGCCACTCGAACTCGGCGATGAGCTTTCCCGGCGTTATGATGAAGTACTGGCCGAGACGCTTGAGAAGTACCCTGTGGCAGGCAATCTCGTCGCGACAGGTCAGTTGCAGCTCTTCTGCGCCCATCCCTGGCTGCAGGGATCGGGCGATCCCGAGAGGGATCAGGATGCTGGGATCAATCCGTCAGCCGGAATGCCGCTCTTCACACCGAAGGTGGAGCGCGCAATCGCCATTCTCGAAGAGGCGTTCAGGAGCGGACGCAAGGTTCTGATCTTCGCAATTTTCAATCGCTGTGGCGAGATTCTCCGTGAGGCAGCACAGGGACGGCTGCCGGATGCATACTGGGGGGCGATCAACGGGGGCACGCCGCAGGAAGAGCGGCAGGCAATCGTTGACGCATTCTCCTGCCACGATGGGCCGGGCTGCCTTGTACTCAATCCAAAAGCGGCGGGTGCCGGACTCAATATAACAGCTGCAACGGTAGTCATTCACTTCACCCAGGCATGGAATCCTGCACTTGAATCCCAGGCAAGCGCCCGCGCGCACCGACGCGGGCAGACCGAACCTGTCTATATCTACCGGCTGTTTTACGAGGACACGGTCGAACGGGTGATGATTGACCGATCTCAGTGGCGCCGCGAACTTGGCAACGAAGCAGTCCCGGTATCAACACGTGATGCCGATGATCTAAGGCGGGCCCTTTCCATCCGGCCTGGCGGAGAAAATTGATGGGCAGTCAGACTTATGAGAAGCCGCTGACGGCGAACGATACCGGAGAAACCGGAGGTCATCAGGCAGGAATACACATACCGAAATCACAGACGGATCTGATTGCGCTGCTTCCGTTTCTCGATCCTGCGCAGAAGAACCCCGATGCATGGCTGGAAATGACGGACGACGCGGGGGTGACCTGGCGCTTCCGCTATATCTACTACAATAACAGGCTTCATGATGAAGGCGGGACAAGGGACGAGTACCGCATCACCCATATGACCAAGTTCTTCCGCGCTGTTGGCGCGACGGAAGGCGATGTACTCGTGCTTACCGGATCTCCGGGAAGTCTAACCTATTCTGTGTCAGTCCGGAGGGATGAGGCGCCTCAAGGCGAGGAGGCAAGCGCACCGGTGAGGGTCCGCCTGAAAGGCTGGCGTCGTGTACATTAGAGAAACCGGAGAGCCGACAGATCCGCCAGGCGCGCAGCACCAAGATAGCATCCGGCAACCTGGATCGGTGGATGATCTCCCGATCGGCGTCCTTCACCTTGGTGTGAAGACTGCAACGCTGGAGAGGGCCGGTTTCCGCACCGTCGGCGATCTCGCGAACGTGACCCGGGAGCAGATCATCAGGATTCCCACAGTTGGCTGGCGTACAGCCGATCTGCTCAGTGAGAACCGGCAAGCGCTTATTGATGCTTCGGATGCTGAGACGGGCACTGACTGGGACGGGTACTGCGAAACAACGCGTATCCCGCTTCTGCCGCATGAGGGTCGGCCGCGTTCAGGTAAAGACTTTCTGGCTTCCCTTCCGGACTTTCTCGCCGAGGTCGCCGACAATCTTGCTGACGAGACCTTCTCGGCAATTCTTCGCGAACGCATCTGTCAGCCCCCGGAACGGCAGAAGACGCTTGATGAAATAGCTGCGACAACCAGCCCTCCGGTCACCCGCGAAAGGATCCGGCAAAAGGAGAAGAAGCTGCTGGGCCAGCTGACCGGCGGGCTACTCAACGACACCTATGGAACGCTGGGAATACATTTCCGTCCGGAGTTTTCGATCTGGTGGAAGCGGGCTGCAGACCGTCTTTCCCACCTTGAGGAAATCGAGTTCACAGATTTCGTGGATGCCCTCTCCGCTGAATGGGAGGTTCCCAATCATGCGGTCATAACACAGCTCCCAATCATCCTTGCGATCGTCACCGGCGAACCGCAGATGTCCGGTGAATTCCGTGCAGCGAGTCGTGTCGATCCCCGGCTTTTCGGCGATCTGAGAGGGGAAGTGCTCGGGCTCCCACTGAACCGACTCAGACTGGGCAGATACGCTGAGCGACTGGCTGAAGCCGGATCAGAAACCGTAGGTGATATCGTCTTGAGGTTGCGCGCCGGCAGCTTGGGGGCAAAAGGAGGAAAGGCGGCTGAGGTGGCTGCGATGCATGCAAATCAGCTGGCCTCCTGCCTCCGTGACGATGGTCTGATCGACTGGCCGTCATACCGGACTGCCAACGCACTCAGCTGTCTGCCAGCCTCGCCAACGGTCAATGCCGCTGAGTTTGTCGCCACGCTTCGCGAGACCGTCTGTGACTTGCTGACTGCGTCCCGCATTACGAAGCGCGCGTCCGAAATTTACCGTCTCAGGACGAGCCGCACTCTTGGGAGCCAGATGACACTGCAGGCTGTTGCCGACGCCCTCGATACCCATCTGCCCACGGTCAAACGCGAAGAAACGGTGTTTCTGAGTTTTCTGAATGGAGTGCTGATCGGTCACGACTTCAGCAAGCTGCCTGTATGGCTGGATGACCTCTGGCTGGAATACTGGGACGAAGCCCGGGCCAGCTACGAAAGTGCCCGGGACAACTACGGAGAATTCTCGGAGAATCTTGCCTGGAAATGGCGACTGACGGTGCGCGACATCAGCAAAGCCGCACCAACGATCTGGGCAGTGCTGAGCGGCTATCCGAACGACAGACGCTCTAAGCGAGCCATTAGCAAAGCTCCCGTCGTGAACCCGATCATTGATCCGGACCCTCAGTTACCTGCCGGAAGGATCCGGCTCCGTGGCTTCCGGCGGGTGCATTGACGAGGCACGCATGGATTTTACATCTTGGCCTCTGATTTCGAGCAGTAGCTCATCACCCCTGAGCCAAGACGTCAGCCTCGTCAGAAGTTCCTGCAGTTCAATTCTGCTCTTTCCTTTGAGCGCGCACTCCCAGACGGTGGCAATGCGCCATCCTTCCGAAAGCAGCGCTGATCCGACAACCTTGTCCCGCTCTTGATTGGCGCCGATCTTCGCCGTCCAGAATTCGGTGCGTGTACCTGGAAGCCGGAACAAATGGCAATCATGACCATGCCAGAAGCAGCCGTGCACAAAGATAACTGCATGAAACCGGCTGAGTACGATGTCGGGCTTGCCGGGCAGTTCCTTCCGGTTGACCCTGAAGCGAAAACCCTGCCGGTGAAGGCCACTCCGAATGAGAAGTTCAGGCTTCGTGTCCCTTCCCCTGATAGCCGCCATGTTACGGCTTCTCGTCGCGGGATCATGGACGTCAGGCATACTCCCGGACAGCCACCTCATCGTTCGGGACTGCTTCCCGGGTTATATGCGGACGCATGATCCTTGCGACCTCGCTAAACACCGGCACTGCCACCGAGTTACCGAACTGCTTATACGCCTGCGTATCGGAAACAGGGATCCGGAACGTGTCGGGAAAACCCATCAGCCTTGCGCATTCCCTCGGGGTAAGCCGTCGGGGATTCTTGCGTCCCTTTTGCTGTACGAGAATTTCAGACCCATCCTTGTAATAGCGCGCTGAGAGCGTTCTGCAGGTGTCGTCCGGGCCTACCAAGCCATACCCAAAGCCATTGCCTGCTGCACGATGCTTGGCTGAGTAATCTCGGAGATATTTCCAGAGGTGATTGCTCAGGGTATACTTGGCACTGACCGTCGCAAGTTCTCCTTCCGTGTAGTGCGATTCTGCAATTTCGCTGCCGTTCTCGGGATGCAGTACCGATCGCATCCGCGCTTCGCCTTCAACCGGAAGCTTCAAGTCCGCCCAATCAAATCCACTTTTTTCGCGGAAGCCAACGAGCACGATCCGTTCACGGTTTTGGGGAAGAAAATGACGTGCGTTTAGAACGCGAACATGGAGCTCGTATCCGAGGTCTTTCTCCAAAATTTTGCGGATGACCTCGAAGGTCCGTCCTTTGTCGTGGCTTTTCAGATTCTTCACGTTCTCGAGCAGGAATGCGCGTGGTCTGTGAGCCTTCAGGATCCGTGCAACATCGAAGAACAGCGTTCCCTGAGCTTCGTCAAGGAACCCATGTTTCCGGCCCAGCGCATTCTTTTTTGACACCCCGGCGATTGAGAATGGCTGACAAGGAAAGCCCGCGAGCAGAACGTCATGCACAGGAATCTCATCGACGGGGACTTTGGTAATATCGCCGGCGATCGGGCGGTTGTCCGGGTAGTTGGTGTGATAAGTAAGCTGTGCATATTTGTCCCATTCAGACGTGAATACGCAGCGGCCGCCTATGCCATCAAAAGCCCTGCGTAGTCCTCCTATGCCGGCAAAGAGGTCAATGAATGTGAACCCCCTCGCATTTGTATGTGTGGGGACTGATTTGGCTCGCTCACGCAGCCAGTCGAGCACGACTTTGCGAGGTCTGATGTGTCCGGACTCCCAGCGGAAAATCTCCCGTTCGGAGTAACCCAGTTTTTCTGCGAGTTCCTCGGTCGAGAGCCCGGCCCGGCAGCGTAGAATTCGGAACTCAGATTGCATATGTCTGCCTCGGGTAGTTGTAGCGACGGGATGTCATGAAAGTTCCCCACGGGCAAGGGCAGACATTTCGGTTTCAACAAACAGCTGTAGGCGATCGCCCGGCCTGCCGGCTTCTCAGCCGATTTCACGGAATCCGCGCCTAGCCTTCCGTGCCATGTCGGCTTCCACTCCGGCGGTATTGCAGTGCCTGTTCCAGTTACTGACTGCGGCCCGGATCGTGTCGATGATCGACCTGGTCTCAGCAGGTTTCAGGTCAGCAAACCGTCCGAATTCCAGCAGATCGTCGAGTTCGAAGTCGTCGGTTTTGCCGGCCAGTGACATCTGGTGTTCGTTAGTCCAGTCCCCGTCAGGATTGTAGGCGTAGACGACATCGAATGCGGGCGAGAGGCTCCAGCGACCCAAGCTATCCATGAGGAAAGCGATGTTCTTGGTGTGGTCGTCCTGGTTGCGGATGTAGACATTGAGCACCGCACGGCGCACCTGCTCCTTGATCGCTTCGCGGCCGAGACCGAGCATGCGGATGGTCTCGATCGCCTGCTCGTAGCTGTATGCGCGAGCGAGGTTGAAATCGAAATGGCGCATTGCGCAAAGCGACTGCATGTGAAGCTTCTTGCCATCAGGCGTGCGGTCGAAGCGCTGTGTCATGAAATGTGCCCGCCCGCCTTCTTCGTGCAGACGAGAGCGAGCCATGTCGATGCCAGCCTCTCGGGCTAGCAGATAGCAAGCGTATTCAAGCCGACCGAAGCCCATCGGGTCGGCAAGTTCCTTGTCAGCATTGCCCGACACGCCGTCGAACTTGACCAGCCATTGCGTATACCCGGGCCCTGCAGTCAGTTGCCCGGAATGGAATTCTCCGGTCTCCTCATTCCAGGCGAGGACGGCCTTGGCCCGGGCACCGCCGGCGGAGGTTCCGACGCGCAGGATCTCCTGGAGTGCGCGGTGATCATCTTCACCCTTGAGTACACCGGCCAGTTCTTCACGCGCGGCAATGACCCTGTTGGCGAGCTCGACAAGCGGAGCGATATCGACCGGCCGACCCTGTTCACGGCGCTCACCGGTCGCAGGCTCGAATTCGAGCGCGCCCATACCTCTGCGGCCGGTGTAACAAAGGCGCTCGACCGGATCGAAGCTTTCGGCTGTGCGGCCCTGCTCGGCAAGCCAACGGTTGATCAGGGCGTTACCAAACTTGTCGGGTAGGCTGTCGGCCAGCATGCCCGGAAGCCCTTTGAAGGTCTCGTAATTCAGCGCGGGAAAGTCGTAGACGCCACTTCGCAGGGGCATTGTGAGCGGGGCGACTTCGATACCGCTGCGGCTGAATTCCGGAGTGTATTCGAAAACCCCGACATCGCGATCCTCATCCCACAGGACGGCGCCGATCTGACGGCCCCAGAGATTGACTACGGCACGCGTCATGGGGCCTCGTCACCCCAGCTCCATTCCTCGCCAGCCTCACCTTCAGAAGACTTGCGCACCCTTTGCCGCGCCTTGCCGGTGTCGGACCGGGGATCGAGCGGGCTCAGCTTGGCGTCCGGCATGACATCCAGAAGGCGGTCTTCAATTTCAAGCGCACGCATGATCCTGGCAAGGCTATCGATGGTCCCGCCATTGCCGGCTTCCAGGCGGGCGAGCGTTGAACGCGAGATGCCAGCCATTTCCGCAAGCTCGGCCTGCTTGAGATTGCGTGATATGCGATATGCTTCGATCTGCTTTCCGAGGTCGGATAGCAGCACAGAGAGAGGGCGAAGATCTGGTGAATCATAATGTGGCATTATCGAGACATTATCTCCAATATGGAGCGTTGTGTAGCGATTTTGCGTCTTTACATGAAGGGCCATAATGTGTCAATATCGATACCTTAATTCGCTTATCATCGATAATGCATCAAAATTGCTACTTTATTTAGGTCGGAGTGATGGGAATGGATAATGAGAAGGGTCACAATGACGAGACGGACTGGAAGGGCCTACGAGAGATCGACCGTGCCATCTCCGAAAATCGCCTCACGTCCTACTCATGGAAGAAGGCCTGGGCCGACCCATGGGGGCGGGTTGGCTTCATTGCATTCGCGATCCTTCTCTTAGCATTCATCATCTATGTGGTGATCTACGACTTGGTACTTTGACCACCTACCATTCCTTTACGTCGTCGGCAGCTTCCTCGCTTGCGCCCGTGGCGCCCTGCGTTTGGCGATCCAGGTAACCTCGAACGGTACCAATCCTTCCACGACCCTGCTGGCGAACCCGCTCGACCTCATCCGTGATGTCAGACCGATCAGGAGCATCGGGCATTGAGGGACCACCCGCAGAACCTACAGCTCCCCTAGCTCGCACCTGCCCAGCACCCCCGATCCCGGGGCGGCTGACAGGAGCGAAGTCCGGCAATGAAAGGTCGGCTTCGATGTCGTCCTGCAGCCGATCGGCATAGCTTTCGACAAACCGAGATTGCAGCTGCTGGCCGCGCGCGCTCATCTGAAACTCGATGTCGTCGAAGCGCACCGGCCCGTAATAGTCGCGATTGGCTTCCATCTCGGCCATGCCCCATTCGCGATAGGCCTGGCTCAAGTTCAGCGTGCCTGCGGCGCTGTTGGCCTCGTACCAGCTGGCCTGATTCTCGAGGCGACTGGCCATCTCTTCGGCCCGACGCGCCTCTCGCGTATAGCTCTCGGCTTCGGTCAGCGATCGGCTGAGACCCGACGAGCTGGTCGATACCTGTGATACCGAGCTTGAGCTCGTCTCGCGCAGAAAGCCTTCACGCGTATTCGACCAGTTGCGGCTATCCGAAAGCTGCCGCAGCGTACCCATGATCCTGCCGCGATCTTCCGAGGCGATCCCGATATCGCTGTCCGTCCAAGTCTGATTGCGACCACCCCGCAAACCAGCAGACGCCTGTACCGGCCCCCTTTCTCCCTTCAGACCAATTCCAGCGTCACCATTCAAGAACCAAGACACGGTAATGTCGTCGGAGGCGCGCCGGGAAAGGCCGAACTGCTGCTGGAGCGTCCTTGAGGCATTGCCGACTTCGCTGAATGCCGTGCCGATGCTGTCGTTCGTGCCGACGCCGCTGACCGTGTCGGAGCTTTGACCCTGGCTGTAGGCGTTGCGGATCTCGCTGAACCGGGTGAGCGCAGAGCTCGTCGATTGCTGGGCGAGGTTGGCATAGGTCTCGCTCTGCGTCCGGCTCTGGCTCGCCATCGTTCCGAGGCGGCCGGTGAAGTCCTGCCCCAGTGTCGGCGTGAACGGATAGCTTGAATTCGGGACAGCAGCGAACTCTCCATCGGGGAAGCTGGTGGTCTGCGTGCCGCTGTCGGTGAAACCACGCGTCTGTGCCGCGCCATAGGCGATGTTGGGTGCAAGATTGCCCTGCGCAAACTGGCGGGAAAACACTGTCGAATTGTCGAAGTTCGAATTGCCGAGCGAGACATTGCCGGTGCTCGCTTCGCGCGAGGCTTCTTCGGCTGCGTTCTGGCTCGGGTTGAGATAGCTCGTTGCCTGGCCCGAGATCGCAAGTGCACCGCGCGCCACCCCGCCGGCAAGGAACGGGATCGAGGCGACGAGATAGCCCGCCAAAATGCCGATATCGCTGTTGACGTCGCTCATGCCGGCAAAGGTCGCGAGGCTAAGGCCCGTGCTGCCGCCAGCGGCGGCGACATCGCCCGCGCCTTTGAACATCAGGATCATGTGCAGGATGACGAAGAGCGGTCCCCACGCCGCAAGGTAGAAGAAGCCGGTGACGTAACCTCTCAATGCAATGGGTCCGGTCCGCGGCATCAGGAACAGCGGAAACAGGACAGGGAACAGCGCGTAGAACACCACCGTCAGCACGACATTGAGGATCGGGACCCATTTCATCGCGTTGTGCGCGATCGAGGAATAGGTCCGCTCGGTCTGAATATCTGCCCGGGTCTGCGCGAAGACGTCGATACTGCCCGTGCCGCTCGCCCCGGCAAAGCCGTGCATAGCCTGGTTCATGGCATTGATCGTCAGCACCTGGCGGAAGATGTCGCTCGCGCTGCGCGAGATGCCGGTGAGATACTGATAGGCAATCGGGAGGTCGGCCATGAGCTTGGCCTTGGCGAGCGCTTCGGTCTGGCGCGGATAGAGCTGACGCCCCGCAACAAGCGTCATATCGTCAATGAGGCTCGCCCACTGACCCGACAGCGCGGTGTAGGCTTCACGGCAGGTGATGATCGAGGCCGTCACGCTGTCGTCGGCCTGCCGGGTCAGGAATTTTTGCGCGCGCGCCGCGCTGCCCGGTGCGATCGTCGCCCAGATATCGTCGCTTTCGGACAGCTCCTTCATCGAGTAGCGGCCGAGAAGCAGATCGTAGAACACGCATTGCCGGACATGCTCATCGAAGTTCGCAGCAAACTCCGGATCGGAAATGCGCAAGCTGCGCGTCGATTCAAGCAGCCGCGCGCCATAGATCATGCCGTTACTCGAGTAGTTGAGGTCGTCGGGTAGGCCGAAGACAAGCTCGGCAGAGCGGGTCAGATAGTCCCCCGCCTGGCTGGTGAAGCTTGCCATCAGGGCGAGCCCGAGCGGGACATTGGCCACCGTTGCCGGTGCAAGGCTGGGATTGACCCGGTCGGTCACATGGACGTCCATGCGCGGCACCATCAAGCACATGTAGATAAGCGTCGCGCCGAGGAACCAGTTGAGCCAGGCACGCCAGTCCTGGTTGAACGCGACCACTATGACCGCGAGCACCATGCCCATGACCAGCGCGACCTGAATGAGGCTCTTGTAGCCGCCCGCACCGGTCCAGGCGGCAACGGCGTTGAGGACGTTGACGATGTACTCGCCGCCGCCGACCGTGAAAATCTCGACCATGCTGCCTGACCCTTATGGAACGATGGAGCGGGACTGCATCCCGCGCGACCAGTCGAGCGCGGCCGCCATCGACGGTGACATCGAGGCAGCGAGCATGTTCTCGATCATCGCCGTCTTTTCGATGATCTGCATGATCGCCGAGACCCGCGCCTGTCCGGTCGCTTGCCGCTGGGCGAGGCTCGATCGCACCTCGGCAACCTGAGCGCGCCAAATCGCAAGCTTCGCTTCATCGGCCGCGATGAAACTCGCCATCGAGCGTCCAGCCTCTGCGGTGATGCGCTCGAGAATGGCATAGAGGAGATCGATGCTGGCAATCTCGGCCAGCGTGTCGCGGTCGTCGGTGGCCATCCCGCGACCATAGGCCGCCTGTACGGTGAGGATCTTATAGAGCGGCACCGATGCCACCTGGAGCAATTCCTTTTCCTCGTTGCCGATCGCTGTGTCGCTGCGGATGGCCTCGACCATGCTGCCGATGAGCCGGGCAACGCGCGGCCGGATGGCCTTCGCGCTCGTGAGACTCATCTGCTGGAAAGTCGGGTTGAGGCACTGGTCGGGCTCGTCGCACTGGAACACCCGCACCGACTGGCCCTGTGTCCCGTCGAGCAGCGCGGTCACCAGCGTAGAAGAGGCATCGCCCGCGAAAGGCACGAACTTGCCCGGTTCGTCGTCGCGGGGCGGCACGTAGATCACCGTGCCGATGAGCGTCATCGCATACTCGGCAAGATCGCGGTCGAAAGTGCCACCGGGGTTGAAGAAGGCGCTCTGCTTGAGGACATGCCAGGTGTAATTGCGCGGCACACCGGGATTGACGTCGGCATAATCGGCGCCGGCGCCCTCGTTGGTCGAGGCGCGCTGGCCCCTGGTGCCGCAACCATGCTTGGCCGCGGCATAGTCGGTGAAGATGCCTTCGGAATTGCCGATCGCTTCGCAGATCGCCTTGTCGGCGAGATCGCCCTTGGGCCAGACGCCGCCGACCAGCCCCTGCGCCATCTCGCAGGAGTTGATCGAGAGATTGTTCATGAGCTGCGCCTTCTGGCTGAACTCCTGCATGATCTTGTTGCACTCGGGGCAGACGGTATCGATCGCCAGACTAAAGGCGAACCCCACCGCATTGTTCGCGACGGCCTTGAGCAATGCGACCATCTCGCTCGCGTTGATGAAGGAGAAGGACCCGGCGAAGATATCGATACCGCCGCAACCAGCGCGGGCACGCGGAAGCTGGAGATTGGCGATGTTGGTCGTCTTTTGCGGGAAGCGCGTCCAGACATTGCCGAGGCTGTAATAGCCCGCCGACTGTCCTTCGAACGCGCTCGGCCCGGTGACATTGGCCGCAGCGCCCATGTCGTCCATGAAACGGTCCATGCTGTCGCCGACGTTTGCGGCGACGGGGGACGCGACCATGCCGGCGGCAGCTATGGTGAGCGCCGCATTGCGGATGCTAGTAATCATGTCCGGCTTCCTTCGAGGTGAGGAGGTAGATGCGGTCCTGCAGCTCGTCGGCCGAGAGCACGCCGTATCCGATCGGGATCGTGCGCCTGGCCACGCTGTCCCACAGCACAAGCGCCGGGGTGATGCCGGGCTCGAGCCCCATGCGCGGTCGCTGGCCGCTTTCGACCTTGTAGTCGGGGAAGTGCCGGGACGGTCCGCCATCGGTCGAGATCGCCCGGACCGTGATATGCCAGCGGTCCGCCACCGAGCGCACGATCGGGCTCATCACTTCGCAGGCGCCGCAGGTCTGGGCGAAGAAGTAGAACAGGCCATAGCGTTCGGAGAGCCTGGCCATCACCGCGTCGCGGTCGGCCGCGCGCGCGTCCTGCCATTGCTTCTTGGCGAGCGCGCCGACCGGCCGTTCGAGCGTGTAGTCGAGCTCGGGATCCTGCCAGATCGCGCGCTGCCAGACATCGGAGAACAACGAAGCCCGGTCGAGCTGGGCACGCTGGAAACGGATATAGGCGGTGACGTTTTCCGGCGTCGGATAGAGGATCGCGCGTGCCTTGAGCTCGCGCAGTTCCCCCGTGACCGCGTCGAGTTCTTGCGTGGCGGTTACCTGGGCCGGTGGCTGCGCCATCTCCGGCTCCTCTGCCGGCTCCGGCCTGACGCAATAGAACCAGTAGCCGAGCCTGCGCTGCTCGCAGTAGAGGCTGTCTGCCGAGGCAGCTGGCTCTGTCTGGCGCGCTTCCTGGGCAACTGCCCGAACGGGAAGCAGCGCAGCGAGACACATGGCCAGTACTGGGAGGGCCAGCATCGGCAGTGATTGGCGGCGCGTCATTGGCCACTCCTTGCGTAATAGTCTTCGATTTTCTGCTGGATGAGGATGCTGGTTTCGAGCTCGTCGGGGAGCCGCGCAGCCTCGGTGAACTCGGCATAGACTTCGGAAAAATCCATCTGGCTGAGGTCGAGCCGGGCGAATTCGTCGAGTGTGAACCCCTCGCACTGCTCTTCCTTGGGCTTGTCCCAAGGCTTGGGCAGCTGGCGCCGGCCCTGTTCCTGCAGGATCCGCGAGAGCTTGCTTTCGAAGCAGCAGTAAACCTTCTTCTTGGTCAGGCAGACGCCGAGGAACTTGTCCGAGCAATAGGTCCCCACATAAGCGCACAGCCCTTGCGCATCGCGTTCGTGGAGCAGCACCTCCTCGCGGCTGCAGCCAAGCGCGACCAAAAGGCTGATCCCGGGGATGAGCGGGAAACCCTTACCCTTGCAGCAGTTGAGCACGCCGAAGACCTTGGATGAGCAGGTGTTGCGCGTGCCGCGGAACAGCGTCAGCGTCTCAGGATCGAACTGGCCGCGGGCCTCGTTCATCGCATGGAGGGCGGTGACGGCATCCTTGAACTCATCGTTCGCGGTGCGCTCGATCGTCTCGCAGCTGCCGTCGATGCAATAGACATCACCGTCGCAGACAAACTGGGTGGAGCTGTCGTTCCCGGGAAGCGGGCACTCGTAGATGCGCTCCCAGGTCTCGCAGGGAGTTTCGTCGGTAAGACATTCCTCGCGGACAAAGCGGCAGGTGCCCTGGATTTCGATGTCGGAGCAGTCGGTCGCCGCTTCGCGCGCGATACAGGTGTAGCTGCGTTGCCATTCCCAGCAGGGCCTGGTGACAGAGACGCCGTCGATCACGCGGGTCTGCGGATCGGTATCGGTGCAGATCTCTGCGTCCAGCGTGCAATCGCTATTGTCCGCAAGACCTGTGCACTGGCTTTCGTCAGGGGTCGTTGTGACGGTGGTTGCCGTGGCGATGCGGTAGGGCGTCTGCCCCGCGACCTGTTCGTCGCAGGTCAGCTCGGTAATCGGATCGCCCGGCTCGGTGCACCACTTGCGACCGCCGGACCAACCCCACTGCAGGCAAGGACCGTCCCGGTGTCCGGTCACCCGGCAAAGAGCGCCCGAAAACTCTTCGCAATCCGGCTCACCTGACAGGTTGAAGCTGCCCAATGGGCTGCAAAGGTAATGATACTGTGGTTTCTGGCTGACCCTGGCGACGAGCGGGACCGTGCATTGGCCTGCCGACTGATCGATCCGTGTGCCCGTATTGCAGGTCGCGGTATAGGTGCCCGCCGACCCCGAACCAGGCGGCAGCGGCACGCACGATCCCTGGCTGCCCGAAATTGCCATGCCGCTGGTGTAGTCGAGCGGCGTCTCGTTGATCGCGAGGCTGCGGGCAATCACGTCCTCGATCTCGTTCGGCTCGAACCTTGCGCGATTGGCCATGCTGTCGCGGATCGTCCGCATCGGCGTGCTGGTCGTCGCGGCACTGCGTCCGCGGGCCTCGATCTGGTCGGGATCGCGCGCAAGATCCTGCAGGTCGCGCGTCGCCTGCGGATCGAAATTGGGAACGCGCGCTGCATCAGGATTGGTCGTTGCGGCGTCGCGCGCCTCGCCCAGCAGCTCGGTGGCAAAGTCCTTGCCATCGGCCCGGGCTTCATCGCGGGTCTGAGCGTGAAGCGCCGATGCACTGGTCACGGTGATGATCGCGGCAAGGATATTGGCGAGAGTTCTGCCGGTCATGGCCGTTCCTCCCTGGAGAGCTGGCGCAGATGGAGACGGGCAAGCTCGGCGCCCGGACCCTTGCCCGAGGCGAAGGTATCGAGGACTTCGCTTACGCTGATGTTGCCGGCGATACGGTCGTGTGGCGGCACCTCGCTGGTGCAATCGAACCCGTCGCATGGGCTGAACTCGGTGCTGAGCATGACGAAGCTCGGCGCGGCCTCGATGTTGAACGCGCGAAACAGCCTTGGATCAATGCCGAGCGAACCGGCCGCGTCGCGGCTGCTCCAGATGGCGGCGAGCCGCTTCTTGAACGCCTCGCTGTTTCCTTGCGGGAAGCCGCGCAGCACGGTGACACCTCCCGCCCTGGTCATGTCGCGGACCAGTGCTTTCAGCGCCTCGGGCGGCATCGACAGGCTGGCAAAGGCAATGAAGCGGGGGGCTCCCCCGAGCGATGCCTTCTCGGCGGCAGCTTGCCCCGCGATCATCGCGTCGAAGTCGAGGATGGCATCGGTCTCGATTGCCTTGATGCTGTCCGCATAGGCCGCGCGATTGGCCTGCGCTTGCGCCTGGATAGTCTGTGCGTCCTCGGTCAGCGCCTCGGCGCGCTGGCGGACATTGGTGCTGAGCGCCTGCGCATCGTCGGCGTGTTCGGCCGCACGCTCGCGGATCGCTTCAAGGTCGATGCCTTCGGGCGCGCTCTGGGCGAGAGCGAGGCCACCGAGGGTGACGGCAAGGCCGACGGGCAAAAGAAGGAGGTGTTTGTTCATAGCGCGCAGCAGTTCCGCTTGCGCCAGACGAGGTATCCCATGTCTTCACCGATGGCGGGGATGACCTGTCCGGCCGATTGAAAGGTGGTGGAGGCGCCGATAGGCGGGCAGGCGTAACGGCCCGAGGTCGCCGGGTTGGGGTTGGTGGCCTGGAAGCGGTATTGCTGCTTGCGCATCACCGGCATCAAATATTTGCCGCACAGGCCCTTGGATCCCATCGTTCCCCACGAGACGAGTTCGCGGTGGAGCTTGTAGGCAAAGCGCGAGAGCACGAGCCGCGAGGCCTGCACATGCCCGATCGAGGCGGAGACATTACCGTTCATCGGGTACATCGATCCCTGGCAGCCCGCGCACCAGAACATCTCGTCGATCGGCAGCTTCGCGGTCGAGGCGACGCAGTCGGCCGCACAAGCGGCGAGCGCCAGCGGGTTGGCAAACAGCACGGCTTCGGGGTTGATGATCGCGGTGAGCTCGGAATCCTGCCACAGCGGATCGATCTCGGAGATGTAGAGAATGTCGATCGAACCCGATTCCAGGCACAGGAAATCGGCGACGATCTCCATCCAGTAGATCAGCGGATAGGCATACCAGTGGACGTGCCAGCTCGAATAATACTGGCTCGCGCCGCCCACTGCTGATGGACCCGAGATCGAGCGGAAGCCGATATCGAAGCCCGGATCGAGTTTCATGCCGCCGAGGTTTACGAAGCACCACGGCTTCATGCTGACATCGGCAAGCCGCACCGGTTCCCAGAAGCCCATCGCGATCCCGGGCCTTAGACCGCACAGGCACACCGGCAGATCGGGGTTATCGGGATCGGGCCGGCTCGACGGCCAGATGTCCAGTCCGCCGATGGAGATCGGGAACAGGCACGACCAGCAGATGTCGGTGATCGGGTTGACGAAGCTGCCGGTGCAGCGACCGGGACCGGCATCGGCCATGGCGGGCGTTGCGGTGGCGAGACCAAGAATAGCGGCCAGAACAAGCGCCAACTTTCTTAGACGGGTCATTGGGCTGACCTCCTTTTCGGTGGCAGCGCGATTTCGCTGATTTCCAGCAGGCGGCCCTGCTGGCGCACGCGTGCGGGCACCGACCTGATCCCGAACCTCTCCGTGAGCTTGCCGCCCTGATCGAAATAGAAGCGGCGCTGGCGAGCCTTCATCAGCTCGAGCGGCGCGCCCTTCACCAGGATCAGCTTGGCATTGGCGTCCTGTTTCAGCGCCCAGGTGAGTTGATCGGGATCGTCGCCATCGAGGAACAGGAGATCGGCGCGAAGGCCGACGCTGTCGAGCGGATTGACCCTCGTGCCGGCGGCATGGATCAGCTCGCCTTTTGCGCCGCGGATATCGGCAGCGAGCGTAATCGTCGGATCGAATTGCCAGCGCCGCGCTTCGCTGGCCCGGACGATTCCCGCGACGGGGTCGGGTCGGCCCACCCGCGCGATCGTGCGGCGCTTCAGGTCTTCATTGAGCCGCGCGGTTTCTCCCGAACGTTCCATCTGCGTCAGGCGCGAATGGATCTGCTCGAGGAGGTCGCGCTCGATCACGGGAAACACCGTGCCGCGCTGGCCATAGTCGCGTGCCAGCACCTCGGCAGGGCAGAGCAGGACTGCAAGCAGGGCCGTAGGGAGGATGAGCTTGCTCACAGGATCGCCCTCCCGCTGCCGAGGATCTGGCCGCGGCAGACGAAGCCGATCTCGGCGTAGCGGCTGTCGAGGCCGCGGAGATGGCTGGTCCCGGTGTAGAAGCAGCCGTCGGGGATCGGTCCTTCGGGGCCTTTGTGTAGCGCAATGCCGAGACGGGTCTCATCGAGCCGCGCGGCGATCTTTTGACCGTTGATGAAGACCTCGTGACCGCGGTGGCTCACGACATCGCGCGGCACGCCCAGCACCCGTTTGCCGAAGAGCTGCGCGCCTTTTCCGAAATGCACTTCGACGAGCCTGCTTGCCGGCGGCTCGAAGAAGATCAGGCTGCCGCGCTCGATCCGCGCGTGCTTGTCGAGCCAGAAGGCCCAGTTGGGCAGGCTCGGGCTGGTATTGATGAGGAAGGCATGGTCTTTTGCGAAGGCGTCAACCGCGCCCCATCCGAGCGGCAACAACACCAGCGCGGTCAGGACGAACGGCCGTTTGATCGTGCGGACAAGGCGAGTGGCAAAGTGCGTCACTGACCGCCTCCCTGCTCAAGCTGGCGGGCGATCCGTGCGCGCAGTTCGTCGGTGGCATCGGGGGCATCGCCCGCGAGCA
This sequence comes from Erythrobacter sp. SD-21, assembly GCF_000181515.1. Classification (GTDB taxonomy): domain Bacteria; phylum Pseudomonadota; class Alphaproteobacteria; order Sphingomonadales; family Sphingomonadaceae; genus Qipengyuania. The sequence goes on along the minus strand of NZ_ABCG01000002.1, from coordinate 158 downwards.
CCGCTTCGCCGACCAGCACCACGCGGCCATCGGTCCCCATTTCTGCAACGGCGCGCTCGGACGCCTGGAGGAAGCGAGCACGCGCGCTGGCTGGCTTCGGATCCTGCTGCCCGCGCGCTTCGGCATCGACGAACCTGCGATGGTCTCGGCAAGCCGGA
>NZ_ABCG01000003.1 GCF_000181515.1 Erythrobacter sp. SD-21 | reverse complement strand
CGGCCCCACCCTTTTGGGTCACGTCCTTTATGACTGAACCTTTATATCAGCGGGCGCCAAACAGGCGGGCGAGGAAGCCGGGTTCTTCCATCGGGAGGATTTTCCCGTGGTGCTTATAACGAAGGCTCGCATCGCTATAGCTTTTCGGCTTCACCCACCCGTCGGGGCGGCTGCTGCGGTAGGACAAGCTCGACATGGGTAATCCTCCATGAAATCTTTCCCCTGTGTCCGCCCGATAGAACACCCTATCGCCGCCACGGGTTCCCGCAGGGACTCTTATCGAGGCCGTAGATGTGACGCAAACGCAACACTCCGCGTCCCCAGCCCCTTATTTCCGTAGCGTCACCTTCGGTCCTATTCTTTCGACGGGACGATAGACCGCAGTCTGTTCTATTTTCCTCCCTGGGCGATCCAGCGGTCGATTTTGGCCTCGAGCACGCTCAGCGGGATATCGCCAGTGTTCAGGACCTGGTCGTGGAAGCGGCGGACATCGAAATCCTCGCCCAGCGCCGCTGCGGCCTTGGCGCGCAATTGTTTGATCTTCAATTCGCCGACCTTGTAGGCCAGCGCCTGACCCGGCATCACGATATAGCGCGCCGTTTCGCTCTCGGCGAAATCGCGCGGCTGGCCGTTGGCGACCATGTATTCGAGCGCCTTCTCGCGGCTCCAGCCCTTGGCGTGCATGCCGGTGTCGACCACCAGCCGCACCGCGCGCAGCAATTCGCCGCCCTGAAGCGCTTGGAGGCGGTCGATCGGATCGTCGTAAAGGCCGAGCTCGTAGCCCATGCTCTCCGCATAGAGGCCCCATCCTTCGCTAAAGGAGGTGAAGCCGCCATAGCGCATGAAATCGGGCAGTTCCTCGTTCTCGAAGGCGAGCATGGTCTGGAAGTGGTGCCCCGGATTGCCTTCGTGCATGTAGAGGTTGATCGAGGTGCCGAGCTGGCGTTCGGCGACGTTGTACCCGCTGAAATAGAAAGTGCCCGGTCGCGATCCGTCGACCTTGCCCGGGAAGTAGGAGGCGGCGAGATTGAACTTCTCGCGATACTCCTCGTAGGGCTCGATGCGTAGCGGCGTTTTCGGCTGATGGATGAACAGGCGATCCATCAGCGGATCGACCTCGGCTCCGACCTCGTACCACGCCTTCTGCAGATCGGCTTTCGAAGTGTAGGTGGGCGCGGTGCGGTTCCCGCGTTCGGCATCGGCCTGGGCGATGGCCGCATTGATCCGCGCGACTTCGGAAAGCCCGGTCTGATGAATTTCCTCCGCCGTCAGCGGCAGGGTGGTCATTTCCTGTATGCGGTAGCGGTAATAGGCCTCGCCGCCCGGACTGGCCGTGGCCGCAATCGTGCCGCGCGCCTGCTCTATATATTTGGTGGCGAGGTACTCGCGCATCCGCTTCATGGCCGGGAACAGAGTGCCCGACACGACATCGCGATACTCGTCCGTCAGACGGGCCTTCTCCTCGGCCGGGAAGCTGTCGGGAAAGGCACCGAGAGGCGCGTAATAGGGATTGGCGGTGTCGGGCGCGTTCAGCTGCGTGTCGAACTGCTCGACCATGATCTCGACCGTCATGCGCGGCAGAGTGATGCCTCGGGCCGCGCCGGTGCGCAGGCGGGCGATCATCGCGTCGATCCCCTTGGCCGCCTCCCGGTGGCGCGACAGATTGTCTTCGTAATCCTCGACCGTGTCGAAGGGCATCAACGCGCCCGGCGCCGAAAGCCTCGGGTAGAAGACATGGAAGCCGCGGAAATGATCGATCGGCTGGGCGAGGATGGTGGGCAGGATCGCCGGATCGGTTTCGGCGATGCGGCGCTCCATCGTGTATTCGAACGTGTCGTAGACGATCCGGTCGGTCTCGCTCAGCGCGTCGCGATCGATGTTGCGAAGCGCGGCAAGGTCGGCCTCGGCGGCGGCGCGTTCCTTGACGTAATAGGCGGGGGAGAAATCGCCCAGCCGGTCGGCATCGGAAAAGTCCGAACGGAAGAAAGCCGCAGTAGGATTACGGTCCAGATAGGCCGCTTCGCTACGCTCGAGCAGCGCGTCGAGCCGGGCCGCTTCATCGCCTTCGGGCGCGCTGGCCACCTCGGCCGGAGGCACGCTGGCACAGGCCGCCAGCCCTCCGGCCAAGAGTGCGGACAGGGCGGCTTGGGCAAACATGTTTTTCACGGTTTCTCTCCCCGTTGCGCCCGCGTGCACGGGCGTGATTTCTCTTGGCAAGCGGTGTTCAGCCGCCGCCGGCAGCGATCCAGCGGTCGATCTTGGCTTCGAGCACCGGCATCGGCAGCGCGCCCGTGTCGAGCACCTGCGCGTGGAAGGCGCGGATATCGAAATCCTCGCCCAGCGTATCTTCGGCGCGCTTGCGCAGTTCCTGGATCTTGAGCGCGCCCACCTTGTAGGCCAGCGCCTGGCTGGGAATGGCGATGTAGCGCTCGACCTCGGCAACCACCTCGGTCTCGGTCATGCCCGAGTTCTGGAGCATGAAAGCGATCGCCTGCTCGCGGCTCCAGCCCTTGGCGTGGAGGCCGGTGTCGACCACTAGCCGCATCGCGCGCAGCTGTTCGTCCTGCAGCGTGCCGTAGCGGTTCCACGGGTCCTCGAAGAATCCCATCTCGTAGCCGAGCGTTTCGGCATAGAGCGCCCACCCTTCCACATAGGCGGTCTTGCCGCCGAAGCGCATGAAGCTGGGCAGGTCCTCGTTCTCGCGCGCGAGGCTGATCTGGAAGTGGTGCCCCGGCGCCCCTTCGTGGAGGTAGAGCGTGACATTGCCCGTCGTCAGGCGGCTGGGCAGGTCGTAAGCGTTGAAATAGAACGTGCCGGGCCGCGAACCGTCGGGCGCGCCGCTCTCGTAGGAGCCGCCGGCCGAAAATTGCTCGCGGTACTCCTCATAGGGTTTGATCAGCAGCGGGGTCTTGGGAACGAGAGAGAAATAGTCGTCGATCTTCTCGTCGACCTGCTTGCCGATGTCGTAGTAGGTCTGGGTCAGCGCCTCGCGGCTTTTCGGCTTGAATTGCGGATCGGTGCGGACGTAGTCGAAAAAATCGTTGAGCGTGCCCTCGAAGCCGACCTCGGCCTTGATATCCTCCATTCCCTGCTTGATCCGCGCCACTTCGGACAGGCCGAGATCATGGAGATAGTCAGGGCTCAGGGGCAAGGTGGTCGTGCCCTCGATCAGGTGCTGGTAGAGCGCCGGTCCGCCCTTCATCTGCGCAAGGCCCACGCTGTCGCGCGCCACGGCGTAATACTCGTCCCGCAGGAAGTCGCGCAGGCGGGCGTGGACCGCGTAGATTTCCTCGATGGCTACGCGGTATTCCCGGGTCAGGCGCGCCTTGTCAGCTGCGGAGAAATCCTCCGGAAAATTGGTCACCGGCATCCAGAAGGGCGATTCCTCGATATCCATCGCCAGCTGCGTGTCGAGCTGGCTGACGACATTGCCGATGGTCAGCTTCGTTTCCAGGACGCCGCTGTCCATGCCTTCGCGGAACCGGGCAATGGCGCGGTCGGTCAGCTCGACGTAATTGGCGTGGCGCGAAAGGTTGTTCTGGTAATCCTCAACCGTATTGAAGGGCGCGGCGCTCTGCCCGCTTGCGAAGCCCGGATAGAAGGTATGGAAGCCGGCGAAATGATTCACCGGGCGGACCTGCGTGACTGCGACAAGGTCCGGTGCAAGGCTCTTGAGCGCGCGTTCCTGGTCGTATTTGAACACGTCGTAGGCGAGCTGGTCGGTCGGCGAGAGCGCGCTGCGATCGATGGCTTCGAGCTTCTCGAGATTGAGCTGCGCATCCGCGCGGCTGGCCTCGGTGTATTCGTCGGTAAGGAAATCGCCCAGCCGGTCGGCGTAGCGCATGTCGCCGCGGAACAGGGCATTGAGCGGGTTGAGCGCGAGATCGCGTTCGTCGGCATCGGCGAACAGCGCGAAGAGTTGCTCGTGGGCGGCAGCTGCATCACCGGCCTCGTCGGTGGCTACGGAGGTGGTGTCCACCGGCGCTTCGGCACGCATCTCGCCCGTGGTGGCGCAGGCGGCCAGCGATAGCGCGGAGGCGCCGAGAAGTGCGAAGCGAGCGAATACCATGTCAAAATTCCCGTTGAATATCATCCGAAAAAAGGGGCTTACCGCTCTGCCCCCATAAGGCAAGGCGCGCTTCGTCGGCGACAGACCGGCTTCGACGAACGACCGGCGGAAAACCTTTGCGCGGCACGTTCCCTCAGTCGGCGACCCGCCCGCGGACCATTACCCAGTCGACATCTTCCAGCACGGTGACATCCTCGAGCGGATTGCCCTCGACCGCGATGATATCCGCCGAATAGCCCGGCGCAAGGCGACCGATCTCGTTTTCCATCCGCAGCACCTTTGCAGCAACGGTCGTGGCGCTGGCGAAGGCTTCTCGGTCGCTCATGCCCTGTCCCACCATCAGCGCGAATTCCTCGGCGTTGCGGCCATGGTCGAACACCCCGGCATCGGTACCGAAAGCGATCGGCACCTTCCAGCGATGTGCCTTGCCCATGAACACCTGCGCGGTATCGGCAACGGCGCGGATTTTCTCCTCAACAACCGGCGTATAAATGCCCTTGCCGAGCCCTTCGGTGACGCCCTTGAACGCCATCAGCGTGGGGATGAGATAGGTGCCGCGCTCGCGCATGACCTTTGCGGCGGCCTCGTCGATATAGGTGCCGTGCTCGATGGTATCGATGCCCGCGCGCGCCGCCGCCTCGATCCCGCGCGCGCCATGCGCATGCGCCATGACGTCGAGCCCGAGCGAATGCGCGGTATCGGCAATGCTCTTCATCTCGGCATCGGTGAAATGCGCTTCGAGACCGCGGCCCTGCTGGCTCAGCACGCCGCCGGTCGCGGTGATCTTGATCGTGTCCGCCCCGTTCTGGCTCGCGCGGCGTGCCTTCTCAGCGCATTCGACCGCGCCAGTGCAGCTGTAGCCGCTGGAAAGGATCTCGTTCACTTCGGGAAGGAAGCCCGAGACATCGCCGTGTCCGCCGACGATGGCGAGCGGCGGGCCGGCGGCGACGATGCGCGGCCCCTGGATTACGCCTTCCGCGGTCCCGCGCCGGAGCGCGAAAGCGGTATGCTGCGCGCTGCCCGCCTCGCGGACGGTGGTGAAGCCGGCCTTCAGCGTCTTCTCGGCGTTCTTGGCACCGACCACCACGCCCCATTCGGCGGGTTCGGTCGCCCCGCGCCAGAAATCGCCGCCCGGATCGCCGGTGAGATGGACATGGAGGTCGATCAGGCCCGGCACCAGCGTCTTGCCCTCGAGGTGCACCATCTGCGCTCCTTCGGGAACCTCGGCCCAGCCGTCGACGATGCTGACGATCCGGCCATCGGTCACCGTCACAGTCGAGCGGCCCAGCGGCGCGCTGTCGGCATCGGCGATCACGCCATCGGCATGGATGACCAGCGTCTCCGCCAGCACGGGGGCGGCGGTGGACAGCAGGCAGGCGGCAAGGGCAGCGGGCAAGATGCGCATGGGGTTCTCTCCTCTTCGGGCGCGGTGATGCCGCTTCTGCCGGTCGCTGCCAAGCCCCGGTTTGCCCTTTGGGCGCGCATCGCTATGTGTGCGCCCAAAGCATTCACATGAGAGAGGATCGCAAATGACTGTTCGCCCCATCGCCATCGCTGCAACCCTGCTGGCCGGTGCCTCGATCGCCGCCACCGCGCAGGCGCGCCCGATGACGCCCGAAGACGTGGCCCAGCTGGAAAGCGTAGGCACCATCGCCGTGTCGCCCGACGGCAGCCGCATCGCCTACACCACGGCCAGCCTGCCGGACATCACCGATGGCGAGGAGAACGGCAGCACCGAGCAGCAGCTCAAGATGGCCTACGCGCCGATGAACGCGCGCGACTTCCTGCCCGAGGACATGAGCGTCTCGGGCATCACCTTCTCGCCCGATGGCCGCATGGTGAGCTTCGTGTGGGCCGATGAAGACGAAGACCGCGCCGTATGGGGCATCCCCGTGGATGGCGGCGCGCAGCGCAAGCTCGCCGCGGTCGAGGATGCCGATGTGCGCTCCTTCGCCTGGGCACCCGACGGCTCGCGCATCTGGATGCTCGCCTCGGCAGAGAAGGACGAGGCCCGCGAAAAGGAATCCAAGGCCGGCTTCAACGCCATCGTCTATGAGGAAGAGGCGCGCCTCAACCGCCTGTTCTCCGCCGCCGCCGGCACGGAAGTGGACGGGGAACCGGTGGCCGTCACCATTCCCGGCTATGTCAGCGGCTTCAAGGTCGCCCCGGGCGGCAAGACCGCCGTGGTCGAGAGCGCCCCGACGCCGCAGATCGACGACGCATACACCTCCAAGCGGGCGCATGTGATCGATTTGACGAGCGGGAATGTCCAGCGTGTTGTCGAAACTCCGGGCAAGCTGGGCGACATCGAGATTTCGCCCGATGGAAAGCAGCTGTCCATGATCGCGGGCGTCGACATGAACGATCCGGCAGACACCACGCTGCACCTGGTCGATGTCGCAAGCGGCAGCTATCGCGCGCTCAACGCGGGCGCGCCCGAAGCGGCGGTTGATGCCGAATGGCTCGCCGACGGCCGCCTTGCCGTCGTCATCCACAAGGGCGCCCAGTCTGCGCTGCGCATCTACAACGCCAACGGGACCGTTGCCGAGGAACACGATGGAGGCGCGCTCATCCTCACCAGCGTCGAGGCGGGCGGCAAGACGCTGGCCGTCGAAGCCAACAGCCCCACCCATCCGACCGAGCTGTTCGTCTGGAACAAGGGCAAGTTCACCCGCTGGACGAAGCACAACCCGTGGCTGTCGGACATCGACTTCGGCAAGCAGCGCACCTTCCGCTATACCGCGCGTGACGGGCAGGAAGTCGAAGGCGTGCTGATCGAGCCGGTCGGCGGAGCCCCGCGCGGCGGCGCTCCGTTGATCCTCAACGTCCACGGCGGTCCCGAGGCGCATGACAGCAATGGCTGGCAGACCGCCTATTCGAAGCCTGGCCATGTCGCGGCAGGCCAGGGCTATGCCGTATTCCTGCCGAACTATCGCGGGTCGACCGGCTATGGCACCGCCTTCTCCAAGCAGCACACGGGCAATTACACCGATCCGGAATTCACCGATCTGGTCGACGCCAAGCGTGCGCTGGTAGAAGCCGGGATTGCCGATCCCGATCGCACCGGCGTGACCGGCGGTTCCTATGGCGGCTATGCCACCGCATGGTCCTCCACCGCGCTGTCGGACGAGTTCGCCGCGGGCGTGATGTTCGTTGGCATCTCGAACCAGATCTCGAAGTTCGGCACGACCGATATCCCTTACGAAATGTACAACGTCCACTCGGGCAAATGGCCGTGGGACGACTGGCAGGCGATGCTCGAAGTCTCGCCGATCTACCATGTCGACAAAGCCGACACGCCGCTGCTCATCCTGCACGGCGCGGAGGACACCCGCGTTGCGCCGAGCCAGAGCTACGAGCTTTACCGCTCGATGAAAGTGCGCAAGCCCGATGTGCCGGTCCGCCTCGTGCTCTATCCGGGCGAAGGCCACGGCAACCGCAAGGCCGCGGCGCGCTATGACTACAATCTGCGCATGATGCGCTGGTTCGACACCTACCTGAAAACCGGCGACCGCGACGCAGCGCTGCCCGACAGCCGCCCCGAACTGCCCGAGGGCACGACCGGCGCGGCAAAGAAGGACGACTGACACCGCGCCAAAGCGCCCCAACCTGCTAAACCCGCCCTTACATTACCATGCGAAAGGGCGGGTTTTTGCGTTCAATTCTTGCCATTGTCGTGGGGATCGGCCTCGTTGCCGCTGGCTTCGGCTATATCCGCGATATCGACAGCATGCCGATGGTGATGAAGGTGATCTTCGTCCTGTTCGGAGGGGTATTGGTCTATGCCGGGCTCTACCACGGCTGGCTGCGCATCCAGCGCCGCAGGGCCTACTCCGGCGGGCGCGAGCGGCAGGGCACCGCGCGCTTGCTGAAACCGCTGGACGAAGATGATTCGCTTGCCTTCGTCCTCTTCGCCAACAGCCATTCCGAGTGGCTTATGTCGGTCGATCGCGGCAGCATCCGGAAGATCGAGAGCGGGCTCGGCGACGGCTTGCCTGCCCGCGCCTATCTTGGCGACGACGACCGGATCTACGGTCTCGACATCGGCTCCACCAAGGCGCTGCCGATTTCAGTCGGAACGCCCTATGGCGGCAAGCTCAAGGAGCGCGTCGACTGGGCCGAGCGCAAGAAGGCCGAATGGGCCGCGCGTAGGCGCGAGGAATGAGGTATCAGCCCGCCGCCTGCCACTCGCCGATTGCCTCGACCGGCCAGATCAGCATAATGACGTTGAGCGTCAGGTTGTCGCGCACGACCATGGCGGCGACGATCTCCATGATGATCGCAAGCGCAATCGTGACCTTCACCGGCAGCTTGAGCGCAAGGTAGAAGCCGAGGCTCATCCAGCCGAGGTCGGCCAGCGAGTTGACGATGCTGTCGCCCGAATAGCCCCAGTTCACCGTGACCGAGCGATAACGGTCGATCACCATGGGCGTGTTCTCGATGATTTCCCACGCCGCCTCGAGCGCGATGGCAAGCGTGAAGCCCCACTTCGCGCCCTTCTTGCCGCCGATCCCCAGCTTTGCGAACAGCAGCCAGCCCAGGGCATAGAACAGCATGCCGTGGATGATGTGGCTGGGCGTGTACCAGTCGGCAAGGTGCTGGCTGTTGCCCGAAGAATTGATGTCCCCGTGCCAGAACTTGACGTAGCCGCATTCGCAGATCGGCGGCCGGTCCATGGCGAAGAGGATCGCCAGGGTGAAGACGACGAGGATGAGCGAAGCGACAAGCGCCGCGCGATGCGGCTTGAGCGACCGGTTTTTCATGGCGGCGAACCTGCGGCGGGGTCGTCCCGCTGCCAAGTCCGCCCGCCGTCTTATCCGCTAGAAAGTATAGCCGACCCCCAGCGCGACGAAATACTGGTCGTTATCGCCGCGGATGCTGGTGAACGGCGTATCGGCTGCGTCGCCGACCAGTTTCGACCACCCGCCGATTGCGACCAGCGACAGTCCGCCATCGGTGACGTCGCCGCTGAGATCGTGGGCGAGGAGGAGGTTCACGCCGTAGCTCTGCATGCCGCCTTCGGCCTCAAAACCGGGCAGCACGTCTTCGTCGGGAAGGAGCGTGTTGATGGTCGGCACCGAGTAGTAATAGTCGGCGAAATCGTCGTCGATGAAAGTCGTGCTGAGCGTGAGCGAAGCGGCGGTGGCGCGGCTTAGTGGGGTGAAATAGGTTACCCCGGGGCTCCAGTACATTCCGCCATGCGCCCCGGCGACATCCCAGGCGGCATCGACGTTCACGCTCAGGCTGTCGAAGGGGTTGAGCAATTGCGGAAAGCTGACACCCACGCTCGCGCCCAGCTCGACCGCACGGTCGAGCTCGCCATAGGAAGCCACGACCTCGTCATCGATATCCTCCGCATCCACCCGGTCGCTGCGCAGGCGCACCATCGGTCCGGCGGAAAAGGCGATGCCTTCGTCGGGATCGGGGACCAGGTCGAGCGCGATCCCTGCCGGGCGCGGGTTGACCTTGATCCCGGCGACCGACGCCTGGACGATCGGCAGGATGTTTACATTGTAGTCGTCGCTGCCGGAATAGCTGGCGTTGTATCCCACACCCACACCGAGGCTGAGGAAATCGCCGTCGAACACCGTTTTCGGCGGCCCGGCCGGCAGCGGCTCGTCGACCTCGGTATCTTGGGCGCAAACGGGTGCGGCAAGACTGGCGGCAAGGCCGATGGCAGCGATGGACGCGAAACGGATCATGCAGATTTCCCTCACTTTGTCTTTTGCCAGCAACGGATTGCCGCGCCCCGCGTTCCTGCCCGATAGTGAAAGATCATTGCGGCGTTCGCGCCCCACCCCTAAGCGGAGTGCCAATGCAAGCTGCCAAGCTCGACATCGCCATCGTCGGCGGGGGCCTCGCCGGGGGACTGACCGCGCTGGCGATCAACCGCGCCGCGCCCACGCTTTCGCTCGGCCTGTTCGAAGCGGATGACGCGTTCGGCGGCAATCACCGCTGGAGCTGGTTCAAGGGAGACCTCGGACCTGCCGGCAGTTCGCTCGTCGCGAATTTCAAGCGGACCGAGTGGCCCGGCGGCAACGAGGTGCGCTTTCCTGCGCACACAAGGCACCTTGCCAGCGATTACCGCTCGCTCGACAGCCGGGATTTCGACGCCGGCCTGCGCAATGCTCTGCCGCAGGAGGCGATCCGCACCGGATGCCGAGTCAAGGGGCTCGACGCGGCTGGAATCACGCTCGAGACCGGCGGACGCATTGCCGCTCGCGCCGTCATCGACTGCCGCGATGCCGCACCCAGCGAACATCTTTCGGGTGGCTGGCAGGTCTTTCTCGGCCAACACCTGCGGACCGGCACGCCGCATGGGATAACCCGCCCCGTGATCATGGACGCAACGGTCGACCAGCCGGGCGCCTATCGGTTCATGTACCTCTTGCCGCTGGGCGAGGACGAGATCTTCCTCGAGGACACCTATTACGCAGACGAACCCGTGCTCGACCGGCCGCTCCTGCGCGAACGGATCGAACGCTATGCCCGCGAGCGCGGTTGGGACGTGCAAGTGCTCCACGAGGAGTGGGGCGTGCTGCCCGTCATCACCGGCGGGGATTTCGAAACCTATCGCGCCTCGCTGGCTACGCCGGGCGTCACACTGGCGGGCGCGCGCGGCGGTTTCGTCCACCCCCTCACCAGCTACACCCTGCCGATCGCGGTGGAGAACGCGCTCGCCATTGCCGGCGCGGCAACGGGCGACCTCGCCGCCCTTCCGAAATTCGTCGAGAATCGCGCCACGGATCACTGGCAACGCACGGGACATTACCGGATGCTCGGCCGAATGCTGTTCCAGGCCGCCGATCCAGAAAAGCGGTTCAAGGTCTTCCAACGCTTCTACCGTCTTCCCGAACCGCTTATCGAACGGTTCTACGCCGCCCGCTCCACAACGCTCGACAAGCTGCGCATCCTCACGGGCAAGCCGCCCGTACCTGTGGGACGCGCCATCAAGGCCCTGCTTGGCAAGGGGGCGCCGTTGATACAAGGAACAGAGCCATGAACGCCGAACTTTCCTCGCCGCCCATAGCCTCGGGCGATATGGCGCCCTTCCTTCCCGAACCCTCCGGCCGGACCGCCTGCGTGGTCGGATCGGGTTTCGGCGGCCTGGCTCTCGCCATCCGCCTGCAATCCGCCGGCATAGCAACCACGGTGATCGAAGCGCGCGACAAGCCGGGCGGCCGCGCCTATTTCTGGGAGAAAGACGGCTTCACCTTCGACGCCGGTCCCACCGTCATCACCGATCCCGATTGCCTGCGCGAGCTCTGGGCGCTGACCGGCCACGAAATGGCCGAGGATATCGAGATCATGCCGGTCATGCCGTTCTACCGTCTCAACTGGCCCGACGGGACGAACTTCGATTATTCGAACGACGAGGAACAGCTGTTCCGGGAGATCGCCGAACTGAACCCGCGCGATGTGGCCGGCTACCAGCGTTTCCTCGACTATGCCGAGGGCGTGTACGAAGAAGGATACGTCAAGCTCGGCCATGTCCCTTTCCTCGATTTCAAGTCGATGATGAAGGCGGCCCCGGCGCTGGCGAAAAAGCAGGCCTGGCGCAGCGTCTATTCGATGGTGTCGAGCTTCGTCGAGAACGAGAAGCTGCGCGAGGCGCTTTCCTTCCACACGCTGCTCGTCGGCGGCAATCCGATGAAGACGAGCAGTATCTATGCGCTGATCCACAAGCTCGAAAAGGACGGAGGCGTCTGGTGGGCCAAGGGCGGCACCAACCGGCTGATCGCGGCCATGGTCACGCATTTCGAACGGATCGGCGGCACCATGCGCGTCGGCGATCCGGTCACGCGCATCCACACTCTCGGCAGCAAGGCGAGCGAGGTGGAAACGCATTGCGGCTTCAAACAGCGGTTCGACGCGGTCGCCAGCAACGCCGATATCATGCACAGCTACAAGGACCTGCTGGCCGGCACCAAGCGGGGCGAAAGCTATTCGAAATCGCTTGCGCGCAAGAGCTTCTCGCCCAGCCTGTTCGTGGTCCATTTCGGGATCGAGGGCACCTGGCCGGGCATCCCGCACCACATGATCCTGTTCGGCCCGCGCTACAAAGGACTGCTTGAGGATATCTACGATCACGGCGTCCTGCCGCAAGATTTCTCGATCTACCTCCACCACCCCAGCGTGACCGACCCCAGCGTCGCGCCTGAGGGCATGAGCACCTTCTACGCGCTGGTGCCGGTCGCTCACATGGGCAAGCTGTCGGTCGACTGGGACCAGATGGGCCCGGTGCTGGAGAAGCGCATCCTCGACGAGGTCGAGCGCCGCCTGATACCCGACCTGCATGGCCGCTTAAAGACCAAGTTCCACTACGCACCGAGCGATTTCGCGCATGATCTCAACGCCCACAAGGGCAGCGCCTTCAGCCTCGAACCGCTGCTGACCCAGAGCGCTTTTTTCCGCGGGCACAACCGCGACGACGTGCTGGACAATTTCTACCTCGTCGGTGCAGGGACCCACCCCGGCGCCGGTATCCCCGGCGTCGTCGGCAGCGCGAAGGCGACCGCCGGTTTAATGGTAGAGGATCTGGTTTCGTGAAGTTTGGTGTTGCTGTCGCTCTGGCGGCGATAATTGTTACAGGATGCGGTGAAACGGTGGCACGCGAAGAGGCGCCGGTTCCCACTGGCTTCGTTGCGGTCGAGATGCCAGCAGGCGAGCGCGTTTACTTCGACCCGGCCTCGCGCGGCGAAGGCCAGATGAATGGCAATCCGGCACGAACCGGCGTGTTCGTCGAAATCTTCGAGTCGACCGACAATCGCTGGGCCCTGCGCCGCGAAAAATGGACCGCGCGCTGCGAACCGCAGCATGCGACCAAGGAAGTCCTCTCGCTCCAGACGGCGAACGGCGAAACCGTGGCGGAAAGCGCTCTGATAACCCCTGAGCGCGATTTCGCCGCCCGCAGCTATTACCTGCGCAGCTTCTCCGGCTATCTCTGCGAACAGGAAGTGTTGCCGTGAAACGTCTTGCAGTCTATTGCGGTTCGGCCTCGCCCGAGGACCCGCGCTATCTCGAACTTGCCCGCGAGGTGGGCGCAGGCCTCGCTCAGCGCGGGATCGGCGTGGTCTATGGCGGCGGCCGGCTCGGCCTTATGGGCGCAGTGGCCTCCGGCGCACTCGATGTGGGCGGAGAGGTGATCGGCATCATTCCCGATGCGCTCGCCAAGAGCGAAGTCGCCAATCACGATTGCACCGAACTCTACACCGTTTCGGGCATGCACGAGCGCAAGCAGCGCTTCACCGACCTTTCCGAAGGTTTCGTCACCATCCCGGGCGGCGTCGGCACGATGGACGAGTTGTGGGAAGCGGTCAGCTGGGCGCAACTCGGCTACCACCAGAAGCCCGTGGGCCTGCTCAACGCCTTCGGCTTTTACGATCACCTCATCGCCTTCAACCGCCACATGGCCGAGGTCGGCTTCGTGCGCCCGGCGCATCAGGGGATCATCATCGCCGAAGACACGTTAAGTGCGTTGCTCGACGAAATGGCAAGCTATCAGCCGCATACACCGATCTTCCAGATGAAGGCTTCCGACCTCTGAACAGGCCCCGTCCTCTCACCACGCAGAACCTGCGCCCCACCATCGCGAGGGCCGGTGGCGGGCGGGCGCGTGCCTCGCTTGTCGCCCGCGCGCTGGAATCGATCGAGGTCGGCTCGCACAGTTTTGCCGCCGCCTCCAAGCTGTTCGACAAGACCACGCGCGAGCGCAGTTGGCTGCTTTACGCCTGGTGTCGTCGCTGCGACGATATTGCCGACAACCAGGACAAGGGCGGGCCGCTGGGCGAACAGGGCACTCCGAAGGATGCCGAGGACCGGATCCAGGCGATCCGCGTGCTCACCCGGCGCGCCCTCGAAGAACAGCCGACCGCAGACTTCGCCTTCGACGCCTTCGGTCTTGTCGCCGACGAATGCGGCCTGACCTACGAGATGGCCAATGACGTGATCGGCGGGTTCGCGCTCGACGCCACCGGCTTTGCGCCCAAGAACGAACGCGACATGATGCGCTATTGCTATCATGTGGCCGGTGCGGTCGGCATCATGATGGCGCATGTCATGGGCGTGCATCCCGACGATGGCGAGACGCTGGACCGGGCGAACGACCTTGGCCTCGCCTTCCAGATCGCCAACATCAGCCGCGACATCGTGGAAGACGCCGCCGCAAACCGCGTCTACCTACCCGCCGAGTGGCTGGCCGAGGTCGGCCTTGCGCCGGGCGAGCACGCCAGGCCGGAAAACCGCTTCATCCTCGCCAGCCTCATGCCGCGCATGATCGCGCTGATGGAAAAGCACGAGGCTGCCGCCCGCCTCGGCGCGAAGAAGCTGCGGTTCCGCCACCGCTGGGCGGTGCTGTCGGCCGCCAATATCTACGGCGCCATCGGCCGCAAGGTCCTCGACCGCGGTCAGCTTGCCTGGGACACGCGCACCCGTGTGAGCGGACCGGAAAAAGCTTGGCATATGACCACCGCTTTCTTTGAGGCACTCTGGAACCGCCCAACCGGTCCCGTCGAGCCGATCATCTGGTCACGGCACGACTTCCGGCCTGTCGCCGGGTGGTAGGCATCGATTGCCCGTCGCTTATCAAGCGACCTGCGCGAACCCAGTCTTCCGTCTCATTACCCCGCCGACCAATAGGAAACCGAAAATCATCAGCGCCCAAGCACCGGGTTCCGGAACGCTGACGGCGGATATCGTCCAAGTCCCGGAGGTGGACGCAGTCGCGCCGTTGCTTTGAAACAGTGAGAAAGCACAACATATTTCGGTATAGGTGAAGGTCGCGCCCGGATTGCCCAGCGCATCGGGATCGAACGTTTCGATTCTTGAAGGGGGGACATCGACGACGAACGAAAACGAAGAATCCTGCGCAATATCGCGATAACGCCGCTCATAGGTATAGGTAAGACAGGGCTCGCCATCGATACATTCGCTCACCGTCTCCAGTGTGATCGCATTCCCGATTAGATTGGTAAGCGGCGAGGAGGATTGGAACCGGAACCGGTAGGTCCCGGATCCGAACATTGTTTCGGGCACGACGTCGATTAAAACTGATTCGCCTTCACCATAAGTCCCCGTTGCGACGATGGTCGCCGCCTGAGCCGGCAGGGCGAACAGCAATGCGATCAGCGAGATGAGAAGGGCTTTTATCGTCATTATCTCCATCAGGGCAGCGAACTGCAGCGTACACTAAATAGAATGAGAAGGCGACCAAGCCCTCGCCAGCGAACCGAAAAGCGGCTAGCGCGCGTCCCCATGATTTCGAAACTTCTCATCGCCAATCGCGGCGAAATTGCCTGCCGTATCATTCGCACCGCACGCGAAATGGGTATCGCCACCGTCGCAGTCTATTCCGATGCCGACGCCAAGGCATTGCACGTGCGGCAAGCCGACGAGGCGGTCCATATCGGCCCCTCGCCCGCTGCCGAGAGCTATCTCGTGGGCGAGAAGATCATCGCCGCGGCGAAGGAGACCGGCGCCGAGGCGATCCACCCGGGTTATGGATTCCTGTCCGAAAACGCAGGCTTCGCGCAGGCGGTGATCGATGCGGGCCTGATCTGGGTCGGCCCCAAACCCTCCAGCATCGATGCAATGGGCCTCAAGGATGCCGCCAAAAAGCTGATGCGCGAGGCGGGCGTGCCTGTGACGCCGGGCTACGAGGGCGAGGACCAGTCGATCGAGCGTCTCAAGTCCGAAGCCGATGCCATCGGCTACCCCGTGCTTATCAAGGCGGTCGCGGGTGGCGGCGGCAAGGGGATGCGCAAGGTCGACAAGGCCGAAGACTTCGAAGCCGCGCTCGAAAGCTGCCGGCGCGAGGCCAAAGCCAGCTTCTCCAACGACGAGGTTCTGCTGGAAAAGTGGATCACCTCGCCCCGCCATATTGAGGTGCAGGTCTTCGGCGATGCCCACGGCAATGTCGTCCACCTGTTCGAACGCGACTGCTCGCTCCAGCGCCGCCACCAGAAGGTGATCGAGGAAGCCCCCGCCCCCGGCATGGACGAGGCCACGCGCGAAGAAATCTGCGCCGCCGCCGTGCGCGCCGCCAAGGCTGTCGATTACGAGGGCGCAGGCACGATCGAATTCATCGCCGACGCCAGCGAAGGCCTGCGGGCGGACCGCATCTTCTTCATGGAGATGAACACGCGGCTTCAGGTGGAGCATCCCGTCACCGAGGAAATTACGGGGGTCGATCTGGTCGAATGGCAGCTGCGCGTGGCGAGCGGGGAGCCGATCCCGCTGAAGCAGGAAGAACTGAGTATCAACGGCTGGGCCATCGAAGCGCGGCTCTATGCGGAAGACCCGGCGAAAGGGTTCTTGCCGAGCACGGGACGGCTTGAACAATTCCATTTACCTCGATCGACACCGAGAAGCCCAAACCGGATCGATACAGGCGTTGAGAAAGACGGCGAGATCACACCATTCTATGATCCGATGATCGCCAAGATCATTGTGCATCGGACTGACCGGTCGACGGCATTGCAGGAACTTGCGAATGACTGCGCGCGTGTCATTTCGTGGCCGGTGAAGACAAACGCGGCATTCTTGCACCGATTGCTGTCAGACCCAGATTTTCGGTCGGGCCAGCTTGATACAGGATTGATTGGGGAAAAGGGCGACGGTCTGCTCGCTTCTGAAGACGACTCAAGAGAACTCGCCGCAAATGCCGCCTATTTTGAGTTTATGCGAGGGAAGCGAGACCCTCAACTCTATGACGAGGAGGCTCTTGCTAGACTGCCTATATGGCAACAGCCATCCGGACTACGGCTAAACTCATCGAGCCGTCCCTTCTCATTGGTGATGACAGACGGTTCTGATCGATATGACGTCAAACCGGATGAAACGGGTTGGACCGAAGAAATCCCGCAGGGAATACTTGTTCGGTTAAAAGGTGAGACGCGCGTATTCCAACCCTATCGCTATGACGCTGGCGGCCACGCCTCCGCCGCGGACGGCGCGATCCTTGCACCCATGCCGGGCAAGGTCATCGCGGTCGATGTGGCTGAGGGCGATGCCGTGACCGCAGGTCAGCGCCTGTTGGTGCTCGAGGCGATGAAGATGGAACACGCGCTCACCGCGCCCTTCGACGGTACCGTGACCGAGCTTTCCGCTTCGACAGGCGGGCAGGTGCAGGTCGAGGCGGTGCTGGCGGTGGTGGAGCCGAGCGAAGAGTGAGCTGGGAACGCGAACTCGAGGAGCGGCAAAAGCGCGAAGAGTTCGCGGAACAGATGGGCGGGCCGGAAAAGCTCGCC
Organism: Erythrobacter sp. SD-21; assembly: GCF_000181515.1. Taxonomy (GTDB): domain Bacteria; phylum Pseudomonadota; class Alphaproteobacteria; order Sphingomonadales; family Sphingomonadaceae; genus Qipengyuania. The sequence continues at coordinate 347,577 of NZ_ABCG01000003.1, read as the reverse complement.
CGCCAGCACTCCCGCGGCAAGATGAATGCGCGCGCCCGGCTCGCGGCGCTGGTCGACGAAGGGTCCTTTCGCGAGATCGGCAAGATCGCCGGCAAGGGTCATTATGACGAAAACGGCAATCTTGCAGGCGTAACCCCTGCCCCCTTCCTCTTCGGCAAGGCGAAGATAAACGGCCGCCCGGTGGTCGCGACCGCCGACGATTTCACCATCCGTGGCGGCGCGGCGGACGCCGGGATCAGCCGCAAGATGGTTCAGGCCGAGAAGATGGCGCATGAGCTTAAACTACCCATCATCCGCATGATCGACGGCACAGGTGGCGGCGGCAGCGTAAAGACGCTCGAGCAGATCGGCGCGACCTATATTCCCGCCGTTCCCGGCTGGTCCGATGTGGTGAAGAACCTCGACACCGTGCCGGTCGTCGCGCTGGCGCTCGGTCCGACGGCTGGACTCGGCGCAGCGCGCACGGTGGCGAGCCATTATTCCACCATGGTGAAGGGCCTCAGCCAGATCTTTGCCGCCGGCCCCGCCGTGGTCGATGGCCTGGGCGAAAGCTACAAGGGCTCCGACGATCACAGCCAAGCCAAGGAAGACCTTGGCGGCAGCGGCATCCACACCCGCAACGGCGTGGTCGACGACGAGGTCTCGAGCGAGGCCGAAGCCTTCGCCCGCGCGCGGCATTTTCTCTCCTTCATGCCCGAACACGTCGGCCAGATCGCACGACGCGCGGACTGCTCCGATCCGGTTGACCGCCGCGAAGAAGGCCTCCTCAGTCTCGTCCCCCGCGAGGACAAGCAGGTCTATTCGATGCGCCGCGCGATGGAGATGGTGTTCGATAAAGGCACCGTTTTCGAGATCGGCCGTATGTGGGGCCGCGCCTGCATCACGGCCCTCGCCCGCCTCGACGGATGGCCGGTCATGGTGCTCGCCAGCGACCCGTCCTATCTCGGCGGCTCATGGGAAGCGAAGACCAGCGAGAAGGTCGAGCGCTTCGTGAAGCTGGCGGACCAGTTCCGCCTGCCCATCGTCCACCTCGTCGACAACCCCGGCTTCATGATCGGGCGCGAGGCGGAGATGGCGGGCACGATCCGCTACGGAGTGCAGGCGATGAACGCGATCTACCGCGCCAGCGTCCCGCTCGCCTCCATCGTCCTGCGCCGCGCCTATGGCATTGCTGGGAGCGCGATGAGCAACGCCGAGACCTACCAGTACCGCTATTGCTGGCCTTCGGGCGATTGGGGCTCGCTACCCATCGCGGGCGGGCTGGAAGTGGCCTACAAGTCCGAACTGGAAGCGGCCGACGATCCGGCTGCGGAACTTGCCGCCATTCGCGAGCGGCTCGACCGTGTCACCTCGCCCTTCCGCAGCGCCGAACGCTTTAATGTCGAGGACATTATCGACCCGCGCGACACGCGGCCCCTGCTATGCGAATTCGCGCAGCTGGCCTGGCGCAGGCTGGAGATCGAAGCCTAGTCGTAATCCTCCATCTTCTCGCCGAACAGCTCGCCGCGTTCGGAGAAGAGGACGAAGACGAGGCTCAGCACCGCCGTGATGAGCAAGGCGGCTGCCAGCGGGCGCGCCGTGCCATCGTACATATAGCCGATGAAAGCGCCCAGCGCTGCGCCGCTGGTCATACGCAGGAAGCCCTGCGCAGAGGACGCTGCCCCTGCGATATGGCGGAAGGGCTGCAAGGCGATGCTGCCGAAATTGGCCCCGATGAAGCCCAATAGGCTCATATTCGCCGCCATCAGCGGGACGAAGGTCCACAAGGTCTCGTCCGGGTCGTTGGCGAACCACAGCTGCAGGGCGGCCACGAAGATGAAGGCGAAAAGCGCCACATGGCTGACCCTGCGGGCGCCGAACCGCTCGACGATGCGGCTGTTCGACCAGTTGGCGAGCGCCATGCAACCGGCACAGATGGCGAAAATCAGCGGGAATTTGTCGCCCGCTCCGAAGGCCTCGCCGATCAGCTGCTGCGAAGAATTGATGAAGCCGAACAAGCCGCCGAATACCAGCGCGCTGCCGAGAGTATAGCCGATGGTCTCGCGCAAGGTGACGGCGCTTTTCATGTTGCGCGTGATGGTCGGCAGGTGAATGTCCTGCTTGTCCTCCTCGTGCAGCGTTTCGGGCAGGCGGAAATAGACCCAGGCGCTCATCACGCAGCCCAGAACCGCCATCGCGCCGAAAATCCAGCGCCAGTCGCCGAAGGCGAAAAGCACCGCCTGCCCGATGCTGGGCGCGACGGCAGGCACGAGGAGGAAAATCACGAAGATGAGGCTCATCATGCGCGCCATCTTGTCCCCTCCCACCCGGTCGCGAATGATGGCTGGCGGAAGGGCGATGATGCCCGCGGCAAAGAAACCCTGTGCCGCGCGAAGGCCCACCAGCATATCGAATGTGGTCGCCATGGCGCAGACGAGCGAGAGCACGATGTAGCAGGCCAGCGCCACGAAAAGGACGGGCCGCCGTCCGTAACGGTCGGCAAAGGCGCCCGGCACGAGTGTGCCGAAACCGGCAGCCAGCAGATAAGCCCCGACCACGAACTGCCGGTCGTTTCCCGGAGCGCCGAGATCGCCCGCCAGCGCGTCGAGCGCGGGAAGTATGGCGTCGATACCGAAGGCGTTGCAGGCCATCAGCAAGGCCATCATCCAGATCAGCTCGCGCTCGCCGATCGCCGCACGCTTCGCGCGTTCGGGAAGCGGGCGCTCGCCGCCGGAAAGCTGTTCGTTTCGCATCTGCACAAAATGGCGGGTGAAGCACAAGGTTCCGATTTGCAACCCGCATCGCTATCTACAGCCGCATGATTAGTGTCGAAGATAAGGATGACGACGGGGCAGACGGCCTACGCAAGATCATCCATGTCGACATGGACGCCTTTTTCGCCAGCGTCGAACAACGCGACAATCCGGACCTACGGGGCAAACCTGTTGCCGTGGGCGGATCGAGCGGGCGCGGCGTGGTGGCAGCGGCGAGCTACGAGGCGCGCAAATTCGGTGTGAAAAGCGCGATGCCTAGCGTCACCGCAAAGCGGCTGTGCCCCGACCTGATCTTTGTAAAGAGCCGCTTCGATGCCTATCGCGAGGTCAGCCAGCAAATCCGCGCGATCTTCCGCCATCACACTGACCTTGTCGAACCGCTGAGCCTCGACGAGGCTTATCTCGACGTCACCGAGGACAAGCTCGGCATCGGCAGCGCCACGCGCATTGCCGAGCTGATCCGGCAGGAAATCCGCGCCAAGACAAGGCTGACCGCCAGCGCGGGCGTCTCCTACAACAAGTTCCTCGCCAAGCTCGCGAGCGACCAGAACAAACCCGACGGGATGTGCGTCATCCGCCCCGGCGAGGGCGCGGACTTCGTGCAATCGCTTCCTGTACGGCGGTTCCACGGGGTTGGCCCCAAGGGCGCGGAGAAGATGGACCGGCTCGGCATCCAGACCGGCGCCGAACTCGCCGCCAAGGACATCGAGTGGCTGCGCGCGCACTTCGGCAGCTTTGCCGATTACCTCTATCGCGCCGCGCGGGGCATCGACCTGCGCCCCGTCCGCTCCAGCCGCATCCGCAAGTCAGTGGGAGGGGAGCGAACCTTCAGCCGCGACCTCTCCTCCGGCAGCGAGCTGCGCGAGACGCTGGAGGACATCATCGACATTGTGTGGGGCTATATCGAGCGCGCCGAGGCCAAGGGGCGCACGGTCACACTGAAGATGAAATACATCGACTTCCAGATTTTCAGCCGCGCCAAGACGGTCGACCAGCCGATCACTGACCGCGCCCAGTTCGAGGCGCTCTCAAGGCAACTGCTGGAAGAGGTGCTCCCCCTACCCATGCCGATCCGGCTGATGGGCCTGACCTTGTCGAAACTGGAAGGCGGCAAAGAGGAACCCAGGCGCCCCGATGCGCAGCTCTCGCTGCTCTAGCTCTTGCGCGCCTGCCACATCTTCAGCCTCTCGCGCGTGCGGGAGCTGAGCGGTTCGGGGAGCGAGTGGGTGGGGAAGAAGCGCGCTTCCACGACCTCGCGGCCATCGGCCTCGGGCATGTCGTTGACGACGCCTTCGAACAGATGCGCCTTGTGTGCAGCGCCGGACAACGTTTCCTCGATCAGGCCGACGAGCTTCATGCCTTCGATCTCGCAGCCTGTTTCCTCAAGCAATTCGCGCCTGACCGCCGCTTCCGGCTCCTCACCCTCGGCAATGCCGCCGCCGGGGAAGAACCATTCGTTCGGGCCGTAGCTGTGGCGCACCAGCAGGATCTGCCCGCCCAGATCGCGGCCGACCACGCTCACTCCGTCGCGCGTGCTGCCGGATACACGGCGCGCCCGGTTGCGCAGCTTGTAGGCAATCTTGAGGGCGAGCCGATGCAGCGGCGCAGGTATCAGGTGAAGCATATGACAGGCTGTGTAGCGCCTGCCAGCAGCCGGGCAACCGGCAAATCGCTTTTTCCGCCAGCCGCTTCGTCGAACACAGCGCGCTTGTCCTTGCCGCGGATCACGAAGGCGATTGCATCGCTGTCGAGGATCGCGGGGAGCGTGAGGCTGATGCGGTCGAAAGGCGCCTCGGGCGGCAGAGGATCGGGCGTGAGGCGGATGATGCTCCGCGGTTCGTCCAGCTTGGGATCGGTGTTGGGGAAGAGCGAGGCGATGTGCCCGTCCGCACCCATGCCGAGCCATGCAAGGTCGAAATGCGGGACCTGCTCCATGATGGTGAGCGTCACCACTTCCGCGCCCGCCGGTTCGAACAGGGCGCGCAGCTTGCCGGCATTGGAGGCGTGGTGATCTTCCGGCACGATCCGATCATCGCCCGGCCACACGACCAGCCGCGACCAGTCGAGATCGGCTTCGAGCAGCTTGGCGATGATCGGAAAAGGCGTCGATCCGCCGGGTACGGTGATGGTCAACGGACCTTCTGTCGCCGCGAGCGCCTCTGCGAGCTGCTCCTCCAACCATTCGGCGATGCGTTCGTCGGATGCGTTTTCGATGATCGTGATGTCGGGCATGGGTACTTCCGATACAGCAAACCCGCCCCCGGCCAAGCCGCGAGCGGGTGAATTGCTATGCGCGCATAGCGCTTACTTGGTGGTCTGGTTGAGGAACCAGATGCGCTCTTCGCACTGGTCGATCCAGTCGTCGACGATGCCGCTGGTGGCGTTGTCGCCCACGCTTTCCGCCTCTTCCTTCACCTTGCTGAGCCGATCATGCAGCTTGCGGTTATCGTCGCGCAATTCTGCCACCATGGCGTCGGCGGCAATGGTGACGTCGTCCTGGTCCTTGATCTGCGTCTCGGACGCGACCGTGCCGATAGAAGTGAGCGTGTATTCGTCGTTCTTCCGCACGCGCTCGCCGATATCGTCGACCGTGCCGATCAACTGCGCCGCCTGCTCGTCGAAGAGCAAGTGCAGGTCGCGAAAGCGCGGGCCTGCGACGTGCCAATGGAAGTTCTTCGTCTTGAAATAGAGCGCCATCGTATCCGCCAGTGCGCCGTTCAATGCGGTAACGAGGCCCGATTTTGCGTTGTTGCCGAGAGTGGCCATTGTGTGTGTCCTTCGATTTCCCGTTTGCCCCACCAACGAGCGAACGGGGGGTGTAGTTTCGGGACAAAGACCGGCTGCCATGATCGGATTTTTCGATCATGGCGCGAGCAGCTAATCGGTTAGCTGGTTAGACCGCCCAAGGCCCTGTGATCGCAACCGTCCGGGTCGGCGAGTAGGCGTTTACAAAGAACCACTTGCCGTCGGGCGAGAAGCAGCCGCCAGCAAGCTCAGTCTGCAAATTGAGCCGCCCGAACACATAGGGCGCGCCCAGCGGCGTGATGCCGATGAGGCGATTGTCGACCACCTCGGTATACTGGTCCTCGCACACGATCAGATGGCCGTTGGGGGCGACGGTGAGATTGTCGCCATAGTTGAATTGTGCCGGATCGGTGCTCTCGAAGAAGAGTTCGATCTCGTCGCCCCTGACGCCGCGGCCTGGGATGAGTTTGAACACTTGCCCAAGCTTCTTCGCGCCCCCGCTGGTCGAGCAGACGAAGAGTTCGTCCAGCCCCATATGGATGCCTTCGCCCCGTGCGATACGCGATGCGCCCTGCGCTGCTGCGCGCTGGCGCAGATCGTCGAGCGGCGCTTCCACGTCCGCGAGAGGCAACCATTCCACCGCGTAACGCTTGCCCACCTGCATCTCTGCCGTATCCCAATTGCGTGTGTCGGGTAGGCCGACGATGCGCATGGCCTGGAGTTGACCGCCCTTCGCAAGATCGCCCGGCACCTTGGGGGCAAAGCGATAAAGCGCCGAATCGTCGCGGTCCTCGGTCAGGTAGACGAGGCCGGTTTCCGGATCGACGCAGGCCGCTTCGTGGTTGAACCGACCCATTGCCTTCAGCGGAGCCGGATTGACCTGCGCGTTGGCATCGGCCGGAATTTCGAAGATCCATCCGTGGTCTGTACCCAGCTTGTCGGGCGCAATGTGCTGCGGCTCCGAAACGAATTCCTCGCAGGTCAGCCAGCTTCCCCACGGCGTGACACCGCCCGAACAATTGCGGATCGATCCGGCAAAGGACCGGAACTCGCGCGTTTTCTCCAGGGTGGTGCCGTCGAGCACGAGAGTAGTCGTCCCGCCAGGGAGCACCATGCGCCCTGCCGCCTTGTCGTAGCCTTGCGTGAGCGTGGCCCCTGCCCCGTCGCTCGGGACAAGCTCGTGATTGCGTACCAGCGCCATCTTGCCGCCATCGAGCGGCAGGCAGCCCATCCCGTCGGCCTTGTCGGGCACCGTCCCGCCATCGCTCATCGCATCGCCAAGGCTGGAGAGCAGGCGGTAGGAAAAGCCTTCGGGCAGGTCGAGCAGACCGGCCGGATCGGGGGACCAGGTCGCCATAGCCGGTGAAGTTCGCCCAGCGCGACGCGCCGCGGGTCATGCAGCCGCTCAGCGAGAGCGCGGCAAAGGCACTCGCGGTGGCGGACAGGAACTGGCGGCGATGAAGGTTTGCAGGCATGCGACTCTCCGTTGGCGGTATGGCCTTTGCCATGCGATAGCAGTGCGCCAGGCAAATGACAGCAGGGAGAGCGAAGATGAAACTGACCGAAGGCATGGCGGCAGTGGTCACGGGCGGGGCCAGCGGTCTGGGCAAGGCGAGCGCGAAGGCGCTGGCCGACCTCGGGCTCAAGGTGACGATCTTCGACGTGAACGAAGAGGCAGGCAAGGCGCACGCCAAGGCGATCGGCGGCACGTTTGCGCGCGTCGACATCACCGACGAGCAATCGGTCGTCGACGGTTTTGAAAAGGCACGCAGCGCCCACGGGCAGGAACGCGTCACCGTCCATTGCGCCATGACCAGCCGCCGCGGCAAGACGCTGGGATGGGACAAGCAAGCGGGCGGCTACAAGCGCCTCTCGACCGAGGACTACGCCTATGGGGCAGAAGGCATCCTCGTCTCATCCTACCGCATCGCTAGCCATTCAGCGTTAGGCATGGGCAACAGCGAGCCGCTGAACGCAGACGGCGAGCGCGGGTGCATCACGCTCACCGCCAGCGTGGCGGCTCAGGACGGCCAGATCGGGCAAGTTATCTACGGCAGTTGCAAGGCGGGCGTGAACGGCCTTGTCCTGCCCATGGCGCGCGATTTGATGGACCTAGGCATCCGTGTGAACTCGGTCATGCCGGGCATTTTCGCCACCCCGCTGATGTTGGGCATGAAGGATCGCAACCCACAAATGTGGGACCAGCTGAACGGCAGCGTGCCCTTCCCCAAGCGGCTCGGCGAACCGGAGGAATTTGCCTCGCTCATCTGCGAAATTTCCGGCAACAGCTATATCAACGGGCACCAGTTCCGGTTGGACGGTGCTATCCGGATGCCGCCGAAATAGAGAAGGTCAGGCGAGTGGAGCGGGTAGCGGGAATCGAACCCGCGCGTCCAGCATGGGAAGCTGGCAGGCTACCATTACATCATACCCGCAGCCCGGAGCGGCGATTTGCCTGTGGCCAGCGTGCCGGTCAACATGGTTTTTCGCCTCCGCCCTCGCTAGGCAGGCCGACAGGAAAACGATTTGGGACGGGTTTCGCCACACAATGATCACTGACGACCGGATAATTCTCGGCCTTCTCGGCCTTGTGCTCGCTTTCGTCTTCGCAACGCGCGACCGGCCCGGCTGGACGAAGTTCTACACCTTCGTGCCGATCATCCTCGTCTGTTATCTCGTGCCATCGCTGATGGTCACCTTCGGCCTGATCGACGTGAGCGAGAGCAATCTTTGGACTGTGGCGAAGGACTTCTTCCTGCCCGCCGCGCTGTTCCTAATGACACTCAGCATAGATCTGAAGGGGATTCTCGGGCTCGGCAGCAAGGCCATCATCATGTTCCTCACCGCAACGCTGGGCATCGTGATCGGCGGTCCGATCGCGCTGTGGGCCGTGGCGCAGTTCGATCCTTCCATCATCGGCACGGGTGACAACGCAGCCTGGCGCGGTCTCGCAACGCTGGCCGGAAGCTGGATCGGCGGCGGCGCGAACCAGACCGCCATGCTCGAGGTCTACGGCTACAACATCGAACGCTATTCGGCGCTCATTGCGGTCGACATCATTGTCGCCAATATCTGGATGATCTTCCTCCTCTATGGCGCCGGCGCGAGCGAGCGGGTCGACCGCTGGCTCGGCGCGGACAGCAGCGCGATCGACGCCCTGCGCGACAAGATGGCGGACTACACCAGCTCGGTTGAACGCGTCGCCAAGGCCAATGATTACGTCCTCCTGTTCGGCGCCACGCTGGCCGTGGTCGGCCTGTGCCACCTCGCCGGCAGCTTCCTCGGCGGCGTCTTCGCCGATTGGCAGGGCGAAGACGCAACGCTGGCGAGCAGCTTCTTCTGGGTCGTCGTCGTGGCGACCACGCTGGGCCTTGGCGCCAGCTTCACCCGTGCGCGCAATCTCGAAGGCGTCGGCGCAAGCAAGTTTGGCACGCTCTTCATTTTCCTGCTGGTCGCAATCATCGGCACCAAGATGGACGTGACGCAGCTGGGCGATGCGCCGGGTTTCTTCGCCGTCGGCCTGATCTGGATGATCATCCACGTCGTGCTGCTGCTGGTGGTTGCCAAGCTTATCAAGGCGCCGTTCTTCTTCGTCGCCGTGGGCAGCAAGGCGAATGTCGGCGGAGCGGCCTCGGCTCCGGTCGTGGCGGCGGCCTTCCACCCGGCCCTGGCCCCCGTCGGCGTGCTGCTGGCAGTCCTCGGTTATGCGCTTGGGACCTATGGCGCGATCCTGTGCGCGCAGTTGATGGCAGCGGTCGGATAGCCCATCGACCAAAGGTTTCATCTGAAACCGGTTGATTTCGGACCCTCCCCTTGCCAAGGCCGTTGGCAAGAAAAGAGAGGATTCCCCCATGCGTCAGGTTGACCATTTCATTGTCGGCAATAGCCCGGCCCCCACCCGCAAGCACAAGATCTGGAACCCGTCCACGGGCGAGGTACAGGCCGAAGTCGCGCTCGGCGGCGCGGAACTGCTCCAGCAGGCGGTCGATGCGGCCAAGAAGGTCCAGCCCGAATGGGCGGCGACCAATCCGCAGCGCCGCGCCCGTGTCATGTTCAAGTTCAAGGAACTGGTCGAGGCGCACAAGCAGGAATTGGCTGAGCTCCTCTCGAGCGAGCACGGCAAGGTTGTCGAGGACGCGCATGGCGACGTACAGCGCGGCCTCGAAGTGATCGAATTTGCCTGCGGCATCCCGCAGGCTCTGAAGGGCGAGTACACGCAAGGCGCAGGCCCCGGCATCGATGTCTATTCGATGCGCCAGCCGCTCGGCATCGGAGCAGGCATCACCCCGTTCAACTTCCCGGCCATGATCCCGATGTGGATGTTCGGCATGTCGATTGCGGCGGGTAACGCCTTCATTCTCAAGCCGTCGGAGCGCGACCCGAGCGTTCCGGTACGTCTCGCCGAACTGTTCCTCGAAGCCGGCGCGCCCGAAGGATTGCTGCAGGTCGTTCATGGCGACAAGGAAATGGTCGACGCCATCCTCGACCATCCCGACATTCCGGCCATAAGCTTCGTCGGCTCCTCCGACATCGCCCAGTACATCTACTCGCGCGGCACGGCGAACGCGAAGCGCGTGCAGGCCTTCGGCGGGGCGAAGAACCACGGCATCGTCATGCCCGACGCCGATCTCGACCAGGTGGTCAACGACCTTGCCGGGGCCGCCTTCGGTTCGGCGGGCGAACGCTGCATGGCGCTGCCCGTGGTCGTCCCCGTGGGCGAGGACACCGCCAACCGCCTGCGCGACAAGCTGATCCCCGCGATCAACGCGCTGCGCGTCGGCGTCTCGAACGATCCCGATGCGCATTACGGCCCCGTCGTCACGCCCGAACACAAGGCGCGGGTCGAAGGCTGGATCGACACGGCCGAGAATGAGGGCGCCGAAGTCGTCATCGACGGTCGCGGCTTCACGCTGCAGGGCCATGAGGACGGTTTCTTCGTCGGCCCGACGCTGCTCGACCGCGTCACCGCCGACATGGAAAGCTACAAGGAAGAAATTTTCGGGCCCGTGCTCCAGATCGTGCGCGCGAAGGATTTCGAGGAAGCGGTCAGGCTGCCGAGCGAACACCAGTACGGCAACGGCGTCGCCATCTTCACCCGCAACGGCCACGCGGCGCGCGAATTCGCATCCCGCGTCAACGTCGGCATGGTCGGCATCAACGTGCCGATCCCCGTCCCCGTGAGCTACCACAGCTTCGGCGGCTGGAAGCGTTCGGGCTTCGGCGACATCGACCAGTACGGCATGGAAGGCCTCAAGTTCTGGACCAAGGCCAAGAAAGTCACCCAGCGCTGGCCCGACGGCGGCGGCGACGGGTCGAACGCCTTCGTCATCCCGACGATGGGATGATCCCGGCGGGATAATTTGGAACGGAGAGGCGTTGGGGGCACATGACATTCGGTGCGCTCCCCCGCCTTGCCGCCCTCTCCCTGCCCTTCCTGCTGGCAGCTTGCGACAGGGCAGGCGACGAAGCGGCCGAGCGCTTGCCCGACCAGGCCCCGCTCGAAGAATCCACACCCGCGCCGACTCCCCCGTTGAGCGAGACCCGCAATGCGCCGCTCGCCAAGACCATGCCTTCCGCCATGCACGGCGACTGGCACAAGGACGATCTCGGCCGCACGCCCACGCCTCAGGATTGCGACCCGCGCCTGCGCGGGAACATCGACTGGGACCGCCTAATAACCGTGCGCGACGAGGGCTACAGCTATTTCGAGACCGGCGGCCGGATCATGGAGGTACACGCGCGCACCGACCGCATGATCGACGCCACTTTCGACACCACCTATGCCGACACGCCCACCAGCGAGCGCCGCGATTTCGCGCTCCAGCCGGGCGGCACTCTCGTCGTCAACGCCGACAAGGGCAACGGCGGGATGGACGTCACCCGATACATTCGCTGCCCGGAGTAACCCTATGCGTTCGATCCTTGCCCTTATCACCTTCGCCCCGCTCGCGCTGGCCGCCTGCTCCGACCCCATCGAGGAGCGGCCCGAAGGTGAGGAGACGATGATCCCGGTCGAACCCGATGGCGGCATTGGCGACGGAGCCGAACCCTTGCCGGAAACCGACGTGACAACCATCCCCGCAGCCTTTCACGGGCGCTGGGGCATCAATCCCGGTGACTGCACCGATGAGAATGGCGACGCCAAGGGCGCGATCACGATTTCGGAGGACCAACTCCGCTTCTACGAATTCGTGGCGACGCTGGGCGCGGTTTCGGAAAGCGGCGAGGGAGACCTTCGCGCCACCTACGCCTTTACCGGTGAAGGCGAGGAATGGACGCGCGACATCCGGCTTGCCATCAGCGAAGACGGCACCGAACTCACGCGCACCGAATATGGAGAAGACGCCATGGCCGAACCGCTTACCTATACGAAGTGCCAGACATGATCCGCACTGCCGCCCTCCCCCTCGCCCTGCTGGCCGGAGCCTGCATACCCATGGATCGCCCTACCGGAAGTCTCGACGCGCCCGACGCGCCGCCTGCGTCCTGCAACGCTACCGAAGCGCAGCAATTCATTGGGCGCACGGCCACCTCCTCCATCGGCAAGAGCGTGCTCGCCATGAGCGATGCGCGCGTGCTGCGCTGGGGGCCGCCTGACAGCGTTTTCACGATGGATTACCGGCAGGACCGGGTAAACGTGATCTATGACGCGCAAGACGTGATCACGCGGATCTATTGCGGGTGAGCACACGACAGCACGCCTACACCGGATCGCCTTTCGAGAAACGCTTCGGCTTCGCCCGGGCGGTTCGCGAAGGCAATCGCATCACCGTCGCGGGCACCGGGCCGGTGGAGGACAACGGTTCTTCGACCGCTGGCGATGCGGCCACGCAGGCGGAGCGCTGCTGCGTCCTGATCCTGCGCGCGATCGAGGAACTGGGCGGCTCGGCAGCCGATATCGTGCGCACCCGCATGTTCCTCACCAACTTCGACGACCAGGCTGCGGTGGGAGAAGTTCACGCTCGCTTCTTCCGCGAAGCGCGCCCCGCCGCAACGATGGTCGGCGCAAGCTGGCTATGCCGCAAGGAATGGAAAGTCGAAATCGAGGCCGAAGCAATCGTTTCGTGAGGTTGCGAAGCGCCCCTTCCCTTGCGGCAAGGAGGGGGCTAGAGCGCGCGGCATGACTACAAATGCAGGACAATTCCAGCTCACCGAAGAACAGCTGCAGATCCAGGAAATGGCGCAGCGCTTCACCGCCGACAACATCACGCCGCACGCTGCGGAATGGGACGAAAAGTCGCATTTCCCGCGCGACGTTATCAAGCAGAGCGCGGAACTCGGCTTCGGCGCGATCTATGTGTCGGAGACAAGCGGCGGCATCGGCCTCGGCCGGCTGGAAGCCGCGCTGATCATGGAAGCCATGGCCTATGGCTGCCCGGCAACCAGCGCCTATATCTCGATCCACAACATGGCCGCCTGGATGATCGACCAGTTCGGCGGGGCGGAAGTGAAGGAGAAATACCTCCCCGACCTCGTCACTATGGACAAGATCGCCAGCTATGCGCTGACCGAACCGGGCAGCGGCTCGGACGCAGCAGGACTCAAGACCACCGCCAGGCTCGACGGCGATCATTACGTCCTCAATGGCACCAAGCAGTTCATTTCGGGCGGCGGCTTCAACGACGTTTACGTCACCATGGTCCGCACGTCCGATCACAAGACCAAGGGCATCACCTGTCTCGTGATCGACAAGGACACGCCCGGCATTTCCTTCGGCAAACCGGAAAAAAAACTGGGCTGGAATGCGTCGCCCACGGCGCAGGTGATCTTCGAGGACGCGCGCGTGCCGGTCGCCAACCGCGTTGGCGATGAAGGCGAAGGCTTTCGTTTTGCGATGATGGGTCTCGACGGCGGCCGCCTCAACATTGGCGCTTGCTCGCTCGGCGGGGCGCAGCGCTGCCTTGATGAAGCGGTGGCCTACACCAAGGACCGCAAGCAGTTCGACACGCCCATTTCTGACTTCCAGAACACCCAGTTCATGCTCGCCGACATGGCGACCGATCTGGAGGCGGCGCGTGCGCTGCTTTACCTAGCCGCAGCCAAGGTGACGGACAACGCGCCCGACAAATCGCGCTTCTCCGCCATGGCCAAGCGCCTCGCCACCGACAGCGGCAGCAAGATCGTCAACGACGCGCTCCAGCTCTTCGGCGGCTATGGCTATTTGCGCGAATACCCGATCGAGCGCTTCTGGCGCGACCTGCGCGTGCACTCGATCCTCGAAGGCACGAACCAGGTCATGCGCATGATCGTGGGCCGCGACCTGCTGCGCCAGTAAGGAAAGCGCGATGACCGACCAGGTAAACATTCACACACACGGCCGCATCGGCCATATCTCGCTCAATCGGCCCAAGGCGCTTCACGCGCTGACGCTCGACATGTGTCACGCGATGAGCGCTGCGCTGACCGAGTGGGCAGCGGACGATGCGGTCGAGGCGGTGATCCTCGATCACGCCGAGGGGCGCGGCTTTTGCGCAGGCGGCGACATCAACCTTCTGCGCAATTCGGCGCTGAACGATGGCGGGGCCTCGGGCCGCGCTTTCTTCCATGACGAGTACCAGCTCAACAACCAGATTATGACCTATCCAAAGCCCATCGTGGCCTTCATGGACGGGATCACCATGGGCGGCGGCGTGGGCATTGCCCTGCCCTGCAAATACCGCGTCGCGACCGAGCACACGCGCTTCGCCATGCCCGAAACCGGCATCGGCCTCTTCCCCGATGTGGGCGGCGGCTGGCATCTTGCGCGCTTCGGCGGGAGGCTCGGCCAGTTCCTCGCGCTGACCGGCGCGCGGCTCGACGGCGCGGAATGCGTCTGGGCCGGCATCGCCACGCATTACCTTGCGTCCGAAAGGCTGGAGGAAGCCAAGGCGCGCATCGTCGAGCATCCCGACCGGATCGCCGGTATCCTTTCCGAACTGTCCGAGACGCCGCCCGAAGCGCGCATCGAAGGCAATGCGGAAAAGATCGCCCGCCACTTCGCCTCCGACCGCTACGAGGACATCCTCGCCAGCCTCGAGGCCGAGGACAGCGACTGGGCGGCCAAAGAACTCGCCACCCTGCGCACCAAGAGCCCGCAGACCTGCAAGGTCGCGCTGCGTCAGCTAGCGACAAGCGAGAAGCTCGACAGCTTCGCCAACAACATGGTCATGGAATACCGCATCGCCAGCCGCGTACTTACCCGGCCCGACTTTGCCGAAGGCGTGCGCGCAGTGATCGTGGACAAGACGAACGACCCCAAATGGGATCCGGCCACGCCCGAGGGCGTGAGCGAGGAACTGCTCGACAGCATCTTCGCCCCGCTTCCCGCCGATGAGGAATGGAAACCCCTATGAGCCCAGAACCCGCAAGCTACGAAACCATCACCGTCGAACAGCGTGACGCGGTTACGCTGATCACCTTGAACCGCCCCAAGGCGCTCAACGCACTCAATTCGAAAGTGCTCGAGGAATTGATCGAGGCTTTGGCCGCCTACCAGGCCGACAGCAGCCAGCTGTGCGCAGTGCTTACCGGCTCGGGCGACAAGGCCTTTGCCGCCGGCGCCGACATCAAGGAAATGAGCGAGAAGGACGCGGCCGACTTCTATCTCGACGATTTCTTTGCGCCCTGGACCAGCGAGATCGTGAAAAAGACCCGCAAGCCATGGATCGCTGCGGTCAACGGCTTCGCGCTCGGCGGCGGGTGCGAACTTGCGATGATGTCGGACTTCATCATCGCTTCGGAAAACGCCAAGTTCGGTCAGCCCGAAATCAAGCTAGGCGTTGCGCCGGGCATGGGCGGATCGCAGCGCCTCACCAAGGCCATCGGCAAATCGAAAGCCATGGAAATGTGCCTGACGGGCCGCATGATGGGCGCCGAGGAAGCCGAACGCAGTAACCTCGTCGCGCGCGTGGTGCCGCATGACGATTTGCTCGAAGACGCCCTGAAGACCGCGGCCCAGATTGCTTCGATGCCACCGATGGCCGCCATCGCGAACAAGGAGATGGTCAACGCCGCCTTCGAAACCAGTCTCGACCAGGGCCTGATCATCGAACGCCGCATCTTCCAAATCCTCACCACGAGCGAGGACAAGAAGGAAGGGATGGCCGCCTTCGTCGAAAAGCGCGAGGGCAAGTGGACTGGGAGGTAATCCTAAAGGGTTTCGGCCTGCTGGCGTTCGGCGCTCTGTTCGTTTGGTTCGGCATCTACGGATGGCGACACCGGCGCGAAGAGCGGATTAGTCTGATCGAAGCGGCTATCCTCAAGGCAGGTAAGGAAAATGAGCCCCTGCCATTCAATCGATGGGACCGGATGACGGCCTACGTCCAGCCGGTGCTCTTGCTAATATTCGGACCGCTCATGATCCTCGGCGGCGTAGCGGTCCTTTCTCTTTTGGGAGAGTGACATGAAAATCGCCTTCATCGGCCTCGGCAACATGGGCGGCGGGATGGCCGCGAACCTCGTGAAGGCGGGGCACGCGGTCAATGCTTTCGACTTGTCGGAAGACGCGCTTGCGACGGCCAAAGATTCTGGCTGCGCGACCTTCACCGACGCAGCCAAAGCGGTTCAGGGTGTCGATGGGGTGGTGACGATGCTTCCCAACGGCGGGATCGTGAAATCGGTCTATGAAACCAGCGTCATCGGCAAGGCTCCGGCAGGCGCGGTGCTGCTCGACTGTTCGACCGTCGACGTCGCTACCGCCAAGGACGTCATCGCCAAGGCCGAGGCGGCCGGTTACGACATGGTCGATGCCCCCGTCTCGGGCGGGATCGCGGCGGCCAATGGCGGCACGCTCACCTTCATGGTTGGCGGTACCGAGAAGGCTTTCAAGCGGGCCGATGAGGTGCTGAACGCGATGGGCAAGGCTGTGATCCACGCAGGGGACGCGGGCGCGGGCCAGACAGCGAAAATCTGCAACAACATGCTTCTCGCCATCACCATGATCGGAACAACCGAAGCCATGACGATGGCCAAGAAGCTCGGCCTCGATCCGCAGAAGTTCTACGAGATCAGCTCGCAAAGCTCGGGCTATTGCTGGCCGCTCAACGCCTATACGCCGATGCCGGGCGTGGGCGTCGAGAGCCCGGCGGACAAGGACTACCAGGGCGGCTTCGCCACCGCTCTGATGCTGAAGGATTTGCGCCTCGCGATGGAAGCAGCGGGTAGCGTCGATGCCACCACGGCGCTGGGCCGCCACGCAACCGAGATATACGAGGCCTTTGCCGAAGAAAATGGCGGGCTCGACTTCTCGGCGGTGATCAAGACGCTCTGACGATAAAAGGGGGATTGGTATCGCGACGCCGCCAGTTGGGCGACTGTCCGAAAGGCTCGGGGCAGCACCGCGATACCGCCTTCCTGTTACGTCGACTTTCCGGCGAAGTCTCCCTCTGGAATCTGGATTAATTCTGAATTCTTCACAGGAATTCGGCCAGGATCGTCTCAAGCCAGCGCCGTGGTGCCTCACGGCGACCGATGTCGGCAACGAATTCCTGCCCCCGCGCAACGCTCTTCAGGCGCTTTCCACGTAGCCAGCGATCCGCGCGGTCGTGATAGGTGAGGCCGCCCTTGCGAAGCCACTCGGGGCGCTGCCACAGGCTCGGCGGGCCGCCCGGGACCGTCAGCCGCAAAGCTTCGCTTACGCGGGCCGCAGTGCCGCCCGGTCCCACATAGATGCAGTCGTTGTTGCCATGCAGGGCAATCGCGTGGGGATGGCCAAGGACTGCCAGTTCCTCACGCTCCTCTTCGCGGCAACTCGCAAGATCGACCATGCGCTCGATCTGCATCCAGCCGAAGATACGGTGATGCGGCTCTCCGGTTTCCTCCTCACGAAACAGGCCGAAGAAGAGAAAGACATCGCCCACCCCCACGCCCTGGTTCGCCAGATGCGTCTGCGCCGCGCCGACCTGGCCGAAGAGGCAGGTACCGTCGCTGCGGAACATCGGGTCGTGATGGCATAGGTCCTCCGCGCCCAACTTTCCGCGGCTGGCCCTTGCAGCGTGCTCGCCCAGCCCGAGATCGCCATAGGTCGTGCGCGAGGCCGTGCCCGCCGGGATCGGCAGGCTTAACGGCACACCGTCTACGATCGGCGAGGCACCGCCGCCCGCTGCGCTGTCGAAGCCCTTGCGGCTGAAGACGATCTTCATGTCCGCATGAGGAGACGCTTACCGCCCGCCCTGCTCGCTCATCGTCGGCGTGCCACCGGGAGGGCTCGGTTCTTCCCACGCCAGCACGGGTTTGCGCGCGGCCAGCGTCTCGTCGAGGCGACGGCGCGGCGCGTAATGCGGCGCGGTCTTGAGGCTTTCGTCGCCCGCGCGCGCCCGTTTCGCCACGCTGCGCAGCGCCGTGATGAACTGGTCGAGCGCTGCCTTGCTCTCGGTCTCGGTCGGCTCCACCAGCATTGCGCCATGCACCACCAGTGGGAAATACATGGTCATCGGGTGGTAGCCCTCGTCGATCAGCGCCTTGGCAAGATCGAGCGTCGAGATGTCCTCGGCGAAACCCTTATCGCTGAACAGAGCTTCGTGCATGCAGGGGCCGCTGTGGCCGAAAGGCGCGTCGAGCAAGTCCTCGAGGCTGCGCAGGATGTAGTTGGCGTTGAGCACCGCATCTTCCGCCACCTGCCGCAGCCCGTCCGCACCGTGGCTGAGGATATAAGCCAGCGCGCGGGTGAACATGCCCATCTGGCCGTGGAAGGCGGTCATGCGGCCGAAGTGCTCCATCCGACCACCGAAATGCTCTTCGGAAAAAGCGTCGGCATCCTCTTCCTCGACAAGGTGGACGACCCCGTCCTTCGTGCGCGCGGTATAAGGCAGCGGAGCGAAGGGGCTGAGTGCTTCGGACAGCACCACCGGGCCCGAACCCGGGCCGCCGCCGCCATGCGGGGTGGAGAATGTCTTGTGCAGGTTGATGTGCATCGCATCGACGCCAAGATCGCCGGGTCGGACCTTGCCGACGATGGCGTTGAAATTCGCGCCGTCGCAATAAACGAAGCCGCCCGCCTCGTGGACCGCATCGGAAATGGCCTTGAGGTCGCGCTCGAACAGGCCGAGCGTCGAGGGGTTGGTGATCATCACGCCCGCGACATCGGGGCCAAGGCGGCTCTTCAAGGCATCGAGATCGACGCGGCCGTCGCTGTTGGCCGGAATGTCCTCGATCTCGTAGCCGGCGAAGGCGGCGGTGGCGGGGTTGGTGCCATGCGCGCTTTCGGGCACGAGAATGACCTTGCGGGCATCGCCCCGCGCTTCCAGCGCAGCGCGGATGCAGAGGATGCCGCACAATTCGCCATGCGCGCCCGCCTTGGGGCTCATCGCGACGCCGTGCATGCCGGTGAGGTCGATCAGCCAGAACGCGAGTTCGTTGATGACCTCGAGCGCGCCGCGCACCGTATCGACCGGCTGCAGCGGGTGGACATCGGCAAAACCGGGCATCCGCGCGACCTTTTCGTTGAGGCGCGGGTTGTGCTTCATCGTGCAGCTGCCGAGCGGGAAGAGCCCGAGGTCGATGGCGTAATTCTGGCGGCTGAGGCGCGTGTAGTGGCGCACAGTTTCCGGCTCGGAAAGACCCGGAAGGCCGATGGCATCGCTACGCTCGAGTCCGCCTAGGCGGTTCGAACCACTGGTGGCTTCGGGCAGGTCGACGCCCGTCGTCTCGGTGGTGCCGATTTCGAAGATCAGCGGTTCCTCGAGCATCAGCGCGCGGTTGCCGGTGACGGTGTCGGGACCGGTCATGGCGTTGTGATCCTGGACGGGGCTGCCGGGCTTCCAGCCGGACTGGTTGGGAGTGCTCATGCCAGCGCCTCCTTCAGTGCGGAAACGAGGGTATCGATATCCTCCTCCGTAGTGGCCTCAGTGACCGCAACGATGAGGCCGTCGGACAGATCCTCATGGCTCGGGAACAGGCGGCCGAGCGACACGCCCGCAAGTACGTTATCCTTGGCGAGGCGGCGCACCACTGTGCGGGCGTCCTGGCCGAGACGGATGGTGAATTCGTTGAAGAAACTGTCGTTGAGGACCGAAACGCCCGGCACTTGGGCCAGTTTGTCGGCTGCGATGCGGGCGAGACGATGGTTCTCGGCGGCAAGCTGACGCAGGCCCTTCTCGCCCAGCAGCGTCATGTGGACGCTGAACGCCAGCGCGCAGAGGCCGGAGTTGGTGCAGATATTCGACGTCGCCTTCTCGCGGCGGATATGCTGCTCGCGTGTGCTCAGCGTCAGCACATAGCCGCGCTTGCCTTCCGCGTCCTGCGTTTCGCCGCAGAGGCGGCCGGGCATCATGCGGACATGCTTGGGATCGCGCACGGCGAAGAGGCCGAGGTAGGGTCCACCGAACTGGAGGCCGACGCCGATCGACTGGCCTTCGCCCACCACGATATCCGCTCCCATTTCGCCGGGCGACTTGATCGCACCCAGAGCTACCGGCTCGGTGTTGACGACGATCAGCAGCGCGCCCTTTTCATGCGCGGCATCGGCGATCGGCTGGAGGTCGGTCACGCGGCCGAGGATGTCGGGATATTGCACCACGACGCAGCTGGTGTCGTCGTCGATCCGCGCCATCAGCCCGGCGTTGTCCGGCTCCGCCTGCATCGCGGGTTTGGCGTGGGCGATCTCGTCGTCGGTGAACTTCGCCATGGTCTTCACGACCTCGGCGTAATGCGGGTGCAGCGCGCCCGAGAGCACGACCTTGCGCTTCTTGCCGCGGGCGACGCGGCTCGCCATCGCGACCGCTTCCCAGCAGGCGGTCGAGCCATCGTACATCGAGGCGTTGGCCACCGCGCAGCCATAGAGATGCGCGACCTGGCTCTGGAATTCGAACAGCATCTGCAGCGTGCCCTGTGCGATTTCCGGCTGGTAGGGCGTGTAGGCGGTCAGGAACTCGCCGCGCTGGATGATGTGGTCGACGGATGCCGGGACATGGTGCTTGTACGCCCCTGCACCGAGGAAGAAGGCTGCATCGGAAGCGGCCAGGTTCTTCTTCGACAGGCGGCGCATATGCTTTTCGACCGCCATTTCGCTGGCGTGCATCGGCAGCCCGTGGATCGGCCCGTCGAGCCGCGCTTCTTCGGGCACATCGACAAACAACGCGTCCACATCGGGCGCACCGATTTTCTCAAGCATTGCCGAACGGTCGGCGTCAGTCAGGGGTAGGTAGCGCATTTAATTTGTCTCGGCAGGTTGAATTGAAAGTGGCTCTATGTCGGGCGCGCGATCAGAACAATTTGCCGGCCAACACATATCGTTAACACGACCTCGTATTCGAACCCGACTGTTTTGCAGAGGAAGGGCGGAAGCGTCGAAGGTATCGTCAGCACCCACACTTAGGGTACGCCGCAAAGCGTGCTCCTGAGCGGTCGACCATTCTCCTCCTTGCTCAAGAATCTTACGATCGGCTGGGTCGGAATACAGCATGCAATCAAGCTCCTCACAGCGACCTAGCCAACCTTCGACTGTGACGATCTGACCATCCCAATCGTGAATATTCGCTCCCACTTGAGCGGGAGTGACAATCCCCACCAACTCGTTCTCACCATCGGCCGTGGGACTTGCTTCCGCACAGCCCGTCAAGCTGACGACCAGGATCGGGACGGTTGTCGCCCGCATCAAAGCCCGTCGCAGAAGCTCTTGTAGGCCTTGTCGTCCATCAGCCCTTCGAGCTCGGACTTGTCGGAGATCGCCATCTTGAAGAACCAGCCGTCTTCCTCGGGCGAGGAATTGACGAGCGCGGGATCGTCTTCCAGCCCGTCGTTCACCTCGACGACCTCGCCCGACAGAGGCGCGTAAACGTCGCTCGCCGCCTTGACGCTTTCGACCACGGCGGCGTCCTTGCCCTTTTCGACCATGGTGCCGACTTCAGGCAGTTCGACGAAGACGATGTCGCCCAGCTGGCCTTGCGCGAAATCGGTGATGCCGACCGTGGCGGTGTCGCCTTCCAAGTCGATCCATTCGTGTTCATCGGTGAAATAACGGGCCATCAGGTCACTTCCCTCTGTGATAGCGGTGGGGGACGAAGGGCATCGATGCAACCTTCGCAGACAGTTTCTTGTTACGAACCTCGACCTCGACTTCGGTTCCTTCGGAAGCGAGCGCGGTGTCTATATAGGCCATGGCGATCGGGCGCTGGAGCGTTGGCGAGAAGCCGCCGCTGGTGACGCGGCCGACCTGTTTGTCGCCCGAATAGACCAGCGCGCCTTCGCGGGCCGGCAGGCGGCCTTCGATGTCGAGGCCGACGCGCTTTTGCGCCGGCCCATCGGCAAGCACCTTGGCGACCGCTTCATGGCCCATCCAGCCGCCTTCCTCGCGGCGCTTCTTGGTCAGCGCGAAGAGGAGGTCGGCGGAAACGGGATCGGTCTCGGTGGTGATGTCGTGGCCGTAGAGCGGAAGGCCCGCTTCCAGGCGCAGGCTGTCGCGCGCGCCGAGGCCGATGGGGCGCACTTCGATTTCGGCGCACAGGCGGTTGCAGAAGGTCTCTGCGTGCTCGGCCGGAAGCGAAATCTCGAAGCCGTCTTCGCCGGTATAGCCCGAGCGGGTGATGCGCAGCGGCCATTCGCCGAAATCGTGGCAGACCGAGTCCATGAAGACCATGTCGTCGATGACGTTGCGCATCACGCGATTGAGCGCCGTCGCGGCGTTCGGCCCCTGCAAGGCGACCAGCGCGTGGTCATCCATGTGGGCGAGCGTAACATCGTCGTCGAGATGCTCGCGAAGGTGGGCGATATCGTTCCACTTCATCGCGCCGTTGACGACGAGGTAATAGGCGGGATCACCCCAGTGGCCTTCCGTGCCTTCCTCCTCTTCACCTTCGATCCAAGACGTGGCGTTGGTGACCATGAGATCGTCGAGAATGCCGCCATTTTCGGCCATCAGCAGCGAATAGCGCGTGCGGCCGGGCTTCAGCGATGAGATGGCGCCGGGCAGGAGCTTTTCGAGTTCCTCGGCGGCCTTGTCGCCCGTAACCATCAGCTGGCCCATGTGGCTCACATCGAACAGGCCCGCTTGCTCGCGCGTCCAGTTGTGTTCGGCGACGATGCCTTCGTACTGGATCGGCATCTCGTAACCGGCAAAGGGCACCATGCGCGCGCCCTTGCGGCGATGCCATGCGTCCAGCGGCAGCGTCTGGATTTCACCATCGGTGTTGTCGTGTTCTTCGCTCAAGTCCCGTCCTTCAAAAGCATGGGGGCGCGCCGTGCGGCACGCGAAAACCAACCCATGCCCCCTCTGTCGGGAAACCTGAGAGACTGGCGCGCAGATGAGCGCGCTTACCCCTTCGGTGGCCACGGCACGAAGCTGCGACGCTTTCCAGAGTGTCGATGGCAGCGCACGGTCCGTTGGCCTGAGAGTTTCCGGGGCGGTTGCTCCTTCGGCGCTGTGCGGGTGTCCCCCGCACAGGCTCTCCCGTGCGCGCCCGCCGCAGAATCGCTTCCTTGGCCGACGCGAAACGCCCTGCGCGACTATGCGCGCGGGGTCAATCCAGATTGGGCCTGAGCCAGCGTTCCGCCGTGGCGATATCCACACCGCGCCGCGCGGAGTAGTCTTCCAGCTGGTCGCGCCCGATGCGCGCCACGCCGAAATATTGCGCTTCGGGATGGCCGAAATAGAGGCCGCTCACCGCAGCCGTCGGCAGCATGGCGAAATTCTCGGTCAGGGTGAGGCCGGCGTTGGCCTCCACGTCGAGCAGGTCGAACAAGATCGGCTTGAGGCTGTGATCGGGACAGGCCGGATAGCCGGGAGCCGGGCGGATGCCGCGATACTCTTCCTTGATCAGCGCCTCGTTTGTGAGCTGTTCCTGCGGCGCGTAGCCCCACAAATCGGTGCGCACGTGCTGGTGGAGACGTTCGGCAAAAGCCTCGGCGAAGCGGTCGGCCAGCGCTTTGAGGAGAATATCGGAGTAATCGTCCTTGTCCTCCTGAAAGCGCTTGGAATGCTCTTCGATCCCGTGGATGCCGACGGCAAAGCCGCCGATCCAGTCGCCCGCCGGATCGATGAAGTCGGCAAGGCACATATTGGCGCGCTCGCGGCTTTTCTTGATTTGCTGGCGCAGGAAAGGAAGCACCACCCGCTCCTCGCGGTCGGCCAGGTGGAGCGTTACATCGTCGCCATCGCGCGCACAGGGCCAGAAGCCCGCCACACCCTTTGCCGTCAGCCACTGGCCGGCAATGATGCGGTCGAGCATGGCATCGGCATCGGCCTTCAATTGCTGCGCGGTTTCGCCCACCACCTCGTCATCGAGAATCTTGGGATAGGTCCCGTGCAGTTCCCAGGCACGGAAGAAGGGTGTCCAGTCGATGCACTCGCGCAAATCCTCCAGCGACCAGTTGTCGAAGCTATGGATGCCCGGGCGCAGCGGCGGGGCCGCGCGATCGGAATAGAAGGGATCGTAGGCGTTGGCGCGCGCTTCCTCGAGACCGAGGAGGACGCTCTGCGCCTTTCCCTCGCGCGCCTCGCGCACCTTCACGTAATCGGCCGCCGTCGTCTCCACGAACTCGTCGCGCTGGGTGTCGGACAGGAGACGGCTGGCGACGCCCACCGCGCGGCTGGCGTCGAGAACGTGGATCACAGGGCCTTCATAGGCCTTGTCGATACGCAGCGCGGTGTGGACCTTGCTGGTGGTCGCGCCGCCGATCAGCAGTGGCATGTCCATTCCCGCCGCCTGCATCTCCTCGGCCACGGTCACCATCTCGTCGAGCGAGGGCGTGATGAGGCCGGACAGGCCGATCATATCCGCCTTTTCCTCGCGCGCGGTTTCGAGGATCTTGGCCCAAGGCACCATGACGCCAAGGTCGATCACTTCGTAGCCGTTGCACTGTAGGACCACGCCGACGATGTTCTTGCCGATATCGTGCACGTCGCCCTTCACGGTCGCCATCACGATCTTGCCCTTGGCCTTGCGCTCTTCCTCGGGCAGCGCGTCCTTCTCCGCCTCGATGAAGGGGATAAGGTGGGCGACAGCCTTCTTCATGACGCGCGCGGATTTGACCACCTGCGGCAGGAACATCTTGCCGCTGCCGAAGAGGTCGCCGACGACGTTCATGCCGTCCATCAAGGGGCCTTCGATGACTTCGATCGGGCGGCCGCCGCCAGCTGCGATCAGCTCGCGCGCCTCTTCGGTGTCGTCGACGACATGGGCGTCGATCCCCTTGACCAGCGCGTGCTCGAGCCGCCTCTTCACGTCCCAGCCGCGCCATTCCTCCGCGGCCTTTTCGTCCGCTGCGCTCTTGCCGCGATAGCTTTCGGCGAGCGCGATCAGACGCTCCGTCGCTTCCGGACGCCGCATGAGGATCACGTCCTCGCAGGCTTCGCGCAGTTCCGGGTCGATCTGGTCGTAGACGTCGAGCTGGCCCGCGTTGACGATCGCCATGTCGAGCCCTGCCGGAATCGCGTGGAACAGGAACACCGAATGCATCGCGCGGCGCACGGTCTCGTTGCCGCGAAAGCTGAAGGAGAGGTTGGAGAGGCCGCCACTCGTCTTGACCAGCGGACAGCGCTGCTTGATCTCGCGCACCGCCTCGATGAAATCGAGCCCGTAGCGGTCGTGCTCCTCGATGCCGGTCGCAACGGCAAAGACGTTGGGGTCGAAGATAATGTCTTCGGGCGGGAAGCCGATGCCGATCAGCAAATCATAGGCGCGGCCGCAGATTTCGACCTTGCGGTTTTTCGTGTCCGCTTGCCCCTCCTCGTCGAAGGCCATCACGACCACGGCGGCGCCATAGTCCATGCATTTGCGGGCGTGGTCGAGAAACGCATCCTCGCCTTCCTTCATGCTGATCGAATTGACGATCGGCTTGCCGGATACACATTTGAGACCCGCCTCGATCACGTCCCACTTGGAACTGTCGATCATCACCGGCACCCGCGCGATATCGGGTTCGGCGGCGATCAGCTTGAGGAAGGTAGTCATGGCCTTGGTCGCGTCGAGCAGGCCTTCGTCCATATTGACGTCGATCACCTGCGCGCCGTTCTCCACCTGGTCGCGCGCGACCTCCACGGCGGTTTCGTAATCGTCGGCAAGGATCAGCTTCTTGAACCGGGCCGAGCCGGTCACATTGGTGCGTTCGCCGATATTGACGAAGCGGGCAGTCGTTAGGTCGGACATAGGTTCAGGCAGCAATCGTAAAGGGTTCAAGACCAGCGAGGCGCATGTGCTGGTCGACAGTGGGCAGCGCGCGCGGGGCGACGCCTTCGACCTTCTTCGCCATGGCGGCGATATGCGCCGGGGTGGAGCCGCAGCAACCACCGAGCGCGTTGATCCGGCCGTTGTCGGCCCAGACCCGTGTCAGCGCGGCGGTGGTTTCGGGCAGTTCGTCATATTCGCCCAGATCGTTGGGCAGGCCCGCGTTGGGATAGGCCATGAGATAGCAATCGGCGATGTCCGAGAGGATCTGGACATGGGGGCGCAGCTGCTCCGCGCCGAAGCTGCAATTCAGCCCCATCGTCAGCGGTTTTGCATGACGCACCGTGTGCCAGAACGCCTCGACCGTGTGGCCCGACAAATTGCGGCCCGACAGGTCGGTCAGCGTGAGCGAGATCATCAGCGGGATGTCCTGCCCGAGCTCGCGCTCCAGCTGCTTGACCGCCATTACCGCGGCCTTGCAATTGAGCGTGTCGAAAACCGTCTCGATCAGGATGAAGTCCGCCCCGCCCTCGATGAGGCCGCGGGCCTGTTCGACATAGACCTCCACGATCTCGTCGAAACTGACTTCGCGAAAGCCCGGGTCCTCGACATTGGGGGACAGGGACAGGGTCTTGTTGGTCGGCCCCATGGCGCCGGCCACGAACCGCGGCACGCCATCCTTCGCTGTCGCCTCGTCGATGGCCTCGCGGATGATCTTCGCCGCCGAGACATTGATTTCGTGGACCAGATGCTCGGCCCCGTAATCGGCCTGGCTGATCCGGTTGGCGTTGAAGGTGTTGGTGGCGAGGATATGCGCGCCAGCGTCGATATAGCTGTCGCAGATTTTTCGGATGACCTGCGGCTGGGTCAGGTTGACGAGGTCGTTATTGCCCTTCTGGTCATCCTTCAGGCCGGTATCCCCGGCATAGTCCCCCGCCGCCAGCTTGGCGCGCTGGATTTCCGTACCGTAGGGGCCGTCCTTGATCAGGATACGCGTTGCCGCGGCGGCTTCGAATTCTTGGCGTTTGGACATGGAGGTCACGCTTTCGGGCGCAGACCGAGCATGTGGCATATCGCATAGCTCAGTTCGGCGCGGTTGAGGGTGTAGAAGTGAAACTGGCGCACGCCGCCAGCATAGAGGCGGCGGCACATTTCGGCGGCGATGGTGGCGCTGACCAGCTGGCGCGCCGCGGGGCGCTCGTCGAGCCCGTCGAACAGGCCCTCCATCCAGTCGGGAATGGCGGTTCCGCACAGGCCACTCATCTTTTGCACGGCAGCAAAGCTCATCACCGGCATGATGCCTGGTACGATTTCGCCATCGATGCCTGCAGCCGCCGCCTTGTCGCGGAAGTCGAAGAAGCATTCCGGTTCGAAGAAGAACTGGGTGATCGCCCGGGTCGCGCCTGCGTCGAACTTGCGTTTGAGATTGTCCAGATCGGACTGACGGTCCGGCGAATCCGGGTGCACCTCGGGATAGGCGGCCACCGAAATCTCGAAGTCGGCGATCTTCGTGAGGCCCGCGATGAGGTCGGCCGCGTTCTCGTAGCCGCCCGGATGGGGAGCATAGCCGGCCTGCGCATCCGGCGCGTCGCCGCGCAGGGCGACTATGTGGCGCACGCCCTCTTCCCAATACTGGCGCGCAACCTCGTCCACTTCCTCGCGCGTCGCCTGGACGCAGGTGAGATGGGCGGCGGCGGGAATGCCGGTTTCCGCCACGATGCGGCGCACCGCGTCATGCGTACGCTCGCGGGTCGATCCCCCCGCGCCATAGGTCACCGACACGAAACGCGGGTCGAGCGGTTCGAGCGTCTTCACACTCGACCAAAGGGTCTCGGCCATCTTCTCCGTCTTGGGCGGGAAGAATTCGAAACTCACGTCAATATCCCCCGGCAGGCCGGAGAACAGGGGGGCTTCCAGCGCGCGCTGGGCTTCGCGCATTTGGTCGAGCGTCGGGCTCATGCGGTTTTCCTTTCTGCGGGCCGGCGCCGTTGCGCGACCCAGATATTGATCCCGATTTCCCCGTCGTCGAGCGAGATCGGGGCTTGCGGTTCGAATCCTGCATCTTCGAGCAGATTGCGCATCTGCGTCTTGGCGAAGCCCAGCCGCGCATGAGCATGCTTTTCGCGCAGTTCCTCGTGCTGGTGGGCATCGAAATCGACGATGGCGATCCGCCCGCCCGCAGCCGTAACACGCGCCGCTTCGTAGAGCGCCGCAGCAGGACTGTGCGCGAAATGCAACACCTGATGGAACAGCACGGTGTCGAAACAGGCCGGCGGGAACGGCAGGCTGGTAAAATCGCCCTGCACGACCTCGACCTGCTCGGCCGAAAGGTGCTGCAGTTTCGCCCGCGCCACGCGGAGCATGGCGAGGCTCTTGTCCAGCGCCACGATATGCTCCGCCTTCTCGGCGAACAGTTCCGCCATGCGCCCGGTGCCCGTACCGATATCGAGCAGGCGCCCGAGGCTTTCTTCTCCGAGCGCCTTGGCTAGCGCCTCCTCGACCGTCTCGTCGGACGAATGGAGCCGCCGCAATTCGTCCCAGTCATGGGCGTGGTCGGCGAAGTACTTCTGCGCCTGCGCCTCACGTGCGGCACGGATCTCGGCCAGTCTCTGGCGATCGCTCTCGCAGGATTCGCCGAAGCCGGGGTCGAGGCTTTCCGCGCGGGTCAGAAGGCGTGCGATATCGGAACGAACGGGCGGCGCATCGGCTTCATCGCCCGACGCGCGCAGGAATATCCAGCTCCCCTCGCGGCGACGCTCCACGAGACCGGCATCCACGAGGATACCGATGTGGCGCGACACGCGGGGCTGGCTCTGGCCGAGAACCTGCGCAATCTCCCCGACCGCCAGCTCCATCGAGCCCAGCAGCCGCATGATCCTGAGGCGCGTGGGATCGGCCAGCGCGCGGAAAAGTGTCTCGGTTCGCATCGAAGGCACATATAAAGATATTTTTATGTCCGTAAATGCGGAACTACGAAGCTTCGCCTTTGCCACCGGAAAGCACGACTGAAGGCGCGCGATTACGGTATATTCACCATTATGGCCCACCACTGGCGGTCCGGCCCGCTTTCCCATGCAGAGAGGGGGCCGCGATTCTCGGCTCGCCATCCGGTGGGTCATGTTTGGACGGGCGCGCTGATGGTCGGCAAATTCGGACAGCTATGCAGCTTGGCGGTGCGACGTCGCACGGGTGGTTTGTCATGAGCGCGCCCGCGACCAGCACCGAGTGCGAGCGCGTCGTTGCCGATCTCCTCGCTCTGATGACCCCGCGCGAGAAAGCCGGACAACTGGCGATGCGCGCCCACCCCGACGCGGACGGTCGTGACGAAGTCGAGCGGTTTATGAGCGATCTGTGCGCAGGTCACGTCGGAACGGTCACCGGTGTTCCGTCCCGCGAGCAGGCGGACCACCTGCAGGCGCTCGCCCGCGAAGATACGCGGCTCGGTATCCCGCTGCTCATTCCCGCCGAAACCGGCACGGGGATAGATACAATCTTCCCGTCCCCGCTCGCTATGGCTGCCTGCTGGGACATGGACCTAATCGAATCCGCCGAAGGTGTGGTGGCGCAGGAAGTCTCCTCCCTGGGCGCCAACTGGGCCTTCTCGCCCGAAATCGCCCTCACCGGCTCCGGCGCGGTGGCAGGCGAGCCTTGCTGCGGCATGCACATCCATCTCGCTGCCCAGATCGCGGCTGCCCGGATTCGCGGACTTCAGGGCGGGGGCGCCCGCCGCTCGCCCTCGGTCCTGTCCTGTCTCGAGCTTTCCGGAATGGGGGATGCGACAGCGACTGGCGGCAGCGCATGCCGCGAAGTCAAGGCAATCTGTGCGCTCGAGCTGGCGCAGGCGGCCATTGCGGGTGGGTCGGTCGGGGCAATCGCGTTTGACGGCATGTCGGGTGAGACCCGGCGCAAGGTGGAACAGGCCTTCCGCGTCCTTAAAGGTCCCGGCGGCTTCGACGGCATCCTGCTGTCGGAATGGGATGCCCTGGCACTCGAACTGACAGGAGCGGAAACCGCGGGCCGGCGCGCGGGCGTGCCATTCGACGCGCTGGTAGCCGCCTTGGAAACCTCGGACGATATTGCCCACCGAGTGGACGATCTGGTGGCTCGCGTGCTGCGCGCCAAGTTTCGCCTCGGCTTGCTGCGATCGGCCTTTTCGAAGGATGGCCAAGGCCATGGCCACGCCTTGCCCACCCCCGTCCACAATCGGGAAATCGCGCTCAAGCTCGCCTCTCGCAGCGCAGTCCTCTTGCGAAACTCGCCGGCCCTGCTGCCGTTGGGTATCGATTCGGGCGACATCCTCGTGGTGGGGTTCGCCGCAAGCGACCGCGCCGGTCCGCTCGACGGATGTGCCGGCATTGCTGCGAGCGTGCTCGATGGCCTCGAGCAACTGGGTATTCCGCATCGCTACGTGCCCGGCCTCGCGCTGCGCGGAAGCGATAAAGCCGTGTCAAATATGATCGCGGCGGACCGTATGGCGATCGGCATGGCCTGCGAAGCGGCCAAGCGCGCGGGCACGGTCGTCCTGGTCCTTGCCGCGCCGGAGAACGGGCAGCTGGGCGAAGCCGACGAGGCGCTTCTGGGAGCGCTTGCGTCGGCCAACGAACGGCTGGTCGTCGTGAACATTGGCGCGGTCCCGCTCGACCCGAAGGTGTGCGGCAAGCCGCTGCCGACGGTCCTTCACGCCGGCAAGCTCGGGACGATGGCAGGCCATGCAATCGCCGAAATCCTGACAGGCGAGACTGCCCCATCGGGCAAGCTGCCTCTTGCACTGCCAGCGACGGACGGCACAGCGGGCCTGCCCTTCGGGCACGGACTGACCTACGCCGATTTCGCACTCACCGACCTCGCCATCGAACTGGGCCGGGAGCGGATCTACGCTTCCGCCCTGCTACGCAACGCCGGCGAGGTCGACGGCACCGAGACCGTCCAGCTGTTCCTCGAACGCACGGATGACGAGGCGACGGGCTCGACGGGGCAACCCATGCGGCTCGTCGATTTCCAGCGCGTGCGATTGCGCCCCGGCGGCGCGGAAACGCTGACCTTCGAACTCGGCCGGCAGGAACTCGGCCGCTATCGGATCGATGGCAGCTTCCATGTCGAACCCGGCGACCTCGTGCTCTCGATGGGGCTGAGCAGCGCGCGCGCGATGCGCGCGTCGCTGCAGCTGACACCCGATCTGGCGCGGTCTATCGCCAGTTCGGAACGCAGGTTCGGAACGGTCCCGATCCTGCCGCTGGCCAGTCGCAGCGCCTAGGCGGGAGCGCTGCCCTCCAGCAAGGCGAGCAGTGCGAAGCTCGCGAGCCAGTGCTCGCCCGCATAATCGCCCGCCACGTGATCGAGACCTGCCTCCAGATGCTGCCTTGCCCGATGCGAGACGAGGCCGGAAGCGGGGTAATCTTCGCCGAGCGCCCGGCCAATCGCACGCAGGCACCAGCCCCGGCTGAGGTTGAGGCCGTCGAGGTGGGCGATTTTCCCGTCGCTGCGGTCCGATACCGTCACCGGGCGGCATTCGCGCTCCAGCCAGCCGTTGGCGAGCACGAGCTCCTCGAACCATCTGGCGAATTGCGAATGCGGCATGACGCGGCTCATCAGCAGCGCGGTGGTTAGGACCGGCGAGAGGAAATCGTCCCCGCCCGGCTCCCAGCCGGCGTAATCGCGCCGTTTGGCAAACGCGGTGAGCGCCCATTCGTCGATCATCGTCAGCAGCTTGGTATCGCGCGTGGTCGCCCATTCGCGCGCAAGGACAAGCGCGAAGGCGGTGTTGAAATGGGTACCGACGGTGATGGGATAGGTCAGCACCCGCAGGTAATCGCCCAAACGCTCGGCGAAGGCGCGTGCGAGCGGTTCGAGCCGTTCGCCCCAATAGCTGTCGGAGTGCCGCTCCGCCTCATGATGGAGGTATAGGAGCCATGCCCAGCCATAGGGTCGCTCGAAACCGCGCGCTTCGGGCCGGTCGAGATAGGCCAGCTCGACCGCGAGCTTTTCCGGCGTGAAAGTCCTGTCGGCCAGCGCGGCGATGTTCGATGCTTCGGGAGTGTCGGGGAACAGACGCCGCAGGGTGAGCAGCGTCCACCAGCCGTGCACGCAGCTGTGCCAATCGAAACTGCCGAAAAACACCGAGTGCAGCTCGCGGGGCGGCCGCACGTCCGCATCGCCCGCCATCACATGGTCGAGCTTATGCGGATATTCGCGTGTCACATGGCCCAGCGCAATGCGCGCGAAGCGGGCGGCGATGTCCTCGGTCAGTTCCACGGCAGGAAGGCTCCAAGATAGATGATGGCGACGTTGCACAGCCACAGCGGGATGGCGGTGCCGATCTGCTGCCGGATGACGCCGTTCTGGTCTTTGAGCTCGAGCAGCGCAGCGGGCACGATGTTGAAGTTCGCCGCCATCGGAGTCATCAGCGTGCCGCAAAAGCCTGCCAGCATCCCCACCGCGCCGATCACCGCGGGATTGCCGCCGTAGTCCTCCACCAGCAGCGGTATGCCGATAGCCGCCGCCATCACCGGGAAGGCGGCAAAGGCGTTGCCCATGATCATCGTGAACAGCGCCATGCCGAGCGCGAAGACAACCACGGTCAGGAACACACTGCCGCGCGGGATCACCTCGCCCGCGATGCCGCCGATAATGTCGCCCACGCCCGCAAGCGCGAAGACCGCGCCGAGCGCAGCAAGCATTTGCGGTAGGATGCCGGCCCAGCCGATGGAATCAAGCAGACGGCGCCCTTCCTCCGCCGGGGCGAGGACCGGGGGCTTCAGCCACATCATGGCCACGGCGATGGCCACCAGCACGCCGATGCCGAACAGGATCAGCGTCTCGCGGCGCTCGGCGAACAAGCCGGTCTCGCCAAATGGCGTGTAATTGTAGAGCAGCGTGCCCGCGACGGCGGTTATCGGCACGATCAGGGCGGGGAGGAAGAGCCGGTTGCCGAGTTTCTCGGACAAGGCCTCGCGCTCCTCAGGCGAGGTCGTCGGTGGGTCGCTTCGCTTGAGCAGGCCGAAGCCCGCAATGGCGACCATGGCGAGGATCAGAACGCCGTTCGCGAAATCGGACAGGTGCGTGCCTAAGAGGAAGCTTGCGGCCAGCAGGCCCCAGAACCCGGCGTTGCCCCATTTCCCGTCTCGCGCCGAAAGCAACGCCCAGATGACGAAGAAACCGCCGGTCAGGATGTAGAGCCATTCGTAGTCGATCATCGTGCGGCCCTCCCGAGACGACGGTCTAGCGCGCGGATGCGCCAGCCGTGGATCAGAAAGGCGCAGATCGCCGTCGGGATGGCCCAGACCGAAAGTTGCAAGGGAGTGAGCGGATAGCCGTAGCTTTCGAACACGCCCTGGATCAGCAGGATCGAAGCGATGGCGAAAAAGATATGCTCGCCGAAGAACAGGCCGACATTGTCCGTCGCCGCCGACATGGCGAGCACCTTTTCGCGGTCCTCTTCGGCAAGCGTACCGTGCGACATTTCCGCCGCGGCCTCGGCCATGGGCGCGACTAGGGGCCGCACGGCCTGCGGGTGCCCGCCAACGTCCTTCATGCCGATGGCGGCGGTGATCTGGCGGAACAGGAGGTAGACCGTGAGGAGCCTGCCCATGGTTGCCCCTCTAAGATTGGCGATTACCGCGCGGGCGCGCTGCTGCAAGCCGTAACGCTCGAGCAAGCCGATCACCGGAAGGATAATCCAAGTGACCGAGATATAGCGGTTGTCGTTGAACGCCTTGCCTAGCGCCTCGACCACCGCAACAAGGTCGAGCCCTGCCAAGACGCCCGTCGCCAGCGCCGCGCCGACCACCACCAGCAGCGGATTGAAGCGCAGGGCAAAGCCGATCACGACGATGGCGATGCCCAGCAGCGGCCAGTAATTCATTCCTGCTCCTCCCCGAAGCCGCCCCCTCCGGGCGTCAGGATGACGAAAGTATCGCCCGGCTGCATGTCCGCATGGCCGGTCGCCCCGATTGCCTCGATGCCGCCCGAACTTCGCTCCACCCAGTTGCGGCCCGGCTGGGCATCGCCGCCGCCCCTGATACCGCGCGGGGGGACCGCGCGCCGGTTGGCGAGCATGTTGGCGCGCATGTCTTCGAGGAAGGTCACGCGCCGCTCGACGCCGTCGCCGCCGCAATGCGCGCCGCGGCCTCCCGAAGCGCGGCGGATTGCGAAGCTTTCGAGCCGCACCGGCAGGCGTGTTTCGAGGATCTCTGGATCGGTCAGGCGGCTGTTCGTCATGTGGGTTTGCACCGCGCTGGTCCCATCATGATCCGGCCCGGCGCCGGAGCCGCCGCAGATCGTCTCGTAGTACTGGTGAGTCTCGTTCCCGAAGGTGAAATTGTTCATCGTCCCCTGGCTCGGCGCGAGGCGTCCGGTCGCGGCGAAAAGCGCATCGGTGACGACCTGGCTTGTCTCCACGTTACCGGCCACTACAGCCGCACCCGGATGCGGATTGAGCATGCTTCCTTCGGGTACAATTAGTTCAACCGGCTTCAGGCAACCGTCGTTCATCGGAATTTGATCGTCGATCAGTGTGCGCAGGACATAAAGCGCCGCAGCCCGGGTGATCGAGCGTGGAGCATTGAAATTGTCGGGTAACTGATCGGTCGTCCCGGCGAAGTCGAAAACGGCAGAGCGTTTTTCGCGATCGATCCGGATGGCGACCCTGACTACCGCGCCATTGTCCATCTCGTAGGCGAAGTGGCCATCCTCCAACCGGTCGAGCAGACCGCGCACGCTTTCTTCTGCGTTGGCGATGACATGAGCCATATACGCCGCGACGATTTCGGGGCCCTGGTCACGCGCAGCGCTCTGAAGCAATTCCGCGCCGCGTGTGCAGGCGGCCAGCTGGGCGCGCAGGTCGGAAAGGTTGCGTGACGGATTGCGCGCCGGATAGCGGGCCGAGGCCAGCGCCTCGCGCACCGCATCTTCGCGGAAATGCCCTTCGTCGACCATCAGGAGGTTGTCGATCATGACGCCCTCCTCCTCGATCGTGCGGCTTTCGGGCGGCATCGACCCGGGCGCGATGCCGCCGATGTCGGCATGATGACCACGCGCGGCAACGAAGGCGTCAGGTTCCCCGCCCACCCCGTCGTCGCCCTCTTCTCCATAGAGCACCGGCACGATCACGGTGATATCGGGAAGATGCG
Organism: Erythrobacter sp. SD-21; assembly: GCF_000181515.1. Lineage (GTDB taxonomy): Bacteria > Pseudomonadota > Alphaproteobacteria > Sphingomonadales > Sphingomonadaceae > Qipengyuania. The sequence continues at coordinate 312,873 of NZ_ABCG01000003.1, read as the reverse complement.
TGCCGCCGCGATAGGGATCGTTGAGCACATAGGCATCGCCGCGCCGGAATCCGCGACCATCGGCCCGCGCTCCGCGCGCCTCGATCACGCGGGCTATGCTGTCGCCCATGCTGCCGAGGTGCACAGGGATATGCGGCGCGTTGGCGATCAAATTGCCGTGCGCGTCGAACAGCGCGCAGGAGAAATCGAGCCGTTCCTTGATGTTCACCGAGGTCGCGGTGGATTGCAGCACCACGCCCATTTCCTCGGCAATCGCCATGAAGAGGTTGTTGTAGATCTCGAGCCGGACGGGATCGACTTCGGTCCCCACGGCGCGGCTGCGCTCCAGCGCCTCGACACGGGTGAGGACCACGGTGCCATCCCCGGCAAGCTTCGCCTGCCAGCCCTGTTCGACGACAGTGGTCGATCCCGGATCGACGATAAGCGCCGGGCCGGAGACCTCTTCCCCCTCACCCAGATCGGCGCGGGCCAGCGTGTGCCATTCGCCGCTTGCTTTGCCGGAAGTGGCAACGGGATCGGCTTCGGCGGCGGCGAGGCCGCCGGAGATACCGCTGGCCTCCACGCTCAGCGCCTCGACGATGATCGGCGCCTCACCATCGGAATATCCGAAGCGCTGACGGTGGAGCAGGCGGAAAGCCTCGTCCATCCCTGCGCGCTCGCCGATATCGATCGTGAGCATGCTGTCGCTGCCCTTGAAGCGCAGTCGGGCGCGGCTCTCGACACGGATTGCGCCGGTATCGACACCCTGCTGCACAAGGGCTTTGCGCGCCTCTGCCTCCAACTCGGTGAGCGGGCCTGCGAAATCGCCGGCCAAAGGCTTCACGAGGCTGACCTCGCGGATCGCCTTCACCGGCGCGAGGCCGATCCCATAGGCCGACAGGATCCCTGCAAGCGGATGCACCAGCACCGTCTCGATGCCCAGTTCGTCCGCCACCTTGCAGGCATGCTGCCCGCCAGCGCCGCCGAAGCAGGCCAGCGCATAGGTGGTGACATCATGCCCGCGCGCCACGCTGATCTTGCGAATGGCATTCGCCATGTTGTCGACCGCGATCGCCAGGAAACCCTCGGCGATATCTTCCAGCGGCTTCGGGTCGGGAAGCGCGGCGGCCACCTCTTCCAGGCGCACGCGTGCAGCATCCGGATCAAGAGGTTCGTTCCACTCCGGTCCGAACACGGCGGGAAAGAACGCCGGATCGACACGGCCAAGGAAGACGTTGCAGTCGGTCACGGTCAGGGGGCCGCCCTTGCGATAACAGGCCGGTCCGGGATCGGCTCCGGCGCTTTCGGGCCCGACGCGGAACCGGGCGCCGTCGAAGCTGCAGATCGAACCGCCGCCCGCCGCCACCGTATGGATCTGCATCATCGGCGCGGCGACGCGCACGCCAGCCACCACACTGTCGCCGGTCAACTCGTATTCGCCCGCGTAGTGCGCGACATCGGTGCTGGTCCCGCCCATGTCGAAACCGATGAGCTTCGAATGGCCAAGCGGCTCGGATGCGGCGACCATCCCGACCACGCCTCCTGCCGGACCCGAGAGGATCGCATCCTTGCCGCGAAACGCGCCAACTTCGGCCAAGCCGCCGTTCGACTGCATGAAGCGCAGCCGGTCGGCATCGGGCAAGGCAGCGCGCAAATTGTCGGTGTACCGCTTGAGCACTGGCGAGAGATAGGCGTCCACCACCGTCGTGTCGCCGCGCGGCACCAGCTTGATCAGCGGGGCGACCTCGTGGCTGACGCTGACTTGGGCAAAGCCGATTTCGCGCGCGATCTGCGCCAGTTTCTCCTCGTGGGCACGATATTTCCACCCATGCATCAAGACGATTGCAATAGCGTCGAAGCCGTCAGACCGCATCGCCTCGAAGTCGCGCCTTGCCGCCTCTTCATCCAGCGGGACCAGCACATCGCCATCCACGCCGACACGTTCGGCCACCTCGACCACGCGGTCGGGCAATTGTTCGGGCAGGACGATGTGGCGGGCGAAAATCTCGGGCCGCGCCTGCGTGCCGATGCGCAAGGCATCGCCGAAGCCGCGCGTTATCGCCAGGGCCAGCCGCTCGCCCTTGCGTTCGAGCAGGGCGTTGGTGGCAACGGTGGTGCCGATGCGCAGTTCGGCAATCGGCCCTTCACCATGTTCGGCCATCAGTCGCCGCACGGCCTCGCTGGCGGCATCGCGATATTGTTCGGGATTTTCGGAAAGCAGCTTGTCGGTCACCAGCCGCCCTTCGGGGGTGGTGGCAACGACATCGGTGAAAGTGCCTCCGCGATCGATCGCGAAGCGCCATGCGGGCTTTTGGTCGGTCATCGCGCGCACCCTAGGCGCGCGCGATGCTCATGCAAGGTCAGACCTCGGCGTTGCGCTTGACGGTGATCACCTGCGGATAGGTGAACTCCTTCAGACCATCGATCCCGTATTCCGCCCCAATGCCCGACTGCTTGTGCCCGCCAAAGGGCGCGAGCGGCGAGATGTGCAGGAATTCGTTGATCCAGACAGTGCCGGTTTCGAGCTGTTCGGCGATCTCGACACCCTTGTCGGTGTCCTTCGTCCAGACAGCGCCGGCAAGGCCGTATTCCGAGTTGTTGGCGCGTTCGATCACTTCATCCACGCTGCCGAATTTCATCAGCGGCATGACCGGGCCGAACTGCTCTTCCGCCACGATACGCGCATCTTCGGGCGGATTGTCGAGGATGGTGATCGGCACGTAATAGCCCGTGCCCGACGGGTCGACATCGCCGCCGGTCAGGAACTGGTAGCCATTGTCCTTGGCGTCCTGGATCAGCTCGCACACGCGGTCGAACTGCTTCTTGTTCTGGATTGGGCCGACGCCCGTGCCCTGCTGCGAGCCGTCGCCCACGACCACGGTTTTCGCGTATTCGGCGATGGCCTTGGAGAGGTCGTCGTAAATGTCTTCGTGGATGTAGATGCGCTTGGCGGCGACGCAGATCTGCCCTGCGTTGGAAAAGCTCGACCAGAACAGCTGTTCCGCGACCTTTCCGACATCGGCATCGGGCAGCACGATCGAAGCGTCGTTGCCGCCCAATTCCAGCGTGATGCGCTTGAGGTCTCCTGCCGCGCCTTCCATGATCTTCTTCCCCGTCGCGGTGGAGCCGGTGAAGGTGATCTTGTCGATATCGGGATGCTCGGTGATCAGCGGGCCAAGTTCGTCCGGACCGGTGATGATGTTGACCGTGCCGGCGGGGACCACATCCTTGATCAGCTCGGCAATCCGCAGCGTGGTGAGCGGGGTGAAAGGCGAGGGTTTGAGCACGATGGTGCAGCCCGAGATCAGCGCGGGGACGATCTTCTGGACCGCCATCATGACGGGGAAGTTCCACGGCACGATACCGCCGACCACACCCACCGGCACGCGGCGCGTGCGGCTGAGACGGGTGTCGTCGTCCTGGTTGATGACATCGTCGAGCGTCAGGCCCGATTGCGCGGCGGCGAGGCCGGCAGCCCCGAAGATTTCCATCTGCGCCTGCGCATGCGGCTTGCCCTGTTCGGTAGTCAGCAGGCGGAACAGCTCGTCGGCGTTTTCCTTGATCGCGGCCGAAATACCCATGACGACCTTCTGGCGTTCTTCCGCCGAGGTCTTGCGCCAACTCTTGAAGGCGTTGCGCGCGGCGGCCACGGCGCGGTCGAGTTCGTCCTTGCCACAGGAAGGGACCAGGCCGACGACCTCTTCGTTCGCCGGATTGACGACGTCAAGCGTCGCGGCGGTTGTCACCATCTCGCCGTTGATCAGGTTCGCATAGGTCTTGGTCATGGCTCTCTCCTCAAAACGCGCAGAATCGGTTTCGGAGAGAAACGTAGTCTCTTGCCCGCGTTTGGCAAACGCCTTCCGCGAAGCTGCTGCCCGGCGTGCTATTCGGCAGGCAGGGGCAGCGCGGTCTTTGCGATCATCTCTTCCATCGAAAGCAGCGCGGTCACGCTGAAAATGCTGACATCCTCTATCAGCGTCCGATAGAACCGGTCGTATCCCGCCGCATCGGCGACGCGCACCTTGAGCAGATAGTCGATCTCGCCTGCCAGCCGGTGCGCCTCTATGATCTCGGGCCGCGCCTTGAGGGCGGCCATGAAATCGGCGAGCCATTCAGCATCGTGGCGCGAGGTGCGCACGAGGACGAAGAAGCAGCTGCCCACGCCCACCGCTTCGGCATCGAGGATGGCCACCTGCCGCTCGATCACGCCGGCTTCGCGCAGCTTGCGGATGCGGTTCCACACCGGGGTTTTGGACGAACCGACGCGCGCCGCAATTTCATCGAGCCCGGGCGTGGCATCTTCCTGCAGCAGGCGAAGAATTTTCCGGTCCAACGCGTCGATCTTGATAGCCATTCCAAATCCCTCGCATTGGTGGACGATGTTTTCGAATTACGCATTGTGAAGGGAAGATATTCCCTAAAGCGGCGCCGAGCCTCGTTAGTAGCGGGAAAATATCCTATATCGCAACGCACAATCGAACTCATGGATTCTGCATGCGCTATCTTCCCATCTTTCTCGACACCTCCGCCTCCCGGATCATCGTTTCCGGCGCGGGCGAGGCGGCTACGGCGAAGCTGCGCCTGCTGGTCAAATCGCAAGCCCGGATAACGGTTTTCGGCTCTACGCCAACCGATCAGGTCACCCGCTGGGCCGCAGAGGGCCGCGTCGAACATGTCGAACGCTTCCCCTCGCCCGCAGATCTTGCCGGTGCAGACATTCTCTACATCGCGCGCGAGGACAGCGAGGACGCGATGGCGCGCGATGTCGCCATGGGCCGCGCCGCAGGCCTGCTAGTCTCCGCGGTCGACACGCCTGCGCTGTGCGATTTCATCACGCCTGCCATCGTGGATCGCGACCCTGTCGTCATCGCCATCGGCACCGAAGGCACCGCTCCGATGCTGGCGCGGCAGCTCAAGGCGCGGATCGAGGGACTGGTCAGCCAGTCGACCGGCGAACTGGCCAAGCTCGCCGCCACGCTGCGCCACGAAGCGGACGCCGTTGCGGCAGGCTCGAAGCGGCGCGGCCTCTGGGCACGCTTCTTCGGCGAGGAAGGCCGCCGCGCCTTCGAAGAAGGCGGCGCACCCGCAGCCGAAGACGTCTTCGAAACCCTGCTGCACGAAGCCGGAACACGCGGAACCGAAGGCCATGTCGCTCTCGTCGGCGCAGGCCCCGGCGATCCCGAACTCCTCACCCGCAAGGCGCACCGCCTGCTGGGCGATGCCGACGTGGTCATCCACGACCGGCTCGTTTCGCCGCAGGTGATGGAACTGGCCCGGCGCGAGGCGCAGATCATTGAAGTCGGCAAGTCGCCTTACGGCACAAGCTGGAAGCAGGAAGACATCGACGCGCTGATCGTGGCCGAGGCGCAGAAGGGCCAGAAGGTCGTGCGCCTCAAATCAGGCGATCCCGGCATCTACGGCCGGCTCGACGAGGAGGTGACCGCACTCGAACGCGCCGGCGTATCCTTCGAGGTCGTGCCTGGCATTACCGCGGCCATCGCGGGCGCCGCCGAACTCGGCCAGTCGCTCACCCGCCGCGGCCGCAATTCCAGCCTGAGATTCCTCACCGGCCACGATATCGATGGCTTTGCCGAGCATGACTGGAACTCGCTCGCCGCTCCCGGCGCTACGGCTGCGATCTACATGGGCGTGCGGGCCGCCCGCTTCATCCAGGGCCGCCTGATAATGCACGGCGCACATACCTCCACGCCTGTGACCGTGATCGAGAACGTCTCGCGGCTTGATCGCAAGCAGGTCGCCGCGAAACTCGCCGACCTGCCCGAAGCCATGGCCAAGGGCGGCATCAAGGGCCCCGCCATCCTCTATCTCGGCATCGCCCCGCGAACCGCGCAAGCCTCCGGCCTGATCGACGAAAGGACCGCCACCCATGCCTAAGGCACCCAAGCCCCAGCTGGTCAGCGCGAACGACTTGCTCGAAGGCCATGTCCTTTATCTCGGACGCGATGGCGTCTGGACCACCAGCCGCCAGCAGGCTGCGGTTTCGACCGACAAGGACGAGCTCGACGCGCTGGCCGCCAAGGCCTCCGAGGCGCGCCAGGTCGTCGATGTCGCCCATGTCGAGGTGACGCTCGAAGACGGCGGGGCCCCGCGCCCCGTGGCCTTGCGCGAAGTCATTCGCGACCGCGGCCCCACCAACCGTCCGGACCTAGGGCGGCAGGCCGATCCCACTCTCCCTCAGACCGGCAGCGAAGCCGAAGGCACCGCCCATGTATAGCTATGACGAATTCGACCGCACCTATGTGAAGGACCGTGTCGCCACTTTCCGCGACCAGGTCGCGCGGCGCATTTCTGGCGCGCTGACCGAGGACGAGTTCAAGCCGCTGCGCCTGCAGAACGGTATCTACCTCCAGCTGCACGCCTATATGCTGCGCGTTGCCATTCCCTATGGCACGCTCAACTCCGCCCAGATGCGCCAGCTGGCCATGATCGCCGAGCGCTGGGACAAGGGCTACGGCCACTTCACCACGCGCCAGAACATCCAGTACAACTGGCCGAAATTGGTCGACCTGCCCGACATTCTCGACGCGCTGGCCGATGTCGAGATGCACGCCATCCAGACCTCGGGCAATTGCATCCGCAACGTCACCGCCGATCACTTCGCCGGCGCCGCCAGGGACGAGATCGAGGACCCGCGCCCGGCCGCCGAGCTCCTGCGCCAGTGGTCGACCGACCATCCCGAATTTGCCTTCCTGCCGCGCAAGTTCAAGATTGCCGTGACGGGGGCCGAGGAAGACCGCGCCGTCACCCGCGCGCACGATATCGGCATTCAGATCGTCAGGAACGAGGCGGGCGAGGTCGGCTACAAGGTGATCGTCGGTGGCGGCCTCGGCCGTACGCCGGTGGTCGGCGTGACCATTCGCGACTTCCTGCCCAAGGAGCATCTGCTCGCCTATTGCGAGGCGATCCTGCGCGTCTACAACCTCCACGGACGGCGCGACAACAAGTACAAGGCGCGGATCAAGATCCTCGTCATGGAAGAGGGCCTCGACAGCTTCCGCGCGCAAGTGGAGGACGAATTCGCCAGCCTCCTCGAACGCCATCACGGCCCTTCGCTGATCCCCGATCCCGCCGTCGTCGAACGGATCGAACAGGCCTTCGCGCCTCCCGCCTTCGAGACTCTGCCCGATTCGGACGAGGCGCTCGACGCGCGGCTCGCCAGCGATCCTGCCTTCGCCGAATGGTGCGAAGTCAACCTGACCGAGCACCGCGAGCCGGGCCACACGATCGTTTCGATCAGCCTCAAGCCCGTGGGCGAGGCGCCGGGCGATGCCAGCACCGCGCAGATGCAGGTCGTGGCCAATCTCGCCGAACTCTATTCGCACGACGAGGTGCGCGTCAGCCACGAACAGAACCTCATCCTGCCGCATGTCGCCAAGCGCAACTTGCCCGCAATCTACGACGCGCTGAAGGACGCAGGCCTCGCCACCGCCAATATCAATTTGATCGGCGACATCATCGCTTGCCCCGGCCTCGACTATTGCGCGCTGGCTACGGCGCGCTCGATCCCGATTGCCAAGGATATCGCCCAGCATTTCGCCGACAGCGCCTATGCCCGCACCATCGGCGAAATGAAGATCAAGATCTCCGGTTGCATCAACAGCTGCGGCCATCACCACGTCGGCCACATCGGGATCCTCGGGCTCGATAAGGGCGGCAAGGAGAACTATCAGATCACGCTCGGCGGCGATCATACGCAGGACCTGCAGCTGGGCCAGCGCCTTGGTCCGGGCTTCGATGCCAAGGATGTCGTCCCCGCGATCGAGCGGCTGGTCGAGATCTATCTCGGCCTCAGGCAGGACAAGGACGAAACCTTCCTTAAGGCCGTGAAGCGCGTGGGCATCCAGCCGTTCAAGGACGCGCTCTACCCGCCCAAGGAAAGCGCCCGTGCTGCTTGAGGGCGATCTCTACGGCGATGCGCGTCTGACCCCGGAGCGCGAGGGCAAGACCCTCGCCTTCCTGGCCGAGTCGATCCTGCGCGATTACCCGGGCTGCGTCGCGATGGTGTCCAGCTTCGGCGCGGAATCCATCGTGCTGCTCGACATGGTGGCGCGCATCAATCCGAACACGCCGATCCTCCTGAATGAAACCGGCATGCTGTTCGCTGAAACGCTGGAGTACCAGCGCGAGGTGTCGGCCCTGCTGGGCCTGACCAACGTCCAGCTCGTCCGCCCGACCCGCCAGCGGTTGGCCGAAGAAGACCCCAACGGCCTCCTCCACCGCAACGACAGCGACGCCTGCTGCAGTTTGCGCAAGAGCGAACCCTTGCGCCGCGCGCTCGCGCCCTTCGATGCCTGGATCACCGGGCGCAAGAAGTTCCAGAACGACAAGCGCGCCGAGATGCAGCCGGTCGAACAGGACGGCGCGGGCCGCGTCAAACTGAACCCCCTCGCCGATTGGACCCCGTCCGATATTCGCGACTATTTCGATCGCTACAACCTGCCGCGCCACCCGCTGGTGAGCCAGGGCTATCCCAGCATCGGCTGCGCCCCCTGCACCAGCCGCGTGCTGGCCGGCGAAGACGCCCGAGCCGGGCGCTGGCGCGGCACCGAGAAAACCGAATGCGGCATCCATTATGTCGAAGGCCAATTTATCGCCGGAGCAGGAATCTGAGCATGACCATCGTTACACCCGCAGGCTTCCGCCCCGACGACAATCGCAGCTATGCGCCCCATGACGACTTGCCCGCCGGCACGGATCTCGCCGTCGACCTACCGAACGACGCCGATCCGGTCGTGCTGGCTCAGCGCCTCGGCGATATCGCGCTGATCCGCATCCCCTTCCCCACCTATGGCGACGGGCGCGGTTTCAGCATCGCGCGCGAATTGCGCGAAATGGGCTTTGCGGGAACGCTACGAGCTTCGGGCTATGTCATCTCCGACCAGTTCCGTCACGCGCTGCAATCGGGATTCGACGAGGTCGAGATCGACGAAGCGCTCGCCGTGCGCCAGCCCGAAGATCTGTGGCGGTTCGAAGACTGGAAGTCCTACCGCGCAAAACTAGCGCAAGACGCCGCCTGACTGCGCTGCGCGGACGCGAACATGAATTGGCTAGAGTCTGAGTCTACATGAAAGCATTCGCGTCGATCCGCGCCGTTCCGAAATAACTCAAATAGGGCAGTAGGATATGGACGACGCCAATGTTCGGCGCGGCATTACGCAAGCAAGCTTGCAGACCCCTCATACCCTGACGGCCAAAGAATGACTTTGGTTTCTGATTAAGGAACGGTTTTGGCTCGTTCGTTCTTCACGGCATCGCACTGCCCTGACCGCTTGATCCATGAAGTAATCGCATTGCTCCAACAATGTAATTCTGTTGCGCTATTGTCACTAGGCGACGGCGACGATTACATTTACGCCGGGAACGCGGCGAAATCTGGTTTCCAGCCGATCGGGATTCAGTTGCCGGCACACTGTACGGCGGGGCGGGCGACGATGCGATCTTCGCCCGTTACAACGATACCGTTTATGGCGGGACGCAAGGGCATTATGGCGATACTCTGTACATCAGCTTCCGAGGCGCGACCGGGGGCATAACCGTCGACCTAAGCCAGGATATGATTGTTAACGGTAGCGGCACGATCAGCGGAATTGAATCCGTTAACTGGGCCGAAGGCTCCAACTTCGACGACACGATCCACATGGGTCGCTACTCCCGCGGGTTTGCGCAAACCTACGGAATGGATGGCAACGACACGCTGATCGGCGGCTATTATACCGGCAGCATGTATGGCGGCGATGGCAATGATGTGATCGACGCGACCGCTAGTATTTACGGATACGATCTGTTCGGCGGAGCAGGCGACGATGTGATCTACGATCACTCCAACGGCCGACATGTTCGGCGGTGCTGGTAACGATACGCTTTACGGCCATGACGCCATCTACGGCGAAGAAGGCGACGACACTCTCTTCGTGGAACAAAGCTATTACACCGGTACGATCAGCGGCGGTGATGGCAACGACCGTATCGTCATCCGCTCGACCCGCGGTGTGAGCAGCATTTTCGGCAAGGACGGTGCGGACGTCATTCGCGGCAACACCGGTTCCGAAACCGGACGGAGAGCCGTCCACCGCAACAATTGCGGAAGCTAACCTTACGCTCACATCGTGAGACGTTCAGGTATCTCCCTGCCGTCCTCGCTCGCGGCGGCGGAATGAAGCTCTATAAAGGCAACTGCCAAATCGGCCTGATTATCGAGCAAGGATTGACGACTGGCGATGAGCTGGCGTTGCGCATCGAGCACATCGAACAATGAGGCGAGCCCTTCGCGGTAGAGCGCGTTAGATTGGCCTAGTGCCGTTTCGCTCTGCTCGATGGCCTCAGCGAGCGCGTTCGCACGCTGGCGGTAGGCACCGATCGCAACTAGCGCATTCTCTGCTTCGCCCAGCGCAAGCAGGAAAGTCTGGCGATACTCGGCAAGACTGGCATCAAGCTCGGCGCTAGCGGCCTCGACCTCGGCGCGCCGTCGCCCACCATCGAACAGTGGCAGATCCAGCGCAGCGCCGAGAGTGGCGAGGAAACCGGCGAAAAGACCGTCGAGCGAACCGTCGCCGATCAAGATCGAGCCGGGCACGACGAGCGAGGGGCGCAGATCAGATTGCTCGATGCCGACCTGCGCGGCGGCGGCAGCAAGCCGGGCCTCGGCGGCGAGCACATCGCCGCGGCGCCGCAATAGATTGACAGGCCCTCCGATTGGTGGCCCGGCACTATAGTCGGGAATGACGTCATCCTCGCCTGTCGACGCCGGAATGTCTAGCGTCCCCGGCGTTTCACCAAGTAGCACGGCGAGCGCATGTCTCGCCTCCGCACGGGAGACCTCGATCAGGCCGAGCCGAGCCTGTGTTTGCGCGAGGTCGGCTGCCGCGCGGCGCACATCGAGATTAGCCGATAGGCCGGCCTCAAATCGCAAGGTGACGATCCGTAGCGTCTGCCGTTGCAGCTCGGTCGATTCTTCGAGCAAGGCGAGCTGGGCGCCGGTCCGACGATATTCGACATACTGCGCCGCAATCGCTGCTGCTACCAGCCGACGCCGTTCTGCTTGCAGGTAGCCCGCTTCGGCATAGCGCGCGGTGGCAAGACGAATCTCCGCCCCCAGCCGTCCCGAAAGGTCGAGATCGAAACTGCCGAAGATACCTCCACTCCCTGTGACCCGCGTTCCATCGTCACCGGTTTCGACGCCTATATTCGCCGAACCGTCAAGGGTAGGAAAGCGGTCGGCTCGATCGGCACGCAGCAGCGCCTCGGCCGCGCGCAACCGGTCGCCAGCGGCGGCGATATCGAGATTGGCCGCGAACCCGCGCGCGATCAGTCCGTCGAGGACCGGATCGGAAAAGGGTCGCCACCAAAACTCATTAAGTCCCGCGACCGGCAGGTCGGCGAAATATTCCGTCGGTGCGGCCACGGTGGTGTCGGGAACCGCGAAATCGGTACTCGCACAGCCAGCGAGCCATAGTGCGCAGGCGGGGAGCGTAATTCTCCCAAGTATCATGCCGGCGCCATCGTCATGTCTTCATCGACATCCTCGATTTCTGCCTGAAGCTTTGCCAAATCGACGCTTCGCGGTTGCCCGAAGCGAGCAATACCGAGATAGATCACCGGGGTCAGGAAAAGCGTGAAGAAGCCCGCGATGCCGAGTCCGCCGAAAATGACCCATCCGATTGACTGGCGCGCTTCCGCCCCGGCGCCCGAGGCAAGGATCAGCGGGACAGCGCCGATCACGGTCGAAATCAAAGTCATCCCGATCGGTCGCAGTCGGATCGCCGCCGCTTCTTCGGCAGCCTCGCGCACGCTCCGCCCCTGGTGGCGTAGCTGGTCTGCGAACTCGACGATCAGGATACCGTTCTTGGCCATCAGTCCAATCAGCATGACCAGGCCAATCTGCGAATAGATGTTGAGCGAAACACCGGAAAGGAAAAGCGCGAAAAGCGCGGCAGCGAGAGCAAATGGTACGGTGCACAGTACGACGAGCGCACTGGTCAGACTTTCGAACTGCGCAACCAGCACAAGGAAGACGATCACCAGCGCAAACAGGTAGGTCATCAGGACGTCATTCGATGTTTCCTCCAGGCTTTCGGCTTCGCCTTGCAGGAGCATATCGATGTCTTCAGCAACGGATTCCGCGGCTAGTCGTTCGATTTCGTCAACCGCGTCCTGCAGCGGCACACCTTCAGCAATGTTCGCCTCAAGCTCGATCGCGCGGCGCTGTTCTGTGCGGTCCAGTTCGGCAGCCACCCCCTGTTCCACGATCCGTGTGATGCTCGACATCGGCACAAGTCCGCCATTTTTGGTTCGGACGTATAGGTTGCGCAGATCAGAGGGATTGGTCACCGCGACCGCTTCGGATGTGAGAAAGATCGGCACCGCCTGGTCTGAAACATTGAGATCGACAAGGTCGTCGCCACCAATCATCGCGCGCAGGGTCTGGGCGACATCGTCCAGATCGACCCCGAGATCGGAGGCGCGCCGTCGATCGATTTGCACCGAGAGCTGTGGCTGCGTAGGCTGGTACGAAATATCGGGATTGGAGAGAACCTCCGAACTGGTATCGATTGCTTCGCTCAGCGCTAGTGCCGAGCGGTAGATGTTTTCGTATTCGCCCCCAGTCAGCGCAACTTCGATATTGCCGCCGCCTCCGCCACCGAAGCTGAGCGTGCCACGCCCGCGGGCGTTGGTTCGCGAGCCCGGAATTTCGCGAAGAGGGTCGTTCAATTCTTCGACGATAGCGGTCTGGCTGCGCTCACGTTCACTCCAATCGGCAAGTTGCGCGGTAACACGAACCCGGTTCGGATCGTAGCGACCGACGATGGAGAAGGTGCTCTGAATTTCTCCGCTGTCGAGATAAGGCTGGAGCATGACCTCAATCTCATCAAGCTCGCGGTCCATGAAGTCGAGCCCTACGCCGTCCGGGCCTGTTGCATCGATCTCGATCACCCCACGATCCTCATCGGGGACCAATTCGGAGTCGAGCTGGAGATAAAGCAAGCCCGTGACGGCCGCCATCGCGATCGCGGTGACGACCACGATCCGGCCGTGATCCAGGCATCGTCCAAGCAAGACAGTGTATTGCTTGCGCAGTTTCGCGCCGAAGCGCGTTACCCGGTCCGCCCCGTCATCGCCGCTCCTGAGGTCGAACTTGGCCGCCAGCGCCGGAACTAGAGACAGCGCAACGAAGGATGAAATGAGCACCGCGACCGAGAGAACGAAGCCGAACTCTCGAAAAAGCCGGCCTGCCTGCGACGGCAGAAAACTGATTGGCAGAAAAACCGAAACGAGTACCGCCGTCGTTGCGATCACGGCGAAGAACACCTGCCGCGTACCGACTACCGCCGCGGCGCGTCTTCCGAGGCCCCTATTCCGTAGCCGCTGCGTGTTCTCGAGAACGACGATCGCGTCGTCGACGATGAGGCCTGTCGCGAGAACCAGCGCTAGCAAGGTCAGCAGATTGATTGAGAACCCCATCAGCCAGATTCCGGCAAGAACGCCGATGAGTGCGACCGGGATCGTAGTGCTGGGTATGAGAGTCGCGCGCCAAGCGCGGAAGAACAAAAGCATCGTTCCGATCACCACGAGGATAGTGAAGGCGAGCGTGATAAGGACCTCGCGGACCGAAATCTCAATGAAGTCGGCATCGTCCGAAATGACATTGACATCGAGGTCCTGGTATCGCGCCGCTACCCGATCGACGGAGGCACGGATGGCATTCGAAATCTCGATAGTGTTCGAGCTTGCCTGACGAACGACCCCGAGACCGACGATCGGGCGACCATCGAGCCGCACGAAGTTGGTTGCATCCGCCGGGGCGAGTGTCACTTCGGCGACATCGCCGACCCGAGTTGTTCCAGCAATTATGACCTCGCGGATAAGGTGGGGTTCGGTCGCGCTGGCATTGGCACGCACAACCAGTTCCTGCGATTCCGACCGGAAGGATCCGACGGGCACATCGTATGGCGCGCGTTCGAGAGCGGAGGCGACATCGCTCATGGTTAGCCCAAAACGGTTCAGCCGGGCCGGATCGACCGACACGCGCATCTGCAAGGCACGCGTGCCGAACTGGTCGATGCTGGCCACCCCCTCGGCGGTCAGCAGTTCGGGGATCACGTCGTTCTCAACCACGCGTGTTAGTTCGGCCTCGCCATAGCGGTCGCTCGACACGGCGAGCACCATTATCGGCTGGGCGTCGGCATCGGCCTTCACGATATTAACCTGTTCGACCCGATCGGGGAGGTCGCGCGTCACGCGGCTGACGGCCTCGCGCACATCCGAAGCCGCCGTATCTAGATCGACCCCGGCATTGAACTCGGCACGGATGCGTGTGTTATTCTCTTCGCTCGATGAGTTGATCTGGCGTACACCGGTAACGCGTGCGACAGCATCCTCGAGAACGCGTGTGACCTCGCTGTCCATCGTTTCGGGCGCCGCGCCCGGTAGCGAGGCCGTGATCGAGACAATGGGTCGATCGACATTGGGGAGTTCGCGCACTTCGATCCCTGCGAATGCCGCGAGACCTGCAATAACGATAAGAAGGTTGATTACTCCAACCAGAAGCGGTCGCTTGACCGCAAGCATCGGCAGGTCAGCCTTATCCGCCATCGTTTTCGACATCGGTTTTGGAAGGCTCGCGCAATTCAACATCGGCTTCGGGCGCGATAACCGGGCGTACCAAGCGGATTTCCTGTCCGTCACGGATTTTTTGCACGCCTTCGACAATTACACGGTCGCCCGCCTTGAGCGCCCCGTCGACCAAAGCAAGTCCATTGCGGCGCGAAGTGATTGTCACCGGTATCCGCGCAGCATTTCCTTCGCGAACCACAAACAAATGCGAGCCTTTACCGCCCCATACGATCGCCTCTTCGGCAACCGCAGCGCGGGTAGCGTCGTTGCGAGCGAACATTACGCGGAAGCTCATACCCGGACGGAAACGGTCGCCCGAATTGGCGATCGCTGCCCTTACTGTGAAGTTGCGGGTGTCGCTAGTAATACGGGAATCCGTCGACACGATCCGTGCCTTGATTGGATCGTTTTGACCGGAGAAGGCGGAGACTTGCACAACCTCCCCCTTGCGCAAGGTTGCGAACACCTCCTCAGGCGCCGGGAAATCGATGTATAACCGGCTGCGTTGGTCAATCTGCGCGATCGGGGTAGCATCGCTGACCCGGTCGCCCGGATCGATCTCGGTCAGGCCGATATGGCCCGAAAAGGGAGCCCTGACGACCCGGTCGGCGAGTTCGGCCTGCGCCTGTCGCAACATCACCTGCGCCGAAGCGAGGGCGGTTTCCCCCGCTTCTATCTGGCTTTCGGAAATCGCGCCGGTATCCTCGATACGGCGATAGCGACCAAGCAATTGCTGCGCTTCTAGCACCTGCACGCGTGCAGCTTCGACCGCTAGTTGCTCCTGCCGCGCCTCCAGCTGGAGCAATGGCTGGCCGGAGCGGACAAAATCCCCAGCCGAGAACATGACGCTGGTGACGCGGCCTGCTCCTTCGGGATAAATCTCGGCTGAAGTCACGGCTCGGGCTGTGCCAATCGCTTCCACCTCCTCCCTGTCAGGCAGAAATCGCACCTCTTCGGCAACCACAGGGACAGCCTCTTCCCTCACCTCGCTGCTTTCGGACGAGCACGCAGCAAGAATGACCGCGCCAAACAATCCTACCGATCGATTGAGGAAATCCATACACGCACTTGTAAAGAAATGCGTCGGTTATCAAAAGCTAAAAGCAAAAGGAATTTGCGCAGACAGTTATCGTAAGGAGCGCGGATTCCAATAAGCCCAGGTTTCGGACGAATGTAACGCCCAAGCCTATGCTGTGAGCACAATCGCAGTTGGTCTCCGCTAACTCAGCTACCCCTTCCTCGGGTGCTGCCAGTCCAATCGCGGCTTGTCTTCGAGAGACCCAGCTAAACGCGCGGCCGCGTATCTATGCGGAAGGGCAATCGACAGGAGTTTGTGGACCAACACGCGCGGGCGCGCGCGGCTGCGGGAAATTCGAGTGTCCGCTTTGGTACATTCTCGCGCAAAAGCAGCCATTCCGCTAACGACCCGATAGCGGACCTTCGGCTTTGAACTTGGGAAGGCAGGTTCCCGTAGTTCGCCCCGAAACTGCGCCATCAGCTAATGCCCCAACTCATGCAGCTTTTCCGATAATCGATCTAGTGCGGGCCGTCGCCAAACTCGTTGTTCAATGACCTTTTCATTTCAGGAACCTAGTATCGCCCGGATGCGTTCGCGCATTGCGCGGGTTGTAAGGCAAATCCGCAAGGGTCTGGGGATCACCTCTAATGCCATTGTCAGAGCAAGTGACGAGCGAGCGTCTTGGCGAAATCGTCGAAAAAGCCGCTGCGGAAGTTTTCCTGTTCGGGAAAGACAATTTCCGTTTTCTGTTGGTCAACCAGGGCGCGCGCGACAATCTGGGCTATTCGAAAGAAGAGCTTTCCAGCCTGCATCCCTGGGACATAAAGCCAGAATACAGTGAGGCTGAATTCAAGGAATACGTGACCCCTCTCATCAATGGCCAACTCGAGGAGCTTAAATTCGAGACCGTCCACGAGAGGAAAGACGGTTCGACCTACGATGTAAGCGTGCGCTTGCAACTGATTACGACCGGCGATCTACCGGTTTTCTATGCTGCCATCCAAGACATTACCGAGCCAAGAAAGATCCGTCAGGAGCTCGAACAGGTTTCGGGCCGGCTGGATGCCATTCTGAACAACACTACTATGGCGGTGTTCATGATGGATGACCGTCAGCACTGCTCTTTCATGAACATGGCGGCCGAGGAACTCACTGGCTTCACCTTCGCGGAAACTCAGGGCAAACCGCTCCACGACGTAATTCACCACAGCTATCCCGATGGTCGCCCTTTTCCGATCAGCGAATGCGCCATTGACCGGGCGTTCCCCAAGAATAGCCAAACGCAAG
Organism: Erythrobacter sp. SD-21; assembly: GCF_000181515.1. Classification (GTDB taxonomy): domain Bacteria; phylum Pseudomonadota; class Alphaproteobacteria; order Sphingomonadales; family Sphingomonadaceae; genus Qipengyuania. Next base: position 295,958 of record NZ_ABCG01000003.1, on the reverse strand, counting down.
GAGAGGAAGTGTTCGTCCACAAGGACGGATCATTCTACAATGTCGGGTTCACAGCTTCGCCCATGAAGAATGCAGACGGGCTGACGATCGGTACAGTGATCGAAGCGCGCAACATTGACGATGAGCTAAAGGCCAGGGAGGCGCTCAATTCCTTCAATACTGCTCTTCGCGAACGCGTTGACGAGGCTATTGCCGAGCGAAAGGCACTGGAAGCGCAACTGGTACAGGCGCAGAAGATGGAAGCAATTGGGCAGCTTACGGGGGGCGTAGCCCACGATTTCAATAATCTGCTTCAGGTCATCGGCAGTAATCTGCAGCTTCTAAAGAAAGACCCTATCCTCGAAGGGCAGAACATAGCCCGCCTTGACAATGCGCTTGCCGGGGTGGCGCGCGGCGCCAAGCTCGCTGCGCAGCTACTCGCTTTTGGGCGTCAACAGCCGCTCAAGCCGAAGCCGATCAATGCCGGGCGGGTGATGCGTGACATGGATGATATGTTTCGGCGAACGCTCGGCGAGACGGTCGAGATTGAAACGATTGTCGCTGCTGGACTGTGGAACTGCCTCGTTGATCCAAGGCAACTCGAGAATGTGCTTCTCAATCTCGCGATCAATGCACGTGACGCGATGAAAGGAGAGGGCAAGCTTACCCTTGAAGTCGGAAACGCTTCACTGGACGAAGATTATTCGAACCTTCATCCGGGCGCCAACCCTGGTCAGTATGTCATGATCGCCGTCACCGATACCGGATGCGGAATCCCAGAAGAGAACCTTTCGAAAGTTTTTGAACCCTTCTTCACAACCAAAGCGCCGGGAAAGGGGACCGGGCTTGGGCTCTCGATGGTTTTCGGCTTTGTGAAGCAATCCGCTGGGCATATCACGATATACAGCGAGGAAGACGAGGGAACTACTGTCAGGCTCTATCTGCCCCGAACCCGCAAGGCTGAGCTCACTCAGCGCCCTGAAGGCGGCGCCGTTCTTGAACAGGGCAATAACGAGGTCATTCTTGTTGTCGAAGACGATCCCGACGTTCGCTCCACCACCGTCGAAGTCCTTTCGAACCTGGGCTACAAGGTTATCGAGGCTGCGAATGCCGACAGCGCGCTTGCTATCGTGCAGTGTGGCATTGCTATTGACCTTCTTTTTACCGATGTCGTGATGCCGGGCAAACTGCGTTCGACGGAGTTGGCACAGATTGCCAAAGAACACCTGCCGAATATCGGTGTGCTGTTCACGTCAGGATACACGCAAAATGCGATTGTCCATGCGGGTAAACTGGACGACGGAATTGACCTGATCAGCAAGCCCTACTCAGCTGAAAGGCTGAGTCAGAAGGTTCGGAAAGTTCTGGAGAAAGCAAAGCATACTAATTCTCCGACCTTTGCAGCGGTAGAGTCCAATTCTCCCGTCGTTCTTTCAACTGAACAAATGCATTCTGGTAAGAAGCGCAAGATACTTCTTGTCGAAGATGAACCCTTGATACGTACGAATACGGCAGAAGGCTTGGAATCGCTAGGGCACGACGTGATTGAGGCAGGCAGCTTGAAGGAAGCCAGAGAGCTGCTTGAGACAAGCCAACTGGACACGATTGTTTCCGATTTGAGTCTCCCGGATGGAAATGCTGCAGAATTTCTCTTAGACGTGAAGACCACACATCCGGATATGCGTTTGATCCTGGCTACAGGCGGCGCGATCCCTGATGAACTGCGCTCGCAGCAATTCTCGGTGTTGGCGAAACCATTTTCCGATGATGATTTGAAGGCCTTGTTGGCCTAACTCTGAGAGAGCTGGGTTTTCGGTAAGCTATCGAGTAGTGGGTCGGAACATGGGCGGCGCAATGAACCGAACGTCCGCTAACCACCCCAGTTCGCGACTGTTTTGCCGAGCTAGGAATGGGCCAGGAGCGGACAGGCAGCTAACGACCCGAAAGCAGACAACTAGCGCAGTTCACAATATTCGTGTTCCTGCTAAAACCGTCGAATGAAACCACGCCTGCACCCCGAGGAAGAGGAGCGCCTTAGGGAGCTTCGCCGCTACAGCATTCTAGATACCGAGCGTGAGAGGGATTTTGATGAGCTGGTCGAAATCGCCTCGGATATATGCGAGGTGCCGGTTTCGGTCGTGAACTTCGTTGACTCGGGACGTCAGTGGTTCAAGGCCGAAGTCGGCCTCGGCGTGCGATCCACTCCGATAGAGACAAGCTTGTGCGGCCACGTCATACTTCAGGGGGACTTCGTAGAGATCCCCGATACGCTTCAAGATGAACGGATGGCGGACAACCCGCTGTGCACGTCAGAGCCAGGATTTCGTTTTTACGCCGGAGCGGTTCTCAAGGGGACGAACGGTCTCCCCCTCGGTACCCTGTGTGTTCTTGATCACAAGCCGCGAACTCTCACGGATCGCCAGCGTAACATCCTTAGGGTACTATCGAAACACGTAATGAGCGAACTCAATCTTCGGCTCGCCTTGCAAGAAGAGCGGATCCTTCGAAGAGAGGTGGATCATCGTGTAAAGAACTCATTGGCCTCGATCGGGGCACTGCTTTCGATGAAAGCCCGCAAAACATCAAACGAGGCATTGAGGCTAGAATTGGATGACGCGAGCACGCGCATTCGATCGCTGTCGTCCCTTCACGCCGAATTGCACGAGTTGGAAGCAGGTGGCCGTATCGACCTGAAGTCCCTTTTTGAGCGGGTACAGACCGACTTGCGATATCTCATCCCGGATGCTGCAACATTGTCGATTGAGGTTGAAGCTATCGAAGCGACACCTCAGCTGGCGAATGCCCTGCTGCTGGTTGTGAATGAATTCGTCTCCAACAGCGTCAAGCACGGCTTGAAGGGTGCGAAAGGCGCCATCACGGTGCTTATAGAGGGCGACGCTGGTTCGTGGTCCATTGTTTGCCGCGACAACGGGACAGCGACTGAAATAGATGCCGAGCGGGCCATGTCGAAATCCGGATTGGGCACGAGGGTGATCCATTCACTCGCGAACTCGCTAAATGCCAATGCCCAGTGGACAGCTTCAGGTGAAGGAATGGAGCTGAAAATAGCACCACAGTATAACTGAGGCATCTGCTGAACTCATAATTGATGACCTAGCTGCCGAGCGCGGTTTCACCCAGGAGCGGTCGGGTTGCAAACGACCCGATTGCGGACGAAGAGCCGCCTCTTGTACCATGAGAAGTAACTGGTCAGACAATCACCCAAACGAGCTCACGCCTATGCCGATCGTGACAGTAAGCCCGTTGTGACGCTGCGCAGGAGCTTAGGGCCGGAGGATGCTCTCTCGACCTGACCTGTCCGGGGTATAGCCCGCATCAACATTTTTGATTGAGGGGCGCGCTAATCCGATATACGCGACACGTATTGCGTGCAGCCCTTACGGCCAGAAATTGGGAATGAAGGGCTTGATCGATGTTCGATTACGGCTGAAGGCAGGATTTCGCTGATTTCGGCGGGATTTGGAGCCGTGTACATGATCGGAAGCCGCCTGAAATTTATGATCCAAAACCTACGAGAGAGGTTATGGATCAAGCCTCTGGGCTATGCTCTTATTGCTCTTGCGGTTGTCTACATAGCCCATTTCGCGGATGGCCTCGGTATCGACAGCCTAGCGCCAGACATCCAGTCGGATACAATCGAAAAACTGCTAACAGTACTCTCTGCAAGTATGCTCGGTGTGGCGACGTTTGCGGTAGCATCTATGGTTTCCGCTTATGCATCGGCTGGATCGAACGCTACTCCACGCGCATTCTCACTGCTGATCGCGGACGGCCAATCGCAGACCGCGCTTTCCAGCTTCATAGGCGCGTTTATTTTTAGCATAGTCGGACTAATCCCGCTCAAGGTCGGATTTTTTGGGACTGCAGGACGGTTCACACTTTTTCTCGCGACGCTGGTTATATTTGCATGGGTGGTCCTGACTTTCGTTCGCTGGGTCGACAATATCGCCCGGCTCGGTCGCTTGGGAAACACGGTCGCGAAAGTCGAACAGGCCACGCGTGAAGCGTTCGGGGAGTGGCCAGCCCGTGCACCGCTCGGCGCAAAACCGATCACCGCTACACTTCAAGAACCACTTGCGATCTTTTCTGATGAGGTCGGTTTCATTCAGCACATTGAAATGGAGAGTCTGGAGGAATGGGCTAAGGAAAACAACGCCTTCATAGAAGTTTGCAGTTATCCCGGAACCTTTGTTGGACCCAACCGCCCTCTGGCCAGAATACATTTAAGGCAAGAAGGTAAAATGCCTGATGTAGTGGAGGCACGGGAAGCATTCTTGATAGCCGACTGCAGGTCCTTTTCGACCGATCCCCGATTCGGATTGATCACTTTGTCAGAGATTGGCTCACGCGCCCTCTCTCCTGGGATCAACGATCCTGGCACCGCCATAGACATAGCGGTGAGGATGGCGCGGATTATTCGGGAATGGGACACGCAACAAGCCAAGACAGAGCCCGTAGAAAGCTTCGAGCGAATTCTGGTCAGTGGGCTGGATCCGGCGGATTTGGTGGAAGATGCTTTCGGTGCGATCAGCAAGGACGGAGTCAGTTCTGTCGAGTTTGGAGTGTGGTTGCAGAAGTCCCTTGCAATACTCACAGAAAGCACTTCAGCGAGCTTATCAGGCGCTGCCAGGAAGCAAGCTGAGTTGGCTCTGGAGCGTGCTAGAATGAATCTTGATTTTCCGCACGACGTCGAGCGAATAGAACAGGCGCATCGCAACGCGTTTGAGAAAAGATAATCGCCAGTGATCACATTTTTCGAAAGAAGCGAATAGATGGCGATCAGGAGCCGCCTCGGTTCCACGAAAAGACTTGGTCCCGCTAGTGAGGTCTGGTGGGGTCCAAACCCAGTTCACTATCAAGCTTGATCAAGCGTCCGCAATCCACCCCTTCTACGTCTGAATTAGCGAGCTAGCGATGTGCCAGGAGCGGACCAGCAGCTAATGACCCGATTGCCGACCCAACGGAATGATGCCAAGTTATTCAAACTAAGTAAGCTTCGAGAAGACATCCAGTGATCGATCAATTCATCCGTCTTATTGATCGGCATCGTCGGCTTGTTTCCATAGTCGGCGCTATCTGGTTTGCGGTCGGCTGTGCGGTCTACGCCAAACTTCTAACGCTACCGGCCATTCCATTCCTGACTGATGATGTGGCCCTTTATTCAGGCGCAGCCTATAATGCGATCTGGTGGGGCTTTGCTCGCCGCGCAATCGAACGACGCGGTAAGAATTTGATGACCAAAAGCTCAAATTAGATAGGCGTCCGCTATCCACCCTATTCTGTTGAAAAACTCCCCCTTGCTTCGGGACTAAACTATTGATTCAGTGTTTCTGCAACCACGCGGAGACGGACTGATGATGGGTGAGCGGACGGTGATGCAGGAGCCGCTGTTCTACAGCTTCCGCATTGAGGATCATGTGCCGCAGGATCACCTGCTGCGCTCGGTTGACCGGTTCGTCGATCTTACGGATATCCGAGAGCACCTGAAGCCGTTCTACAGCTCGACCGGGCGGCCTTCGGTTGATCCCGAACTGATGATCCGGATGCTCATCATTGGCTATTGCATGGGCATACGCTCGGAGCGCCGCTTGTGCGAGGAGGTGCACCTCAATCTCGCCTATCGCTGGTTCTGCCGGCTCGATCTCGACGGCGCGGTGCCCGATCACTCGACCTTCTCGAAGAACCGACACGGCCGGTTCCGTGACAGCGATCTGCTGCGCAAGCTGTTCGAGATGACCGTCGAGCGCTGCATGAGAGAAGGACTGGTGGGGGCAGAAGGCTTCGCGGTCGATGCGAGTCTGATCCGCGCCGATGTCCACCGCCAGCGTTCGGTACCGGGAGATGAAGGGCTCCCGACCGAAGCTGCCGGTCGTGCGGTCGCTGAGTATCTTGAGGTCCTCGATGATGCTGCCTTCGGCGGAGCCACGCCTGTCGAGCCGAAGCGGATCAACCTCACCGATCCAGCTGCGCGCTGGACTGCGGCAACGCGCGAGGCGGCTTTCTACTCCTACTCCACCAACTATCTGATCGACCTCGATCACGCGGTGATCGTCGATGTAGAGGCGACGACATCGGTCCGGCAGGCCGAGGTCACTGCGCAGCGCCGGATGATCGAGCGAACGCAGGAACGCTTCGGCCTGCGGCCCGAGCGGCTTGTAGCCGACACAGCTTATGGCTCGGCGCCGAACCTTGCATGGCTGGTCGAGGACAAGGGCATCGAGCCCCACATCCCCGTGTTCGATAAGTCTGCCCGTAGCGACGACACCTTCGCGCGGTCAGACTTTGCCTATGACCCCCAGGACGACAGCTACCGCTGCCCTGGCGGCAAGCGGCTGAGACCATCCAACCGCAACTTCAAGACACCGCGGCCGCTGGCCAATGCCGATGGCTTCATCCGCTACCGTGCGAGCCAAAAGGACTGTCAGGCATGCAATCTCAAGCAGCATTGCGCACCCCGCACGGCGACCCGCAAAATCATGCGCTCGGTTCACGAAGGCGCACGCGACCTGGCACGCGATATCTCCAAAAGCGACGCCTATCTCGTCTCACGCCGCCAGCGAAAGAAGGTCGAGATGCTCTTTGCGCACCTCAAGCGGATCCTGAAGCTGGACCGCCTGCGTCTGCGCGGTCCCAACGGAGCAAAAGACGAGTTCCACCTCGCCGCCGCCGCCCAGAACCTCCGGAAACTGGCCAAGATGCGGCCCATGCCAGGCCTCGCCGCCGCCTGAGAGAGGCAACGGCCTCGCTCGCCCTCGATCCAGAACGCTAAACCAACGCAGCCAGCGGCGACTTTTTCAACACAATACACCCAATTGCCGCCGTTCCGGCCGCTTCGGTGCGAACCTTAAAACAGCCGTTGTCACCAAGAGCCCAACTGCGTCCGGAAATGGGCCGATTGCGGTCAGTCCGCTTTTGAACTTCCGCCAAAGCGGAGCCGCCATTCCGACAAGGAACTAAATCCGTAGATTTCGTCTATGCGCAAATCGTTCGGCAGATATCCACGGCGAGGGGAGGCGGCGGCACGCCCAACAATATTCGCAATGGCTTTTACTTGCCAATGTGTTAGACCTCTTCGCAATATCAGGGGAGGCGTGTCTTGCAAAAGCCGATTTTCACAACCGCAGCAGCTGCTATCGCTCTAGCGGCCGTCACCGCCTCGCCAGCACAGGCGCGTTACCTACAGACCGACCCCATCGGATATGAGGATGACATCAACCTCTATGCCTATGTCGGGAACGACCCCATTAATAACGTCGACCCAACTGGCGAGAGAGATGTAGATGTTCACATTTGGCTACCTACAGGCGAATATAAGAATGAAGTAGGCCACGTGCTAATAAGTGAAAACGGTCAACCTGAGCAAATACTCGTTAACCAGTGGCCTGGGGGAGAAGGCTCTGACCTCAAACTCACAAGTCCCTCACAACCCAATGTTACTGCTACTTATGAAGAAGCAGTAACCGCAATGGGGCGGGAACCCGATAGAGTTATAACTGTCAGAGCGCCTAATGATGATGGCCTTGATAGGGAGTCTGCTGCCCAAAGGTCAAAAGAGCGATGGGATACTCTACCTCAAGACAATACAGAGCGAGAGACGAATTGCTCGTGTGCTGCTGCATCAGTTCTAAGAGCTGGAGGAGTTTCAATCAGGGGGCCAATTTTCACGCCATCACAATTAAATCATCAGCTCCGGGGGCTTAATCGAAACCCAGATGGTACAGTAGGTCCGGGGCTAGACGAAAGGCTACGGCCCCCTCCCCTGACTGGGCCTAAATATTAGCTCGGTGACAACCATGAAGCTCATGCTTAACGCAGGCTTTGTATTAGCCTTGAACGCATTTATTGCGTACGAATTACATGCGCAATATCAATGCCTTTTGACCAATCATTTCTGCCTTTCAATTCTGTCAGAACTGATTGGATTAGTGCATTCTGCGATAGGCTTGGAGGCAATTGGAGAAATATTGGCAGCCATAATAACCGTAGTGTCAATAAACTTAATATTGTGCTTCATTTTTTCAAAAACGACAGACTTATTTTTGAAAAAAAACGATGGGTCATGAATAAAATCTTTTTGACTAGAGCATTTATTGCGCTTTTAATATTCACTTTTTGCAACACGCAAAGCTTTGCCCAGTCCCCCGGTGATACCGTCCGCGCCGTTCTAGCCGCTCCCGATAGCGAGTTGAGCTACGAGCGGGCAAAACTGACCTTTGACCACATCATCGCACCAGAACTGGACGAGGCAGCCGTGACCGCCGAGATTGACCAGCTCGCGAGTGTTGCGACACGCATTGCGGCGAACGGCAGCGACGTGGACAAGCTCAAGGCGGCACGACAGGTCATTTACGAAGCAGGCGCATGGAATGATAATAGGCCGTTCGTCTATGACCACGACGACCCTTATGGCCGTGACCTGCGCAACAAGCTTCTAACCACCTATCTCGACACCCGCCGAGGCAACTGCGTCTCGATGCCCATTTTGCAGCTTATCGTGGCCGAGAGGCTGGGGCTGAATGTTTCGCTCTCGACCGCGCCGCTTCATGTGTTCATGCGCTACACCAATCCGACCAATGGCCGCAGCATTGCCATCGAGTCGACGAGCGGAGGCCATCCCGCCCGCGAAAGTGAATATTTCGAGCAGATGGGCGTCACACAGGCGCAGGTAGATAGTGGCATCTATCTGGGCGTGTTGACCAAGCGCGAGAGCATTGCGGTCATAGCCAGCACCGTCACCGAATGGTTGATGAGCCAAGGCCGCTATGATGAAGCCATAGCCGTCGCAGAAGTGCTACTCGAATATTACCCGACCGATGTTCACGCGATGCTGACACGTGGCTCTGCACATGGCGAGTTGCTCCGCACCGAGTTCATCGAGCGGTTTCCGAACCCGCAGACAATACCGCCCAGCTTGCGGCCGCGTTTCCAGATGCTCGCCAGCCAAAACGCCGAAGCCTTTCGACAGGCGGAGGCATGGGGCTGGAAGCCGCCAGATCGATAGAAATATGACGAGATCCAATTACTACGCCAGATGGACGCCAGCCTTACTGAGACTGGCGCCCCGATCGATCAAATTTCTGTCTTCTCTGCGAGAGTGAGAGCATCTTCAATATCGACGCCAAGGTATCGAACGGTGTTCTCGATTTTCGAGTGTCCTAACAGAATCTGGATCGCCCGGATATTGCCCGTAGCTTTGTAAATCATCGAGGCCTTGGTTCTCCTGAGCGAATGTGTGCCATACTCCTCAGGCCGCAGCCCAATCGCCGCGACCCATTCATCAACGAGTCGGGCGTATTGGCGGGTGCTCAGATGGCGCGCGGCATCAATCCGGCTTGGGAAGACATAGTCCTCAACGGCTCCACCTCTACGTTCTAGCCAGGCAAACAGGCTATCTCTTGAGTCTTTTTCGCGATCTCGAATTGAACGGGCCGACCAGTCTTTCGCTGCGTGATCGTTGCTCGAGTTCTGATTTCTGGGCCGCTGACCAAGTCACCGATCTTAAGCTCAACGAGGTCACAGCCTCGCAGCTTGCTATCTATTGCGATATCGAAAAGCGCTCGGTCGCGGACGCGCTTTTCCCGATCAAGGAAGAATCGGATCGCCCAGATCTGTTTCTGATTGAATGGACGCTTGGGTCCGATCTTGGCACCGAAGTTCCAAGGAACTCGGTTTTGCGAAGCCGGGTCAAATTGTGAGTAAGTCATTGTCATTCTCCTTGGCCGGAATGGCCTTGGAGAATGTCTGTTTTCGGGAACTAAGATTTCGGATGGCTACGACCGACATGGGGGCGCAAAGCCGACAGCGGACAGCCCCCCACTTTCCATTCGACTTCGCGAGCAAAGCAAGCATTGGTGCTGTCAGTGAATCGCAGCCCCTGAAGGCGGGCTGCCGCCCCGGTGCAGCATGCGAGCCGGGGCCTTGGGTGGTGGCAGGCGGCAAAGTGCCGCTTGAGATCAGGAGAACCACCCATGACGAAGCAGACCGACACAGCCGCCGCCCCCAAGCGCGAGACCAAGATCAACAAGGTCGTCGCGCTGCTCAAACGCAAGCAGGGCGCGACGCTCGACGACATGGTGAAGGCCACCGGCTGGCTGCCGCATACGGCCCGCGCAGCGATGACCGGGCTGAAGAAGAAGGGGCACACGATCGAGCGAGACACGCGCGGCGAGGTCTCCTGCTATCACATCACGAAGAGCGCGTGAACGTGACAGAGTTTTCAGACGACCTGGCTGCTCTGGCAGCGATGGACAAGCCCGCACTCGGCAACCGGTGGGCGAAGCTCACCGGTCGGTCCTTCCCGAAGGCCAGCGCGCAGATGCTGCGGCTGGCAGTGGCCTATGAGCTACAATCCAAGTCCGGCCGCGGCCTGCCGCGCAAGATCCGGCAGCGGCTCGATCAGGCTGCGAGCGGGAAGACGATTACGCAGGACCTCCGTCCAGGCATGCGACTTGCGCGCGAGTACGGCGGCAAGCTCCACGTGATCGCGATCGGCGAGGCTGGCGAGATCTTCTGGAACGAGCGGCATTGGCGCTCTTTGAGCGAAGTGGCCCGCGCGATCACCGGCACGCGCTGGTCGGGTCCGGCCTTCTTCGGCTTGAAGACGAAGGCGAGGGCTACATGAACAAGGTCCGCTGCGCGATCTATACCCGCAAGTCGAGCGAGGAGGGGCTTGAGCAGAACTTCAACTCGCTCGATGCCCAGCGCGAAGCCTGCGCTGCCTATATCCTCAGCCAGGCCTCGGAAAGCTGGTCGCAGCTTCCCGAAATCTACGATGATGGCGGCATCTCGGGCGGAACGCTGGAGCGGCCAGCGCTGCAGCGGCTGCTGGGAGATATCGACGCAGGCATGATTGACATCGTGGTGGTATACAAAGTCGACCGGCTGACGCGATCGCTGCTGGACTTTGCAAAGCTGGTTGAAGCGATGGACAAGGCAGAGGTCAGCTTTGTTTCGGTCACGCAGTCGTTCAACACTACCACCAGCATGGGACGACTTACCCTCAACATGCTGCTCTCCTTTGCGCAGTTCGAGCGCGAGGTAACCGCCGAGCGCATTCGCGACAAGATCGCTGCCTCCAAGGCCAAGGGCATGTGGATGGGCGGCGTGGTGCCGCTCGGCTATGAGGCCAACGGCAGAACGCTGGCGGCCGATGAGAAGCACGCTCTGCTGATCCGCAGCATCTTCGAGCGCTATCTAAAGGTCCGCAACGTCCGGCTGCTGACAGCGCAATTGGCGGACAACGGTATCCATGTCCCCAAGCGCGTGACCGGCACCGGCCGCAAGCTGGGCGGCATGCCGTTTACGCGAGGTCAGATCTACAAGATCCTCTCCAACCCGATCTACATGGGCAAAATCTGCCACAAGGACGATATCTACGATGGCCAACATGACGCCATAGTCGATCGCGAAACGTGGGATCGAGTGCAGGCGCAACTCGAAGCCAATACCCAAGGCGAGCAGCAGGCGCGTACGGCAAGCTCGCCCAGTCTGCTGGCTGGGAAGGCGTTCGACAGCGATGGCAATCCGCTTGTCGCTAGCCATGCGACTAAAGCAAAAACCCGCAACCGCTATTACATCGGGAAGGGCAGCGATGGCAAAGCTGCGGAAGGTCAGCGAACGCTCCGTGTGCCGGCGCTCGAGCTGGAGAAGGTCGTGTGCGAGGCCGTAGCAACGGAGGTCGAACAGCCGCTCGGCTTGTTGGCGAAGGCTGGCGTCGAGCTTGCACCTGACACTGTTGCAGTTCTCGGTGGTCGCGCAGCGAGCTTGGCGACCGGGCTGCAAAAGCGTGAGCGAGCCGCAGCGCGAATTTGCATCGAGAAAATCACCATCGGGCCCTCGCAATTGGTGATAGAGCTATCTGCGACGGGCCTTTGCAGCTTACTCTCGATCGCCCCAACTTCTCAAGTCACCACCAACCCAGCCCTCACCGTCGCGGCGAGCCTTCGGCGCAGCGGTCGCGCTGTTCGATTGATCCAGGGCGGCTTGTCGAAGTCGATCGAGGGTGAGCCGCAGGAGCATCTACTGAAGCTGCTCCATCGCGCTCGCACGTGGTGGCAGATGATGCTGGACCGCAAGCTGACGGTCTCGGCGCTCGCGCGCGAGCAGCAGGTAACCAGTTCCTACGCCTCTCGCGTTGTGCGGCTGCATTTTCTTGCGCCTAAGATTGTGGAGGCGATCGTTACCGGAAAACAGCCCGTCGATCTCGATGCTAAAAAGTTGTTGGGTCTTAGCGACCTGCCGCTGGCGTGGAAGGAACAGGAAGAGCTTCTGCTCGGGGCGTAGATTCGCGAGAAGAGCGATTGACGAGTGGCGGGCGACTGCCGCTCGTCTTCGTTGGGGCATCAGTCCCGTAGTAGTTCGAAACTGGTACCTCGGAATGAGGGCGCAGAGAATGATGGCGGGTTTCGCCGCTGTACGGCGTCCGAGGCGGTCTCTGGCTGACCACTTCCGGCGCCGAATGGCGCAGAACTGCGGGACATTCCGCGAGGATGAAAATCGTTCTCTGTCAATGACTTATGGGTGGCGGAGAGGGAGGGATTCGAACCCTCGATACGGTTGCCCGTATACTGCATTTCGAGTGCAGCGCATTCGACCACTCTGCCACCTCTCCGCATGTCGGGTGCGCTTGGGGGGCCATGGGCCCCGGTCGAAGCGAGCGCGGCCAATAGCCACCTCTTGCGCCCTTGCCAACCCCTTTCGCGCGCACAAACGGGGGATGGATTGCCGCACCCCCTTGTCGATTTGCCGCGGCGCACCATATCCTGCCTATTCATGGACAGGGCATCGTTTTTCTCCGCACAGGCCGGCCGCACTCTCGAGGCGCCGCGCCGCATCCTCACGCGCTTTGCCATCGGCGACGTGGTCCGACACAAGGCGTTCGACTTTCGCGGCGTGATCTTCGACGTCGATCCGGTCTTCGCCAATAGCGAGGACTGGTACCAGTCGATCCCCGAGGACATCCGCCCCGATCGCAACCAGCCGTTCTACCACCTGCTCGCCGAAAGCGACGAGAGCGATTACGTCGCCTATGTGAGCCAGCAGAACCTGGTGCGCGATTCATTGGCCGGGCCCGTCTCGCATCCCGATGTGCACCAGTATTTCGAACAGTTCGAAAACGGGCGCTACCGGATGCGCAACCGCCTCACGCACTGAGGCTTCTTCACAGTTCAACGGAATGGAGCCGGACTGCCCCCTGGCGATCCGGCTCCCTCCCGTGACGAATTCAGGGCTAGGTCGTCCGCCCCGGGAGTGCTCGCCCCGCGGCGGTCCGAACGCTGTCGGGCCGCGCGGAGTAACTCCGTGCCCCTGCTGGTAAGCGGCGAAGGTTAACGACCTCCAAGCATCTGGCGATTTTTTCGGGCAATCGTGCCGCGCCGAAACATTGTGCCCGCTTCGCACGTTCTTGGCTGAACGGAGAAAATCATGGCGGCACGCGCATATTGGCAGGGGCAGATCAGGCTTGCCCTCGTTTCGATCCCGGTCGAAATCTACTCGGCAACGAAGTCGGGCGCAAAACTGCGCTTCAACCAGATCCACGAACCGAGCGGGAAGCGCGTTTCCTACGAGAAGGTCGTGCCCGGGGTCGGCCCTGTCGATCGCAACGAGATCATTCGCGGCTACGAAATTTCCAAGGGCAATTACGTGCTGCTGGAGGACGAGGAAATCGAGGCGGTCAAGATCGAGAGCAAGCGAACGCTCGAACTGGTCCAGTTCGTCGACGCCTGCGAGATCGATCCGCTCTATTTCGAGAAGCCCTATTATGTTGCTCCGCAAGACGAATTAGCCGAGGAAGCCTTCGTCGTGCTGCGCGAGGCGCTGCGCAAGGCGAAGAAGGTCGCGCTCGGGCAGCTCTCGGTGCGGGGGAGCGAGAAGCTGGTCGCCATCAAGCCTTGCGGAAAGGGGCTTTTGCTCGAAACGCTGCGCTATGCGGACGAGGTGCGCGCGGGCCAATCCTTCTTCGGGGAGATCGACGATGCCAAGCCGAAGAAGGAACTGCTCGACCTTGCCAACACGCTGATCGAACAGAAAAGCGCTTCCTTCGACGCCAGTGAATTCAAGGACCGCTATTCGGACGCCCTGCGCAAGCTGATCGACAAGAAGGCCAAGTCGAAGGGTGGCAAGAAGGTCATCGGCGATGTCGAGGAGCCGGCCGCGGCAAGCGGTTCCAACGTCATCGACCTGATGGCGGCGCTCAAGCAATCGGTCGAAAAGGACAAGCCGAAGAAGACGACCGGGCGCAAGAAGTCTGCCTGATCCGTGGCGACGCGCACCGATCCCCTCGCCGAATACAACACCAAGCGCGATTTCGCGCTCACACCCGAACCCGAGGGCAAGCGGGCGAGCAGCGAGACCGGCAAGCTCTTCATCGTGCAGAAACACGACGCGACCCGGCTGCATTGGGATTTGCGGCTCGAGGTGGATGGGGTGCTCAAGAGTTGGGCGGTCACCAAGGGCCCCTCCCCCGATCCCGACATCAAGCGGCTGGCGGTCCGCACCGAGGACCACCCGATGTCCTATGCCGGGTTCGAAGGTGTCATTCCCGAGGGTGAATATGGCGGCGGAACGGTGATGCTCTGGGACCGGGGAAGCTGGGAACCGGTGGAAGGCAAGAGCGCGAAGGACCTCGACAAGGGCCATCTTCATTTCACCCTCTCGGGCGAACGCATGAAGGGCGAATGGCTGCTCATTCGCCTCAAGCCGAAACCGGGAGAGAAGCGCGAGAACTGGTTGCTGCGCAAGCTGGAGGACGAGCATGCGGAGGCGGGCGACGCGCTCGTCCAGCGCGAACTTACGAGCGTGCTGACCGGGCGGTCGATGGCTCAGATCGCCGCAGACCGGGAGGGCGAGTATCCGCTGGCGGACAAGAAGGACGACGCCTTCCTCGCGCAGATGGAGAAAGCTTCGCGCCGCAACGCGCGTGTGGCAAAAAAGCGCGAGGTCCGCGACGCGCCGCTCCCTGCATACCGCAAGCCGCAGCTCGCTACGCTGGTGGACGTGGTACCCCAGGGCAATCGGTGGATGCACGAAATAAAGTTCGACGGCTATCGCGCGCTGGTCGCCGCAAAGGGCAGGGATGTTCGCATCTATACGCGCAACGGAAAGGACTGGACCGAGAAATTCGCGCCCCTCGTCGAGGCGCTGGCCGCGCTCGGCCTGCCCTCCTGCCTCATCGACGGCGAAATCGTCGCCCATGATGCGTCGGGTAATCCCGATTTCTCGACGCTTCAGAAGGTCCTCAAGCGCGGAAAGGGATCGCAAGGGCCGTCCGATCCGCTGGCGCTCTACGCCTTCGACCTCCTCGAGCTTTCCGGAGAAGACCTCACCGACCTTCCCAATATCGAGCGCAAGGAACGGCTCGAAGCGCTGCTCGACGTGGCCGAGGCCCCCATCCATGTCGCCCAGCACGTGCTGGGTGCGGGCGAGACGCTCTACCGCACCATGTGCGAGGCCGGGCAGGAGGGCATCATCTCCAAGACAGTGGATGGCCGTTACGCTTCGCGCCCGAGCAAGGCCTGGATGAAAGTCAAATGCACGCGGCGTCAGGAGTTCGTCGTCATCGGCTGGAAGCGGTCGAGCGCCAAGGCGCGGCCCTTCGCTTCGCTCCTGCTGGCGCAGCACGAAAAGGGCGAGCTGGTCTACAAGGGCAATGTCGGGACCGGTTTTACGGCAGACGATCTCGACGGGCTGGCCGCGAAGATGAAGCGCCTCGAACGCAAGACGCCCCCTGCCGAGGTCGACAAATCTTCCTCTCGCGGTGTCACCTGGGTGACGCCGAAGCTGGTTGCCGAAATCGCCTTTGCCGAATTCACCGCCGACGGGAATGTGCGCCACGCCAGCTTCCTTGGCCTGAGGGGCGACAAGAAGTCCGCCGAGGTGAAGCCCGAAACGCCCGCCCCCGTCCCAGCCGATGGCGAGGAGCGGGTAACGATTTCCAGCCGGGATCGCGTCATCTTTCCCGACAGCGGTCAGACCAAGGGCAAACTTGCCGACTATTACGAAGCCGTGGCCCCGCTTATGCTGCCCCATGCCGCCCGGCGCCCGATCAGCCTCGTACGCTGCCCGCAGGGCCGGGCGCGCAAGTGCTTTTTCCAGAAGCACGACAGCGGGGGTTTCGGGGATGCGGTGCATCATGTTCCCATCCGTGAGAAGGACGGCGGGCACGAGGATTACCTCTTCGTCGACGATCCGCGGGGGCTGCTGCAATGCGTCCAGATGGGGACGATCGAATTCCATGGCTGGTGCGCCCGTTCGGACCGTGTCGAAGCGCCGGACCGCATGATTTTCGACCTCGATCCCGACGAAGGCCTCGGCTTCGATGCGGTGAAACAGGCGGCTCGCGATATCCACGATCGGCTGGCGGACCTCGGCCTCGTCAGTTTTGCCATGCTGTCGGGCGGCAAGGGGGTGCATGTCGTGGTGCCGCTCGCGCCCGGACATGAATGGGACGCGCACAAGGACTTCGCCCGCCGCTTCGCCGAAGCGCTGAGCCTGGCCGAACCCGACCGCTTCACCGCGACCATGAGCAAGGCCAAGCGCAAGGGCCGCATCTTCATCGACTGGCTGCGCAACCAGCGCGGGTCGACCGCCGTCCTGCCCTATTCCGCCCGCGCCCGCAGCGGCGCACCGGTGGCCGTGCCGGTCGCGTGGAACAAGCTGAAGACCATGGAAGACGCCCGGCCCTTCTCCATCGACGACGCCGCGACCCTGATCCGCCGCGCACAGTCGAAATCGCTCGATGGCTGGGGGTTCGCCGAACAGTCCCTGCCGGACCTCTAGCTTTTGGCAATTTGCGGACACCTTTTGCCGCCCGATGGTTTGAAAGGGTGAAGGAGGCGTCCTTGGCCGAACCCATCACTGTAAACGGAACCCCGCAACCCATTCCCGACGACCCGCGCGTCACCCTCCTCGATTTCCTGAGACACGACCTCGGGCTGACCGGGACCAAGAAGGGCTGCGACCACGGGCAATGCGGCGCCTGCACCGTCATCGTGAACGGTATCCGCATCAACAGCTGCCTCACCCTTGCCGCGATGCACGAAGGCGACAGCGTCACCACCATCGAAGGCCTCGGGACGCCCGACGAGCCCTCCCCGCTGCAACGCGCCTTTCTCGAACACGACGGGTTCCAGTGCGGCTATTGCACGCCCGGCCAGATCTGTTCGGCGACGGCCCTGCTGCAGGAACTGGCCGAGAATTGGCCGAGCGATGCCAGCGAAAAGCTGGAAGGATCCATTGCGATCACGAGCGAGGAAATACGCGAGCGGATGAGCGGCAATCTGTGCCGCTGTGGCGCCTATGCCAATATCGTCGCCGCGATCGAGGAGATTGCCGCAGGAGAGACGGCATGAGGCCCTTCGAGTTCACCCGCGCGCCTTCCCTTAAAGAAGCGGGCAGCCTCACCGCAGCAAGCGATTCCATGGCCATCGCCGGCGGCACCAATTTGCTCGACCTGATGAAGCTGCAGGTGGAAACGCCGAGCCGGCTGGCCGACCTCAACCGGCTCGGCTTCGCGCAAATCGAGGACACCGATGATGGCGGCCTGCTGCTGGGCGCGCTTGCCACCAATACGGAGACGGCCGTCCATCCCCGGGTGCGCAGAGACTATCCCGTGCTCGCCCGCGCGATCCTTGCCGGGGCGACCCAGCAATTGCGCAACAAGGCGACCAACGGCGGCAATCTGTGCCAGCGCACGCGGTGCTTCTACTTCACGAATATCGATCAGCCCTGCAACAAGCGCGAACCGGGCAGCGGCTGCGGCGCGATCGACGGGATTGCGAAGCTCCATGCCATCCTCGGCACCAGCGACCAGTGCATCGCGACCTATCCGGGCGACATGGCGGTGGCGCTGAGCGCGCTCGATGCAACCGTGCTCGTTTCAGGACCGGGTACGGACCGCAGCGTGCCCTTGCGGGAATTCCATGTGCTGCCAGGGGATACGCCGTGGGTCGAGAATGTCCTCGAGCGGGGCGAGATCATTACCGGGATCACCCTCCCCCCGCCGGTCGGCGGTACCCAGCTTTACCGCAAGGTCCGCGAGCGTTCGTCTTATGCCTTCGCGCTGGTCTCCATCGCGGCGATTGTCGAAATCGCCGACGGGAAGTTCACCCGCGCGGATCTCGCGTTCGGCGGGCTGGCGCATAAGCCCTGGCACGATCCGCACCTCGCGGACGCGCTGGTCGGCCAGGCGCCCTCGCGCGAACTGTTCGACACGGCCGCCGACATCCTCCTCGAAGACGCGCGCGGCTACGGCGAGAACGATTTCAAGATTCCGCTGGCGCGTCGCACGCTGCACGCAGTCCTGCAACAAGCGGCGGAGGACGCGGCATGAAGGTGCATTTCAAACAGGACGAGCCGGACAACGCCAACCGCCTCGACGGCATGAAGCAGGACGTCCTCGGCAAGCCGGTATCGCGGGTCGAGGGTCTGGCGAAGGTCACCGGCACCGCGCCCTACGCCGCCGAATATCCGGTCGCCAACTGCGCCGAGGGTGTTCTGGTCACCTCGACGATCGCACGCGGAGACGCGACGCATATCGACAAGGACAGCGTCCTCTCCATGCCCGGGGTCCTCGCGGTGATCGACGACGAGCGGCTCACCACGCGCGCTGCGCAAGGCACCGCCAACGAAGCGCCCAAGCAGGGGCCGCGGCAGGTGTGCTACTGGGGACAGCCGATTGCCCTCGTGGTGGCCGAAAGCTTCGAACAGGCGCGCGACGCCGCGAAGCATCTGGGCGTCGAATACCGCGAAGAGGGCGGAGCCCCGCTCGATCCCGCTTCGGCTGAGACGGAAGAGCAGGAGGACGAAACCGTTCGGCAGGGGGACTTGGCCCAAGCGATGAGGGACGCGGCGCACAGCGTCGATGTCACCTACACGACAAAGGGGCATGCTTCCGCCGCAATGGAACCGCACGCCGCGATCGCCGAATGGGAAGGCGACCGGCTTACCGTCCACGCCTCGTTGCAGATGCTGAACTACAATATCAGCGAACTGGCCGATGCGCTCGGGGTGGAGGAAGAGAACATCCGCCTCGTCTCGCGCTTCGTCGGCGGCGGGTTCGGGTCCAAGCTCGGCATCAGCGAGGAGGTCGTGGCGGCCGCCCTCGCAGCGAGGGAACTGGGCCGACCGGTGCGGGTGGTGCTTTCGCGCCAGCAGGTGTTCCAGTGCATCATGCGCCGCAGCGAAACGACGCAAAGACTGCGGCTGGCGGCGACCAGCGATGGCACGCTCACCGGGTTCGGGCACGAAGCGCTGGTGTCGAACCTTCCGGGCGAAGAGTTTGCCGAGCCTGTCCTCCAATCCTCGCATTTCCTCTATGGCGGCGAAAACCGCGAGCTCATGCTCATGGTTGCGCGCATCCACCGGATGACTGCCGGCTCCGTGCGCGCGCCCGGGGAAGCGGCTGGCATGCCCGCGCTCGAAGCGGCGATGGATGTGCTCGCCGAGAAGGCCGGGATCGATCCGGTGGAGCTGCGCTTGCGCAACATTCCCGAAAAGAACCCCGAGGAAGGCCTGCCTTTTTCCTCGCACACGCTGGCCCAGTGCCTCAAACAGGGCGCCGATGCGTTCGGCTGGGACAGCGGTCCGCGCCGGCCCCGCCAGAGGCGCGAGGGCGAATGGTGGATAGGCACCGGCATGGCGAGCGCGGCCCGTGTCCACAATATCGCCGAGGCCAGGGCGCGCGTCACGCTGAGGCCCGACGGCACGGCGCTGGTCGAAACCGACATGACCGATATCGGTACCGGGACCTACACAATCCTGGCGCAGATCGCGGGCGAGATGCTCGGTCTGCCGCCCAAAACGGTCATGGTCGATCTGGGCGATACGGCCCATCCGCGCGGCCCCGGTTCGGGCGGCAGCTGGGGCGCGCCGTCGATCGGGTCGGCCGTCTATGTGGCCTGCAAGGCGATACGGGAGGAACTGGCGGCGAAAGCCGGTGTCGCGGAAGACCGGCTCGAACTGAAGAAAGGCGCGACCTCGGACGGGCAGGAGATCGGCGACCTGCTCGGGGGCAAGGATCTCGTCCGGGAAGGCCATTACGAACCCGGCGACATCGAGGACGATTACACCGCGTCGGGTTTCGGCGCCTTCTTCGCCGAAGTGCGCGTCAACGCCTATACCGGGGAAACGCGGGTGGACCGTATGCTCGGCGCGTTCGGCTTCGGCCGCGTCCTGAATGCCAAGACCGCCCGCTCGCAATGCCTCGGCGGCATTACCTGGAGCATCGGCGTGGCGCTCACCGAAGCGCTCGAATTCGATCCGCGCGACGGGCATCTCGTCAATTGCGACCTTGCCGAATACCATGTGCCCGTCCACCGCGACGTACCCGATCTCGAGGTGGCAATGGTGGAAGAACGCGACGGGGCGGCCAGTCCGATCCAGGCGAAGGGGATCGGCGAACTCGGCATGTGCGGCGGTGCGGCGGCTATCGCCAACGCTATCTACAACGCCTGCGGGGCGCGACTTTTCGATTATCCGATGACGCCCGACCGCGTACTTTCGGTGACGGCTGATTGATGCTGGCCGAACGCCCACGCATCGCTTTACTTGACGAAGATCACGTCGCTCTCAAGGCAGCCTGCGCTGAAGGCGTCGGACTGTGCACGATCGTCGGAATCGATGGTAGTTTCTCTCGTCGTCTTGGCGCCCAGTTGGCGGTTCTTCCCGATGGTTCGTGTATAGGGAGCATGAGTGACGGCTGTCTCGAAGCACAGTTGGCGTCGGACATTGCGCGCTGCGACGGGCCTACCGTAGTACGATACGGCAGGGGATCCTGCAAAATCGATTTCCGACTGCCCTGCGGCGGTGGTCTTGATATCCTGCTCGATCCAGTCCCGGATAGGGCGCTTTTGACCCAAGCTATCCAAGAACTCTATAATCGTCGTTCGGCGCAAGTCCTATTCGCCTGCGGGAAATTTCGGCTCAATCGAGAATACGTTCCCGCGTTGCGGATAATCTCGTTGGGCGAAGATCCAGAACTTTCGGCATTCGCTGAGCTATGCGCGGCCATGCGGATCGACGTGAAATGCGTCGACAAGGATGGTCTTGTGCTCGGCCGCGCGCAAGGCAATGCCGAATACGATGCCTGGACCGCTTGCCTGCTTTTGTTTCACGATCACCAGTGGGAGTTGCCATTGGTGGAAGAAGCTCTCGCGGGAGGCGCCTTTTTTGTTGGTGCACAAGGTGGCGAGAAGGCCCGGATAGAGCGTTCGTTTGCTCTCGCTGCGCGAGACATTCCCGAAGAGGCGGTTGCGAGGATCACCAGCCCGGTCGGTCTTATCCCAGCGTGTAAATCGCCACGCACTCTTGCGCTTTCGGCGCTCTCCGAAATCGTCGCAGAATACGAGCGCAAACGTGCATCTTTTTGAAGCAGGAGTGGGCGTGGTACTCTTGGCCGCCGGGTCCGCCAAACGGTTTGGCGGAAGCAAACTGACGACGGATTTTCGGGGGCGTCCCCTGTGGGAATGGGCAGCGCTCGCAGCTGAGCAGGCTGGGTTGGCTCACCGTGTAGTGGTGGTGGCTCCAGCAAGCCCGATCGGAAGTCGATCAGGTTGGCAAAGGATAGAGAACCGTTTCGCGGCGCAGGGTATGGGTACTTCCATCGTCGCTGGAGTAGCGGCGTCCGAGAAATGCAGTCGCATCTTGATTTTGCATGCCGATATGCCGCTCGTCACTTCCGAGCATCTTAGGAAACTTGCTGAAGGGTCGAGCACCGTGTTCACGCGATACGATGCGAATTCTTACGGCTGCCCAGCTGCTTTCCCTCGCGCTGTCTTTCCCGAACTCAGAAAGCTTTCCGGCGAGCAGGGAGCACGCAGCCTGAATTTGGATGAGGCGACCCTAGTCGACCCTCAGGATAAGGATCATCTCGCAGACATAGATACGGTGCGTGATCTCGAAAGGCTGAACGTGCGGCGGTAGGCTCCCCTGCATTCGGTCTCCAGTCAGAGATCGCGCAATTTCTTCTACTACAGGTTTGGTGGACGACTGCGAAGAGAGGTTATGCAATAAAGGATGCTCGTTGCTGCTCCGTCATCGATGTCAGCAAAGTTCTAGCGAAGGCTTCTAAGTCGGAATACGCCTCGTGCTCAGCTCGGCGAACAGTAGAAAATCTTACGAGCATTCCGTCTGGAATTCGACCCTCAAAAGCGAAACTGAGCTTATCGTCTCGCTGCTCAGACGCTGTCGTGGGGAATTTGTCGCCAATTCTACTCCAATAGAAAATCTCTTCAATACGTCCTGGCAGTTCGGACAATAAACTAACCGAAGGGATCTCCCGCCCATCATAAGTAAAGATAGTCTCGTCGCGTCGCGTTATGGGAAGGCCGACTGCCGGATAGCAACTTTCCGGTCGGTGCAGTTGTAAATCATCGGTTTGAGTGCCGCCATAAGCGGCAAGGAGGAACACCTCCAACCCTGTCTCGGAATGGATATATCTCCGCATTAAGAGATCGTCATAAAGTCGGGCTGTGAGGCTATTTTCTGAGGGGGCGACCACGAGGCTCGGATCAAATTGCGAACGCCACCCTGCGAATTGCTTCGGGACGGTGTCCTCCAGCGTTGTTTCGGTCGGTGCAAACTTCAGGATGGTTCGTGGTCGGAGCGCTTCGGCTGCGGCGAAACCAGTTGCACAGAGTCCCGCGAAGATTGCCGAGCGTCTATCCAGCATCATCGCGCCAAAATCCTGTACAGCAGGTTGCGTAGACCGAAATCGATAAGGAAAATTATGCCGAGCGCAAGCGCGAACAGAACCATCCCGGCCGTGTTATGAAAGACGCCCTGAGCGGTCGCATCGCCGAAATGATATGTCGTTAGGATCAGCACCATAACTCTTATGAAATTGACCAGCACGGCCACGGGGAGGATCAAAGCGCCGAGGAGTAAGGCGTAACGCCAACTCGCGCGATGCAGAACATATATATAAAACAGCGTTACCGCAGCCAGTCCAATGATCGAATTCATTCCCGAACAAGCCTGTTCGACGAGAAGCCGATATTGACCGATTTCAAGAGCAACACCGGTTCGGGAAATTGGGTAGTCGAAGAATTGCAGTATGCCCGTCGCGGCATAAGATATGAAATGCTGCAAGGGCGAGGTAGCTGCGTCGATCACCCAACCGGGTATGGGAATAAGAAAAGCAAGGTATACGAGTGGAAAGGCGTTGCGGATCAGAACCGAGTGGCCAAGTCGTACGGCGACGAAAGAGAGAAACGCTCCATAAAGACCAGCAGTCTCGAAAATAAGGAAATCGTAGGCTCTGCCGAAAACGTAGACTACCAAGGAACCGATCAAAGGCGTCCACCAGAACATTTGGAAAGGGGTTGCCTTTCGAGCCTCGTGATATCCACGAGACGTCCAGTCACAGCGAGATAGAAGCCAGAGACCAGTCGCCAAAACGATAGGGCCGTGTGCACCGATTTCCAAAGACCAAGACTGCTCAGCCAACCGAACAATAGTCGGCACGGAAAAGAGCGCGCAAAAGGCGATCACCAGCCAATGGGATCGAAGATGTTCGAGAGTTTCCTTCTGGTACCGCGTTTCGTCGTATACCGCATGGGCCTCAGAATTCATTGAGATAGGTTCCCAGCACCTCGCCTCTGTTCTGACGGATATCGGCGATAAGCTTTTTCATGTCGTTAAGGTAGGTGTGGTCCTTTCGCGCGATAACCAGAGCGTAGCGCACCATGTTGGTTACCCGTATCGCATCTGAGCTCTGGTTGGATGGTGCAGTATCCACGATTGTGCAGTCATAGGATCGAAGCGCCTCCGAAAAGACTGCTCTCGCATTGGCCGAGGCCAACAATCCTGCCTCTGCGGCAACGCCGCCCGCATGCAATACAGACAGATTGGGGAGAACGTCTTCGCTTATCGCCTCATCAAGTCCGACATCAGAATTTTCAATGCAATGCAGTAACCCTTTCGAGTCGGAATTCGGAATGATGTATTGATCAATTTTGGGGTCGCGGAAGTTCGCGTCGATCAGAAGTGTCCGCACTCCCGCCATAGCCATTCCTACAGCAACATTCGCGGCGAGATAGCTGCACCCCGTGTCCGCGGAACTGCTGCAAAACGCGAGCCCTCGTCGAGCGCTTTGTACATGCCGAGAAAGCAGTTCTGAAACCAGAAGGGATATGTTTTCTGCAGCCAGAGAACCGCGCTCTGACAAAAGGACCAGATCGCTCGAGAACTCAAAGGAATTCTCAGCGGCTTGATCAAGCCCGTCGGCGGTTCCAATCTCTTCAAGTTGCGTCGGTACACTGTCCGCTTGGATCGTCTCGCTCATGAAGATAGGACACCTTTAGTTCGTGTAAACAAGTCCTGAATGGATCCCTTGGGCGAAGCCTGAACTTCCTGGCTCATCACTCCGAAAACGGGAGCATCCAAAATTTCGAGCTCTTCGGCTCCACGGACACGACGCCAAAGCAACTCGGCACAAAGTGCGAGAAAAATTCCCAGCGCCAGCCCACCGGCAATAGCAAGGGCGGCGATGAGCGGATAGCGAGGGAACGTGCGCATTTGCGGCGCCACAGCGTCACCAAGCAACGTCAAACCGCTTTCGTTAGAGTTGGCTTCCTGACCCAGTTCGGCGGCACGCGCGGCGGTTTTCTGATATTGGTCGCGCAGCACCAGAACATCGGTCGCCAATCTGCGAGCTTCGCCAGCAGCGCCGGCGTTTTCCAGAACTTTGGCCTGCTGTGCCGAATATAGCGAACCGAGCGATGGCCCGCTTGTAACCATTCTCGGCTGTGCAGCGTTCTCACGAGCAACAGCAGAGGCGAGCGCAGAACGTTGCTGGCGCAATTGTTGCAGGTCGGGATGGTTGGGACCAAGCGTTTGCGATGCGGCCGCAATCGCGGCATCGATTTGCGAAAGTTGGCCCGAGGACGGAGCAACTCCGCCTCCGGCCATGGATTGTGTCTGCATGGGCGGGGGAGAGCTTGCAAGAGCACGGAGACGTGCGGTGTCGGTATCTACCAAGTCGTCCGTAAGGATGACGCCGTTCGCCCGTTCGAAATCGGTCTTCTCCTTTTGGGCAGCAGCCAAATCTGCACGTAAGGTCTCGGTCTGCTCATCGAACCAGTCTGCATTGCGGCGTGCCGCTTCCCGACGAAAGGCCAATGTTTGCTCGACATACGCATCACGAACCAGGTCAGCGAGTTTCGCGGCAGGCTCTGGCGAAGTTGACGAATAGGTGATTTCCAGGATGTTCGATCCTGCTACGAGGTCCGCCTCGGTATGATCGATGATCCGCTGCGCAAGCCAGCGCCGGAAATCCATGTCCTCGTCTGCACCGCTTTCGCGATACTCTTTCGCCAATTCGGGTGAATCCAGCCAACCGGCCGCGTCGGCAGCCTTTCCGGCGACTCGATAATCCCGGATCAGTTCAATTTGCGTCTTCACATAGGCGCGAGCCCATTGAGAAGCGATTACATCGCCTGTCACCGGGTCGGGCTTTACGATATCGAGCATGACCCTCGAAGTGGCTTCGTACCGGGGAGGCAGAATCCACGATACGAAGATGGCTAGGAACAGGGTTGCTGCGGTGACGGCTCCGACAAGCAATCGCTTTGCCCAAAGCATTCTGAAGAATTGTGCAATACTCATAGGAATGTCCCGTAGCGGCAGGATTTAAAAGAACCGTTCGCCAACCTTGATGACGTCACCTGCCATGACTTGCGCCGAAAGATCCTGCTTTGCAATCTCTTCGCCATCGCGGAATATCTCGACCTTCTTTTCCGAACCCAGCTTAGTCAGTCCGCCTGCTCGCGCCAGAGCCATGCGCAAGGACATGTTGTCGCCCAAGGGAAAACAACCAGCCGAGTTGACTTCGCCGTAGATACAGAAAGACGGTCGCTCCCCCTCACTGGCTCGATCGACGAAGACTTTGTCGCCGGCTGCCACAAACGGGTCCATTGCCGCCCCGCCAGTCGCCATCTGTTCCAGCGTGACCTCAACTTGCGACCCATTTTGCCGCGTCAGTATCACTGTTTCAGATCCACCAGGAGAAATGCCTCCGACCCGCGCAATAACTTCGGACAGTCGATAATTGCGGTCAATTGGCAGCAAGCCTGGCGTGCCGACCTGACCTAGGACAACTACATATCGGCTTGCATATCCAGCGACGATTACGCTGACCACAGGATCGGTATAGTATCCGCCGTCCTGCAGTCGCTGCTCAACCTCGTCCTGTAATTGAGCGGTCGTCATTTCGGCCGCGGGTACCGAACGTATGAAAGGCAACTGGACGGTCCCGTCCACCTGGACCTGAACTCGGGCCTTGTACTCCTCCCGGCCTACGACAGAGACCTCCACAACGTCTCCCGATCCGAGAATATACCCTTCCGCCAGGGGAGGCGCCTGTTCGGATAGCCCACTATCCGGCTGAGTTGCTGCGGCCTGCTCGACCGCCGCACTTTGCGCGCCTACGGGCGAACCAAAAGCGATAGCGGCAGCACCGATACTCCCAAGAAAAGCTTTTGAGAGCGAGAAACGGAAAGTCCTGAAACGCATATTCTGACCCTTAACGTATAAAGAGATAGCGAATTTTCACTCCGGCAAAAAATCCGTCGTAATCGTAAAAGGTATCGTTGGACGATCGATCCTCGTAGCCTCCATAAACGGAGAACTGGAACGGGCCCGCCCCCCTGAAACTGGCCGACGCACTGAACAGATCGAGATTGTCGTCCAGCAAGGGCGATTCTTCATTCGGGAGTGAGAAGTCCGAGTAAACATAGTTTCGGTCCAAGTGCGTATAACTACCGCTCAGCACCACCCTGTCGCTGACAGCATACGAGAAACCGCCACCCAAAGTTGTAGCCTTGGTGTATAGTGCATCGTTATTGAGCACTGGCTGAACGTCGCGTCCGGCCGTTAGGTATGCGGTTGTTCGAGCTCCAAGGGTAGCCGACAGATCGAAATCCCACCCCGTGCCGTTGAAGTCGCTGCCGCTGTTTTCTGGCGTATCGAGATCAATCGCGAAGCCCTCAACCCGGCCCCTGAGCCTTGCGCCGATGTCTCTTTCGAACGACGCACCGTAGCGACGCACACGGTAGTTATCGTTTACACCGTCGGTAATGCGGTTCTGATAATCCGTGTCTTCCTGCGACACATACAGATCGAGTTCGCCCACCGAGGGATGATGATACCCCAAGCCAGCGGTATATGTCATAGTCTCATAGTCGGAGAATTGGCGGAGCTCATTGGAGTTGTCGCCCCTTCCATAGCTGATGCCCCCAAGAGCACGTAGCCCAAATTCCTGACCACAGCCTAGGTTTAATCGATATTCCTGAACGGTCTGGACATTATCCACCACGAAGTTCGTGCCTTCTCCCACAAAACGATCGCCAAGTTGCTGTTGCTGGCGAGAAAAAGAGAGGCCGGGGCGAACGCTGCAAATCGCCAGACGCGTATCCGCGTTCAATTCAGCCAGCAAACGCTCTGAATCGAGCCGCGAGTTCTCGGCGTGAATATCATATCCTGCCGATGCATTTCCGCGAAGACGAAAGCCGCCGAGGTCCTTATTAACTACCATGAAGAGGGACGGACGGAAGATCACGTCCGAACCCTCAAGGTTCGTGAGTTCCGCCCGGGAATCCGAAGTGTTGGTGATATTGCTATCGTACTGGGTATCCAGTTCCACACCCAATTCGAAGGTGTCTTCCGCGCTGTTTTGCGCCCAGACCGGTGACGCGTAGCATAAAGAGAGCGGCAAGGCGGCAGCGCCGGTTCTTAAAATCCATTTCACCCAACCATCCCCTTCGAAAAGATTCGCGTTGCTTTTGGTGCAATAGAACGCAGATTGGCCAGAGAATCCACTTGTTTGTCAGATTCGTCCCTGAATGATGCGCCGCACTGTACCGAGGAATTCTCTCGCCAAAGCTCCGATCGATGCTTGCCTGGCTGCCGTGGCGACCTGTAAGTTGCGAGTATCGGGCACCGGGCGATTGGCAAGCCTGCATGCGGCCATTCGAGCAGCTATCAGACGTTTTCTACGCGCTTGAGCGGGTTGCATCAAATCGATCTCGCGTGGATCCAGATTTTGCACAACGAGATATCCGGCCATTGTCGCGTCTTGGAGCAATCGTCGGCCGACTTTCGAACGCGCCAGAATTAAGCTGCGTCCTTCCGCTTCGGCGAATTGCGGGTAGCCACTCTCGCCACCGTACCAAGCATCGGCGCAAGCGATGTCAGCCACTCCACCGACCGGGTCAGGACAAATTTTGCAGCGGAATTGCACCTCGTTGGATAAATAACGCCCCCAACTTTCCTCGTATTCCATCTCGGCATGCCGCCCGTCCATATCTCGGGCAACAGTCGGGCCCGGCCAGCCATTACCGCGAAAATCGAATTGCGCGACGGTTTCGTGGTCCAGCCCCATGGATGCGACAATATTTCTGGCTCCCTGATGGCTGGGCACACCTCCGCAAAAAAAAGATAACTTGATTGGAAAGACCTCATCCACGCGAGGATCGATCCGCCCTAGCCGCCTCAGCGCCGAAACATCGCACGGCTTGCCAATGAAGAGGGTCGGCACCCCCGCATCAAGGAGCTTTTCCACGTCCTGCAAAGGAGACGAAGGAGCGTAACGAGAACCTGCGCCTTCAAGGATTTCTTCTGCCGAGCGGGACAGGATTGTTACATTGCCAAGCGGCGCCTTCGGATCCGGTCCAATATGAAGGACCTGTTCCACCCTGCTCGTTTCCAGAGCGTGCATGGCAAGGGCGGAAATGGCGCCACCTGAAGAGCAGCGGAATCTGATTGTTTCATCGACAGCGAAACCGGTCATGCTATCGCGGATCGGTCCCCAGTAAGGATGCACGCCGTCGTCTTTACCACCACACCAAGGTTCGACCTTGAGCCCCGGACAACATTCTCGGATCTTCTCCTCTTGTATCGGCACGATCGGTTCTGATTGTTCTGGACGTAAGAATCCGGGCGCGCGCGACTGCATTCGGATCGAACCTTCAGCAATACCCTCGCAAAGACCGCAGCCCGAGCAAAGGGAGCCTTTTTCAACACGCGTCAGAGCAGGAGAATACGTCACTTCGCGGTCCGTTGGATTGTCAACGTCCGCTGCAACACCGCGCGATAGGGGGCCAACATGTCATCGACTTTGAGGAGCGCTGCGCTTTCGGCTCGTTTCATCGCCTCTCGGTCGCTGTGAAAATGTTGCATGACGTGATCCGCCAACTGAGGCGCAGTGGCAGAGGTCATCGGCGTATAGTAAGGGTATTGCAACAGGTCGAACAGACCGGAGAATTTCCTGCTGTAGGAAACCGGAACTACGGGTGTGCAGGAAGAGAAAGCTGCAATGCAAGCGTGCATCCGTCCTGCAACCACGAAGTCCATTCCGGAAATATAACTCTTCGCCTCGCTCGGCCCGGGAAAATCTGGAACCCGAACGGTTTGCGGGAATTCCCTCGCAAGACGATCCGCCCACACCCCATCATCGTCGCCGGCGTCTCCTATGCTGTTCGCATGCGTGATCAGGTGCACTTTGCAATCGTCACGCGACGTGAAACGCCGGATCAGTTCCCGCTGCAACTCGAGATAATTGAATGAAAGTGCAAACCGGTTCTCGCCGCTTTGAGCCTGCTGGCATAGCAGACCCGACGCATTAATTCCGATTCTCTTGAGACCCGATGCGGATGTTCGATCGGACCGGTCTTCGAATGGCAGTTTGAATGCTACGTCGACGGCTCGGGAAACATTCGATTCGGGCGCCAACGCCCTGGCTTGGGAGAGCGATTTTTCGTCCCGCGCGACGATAGCCGCGGACCGGCGGAAGACCGCTGCGGCCATCTTCTTGTAAGGCTGGCGGGTGAACGGACCGATCGTCTGCGGCGCCAGGATCAAGGGCTTACCCATACTCACGCTGATCATTTTGGTCAGCCAGAGAAAGAAAAAGCGCTTGAACCCGTAGATATCTGCAAAACTGTCGCCCGCTCCGATATCGATTATGCAATCCAGCGATCTGACCCGACGCGCAAAACCGGACGGCAAGAGGAGTGCGCGCGTATCGATTTCGTACTGCTCCATGCCCGGAGCTATCGATTTTGTGGCGCTCTCCCGCATGGAAAGGACCACAAATTTGATCGGAATACCGCACTCCTCTGCAACTTGCCGAATTATGGCAATATTTCCCAGAGTAAGGGCCCCCACGCCCAGGTTCCCTGCGCGAAGGGAATGCCACAGCAAACCAATGCGTACTTTTTTCAAAATCGGTTTCCGATCAGACCCGAGAGCGGATCCAGCATCATTACGTCGCGCAAGCTCAGCGGCGTCAGGAGGTTGGTTCTGTTTCTACCGGGGGCGAAACAGGCTGTTCAGGCGCGGAATAATTCTCAGCGTAACGAACGGTTGCTTTTTTTTCATCGAGTATTGATCGGAATACGCTTTCGGCCTGACTGGTAGCTCGCTGCTGCGTTACCATGCCCTGCGCAAGTTGCAGAGCTTCATCCCCGCGAATTGGCAGGGTCTGCCGCGACACGATAGCGTTGATCCGAGCACCTTCCCCTTGTGGCAGGATGTAAACCTCGCCCTCCTGAAGCCCAACAATCTGTTTTGCGACGGCTGGCGCGATTGTGAGGGAATCGATGCTGCCCATCGTAGTCTGATATTTTATCCCGAGTTCATTGAGGAAAGAGCGAACTTCCGGGAGAGTATCCAGATCTTCCAGTCGTTGCATCGCGCCATCGGGCAAGCTGGGAACGACTAATTGCTCGATCACACTAACGAAGCGATCGGCAAACATTGCAGGGTTTGCCGACATGAACTGGCGCGCTTCTTCATCCGACGGAGGGGGCGAATTGGCCTGTATATCGCGGCGGAGCATGTCCACCATCGCAACGTCTTGAGCCCGCAGTAGGGCTAGGGAACCCGCAGGGGTCGTGTCCAATTCCCGATCTCTTGCCTCTGCAGCCAAGATCGATCGGTTGATGATAGCGTCGAGAGCGCGATTGGCCAGTTCTTCATTGCTTTGGTCAGCCTGAATTCCCGACGCGCGGAGTTCGTCATTGATTTGACCTACTGTGATCTCTCGCCCGTCAACTGTCGCCGCAACCTGACCTGTCGGTGCCTCACCGCCTTCGCAAGCGACAAGAAGGGTCGAACAAAGCAGCAGTGTTATGACGTTCCGCATTCTGGTTTCCTTCGCCCGATCGCAATTTTCGGCGCCAGATAACAGGCAGCACGAGGTTGACAAATTAAATTGGTGTACTGTCTCTATCTGGTATATAGGCGGTTAACTACTGTTTTTTTTGCGGGAATTGCCCATTGCGGTCGCAATGAAACTCGAGCGAGATATCCAGGCTGACGAGTCGATAAGACCTTTGCGGATTTGCTTGGCGGCTTCCGGGGGAGGGCACGTTCGCCAGATACTGGATCTGGAACGGTTCTGGTCAAATCACGACAGCTTCTTCGTAACTGAAGATACCGCGCTGGGTCGCTCTATCGCTGAAACGCAGGAAACCTACTTCCTGCCCCATGTCGCTCTAGGACAGGTAAAGACCGGCCAATCCTTGAGAATGCTGAGCGGGGCATCGCGAAGCGTGGCTCGTTCGCTCAGTATTTTGCGCAAGACAAGACCTGATGTAATCCTTACCACCGGTGCAGGCTCTATGGCGTTCATGGTCGCTTGGGGTAAACTGCTCGGCGCCAAGGTGATCATGATTGACAGTTTCGCGCGTTTCGATGGACCTTCGAAATTCGCACGCTTCCTCGGACCCTTTGCAGATCTGCGCATTGCGCAAGCTCAGGGTGTCGCAGAGAACTGGAAGGACTCCCTCATGTTCGACCCTTTTCGGTTGGTCGAGGGGGAGCGCCCCGCTAAAGAGAATCTACTTTTCGCAACAGTAGGAGCAACGCTGACCTTCCCTCGACTGATTGACATCGTCCTTGCTTCGTCCGGCAACGGAAAAATGGTCGAGAACATCATACTACAGGCTGGCAAAGACGGGATGGTCGGGCGCGAGGCCGATATCGAGTGGAGCGAGAATTATTCATTCGCCGAAATGAAGGCCCTTCTGGAGCGCGCAGACTATGTTGTCTGCCACGGTGGCACCGGATCGTTAATAACCGCTCTCCAGGCTGGGTGCAGGGTAATCGCGATACCTCGTCGGCGCGAACTGGGGGAACATTACGATGACCATCAGTCGGAGATAACGGAAAATTTCTGTAAGCGCGGCCTCATTGAGGTTGCCGATACTCCCTCCGAGTTTGCGGCTGCGATGGAGCGTCTCAGTAAAAAGCGTCCTCTCAGGGCTACCACCGACTACAGCGACCTTGCGGATTATTTGTGCGACTGGACGGCTCAGAACAAGTAATGGGTACTGCGAATTCGGATGCTCCCGACCTGGCGATCATCACTGTCAACTACCGAGCCGCCCCCGACACGATCGAATGTCTGAAATCCCTTCTGGATAGCCGGACGAACGCGCGTGTGGTTGTTGTCGACAACAATTCCGCCGATGGTTCTGTCGAGCAAATTGAAGCTTGGCTTGGCAGCCAGCCATTGCTGGTCGGTGACTTTGAGAAGCGAAGCGGGAAACGGACGGATCAACGTCTGTCGAAGCGGATTACCCTCATTGCAAGCAAGATTAACGGAGGTTTCGCTAGCGGCAACAACATTGGCCTGAAGGCTGCGTTAGCCACGGAAGAAATCGAGATTTTCTGGCTGCTCAATAACGATACGGTTGTAGCACAAGGCGCGGCAGAGGAAGCCATCCGCTATTTTCGCGCCAATCCTCAAGTGGGTATGGCTGGGACCCAACTGCGGCTCTATCACGATCCCGAGAGATTTCAGTTGCTTAATGGCATGGAGTTCTCCTTGCTCACCGGAGCCGCCTCCGGAATTTATTCTGGAAGATCCGTTCAGACCTCATTCGATCCCGAAGATGTTTTGTCTCGAACAGATTTCATCTGCGGCGCGTCACTTCTGATGCGCCGAAATTTTCTTCATGCAGTCGGCCTTCTGGAAGAAAGCTTCTTTCTCTATTATGAAGAGGTGGACCTCGCTTTTCGGGGTAAAGCATTTGAGGTGGGGTTTGTTGCTGATGCGATCGTGTATCACAAAGAAGGGGCGACTGCCGGCTCTGCCAGCCAGCTTTCGAACCGAGCGCGATCTCCCTTGTCCGAGTACCATCATATTCGCAGCAAGATGATCTTTGCCAAAAAGCACGCGCCGGCTTTCCTGCCTATATATTTCATTCAGAATTTGGCGATCTGGCTTCGTCGCATCTGGCGCAATCAACCAGCTCAGGCGGGGGCGGTTTGGCGGGCCACGATGGGTTTGCCGTTTCGTGGGTGAGTTGAGTGCTCTCTCAAAGCTCCCGCAGCTTCTGCTTCGCCAAGCTTTTGCGCACAAATCATCTTTACTGTCGATAGTCGTTCGCGGCATCACGGTCTTAGCTGGTTTTGCGATTGCCTTCATAATTGGTGCGCGTCTGGGGCCAGAGGCTTTGGGGGCCTACGCACTGATTACCCAGACCGCGATGTTTCTTTCCATTGTCGCGGTCGGCGGCTTGGACTTATCGATTGTGAGACACTTCCCGGTCGATCGTAGGAAAGGCCTTTATTCGGTATCGTCGGTTGTTACCATGTTTGCCATTTGCCTGCTACTGTGCGGCATAATCGGTATGGTAGTGTTTGTGGTCGGACCGACCTATTTGGCTCAATTCGAAGAGGTTGACGTCAGTAGCTTTTACCTGACGATCCTCTGTCTGATTTTGCTGAGCAGGGCATTCACTCGAACGACAAGCGCTTTCCTGCGCTCCCAGCGTCGCTACGTGTTTTCACAGATCGTTGAAGGCTTGCTAATTCCCCTGCCGATCCTGGCGATGATTGTATTCGGCATGATCGCTACCGTAAGAGAAATTCTGTTGGCTACCGCCCTATCGGGCATAGCCGCCTTGCTGGTCGGAGTAGCGAGCAGCCTTAGGCTTACCACGGCTCGAAAAGATGCTCCAACGACGGCAATGAGCGCTCTTTTCATTGCAGCAATGCCACTTTGGGGTGTTGCGATCATCAAGAATTTTTCAGATTGGTACAGCTTGTCTGTGGTCGGATCGCAGTTGTCGGTGGCGGATGCGGGACTGTTCCGGGTTGCTTGGCAGATAACGTCGGCATTGCCGATCATCACTGTCGGTATTTATGGCGTTTTTTCTCCGCAGATTGGCACCTCCGTTGCCCAAGACGAGCCAACGGAAGTCGCCCGGTTGGCCAGGACCGCCACACGGTTATCGATCATTTTGGCCGTCCCTGCCATCCTATTACTAGCGGCGTCTTCTCCATTCCTTCTCGGACTGATCGGACCAGAGTTCCAAGGTGCGCAGACCGCTCTGTTTGTCCTTCTGGCCGGACAGGCGGTGTACGTCGCCACAGGCCCCTCGGGCATTGTGCTTGCAATCATGGGAAAGCAGTCGGTCAACCTCAATATCGCTCTGGCGGCATTTGTTCTGCTACTGTTTGCCATTCCAATAGGTGCGACGCATTACGGGTTGACCGGAGTGGCTATGGCGATCGCGATTGTAACCGCACTGCAGAACCTTGGAACGTATATTGCAGTTCGAAAGTTGCTCGGCATTCAGGTTTGGAGCGGTAGCTACGACGGATCGGTAAACAGGAAGCGTATGATCGAGTAATGGGATTTTGCACCACAGACATGCGACAGCAATTCGGGGGAGATCATTTGGGCGCAGCCTTCCTACTTTCGCTGTGCTGTTTGTTCCTGCCAGGCTGCGCTCAAGCGCAGGCAAACCCGGAAGTGCAAGCGACCACCGTTGTTACAGTAGCCTCGCTCGACGAACTCACCGATCACTTGAACGCGCGCCGAGTTCCGGAACGGATCGCATTGGCACCGGGTCGTTACGAAACGCTATCGCTTTCCAATCGCGAATTTTCATCGGAGGTCACCTTAACTTCGGCCGATGCGAACTCTCCCGCCATCCTTGATGGCTTAAAACTTCGCGCGGTGAACAATCTGACAATAAGCAATATAGCCGTCAGGCCATCGAACGATTCAGGTGGCGCTGGGCGATATGGGATGCTCGTCCTGGAAAGCAGCAATATCATCATTGATGGGGTGGCATTTGTCGGCCCTGGTGCGGAAATCAGCAGACATTATGTCGCCGGATTGATGCTACGAGAAAGCGTAGGTCTCACGGTTCGCCGCAGTTACTTTCGAAATTTCCGACATGGTATGGCTATGCTTGAAGTAACGAAAACTCGGATCGTATTGAACGAATTCGAAGGACTACAGACCGATGCCATCCGTGGAGGCGGTGTTGCCGACCTCTTGATACAGAACAACGTGATGACTGATTTCCGTCCTGCCGAAGGAGATCATCCCGATGGCATCCAGCTTTGGTCGACGCGACAGAAGAAACCGGGGCGCAATATCGTTATAGAAGGGAACCTCGTAGCGCGTGGACAGGGAAGCCCGACCCAAGGTGTTTTTATTCGTGACACGAAACTTCAGCTTCCCTTCGAGAAGGTCGCAATACGCAATAACTTGGTGCTTGGCAGTCTATATAACGGAATCGCTGTAACAGGCGCCGTTGGAGTGGTTGTGGAAGATAACTCTGTTTACTCGACCTCCGATCGGAAGAGTTGGATAAGGCTCCAATCGGTCGCCCAAGCCGTTTCACGCGATAACACGGCCCTTCAATTCATCTATCGAGACAACGCTGACCCTGTTTTGGACGAAGGCAATGCAATCAACCAACCCGTCGACGTAGCTCAACCTTCGATCATAAGAAATTGGGTGGCGAATGTCAGTGGATTTTCGGAGTATCAGGGTCCTGTGCTAGGTCGCCTTCTTGCGAAAGGACGGTAGCGCGAAATTCGATTTTGCCCGCCGAACAACAGCAGTACTCCTATCCGGCTTTGTGCCGATACGCTGAACGTCGAGCCATTCGAGATCGCGTGGTGTCGCTACCTTAAGTTGCAGCAACGAAAACCAAAGTGACACCAGTGCCGCGAAAATGAGCCCGAACCCGAAACCCGCTGCTGCAGCGAACGGACGATTGGGGTAGAATACGCCTTCTTCTAACCGCGGAGCGCCGACCGCAATCGCACCCCCTTGTATGGTTTCTGCGTCGAAATCATAACCCTCACGTGTCCTCGTGAGGTCTTCGAATTGCTGCCGAAGCGCCTGCGTTTCGTCGAAGTACCGCTTCGCGGTAGCGATAGCGTCGGCTTTCTCGATGTATTCGCGCTCCCGCATATCGCTGATTGCGTTGTTGGATAGCCTGCTCGGTCCAGACGAAGGCTGTGCCGTTGGACGGGACGCTGCTGCCTGCAACTCGGCTCTGCGCTTCTGCAATTCAACTATCTGCGGATGGTTGGGGCCAAGCACCCCGGAAAGCTGAGCCAGTTCACCTTCCACTGCTGCCAATTCGCGTAGCGCCGGGTTCGGAACGGTAGGGGTTGGAGCCGCACCCTGGTAGACTGGCTCGCTTGCAGAAACTGCGTTCGTCAACTGCACCTCGGCCATTGAAGTACCGTCGGGGGTAAGCACAATATTGGCTTCGCGAGCGAACTCGGCGTTTCGCTTTTCCAAGGCTTCAAGTTGCTGCCGGACGGACCGTATCCGCCGATCGGCAAACTCGGCATTCTTCTCGGCCTCCGAGCGTCGATCCTCCAGGGTGTAAGACAGGAATTCATCACGCACCAAGCCAGCCATGAATTGCGCTTCCGCGGGAGTATAGCCGGCAAATCCTATCTGGAAGGACGGACTTCCTTCCTCGAAACGAAGAACCACACCTTCGCGTATCCCCCGAGCTAACCATGCGCGAAAGTCGAGCCCTGACCCTGCAGCCTCTCTATTGAAGCGTTGCGCAAGGTCATAATTTCCAGTCCAGCCGAGTCTGTCCACAACGCGACCTGTCACCCGAAAGTCGCGGGCCAGTTCAGCCTTGGTTTTCACATATTCGTCGATCTGTTTGTTGGAGACCGAGTAACTTTGCACATCCGACTGGACAACGTCTTCGATCTGCACGCCAGCCGTGGCAAAATACTGATCCGGAATTGTGAAGGATATACCAAGCGCCGCGCCTCCGCAAAAAACAGCCGACGCAAGGATAAAACCTTTGGCTCGCCAGAGCCTGGCGGAGACCTGCGCCAGATTCACCGACCCGCTTCCTTATGAAGCCGTTTCTGGATGCGATAACAAATTGCGAACAGCGCCCCCAGCAGGATAAAAATCAGCGGGTGATTTTCCTGCTGCGCGAAAACGGATTTCACCACGACGAAAATGGACAGGGTAATCATGATGGGGATCAATAGCAGTTCCGTCGCCCCCTTTGTCTGAAATACGTACTTGGTCGCGTATAGAAGGGCAGCCAGAAACATTCCGAAAAAGGCAACAAAGCCTAAAACTCCGAACTCCAGGCCAATAGCAAGGTAATAGGTATCGATAGTGAGGCCCCCCGCCAGATTGCGATAGCCCAGTTCGGCCGCGCCACGGCCAATTCCATGTCCCCAAGGCTGCGACCAGATCATGGGCATGCCCATGTCGACCTGCTCCTCGCGCGCCATACTGCTAAAGGACTGCGCCTTGGTACCCCAAACCAACGCGCGAAGGCGACCGACGAAAAACGTTGCGAGAAGAAAGGTCGTCAAAATAACCGGGTAGGCCAAGGTAATAGCCGGGCCAAAAATGCTGTCTTTACCTTGCCGCCAGCGTCGAAGGGCCCACACGATGAGGAACAGAAGGAAGGACATGAAAAACCCGACGAATCCCAACCGGGAATCCGTACGCATGATTGAAAGCCAGATCAGGGGTAGTGTTCCAAGTGCCGCCAGTCGAATAGCCCAGTTTCGACCGAAAACCAGGAAATAGAGGACAAACGGCGTGGTGAAGGCAAGATACTCGGCGAAACCCAAAGGTGTCGTGAACTTGCTTTGGACCCGATAAATACCCGTGGTCGCACGAGACTTGGCAGAGAGTATGTTCTGTACCGCGGGATCGTCGATACTGAGGAAACTAGGGATGGACCCTGCCCAAGGTATTGCTTGGAGGCGCCATTCATAGAAGCCGACCAATGCGGTCAGGACGGCAAAACCCCAGATCAACAGTGCCAGCTTTTTGACCGTGCCGTCCTGGCTGAAAACCCAAACGGCAGCATAAAAGGTCAAAATCCAGTACAGGAGGGCAACTAACAGCTTGTTGAGAGATCCTGTGACGTCGGCAGAAAAGAAAACGCTCAGGGTGGCTATAGTGATGAACGCCAAAAGCGCCCCGTGAGCAACTGGCGCGATCCTCAGGCGATCTGCCAATGCTGCCCTGAATGATGATGACACGGAAAGGCTGACCAGAAATACCAGCGCGAGTGGAGCAGCAACTAGTCGCAATGCTGTGAGCCAAGGGAGGCCTGGCAAATCCAGTGCCAAGTAATCCGGCCAGAAAACCAGCGCGATGACGAACGCGAAAAGCAGCCGTGTCACCCATTGTAGCGGGGGATTTTTACTATCCGGAAACGTCCAGACGATCAGCAAAACCAAAAGGGCTAACGGAGCTGCAAGACCCATGAGAGCCGACGGCCCATAGTACACGAGCGCACTCGCTGCGCCTGCCAGAATAGCGATATATACGAGTGCCCATGCCCACAGCCGACGCTTCCAGAAGGATCCACGCTCATACCCCCCGAGAGCAGGCTGACTGGGTACATTAAGGACTTGCGCAAGCCGGTAGAGCATGAAGGTTCGGTCGATCCCACCGTTGGCGATTGCCCGCCATTCGCCCACAACGAGGATGTTGCAGCGCTTCTAACGTATTCCGCTGAATTACCCCCGCTCGATCAGTAAGTGCAAGTTCCTTATTGCTCTTTCGACTGGCTGTGGATTGAGAACCCGATTACAGGATGAAGTCGAGCATGGTGAGATTATCGGTTCCTTCCACCATCAACTGGAAATCGGCAACGCCATTGCCATCCGTATCGCCAAACACCATGACCCCATTCCCTACCTTCTCGAACCGCAATTCGCCGGCATTGCCGCTGAACGCCTTTTGGCCGATGAACTGAAAGGGATCGTTTGCTGCGGTACTTTCGTCTGCGTCGACACCCCACAGGCTGATGCGATCTTCTCCGCGGGTAAAATCGAGAATGGTGTCCACGCCGTCGTGACCGCGGAAGATAAATTTATCGCTCCCCAAGCCGCCAATCAAAATATCGTCGTTGTAGCCACCGAAGATGAAATCGTTACCCGCTCCACCGAACAATGTATCGATGCCGCCTCCGCCAAACAAACGGTCTGCGCCTTCTCCACCTACAAGGTAGTCTTGGGCGCCGCCTCCGAACAACTTGTCGTTACCTGACCCGCCAATAAGCTCGTCATCGCCGCGTCCCCCGAAAAGTCGGTCGGAGGCCAAGCCGCCTCGAAGAATATCATTGCCGTCCCCCCCACACAAAATGTCGGCGTTCCCGTTCCCATAAAGGATGTCATCGCCGATGTTGCCGACGAAAAGATCGGCGCCGATATCACCGATCAAAATGTCGTCACCCGCTTCGCCGTTGACTTTGCCCCCCTTGCCTGAAGCATGAATTTCGTCATCTTGCCAAGTTCCGGAGATGCCGGAAATGGTGGCATTCAACTGTGCCGCAACGTCGACGCCCTGGACGTCATCGTAGACCGCAGCCGAGCGAAGCGCTCCGATAAGATCCGACAAATCTCCGTCACCGGCAGACCAAGAATGCACGATGGAACTGTAGAAATCGACATTCTCGCTAATCTCGAGGTTTGCGAGGCGATGAGAATTGTCATCGAGTGAGTACGCGGTCGCCTCATTGCCGGAAACGTCGAAGTGGGTATCAACGTTGACGCGCACCCAAGATCTTTGGTCCGGGTACCCAATCACTAGATTGCCGGTCAGCTCTCCTCCGACCACACCGTCGACGCTAATCCCGTTATAGAGGCCACCAAGCACCACGTTTCCAGTGATCGTCACATTCTCAAATGGCATTTTATCAAAAGTATCGCGGATGAAGATGCCCTGGATGGGAGCACCGTCGCCGCGGACCACGACGTTGTCGCTTATTACCAGGTTCCGACCGGGAGTATCCTGATTGGTCGACCAGAATTGAATGGCATCGGGATGATCGTTCCCGATAGGATAGAAATCGGTGAAGCTGTTGCCGGTCACCAAGGCGTTCGATACGCCCCCGCCGCGAATACCGTCGCAACGAATGTCGTGAAATTCGTTTCCGGAGATAACGATACCGTCGACGTCGAGCAGTTTCACCCCGTGATAGACACTAAAAAATTCGGAACCGATGATTGTAACGTCAGCGCTGTCTCGAATCATCAACGGGGAGACCTCATTTCCCGTACCGACGTTGTCCGGACCATGGACTACGATTCCGGAAAAGGTCAGGTTGGACGTCCGGTTGAATTCGAAGGCATTGTTGTCGCCTGCATCCGCCCTAAAGACTACATCGCTGAATCGCACATCACTTGCATCGGTCAAAACAAAACCCGTCAAGATCGCGGGGTTATCCGTGTCCTGCGAAGCGATCGTGATACCGAGTTCACCCGTCTTTCGAACAATGGCCGGGTCATAGGTGCCGGGTGCCAGAAGGATCGTATCCCCCGCGCTGGCAGCCTTTATTTGCGCCACCAATTCACTCGTATTGGATACTAGATACTCAGCCATCAATTGCCCCCGAATTTCATTTTTGCGGAGGCAGACAAATACGCCGTCATGGTTTCCTCCAGGTAAACGGGAGGTAAGGCACGACTATCTATTTTCGTCTGAAAGATGAGAGTTAATGGCGCGCGCGATCCCGGCGCGCAAAATTGCACGATATCTTTGCCAAGCATAAGAAAAGAGGAGCTTTTTTAATTAAGGAAAAATTAGGCATTATTGATGCCTGGCGACCCGCTCCGCCGACAACCGATAATAGTCGCCAGCCCCCTGATGAGCACGCCTGTTTTTAGTGGCCGGTGGCTTACCATCAAGCCGACCTGCATCGCTTCATCGTTAAAAATTAACGACAGAGCGATTGATGGGAACCAAAAAGGCCAAGCGAAAAGGTGGGGGAGGTCGCAGAAATCCGTCGGTGTCACCCGGCCTGGGGACAGTCGACGTTAGGATGCGAGCAGGCGTCGCCACCATGATTCGTTTTCAAGGTACCACACCAATGTCGAGCGCAATCCAGCGTCGAAATCGGTTTTCGGTTGGTATCCCAATTCCGCACGCGCTTTGCGCTCGTCAATCGCGTAACGCCGATCGTGCCCTGCCCGATCATCTACGAAGATCTTCAGGCTGGTCGTCGGCTCACCCCTCGCGGCCGGAGCTTCCGGAAAGAGTTCGGCAAGTTCCGGGGAAGTGGCGAATGCATCGTCCACGACTCCGCAAAGACGATCGATCAACTCGAGGTTGGGCAATTCGACGCCGCCGCCGATATTATAGGTCTCTCCAATGCACCCTCGCTTGAGTACCAAATCGATACCGCGACAATGATCGTCGACGTGTAACCAATCGCGGACATTCATACCGTCGCCATATATCGGAAGGTTCCGGTCGTGGAGGCAATTGATGAGGAAGAGCGGAATGAGCTTTTCCGGGAATTGATACGGACCGTAGTTGTTGGAACAATTGCTCGTCGTGACCTGCAACCCATACGTTTGATGATAAGCACGCACCAGATGATCGGAAGCGGCTTTTGATGCCGAGTAGGGAGAGTTCGGACGATAGCGGCTTTCTTCCGAGAAGGCGGGTTCATCTGGCTCGAGTGACCCGTACACCTCATCCGTCGAGACATGATGGAATCTGTGTGGCCTACCATCATTGCTCAAGAAGACGTTTCGCGATGCCTTCAAAAGGCTGTGCGTGCCGATTATATTGGTTTCGAT
The DNA here is from genome assembly GCF_000181515.1 of Erythrobacter sp. SD-21. Lineage (GTDB taxonomy): Bacteria > Pseudomonadota > Alphaproteobacteria > Sphingomonadales > Sphingomonadaceae > Qipengyuania. The sequence continues at coordinate 254,108 of NZ_ABCG01000003.1, read as the reverse complement.
GAACGAATCGGGCCCCTCTATCGACCTATCTACGTGACTTTCAGCCGCAAAATGCACGATCGTATCGATATCGTGATCTCGAAGCAGATTTTCCACCAAGGATGTATTCCGGATGTCACCGCGAACGAGGTGCACATTTTCCAATTCCTCCACATTCGCTGCCACACCAGCATATGTGAGTGAATCGAGCACAATGATCCGATCGTCCCGGTATTGCTTCTGCCAATAGTGCACGAAGTTGGTGCCTATGAAGCCTGCTCCGCCCGTGACGAGAATGGTCGAGGTCATTTGATCTCCTTAAGCGCGGCGCGCAAGGCAGCATGCCAATGGGATGCGGGTACTCCGATTAGACGATAGGTTTCGTGGCAATCGAGCACCGAAAAATGTGGCCGTTTGGCTAGAGTCGGATAGGCGGAGCTGGGTATTGGTACGATGTCAACAGCGTGGTCCAACAGCCCTGCGACGCGCGCTTCCTCGGCAATCGCTACGGCAAAATCATACCAACTCGCCACCCCGCTATTGGTAAAGTGTTGCGTCCCGCCGACATTCGCTTCGATAAGGCGCCATAGGGCGGAAGAGAGGTCGCTTGCCGTCGTCGGGGTTCCGATCTGATCACAGACGACCGAAACCTTATCTCGCTCCCGGAAAAGACGAAGCATGGTAGTTAGAAAATTCCGACCAGAATTGTCGTAGACCCACGCTGTGCGCACCAACAGGTCGGACGACCGTAGCGCTCTCTCGCCAGCCCGCTTGGTCTCGCCATACACATTCTTTGGTCGCGTCTTATCCGCGGTCCGATATGGACGACCGGCCTCGCCATCGAAGACGAAATCCGTCGACACATGAACAAGTTTAGCGTCGATCGCCGAAGCAGCCTTCACCAGGAGTTCGACAGCTTGCGTGTTCACCGCAGCAGCTAGATCCGGTTCCTCCTCGGCTCCGTCGACATGCGTATACGCCGCAGCGTTGAGGATAACTTGCGGACGAACTCGATCGACAATCCGACGAACCATTGTCTCATTGGCGATATCGAGCTGGGTTCGGTCGAAGGGATAAAGCTCGATATTATCCGGTACGCTGTGTCGCAGGGCCTTGCCAACCTGGCCGGTCGCCCCGGTGAGGAGAACTCTCATTCGAAATGCGGCGCCTCTCGGAAGGTGATACCATTGCGATCCTTGTCCGAAACGTCCGGTGCGCCCTCTGACAAAGGCCAGTCAATCGCGAGGTCCGGGTCGTTCCAAACAAGGGAATGCTCCGATGATGGTTCGTAATATGCGGTACACTTGTAAAGAAAATGAGTATCATCGCACAGAGTGAGAAAGCCATGGGCAAAACCAGGAGGCACCCATAGTATTCGCTTGTTCGCCGCAGAGATCTCGAATGCTTCATGCAAGCCGAAACTCGGGGAGGACCGCCGCAAGTCGACAATGACGTCGTAAACCGCTCCACGAACGACGCGCACAAGCTTCCCTTGAGGATTTGGCAATTGATAGTGCAGACCTCGCAAAACTCCCGAGGAGGAGCAGCTATGGTTGTCCTGGACAAAATCTAGGTTCAACCCGACCTCCTTAAAGGAGGAGTTGTTCCAGCTTTCCAGGAAAAATCCCCGCTCATCGCCGAAGACCTGCGGCTCGATGACAACAGCGTCTGCCAGTTTTGTAGGATGAACTTTCAACGAACGGTGCCCTTCAGCAAACTGAGCAAGTACTCGCCATAACCCGATTTTCGAAGGGGAGAGGCAACACGTTCCAAACCTTCGTCGTCAATGAACCCCATTCTCCAGGCTATTTCTTCCGGACTGCAAATCTTCAGCCCCTGCCTCTCTTCTGTAATACGGACGTACTCGGCAGCTTCGAGGAGTGAGCGATGTGTCCCTGTGTCCAGCCACGCAAAGCCTCTGCCCATCAGCTCGACGTGCAGTTTTCCGTCATTCAGATAAAGCCGGTTTAGATCCGTAATTTCAAGTTCCCCTCGTGCCGAAGGACGAAGGTCCCGGGCGCGCGCGGTAACGCTACCGTCGTAAAAATATAGGCCTGTGACAGCGAAGTTCGATTTGGGTTCATCCGGCTTCTCCTCGATGGTCAAGGCACGGCCATCCTTATCGAAATCGACTACGCCATAGCGTTCCGGGTCGCTGACATAGTAGCCGAATACGCTTGCCCCATCCTCTCGGGAATTAGCCGCTTGCAGCATGGCGCTAAGTCCATGTCCGTAAAAAATGTTATCTCCGAGAATAAGCGCCGATGGTCCAGATCCCACAAAATCGGCGCCGATGTGAAACGCCTGCGCCAAACCCGCAGGCTCTGGCTGAACCGCATATTCTAGACTGAGGCCCCAAGTCGAACCGTCTCCCAGCAAGGTTTCAAACAGGGGGCGATCTTCCGGGGTCGTGATAATCAGAATTTCGCGAATACCGGCCAACATAAGAGTCGAAAGCGGATAATATATCATCGGCTTGTCGTAGACAGGCATCAACTGCTTCGAGATTACCTTGGTCAAAGGCCAAAGCCTCGTGCCAGACCCGCCGGCGAGTATGATTCCCTTGCGCATGATCGACTTAACCTCCCGAAATCGTGGAGCCGGCCTTGGCTGTCCAATGCACACATTGCAACAAGGGATCCCGCCTCGGCCTTCCGTCGCAAAGAATTAGCGCCGGGAGTCCCTTTTCGGGACATGACGGAACTGTCGGGGAATGGCACAGTTGAATCTCGTGACGGCCAAGCCCCCTTTTTCCATTCGAATTCGGTGAGGTTTCAGTGTATGCAATGGATGTGATGGTTATTCGATCGTTAATGAGTCGTGCTCGGGGGGCACGTTGGAGGGCGCTTGCGGGTGCCGCTCTACTCGTGGGTGGTGCAGGTCTGAGTATCCTGACACCGATCGGTTCCAGCACGTTAACTGCCATGCAACAGGCCGGTGATGATTTGCAGGATTTTCTGGCCCGTTCGCCCGGCGAACGTGGTCTGGTGATCGGGTCCAAAGGCAAGGGAAAAGGTCTCGCGTTCGTCCCGGATCCTGGAAGGGCCGCCGAAGACGAAGTTCTTGGCAAGGTCTTCGATCTTCCGGGCGAAGAGCCCGGTGATGAGGTCGCAAGTTTTGTCCCAACGGATGAAAGCCCGGCAGTGCCTCTCGCGACAGCCCCGCCCAGCCTGCTCATACCTGGCGGCTTTGTTCCCGGCTTCAACACCCCTCCGGGTGGCGGTGTAGGCTTCACGCCCCCGGGAGGCGGTGGCACCGGCGGAACTCCGCCAGGCAATCCGCCACCAGGCAATCCGCCGCCAGGCGGCGGCAACCCACCCGTTGGCGCGGTCCCCGAGCCTTCGACCTGGGCGCTTATGATACTTGGTTTCATGTTTGCGGGTGGCGCTATGCGGCGCCGAAACCGATTAGCGCGAGCTGGCCACCTTGCGTAACGCGCTGGCCTTGGTTTCGGTGGTCCTGGGAATGGTGGGCAGTTTCGCGGTGGTCTCTTATGCGGCCGACACGCGGGAGAGCGAACGCATGCTCGATCAGGCGACACGCCTTGAGGTCACTGAACCTGACTCATCGGCGAGAATGGACCTATCCAAGCAGTCGCTGAGCAAGGCTGTTGCGGCGAAGCTTCTCCCCGCCAATGCAAGGTCGCTTTTGAGGGTCAGGACTAAGCTTCGTCATGGCGAATATATCTGGAATGATGAGGGTGTCCCAGCCGGAAACATCTCGGTGTTTGTCGATATCCGTCGTCAAATGATTTCGGTGTTTCGTGGAGGTCACGAAATCGGAACCGCCGTGGTAGTCTACGGCGGTGAAGGGCATGAATCGCCGATCGGGAAATTTCCCATCCGTTCAAAATATCGGGACTATCACTCACGAACTTACGATGCGGCTATGCCGCATTCCATGTTTCTGACGAATGATGGTGTGGCGATCCATGGTAACGTCATGGCAGCCTATCGCGCGACAAAGGGTTGCATTGGGCTCCCGCCGGAGTTCGCAAAACTCCTTTTTTCGGTGGCTCATAAGGGAGATATCGTAGAAATCGCGCACTCAGTCGAACCCGGGGCCTGACCAAAGCGCGTTCGCTTTACCGAATTTTAGGGTTCCGATCTTAGCCTTGGGCATATGTCCAAGCGAAACTTTGCGACACCTTCATTTTCGAGGTTGGGAAAGGCGGCACTTGCCGGCTTCTCGCTTGTGATGCTTACAGGCATGAACGACAGGCTCGGTGGTCTGGAATCGCGTGTTTTGGCGGCACATAATGCCGAGCGCGAACAACTTGGTCTCGATCACATGGATTGGGACGAAAGCTTGGCAGCCAACGCGCAAATTTATGCGGAAGAACTCGCCAGGACTGGCCGCTTTGAACACTCGGAAAACGTGCCCGGCTCTCCGCTTGAGGGCGAAAATCTCTGGCGCGGTACGGCTGAGGCCTTTACCCCGGAGCATATGGTCCAGCGGTGGGTCGCCGAAAAGAAATACTTCCGACCCGGTCGGTTCCCGTTTACGACTACGACTGACGATATCGGAGACGTGAGCCATTACACGCAAATTGTCTGGCGCAAAAGCCGACGTGTCGGGTGCGCGATATCACGCGGCGGTTCGAAAGAGGTGCTTGTTTGTCGATACAGCCGACCAGGCAATGTGATTGGGCAAAAGGTCTACTGACACGACACCGGCGCGGCCTCTTCAGTAAGGAGAGGAAATAAAAATGGGGGCCGAAGCCCCCATTTCCCCCCGTCACTCTAATCGGCATCAGGCGCAGGCAACGCGCCCCCTCGCCCCTTTCGACGCGCGCATCGCATATCCGATCGCGCCGAAAGCCAGGATAAGCAGCATCCATACCGAAGGCTCCGGAACCGCCCCTGCCCCCGTCGTGTAAAGAACCGCGTTGGAGAAGCCTTGCGTGTTGTTCAAAGCCACCGAGCTGGCACCCGCCGTGCCAAAATCGAAGAGCCAAAAAGCGGTTACATTGCCCGCAGGACCAGCCACGTTACCGAAGTGTGCGGCGATGATCGTCTGCCCATAAAGCATGGTGCCGAAATCGAGAAGGTTACCGTTGACGAGCGCTTCAATCTTGGTGTCCTCGACGGTATCCCAATCGCCGTCGAAAGTGTATGTCGCGCCGAGCGCAGCGACACCCGTAGCTTGGTCCGCACGCTTATCAGCGCTGCCGCCAAGAAGATTGCCCTCGTAGTATCCGGAACACGCAGTCGCGTTCGGGCTTACCAAAGCCGGGTCGCAAGGATAAACCACCGTTGCCGCCGATGAGGCCGTTGGTGCCATCAAGGCACCCAATGATGCAATTGCCGGGGCAGAAGCCAGCAATGCTTTCCGAAAAATTCCCACAGCAATTACTCCCTTTTCAGCTCTGGATGCCAATGTAGGCGGTTCCAGCAGCGTCAATACGGTTCAGTTCGCGACTCCGTTTACGATTGCTGTCGTGGTAGATCGACGAACCGATTCGAGCCGTTGCCCAGTTGTTAACCGTTCTGTTGCCGAAAGTGAAGCCAAATCCCTGAGTTTTCGCAATTGTCCCACAGCGAGACACTATCCGTTGCGGACAGACCCCTGATCTGACGCCGTTGACGCTACGATCACGGGTATTATTGCGGCATCATTTGCAGGGGCCCTTGGATATGATCGGTGAGATTCTAAAGAAATTGAGAACTGCCGTTCACCGGCGAATGGCGGGGTTTCGCCGCGCCTATTTGCGAAAGGTCTGGGGTATGACCATTGGGGAAGGATCGCGCATTTCCCTCAAGGCGCGGCTCGATTTCACCAATCCGCGAGGAATACATATCGGGCGCGAAACGATCGTGACGCCCATGGCGCAAATTTTTACGCATGATTTCGTGAAGGCGCGCCACGTCGATACGCATATAGGATCACACTGCTTCATCGGCGCGGGGAGCATCATACTTCCCGGCATCCGGATCGGTGATCACTGCATCGTCGCGGCGGGTTCCGTGGTGACGTCGGACGTCCCCGATCGATCTCTTGTCGCAGGCAATCCAGCGCGCGTGGTGAAGTCCGGAATACGAACCGGGCACTTCGGCATGCTCGTAGGGCCAAGCGTTCACTAAGCGATTGCAAGCACAGGGAAACTGACCCGCCCTACTTTTCTGTCTGGCGCGGCAAGAGACCGCATGGTAAGCACCTGTTAACGATTTGGCTCCAATGGTGGACGGGATAGGAGTTTCAGATGGTTCAAAATGCGTTGAAGCGGCTGTTCCAGCAAAGTGAAGAAGGTGCGGGAAAGACACCCCAGCCTGCAAAGACATTTGCAGCAGGCGGATCCGTGGGACTTCTGCATGATCGCCTGCGCGACGAGCTTGGCCTCGATTGGGACGATCCGATCGCCGCAAAGAAGTAATCCCGACCCCGAGTGCCTGCCTCCTGCGACAAAGAGCGTTCGTTTCTATTTGCTTCGGTGAATAGACCTTGCCCTGAACGTGATTGCGGTTAGAACCGATCGCACTAGGAGCTTTTTGGGTGGCGGGTCATGGAAACTGTTTTTGATTGGGTCACCATCCTGCTCTTCGCAGGACTAATCACATTGTTTTTGCAGCGCTCATCGATGGATGAACCACCCGACACCATATGGCATTATCTGCCGCCGGCCGTAGGGTGCGCCCTAGCCAATTATGTGGGCAATGAAGGTTACGACTTGGCTGCCGTTGCTATCCTCATAGCCGTAGTAGCATATGTCGTAAGGGTACTTCGCCCCCTCCGCACTTGAACGCTGTCTCAATTCAGGACGAAGCGGTCCATCACTCGCACTAGGCAGCTTGTTTGTTTAAGGAGAACCATTCCCTCGGCGCTAGAGTGAACAATATCGCATTCAGTGTGTTATCTCATGCGCGACAACAGCCTGGGACAGGGCCAAGAACTCGGAAGCCTCGATGAGCTACAACGACAAGCCAGGCATCTGGTCGAAATTCCGCCGAAAGAATGCCAAAGGCGAACGCGGCGCCGAGCGTGAGCATGCGCCACATGTCGAACTTCCGCATTCGGTCAAGGTCACAAGGCAGCGCTCGCGAATAGGGCGCGACCCATCCTTTCCATCCTTCTCCTCTAAAGCGGGCTTAAAGCAGGGAGATGCGCAGTTCGCATCTGCGATGAAGCGCCTTCGCCAATCCTTTACGCCATCTCATCCGGTTTCCAACTCTCGCCTCTTTGCAGGTCGGCGCGCGCTTCTCGAAAAAATTGTGAGCCTTCTGGAGGACCAGCACCTCCATCTGGTCCTCTATGGGGACAGAGGCATAGGTAAGACATCCTTGATGCGCATTGTCGCAGAACTTGCCAACGATGCCGACTACTATGTGTCTTATACATCATGCGGCAAGGATACTCGCTTCGACGCGCTCATCAGAGGAATTGCAGGCAGGATACCGCTGCTATTTCACCGAGATTTCGACCCCACCGAAAACGTGGTAGAAGAGGGCAATACCTTGGAAAGCCTTTTTCATGCCGGCGAAGTGTCGGTATCCGATGCGACATCGGTATTCGAGAACCTGCATGGCACACAATTTCTCTTTCTTCTCGACGAGTTCGACCGTGTCGCCTCCAGCGAAGTTCGTGAACAGATTGCGGAATTGATCAAGAACCTCTCCGATCGGGGTGCGACAGTCCAATTTGTCATCGCCGGCGTCGCGTCCAATTTGACCGCGTTGTTTTCACACATCCCCTCAATCCGACGGAATCTGATCGGCATACCTGTTGATCGCCTCTCCGACCGGGAGACGAGAAATCTTGTCGAACTGGGTGCTTCGCGAAGCGGGGTTAAATTCTCCAATAAAGCACTGGACCTTCTTGCCACCTGGTCCCGAGGTTTGCCCTACATCGCACAGCTGCTGGCGCTTCACGCCTCCCTGGTCGCGCTCAGAGGTGGAAAGCAGACGGTCGATATACGCGATGTCGAGGCCGCAGGGGATGAAGCAGAGGAGGAGATCGGTCTGCGTCTTTCAGACACCGCAAGGCGAGTTATCCAGGCCGAGCAGAAAAAGAACAACCTTGCCGACTTGAGGACATTGGCGATTGCCGCTTCAGAGCATGCCGATGTACTGCCGGAAGCGGTGTTGGGCCGTCTGGATCGGACCGTGCGGGCCGAGCTGTTCAAGGTGGCGGGAGGACGGACTCACTTTGCCGAAGAGGCCTCGATCCCTTTCATCCTGCTTGTCTCTCGGGGGGGGGATGACAAGGATGAGCCTGTCGATCGTGTGAGATTGCCCCGTTGACTGTCGCGACCGGAGCAGCAAGTGATTTCCAGACTAACTGACAAGGTGCAACGGTGGGCCTGGCTGAGAAATCAGGCCACTAGCCAGCCGCTGCGTGCGTATTTCCGCGAGAAGCATCGTATCGATGTCGGCCTGTATTCGTACGGTTGCTTCGACGAGTGGCGAATGCCTGGGCCGATAAAGGTCGGTCGCTATTGTTCCATCGCCAAGACAGTCCGATCCGTTCCGATCAACCATCCATACTCCGCGATGACAACGCATCCGGCCCTGTATGAAAAGAAGTTCGGAGTGGTCGACCAAGATATAACCTGGGACGACCCATTGATTATCCAGGACGACGTCTGGATCGGTCACTACGCTGTCATTCTGCCAAACTGCAAGTTCATCGGACGGGGATCAATTATTGGCGCTGGCGCCATCGTTACCAAGGATGTTGCCCCCTACTCGATTGTAGCTGGCAACCCGGCGAAAGTTCTCCGTTCTCGCTTCGAGAAAGAGGTTCAAGATGAACTGGACACTTCCGAATGGTGGAAGATGTCCTTGGATGATCTTCGCGCACTAGTAAGTGCTAATCCCGACACCGTGTTCCTCCCGAACGTGGCGCGGCTCGCCAAACTCAAAGCGGGGCTCCGGGACAATGGGTGAGGCGCTAGAATCAGCGAGCGTCAGCGTGATCGTTCCTCACTTTAATGACCTTGCGAACCTTGACACATGCCTCTCGGCTATTTCCCGCCAAAGAAACATCGAGGGCTATCGGGTCGAGGTCATTGTGGGCGATAATGACAGCCCGCAAGGCATCGACGAAGTCAGGCGCGTTGCCGGAGATCGGGCGAAAGTGGTTCATGTCGCCGAGCGCGGCGCCGGCCCCGCCCGGAATGCAGCTGTGGCCCATGCGAATGGCAGTCTGCTGGCCTTTACAGATAGCGATTGTATACCCGCGGCCGAATGGCTGGCAGGCGGCCTGAAACTCGTCGCGAAAGGCCGCATTGTAGGCGGTTGCATGAAGGTTTCTGTAGAGGACGAGCGCGATCTTAGCGGGCCGGAAGCATTCGAGCGAGTTTTCGCATTCAATAATGAACGCTATGTCCGTGAACTCGGTTTCACCGTGACTGCTAACCTGTTTTGCACAAGAGAGGATTTCAAGCACATCGGCCCTTTCCGCACCGAGGTTTCGGAGGACAAGGAATGGTGTAACCGAGCGAGGGACGCGGGAATAGAAATCCTCTACACTGACGATGCGGTTGTCAGTCACCCGGCAAGGCGTGATTGGGGTGCGCTGAGGGCAAAATGGCAGCGCCTTGACCTCGAAACGTATAACCTCCTGAAGGACCAGAAGAAGAGCGATTTCAATTGGATTGCTCAAGCTTGGGTCCTACCGTTATCCATCGTCCCGCACGCGATACGTTGTGCAACGTCGGGAAATCTCGAGCGGCGACGCGATCGGGCCAGGGCTTTCGGCACACTCGCGCAAATTAGGCTCTGGAGATTTTTCGACTACCATCGAATATTGCTGAACAAGCGCGGATTCGAAATTTGAAGCGCCAAGATCGCTGAAAAGATTCAGTAAAATGGGAACTAAGCCCTTGCCTCAAGGTTACCAAAGCGTTAACAAACTATCTGTTAGCTGAGAATCATCAGGGTGCGTGCCGGGAGCTAAGGGCCGGTTTTTCGCTCCTTTAGGGACTAAAGCGAGGAAGAAAAGCATGAAGAAAACCGCATTAGCATTGGCAGGTCTCGCGACCTTTGCCGTCGCTGCGCCAGCGCAGGCCGCGACCGTTATCGATCTTGAAGAGGATGCTGGCACGCTGACCGGCGAATTCACCGGCTCGGTCCGTACGGCCGGGGCATTTAGCCAGATGTTCACGTTCTTTCTGCCCACCAGCGGTACCACTGCCGCCACGATCACTACGATTGCGGTGACGATGGCTGGCGATATCGACTTTACGTCGGTGACGCTGAACGGGCAGGAATTTAATCTTTCAGCCAATGGCTTTGTCGAAGGTGGCTTCATTCGTCTCTTTACCCAGCCGGGTGAGCAGACACTGATCGTTAACGGCACGTCTGGCACCAATGCTGGTTACAGCGGTGTCGTCACCTTCGCTCCGGGCGTGCCCGAGCCGGGCGTTTGGCTTCTCATGATCCTGGGCTTCGGTGCCATCGGTGGCGCGATCCGCTACCGCCGCCGCAAGGACGTCGCGGTGAAGACGAAGTTCAACTTCGCCTGAGAGACCGGAAAACTTATTCAAGAAGGGGGAGGCTCAGCCTCCCCCTTTTTTTTGGAAGTTGAAGTTCCTTTGGCTTTGTCCTCAAATTCTGCTCCGCTCTACTATCCCACGGCTTCAGTTTGGTAGGTAGTCTCCGCGTACAGTCATGCCGACAGAAATCATGAGATCCCCGTCCCTCCTTTTTACCGGGCTAACGGCACGTTAGCTCCAACGTCTAACTGAAGGTTTCGTCGCCCAGCCCACAGAGAAAATTCCGCTAGGTATGGAGTGGAGACACGCTCCGCACCGGCGACAAGATATTGGCAAGGAGCCTGATCCAAGCAACATCAAAGTTTTGGACCTTCTCCGTTTCTATCGAGTTAGCGGCTGCCCCAAACACTCGACAGGAAATCAAAAACTCCGGCGTGGCGCCGGGGTTTCTCGTGAGGGAAGAATAATCGTCAAACTAACATCATATCGGATGACACCAACACTTCCGGAGCATTGGACAGAACCGGGATAGTGCCGTCGGTGACATAGATATCATTGGCTGCTAGCACCGCACCGGGCTGCAGAGTTGCGAAGAGGATCTGCTCAGCAGCTCCATTTCCGTCAGCATCAAAGTAGAGATCTCCCGTCGCTTGGTCATAGATGATGCGATCGTCCGCATCATCGGCCGAGGTGCCGAGTTGAAACTGATCGGGGTTCAGGAAGCCATCGTAATTGAAGTTGAAGGCGGAGGCGAAAAGCACCAGCAAATCCTCGGCACTCGCGAAATCCTGTATCGTATCAACATCACCATTAGGCGTGTCCTGAATGATGAACAGATCCGCACCTGCGCCCCCGTTCAAGGTATCGGAGCCATTACCTCCGTGGAGCTCGTCACTGCCCGCTCCTCCGAAGATCACATCGTTGTCACCAAGGCCGAAGATCACGTCGTTGCCGGCATCGCCGTACAGAACATCGTCTCCAAAGTTACCAAACAACTGATCGTTGTCCGCTCCGCCATGCAGTTCGTCGTTCCCGGCTTCACCGAAGAGTAGATCGTCCTGGGTTCCACCGTAGATCAAATCGTCGCCGGCTCCGCCGAACATGTGGTCGAGACCTTCAGCGCCATAAATGACATCGGCGCCAACACCTCCATCGACGTCGTCATCGCCTGCATTGGCAAAGATCTGGTCACTGCCGTCTCCGCCGAAGATAGCGTCATTGCCGCTGCCCGCAGCAATCAAATCGTCACCGCCTTCACCATAAAGCTGGTCGTCGCCATCGAAACCGGAAAGGACATCGTTGCCTTCACCGCCCTCGAGCGTGTCGGCACCGAGTTCGCCAATCAAAGTATCGTCATCGACTCCACCGCGCAGAGTATCGTTGCCGCTCCCTCCCCTCAGCGTGTCCATGCCGGACCCGCCATCAAGGACATCATTACCGTTTTGCCCTTCGAGGACGTCATCGCCCTCGTTGCCAGTGAGGTAATCCCATCCGATCCCACCGAACACACTGTCATTACCTGCGCCACCGAATGCCGTATCGCTCCCGGCGCCAGCAAACAGAATATCATTGCCGAACGCACCGTTCAGAAAGTCCTGTCCGTCACCCCCACGGATCGTGTCGTCTCCGCCATCGCCAAAAAGTCGATCGGCTCCAGCTTCGCCGTTTAGTTCGTCGTTATCGGCACCGCCATAGAGCTGATCATTGTCTAGCCCGCCCCAGAGAATATCCAGGCCGCTGCCCCCGCGAAGAATATCGTTCCCTGCGTCACCAAATAGAACGTCATTCCCATTCTCGCCGAATAGGCGGTCGAAACCGTTGCCGCCGTAGAGGCGATCAAAGCCGGTACCGCCAAATAGGAGGTCAAATCCTGCTTCACCGAACAGCTGGTCATTCCCGTCTTCGCCATTCAATTCATCGTTGCCAAAGCCACCATAAACAAGGTCGTCACCGAGGTTGGCATTTACCGTATCGTCGCCACCGCGCGCTTCGATCGTGTCGGCTTCGGGTGTCCCTTCCAGCGTTTCGGGATCGTCGGTCCCAACGATCTGCTGGTAAAGTGGCTTGCCTGTTTGGGCGCTACGCGAATGGGTGCTCATGCCGGGGATTCCTCTCGTTCGAATTTCATCGATGGTGACGAAATTTTAGCGAACTGTCGAATCCAAAGCGCTTTGTTTTGAATGCGTTCCGGAACGGGACTGATTTTCGAAGGTCATTGATCGACGATTTCGCATCATTTCGATCATCACCGTCGGCAATCGTCACGTACTTTCGATACGAGGTGGCTCATCTATCAGTGTGAAGTCTTTCATCTCCCCTTCGGGGGTGGTTTGGCCCAAGCGATCTGTAGGCTGATCGAGTATCGTCGTGCTCAGGGATACCCTGCAGCCTATGCACCAACTAGAGTTCCGGTTGCCGCGTCATAGAGGCGGGTTGTATCGTCGATCTCTTTCGGTCAATGCCCGATCTGATAGTGCGGTCGTCTCTGCAATAGTTGTCTGGAAGCGTGGAACTGAAAATGTCTCGAATTTCACGCAAAGCCGATCGCGAAATTCTGATCCATCCGGGCTTTCACAAAACCGGTACGACCTATTTGCAAGAGTGCGTTTTTAGCAACGAAACCATCTTTAACGACCTTTGCAGCCATCAGGAAGTTCACGAGTTGCTCGTGAAGCCACACGATTTGGAATTCAATCCCGGAGCATTCCGCGAGTTAATCGGCAGTAGACTATCGCCCCTCGATTCTCGCGTGACGGATGTCGTCTCATCCGAGATTCTTTCTGGTACGATGTTCACCGGATCACGAGACTCCGCAGTTCTTGCCGAGAGACTGCAATCCGTCTGGCCCCAAGCAAAAATCGTCTTCACCATCCGCGCCCAAGGACCGTGGATGAGGTCTGTCTACATACAGTATCTGAAACGGGGCGGCAGAAAATCCTTCGAGCAATTCCTTCGCCACACGCCGGAACCAGGATATCATTGGTTTGCTACTGCGCTTCTCGAGTACGATAAGCTTGTCTTTAGATATGCATCACTCTTCGGTTTGAACCGGATTATCGTATTGCCTCAAGAGCTTTTACAAGCAGATCGCACTTGCTTCCTCCAACACTTGTTCCAGTTTGCTGGCGTATCAGCGAAAGCAGATCCAGCATCTGCATCCTACGAAGGAAAGCGCGGAAAAAGCCCTCCGGCCAGCGGAGCCGGATTACTGCGATTGGCGAACCTGTTCCGCGCGGCACCGATGAACCCTGAGGGTCCTGCATTTCTGTCGTTTCTCGGAAATTCTCTCGTCCGAGCCTCTTACCGGGTGCCTTCGATCTTCGGCAAGGCGGACGAAAAGGCACAGCTAGACGACTTAATCGGCAACGAACGGCTCGACGGCGTGCGCGCATCGAACCGCCGGCTGCAAGAGTTCGTGCCGGTGGATTTGAGCAAGTTTGGATATGCTATCTAGCTCCTGTCGATCAACGAAGAGGGATATTCGAACGTCCGAAGTCGACGTGTCCCATTTTTGATCGGAGACAATCCTTTATACTAAATCGGGCGTACAACCGATAAGAGGTACGGGAGTCGGCACCCTTCTAACCTTAGCTAACCTTGATGCGGTGTCGGCTCACCAAGTTTTTATGGGTGTTTTGCGCTGTAGGCTTTTTATATCGAAATTGTGCGCAAATTTGCTGATCATAGGATCCAAATTCCTTTCCCGCGTCACGAGATCCTGTTGCATGACGCAAACCCCGACCTTACCAAAAAGTAGCTCAGGGCAGCGCGCTCGTTCATCTTGGGTTAGAGCACCATTGAGCGGCGGCTTTTGGGGTGAGTCTAGCCAGCAATGATTGTCTGGCATGGGGGCGCGAAGCGGACATTGGCGAGGCCACCACTTACCATTCGACTTCTGGAGCAAAGCAAGCATGGGTGCTCTCAGTGAATCGCAGCCCCTGAAGGCGGGCGGCCGCCCCGACGCAGCGCGCGAGCCGGGGCCTTGGGTGGTGGCAGGCGGCACAGTGCCGTCTGAGATCAGGAGAATCACCCATGACCAAGCAGACCGACACAGCAGCAGCACCCAAGCGCGAGACCAAGATCGACGAGGTCATCGCGCTGCTCAAACGCAAGCAAGGCGCAACCCTCGACGACATGGTGAAGGCCACCGGCTGGCTGCCGCATACGGCCCGTGCAGCGATGACCGGGCTGAAGAAGAAGGGGCACACGATCGAGCGCGACAAGCGCGGCGAGGTCTCCTGCTATCGCAGCACGAAGAGCGCGTGATGGCGGAGCTAATAGACGAACTCGCTGCCCTTGCAGCGATGGACAAGCCGACACTCGGCGACCGGTGGGCCAAGCTCACCGGTCGGCCCATCCCGAAGGCCAGCGCGCAGATGCTGCGGCTGGCGGTGGCCTATGAGCTGCAATCAAAGGCGGGGCGCGGCCTGCCGCGCACAATCCGGCAGCGGCTCGATCAGGTTGCGAGCGGGAAGACGATCACGCAGGACCTCCGGCCAGGCATGCGGCTTGCGCGCGAGTACGGCGGCAAACTCCACGTGGTCGCGATTGGCGAGACTGGCGAGATCATCTGGAACGAGCGACAGTGGCGCTCTTTGAGCGAGGTAGCCCGCGCGATTACCGGCACGCGCTGGTCGGGTCCTGCCTTCTTCGGCTTGAAGAAGAAAGTAAGGGCAGCATGAAAAAGGTTCGCTGTGCGATCTATACCCGCAAGTCGAGCGAAGAAGGCTTGGAGCAGGACTTCAACTCGCTCGATGCCCAGCGCGAAGCCTGCGCTGCCTATATCCTGAGCCAGGCCTCGGAGGGCTGGTCGCAGCTTCCCGAAATCTACGATGATGGCGGCATCTCGGACGGAACACTGGAGCGGCCAGCGCTGCAGCGGCTGCTGGGAGATATCGAAGCAGGCATGATTGACATCGTGGTGGTCTACAAGGTCGACCGGCTGACGCGCTCGCTACTTGATTTCGCGAAGCTGGTCGAAGCGATGGACAAGGCAGAGGTCAGCTTCGTGTCGGTCACGCAATCGTTCAACACCACCACCAGCATGGGACGGCTGACCCTCAACATGCTCCTCTCGTTCGCGCAGTTCGAGCGCGAGGTCACCGCCGAGCGCATCCGCGACAAGATCGCTGCCTCCAAGGCCAAGGGCATGTGGATGGGCGGCGTGGTGCCGCTCGGGTATCGGGCTAACGGCAGAACGCTGGCGATCGATGAAGATCACGCTGCTCTCATCCGCAACATCTTCGATCGCTATCTCGAAGTCGGCAATGTGAGGCTGCTCGTCAATGAGCTTGCCAATGGTGGTACCCTCGTGCCCGAACGGGTTACGGGCACCGGTCGCAAGCTGGGCGGCAAGCCGTTTACGCGAGGTCAGATCTACAAGATCCTCTCCAACCAGATCTACATCGGAAAGATTTGCCACAAGGGCGAGATCTTCGAAGGCCAGCATGCCGCCATCATTGATCGGGAGACGTGGGACCGAGTGCAGGCACAGCTCGAAGCCAATACCCAAGGCGAGCAGCAGGCGAGTACTGCAAGCTCGCCTAGTCTGCTGGCTGGAAAGGTGTTCGACAGCGAAGGCAACGCGCTGATCGCGAGTCATGCAATAAAATCGGCGAAGCGCTACCGCTACTACATCGGAAAAAGCGGCGAGGGCGACATCCAGAAAGCTCAGCAAACCCTCCGCATTCCTGCGCTCGAACTGGAGAAGCTCGTGTGCGGTGCGCTCGCGCAGGAGGTCGAACAACCGCTCGGCTTGTTGGCCAAGGCTGGCGTCGAGCTTGCCCCTGACACTGTTGCAGTTCTCGGTGGTCGCGCAGCGAGCTTGGCGACGAGGCTGCAGAAGCGTGAGCGAGCCGCAGCGCGAATTTGCATCGAGAAAATCACCATCGGGCCCTCGCAATTGGTGATAGAGCTATCTGCGACGGGCCTTTGCAGCTTACTCTCGATCGCCCCAACTTCTCAAGTCACCACCAACCCAGCCCTCACCGTCGCGGCGAGCCTTCGGCGCAGCGGTCGCGCTGTTCGATTGATCCAGGACGGCTTGTCGAAGTCGATCGAGGGTGAGCCGCAGGAGCATCTGCTGAAGCTGCTCCATCGCGCTCGCACGTGGTGGCAGATGATGCTGGACCGCAAGCTGACGGTCTCGGCGCTCGCGCGCGAGCAGCAGGTAACTAGTTCCTACGCCTCTCGCGTTGTGCGGCTGAATTTTCTGGCGCCTAGGATTGTCGAGGCGATCGTTACCGGAAAACAGCCCGTCGATCTCGATGCGAAAAAGCTGCTTGGCCTGAGCGAACTGCCGCTGGCGTGGAGTAAACAGGAAGAGTTTCTGCTCGACGCGTAGATTCGAGAGAAGAGCGATTGACGAGTGGCGGGCGACTGCCGCTCGACTTCGTTGGGGCATCAGTCCCGTAGTGGTGCGAAACTGGTACCTCGGAATGAGGGCGCAGAGAATGATGGCGGGTTTCGCCGCTGTACGGCGTCCGAGGCGGTCTCTGGCTGACCACTTCCGGCGCCGAATGGCGCAGAACTGCGCGACATTCCGCGACGAAGAAAGCCCTTCTCTATCAATGACTTATAGGTGGCGGAGCAGGAGGGATTCGAACCCTCGATACGGGGTTACCGTATACACACTTTCCAGGCGTGCGCCTTCGACCACTCGGCCACTGCTCCGCATCCCGATTGCGCTGTCGTGTGCAGCGACAGGCCATGCAGGAAGGCGCGCCTCTAGCGGCGTTTGGGGGAGCGCGCAACAGCGCTCGCGATGAGAAATGCGATGAATTGAGGGAACCGGCTGGTCCTTACGGCCATTGTCGTGGTACATCCCCCAAGTCGCGGTGCTGCGCGGAATGGCATTCCCTGCGAACATCGCCACAGAGCCCCTTCCCGCCCATTAAAACGCGCGCGAAGGGGCTTTTCTGTCGGCGCTTCCAGTGCCAAGCTGCCGCCTATGACCAAACCCCTGATTTCGCTCGCGACCGCGCTCGCACTCGCCCTCCCCGCCTTCGCTCCGGCCCTTGCGCAGGAGAAGGCGGAGAACTTCCCCAGCCCCGGCGAGATTGTGGAGACGGCACGCGCCGAGGAATGGATCGCCATTCCCGCCGAAGATCTTGTCGTGATGACGCTGGCGCCGGACGCGGATGGCAGCGCGCGCAAGGTAATCATCCAGCTCATGCCCGCCCCCTTCGGCGAAGCCTGGACCGCCAATATCCGCACCTTCGCGCGCAGCGGCTGGTTCGACGACATCACGGTCAACCGGGTGCAGGACAATTATGTCGTCCAGTGGGGCGATGCCAATTACGACAATCCCGAAAGCGACGGCGAGCCCAAGGGCCTGCCCGTTGGCCTGCGCGAAACCAGCGAGGGCGACTATGCGGTCGCTGCCGAGGCGATCGGACTGCCGCGACTCCTCGCCGACAGCCAGCGGGCGCGGGCGCTGGAAACCGACAAGCCGATCATCACCGGCGACGCCACGGCGGGGATGATCCTCGCCAACGGGCTGACCGATCCCTACGCCCAGCTTTCGCTGCCCTATGACGGCTGGCCGCTGGCGTCGAACTATGGCGAGGACGAGAACGAGGGGACCGCTCAGGTCTGGCCCGTCCATTGCTACGGCATGGTCGGCGTAGGCCGCAATTATTCGCCCGATGCAGGCACCGGGGCGGAACTCTACACCGTCATCGGCCACGCCCCGCGCCATCTCGACCGCAACATCGCGCTGGTCGGCCGGATCGTGGAAGGCATGGAGCACCTCTCCAGCTTGCCGCGCGGCAAGGGGACGCTCGGCTTCTACGAGGACGAGAACAAGCGCACGCCGATCCTCACCGTGCGCGTCGCCGCCGACCTGCCGGAGGACGAGCGGCCCGTGTTCGAATATCTCGACACCTCGGGCGAGACCTTCGCGCGCTATGCCGACGCGCGCGCCAACCGTCGCGATCCGTTCTTCAATGTCGCGGCGGGCGGGGTCGACATCTGCAATATCCCCGTGCCGATCCGCCGCGTGGCCGAGTGAACGAGAACCTGGCCTGCACCCTGCCGCTGAAACGCTGGCGGGGGGAGCGCGGCACCTACCACCTGGTGACCATCACCGGCGAGACTGCCGAGAGCCTGGCCATGCACGAGCGGCTGCACCGGCTCGAATACGGCAGCCGCCGCGGCTTCGGTTCGGTCAAGGTTATGGCCCGCATCGGCGCAACGCGCTGGAAGACGTCCGTCTTCCCGCAGCGTCAGAAGAGAGAATGGGTGCTGCTGGTCTCGAAGAAGGTCATGCGCGCCGAGGGCCTTTCGCTCGACGACCCGGTAGACCTCGAGCTGAAGGTCCTTTGAGGCGCGGCCAGCACTACGAGCGTCTCGCTTGGGTGACCGCCGCGCGGAGCTCCTCCGCAGTCGGCGCGACTAGAGCTTTTCCATCAGTTCGATGCGGTTGCCGAAGGGGTCCTTGATGTCGCCCCGGCGATAGCCTTCGAGCGCCTTGCCTTGCTTGAATCCCACTCCGCAGGCTTCCAGCTTCGCGACCAGCGCGCCGAGGTTCTTGACCAGCAGCGCGGGGTGGGCGCGGCGCGCGGGTAGGAAGGCGTCCTCAACCCCGCAATGGATCGTGATCCCCTCCCCTTCGAACCAGCAGCCGCCGTTGAGCGCGAGGTGCGATGGCTTCTCGACCTCGTCGAGGCCCATCGGCCCGGTCCAGAACTCGCGCGCATGCGGCTCCCCGCCATGCGGCATGGCCAGTTGGACATGGTCGATGCCGGTGATGAGGGTCACGCGCGCTCCGCCTGTGCCACGGCATCGCTGGCGCGCAGGGCGCTGAGAATGCGGGTGAGATGCGCCAGGTCCTGTACTTCGAGATCGACCTCGTAGGTCGTGAAGGGATGGTCGAGCTGGGTTTGCTCGAGGCTTTTAACGTTGACGACGCTCTGCGCAAAAATTCCCGCCATTTCGGCAAGCGTGCCCGGCCGGTCGTACAGCGTCACGCGCAGCCGCCCGACGGCACCCCGCGAGCGCTTGCCCCAGCTGAGGTCCAGCCAGTCGCTGTCGATCCCCGTCGCCAGCTGGTGGCAGTCGATCGCGTGGACCTCGACCACCTTGTCCTGCTGGCGCAGGCCCACGATCCGGTCACCCGGGACGGGGTGGCAGCAGGTGGCAAGATCATAACCCACCCCCGGCGTCAGCCCGCGGATCGAGAGCGACTTGCCACTGCGCAGCCATTCGTCGTCCTCTTCCGCCATGCCTTCGGTCGATCCGGGCAGGAGCGCCTCCATCACCGCGCGATCGGTAATCTTGGCCGCGCCGATAGCGTAGAAGAGGTCGTCCGGCTCCTCCATCTCAATCCGTTTGAGCGCGTCGCGCAGCGCCTTCTTGCCGATCTTGGCGGGCACGCGGGTGACGATCTCGTCATAGAGCTTGGCGCCGATCTCGGCGACTTCGGCGCGCTCTTTCTGCCGCACGGCACGGCGGATGGCGGCACGCGCCTTGCCGGTGATGACGAAGCCGAGCCAGCTCATCTGCGGCTCGGCATCCTTGCCCTTCAGGATCTCGACCACGTCGCCGTTGTTGAGCTGCGTGCGCAGCGGCATGTGCCGCCCGTTGATCTTCGCACCCACCGTCTGCGTGCCCAGCTCTGTATGCACCGCGAAGGCGAAATCGACCGCGGTCGCGCCCTTGGGCAGCTGGAACAGCGCGCCCTTTGGAGTGAAGGCGAAGATGCGATCCTGGTAAATCGCCATGCGGGTATGTTCGAGCAGTTCCTCGGCATCATGGCTGGCATCCACGATTTCGATGAGGTCGCGCAGCCAGCCGACCTGTCCGTCGGGTCGCTCCGCCTGCTTGTAGGCCCAGTGCGCGGCCAGCCCGAACTCGTTGGTCCGGTGCATCTCGCGCGTGCGGATCTGCACTTCGACGCGCATCGACTTGCCGTAGATCAGCGAGGTGTGGAGGCTGCGATAACCGTTGGTCTTGGGCGTGGAGATGTAGTCCTTGAACTTGCCCGGCAGGAACTGCCAGGTCGTGTGCAGGACACCCATAGCGCGGTAGCAATCGGCCACATTGTCGCAGATGACGCGGAAGGCCATGATGTCGGTCACCTGCTCGAAACTGACATGGCGTTCGGCCATCTTGCGCCAGATCGAATAGGGATGCTTCTCGCGCCCCGAGACCTCGACCTGCAGCCCGGCGTTGGCGAGCGCGTGCTTCATGTCGAGCGCGATCGCGTCGACCTGCCCACCGTCCTCGTCGCGGATCTGCTGCAGGCGCTTGGTGATCGTCGTATAGGCTTCGGGCTCGATCTGCTCGAAGGCGAGCAGCTGCATCTCGCGCATATATTCGTACATGCCCACGCGCTCGGCCAGCGGGGCGTAGATATCCATCGTCTCGCGCGCGATGCGCTGGCGTTTTTCCGGCTTCTTGATGAAGTGCAGCGTGCGCATGTTGTGCAGCCGGTCACCCAGCTTCACCAGCAGCACGCGGATATCCTCGCTCATGGCGAGCAGGAACTTGCGCAGGTTCTCCGCCGCACGCTCGTTTTCGGGCATCTGCTCGATCTTGGAGAGCTTGGTCACCCCGTCCACCAGCCGCGCGACCTCGGGGCCGAAATTGGCCTCGATATCGTCGATGGTGGCCAGCGTGTCCTCGACCGTGTCGTGGAGCAGCGCGGTGGCGATGGTTTCCTGGTCGAGCTTGAGATCGGTCATCAGCCCGGCCACTTCGACCGGATGGCTGAAATAGGGATCGCCGCTCGCTCGCGTTTGGGTGCCGTGCTTCTGCACGGTATAGACATAGGCGCGGTTGAGCATCGCCTCGTCGGCGTCGGGGTCGTATTCGAGGACCCGCTCTACGAGTTCGTACTGGCGCAGCATCGCAGGAGCACGATGGCGGAAAAGCCGGTTCTATTGCAACGCAAAAAGAGCGTTGTGACTAATCGCTTGCGCTCATCACCCGGTCGACGCCGGCGCGGGTGACCGAATGGTAGCTGTCGCGCGTCTTCGCGTAGATGCGCGTCGCAATGGGCCGGCCCCAGTCGCCCTCGTTCCACAACACGCCGAACAACGGGCGGACGAACTTGGCGCGGCCCACGGTGGCGAGGAATTGCTCGGCCTGCGGAACGGCGGGATCGTAGCGGTTCTCCAGCGCCATCTCGAGCCAGAGGAACAGGATCTCATTGTTCCCCGTCGCCGAAAGGCCAAGCGCGGAATCGAGCGCGGCCAGCTGGTCGTGGCTGAGTTCGGCGGGGAGGTTGTCGAGGAAACGGATCTGCTCGGCAGCGGTCCAGCTGCTCCAGGCCGACGGCATCATGCCGCGGTCCGCATAACGGTCGACCGCGGCATCGACTTCGGCAAAGGCCGCAGGATCGGGCTTGGCGACATTGGCGGGCAGGCCCGGCTCGAAGATCCATTCGCGCAAGGCGAGGCGTTCGGCCTCGGCTTCGGACGCGACGAGATTCTCCATCATGTCCTCGAGGAACAGCTCGCTGGTAGCGGGCTGGAAGGCGTGGTTGTCGAACCACTGCTGCAGCCATGCGTCAAACCTTTCGCGTCCCACGATCCTCTCGACCGTGCGCAGGAAGAAGGCGCCCTTGTCATAGGCGATCGCGCTGCCGAGCTCGTATTCGCCTTCGGTGCTGAGCGCGGTGCCCGGCGCATCCTCGCCGACCTCGCCCAGCGTTTCGACGATGTTGGCATACATCAGCGCGGCTTCCTGCTCGGCGCGCTTCTTGCCGTAAACGGCCTCGACGATGCGGTTCTCGAAATAGGTCGTCACGCCTTCGTTAAGCCAGCTGTCGCCCCACACGGCGTTGGTGACGAGGTTGCCCGACCAGCTATGCGCCAGTTCATGCGCGACGAGGCCATTGTTGGACCGGTCGCCGGCGATGAAGGTCGGCGTGAGGAAGGTCATCACCGGGTTTTCCATGCCGCCATAGGGGAAGGCGGGCGGCAGGACGATCATGTCGTAGCGCCCCCAGCGGTATTCACCGTAAAGCTCCTCGGCGGCTTCAACCATCTCCTCTGTATCGGCCACTTCGGCATAGGCGCGCGGCAGGACGGAGGGTTCCGCCCAAACGCCGGTGCGCGGGCCGATCGCCTTGAAGTCGATATCGCCCGCAGCGAGCGCGATCAGATAGGGTGGGACCGGCTTGTCCATCATAAACCGGAAGGCGCGGCGGCCATCGCCCAGGTCTTCGGGTTCGCCCTGCCTCACACCGCTCATCACCACGTCGAGCGGCTTGGGCGCGGTGATGCGCGCTTCCCAGGTCTGGCGGATGCCGGGGCTGTCCTGCGTCGGGATCCAGGTGCGGTTGAGGATCGCCTGGCCCTGGCTGAAGAGGAAGGGATGGACCTTGCCGGAGGTCTGTTCGGGCGTGAGCCACTGCAGCGCGGCAGCGTCGGCGGGCGCGGTGTAATCGATGCGAATGGTGCGCGCGCCGTTCAGCGCGACCGTCAGCGGGGCGCCCTTGCCGCCCTTCTCGACATTCTCGCCGATTTCATAAGGCAGCGCGCGGCCCGAGGCATCAGTGATGCTTGCTATCTGCAGCCCGTTGCTGTCGAGCACCAGCGTCTCTTCGCCCGGCTGCACCAGCAGCGAAAGTGTGGCCGAACCCCCTACCCTTTGTGCGGCGAAGTCGAGACCGAGGTCGAGCGCGACATGGGTCACGCGGGCCTTCTGCGGTTCGGCATAGGTCAGCGTGTCCAGCGCTTCGGGCCCCGACAGGATCGGCGACACCATCGGTTCGGGAATAGCGGTCGAGACGACCGGTTCGCTGGTCGCGGTAGTGCAGGCGGCAGTGGCGAGCAGGATAGCAAGGCTGGCAGTGATGCGACGCATGGATACTCTCCGGATGGGTTTGCGGGACGGGGCCGGCTTTTTTATCAATCGCCCCGCCCTATCGACGATCCCTGCTCGGCTTTCCACCCCCGGCGTTGTCGAACCCTTGAAAACGTATCCACGCGCTAGCAAAAGCAGCGGCAACGCGTATAGTACGCAAACTTGTGAACGTTCACAACGAGCTTGGGGAGGCCCAGATGAACCGCTATTCGACTTTCGCCCTACCGTTCGCGATTGCTATTGGCGTCGCGACGACCGCCTGCGCGCACCCGTCCGACGCCGGCTCCGCTTTAGCCGAGGCGATTGCGCCCGAACGTCAATTGATCTTCGCCGACGAGTTCGACGACGGCACGCTCGACCGGGACAAGTGGATCGTCATCGGGACCGATTTCTGGGTCAACAACGAACAACAGGCCTATGTCGACACTCCTGAAGTGATCGCCTTCACCGATGACGCTGCCGGCGCGGAGGGCGGCGCGCTGATCCTGCGTCCGGTGTTCAAGCCCGGCGCGGACCCCAAGAAAGAACGTAACGCGCCCTTCATCTCGGGGCGGATCGAAAGCCAGGGCAAGTTCGACTTCGAACACGGCCGCGCCGAAGCGCGCATCAAGATGCCCGACAATGTCGGCGTCTGGCCCGCTTTCTGGCTTCTGGGCAATGACCAGTGGCCGGGCACGGGTGAAATCGACATCATGGAATATGTCGGCGAGAAGGACTGGATCGGCGTGGCGCTGCACGGGCCTGGCTATTCTGGCGAGACGCCGCTGGTGAACAAGTTCTTCTTCCCCGATGGCGTCGATGTGACCGACTGGCACACTTACGCCGTGGAATGGACCGCCGACCAGATCGACTTCCTGATCGACGACCATCTCCATTATCGCGTTACCAGGCCAATGGTCGAAAACTATGGCGAATGGCGTTTCGACAACGACAAATACCTGATCCTCAACTTCGCCATGGGCGGTGCCTATCCGTTCAAGACGAACCGGATCGAAGCGCCCTACAACGGCATACCCGCCGAAACGGTCGAAGCCGTGAAGCGGGGCGAGGTCGAGATGCTGGTCGACTGGGTCCGGGTCTACGCGCCCGAGTAACTTGCGCGTGGCGCAACACGTGATGCTCGCTGTCGATTAGGCGGGGCGGGAAATCTGTATTAGGAAGCCTGCATGTTCGAGGCTTTCGACGCACTGTTTCTCGCCCGGCTCCAGTTCGCCTTCACGGTGAGCTTCCACTTCTTTTTCCCCGCCTTCTCGATCGGCCTGGCGAGTTATCTCGCGGTGCTGGAGGGGCTGTGGCTGAAGACCGGCAAGCCGCTCTATCTCGACCTGTTCAAATACTGGCTGAAGATCTTCGCGATCGCTTTTGCCATGGGCGTCGTCTCCGGCATAGTGATGAGCTACCAGTTCGGCACCAACTGGTCGGTCTTCTCCGATGTGGCGGGGCCGGTGATCGGGCCGCTGATGGCGTACGAGGTGCTGACCGCCTTCTTCCTCGAGGCCGGCTTCCTCGGCGTGATGCTGTTCGGCATGAACCGCGTGGGCAAGAAACTGCACTATGCAGCCACCTGCATGGTCGCCATTGGCACCTTCGTTTCCGCCTTCTGGATTCTCTCGGTCAACAGCTGGATGCACACGCCCACCGGGTTCGAAATGGGCGCGAACGGCCAGTTCCTGCCGGGCCCGAGTTGGTGGGACATCGTCTTCAACCCCAGCTTTCCCTACCGCCTCGTCCACACGGTGATGGCCGCCTATCTCACCACTGCCTTCGTGGTCGGCGGCGTGGGCGCGTGGCACCTGCTCAAGGACCGTGCCAATCTCCACGCGCGCAAGATGTTCTCGATGGCCATGTGGATGGCCGCGATCGTCACGCCGCTGCAGATTTTGGCGGGCGACTTGCACGGGCTGAACACGCTGGAACACCAACCGCAGAAGGTCATGGCGATGGAAGGCCATTACCAGAGTTATCCGGACGGCGCGCCGCTGATCCTATTCGGCATCCCAGACAGCGAGGCCAAGACGGTTCGCTACGCCATCGAGATCCCCAAGGCTTCCTCCCTCATCCTCAAGCACGATCCGAACGCACCGCTCGCCGGGCTGGATACCATTCCCGATGACGAGGAGCCGCCCGTCGGCATGGTTTTCTGGTCCTTCCGCGTGATGGTGGGGATCGGCTTCGCCATGCTCGGCGTCGGGATGTGGAGCCTGCTCGCACGCGTGCGCGGCCAGCTTTACGATTGGCGCTGGCTCCATCGCGCAGCGCTGGCAATGGCGCCATCGGGCTTCATCGCTGTGCTGGCCGGATGGATCACAACCGAGGTCGGCCGCCAGCCCTATGTGGTCTACGGCCTGCTGCGCACCGCCGACGCGGCCAGCCCGCTCGACGCACCGGCGGTCGCCGCCTCGCTGCTGGCCTTCATCCTCGTCTATTTCACCGTCTTCGGCATCGGCGTCTGGTATATCCTGCGCCTGATGAGCCACACCCCGCATATGGGCGAACGGGGCGTGAAGCGCGGCGATACCGGCCCCATCCGTACCGCCGGCATCACTCCGGGGCCGACGCAGAATCCGGGCCATGAGAAAACCCTGCCTGAAGGGGAGGAGGACGCGTGATGGACCTCACCACGATCTGGGCCTTTATCATCGCCTTCGCGATCTTCGCCTATGTGGTGATGGACGGCTTCGACCTCGGCATCGGCATCCTCTTTCCCAGCTTCGATCCGGGGCGCGAGCGCGACCGTGCGATGAACTCGATCGCGCCGGTCTGGGACGGAAACGAAACCTGGCTGGTGCTGGGCGGCGGCGGCTTGTTCGCGGCCTTCCCGCTGGCTTACGCGGTCATCTTACCTGCCACCTACCCACTCATCATCGCCATGTTGCTGGGCCTCGTCTTTCGCGGCGTGGCGTTCGAATACCGCTGGCGCGATCCCGCGCATCGCCGGTTCTGGGACGCGGCCTTCACCGGCGGCTCGTTCGTCGCGGCGATGGCGCAGGGGATGACGCTGGGCGCCTTGCTGCAGGGCATCGAGGTGGTGGACCGCGCTTATGCCGGCAGCTGGTTCGACTGGCTCACCCCTTACACGTTGCTGTGCGGTGTGGGCGTGGTGGCGGGATATGCGCTGCTCGGCAGTACATGGCTCGTATGGAAGCTCGATGGCGAAGGGCAGGCGCACGCGCGCAGGCTGGCTGTTCGCTCGGCAGCGGCTACGCTGGTGTTGATGGGGGCGGTCAGTCTCTACAACGTCTTCCTCAACGCCGAATACGCCGAACGCTGGCTGACGGCGCCGGAAATCTACTTCGCCGCCCCGGTCCCCATCCTCACGGCGGTCATCGCCATCTCGCTGGTCCGCGCCACTACGCGCGAGCGCAATTCCAAGCCTTTCTGGCTGTCGATCGCGCTGTTCTTCTTCGGCATGGCGGGCCTAGGCGTGACCATGTGGCCCTACGTCGTGCCGCCCGGTCTCACCATCTGGGACGCCGCCGCACCCGAGCGCAGCCAGGTCTTCATGCTGGTGGGCGTCGCCATCACCATGCCGCTGA
This sequence comes from Erythrobacter sp. SD-21, assembly GCF_000181515.1. Lineage (GTDB taxonomy): Bacteria > Pseudomonadota > Alphaproteobacteria > Sphingomonadales > Sphingomonadaceae > Qipengyuania. The sequence continues at coordinate 227,348 of NZ_ABCG01000003.1, read as the reverse complement.
TCTTGGCCTACACCGCCTGGGCGTACTGGGTCTTCCGCGGGAAGGTCGGTGACGAGGGCTATCACTGATGGAAGAGCCGCAAAGCCCGCTGTGGCAGCGGCTCGCGTGGATGGCGGGCATCTGGGCGGCGAGCGTCGCCGTGCTGGGCGTAGTGGCGTGGCTGCTCAGGCTCTGGATCGCCTGAAGCAGCTAAGCGCTCAGCTCCACGTCGCTTCGGGCGGCAGGCTCATCAGGATCGCATCGATATTGCCGCCGGTCTTGAGGCCGAACAGCGTGCCCCGGTCGTAGACGAGGTTGAATTCGGCGTAGCGGCCGCGCCATTCGAGCTGCTGGGCCTTGTCCGCTTCGGTGAATTCGCTTTCCATCCGGCGGCGCACCAGCTTGGGGTAGATGTCGAGGAAGGCCTCGCCCACATCCTTCGTGAAGGCGAGATTGCGCTCGAAACCGGCCTCGTCGTCGCACTCGAGATGGTCGTAGAAGATGCCACCGACCCCGCGATGGACGCCGCGATGGGGGATGTAGAAATAGTCGTCCGCCCACTTCTTGAAGCGGTCGTAATAGGTCGGGTTATGCGCGGCGCAGGCGGCGCGGAAGCGGGCGTGGAATTCCTCGGTGTCTTCCTCATACGGCAGCGGTGGGTTGAGATCCGCCCCGCCGCCAAACCACGCGGCCTGTGTGGTCAGGAACCGCGTGTTCATGTGGACCGCCGGGACATGCGGGTTCGCCATATGCGCGACCAGACTGATACCGGTGGCAGTGAAGCCGGGATTTTCGGGCGAAGCACCGTTGATCGAGGCGGCGAATTCGGGCGCGAAATTGCCGCGTACGGTTGAGACGTTCACGCCGACCTTCTCGAATACCTTGCCCTTCATCAGGCCCCGCGTGCCGCCGCCGGGATCCGCGTTGCCCTCTTCCTCGCGGCTCCAGCTGTCGTACTGGAAGGCGGCCTCGCTGCCCGCCTCGCGCTCAATGCTTTCGAATTCGGCGCAGATGCGATCCCGCAGGGTCTCGAACCATGTGCGGGCGGTTTGGGTCTGCTCGGTCCAGTCGGTCATGGTCCCTCGTCGTGTCTCGCTTAGTCGGCGCCCGAAAGCCGATCCCGGCAGGCGGCGCATTGATTGAGGTCAATTCGTCGCATGCAGCCTTGCCATCGCGGCGGCAAGGCGGCAATAGCGAGCCATGGTTCCCCTTTCGTTCGCCAACCAGGAGTTCGTCCTGACCGAAGGCCGTGCGCTATACTGGCCGCGCGAGCGCGCGCTGCTGGTCGCCGACCTGCACCTGGAAAAGGGCAGCTTCTTCGCAGGGCACGGGCAGATGATACCGCCTTACGATAGCCGCGAAACGCTGGAGCGCGTGGCGCTGGCCATCCGCGAGACCGGCGCGTGCCGCGTGATCACGCTGGGCGACAATTTCCACGATTCGCAGGGCTCGACCCGGCTGGAACCCCACGCCTGCGGCATGCTGGAGGCGCTGACCAAGGCGGTCGACTGGGTGTGGATCACCGGCAACCACGATCCCGATATGGAAGCGCGCTGCGGCGGCACTCTGGTCGAGGAAATCGAGATCGGCGGCACTATCCTGCGCCACCGCGCGAAAAAGGGCGAGACCCGGCCCGAGCTTTCCGGCCATTACCACCCGCGTATCCAGCTGACCGTCCATCGCCGTCATATCCGCCGCCCCTGCGCCGTGGTCAGCGCGAACGAAGGCGCGGACGGCAAGCCTTCGGGCCGCATGATCCTGCCCGCTTTCGGGGCCTATACCGGCGGCATGAACGCCGCCGATCCGGCCATCCTCAAGGCGTTGCAACCGGCCGACCGGATCGACGCGGTCGTCCCCGCCAAGGGCAAGCTGGCGCGTTTCAACCTGTGGTCGAAAGCAGCCTGAAGGCAACGCAGCCGCGAAAAACCGCGCGCGTTAACCCCTTCCCCCTTCCGAATCTGCGAAACAGCGCCTACATGGGCGCATTCCCAAGAGGTACAAAAAGGAGAATACCCCATAGCCCGTCCACCCCGGCGCAGCATGCAAATGCCCGTGAAAAGCGGCCCGCGCTACGATAACATGATCAATGTCCCCAAGGTCCGCGTGATCGATCACGAAGGCGAGAACCTGGGGGTGATGTACACCCGCGAAGCGACCGAGCAGGCCAACGAACTGGGCCTCAACCTCGTCGAAGTGTCCCCCAATGCGGACCCACCGGTGTGCAAGTTCCTCGATGTCGGCAAATATCGCTACGAGGCGCAGAAGAAGGCGAACCTCGCGCGCAAGACGCAGAAGACCCAGGACATCAAAGAGGTCAAGATGCGCCCGAACATCGACGATCACGATTACGACGTGAAAATGCGTAACGTGAACAAGTTCATCGAAAACGGCGACAAGGTGAAGTGCACGCTGCGCTTTCGCGGCCGCGAAATGGCGCACCAGCAATTGGGCATGGACCTGCTCAACCGCGTGCGCGATGATGTGGAAGAGATCGCCAAGGTCGAAAGCTTCCCGCGCCTCGAAGGCCGCCAGATGGTGATGGTGCTCGCGCCGAAATAACCGGCCTACCAACCGACGAAAAAGGCGGCCTCCAAGCCGCCTTTTTTCTTGCCTGTCCATCCCGACGAACGACATTTTCGCGTCGTGCCGGTCGACGAACGACCGAAGTTCATCGTCGGGACACATTGCCCCTCTATCGAAGCCGCTGTAACATTTGCAAATCTTCAAACGCAGGCCTGTTTGTTTGGCAGCGCCAGAGCGGTCAGGGGTTTTTTTTCAGGATGCTAACTCGCACATTGGTTTACACAGCAGCGGTCGGCCTGCTGTCTTCGACCGCGCCCCTGCAGGCGCAGGATGGCGCCCAAGCCCCGGCAACCTCTGTCGTCAGTGCTTCCGACTTCAAGAAGTTCGTCCCCGCCCCGTCGAACGACACCACGAAGATCGACTACACGTTCCTTGACGACGCTCTTCAGTACATGGTCTTGCGCATGGGCCCTTCGACCCGTCAGGGAATGACCAAACCAGCACCCGGTTTGGGTACACGCCGCGTCTATGGCCATGAATCGCGCGTACGCCTTGAAGGAAACCGCGTTGTCTTTTCTTATCTGGACGAAGAGGCGATCGCACCGCTGACCGAATATCGTCAGGATCTCGAGCGGCTTGGCAGCGATCTGAACATTGCCTCGTTGCCCAAGAGCGAACAACTCGCGTTCTGGATCAACCTGCACAATGTCGCAGTGATAGAACAGATCGCCGTCAATTATCCTATCCAGTCGCCTTCCCGGATGAAGCTTGGCGCTGGCAAGACGCCGCTCGACGAAACGCCGTTCATAACGGTGGGCGGAGTAGCGATGAGCCCGAAGGACATCCGCACCAAAATAGTCTTTCCCAACTGGGATGATCCCGATGTCATCTACGGTTTCTTCCGCGGCGAGGTTGGTGGTCCCTCCATCCAGCGCCGCGCCTATACCGGGCAGAACGTTAGCGAAGTGCTTGGACAATCCGCGAAAGAATTCGTGAATTCCCTACGCGGAGTAGAGGCATTCGGCGACACTCTTCTTGTATCCGCAATCTATGAGGAGGCGGCGCCCTTCTTTTTCCCCGATATGGGTGACGACTTCCGTTCCCATCTGAACCGCAATGCCGATGAGGAAGTCAGGGATCTCGTCGCACGCAAGGCGGCAATAAAGTTCAATCAATACGAGGAAACGGTTGCAGACCTGGCTGCAGGGGAACGCGAACCTTCCTACAGCTATATCGAACAGGACGGACTTGCGCAGCGAACACGGTTATCGCCGTCAGTCGCGCGTCTGCTGAATGAACGGTATGAGAAATATGAAAAGCTGCGTCGGGAAGGTTTGCTGCGGGGTCGTGTGATCGTATTGCCGCCGACCTCGTCCGAACGCGCCAAGGAAATCGAAGCGGACGCTGCCGCTGCCGCTGCCGAGGATTAACCGGTAGACCGAGCGCTTTCCCCGGCCCGGCGCGTCGCCAAGGTTGGCCGGGCAGGCGCAGGCTGTTAGCCCTTCCTCGGTAACGGGAGGAAAGCGGCGATGGTCGCAAAACGCATCGGACTGGTGACGGGCGCAATCGCGCTTGCGCTTTCCATCATCGCGCCCACGCCTGCAGGAATGAACCGCGAGGCGCTGATCGTTGCCGGGCTGGTCGTGCTGATGGCCGCCTGGTGGATGACCGAGGCCCTGCCGCTGACGGCGACCGCGCTCATGCCCTTCCTCGTGCTGCCCTTCGCGGGGGTGATGGACGCGAGGGCCACGGCGAGCGCCTATTATTCGCCGATCCTTTTCCTGCTTCTCGGCGGGGCTTTCATCGCGCTCGCCATCGAGCGCACCGGCCTGCACAAGCGGCTCGCGCTGGCGATCCTCAACGCGCTACACGGGCGCGGCGGGCAGACGGGGCTGCTGCTCGCCTTCATGATTGCCGCCGCGATCCTGTCGATGCTGATCTCCAACACTTCGACCGCGCTCATCATGATGCCGATGGCGCTGGCGGTGCTGGCGGGCGGAGAAATGACCCCGGTCTCAAGCAGCGCGGCGGTAGGCCGGACAGAGGGCCTCGCCGGAGCCCTGCCCATGGGCATTGCCTTTGCCGCCAGCATCGGCGGGCTCGGCACGCTGGTCGGTTCGCCCACCAACGCGATTGCGGTCGGCCTGCTCGACACGATGATCGGGACAAAGATCAGTTTTGCCGAATGGACGCTTTACGGCCTGCCCATCGTGATTGTCGGCGTGCCGCTCGCCGCCTTCCTCATCGCACGGGTCCAGCGCGTCGCGGCGCACCCCTTCGATGTCGAGGCCGCGCGCGCTGCGATTGTCGACGAGAGGCCGATGGGCACGCCCGAGCGCCGCCTCATACTCGTCGTCGGCGTCACTTTCCTCGCCTGGATGACGCGCCTGCTGGTGGCGCCCTATCTCCCCGAAGGATCGTGGACGGACGGGACCATCGCGATCCTCGCCAGCCTTACGCTGTTCCTGCTACCCGACGGCACGGGTCGCCCGCTGCTGGTGTGGAAGGAAGCCGACCGCGCGCCCTGGGGCGTGATCATGATGTTCGGCGGCGGGCTGGCGCTGGCGGCGGGAATGGGCGCGAGCGGGCTGGCCGAGTGGCTCGGCAACGCGCTGCTGCCGCTGGAGGCATGGCCGCTGTTCCTCGTTGCGCTGGCCGTGGTGGCGATGGTGGTGCTCATCACCGAGTTCGCGAGCAATGTCGCGACCGCCAGCGCCATCATCCCGGTGGTCGCCGCGTTGGTTGTGGCGCTGGGCGTCGATCCCGTGCTGCTGGCCATGCCCGCCGCGCTCGCTGCCAGCTGGGGCTTCATGCTGCCCGCCGGCACTGGCCCCAACGCCATCGCCTGGGCGACAGGCCGCATCCGGATCGAGCGCATGGTGAAGGCCGGGCTGCTACTCGACCTTGTGGGCATCTTCCTGATCGTCTTGGTGGTCTGGGGCATGGGCGCGCTGGTCTAGACGCGCTGCATTTTCCTACCTCTGCCCTTCCGCGCTACTGAGGGCGCCATGGACACGCCCGCCCTCCTCGCTCTTCGCCCCGATCCGCGTCCGCATCGAACCGATGGGTTTCTTTCTCCAGGACCGTGCTCCATGCGCTCCATCCTGTGGGGATCGTCGCAGTTGAAACCAACTCGCGTCCAACATATGGAGCGCTTGCAAACAGCGAGCCGGTGGAGAGGCGTTCCTGCGGAGGTTAGGAACGGGTGCCCCGGGCGCGGAACAACTGGCTCCCGCCTTCCTGGGAGCGGACTTGCAGGAAGGATGCTCTCCTCATGAGCGATACCGACGTCGACCCCACCAGCCCGCGCATGGCCCCCAAGCGCGAAGTGACCAAGATCAACGGCCGTCCGCTGAAACCCAGCACGCTGATGATGGGTCACGGCTTCGACCCCACCCTTTCGGAAGGCAGCCTCAAGGCCCCGATCTTCCTCACCTCGACCTTCGCTTTCCCCAGCGCCGCCGACGGCAAGCGCCACTTCGAAGGCATCACCGGCAAGCGTCCGGGCGGCGCGGACGGCCTCGTCTATTCGCGCTTCAACGCGCCAAACCAGGAGATCCTCGAAGATCGCCTCGCCGTGTGGGACGGCGCGGAAGAAGCGCTCTCCTTCTCCAGCGGCATGACCGCGATTGCCGTGCTGCTGCTGGCGGCCTGCAAGGCGGGTGACGTGATCGTCCATTCCGGTCCGCTCTACGCCGCTTCGGAAGGCTTCATCGCCAAGACCATGGCGAAATACGGTGTGAGCTTTATCGACTTCCCCGCCGGCGCAACGCGCGAACAGCTGGACGAGGTCATGGTGAAGGCCAAGGCCCTGGCCGAGGAGAAGGGCGGCGAAGTGCCGATGATCTACCTCGAAAGCCCGGGCAACCCGACCAACGCGCTGGTCGATATCGAAGCGGTCAAGGCCGCGCGCGACGCCCACTTCGATCCCGACAAGTGCTCGATCGCGATCGACAACACCTTCCTCGGCCCCCTGTGGCAGCGCCCGCTCGACCATGGCGCGGACCTCGTGGTCTACTCGCTGACCAAGTATGTCGGCGGCCACTCGGACCTCGTGGCGGGCAGCGTCTCGGGCAAGAAGCGCTTCATCGACGCCATCCGCATGCTGCGCAACACCATGGGCGGTATCTGCGATCCGAACACGGCGTGGATGCTCTGCCGCAGCCTCGAAACCGTCGAACTGCGCATGCAGCGCGCGGGCGAGAACGCGACCAAGGTCTGCGACTTCCTTGCCAAGCACCCGAAGGTCGAAGGCCTCGGCTATCTCGGCATGATCAAGGACGCACGCCAGCAGGACATCTACGACCGTCACTGCCTCGGCGCCGGCTCCACCTTCTCGCTGCTGCTGAAGGGCGGCGAGGCGGAGTGCTTCCGCTTCCTCGACGCGCTGAAGATCGCCAAGCTGGCCGTCAGCCTCGGCGGGACCGAGACGCTTGCCAGCCACCCCGCCTCGATGACCCACCTCTCGGTCGCCGAAGGTCGCCGCGCGGAACTGGGCATTTCGGACAATCTCGTGCGCATCTCGATCGGCATTGAAGACGCGGACGACCTCATCGCCGACTTCGAGCAGGCGCTGGAGGCGGTCTGAACCGCATAGGCTTTCTGGCTTGCAAGGACACGCTCCCCGGCGAAGGACCGCGCCGGGGAGACGCGTTCGAGCACGACATCGAGGTCGGCGCGCTGCGTCCGGCCTTCGAAGCGGCGGGGCTGGAGCTGGTCGAGATCGACTGGCGCGCGCCGTTTGAAGCCTTCGACGGGCTTGGGCTGGTCTTGCTGGGGACCGCATGGGACTACCAGGACCACCTGCCCGAATTCCTCGCAAAGCTGGAAGCCTTGAGCGAAGCAGGCATTTCGGTCTGCAATCCGCCCGAAGTCGTCCGCTGGAATGGGGACAAGCGCTATCTCAAGTCGCTGGCCGACCACGGTCTCCCGACGATCCCGACACTGTGGTTCGACGACGCGACCCGTAGCGATGTGGCCATCGCGCTCGATGCCTTCGAAAGGGACCGCGTCGTAGTCAAACGGCAGGTCGGTGCCGGCGGGCTCGGCCAGCACAGCTTTGCCCGTGACGCGTTGCCCGAAACCGGCTGGCGCATGGGGCAACCCTGCATGATCCAGCCTTTCCTACCGAGCGTGATGGAGGAAGGCGAATACACCTTCGTCTTCATCGATGGCGCTTTCAGCCACGGCGTTCTCAAACGCGCGGCCGAAGGCGAATACCGGATCCAGTCGCTCTATGGCGGCAGCGAGTTCGACTATACGCCCTCGCCCCAAGACCTCGCGCAGGCAGAGGCCGTGGTGGCGGCCCTGCCCTTCGACGATTTGCTCTATTGCCGCATTGACATGGCGCGCCTGCCTTCGGGCGAACTGGCGGTGATGGAGGCCGAGGCGATCGAGCCTTACCTCTATCCCGAACAGGGTCCAAGGCTGGGCAAACGCCTCGCAAAGGCTATCCTGTCGCGCATTTGAGGAGGCGCGTATGACGCAGAAGGTGTTCCTGGTAATCGGCGCGGGTGCCGGCATAGGAGGGCAGACTGCGGCGCGCTTTGCGCAAGGCGGCTATCACGCCGTGCTCGCCCGCCGCTCGGACGAACAGGGTTTGCATCGCCTTGTTGGCGCGATCGAAGAGGCCGGGGGCACGGCATCGGGAACGCTGCTCGACGCGGCTGCCGACGGTACGATCGAGGATCTGGTCGAGCGGACCGAACGCGATATCGGCCCGATCGAAATGGTGCTCTACAACCTCGGCGCGCAGATCGGGACCCGCGGACTGGCAAATACGCCGCACCGCACCTTCGAGCTGGGCTGGCGGCTGGGCTGTTTCGGCCTCTTCCGGCTGGCCCATGCCCTGACCCCGCACATGGTGGCGCGGGGGTCTGGTACCATCCTCGTCACGTCCGCCACCGCGGCGGTGCGGGGAAACGCGGGACAGCACGGCCACGCAGCAGCGATGGGCGGGCGGCGGATGCTGTGCCAGACGCTCAACGCGGAATTCGCGCCGCAGGGCGTCCACGTGGCGCATGTCGTGGTCGACGGCTCGGTCGACGCGCCCGATACGCTGGGCAAGCTGCTCGGTGACCGGTTCGATGACTACAAGGCGATGAAGGGCGAGGACGGGGTCATCGATCCGGCGGCCCTGGCGGAAACCTATTGGCACCTCGCGCACCAGCCGCGCAATTGCTGGACCCACGAAGTGGATGTGCGCCCGTTCAGCGATGTGCCTTGGTGGAACGACAATCCCGATCCGAAGATCGCGACCTGATTGTCCTAGAGTTCGAGCGCGCGACGGACCGCGCCGCCAAGCTTGTGCATGAATTTCACGCCCGCCTCGTTGCCCCGCACCCACACAATCTGTCCGGCGATTTCGTTTCGCTCGTCGATCTCGAAGAAGATCGTGGCGCCCTTGTCCACATGGCCATCGAACAGCTCGATGCGGCAGCCGGTTTCGGAAATATCGCAGAGGATAGCCTGCGCAGGCTGGACCGGCGCGCGGCAATTGAGCACGATATCGCTGCCCTGACGGTTGGTGGTTCTGGTCTGCATGTCTAGCCCTTGGTCGCGGGTTGCTGTTTAGCAGGGGATCGACGAAGAAAGGGTTAATGTCGGTTTCATACATGCGGACGGATTGCGCTCAGCCCTTCCACTCGCGCCTTTCATCGGCCGCTTTCAGCACCTCGTAGGCGAGCTGGTATTTCTGGAAGAGGTCGGCGGCCTCCTTGTCGCCGGGCTTCACATCCGGGTGCACCGCCTTGGCCTTGACCCGCCAGGCCTTCTTCACCGCGGCGAAATCGGCATCGGCATCCAGTTCGAGCACCTCCAGCGCGCGCATCTCGTCGGCGCTGCGCGATCCGTCGCCCGACCCGCCCCAGCCATAATGCTGTGCCTCGGCATAGCCGGCGTTCTCGGCCTGCTCCGACTTGGCGCGTGCCGCCTTCTCCGCCTTGTCGAGACCTTCGAAATAGTCCCACTTGGAATTGTACTCCGCGGCGTGCTTCTGACAAAAATACCAGCGCTCGGGGCTGTTGGGCGATTTGGGCGCGGGGCAATCGCCCTTTTCCTCGCAGCCGTGGCGATCGCACAGGCGCACGGTCGCCGCCTCGCGGCTCTCGTCATAGCCACGCCAGCGCGGAAACCCCCAATCGTTGGAGCGGCGCGCCTTAGGCACGGGCGTGCGCCAGGTATGTCGTTTGTCGAGCGGGCATGGCGGTCAATCTAGGGATGCTGGCGCAGTTCGCAAGGCTGTGGGAACCAGTTGCAATGTGAAATGCTGCAATGCAACGAAACCTTAGGAATTTCGGGACTAGAGGCCTAGCCATGAGCAAGCAATTGACCCTCTCCGCCACTCTCGCCGTGCTGAGCATGGCTGCCCTCGCGCTGGCGGCAACCTTCGGCAATATCGAGGCTTCCGGCGCGCACCACGCGGCGCAGGTGCCCTTCGCCGGGTTCGACGCGGCGCGCTGATCTTGCGGCGACAGGCGACATGAAAAAGCCCCGGCGCAAACCGGGGCTTTTTCTTGGTCGGATTGCGGTGAGCAATCAGTTGATCGTCACGGTCGCCGCGCGGCGGTTCTGCGCCCAGGCCGCCTCGTTCGAGCCGAGAGCCACCGGACGTTCCTTCCCGTAGCTGATGGTCCGGATGCGGCTGGCCGGAATGCCCAGCGACACGAGGTAGTTCTTCGCCGCATTGGCACGGCGCTCACCCAGCGCGAGGTTGTATTCGCGCGTACCGCGCTCGTCGGCATGGCCTTCGATGGTGAAGTTCACATTCGGATACTGGCTGAAGTATTGCGCCTGCGTCTGTAGCTTGGCGCTATCCTCGGCATCGATGTTGTAACGATCGGTGTCGAAATAGACGACCGTGTTCGCTTGGCCCACGGCCTGCATGAAGTGCTCCATGCTGCCGACCGAGGGGCCGGCGGGTGTCGTCGGTGCCGGTGCCGGGGTCGGTGTTTCGATTGGCGGCGGCGGGATTTCTTCAGGTGCCTTCTTCTGGCAGGCCGCCAGCGCGAGCGCTGAAGTAAGCATCACAGTGGTGGCAATACGGTTATTCATAGTGCTGTCCCCTTTTAAACAGCGGTGGAACTCTTTTGGCCCCCGGTTTTTATCCGTCCCCATGGATAAAGGAATGATCTTACGGCAGGATCGGTCCCCAAGCCGGATCGGAGGCATCGACCGGCGTGGGCAGGCTGCGTTCGTTCTCGCCGGTGAGGTCCACCTGCCAAAGCGAGGTCTTGCCGCTGTTCCGCTCGGTGCGGAAGAACTGGATGATGCGCCCGTTCGGCGCCCAGGTAGGCGCCTCGTCCTGCCAACCGCGCGTCAGCGTGCGGACATTCCCGCCCGATGGGCTCATGACCGAAATGTTGAAGCTGCTGGCGTTGGTAAAGGCGATCTGGTCGCCGCGCGGACTCCATTCGGGCGTCGCGCAGCGCGACCCGCCGAAGCTGATGCGGCGCTGGTTGGAACCGTCGGCATCCATCACGTAGCACTGCTGCGCGCCCGAACGGTCGCTTTCGAACACGATCCGGCGGCCATCGGGCGAATAAGAGCCGCCGATGTCGATGCCGGGCGTGTCGGTCAATCGCTCGCTACGGCCACCTTGCGCCGAGACGCGGTAGATGTCGGTATTGCCGCCCACCGCCATCGAATAGAGTATCCAGCGGCCATCGGGGCTCCAGCGCGGGGCGAAGGTCGGGTTATCGCTCTGCGTGACCAGCGTCTGACTGCCGGTGCCGATGTCGTAGACGTAAATGCGCGGATTGCCGTCGACATAGCTGAGATAAACCAGCCGCTTGTAATCGGGCGAATAGCGCGGGGTGAGCGCAGTCGAGCGGCCCGTGGTGATGAAGCGATGGTTCGCGCCGTCGCTGTCCATGATGGCGAGGCGCTTGACGCGGTTATCCTTGGGGCCGGTTTCGGCAATGTAGGCGATGCGGCTGTCGAAGAACGGGCTTTCGCCGGTGAGGCGCGAGTAGATGAGGTCCGAGCACTTGTGCGCTGCGCGGCGCCAGTCGGCGGGCGAAACCACCCAGCCTTCCGCCACGAGCCGCTGCTGCAGCGCCATGTCGTAGAGATAGCAGCCGACCGTCAGCCGGTCGTCGCTGCGCGCGCGAACATAGCCGTGGACCAGCATTTCCGCCCCGCGCACGCTCCAGGTGCCCCAGACGGGCGAGGTGATATTGGCGAATTCGGGACGGGGCAGCGAATCCGGACCGGCCGGCTTGAACAACCCGTTGTTGCGCAGGTTCGCGGTGATCACCCGCGCCATTTCGAGACCCAGCGCCTCGGTGCCGCTGGCGTTCGCCGGGGTAGCGACATTGCGGTCGGTCGCGAAGGCGGGAATGGCGATGCCGAGATCGTCGAGATTGCCCTCGAAGCTGACGGAGCCCGACAGGCCTTCTTCCTCTTCGATGGTCTCGACGTCCTGGCCTTCCGCGATCGGCTCGCCGAGATCCTGGTTCTGCGCCGCCAGCGGGCTGGCGATGAGGGCGAGGGTCGTAAAAATCAATTTCTTCATTGGGATAGCTTCCAGTCGAAATCTACCGTGACCACCTTCCACGCCTCGTAATATTCTTCGGGCAGGTCGAAAGGGGCTGCGAGTTGGACCGCGCGGATTGCGTTTTCCGCGTGGCGGGATGCCTGGGCGCGATTGGCATCGGTGATGCCGCGCTGCCCGCGCAATTGGGGGGCGCCGGCAAGGCTGCCGTCGGGATTCAGACGGAAGCGAACCTGCGAGACGAGCAGCTCGCGATCCGCACCGTCCACCGGGCGCCAGTGCGGGCGAAGTTGGCGGCCGACCGCCTGGAACAGCGAGGCCTTGGTGCTCGCCCCGATCTTGGATGCCGGCGCGCGCGTCTCGTTGGTTGTCGTGCTGTCGCCGCCGCCAGCAAGGAAATCGCTGCCGATGCGCGAACCGCCACCGCGCTCGCTCGGCTTGGGGCGGGTCGTCTCGCGCGGCGTTTCGCGGCGCGGCGTGCTGGTCCGCGCAGGCGAGGGAACGGGCGACTGCACCCGCGGTGTCGGGCGTTGGACCACCGGTTCGCTCGGCGCTTCGAGGATTTCGGGTGCGGGGGCAGGCGCATCCGAAAGGTTCGGCGCGATGGCGGCGCGGCTTTCGGGGACCGGATCGGGCGCGGTCGCCTCAAGGCCGACGTCTTCGGCAAGGCTGACCGTCATACGCTCGACCGGGGGCACGGCCGGCGCTTCGAACAGGGCCTGGATGACGAGGGCGGCAAGAAGCGCAAGGTGCAGTGCCACGGCGACGATCAGTCCCGTGCGCTCCTCTGCCCTGATGCCTGTCCTCTCCATTGTCTCCGGCTATTCCTCGGATGCTGAACCGGTGTTGACCGGTGGGCTCGACTGGCCTCCGTTCGTCACTAGCGAAATGCGGTTGAGGCCGGCGCGGTTGAGTTCGCCCATCACCGCCATCACGCGCCCGTAGTCGAGGCTGCGGTCGGCGCGCAGGGTGATGTCCGGACCTTCGCCGGTGCGGGGGATGCCTTCGAGCGCCTGCGGCAGTCCGCCAACAGCGACCTGCGTATCGTCGATATAGACGAAACCTTCGCTGTCGATGCTGATCGACACCTGCTGCTGTTCCTGCGGCAGCGCGTTGGCGCGGCTGTCGGGCAACTGGATCGGCACGCCTGCGGTCAGCAGCGGCGCGGTGACCATGAAAATGATCAGCAGCACCAGCATAACGTCGACGAAAGGCGTGACGTTGATTTCGGCCATGGGCCGCCGGCCGCCGCGCCCGCGACGGCGGCGCGTGCCTTTGCCAGAGGCGAGCGCCATGCCCATCTCAGCGCTGCTCCAGCTGGCGGCTGAAGCTGGCGTGCAGCTTGTCGGCGAAGCGGTGCAGACGGCTCTCGAAGCGTTCGACCGTATGGCTGAAGCGGTTGTAGGCGATCACCGCCGGGATGGCGGCGAACAGGCCGATGGCGGTGGCGAACAGCGCCTCGGAGATGCCCGGCGCGACAACCGCAAGCGAGGAGCTTTCCTGCGCGCCGATCTGGAAGAAGCTGTTCATGATGCCCCAGACCGTGCCGAAAAGGCCGACGAAGGGCGCGACCGCGCCGACCGTGGCAAGGAAGTTCAGGCGCTCGGCCACATCGTCGGCCTCTTGCGCAATCTGGCTGTCCATCGCGGTGGCGATCCGTCCGCGCAGGGCCTCACGATCCCGCACTTCGCCCTTGGTCGAGCGGCGCCATTCGGCCACGCCGGCCTGCGCCACACGGGCAGAAGGGATGTCGCGATTGCCCCGTTCCGCCATGAAGCGGTCGAACTGATCGGCCTGCCAGAACTCGGTTTCGTAATTGCGCTGGACACTCTTCAGCTTGTTCATGCGCAGGCTGAAAGACACGATGATCGCCCATACCCAGATACTGGCAAGAATAAGACCCGCCATGACCGCCTGGACGACGATATCGGCGTCGAGGAAAAGCTGGACCGGATCGAGGCGCGTCGGGGCGCCAACAGCAATAAGGGACAGGTGGTTCATCACTCTCCGCTCGGATTGACGAAGCGCGCGAAGGCCGCGCGCCATTCTTCCGGCTGGCGGATGGGCCGGCCGTTGGGTGAAACGAAACCGACGCGCAAATGTGCCTCGGCAAGCAATTCTTCGCCCCGGAAAGCCTTCTGGTGCATCCGGCAGGAGGCGGACTTCAGTTCGGTGCAGCGCGTCTCGATCAGGATGTCGTCGTCGAGTTTTGCGGGGCGCAGGTACTTCAAATTGACCTCGGACAAGGCGTAGGCCCCCTCGCCCGCCTCGATTGCCGCGCGCTGGTCGATATCGAGCCGGCGCAACAGGTCCGACCGCGCGCGCTCGAACCAGCGCAAGTAATTGGCATGATAGACGATTCCCGAAAGATCGGTGTCTTCGTAATAGGCGCGCACCGCGTAGAGATGCGTGTCGCCGTCAAGTACGCCATCGGGGGAATTGGGCCGGGTCATTCAGCGAGGCGCTCTAGCGCAGCGGGGATTCGCTGCAAAGCCGCCAATCGGTTCTTCTATATGAACGGCGGTGAAACGAGAGGCTAGCGCGACGAAATTATCATGCGATCATCGGGCCGAGCGGCTGCCCGCCGAAAAGATGGACGTGCAGATGCGGAATTTCCTGTCCGCCATGCATGCCCACATTGGCCATCATCCGGTAGCCGGGCTCGACAAGCCCCTTGCCGCGCGCGATCGCGCCCACGGCGCGCACGAAGCCCGCGATCTCCTCAACGGAAGCCTTGGCGCTGAAATCGTCCCAACTGACGTAGCGCCCCTTGGGGATCACCAGCGTGTGCACTTCGGCCTGAGGGTTGATATCCTCGAAAGCGTAGGCCCACTCGTCTTCGTAAACCTTGTTCGAGGGGATCTCGCCGCGCAGGATCTTCGCGAAGATATTGTCGTCATCGTAAGGCTGCGTGGGGTCGATCGGCATTACTCGCTCCTGCTGGCCTTTTCCTGGTGGCCCGACACGCCTTCGCGCCGGTCAAGTTCATACATGACTTCGTCGAGGCTCACGCCCTTGGCCGCGAGCAATACCATGAGGTGGAAGATGCTGTCGGCGGCTTCGGCAATCAGCTCCTCGCGAGAGCCGGACAGAGCGGCAACGCAGGTTTCGACCGCTTCCTCGCCGAACTTGCGCACCATTACCGGCAGGCCGCGATGGTTGAGATGCGCGACATAGCTCTGACCGGGGTCGGCCTTGCGGCGCTGGTCGATCGTCTTTTCGAGGCGGGTCAGCGTGTCCATCGGGCTTCTCCTTGGGCCTTCAGCCGCGCGCGGGCAAGCCTGCGGCGCGCAGCGCGCGGTGCGCCTCGCCGATCGAATGCTGGCCGAAATGGAAGATCGAGGCGGCCAGCACGGCGCTGGCATGGCCCTGCGTCACCCCTTCGACGAGATGGTCGAGCGTGCCGACGCCGCCGCTGGCGATGACGGGCACCGAGACGCTGTCGGCAATCGCGCGGGTCAGTTCGAGGTCGTAGCCCTGCTTCGTCCCGTCGCCATCCATCGAGGTGACGAGCAGCTCGCCCGCGCCGAGTTCGGCAAGGCGCTGCGCGTGTTCGACCGCGTCGATCCCGGTCGGCTTGCGGCCGCCATGGGTGTAGATCTCCCAGCCACGAAACCCCTCGCCCTCGGTCCGCGCGCGCGCATCCACGCTCGCGACGACACATTGGCTGCCGAATTTCTCGGCAATCTCGCGCACCAGTTCCGGCCGCGAGACGGCAGCGGAATTGACCGCCACCTTGTCTGCGCCTGCCAGCAGCAGCGCGCGCGCATCCTCGACGCTGCGCACCCCGCCGCCGACGGTGAGCGGCATGAAGCACACTGCTGCCGTGCGTCGCACCATGTCGAGCAGCGTCCCGCGCCCTTCGTGGCTGGCAGAGATGTCGAGGAAGCACAGCTCGTCGGCGCCAGCGCGGTCATAGGCCTGCGCCTGCTCGACCGGATCGCCGGCATCCTTGAGGTCGACGAAGTTCACGCCCTTCACCACGCGCCCGTCGCGCACGTCTAGGCAGGGAATGACACGGATACGGACGGTCATGGGAAAAGCACTCCGACGATAAGCGCCAGCAGGTATGCGAACACAATAATCAATCCGACCCATTCCAAGATCAGCACCCCCCAAAACGAGAGTGGCGCCTCATCAATCGAGTAGGTGAACCTTCCAATTCCGGCTTTGCGTTCCTGAAGTGCTTCTTTGGCAATCCGGAATTGTCCGACCACCATGGAAATGACAATTGCAAAGGCAAGAAGGGTGAAGATGACCATCACCGCGCCGCCATGGCCAGAGCCGCTGCCAAATCCAGCCGCCCGTCATAGAGCGCGCGGCCCGTAATCACGCCTTCGATGCCGTCTTTCGCATAGAGCGAGAGGACGTGGATGTCGTCAATCCCCTTCACACCGCCGCTGGCGATCACGGGAATGTCGACCTGCCGGGCAAGGTCCACCGTCGCGTCGAGGTTCACACCCTTCAAG
This sequence comes from Erythrobacter sp. SD-21, assembly GCF_000181515.1. Classification (GTDB taxonomy): domain Bacteria; phylum Pseudomonadota; class Alphaproteobacteria; order Sphingomonadales; family Sphingomonadaceae; genus Qipengyuania. The sequence continues at coordinate 210,884 of NZ_ABCG01000003.1, read as the reverse complement.
AGCCCGTCGCGCCCGATGTCGGTGAAGAGCAACGCGGCGACGCCCGCATCCTCGAACCGGCGAGCGAGGTCGACCACGGGGACGTCGGACACTTCCGCCCAGCCCTCGGTCGCGACCATGCCGTCCTTCGCGTCCACCGCGACGACCACGCCGCCTTCGAATTCTCGCGCCATGTCCTTCACGAATTCGGGGTCCTTCAAGGCCGCCGAGCCCATCACCACGCGCGAGACCCCCGCGTCGAACCAGCCCTCGACATCCACGCGTGTGCGGATGCCCCCGCCAAGCTGCACATGCCCCGGGAAGGCCGCGACGATTTGCTCCACCGCCTCGCGGTTCTGCGCCGATCCGGCGAAGCTTCCGTCGAGATCGACCACGTGCAGATGCCCTGCCCCGTCTTGGGCGAAGAGGGTCGCCTGCTCTGTGGGGTTGTCGCCATAGACGGTGGCGCGGTCCATATCGCCCTCGGCGAGGCGCACGACCCGGCCGGCTTTCAGGTCGATGGCGGGAAAGACGATCATGGCCGCCACTCCAGGAAACGTTCGAGAATGCCGAGGCCGTAGCTCTGGCTCTTTTCGGGGTGGAACTGCACCCCGAGGATATTGTCGCGGCCGATCGCGGCCACCAGCCCGCCGCCATGGTCGGTCATGGCGAGCACGTCTTTCCCGCTCTTCGCATCGAAGTGATAGGAATGGAGGAAATAGGCTTCCCCCGTATCGAGCAATTCATGGTCGCGTGCGTGCGGGGTCAGCGCGACGTCGTTCCAGCCCATGTGCGGGACTTTCACCGATGTATCGGTCGGCTCGATCAGCCGCACCTCGCCCTCGATCCAGTCGAGCCCGGGCGTCTCGCCATGCTCCAGACCGCGCGTGGCGAGCAATTGCATTCCGACGCAGATGCCAAGGAACGGCGCGCCGCCCATGAACACGCGCTCGCGCATCGCCTCGATAACGCCCTTCTCGGCGCGCAGGCCCGCCGCGCAGGCTCCGAAGCTGCCGACACCGGGCAAAACGATCCGATCGGCCGCGCGCAGCACGTTGGGATCGGCGGTGACCTTCACCTTCGCCCCGACCCGCTTCAGCGCGTTTTCGACGGAGTGAAGATTGCCCGCGCCATAATCGACGAGAGCGACAACCTCAGCCACCCAGCTGCCCCTTCGTGCTGGGGATCGCGCCGCCCTTGCGCGGATCGATCTCCACCGCTGCGCGCATGGCGCGGGCGAAGCCCTTGTAGAGGCTTTCGCAAATGTGATGGTTGTTGGTTCCGTAGAGCAGTTCCATGTGCAGCGTCAGCCCGCAGGTCTGGCCCACCGAATGGAACCAGTGCTCGATCAGCTCGGTGTCCCATTCACCCAGCTTTTCCTGCGTGAAACCGGCTTTCCAGATGAAATAGGGCCGCCCCGAAATATCGAGCGCGACGCGCGACAGCGTCTCGTCCATCGGCGAGTAGGCGCTGCCGTAGCGCGCGATGCCGCCCTTGTCGCCGAGCGCCTGCGAAATCGCCTGGCCCAGCGCCAAGGCGCTGTCTTCGGTCGTGTGGTGCTGATCGACATGGAGATCGCCGTCAACCTTCATCGTCACGTCAATCAGCGAATGCTTGGAAAACTGTTCGACCATGTGGTCGACGAAACCGATGCCGGTTTGGACGTCATAGCTTCCGCTCCCGTCGAGATTGACCTCGACCAGGATCTTGGTTTCCGCGGTGTTTCTTTCGATACGGCCTCTACGCATGGTGCCTGCCTATAGGGGCGCTGTACGAGGGCGCAAGAAATAGCGCCTATCGGCAGGGTAAAGACCGGCTTAAACCGCTTGACCCGCGCCGCGCCGAGTTCCAATTATGCGGGCATGAGTGACGATACGCCCGACAGCCTGATCCCCTACGACACCATCGTGCAGGAAGCCCTGCGCGCCGTGGTTGGCCGGGTGCTCGGCGAAATCGAGCAGGGCGGCAGCGAGCTGCCCGGCACGCATCACTTCTATATCACCTTCAAGACGCATGCGCCTGGGGTATCCATTCCCGCACACCTCAGCGAGCGCTTCCCCGACGAAATGACCATCGTGCTCCAGAACAAGTTCTGGGACCTGAACGTGCGCGAAGACGGTTTCTCGGTCGGCCTGTCCTTCAACCAGATCCCGGCCGAGCTCGACATTCCCTATGCCGCGATCACCCAGTTCGTCGATCCGGCGGTCGATTTCGGGCTGCAGTTCCAGGCCACTGTCGCCGACATGGCCCCTGCTCCGACGGATGAAGCCGGAAATGACGAGGAACAGGCAGAGAGCCCGCCCGTTGAAGGAGCAGAAGACGGATCTAACGTCGTCACGGTCGATTTCGGCCGCAAGAATTAGACACGGGGCCTCTCCGCCCCGCCAGACGCAGGGGCGAGCATGGGACTTTCGAGCGAAAAGGCACCGAACCACCTCACCGATGTGGTGAGCGACGAGATCGCGGGTGCGAAGAAGGATGCACGCGGGGAAAACGCGATTCCCGGCCCCAGCCCGAACCCGTCCACCAATCTTATCATTCACGATATCCTGCTGCGCAGTGCCGGTCGCCTGACCCGCCAGACGCTGGAAAAGGCATTGCTCGGCCGGCAGTACGGCAGCAAGTTCGCCAAGGAAGTGGTGGAGAACCGTTCTCTGGTCCAGACGCTCGCCGCTTATGGCGTGACGAAGGTCGCGACAAAGTCCGTGCCGGGCGCAATGCTGGTTGGGGCAGGTTTGCTCGCCAAGACGATCTTTGACCGCAGTACCTCGCGCCGCCGCTCGCGCCGCAGCGGCGAAAAGGCGCTGCGCAAGCAATCCAAGGGCGAGACCGCCGTCTGAAACCGAGTCAGGCGGGGTTGATTCCGCCCGCCCCGATGCGCCACTAGCGCGCATGGCCGATTCCGCACCCGATAACGACAAGCTGGCCCGCCGCGGGCTGATGTTCATCCTTTCCTCGCCCAGCGGCGCGGGCAAGACGACAATCAGCCGCATGCTGCTGGGTGCCGATGACGAGATCAGGCTGTCGGTCAGCGTCACCACCCGCCCCCCACGCCCAGGCGAGGTCGACGGGGTCCATTATTATTTCGTCGACGACGCCGAATTCGACCGCATGGTCGAGGAAGACGATTTCTATGAATGGGCGCATGTCTTTGGCCATCGCTACGGCACGCCCAAGGGCCGTATCCGCAACGCGCTGAAGGAAGGGCAGGACTTCCTCTTCGACATCGACTGGCAAGGCACGCAGCAGCTCTACCAGAAGGACCAGCAGGACGTGGTGCGCGTTTTCATCCTGCCGCCCAGCATCGCAGAACTGGAACGCCGCCTGCGCAGCCGCGGGACCGATGCCGAAGAGGTGATCGGGGCCCGCATGGAACGCGCCCGCAGCGAGATCAGCCACTGGGACGCCTACGACTACGTGGTCATCAACGAAAGCGCCAACGACTGCTTCGCCAAGGTCCGCGAAATCCTCGATGCCGAACGCATGAAACGCCAACGCCAGACAGGGCTGATACCGTTCGTGCGGGAGTTGATGAGTTAAGCCGCTCCGCACTCGCTTGCGCGACATCAGGGGTTATGCTTCAATAATCGACAAAAATCCGGTCGCCATCCGGAGCTCGAGAATGGCCGATATCTTCCTGTCCTACTCGTCAAAGGACAAGGCGCGCCTCGCGCCCCTTGTCGATGAGTTGCGCGCACGCGACCGCTCCGTCTGGTGGGATCGTGAACTGGTTGCTGGCCCGGCCTTTGCCGATCGCATTGCAGAAGAACTATCCAAGGCCGAGTGCGTGCTCGTCGCTTGGTCTGAGCATTCAGTCGCATCGCACTGGTGCCGCGATGAAGCCGCGGTGGGGCTAGAGCGTAACGTACTGGTACCCTTCCGGATCGACAACGTTCTGCCGCCGCTGGGATTTCGTTCCTCACACACGCCCGACCTTGCAGGGTGGCCCAACCGCGAGGGTGAAATTGGACAGCTCCTGGCGGGCGTGGCCGAATGCCTCAAGGTCGCAATTCCGGTTCCCCACCGCGCGGCGAAAACCGGGGCGACAGAAAAAACGCTCTTGATCCTTCCCTTCCGGCAACCCGCTGGAGAAGCAACCGACGACTATTTCGCCGATGGGCTGATCGAGGATGTGACTTCCGAACTGTCGCATATCCGACAATTGCAAGTTATCTCGCGAAGCACCGCCTTTGAATTCAAGGATAGCCCGACACCACCGGATGCCATCGGCAGGCGCCTGGGCGCCACTGCGGTGCTGACCGGCAGCATCAGGCGAGCAGGTGATCGCGCGCGCATTTCCGCAGCACTGGTGGACACGGATAGCGGAATGATTATCTGGTCGGAGACCTTCAACCGAACGCTGGAAGACGTTTTTGCCGTTCAGGACGAATTGACTCGGGAAATCGTGACCGCGCTAGACGTCGAGTTGGTGCACGGCGAACAAGCGCGTCTGGATCGAAGTCGCTTCAGGTCGGCGGAGGCAGGGCATATCTTCTATCGCGGCGTATTCGAAGTTCACCGCTTTGAACCAGAATCCATGCTCCACGCGCGGCGGCTGTTCAGCGAATTTGTCGAGATGGAACCGGATTCGGTGCTCGGCTATGCGTGGCTGACAACCAGTTGGGCCGCATCGCTACTGGTTCAATGGGAAGCGCCCGAGGATGCGCTGCCCGCGATGCAGGAAAATGCGGCCAAGGCACTTGCCATCGAACCCGACAATGCGGCGGCGCTCATAGGTAATGTCTATTTCCACGTGCTGACGGGCAATCTGGATGTCGCACATGACTTCGCGCAACGCGCCGTGCGCAGTGCGCCGAGTTCCGACGAAGCGCTGTTCGCGCGTGGATGGGTGGAGATGTTTCTCGGCCGATTCGACCAGTCAATCGTAAGTCTCGAGAAAGCACTCCGCCTCGCTCCGATCCCCAGCGCCGTAAGATTGGGTGTGGCCGGAACATCCTATCGCAATGCGCTTCGTTTCGACAAATCGATCGAGATCTTCCGCAAGCTTATCGAGCGGGAACCTCAATTCCTCTTCGGCTATACAGGGCTCGCCTCATCGTTTGCTTTGAAAGGAGACATGGATGGCGCGCGCAAAATTGTCGACGAGGTCCTGCGCATCGACCCCCAATACACCGTCGAGCGCTTTTGCACGCCCGATTTCTACCGCGACCCTGCCAACATGAAGGGTTGCGCCCGCGCGCTGGCAGAGGCGGGGATGCCTCGGGCCAGCGAGCAGGTCACCGAGCGTTAGCGTTACGACCTAACGACCACCCGCCGGATCCGCGAAATGCGTCGGCAAATGCGCGTTTACGATGCCGCCATCGACCGCGATCGTCTCGCCCACCGTGTAGTCGCCCGCGCGGCTGGCGAGGTAGACACAGCTTCCGCCCATGTCGAACTTGTCGCCCACGCGCTTGTTGGGAATGCCCGCGGCGCTCGCCTCGGCATGGTCGCGCGCGACCTTGTTCATGTTCGAGGGGAATGCGCCCGGCGCGATGCCGGTTACGTACACGTGGTCCTTCACCAGCCGGGCCGCCATGCGGCGCGTCAGGTGGATCAGCGCGGCCTTGGACGCCTGGTAGCTGTAGGTTTCCCACGGGTTGATCCTGAGGCCGTCGATGCTGGCGATGTTGATCACCTTGCCGGGCTTGTCCTGGCTCGCCTCGGCGGTCAGCAGGGCGTGGAGCTTCTGGGTCAGGAAGAAGGGCGTCTTGACGTTGAGGTCCATGACCTTGTCCCAGCCTTCTTCGGGGAAGTCGAGATAGTCCGCTCCCCAGGCCGCGCCTGCGTTGTTGACGAGGATATCGAGCCGGTCTTCCTTGCCCGTGAGCTCGGTCACCAACTCGTCGATGCCTTCCATGGTCGAGATATCGCCCTGGATCGGCACGACCCGCTCGCCCAGTTCCTCGGCCGTTTCGTGCAATTCGCCGCCCTTGCGCGCGGTGATGTAGACCCGCTCGCAGCCTGCGGCGAGAAAGCCTTCCACGATCATGCGGCCGATGCCGCGGCTGCCCCCGGTGACGAGTGCGATGCGCCCTTCAAGGCTGAACATGTCTTCGAGGTTCATATCATCTCTCCCGTTTAGTAACCGCTCATCTCGGCGACGCGCCCGGCGTGGTAATACTGGTCGCCGAGGAATTCCTGCAGCGCCCGGTCGCGTTTCATGTAGAGGCCGATATCGTATTCGTCGGTCATGCCGATGCCGCCGTGCATTTGCACGCCTTCCTTGACCGCAAGCCCCGCCGCCTTGGCGACCTTGGCCTTGGCGACCGAGGCCATGAGGTCGGCCTTCTCGCTGCCGCCGTCGAGCAGCTGCGCTGCCTTGATGGTGACCGCGCGGGCAATCTCGACTTCGGAATAAAGATGCGCGGCGCGGTGCTGGAGCGCTTGGAATTCGCCGATCAGCTTGCCGAACTGCTTGCGCTGCTTGAGGTAATCGACCGTCATGTCCATCGCCCCCTGCGCGACGCCCACGCCCTCGGAAGAGGCGCCCACCCGGCCCGCCATGAGCATGGCGTTCAGGACTTCGCGCCCGCCGTCGACTTCGCCAATCACGGCGTCGCCATCCAGTTCGACCCCGTCGAAGGTCACATGGCTCGCCATCGAGCTGTCGACGAGGCGCACGCTGTCATGGGCCATGCCATCGGCGTCCCGCGGAACGGCGAAGAGCGTGATACCGTCGCTATCGCTGTCGCTCCCCGAAGTACGCGCAGCCACGACGATCATCTCGGATGATGCGCCGTAGACCACGAAGTCCTTCTTGCCCGAGAGCCTGAAGCCGTTGCCCGATTTCTCCGCCTTGCAGGCGATAGTCTCCGGACGGTGCTTCGCGCCTTCGTCGATGGCGACGGAATAGACCTTTTCGCCTTCGATCAGGCCCGGCAGCCAGCGGCCGCGCACATCGTCGCTGCCGTGCTTCAAGGCGGTGGCTGCTAGGACGGAGGAGGACAGGAAGGGCGACGGGGTCAGGTTGCGCCCGATATTCTCGAGCACGATTCCGGCCTCGACATGGCCCATGCCGAGCCCGCCGTCGTCTTCGTCCACCAGCATGCCGGTGAAGCCCATTTCGGCAAACTGCTTCCATAGGCCATGGCCGAAGCCGTCCTTGCAATCGCGGTCACGCCAGTGGCGCAGCTGTTTCGCAATGGCGCCTTCCTCGGCCATGAATTGCTGGGCCGTTTCGGCGAGCATCGCCTGGTCGTCGTCGTAATAAAGAGGCATCGATCAGGCTCCCGGCAGGTCGAGGATACGTTTCGAGATGACGTTGAGCATGACTTCGCTCGTGCCGCCCTCGATCGAATTGGCCTTGGTGCGCAGCCAGTTGCGCGCGCCCTTGCCGCCGCCGGTTTCCTCGCTCTCCCATTCCAGAGCGCGGCTGCCGCCGGCTGCCATCATCAGTTCGTGGCGGCGCTTGTTGAGCTCGGTCCCGGCGTATTTCATCATGTTCGGCTGGGCGGGATGCGCCTTGCCGACCTTGAGTTCGTCGAGGAATTTTTCGCCCATGGCCGAATATGCCAGCGCGTCCACATCGAACTGGGCAAGCTCGGCGCGCAGCACGGGGTCGATCTCGCCCGCGTTGCGCTTGAGCGCCGCACCGATGGCCGCCGTGCGGTCGCCGCCGCCAGCGCCCGAAATCATCTCGCGCTCGTGACCGAGGAGGTATTTCGCGACGTCCCAGCCGCGGTTGATTTCGCCCACATAGCCGGGGCAATCCTCGCCATAGGACTTGGGCACCTCGACATCGTCGAAGAAGGTTTCGCAGAACGGGCTGTTGCCGCTGATTAGCTTGATCGGCTTGGTCGAAACACCGCTGCCCGCCATGTCGAACAGCATGAAGGTGATGCCCTGGTACTTGTTCTGCTTGTCGGTGCGCACGAGGCAGAAGATCCAGTCGGCTTCATCGGCGTAGGAGGTCCAGATTTTCTGGCCGTTTACGACCCAGTGATCGCCCTTGTCTTCGCCGAAGGTTTGCATCGAGACGAGGTCCGAGCCGCTGCCCGGCTCCGAATAGCCCTGGCACCAGCGGATTTCGCCAGCCGCGATCTCGCTGAGAAAGCGCTTCTTCTGCCCTTCCGTGCCGAAGTGCAGCAGCGCCGGGCCAAGCATCCAGATGCCGAAGCTGGACAACGGCGGGCGCGCGCCGATGCGGGCCATTTCCTGCCGCAGCACCTTGCCCTCGGCAGGCGTAAGGCCGGCACCGCCATATTCCTTGGGCCATTCGGGGACGGTGTAGCCCTTGTCGCGGCACACTTCGAACCACGCCTTCTGCGCGTCGTTCTTGAAAGTCGCGTTGCGGCCGCCCCAGTAGACATCGGCCTCGTCACGGACAGGCTTGCGCATTTCGGGGGGGCAATTGGCTTCGAGCCATTCGCGCGTTTCGGCGCGGAAGCTTTCCAGATCGGACATGACCGACTCCTCTCTCAGATCTCCTCGGTTGACGTTTACGTTAGGGTGATTCGCGAGGCTCCCGCAAGGGCGATCATGATGAAGCGCCATGCCGTAGCGTCAGGCGGTTTGCGTTGACGAAAGGTGCGGCGCGCCTAAGCTTGTAGCCCAGCATTTTCGGGAGAGAGACCGATGCGTTTTGACGGCAAGACCGTGATCATTACCGGTGCGGCATCCGGCATCGGCGCGCAGGCCGTGCAGCTTTTCGCCAGCGAAGGGGCGGTGGTCTACGCCTCCGACATCGACGATGAGGGCGGCAAGACGCTCGAACAAGAGACTGAGGGCGAGGTGCGCTATCGCCATTGCGATGTCTGCAGCCCCGAGGACATCCGCCAGCTGATGGACGGAGCTGCGGCCGAGACCGGCGGGATCGATACCGTCTTCAACAACGCCGGGGCCGGCGGCACGCGCGCGCCCATCGACGAGGTCGAGCCCGAGGACTGGGACCGCACGATGGACCTGCTGCTGCGCTCGGTCGCCTTCGGCATCCGCTACGCCGTGCCCCACATGAAGGGCCGCAAGGGCGCCAGCATCGTCAACGTCTCCAGCGTCGCTGCGGTGGGACCGGGCTATTCGCCGACCACCTACGCCGTCGCCAAGGCGGGCGTGTTGCACCTCACCAAATGCGCGGCGACCGATCTTGCACGGCACGGCATCCGCGTAAACGCGGTGCAGCCGGGCTTCATCAACACCAACATCTTCACCTCCTCGATGGATATGCCCGAGGACATGGTGCACGTCGCCAAGGCCGTCATCGCGCAGATGTCCTCCAACGCGCAACCCGTCGCCCGCGGAGGCCAGCCGCGCGACATTGCCGAGGCAGTGGCCTTCCTCGCCAGCGACGCGGCCAGCTTCATGACTGGCGCATCCATGCTGGTCGATGGCGGGATTACGCTGGGCCCGCGCCACAGCTGGGACCCGGACACGCCGACGATGTTCGAGGCGCTTGAAGCGATGGAGAAACAGGCCCAGAGCGGCGGTTGATGGCTTTCGTTAAAGGTCCCCTGTCCCAGCGGCTGAAGATCGTCCACGGTTTCGGGTCGGTCGCCTTCGGGGTGAAGGACCTCGGCTTCAGCTTCTTCCTGCTGATCTTCTACAATCAGGTACTCGGCATGGACGCGCGGCTCGTCAGCCTCGCTCTGCTGATCGCTCTGCTGGTCGATGCGGTCATCGATCCCATCATCGGCAATCTATCCGACCGCACTTACACACGATGGGGGCGGCGGCTGCCGTGGCTCTATCTCGCCCCGGTGCCGCTCGCGGTCATGTGGGTGCTCCTGTGGCATCCGCCCGGAGGCGAGGCTCCGGGCTTCTTCGGCCTGATCGTTATCGCCGTAGGCGTGCGCATCCTGCTGTCGGCCTGCGAGGTGCCTTCGATCAGCCTCGTGCCCGAAATCACGCAGGATTACGACGATCGCACCACACTGTTCCGCTACCGCTTCCTTTCGGGATGGCTGGGCGGCATCGTAATGATGATCCTTGCCTACACGGTCTTCATGTCCGGCCCCGACGGGTTGCTAGAGCAGGAAGGCTATCTGGGCTTCGCCGTATTTGGCGCTGCGCTGATGGTGCTTTCGGTAGTGGGTTCGGCGCTGGGCCAGCACCGCCTTGTCGCCCACTGGCCCGAACGTCGCCCTGCCCCATTCTCGCTGCGCGGCGCCTTCGACGAAATCTTCGACGCCTTCTCGGAGAAAAGCTTCCTGATCTTCGCGGCCGGTGCGCTGGCGGCCTACGTCAACCAGGGGATGACTTTCTCGATCTCCAACTACCTCAACGTCTTCGTGTGGCAGCTGGACCAGCCGCTGATCGAGGGCGGACCCGAATGGCTGACGGGCCTGCTCGGTTATGCCCTCACCCTGTTCCTGTCGGTCGTGCTGATGTTCTTGGTGGTCGGACAGATGCACCGAACCTACGGCAAGGCGAAAAGCGCGGCGATCGGCGCCTATTGCAGCATCGTCCTCGCGCTTGCCCCCTACCTGCTGCTGCTTGCCGGCTTGTGGCCCGAGGTCGGCACGCCGGCGTCCTCCTTCGCCTTTCTCGCTACCTTGCTGTTCGCCAACATGTTCGGCGTAATCATGATGATTTCGGCGACGTCCATGATTGCGGAGATCGTGGAGGCGTTCGAGGAGCGCACGCATCGGCGCGCCGAAGGGGCCTTTTATTCCGGCAACTGGCTGATCCAGAAGTGCGCGACAGGCCTCGGCATTTTCACCACCGGTCAGATCGTGGCCGCGGCGCAGCTGCCTGATGGAGCGCGGGCAGGCAATGTCGAGCAGGGAGTCCTGACCGACATGATCATCTATTACGGCTGCGCCGGAATCCTGCTTGCAGTCGTGGCGGCCTACTGGCTCGGCCGATTCCCGATCAGCCGCGAGGAGCACGAGGCCCGATTGCAGACCCTGGCTGAGCGCCGCGCAATCGCAATTGACGCTGCGGCACGCGGGGATGTTGACGCAGGGACCATCGTGCCCTGACAATTTCTTGCGAAAAATGGCTTGGCGCGAGGCGTCGCCCTATGCCAGTTTCAAGCCGAAACGGATTATAAGAGAGAGGACATACCCATGGATTTCGAACCCACCGAACGGCAAGTCTACTGGCGCGACCGGGTGAAGAACTTCATCGAGGACCATGTCCGCCCCGCGGTCCCCACCTACAAAGAGCAGGACGCCGAAGGCGAACGCTGGAAGGTCATCCAGGTGGTCGAGGACCTGAAGGCCAAAGCCAAGGGCCAGGGCATCTGGAATCTATTCATGCCGCCGCGCAACGACGGCCACCACCATGTCGACGAGAGCTATGATTTCGAAGGCCCCGGCCTCACCAATCTCGAATACGCGCTTTGCGCCGAGGAAATGGGCCGCATCGGCTTTGCCTCCGAAGTCTTCAACTGCTCCGCGCCCGACACCGGCAACATGGAGGTCTTCCATCGCTACGGCACGCGCGAACAGAAGGACGAATGGCTGACCCCGCTGATGAACGGCGAGATCCGTTCGGCCTTCCTGATGACCGAGCCTTTCACCGCCTCGTCGGACGCGACCAACATCGAGACACGCATCGAGCGTGACGGCGACGAATATGTGATCAATGGCCGCAAGTGGTGGTCTTCGGGCGTGGGCGATCCGCGCTGCAAGGTTGCGATCGTCATGGGCAAGACCGATTTTTCGGCCGGCCGCCATGCGCAGCAGTCGATGATCCTTATGCCGATGGACGCCAAGGGCGTGAAGGTCCTGCGCCACCTCCCCGTCTTCGGATATGACGACGCGCCACACGGTCACATGGAAGTCGAGCTGACCGATGTCCGCGTACCGGTCACCAACATGCTGCTGGGCGAAGGCCGCGGCTTCGAGATCGCGCAAGGGCGCCTCGGCCCGGGTCGTATCCACCACTGCATGCGCACTATCGGCGTGGCCGAGGAAGCGCTTTCCAAGATGTGCAGCCGCCTGCAGGAACGCGAAGCCTTCGGCAAGCCCATCTACAAGCACTCGGTCTGGGAAGAGCGTGTGGCGCGCGCCCGGATCGATATCGACATGACCCGCCTCCTGTGCCTCAAGGCCGCCGACATGATGGACAAGGTCGGCAACAAGAGCGCCAAGCAGGAAATCGCGATGATCAAGGTGCAGGCGCCCAACATGGCTCTGAAGATCATCGACGATGCGATCCAGGCCCATGGCGGTGGCGGCGTCTCGAACGATTACGGGCTAGCCAACGCCTATGCCCACCAGCGCACCCTGCGCCTGGCGGATGGGCCGGACGAGGTCCATGCCCGCTCGATCGCGCGGATGGAATTTGCCAAGCACATGCCCAAGGAAGGGCCGTCCTCAAACGCGCTTCGCGGCGGCAACGCCCAGTCGGCCAGCGCTGGCAGCGCGGCGGCTTCGGCCGGGATGAGCAGCGGCGACGTGGGGGCCACGCGCTGATGGCCAAGGCAGCGATACTTGAGCAGGTCGGCGGCCTCACCATCGGCGAGGTCGAACTCGCCGATCCGGCCCCTCACGAAGTCCTGATCGACACCAAGGCCTGCGGTCTGTGCCATTCGGACCTTCACTTCATCGACGGCGCCTACCCGCATCCCCTGCCCGCCATTCCCGGCCACGAGGCCGCAGGCGTGATCCGGGCGGTGGGCAGCGAGGTAAAGACGGTGAAACCGGGCGATCACGTGGTCACCTGCCTCTCCGCCTTTTGCGGTCACTGCGAATTCTGCGTCACCGGCCGCATGGCCCTGTGCATGGGGGCGGACACCCGCCGCCCGCAGACCGCCGCGCCGCGGATCATGCGCGCGGACGGCAGCGCACCGGTCGCCCAGATGCTCAACCTGTCGTCCTTCTGCGAACAGATGCTCATCCACGAGCACGCCTGTGTCGCCATCGACAAGGACATGCCGCTCGACCGGGCCGCCGTGATCGGCTGCGCCGTGACGACGGGCGCGGGCGCGATCTTCAACGCCTGCTCGGTCGTCCCGGGCGAAGCCGTTGCCGTGGTCGGCTGCGGCGGGGTCGGGCTGGCCGCGATCAACGCGGCCAAGATTACCGGTGCGGGCAAGGTCATCGCGATCGATCCGATCCCCGAAAAGCGCGCGCTCGCCGAAACGCTCGGCGCCACCCACACGGTCGACGCCATGGCCGATGACGCCGTCGAACAGGTGATGAAGATCTCCGGCGGCGGCGTGCACCATGCAATCGAGGCGGTCGGCCGTCAGGCTTCGGCGGACCTGGCCGTGAAAATCCTCCGCCGCGGCGGCACCGCGACCATCCTCGGCATGATGCCGCTGGACTGCAAGGTGGGCCTCGGCGCGATGGACCTCCTTTCGGGTAAGAAGCTGCAGGGGGCGATCATGGGGATGAACCATTTCCCCGTCGACCTGCCGCGGCTCGTCGATTTCTACCTGCGCGGCCTGCTCGATCTCGACACGATCATCGCCGAGCGCATTCCGCTCGAGAAGATCAACGAAGGCTTCGAAAAGATGAAACAGGGCACGTCCGCCCGAAGCGTGGTGGTGTTCGACTGATGGCAGAGACTGGCATGCCCGAGATCGATTTCGACAAGGAAATGGTCGGCACCATCGAAGTGCCCGAGCGCGACCAGATGGACTTGGGCGCGCTGACCGCGTGGTTCGAGGCCAATGTCGAAGGTTTCGAAGGCCCGATTTCCTATTCGAAGTTCAAGGGCGGCCAGTCGAACCCGACCTATCGCATCGACACGCCGGGGCGCTCCTACGTTCTGCGGCGCCAGCCCTTCGGCAAGCTGCTGCCGAGCGCCCATGCGGTGGACCGCGAATATGCTGCCATGTCCGCGCTGGGGCCGACCGGTTTCCCCGTGCCCAAGACCTATGGTCTCTGTGAAGACCCCGAGGTGATCGGCAGCAAGTTCTTCGTCATGGGCCTCGCCGACGGGCGGAGCCTGTGGAACGGTGCCCTGCCCAACAACACTCCGCAAGAGCGCCGCGAAATCTATAACGCCATGATCGACACCATGGCCGAGCTGCACCTGCGCAAGCCGGACGAAATCGGTCTCGGCGATTATGGCAAGCCAACCGATTATTGCGCGCGTCAGATCGCCCGCTGGTCGAAGCAGTACAAGCTGTCCGAAACCGAGCACATGGAGAAGATGGAGCGGCTGATCGAATGGCTGCCGCAGACCATTCCCCCGCAGCACGAAAGCAGCGTGGTCCATGGCGACTACCGGCTCGACAACCTCATCTTCGAGAAGGACGCGAACAAGGTCCTCGCCGTACTCGACTGGGAGCTGTCGACTCTGGGCGATCCCATTGCCGACTTCAGTTATCTCATGCTCAACTGGCATAATCCCCATGATGGCAGAGCAGGTCTATTGGGCCTTGATCTGGGGGAGCTGGGCATTCCCTCGCAGGACGAAGCGGTAGAACGCTATGTCGCGCGCACCGGCTATCCGGTGCCGCCGATGGACTGGTATTTCGCCTACAACCTTTTCCGGCTTGCAGGGATCATGCAGGGTATCAAGAAACGCGTGATCGACGGCACCGCGTCCAGCGCCCACGCAAAGGCGATGAGCGAACGCGTCGGCCCGCTGGTGGACCGCGCTTATGAATTCGCGCTCGCCGCAGGGATGGACTAGCGCGCCCACGCTGCTAACGCGCTCTCCGCACACCAACGGAGATTTTGCATGAGTGCCGACCTCGAAACCCGCATCGAAGCCGCGTGGGAAGACCGCGCCAATGTCACGCCGCAATCGAGCGACGTGCGCGAGGCGGTCGACGCTGCACTCGAGATGCTCGACAGCGGCACGGGCCGGGTCGCCGAGCCCGATGGCAAGGGTGCCTGGACCGTCAACCAGTGGCTCAAAAAGGCCGTGTTGCTCTCTTTCCGCCTCAACGACAACCGCGTGATGGAAGGCGGCAGCGCCGGCCATCCCGCCTTCGACAAAGTGCCAAGCAAGTTCGCTGGATGGGACGATGCCCGCTTCCGCGAAGCCGGGTTTCGCGTCGTTCCGGGCGCTGTCGCCCGCGAAGGCGCCTATATCGCGCCCGGCTGTGTGCTGATGCCCAGCTTCGTCAACATTGGCGCCTATGTCGGCAAGGGCACCATGGTCGACACTTGGGCCAGCATTGGCTCCTGCGCCCAGATCGGCGAAAATTGCCATATTTCCGCAGGCGCAGGCATCGGCGGCGTGCTCGAACCCATGCAAGCCAATCCGACTATCATTGGCGACAATTGCTTCATCGGCGCGCGTTCGGAACTCGTCGAAGGCGTCATCGTCGGCGAAGGCTGCGTCGTCTCGATGGGCGTCTTCATCACCCAGTCGACCAAGATCGTCTATCGCGAAACCGGCGAAGTGATCCGCGGCCACTTGCCGCCCTATTCGGTCGTCGTGCCTGGCACGCTGCCCGGCAAGGATGGCGGCCCCGGCCTTGCCTGCGCGGTGATCGTGAAGACGGTGGACGCCCAAACGCGCGAGAAGACCGGGATCAACGACCTCCTCCGCGATTGATTGCGCCCGCCCCGCGCGAGGGGAACATTCGCCAAGCCTGACCGTAGAACTGCCTGAAACCCGCGGGATCGCGATAACAGGGAGTATGATGCGTGCACAAGGAAGGCGACGAAATTCACGTAACCGATACGGAAGCCAGCGGCGGCTCGAAAGAGGGCGTCGTGCGCTGGGTCCTGCTCGGGGGTACGCTTCTGGTGATACTTCTCCTATCCGTCACCTGGATCACCGGCGCATTGACGCAAGGCGATATCGAGGAAGAAGCCACGGTGAGTGGCGAGATCCGCTCCACCGAAGATGATGGCGACGGCACCGACAGCATTATCGGCACCGATGCCGACGTCGGCAGCACGCAGACCGAACTCGGCGACACAGCCGGGGAAGGCGATCAGACGACGACCGAAAACGGCATCGAGGTCATCGAAAACTAAGCGCAGAACTTTTGGAGAGGTCGCATGAGCAATTCGAACAGCTACCAGTCGGACCAGTACGTCAAATGGAACTGGGGTAATGGCGAAGGCCATGGCCAGATCAAGGAGCGGTTCGAACGCGAAGTGACCCGCACGCTGCAGGGCAGCGAAGTCACCAAGGACGGTGACGAGGACAATCCCGCCTACCTCATCCAGCAGGAAGACGGGGACGAGGTTCTCAAGCGCGGGAGCGAACTGTCGGCCTGGGACAAGGACTGATGCCGAAAGCATCGAGCAAGGCGCAGCAGAGGGCTGCCGGAGCGGCCCTGTCGGCCAAGCGCGGCGAAACCGACAAGGCCGATCTCCAGGGCGCGTCCCTCCAGATGTACGAATCCATGAGCGAGGACGAGCTCGACGAAATGGCGTCGACCGATCGCTCCGACCTGCCCGAGACTGCGGACGACAGCTGATGGGCGCGAACGGGAACGGCGACTCCTTTGCCCATTTTCTCAAGGCGCAAGATCGTGGCAGGGCTTACGAGCGAGCACTCGAAGAGATCGCCGCTGGCGAGAAGTCCAGTCACTGGATATGGTTCGTTTTCCCCCAGCTCAAAGGACTTGGGACTTCCGCCACGGCGCGCAAGTTCGCACTCGACGGACAGGAAGAAGCCCACGCTTATTGCACGCATGAGGAATTGGGACCGCGCCTGTTCGAAGCGACCGAGGCCATGCTCGAATGGGCCGGCACGATGAGTGCCGAGGACATTCTTGGCCAGGTCGACGCGATGAAGTTTCGCAGCTCAATGACCCTGTTCGAGGCCGCCTGCGGAGATGAGGACGCGCAGGTCTTTGCCGACGCTATCGAAGCCTTCTTTGATGGCGAGCGCTGCCCGCTTACACGCGAAAAAGTCTGATCACGGTTTGAGGCAGCGAATACGCCGCCGGCGCTCTCACCCCTCTTCGTCGCGCGGTGCGCCCACAGGATATTCTACCGGCGCCACGCCCTCCTGGCTCGCGGCGAAAACCTCGGCCTCGCGCATGACCCGCATCATGTTGCGCATCGAAATTTTCTCAAGATCTTCCTGCGAATAGCCGCGCCGCGCCAATTCGGCGAAGAGCGCGGGATAACCGCTGACATCCTCCATACCTACCGGCCCGTGCGGCATCCCGTCATAGTCGCCGCCGATACCGATCGCGTCGATCCCGGCAACATTGCGGATGTGGTCGATGTGGTCGGCCATGTCGGAGATGGTGGAGACCGGCTCGCGATTCTCCGCATCCCATTTCGCCATGCGCGCCTCGACCTCATCCGGAGCGCCGGGGAACAGCGCCTCGAGGCGCGCCTTCTCGGCCGCCTCGTCGGCCGCGTGCTGGCGCAGGTCCTCGTTGAGGAACCATGGCAGCGCCACCACCATCACCACTCCCCCGTTGAGCGGGAGCCGCCGCAGCACGCTGTCGGGTACGTTGCGCAAGTGGCCGTTGATCGCGCGCGCGCCCGAGTGGCTAAAGATCACCGGAGCGCGCGCCGCGTCGAGCGCATCGTGCATTGCGGCTTCGCTGACGTGGCTCAAATCGACCAGCATCCCGATACGATTCATCTCGCGAACCACATCCATGCCGAAGGCGTTAAGGCCATCATGGCGGGGAGCGTCGGTGGCGCTGTCGGCCCAATCGAGCGTGCGGCCATGCGTCAGCGTCATGTAGCGCGCGCCGAGATCGTACATCTGGCGCAGCACGGCAAGGCTGTTACCGATAGAATGGCCGCCTTCCATTCCCATCAGGGAAGCGATCCTCCCTTTCGCGATCGCCTGCTCGACATCGTCTGCGGTCAGCGCGAGCTGCAGCCGGCCCTGATTGCGCGCGATCAGCCGCTTGGTGACATCGATCTGCTCGATCGTGGCCTGCACCGCTTCGGGTTCGGGCAGGCTGGCACTGACGTAGACGGACCAGAACTGCGCCCCGACCTTGCCGCGCGATAGCCGCGTCAGGTCGCTGTGCATTGCCGCACGCTCTCCTTCCGCGGTATCCAGCGTATCGGCAAAATCGAACGCGTTGATCATGTTCGCGAAGCGGGCGCGCAGCTGGATCGGGACGTCGTTGTGCCCGTCCCACACCGGTGTCGCCTCGAGCGCTGCCGCGGCCACATCCTCCGGGGTCTGCGCAGCCAGCGGATTTGCGGCCACTGCCAGCGCGGCAAGGCTAACGAGGGTGCGGAACTTGGGCATGGGCGAACTCCGTTTATCTGTTTCGGAACCGGTGGCGGTCTCAGCGGCTCTTCTAACGAATGGGACGATTATGGAAAGGAGTGCCAATGACGGTCGTGGCCAGATGGAACGGCGAAGAGATCGCCCGCAGCGACGATACGGTGGTGGTCGAGGGCAATCACTATTTCCCCGCGCCCGATGTCGCACGGTCGGCGCTGGTGCCGAGCGAGCGGACAAGCGTTTGTCCGTGGAAGGGCACCGCGCAGTACCACTCGATCAACGCTGGCGGCGCCATCAATAAGGACGCGGCCTGGTATTACCCGGAGCCCAAGGAAGCCGCTGCCGAAATCAAAAACCGTATCGCCTTCTGGAATGGCGTCGAGGTGACCGAGGAGTGACGTCTGCCCGCGCGCTCATCGACACGCTTGGCCTCGCGCCCCATCCTGAGGGTGGCTGGTATCGCGAGACATGGCGCCCTCCCGCAGGCGACGGGAAAAGAGCAAGCGCGACGGCGATCCATTTCCTTCTCGAAGAGGACCAGTCGTCGCACTGGCACCGCGTCGATGCCGCGGAAATCTGGCTGTGGCATTCGGGCGATCCGCTCCGGCTTTCCGTCGCCGCCAGCGATGATGCCGCGGCCGAGACAATCCGCATGGGCGGCGACGTTCTGGGCGGCGAAGCTGTCCAGCATGTTATTCCCGCCGGTTACTGGCAGGCCGCTGCCCCCGTCCGGGGCGAACATGGCTATACGTTGGTTTCCTGCATCGTTTCGCCGGGTTTCGAATTTTCCGGTTTCGAGCTTGCTCCGCCGGGCTGGTCGCCCGGATGACCCGGCAAGAAGATGCGGTGTTGCGACTGCTTTCGAAGCGCGCGCCCGATGCAACGATTTGTCCAAGCGAAGCCGCACGCGAAATCGCGGGCGAGGATGACGACTGGCGCCTGCGCATGGACGATGTGCACTGCGCAGTGGATCGTTTGGTGGAAGAAGGACGCATCAGGCTCAGCTGGAAAGGCGCAGCGTTGGAACGACGTGACGGCCCCTATCGCATAGCGAGGGCGAAAGAATGATCCGCGCTGCGCTCCGCATCCTGCTTGCGCTGTTCTATGCCTATGCGGGCTATGCCCATATCGCGCGGCCGGAGCCATTCCTCGCGATCATGCCCGAGGCCCTGCCTGCGCCCGAAGCAATCGTCTTTTGGACCGGCATGGCGGAATTGCTTGGCGCAGCGGCGCTGATCCAACCATTTTCTGAAGGATTGCGGAAAGCGGGCGCGATCGGGCTCGCGCTCTACGCGGTCTGCGTCTTTCCGGCCAACATCAACCATTTCATCATGGACATGGCGCGCGCGGACGGCGGGTTCGGACTTGCCTATCACGTGCCGCGCATGATCACGCAGCCGGTGCTTGTGTGGCTGGCCCTGTGGGTCGGCGGCGTCACGGACTGGCCATGGCGCCGCCGTACCTGATCACTTACGACATGTGCTTGGAAACAGCACCGGTCATCTTGAACATCGAGATCTGTTCCTTGCCGATGACAGCGCCGAGCTTGTCGTCGGGGTTGATCATGCGACGATCCTTCGAATCCTGAAGGTCATTCGCCTTGATGTGGTCCCACACCTTCGAGGTGACCTGGGCGCGGGTCATGGGACCCTTGCCGACCACGTTCTCGAGTTCCGGCGACAGGTTCACCGGCTTCTGCAGTGCGTTGTTCTTGCCAGCCATTTCAGGTTCCTTTCAGTTGGCTATGCTTATCATTAGTCTTCGATATCGAAGTCTTCCGCGTCCAGCTCCTCGATCTCATGCCCTTCGAAACGGGCGGTGAGAACGGCGGCAGCCGTGACGTGTCCCTTGATGTTCTTGCGCAATTCTTCGTAGCCCGCACCGGGCATCAGTGTCAGCGGCAGGTCGACCGCGTAGAGCTGGAAAACATAGGTGTGCTGGACGCCCAGCGGCGGGTCGGGCAGCAGCCATTCCGAATTGCCGTGAGCGTTCTTGCCCGTGCGCGGCGGTGCCTCGCCTTCGAACAGCGCGCCCTTCTGGGCCTTCAGGCCCCAGACGAGCCAGTGGACCTTGCCGTCATCGGCGTCTTCCACGACCAGCACGAGTTCCTGGCTACCGGGAGGGGGTGCGGTCCATTCGAGCGGCGGGGCGACCGCATCGTCTTCGATCGCGGTGAAGCTTGGGTCGAGTTCGCCGCCGTTGCGGAACGCCGCGCTGGTCAGCGTGAAACCCGATTTGCCGAGCAGCTTTTCCTCAGCCACTTCGCCGATGGTCAGCGATGCCTTGGCCTCGACGCCGATTGCCTGCCGGACCCATTCGGGCGTCCCACTGCTCAAATTACCTACTCCGAATACCTTGATCCATGCGCAAAAGCGCGTGTCGAACGGTAAGCGTAGGCACAGCGACGGGGCGATGGCCATAAGCGGGCGACGCATTTGCACCGTTTTGAGCCCGTTTCATCGTGGTTTTCCACTGTAATCGGTCATTTCGCACCCCGGAGGGGACATCAAAGGACATCGCGCTTGCTCAGAGGCGGTTAATTGGCCATCCATAATCTGCATCCGCTGCGGGAAATTCTGGCAGCCGAAACCCGGGGAGTAGTAACAATGAAATTGGGTCGCACCGCACTTTTCGGACTTCTTGCAGTGTCACTTGCCGCCTGCGGTGGCGGGGATTCGAACAATAGCGGGCCAATCGGCGGCGGCGGCGACGGGGGAGGCATCGGTAATGTCGCTACCTGCTCGCTTTCCGCGCGGCAGGACTGGGCGCTTTCGGTTTTGCAGGAATGGTACCTCTACCCCGACCTTCTCAATACGAGCGTCAACAAGGCCGACTACACCACGCTGCAGGGCTATCTGAACGCGGTGACCGCGCCCGGGCAGGCCCTGTTCAACCCAGATGGCTTGCCGTCAAAGACCTTTACCTACATCACCTCGATCGAAGAAGAGAACGAGCTAATCAACAGCGGCTCCAACGCGGGCTTCGGGATTCGCCTGACCTACGACACCCTGAACAACCGCGTCTTCGTGGTCGAGGCGTTCGAGAATGGTCCGTCCTTTCTAGTGGGCTTCGACCGTGGAACCGAGATTCTCCAGATCGGCGGACAATCGGTGTCGGCGCTGATGGCGAGCGGCGGACCCGGAGCGGTCGTGGACGCGCTCGGGCCGGGCGATCCCGGGGTCACGCGCAGCTTCGTGATCCGGAGCGTGTCCGGAGTGCAGCAGAATGCCAGCGTCACCAAGGAAGAATTTTCTCTCGACCCCATCTCCGATCGCTACGGCGTGCGCGTCCTGAGCGACGGCGCTGGCGGCCAGGTCGGTTATATCAACCTGCGCACCTTCATCGTCCAGGACGCAGGGCCACAGCTTATCGATGCCTTCCAGCAGTTCCGCACCCAGGGTATCAGCAACATCATCCTCGACATGCGCTACAACGGTGGCGGGTTGGTCTCGGTGGCCGATCTGCTCGGAGATCTGATGGGCGAAGGCCTCGAAGGCCAAGTGTTCTCGGAAACCAATTACCGCCCGTCGAAATCCGCCAACGACAGTATCGAGTTGTTCCAGGAGCAGGCCCAGCAGATCGCCCCGATGAGGCTGGCGATTATCGGCCGGGGCGGTACGGCCTCCGCAAGCGAACTGGTCTCGAATTCGATGATTCCCTACCTCGGCGACAATATCGCGCTGGTCGGCACCGACACTTACGGCAAACCAGTCGGGCAGAACGCCTTTGATCGTTCGGCATGCGACGACCGCCTGCGCGCGGTGACGTTCAAGACCGTCAACGCCAATGGACAGGGCGACTATTTCGGTGGTCTTGCCAGCGTGATGCCCAACACCTGCATCGCTGGCGACGATATTTCCAACCAGCTTGGCGATCCCAACGAGCAGTCAGTTTCTGTCGCTCTCGATTTCATCGCCGGCCGAACGTGCACGCCCATCAGCGCCGCGGCGAAGGATGGCAGGGTCCAGGCAGAAGCCGGCCGCCGCGAATTGCTCCAGCCGCTGTTCCCCAGCGCGGCACAGCACGAAAATCCCGGCCTTTTCTGAGTTGGCTTGACGCGTCCCTTCCACGGCGCTGAGATAGAGCGATGAACAAGAAATACGCGACCTTTGCCGAGTTTTGGCCGTTCTACCTGCGCGAGCATTCCAAGCCGCGCACGCGGGCCCTGCACTACTTCGGCACCTCGCTTGTCGTCGTGCTCGCCATAGCCGCACTCTTCACGGGTCGTCTTGTGCTTTTCGCCGCCTTGCCGGTGGCCGGATACTTTTTTGCCTGGGTCGCGCATTTCGGGGTGGAGAAGAACCGCCCTGCGACCTTCACCTATCCGCTGTGGAGCCTGGCAGCCGATTTCAGGATGTGGTGGCTCTGGCTCACCGGAAGGCTTGGCCCCCAGCTACGCAAGGCCGGGGTCGAAACCTAGGCGAAGGCTATAGCGAGGGTCGCAAGACCCAGGCCGAGCGACAGCGGCGCGCGCAGGCCGAGCCACCAGCGCGGACCAAGCGATCCGATGCGCATATCGACAACCAGCGCCATCAGCAGTCCGGCCCCCAGCATGACCAGCAGCGGCTCCAGCGGTATCAGTTCGATCGCCCATGTGCCAAGGCCTGCGAGGGCGAGGAGGCTCGGCACGACCGCGGCGACCCAGAGCCAGCCGAGACCGTCGCGCCTTTCGGCTGCCGGGGCACCGGCTGCGATGCCCCACCATGTCCCGCCGAGAAACGTGAATATCAGCGCGGCATAGAACGCGGCGAGCACTCCCGCCGTCTCGGCCAGCGGACCGGTACCGAGATACGCCAGACCGAGAAGCACAAATTGCGGCAGGAGCCCGGCAAGACCGAGCAGGCGCGGCCAAAGGGGAACTTTACCCATCGGCGCGCCTCGTCACGGGTGGGCGGGTCCGGAGAAGTTCTGGAGATCGGTCCAGGCGCATCCGTTGCGCTGATCCTCACCGATCCTGAGTGTCGCGGTATAAGGATAGGTTCGGTCGCTCATGCCGTCCGAACATTCCCCCGGAGTGACAGTGAGATCGAACGCTGCGCCATCGATGGAACCGGTAAAGGCGAGGCCATTGTTCCCCGCGAAGCGATCGACCTTGAAGGAAACCCCGTCCTGGTTTTCGGGTGTGGAATAGATCGCCTTGGAAGCGCTGACCTCGGCGTTCCAGAAGGGCTCCGTCCCGGTGAGGTAAACCGTCTCGTCCAGGGCAATGCCGGAGAACGCCTCGGTGGGGCCGCTGGCCGGCGCGCTCTCGCCCGACTGGCATGCCGCCAGGGCAAGTCCGAACAGCGCTGCTGAATATTGCGATCTCACGAACCCTCTCCAACCCTCGCACCGGAAATGAACCCAATTGTCTCGTCCAGCGCCTGTCGGCCTTCCGGGATCGGGAAGAGCATCCAGTCGGGGAACATACCGTCATATTCCCGGTAGAGGTGGTCCGTTCCCGATCCGGCCAGCTTTTCCGCGAACCGTCGCGCATCGACCAGCAGTATATCATGAGTTCCGGCAAAAATCGCGGTGGGTGGCAGGTCGGCGATAGGTCCGAACAGGGGGCTGAGGCGCGGGTCTTCGAGCGGCAGCCCGCCAGCGTAGCGCAGGGCGCAGGCTTCGAGCCCGGCAATCGCGAGCATACAGTCCTGGGGCTCGATTGCCGCCTGCTCCTCTCCCGAAGCCGTGGCATCAAGCCAGGGCGAATAGAGGACGAGGCGGGATGGCATGGGCGCGCCGCTCGCCAGCAGGTCCTGTACCAGCGCCAGCGCCATGCCCGCCCCGGCGCTATCCCCCATCATGGTGACAGTCCGGGCGCCCTGGGTGGCCGCAATCGCGTCGTAGAGCGCGCGCATGGCCGGAAGCGTCTGGCCCGCCTTGTGTTCGGGGGCGAGCGGATAGATCGGTACGGTGGCCGAAGCACCCAGCCGTTCGCACAGATAGGCGATCGCTTCCCAGTGGATAGCAGCGATACCCATCACATAGCCGCCGCCGTGAAGATAAAACAGGTGCGGCGCGCCTTCCCTCGCCCCGCCAGCCGGGCTCAGGGTCAGGACCGGAAAGCCTTGGAAGCGCGTTTCCTCGATTGCGAACAGCCGATGCCATTTGCCTCGTGGGCGGGGTGACTTCCGGAAGCGCAGCTTCGCAATGCGCTCGTCAAGCCGGTCGGGTTGCGAAAAGAAGCGCTTTATGCCCAGCAGCGGAAGCGCAAATTCCACTAGGCGTGCGCGCAAGCTTGGCATGACAGGCTCCTCCCTCTTGGACGAAAGAGCCTACCGAAGCGCCGCCTCCGCGCAAGAGGCGCCATGAAACGAGCGGTCAACCGCGGCCGAAAATGCGCGCCATCAGGCTCTTCTTGGCCGGTTGCTCAACCTCGGCCGATTCCGCGACGCGGCGGCGCAGGTCGACACCGGTCGGCGGCTCCTTCACCTCTGCCACCTCGCGGCGAGTGATCATCGAGGAAGGCAGCATCTCAGCCATCTGCGGACCTTCGTTTTCGTCACGCACGGCGGGGCGTGCGCCTTCGACGAAACCGTGGACGGCCACTGCTTCGGGTTTCATGTCGACCATCCCGGCGAGCACGGGCACGTTGTGCGGCAACGGCTTCTGCGCGCAGATCTTCTCGACCGCACGGTGGAAGAGGAGCGCGCGCCACCAGCAGGCCAGGACGTATTCGACATAGCGCGCGGGCGCATGCTCGGGCGCGTCGTCGCGGAAGAAATGGCGTTCCTTGTGATGTACCAGCGCCGTGTTGATCGCCGAGAGTCCCTCGCATTCAAGAAAAACCTCTATGTCCTCGTCATAGCCCGCCCAAGCAGGGCCTTCCTCGTCGAGGGCCTGCCCGATCATGGCGGCACTATCGGCACAGCTAAAGGCAAAGGGCTCGTCGCTGTAGAGGCCGAGCAACATGTAGGGGTAGTGGACCTGGCCCTTTTCGAAGGCACGATCCGCTTCGTTGGCTATGGCAAGTGTCACGCCCGTAATCGGTTCGCCCTCGTGCAATTCGATCGCTTCGATCAGTTCGTACCAGCCGGTGATCGAGACGCGGTCCGGATCGTCGATCAGGCAGCGGGTCGCCAGTTCCGTACCCAGCGTCTCCAGCTGCGAGACAAGATAGGCCTGTGCCTCCCCTAGCTGACCCGAGTGGAAATGCTCGTGCATTACCGCGTTCCAGGCGTCTTCGCCCTCCTGCGTCGCGAACTGTGTTTGTAATTCATGCATGCTTTGCGGTCCGTCAGCCCCTTGAACGCCAGCTCATGGCGCAGAAATCTCACTATCCCATTAACTTTGGCATCCAAGCTTTGCCGCCCCCTTACCGGCTGTCGTTAAAGAGCGGTGAAGCGGGAAGACCCGCCGGGCGGGAACACGGCGCGCCCGGGAGGCGTTGCGTGGGAAAGACGCATTATGCGGAGAAACAGCCATGAAATTCACCCCCCAGATGCTGGGCGCGGTGGCCGTGGTGGCAATTGCCGGAGCCGTTAGTGGCGCCACCATTGGAGACAGCCCCGTCCTCAAACGAGGGCATACCGACACCCTGCCCGAGGCCCAGCTCGTGGCCGCCTCGAACGAAGCCGTGCGTACTTCGCAGCGCCCGCCTGATCACTACCCGCTCGAAACGCCCAAGGGCACGATCGAAGTGGGCGAACTCGCGCTCCACGGTCGCCTTCGCGACCGCGGCGGCGATATGTGGTGGGAGCGTAGCGAAGACGATGCGCTCCGTATGTCGGCGGAGTACGACTTCTACGCGACAGCCAGCCCCGAACGCATCGAACACGAACGCCGCCTGCTGGCTTTCCAGGAAGGCGCGCGCGAAGACGCTGAATACGCCTACCGCGAAGAACGAGCTGTCCAAGCCGTCCCGGGGCGCATGACCCGTGCCGAAGCGCCGATGGCGCTGGCCGAACCGGTGAAGGTTGCAGCACAGGTGCAACCCGCTCAGCCGTCCGCCAGCGAGACCAGCGTGGGCAGTTCCAAGACGGTCAACGTCAGTGCGGCCCTCGCTCGCAGGAATTGAAGGCGGAGCGGGCGGCACACTTAACGGGTTCGCCCGTTACTCCTTCACCCCCAACACCCTTGAAGGAGTCGCGTTTATGTCCGACCGTTCGGTTTCCCAGATTGCCGAGAAGCTCAAATCCATCGATATCGCCATGCTGGTCACCAAAACCGGCAGCGAGGGTGCTATTGCCGCGCGGCCGATGTCGAACAACAAAGATGTGAGCGAGGAGGACGGCACCTCCTACCACTTCGCCACCGACGACGGCCGGATCGACGACGATCTGAAGAACTCGGACCAATGCGGCGCTACCTATACCAGCGACGAGTTCTATTGCGCGGTGCAGGGAACCGGCAAGCTGCACCGCGACCGCGCGATATTGGAAAGGCACTGGGTAAAGGACCTCGAAGCCTGGTTCGCGAATGGTCTCGACACCGAAGGCCTGATCCTTATCGAAGTCAGCCCCAAGCGGATCGACTGGTGGGAAGGCCGCGAGGAAGGGCAGCTGACGTTCTGACCCGCTCTTCCGGAGAGCAAACACAAAAAAGGCGGCCCGGTCGAAGGGCCGCCTTTTCGTTGTCGGCTACCCGCGCTTACTGCGGCATGAGCACGGTATCGATGACGTGAATGACGCCGTTCGACGCCGCGACATCGGTTGCCGTTACGGTCGAGGTGCCGCCGGCGGCATCGGTGAGGACAACGTTGCCATCGACCACGTTGGCCGTCAGCGTGCCGCCGCCCACGGTGTTGATCGTGTAGCCTGCGTCGCCTGCATCGGTGATCGCCTGCGTCAGCGTGGCAGCGTCCACATTGCCTTCGACGACGTGGTACTGGAGGATGTTACCCAGCGTCTCGGTGTCGTTGGTGGTCAGCTCGGTCAGCGTCGCTTCGGGGATCTTGCCGAAGGCATCGTTGGTCGGCGCAAAGACGGTGTACGGACCTTCGCCCGACAGCGTTTCGCCGAGACCGGCTGCGGTCACCGCGCTCACAAGCGTCGAGAACTGGCTGTCGCCCTGTGCGACGTCGACTATGGTGCCGGTTTCCGCCGTGTCGTTGGCCATCTGGTCGGCCATGGCGGTGTCGTCGGCCATGGGTTCTTCGGTTTCCCCGCCACAGGCGGCGAGAGCGAGCGATGCGGCCGAGGCGAGCGCGAGTGTTATCTTGTTCATGATAGTTCCCTTTTCTTTCGTGGAATCAGCATTGTCGCAGCCGGCCCACCCGGCTGGTGCTTCAAGGTACGAACGAAAGAGTTCAATGGATGTTTCCAAGGTCTTTTCTTACATGCTGAATTGACATTCAGGCGAGACGAACCGTCTTGCGGCACGATGTTCGCGATAAAGCGTAAGTTTTATAGACCGTAGGAGAATTGTTGGAGAAGCGCGATGAACGCGCACGGAGAAAGAGCGATACCCTCACTAACGAGCCGTCAGTTTGACTGTATAAGGCTCGTTCGAAAAGGCTACACTTCCAAACAGATTGGCAGGGAACTCGGGATTTCATCCCGAACCGTCGACCAGCATATCGCTGCCGTGATCGAGAGATTACAAGTCAACAATCGATTGGCAGCAGTCGAACGGCTTCAAGAGCTGGAAGGGAAACCGGGAAACCGGGAAACGGCCCCGGATTGACCGCGCGATTCATTGATCTCAACAGCGGTTTTTCTGCTAGCCTGTGCACCAAGGTCAAAACGAAACCGACTTCGGAAGATAGCTCGATTTTCCCGCCTTTGGGTGGCCGCCCCAATTGCCATACGAAAAGGACGCGGCTCCAATGGATTATGCGGATAGGGATCCTGTCTGCTATGGCGAGTTGTTTGCTGGTTCTATCCATTTTGGGGCTATCAGACTTAGCTTCGTACTTAGACCACTGATTTAATTCCTTCGCCCAACCAATCCCGGAAAGGCAAGGAAGGACCATCTAATGCACGATATCGAACAGTCCGTTGGCCAGGTAATCGCCACAGATACTCAAAACTCCGTTGACGCCGTCAACAGGGCTGTGATCTCGCTTTCCCACCTGTGTGCCAGCATCGTCGAGGTCAGCAATGCGTCTCGACTCCCGATAACTACTGTCCAGAGTGCGCTGGCAAACGCGGGTGAAGGTTTGAACAGAGTGATCGGGACACGAGAAGATCTCAGTCAGGCTACAAGAGAGTTGCGCAAAATTCAGAACGCCTCGACTTTGCAGACGGTCAACTTTGGATGTCCGCCCGAATATCAACCCATGGGTAGCGCATCCAATCGTGAGCTTGCGCACAAGCGAGGATAAGCGATGCCGAGTATTTTCCTGCTTGCCTTCTGGCTGTTCCTCCTCGGAGCGTTGGTCATCAGTTGGCGGGCAGGAGATCGGCATGATCGACGGATGATCATGGGAATTGTGGCCGCGGCGATGATGTCTGCTGCGGTTTTTTCACTTTTCGAGGCAGAACCTGCGCTTCTGTTTGTGAGCGTGATTGATATCGCACTCTTGCTATTCGTTTTTGCATTTGCACGAACCAGTCGACGCTTCTGGCCGATCTGGTTCTGTGGCTTTCAGTCTGCCACTGTCCTCTTCGAACTCGCAGCCCTGGTGCTCCCCGGAGAATACATGATGTTGGCTTGGCGGCTTGGAGCTTTCTGGTCGATGCCGGCGCTCCTGAGCATGACACTGGGGCTCTTGATCGACAGGCATAAGATGGATGCGGAAGAATACGGCATGTGATCGTTCAGCTCTTTATAGCGTCTTGAAATTGCGCCGTTCTGCTTTCTTGGCCAAGCGATGAACTGCGTGGTCGATTGCAGTCCAAGCGCGCACAGGCACGAACGATCACCGACCTCGTAGCTTGATCCTCCAACGCCTTTTTCCGCCCCAACCCACGGTTTACATTACCTTGTCGGGGCGCGGATCGTGGCCGTGGCGGTTTTCCTTGCCAAAGTGCCGGGTAAGGCGCTGGGCGAGCGTATTAGCTGCCTTGTTCGCCGCATCGTCGACCGTCGCTGCGTGTCCCGTAACCCCTACCGGCGCACCGCCTGTGGGTCGTGCCTCGATGGTGCAGGCCTTGTCGTCGGCCCCGCCCTTGGCGCCGTTCTCGTCGCGCACATGGATTTCGAGCCGCGTCAGTCGGTCCTCGAACCGCGCCAGCTTCTCGCGCACCCGCGCTTCGATCCGTGTTGCGACGTTCTCGGTGCCCATCACGCTGCTGTCGGAGTTGAACTGGACCTGCATAGCGAATGCTCCTCTTGTTGTTGTCTATACAATCAACGAGTGGGGCACGCCGGGGTTTCCCGTGGCCGACACGCTTTCCAACAGGATGGAGCGCATGGAGCACAGTCCAGGGCGAAAAACTCCGCAAGGCCGCAAAGCCCCGGTTTCGCGCGGGTTCGTGGGGGTAGGACAGGCTCATGCGAGGGGCGTAGCCCGCACGTCGTCCTGTAGGAAAGGCTCAGGCCTCTGCGGCTGCCAAGGCCTCGCGCGCCTCGCGCTTTTCGCGTTCGGTCTTGATCCGCGCTTCGGCCACGCCGCGGGCGTGTTCGGCCAGCTCGGCCCAGGATTTTGCCGCGCGCAATTCGCGGTTGCGGACATTGTCGAGTGTCGCCGCTTCGGCCGCCTTGCGGGAGGCATCGGCACGGGTAATGTAGAATTCGTAAGACTGGCTCATCGGCAAACTCCTTGGGACAGGTATGAGGAGGTGCCGCGCACCCCGGCGGGATATCCCAGGCCGGGGCGCGCGAGCCTCGAAGTCGGGTGTCAGTCGGCAGCCGAGATGTTCACGGCGCTTTCCTTGCCGTTGCGTCCCTGCTCGACTTCGTAGTTGAGGCGCTGTTCCTTATCGAGCGTCTGCATGCCGGCGGCCTGCACGGCGCTGATGTGAACGAAGCTGTCGGCCGAACCATCGTCGGGCTGGATGAAGCCATAGCCCTTGTCGGAGTTGAAGAATTTTACGGTGCCGGTCTTGGCCATGTGATGTTCCTTTCGAGAACAAGTGATTGCCGCGCCGCGACATGCGGGGCGGGTATGCAAAAAGTCGTCCGAAGAAAGGAAATCGTCGCCTGGTTTACGCCGGGGCCGGTGAGCGAATGCTCGGGCAAGCGGCGGTCTTCAAATCTCGACATCCGTCGCAAATTCCGACGTCAGCGAGCGCGCTCTAGCACGGCTTTCCCCGATCACCTAACCTATTCGCGGATTCAGCCTTCCGCGATGCGCCGATGCTCGTCCACCGACCGTTTCATCTCGGCCGCCTGCAGGTGCAGCGCGGTGGAGGACAGCCGGATCTCGCGGCTCTGCTGGTAGAAGCCGAGCACCAGCCACAGGAAGGCCAGCGGGCTCGACACGCCGCCCAGGAAATCGCCCAGTTCGTTGAGCCTGAGGTCGGCCGGGTTCTGCCCCTGCACCGCCAGGTAAACGACCAGACCGGCAAGATACAGCGCCGTCAGCGCCAGCCCGATCAGCGGCAGGCGACGCCGTTCGCGCTTGTCGTCGAGAACGGTGGTGGGTTCGGTTGTCGGCATGATGCGGCTCCCCATGGCTGTGCGGAAGCAAGGCCTAGGCGGTGCGCCCGAAAAATCCAAACCCCGCATGTGAATTTGCGCTATCGCCCGCGCAATGAACCCATCCGCCGATACCCCCGTCACCATCCTCGTCGACGCCGATGCCTGCCCGGTGAAGGAAGAGGTCTATCGCGTGGCGAGCCGCCGCAAGGCACACGTCCGCGTGGTCAGCAACAGCCCTTTCCGCGTGCCGGTGAGCGAGCGGGTGAAGCGCGTGGTGGTCTCGGACGGCTTCGATGCTGCGGATGACTGGATCGCGGAAAACGCGGGACAGCGAAGCGTGGTCATCACCGCCGACATCCTGCTGGCCGAACGCTGCCTCAAGGCAGGCGCGACGGTGCTGCGCCACGACGGCAAGAGCTTCGACGCCGCCAGCATCGGCAGCGCCATCGCCACCCGCGCGATCATGGAAGACCTGCGCGCCGGGATGGACGGAGTTGGTGGCGGCCCGCCGCCGTTCAGCAAGACGGATCGGTCGAACTTCCTGCAGGCGCTGGACCGGGTGCTGGTGAGGATGGAGTGAGGGTGAAACCGGCCGGACCGGAGCCACCCGCCGGTTTCGCTATCTATTCCCTGCAATCGGCCCATAGTGCGGCCGGGGCATTCCGCTCCGATTGGAAAAGACCATGGCCAAGGGCCAGCAGAAGAAGAGCCGCGAGAACCGCAAACCCAAGCAGGAAAAGGTGAAGACCAACGCTTCCAACCCCAGCACCAAGCCCGGCGCGATCAAGGGGCTGGAGAATATGCGTAACGACTAGGCGGCTTCAGCCTTCTTCGCGCTCGACCGGCGGCTGCTGCTTCTTTGCCTTGTGCTCCGCCAGCAGCCGGTCGATCTCGGCAATGCGCAAGCGCTCGGGCGTGTCGCGCTTCAATCCCTTGAGGCGGCATTCGCCCCACAGCTTGCGGCGTTCGGATTCGAGGTTCTTGCGGTAGAGATCGGCCATGCGCCGCTATGGGCGCTGGCGCCTTGAAAAGCCAGCACCCGGAAAGCCAGCGGTGCCGGGACTTACCGACTCAGGCGCTCGCGATTGGCGCGAACGGGCCTACTGTAATGCGCAATGGCGCGGCCTGTCGCTTCCTCCGCCGACTGGCCGAGGCCGCCCACGAGGACTTCGGGGACGAGGGTCATGGCGGCGTTAATCTTCTCGCCCACCATCCGCTCCGCCTCGCGCGTCGCCAGCCTGCCGCCCGTCATCATCCGCAAGCTGCGCAGCCAGATCACCGCCGACATTTCCGCCCCCAGCATCCACCCCTCGATCGCGAGTTCGGGCCAGGTTTTTGTGGGGGTCTTGGTCATGGGAGATACTCCGGCAACGAGATGCTGCACTGCAACAACGGTGGGAGGGGTGGTTGGTTGCGGGGGAGGCGGCGAAGAAGTGGCGATTCTACCCGAGTAGGAAAATCAAAAGGTTTTCCCGATAATTGGGGCAGCAAAGCCAATGTAGGCTGCTAAGCGGAGGCCCAAGTGTTCGAGACTCTATTCAAAGGTGCAATGACCAGTCAGGTCGTCATGATCGGACTCATGGCCCTTGTCGTCTTTCTTGTTGTCGAATGGAGCAAGGCCGGAAAGAAGAACAGCAACCGCAGGCGCAAAAACAACAATCGCCGCTACAACCGCAAAGGCGGGGGAGCCGATAACTCCAAGCTTTCGAGTGCTGCGAACCAGCTCGAAATCGTCATGGCTGCCGACTTCAAGCCGCGCCCGCTGCTCAATCGGCCGGAAGCCTCTGTTTTCAAAGCGCTTGACGATGCGGTGATCGGTCGTAATCCGCGTTGGCAGGTGATGGCGCAAGTGTCGCTGGGCGAATTTCTTTCCTCACCCGACCGCAATGCCTATGGGTGCGTCAATTCCAAACGCGTCGATTTCGCCCTGATGGACGAAAACTGCCGCGTGGTTCACGCTATCGAATATCAAGGCACAGGCCACCATCAGGGCAGCGCCGCCGCACGCGATGCCGTAAAGAAAGAGGCGCTGCGCAAGGCTGGTATTGGCTATCACGAAGTCGTCGCGGGCCACACCACGCCAAGCGAAGTGCGGGCTCTTGTTGAGAAGCTGGTTCCGGCAGGAGCTGGCACTGGTCCTGTCGCGCAGTTCGGTCGCAAGGCAAGCTGAGCCATAGCGCCGCCTCGCGCGATGCGGTGAAGAAGGAAGCCCGTCCTCAAGCAGCGCAGCGATAGGTCGAAAAGCGCGCGAGGCGGGCATCGGCTATCACGAGATCGTCGCCGGCCACACCACGCCGAGCGAACTCAGGGCGCTGGTGGAGAAGCTGGTTCCGGCGAAACGATGATATTTTTCAAGGTATCTCAAACTCTTGAAAGCATGTCATACATAAGTTTATCGAAAGATGGGCCAAAAGGTTCGAATTACCATAGCGCCCTGTCCCCTCCTCTTGGATAAATCGTTACACCATTGTCTTGATCGCAAGCGTAGGTGCCGGAATAACGGTAAACAACTTCCGATTTACCCTCGCGTTCCAACAAGCCATTGACCAACACGCACACTTTCTCTGGCTGCCACGCAGTCCAATCAAACTCGCGCAGATCATCTTTAGCCAACAAGCTTTTGAAGATGTACTCGTTTTCGTAGACCCCTCGAGTTTGGCTCGA
The DNA here is from genome assembly GCF_000181515.1 of Erythrobacter sp. SD-21. Classification (GTDB taxonomy): domain Bacteria; phylum Pseudomonadota; class Alphaproteobacteria; order Sphingomonadales; family Sphingomonadaceae; genus Qipengyuania. Next base: position 177,779 of record NZ_ABCG01000003.1, on the reverse strand, counting down.
GCTAATAGCAAGTAGTCGCCCATTTGAACCGCCGGGGTCGTAAAAGTACAAACGGTCTATTAGATTTGGGGTGCCAGAGTGCCGATATTCGGTCTCAAAATCGAGTTGATAGAATAGATAGATTGTTCGCGGCTGCCTTCTCCACTTTTTGACATGAATGTCAAAATATGTGTACTCAAGAAAACCGCCCCAAGACTGCCGGTTTTCATCGAACTCATCAAACTTAACCCATATCTCTTCGCCAAGAACCAACATATTTAGCTGATCTACTAAGAACACGTGGTGAGCAACTAGGGATTTTCCAGTCTTTTCAGCGTAAATGTTCTCATGGTTTTGAGCCAATTCTTCAATAAGGTTTAGTGCCTCAGCTGATCCAGAGCCAATCGCCGCCACTTTACCAAAGAGGTCTGATTCACTTAGTTCTATCGATAATGGCTTGAAGAATGCTAGTTCGACTGCGCCACATTCACGCACTCTAGGTAGATATGCGATCGCGTTAAGGTGCCCCTTCGGATAGCCTCCCGCACGTTCAGAAAGGCCCCTTAGAGGTCTTTCGCCGGTCCCATCGCCAACCAATACATCTGCGTATTGTAAGAAGTCTGCGATGGCTGTGACTCGACCTGCGCAAGCAACTGCCGCAACGTCATTGATGATTTCTGTTTTGCGAGCGAGAAACTTGCGACAACCTTTGAGTTCGTTGCGTCCCGGCAATTGCTCGAAGAGCGATCCGTGTTCACTAGTCACTTGCGTGTCCGTTACCAGCAAAGGCATACAAAAGGCATCAGGAGATATGCCAATACAGACCGTCATTCTCACCTCGATTGATCAATAGCCCACGTGGGCGAGAAGCCGTACCCCTCCGGCAACTACAACTTCTCGCCTTTCTCCCGGTACACCTCGCTCATTTATGCTTTGCACGTCTCCGCGCTCCGGGGGAGCGCTCCGACTCCCCCCATACCCTAGCGCTCTTCAGTCCACTTCCTCTTCGGGCAGATAGAGCCGCTCGCCCTTCTCTTTGTAGCGACGGGACATCTCTTCCATGCCTTCCTCGGCGTTCTCTCGCGCTTCGAGCGGTGTCTCGCGCTTGATGTTCTCGCTCGCAAGGTAGCTGTCCGAGTTCTGCTTGGCGGCGAAATCGCGCACTTCCTGCGTGATCTTCATCGAGCAGAATTTCGGGCCGCACATGGAGCAGAAATGCGCGGTCTTGGCGCCTTCTGCGGGGAGGGTCTGGTCGTGATATTGCTCGGCCGTGTCGGGGTCGAGGCTGAGGTTGAATTGGTCGCGCCAGCGGAATTCGAAGCGGGCCTTGCTCAGCGCATCGTCGCGGACCTTGGCGGCCGGGTGGCCCTTGGCGAGGTCGGCGGCGTGGGCGGCGAGCTTGTAGGTCACCACGCCCACCTTCACATCGTCGCGGTCGGGCAGGCCGAGGTGTTCCTTGGGCGTGACGTAGCAGAGCATGGCGGTGCCGTACCAGCCGATCTGCGCCGCGCCGATGCCGCTGGTGATGTGGTCGTAACCCGGCGCGATATCGGTGACGAGCGGGCCGAGCGTGTAGAAGGGCGCTTCGCCGCAGGCTTCCAGCTGCTTGTCCATGTTCTCCTTGATCTTGTGCATCGGCACGTGGCCGGGGCCTTCGATCATCACCTGCACGTCCTGTTCCCAGGCGCGCTTGGTCAGCTCGCCAAGCGTGTAGAGCTCGGCGAACTGGGCTTCGTCATTGGCGTCGGCGATGGAGCCGGGGCGCAGGCCGTCGCCCAGCGAATAGGCGATGTCATAGGCTTTGCAGATTTCGGTGATGTCGTCGAAATGTTCGTAGAGGAAGCTCTCCTTGTGGTGGGAGAGGCACCATTTCGCCATGATCGAGCCGCCGCGCGACACGATGCCGGTGACGCGCTTGGCGGTCATGGGCACATAGGGCAGGCGCACGCCGGCGTGGATGGTGAAATAGTCGACGCCCTGTTCGGCCTGTTCGATCAGCGTGTCGCGGAAGATCTCCCAGGTCAGGTCCTCGGCAATGCCGCCGACCTTTTCCAGCGCCTGGTAGATCGGCACGGTGCCGATGGGGACGGGGCTGTTGCGGATGATCCATTCGCGCGTGTCGTGGATGTTGCGGCCCGTCGAAAGGTCCATGACGGTGTCCGCGCCCCAGCGGATCGACCAGACCATCTTGTCGACCTCGCTCGCCACGTCGGAGGCCACTGCGGAGTTGCCGATGTTGGCGTTGATCTTGACGAGGAAATTGCGCCCGATCGCCATCGGCTCGGTTTCGGGGTGGTTGATGTTGGAGGGGATGATCGCACGGCCCCGCGCCACCTCGTCACGGACGAATTCGGGGGTGACGTAATCGGGCAGTTCGGCGCCCCAGGGCTGGCCATCGTTGCGCGCGGTGAGGCGGGCGGCTTCCTCGCGCAGCATCTCGCGGCCGAGGTTCTCGCGTTCCGCCACATATTCCATTTCGGGCGTGATGATGCCGCGGCGGGCGTAGTGCATCTGGCTGACGTTCATGCCCGGCTTGGCGCGCAGGACGCGCTGGGCGACATTGGGGAAGCCGGGGACGCCGCCCGAACGGTCGGGGCCGAGCTGGCCGTTGTCTTCGGGCTTCACTTCGCGCGCGTCGTATTCCTCGACATCGCCGCGGGCGACGATCCATTCCCGGCGCTTCTGTTCGAGGCCCTTGCGAATGTCGATCGTCGCTTGCGGATCGGTGTAGGGGCCGGAGGTGTCGTAAACGCGCACGCTGGGCTCGCCGCCTTCGAGATCGATCTCGCGCATGGCGACCTGCACGCCGCTGCCGGACTTCGCGCCAACATGGACCTTGCGGCTGCCGCGAATGGGTCCGGTGGTAACGCCGATGTCGAATTTGCTGTTGATGTCGGCCATGCGTGCTCTCTCCATGAGGCGGAGGAAGAGCGGGTTTGCGCGCGCCGCTCCACTCCCTCCGCCGATGCTAATCGGTTCAGGTTCGACGGGTCGGAGGGTGCGAGACCTCCCTCTCAGCCAGCGCTGGCTCCCCGGGGATGGCCAGCGGTGTAGGCGCATTGCGCGCGAGCGTCCAGCGGGGAAGAACGACTCACACCCGGATAAGGAAAAGGGGCGCCTCCCACTGGAAACGCCCCTGCATGCGACGGGTTGTGGGCGAGGCCTCAGCCGATCTGCATTCCGGCCATGGCAATCGCAGCCTGCAATGCGCCCGCATCCGCGGCCGAAGCGCTTGCGGCGTTGTCGAAGATATAGATGTCGCTCGCGGCCAAGCCGGTACCCGCACCCAGATTGGCCATCAGCACCTGGTCCTCCCCGCCTGCCCCGTCATTGTCGAAGAACAGGTTCCCGGTCGCCTGGTCGTAGATGAAGATATCGTCCGCATCGATCGCCTTGCTACCAAGATGGAAGAACTCCTCGGGCAAGGCCCCGCCGGTGAGAAAACCGAAGTACAGCGCGCCGAATTCGAGGAAGTCCTCGCCGCTGGTGAAATCGGTGATGGTATCGACATCACCGTTCCGCGCGACGAACTCCCAGTAGAAGATGTCCGCGCCCGCATTTCCGGACATCTCGTCACTGCCGCGTCCGCCGGTGATCAGGTCGCTGCCCGCCCCGCCGACGATCCGGTCGTTGCCTGCGCCGCCATAGAGATCGTCGTCGCCATTGCCGCCACCCAGGAAATCCGCCCCGCGATCGCCGAAGAGCGTGTCGTCGCCGTCCTCGCCGAAGAGCGAATCGTTGCCGTCGCCGCCGGACAATTCGTCATTGCCGACGCCGCCATACAGCGCGTCGAGACCGGTTTGGCTGAGCAGCACATCGTTGCCGAAGCCGCCAATCAGGAAGTCGTCGCCGATACCGCCGTCGATCGCGTCATGACCGTAGCCGCCGTCGATGCGGTCGTCGCCCTGTTCGCCGGTGAGAATGTCGTCCTGGGATTCGCCATAGATCTCGTCCGCGCCGAAGCCGCCGAAGACCACGTCGATACCCGTACCACCATAGATCTGGTCGGCTCCGTCCCCGCCGTAGATGGTGTCGTCGCCGTTGAAGCCCGCGAGGAAATCGTCGCCATCCCCGCCATCGAGATAATCATCGCCGATATTGCCATAGAGGCTGTCGGCATCGAGCCCGCCTTCGAGGATGTCGTTGCCCGTACCGCCATCGAGGAAGTCGATGCCGGTGCCGCCGGAAATCACGTCGTCGCCGAAATTGCCGTAGAGGTCGTCGTGCCCCGCCTCGCCCGACAGCGTATCGTGGTCGTCGCCGCCATAGAGTTCGTCGTCATCGGCCCCGCCCCACAGCACATCCACACCGGCATCGCCGCGCAGGATATCCGCGCCGGGCCCGCCTTCGAGCCAGTCGCCATGCATGCCGCCCCACAGCGTGTCGGCACCGTTCCCGCCGTAGAGTTCGTCCGCGCCGTTGCCGCCGACAAGGAAGTCGTTGCCGTTCTGGCCCAGCAGCAGATCGTCGCCATTCTGACCGGCAAGCAGATCCCAACCATAACCGCCGCGCAGGATGTCATTGCCATTGCCGCCGAAAATATCGTCGTCGCCGTCTTCCCCGAACAGGAGGTCCCAGCCAAAACCGCCGTAGATCGTGTCGAATCCGGTTCCGCCATAGATGATGTCGCTGCCGTCGTCGCCGAAGAGGATGTCGTCGCCCGCGTCGCCATAGACGAGATCCTGACCTGCGCCGGCATAGACTTCGTCGTCACCGCCAAAGGCTTCGATCAGATCGTCGTAATAGGTGCCGTAGATCACCTCTGCGAAGTCGCTGCCGATGAGGGCCTGGTACAAGGGTTTTTCCGTCATGAGTTTCTCCTGCGAGGCGTCCTGAACTGTTGGTCAGAACCTGCGGCTACGATCCTGAATTCGCCCTGAAATGACGGTTCAGGAAACGACGAAAGGGACGCATGCCTTACGGCAGCGCCCCTTTCTCATGCTCATGATCGGCAATCAGATCAGCGGGAAATCGGCCCCGGCCCAGCCCCATTCGGGTGTTGACGCAAATGCGTATTTTCGTTGATTCTCTCGACTGTGTCCATGGAATTTGCACTTGACGCACGTGCATTTTATGCGTGCGAATTAGGAACCTTGTCCTGTTAATCTGAGGTCCCGGCACCTTCTGAAATATTTCCGCGCAAGGCCTTAAGCCCGTTGCTGACAACATTGCCTAGCGCTTCTCCATACTCATCAAGTTCACCCGAAAGCCGCCCCTGTCGATGCGCGCGGGCGAGCAGGTCGACCGGGCCGAGAAAGCTGGCTTGGAAGAAGGCGGGCGGCAGTATTGGAAGAGCGCCGTTGGCGAAATGTTCGGCGGCCCACTGGATTACGGGGGCTTCTTCCTTCGATGCCACCTCGAGCCAAACATCGACATTGTGTCGCATCCACTCACCATCGATAAATTCGGCGATTAGCCGCTCGTAACGCACCGGATTCTTCGCTTGGTACGTCAGGGCTGCACGGGTCCCGGCGGCGAAGGCATCGCAGGGATCACCTTTGTGCCCGATGATCGCATCGGCGATCACATGGAGGTATTTTCCGCGCTCTTCGCGGAAAAGCTCGCGAACGATGCCTTCCTTCGAGCCGAAGTGATGGAACACGCTGCCGTTGGACACGCCGGAACGCTCGCAGATCTGCTTCAGGGAAACCTGTTCATGCCCATGCTCGACAATGAGCTCACGCGCCGCCTTGAGCACGTTTGCGCGCGTTGTCCGGCTTCGTTCCTGCACCATCGGGCGAGGTCTGGCACAGTTGCCAACCGCTGTCACTCTAGAAGGCAAATCCAGTTTTCGGGGGACTATCGCGGGTAATCTTCCGCGCACAAACGAATTGGGCGCCGGCAGCGCCGACGCCCGTCCCCATTCGTTTGCGAACACTTCCTGTCGGAGCAGGACCGCACCTAGAAGAAGATACCGTCCGATGCGGTCAGGTCGACCAGGCCGATGGCCGGTGCTTCGGTGACCAATGCCTTGGGCGAATAGGTCGGCGACGAACCGGTCGCGTAGAAGTCCGCATGCGACAGTTCGGTACCGGCCTCGACTTGGGCGAAGAGCACCTGCTCGCCCGCACCCGTGCCGTCGGCGTCGTACCAGATGTTGCCGGTCGCCTTGTCGTAGATGATCCGGTCGCCCGCATCCGCGGCTTGGGTGCCTTCGGTGAAGGCCGACTGCCACAGCGTGCCGAACCGGATTTCGGTAAAGGCCGGGCGCAGCAGTTCGATCAGGTCGACGCCGCTTTCGAAGTCGGTGATCGTGTCGAAACCGGCGTAGTTGTTGAAGACGAAGACGTCCGCGCCGCCGCCGCCGGTTAGCAGGTCGTTGCCCTGTTCGCCGTTGATGCGGTCGTCGTGAAGGCCGCCGTCGATGATGTCGTCACCGTCGCCGCCCCACAGGATGTCGGTGCCGCGACCGCCGAACATGGTGTCGTTGCCTTCCTTCCCGTTGAGAAAGTCGTGCGCACCGCCGCCGTCCATCCAGTCGTTGCCTGTACCGCCCGTCAGCTGGTCGTTACCCCAGCCTGCGATGAGCACGTCGTCACCGTCGCCGCCGCGCAGCTTGTCCCAGCCATGGTCGTCTCCACCGAGCAAGGTGTCGTTGCCGCGGCCCCCGACCATTACGTCGCTGCCGAGGCCGCCCTCCATGTGGTTGTTGCCGTCCCAGGCCATGACGAAATCATCGCCCGCGCCGCCGAACATCTGGTCGTTGCCCGGTCCGCCGAAGATCTTGTCGAAGCCCGAGCCGCCGAGGATCACGTCGTCGCCGGCGTTGCCGAAGATGCGATTGAAGCCCGAAACGGCGCTCAGCAAGTCGTTGCCGTTATTGCCGTAGATGAGGTCGTCGCCCTCGCCGCCTTCGACGGTGTCGTTGCCGCCCAGGCCGCGGATCGTATCGTTCCCCGCGAGGCCCTGGATAAGGTTCGCGACATCGTTGCCGCGCACGAAATCGTTGCCCGAGCCGCCGATGGCGTTCTCGATCACGGTGCCGGCAGCGATCGAGACATTGCCAGTCATCCCGCCGACATTCATCAGGCGGCCCGAAACAAGGTTGATGACCTGGCTCTGGGCGTGCTGCGAATAATCCAGCGTATCGACCCCGGCGCTGTCGACGACCGTATAGGCCGCATTGGTGGTCACCGCCGCATCGTAGAGATCGCCGGCGGTGGAATTGAAGCCATAGGTGTCGTCGCCCGTGCGGGTTTCGGTCGGCGCGCCGTAGATCGCCTGGATCGCGGCAACGTCGGCCATCATCGGAGTGATGGCATCGAAGCTCGAATAGCCCTGCGAGGCGAGCAGGACGTTCGACGAATTGTCGAAGCCCGACATCACCGTCAGCATGTTGCTGTCGTTGAGATAGACGAGGTCGTGTGCGCGGTAGGACACGTACTGGCCGTTGTTGTACTGGCCCGCGTGGCCGAGGCCGAGCGCGAAGCCGACTTCCTGCATCACCACCTGGTAGGCGCGCGTTTCCGAGGCGAAGCCGGGGGTGGCCGGATCGATGGTCACGGTGGCGCTTTCGATGAAGCCACCGACGCGCGTCACCGAGGCATCGTTCTCGGCACCGGTGACGAACTGCATCGCGCCGCCCGCTGCCTCGACGAAAGTAATCCCGGCCGCATCGCCCCAGGCCGCCAGCGAGACACGCACCGTGTCGTGCAACGAAGTATCGAGGCCGGAGAGGTCGAAGGTGATGGTGCGCGAGGCGTCGAGCGCCCAGCCGCCCGCCTGCTGGCCCATATCGTCGAACCAGCGCGAGGAGAGATATTCGCTGATCTGGTCGACGCTGCCTTCCACGGCGTTGTGCGACAGCGACGCGGTGAGCGAGTAGCTCCCCGTCGCCACGCCGTCGAACCCGCTGACCTCGACGTAATAGGTGCCGGTCGCTTCCGCCGCGAAATCGACGAAGGAATAGAGATCGGTGCCGTTGTCGTCATTGGTGAGCAGCGCGTTGCCGTCGGCATCGTAGATGGTGATGACGGTGTCGTTGGCGGCTGCGCCCCATCCGGCTGCGGTCGAGAAGGAGATTGCCTGTCCCAGCGAGATATCGAAGGCGAACCAGTCGCTGTCCCCAGCGTAATCGAGCTGGCTTTCCAGCGTCTCGCCGGCCGCGATCGTGCCCGTCGTGTCCACTCCGGCCGAAAAGGCGTCGTTGAGGTCGATCTCGTTCATCGAGACCTCGTAGGAACCCCTGTCGCCCTGGTAACCGAGGACGGACACGTAATAGGTGCCGTCGGCTTCCGCGCTGTGGAGCAGGGTCGAGAAGGCGCCGTTGTTGGAATCGTCATTGCCGGCAACCAGATTGCCGTCGGCGTCGTACAGTGCGAGGACGGTGTCGCCGATCGAGCCGGTGTCACCGGCGCTGGTGGCGAACTGGTAGCTCGTACCTGCCGTCAGTTCGACGGCGAACCAGTCGACGTCGGTGCGGGTGTCGATCGCACTGGCAACGGTTTCGCCACTTGCAAGGATGCCGGTGGTGGTCGCATCGCCCGCCTGGGCGTCAGCACTGGCACCGTTGCCATTACCATTGCCGTTTCCGTTCGACGAACCGGAAGAATTGCCGGTTGCCCCGCTTCCGGCATTGCCGTTGGTCGCGCCGTTGCCGTTCTCGCCCGCACGACCGTTGTCGGCGCCATTGCCGCCAGCGTTGCTCGAGCCGTTCCCGTTGCCGTTGCCGTTGCCGTTGCCGTTGCCGTTGCCGTTGCCGTTGCCGTTGCCGTTGCCGCCACCATTGCCATTGGCAGGATCAAGTGCGCTCTCGTCGAACGGCTTGTAGTCCTTCTGTGCCATCTGCGTCTTCCCGTCCGTAAAAGGCAGGGGCCGGCACATGCGCACCATGAATGGCCCCCAACCATGGATTTCGTCACGCTGGGTTATGGCCTCCAAACGTTAACGAGGGACTACGTATTTCCCGAAAAATGCGAAAAATCACATGTTATTTCACGGTATTACGTCGAATTATGGTTAACAGGGAATTGCGGGGCCCTAAACTGTTAACGACCCGGGGATAGCTGCCCACCCGATTCGCTTACGACGGGAATCGAAAACGGGCGACGCTCCCTGGAAAGGAACGGCGCCCGCGCTTCGGTCGGGGAGGCGCTGCGCCTCACCCTGTCCGGGTCACACCATAAAGATGTCCCAGACGGCGAGGTCCTGGATCGGCTCGATGACCGGCTCACTCACCTTGGCCGGCTCCGAGGCCTGTCCGCCACCAGAGAAGATACCGGTGTATTCGAGCACTGTACCTTTGCCGAGATTGGCGACGAGGATCTGTTCGCCCTCGCCGTTCCCGTCGGCATCGAAATAAAGATTACCGGTGGTTTGGTCGTAGATAATCCTGTCGTCGGCATCGTCGGCTTCGGTGCCCAGCTGGAAGTTCGGCATCGCCATACAAATAGTCGCTGTCGTTGCCGCCGAAGATCACATCATCGCCATCGCCGGCAATGATATAGTCGTAGCCGGCCCCGCCTTCGATGCGGTCGTTGCCCTCTTCGCCGAGCAGTGTGTCATGCCCGTCCCCGCCATACACGGTGTCGTCGTTCTCACCGGCGTAGACGAGGTCGTTGCCCGATCCCGCATACAGCCAGTCGATGCCGTCTGCGCCAACCAGTTCGTCGTTGTCGTCGCCGCCATAGACGCTGTCGTCGCCATCTTCGCCGTCGATGACATCGTCATCCTCGCCGCCGAACATGCGGTCGTTCCCGAGACCGCCGTAGAGGAAATCGAAGCCCGCAAAGCCGAGGACGAGATCGTTGCCGTTATCGCCCGACAGATTGTCGATCCCGTCACCGCCATAGAGCTTGTCGTCGCCCTCGCCGCCGGTGGCGGTGTCGTCGCCTTCCTCACCGGAGACGAAGTCGGTCCCCCAGCCGCCGCTCAGGATATCGTTGCCGGTGCCGCCATAAAGGAAGTCGTTGCCACCGTCGCGGTTGAGGCGATCGTTGTCTTCCTGGCCGTAGAGCGTATCGGCATCCGCGCCGCCGTACGAGACCGCCGTAGATCGTGTCGGCACCCGCGCCGCCATCGATATGGTCTTGGCCCGCATAGCCCGAGATCGTGTCGTCACCTTCGGTGCCGACAATCTCGTCGGCCATTCCCGATCCGGGCAGTTCCTGGCGAAGGACCTTGTCCTCCGGCAAGTACGACTTGTTCTTTTTCACGGTCGAGACCCCTTGGTTTCGTCCGGGGGCCTCTTTCGCGGCGAAAGGTAAAAACTTGCCGTCCTGAATCGGGATATTTTGTGGATTCCGTATTCCCGCCGACACCTGCTGCACATGCCATGGCACGCCGGTCATGAACGGGCGTGGCGAGTTGGCAGCGAGGGAAAAGTGGATGCCCCGTGAGGATTCGAACCTCAATTGACGGAGTCAGAGTCCGTAGTCTTACCATTAGACGACGGGGCATCAGCCATGCGGCAACTCGCGAGAATCGTCTCGCCGTCGCAAGAGAGGCCGCGCATCTAGTTTCGTGCGCGCACAAGGTCAACCCCAAGCCAGTCATGCACGCTTGCCCCTTCGCCCTTCCGCCGCTAGCATCGGTAACAGGTCCCCGCGCGAGGTGGTTTTGCGCGGGAGGAATAACGAAAGATATCCCCATGGCGGAACAGTCTCCGCCGGACATGAAACGGGGGCACGGAAAACCAAGGGGCGGCACGTCCGGCAAGGTAGCCGATTTCCGCTACAAGCGCCCCTCCCGGCCCGACAAGCGCCCCAAGAACAAGGGCGCGCGCATCGGCTCGGCTTCGCACGACGCGAAAGCGCCCGGTGCCCGACCCTCCGTAATCCAGAGCGCAAATGTGACGCCGATCCCGCGTGGCCGCAAACAGGCCTATGCCGCGCTTGATCTCGGCACCAACAATTGTCGCCTTCTGATCGCGCGACCTTCGGGCGAGAATTTCACCGTGATCGACGCCTTCAGCCGTGTCGTGCGCCTCGGCGAAGGACTGGCGGCAAGCGGCCGCCTCTCGGACGAGTCGATGGACCGCACGCTGGCGGCCTTGCACGTCTGCGCCGAAAAGCTGCGTCGCCGGCACGTCCACCTTGCCCGTTCGGTCGCGACCGAAGCCTGCCGCCGCGCCTCCAATGGCGAGGCGTTCATCGAACGGGTGCGCCGCGAGACAGGCATCGTGCTCGATATCATCTCAGCCCAGGAAGAAGCGCGCCTCGCCGTCTTGGGGTGCCACATCCTGCTGGAAGACGGCGAAGGCCCGGCGGTCATCTTCGATATCGGCGGCGGTTCGACGGAGCTGGTGCTGGTCGAACCGAGCGGCGCGGTCCCGCGCATCATCGACTGGATGAGCGTCCCCTGGGGTGTGGTGTCGCTGACCGATACCGTGACAGGCTCTGACGACAGCGAGGACGAGCGGCTCGACCGCTACCGCCGGATGCGCAAGACAGTGCGCGACAGTTTCAAGCCCTTTGCCGAGCGAGTGCGCGAGTTCGCCAAAGGCCCACACCCGATCCGCCTGCTCGGCACCAGCGGCACGGTCACTACGCTCGCCAGCCTCCATCTCGAACTGCCGCAATACGACCGGCAGGCAGTCGACGGGCTCATTCTTCCCGCGCAGGCGATGCGCGACATCTCGGTCCGGCTCAGCCATATGAGCGGGGTGGACCGCCGCAAGCTTCCCTGCATCGGGGATGATCGCGCCAACCTCGTAGTGGCCGGCTGCGCGATCTTGGAAAGCATCCTCGATATCTGGCCTTCGGAAACGCTGGGCGTGGCCGACCGCGGCATACGCGAGGGCATATTGCGCAGCCTGATGGCTGCCGATGCGACAGGCGATCGCAGCCGCGCCGCGCTCCAACGCATGAAGGAACAGGACGTATGAGCCGTTCGGGGAAGGACAAGGACACGCGTGTCCGCACGGCGAAGAAGCGGTCGGAATCGTCTACCCGCTGGCTGCAGCGCCAGCTCAACGATCCCTATGTGAAACAGGCCAAGGCGGACGGCTATCGCAGCCGCGCGGCCTACAAGCTGATCGAGATGGACGAGAAGTTCGGCCTGCTGAAAGGCGCCAGCCGGATCGTCGACCTCGGCATCACGCCGGGCGGTTGGAGCCAGGTGGCGCGCAAGGTGCGGCCCAAGGCCACCGTTGTCGGCATCGACCTGCTCGAGACCGAGCCGATCGAGGGCGTCACCATCTTCCAGATGGACTTCATGGACGACGACGCGCCGCGGGTGCTGGAAGAGGCGCTGGGCGGCAAGGCCGACCTCGTGATGAGCGACATGGCGGCCAACACCGTCGGCCACAAGCAGACCGACCATTTGCGCACCATGGGCCTCGTCGAGGCGGCGGCCTGGTTCGCGGTCGAGAACCTCGATACGGGCGGGACCTTCCTGGCCAAGGTTCTTGCCGGAGGGACCGACAAGGACCTGCTCGATCTGCTCAAGAAGCACTTCAAGACGGTCAAGCACGCCAAGCCTCCCGCCAGCCGCAAAGGCTCGAGCGAGTGGTATGTCATCGCGCAAGGGTTCAAGGGTTAGGGCCCCCCTCCTCGTCAGGCACAAAAAACCCCGCTCGAAGGCGGGGTTTTTCAATCGCGATAGCTCGAGAAGATCAGTCGATCTTGGTCGCACCTTCGTTGTCGCCGGCCGCGTTTTCGCTGGGAACCGGCTGGTCTGCGCTCATGCCGGTGGCCGCTTCGGGACCTTCTACCGGAACCCCTTCGACAGGTCCCGGACCGGCGCCGGGGAAGTCCTCGCCTTCACCCGTTTCCACTTCCGGAGCAGCCGGTTCGGGCTTGGCCGGAGCGCCGCCATAGGTGGACAGGAATTCCATCACGTTGGCGCGGTCTTCCGGCTTGGAGAGACCGGCAAAGCTCATCTTGGTGCCGCTGGCAAAGGCGCGCGGGCTCTTGAGCCATGCGTCCATGTTTTCCCAGGTCCACTGGCCGCCGTGATCCGCCAGAGCCGAAGAGTAAGCGAAACCGGCCGCGCCGCCGCCGACAGCTTTACCCATGATCCCGTAAAGATTTGGGCCGATGCCGTTTGCGCCGCCCTGGTCGATCGTGTGGCAGGCGGTGCACTTGGCGAAGACCTTTTCGCCCGCAGCCGCATCGGCGCTGGCGAGCAGCGTGCCGAGATCGGGCCCCGCATCTGCGTCGCCTTCTTCTTCCGCGCCTTCCACGAAATAGCCCCAGTCCTGGCCTTCGGGATATTCATGGCTGTCGGCGTGGAAATACATACCCGAGCCGATCGAAGCGCCGAGCGCGACGATGCCGGCGAAAAGAACCCAGCCGGAAGCGGTATTGAAACGGTCGTCCATTGCGTGTGTGCCTGCGAGAATCCGTGTGGTCTGATGGTTGCGCGTCGCTCTAGTGCGACAGGCCTTTTCGCGCAAGTGCACAACTGGCAATAGAGCTTGCGGGGCGGGAATTCGTCGCTAACACAGCCGTTTCCATGCGTACCTTTGCCAAGCCCGCCGTCGATATGGTCGACACCATGCGCCGCGCCGCCGCGGCCGATCCTGCGCGCGCTATCGCCTTCGGAGGTGCGCCCGGCTCCAATTCGCACCAGGCCGCGATGCAGTTCGACCCCGAATGCCTGCCGCTGCCCTATCTCGGCTTCGAGGATGCCCTCGACGCGGTGAAGAGCGGCAAGGCAGGCTGCGCAATGATCCCGATCGAAAACAGCCAGCACGGCCGTGTCTCGGACATCCATTTCCTGCTGCCCGAAAGTGGCCTCGCAATCGTGGCCGAACATTTCATGCGCATTACCCACGCGCTGATGGCCACCGGGCCGGGTCCGTTCGAGGCGGCCTACAGCCACCCGCAGGCGCTCGGCCAGTCGCGCGAATTCCTCCAGCAGCGCGGCATCGTCGCCCTTGCCCATGCCGATACGGCCGGGGCGGCGGCTTATATCGCGGAATTGCGCGATCCCAAATTCTGCGCCATCGCCCCGCCCATGGCGGCCGAGCTTTACGGTCTCGATATCGTGGAAGAGGCGGTCGAGGACGCCGCCGACAACACCACGCGCTTCGTCGTGCTGGCGAAGGAGCAGCGCGATCCGGCGCTTATCGAGGCGGCGACGAAGATGACGACCTTCATCTTCGAGGTGAAGAACGTGCCCGCCGCGCTCTACAAGGCGCTGGGCTGTTTTGCGACCAATGGCGTCAATATGACCAAGCTGGAGAGCTACCAGAAGGGCGCCAGCTTCGCCGCTACGCGGTTCTATGCCGATATCGAAGGCGCGCCAGGCGATCCGGGCGTCGATAGCGCGCTGGAGGAGCTCGTCTTTCAGACCAACGATGTACGGTTGCTCGGCAGCTATGCGCAGGCCCGCAAGCGGGGCTAGGCCGCGGCAGTCCGGCTATTCGTCGCCGTAGATTGCGACTTCGCTCGTGCCTTCGCTCGTCGCGCGGCCCCGGTACATGCCCTCGGTGTTGAAGCTGTAAAGCGCGTGGCCTTCGGGCGTGACGAGGATGATACCGCCGTCGCCGCCTAGCGCCTTGACGTCGCGCAACACGGCATCGCCAATTTCCTGCGCTTCATCCGCCGCAATCCTGCCAACGTTGTAGACCAGCTCGCCCTCATCGGCCTCCACGTTCCGCTCCATCGCCCTCACGAGCGTATTCTCATCAAGGCTTTGCGCCAGCCGCAGTCGCGTACATATCTCGTGCGCCACCCCGACGCGGATGAAATACTCGCCCCAGCCCGTTGCCGAAACAGCGCAGCTGCGGTTGTCGGCATAGGTGCCGGCGCCGATCACCGGGCTGTCGCCGATGCGGTTCCAGCGTTTGCCCGTCATGCCTCCGGTCGAGGTTCCGGCGGCAAGATTGCCATGCGTGTCGAGCGCCACCGCACCGACCGTACCGAACTTGGCATCGACATCGAGCGAAGAGAGCTTCTCCGCCTTCACCCGCTCCAGCGCCTCGCGGCGGAAGTCGGTGTCGAACCATTCGTTGGGCACGCGTTCGAGATCGTTTTCGGCGGCGAAAACCTCCGCCCCCTCGCCCGCCAGCATCACGTGCGGGCTGTCGGTCATGACCTTGCGCGCGAGCAGGATCGGGTTGCGGATGCCCGAAACGCCCGCCACCGCGCCTGCGCCCCGGTTGCGGCCGTCCATGATCGAGGCGTCGAGTTCGTGCCCGCCCTCCCAGGTGAAAACCGCTCCACGCCCGGCGTTGAACTTGGGGTCGTCCTCGAGGATCAGGATCACCGCCTCGACCGCGTCGAGCGCCTCGCCGCCTTCGGCCAGCACTTTTGCGCCGGCATCAAGCGCCTCTTGCAGCGAGGCACGATAGGCCGCGTCTTCCTCTGCCGTCATGTCGGCGCGAGCGATCGTCCCCGCCCCGCCATGGATGGCGAGCGACCAGCGCGTCGCCTCGTCCTCGGCCGCCGCGGGCGCGGCGAAAACGGACAGGGCCAGCGCAAGACTAGCGGCGAGCGGGGATGCGAAACCTCTCATCCCTCTGGGATAGCACCGAAAGTTATCCACTCAATCCCCGCCGACTTTTTGGATAAAACCGCCAAGGGTGATAGCCCTGCCGCGGAAGAAACCATGAGGGAGAGGTTTCATGCGTATCGGTAATTATCGTTTCGACCAGCAGGTCGCGATGGACGTGATCGAGAAAATCGGTCTCGCGTTGATCGTCCTGCTTATCACATGGGCGGCGGCCAAGGCCGCGAAGTGGGCCTTCGCCAAGCTCGTCGACAACATTTCTTTCTTCCAGCGCGGCACCGGCAACGGATCGTCGCTGGGTGAATCGCTGGGCAAGATCGTGAGCCTGCTGATCTGGCTCTTCGGCCTCCTCGTGATCCTTCAGATCCTCGGCCTCGGCGCCGTGGCAGGGCCGGTGGACAGCCTGCTCGAGAACATAGTGGACTTCATCCCCAATCTGGTGGGTGCGGGCCTGATCTTCTTCATCGGCATGATGGTGGCGCGGATCGTGCGCGATCTCATCACTACCACGTTGCAGACGGTCGATTTCGACAAATGGGCTAATCGCGGCGGGGTGGACAATGTCACCGGCAACACCGCGATCAGCAAGACCATCGCCACAATCGTCTATGCAATTATAGTGATCTTCGTCTCGATCATGGCGCTGGAAGCTCTCAGCATCGAAAGCATTTCCGGACCCGCAAGCGGCATGTTGACCCTTATCTTCAACGCCATCCCGAACATCATCGCGGCCGCGATCCTGCTCGGCATCGGTTACCTCATCAGCAAGTTCGTGGTGCAGGTGCTGAAGGAAGTGCTGCCCGGCCTCGGCGTCGACAGGGCATTGGCGGAAAGCGGCATGATGGCGGAAGGCACGCGCGCATCCAGCATCATCGCCCGCGTCGTGCAGGTTGCGATCATCCTGTTCTTCGCCATCGCCGCCACACGCCTCCTGGGTTTCCCCGAACTCACCGCCATTCTCGACCAGGTGCTTGAACTTGGCGGGCGCGTGATTTTCGGCGCAGTCGTGATCGCCTTCGGCTTCTTCATCGCCAACCTGCTCGCCCGGCTTATCGCTGGCGACGCAGGCGAGAACGGAACCGCGGCGACCATCGTGCGCTGGGCGACGATCATCCTGTTCGTCTTCATGGGCCTGCAGTTCACCGGCATCGGCGGGATGATCCCGGCCAACGCGCTGACGATCCTGATCGGCGGCGTCGCGGTGGCCGGCGCGCTTGCCTTCGGCCTCGGTGGCCGCGACTGGGCGGCGCGTAAGCTCGAGCAGATGGACAGCGACCTCGGTGGGGGCACCTCAGGCGGCAGCCCCGCAGCGCCCAAGCCGAAGCGCCGCAAGGCGGCTGCACCCAAGAGCGACGACCCGCTACCTCCGGGCGCCTGATGCGGGACTGACAGGACACCAGGGAGAGAGGGTGTCGGCGGGGCGCGGGGAGAAATCTCCGCGCCCCCTTTTCGTTGTGCGCCCCCTTCTTTGTGCTACGTCCCGATTTGCAACCGGAAGAGAGGGCCAGACATGAGCGAATTCGGATTCGAGAGCACGGCGGACGAGGTGCTGGCGGACAAGGACTTGAAGGGCCGCACCGCGCTCATCACCGGCGGCTATTCCGGCCTCGGGCAGGAAACGGCCCGCGCGATGGCTGCAAAGGGCGCGCACATCATCCTCTCCGGACGCGACGCGACCAAGCTGTCCGCCACCGCCGACGAACTTGCTACCGCGACTGGCGCCAAGGTCGATACTCTGGTCTGCGACCTCGCTTCGCTCGACAGCGTGCGCAAGGCTGGCAAGGAAGCCAACGATCGCTTCGAGAAGATCGATCTCCTCATCAACAACGCCGGCGTCATGGCCTGCGACGAGGCGAAGACCGAGGACGGCTTCGAAATGCAGTTCGGGACCAATCACCTTGGCCACTTTCTGCTCACCAATCTGCTCATGCCGCTGGTCGAAAAGGGCGAGCGCCCCCGCATCGTCAATCTGTCGAGCCGCGGCCACCACATCGCGCCGGTCGATTTCGACGATCCCAATTTCGAAAACCGCGCTTACGACAAATGGGTGAGCTACGGGCAGTCGAAAACCGCCAACGTCCTCTTCGCCGTGGGGCTGGAGGAGCGGCTCACGGACAAGGGCATCCACGCCTATGCACTGCACCCGGGCGGCATCCACACCAATCTCGGCCGCCACATGAGCGAGGAAGACGTCGCAAACCTGATGGCGCGAATACAGAAGGCCGCCGAGGAACGCGGCGAGGAACCGCAGCCCTTCAAGACCATCCCGCAAGGCGCGGCGACCACCTGCTGGGTCGCCACGACCGACGAACTCGAAGGCGCTGGCGGCCTCTACTGCGAGGATTGTCACGTCGCCAACGAGGACAATGAGGACACCGGCGGCGGCGTGCGCAGCTACGCTGTCGACAAGGAAAATGCAGACCGGCTCTGGACCATCAGCGAGGAAATGGTCGGCCAGACCTTCGCCTATTGATCGGGCAGCTGTAACCTTTACGACCACCCGTCCGAACTTCGGTCCAGCACGCTCTGGTGCAGGAGATGGTCGATGATGGCCGATGAGGCCAGCCTGGCGCAGATGATGACCGCCGCCCAGAATGGCGATGCGGCCATGTACCGCGCGCTTCTGGCCGAAGTGCAGCTCTGGCTCGAACGCTATTACAGGCGGCGCGTGCCGCCCTCCCAGCTCGATGACCTCGTGCAGGATGTGCTGCTGGCGGTGCACAAGAAACGCGCGACCTGGGACAACCGCCGCGCCTTCTATCCCTGGCTTGCCGCCATCGCCCGCTATCGCTGGGTCGACCACCTGCGCAAGGTCTACCGCTCTGCCGAAGACGAGCTGGGCGATCACGACGTAGCCGAAGACAGCGAGGAAGAGGCGGTAATGGCGCGGATGAGCCTTGAACGGCTGTTCGTCCACCTGCCCGACAAGCAGGCGAAAGCCATCGAACTCGTCAAGATCGAGGGATTGAGCATCGCCGAAGCCTCCCAGCGAACAGGCCAGAGCGAAAGCCTGGTCAAAGTGAATATCCATCGCGGTCTGAAGAAGCTGTCCGCGCTAGTAGAAAAGGCCGAATGACATGAACCGGGTCTCCACCCCTCTCATTGACGCTCTGGCGCAGGATCTCGCGCCTGTCCGCCCGATCCGCCTGTCGCATGGTGTCGCTCTGGTGGCGCTGGCCGCCATCGGTACCGTGGTCCTCGTCGAACTGATCGAAGGGCTGTGGCGCGGAATCCTGGACGGCGCGCCCTCCACCGAATTCTTCATGACCAACGGCATGCTCGGCCTGCTCGGCGCCGCCTCGGCCTACGCCGTGCTGCGCATGGCGACGCCCCATGTCGGCAACAGCCACGAGGGCGCGCGCTGGTCTGCGGGCATGCTGACCCTCCTGCCGCTCACTGCGCTCGTGATGCTCGGCTTCGGCGGGTTCGCCGCTGCGCTGACGCAGGATATGTACGGGCTCGGCTGTTTCGTCGCGGGAAGCGCCTTCGGGCTCGCCACCGCTGCTGCACTTACCCTCTGGCTGCGGCGCGGTGCGCCCGTATCGCTGAAGGCCGCAGGCACCTATACCGGCATTGCGGCCGGCGCGATTGGCAGCTTTGCCTTCGGCCTCGCCTGCCCGGTGGACGATATCGGCCACCTCGGCATCTGGCATGTCGCGCCGGTGGTGCTTTCCGGCCTGGTCGGCCGCTTCGCCATCCCGCCCTTGGTCCGCTGGTAAGGCGCGTTCGTCGGGCTGCCGCTTGCAAAGCTAGGGGGAAAAGCGCACCCCGCCTCTCGAAACAGGAGAGGCCTTCATGAAAACCTTTGCCGCAGCCATCGCGCTCGCCACCGCAACCGCCACCCTCGCCCTTCCCGCAGCGCCGCTGGCCGCACAGGAAGCGCCCGCAGCGCCGGAATGGGTCGAGACCAGCAACGCCTATACGCAGAAGCTGATCACCTTCCAGGCGGAGTTCTTCCCGATCAACGCCTCGGCCTCCGGCTACGAGCAGTATGACGGCCTCGTGAGCGACATGGCACCCGACCGGGACGAGCGCTACCTCGCCGGCGCCCGTGCCCTGCGCGCCGAATTCGCAGCCGCCATGCAGGCCGAAACCAACCCCTATGTCCAGCAGGATTTGCAGATCCTGATCGACTCGCTCGACCAGAGCATTCGCGGGGTCGAACTCGACCAGCAATATTCACTCGAGTTCAGCAATGTGCCAGAAGATGTTTTCCAATCGGTCGGGCTGCTCCTCTCCGACCAGACGGCGGCGAACCGCCGTGCCAAGGCGCTCGACCTGCTGCAGCGTTTTACCGGCACCTGGCCCGATACCGAACCGATGACCGAGCTCGCCAAGCGCCGCTTCGAAGCCAGCCGGGCGGACGGAAAAATGGGCCCCTACGTCGTCGAGGTGCGCGAAGGCCTGCCCAAGATCGATACCTACGCCGCAGGCATCCGCGAACTCTTCGCCCGCTACGAGATCGAAGGCGCGGAGGAGGCGCTGGCGGCGATGGATGCGCAATTCGCCGATTACAAGGAATGGACCGAAGAGGTTGTCCTGCCGCTGACGCGCGAGGATCCGCGGATGCCGGAAGAGCTCTACGCCTACAGCCTCAAGGCCTGGGGGATCGACGCCGATCCGCGCGAAACCATGGCGCAGGCGCGCCGCGGCTTCTACGAAATCCGCGCCCAGATGGAAGCGCTCGCCCCGCAGATCGCGGCCGAAAACGGCTGGGAAGACACCAGCTACCAGGGGGTCATGCGCGCTCTGAAGAGCCGCACCATCCCGAATGACGAAATCGAGGCTTACTACCGCGGTGTGAACGCGCAGCTGGAGGAGAAAATCCGCCAGAACGACATCGTCTCGCTTCCCGAATACGAGCTGGCGATGCGGCTCGCCTCGGAAGCCGAAAGCGCCGCCCAGCCCGCCCCGCACATGCGCCCGCCGCGCCTCATCGGGAACACGGGCGAACAGGGCACCTTCGTTCTCACCGTCGGCAATCCGAGCGCGGGAGAAGGCGAGGTCTATGACGATTTCAACTTCGCGGCTGCTAGCTGGACACTGAGCGCGCATGAAGCGCGTCCCGGCCATGAAATGCAGTTCGCTGCGCTGGTCGAGCAGGGTGTCAGCCTCGCCCGCCTGCTCTACGCCTTCAACAGCGTGAATGTCGAAGGCTGGGCGCTTTATGCCGAGGCCGAAATGCTGCCGCACGAACCGATCGAGGGCCAGTTCGTCGCCCAGCAGTTCCGCCTGCTGCGCGCGGCCCGCGCTTTCCTCGACCCGATGCTCAACCTAGGCATGATCACCCGCGAGGACGCCGAGAAGGTGCTGCTTGAGGACGTCCTCCTCTCGCGCCCGATGGCGAAACAGGAACTTGATCGCTACCAGTTCAATATGCCGGGTCAGGCGGGCTCGTATTACTACGGCTATCGCAAGCTGGTCGACCTCCGGATCGCGACCGAAGTGGCGCTGGGCGACGATTTCGACGAGAAGGCGTTCAACGACTTCCTGCTCGGCCAAGGCATCATCCCGCTCGAACTGATCGCCAAGGCAGTGCGCGAGGAATTCATTCCCGAACAGCGCGGCGGCTGATCGCTACAGCCAGCGCAGCCGCCGGAAGACCACGATCAGCGCTACGAACAGGAAACCGCAGAGCACCACCACGGCCCAGAACGCGTCTGGATCGTCCATGCCCGGCATGCCGCCGACATTGATACCGAGAAGGCCGGTGAGGAACCCCAGCGGCAGGAAGATACCGGCGACGATGGTGAGCATGTAGGTCGCGTGTTCCGAGGAAGCGAGGCTGCGGGCGCGCAATTCGTCCTGCAGCACCAGCGCGCTTTCCTTGCTGATATCGATATCGTCGAGATAGCGGCGCAGGCGCGCAATACTCTCGGCGATCTCGCGGCGGTCCTCCTCCTCGAACCAGTGCGGAGCGTCACGGCTGATCTGTTCCAACGCCTCGTGCTGCGGCGCCATGTGGCGTTTTAGAGCAAGGCAATTGCGGCGAATGGTAGAGATGCGCTTCAGCATCGCCTCGGCATGCTCTTCGGGATCGTCATGCTCCAACTCGTCGAGCACCTGGTTCATGTCGATGATCGACTGGCTCATGCGCGCGATCATGTATTCGGCGAGCAGGGTTATCGTAGCCCCCGCATCGACCGGTCCGAACCCGCTGTCGAGCTGGGCGACGACTTCGCGCGGCGTCTGCAGCGGATGGCGGCGCAGCGTGATTAACCGGTTGCCGTCGCACCACAGCTGCATCGAGATCATGTCTTCCGGTTCCGCGCCCGGGTTGAAGTTGATGCCGCGCAAAGTGCCGACCAGCGTCGCGCCTTCGCGAAAGGCGCGCGGGCGGGTCTGGTCGCTGGTGAGCAGTTCCGCCGTCGGTTCGGGAATGCCGAGTTCGGTTTCGAGCCATTGCTGCACGCCTTCGCGGCTGCGGCAGAGGTGAAGCCAAAGCACCTCTCCTTGCGCGGCGGGCCCCCAGCCTTGCGCTTCGGCCCAGTCGATCGGCCTCGCGCCACCCTTCCCGTCGAGCACGCGCCCGAAGAGCAGCGGAGTTTCCGTTTGGTTGTCGTCGGTTGCTTCGCTCATCGCCGGAGTGATGCCGCAAGCGGTGGCCCATTGCCAGCGTCCCGCGCAGTGGGCGGTGGAAACCACTCGCGCGGCTGGCGCGTTCCTCGCCCATGACGCCCCCATCCAAAACCGCTTCGTCCGCCCTCGCCATCGGCCTCGGCATGGTCCTCGCAAGCCCCGCCCATGCGGGCGGCTTCTACATCCAGGAGCAATCGACCAAAGAGGCGGGACGAGCCTATTCGGGCAATGCGGTGGCCGCCGACAGTCCGGCGACGATCTTCTTCAATCCCGCCGGCATGACCGAGCTCGAAGGCATCCAGGTGGAGGCCAACGCGCAGGCGCTCTTCGTCACCGCGCGCCAGTCCGACGCCGGCACAACGCGCAGCGTGCCCGGCCTGCCCGCCACCCTGCCCGTAACCGGCAGCGACGGCGGCAGTCCATTCGCCCAGCCGCTGGTCGTGCCCTCGATCTACGCCAGCGCGCAGGTCACTGACAGCTTGTGGGTCGGCCTTGGCGTGAACAGCCCCTTCGGCGTCGTCGTCGATTACGACGAGGACTTCTTCGGCCGTTACGATTCCGTCACCTCGGATCTCTTCACACTGAACGCCCAACCGAGCGTCGCTTACAAGATATCCGACAATTTCTCGATCGGCGCCGGAGTGGACATCCAGTATATCAAAGTCGAACTGGCCAACGCCGTGCCGAACCCCGATCCGGCCGACCCCGATGCCGAATTGCGCATTACCGGTGACGATATCTCGGTCGGCTGGAACGCCGGCTTCACCGCCACTTTCGATCCGGTGCGCATCGGCGCGCACTACCGTTCGGCCATCGATCACGATCTGGAAGGCGAATTCGACCTCTCCGGCCTCACCGGCCTGCTGGCCGAGAACAACGTCACCACGCCTGCCGCCGCGCCGCTTTCGACCCCCGACATCGCCACGGTCAGCGTCCTCTTCGGCACCGACACGCCGTGGCGCGTCTACGGCACCTGGCGCTGGTACAACTGGAGCAATTTCGACGAAATCCGCGTCGAGCCCGAGGGCGTCGAGCCGCAGGTGAACGAGCAGTTCTATCGCGACACCTATTCCATGGCGTTGGGTGCCGAATACGATGTGAACGAGCGGCTGACCCTGCGCGCCGGCACCATGTTCGACGCCTCGCCGATCACCGACGAGTTTCGTTCGACGCGCGTGCCCGATGGCGACCGCACCTGGCTGTCGGTCGGCGCGAGCTACGATATCAACGACCGCTTCTCCGCCAGCCTCGCCTATGCGCATGTCTTTGTGAAGAGCGAGCCGATCGACCGCACCGATACTTTCTTCGAAGGCACGCCGGCCGCCATCGACGCCCGCATCCGCTCCAACAGCAGCGGCGACGCCGACGTGCTCGCCTTTTCGCTGGGCGCGCGCTTCTGATCCACGCCGCACGGCGCGTCATTGCCCCTTCACATTAGGCGCTCTATATCGCGCCCATGTCTTCCGTACGTCCCTGGCGCGATATCGAGCGCCGTCCGTCCCGCCAGATCATGATCGGCAATGTCCCTGTCGGCGGCGATGCGCCGATCTCGGTGCAGACCATGACCAACACGCCCACCGAGGATGTGGGCGCGACGATCGACCAGATCCGCCGCTGCGAGGACGTGGGCGCGGACATCATTCGCGTGTCCTGCCCGACCGAGGAATCGACCGCGAATTTCGACCAGATCACGCGCGCGGCCAATGTGCCGATCGTCGCGGACATCCACTTTCACTACAAGCGCGCGCTCGAAGCCGCCGACAAGGGCGCGGCCTGCCTGCGCATCAATCCGGGCAATATCGGCAGCAGCGAACGCGTCGCCGAAGTCGTGCGCGCGGCCAAGGCCAACGGCTGCGCGATCCGCATCGGCGTGAACGCAGGCAGCCTCGAAAAGGACCTGCTGGAGAAATACGGCGAGCCTTGTCCCGAAGCGCTGATCGAAAGCGCGCTCGATCATATCAAGCTGCTGCAGGACCATGATTTCCACGAATACAAGGTCGCGGTGAAAGCCAGTGACGTGTTCCTCGCCGTGGCGGCCTATCACGGCCTTGCCGAGGCGGTGGACTGCCCGCTGCATCTCGGCATCACCGAGGCGGGCGGCCTGATCGGCGGCACGGTGAAGAGTTCGATCGGCATCGGCAGCCTGCTGTGGGCGGGCATCGGCGACACCATTCGCGTGAGCCTGTCCGCCGAGCCGGAGCAGGAAGTGAAGGTTGGCTTCGAAATGCTGAAGGCGCTCGGCCTGCGCACCCGCGGCGTGCGCGTCGTCTCCTGCCCCAGCTGTTCGCGCCAGGGTTTCGATGTCATTCGCACGGTGGAAACGCTGGAAAAGCGCCTTGAACATATCAAGACGCCGATGAGCCTCTCGGTCCTCGGCTGCGTGGTCAACGGCCCCGGCGAAGCGCGCGAGACCGATATCGGCCTCACCGGTGGCGGTTCGGGCAAGCACATGGTCTATCTTTCCGGCGTGAAGGACCACCACATCGAAAGCGCGGACATGCTCGACCACATCGTCCGCCTCGTCGAGGAAAAGGCCGCCGCTATTGAAGCCGGCGAAGAGATCGCCTTCGACCCGCACGCGGAGGCGGCCGAGTGAAGCGCATCGCAATGGCGCTCGCTGCCGCGCTTTCGCTTGCTGCTTGCGCCATGTCGGCGCCGAGGACCGCGGGGGACCATCACCCCGAAGCGCGCGCCTATGATACGTCGCGCGATGCGACGACCGAAGTTGATGCCGCACTCGAGCGCGCTCTGGCGAATGGCAAAAAGGTCATGCTGGTGATGGGGGCCAACTGGTGGCACGACAGCCGCGCGCTGGCGGGCCTGTTCGAGACCCCGCGCTTTGCCGAACTGCTCGAGCGCGAATACGAACTGGTCTTCGTCAACGTCGGCATGCCGCAGACGGGCGACGGGCATAACCTCGACATCGCCGCGCGCTTCGGCCTCGAGGACCTGCCCGGCACCCCCAATGTGCTCGTCCTCTCGCCTTTCGGCACCCTTCTCAACGCCAAGACCGCGACCAGCTGGCGCAACGCCGCCAGCCGCAGCGAGGATGCGATCTACGAAGAACTCGCCGCACTGGCCGGCTGACCCATGATGGCCGAAGCCTTCCTGCGCTCGCTCTCGCCCTACTGGCGCGAGGCCTTGTTGCTGTGGTTCGGCGCGATCATCCTCCTCGCGGTCATCCATGCCGTGCTTGCCTGGATGGGCCGCGAGAGGCCGGGGCAGTTCGCACAGGCCCTCGGCACGTTGCCGACGCTGGTCATGATCGGCCTCCCGCCGCTTGCCGGGCTGGTGGCCGGCCTCCACCTGATGCGCGAATACCGCGAGGCCGAGGCCTTTGTCGTGTTCCTTTTCGCGCCGCTGGTCGCCGTGCTCGCGGGCGAGAAACTGAAGCGCCTCCTCGTGTGGCTCCTCACCGCCGGCGGCAGGAGTGCTGGTCGCAGTGCCGCTCCACCCATTGTCGTGAAACAAGGCAAGGGTCCGCTGATCAACGGGCGGCCGATAGAACCAAGCTGATGCTCCACGTCGTTCACCACGCGGATTACATGGCGCCTGCGCCCACGCGCGGGACTTTCCGGTTCGACAAATACATGGCGGTGATGGAGGCGTTGAGGGCCAGCGGCTATCCGCTGAGCGAACATGCCCCGCCGCCGATGCCGCGCCGCTGGCTGGAGGCGGTGCACTGCCCCGATTACGTCGACGAGGTCTTCACCGCCAGTGTCCCCCAAGCGAAGGAGCGGCGCATCGGCTTCCCCGTCACCCCGCATATCGCGCAGCGGGTTCAGCACACCAACGGCGGCACATGGCTCGCCGCCCAGCTGGCGCGCCCCCATGGCTATGCTGCCAATTCGGCCGCCGGTAGCCACCATGCGCTGTTCGACACCGGGGCGGGCTATTGCGTGTTCAACGACCTCGCCGTCGCCGCCAACCGCCTGATCGCCGAGGGCGATGCGGAGCGCATCCTCATCGTCGATCTCGACGTGCATCAGGGTGACGGCACGGCCAGCCTGACGGCGACGCGCGACGATGTCTTCACGCTCTCGCTCCACGCCGAGAAGAACTTCCCGGTCCGCAAGGCCCGCTCCAGCCTCGACGTGCCGCTGGCCGACGGGATCGACGATGATGGCTATCTCGACGCGCTCGACCGGCATCTGCCTCAAGTGCTGGCAAGCTTCGATCCCGACCTCGTGCTCTATCAGGCCGGAGTCGACGTCCATGGCGATGACAGGCTTGGGCGCATAAATCTCAGCGACGAGGGGCTGGACCGCCGCGACGCCTATGTCGTGCAGGCGGTTCGCTCGCGCGGAGCGCCTCTCGCCAGCTCGCTGGGTGGCGGATATGGCGCCGATCCGCGGGAAATCGGCGCGCGGCACGCCCGTTCGATGGTGACATGCGCCAGAACGAACGCCCAATTCGCGCGTTCAGCTATCGGTAGCAATGGCCATGCTATAGGATAGGACGATATGAACCGCCGCGACCTTCTCAAGACCTCCCTCGCCGCCAGCGTCGCCACGCTCGCGCCGGCACAGGTGTTTGCGCAGGCGCGCCCGACGGCCAGCCGCGACGCCCAGCTGATCGGCATCGCGCGCGAGCAGCTGGCCCGGGTCGGTGATGGCATCTGGAAGAGGGACATCGTCGGGATCGCCGACTTCGGCCTGCATTCCTCGCGGCGCCGCTTCCACTTCGTCGACCTCGTGAACGAGCGGGTCGAAAGCTATCACGTCAGCCACGGGACCGGTTCGGACAGCGAACATGACGGCTGGCTCAAACGCTATTCCAACATCGAAGGCAGCGAGGCAACCAGCCGCGGCGCCTATATGACGCGCAGCTGGTACACGGGCCTCTACGGCACCTCGATCCGCCTCGACGGGCTCGACCCGACCAACGATATGGCCCTGCCGCGCGCCATCGTCATGCACCAGGCCGAATACGCGCGGCCCGAACATATCGACCGCTGGGGCCGCCTCGGGCGCTCCAACGGCTGTTTCGCGCTTGGGCCCGACCAGTTCGACGCGGTGCTGCTGAAGCTGTCGGGCGGTCGCCTGCTCTATGCGGAAAGCCTTGGCCTCGCCGAAGACGGCAGCCGCGTCGCGCCGCCGGTCACCCAGACGGAATTGCTCCGTGGCCCGGGTGGTGGGACCTTCGAGCGGACCAACCCCGGAGTCTTCTGACAGGCCGACGGAGCGATCGTCTAGCTCGTCTGCATGTCGTCGATGATTTCGACCGCTTCTTCGCTGGTTTCCCGCGCACGGTTTTCCTGACGCGGTGCATCGAGCGCTGCGAGCACCGGCTTGTCGCGGTCGTAAATGTCCCTGAAGGTCTTCATCTCGCCATTCACATCGGTCGCCATGGTGAAGTAGGTGATGTAGACCGGCCACTGCTTCTTCATTTCGTAGCGCGTGTATTCGCCGCTCATGGTGATCTCGGAGACTTCCTCCTGGATCGCGGGAATATCGGCACGGTTGCTTGCGTTGCCGAGCATGGACATGGTCATCGCCAGTTCGCGCGCGCCCTTCACGCGGATGCAGCCATGGCTCAACGCGCGCGCGTCCTGGTTGAAAAGGTGACGGCTGGGCGTGTCGTGGAGAAAGATGGCGTGCTCGTTGGGCATGTCGAGTTTCATCAGGCCGAGCGAATTGGTCGGTCCGGGCTGCTGGACAACAGTAATCCAGCCATTGGCGCCCTTGGTCGCCTTGTAGCCGGCGTTGCGCGCCCAGCCCGGGTTATTCAGTACCTTGTTGCCCAGCCCTTCGCCGACCACGATCGATTGCGGCACGGTCCAGGTGGGATTGAAGATGACAGCCTCGACCATTTCGGCCAGCTGCGGGGTCGCCGTGCGGCCCGGCTTGCCTACGATGGTGCGGTAGCTCTTGATGATCCGGCCGTTGACCGTCAGCCGGAGCATATATTCGGGCACATTGGTGACGAGGTACTGGCGCCCCAGATCCTGTGGCAGCCAGCGCCAGCGATCCATATTCGCACGGATCAGCTTGATGCGCGCCGGATCGGTCGCGGTTGCCAGTTCCGCGCGCAGGGCGGCGTAATCGGGATGCTTGGGATTGAGCGAGGTCAGCGTGGCGGCAATGTCTCCGCTCGCCAGCGCGTCTTCGAGCAGCTTCCACGTCGGCAGGCGGTCCGCATCGGGATCGACGACGAACCACTGGCGGCGCGAATCCATCGGCGTGCGGCCGTCGCGCAGGTCCTCGACCAGCCAGACGAAAATCTCGCTGGCCAGCTTGCTTAGCTTTTCGCCTTCGCCTGCGGCAATGGCGGCGGTCAGCGCTTCGACCCGGTAGTCCGATGGGTTGAGTCCTTCCGCCTTCATCCCCGGAATGAAGTCGAGCAATTCCTGCGCCTGCGCCACGGTCCACACGCCTTCCAGCGAGGGGATTTCCTGCACGATCTCCCCGCTCGACATCCGGATATCGCCAAATGCCTCATCGACCGTCTGGCCTTTCGCCGGAGCCGGAGCCGGCGCGGGCTCGGGCGGCGATGCGGGAGCAGTCGCCGGCTTGGGCTGCGGCAACAGGCTCTCCGGCGCAGCTTCCCGCGCACCGGCCGAAGCAGCGAGGAGGACCGCAACAAGTGCGGTTCCGGTCATGGTCGTCAGTCGTTTCATTGGGCCCACCAGTAAATATCGAGCGCGATAATCGAACCGCGTTCCCGGCGCTATCTATACTATACCTGTCCCTACAATCGAGTATCGAGGCTTACCCACCGCTGAACCGGGTGACGCATGAGGCAAAGCGCACTAGGGCAGCGATGATGCGCAACCCCGATCATTCGATCCGGCCTATCCTGGCCACCATGGCGGGGATCGCCCTGTTTTCCGCAATGGACGCCGTCATGAAAAGCGCAAGCATCGCCGTGGGCGCCTACAGCGCCTACCTGCTGCGCTGCGCTATCGGCTTCCTCGTCATCGCGCCGATCTGGTGGCTGCGCGGAGGGCGGATGCCCGGCAAGGCGGTCTTGCGCGTCCACATCATCCGCGGGGTTGTCGTCGCGTTCATGGGCTGGACCTTTTTCGCCTCGCTTGTGCGACTGCCGCTAGCCGAGGCGATCGCGATCAGTTTCGTAGCCCCGCTCATCGCGCTTTATCTCGCCGCTCTCCTGCTGGGCGAACGGGTCGAACGCCGCGCGGTGTTTGCGGCCCTGCTCGGCCTCACGGGCGTGGTAGTCATCATCGGCGGAAGGATCGGGCGCGAGAAACTCACGGAGGACGCGACGGTGGGCCTACTGCTTATCGGGCTGTCGGCGCTGCTCTATGCATGGAACCTCGTCCTGCAACGCCAGCAGGCGCTCGTGTCCAGACCGGCCGAGGTCACCACGTTCCAGAACGGTGTCGTCACGCTGGTCCTGCTCGGAGGCGCCCCCTTCCTGCTCGTCTGGCCGGAAGGGCGCGCGTGGCTGGAGATCGGCGCAGGAGCGCTGCTCGCCGTGGGAGCGGCGCTGTTCCTCGCCTGGGCCTATGCACGCGCCGAAACGCAGCGGCTCGTGCCGATCGAATACACCGGCTTTCTCTGGGCTTCGCTGTTCGGCTGGCTCTATTTCGGCGAAGGCGTGAGCGCCGCGACCATCATGGGTGCGGTGCTCATCGTGATGGGATGCTGGGTGGCCACCCGAAAGAAGCGGCCGGAGCAAAGCTCGCTCTAGCGCTCCACCGATGCGATTTGCGACGGCGTTTCCTCTGCCTGCGCCTCGTCGGCAGCGAAAGTCGCTGCGGCGGTGAACATGCCTGCCACGCCGAGGGCGGCAGTGATGACAGCGACACGCAGGGTTCGGCGCGACGTATCGGTCGCGTCCAACAGGGCACTCATATAACAAACTCCTCATGTGGGCCGCGCGCTTCCGGCGTCCTGGCCGTGCACAACGATTGCCCAGATTGTGCCTTAATAACCGATGAAGAGCTTTTCTGGTTCCCGATGAAGCGTTTCTGAGGGGCGGCGACCCTTGATTTTTTGCATTGTCCGGCGCACAGGCGCGGCACATTTCACCGCCCTGCCCATTGGTCAGGTGACGAACCCACACTCGAAAGGAAAACGCCCCGCATGACCCAGGTCGGCCAGGACACGCTCGGAACTCGTTCAACCCTCACGGTGAACGGCAAGGATTACGCCTATTATTCCTTCGCCAAGGCGGCCGAGAAGATCGGCGATGTGTCCAGGCTCCCGTTCAGCCTGAAGGTCCTTCTCGAGAACATGCTACGGTTCGAGGACGGCGGTTTCACTGTCTCGACCGACGATGTGCAGGCGATTGCCGACTGGCAGAAAAATCCGGCCACCGGCAAGGAAATCCAGTACCGCCCGGCGCGCGTGCTGTTGCAGGACTTCACCGGCGTGCCCTGCGTGGTCGACCTCGCCGCCATGCGCGACGCGATTTCCAAGCTCGGCGGCGATACCGCCAAGATCAACCCGCAGGTTCCCGTGAACCTCGTGATCGACCACTCGGTCATGGTCGACGAATTCGGCCACCCCAAGGCCTTTGAGAAGAACGTCGAACTCGAATACGCTCGTAACGCCGAGCGGTACGACTTCCTCAAATGGGGTTCCAAGAGCTTCAGGAACTTCTCCGCCGTGCCCCCGGGCACCGGTATCTGCCACCAGGTGAACCTGGAATACATCGGCAAGGGCGTGTGGAATTCCGAAGGCCCTGACGGCATGACCGTCGCCTACCCGGACACCTGCGTCGGCACCGATAGCCACACGACCATGATCAACGGTCTGGGCGTTCTTGGCTGGGGTGTCGGCGGTATCGAAGCCGAAGCGGCCATGCTCGGCCAGCCGATCTCGATGCTCATTCCCGAAGTCGTCGGCTTCAAGCTGACCGGCGCAATGGCGGAAGGCGTGACCGCCACTGACCTCGTCTTGACCTGCGTCCAGATGCTGCGCGAAGTCGGTGTGGTCGGCCGCTTCGTCGAATTCTACGGCGAAGGCGTTGCCAACCTGACCCTGGCCGACCGTGCGACGATCGCCAACATGGCCCCCGAATATGGCGCGACCTGCGGCTTCTTCGGCATCGACGACAAGACGCTCGAATACATGCGCCTCACGGGCCGCGATGAAGAAACCATCGCGCTGGTCGAAGCCTATTCGAAAGAACAGGGCATGTGGTTCACGCCGGAAAACGAGCCGGTCTTCACCAAGACGCTCGACCTCGACCTTTCGAAGGTCGTCCCCAGCCTCGCCGGCCCCAAGCGCCCGCAGGACCGCGTCGCGCTGCCGCAGGTGGACGAGCTGTTCAACACCGACCTCAAGTCGATTTACGGCAAAGACCAGCCGCTGCGCGTGGACGTGGAAGACACGCATCACGATGTCGGCGACGGCGACGTGGTAATCGCGGCCATCACCAGCTGCACCAACACCTCCAACCCCGATGTGCTTATTGCCGCCGGCCTCGTCGCCAAGAAGGCGCACGAGAAGGGCCTGAAGCCCAAGCCGTGGGTCAAGACCAGCCTCGCACCGGGCTCGCAGGTGGTCACCGACTACCTCGTGAAATCGGGCTTGCAGGAAGACCTAAATGCCATGGGATTCGATCTCGTCGGCTATGGCTGCACAACCTGCATCGGAAACTCCGGCCCGCTCGCTCCGCCGATTTCGAAGGCCATCAACGGCAACGATATCGTTGCCGCGTCGGTCCTTTCAGGTAACCGCAACTTCGAAGGCCGCGTGTCGCCCGATGTGCGCGCCAACTTCCTCGCCTCGCCGCCGCTGGTGGTCGCCTATTCCATCCTCGGCACAGTGACGAAGGACATCACCGAAACCCCGCTAGGCCAGGACCAGCAGGGCAACGACGTGATGCTCGCCGACGTTTGGCCGACCAATGATGAAATCGCCCAGCACCGCGCGGCCAATATCGACCGCCAGATGTTCGAAAGCCGCTATGCCGACGTCTACAAGGGCGACGAGCACTGGCAGTCCATCAAGGTCGAGGCCTCCGACACCTATCGCTGGAACCCGACCAGCACCTATGTCGCCAGCCCGCCCTTCTTCGAAGGCATGGACATGGAGCCGGCACCGGTCACCGACATTACCGATGCGAAGCCGCTGGCCATCCTCGGCGATTCGACCACCACCGACCACATCTCGCCCGCTGGCTCCATCAAGGAAGACAGCCCCGCAGGCGAATATCTGAAGAACCACCAGGTTTCGAAGCAGGACTTCAACTCCTACGGTTCGCGTCGCGGGAACCACGAAGTCATGATGCGGGGCACCTTCGCCAACATCCGCATCAAGAACGAAATGGTCCCGGGCGTCGAAGGCGGCATCACCACTTACAAGGGTGAGCAGATGCCGATTTACGACGCGGCGATGAAGCACAAGGAAGACGGCACGCCGCTGGTGGTCGTCGCAGGCAAGGAATACGGCACGGGTTCGAGCCGTGACTGGGCCGCCAAGGGCACCATCCTGCTCGGCGTGCGCGCGGTCATCGTCGAAAGCTACGAGCGTATCCACCGCTCGAACCTTATCGGCATGGGCGTGCTCCCGCTCCAGTTCAAAAATGGCGACACCCGCCAGAGCCTGGGCCTCGGCGCGGACGATACCTTCACGATCAAAGGCCTTGCCGACCTGACCCCGGGCCAAGACGTTGAAGTGGAAGTAACGCATGAAGACGGCTCCAAGGCCAGCTTCACCGCACTCTGCCGCATCGATACCGCAAACGAGATGGAGTATTACCGCAACGGCGGCATCCTCCACTACGTCCTGCGCAAGCTCGCGGCCTCGTAAACTAACAGGGCGGCGGCAATGCTGAACTGGCTGCGCCGCCGCCTCGCCTTCGGAAAGTTCGACGAGAAAGCCGATCCCGCGCGCCTTTCCGCTATTGGCCGGAGGGTGGCAGATCGGTTGCGCGCAACCGACGGCGTAAGCGAGCGGGGCGGCAAGAAGGCCGAACTGTTCCTGATGCCGGGCTTCCTCGCGCCAGCGGAATGCACGCGGCTGATCGAGCTGATCGAAAGCAATCTGCTTCCCTCGCCCCTGTTTTCCGACCCGACCGGAACCGGCGCGCGCACCAGCCAGACCCACTATTTCTCCGCCGAGGAGCCTGAAGTCGCGGCGCTGGGCGCGAAGCTCGACGATCTTCTCGGCCTCGAACGGCGGCAAGCCGAAACCGTTCAGGGCCAGCGTTATGACGTCGGGCAGGAATACCGCCACCATCGCGACTTCTTCCGGGTCGAACGCGAGCACTGGCAGTTGGAACGCCGCCGTGGCGGCCAGAGGACATGGTCGGCCATGGTCTACCTCAACGCGATAGAGGCTGGCGGCGAGACAGATTTTCCCGTGCTTGACCTGAGCGTCGCGCCCGAACCGGGATTGCTCATCGCCTGGAACAATGTCGACCGCCACGGTCATCCCAACCCGGCGACCCTCCACGCAGGGATGCCGGTCGAAGCCGGGCGCAAATATGTCGTGACCCAGTGGTACCGGATGGAAGACTGGTGCCGCAGTCCGGGACCGGCCGAAAACGCCTAGGCGTCGTCTTCGAACAAACCGCGCTGCGGCGGCTGAGAAGCCTGCGGGGGTCGCATTCCCAGATGGTTCCAGCCGCCATCGTTCAGCATCCGCCCACGCGCGGTACGCGCGATCAGGCCGAGCTGGATCAGATAGGGTTCGATCACTTCCTCCACCGTATCGCGCGGTTCGCTGAGGCCCGCTGCCAGCGTCTCCACGCCCACCGGGCCGCCCTTGTAGGTGGTGGCGATCATGGTGAGGTAGCGGCGGTCCATTGCATCGAGGCCGAGGCTGTCGACCTCCAGCCGGGTCAGCGCCTCGTCCGCGACCCTGGTGGTCACCACCGGCTCGCCCAGCACGGACGCGAAATCGCGCACGCGGCGCATCAGGCGCCCGGCGACACGCGGGGTTCCGCGCGAACGGCGGGCGATTTCGCGCGCACCGCCCTCGTCGATCCCCATTCCGAGCAGCCCCGCCCCGCGAGTAACCACCTTGAGAAGTTCGTCCTCGGTGTAGAAATTGAGCCGCACCGGAATGCCGAAACGGTCGCGCAAGGGTGTGGTCAACAAGCCCTGTCGCGTTGTCGCGCCCACCAGCGTAAAGGGCGGAAGATCGATCCGCACGCTGCGCGCCGAGGGCCCCTCCCCGATGATGATGTCGAGCGCGCGGTCTTCCATCGCCGGATAGAGCACCTCCTCGACCACCGGATTGAGCCGGTGTATCTCGTCGATGAACAGAACATCGTTCGGCTCGAGATTGGTGAGCAGCGCGGCAAGGTCGCCCGCCTTGGCGATCACCGGTCCGCTGGTAGCGCGGAAGCCGACGCCCAGTTCTTTCGAAACGATCTGCGCCAGCGTGGTCTTGCCGAGGCCCGGAGGTCCGAAGAACAGCACATGGTCCATAGCCTCGCCGCGGTTCTTGGCCGCTTCGATAAACACGCGCAAATTCTCGCGCGCCGCCTTCTGCCCGACGAACTCGGCGAGGCTCTTGGGCCGCAGCGCCGCATCCGGGTCTTCCGGCTGCCGGTCGGGC
Source organism: Erythrobacter sp. SD-21 (assembly GCF_000181515.1). Taxonomy (GTDB): domain Bacteria; phylum Pseudomonadota; class Alphaproteobacteria; order Sphingomonadales; family Sphingomonadaceae; genus Qipengyuania. Next base: position 143,346 of record NZ_ABCG01000003.1, on the reverse strand, counting down.
GAATGGAGGGCAACGGGTTCGGTCACCACTCTTCTCCAGGCTGTTCGTGCTCGAATACACACGCGTCAGATAGGGATATCGACGTCCCCAAACGCGCTGGTACCAAGCTTCCCGTCCAAGCGCCGCCTTTTTCTGCGCACTCTTCTGCCTTCTCCATGTAGTCTACTACTCGAAACACTAGACCCCCGACAGCAACAAGCAGAAACAAGCCCAGACCGCCCCACAGCTTTATCGCTGGGTTGAGCTTGATGTCGCCCATTATCCCGCGAACGAAAATCACAGTCCCACCATCAGAACGGGTTCACCGTGTAGCCGCGTTGCTGGAGCCTGGCGTGGGCGGTCATGGCGGAGAGGTCCATCTCGACGCCCTCGATCAACTCGTCCCAGGTCACGCCATAGGCTGCCGCGCTTTGGCCGCAGACGATGAAGCGCACGCCCTGGTCGAGCATCGCGCGGACCATGGCAGCGCTGCCGTGATCGCCTTCAAGATCGTGCGCCGCCCAGCCCTCGGCCGAGAGCAAGTCGTGGACCGCCTTGCCATGCACCACCACGGCGACGCGGATGTTCTCTTCGGCCACGCCATGCCCGACATGCATGTTGATGAAGCGCGCCGCGCTCTCGAAGCCGCGGTTGCGGCTGCCGTCCTTGGCGGGTTCTGCGACGTCGAAACTGTGCGCAAGTTCGGCATCGGGCGCGAACATCTCGACGCCCTCGACCGGCGCATGAGGGCCGAAACCCTCGAATACCGGACCGGTTTTGAACGCACTCATGTCCTGCGCGCTCACCGCAGTCGCCAGCAGCGCCGCCGCTGCGCTCATCAGGCCAAGCTTCAATGCCATGCTTTTCATCCCGCTGCCCTCTTCAACGCGACGCGGATGAGGTCGCCCTCGCTCGCGCCTTCGCCCAGTTCGCCCTGCGCTGCCGCCACTGCGCGCGCAGCTACGGCGGGCTTGAAGCCGAGGTTCTCGAGCGCGCTCACAGCATCGGCACTCGCGCCGCCAGCGGGTGTGGCTGGAGCCGTTCCGCCCCCAACGCCGCCGCCCGGAAGCGCGCCCGCCTTGTCCTTCAACTCGTTGACGATCCGTCCGGCCAGCTTCGGCCCCACGCCTTGCGCGCGCGCCACCGTGGCGGCATCGCCGTTGGAGCAGGCCTGCTGCACCTCGCCGGTCGAGAGCGCGGAGAGGATCGCCAGTGCGACCTTGCTACCCACGCCCTGCACCTGCGTGAGCAGGCGGAACCAGTCGCGCTCGGCCGCTTCGGCGAAACCGAGCAGGCGCATGTCGTTCTCGGACACCTGCAGGTCGGTGTAGACGGTGCAGGCCTCGCCCTTCTCGCCCAGCTTGGAGAGCGTCTTGGTCGAGCAGTGGACGAGATAACCGACGCCCGAGACGTCGATCACCGCCCAGTCGGCGCCGGTTTCGTCGAGCAGGCCCTTCAGCTTTGCAATCATGAGTCTCTTTCTGCGCTACCGCTTGCGCTGCTTGAGCGCGTTTTGTTCCTGCCCCAACGCCGCGCGCTTGGCCAGTGTTGGATCGAAGTTGTGAACCACGGGGGCGGACCCGTCAGGCTGGAACACTTGGAACACGGTCCTGGGGAAGGAATCGCCGGAGCGGAAGCTTGGGGTCTGGTCATGGCGCCACCATGCCGCCTTCATGCCGGGTAGGAAAATCTTGGCGCGCGCTCCGCTCGACAGCGGGGCGCGATGCGCTAAGACACGGGGCATGAGCTGGAACACATTCGGACGCGTGCTTCGCTTCACTACCTGGGGCGAAAGCCATGGCCCCGCGATCGGCGCGGTGGTCGACGGGTGCCCGCCGGGCATCGCGCTGAGCGAGGCCGACATCCAGCCCTTCCTCGATGCACGCAAGCCGGGGCAGAACAAATTCACCACCCAGCGCAAGGAACCGGACGCGGTCCGCATCCTGTCGGGCGTGTTCAAGGGCGAAACGACCGGCACGCCGATCAGCCTGCTGATCGAAAACACGGACCAGCGATCGAAGGACTATTCGGAGATCGCCAACACCTATCGGCCCGGCCACGCCGACTACGCCTATGACGCGAAATACGGCTTTCGCGACTACCGCGGCGGTGGACGGTCGAGCGCGCGCGAAACGGCGATGCGCGTGGCGGCAGGCGCGGTGGCGCGCAAGGTGATCGGCGAGGTACGCATCCTCGCCTATGTCGCGGAAATTGGCGGCGACCGGATCGACCCGGCCAATTTCGACCGCGACGAAATCGCCCGCAATCCCTTCTGGTGCCCCGATGCGGAGGCCGCGAAACGCTGGGAAAAGCTGGTCGATGATGCCCGCAAGGCCGGCTCCTCGCTCGGCGCAGTGGTCGAATGCGTGGCGACGGGGGTTCCCCCTGGCTGGGGTGCTCCGGTCTATGCCAAGCTCGACAGCGACCTGGCGGGCGGCATGATGAGCATCAACGCCATTAAGGGCGTGGAGATCGGCGACGGCTTCGACGCGGCACGCCTGACCGGCGAACAGAACGCCGATGCCATGTCGCCCAGCGAGAACGGCCCCGAGTTCGCGGCCAACCACGCAGGCGGTATCGCAGGCGGGATCTCGACTGGCCAGCCGGTAGTTTGCCGCGTGGCCTTCAAGCCGACCAGCTCGATCCTCACCCCCGTCGCCAGCATCGACCGCGAAGGCAAGGCCACCGAAGTGCGCACCAAGGGCCGCCACGATCCCTGCGTCGGCATCCGCGGCACGCCGGTGGTCGAAGCGATGATGGCGCTGGTGCTGGCAGATCACAAACTGCTCCACCGGGCGCAGTGTGGGTGAATCGAACCCCGCCTTGGCTCGAAAGCCGTTGCCGCGGAACGACTTCGGAACATCGCGTTGCGTCAGCCGCTTTATTCAGCGTGAGTAGACCGCAAGAAACAACCGAACACACCCATTCAATGCCCTCCCGTCGTGAACGATTAAAGGCGTTCATGCGCTTGAAGGCGCAACGCAGGAACCTGGCTATCGGCCTTGGCGCTGTGACCGCGCTGGGCCTGGCCCTGGGCGGGGTCGCATTCAGCGAAAGCCAGTCGCCCGAAGTCGTGAGATTGGGCAAGGGCCTGGCGAGTGTCGATGCAAAGAAGGTAGCCGACATCGAACCGCGGACGACGATTGCAGAGCGGCCCACAACCGAACCCGAGCCCGCCGCCTCCGAAAGCCCGATGGCCGATGGAGAGGCCAGCTATTACGGTAGCGAACTGGCTGGAAACCTTACTGCCAGCGGGGAGGCGTTCGACCCTTCGCAGCTGACCGCTGCGCATCGCTTCTTGCCGCTTGGCAGCAAGGTCCGCGTAACAAACCCCCGCAGTGGTCAAGCAGTCGTCGTTCGCATCAATGACCGGGGCCCTTTCCACGGCAACCGCGTCATTGATCTCTCGACCGCTGCGGCCCGAAAGATCGGGCTGATCCGCTCCGGTACCGGACGTGTACGATTGGCACTTCTTCTCGACTGAGAACCACCCCGTCAACGATTTGCGCGAGGCAGCCTTGCTAAAAACGCAACCCTCCAGAGGCTTCGTTGCACTTTTCGAAAGTTCGATGCAGTTAATCGATTATTCCGATGCTCGCAATCGCAACATATCGCTTTTGTGCATCGCAACAGCCCCTATCTGAAGCCCATCAGTTTCAAACCCGATTAACGGAGAAAACCATGGGTATCATCGGAAGCACCATCAAGCCGTTCAACGCTACCGCCTTCCAGGCCGGCAAGGACTTTTTCGACGTCACCGACGAAGACGTGAAGGGCAAGTGGGCCGTCTTCTTCTTCTATCCGGCCGACTTCACCTTTGTCTGCCCGACCGAACTCGAAGACCTTGGCGAGCAGTACAACATGCTCCAGAAAATGGACGTCGAAGTCTACGCCGTGTCGACCGACACGCACTTCAGCCACAAGGCCTGGCACGACACCAGCGAGAAGATCGGCAAGCTGAACTTCCCCTTCCTCGGCGACCAGAACCACGTCCTTGCGCGCAATTTCGACGTGCTGCGTGAAGGCGCTGGCCTTGCCGATCGTGCGACCTTCGTTGTCGACCCGGACGGCGTGATCCAGATCATGGAACAGACCTGCGAAGGCGTCGGCCGCAACGCCAACGAACTCGCCCGCAAGATCAAGGCCGCCCAGTACGTCCGCGCCAACCCCGGCCAGGTCTGCCCGGCCGCGTGGGAAGAAGGCAGCGACACGCTGGCACCTTCGCTCGATCTCGTCGGCAAGATCTAAGCGGAAATCTCCCGTTAAGGTGGGCGCACATAGAGGCGCTCGCCTACAAGAGCCCGAGCCCATAACTTGGGTCGCTGGAAGGCCCGGGGCATCTCCCTCCCCCCCGCCCCGGGCCTTTTCCAACTCCCCTGATCTTCAAAACCCCGTCCGCAACCCACGCCCGGAGTCCGTCCATGCTCGATGCGAACCTTACCCAGCAGCTCAAGACCTACCTCACGAACCTGCGTGAGCCGGTCGAACTCGTCGCCTCGCTGGGCGATGACGACAAATCGCGGCAAACGCGTGAACTGCTCGAGGAAATTGCCGCGCTGCACGAGATGGTCAGCGCCAGCTTCGACGGCACCGACGAACGCAAGCCCAGCTTCGTCATCCGCCGCGCGAGCGATGCGGAAAAATGGATCCGGTTTGCCGGCCTGCCGATGGGCCACGAGTTCACTTCGCTGGTGCTCGCCCTGTTGTGGGCCGGCGGCCATCCGCCCAAGGTCGACGCCGACCTCCTCGAACAGGTTCGCGGGATCGAAGGCGATTTCCATTTCGAAATGTATTTCTCGCTTTCCTGCCACAACTGCCCCGATGTGGTGCAGGCGCTGACGCTGATGGCGCTGGAGAATCCGCGCATCACCGCGACGCTTATCGAGGGCGGCACCTATCAGGAAGAGGTCGAAAAGCGCGACGTCATGGCCGTGCCCGCAACCTTCCTCAACGGCGAGCCCTTCTACAACGGCAAGATGGAACTGGCCGAGATCCTCGCCAAGATCGACACCGGAGCGGACGCCAAGGCGGCCGAGAAACTGTCGGCCAAGGAGCCCTTCGAGGTGCTTATCGTTGGTGGCGGACCGGCAGGTGCGGCGTCCGGCATCTACACCGCGCGCAAGGGCTTTAGCACCGGCATCGCGGCCGAACGCTTCGGCGGACAGCTGCACGACACGCTCGGCATCGAGAACCTGCCCGGCACCGCCTATACCGAAGGCCCGAAACTGGCTGGCCAGCTCGAAAGCCAGGTCGGCGAGAACGAAATCGACCTGATGAACCTCGCCAAAGCCGTGAAGCTCGTTCCGGCTAAGGAAGAAGGCGGCCTGCACACAGTCGAGCTGGGCAATGGCGCAAGCCTCAAGGCCCGCAGCCTTATCCTTGCGACGGGTGCGCGCTGGCGCAACCTCGGCGTTCCGGGCGAGGCGGAATATCGCAACAAGGGCGTGGCCTATTGCCCGCACTGCGACGGCCCGCTGTTCAAGGGCAAGCGCATCGCAGTGATCGGCGGCGGCAATTCGGGTGTCGAGGCCGCGATCGACCTTGCCAAGATCGTCGGCCATGTGACGTTGATCGAATATGACGACAGGCTTCGCGCCGACGACGTGCTCCAGAAAAAGCTGCGGAGCATGAGCAATGTCGAAATCGTCACCAGCGGCCAGACTACCGAAATCACCGGCACGGACGGAAAGGTCGACGGCCTCGTGCTGAAGGATCGCACATCGGGCGATGAGCGCCGCATCGACCTGGAAGGCGTTTTCGTCCAGATCGGCCTGGTGCCCAACACCGAATGGCTCGAGGGCAGCGGTCTCGAACTGACCAGGTTCGGCGAGATTGTCACCGACGAGGAAGGCCGTACCAACCTGCCCGGCGTATTCGGCGCGGGCGACGTGACCGACGTGCCCTACAAGCAGATCGTGGTGGCGATGGGCGAAGGCTCCAAGGCCGGCCTCTCCGCCTTCGACTATCTGATCCGCACCGAACCGGTCGAGGATATCGCCGAAGCCGCCTGATCGGTCACCAACCGGACATGAAAGCGTCGTCATTCCAGCGGGATGGCGGCGCTTTTCGCATGGATGGCTCGCCGCACCGCAAAATCGCCTCAGCCAATCAATTTGACCCGTTTAATCGATTGGACGAATTACCGGGGGAGGTTCAGGGTCGCTTTCATTCTCGGACGGGAGACCGAGTCTTTATTTGAGAGGAGAGCGATTACATGGACGCCAAAACCGGAGATATCAGCGGCTGCCCCTTCACCGGAGACAGCGGCACACGCGACCTCTTCGGCCGCCGCAACCGCGACTGGTGGCCCGATCAGCTCGATCTCGAAATCCTTACCGAAGGCGGCCGCGCGGCCGATCCGATGGGCGAGGACTTCGATTATTGCGAGGCCTTCAACGCGCTCGATTACCAGGCGCTCAAAAAGGACCTCACCGACCTGATGACCGACAGCCAGGAGTGGTGGCCGGCAGACTACGGTCATTACGGCCCCTTCTTCATCCGCATGGCCTGGCACGCAGCCGGAACCTATCGCACCGGCGACGGGCGCGGCGGCGGCGGCAGTGGCCAGCAGCGCTTCGCCCCATTGAACAGCTGGCCCGATAATGGAAACCTCGACAAGGCGCGCCGCCTGTTGTGGCCGATCAAGCAGAAATACGGCAAGCATATCAGCTGGGCCGACCTTTTCATCCTCACCGGCAATGTCGCGATCGAGAGCATGGGCGGCCCCGTCTTCGGCTTCGGCGGCGGCCGCAAGGACGTGTTCGATCCCGAAACCGTCTATTGGGGGACGGAAGAAAAATGGGTCGATACGGGCGCCGAAACCCGCATCCATCCCGATGAGGGTCGCGCGCTCGAAAACCCGCTCGCCGCGATTCAGATGGGCCTCATCTACGTTAACCCCGAAGGACCGGGCGGCAACCCGCACGACGCCGAGGGCATGGCGCGCGACATGCGCGAGACCTTCGCCCGAATGGCCATGAACGATGAGGAAACCGTCGCGCTGACCGCGGGCGGGCACGCCTTCGGCAAGGCGCATGGCGCCAAGCCCTCGGACACGTTCAGCGGCGCTCCGGAAGGCGAAGGCCTCCATTCGATGGGCTTCGGCTGGCTGACCGACCCCGAGGAAATCGGCAAGGGCCACATCACGACTTCGGGCATCGAAGGCGCGTGGACCCCGAACCCGACGCAGTGGGGCGGCGACTACTTCCGCCTGCTGTTCAAATACGATTACGAGCTGGTCCAGTCGCCTGCGGGCGCGAACCAGTGGCAGCCGGTCAATCCGGACCCCGAGGACATGACGCCCGACGCGCGCGATCCGTCCAAGAAGGTCCCGACCATGATGACCACCGCCGACATGGCGCTGAAGCGCGACCCGGAATATCGCAAGATTTCCGAACGCTTCCGCGACGACCAGGCGGCGCTCGACGATGCTTTCGCCCGCGCATGGTTCAAGCTGTGCCACCGCGACATGGGTCCCAAGGTCCGCTACCTCGGCCCCGAAGTGCCCGAAGAAGACCTGATCTGGCAGGACCCCGTCCCCGCCGGTTCGCAGGTTTCGGACAGCGACCTGTCCGCCTTCAAGTCGAAGGTCCTCGACAGCGGCCTCGGCCTTGCGGCACTCGTCAAGGCGGCCTGGGCCTCGGCCTCGACCTATCGCAACTCGGACCATCGCGGCGGCGCCAATGGCGCGCATATCCGCTTCGACGAGATCAAGAACTGGAAGGTCAACGATCCCGAGGAATTGGGCCAGGTCCTCTCCAAGCTCGATGAAATCCGCGGCAGCATTTCGATGGCCGACGCCATCGTCATTGCCGGTTCGGCGGCAGTCGAGAAGGCGGCGAAGGACGCCGGTTTCGACATTTCCGTGCCCGTTACAACGGGTCGCGGCGATGCGAAGCGCGAGGACTTCGACGCCGAAAGCTGGGAGCCGCTGGAGCCCTTTGCCGACGGTTTCCGCAACTACCTCAAGACCAAGGCTTCGGTGAAGACCGAGGATATGCTGGTCGACCGTGCACACCTGCTCGGCCTCTCGATCCCCGAGATGACCGTGCTGGTCGGCGGCCTGCGCGCCATGGGTGCGGTGACCAAACACACCACCCACGGCGACCGTATTGGCGTGCTGACCGAGACGCTGGGCAAGCTCGACAACAGCTTCTTCAAAAACCTGCTCGCCATGGGCGTGATCTGGAAGGAGGTCGACGACAGCGGCGACGAGGAATTCGTCGGCACCTGCCGCAAGACCGGCAAGGAGCTGTGGCGCGCCACGCGCACCGACCTCGTCTTCGGCTCCAATTCGCGCCTGCGCGCAGTGGCGGAAGTCTATGCCGAGAACGGCAACGAAGAGAAGTTCGTGCGCGATTTCGTCAAGGCCTGGACCAAGGTCATGGACGCCGATCGCTTCGACCTGACTTACGCGAAGTACCACAAGTAAGGGGCCAATAGCCTTTTGGGCCGCACCAAGCCCCCCGGCAGCGATGTCGGGGGGCTTTTTCGTCGGCGGAAAATATCGTGGAGGCAGTGGCGTGGCAGGACGAACCCGTCGAATAGGCCTGCAGGCGTGCTGGCTTAATCGAGAGGGAACGTTAGGAGGCGGGAATGGACACCGCCTTCTCCCGCACCGCTCGCTTTTGCGCGGCGCTCGTTTCGCTCATCGCCATCGTCTCGCTGGTAGCGCAGTCGGTCGGTAATCTCGAACGCGACGGAACGATGCTGGCCGCGTGGAGCGCGATGCTGCGCTGGTTCACCATCTGGGGCAATGTCGCCGCGAGCGTGTTCTTCGGCTGGATCGCGCTTCGCGGGCGGATCGAGCCGCGCATCCTCTTTGCGCTCGCCGCAGCGCTGGTCATCATCGCGGCGGTCTACCACATCCTGCTGGCCTCCGCGCACGACCCGCAGGGCGCCGACTGGTGGACAAACCTCGCGCACCACACACTGGTGCCGGCAGGCGGTGTGCTGTGGTGGCTGGCCTATTCGCGCGATGGCCTAGCGGGATGGCGCTCGCTCCCCATCGTGATGCTGGTGCCGGTCGTCTACGGCGGCTTTGCGCTGGTGAACGGCGTGCTGACCGGGTTCTATCCCTATTTCTTCCTCGACGAGCCGAAGCTGGGACTCGGAATGGTGCTGCTCAACATGGTAGGGCTGGCATTCCTCTTCCTGTTCGTCGCGGCGTTATTGCTGGCGATCCGCAAGCTTATCCGCGCTCCCGCCTGAGCACGATGTAAAGCGCGCCATCGCCGCCGTGGCGGATATGGGCGCGGCGTACGGCGGCGATGGCCGCGTGGTGGCTCGAGGCTGCGAGCCAGTCGAGCACCTTGGCGCGGATAGCCCCGCGCTTGCTGCCGCGATCCGCCGGGTCGACAGGGCGCGGTTTGCCCGTCACCAGCAGGATCGTGCGTGCCCCCATGGCGCGGGCCTGTGCAACGCCGCTCATCAGCCGGTCATAGGCCGCATCGAGGCCGTGGCCGTGAAGGTCGAGCGTGACATCGGGCTGGATGCTGCCGGATTTCAGCTTCTTGTCCCAGGTGGAGTCGAGCGAGTTCTGCGGTGGACGCGGCGGCGGTGAAGGCCGCGCTGGGGCTGGTGCAGGCCGTGCCGCCACCTTCTTCGCGTTGGGCTGTGGCGCTGGCGGGAGCTTCACGACAGGCTTCGGCTTTTCCAAACGCAGGCCAGCCGGGTGCAAAGGCGCGACGGTTGCGGCAACCTTCTCCCAGGCCTCCGCCTCTTCCGTCGTGAGCCCCCGGGGCGCGGTCATTGCTTCAGGCGCGCGAGCGTCCCCTTGGGCAGCAGCAGGTATGCCCTGCCGCGGCTGCTCATGCCGCCCGCGATCTCGCGCGCATCCCTCCCGTTGCCCCAGAAAGTATCGAAGCGGTTCGCACCCTTGATTGCGCCGCCCGTGTCCTGCGCAATCCAGAGGCCGTCTGCGATGTCGGCCTCCATGTCGAGCCAGACCGGCGCGCCATAGGGCACGAATTTCGGATCGACCGCCACGCTGTCCTGCCGGAACACCGGCACTTCGAGCGAGCCGAGCGGCCCTTCGGTGTCGAGGGTGCGGAAGAAGATCCAGCTCTTGTTGAGGTTCATGATCTCGTCCGCGCGCGCCGGTTTGTCGCGCAGCCAACCCATGAGGCCCTGCATCGATGTCGGATAGTCCGTCCCGTCGCCGATCAGTCCCTGCTCTCGCATGGGCCGGCCGATGGCGACATATTCGCGGCCGTTCTGCCCGGCATAGCCGATGCGCATTACCTCGCCATCGGGCAAGCGAAGGAGGCCGCTGCCCTGGATCTGGAGGAAGAAGAACTCGATCGGATCGGCGGCCCAGGCGATGACCGGGACCTTGTCCTCCAGCGCCCCTGCGACGATTTCGGAACGCTCGTAATATTGCACGAACTCGCCGTTTTCGTTGTAGCGGCCGAGCGGCGGGCGGCCCGTGCGTTCATCCTCGGGCATATCGGCGGGCCAGGCGCGCTCGAGGTCAGTCGGCATGGCGTAGATCGGCACATCGTATCCCGGCGCGCGGGTGCGACTGCCGAGTATTTCCGGCTCGTAATAGCCGGTGGCAAAGGCGCTGCCGTCGCCCACCACGACGGTTTCGAACTGGCTCTTGAAGAAGGCGACAGGATCTCTCGACCAATTGGCGGCAGCGCCGCAGGGCGCCTGCCAGTCCACCCGGCGGGTCAGGCCGCTGGTATCCTCGCGATAGAGGATCTTGTCGCAGGATCGCTTGAAAGCTGCGAGCGCGGGGGCGGCGTCCCAACCGGCGAAAGGCATGGTGTCGATGGCCGGACCCGGCGACAACGTTGCGGCCAGCGCGGTATCGGCAGGGATCGGCTCGGGCGCTTCCACCGCGCCCGTGTCCATCGGCGGACGCGCGTCGGGAATGGAAGCGCATCCCGCGAGACTGAAGGCTGCAGCCAGCCCGGCGAGAATACGCATGCGTCCTCCGGTATCGGAAAAGGCGTCAGCCCTGATCGGTCTCGTCGAGCACCCAGTTCGGGTCCATCGCGTCGACATTGCGGGTGAAGGTCCAGATGTCGCGGCTTTCGACAGCGTCGTCGAGCGAGCCGGCGATGACATTCCCGTCCTTGTCCCGCGTGAGCGAGGCGATGTCCGACACGAAAAGCACCGAAATGCGCGCGGTGCGATTGTCCAGTTCGGCCGAATGAATCGTCGCATCCTCGATACGGACAAGACGGTTTTCCAGACTTTCACCGGCGGTATCGCGCGCGTCGATAGCGCCAGAGAAGCCCGCGTAGACATCGTCGTCCGTAAGATCGCGAAGCGTGTCCTTGTCACCCTTCCAGAAGGCTTCGAGAATCATGCCGTAAGCCGCCTTCGCCCCTTCGAGGAAAGCGAGCAGGTCGAATCGCGGATCGGCGCTGGCAATGGCGCGGATCGCGTTTTCGTTTGCCGACGAGGCGTTGTCGACGCTGCGTAGGCGCACGGACTCGCGCGCCGGGGCCGCCGGTCGCTCGGCCGCGGGCGGCACCGCATCGGGCGCGTCGAACCGGTGGCGCGCCGGTTCTTCCTCATGCTCGGAGCGTTCGCCGAGCACCGAATAGAGGCGCAGCCCGAGGAAGGCGGCGATGGCGGCGAGGATTACGATCTCGTAGATCACAGATACTTGTCCGTTCGAAGCTGTCTTTCCTGCCTACGCGCCACACGGCGAGGCAGTTCCATTCATACGTGCCCTAGATAGGTATGAATTACAAACGGGCAATGGCCGAGTACGCGCCGTTTGCGTCCGGTCGAAGCGAAGCGGGCGTGCCGCATTGCCCCGCGCGCACGGGGGTGCTAGGCGCGCGCCGAACCAGCCGGGCTGCCGAACGGGCGCATTCCGGCCTCTCCGATTCGATATTCGCGAAAGAAGTGATTTTCCCATGGCCGACGAAAACGACGTACTGACCGATCTCAACATGGACCCCGCAGCCGGTGCCAACGGCGCGGACAACCGCCCCACGGTCGGGGTGATCAACCAGTACATCAAGGACCTCTCGGTCGAGAACCCGAATGCGCCTGGCAGCTACCAGTGGCAGGAGCAGCCGCGTGTCGACGTGCAGGTCAACATCGCGGCCGACAAGGTGAATGACGAGATCCACGAGGTCGAACTCAAGCTGGTCGTGCGGGCCGATACCGACAAGGGCAATCTCTACCTGATCGAGCTGGCCTATTGCGGCCTCATCGGCATCCGCAACCTGCCCGACGAGCATGCCCACGCCTTCCTGTTCGCCGAAGCGCCGCGCCTGCTCTTCCCATTCGCACGCGCCATCGTTTCGGATGCCGTGCGCGACGCCGGCTTCCCGCCGCTGATGCTCGACCCGATGGATTTCGGCGCGCTTTACCAGCAGCAGCTTGCAGCCCGTGCGGCGCAGCAGGGCGAAGGCGCGCCTGCGGCACCGACCGGCGACGCCTGATCACAAGCGCTTAGCTAGGCCATGAGCCTGCTCAAACATGTCGGGACGATTGGCTCGCTCACCATGGTGAGCCGCGTCGCCGGCATGGTGCGCGAGATGATCTTCAGCCGCGTGCTCGGCGCCAATGCCGTGACCGACGCGTGGTTCCAGGCCTTCATCATACCCAACGTCTTCCGCCGCCTGTTCGCGGAAGGTGCTTTTTCCGCGGCCTTCGTGCCGATGTTTTCCAAGCGCCTCCACGGGGACGGGGGGCTGGATGACGCACGCAGTTTTTCCGACGACGTTCTCAGCATCTTCCTGCCGGTCCTGATCCTGCTTTGCGCGGTGATGATGATCGCCATGCCGGGCGTCATCTGGATCCTTGCGGACAAGCCGGTCGATCCAGCCGAATTCGACATCGCGGTCGCTTTCGCGCGGATAATGTTCCCCTATATTCTGCTGGTCAGCCTCGTCACGCTGTTCACCGGCATGCTCAATTCGGTGAGCCGGTTTGCGCCAGGGGCAAGCTTTCCCATCATTCTCAATATCGTACTGATCACGGCCTTGCTAGGCGGCGAATACGCGGCCGCCCGCTTTGGATGGAGCGTGGAGCGGGTCGGTTATGCGATCGCCTGGGCGGTGCCCGTGGCGGGCCTGTTGCAGCTCGTCTGGCTCTATATCTGGACAAGAGTCGAGGGCTTTCGCCCCCGCATCCTGTGGCCGCGCATCACGCCCGAGGTGAAGCGTTTGTCGATCATCGCGCTGCCGGCTGCCATCGGCGGCGGAGCCTACCAAATCAACACGCTGGTCCAGCTCTATTTCCTCAACCAGCTATACAACGGCTCGGTCAGTCACATGAATTATGCAGACCGGCTGAATCAGCTGCCGCTGGGCATTATCGGCATTGCCCTGTCGACCGCGATCCTGCCGACGCTGTCGAAATTCGTCGGGAGCGACAACAAGGAAGGGGCCGACCGCATCCAGTCCGATGCGATCGAGCTGTCGATGCTGCTGACCATTCCGGCCGCCGTGGCGCTGGCCGTGTGCGCGACGCCCTTCATCACCATGATCTTCCAGGGCGGGCGATTCACGATGGAAGACGCCGCCGCTGCCGGAGCCGTGCTCGCGGTCCTTGTGCTCGGCCTGCCGGCCTATGTGCTGGTCAAGGTGCTGGTGCCAAACTTCTATGCGCGATCGGACACGCGGACGCCGGTCTATGCCGCCTTCATCTCGCTCGGCGTGTTCGTGGCGAGCTGCATCTGGAACATCGGCCTGACCCTTCCCGGCTTCACGATCGAGCCGCTCGGCTACGGCGTCCCCGGCATCGCCGCCGCCAGTGTCATCGGCGCGTGGATTAACGTCGGCTATCTCTACGCGATCCTCGCCAGGCGCGGCTATTATTCGGTGCCGTTTGCATTGCTGGGCCGCGTTGCGCGCCAGCTCGTGGCCGCCGCGGCCATGGGCGCTGCCTTGTGGTTCGCGCGCGATTTGCTAACCGGATGGTATTCCGCAGGCCTGTTCGAGCGCCTCGGCGCGCTCCTCGTGCTCGTGGGCTGCTCGGCAGTGGTCTATTTCGGCGTGGCCTTTGCGGTCGGCGCCATCGACAGGCAGCGCATCGCTGCCCTCACCAAGAAGAAAGTATCCTGATTCAATGCGAGTAGTCTCCGGCATCCAGCCAACCGGCAATCTCCACCTCGGTAACTACCTGGGGGCGATCCGCAATTGGGTGCGGATGCAGGACGATATGGAAGACGCGAACCTCGCTCAAGCAGCTGAAGGCGGTAGCGCACACAATCAGTGTCTATTCTTCCTGGCAGACCTGCACGCGATCTCGATGCCGCATGATCCGGCGGAACTGAAAAAGGGCACGCTGGAAATGGCCGCGGCGCTGGTTGCCTGCGGAATCGACCCGGCCAAAAGCGTGCTGTTCAACCAGGCACAAGTCCCGCAGCACGCCGAGCTGCAATGGTTGCTGGGCGGAACGGCACGCATGGGCTGGCTCAACCGCATGACGCAGTGGAAGGACAAGGCGGGCAAAAACCGCGAAGGCCAGTCGGTCGCGCTGTTCACCTACCCCGTCCTGCAGGCCGCCGACGTACTGCTTTACCAGGCGACGCATGTGCCGGTGGGCGAAGACCAGAAGCAGCATCTCGAGCTGGCGCGCGACATCGCGCAGAAGTTCAACAACGACTTCGCTTCCGAAGACGCGCCTGTATTTACCCTGCCCGATCCGATCGTGCCGCCACAGGCCGCGCGCATCATGAGCCTGCGCGACGGGTCGAAGAAGATGAGCAAGTCGGACGTCTCCGACATGAGCCGCATCAATCTTGCCGACAACGCCGACGAGGTGATGAAGAAGGTCAAGAAGGCCAAGACCGATCCCGAGCCGCTTCCGGGTGAGGAAAAGGGTCTGGAAGACCGGCCCGAGGCGCTGAACCTCGTGACGATCTACGCCGCGCTGACCGACAGGAGCGTAAACGACGTTCTCGGCGAATTCGGCGGCGAAGGCTTCGGCACGTTCAAGCCCGCGCTGGGCGAAATGCTGGTCGAAACGCTGCGGCCCATTTCGGCGCGGTTCAACGAGCTGCTCGAAGACCGCGAGGCGCTCGACGCCATCCTCGCACGCGGCGCTGCGCAGGCCCGCGAAATCGCGGTGCCCACGCTGGGCGCGACTTACGAGGCGCTGGGCCTCGTACGCGGCTAGGTCAGATCTTTACCGCGGTCCCGCTGGCGGAAACCATCAGCATCGAACCGGTATCGCCGATCACTTCGTAATCGAGATCGACGCCGACCACGGCGTTGCCGCCGCGCGTTGCGGCTTCCGCCTGCAATTCCTCGATCGCCTGCTCGCGCGCATCGCGCAAGATGCGCTCGTAGCTGCCCGAGCGGCCACCAACGATATCGCGGATATTGGCAAAGAGGTCGCGAAACAGGTTCGCGCCCACGATTACCTCGCCCGTGACGATGCCGAGGTAGTCCTGGATCGGACGGCCTTCGATGGTGGGCGTGGTGGTGACGGTGACGCCGCGTGCGTCTTTCCAGGGTCCGGGCATGTGCAGTTCCTCCTATCTCGATCGGTGTGTTATCGAGATAGGACGCAGCCCCGCAAAATCAACCCATTCCGAGTGCGGCCTTGTAGGTGTCGAGAATGGTTTCCTGCTCGCTGCGCTCGTCGGGCTTCATTTTACGCAGCTTGATGATCTGGCGCATGATCTTGGTGTCGTAGCCCACCGCCTTGGCTTCGGCGTAGACGTCGCGGATGTCGTCGGCGATGCCCTTCTTTTCTTCCTCGAGGCGTTCGATACGCTCGATCAGAAGGCGCAGGCGGTCGTCGGTGGCTTCGGCCATTTTCGTGAAAACTCCAGTAAAGGTGAGAATCGGTTGGCGGGTTCGATAGCCATCCGCCAGCGCGGGGTGAAGGCGGCGACTCGTCAGTCCACGCGATTTTTCGCGACACTCGCTTTCATGCGCGCCAATTGCTCCTCGGTAGCGGGCGTTTGGCGGGTCGCTTTCCACTCGTCCTGCGGCATGCCGTGAATCAGCTCGCGCGCCGCGAGCTTGTCGCCTTCGAAGCCGGCGTCCATGATCCAGTCGGCGAGGCAATTGCGGCAGAAACCGGAAAGGCCCATGAGGTCGATGTTCTGCGCATCGTGACGATGCTGCAAGTGGCGCACCAGCCGGCGGAAGGCCGCTGCCGCTACGTCATCGGGGAGGTTTGCGAGGGTGTCTGAATTGGTATCCATCGATTACTAGTCCTTGAGTTGCCACACGTCTCTGCCATAGGCGGTGTCCATGCAAAAGCTCGATCCCAAACGCGTCGATCCCCGGGGCCGCAAGGTCAAGATCCTCGCCACTGTCGGCCCTGCCAGCCGTTCGCCCGAAATGCTCGCCCGCCTGTACAAGGCCGGGGTGGATGCATTCCGCGTCAACATGAGCCATGGCGAGCACGCCGACCACGAGAAAACCATCCGCGCCATTCGCCAGATGGAGAAGGACTTCCATCGCCCGATCGCGATCCTCGCCGATTTGCAAGGTCCGAAGCTGCGCGTGGGCAAGTTCAAGGACGGACAGGCGGTGATCCGCCACTCGGGCCACTTCACGCTCGACCGCAATCCGGAGCCGGGCGACGAGACCCGCGTCCAGCTGCCGCATCCCGAGCTTTTCGGCCTGCTCGAAAAGGGCCAGCGCCTGCTGATCAACGACGGCAAGATCCGATTGAAGGTAATCCGCGCCGATGAGAACGAGATCCTCTGCTCGGCCGAGGTCGGTGGCGTCATCTCGGACCGCAAGGGCGTCAATGTCCCCGATGCCGAGGTGCCGATCCCCGCGCTGACGGACAAGGACCGCAAGGACCTCGCCTTCGCCATGAGCCAGGGCGTCGACTGGATCGGCCTCAGCTTCGTCCAGCGCCCCGAAGACCTTGCCGAAGCGCGCCGCCTGATGGGCGGCAAGGGTTCGCTCTGCGCCAAGATCGAAAAGCCGATGGCGGTGCGCCGTCTCGACGAGATCATCGAGATGTCGGACGGCATCATGGTCGCGCGCGGCGATCTGGGCGTCGAACTCGAACCGCAAGAAGTCCCGCCGCTCCAGAAGCGCATCGTCAACGCGACCCGTACCGCCGGCAAGCCGGTGATCGTGGCGACGCAGATGCTCGAAAGCATGATTGAAAGCCCCGCTCCGACCCGCGCCGAAGTCTCCGACGTGGCGAACGCGGTTTACGACGGCGCCGATGCGGTGATGCTTTCGGCCGAAACCGCCGCGGGCGACTGGCCCGAAGAAGCGGTGACGATCATGCACAAGATTGCGCGGCAGGTGGAAAAGGACGACGCCTATCTCGAACGTGTGCGCTTCCTCGACACGCCGCCCGACAAGACCACGGCCGACGCGCTCGCGCATGCCTGCATGACCGTGGCCGATACGGTGGCCATAGAGGCGATCACGGTCTTCACCGGCTCCGGCTCGACTGCCCGTCGCGTGGCGCGCGAGCGGCCGAGCGTGCCGATGCTGGTGCTCACGCCCAGCATGACCACGGCGCGCCGTCTAGGCCTGCTGTGGGGCGCGCACGCGGTGGCGACCAAGGACATCGGCAGCTTCGAAGAGATGATTGCCAAGGGCAAGCGCATGGCGCTGCGTCACGGTTTCGGCAGCGCCGGCTCCAAGCTGATCGCGCTCGCAGGCGTTCCCTTCGGCACACCGGGGTCGACCAACCTCATGCATGTCGTCACTATCAGCGGCAACGAGCTGGACAAACACGAAGGTTAGGGGTCAGGTATAGGGAATCGGCCCCTCCTCGGGCACGCCGCAGGCTTCCAGCGCGTCGGACACGGTGCGGTGAAAGTCGCTCCTTTCCCCTCCATAGGGC
This sequence comes from Erythrobacter sp. SD-21, assembly GCF_000181515.1. Classification (GTDB taxonomy): domain Bacteria; phylum Pseudomonadota; class Alphaproteobacteria; order Sphingomonadales; family Sphingomonadaceae; genus Qipengyuania. The sequence goes on along the minus strand of NZ_ABCG01000003.1, from coordinate 125,616 downwards.
CTGATCTTTTGCGCTACCGGCTCGTGCGTAGCGGCAAAATGTACGATCACGCCATAATCGCGCATTCGCTGCACAAGGCGGAGCAGCATCGCCGCCCCACTGGCATCGACCGCATTTACCGCCCGCATGTCGAGGACGAGGTGCTCGACACCTTCGTATTGGGCGACCAGCTTCACGATGCGGTCCTCGCAATATTCGCTGTTCCCGAAATAGATGGTCCGGTCGATCCGCACGACCAGCACGGGCAGCGTCTTGATCGTGACATCGTCACGCCGGACTGAACGATAAGTCGTGCCCCCGTCCGCCGTGCCGATTTGCGTGACGCGAGGGGTGGAGGAAAACCACAGGAAGTGCGCCAGCCCCAGCACAGCCCCGATCGCGAGGCCCAGTTGTACACCGAACAGCAGCGTCGCCACGAAAGCTGCTCCGATGATCAGCCCCTCCACCCGGTCGTGCTGCCAGACCATTCTGATGTCGCGCGTCTTCACCAGGCCGAACACGGCACTGATGACGAGCGCGGCCAACGCGGTCTGCGGAAGATAGGCAAGCAGGGGGGCAAGGAAGAACAGCACCGCTACGACTACAGCTGATGCGCAGACCGTGACCAGCGGGCTATGTCCCCCGCTGTCCCGCACCAGCGCGGAACGGCTGAGGCTGGCCCCGACCGCATAGCCGCCCGTCACCGCTGCCACGACATTGCCTGCCCCCAGCGCCACCGCTTCGCGGCTGGTGTCGAGATTGCTCCGGTCTTCCCCCGCGAGAGCCTTGGCAACCGCCGTTGCCGTCACGAAAATGATGATCGCGACCGCAAAGCTGCCGGGCAGCAACTGGAGCCAGTATTCCAGTGGCACGAACGGGAAGACCGGCTCGGGCAGTCCGCCCTCGACGGCCTCGACCATGGGCACCGGCGCGGCGCTGGAGCTGGCCACCAGGCCCGCAACCACGATCACGACCAGCGGGAAGGACTTGGCGAGCGCGAGGCGGAACGGCGGCTTCACTCCCATCTTCCACAGCAGCGGCGCCGCATACCGGCCCGCCAGCACCAGCGTGACAAGCGCCGCAAGGCCGATCGCGGCGGTTACCGGTTTGATCGATCCGAAGCGCACCCAAAGCCCGCCGAGGGCGGTGGGGAGATCTCCGGCCCGCGCCGCGTTGATGCCGAGCAGAGTCGGCAGCTGGCTCGCCGCGATCAGCACTGCCGCCGCAGCCGTGAAGCCCAGAAGCACCGGCTCGCTGATGAAATTGACCAACCGGCCGAGCCCGAACCCGCCAAGCAGGAGGAGCAAGAGACCGGCCTCGATCGCGATGATCTCCGCCCCGATTTCGGGCGCAAGCGATGTGGAGCCGACCACTTCGCCAATCACCAGAGAGACAAGCGCGACCGGGCCGAGCGAAACGAAGGGACTGGTCCCGAAGACGAGGTAGAGCAGCGGCGGGGTGAGCGCGGCGAAGAGCCCCATCTGCGGCGGCAGGCCCGCCAACTGCGCATAGGCCATGGCCTGCGGCACGAGAAGGATGGAAAGAACGAGGCCCGCGATCACGTCGCGGAGCAGGCTGCGCGGAGTTGATGCCGCCAGCCATTTTATCGTGGGAACCAGCGCTTCGCCTGCCATTCCTTCGCGATTCCCTTGCCTGTTTGCCCCTCGCCTAGGAACGCGGCGGCTTTGCTCCCTGTTCCAGCCGCGCCTGCGCTTCGGCCTCCCCGATCAGCGGCAGGAGTTCTTTCATGTCGGGGCCGTGGTCCATGCCGGTCAGCGCCCGGCGCAGGGGCAGGAACAGCTCCTTGCCCTTGCGACCCGTCGCGGCTTTCAGGGACGCGGTGAGCGTCTGCCAAGGCGTCTCGCTCCACTCGAGCGCTGCAAGCGCCTGCGCAAGATAGGCGCGATCCTCGTCGCTGAAGTCCTGCGCCGGGATGGGCCCTGTCACGACCTGCCACCATTCGACGACTTCGCTGGCCTTCTCGAGGTTCGGCCGGATCGCGTGCCAGGCCTCGGGCGTGAAATCCGCAGGCACGAAACCCTGCACCGCCTCTAACGGCAGCTGGTGGACGATCTGCGCATTAAGCCGCGCGAGTTCGGCCTCATCAAATTTTGCCGGGGCGCGACCGAAAGTCGACAGGTCGAACGTCTCGATCAGCGGCCGGACCTTCACGAAGGGTTCGACCGGCTGGCTCGTACCGAGCCGCGCCAGCAGCGAGACGATCGCCATCGGTTCGAACCCTTGGTCGCGAAAGGCATCGCAGCCGAGCGAGCCGAGCCGTTTCGACAGCTTCCCCTCGCGCCCGACCAGCAAGGCCTCATGCGCGAAACGCGGCATGTGTGCTGCAGTGTATTGTGCAGCAATAAGAGCGGTAAACATCTGAATTTGCACGGCGGTGTTCGAGACATGGTCTTCGCCGCGCAGAACGTCGGTGACGCCCATGTCGAGGTCGTCGACCGCGCTAGGCAGCATGTAAAGCCAGCTGCCGTCCGCGCGGCGGATGACCGGGTCGGAGAGTTGCGCGGGATCGAACTTCTGCGCGCCGCGCACGCCGTCCTCCCACCGGATCGCCTCGTCGTGATCGAGCTTGAAGCGCCAGTGCGGCGCGATGCCTTCGGCTTCCTTCGCCGCGCGCTCGCCTTCGCTCAGCGCGAGCGAGGCGCGATCGTAGATCGGCGGCAGGCCGCGCCCGAGCTGGATCTTGCGCTTCAGCTCCAGTTCCTGCGCGGTTTCGTAGGCCGGATATATCCGGCCCGCTGCCTTGAGCGCCTCGAAGGCCGCTTCGTATTTTGCCAGCCGCTCAGACTGGCGCTCCTCGCCATCGGGCGTCAGCCCCAGCCAAGCGAGATCGTTGCGAATCGCCGCGACATATTCCTCGCGGCTGCGCGCGGCGTCGGTGTCGTCGATACGCAGCAGGAAGGTGCCGCCGGCCTTGCGGGCCAGCAGCCAGTTGTGCAGGGCGGTGCGAATATTGCCGACATGGAGGCGCCCGGTTGGAGAAGGCGCGAAGCGGGTGATCGTGGTCATGGAGCGCGCCGATAGCGCATGCCGCCCGTTATTGCGAGAAGAGGAGTAGGCTGCGTCCGTTTCCGTGGATCAGGACCCCGTTTTCGGGCGTCCGTTCGATCGTGTCGGCGGCCTCCAGCGCGGACCAAATCTGGTCCAGTTCCTCCGGATAGCCGATGTCGCACACCTCGATATTGGCGTTGGGGCGCGTGGGCGCGGCGAAGCGGGAGCCCGATATGCTGTATTCGCGATACTGCAGCGCGCATTCGGGCTGCCACCAGATGTTCGTTTCGTCGGCGACGAGGGCGATGGCGTAGGAGCGGTCGAAGGGTTCGTCATCGATACCCGCTACGCGCCAGGCGCCGGCGAGCTGGACCGCGGGGGCCGGGGCCGAGGGCCGGGCTTGCGCGACAGGTTCATCCCCGCTGCCCTGCGAGGCGGGGCGGCAGGCGGCAATCAGCGGCAGGAGCAGCGGCAGGAGCAGCAACGCGCTGCGGCTCACTCTACCGCACTCCCGCCCCGGCGGCGCGCGATGGCCTGCCGTTTGTTGCGGTATTCGAGGAATTCCTCGCCCGTTTCGGTCTCGACCTGCGCCTCGTTCCCGGCAGCCGGTCGCTCGCGAATGACGATCTCTTCGGGCGGCACGGGGCGACCGATCAGAAAGCCTTGCGCCTCCTGAACGCCGAGCTTGCGCAGGAGGTCGAGCTGGCGCTGGTCTTCGATGCCCTCGGCCGTCGTATCCATGCCCAGCGCATCGGCGAGGCGGGTGATGGTGGAAACGATCGCCTGGCTGCCGAGATCGCTGGCGACATCGGTTACGAAAGTCCGGTCGATCTTGATCCGGTCGAAAGGGAAGCGGCGCAGGTAGCCGAGCGAGGAATAGCCCGTCCCGAAATCGTCGAGCGCGATGCGGATGCCCAGTTCACGCAGGCGCAGCAGCGTGACGTGCCCGGCCGCGCCCTGGTCCATCAGCACGTGCTCGGTGATTTCGAGCTCGACCCGCTCGGGGGCGATATTGGTGGCGTGGATCGCTTGCGCGACGGTGGCGACGAGGTTGGGATTTTTCACCTGCGTCGGCGACAGGTTGATGGCGATGCGGAAATTGCCCGGCAGCGCGGCGGCATCGCTCAAGGTCTGGCGAATGACCCATTCGCCGAGCGAGGTGATCATTCCCGTTTCTTCGGCAATGGTGAGGAAATCGCCGGGAGGAATGATCCCGCGCTGGGGATGATACCAGCGGAGCAAGGCTTCCAGCCCAGTCGTTTCGCCCGTGTCGAGGTCGACTATAGCCTGGTAGTGCATCCGCATCTGGCCACGGGTCAACGCCTCGCGCAGGTCGATCTCGGTTTCGCGGCGTTCGCGGGCGATCCGGTCCAGCGCGGGTTCGAATAGCGCGAGATTGTCGCGCCCCTTTTCCTTGGCGGCGTAAAGGGCAAGGTCGGCGCGACGCATTAGCTCCTCGGCATCGCAATCTCCGTCGGTGCAGCGCGCCACGCCGACGCTGGTCGAGACACGATAGCTGTGGCCTTCGATCTCGTAGGGCGCCCGGACGACCGAGAGGAAGCGGTGCGCGCGCTCGATCAGGAGACCGTCGCCGGCGCGGGTCTCGATCAGCACCGCGAATTCGTCCCCGCCGAGGCGCGCGACGAGATCCTCGCTGCGCACCTCCTGTTCGAGCCGCGTGCCGACTTCGCGCAGCATTCGGTCGCCTACGAGGTGGCCGCGCGTATCGTTGATCGCCTTGAAATCGTCGAGGTCGAGGTAGAACAGCGCGATGTTCGACCCGCGCGAGGCCTGCTCGCCGGCCAGCGACCGCAGGCGCTCGTTGAACAGGTAGCGGTTCGCCAGCCCGGTGAGGTTGTCGTAATGCGCCATGAAGGCGACCCGCTCCTCGATCAGGCGGCCGGCGGTGACGTCGCGCGCCACACCGCTCATCCGTCCGTCATCGCGCGGGCGTGCCGAAATGCGCCAGTAGCGCACGTCGCCTTTCACGCGGAGCCGCACGATGAGATCGCGGAACGGACTGCGCTCGAGCAGCCGCGTAGCCAGCGCATCGCGTTCCTCGCCCGCAACGAAGAGGTCAAGAAAGGGCATGCCTTCGAGATGGTCGGGGTCGGTCGACAAGGCCGCGCCCAGCCGTTCGGTTACGTCGCGCATGTTTCCGCGCGGGCCCACAGTCCACAGCCAGTCGGAACTCTGCTCCTCGTAATCGTTCAACAGCATTCGCACTGTCGCGTTGTTCTCGCGTCGTTCGATCTCCGCCCTAGCCGCACCGACGAAGTAACGTTCCTGCGTGCGGGTTTCGCCGATCAGGGCCACGGCAAAGCTGGCGATGAGGATGAGCGAAGGCCATGCACCCCATCCCCCGATCATGACGGCCGCAACGGCAAGCGATGGAGCCATGGTCAGCGTATGGAAAAGCGCGGCTTGCGGGGCGTTGCGATGGACGAGCAGCGTCCCGCACAGGATAGCGGTCCCGATAATGCCGAGGACGGCGATTTCGAGCCCCTCGGCATAGGGGGCGAGATAGGGAAAGACGACAAACCAGATCGTGCTTCCGATCGCCTGCAGGATCAGGATACGCCGCCATTGCGTCTCCATTTCGGGAACGGTGGCATCGTCGAAGTCGATCTGCCGGTCGAGCCACACGAAAAAGCACAGCTGCGCGGCCTGGATGGCCGCCCAGATCGCAATGGCTATTTGCGGGACGCCGTTCCAGAAGGTCCACAGCAGGCCGAAGATGGAGGCGAAGGCCGGCAGCAGCGAGGTGGTTGCGCCAGAGCTGAAGTTCTTAAGACGCCGATAGAGGAGGAACCGCGCCAGCGGATCGTCCGGCCGCAGCTCGCTCATAGCCCCCGGATGTTCGCTAACGGTCGTTGGTTGCAGCACTCCAGTCCCCCGAAAGCTCTCGCTTCGCAGCCCCTATCCCCCGGCTGCCGGGCAATGGTGCAACCTCGCCCAACGACGGTCAAGCAAAGAGAGTCATGCGAAATATTGGGCCAACCCAAGCTATGATACGAAAAAGCCCCGCCGGATCTCTCCAGCGGGGCCAATTCGTCACTCGCGATAGACTGGCTTATTCGCCGTCTTTCGCGTCTTCGTTGAGGTAGTCGCCCGCATCGGCATCGGTGCCGTGGGTTTCCCCTTCCATACTCGCCAGCGGATCGTCGCCGATCGCCGCTTCGGGGCCCTGGGCGAGTTCCGCCTCGTGCTCTTCGGCTGCAGTGTTTGCGGCGATGATCGCTTCCTGGGCCTTCTTCCACTGGGCACGAAGCGCAGCGTCGCGGCTGGAAGCGGTCACGCGCATGCGGTTCATGCCCGCGCCGGTACCGGCGGGGATGAGACGGCCCACGATGACGTTCTCCTTGAGGCCGACCAGCGTGTCCTTCTTACCCTCGACCGAAGCCTGGGTGAGCACGCGAGTAGTCTCCTGGAACGACGCAGCCGAGATGAACGAACGCGTCTGGAGCGAGGCCTTGGTGATGCCGAGAAGGATCGGGGTACCCTTGGCAGGCTCCTTGTTCTTCGCCAGCTTCGCGTTGGTCTCGTTCATTTCCTCGAGGTCGACCTGTTCGCCCGGCAGCAGCACGGTATCGCCGCTGTCGGTGATTTCGACCTTCTGCAGCATCTGGCGAACGATCACTTCGATGTGCTTGTCGTTGATCTTCACGCCCTGCAGTCGGTAGACTTCCTGGATTTCCGTGCAGAGATACTCGGCCAGCGCCTCGACACCCAGAACTTCGAGGATATCGTGCGGGTTCGGCGAGCCCGAAATGAGCGTGTCGCCCTTCTTGACAAAGTCGCCTTCCTGGACGTCGATGATCTTGGTCTTGGGGATCAGGTATTCTACCGGATCACCCTCCTCCGGAACGATCGCGATCTTGCGCTTCGCCTTGTATTCGCGAACGAATTCGATCTTGCCCGAAATTTTGGCGATGATCGAATTGTCCTTCGGCACGCGGGCCTCGAACAGTTCGGCCACGCGCGGCAGACCACCGGTGATGTCGCGGGTCTTGGCGGCTTCACGCGAAGCACGGGCAAGGATATCACCTGCCTGAACTTCCTGACCGTCGTCGACCGACAGCACCGTGCCCGGAGCGAGCATGTAGCGCGCCGCTTCGCTGTCGTCGCCGGCATCGTTGAAGAGCGTAAGACGCGGACGCAGGTCGTCCTTCTTGCGGCCGGTGGCGCGCAATTCGGTGACCACGCGCTGCGCGATACCGGTGGCATCGTCGACGCGTTCTTCCATCGTCTGCGTGTCGACGAGATCCTGGAAGCGGACCACACCCGACTGCTCGGTGATGATCGGGAGCGAGAACGGATCCCACTCGGCGAGACGTTCGCCTTCCTTCACCTTGCCGCCATCCTTGTGCATCAGCACGGTACCGTAAGGCACCTTATGGATTTCGCGTTCGCGGCCTTCGGCGTCGATCACGGCCAGTTCGCCGTTCCGGGCGAGCGACAGGATACGACCCTTTTTGTCGGTAATGGTCGGCATGTCGCGATATTCGACCTTGCCGTCCGACACGGCTTCGAGATGCGAGGTCTCGTTGAGCTGTGCGGCACCGCCGATGTGGAAGGTACGCATGGTCAGCTGTGTGCCCGGTTCACCGATCGACTGCGCAGCGATGACGCCGACAGCTTCACCGATGTTGACCGGCGTACCGCGAGCAAGGTCACGGCCGTAGCAGGTCGCGCAAACGCCCTGCTTGGCTTCGCAGACCAGCGGCGAGCGGATCTTGGCAACCTGCGTTTCGGCTTCCTCGATCTGCTTGACCATCGGCTCGTCGACGAGCGTGCCGGCCTTGACGATCACTTCGCCGGTGGCGGCGTTGACGATGTCTTCGGCAACCGTACGGCCGAGGATACGCTCGCCAAGCGAGGCGATAACGCTACCGCCCTGTACGATGGCGCGCATTTCGAGCGCGTTGTCGGTCTTGCAGTCCTCTTCGACGATGACGCAGTCCTGCGACACGTCGACGAGACGGCGGGTCAGGTAACCCGAGTTCGCCGTCTTCAACGCCGTATCCGCGAGGCCCTTGCGGGCGCCGTGGGTCGAGTTGAAGTATTCGAGGACGTTCAGGCCTTCCTTGAAGTTCGAGATAATCGGGTTTTCGATGATCTCGCCCGAAGGCTTGGCCATGAGGCCGCGCATACCGGCCAGCTGCTTCATCTGCGCCGGGCTACCACGGGCACCGGAGTGCGACATCATGTAGATCGAGTTGATCTGCGCTTCCTTGCCGTCCTTGTCGACCGGCTGCGAGCGGATTTCTTCCATCATGGCGTCGGCCACGCGGTCGCCGCACTGGCTCCACGCGTCGATGACCTTGTTGTACTTTTCCTGCTGCGTGATCAGGCCGTCCTGATACTGCTGCTCGTAGTCGGCAACCAGCGCCTTGGTGTCGTCGACCATGCCCGCCTTGCTGTCGGGAATGATCATGTCGTCCTTGCCGAAGGAGATACCGGCCTTGAACGCGTGGCGGAAGCCCAGCACCATGATGGCGTCGGCAAACAGCACCGTGTCCTTCTGGCCGGTGTGACGGTAGACCTCGTCGATCACGTCGGCGATGTCCTTCTTCGTCAGCAGGCGGTTGACGATGTCGAAGGGAACCTTGTGGTTCTTCGGCAGGCATTCGCCGATGAGCATGCGGCCCGGCGTCGTGACGAAACGCTTCATCTCGACCTTGCCCTTCTCGTCGGCCTGGGGCACGCGCGCCATGATCTTCGAGTGAAGCGTAACCGACTTCACTTCCAGAGCCTGGTGCACTTCGGCCATGTCCGCGAACATCGGCAGCTGCTCGTGCTTCTCGCCATCGTCGCCCTCGATGAATTCGGGCGTCTTTTCCTGACGTTCCATCGACAGGTAGTAGAGGCCGAGAACCATGTCCTGCGAAGGCACGATGATCGGCTTGCCGTTGGCGGGCGAGAGGATGTTGTTGGTCGACATCATCAGGACGCGCGCTTCCAGCTGCGCCTCGAGGCTCAGCGGAACGTGGACGGCCATCTGGTCACCGTCGAAGTCGGCGTTGAAGGCGGCACAGACCAGCGGGTGAAGCTGGATCGCCTTGCCCTCGATCAGCACCGGCTCGAAGGCCTGGATGCCGAGACGGTGGAGTGTCGGTGCGCGGTTGAGGAGGACCGGGTGCTCGCGAATGACTTCGTCGAGGATGTCCCAGACTTCCTTGCGCTCCTTTTCGACCCACTTCTTCGCCTGCTTGAGGGTCATCGAGAGGCCCTTGGCGTCGAGACGGGCGTAGATGAAGGGCTTGAACAGCTCGAGCGCCATCTTCTTCGGCAGGCCGCACTGGTGCAGCTTGAGTTCCGGGCCCGTCACGATGACCGAACGGCCCGAATAGTCGACGCGCTTGCCGAGCAGGTTCTGACGGAAGCGGCCCTGCTTGCCTTTGAGCATGTCGGACAGCGACTTCAGCGGACGCTTGTTGGCGCCGGTGATCACGCGGCCGCGGCGGCCGTTGTCGAACAATGCGTCGACGGCTTCCTGCAACATGCGCTTTTCGTTGCGGACGATGATGTCCGGCGCGCGCAGCTCCATGAGGCGCTTGAGGCGGTTGTTACGGTTGATCACACGACGATAGAGGTCGTTGAGGTCCGACGTCGCGAAGCGGCCGCCGTCCAGCGGGACGAGCGGGCGCAATTCGGGCGGAATGACCGGCACGACTTCCAGGATCATCCACTCCGGGCGGTTCCCGGAATCGATGAAGCTTTCAACGACCTTGAGGCGCTTGATGATCTTGGCAGGCTTGAGCTTCGACTTGGTGGTCGCGAGCTCTTCCAGCAGTTCGTCACGTTCATGCTCAAGGTCGAGATCCATGAGCATGGTTTTGACCGCCGAGGCGCCGATGTCGGCCGAGAAGGCGTCTTCGCCATACTCGTCCTGCGCTTCGAGCATTTCATCTTCGGTCAGCAGCTGGTTCTTCTCGAGCGCGGTCAGACCCGGCTCGGTGACGATGTAGCTTTCGAAGTAGAGGACACGTTCCAGCTGCTTCAGCTGCATGTCGAGCAGCAGGCCGATGCGGCTCGGCAGCGACTTCAGGAACCAGATGTGCGCGACCGGAGCGGCGAGCTCGATGTGGCCCATGCGCTCGCGGCGGACCTTGGTCACGGTGACTTCGACGCCGCACTTCTCGCAAACGACGCCCTTGTATTTCATGCGCTTGTACTTGCCGCACAGGCATTCATAGTCCTTCACCGGACCGAAGATGCGCGCGCAGAACAGACCGTCACGTTCCGGCTTGAACGTGCGGTAGTTGATCGTTTCCGGCTTCTTGATTTCGCCGAAGGACCACGAGCGGATGCGCTCGGGGCTGGCGATGCCGATCTGGATCTCGTCGAAGGTTTCGGGCTTCGCGAGCTGGTTGGTGAATTTGGTCAGTTCGTTCATGACGTAATTCCCTAAGGGTATTTCTATTGGGCGGAAAGCGGTGGGGAGCGGCGCGCTCCCCTATTCCGCCGCGATCGCGAGGCCGTCGTCGTCCTCGTCGTCGGCAAGCGACTTGAGTTCGACATTCAGACCCAGGCTGCGCATTTCCTTGACGAGCACGTTGAAGCTCTCCGGAATGCCGGCCTCGAAGGTGTCGTCACCCTTGACGATGGCTTCGTAGACCTTGGTACGGCCGATCACGTCGTCCGACTTCACGGTGAGGATTTCCTGCAGCGTGTAGGCTGCGCCGTAGGCCTGGAGTGCCCAGACCTCCATCTCACCGAAGCGCTGGCCGCCGAACTGCGCCTTACCGCCCAGCGGCTGCTGGGTGACGAGGCTGTAGGGGCCGATCGAACGGGCGTGGATCTTGTCGTCGACGAGGTGGTGCAGCTTGAGCATGTAGATGATGCCCACGGTGACCTTGCGGTCGAAGGCTTCACCCGTACGTCCGTCGAAGAGGACCGACTGGCCGTCCGCGTCGAGACCTGCACGCTCCAGTTCCACGGTCACATCGCCTTCGCGGGCGCCGTCGAACACCGGGGTGCCCATCGGGACGCCGAAGCGCAGGTTGCTGGCCAGTTCGACGATTTCCTCGGTCGAACGCGCCTTGAGGTCTTCGGCATAGCGATCGCCATAGACGTCGTTCAGGCGCTCGATCACGGCTTCAGGCGGCTTCGCCTTGGCGTAATCTTCCGAAGCGTTCGGGTTGGCCTTCTTCCAGTCTTCGAGCTGCTCGCCGATCTGCATGCCCAGATTACGGGCCGCCATGCCGAGATGTGTTTCGAAGATCTGCCCGACGTTCATGCGCGAAGGCACGCCCAGCGGGTTCAGCACGATGTCGACCGGCGTACCGTCGGCGAGGAACGGCATGTCCTCGACCGGCAGGATGCGACTGATGACGCCCTTGTTCCCGTGACGGCCGGCCATCTTGTCGCCAGGCTGCAGCTTGCGCTTCACCGCGACGAAGACCTTGACCATCTTGAGCACGCCCGGTGCCAGTTCGTCACCACGCTCGAGCTTTTCCTTCCGGTCTTCGAACTTGTCGTCGATGACCTTCACGCTCTCGTCGTACTGGGACTTGACCGCTTCGATCTGCTGCTGGCGGTTGTCGTCCGCAACGGCGAACTTGAACCACTCGTGCTTGTCGACGCCTTCGAGCACCTCTTCGGTGATCTCGGAGCCCTTCTTCACGCCCTTCGGTGCGGCCGAAGCCGTCTGGCCGACGAGCATATCGCGCAGGCGGTTGTAGGTCGCGCGGTTGAGAATGGCGCGTTCGTCGGCGGCGTCCTTGCGGAGGCGTTCGATTTCCTCGTTCTGGATCGCGCGCGTACGGTCGTCGATCTCGATACCGTGGCGGTTGAAGACGCGGACTTCGACGACGGTGCCGGCAACGCCCGGCGGCAGGCGGAGCGAAGTGTCGCGCACGTCGCTGGCCTTTTCACCGAAGATGGCGCGCAGGAGCTTTTCTTCCGGCGTCATCGGGCTTTCGCCCTTCGGCGTGATCTTGCCCGCGAGGATATCGCCCGGATGCACTTCGGCGCCGATGTAGACGATGCCCGCCTCATCGAGGTTGCGCAGCGCTTCCTCGCCGACGTTCGGGATGTCGCGGGTGATGTCTTCGGGGCCGAGCTTGGTGTCGCGGGCCATGACTTCGAATTCCTCGATGTGGATCGAGGTGAAGACGTCGTCCTTCACGATGCGCTCGGAGATGAGGATACTATCCTCGTAGTTGTAGCCGTTCCAGGGCATGAAGGCGACGAGCGTGTTACGGCCCAGCGCCAGTTCGCCAAGGTCGGTCGAAGGACCGTCAGCGATGACGTCGCCCGGCTCGACCGTTTCACCGACCTTCACCAGCGGACGCTGGTTGATGCAGGTGTCCTGGTTCGAACGCTGGAACTTCTGCAGCGTGTAGATGTCGACGCCCGACTGGCCGGGTTCGACATCGCCGATCGCACGGATGACGATACGCGTCGCATCGACCTGGTCGACCACGCCGCCGCGCTTGGCGGTGATGGCCGCGCCCGAATCGCGCGCAACGGTTTCTTCCATGCCGGTACCGACCCACGGCGCCTCCGCCTGTACGAGCGGAACGGCCTGGCGCTGCATGTTGGCGCCCATCAGCGCGCGGTTCGCGTCATCGTTTTCCAGGAACGGAATGAGCGATGCACCGACCGAGACGAGCTGCTTGGGGCTGACGTCCATCAGCGTGATGGTTTCGCGCGGCGCCATCAGGTTGTCACCGTTCTGGCGCGCCGAGACCAGCTCCTCCACAAAGCCGCCGTTTTCGTCGAGATCGGCCGAAGCCTGTGCGACGGTGTGCTTCTGCTCTTCCATCGCCGAGAGGTAAATGACCTCGTCGGTGACCTTGTTGTCCTTCACCTTGCGATACGGCGTTTCGATGAATCCGTACTTGTTCACGCGCGCGAAGGTCGAGAGCGAGTTGATCAGGCCGATGTTCGGGCCTTCCGGCGTTTCGATCGGGCAGATACGGCCGTAGTGCGTCGGGTGAACGTCGCGCACTTCGAAGCCGGCACGCTCACGGGTGAGGCCGCCCGGGCCAAGCGCCGAAACGCGGCGCTTGTGGGTGACTTCCGACAGCGGGTTGGTCTGGTCCATGAACTGCGAGAGCTGCGAAGAACCGAAGAACTCGCGCACCGCGGCCACGGCGGGCTTGGCGTTGATGAGGTCGTTCGGCATCACGGTCGACACGTCGACCGAGCTCATGCGCTCCTTCACGGCGCGCTCCATGCGCAGCAGGCCGACGCGGTACTGGTTTTCGAGCAGTTCGCCGACCGAGCGGACACGGCGGTTGCCGAGGTTGTCGATGTCGTCGACTTCGCCCTTGCCGTCCTTGAGGTCGACCAATTCCTTGACCACGGCGAGGATGTCTTCCTTGCGCAGCGTGGTGACGGTGTCTTCGGCATCGAGCTCGAGACGCATGTTGAGCTTGACGCGGCCGACGGCCGAGAGGTCATAGCGCTCGCCGTCGAAGAACAGACCTTCGAACAGCGCTTCGGCGGTTTCCTTGGTCGGCGGTTCGCCCGGACGCATGACCTTGTAGATCGCTTCCAGACCCTCGTCACGGTTCTCGGCCTTGTCGACCTTCATCGTGTTGCGGATCCAGGGACCGGTGTTGACGTGGTCGATGTCGAGCAGTTCGAGGCTGTCGACGCCAGCGGCGTCGAGAACTTCGAGATTCTCGGCGGACACCTCGTCACCGGCTTCGATGTAAATGCGGCCGGTCGACTCGTCGATCAGGTCTTCGCTGGCATAGCGGCCGAAGATTTCCTCGGTCGGCAGCAGCAGGGTTTCAAGACCGTCCTTGGCTGCCTTGTTGGCCGCGCGCGGGCTGATCTTCTGTCCTGCGGGGAAGACTTCTTCGCCCGTCTTGGCATCGACCAGCGGGAAAGCCGGCTTCTGGTTGCGCCAGTTTTCGGCGACGAAGGGCAGTTCCCAGCCGTCCTTGGCGCGCTTCCAGGTCACCTTGTCGTAGAAGTGCGACAGGATGTCCTCGGCATCGAGGCCGAGCGAATAGAGCAGCGCGGTGACCGGCAGCTTGCGCTTGCGGTCGATACGCACGTTGACGACGTCCTTGGCGTCGAATTCGAAGTCGAGCCACGAACCGCGGTACGGAATGATGCGGGCCGCGAAGAGGAGCTTGCCCGAGCTGTGGGTCTTGCCGCGGTCATGGTCGAACAGCACACCCGGCGAACGGTGCATCTGCGACACGATGACGCGCTCGGTACCGTTGATGATGAAGGTGCCGTTGTCCGTCATCAGCGGCATGTCGCCCATGTAGACGTCCTGCTCCTTGATATCGAGCACGGAGCGGGTCTCGGTTTCCTGGTCGACTTCGAAGACGATCAGGCGCAGCGTGACCTTCATCGGGGCCGCGTAGGTGATCCCGCGCTGGTGGCATTCGACGATGTCGTACTTGGGCGCTTCGAGTTCGTAATGGACGAAATCGAGTTCGGCGGTGCCGGCGAAGTCGCGCAGCGGGAAGACCGAGCGCAGCGTCTTCTCGAGGCCCGAGACATGGCCGGTGGCCTTGTCGCTGCGCAGGAACTGTTCGTAGCTCTCGCGCTGCACCTCGATGAGGTTGGGCATGTCGACGACTTCGTGGATGTCGCCGAAAATCTTGCGGATACGTCGCTTTGCAGTGCCCGACGCGGTGTTGCGGGGTGCCTTCGCCTTGGTAGCCATAAGGGGTAGTTACCTCTTCTCGTGTTCGCCGGCCCGGATCTTCCGCTTGCGGGCGCGAAAGAAGAGCCGGAAATCTGTAAGTCTCATGCGCGTGAGAACCGTATCGCGAGACGCAAAAAGGCCGCAGCGAATGCACGCCCATAGCGGCGGCAGCTGCAGCTCATGAAAAGCGTCGCGATATGGAAACGCCGCTTCCATCCTGTGTCCGATCCCCGCGCATGAATCGGACTCGCTCGAAGCGTGCGGTCGAGGGGGCATGTAGGAAGCAGCCCGGCCTTTGTCAAACGCCCTTCGACGGGTCGAACTCTACGCCAAGCCGGGAGAGGAAATCTGTGCTAAGCCTGCCCGGGAAACTAGGGGATGAGAGATGCGGCATACGCTGCTCCTGCTGGCCGCGCTGTTGGGCCTGGTCGCCGCGCCCCTGACGGCCGGCGATGGAGATGAAGGCCCTTCGCGGATTGTCGCGGTCGGTGACCTCCATGGCGATTACGACGCGTGGGAAGAGATCGCGCGGGCGGCCGGACTGGTGGATGAAGGCGGCCACTGGAAGGGCGGTACGACCACCCTGGTCCAGCTGGGCGACATTACCGACCGCGGTCCGGACTCTCTCAGGATCATCCGCCAGTTGCAGGCCTTGCAGGAAGAGGCCGCCGAGGCCGGCGGCGCGGTTGTCGTGCTGCTCGGCAATCACGAGGCGATGAATGTCCTGGGCGACCTGCGCTATGTCCATCCCGGCGAATACGAAGCGTTCGAGGACCGCCGGTCGGAGGGCCGGCGCGAGGCGACATGGAAGGCAAACCGGGAGAAACTCCTCGCTTATTATCGGCAGGACGATCCCGAACTCAGCGTGAGGGAGGCGAAGGCCAAATGGATCGCCGAAACCCCGCTCGGCCTGCTCGCCCATCGCCGCGCGTGGAGCCCCGGCGGCGAACTCGGGAGCTGGGCATCCGCCCTTCCCGCCGTGGTCCGGATCGGGGCGACGCTGTTCGCGCATGGCGGTCTCAGCGAAGAACGAACCCGCGAACCGATCGATGCGCTCAACGCGCGCTACCGCTATGCGCTCGGCGCGGACCCGCTTACGGACCGGGCCATCCTCGAGGACCCGCTCGGACCGATATGGTACCGCGGCAACGTGATGCGCCAGCCCGCGCCCGTCGAAGCGGCGGACGAAGAAGCGGGCGGCGATGACACGCCGCGCCTCGGACGGGTAGAAGAGCTCGCACTCGTGCTGTCGCGCTACGGCGCCCGCCAACTGGTCGTCGCGCACACGCCTTCGATGACGGGAATCGTTGCCGAACTTGGCGGCAGGCTGATCCGCATCGATACCGGCATTTCCTCCTATTATGGCGGCCCGGCTAGCTACCTCGAAATCGGGGACGACACGCTCCGGGCCTATAGGCGCACTCCGGACGGGGAATGGGTTGAGCAAGACCTGGAAGTCACCGCTTCATGAGCAGGTCGGCCTTCCTCTTGCTCTCCCTTTTCGCGGCCTCGGCGCTGTCGGCGCAGGAAAGCGAAGGTGATGTCACGCCCCTCTTCGCGTCCGACGCCGTCCTCGATGTCACCGTCAGCGGCCCGATCCGACAAATCGCGCGGCGCGCCGAGACATCGACCGCTCCCATGGTCGCGCGGCTCGAAGCGGCGGGCGAAACGCATGGCATCACCCTTGCCGCCCGCGGGAAGTCGCGCCGTCAGAAGGACAATTGCGCGTTTCCACCCCTGCGGATCGCGTTTCCCGAAAAGCCGGACAAGGGTTCGCTGTTTCACAAGCAGGGCCGGATCAAGCTGGTCACGCATTGCCGCGACAAAGACCGGTCGGAGCAGACGATGCTGCGCGAATACGCGGCCTACCGGCTCTACAACCGCGTAACGCCGGAAAGCCTGCGCGTCCGGCTGGCGCGGATTTCCTACGTGGACGGGAACAGGACCATCGCCGAGCGCCTGGGGTTCTTCATCGAGGACGTCGACGATGCCGCACGGCGGCTGGGCCGCCAGGAAGTGGATGTCGTCGAAATACCCGTGGCCGCGCTCGACCAGCAGGATGCAGCGCGCTACGCCCTGTTCCAGTACATGATCGGCAACACCGACTGGGCCATGGCCATGGGGCCTCCCGGAGACCGCTGTTGCCACAATTCGCGGCTGGTCGGGGACGGCAAGGATGCGCGCGCGGAGCTGACTCCGATACCCTATGACTTCGACAATGCCGGGCTGGTGGACGCGCGGTATGCCGTTCCCAGCGAACAGCTTGGCACGCGGTCGGTCCGACAGCGGGTCTACCGGGGTCTGTGCCGCTTCAACGCGCTGGTCCCGGCCGAGGCCGAGCGGCTGCGCACCCTTCGCCGCGAGTTCGAAGACGAAATCGCCGCGATCCCGCAGGCGACGGACCGGACGCGTGCGAGCATGGCGAGTTATCTCGAAGGGTTTTACGAGGACATGGCCGACCTCGATGGCACGATCCTGAGCGACTGCCGCTAGGCCGCCTGCCTATTCGTTCCCCTCGCCCGACTGGTCGTGTTCGGGTTCTCCTTCGCGGGCGGGCTCCCGGCCGGGTGAACGCAGATAGCGATGGGTGCCGTCCTTGCCGCCGTAATCGGCCCGCCACAGGCAGGCAAAGGCGTAGTTGAACATGATCGTCATAACGAGCGCGATTTCCAGCGCGCCGATACCCGCTGCCAGTCCGATGCCGATGGCGAGCAGGATGTAGATGGCGTCGCCGGAACTCTTCAGCGTATTGCGAAACCGCACGCCGCCCACGATGCCGGCCAGCGAGAAGGCCAGTGCCAGCGAATTGTGGACCATCACCACGATGGCGGTCACGGCGATCGGCAGGACGATCATCGTCTCGACCAGCGCCTGGTCGTATTCGGACCGGCTCCGGCTGGCCATGTAGGTCCAGGTGACCGGCAGCGTGGTCAGCATCGCCCCGCCGACCGCGATGAACAGCCAGAGGATCGACTCGCCGAGATTGGCGATGTTCTTGGCCCCGATCTGCACGCCCGACAGTGGATCGGCGCCCGATTGGGTGAGGAGCGTCTGCGCCCCGCCAAGCGGGAGGTAGTGCGCGAGCGAGGGGGCAAGTTCCACCAGCCCCATCACCACGCCGGTCACCAGGAGGTAGAACAGCGTCAGCCGGACGAACAACGTGCGAAAAACCATAGACGCTCATTCTCCCCTGGCCGGAGCTATAGCTGCTAGCGCGGCAGGTCACAAACCGGCGCGCGGCGCGCTTTGCGCCCACCGCGTTGGCCGTTGGCCACTACATATCGAATTTCGATATTATCGATTGACAATAATCCAACTTGGCTTATTGATAATCGATATTGACCATCAAGGAGTTCGATAAATGCCTCGCCTTTCGACAAATGTCGCCGCCGCTTTTGCCGCAATCATCATCACCATCGTCTCGCTGCAGACCATCACCAGCGTGCCGCCGACCCAGCTGGCGGTCATCGACGCGCCGAAACTCGCCTGATCCAGCGTTTCCGGAGAAACCCTATGCCTTCCCGTCCCAACGACCCGCTGCTTCTCGCAGGCCGGCTGATCGTCATCGTCATGCAGGCGATCCTCGGTTTCGCCGCGGTGGTCCTCGCCATCGGCATGCCGCTCGTCGTCTTCCTGCGCGACCGGATTACCGCCGAGGCGCGGATCGAATACGCCAATCCCGACTTCGTCTTTCCGCTCGGTGCGGTGCTCGGAATTATGGCCTTTGCCGTCCTCTTCCTTGCCGGAGCCTTCTGGTTCCTGCGTCTCCTGCGCAAGATCATCGACACGGTCGGTGAAGGCGATCCCTTCGTACCCGAAAACGCCGAACGGCTGACGCTCATGGGCTGGCTCGCGCTGGCGGCGCAGCTGCTCGCGATCCCGGCCGCAGGGGCCGCGCTCTACGTCGCCAAGATTTTTGAGGACCAGGAAGGCATGACCATTGATGCGGGTCTCGACCTCAGCGGCATCGTGCTGGTCGTCGTCCTGTTCATCCTCGCCCGCGTCTTCCGCCATGGCGCCACCATGCGCGCCGATCTCGAAGGGACCGTGTGATGGCCCCCAAGACATCTGGCTCAGAAGGAACCAACATCGTGGTCAAACTCGACGACCTGCTCCACGCCCGCCGCATGACGCTTACCGAGCTGGCGGAACGTGTGGGCCTCACCCTCGCCAATCTGTCGATCCTCAAAACCGGCAAGGCCAAGGCGATCCGCTTCTCGACGCTCGAAGCGATCTGCCGCGAACTGGAATGCCAGCCGGGCGACCTGCTGGCATACGTGTCAGACTAACGGAACGGCCAGGGCCTTCGGAGCGTTGCAGGGAGGATACTTATGGAGAACACGATGAAACTGCCCGCCCTTGCCGCAGCCCTGTCGTTGACGATCGGCCTCGCCGCCTGCGGAGAGCCCATCGACGGAAGCGACACCGCCGATATGGCTCCCGACGCTGTATCCGGCGAAACAACTGATACCAGCGCGGCCGAATACAGGCCCGACGAGGATGGCCCGCTACAGTCCGATGGTCTGGTTGACGACACGGAATATACGACCGAGGAATCTCTTGAAGATGATCCGGCAGTCGATGAAGAAGCGGCGATGTAGACACTAAGCTTTGGCTTGACAGAATCACTCAAATCCTTAGAGGCCCGCCACCGAAGGCGGGTCTCTTTGTATCCGCCCTCATCCGTCCGAGACAGTTGGTGACCGGGATCTGCCGGTCTTAATTTCCAGCCTAGACGGGGAAAAGAGATTTTCAGGTGGGCTGCAAGACCCGCCGTTTCGCGCCAATCGGCGCACTCCTTCCCCCCTCAACGGACTCGCCCGTGTCGTTTTTCGGCACGGACAAACGTAGCCGGTCGTCGCGGAAGTCTCCGGGGCGGCCATAGTGAAGGAGTATGGCATGGATCGTTCGCAAAAAGCCGATTCGGTCGCCCAGCTCAACGAAGTCTTCAACCAGGCTGGCGTGGTCGTCGTGACCCGCAACCTGGGCCTGACGGTCGCGCAGTCGACCGAACTGCGTACGAAGATGCGTGAAGCCGGTGCGTCCTACCAGGTTGCGAAGAACCGTCTCGCCAAGCTCGCTCTCGACGGTACCGATTACACCGGTATCGCCGATCACCTCAGCGGTCCGACCGGCCTCGCTTACAGCGAAGACCCGGTTGCAGCTGCCAAGGTGGCAGTGGAATTCGCCAAGACGAACGACAAGCTCGAAATCGTCGGCGGCTCCATGGGAGCGACCGCACTCGACGAAGCTGGGGTCAAGGCGCTTGCCTCGATGCCGAGCCTCGACGAACTGCGTGGCACGATCGTGGGCCTGGTCAACGCGCCGGCAACCAAGGTTGTCCGCACGATCAAGGAACCCGTTTCGATGCTCGCTCGCGTCTTCGGTGCCTATGGCGCCAAGGAAGCCGCGTAAGAGCCGGTTCTCGCGTAAGAACACATATTCATCGGGGCAGAGCCTTTCACGGCACCCCGGCCTATTATTTTGGAGTGAAACATCATGGCTGATATCGCCAAGCTTGTTGAAGAACTGTCGAAGCTGACCGTCATGGAAGCCGCTGAGCTTGCCAAGGCACTTGAAGAAGAGTGGGGCGTGAGCGCCGCTGCTGCTGTTGCTGTTGCTGGCCCCGCCGGCGGCGGCGCAGGTGAAGCTGCTGCTGAAGAAAAGGACGAATTCGACGTCGTCCTCACCGGCGACGGTGGCAAGAAGATCCAGGTCATCAAGGAAGTCCGCGCCATCACCGGTCTCGGCCTTACCGAAGCCAAGGCTCTCGTTGAAGGCGCTCCCAAGGCCATCAAGGAAGGCGTCAACAAGGCTGAAGCCGAAGAAATCAAGGGCAAGATCGAAGCAGCCGGCGGTACCGTCGAACTCAAGTAAGCTTCGCTTACGCTTCGATTTCCTCGAGAAATCAAACGGAAAGGGCGGCACCGCAGGGCGCCGCCCTTTTTGCGTGTTCAGACCCCGGAAGCTTCCGGGGGGAAGCCTAAAACCGGCGGTTCACCCGAATTCCCATCGTATCTATGCCGGGATTCTGTTTGCTGTTGAAAATCCGCGCATTGCTGATGTGGACCCAACTGGCCTCCACCGACCAGTTTTCAGACACATCGAAACCAAGAGCCAGTTCCGGCTCGAACAGGACCCGGCTACCCAAATCGGTACGATAGCCCGTCTGCGGGTCGACCCGCAGCGCCGGCGCATCATGGATTACGAGGCCGACACCGGGACGGACGTAGACCTTGCCCAGTTCCGCCTTCCAACTGACCCCGACCCCGGCAAAGCTGGCGTCGCCTGACAGATTGACCGATCCGAAAACATAGGGCTGCGCGCCCACAAGCGCATCGATCTCGTCGAACCGGACACCCGCTTGGAGATCGGTCCCGCCTTCGCCCGTTTCGAAGGTGAAGGGCGTATCCACCGCGTGAAGGTAGACGCCGCCATAAGCCTCCTGCGCTTTGGCGGATGCCGGCGACAGGATGCCGGTAACGGCCAGCAAGCACAGCGGAACAAGATTGCGCATCAGTAAAAATCCCGGATTTTCATGTAGTAGGCGTTTATGAGTATTGGCGGCGACCTTTCGCTGGGCTGAAGCAAGGCCCCGGACCCCGGCTCGCTCGCCGGGGGAAACTCCCATCACGCGCCCCTCCCCATATCGCGCCTTATGGACTGGCCTTATTGCTGTAAAATTAGCTGTTCGTTGCAAAAAGGTTGACCCGAGCCCGTTTTTCGGGAAGATTTTAGATGCTGCAATGGCGACGTGCATGCGAGAGTCGGCCCTCAGGCCGAGCGATGCGGAACCTGTGCCTTGCGAGACGAGCAATCCATGAAGGGGGGGCATTCCGGATTGGAACTTGGGATGACTAAGATGCTCACCAACTTTCTTCGTGACGAGTCCGGCGCTTCAGCAGCCGAATACGCGCTGATCCTGGCTATCGTTGGTGCCGGGTTGGCATTCGCTGTCTTTACGGTGAGCGATGCCATCGAGCGCGTCATCTATCCGGCATCATCGCAAGCAATTTCCTGCGACGCCGGCAGCGACGAGAGCGCTTGCGTTTAGAGACAACGTCCGCGACGAGCATGGCGATGGTTTTTGCGGCCGCATGGTTTGGTGCTTTGGGCATTCTGGCCTCGGCAGGCGCGCTGCTGGATGTCTGTACCAGGAAATTGCCCAATATACTTTGTGCGATCATGCTGGCGACCGGGCTTACCTTCGCTTTCGTCGGCGGAGGCTGGCCAGCCCTGGCGCTCGGTCTTGCGCACGTCGCGGCGGCTTTCCTGCTGGGCTACCTGTTCTATCTGGTCGGGACGTTCGGCGCAGGCGATGCCAAGTTCTATACCGCAACAGCCGGATTCTTTCCTCTGTGGGACATGCTCGGTCTCTTCGTAGCGATCACCGGGGCCGGGTTTCTACTCTTGCTGGTGTGGGTATTCATGAAGCGCAGCCTGCGCACCCGCCCAAAGGACCGAAGCGACTTCGCCAAATTGCCCTATGGGGTGGCCATCGCCGCGGGCGCCATAGCTTTTGCCGCCCTTAGAATGCCGGAATCTTGCTGCGCGCCGATTGGCTGAGCGCCCGTAGGCACGTTGCGCAGGCTACATGGTAAGGGGATAGACCGGCCTGATACTGCGGACCTTGGGCCAGCAATACGACGCTGACTTCTACCGTATCGGTTCAGCAGGGTAATCTGGTCGGTGGTTTCCTAATCGGCGTCCCAATTGATGTTTATTTCGACACTAGCCTCGTCCACCCCGGCCGCCTGCGCAATCCGTCGGCGACTGGCGCGGATGAGATCGGCCAGCGAGGCTCCCGAATCCAATCCGCCTTCGGCTAAAGCGACCGCCTTGCCGAGACCAGGAGCGCCATAGACAAGCTCGAGTTCACTCACATCAAGCTGCTTCGCGAGCCGCTGCATCGTTTCATGGCGCGGGCGTACTTGATCGCCCTCCCATTTCCACAGGGTTGGCTTGCTCACGCCTACGCTTTCAGCAAGACCGCACATGGTGAAACCCCGCGTTGTGCGCAGACGCTTGATCCGGGTCCCAAGGGTCTCATGGTCGACGCCGAAACGATGTTCGGGATCGTCTTCCAGAGATGCGACTTCATTGGCAGCTTCGAGTTCGTCCTCGGAAATCGGTTTGGCAAAGCTGCAGCCATAAAGTTCGTTTGCGCCCCAAACGACTTTGGCCCCCACCGCCCCGCTGAACGGCAGGACAACTTCGAGCGGATCATCGAGGGACAGGTCGGCTTGCGTCTTCACCAGCATGCCGTTGCGCGAAAGGTTCAGTATTTCGGCATCGAATGCACGCCCAGCCTGCCCCACACCTGTATTGAGGCGCAATACCAGGCGCGGTTGGCGCCGATCCATCTGGTCCCCGTCAGTCACTTGCATCCCGCTTGCTTTTTCCTTGCTTTGGGTTCCGCCTAACATGTTTTTGCGCTTCGTGCGCTCGCGAAACGTGTTCCCCTTAGAACATTCCTTGGCCCAAATGCACAGAATTTCAAAGTTCCGGCAGAAGAATGTTAACCCTTTGCGACGCGAAGGCGTAGGTGAAACAAAACCCTTATATCGTTGAGAAATTTCTCGGAGCACGTCTCCCAAACGGAGGTGCGGCTGCCTTTCCAAGTCTCGATAGGTCTGAAGATTCTCTCAACTGGTAGCTTTCGGTTTACACTTAGCTGGCATTACCGGTTGCGGAACAAGACCAATCGTCATCGGGATCGTGACATGACCTTTGCTGCCCTCATCGGGGTGCCTACCTATCTGCTCGGCACCTTTCTTCTCAGCGCCCTGCTCGTGCGGTTTGCACCGCGCGCGCACAGTTCGCGACAGGTCCGCAAACACCTGTCGCTGTTCATGGTCCTGCCCATCCTGCTGGTGGTCGACGCAATCATGACGGTCGACGCCTTGCGCAAGTTCGGCAATCGCATAGTCCGCAGCCTGTTCGAGGCGCTGTCGGGCCGCCAGTTGCTGTCGGGCGACGAATACGCTTACGCCTATTTCGGCTACAGCCGCCGCCGCCAGAACCGCCGCAAGAGCGATCGCCGCGCGGGGAGCGTGGCTACTGGTGAGAAACTTGCCGTGAGCAGCTGATCGCACCTCAGCAAAATTGAGCGTTTGAGCTAAGGAGCCGATCCGCCTATGCGGGTCGGCTCTTTTGCGTCTGGCGCGAAAAGGGCGCGAGACTTTGACGGACACGATCCTCCCCAAGCCCCTGCCCCCCGACACGGGACCCGGCAGCGATGGCTGGCGCAGCGAATTTGTCGCGACCTTGAAGCTGAGCTGGCCGCTGGCGGCGGCCAACCTGCTGCAGATGCTGACCTATGCCATCGACGTGATCTTCATCGCGCGGCTGGGCGAGAACCAGCTTGCCGCCTCGGCGCTCGCCATCGCGCTGTTCGGCCTCGTCATGTGGGCGCTTTCGGGACTGACCGGCGCTGTCGCCCCGGTCGCTGCGGCCGAACTGGGCGAGCGCGCCCCTGCACTGAGGCCAGTGCGCCGCTCGGTGCGCATGGCGCTGTGGCTGGCCGTGTTCAGCGGTGTCGCCGGAATGGGCATCTGCCTTCTGCTCGGCCCGCTGATGCGCGCTACAAGACAGGAAGGCGAGATCATCGCGCTCGCTTTGGAATACAACACGATCCTCGTGTTCTCCATGGTCCCCTTCCTGATCAACAACGTGTTGCGCAGCTTCGTCTCGACGCTCGACCGCCCGATCTTCGCCACCGCGATCACGGCGGGCGGGATCTTCGTCAACGCGCTGGCCAATTACGCCTTGATCTTCGGCAATTTCGGCGCGCCCGAACTGGGCCTGCGCGGAGCGGGCGTGGCGACGATCATCACCACGCTGGTGACGATGGCCGCCTATGTCGCCGCGATCCGGCTCGACCCGAGGCTTCATCGGTACCGCATTTTCGGGCGATGGTGGTCTCCCGACTGGTCGCGGTTCTGGCACATCACTCGCATCGGCACGCCGATCGCGCTCACCATCACCGCCGAGGCCGGCATCTTCGGAGCCGCGGCCTTCCTGATGGGCAATATCGGCGCGACCCAACTCGCCGCACACACGGTCGCGCTGCAGATCGCCGCGCTCGCGTTCCAGGTGCCCTTCGGTGTCGGACAGGCGGCCACAATCCGTGTCGGTTACTTCTACGGCGCGCGCGATCGCGAGGGCATGCGCCGCGCCGGCTGGGCGGGGATCGCGATCGGGACCGGCTTCATGGTGGCAACCGCGCTGGCGATGATCGTCATCCCCAAACCGCTGCTGGCGATCTACATCGACCCATGGGACCCGGAGAATGCCGTGCTGGTGGGCTTTGCGCTCCAATACATCGTGATCGCCGCCGCCTTCCAGCTGTTCGACGGCATGCAGGCCGTCGCCGCCGGGGCGCTGCGGGGACTGCAGGACACGCGCGTACCGATGTGGATCGCGGCCTTTTCCTACTGGGTGCCGGGGATCGGCACCGCCCTTTATCTCGGCTTTTACACCCCGCTCGAAGGCAAGGGTGTGTGGATCGGCCTTGCGACCGGCCTGACCGTGGCCGCGATCCTGCTGACGTACCGTTGGATACGCCGCGACCGGCTGGGGCTGACCGTCAGGCCGCCCGCTGCGTGACCTCGCGCTGCGGGAACGGGATAGAGATGCCGACATCGTCGAAGCGCGCCTTGGCCCTCTCGGTCAGGTCCCAGCTCACCGCGACGAAATCGCCCGTGGTGCACCAGACGCGCAAGCCGATGCCCACCGAGCTGTCGTCGAGCGAGGCGACGAAGGCGACCGGCTCGGGGTCATCCAGCACACGCTCGTCCGCAGCGGCCAGCGCCAGCAGTTCGTTGCGCGCCTGCTCCATGCTGTCCGAGTAAGCGATGCCGACGATCAGCTCGAAGCGGCGGATCGGGTGTCGATGGAAGTTGACGATTGCCTGATTCCACAGCTCGGAATTGGGGACCATCACGAAGAGGCCGTCGAACTGCTTCAGCTCGGTTGTGAACAGGCCGATTTGCTGGACGGTACCCGTGACCGAACCCGCCGAGATCGCCTCGCCGATCTTGAAGGGGCGCTGGACGAGGATCATCACGCCCGAGGCCACGTTGCTCAGCGTACCCTGCAGCGCGAGGCCGACAGCGAGCGCCATGCCGCCAAGCGCCGCCAGGATGGAAGTCGTCTCGACTCCGAATTGCGAGAGCACAGTAACGACTACCAGCGCCCAGAGCGCGTATTTGACGAGGTTGGAGAGGAAGTTCGCTACCGTCGCATCGAAGCGGTCAGAGCGCGCCAGCGCCCGTTCGACCCAGCTTGAGATCAGCTTGGCGGCCAGCAGGCCGAAGATCAGCACTGCAAAGGCGCCAGCGATATCCATCATGTTGAGGCGCAGCCATAGTAGCGCCTGCTCGGGGATGGTCAGGGCCGAGACGGCTTTTTCGGTTTGCATGAAATACACTCCCATGAAGTGGATAAAAGGGCAAATTTGCGCGGCTCGATAGGAGTTGCGGCACACTCTGGCCACCCCCGGCCACGGGCCAGCCCATCAAGCGGAAATTTTTTGCATGTCCACCCGTTGACTCCGCGCAGGCGCATCAACATATCCGCGCCACTGGCACTCTCACCCCGGGAGTGCCAACGAACATATCAAACCAACTGAAAGGTCATCACTATGGCATTTCGTCCGTTGCACGACCGCGTTCTCGTGCGCCGCATCGAAGCAGAAGAAAAGACCGCCGGCGGGATCATCATTCCCGACAGCGCCAAGGAAAAGCCGAGCGAAGGCGAGATCGTCGCTGTTGGTTCCGGTTCCAAGGCCGAGGACGGCACGGTCACCCCGCTCGACGTCAAGGCTGGCGACCGCGTGCTGTTCGGCAAGTGGTCGGGCACTGAGATCAAGCTCGACGGCGAAGACCTGCTGATCATGAAGGAAAGCGACATCATGGGGATCATGGGCTGAGTCCTGACCACCTGACGCTTCCAACAATTCACTAGAAATCCAGGAGAAACACCAATGGCTGCCAAGGACGTAAAGTTCGGCCGTGACGCGCGCGAAGGTATTCAGCGCGGCGTCGATACCCTCGCCAACGCCGTAAAGGTCACGCTGGGCCCCAAGGGCCGCAACGTCGTGCTCGACAAGAGCTTCGGCGCGCCGCGCATCACCAAGGATGGCGTTACCGTCGCCAAGGAAATCGAACTGAAGGACAAGTTCGAGAACATGGGTGCGCAGATGCTCAAGGAAGTCGCGTCGAAGTCGAACGACGCCGCCGGTGACGGCACCACCACGGCTACCGTGCTTGCCCAGTCGATCGTGACCGAAGGCATGAAGTCGGTCGCGGCAGGTATGAACCCAATGGACCTCAAGCGCGGCATCGACCTCGCTGTCGAAAAGGTTGTCGAAAACCTCAAGAGCCGTTCCAAGGACGTATCCGGCTCGAGCGAAATCGCGCAGGTCGGCATCATCTCGGCCAATGGCGACCGTGAAGTCGGCGAAAAGATCGCCGAAGCCATGGAAAAGGTCGGCAAGGAAGGTGTGATCACCGTCGACGAGAGCAAGGGTCTCGAATTCGAGCTCGAAACCGTTGAAGGCATGCAGTTCGATCGCGGCTACCTGTCGCCCTACTTCATCACCAACCCGGAAAAGATGACGGTCGAACTCGAAAATCCGTACATCCTGATCCACGAAAAGAAGCTATCGAACCTGCAGGCGATGCTGCCGGTGCTCGAAGCGGCTGTCCAGTCGGGCCGTCCGCTGCTGATCATCGCGGAAGACATCGAAGGCGAAGCGCTGGCGACCCTCGTGGTCAACAAGCTGCGCGGCGGCCTCAAGGTTGCTGCGGTCAAGGCACCTGGCTTCGGCGATCGCCGCAAGGCCATGCTGCAGGACATCTCGATCCTCACCAAGGGCGAGATGATCAGCGAAGACCTCGGCATAAAGCTGGAAAACGTCACGCTGGGCATGCTCGGTGAAGCCAAGCGCGTCACCATCGACAAGGACAACACGACCATCGTCGACGGTGCAGGCTCGGAAGACGACATCAAAGCCCGCGTTTCGGAAATTCGCACGCAGATCGACAACACCTCGAGCGATTACGACCGCGAAAAGCTGCAGGAACGTCTTGCCAAGCTCGCTGGCGGCGTGGCCGTGATCAAGGTCGGCGGTTCAACCGAAGTCGAAGTGAAGGAACGCAAGGACCGCGTCGACGACGCGCTGCACGCAACCCGCGCAGCCGTTGAAGAAGGCATCGTCCCGGGCGGTGGTACCGCGCTGCTCTATGCCTCGAAGGCCCTCGACGGCCTTTCGGGCGGCAACGATGACCAGACCCGCGGCATCGACATCGTCCGCCGTGCGCTGACGGCTCCTGTGCGCCAGATCGCGACCAATGCCGGTCACGATGGCGCGGTCGTTTCGGGCAAGCTGACTGACAGCAATGACGAGAACCTGGGCTTCAATGCCGCCACCGACACTTACGAAAACCTCGTGTCGGCCGGCGTCATCGATCCCACCAAGGTCGTGCGTACTGCCTTGCAGAACGCCGCCTCGGTTGCTGGCTTGCTCATCACCACCGAGGCTGCAGTCGTCGACAAGCCGGAAGACAAGTCGTCAGCCCCCGCAATGCCCGATATGGGCGGCATGGGCGGTATGGGCGGCATGGGCTTCTAAGCTCAGCACCCAAGCCGACAGGCAAACAAGAGGCCCGGCGGGAGCGATCCTGCCGGGCCTTTTGCGTGGCGTTTCTATTGCGCCGGAGAGCGATCAGCTGGCCGGATAGCTCGCCCAGACCGCGCGGCCTTCGGGGCCGAAGGCGATCACTTGGTAAGCGTCCTTGCGGTCGCCCATTTCCATGCCGGGAGAGCCGACGGGCATGCCGGGTACGGCTAGCCCCGTCACGCCTTCGGGACGTTCGGCAAGCAGCCGCTGGACATCGGCGGCCGGGACATGCCCCTCGATCACATATCCCTCGACGATAGCCGTGTGGCAAGACGCGAGATCGGCCGGCACGCCGAACTCTTCCTTTACCGAGGCGAGGTTCTGACTTTCGATGGTGCGGGTCGTGACCCCGTCCTCCGCTTCCCCGAACCAGCTCTTCGCATGGTCGAGCCAGGCGAGGCAGCAGCCGCAATTGGGGTCGCGGTACATGGCGATCTCGGTCGCTTGGGCTGCCCCGGCACACGCGGTCAGCGCGAGGCCGAGCGAGAGGACAAGCGGGCTTCGGGTCAGGGCGGATAGCGTCATCGTTTCGGTCTCCTTGAGCGGCTCATACCAGATGTCCCGCCCCATGCGCCAGTTCGCCGCCCCAATAGCCTTGGAGGACGAGGGCAACGCAGAGCAGCGCGAGTAAGGCGCGGAAAATCGTGCGAGAATCGCGGCGCGAGAAAGCGAGGAGCAGGATGGACCCGATCGCAATTCCCGTGCCGGTCCACCGGTGCCAGCGCATGGCGGGTTCGCCGCCCAGCCAGAGCCCGGTATGGATCCAGCCGAACAGCGCGGCGATCCCCGCGCCGACCGCGCCCGCGATGACGAGCAGCCGGACGGTCTGCTCGAACCGTGCGTCACCCCGCGCTAAGCCCAGGGCTTCGAGCAAGCCTGCCAGAAGCAGGAACGCGATAGGGAAATGGACGGTTGCGGGATGGAGCGTTTTCAGGAAAGTCATGACCGGCGCAGCGGGGACTTCGGCCACGACGACCGGCTCTTCCCCATCCGCCGCCCCGGGCGCATCTGCAGCGGCCTCGACCGTCTCTGTTGGCGCCGCCTCCTCTTCATGCCCCTCCGGCCCATGCGCCCTTGCCGGAACGGCCGCGATCATCGCGAGCACGAGCACCGCGGTCGCAAGGACTAAGCCGAGCGCGCGGGTCACTTGCGCTTCTCGAACAGCTCCATGAGCTCGCCGAACTTGCGCTCCTGTTCTCCGGCATCCCCGCTGGAGATTGCCTCGGCGATGCAGGAGGCGGCGTGGTCTTTCAGCACCTGGCTTTCCACCTTTGCGAGGGCCGAGCGGACCGCCTGGATCTGGTGGAGGATGTCGATGCAATAGCGCTCCTCCTCGATCATGCGGGCGATGCCGTTCACTTGCCCCGCGACGCGGTTCAAGCGCCGGATCTTGTCCTCATTGCCCTCGCTCATCTCGCCTACGCCTTCTCTATACCCCCCGGGGGTACATCTAGACCACAAGCGCCGAGAGCCGCAAGGCGCGGGCTAGCCCCCCTTGCGGCTGTTCTCGGCCGCGCGGACGAGGTCGGCGGGCCAGTTGACCTGCGTCTGCGTCTGCGGGTTGAAGACTTCGCCCGGATATCGCGCGGCTTCGGCAGCGGCGATTTCCTCTGCCGTCAGGAACGCGCTCGGCTCGAGCGCGAAGATGTCGAGCCCGCGGCTGATCTCGGTCGCGTAAATGCGGCCCTTGTACCAGTAGGCCGACCAATAGCCGCCGGTGATTAGCTGGTCCTTATCGATCGGCCCTCGGTCGAAATAGGCGATCTCGAAGGGATTGGTCGCATCGGTGAAATCGATCACCGAAATGCCACCCTGGTACCACGCCTGCACGAAGATATCGCGGCCCGGCACGGGGATGATCGATCCGTTGTGCGCGACGCAGTTCTCCTTGTCGCCCTGCGGCGCGGGCAGCTTGTACATCCCGCGAAATTCGAGCTTGCCGTCCTCGATCGCGTAGAAAGCATCGGCACCCCAGTTCATCGGATCACCGGCCTGGCAGCGCGGACGTCCGCCCCCGCCCCATTCGTCGGTGAAGAGGACCTTGGTGCCGTCGTTGTTGAAGGTGGCCGAGTGCCAGTAGGCGAAGCCCTTGTCGGTCACGTCGGCAATACGGGTCGGCTTCAGGGGATCGGAAATGTCGAGAATGATGCCGTTGCCCGAACACGCGCCGGCGGCAAGGTTCTTCGCGGGGAAGACGGTGATGTCGTGGCACTGGTTGGTCACGCTGGTGCGCTGCGTGCCCTCGCCATGGTCGCCGCCGCGCCATAGCCCGGCAATCTGGCCGTCGCGCGCGAAGACCCGCGGGCTGTCGACGATGCGGGCGGCCGCCGGATCCGCGATGGGGATTTCGACCACGTCGATGCTGAACAGCGCGGTATCGTCACCGGCGGAGTCGAGGCAGCCTTCCAGCTCCTTCTCATCGCGGACATAGGACGTACCCGAATTGTAGACCACGATGCGCGCATCATCGGCGCTCACGATGGAATGCGTGTGGCTGCCGCGGCAGGTCTGCACCTGGCCGACCTGGCGCGGTCGGGTAATGTCGGAAATGTCGAAGATGCGCAGGCCGCGGAACCGCTGGTCGCTGACGTCGCCGGTCACCCCCTGAAGGCCGCAGTCGACGCGCGCGCGGCTGTCCTGCACGCTCATCACGAGCAAATCGCCGACGATCGATACGTCGCCCTGTCCGCCGGGGCAAACCGTGCTGGAGACCAGCTGCGGTACGCCGTCCTCGCCGAGGCGATAGGCGTTGAATCCGTGGTAGCTGCCCGCCACCATCAGGTCGCCCGAAAAAGCGATGTCGGTATTGGCGAAGCTGAGCAGCGAACCACGCTTGCCGAACTGCGGCTCGCCCTCTTCGCCGTCTTCGTCGCTGGCTTCCTTCTTGTCCTCTTCCTCGTCATCCTTCTCGATCAGCGGCTGGAGCTGGGCGGGATTCTCGGGATCGAAGAAACCGGTCGGCTTGGGCTGGAAGGCGACGTGGCGCAGATTGAGGATCGCTTCGCCGGCGTCGGTGAATCCAGCCGCCAGCGTGGCACGCGGATCGGTCGAAAGCTCGGCGAGGACCGCGTTCATGCGGTCGATTTCCGCCTCCTGGTCGCTGACAACCTCGTTGGTGAATTCGAACATCACCGGCTCGTAGGCGCTGCCCGGCGCTTCGTGCAGTTCGCGCACCATGTCGAGCGCGCCCTGGTGGTGGGCCACTATCAGCTTGAGGAAGAGGCGGTCGAACTCGGTGCCGTTGGCGGCGGCCAGTTCGGCCATCTGCTGCGGGCTGGCCATGCCCTTCATCGTGCTATGGCCGTTATGCATGGAGTGGTTCTGACCGTGGGTTTGGGCGAGCGGCTCGCCGCGCTGCTCGAGCCATTCGCGCATGAACTTCATCTCGTCCTTCTGACCCGCCTCGATCCGGTCGGCGGTCTTCAGGATCGCGTCGTTATTGGTCCGCTCTTCGACCAGCTGCGCCATGTCGACTGCCTGTTGGTGGTGCGTGATCATGCCCTGCATGAAGGCGACGTCGGCGGGCGAATAGCGTGTGTCGGAAAGCGCGACGGCCTCGGCCTCGCCGATCACGCGGGGCGCTTGCCCAGGTGCACCGGGCAGCACGATGGGGACTTCCTGCGCAAGCGCTGCGGTGGAGGTCGATACGAGCAGGCCGGCCGCTGCGACGCGAAGAAGATTGGTCATGATTGTAAGTCCCCGAAAAGTGAAGGGCGAATGAGGCAAATGCAGAAGGCCCGGTCAAGCCGAACTTCTGCCAACGACATGGGAGCGGGGACTAACCGGAGGCGTAGCGCCCCTTGCGCGGCCCGAGATAGCCGAACAGATACGCGCCGACCTTGCGCATCTGGATCTCTTCCGCGCCCTCGGTGATGCGATAGCGGCGGTGGTGGCGATAGATGTGCTCGAACGGCTTGTGCCGCGAATACCCGATGCCGCCATGCACCTGCATCGCGCGATCGGCGGCCTCGCACACCAGCCGATTCGCCCGGTAATTGCACATGGAGACCTTGTCGGAGATCGTCTTCTCGATCTCCTCATGCGGCATGTTGTCCATTTCCCAGGCGGTCTTGTAGATCAGGAGGCGGAGCATCTCGCACTGGGTGGCCAGCTCGACCAGCGGGAACTGGATGGCCTGGTTGCGCGCCAGTTCCTCGCCAAAAGGTTTTCGCTCGCGGGCGTATTTGACGCTTTCCTCGACACAGTAGGTTGCTGCACCAAGACTGCTCGCGGCCTGCCTTATGCGGTTCTGGTGGACAAAGCTTTGCGCCAGCGCGAGGCCGAGGCCTTCGCGGCCGAGCATGGCGCTTTCGGGCACCCAGACATCCGTCACCGATAGCCGCGGGTGGTCGGTGGGCATGTTGAAGGTCCACATCCACTCCTCGATCTCCAGCCCCTCGGTCGGGTTCGGCACGAGCAGGCAGGTGATCCCCCGCGCATCCCCCGCTTCGCCACTGGTGCGGCAGAACATCGCGCAATGGGTGGCGACATGCATGCCGGTGATCCACATCTTCTCGCCATTGATCAGCCAACCGTCCACGCCATCGCGGGTCTCGCGCACGGCGGTGGTTTCCATATGGGTGGCGTCACTGCCGTGGTCGGGCTCGGTCAGGCCGAAGGCGACGCGGCGCGTGCCTTCGAAACCGCCGAGGATGAATTCCTGTTTCTGCTCCTCGGTGCCCCATTGTTCGAACATGGCGACGAAGGGGAAATTGCCCACGATCGAATGCTCGTTCTGGAGATCGTTGTGGAGGCCCAGCCCACGCTGGGCGAAGCGATCGCGGATCACCGCCATCCAGAGGTTCGAGCCGTCCTTGCCGCCGTATTTCTCGGGCGCGGAGAAGCGCCAGTGGCCCGCCTTGTCCGCCAGTTTGCGCGCCTGCCGCAGCAAGTCTTCCCATTCATGGTTGGGCAGCCCACCCCGCTCCCAATCGGTCCGCGCGTTCTCGCGGCGATGGTCGAAGAAGCGGATATTGTCGTCTTTCGCGACCAACGGCTTGATCTCGGCCTCGATGAATTGGACGAGTTCGGCGTAATAGTCCTCGAGGTCATGCGGGATTGAAAAGTCCATCAATCGTCTCCCAGCCATTTGCGCCGCGCCACCGCGAGCGAGGGATATTTGGGCGAATCCACCTCGACCTTTTCGAGCGCCTCTTTGCGGCGTTCTTCTAGGAAGCCGAGCGTCTTGAAACCCAACTCACCTTCGAGGATTCGGTCGCAATCCTCGATTAGACCCCCAGCAGGCATGATCCGGTCATTCCTGCCAATGATGCTCAATGCGTTACGCGCAACCGCAAGTTGGAACCTGTCATGCCCGGTCATGGCAGGCTTGATGCTTTCAAGCCACTCCGAGATGGCTACTGCAAGTTCTTCTACACCCGCTTCGCCAAAATGATTTCCGAATCCCTCAAAAGGTTGAAATTTGATGCGTCGTTCTTCTTCGAGCGCTTCTTTTTCCAGCATGAGCAGCAGATCGAGTTCCTGCTCGCTGGTCCGTCGCGAAATGACGACCCGTTCCAACATCCGGTCTTCCCCGCTGCGCCAGTAGGCCGCCATCTTGAGGCAGCCCAATGCCCACCAGACTGTGCGGTAGACCGTCCAAAAGCGGAAGCGCTCCGGATCGACCGGCCTTCCGCCAACTGCTTCGTATGCTGCGAAATACTCATCCAACGACCCCAGCCCCAGCGCAGGCTTGTCATAGGCCCCGAACCGCCACACCGGCATGCAGCCGAAGGCGAGATCCTCGTGCCAGTCGCCGAAATGGGCCAGTTCCCAATCGAGCACGCCGGTCAACTGCGAATCCTCCACCAGCAGATTGCCCAGCCGGAAATCGCCGTGGTTGAGCACCGGCTCGACCGGCTCTGGCAAATTGTCCAACAGCCAGCGCAGGCCCAGCGCAATGATCGGACGATCGCCACCCGCCTCCTCGAACTGCTCGCGCAGCTTTTCGACGCCTTCCCGATAATCGAGCGTGGGAACATCGGCGGGCAAGTCGGCCGCGCCGATGGAATGGATGCGTGCAAGGTCTTGTGCCGCCTGTTGAACCAATTGTGCCGGCGATGCGCTGGCCAGAATGGCGCGCGGATCGGGCGTGCCGGGAAGCGCGCGCATGACGAAGCCGCTGCCGATGCCATCGCTCTTTTGAAGCTCGACAAGGACCTCCGGCGCGGTGACACCGGCCGCCTTCGCCGCGCGGATAATCGCCGCCTCGGTTGGATGGCCGAAGGGGCGCTCCTCCATGAAAGCAGGGCTCGGAGCACGGCGCAGGACGAAGGCCTCGCCATCGGCCTCGAAGCGCCAGCTCTCCATCGTGGCGCCGCCGGTGAGACGCCGCAGCCGCACGGGCGCGCCGAGGCCTGCACGAGCGAGCGCGCGGGTCAATCCAACATGCAGCAGGCTCTCGCCCTCGCTCTCTCCCATGCAGCATGTGTGGCGCAGAGAGGGAATCCCTACAAGTGCGGACCTCAAACCGCGCTCGACCGTTGGATTGCCAAACCCCAAGGAAACGAGGAGACCATCCCCATGAAGCTGCCACACAAGGCCCATGTCGCAATCGTCGATGGAACGCATTTCACTGTCATGCAGAACAGCGGCCAGCCCTTCGAACCCAGGCTCGGCAGCGCCCAGAAACCCGATCTCACGGCGACAAATTTCAGCGCCGGGGTTAAGCACCAGGACGATATCGGCCAGCGCCGCGGTGCGACCGACCTTAACGAACTGGCCCATGGCGCCGCGGCGGCCGAATGGCTCAACGCCAAGGCTATTTCCGGCGAGATCAGCGATGTACTCGTTATCGCCGATCCCAAGACTTTGGGCGAAATGCGTCGCCACTACCACTCCGAGTTGGAAAAGCGGATCGTCGGCGAAATCGACAAGACCGTGACAGGAGAACCCACTTCGCGGATCGAGCAAGTCATATCTGCGGCGTGACACGGACAGGAAATTTCGTTGCGCTGAAATACCTCGCCGCATGCACGACACAATTCGCGGTTATCCCTCTTGTGCAGGAATTGTAGCCTGCGTTAAGAATTGGATAACCACGAATTTGGTATTGGGAGTGCCATGCGGATCATGAAACTCGGGAGTTTGCTGGCGGCGGGTGCGATAGCGCTCGCATCGCCCGCACAGGCGCAACAGGCGAAGGCGGGATATTCCGCGCAGTTCGACCAGATCCTCGGCACCGAGGTTCGCACGCCCGCCAGCTTCGACGCACGCCACGACAGCGCGCTGGAGCGCACCGTTGCGCAACTTGCCGACGGGTCTCGCGGGCGGATCGGCGTTTACGCGATCGATCTTAGCACCGGGCAGGAAATTGGCGTACTAGCCGACCAGCGCTTCCCCATGGCGAGCACCAGCAAGGTGGCGATCGCTGCGGTCTATCTCGCCGGCGTCGATGCAGGCAAATGGACGCTCTCGAGCGAATGGCGCCTCCCCCGTCCTGGCGGTGCCTATCTTTCGGCGCAGCAGCATCTCGATCTCATGATCAGCAAGAGCTGCAACGCCTGTACCGACGCGCTGCTCGACGCGGTCGGCGGCCCTCGCGCCGTGAACGCCTGGATGCGCAAGGCCGGGATCGAGGAATTCCAGCTCGACCGGACGATCGCCTCGCTCGTGCGCGAGGATGGCCGGATCGATCCGGCCTCGAGCGTTGACCTACGCGATAGCGCGACGCCGCGCGCCATGGGCCAGTTGCTCGCCGGAATCTATCAGGGCAAGTGGCTTAGCCCCTCGTCCCGCGCTGTGATCATGAACGCTATGCGCGCGACGACGACCGGCAAAAAGCGTATGCGTTCGGCCCTTCCGGTCAGCGCGGGGCTGGCCCACAAGACCGGCACGCTGAGCCGTACGGCAAGCGACATTGGTATCTTCCACACGCCCGATGGCCGTGCGATTGCCGCGGCAATCTATGTGACCGGCCAGAGTTCCTCGATGGCGGCCGAGAACGGCAATCGCGGCCTTAAACTCCAGGCACGCCAAATGCGCGATGCCCGGATATCGACGATCGCCGGCGCGCTCTACCGCGGCTTTGCCGCCAAGGAGAACGACGGAAGGGTCTGGGCCGACGCCGATTACGGCGGCTAGGCCTCCCTAGATTCCAACCGGCAAAGGAAAAGGGCGGCACCTCGCGGTGCCGCCCTTTTGCCTTTCGTAACGGTAAACCGTTGCGAAGCCGGACTGATTAGTCAGCCTGTGCTTCAGCTTCGGTTTCGCCTTCGACTTCCGATTCGACTTCAGCAGCAGCGTCGTCGGCTTCCATGGCGACTTCGTCACCAGCGGTTTCCAGATCGGTAGCAGCTTCGTCCATGTTCGTTTCAGCGTCTGCAACAGCGTTTTCAGCGGTTACTTCAGCCGAGTCTTCGGTTGCTTCCGAGCAAGCTGCGAGCGAGAGAGCGGCGGCCGAAGCGGCGGCGACGAGTGCGATCTTGCGCATAATATGTAATCCTTAGTCAGCGAGTTCTGGTGCGAAGGAAAAGTGATCCAATCCCCTCGCGCAAGGTCCGGTAATTCGGGCCTTACAGTGTCTAAATAGTGGCCGGATTGTGGCCTAGCAAGCGGATTCGCCACATTTCGCCATCATCTTGCCTCAATTCGACGCAATTCCACCCTTTTCCAGCCCACATTTTTCCTGCCTTTGCCGCTCCCCAATCGCTCGACTCGCTGCTAACGCCGTGCCGATGGCCGACAAGCAGCACCTCTATCTCGTCGATGGTTCCGCCTATATCTTCAGGGCTTACCACCGCCTGCCGCCGCTGACCGACCCCGAAGGCACGCCGGTCGGCGCGGTATACGGCTATACGACAATGCTGTGGAAGCTCGCCGACGATCTCGACAAGGCGGACGGCCCGACCCACCTCGCCGTGGTGCTCGACAAGTCGAGCCACTCCTTCCGCAACGAGATTTACGGCCAGTACAAGGCGAACCGCCCCGATCCGCCCGAAGACCTGGTGCCGCAATTCCCACTGATTCGCGACGCCACCCGCGCCTTCAGCCTGCCGCTGGTCGAAGAACCCGACGTCGAGGCGGACGACATGATCGCCTCCTACGCGCGCGCCGCGCAGGACGCGGGCTGGAACGTGACCATCGTGTCCTCCGACAAGGACCTGATGCAGCTCGTCGGCGAAAAGGACGGCGCGCGGATCGACATGCTCGACACGATGAAGAGCGCTCGCATCTATATCGATGAAGTGCAGGAGAAGTTCGGCGTGCCGCCCGAAAAGGTGGGCGATGTCCTCGCGCTGATGGGCGATTCGGTCGACAATATTCCCGGCATCTTCGGCGTGGGGCCCAAGACGGCGAGCAAGCTCATTGCCGAGCATGGCGACCTCAGCGCTGCCCTCGACGCGGCCGAGGGCATGAAAAAGAGCAAGCTCAAGGAGCGATTGATCGAGCACCGCGAGGACGCCGAACTCAGCAGGGTGCTCGTGACGCTGAAGGAAGACTGCCCGCTTCCCATCGCGATCAACGACATGAAGCTTGACGGCGTGCCGAGCGAGCCGCTCGCCGCTTTCCTCGAAAAGCACGGCTTCACCAGCCTGCTGCGTCGGCTCGACGCGGGAACCGGCAGCCCCAACCGAGCGACCGACCTCAACCCGCCCAAGCAGCAAACGCAAGGAGCCGAGGCCAGCGCGCAAGGCAACGTCCAGCCGCTCCCCGACCTACCCGAGGTGGATCGCGCAAAATATGAGTGCGTCCAGTCGATGGACCGTCTGGAAGAATGGATTGCCCGTGCACGGTCTGCGCGCCTTGTCGCTGTCGACACGGAAACGACCTCGCTCGACTGTATGCTTTGCGACCTCGTCGGGGTCAGCCTTGCAACGGGCCCCAACCAGGCCTGTTACATCCCGCTTGGCCATGGCGGCAGCGACATGTTTGCCGAGAAGCCCCAACAGATCGGCAAGGCCGAGGCGCTCGCTGCGCTGAAACCGCTGCTCGAGGACGATGCGGTGCTGAAGGTCTTCCAGAACGGAAAATACGACCTTAACGTGCTCGCGCGCGAAGGCATCGCGGTCGCGCCCATCGACGACACGATGATCATCAGCTTCGCGCTCGACGCCGGGCGCAGTGAGAGCGGGATCGGCGGCGGACACGGCATGGACGAACTTGCCGAGCGCCACCTCGGCCACCCCTGCATCAGCTTCAAGGAGCTGTGCGGTACGGGCAGGAAGGCGATTCCCTTCGCCGAGGTCCCGCTCGACAAGGCAACCGAATACGCTGCGGAGGACGCCGACGTCACCTGGCGCCTCCATGCGATGCTCAAGCGCCGTCTCCCGGTGGAAGGCGGCACGAAGATATACGAGCGGGTGGACCGCCCGCTGGTCCCGGTCGTCGCCGGGATGGAGCGTCACGGCATCAAGGTCGACCGCGCCCGGCTCGCCAAACTGTCTGAGGAATTTGCCACCGAGACCAAGCGGCTCGAAGGCGAGATCCACGAGATAGCCGGTCAGGAATTCACGGTCGGCAGCCCCAAGCAGCTCGGCGAAATCCTGTTCGACAAGCTCGGCTTCAAGGGTGGCAAGAAGGGCAAGAGCGGCCAGTATTCGACCGACCAGTCGGTGCTGGAGAAGCTGTCGGGCGACGGCGCGGAAATCGCCGCCAAGGTGCTCGAATGGCGCCAATTGGCCAAATTGAAGTCGACCTATACCGACGCGCTGCAGGAAGCGATCAACCCGCGCAGCGGCCGCGTGCACACCAGCTACAGCCTCGTCGGCGCGCAGACCGGGCGCCTGTCGTCGACCGATCCGAACCTGCAGAACATCCCGATCCGCACCGAGATCGGGCGACAGATCCGCGACGCCTTCGTGGCCGAGGAAGGCAATGTCCTGCTCGCCGCCGACTATTCGCAGATTGAGCTTAGACTCGCCGCGCACATGGCGGATGTTGCCCCGCTCAAAGAAGCTTTTGCGGAAGGGGAGGATATCCACGCGCGCACCGCGACCGAAATGTTCGGCGAAGTTACCCGCGACACGCGCGCGCGCGCCAAGACGATCAATTTCGCGATCCTCTACGGCATTTCCCGCTGGGGCCTCGCAGGCCGGCTCGGAGTCGAGGCCGACGAGGCGCAGGCGATGATCGACACCTATTTCAAACGCTTCCCCGGAATCCAGAAATACATCCTCCACACGCTCGAGTATGTGCGCGAGAAGGGGTATTCGGAGACGCTATTCGGCAGGAAGACGTGGTTCCCGCGGATCAATTCCAAGAACCAGGCCGAACGGCAGGGCAGCGAGCGCGCGGCGATCAACGCGCCGATCCAGGGTACCAGCGCCGACATCATCAAGCGCGCAATGGTGCGGATGAACTCCGCGCTGGAAGAGGCCGGCCTCGGCCATGTCCGCATGTTGCTGCAAGTGCATGACGAACTGGTCTTCGAGCTGCCCGAAGCGGATGTGGCGGCGGCAAGTGCGATCATCGAACGGGTCATGGCAGGGGCTGCTCAGCCATATGTCGAGCTATCGGTCCCGCTCGGGGTTGAGATCGGGACCGGCAAGAGCTGGGGAGCCGCGCATTGATCGGTTCGAACTGGACCCTGCCGCGCTGGCCGAACGCCGTCCTGCTACTGTTCATCAGCGGCGCGATGCTCGGCCTGATCTACCTTGTGTACCAGACCGTGGAAGCGGAACGAGAAGAGCGCGACCAAGCGGCCCTGACCGCCGATGTCCTCGACCAGCTCGAACGCGTTCAGAAGGCAGCCCTGAACGGCGAAACCGGCCAGCGAGGCTATCTGATCACGCTCGACCGGCGGTACCTGCGTTCCTACCAGGAAGGCAGCGAGCAGATCGAGCCCACCCTCGACCGCCTGCGCGTATTGCTGAGCGAAAACGCCACGGCGAGGCAAGAAGAGTTGCTCGACGAAATCGACGCGCTCTCGCGCGCGAAGTTCGACGAGATGGAATCCTCCGTGATCCTGCTGGAAGACGGGCGCTTGCTCGATGCGCGGCGGCAGGTCCTGACCGACGAGGGGCAGGAAACCATGGAACGTCTCAACCGCGCCATCGGCGAAATGGAAGAGATCGAGCGGCGGATCCTGGCCGACCAGCGCAGCGAAACCGCGCGGATCGAGGGTCGTGTCCTGCCCCTCCTGGGCGCGCTGATCACTCTCCTGCTGCTGGCCATCCTCATCGGTTCGCGGCTGGTCTCGCGCGCCGCGCGGGCCGAAGCCGAAGCCGCCCAGGCAGCCGCTATCGGCGAAGCGCGCGACCGGGCCGACTTGCTTGCGCGCGAGCTCAACCACCGGGTCAAGAACCTCTTCGCCGTGGTTCTCGCGATCGTGCAGATGAGCGCCCGCGACAAGCCCGAGGCGAAGCCGGTGACCGATGCCATTGATGCCCGCATCCGCGCGCTACTGACAGCGCATGAGGTGAGCCAAGGCGAACTCGACCGCGAGCTCGCCTCGCTGGCAGCGCTGATCGACACCACGCTCGCGCCCTATCGCTCGCGGACGCAGGCCGCGACCGTCTCTGGCCCACAGGTGCTGCTGCCCGCGAAGCGGATCACCCCGCTCGGTCTCGTCCTGCACGAGCTGACCACCAACGCGGTGAAATACGGCGCCTGGGCGCATGGCGGCACCATCGACGTATCGTGGGAAGAGGAAGCAAACCTCGTCACGCTCGTCTGGCACGAATCCGGTGTGGCAATCGACGGGGAGCCGGAACGTAAAGGGTTCGGTAGCCTCCTGATGGACAGCGCCGCGCGGCAGTTCGGCGGCAGCGTGAAACGCGACTTCACGAAAGACGGACTGGTCGTTACGATCGAAATCCCGCACGAGAAGGGCCCCGCCATGCTTGCGGACGAGCCGCTCGCTTAATAGGCATAGCGCGAATGTTCGACCGCTATCATCCCGACAATTGGCCCGTTTCGCAGGAAGGCCTCGTCCATACGCTGATCGCCCTGGGCGGCGCAATCACGGCCGCCTTGATCCTGCATTGGGTGGTGTTCGCGATCCTGCGCAAGTTCACCAAGGCCTCGTCCAGCCTGATGGACGACGTCGTCGTTGCGAAGATCCGCAGTCCCGTGCGCTGGGCTATGATCGGCTTCGCCTTATCGATCGCCGCCGAGAACGACGCGCTGGTCGGCAATGGCTGGGACGTCTTCGCCGATTTCGTCACGCCCGCCGTGATCGGCTGGGTTGCCTTTGCTCTCGTCAAGGGGCTCGCCGCCGGATACGAACGCCAGCTCGAGGCCGAGGGCGACGAAGTCGCCAAGCGAGGCTACCGCACGCGCATCGCAATCCTCTCGCGTACCGCGCGGGTCGGCATCCTCATCGTCACCATTTCACTCATCATGCTCAACATACCGGGTGTGCGCGATGTCGGGACGACCATGCTGGCATCGGCCGGTCTTGCGGCCCTGGCCGTGGGTGCGGCGGCGCAGCCGGCGCTCAAGTCGCTGATCGCCGGCCTCCAGATGGCTCTGACCCAGCCCTTGCGGATCGGCGATCTCGTGAAGGTCGACGGGCAGGCCGGGCGCGTGGAGGAAATTCGCATGAGCTTCGTGACCGTCCGCACATGGGACGAGCGGGTGCTCGTGGTGCCCACCAGCCGCTTTCTCGACCAAAGCTTCGAAAACTGGTCGCGCGTGAGCGAGAAGCTGACCGGGCCGGTGATGCTGCACCTCGATCCCGTCGCGAAGATCGAGCCGATCCGCGAGGAATTCGAGCGGTTCGTGAAGGGTCATGCCTTGTGGGACGGGCGCAATCTCGCCCTCCTCATGACCGAGGCGTATCCCGAGAGCATCGAACTGCGCCTGTCGATGAGCGCTGACACGATCGGCGACCTCTTCACCCTGCGCTGCGACGTCCGCGAGCACATGCTGGCGTGGCTGAGTGAGAAACAGCCCGACGCGCTGATCCGCCACCGGCTCGAAGTCGAAGCGGCGAACCAGCGGACGAAGGGCGGCTGATCAGCTTTCGGTGCTACCGTGCTTGCGGTCGCGGGTCGGCTCCAGCATGCCTTCGTGGATGAAGCCGATAGGCTGCACTTCGGCGGCGCGCTTCTTCAGTTCGCCGCGCATCTTTTTGTATTCGGATTCCATCTTGCTGGTTACCGTGGCGCGGCTGTCCTTGAGCGCTTCGTCGAAGTCCCCGGCGGCAACGTTCTGCACATCGTCGCCTGCGCGCTTCAACGCGTTCAGGCCGGCACGCCGCACGACATCTTCCAGATCAGCCCCGGTAAAACGCTCGGTCTTGCCCGCTATTGCGGCAAGGCTGACATCGTCGCCAAGCGGCATACTGGCCGTGTGGATGCCGAGGATCTGCTCGCGACCCGGCTTGTCGGGCGTGCCCACATAGACGAGTTCGTCGAAGCGGCCCGGCCTTAGCAGCGCCGGATCGACCAGCGTCGGCCGGTTTGTCGCCCCGATGACGACCACCGACTGCAATTCTTCCAGCCCGTCCATCTCGGCCAGGATGGTGTTGACCACCCGGCCCGTAACCTGCGGTTCGCCCTGCCCGCTACCGCGCGCCGGAACGAGACTGTCGATCTCGTCGATGAAGATCACGCAAGGCGCAACGGCGCGGGCGCGTTTGAACATCTTGGCGATCTGCTGCTCGCTCTCGCCATACCATTTGGACAGCAGGTCCGAGCTTTTCATCGAAATGAAGTTAGCCTCCGCTTCCTTGGCCACGGCCTTGGCCAGCAGCGTCTTGCCGGTCCCCGGGGGGCCATAGAGAAGGAAGCCCTTGGCTGGGCGGATGCCGAGGCGATGGAAGGCGTCGGCATTCTTCATCGGAAGTTCGATGCCTTCCTTCAGCTTGTCTATCGCATCGCCGACACCGCCAATATTGTCCCAGCCGACATTGGGGACCTGCACCATGACCTCGCGCATGGCGCTCGGCTGGATGCGCTTGAGGGCCGAGAGGAAATCCTCGCGTCCCACATAGAGCTCATC
This sequence comes from Erythrobacter sp. SD-21, assembly GCF_000181515.1. Taxonomy (GTDB): domain Bacteria; phylum Pseudomonadota; class Alphaproteobacteria; order Sphingomonadales; family Sphingomonadaceae; genus Qipengyuania. The sequence continues at coordinate 82,435 of NZ_ABCG01000003.1, read as the reverse complement.
GAGGACCTCGGGCGGGATCGTGCGTTCGTCGAGATCGATCTTTGGCATGATGCGGCGGACGGCATCGATGGCCGCCTCGCGCGCCAGTGCGGCGATATCCGCACCCACGAAGCCGTAGGTGGCCTTGGCCAGTTCGGTGAGGTCGACCTTGTCGCCCAGCGGCATGCCGCGCGTGTGAATGCCGAGGATTTCGCGGCGGCCCTTTTCGTCGGGAACGCCGACCACGATCTCGCGGTCGAAGCGGCCCGGGCGGCGCAACGCCTCGTCGATGGCCTCGGGGCGGTTGGTCGCGGCAATGACTACGAGATTGGACCGTGCTTCGAGCCCGTCCATCAGCGTCAGCAGCTGGGCGACGAGACGTTTCTCCGCCTCACCCGGCACGCGGTCGCGCTTGGGCGCGATGGAATCGATCTCGTCAATGAAGATGATGGCGGGCGAAGCCTTGGTGGCCTGCTCGAACACTTCGCGCAGGGCCTTCTCGCTCTCGCCATAACCCGAGCCCATGATTTCCGGACCGTTGATGGTGAAAAACTCGGCATCGCTTTCGTTGGCGACGGCCTGTGCGAGGCGGGTCTTGCCGGTCCCCGGCGGGCCATGCAGCAGCACGCCCTTAGGCGGATCGACGCCAAGACGGGTGAAAAGCTCGGGATAACGCAGCGGCAGTTCGACCATTTCTCGCAGCGCCTGGATCGTGTCGTCGATACCGCCGACATCGTCGTAATTGACCACGGCGCGCGCGTCGCGCGGGGGTTCGAACTCGGCGCGCAGTTCGACCTCGGTGTTCTCGTCGATATGGACGATGCCCTTGGGCGTGGTCGACACGACCGATAGACGGATTTGCGTCAGCGCGTAGGCGGGGGCGTTGAACATGCGGCGCACTTCGGGCGGCATGTTCCGGACCGGCTGCTGGCCGGTCGTCGCCACGAGGTCGCCGGCCAGAAGCGGCTTGCCGGCAAAGTTGCGCTTCAGCGCCTGCGACGGGCCTTGCAGCCGCATATCGCGGTTGGCGGGCGCAAAGACGACGCGGGTGGCGGGTCGCGATTCGGCGGCTTTCACGACCACATGCTCGCCCGAACCGACTTCGGCGTTGCCGCGCTGGAGGCCGTCGAGGCGAATGACCTCGATCGTCTGGTCTTCATCATAGGCCGACATCGCGATTGCGACCGTGGCGCGTTTGCCGACGATCTCGACCGGATCGCCTTCGGTTACGCCCAGCGCCTGGAAGGCCGAGCGCGGCATGCGGACGATGCCCTGCCCGCTTTCTTCCTGCCGTGCCGCGGCGACCTGCAGCCTGACCGTCTTCTCGTCACTTGCTGTCGCAGCGTTCGCATCGGCCATATGGCGCTATCTCCCTTTTTCTTCGCGCAACCGCCCATCCAGATGGGACCGGATCATGCCAATGCAATGAGCGAGCGCCATGAGGGGTCCGAAGTCGAGGGACGTGGCGCAAGAAAAAAAGCCCGGCTGGCGAACCAACCGGGCTGGAAAAGTCTTGGGAGAGGATGCCTGAAAGGCAGGTAGAGATATGCGCGGACGCACCGTTTTGTGCAAGTGCGAAAAGAACAAGGTTTGTTGCGTGAGACGCAAGTTGAAGGGATAAGCCCCTGAATTACCTATTCCGGTGAGGTTGGCTATTTCGCAGGCGCAGCACAGGACTGCAACTGCCGGGGATTGCTCGCCGTGCCCAGAAAGGCGCGATAATCGGTGCGCTCGCCCGAAAATTCATTGGTGCAGGCGCCCTTCTCGATCGTGAGGACGAAAGGTTACGAGCCCGGCACCGCTCCTTCCTGCGCCCGAAAGACCGTTGTGCCGCCATCGACGCTGCGCGCCACGTTGATGACCTGGTAATCGGGTCCGCCGTAGCTCTGGCTGATCGCCATGCGGCTGCCACGGTTTTCGAACTGGATGAAGGGCTCGCCGAAGTTGGCCTTGAAATCGCCCGCGCGCGCCGCCCCTGTGAGCAGGTCGCGTCGCTCGGTTTCCTGCTTTACGACCATCGGATCCGCCTGTCTCGGCTCGGGTTGGGGAGCAGGCTCGGGCTCACAGGCTGCCAACAGGGGCAGGAAAAGCAGCATCGACCATGCGCGCATCGTGCATCTCCTTGTTCCGGGGGTGACTTATCACAAACTGGGCGCTAGCAGCCAAGCCGTAACGGAGGTCCGATGAACAAGCTCTTTCCCGACGCCGCTGCCGCCCTCGACGGGTTGCTCCATGACGACATGCTGATTGCCAGCGGGGGCTTCGGCCTGTGCGGCATCCCCGAACGCCTGCTGGAGGCGATCTGCGAGAGCGGGGTGAAGGGCTTGACCTTCGCCAGCAACAACGCCGGGGTCGACAACGAAGGGATCGGCATGCTGCTGCGCACCCAGCAGGTGAAGAAGATGATCTCGTCCTATGTCGGCGAGAACAAGGAATTCGAACGGCAATTCCTCTCCGGCGAGCTGGAAGTCGAATTTTGTCCCCAGGGCACGCTGGCCGAGCGTATGCGCGCCGGCGGTGCGGGCATCCCCGGCTTCTACACCAAAACTGGCGTCGGCACCCAGGTTGCCGAGGGCAAGGAAGTGAAGAGTTTCGATGGCGAGGATTACATCCTCGAACGCGGAATCTTCGCCGATCTGGCCATTGTGAAGGCATGGAAGGCCGACGAGACCGGCAACCTCGTTTTCCGCAAGACCGCACGCAATTTCAACCTGCCCGCCGCCACCTGCGGGAAGGTCTGCGTCGTCGAAGTAGAGGAAGTGGTCCCGACCGGCAGCCTCGATCCGGACTGCATCCACCTGCCCGGTGTCTATGTGCAGCGCATGATCGTCGGCGCGCCGTACGACAAGAAGATCGAATTCGTGACCACGCGCGAGCGGGAGAGCGCATGATGCGCGGCACTCTCGTATCGCTCGCCGCGCTGGCGCTGGGCGCCTGTGCGACCATTCCCGCTCCCGAAGCGCCGATCGCACCGGGACTCGATGCCGAGGCACCCGACAGCATGCAGTGGCTCTACGGTTCGGGCGAAGCCGCCGGGGCCTCAATCCAGGCCTGGCGCGGCCTTGCCGATTACGCCGTTGCCCGCAGCCGCGAACGCCGCGTGCCGCAATCGGTCGCCATGGGCGTGGGCGGAGTGGTGGCCGCGCCGCAGCTGTGCTCCGACGGCGAGACGATCAAGCCGCTGGCGGTCGTATTCGATGTCGACGAAACCGTCCTGCTCAACACGGGCTACGAATACTGGGTCGCCGCGACCGGCAACAGCTACTCGCGCGAAACGTGGAAGCTGTGGGAAGAAACCGGCGCGAGCTACATTCGCCCCGTCCCGGGCGCGGTCACCGGCCTGCGCCGCCTGCGCGAGGCCGGCATCACCCCGGTCTTCAACACAAACCGCCAGTACAGCCCCGAGGGCGCGGCCAAGGCGATCGCAGCCGCCGGTCTCGGCGAGGCAGTCCACCGCGAAACGCTGTTCCTGCGCGGGGATGATGGCGTGGATAGCGGCGACAAGGACGGGCGACGCGCCCTGATCGCCGAGCGCTATTGCGTGATCGCGCTGGCGGGCGACAATCTCGGCGATTTCGCCGATATCTTCAACGACGACAACCTGCCCGCAGCCGAGCGCCGCGAACTGGCGGCGCGCGGCGATCTCGCGCAACTGTGGGGCAACGGCTGGTTCGTTCTGCCCAACCCCGTCTACGGCGATTCGCTGAAGGGCACGGTGGGCGAGGTCTACCCCGAAGGCACCCGCTGGTCGCCCGCGACCGCTCCTTCCGCTGCGCCTGCAATCATGAACGAAGGCAACTGACATGACCGATACGAACGTCCGCACCGGCTGGGATCGCAACCAGATGGCCGCCCGCGCCGCGCAGGAGCTGGAAGACGGCTATTACGTCAATCTCGGCATCGGCATTCCGACGCTGGTCGCTAACCACATTCCCGATGGCATGCACGTCACGCTGCAGAGCGAGAACGGCATGCTCGGCATCGGCCCCTTCCCCTATGAGGGCGAGGAAGACGCCGACCTGATCAACGCCGGCAAGCAGACCATCAGCGAACTGGCCCACAGCGCCTATTTCGACAGCGCGCAAAGCTTTGCCATGATCCGCGGCGGCCATATCGATCTCACCGTGCTGGGCGCGATGGAAGTGGCCGAGAATGGCGACATCGCCAACTGGATGATTCCGGGCAAGATGATCAAGGGCATGGGCGGCGCCATGGACCTCGTCGCGGGCGTGAAGAAGATCATAGTGGTAATGGACCACACGGCCAAGGACGGCAGCGCGAAGTTCATCCCGGCCTGCACCCTGCCGTTGACAGGGCAGAACGTGGTCGACATGATCGTTACCAATCTCGGCGTGTTCCGCCGCAAGGACCACGAGAGCACCTTCCAGCTCGTCGAACTGGCGCCGGGTGTGAGCGAGCAGGACATCGCCCACAGTACGACCGCCAAATACGAGGTTGCGCTCGGATAATCCGACCATGGCCGACTGGCTCGCCAGACCGCGCAACGAGGACAGCCCGCTGGCCGGGCTGAAGGTGCTCGAACTCGCGCGCGTCCTAGCCGGGCCGTGGGCGGGCCAGATCCTTGCCGATCTCGGCGCGGACGTGATCAAGGTCGAAAGCCCCGAAGGCGACAACACGCGCATCTGGGGCCCGCCTTGGGTCGAGCATGGGGGCGAGACGACCAGCGCCTATTACCACGCCTGCAACCGCGGGAAGCGAGGCGTGGTCGCGGACTTCAGGGACGAGGCCGACCTTGCCCGCGTGGCAGACCTCGCCTCCGGGGCGGACGTGGTCCTCGAGAACTTCAAGCCCGGCGGTCTTGTGAAATTCGGGCTCGATTACGACACGCTGGCCAAGGCCAACCCGGCGCTCGTCTATTGCTCGATCACCGGCTTCGGGCAGGACGGACCCCGTCGCGACGAACCCGGCTACGACTTCGTCATTCAGGCGATGAGCGGCTTCATGGCCCTGACCGGGAAGCCCGAGGGCGAGCCGATGAAGATGGGCGTCTCGATCAGCGATCTGTCCTGCGGCCTATGGGCGGCCAACGCCGTGCAGGCCGCGCTGCTGATGCGCCACCGCACCGGCAAGGGGCAATGGATCGATATGAGTCTGCTCGACAGTTCGGTAGCACTTCTCGCCAACCAGGCGATGAGCTATCTCGCGACCGGTGAAAATCCGCCACGCATGGGCAACGCGCATGCACAGGTGAGCGCCTATGGCGTGTTCCCGACCAGCGACGGGCAGGTGGTGCTGGCCCCTGCCAACGACGCGCTGTTCCGCAAGCTGCTGACCGTCCTTGGCCGCGAGGACCTTCTCGCAGACGAACGCTTCGCCACCAACGCGGCCCGCGTCGAGAGGCGTAGCGAGGTCGACGCGCTGATAGCCGAGGCGACCGCGCAATGGTCGCGCGAAGACCTGCTGTCCGCTTGCGCCAAGGCTGGCATTCCTGCCGGTCCAATCAACGAGATCGACGAAGTCTTCGCCGACCGCCAGATCGTGGCGCGCGGGATGAAGCTGGAGATCGACGGCATGCCCTCGGTTCGCAGCCCCTTCGTATTTTCCGATGCGGAGCTGGCCTCCGAGAGAGCTTCGCCGACCAAGGGGCAAGACGACTAGCCACAAAGTCCAGACATGCCTTGATCCAACCTAGAATTTCTGTAATTACAGAAATTGAGAAAAGGAGGTTTGAGTCGTGGCCGACATCATAGATATTCCCGAAGCGCGCGCATTCATCCTCCATTGGGGTGAAATGGGGAGCGAATGGGGCGTCAACCGGTCGGTCGCGCAGATTCACGCTCTGCTCTACCTCTCCGACCGCCCGCGCCATGCCGAGGATATCTGCGAGAAACTCGGTCTTGCGCGCTCGAATGTTTCGAACGGACTGAAGGAGTTGCAATCCTACCAGATCGTCCGGCGTGTGCATGTCGAAGGCGATCGCCGCGATCATTTTACCGCCGCTACGGATCTGTGGGACATGCTCATGAAGATCACGGCCGAGCGAAAGCGCCGCGAGATCGATCCCACGATCCAGCTCCTTGGCGAATTGTCGGAAAGTCTGGAGAAGCGCGGTGACGTGCCCGCCCATATCCGGGAGCGAGTGGGCCGGATGCATGAGTTCATCGGCAACCTTGCCGGCTGGTATGCCGATGTCCGCCGCTTGCCCAAGTCGACCCTGGTGACGCTGATGAAACTCGGGAGCCGCGTTGCGCGCCTCCTCCCCGGCGGCAAACCGAAGGACTGACCACCCCGTTTTTAAAGGAGGAGATCCACTCACCAACACCGCCGCTACGAATTTCTCAAATTTCAGAGATTAGAGGAGAAGTCTTATGTATCTCGTCCCGGCTTATATCGCCTATCTGGTCGTCAGCATCGCGCTGACGATCTGGGTCGCCCGCACGCTTTCGAAAAACGGGATCGTGTTCCTGAAGGAGTGCTTCGGGCATGACGACACACTCGCCCATTCGACCAACCATCTGCTGGTGGTCGGCTTCTACCTCGTCAATCTCGGCTGGATCCTGCTCACGCTGCGCTTCGGGACGCCGCCTCAGGGCTGGGCCGAAACGCTCGAATTCCTCTCGACCAAAATCGGTCTGGTGGTCGTCGCGCTCGGTATCATGCACTTCTTCAACATGAGCGCGGTTGCCAAGTTCGGTCGCAAGGTCGGCCAGTGGTTCCGCGACGACGATTTTGGCAACGACATCCGACCGGACGTACGCCGCGGCATTCTCGACTGATCCTTCGCGACAAAAAAGGGCGGCCCCGAGAGGCCGCCCTTATCGTGTCCGTAGAGTTCCGGGTCAGCCCATCGCCGCCTTGAGGTCGTCGACGAGGTCGGTGCGCTCCCACGGGAAGGCATCGCCTTCGGCCTGCCGACCGAAATGACCATAGGCCGCGCTCTTTCGGTAGATCGGCTTGTTGAGGCCGAGGTGCGTGCGGATACCGCGCGGGGTCAGGCCGCCGAGCTTCTCGATGCCGGCGATGGCGTTTTCCAGCGCTTCGTCGGTCACGCCGTCTGCGCAGGTGCCATGCGTGTCGACATAGAGCGACAGGGGCTTCGAGACGCCGATCGCGTAGGAAAGCTGAATCGTGCAGCGCTTGGCAAAGCCGGCCGCGACGATGTTCTTGGCAAGATAGCGCGTGATGTACGCGGCCGAGCGGTCGACCTTGGTCGGGTCCTTGCCGCTGAACGCGCCTCCGCCATGCGGGGCCGCGCCGCCATAGGTGTCGACGATGATCTTGCGTCCGGTCAAGCCAGCGTCGCCGTCCGGGCCGCCGATCTCGAAGGCGCCGGTGGGGTTGATGTGCCATTCGGTCTCGTCCGAGACCCAGCCTTCAGGCAGGATCTCGTTCACGACCTTCTTCACATAGGCCTTGAGTTCGGCTTCTTTCTCGCCCTCGTGATAGCCCTTGCCGTGCTGGGTCGAGACGACGATCGCGGCGCAGGCGACCGGCTTGCCGTTTTCGTAGCGCAGCGAAAGCTGGCTCTTGGCGTCGGGCTCAAGGAAGGGTGCGGTGCCGTTCTTGCGATCGGCGGCGAGGCGCTCGAGGATCTTGTGCGAATAATCGAGCGTTGCCGGCATCAAATCGGGCGTCTCGTCGCAGGCGAAGCCGAACATGATGCCCTGGTCGCCGGCGCCTTCGTCCTTGTTCCCGCTGGCATCGACGCCCTGCGCGATTTCAGCCGACTGGCCGTGAAGGTGATTTTCGAAGGTCAGCGTTTCCCAGTGGAAGCCATCCTGCTCATATCCGATTTCGCGGACGGTGCGGCGCACGGCCTTTTCGATCTCGTCCTTAGCACCCGGAGCCCAGCCGCCATTGTCGGCCCAGTCAGGATTATTCTTGTCATACATCGGGGCGCAGCGGATTTCGCCCGAGAGGATCACACGCTGCGTGGTCGTCATGGTTTCGCAGGCGACGCGCGATTCGGGATCCTTGGCCAGCATCAGGTCGACGATGGCGTCGCTGATCTGGTCGGAAACCTTGTCGGGATGGCCTTCCGAGACGCTCTCGGAGGTGAACAGGTAATTAGTGCGCATGAAGACCCCAGTAAAGGATATAAAGATAGCTTTAAGTGTGGCGCATCTCCTAGCGCCGCGCGCGGCGACTTGCAACCAGCGATGCGCCTAGAAGCACTATCCCCCAGACAAGCGAAAGCCAGTGGCCGAGACGCGCGAACAGCGTCGGCGCAGCCGCAGGCGGGACCAGCGTGTCGATGCGGTCCGCCTGCGCCCGTCCGATATGGTCACGGACTACGCCGCGCGCGTCGATGATTGCGCTGATTCCCGTGGTCGTAGAGCGCAGCACGGGAAGACCCTCCTCGATTGCCCGCAGACGCGCTTGCGCGAGATGCTGGGGCGGCCCCCATGCGCCGAACCAGCCGTCGTTGGAAGGATTGAAGATATAGTCGGGGCGGTTGGCCCGATCGACCACTTCACCTGAAAAGACGATCTCGTAGCAGATCTGCATTCCCGCATTGCCATGCGGTCCGAAATCGAAGGTCTGCGGCCCGGGCCCTGGGATGAAGTCGATCGATCCCGCCACCAGCCGCGAAAGGCCCAGCGGCTCGAGCAGCGCGCGCATCGGCAGGTATTCGCCATAGGGCACGAGGTGCGCCTTGGCGTAGCGCGGACCGAGATTGCCCTCGGCGTCGATCGGCGTGACCGAATTATACGCGCCTATGGCCTTGCGCCCCCCGTCGACCGTGGCGATTTCGAGATCGACCGCGCCGGTCAGCAACAACCCGCCATCCCCGAGAGCCTGGGCGATCCGATAGCGGGCAAAAGACGGGTCTCCGCCGGCGGTCATCTGGATGTAGTAGCGCTGCGGATAGCCGTCGCGCAGATAGTCGGGAACGCCGCTTTCGGGCCACAGCACCAGGCGGCGGCTGACCGGACGTTCCGGCGTGCTCAGCGAGGCTATCCGCACGAATTGTTCTTCGAACTTCGTGGGATCATCGAGCTCTTCCTGTCGCAGGTTTGGCTGGACCAGCGTCACTGGGAGAAATCCTTCCCGCGCCGCGCCTGCGGGAATGAACATGCCGGCCAGCACGGCCGCGAGGCTCAGTCCAAGCGGCAGCCAGCGCCGAGCCGCAATCATCCACGCCATCAGCCCGCACAGCGCCACCGCCAGACCCGAGAGGGCGTAGGTGCCTAGCCACGGCAGTGCCATGGCCAGGCCGGGCCGCTCCCAGTCGCCCAGCAGCATTAGCGAGAACGGGCCCCAAGCGTAGCCGGTGAAGACCCAGCTGCGCAGCCATTCCGCCGCGATCCAAAACGCGCCCAGCGCGAGCGAGAAGGCCGGGAGGCCGCGTCCCCGTGCGAGCAGGAACGCGCCAAGCACCGCCAGCGCGGGCCAGACAGCAAGGTAGAGCGAAAGCAGCGGGACCGCAGCCCAGCCAAGCGCGGCGGGCATCTCCGCCTGATAGGTAAAGGCCGTCGCGATCCAGTTGTTGGTCAGCGTGAAATGCGCAACGCCGAACAGCCAGCCGAGGAGAAAGGCGCGCTTGCCGCTCTCCTGCCGGAAGGCGAGCCAGACGAAGGCCGCCATGCCGGCAAGGCCCAGCGGCCACAGGTGCAGGGGCTGGAAGCCGGTCGCCGAGGCGAAGCCTAGCACCAGCGCGCTCCATTTCGGGTGGCGCTGCAGGAAATCCGGGATACGATCCATCACCTCGCGACTGTTAAATCAGGACGCGTGGATGGCAAGGAAAACAGGCAGGTGGAGCGCGATCAGCCGCCCGCGCTCACATCCTCGCCTTCTTCGCTCTTGCGCTTGCGGCGCCGCGGAGCGGGCTTTTCCTCGTCGCCGCCAATGGCGGGCGGAAGGACGATCACGTCGATTTCGCCTTCGTTGCCAGGAACGCCTTCTTCGCCCTTCTTGGCCTTGCGCGGAGCGCGGCGCTTTTTGGGTGCCTCGTCCTCGCCGTCCTTGCGGGTGAAGGGGTTGTCCCCGCGCTCGAAATCGTCCGCGTCGTCTGCGTCATCGGCCTTGCGGCGCGGCTTGCGGCCACGGGCCTCGTTCTGGCCCTGATCGTCCTCGCGGCGACCGCGCGGGCGACGGTTCTTGCGATTGTCGTCGCCGTCCTCGTCACCGTCGTCATCGTCCGACTGGTTGCCGCGTTCGTCCTGGCGCTTGGCCTTGGCCTCTTCCTGGCGTGCCTTGTTGTCGGCGATCACGCGGAAATAATGGTCGGCGAACTGCAGGTAATACTCGGCCTGCACGCGATCGCCATTGTGCTGGGCGTCCTGCGCAAGCTTCTTGTACTTGTCGAGCATCTGGGGGGCATTGCCGCGCGCCCGGCTGTCGATCCGGTTGGCCGAATTGCCGCCGCCCTGGTTACGGTTGTTGTTGTTACGACCGCGGCGACGGTTGTTGCGATTGTTGTTCAAGGAATACTCGTCCTTTTCATGGCGCGGTACAGACCCTCGGCCTGCTTCTCTTCCGCGTTGTCCATCGAGCATGCCGCACCCTCTCGCGGCATGCGCGCTCCTGTCTGAGCATGGTATGCGTAAGCCGAAGCCGTGCACCAAAACTGCCATGTCGGAGCTCAGAACCGGCGGGTCGGAATAGTCCGCGCACCACTGGCCTATGGCCAGAACTAAAGCCTCGAATCGGCTTTGCCAACCCCTTTATGTCAGAATGAGGGCGCGGGGCCGTCCGGCGAGGTCACGGCGCAATTCGACAGCGAACCCTACTGCCCGCGCAATTTCGCTTACGGCGGGCGATTGTTCGTGTCCTATTTCGAGAATCGCGGCCGCGCTCACGCTCATCAAACTACGCAGTTGCGGAAGGATGATGCGGTAATCGTCGAGCCCTTCGGGTCCTGCGAATAGCGCGCCATGCGGCTCGTGGCCGCAGACATCGGGATCGAGATCAGCCTCGTCCTCGACATAGGGCGGGTTGCACACAATAAGATCGAATTGCCCCAGATCGGCAGCCCAGCCATCCTCCGTCCAGTCGAGCAGGTGGAAACGCACGCGGTGCTCCACGCCCAGGAGGTCGGCGTTGTCATGCGCTACGGCGAGCGCGGCGGGCGAACGATCGGTCCCCACGCCCTGCGCCTGCGTTTCCGCCAGCACGGAGAGCAGCAGCGCACCGGTGCCGGTGCCGAGATCGAGCACACGCGCGGCATCGCGCTGCAGCTCGAGTGCGGCCTCTACCAGCACCTCGCTGTCGCCGCGCGGAATCAGCGTGTCGGGGGTGACCTTGAAGCTGCGGCCGAAGAACTCTTGGTGGCCGAGGATATGGGCGACAGGCTCGTGCGCGGCGCGGCGCTGGACGAGGGCTTCGAAGCCCTGCGGCGCGGGATCGCGCATCGATCGAAGCAGCATTGCCGAACGGTCGGTCCCCAGCGCGTGGGCCATCAGCAGTTCGGCATCGAGCCGCGCCGTTTCGCTGGTCGCGGCAAGACGGCCGGCGGCGGCGCGGATGGCCTCGCCGACGCTGTTCGTCTCAGTCATTCATGGCGGCAAGGCGCTTCGCCTCGTCCTCGGCAATCAACGCTTCGACCAGTTCGGCCAGACCCGGCCCGGCTATGATCTGCGGCAGTTTCTGCAAGGTGAGGCCAATCCGGTGATCGGTGACGCGTCCCTGCGGATAGTTGTAGGTGCGGATGCGTTCGGAACGGTCGCCGCTGCCGACCATGGCCTTTCGCGCCTCCGCCTCGGCGCCCTGCGTCGCCTCGCGCTGGGCATCGTAAAGGCGCGTGCGCAGGACCTGCATCGCCTTTTCCTTGTTCTTGTGCTGGCTGCGCCCGTCCTGGCAGGTCACCACCGTGCCGGTGGGAAGGTGCGTGATGCGGATCGCGCTGTCGGTGGTGTTGACGTGCTGGCCGCCCGCCCCGCTGGCGCGATAGGTGTCGATTTTCAATTCGGTCGGGTCGAGCTGCACGTCGACCTCGTCCGGCTCGGGCAGCACGGCCACGGTCGCCGCCGAGGTATGGATGCGCCCGCCGCTTTCGGTTTCGGGGACGCGCTGAACCCGATGGACGCCGCTTTCGAACTTCAGCTTGGCGAAGACATTGGGACCGGTGACGCTGGCGACGATTTCCTTGAAGCCGCCGACCTCGCTTGCGTTCATGCTGACCGGTTCGACTTTCCAGCCCATCTCGGCGGCATAGCGTTCGTACATGCGGAACAGATCGCCAGCGAACAGCGCCGCCTCGTCCCCGCCCGTACCGGCGCGGATTTCGAGCATGGCGGGCTTGTTGTCGGCGCTGTCGCGCGGAAGCATGGCGATGGCGAGCTGGCGTTCGGCGGCGGGCAGCCGCTTCTGGAGTTCGGCGAGCTCCTCCTCCGCCATCGCCTTCATCTCGGGATCGGCGAGCATGTCCTCGAGGCTCGCGATCTCCTCGCGCGCGGCCTTCACTTCGGCCGCTACCTTGGCGACGGGTTCGAGCTCGGCATAGTCGCGGCTCGCCTGGACGAACTCGTCGCCCTCGAGCGTGCCCGACGCCATCCGCGCCTCGAGCTCGGCGAAGCGATGGGCGATCTGGTCAAGGCGTTCGGCGGGGATTTGCAAGGTTTTGGCTCAGTTTCCTGAATGGTGGAACGCTTGGAACACGGTCCAGTGACTAAAAATTCGAAGGGGGCAGGTGGCCGTCATCGGGATTATCTGGGTTGTCGAACATTGGTGCTCAGTAGCGCTGAAGAAGCAAGGTAGGAAAGAGACCGCTCTCTCTCTCTCTCTCTCTCTCTCTCTCTCTCTCTCTCTCTCTCTCTCTCTCTCTCTCTCTCTCTCTCTCTCTCTCTCTCTGCTCGCCATACCGGTCCCCGAGCCAGGATCCCGCTTACTTCCGGCGCGCAGCAAGATAAGCGGGACCCCGGATCAAGTCCGGTGTGACGGCTAGCTATAGGCAGTGATGGCGCTGAGAACAGGCTCGTCAAGATTATCGTGGCTGACGCTGTGTCCCATATCTCTCTGTAACGAGAGTATGACCTTCGGAGCACGTTTCACGGCCTTGTCATAGCGTTTGCGGGGTGAACCACCTGAGATCATCTCAGCTGTGAAGCCTTCGGAACGTGCGCGTTTCAATACCCCGAAAGCCTCTGCAATACGGTCATCATCCTCGACGACCACGATGAGATCGGAAGCTGGGTCGCTCTTCTCACCAACGAGCATTGCCAGCCGCTCGATACCTGCGGCCCAGCCGACCGCCGGTGTCGGCGCGCCGCCGAGGCTTTCCATCAGGCCGTCGTAACGCCCGCCGCCGAGGATCGTGCTCTGGCTACCAAGCTTGCTCGCCGCCTCGCTGCCCTCGTCGGGGATGAACTCGAAGGCGGTGTGGCGGTAATAGTCCAGCCCGCGCACCAGGCTTTCCGCGCGCGTCCACTTCACGCCTGCCGCGTCGAGGCCGCTGGTGACGGCATCGAAGAACGCGCGCGCATCGTCGGACAGGAACTGGTCGATCTTCGGCGCGTCGGCGACGAACTTCTGGTCGCGGCGGTCTTTGCTGTCGAGGATGCGCAGCGGGTTCTTTTCGAGCCGCTCTTGCGAATCTTCCGAAAGCTCGCTCTTCACCGCGCGGAAATGGTCGACCAGCGCCGCGCGCCAGGCTTCGCGGCTATCGCCATCGCCCAACGTGTTGAGGTGCAGGGTCACGCCTTTGATGCCCAGTTCCTTCAGTAGCTGGTCGGCCATGGCGAGCAATTCGACATCGGCCTGCGGTTCGGCGGCGCCGAGGATTTCCGCATCGATCTGGTGGAACTGGCGATAGCGGCCCTTCTGCGGACGCTCGTAACGGAACAGTGGGCCGTGGGTCGCCAGCTTGAGCGGCGCGTGCTGCTGCCAGCCGTTCGACATGAAGGCGCGCGCGATCCCGGCGGTAAACTCGGGCCGCAACGTCAGCGATTCCCCGCCACGATCTTCGAAGGAATACATTTCCTTCGACACGATATCGGTGGTCTCCCCGATCGAACGGGCGAAGACTTCCGTCTTTTCAAAAACGGGCATTTCGGCGCGGCGGAAGCGGTAGAGTTTGCGGACGCGTTCGAAGGTTTCGAGCACGAAGGCGAAGGCCTCGGCGTCGGCACCGAAAATATCCTGCGTGCCGCGGATTGCTTGGGGGGTTTTTGCCATGGCCGCGCGCTTAGTCGAGAGAACAGGTTGCCGCAATATCGCTGGGACGCTATCGGGCCGCGAAAGTCTTTCTGGGGAGAGGGGCCGTCTTTCTCCGCCTTGCGGCGGAACGGTGCCGGCCCGCTCCACCTCCCAGCCACCCGATACGCTATCAGGGCATGATCGGGTGGCTGGGAGGTGGAGCGGGCTGGAACCGCCAACCACTAGAGTGAGCATCCATGCGCATCGATATGATCCCCGTGGGCGACAATCCGCCCGAAAGTCTCAACGTCATCATCGAAGTCCCCACCGGCGGCGAACCGGTGAAGTACGAGTTCGACAAGGAGAGCGGCGCGCTCTTCGTTGACCGTATCCTCCATACCCCGATGCGCTATCCGGCCAACTACGGCTTCGTACCGCACACGCTGTCGGACGACGGCGATCCGCTCGATGCGCTGGTGATCTCGCGCTCGCCCTTCATCCCGGGCTGCGTCGTGCGCGCCCGCCCGATCGGCGTCCTCAATCTCGAAGACGAGCATGGCGGCGACGAGAAGCTGATTTGCGTGCCCGTCGACACGACCTTCCCCTATTATTCCGACGTGGGCCAGACGAAGGACCTGCCCTCGATCATCTTCCAGCAGATCGAGCACTTCTTCACCCACTACAAGGATTTGGAAGCCGAAAAGTGGGTCCGCATCGGCAATTGGGGCGACGCAGACGATGCCAAGCGCATCGTGCACGAGTGCATCGAGCGCTACGAAGCCACCAAGAAATAAGCGAAAGGGGCGCTGCGAAGCGCCCCTTTCCTATTCCGCGCCGGTCATTCGACGGGCCGTGAGGAATCGAGCAAGTCCTTGTCCTGCTCCCCGCCGCTTTCCCGGCGCTCCTTCTCCACCATTTCGGCGATCTCGTTCGAAGGCCGCACATCTTCGTCGGCCTCGGTAACGGACACCGGCCGTACGGCTTTCTTCGGCGGTGCCGTCTCGCTCGCGCGTCCGGCTTCGGCGATATTCTCGAAGGGCAGCGTGGCCGAGCGTGGGTCGAAGCGCAGGCGATAGATGGGTTCGGGCAGGCCGAAGCCCGCCTCTTCCAGCGCCTCTTTCACTGCCGGAATCGCGCGGCTCTGCGCTTTCCACCAATCGGTCTTGTCCTGGTCGATCCAACCGAGGAAGCGGATCACCACGTTGGAATCGCCCACTTCCATAATTCGCGCCTCGGGCGCAGGCTCGTCGAGCACGAAGTCGAGTTCGGCCAGCGTGTCCCGGCCCAGCTGGCGCGCCGCGCGCGCATCGTCATCGGCATCCACGCCGAGGTCGAACTGGAAGCGGCGCTGCGGGTTGCGGGTGAAATTGGTGATCACCGCTCGGAAGACCTGCCCGTTGGGAATGCGCAAGTGATTGCCGTCGAGCGTCATCAGCACCGTCGCCCGGCTGGTGAGGCGGATCACCCGGCCTTCGAGGTCGTCGATCAGCACCCAGTCGTTGGCGCGGAAAGGCTGGCGCAGGCTCAGCATCAGCGATGCGAGGTAATTCTCGATCGTCTCGCGCAAGGCGAAACCAAGCGCGAGGCCGATCACCCCTGCCCCGCCCAGCACCGCACCAAGCAGCGCACCCGCCCCGATCATGTCGAGCGCCACGACAAGGCCGCCTATCACGAAGACAAAGCGGATCGCGCTGGCGATAAGCTCGGCCAGAAAGCTGTTGGGCGCGAGCCGGTGCCACAGCGTGCCGAGGCTGGCGATGAGATAGCCGAGCAGCGAAATCCCCGCCCAGACCAACATAGCCAGCCCAATCAGCGGAAACATCGCCAACAGCCCGTTCCAGCGGTCGGCAAGCGAGGACAGGCCCGTCCCCTCCGCCGAAATCGAAACGTCGCGCTCGAGACCGTTCTCGACCGTCACCACGCCCGAGACGCGCGCGGCGATGGCTTCGGCGCGGTCAATATCGTCCTGCTTGGGGACTTCGCCCGAAAGCGTGACCACGCCTTCGCTGACAGCGACGGAGACGCCCTGAAACGCAGGCAGTTCGGCGAAGATGCCGGAGATACGCCCGGCGATTCGCTCGTCGGCGCCTTCTTCCTGCCTGTCGTCAATCGTCTGGACCGGGGCCCCGGGCTCGGCCGGGGCTTCGGTTTCGGGGCCGGCCGGAAGGAGAGCGGCGGCGGGTGCCGCGGCGAAAAGAGCGAAACCGGAAAGGAGCGCCCTCACTCGCCCGCCACCGTCATGCCGTCGATCCGCAGCGTCGGGACGTTGATCGAGCGGATCATTTCGAGATCGTCGGCAGCGGTCAGCGCGCGGAACATCTCGAGGAGATTACCCGCAATCGTGATCTCGGCAACCGGTTCGGCGATCTCGCCCTTGCGGATGCGGAACCCGGTCGCGCCGCGGCTGTAATCGCCGGTGACCCCGTTGACGCCCTGCCCGAAGAGCGAGGTGACGTAGAGCCCGTCCTCGATATCGGCCATCAATTCCTGCGGCGAAACGCTACCCTTTTCCATGTGGACGTTGCTGGCGCTGACGCCGGGCGAACCGCCAGACCCGCGCGAAGCGTGTCCGGTGAGGCCAAGGCCGAGCTGGTCGGCGCTCGACACATTGGTGAGCCAGCCGGTCAGCTTTCCGCCGTCGACGAGCGCGCGAGGGCAACAAGCCACCCCCTCGCCATCGAAGGGCCGCGAGCGCATTCCGCGCTTGCGCAGGGGTTCTTCGAGAATGCGCACCGCGCTGTCGAACAATTGCTCGCCCTCACGGTCGAGCAGGAAGCTCGCTTTTCGCGCAATGGCCGGAGCGGACATCGCGCCGAGCAAATGCCCGACCAGACCGCCGGCAATGCGCGGCTCGAAGACGATCGGCAGCTTCCGGCTCGGCATGGAAACAGGATTAAGGCGCGCCACGGCGCGTGTCCCCGCTTCGCGTCCGACTTCCTCGGGCGAGACGAGGTCGGCAAGGAAGCGCGCGCTGCGTGAAGCGTGGTCGGTCTGCATCGCCCCGCCCTCGCCCGCGATCACGCTGGCCGAGAGCGAGAAGCCGCTGCCCGCATAGCCGTGCGCAAAGCCGGTGGAGGTCGCCAGCGCGGCGACCGAACGGCTCGCGCTCGCGCTGCCGCCATTGCTGTTGGTCACGCCATCGACGCTGCGGGCGGCCTCTTCGACCGCCAGAGCCGCTTCGCGCAGGGCTTCGGGATCGCTGCGCCGTGTGTCGGCAAGCTCGAGATCGGGCAGGTCGCCGGAAAGCTGGGCCTCGACAGGGGCGAGGCCGGCATGGCGGTCCTCCGGCGCGTGCCGCGCCATCTGGACCGCGCGCTCTGCCAGCGCCTTCAGGCCCTCTGGCGCAAAATCGCTGGTGTGGATCGAGGCGGAGCGCTTGCCGACGAAGACGCGCAGGCCGATCTCCTCGCTTTCGGAGCGTTCGACTTCCTCCAGCGCGCCCAGCCGCATGTTCACCGATTCGGAGGCATTTGCGCGGGCGACCGCATCGGCGGCGTCGGCCCCCATGCGCTGCGCCAGCGCAACGAGGTCCTGGCAGCGCGCCAGCGCGGTGTCGGTATCGATCATGTCAGCTCAAAACCCTTAGCATTCGCAGTGTCGCTTCCGGCTAGGCATCCGGCGCGGCGGGCGCAAGGGTCAGGCAAGCGTAAGGAACAGCGCCTTGAGGATCGCGGTAATCAGCAGGGGCAGCCCGATGGCGAGCGCCCAGATGATCGCCTGGTCGCGGCGATAGGCCCCGCGCAGTTCCGGGTCATGCGCCTTTTCCTTGGGCAGTTCGCGCCAGCGCTTCTCGAACGCATGGCAGGCCGGGATGATCAGCGCGACGAGGATGATGAGGGCGAAATAGGGAAGCGTCGACGAAACACCCTGCTTCAGGGCGTTGACGGTGACGAAGATGGTCAGACAGGTGTAAACGACCAGCGCCAGCGCGACATTGTCGCTCATCCCCTTGCGCCAGTCGGGCGCATGGCTGCCCTCGTGCGCTTCCAGCTCGCTGCCCTTATCGATCGTGTCGACCATCATCTGTCTCCCCAGACATTTTCTGCATGGCAATGTTTCAAACTTGCGCGCATCTGGCAAGGCATGAACCGCGGATTGCCGCCGGACAAGCATTCCCTGCACAAATCCTGCCAAATCGGCACAATTCACTCGACCTTGGGGTTTTCCTCCCCGTATCGCGTGCTATGGCGCGAGCCATGGCCGATGAACTCCTGAGCGCGGACAACGAAGCCGTCCACGATGCCGCCCCGCCCATCCCGCAGGGCGGGCTGGAAGTCATTTCGATCGCCAAGAGCTACGACAAGCGACAGGTCCTCACCGATATTTCGCTGACCGTCGGCAAGGGCGAGGTGCTCGGCCTGCTCGGCCCCAACGGCGCGGGCAAGACGACCTGCTTCTATTCGATCATGGGCCTCGTGCGTCCCGATGCGGGCCGCATCCTGATGGATGGGGAGGATGTGACAAAGCTGCCGATGTATCGCCGCGCGATCCTCGGCCTCGGTTATCTCCCGCAGGAAACCAGCATCTTTCGCGGCATGACCGTGGAGCAGAACATCAATTGCGTGCTCGAAATGGTAGAGCCGAACAAGGATACGCGCGCCGCCGAGCTTGACCGGCTGCTCGACGAATTCGGACTCACTCGCCTGCGCGAAAGCCCCGCGATGGCGCTGTCGGGCGGTGAACGCCGACGGGCGGAAATCGCACGCGCGCTGGCCGCCAAGCCCTCGATCATGCTGCTCGACGAACCCTTCGCTGGCATCGATCCGCTGTCGATCAGTGACATCCGCGACCTGGTAAAAGACCTCAAGACGCGCGGGATCGGCGTGCTGATCACCGACCACAATGTGCGCGAGACGCTCGAGATCGTCGACCGCGCCTGCATCATCTATGGCGGCCAGGTTCTGTTTGCCGGTACGCCCGCAGCGCTGGTGGCGGACGAAAATGTGAAACGCCTTTACCTCGGCGAGAACTTTACGCTGTGATGTCGGCGCGCGCCTGGAGGTGAAGGCATGGCGCTCGGTCCGAGGCTAGACCTACGGCAGACACAGTCGCTGGTGATGACGCCGCAGTTGCAGCAGGCGATCAAGCTGCTGGCGCTGTCCAATCTCGAAATCGAAAGCTTCGTGTCGGAAGCGCTGGAGAGCAATCCGCTGCTCGAAGTGGGCGAGGTCAGCCGCGAGAAAGGCGACGACACGCCCGAGGCTTCGGCGGGGGAGCATGAAGCGACTCCCGAATTCGACGGCGACGCGGCGCTCGACATTGCCGACTACGCGCGCGATCCCGAAGCCGCTCCCGGCGACAGCGGCGACTGGGCGCAGGCCGGCGGCACGGGCCTTGGCGGCGAGGACCTGCCCGATCTTGAAAACCGCTCGACCGAAGGACCGAGCCTTGCCGAACACCTCTCCGGCCAGATCGGCGCGCTGGCGCATGATGCGCGCGAGGCACTGATCGCCGGGCGCATCGTCTACGAGCTCGACGAAGCGGGCTATCTCCACATGGAACTTCGCGAACTCGCGGAGGAGCTGGGTGCGCCGCTCGCCGAGATCGAACGCGGCCTTGATCTGGTCCAGTCCCTTGAGCCGACTGGCGTGGGCGCGCGCAGCCTTTCCGAATGCCTTGCGCTTCAGGCGAAGGAGGCGGATCGCTACGATCCGTGCATGGCGCGGCTGATCGACAATCTCGACCTGCTTGCAAGCGGCGATATCGCGCGGCTCAGGCGGCTGTGCGAGGTGGACGAGGAAGACATTGCCGACATGCTCGCCGAACTGCGCAGCTATGATCCCAAGCCCGGCTGCCGCTATGGCGGCGGCGGCGAGGCGGCGATCGTGCCCGATGTCCTCGTCACGCCCGGCAAGGGCGGCGGCTGGCAGATCCGGATCAACGAGGCGAGCCTGCCCCGCCTCGTGGTGAACCGCGAGTACTACATCGAGTTGGAAGCGGGCGCGCGCGACAAGGCCAGCCGCGCTTGGCTCAACGAACAGCTGGGCGAGGCCGACTGGCTGATCCGCGCGCTCGACCAGCGCCAGAAGACGATCCTGAAGACTGCCAGCGAGATCGTGACCTTGCAGGAAGGTTTCTTCCGCGAGGGCGTCTCCGCCATGCGGCCCCTCACCTTGCGCGAAGTGGCCGAGCGAATCGAAATGCACGAATCGACCGTCAGCCGCGTCACCAGCAACAAATTCCTTTCCTGTCCGCGCGGCACCTTCGAAATGAAGTATTTCTTTTCGAGCGGCGTGGCGGCAGCCGATGGCGAAGGCGCCAGCAGCGAAGCGATCAAGGCCCGCATTCGTGCACTGTGCGATGCCGAAGACCCGAAGAAAGTCCTGTCCGACCAGAAGCTTGCCGACATGCTCAACGAGGAAGGGTTCGACCTAGCGCGCCGCACCGTGGCCAAGTATCGCGAGGCGATCGGAATCGGTTCGAGCGCGCAACGGCGCCGCGAAAAGAAGCTGAAAAACTTATAGTTGTGCGCGCCGACCTCCGTCGTCGCGTCCTCGCTAGACGTGCAGCAAGCTGCACCCGCTGCGTGCGGGCGGTCGCCCTTTGACTGCCTCAATTCCGGCAGGAGGCAGAACGCGAGCCGCAGGCGAGTGCAAGGCCGACCGGCCGCTCGCAGCGACGCGACCGTGAGGTCGCATGAGCGAGGAAAGCCTGAGTGAGCGGAGGCGAACGCCGGCGTCTGAGGCGAAAAAATCACACAAAAAAGTTAACGCCTTTTACTTCACGTTAACCTTTTCCATTCACACCCCAAATGGTTAACAAGGGACAACGCCTTTTCTCAGGGGGAGAGGCATCGCAAACCAGGGCTAGGGGGGACGAACCCATGCGTGTACTGCTGATCGAAGACGAGCCGACAACGGCGAAAGCCATCGAGCTCATGCTCACCACCGAAGGCTTCAATGTCTATTCTACCGACCTCGGCGAGGAAGGTTTGGATCTGGGCAAGCTGTATGATTACGATATCATCCTGCTCGACCTGAACCTGCCGGACATGCATGGCTACGACGTGCTCAAGAAGCTGCGCGTCGCCAAGGTGCAGACGCCGGTCCTTATCCTCTCGGGCGTTGCCGAGATGGACAGCAAGATCCGCAGCTTCGGCTTCGGCGCCGACGATTACGTCACCAAGCCGTTCCACCGCGAAGAACTGATTGCCCGCATCCACGCCGTGGTGCGCCGTTCGAAGGGCCACAGCCAGTCGATCATCCGCACCGGCAAGCTGGCCGTGAACCTCGATGCGAAGACGGTCGAAGTCGACGGCGCCCGCGTCCACCTCACGGGCAAGGAATATGCGATGCTGGAGCTTCTCTCGCTTCGCAAGGGCACCACGCTGACGAAGGAAATGTTCCTCAATCACCTATATGGCGGCATGGACGAGCCCGAACTCAAGATCATCGACGTATTCATCTGCAAGTTGCGCAAGAAGCTGAGCCATGCCTGCGGCGGCGAGAACTACATCGAAACCGTCTGGGGCCGCGGCTACGTTCTGCGCGACCCGAACGAAGAGGCCGAGGCCGCTTAATCCGGTTGCCTCAGGCGCCGGCGGGGCCATCCGGCCCCTCAGGCTTCCGCGCCAAAAGGCGCGACGGCCGGTCGGCCTTGCGGATCGCAAGCGATCCGAGATTCAGACATCCTCCTTGGATGGGACAGCGAAACGTCCGGGAACCTCGGTTCCCGGGCGTTTTGTTTTGCATCTCGTCTCGATTCCGGCGCAAGGGCTCCAGCCCTAGGCCTTCCGCCCACGCTGTCGTATCTCCCTTCAACGGGAACGGTATGAGCTTGGGAATGTATTAAAATTCAATACGAAAGGCTCCTTGGAGAGAAATTCTACACGGGGAGCATCCGGTCGAGCGCGATGGGGTGCGCATGCGACTCATTTGCCGGATACCGGAGGATTTGCAATGCCTGAAATTCGACAGCCTACGGTCGCAATCGTCGAAGATGACGAGATCCTTGCCTTCATGCTCGATGAAACCTGCAAATCAGCGGGATGCCGGGTAATAGGACGCGTCGGCAACGCGCGCGATGCTTTGCGTCTGCTCCACAATGCCTCTCCCGATTTTTTGATCTTGGATTTTGCGCTCGATGGGAAACAGGACGGACTGAACGTTTTGGAGGCTGTGAAGGAAACCAGTCCCGAAATGTTCACCATCCTTGTGACCGGCTGGGACCTCAACGATATCGCCGGACGAATTGACGGCATCCAGCCCGATCAAATTTTGCGCAAACCTGTCATGCCGCATGTTCTCATCGACCTCATCGAGAAGAGCTTCGCCGCGAAACAAGATCGTCGCGACCAAGAGGAAGGATTGATAGGCGTTCGCTAGCGGGCCTAGTGCTCGCCTCGTGTGCCTAAGGCTACAGCGAAGTCCAGACCGCTCGGCTGCTGGAAGATGCGCAGGCCGAATTCGGGCAGTATGGCGAGCATATGGTCGAAGATGTCCGCCTGGATCGCCTCGTATTCACCCCAGTCGACCGTGTCGGTGAAGCAATAGATTTCGATTGGAAGCCCTTCCGGTCCGGGCGGCAGCTGGCGCACCAGCAAAGTGAAACGCTCGCCTGCAATCCGTGGGTGGCTTTTGAGATAGGCGATCACATAGGCGCGCAGCGTGCCGATGTTGGTGATGCGCCGCGCGTTGATCGTGTCGCAATCGCTCGACAGCTCGTGCCGGTTCCATTCGGCGATCTCCTCCGCTTTGCGCGCGAGATAATCGTCCAGCAGCTTGAACCGCCGCAGCCCGGCGATCTCCTCTTCGCCGAGGAAACGAACCGAGTTCTGGTCGATCACGAGGCTGCGCTTGATCCGCCGTCCGCCGCTCTCACTCATACCGCGCCAGTTGCGATAGCTGTCGGCGATGAGGCGATGGGTCGGGATGGTGGTGATGGTTTTGTCGAAATTCTGGACCTTCACCGTGTGCAGCGCGATGTCGATCACGTCGCCGTCGGCGTTCATGCTCGGCATCTCGATCCAGTCGCCCACGCGCAGCATGTCGTTGCTGGTCAGCTGGACGCTGGCGACGAGGCTGAGGATCGTGTCCTTGAACACCAGCAGCAACACGGCGGCCATCGCACCCAGCCCGGAGAGCAGGAGCAGCGGCGATTCCTCGATCAGCACCGCGATCATCAGGATCGCCGCGCCGCAGAACACCGCGATCTTGAGGACCTGGACATAGCCCTTGATGGGTCGGCTGCGGGCCTCCGGGCGGCGCGCGTAGAGCTCGTTCACGTAATTGAGCGCCCAGCTGATCCCCATCGCGACGGAGAACACGATAAGCGCCTGCAACACGTTGATCGTGACGGTAACGACCGCCTCCGGCAGGTGCGGCACCAGCAGCACACCGCGCGACATGACCAGCAGCGGAACGACCGTAGCCAGCCATGCGGCCGCGCGGTCGGCGGTGTCGCTGCGTGTATCGAGATAGGGCGCGGCGAACTTCAGAAGTACGCGCTTGATAAGCCAGTTGATCGCCAGCGCGACGAGCAAGAGCGCGAAAAGGGCGATTGCCGCCTGCATCCAGGGCGCGAGGGCGAGATAGTCGAGTAGAATATCATCCATAGCTGGCGCGCCCTAGCCGCCTGCCCGGATCGCCTCAAGTGCACGCACTGCCGCAAGAGCGACTCGCCCTGCCGCAAATAGAAGCTTGGTGAGTTCGTAAAAAAGGAGTAACGGTATAAGTAATTGGCTGTAAAGGGTTTCGCAGTACCATAAACATATCGCAATCGTTCGTCTGGGGGGGCGGCGCAACGAACCGGCTTTCACAGGGCGAAAGAGATGGTTCATGTCGCAGGAAACACACCCGACAGTTGTCATTGTCGAAGACGATCCAATTTTATCCTTCATGATGGGCGAAATGTGCCGTTCGGCGGGCTTTCCCGTCGCCGGCAGCGCCGTGAGCGCGAACGAGGCGATGCGCCTCGTCGAGTGGGAGAAACCCGATTTCCTTATCCTCGATTTCAATCTCGAGGGTGACCGTAACGGGCTGGAACTAATTTCGGAGGCGAAGGAACGCCATCCGAAACTCAGCACCATCCTGGTGACGGCGTGGGACATCAACGACATCGCCTCGCGGATGGAAGGCAAGCAGCCCGACCGCATCCTGCGCAAACCGGTACTGCCGCATGTCCTTATGGAAGTGATCGAGCACATCCAGGAGTTGCGCGAGCTTGCCAGCGCGCAAGTGGCGCTAGAGCCGAGCATGGCAGCAAGCCCCGGTCGCTCGCACTAGGCGCGACCCGCCACCTCCTCGTGCTGGACAAGCGCAGGCCGATTTGCTTAGCGCGGCGGTCATGTCTGCATTCAAGGAAGGCGATCCGACAACGCTCAACCGGCTCTATGGCCGCAGCCAGGGCAAGCCCCTGCGCAGCGGACAGCAGGAGTTGGTCGACAGACTGTTGCCGCAGATCGCCGTGCCCACCGAAGGCCCGGTGACGGCCGAGGGGCTGTTCGGCTTCGACCGCCCGTTGCACTTCGAGATCGGCTTCGGCGGCGGCGAGCACATGGCCTACCGCGCCGACATGCTGCCCAACCACGGCTTCATCGGCGCCGAGCCCTTCCTCAATGGCGTGGCGCAAGCGCTCACCCATGTCCGCGAGGGAGGCCTTGCCAACGTCCGCATCCATCATGGCGACGCGCTGGATGCGCTGGCCCGTGTGCCCGATGGCGGGCTGACCATGCTCTACCTGCTCCATCCCGACCCCTGGCCCAAGAACAAGCACGCCAAGCGCCGGATGATGAACGATGGGCCGGTGAAGATGTTTGCCGATAAGCTGAAACCGGGCGGCGAGTTTCGCTTCGGCACCGACCACCCCGTCTACCTGCGCCACGCGCTGATGGTCATGCGCCGCTTCACCGACGTGTTCGAGTGGGTGGTCGACGACCGGCACAGCTGGGAAGCCCGCCCCTCGGGCTGGTGCGAGACGCGCTACGAACACAAGGCGCGCACCACCTATGACCACGAGGTCTGGTACTTCCGTTTCCGGCGGAAGTAGGAACGCGCAAGGGCTGCGGCGATTGATGAAGGGACTATCCAACCCGGAGCCCTTCCTTGATCACCACCACCAATCCCGCGACCGGCGAGACTATTGCCACCTATGAGACGCTCGACGAGAACGGCATCGACCGGAAACTGGAGGCCGCGACGCGCACCTATCGTGATTGGCGGACCTCCGGGCTGGACGAACGCACGAAAGTCCTGACTGCGCTCGGCGACCTTTACGAGAGCAACAAGGAAGAGCTCGCCCGCCTCGCAGTGGACGAAATGGGTAAGCCGATCACGCAGGCGCGCGCCGAAGTGCAGAAATGCGCGGACCTGCTGCAGTACTACGCCGAGCACGGGCCGCCGATGCTGCAATCGAAGTTCTGGGACCTGTCCGATGGCGGCCGCGCAGAAGGGCGCTGGTTGCCGCAGGGCCCGGTGCTGGCTGTGATGCCATGGAACTTCCCCTATTGGCAGGTCATCCGCTTCCTCGCGCCAACAATCCTTGCGGGCAATGTCGGGCTGCTGAAGCACGCCAGCCTCGTGCAGGGCGTCGCCGCGCGGATGGAAGAGCTGGTGCTCGAGGCCGGCGGGCCCGAGGGCCTGTTCCAGAACCTGTGCGTATCCTCCGACCCCATCGGCGCGGTGATCGACGACCCGCGCGTGGTCGCCGCCACGCTCACAGGGAGCGAGAGCGCGGGCAGCGCCGTGGCGGAGCGCGCGGGCAAGAACCTGAAAAAGGTCGTGCTCGAACTGGGCGGGACCGATCCCTTCATCGTGATGCCTTCGGCCGATATGAAGCAGGCGGTGAAGGACGCGGTCACCGCGCGCATCCAGAACAACGGCCAGTCCTGCATCTGCGGCAAGCGCACCATCGTCCACGCCGATATTTACGACGATTTCGCGGAGCGGTTCATTGCTGCGCTGAAGGACGTGAAGCTGGGCGATCCGATGGAGGACGACACGGAACTCGGTCCGCTGTCGAGCGAAGGCCAGCGCTACACGGTGCTGCAGCAGGTCGAGAAGGCCAAAGAAGAGGGCTGCACCCTGCTGTTCGGCGCGGAGAAGATCGACCAGCCGGGCGCCTGGATGACCCCCGGCCTTCTCACCGACGTCCCGCTCGCAGGCGAAACGGGAACAGATGAGATTTTCGGCCCCGTCGGGCAGCTCTACAGGGCGAAGGATATCGAGGAGGCGACCACCATCGCCAACGCCATCCCCTATGGCCTCGGCTCGGCGGTCTGGACCAATGACGAGGACGAGAAGGAGCACTTCGCCAACGCCATCGAAGCGGGCATGACCACCTTCAACGCGGTCAACGGCTCAAAGATCGAAGCGCCCTTCGGCGGCATCAAGCGCTCAGGCCACGGGCGCGAATTGGCCGAGTTCGGCCTCCATGAATTCATGAACCTCAAGACGCTGGTCCACCCGGCCTAGGAGACACACGAATGAGCAAGCATATCCTTATCGTCGGCGCATCGCGCGGCATCGGCCTCGGCCTCTCGCAGGAATTCAAGTCGCGCGGGTGGGAGGTGACCGGCACCGAACGCTCGAAGAGCGACGACCTTCACGCGCTCGACGGCGTGAACGTCGCCACGCTCGACGTGACCGATCCGTCGACCTTCGACATCGACGGCGAATTCGACGCGGTGATCGTCAACGCCGGAATTACGGGCGCCGAACATCAATCGAGTGAGAAGGCGACAGCCGATGAAGTCGCCAAGGTCATGATGACCAACGCCTTCGGTCCTGCGCATCTCGGCAAGACCCTGCTCCCGAAAATCAGGGACGGCGGGTCGCTATCCTTCATGAGCTCGCTGATGGGTTCGATCGAGGACAGCTCGGGCGGCTACGAACTTTATCGTACTAGCAAGACCGCACAGAACATGCTCGCCAAGGGCATCGCCGAACAGGACGCGGCCGAGCGTGATATCGCCGTGCTCTCGCTCCATCCCGGCTGGGTGCAGACCGACATGGGCGGGCCGAACGCAAAGATCACGGTCGAGGAAAGCGCAAAGGGCCTCGCCGATGTCGTCGAGAACGCGCAAGGGGGCTACGCATATGTCGACCACACCGGCAAGGCCCTGCCGTTCTAGCTGAGCGCTGGCGCCTTAGAAACGAACCGCGAGACCCGCGACAACCTGGTCGGTCATGGCATCGCCCTGGTCGACATCGGCGAGATCGTTGTACTTCGAGCGGCGATATTCGAGGCGCGCTTCGAGCGGGCCGGGCAGCGCGACCTGAAGACCGGCGCCATAGCGCAGGCCGTCAGCGTTTTCCTTCAGATCGCCCAGCGAACCGCTGGAGGTGAAGGCGGTGGTGTCGAGCGCGGTGTAACCGACCTTGCCGTAGGCGGCGATGCCGGGGGTCAGCGCGAAACCGGCGCGGGCGCCGATGTAATACTGGCCGCCCGTTTCCAGACCTTCGCGCGCGCCGCCAAAGCTGTCGGGGAAGCTCGTGTCGCCATTGCTGGTCGAAAGCTCGCCTTCGATGCCGACGAAAGCGCCGCCAAGGCTGAGGTCGTAACCGGCGTTGATGCCGTAAACCGCGCTGTCGGCGCTGGCCGTGGCCGTCCCATCGGCGCTCTCGACATCGACGCCTTCATAGCCGCCGATGGCGCCGACGTAGAGGCCGCCGGGCGCGGTGCTCTGCGCCATGGCAGGGGTTGCGGCGAGGCCGGCGCCGAGGACGGCGGTGGCGATAATCTTCTTCATGAATTGTCCTTTGCTGTGTGCGATCCCTTGCACGTGGAAAGGCGCTTAACCGCCCGGCCGCTTGCCAAAATGTGAACCGCGCCAAGGGCGGTAGACGAGCCGTTGCGAAGCTTCGGTCAGCCGAGGCAGTCGCGCAGCGTTTCGATCAGCACCTGGGTATCGGCAGGCGTGTTGTAGAGGTGCGGCGTGACTCGCAACGAGGTGCCGCGCAGCGAAACGTGGACCTGCCGCTCGGCCAGGGTCTCGGTCAGGCCCTCCGGCACGCCTTCGGGGAATCCCAACGACAGGAAATGCGGGGCACGCGTGCCGAGAGGGGCCGATGTAAGGCCCAGCGAACCGGCTTCGCGGGCGAGTTCCTCGGTGCGCTCGCCCAGCTCCTCCGGGATGGCCTCCACACCGAATTCCATCAGGAAATCGAGCGCCGCGCCTGCGCCCATCAGCAGCGGGGCGTTGGATTTCTCGCCCATGTCGAAACGCCGCGCGCCGGGCTGGAAATCGTCGCGGTAATCGACCAGCCGCGCGAAATCCTCCGAGCCCGCGCGGTTGATCCAATTGTGCTCGATCGGCTCGCCGCCGTGATGCTTCGGGGCGACATAGAGCATGCCCACGCCATAGGGCCCCATCAGCCATTTGTAGCAGGCGGCGACGGCGAAATCGGGCTGCACTTGTGCGAAATCGAGCGGCATCGCGCCCAGCGATTGCGTGAGGTCGAGCACCAGCGCGGCCCCGTGTTCGCGGGCTTTCTCTCCAACCCGCACGAGATCGACGATCCGGCCATCGGCCCAGTGGTTATGCGGCACGGCGACCACCGCCGTATCCGCTCCGATGGCGTCCAGAACCGCCTCGGTCCAGCAATCGTGCGAGGCACGCGCGACCGCGATCACGTCACCGCCGCAGTGCTTCGCTTTCTCTTGCCAGATATAGACGTTTGAGGGGAACTGGTCACCCAGCGTTACGATTGTCTGGCCCCGCGCCACCGGCAGGTTTGCAGCCGCCACGGCGAGGCCATAGCTAACTGAAGGGACCACCGCGATGCAGTCTGCATCAACTTCGGTTAGCTTGGCGGCGCGGCTGCGGAAATCCTCGGTGATGCGGAAAAAATCCGCCGGGCGGAAATTCCACGGCTGTTCCTTTGCCCGCGCGCCCGCGACCATCGCCTCGCTCACCTCATGGCTGAGCGGCCCCATATAGGCGCAGTTCAGGTAGTGGACGTCTTGCGGAATCGCGAAGCGATGCCGCTGCGAAGCGATGCGGGCCAAAGCGTTGTGTCCTCAGCCCACCACGCCCGCGCTCGCGAGCACGGCCAGGGTCAGGAGATCGGGCGCGATTGCGGTCATCGGGGCAATCTGCACCGGCTTTTCGCTGCCGATCATCATCGGGCCGATCGTGGTTTCCCCGCCCAGTTCGCGCAGCAGCTTGGCCGAGAGATTGGCCGACTGGAGACCGGGCATGATGAGGACATTGGCCGGACCCGACAGGCGGCTGAAGGGATAAAGCGCCATCACCTTGGGGTTGAGCGCGGCATCGGGAGCCATCTCGCCTTCGTATTCGAAATCGAGGCCCTCCTCCGCATCGAGCAGCGCTACCGCATCGCGAATATTGCCGAGCCACTGGCCGGACGGATTGCCGAAGGTCGAATAGGACAGGAAGGCGACGCGCGGCTCATGCCCCATGCGCCGCGCCACGGCGGCGGTTTCCTTGGCGATATGCGCCAGCTCGGCCGCGGTCGGGCGTTCGTTTATCGTGGTATCGGCAAGGAAGGTGGTCTGGTTCTTGCCGACCATCATGTGAATGCCGAACGGCGTCGCGCCGGGCTTGGGATCGATCACGCGGGCCACCTCGCGTGCGGTCTGGGCGAAGGTCCGGGTGAGACCCGAAACCATGCCGTGCCCGTGTCCTAGCGCCACCAGCAGGGCGGCGAAGACATTGCGTTCCTGGTTGACCATGCGGCCCACATCGCGCTCGGTATAGCCGCGGCGCTGGAGGCGCTTGTAGAGATAGTCGACCATGGCCGGGACCTTGTCCGACACGTTCGAGTTCTCGATGATCCAGTCGTCCGGATCGTCGACCCCCAGCTCCTTGAGCTTGGCGAGAACCTTCTCGGTACGGCCCACCAGGATCGGTTCGCCATAGCCATAGTCGCGGTACTGGATGGCTGCGCGCAGGGCCACGTCTTCTTCGGCTTCGGCGAACACCATCCGCTTGGGATTGGCCTTGGCCTGCTCGTAGATATTGGTGAGGGCGCCGGTGGTCGGGTTGAGACGCGCCTTCAGCTGGTGGCGGTAGGCGTCCATGTCCTCGATCGGCTTCTGCGCAACGCCGCTGTCCATCGCGGCCTGCGCCACGGCGGAAGAGACGACATCCATCAGGCGCGGATCGAAGGGGGCGGGGATGATGTATTCCTCGCCGAACTGATGCGTCACGCCATAGGCGGCGGCCACTTCCTCGGGCACACGCTCGCGGGCGAGTTCGGCGATGGCGCGCGCGGCGGCGATCTTCATTTCCTCGTTGATCGCGGTCGCCTGCACGTCGAGCGCGCCGCGGAAAATGAAGGGGAAGCCAAGCACGTTGTTGACCTGGTTCGGATAGTCCGAACGGCCCGTGGCGATGATCGCATCGGGGCGCACCGCCTTGGCGTCTTCCGGCATGATCTCGGGCACGGGATTGGCCATGGCGAAGATGATCGGCTTGTCGGCCATCTTCGCGACCCACTCGGGCTTCAGGGCACCGGCCGCGGACAGGCCGAGGAAGACGTCCGCCCCCTCGAGCGCTTCTTCGAGGCTGCGGTGCGGCGTTTCCACCGCATGGGCGCTCTTCCACTGGTCGACATTGTCGCGGCCCGGGTAGATCGGCCCGGCGCGGTCGCAGACGATCACGTTTTCGTGCCGGACGCCCATCGCCTTGATCAGCGCGGTACAGGCCAGCGCCGAGGCGCCTGCGCCGTTCACCACCATCTTGACGGTGTCGAGATCGCGACCCGTCAGGTGGCAGGCGTTGATGAGACCGGCGGCGGAAATGATCGCGGTGCCGTGCTGGTCGTCATGCATCACGGGTATGTTCATCTTCTCGCGCAGCGCCTGCTCGATGATGAAGCATTCGGGTGCGGCGATGTCTTCGAGGTTTATGCCGCCGAAGCTCGGCTCCATCAGGGCGACCGCGTTGATGAAGGCTTCCGGGTCCTCGGTATCGAGCTCGAGGTCGATCGAATCGACATCGGCGAAGCGTTTGAACAGGACTGCCTTGCCTTCCATCACCGGCTTCGACGCCAGCGCGCCGAGATTGCCGAGGCCGAGGATGGCCGTGCCGTTGGAAATCACCGCGACGAGGTTGGAACGGGCGGTATAGCGTGCCGCATCCTGCGGATTTGCGGCAATCGCCTCGACCGGTGCGGCAACGCCGGGCGAATAGGCAAGCGCGAGATCGCGCTGCGTTGCCATCGGCTTGCTGGCGATGATCTCGATCTTACCGGGACGGATCGTCTCGTGGTAAAAGAGCGCTTCGCGCGTGTTGAAACCGGTCTGCTTTTCTTCGGCCATAAGGGTCCTCTGACGTTACGGCCCTGCCCCTAAGGCTATTTTTCGCCAAGTCATAGGGGAAACACCGGCGGCATCGCTTCCCGAATCGCGCGGTGGGCCGCTACGGCTGGACACAATGGCCGACAAACCCACCCCGATGATGCAGCAATACCTCGCCCTTAAGGAAGAGGCAGGCGAGGCGCTGCTGTTTTACCGGATGGGCGATTTTTTCGAGCTGTTCTTCGACGATGCCAAACGCGCTGCCCAAGTGCTGGACATCGCCTTGACCACGCGCGGCGAGCATGGCGGCGCGCCCGTGCCGATGTGCGGCGTGCCGGTGCATTCGGCGGAAGGGTATCTCGCGCGGCTGATCAAGGGCGGCTGCCGCGTCGCCATTGCCGAGCAGACCGAAACGCCCGACGAAGCCAAGGAGCGCACCAAGCGCGAGGGCAAGCCGGTTTCCAAGGCGCTGGTCTCGCGCGATATCGTGCGCTTCGTCACCGCCGGTACGCTGACCGAGGAAGCGCTGCTGGAGCCGCGGCGCGCGAACCTGCTGGTGGCCGTGGCCCCGGTGCGCGACGGTGTGGGCATCGCGGCCTGCGATATCTCGACCGGGCGGTTGGAACTGGAAGAGTGCGGTCCCGAGCGGCTCGATGCGGCGCTGGCGCGGCTCGGGGCGAGCGAGGTCGTGGGGCCGGACGATTGGGAGGACGCGCCCTTCGATACGATTTCCCGCCCCCGCCACGATTTCCGCAGCGAGGATGGCGAGGCGCGGCTCAAAGCGCTGCACGGCCTCGCCACGCTCGAAGGTCTGGGCGATTTCTCGCGCCCCATGCTGGCCGCCGCCGCGGGCCTCATCGCCTATCTCGACCATGCAGGGCGCGGGAAGCTGCCCTTCCTGCTGCCGCCGGTCGCGCGCGGAAGCGGGGCGCATCTCGCCATGGATGCGGCCACGCGCTCGAGCCTCGAAATCCTCGCTGCCCAGAACGGTGGGCGCGAAGGAAGCCTCATCGCCTGCATCGACCGCTGCGCCACGGGCGCGGGCGCGCGGCAGCTAGCGGAGGATCTCTCCGCCCCGCTCGCCGACCTTGCCGCAATCGAAATGCGGCTCGCCAGCGTACAGCATTTCCATGAGGACCCCTTGCTGCGTGCCGATTTGCGCGCCGTGCTGCGGCAGGCGCCCGACATCGGCCGCGCGCTGGGACGGCTGGTGGCGGGACGCGGGAGTCCGCGTGATCTCGGCCAGATCCGCTATGGCCTGTCCGAAGCGCGGCGCGTGCGCGACATGCTCTCCGCCAGCACGGACCTGCCCCCGCTGCTCGTCCGCACGATCGACGCGCTCGGAGGCCATGCCGCGCTGGTCGATCACCTTGCCCGCGCCCTGGTGCCCTCCCCGCCGACCGAACGCAGCCAGGGCGGTTTTATCGCCAGCGGCTACGACCATGCGCTAGACGCCTTGCGTGAAACCAGCGGCAACGCGCGCAAGGCGATTGCCGCGCTCGAAGCGAAATACCGCGAGGAGACCGCCACGCCCTCGCTCAAAATCAAGCACAACAAGGTGCTCGGCTATTTCATCGAAGTGCCCGCGAAGCACGGCGACAAGCTGATGGCGCAGGACAGCGGCTTCACCCACCGCCAGACCATGGCGGGCGCGGTGCGCTTCAATTCGGTCGGCCTGCACGAGGAAGCCAGCCGCATCGCCGAAGCGGGCGCCCATGCGCTGGCCGCCGAGGAATCCCATTTCGAGGAGCTGGTCGGCGAAGTCACCGCCGCGCGCGAGGGAATCGCCGCCACCGCCGCCGCGCTCGCCCGGATCGATGTCTCCGCTGCGCTGGCCGAACGCGCGGTCGAGGGCGACTGGGCACGGCCCGCCATTCTCCACGAGCCGTGTCTGGAGGTCACCGGCGGACGCCATCCCGTGGTCGAACAAGCGCTGGCGAAGACGGGTGAGCGGTTCGTCGCCAACGATTGCTCGCTGGGCTCGGACGACCGGCTATGGCTGATTGGCGGCCCCAACATGGGCGGTAAATCGACCTTCCTGCGGCAGAACGCGCTCATCATGCTGCTCGCGCAGGCCGGCAGCTTCGTGCCCGCGACCGCGGCGCGCATCGGCCTTGCCGACCGCCTCTTCAGCCGCGTGGGTGCGTCGGACAATCTGGCGCGCGGACGCTCGACCTTCATGGTCGAAATGGTCGAAACCGCCGCCATCCTCAGCCAGGCCACCGACCGCAGCTTCGTCATTCTCGACGAAGTCGGGCGCGGCACCTCGACTTATGACGGCATGGCGCTCGCCTGGGCGGTGGTCGAGGCGGTGCACGAACAGCTCAAGTGCCGGTGCCTCTTTGCCACGCACTACCACGAACTCTCGCGGCTCGCCGACACCTGCGATGCGCTTAGCCTGCACCATGTCCGGGCGCGCGAATGGAAGGGCGATCTCGTTCTTCTCCACGAACTGGCAAAGGGCGCGGCGGATCGCAGTTATGGCCTGTCGGTAGCCAAGCTTGCGGGTGTGCCGCCGCCGGTAATCAAGCGCGCCAAGGCGGTGCTCGACAAGCTGGAGAAGGGCCGCGCTGAAACGGGCGGTCTGGCAGCAGGGCTCGGCGATCTGCCGCTGTTCGCCGTGACCGCGCAGGCCGAGGAGGAACAGTGCGACGCGCTGCGCGAGGCGCTCGACGCGCTGGATGTCGATTCGCTCTCCCCGCGCGAGGCTCTGGACGAGCTTTATCGGCTCAAGGCCGAGGCGGCGAAAAGCCGATCTTAACCATTGGCGGGGCACAAGAGCCCCATGAACCTGCGCTCGACTCTCATCGGGATGTTTCTGATCGTCGCCCTGTGCGGCGGCAGCCTCTATGCGCTGCAGAGCTATTTCAGCCGCGAGAGCCAGATGCGCAACGCTGAGCGGGCTTTTCTAACCAGCCACGAGGCCGGAGCCGCTGCTCCAAGTGCAAGCGAGAAGGCCTTGCCGACGCCGCCGCCCCCCGAAGTCTCGTGGGACGAGCCGGAAATCGAGGTCGCGGCAGTCGAAGCGCCTGGAGACGAACAGCCCCTGACGCTGGATGCATGGTACGCCTCAGCAGGTAGCAGCGAGGGCCCCGTTGATCCGACGCCGGTTGACAACGACTACCTCATCGACACCGCCGAACCCTATTCGGACGGCGCGCCCATCGGTTAGTTCTGGAACCGCCGCGTCGTTGGCCCGCTTTAAGGGCCATGGCTCAGGACGACCCCGAAGACGAACGCGACCGAAGCACCCAGTGGGCAGAGTTCCGCACCGATCTGGCCGAGGACCGCAACATCATGGCGATGGAGCGCACCTTCGCTGGCTGGATGCGCACCGCCTTTGCAGCCATCGGTATCGGCTTGGGTTTTCGCGCCGTGTTCGGCGAGTTCGAGCCGCCGTGGCTGGCTAAGGCAGTGGCCACGCTCTTCATCATCGGCGGCGGGTGGCTCGCCATTACAGCCGAAAGGCGCGCCTGCAAAACCATGGCGCGCCTCGATCCC
Organism: Erythrobacter sp. SD-21; assembly: GCF_000181515.1. Lineage (GTDB taxonomy): Bacteria > Pseudomonadota > Alphaproteobacteria > Sphingomonadales > Sphingomonadaceae > Qipengyuania. Next base: position 47,716 of record NZ_ABCG01000003.1, on the reverse strand, counting down.
CATCGGTACGAGGGAATTTCTAGACCGAATTTCCGGATCATGGCCTTCGCCGTCGCAGCCGGCTCGGCGGTGCTTACGGCGGGCCTATGGATCCTAAATGACGGCGATATTGCCGAGTGATCAGTCGTTTTCGTTGGGCAGGTCGGGGTCGACTTCGTTTTTCTTCCCGTACTTGCCTTCGTTATCGTCGTGGTTCGGTTCGCCGCGATAAGCGTTCATGTCGATCCGGCCCGAGCTTTCCATGTCGCGCATGTGATCGACGGTGTCCTGCGTGGAATCGCCCATAAGGCCTGACGAATTGTCGCCCTTCTCGCTTTCGGTCGGCGAACCGGCGCTACCGCTTTCGCGTGCCTGCTCGGCCACTTCTTGGGCCTGGCTGCGGTGGTCGTCCTGCTCGTCGTTATGCGTTTCTGGCGCGAGGCCCGACTGGCGCGCTTCCTGGCTTTTGCCGACGGGAGTGTTGGTGTTGATGTCGCTCATGGCGGAAAATTCTCCTTTCCACTTGAACGGCCGGCACGGTGGGGGCGTTCCCGTCAGCGCGTCGGCTGGGGCTCCTCACCCGAATAGTCGTAGAAGCCGCGCCCCGTTTTGCGCCCGAGCCAGCCGGCCTCGACATATTTAACCAGCAGCGGCGCGGGCCGGTACTTGGTGTCGCGGGTGGTCTTGTAGAGCACCATGAGGATGTCGAGACAGGTGTCGAGACCGACGAAATCGGCCAGCTGCAGCGGCCCCATCGGGTGGTTGAGGCCGAGGCGGCACCCCTTGTCGATATCCTCGATCCCCGCAGTCGACTGGCCGAGCACGAAGACCGCCTCGTTGATCATCGGCAGGAGGATGCGGTTGACGACGAAGCCGGGCTCGTCCTGGCTTAGCACCACATCCTTGCCCAGCGCCTCGGCGAAGGCCTTAGTGCGGTCGGTCGTGGTCGCGGCGGTCGCGAGGCCCGGGATGACCTCGATCAGGCCCATCACGGGCACGGGGTTGAAGAAATGAAGGCCGATAAAGCGCGCCGGATCCGGCGAATAATTGGCCATGCGCGTAATCGGGATCGAGCTGGTGTTCGAGGCCATGATCGCATCGGCCGCGAGCTTCTCGCCCACCTTCTCGAAGATCGCCTGCTTGATCGCTTCCTTCTCGGTCGCCGCTTCGATGATGAACTCGGCCTCGGTCATGCGGTCGTAGTCGCCGACCGGGGTGATGCGCTTCATCGCGGCTTCGGCCTCGGCGATCTCGATCTTCCCGCGGCCGACCAGCTTGCCGAGCGCCTTGTCGATGCCGGCGACCGATTTTTCGGCCACTTCGAGGCTCACGTCGGACAGAAGCACATCCATGCCGTGCCGGGCGATCGTCTGCGCGATACCCGAGCCCATCTGGCCCGCGCCGATAATGGCGATCGTCTTGCTCATCGAAAAATCCCTTCGCATGTGCAGCAAAGCGCGAGGGGATAGCGACGAGGAAAGGGGTTGGCTAGCGGTTAGCGCCGGGAATCCACTTCACATCGCCCTTGCCGCCGTCATTCGCGACACGTGCAAGGACGAAGAGGTAGTCCGACAAGCGGTTGATATAGGCGAGCGCCTGGGGATTGGTCGCGTCCACGGCCGCCATGGCGGTCATCTTGCGTTCGGCACGGCGAACAGCGGCGCGGGCAATGTGGAGCCGGGCTGCGGCTTCGCTTCCGCCGGGAAGCACGAAGCTGGTGAGAGGTTCGAGGCCTTCGTTGAGCGCGTCGATGGCCGCCTCGAGCCAGTCGACCTGCGCCGACACGATCCTGAGCACCATTTCGGACGGCGCGAAATCCTCGTCCTCGCCCGCCGGTGTCGCGAGGTCGGCACCGAGATCGAAAAGGTCGTTCTGGATACGGAAGAGCGCCTCTGCGTGATCGCTTCCCGCGCACGCGACGGCGGCGAGGCCAAGCGCGGAATTCGCTTCGTCTACCGCGCCGATCGCGTCCATCCGGGCCGCGTGCTTGGGCAGGCGCGATCCATCGACGAGTCCGGTCGTGCCATCGTCGCCTGTGCGGGTGTAGATCTTGTTGAGCTTGACCAAGAGCGCGGACGTCAGCTCGCGACGGCGAGCATGATCGCCATGACCACGATCGCCACCGCCTGCCATTTGACACGCGCCATCATAGCCTTGTTCTGCTTCAGCTGCATCTCGGTCGCGTCGACTTGCTGGCCGCTTTCGAGATCGACCTTGGTGCTTTGCAGGAACGCGACCACTCCGCGCACGAGCGAGACGACGACCATGACCATGGCGGCGAGCAGGATGATGACAAAGACTGTGTTCATGGCCCCTACTTAGGCACTCGCCAGCGTAATTCCAGCGGGGAATTGGCCCGCCCTGAGCCGCTCGGCCAGCGCGCGCCCGTCCTCGCCTGCCTTGCGGCGGTCCGCGAGGCTGGGCGAATTGCGGCGCTTGGCGAGCTTTTCGCCATCCGCCCCGATGAGGATGGGATGGTGGTGCCATAGCGGCACCGGCAGGCCGAGCAGTTCCTGCAGCACGCGGTGAATATGCGTCATGGCGAAGAGGTCCTGCCCGCGCGTCACCAGAGTCACACCGTCGGCGGCGTCGTCGAGCGTGGCGGCGAGATGATAGCTTGCCGGCGCGTCCTTGCGAACCAGCACGACGTCGCCGAAGGCGCGCGGATTGGCGATCTGCGTGCCATTGGTCTCGTCTTCCCAGAACAGCTCGCCCAGTTCCGCCATGGCGCGGTCGACATCCATCCGGAGCGCCGCGGACTTCTCAGGGTGGAGCACCCGCCCCTTGCAAGTCCCCGGGTAAACGGCGCCTTCAGGCCCCAGCCGCGGCTCCAGCGCCATGATGTCCTTGCGCGTGCAGGTGCAAGGATAGAGCAGGCCGCGATGGATCAGATCGCTTGCCACCTTCTCGTAGGACGCAAGCCGGGTCGATTGCGCCGGCACTTCTTCCCATTCGAGGCCGAGCCAGGCGAGGTCTTCGCGAAACTCGTCGGGCTTGTCTTCCAGCGAGCGATCGCCGTCGATATCCTCGATCCGCAGCAGGAATCGCCCGCCCCGCTCCTTTGCCAGATCATGCGCGGTCACGGCCGAAAAGGCATGGCCGAGATGCAGCGAACCGTTCGGACTGGGAGCAAAGCGCGTGACCACCATCCGCGCCTTCTAACTGCCTCCCTGTTGATATGCACGGGATAAGACTGTGGATAGCTGGTTGGCAACAGACTTGACGCTTTGCCGTGCAAGTGGATGTCTAGGGGACAAGAGTATCGGGAGGAACGCGTAGTGTTCAGGGCCGAACTGCTTGAGAGAGCCGCACGGTTTCGCAGCGCCGAGGACGATCCGACGCGCAATTTGCAATCCTGCCCCAGCCTCGTGCTGAACGCGGATTACACTCCGCTTTCCTATTACCCGCTCAGCCTGTGGCCTTGGCAGACCGCGATCAAGGCGATCTTCCTCGACCGGGTGGATGTGATCGCGATCTACGACCGCGAGGTCCATTCGCCCAATCTCGACATGAAAATCCCCAGTGTGATCGCGCTGAAGCAATATGTGAAGCCGAGCGAATTTCCGGCCTTCACGCGTTTCAATCTGTTCCTGCGCGACCGCTTCGCCTGCCAGTTCTGCGGCGACCAGAACAACCTCACCTTCGATCATGTTGTGCCCCGCCGGCTGGGCGGCAAGACGACGTGGGAGAACATCGCCACCGCCTGCGCGCCCTGCAACATGAAGAAGGGCGGCCGCACGCCGAAACAGGCGGGCATGCAGCTATATGCCGAGCCGATCCGCCCCACGCACTGGCAGTTGCAGCAGCACGGCAAGCAGTTCCCGCCCAATTACCTGCACGAAACCTGGCGCGACTGGCTTTATTGGGACATCGAGCTGGAGGAATAGGCCGTTCAGGTTCGCGTGGATCAATCTGAACTTTGGAACGCTTGGAACACAGTCCTAGAGAGAAATAGTCGGGGGGCGACTGACTGCTTCTGGAGTTAAGTTTCCACGCCGTGAGTTGATGCGAGTTCATGAAGTGTAGATTGCACAAAGCGGTCAGGTAGGAAAACACCACAAAAAAGAGGGGCGAAGATTCGCCCCTCTAAATTCTTCTGGTTGATTTGGTTGCCCTTACTCAGGGGCACCAACACCCGGCGCTGAAATTGCCTCTTGAGACGCGTCAGATATCTTTCCGGTACCCGACGAAGGGAACAATTTCGCATTTTCCGTTGTGGAAGGCGCGTACGGACCAAAGGGCAGACCACTCCCCGCCGGAGTAAGGACCGTAATGTTAGCACCCATGGCAACGGGGGTGAAATCAGAGCGGGTACTGTCGATTGCCGCCGAAACAGCATTTGCGATCAAATCCGCGAAGATATTTCCCGTGTTGGCCGAAAAGCTATGAACGTACTCTTGCTCATCTTGCCAAAGTACTTCGTTCGTCTTGCCGCTCTTCAAAGTGTATAGCATCGCCGTGGTCGTATCACTGCTTAATACATTATATCCAGACTCCCACTTCAGCACTTCGACGTAAAGAACTGCATCAGCGCCGAAAACACTGGCTAACCGGGACGTCTCGGTACCGTGAACAAGGCCTGCATCACCAAGGCCTTCGGCCTCCATCAACTGACGTGACGCGTTAGTCGGAAAGACATAGTAGCCGCGCTCGGACAACGGCACTGCCAGAGTGGTCAGGAACAAGTTGGCGGCATCAACCTCATTCGAGTGATTCACCACCGGCACGACCAAGATCGACCGAGGAGCTTCAGTGTTGATGGCAGTGTAGTCTTTCGGCTCGGGGCCAGTAGTCGTACACGCGCCCAAGGACGCAGCGGCTAGCACCATGATAGACTTACGAAGCATTGTTTTCCCCCTGCGTGGCGGCTTCCGCTCCCGCAACCATCTTATTCATCAGGACCGCTGATTCTGGAAACGCATCCCGTTCTTTCTTGAACCAAATGACAGCCTCGCTTGCCCGTTGGTTAGCCATCAGAAGATAACCGAGTTCAGCATAGACGCCGGGAGGGACCTTTCCGTCCTTTTCTCCCTTCTCGATTGTTTCCAACAACTCCTTCTCGAACTCAGCGGCATCCGCTGACTTCGTGTATTTGAGAAGGCTCGGTTGGTAACTTCCCCACTCATAGATAGGTTTCGGACCTGTTGCGCATCCCGCGAGTGCGACAGCAGGGATTAACGCCGCAAAAAGCTTCATAAAATTGCCCCCAATTTGGTAAGTTTGATATTTAAGGTTGTTTGGACAAGTCGATCACGCGCCGAGTGCCGTCCTGCACAAATACGCGACGCGTGACGAATTCGCTTCCATTTCTGGTGACCGTGACTTCGTGCCACCCATCCTCAACGTCAATGCTTGCAACGCCGTCGACTACCGAACGGCTATGGTCACCAACGATCAATAGGTCTCCGTCACTACCATTGATAAGGTGAACGCTCGACACTGCATCAATACGTGTGGAAACGCTCTCGATCGGGGGGGCGCAAGCACTCACCGCAGGAAGCGTTAGTGCAATCGCAATCATCAGTTTCTTCATGATTCTACACTCACGAACAGTTCTCCAAGGGGAATTCCGTCGATTGACCCGCTAGTAACTCGCGTGACAGAGCCCTCATTCAGTTCGCCAGAACCAAAAGTGCTATCGACGGTAAGCCTTGCCACCGTTGCAGCGGGAAGTTCGATCGTGCTTCCAGTTTGGCGGCTCTTTATCGACCGGCCCCTCTGTTTAACGACTAGCGTATCACCAGGCCGCAAGCCTTGCGTCTCACCGCCTGCAATGAAGACTTCGCCCCCTTCGACTGCGAGAATATCTGTTCTCCATTCCCTTGCAGAAAGAGAATTGATCAGGTCCTCCAAAACGTCTTCGATAGCGACTGACAACGCCTTGTCGGTTAGTGTGCCATCATATCGCGCGGTGGTACCGCTAAATAGCTTTGTCTTTGTGGTTGTAGTTGCTTCACCGGAGCCGGTAGCCGAATGAAATGCCACTCCTGTGCGAACATCAACGAGGCGAATTGCGACTTTAGCGTATGCTTTCTGCGTTCGCTCGCGCTTAAAGACTGCCCGCTCGCCTTCATCAGCCCGACCGAACTCGACGATCGAACCCACAATGATGGTGTCGGCACCTATTAGGCCGCTAGTCTCTCCACCAACGCCTTGCTCCTTGAGCACTTCGTTTGCGTCAGTACGTTCCACCACAATAAACGCATTCGAATCGATTAAATAAGCCGCCATGATGTCGGCCGCCTGCTTACCCAGCGGATCGAGGTCACTGTCGCGGAGAAGCGTTTGTCCATACCTTGTTTCGTTCGTGAAACGACCGATAGCAACTCGACGCTTGAGAACAATTTCGTCTCCTGACGCAGCCACCTGTTGTGACGCAGAGACTTCTTGCGCGACCGCCGTTGGAGCGATCATCGCCAGCGGAGCGGCGATAGCCGCTGCTGCAACCCTAAAATCTAACATGTTGCCCCCTAAATGATATGAGCGCTTGATCTAGCAATCGCCCAATCCGGTCAAGGATTGATATCGAAGTTGTTAAAGGATTTTTTATTCTACTTGTTGAGGGTTTTTCTCAAGTAACTATCGGTCGTGTCCGAAATTCCTCGCGCTGCCACTCCCCGCTTTCGAGCACTTCGCCAAGGTGACGCGCGGCTTCGGCCATGTCGGCAAAACGCAAATAGGCGGGCGCGAAGCCGAAGCGCAGGATGTCGGGATCGCGAAAATCGCCGATCACGCCGCGCGCGATGAGGGCCTGGCAGATCGCGTAGGCCTGCTCGTGACGGAAGGACAGCTGGCTACCGCGCTGCGCCGGGTCGGTCGGGCTGACGAGTTCGAGGTCGATGCCGCGCTCGGCCAGGCACTGGCGGAAGAATTCGGACAGTTTCTGCGACTTGGCGTAAAGGTTTTCGACGCCGATCTCGGCGATGAGGTCGACGCCGACCTCCAGCGCGGAGAGCCCGAGGATTCCGGGCGTGCCGCAGAGCAGCCGTTCGATGCCGGGCGCGGGCGTGTAATCGTCGCTGAAGGCGAAGGGCGCTGCGTGCCCCATCCAGCCACTCAGGGGTTGTTCTGCTGCCTCCAGGTGCCGTTCTGCGACGAAGGCGTAAGCGGGCGCGCCGGGGCCGCCGTTCAGGTATTTGTAGCCGCAACCGACTGCAAAATCGGCCTCGCAAGCGTTGAGGTCCACCGGCAGCGCGCCGCCCGAATGCGACAGGTCCCACAGCACCAGCGCGCCCGCTTCATGCGCAGCGCGGGTGAGCTCGACCATGTCGAAGAGTTCGCCGGTTTTGTAATGCGCATGGGTGAGCAGCAACAGCGCCACGTCCTCGTTCAGCGCTGCATGGATCTGCTCGCGCGCGGCCAGCCGCCGTGTTGCAAGCCCTTGGCTCTCCAGCCCCTGGATCATGTAGATGTCGGTCGGAAAATTCCCCGGTTCGCTCAGCACAATCTTGCGACCCGCTCCATGCTTTTTCGCTTGCATCGCCAAGGCTGCGGAAATGAGCTTGAACAGGTTCACCGAAACGCTGTCGGCGACGATGACTTCATGATGCTTGGCTCCGATCAGCGGAGCAATCTTGCCGCCGACCCTGGCGGGCAGGTCGATCCACCCTGCGGTGTTCCAGCTGCGAATGAGATCGCGGCCCCATTCCTCGCGCACCACCTCCTCCAGCCGCCCTGCCGTCGCCTTGGGCAGGCAGCCGAGCGAATTGCCATCAAGGTAAATCACGCTCTCGGGCAGATCGAAGCTCTCGCGATAGACGGCCAGCGGATCGCCCGCATCGAGGACTTGTGCGCGGTCAAGCATCGGGTAACTCCCGCAGGATCGCGCGGCATAGCCCTGCATCGCCGCCGCCGACCTTCAATGGCAGGGCGACCAATTCGTACTGGCCCTCCGGCACATTATCGAGGACCAGCCCTTCGAGGATGCGCATGTCGTGTTTGAGCACCGCGTGATGCGCGTCCATCGTCTTGCTTTCCTGCGGGTCGACGCTCGGCGCGTCGGTGCCGATCAGCCTTACGCCCTGCAGCGCGAGCCACTCCACCGTCTCGGCGGCAATCGGCAACCAGTCGCTGCGCCATTGCGCGTGCGGGAATGCGTCCCAAGTGCGGAAGAGCACACGGTCGACGCTCTCGATATGCGGAAGATCGGCAACGTCCACCTCGCCCGACACGCCGCGCGCATCGACCACGAGGCAGGTGCCGATATAGGGATCGAGTTCCATGCCGGCGGCGTCCAACCCGTCTTCAGCGTAATGCAGCGGCGCGTCGGCATGCGTGCCGGAATGCGTGCTCATGGTCATCCGGCCGACATTGACCGGCGAGCCTTCGTCCATCCGCCACGTCCGCTCAAACGCAAATGCGGTATCGCCCGGCCACACGGGGAGACCGGCGCGCAGGACCTGGCTGATGTCCCAGATGCGGCGGGTGCTTCTCCAACTGCTCACAGCGCGGTCCTCACGCTCAGCAATTCAGGGAAGAAGGCAGCTTTGAGCACCCCCGCGAGATAGGGCACGCCCGGTGTCCCGCCCGTGCCCTTCTTAAAGCCGATGATCCGTTCGACCGTCTTCAGATGCCCGAAGCGCCAGCGCTGGAAATGGTATTCGAGATCGACCAGCTTTTCAGCAAGTTCATAGAGATCCCAATATTCCTTCGGGTCGCGATAAATTTCGGCCCAAGCCGCCTCGACCTCGGGCGAATGTTCCCATGCCGAACCATGGTCGCGCTCCAGAACTTCCTTTGGAATAGCGAAGCCACGCCGCGCGAGCAGCGCGATCGCCTCGGCATAGATGCTCTTGCGTGTGAGCTCCTTTCGAAGGGCCTTGGCGACTTCGGGAACAGCTTCATGCATAGTGATCATGTCGGGATTGCGCCCGCCGAGAAGGAATTCCATCATTCGGTACTGCGCGCTCTGGAACCCGCTCGAGCCCCCGAGAAACGGGCGGATCGTTGAGTAATCATGCGGCGTCATCGTGCTGAGCACATCCCAGCTCTGGATCAACTGACCCTGCGCACGAGCTACGCGCGCGAGCATCTTGAAAGAGGGGCGCAGCCTGTTGGCCTGAATGCATTCGCGCGCTTCGAACAGCTCGTGCAGGCACAGCTTGAGCCACAGCTCGCTCGCCTGGTGTACGATGATGAAGAGCATCTCGTCATGCGCATCGCTGGCCGGATGCTGCGCCGAGAGGATACGGTCGAGGTCGAGATAGCTCGAATAAGTAACGTCGGATGCCATGGGCGAGAGCCCTAGCGTGCCTTGGTCACCAATGAAACTACTGGTCGATAACCTTCGTTTCGGGGTGATGCTTGTCGAGATGCCTCTTGACTGTCTTCAGGTTCCTGCTGTTGGATCGGTACATCAGGTCGAAGGCATCGCCGACCACCGGCACCGAGCCGACCGCCGTGTCGAGCCCGATGCGCCCCATCATGTGCCACAGCTTCCATTTCGGGAGGCCGAGATTGCGCGCTTCCCAGACGAGGTAACTGCCCATGACTGCGGTGATGATATCGCCGACGACCGGCACGAGGCCGACAATGGTGTCGAGACCGATGCGATAATTCGTGCCGGGCAGGACCATGCTGCGCTCGAGGATCATCTCCATCGCTTCGATCCTACGGCGGACCGACTGGGGATCGTTTCCGGTCGGAAAATCGAAGCGCAGCGGGCCGGTCTGGCCCTGCGGTCCGAAACCCTCCTGTCGCGAAGTTTCCGGTTCGATCGGCGTGAGGCGATTGTCTTCCATAAACCCTAGATGGGGGCACGCGAGAGCGGGAACAAGGGATGGAAAGCCCAGCTGTTTTCGGCAAACCCCTCGACCCCGGCGCGCACCTGCGACCAGCGAATGGGATTGCCGAGCGGAATGTAGAGATTGGTTGCAGTCAACGTCTGCTCCGCTTCGGATAGGTAGGAGGCCTCTTCGGCCGGGTCGGCCGCGTCGAGCGAGAGCTGGACGAGAAAATCGGTGTCAGGCGAGCAGACGGGGGCGGACAGCTCGCAATTGAACTGGTTCAGGTACCAGCGCGCCCCGGCGTAGCGGGCAACCGTGTCGCGCAGGCGCAAATCCACGGGCTCGTTCGTGGAAGCACGGCGAAGAGTGACGCCAACGGCCGTGAAATCCCGGGCAAGCGCCTCGAACAGGAAGCGCGCGCCCGGCCCTTGCGGGAGAGCTATCGAAAGCGAGGGAGAGGCTCCCGACGCCGCTTGCCATTGCTGCACGACGGCGCGCGCACGGGCGCGGCGCTGTTCCAGCGAAAGGTTTTCCCAGCGCTCGTCCACCCCTCCGTCGTCACCCGGAAGCCCTCCGGTCACGATCCGTGTCGATCCGGTCCATCCGCCGACATTGAATTGCGTCAGCAGGGTGGACCGGTCGATAGCCATTGCCAGCGCCTCGCGGTTTGACGGCGAGGCGAGAAAGCCCTCGGGACGGACGACGTCGATACCGAACAGGCCGATCGCCGAATCCAGCCGGACTGTCCCGCGCGACAAGGCGCCGGTGATTGCGAGCGGCAGGCTCTCGAGATGTCCGCCGAGGATGATGTCGACCCGGCCTTGCGAAAAGGCCCGCGCCGCTTCCTGCGCTTCGAAGGCCGATACGTGGACCTCGCTGACTAGCCCTTCCCAGTCTTCCTGCGCCGACAGGCCGCGCTGTTCGGGTGGCATTGCGGAGAGCAGCGCTACCCCGTCCTCGATCCGCGCGACCATAGGTCCCGCATCGGCCTCGCGCAGGGCCACCCCCAGTTCGGGCTGGGCGAGCAGGCTGAGAAAACCCGGCATCGGGCTGCGCAATCGGATTTCGATCACGCGGCCCGTCATCGCCCTGATGTCGGACACCTTGGCAAGATCGAGGCCGAGGCTGGTCCCGGCCAGGCGGGTGCGAGTGCGGTTGAGTTCCTGCGCCACCGCGCCCGCACTGAGGCGCGTGCCGTCGGGCAGGTCGAATTCGTTGATCCGGAAAATATAGCTTCGACCATCGTCGGTAACGATCCAGCGTTCGGCGAGCGCCGGGATCACCTCACCGCTTGCGTTGAAGCGCACTAGGCCCTGCCGTTGTGCCGACCGCATCAGGCGCGCACCGGGCGAAAGTTCGACGCCGGAGGAGTACAGGCTGGCCGCATCGCCGATATAGGCGACATCGACCACCCCGTCGTCGGCTCCACTCCCGCAGGCAGTGAGCAGAAAGCAGGTAGCAAGGGCGGTCAGGCGACGAAGCATGGATGGGTCGGATTAGCACCCCGCATGCTTCGCGCAAGGCGCACGCGTAGTCAGATTTTACGCGCGGTCCACGGGCTGGGCTCTTCAGGTGCAACAGCGGGGCGCGCATAACGCGGCGCTTCCGGCATTTCGCCGATCAGTTTTGTACGCGCTTTGCTGGAATCGACAGGTTCGTCGAAGGAGATGCCGACCCGTGCGCTCTGCGTCCATGCGATCCGACCGCCAACGCTGCCGATCTGCTTGAGGGTCACCACGACCCGCTGGCCGGTAGCGGCCACCAAGGGCCCCTCGACCATCATCCCGGCATTCGAGAGATTGCGAACCTTGACACGTGCCGACTGCGCGCTGCCGTCGAGACAGACGTCCGCCATCATCAACAGGCTCTCCCGCTTCATATTCCGTGTATCGATGGAAGTCATTTTTACCGCTTCCTGTTGCGTTACCGAGTCCGGAGCCTAGGCAACGACCATAGAGCGAAGAATGATAAGCATTGGTTGGCTAACAAGGTTAATTCGCTAACCTTTCCGAACAAGCCTTCAATCGTCGCGCGAAATCTTCTCGCGGCGTTCGTGCGCTTCCTGCGCTTCGACGGTCATAGTGGCGACCGGGCGCGCGATCAGGCGGCGCAGGCCGATGGGATCGCCCGTCACTTCGCACCAGCCGTATTCGCCCTGGTCGATACGGCGCAGCGCGGAATCGATCTTGGAGATGAGCTTGCGCTGACGATCGCGCGTGCGCAGCTCTATGCCCCAGTCGGTTTCGGAGGAGGCGCGATCGTTAAGATCGGGCTCGCGGATCGGTCCGTCCTGCAGGGATTGCAGGGTCTGCCCCGCCGCATCGTGGATCGACTTTTTCCAGTCGAGCAGCAGCATGCGGAAGTAATCGAGCTGCTTGTCGCCCATATATTCTTCGTCGTCCGACGGCGTATAATCGGGGTCGACGGCGGCTTTCGCCTTGGCGAGCTTTTCGGAAACATTCGATGCCATGGTGGCCATTGAGCCTGGTACCCTTCTTCCCAATCCTCATCGAACGGAGCGCCGCACTTCCCGCCGGCCCGGATTTTTCCGGTACCCGCGACGCCCCGATGGCGCGGCCTATACGGAGGCCGCCGGACCCCCGCAAGCGGGTTTCCGGAAATCTCTATAGCCTGTGACACATTAAGCGCAGCCTACCGCGCGCGGCCTATCCGCAATTAGTTGCGATCCGCGTTAACCAATTATTGACCATAAGCGCCGAATTTAAGTCTTGTCGGCGGGGGGTCGGCAGGAATTTGGGGGAGTTTGTGACATGCAACTCAAGGCTATCGAAGGCGGCAAAGGCCGTATCGAACAGGGTGACGAAGCTCTCGTCACCATTGCGGAATATCTGAACGAGTATGCCAAGGGCTCGATCGACGCGCTCTACGATCTGGGCGTCGCTTTTTCGACCGGCAGCCACGGCTGCACCACCGATATGATCGAGGCGCACAAGTGGTTCAACATCGCCGCATCGAAGGGTCATGAGGAAGCCGCCTGGTGCCGCGCCGATGTTTCCGACGAAATGACCGCCCGCGAAATCGCCGAGGCCCAGCGCCGGGCGCGCGAATGGCTCAGCGACGGTGCGCGCAAGGTTGCCTGACCTAACCGATTTTCCGGAAGGGCGTTCGTCGCTCGAGATAATTGCGGTCGGCGGCCACGCCTTCGCGCTCGCGCTCGAGGTACTCCGCTACCGCCGCGCGGAAGCCGGGATCGGCGAACCAATGCGCGGAGACGGTCTCGACCGGTTCGTATCCGCGGGCGAGCTTGTGCCCGCCCTGAGCGCCCGCCTCCACTTTCGCCAGGCCTAGCTCAATGGCGACGTCGATCGCCTGGTAATAGCACAGCTCGAAATGCAGGAAGCGAACCTGCTTCGTGCAGCCCCAGTAGCGGCCGTAGAGCGTATCGCCTCCGACGAAATTGAGCGCGCCGGCAATCGGTTCGCTCTCTTCCAGCGCCAGCACCAGCACGATCCTGTTGCCCATCCGTTCGCCCAAGAGGTCGAAGGCTGCACGGGTGAGGTAGGGCTGGCCCCATTTCCTCGCTCCGGTATCTTGGTAGAAATGCCAGAAGGCGTCCCAATGCTCGGGCCGGATTGCCTCGCCCGATAGCCGGACGATCTCCAGCCCCTGCTGCGCGGCGGCGCGTTCCTTGCGCAGATCCTTGCGCTTGCGCGAAGTCAGGGTGGCGAGGAAGTCGTCGAAAGTCGCGAACTCATGGTTGAGCCAGTGGAACTGGATATCGCTTCGCAGCAGCCAGCCCGCCTCCTCGAAAAACCCGAGCTGCTCCGGCGCGATAAAGGTCGCATGGGCGGACGAAAAGCCATTCTGCAGGCACACCTGCTCGGCCGCCGACAGCAAGGGCGCAGCCAGCGCGGGATCGGACAGCAACAGGCGCGGACCCGTCGCCGGCGTGAACGGCGCGGCGATTTGCAGCTTGGGATAGTAATTGCCCCCTGCCCGCTCATAGGCATCGGCAAAGGCGTGGTCGAAAACATATTCGCCCTGGCTGTGCCCCTTGGCATAGGCGGGCATGGCGGCCAGCGGCGGTCCGCCTTCGCTCGAGATTACCAGCGGCACGGGCTGCCAACCGGTCCCCGCCCCGACACTGGCCGAGTCTTCCAGCGCGGTGAGGAATTCGTGGCGCATGAAGGGATTGTCGCCCGCTAGCGCGTTCCAGGCCGACCGGTCGAAAGCTCCGACCGATCCTGCCATGCGCGCGGCCAGACCCTCCTCGCTCACGCCAGCCCGTCCCCCTCGACGACCAGCGCGTCGGCGTGCCTGCCTCCATGCGCGCGGGATTCCGGCGAGTTCACGGTCCATGTCAGCACCGGCAGCCCACGCTCCCGCATCGCCGCGACCATCGGGTTTGGCAAGGCGGCTACATGATAGGCGATGAATTCGGGGCGCGCCGCCCACAGCGCGATATGGCGCTGCCAGGCCTTTTGCGTCATCCCGACCTCGTCCTCGCGCATGACGAGACCTCGCACCGTATCTGGCGCATGTTCGGCGAACCAGATGCACACCCGCGGATCGAAACTCATCACCGCATACTTGCCCACATAACCTTCCAGAGCCTCGGCAACGGCGCGGCAGCTGCGCTGGACATCGTAGCCGCGCTTCGACTTGATCTCGATCAGGATCGGCACCTGCCCCGAAACAATCGGCAGCAAATCGTCGAGCCGCGCCAGCTTGTGCTCGCTGTCGAGGAAGGCGATCTGCGCCAGTTCCTCGGCGCTGTGCTCGGCCAGCGGCCCGTGGACGCCGGTCAGGCGCTCCAGCTCCCAGTCATGGACCAGCATGGCGCAGCCATCGCGGCTGCGCTGGATATCGCATTCGATGCCCATCCCCCGCTCGACCGCCAGCGCAAAACCGGCGAGCGAGTTTTCGGGCACGCCCGCCCCGTGCAAACCGCGGTGGGCGTAGGTCCAGTCGCGCAGCCAGCCGACCCGGTCAGGGTCGGGAGCGGCGACGATCAGCCGGTCAAGCGGGGCGAAGGGCGACAATCGCGTCGACCTCGACCGCAGCGTCGAGCGGCAGGACCGGGACGCCCACCGCGCTGCGCGCATGGCGGCCCGCTTCGCCGAAAACCTCGGCCATCAAATCGCTGGTGCCGTTCACCACCTTGGGCTGATCGGTGAAGGAAGGCACACTGGCGACGAAGCCGCCGAGCTTCACGACTTTCTCCACCCGCTCGAGCAGGCCCGCGGCCTTCAGCTGGGCAAGGATCATCAGGCCGCAGGCGCGCGCCGCTTCCTGCCCGCGTTCGAGCGTCACGTCCTGGCCCAGCTTGCCGGTGACGAGCGTGCCGTCGATGAAGGGCAGCTGTCCCGAAATATACGCCACGTCGTTCGAGACGACGAGCGGCTGGTAGCTGGCAACCGGCGCCGCCGCTTCGGGCAGGGTGATGCCCAGTTCCTCGAGTTTAGCCTCGATGCTCATGCGTTTTCCTTCTGCAATTGTTGGCGCAACCACGGCAGCGCTTCGACCCAGCTGTCGATCCGCGCATCGGCATGGCCCGAGCTATGGGCGCAATCGATCAGCGGGGCGAGCATGGGTTCGCCGCACAGGTGTAATGTGGTGATACCGGAAATCGTTTCGCGCGCCGAACGGTGGTGCTGCGCGAGATCGTCGATGAAGATCGCCTTGGAGGGCTGGTATTCCACAAGGATGTTCTGCAGCGCCGGACCCTTGGGGCCCTGATTGGTGAAAACCCGCGCGTTGAGGCCATGTCCGGCAAGCTGCTCGGCCCGCATCGCCTGGCGCTTGTCGACGAGGTTGGTGAGGATGACCACGTCGGCGTCCTCCGCCAGCGTGTTAATACCTTCAATGGCGCCGGGGATCGGGTCCTGGCGATACATCTCGGTGTCGAAGAACAGGCCGAGTTTCTTCCAGATCTCGTCCGGCTCCAGCACCTCGCCGCTGTCCTGCCAGCGCAGCGCCTGCGAAAAATCGTTGCCGTTCATGCGAAATTCGACGCCCTGCGTCTCGGCCAGCCAGTCCTTGAAGGGGCTGACCATGTAGAGCAGCACCTCGTCGCAATCGGAGATAATCAGCGGGCGGCTCATGCGTTCAATTCCCTCGCGGCGGCGACAAGCGTGTCGGGTTTCGTGTTCAAAGCGTCTGCGGCGGCAATAAGGTCCGGCTCGTGATTGGCGAGGAATTCGAGCACCGCCGCCTGCACCCCGCGATCGTCGATGCCGTGGCGCAGCCGTTCGGGCGTCAGGCCGGTGAGCGATAGGAGCCGTTCCGCGCGCCTTTCGTCGGTCAGCGCCCAGCCCAGCGCCTCCAGCGCGAGAACCTCCGCCGTCCGGTTTTCTCCATCCGCCGATTTCTCGCCCGTGTGAATTGTCAGTCCTCCTGCTAACGCCTAGGCCCTGCCCACGAAGTGACAGGAGTGACCCGCCCCGTGGCAAAGAGAATCCTCGTTGTCGAGGACAACGACCTCAACCGTAAGCTGTTTTGTGACGTGCTGAAGGCCAACGGTTACGAGGTGGTACCGGTTTCGGACGGAAACAACTTTCTCGCCACCGCGAAGAAGTCGGATCCGCAGCTAGTGATCATGGATATCCAGCTGCCCAATGTCAGCGGCGTCGATTTGATTACCGACCTCAAGGCCGATTCGGGAATGCACGGCGTGCCGGTCCTCGCCGTCACCGCCTATGCCGGCAAGGGCGACGAGGAACGCATTCGCGAAGCCGGCGCGCAGGACTATCTCGCCAAGCCGGTTTCGATCGGCCCCTTCATGGCCGCTGTGCGCAAGCTGCTGTCGGACTAGCGAACCTGGCGCGTCCAAAAACTTGACAAAGCGCTGCGGAAACCGCTTTGCCGCCCCATTCGTTAAGGCCTGCAACCCCGCGGGTCGCACTGCATTTGAAGAACTGGACCCATTCATGGACCGTGCCGAGGTAGACGCCAAGATCCGCAACCTCATCGAACCTTTCAACAAGAAGGGTGTCGAGATCAAGGAAGAGACCACTTTCCAGAACGATCTCGAATTCGACAGCCTGACGGTGATGGATTTCGTCGCCGAGATCGAGGACGAGTTCGACATCATCATTTCGATGAATCAGCAAGCGGAAATCGAGAATTACGGCCAGCTCGTCGACGCGGTGCACAAGCTGCAGGCCGACGCATGAGCGAAGGCATCTCCCAGCCGGACCAGCCGCAGGAACTTGAAGGTCACGCGGGCGACAAGGACCTCTTCTCCAAGTTCGACGACATCATCGCGCTGCGCGAAGGGCTGCTGGCGCAGGGACGCGAGGACCCGTTCAGCCTCGTCATGGAGAAGGTCCTCTCGCCCACCCGCGCGATCTGCAACGGGCGCGAGACGATCCTGCTGGGCACCTATAATTACATGGGCATGACCTTCGACCCCGACGTGGTCGAGGCGGGCAAGCAGGCGCTCGCCGATTTCGGCACCGGTACCACCGGCAGCCGCGTCCTCAACGGCACCTACCAGGGCCACAAGGAATGCGAAGAAGCGCTGCGCGATTTCTACCAGATGGACCATGCGATGGTCTTCTCGACCGGCTACCAGGCCAATCTCGGGATCATCTCCACCATCGCGGGCAAGGGCGATTACATCGTCCTCGACATCGACAGCCACGCCAGCATCTGGGATGGCTGCGCGATGGGCAATGCCGAAGTCGTGCCGTTCAAGCACAACGATGTCGAGGCGATGGAAAAGCGTTTGAAGCGCATCCCCGAAGGCGCGGGCAAGCTGGTCGTGCTCGAAGGCGTGTACTCGATGCTGGGCGATATTGCGCCGCTGAAGGAGATGGTCGCGGTCGCCAAGAAATACGGCGCCATGGTGCTGGTCGACGAAGCGCATTCGATGGGCTTCATCGGCGAAAACGGCCGCGGCGTGGTGGAGGATGCGGACGTGATCGACGATGTCGATTTCATCATCGGCACCTTCTCGAAAAGCGTCGGCACTGTCGGTGGCTTCTGCGTCTCGAACCATCCCAAGTTCGAGATCATGCGCCTCGTCTGCCGTCCCTATGTCTTCACCGCTTCGCTGCCGCCCAGCGTCGTGGCGACCGCGGCGACCAGCATCCGTAAGCTGATGCACGGGTCCAACAAACGCGCGCATCTGTGGGAGAATTCCAAGAACCTCCACGCAGGGCTGCGCAAGCTCGGCTTCCAGCTCGGCACGGATGAGCCGCAAAGCGCGATCATCGCGGTGATCATGCCCGACCTCGAAAAGGGCGCGCATATGTGGGAAGCGCTGATCCGCAACGGCCTTTATGTGAACCTCGCAAGGCCGCCCGCGACGCCCGCCAACATGACCCTGCTGCGCTGCTCGCTCTGCGCGGAACATAGCGAGGAAGAGGTCGGCCAGATTCTCGAGATCTTTGAGAAGTCGGGCAAGCAAACCGGCATAATCTGACAACGAAAGAACCGGCCGGGCGGGTCGCCAGTACCCGGCCGGTCCTTTCCTTTAGGCGGCGCTATGCGACTGCCCCTCACCAACCTGTTCCTGCGGAATGCTGCCGAACAGCGGCCATGCCAGCTGTTCGCCGAGCGAGGTCTCGGGCAGGTTCTCGACCCCATAGCTTTCCGGATAGCTCCGCGTGATCTTCGCCGTGCCGAACAGCACGTCCCAGAAGAAAAGCAGGTTCCCGTAATTGCCTTTGTAATGGACCGCCGGATCGCTCGCATGGCGGCCATGGTGCGCGTGATGCGTGGCGGGGGTCGAGATCGTGCGCTCGACCAGCCACATGAGCGGTGACAGCCACTTCACCTTGTAGAGCGGCCTGTCCCAGGCGACGTCCGAATGCGCGCCGGTAATGACCGCCAGCTTGACCACGATATAGCCCGCATAGACCCAGCCTAGGCCGAGGTAGATCAGCACGCCCGACAGCCAGATGCCGGGCATCATCATGTAATAAAATAGGTTGTTCCGGTAGACGAGCCGCACGCTCATGTAGCGCGCGTTATGGTGCGGGCGGTGGAGGTTGTAGAGCCACGAAAAAGAGTGCGCGGCGCGGTGCCACCAGTATTGCATCATGTCGTCGAGCACGAGGAACAGGCCGATCGCGGCGAAGAGGTTCATCCCCGCTAGCGCGCCTTCGTATTGCGGGGCGATGAGGCCCGCGAGGCCCGCCGCCGAGAAGAGGACCATCGGTTGGGTAAATCCCAGCAGCACCACCATGCTGACCGCCTCGACGATCCCGTCGTCGCGGGTCTGCTCCTGCTTCGAAAACAGGTTCGAACGCCACAGCTCGAGCGCGGCGTAGCCGAGGTAGATGGCGATAATGGCGAGGGTCGATGAGGGCATGGGTCGCTCCCGGCTGTCTTGTCGAATCCCGGCCTAGCCTTTACCGAAGCGAAAGAATGTCCAGAATTTTACAATTGAACGCGACTCGGCGCTCGCTTGTCACGCCGATGCTGTTTTCCGCGCTCGACAGCGCCCTGCAGGCGCATCTGGTCAGGACCTCGCGCGAGCGTTTATTCGACGACGGGCAGATCATCCAGCAGCGCGGCGATCCCGCGGACGGCTTCTGGCTGATCGAGGAAGGCGCGGTGCGCGTCGGCCAGTTCCTTCCCGATGGCGAGTTCCGCGCAGTGGCGCTGCTGGGCGCTGGCGATTCCTATGGCGAGCTGGCGGTCTTTTCCGGCAAGCCGCGGATTGTCGATGCCGTGTCGCGCGGGCAAAGCCGGGTGCGGCTGATCGCGGCCCGCCCCTTCCTCGATGCGCTCGCGAACTACCCCGCCTCGACCCGTGCGCTGCTCGGCGCCCTGTCCGAGCAGTTGCAGGACACGCTCGCGATCCTCGCCGGGCTGCGCCACGGGACGAACCCCGCGCGGCTGGCGGGCCTCCTGTCGGCCATGGCGGGCGACAGCGCGGAGGCGGCGCAGATTACCATCACCCAGCAGGAACTTGCCGACCTCCTCGGCGTGACGCGGGCGACGGCCCACGCCGCGCTGAAGGAGCTTCAGAAGCACGCCCTTGTCGAACGCGGCTATGGCGCGATCCGCATTCCCGATCCGCCGATGCTGGGGCGGTACGCGCTCAGCCAGGCGTAGCGGCCGGATTCACCACCTCTGCGCCCGAGCACACCCCGCCCTCTTCGCCCTCGCTGCCGCCGAGCTGGGTCAGGACCAGCACGCCACCGACCACCAGCACCACGAAACCCGTGGTCACGAGGCCGAGATATTTCTCGATCACATTCTTGATCGGCGCGCCGAAGACGCGGAACAGGATCCCGACGGTCATGAAGATCAGCGCGCGGGCGAAGAAGCTGGAGAGGACGAAGGTGACGAGGTTCATGCTTACGAAACCGGCGGTGATCGTCAGCAGCTTGAACGGCACCGGCGTGGCGCCGGCGATCAGGATCGCCTCGAAATCGTATTCGCGCAGATGGCAGGCGGCGATGGGGAAAGCTTCGGTGAGCCCGAGCGTGGAGATCAGCCAGACGCCGACCGTATCGTACAGCCCCCAGCCGATCGCATAGCCCAGCAGCGCGCCCGCGACCGAGGACAGCGTGGCGACAGCTGCGAACTTCACCGCTTTCTTCGGTTCGGCCAGGCACATCAGCCCCAGCAGCGGGTGTGGCGGGATCGGAAAGAAACTCGATTCGACGAAGCAGAAGAACGCCAGCCACCACACGGCGTGCGGATGCGCGGCCTTGTCCATCGTCCAGTCGTAAAGCCCGCGCAGCGGTTTCATCAGCATCTGAGGGTGATTCCCGAGGTCCCTTGGAAAGCGGCGGGGTTACGCCAGCGCGAGGCTGTTGGCAACGCTCTCGCACGAACCTATTTGGTTCTTTTTTCTTGACATCGTCACGCTATTTGGCTAGCAATACAGAACATCGCGATAGTGTGATTCACCCAGCAAGGGCGGCCGGACAGGTCGCCCTTTTGCGTTTCACCCTGTCGCCCCAAATCGGGAGACTGCGTCATGGCCGGGCAAAAGAAGCCGCAGCGATATGGCAAGAACAAGGGCAAGGCGATCAACACACGCTGGCGCGAGGCGTTTATCGAGGCGTTGGGCCAGACATCCAACGTCACCAAGGCCGCCCGGGCGGCCGGTATCGATCCGGCCGCGGCCTACCGCGAACGGCGCGAGCAGCCGAAGTTCTACGAGCGCTGGCAGGCGGCGCTGTGCGAGGGATACGATCATCTCGAACTGGAAGTCCTGCGCCGCCTGCGCGAAGGCGACTTCGTCACCGAGGACGGCAACAAGTACGATTTCGCCTCGGCCCTGCGCGTTCTCGCCGCGCACCGCGAGAGCGTCGCCAAGGTCCGCGCGCAGCGTGTCAACACCAGTGTCGCCGAAATTCGCGCCTCGATCGATCGCAAGGTCGAGCAAATCCGCCAAAAGGTCGCCGCGCGCGAGAAGGCGCAGGCCGGGTCCGCCTGACATGGAAAAGGCGGCAGAACCGGCGGACTGGATGAAGACGATGGCGCCGGAGGACACCCGCGCCATAGCGCGCAAACTCACTGCCGAGGAACGGGCGGAATGGCCTTATCACTGGCGCAGGCAGGCGCGCGAAAGCCAGCGGGCCCCAGAAGGCGACTGGCAGACATGGCTGGTGATGGCCGGGCGCGGCTTCGGCAAAACGCGCGCCGGGGCCGAATGGGTGCTCGAAACGGCCGAAGCCGATCCTTTTGCGAGGATCGCACTGGTGGGCGCCTCGCTCGGGGAAGTGCGCGCCGTGATGGTGGAAGGGGAAAGCGGCATACTGGCCTGTTCCCCACCATGGCGGGCGCCCGACTACCAGCCGTCCTTGCGGACTGTTCACTTCCCCAACGGGGCGCAGGCCTTCCTCTATTCTGCCGCCGAGTCAGAGAGCCTGCGAGGACCGCAGCACAGCCATGCCTGGTGCGACGAGGTCGCGAAGTGGTCGAACAGCCATGAGCGCGCCTCGCGCAGCTGGGACAACCTTCTCCTGGGCCTGAGATTGGGCAAGGACCAGCGGATCATGGCGACAACAACCCCGCGCTCCGTGCCACTGCTGCGCCGTCTGCTCGATGCCGAGCGCACGCACGGCCTCGTATTGACCGGAGGAGCGACGCGCGACAACGCGGCCAACCTGCCGACCAAGTTTCTCGCCGCGATGGATGCCGAATTCGGCAATTCCGCGCTGGGCTTGCAGGAACTCGATGGGCTGCTGCTGGAAGAAATCGAGGGCGCGCTATGGAGTCGCGCACTGCTCGAACAACGCCGTGGTGCGTGCGCGGAGGACGATCTGCGCCGCGTCGTGGTGGGCGTCGACCCGCCCGCCAGCGCGCATGGCGATGAATGCGGCATCGTGGTTTGCGGGCAAGACGAGACTGGCAGTGGCATAGTGCTCGCCGATTGCTCGATCGGTCCCGCATCGCCCGAACAATGGGCGCGCGCCGCAGCTGAGGCGGCGAGCGCCTGGAACGCCGACCGCGTGGTCGCCGAGGCCAACCAGGGCGGCCAGATGGTCGGCAGCGTGTTGCGCGCCGCCGACGTCTCGCTGCCATTGAAACTGGTCCACGCCAGACGCGGCAAGGCCGCCCGTGCCGAACCGGTCGCCGCGCTCTACGAAGCAGGCCGCGTGCGCCACGCGGGCATGTTCGCCAAGCTGGAAGACCAGCTCTGCGGGCTGATGGCGGGCGGCGGCTACGAAGGGCCGGGTCGCTCGCCGGACAGGGCGGATGCGCTCGTCTGGGCGCTTACGGAATTGATGCTTGGCAAAGCGAAGAGGCCGCGGGTGCGGGCGGTTTAATGCCGCTCCTCACATCCGTCATTCCTGACTGCGCCGGAATGACGACTTTCGGAAATACAATTACTTAAAGGAAACCCCATGTCCTTCCTCACCAGTCTCGCCACCGCCTTCAAGGGCGGGGGGCAATCGCGCGTGCCTGTCAGCCGCGGTTTCGTCTCGCCATGGGCCACGGCTTTCGACGCCACGCCGGGGCGCGCGCCCTTCGATTATGCCCGCGAGGTGGGCGAGGCCTATCTCGCAAATCCGGTGGCGCAGCGCGCCGTACGGATCGTGGCCGAGGGGGTGGGCGGAGCGCCTGTCGCCTGGACCGACCCTAGGTTCGAGGCGCTGGTCGAATGTTCCTGCGGCTCGCAGCCGCTTCTCGAGGTGCTTGCTGCGCATCTGGCGCTGCACGGCAACGCCTATGTCCAGATCGTCAAGGACGGGGCGGGTGTTCCAGTCGAACTCTATCCGTTGCGGCCCGAGCGGGTGCAGGTGGTCGCGGGGCCGGACGGCTGGCCCAGCGCCTATCGCTACATCCTCGCCGACCGCACCCTGACCATTGCGCTGGAGGACGAGAACGGCTGGCCCAATGTCGTCCACCTGAAAGGCTTCCACCCGACCGACGACCATTACGGTGCAGGCTGCCTTGCTGCGGCCGCCCCGGCGGTGGCGATCCACAACGCGGCGTCCGAATGGAACCGCGCGCTGCTTGCCAACGCGGCGCGGCCCAGTGGCGCGCTCGTCTATGACGGCGGCGATGCGGCGGGGCTGTCGGCCGAGCAGTTCGACCGGCTGAAGGCCGAGCTCGCCGCAGCCTTCCAGGGCCAGAGCAATGCCGGGCGGCCGATGCTGCTCGAAGGCGGGCTGGACTGGAAGGCGATGAGCCTCTCGCCCGCCGACATGGATTTCGCGACGCTCAAGGCCGCTGCGGCGCGCGACATTGCGCTCGCCTTCGGTGTCCCGCCCATGCTGCTCGGCCTGCCGGGCGACAACACCTACGCCAATTATCGCGAGGCCAACCGCGCCCTGTGGCGGCTCACCCTACTGCCGCTGCTCTCGAAGATTTTGAAAGGCCTGCAGGCGGGCATGAGCGACTGGTTTGCCGAGGCGCCGAGCGTCGACCTCGACCGCGTGCCCGCGCTGGCCGAGGACCGCGAGAAGCTCTGGAGCCAGGTGAGTTCCGCCGATTTCCTCGACGCGCAGGAAAAGCGCGAGCTGCTCGGCCTTACCCCACGAAAGGACACGAAATGACCCGTGAAGACATGCTCGCGCGGCTGGTCGCGCAGGCCGATACGCAGGGCGCGGACCTCGTGACGCTGCGCGCCATCGTCGAGGAAAGCTCCGAGCTGGGCGCGCGCCGCGTGCTCGGGAGGTTGGGACTTGAGGACGAGAACGCGCAAAGCGACATCGACGAACTCCGCGAGCTCCTCTCCGCCTGGCGCGATGCCAAGGCCTCCGCATGGAAAGCAACGGTCGAATGGCTGGTGCGCGGGGTGCTGGCGCTGCTGCTGGTCGGGATCGCGGTGCGGCTGGGTGTCGGCGAGATGCTCTCGTGAGCGCGCCCAAGCCCAGCCTGCGCATCGCCGGTTATGCCGCGCTGTTCGACAAGGCCGACGCCTCGCGTGACACGATCCGGCCCGGCGCCTTCGCCCGCACGCTGGGCGAGCGGCGCGAACCCTTCCCGCTGTTCTGGCAACACCGCCCGGACCAGCGCATCGGCTGGGTCGAAACGGCGGGCGAGGACGAGCGGGGCCTGCGCATCGTCGCCAGCATCGACAACCCGCAAGGCCGCGCTGCGAAGCTGCTGCGCAAGCGCGCGGTCAACGGCCTCAGCTTCGGCTACCGCGCCCGCGGTTATCTCAACACGGTCGACGGTCGCGAACTCGCCGATATCGAACTGTTCGAGGTGAGTGTCGTCACTCACCCGCTGCAACACCACGCGCGGGTCCATTTCGTGACCTGACGCACCGAGAAAACTCCATTTCCCCTCGCCGCCTTCCGGGCGGCTTTTTTGTGCCCTGAAGAAAGAGGAATACCCATGAATCAAACCACTTCCACCGACCAGGCCCCGGATCCGGCCGAAGCGAGCTTCGATATCGTCGCCCGCCAGGACAAGACCGAGGCCGATGTCGTTTCGCTACGCACCGATGTCGACGAGGTGAAGGCGCGCGTCGACAAGATTGGCCGTGCTGCGGCGCGCCCTGCCATCGGCGGAACCGATGAGGCTGCTCCCGAAGTCAAGGGCTTCGTCGACAGCTATCTTCGCCGTGGCGCGACGACGGAATACAAGTCGATCAGCGGCGCGACCCCGTCCGACGGCGGCTATGCCGTGCCGCGCCAGATCGACGCGATGATCGCCCGCGAATTGACCGAGATCAGCCCGATCCGCGCCATTGCCCAGGTCGTTCAGACCGGCAGCGCGGGCTATCGCAAGCTCGTCGCCACCGGCGGCACGGCCTCGGGCTGGGTCAGCGAGACCGCCGGTCGCCCCGAGACCGACACGCCCAGCTTCGCCGAAATCGCCCCGCCGACGGGCGAGCTCTACGCCAATCCGGCCGCATCTCAGGCCATGCTCGACGATGCGGGGTTCGACCTCGAAAGCTGGCTTGCCAGCGAGATCGCGATGGAGTTTGCCCGCGCGGAAGGCGCAGCCTTCGTCGGCGGCAACGGCGTGAACCAGCCGATGGGCTTCCTTTCGGCCCCCGTCTCGACCAGCGAGGACGGCACGCGCAGCTTCGGCAGCCTGCAATATGTCGGCTCGGGCGATGCCGACGGCTTCGGCGCCAATCCCGATGCGAAGCTGATCGATCTCGTCCACACGCTCAAGGCCGGCCACCGCCAGGGCGCGAGCTTCGTGATGAATTCGGCCACGCTCGCCGAAGTTCGGAAGCTCAAGACCGCCGACGGGGCCTTCCTGTGGCAGCCGGGGCTCGTCGAGGGCCAGCCCGACCGCCTGCTCGGCTATCCGGTGGTCGAGGCCGAGGACATGCCGGACATTGCCGCGAGCGAATATCCCATCGCCTTCGGCAACTTCCGCCACGGCTATCTCATCGCCGAACGCAGCGCCACGCAGGTCCTGCGCGATCCCTTCACCAACAAGCCCTTCGTGCACTTCTACGCCACCAAGCGCGTGGGCGGACAGGTGCTCGATTCCAACGCGATCAAGCTCCTCAAGATCGAGCTCTGATCGCCCCTGCCCGCGCCGCGCCCCTTCGGCGCGGGCACCCCATTCTTCGACAATCGGGACAATATTCCATGCCGATAGACTTGTCCGGGCAACCGCTCGACGAATTGAAACAATGGTTGGCCGTGACCACCGTGCAAGACGATGCCCTGTTGCTTCGCCTGCTCGAAACAGCCTGGCAGCTATGCTTTCAGTTTACCGGGGTCGAGGCAAGCGACTGGCCCTCGATGGATGCGGGCCTGCGGCACGGCGTGATCCGCCATGCTGCCCACCAGTACCGCGAGCGCGACGCGGGTCCTTCCGACCATCTCCCGGCAGCCATTGCCGCGCTCTGGCGCCCTTACCGTCGGATGCGCCTGTGATGCGCGGCCAACCGAACTTCGCGCGCCTTGCCGAACTGCTCGGCGAGCGGGCTACAGCACTCGCCAAGGCGCACGGCCGCAGGAAGCGGCTGCAGGGAACCGCGCGCTGGCGCAATGCCGGCCTGCTGTGGCCGACCTTCATGACGAGGAGCCGATGATGGAACACGCTTTCAGGACTGTCCTCATCGACTGGCTGCGCGGCGATGCCGAGCTTGCAGGCGGTCTCAACGCAATCGTCGAGGACGGCCCCTCGCCCGCGCCCGCGCCGACCCTCTCCATCGCGGCAAGCGCCTCGGCGGACTGGTCGACCAAGACCACGAAAGGGCGCGAAGTGCGCCTCGCGTTCGAGCTGGTCGAACGGCACGACCGGCTGCTTTCCGCCGCCGCCACCGCCGCGCGGATCGAAGAGCGCATCGCCACTCTCTCGCCCGACCAGGACGGCTTTCGCGTGGTCGCCACGCAATTCCTTCGCAGCCGGGTCGAGCGGCGCGGCAACGGCCTCAACGCCGCCCTGCTCGAATACCGCTTCAAACTTCTCGAACTGCCCACGGAGTAAATCACATGACAGCCCAGAAAGGTGCCGCCTTCCTCCTGAAGGTCGGCGATGGCGGCACGCCCGCCACTTACGAAACCGTCGCCGGACTGCGCACCACGCAGATGTCGGTCAATGGCGATACGGTCGTCGTCACCCACAAGGGCAGCGGTGGCTGGCGCGAGCTTTTGTCGGGCGCAGGCACGCGCTCGGTCTCGGTCAGCGCTTCGGGGATCTTCCTCGGATCCGATGCCGAGAACGCGCTACGCACGCATGCCCTCGCCGGAACGCTCGACGATTACGAGCTGAGCTTCGAGGACGGGGCCAAGATGCGCGGGTCCTTCATCGTCCAGCGGCTCGACTATGCGGGCGATTTCAACGGCGAGCGCACCTACGCCATCCAGCTCGAAAGCTCGGGCGCGGTGGTGCCTTCCTGATGGCGAATACAACGCGCGGGGAAGCGGCGATCCACGTGGAGGGCCGCGAAGTCCTCCTGCGCCCCAGTTTCGATGCGCTCGTGCGGGCGGAAGAGGAACTGGGTTCCCTTTTCGCGCTCGTCGAACGAGCGGGCGAGAGCCAGTTCCGCCTCGGCGAGATCGCCGCACTTTTCTGGCACTGCCTCGCCCAGCCCGGCCTCGTCACCCGCGAGGAGATCGGCGAGGCGGTGCTGGCCATGGGGCTGGCCAAGGCCGCGCACCCGCTCAAGCTCCTCCTGACGCAGATCCTGCGCGGGCGGTGAGGTGGACCGCTTTGCCGACACGGCGCGCGCGCTGGCCGGTTTGAGCGCGCAATCGCTCGGCTGGACGCCGGACACCTTCTGGAACGCGACGCCGGAAGAACTGGCCACCTGCCTTGCCCCGCGCTTGCGCGAAGAGGCACCCCCGACCCGCGAGGAGATCGCGGAACTGATCGAAAGGGACGGACATGGACGATGATTTCAATGAGCTGGTGGTCTCGGTACGCGCCGAAACCTCCGGCTTCGCGCAGGACGTCGCCGCGATGAAGCGCGAGTTCGACAGCGGCCTCCTGGGCGGTTTCGATGCTGCCGGGAAGGTGCTGGAAAAGAGCCTTTCGAGCGCGTTGAGGAACGGCAAGCTGGAATTCGAGGATTTGAAGCGCGTCGCGCTTTCCGTGCTCGACCAGATTGCCGCCAAGGCGATCGGCAGCGGGCTCGACCAGTTGCTGGGGAATGCCAGCGGAGCCTCCGGCGGCGGCAGCGGCCTCGGCCAGCTGGCCCAGCTGTTCGCTTCCAGCGTGGGAAGCTTCTTCGGCCTCCCGGGCCGCGCGTTCGGGGGCCTCGTCGGCCCCGACCGCCCCTTTTTGGTCGGCGAGCGCGGGCCGGAAGTCTTCGTCCCCACCGCAGCGGGCCATATCGAGCCGACGGGCGCGCTCGGCGGGACACGCAACGACGTGCGCGTATCGATCAACCTTGGTCAAGAACGCGGGACATCCGCGCCCGCCGCGCTGCAACGGTCCTCGCGGCAGGTGGCCAGCGCCCTTCGCCGGGCGCTTTCTGTATAGCCTCAGACGCCGGCGGGCCCGTCCGGGCCCTTAGGCTACCGCGCCATTCGGCGCGACGGCCGGTCGGCCTTTGACTGCCGTGACCAGGAACCGGGCCGAAGGAGGCCCCGCCGAGGGCGACCCGACACAGTTCGGCGCTAAAGGAGAAACTTATGGCATTCTGGCTCGCGTCCGAGCGGCGCAAACAGCATTCGGACTGGATCATGCGGTTCGATCCGCGCTTTTGGACAGTCAATTTCCCGCGTCCGATGATGGCGAGCGTCGTCAGCGCGGCGCATGACGCGCTGCGCGTCAGTTGCGAATTCTACCACCAAGGCGAACTGGCCGGGCTGATCTGGGACAGCGAGGACGCGCTCGACCACCCGCTGCTCGCCTATCGAACCGAGCGCGATTATTCGCATTGCATCCTGCGCTTTCGTTGGCGGTCCTCGGGCCTCGTCCCGCTCGATCAGCCGAACGGTCCGACGCTCACCATCGAGGGCCGCGATGCGCAAGGGGCGGCGCGCAGCTGGTATGTGCGGCTGTGGAACTACGCATCGGGCGCGCCCACCGATGCCGAGATCGTGCTGCCGTTTTCGGAACTGCAATCGGGCTATGGGCTGCCGGGAGAGGCGATCCACCCTGCGGACATCGACCGCATGTTCATCAGCCTCGCCCCGCAAGGCTATGTCGAGGGATCGGCGAGCCGCTTTCCCGCCCGCGTCGATGGCTGGGCTGAATTTTCCGCCCTCTCCTGCGAAGGCGACCGGGCCAGCATCGCAATCGGCGATGTCATCCTGCCCGCGCATGGCGAACAGATGGCGACGGCTTATGACGACGCCTTCAACCAGACCCCGGCCCGCCTGCTGCGCCAGATCGAACAGCTCGGCTATCGCGGGCGGATCGTCCATTACGTCGGCATGAGCCATTACTACCGGCTCGAGAATTCAAAGACGCAGGTTCGCTATGCCGGGCAGGTGTGCGAACCGGCGCGCGCCTGGCATGCCGATTTCTTCGCCCGCGCGGCGGCGGTGGGTTTCGCGCCGATCGCCTCGCTGTCCTACGAATTGCTGGCGCAGGATTGCCCCAACTGGTGGCAGCAGCGCGACTGGGGCTGGGGCTATGGCCGCACCGGATGGAACCCGCCGTCCGCGCTGCTTTCCCCGCTGCAGCCCGACGCGATGAGTTTCCTGAAATCGATCGCCGCGCAATTCGTGGAATTGCTGGAAGCGGCGGGCGCCGAGGTCCTTTTCCAGATCGGCGAGCCCTGGTGGTGGGTCCAGCCCGGCACCGGCGCTCCGTGCATCTACGATGCGAAGGCCCGCGCCGAATGGGGCGAGGACCTGGTCGAGATCACCGACATGCGCGCCCCGCTGGACGAGGCTCAGAAACGCCTGCTCGACCGCGCGGGGGACGCGCTGGCCGCCTCCACCGGCGAGCTGGCGCAGGCCGTTCGCGATGCGGCAAGCGGCCCTGCGCACGTGCTGCTGCTCGCCTTCACCCCGACCGTGCTCGATCCGGCCATGCCCGAGCTTTACCGCGCCAACCTCCCGGCAGGCTGGGCTTACCCCGCCTTCGACCGGTTGCAGCTGGAAGACTACGACTGGCTGACCGCGGGAGGCGACGCCGCCCGCCGCTCCGCGCGCGAGTTCGTCGACCAGTGGCTGGGCTACCCCATCGACCGGCAGGACTATCTCGCCGGTTTCGTGCTCGACCCGGCCGATGCGCATGCCGTCTGGCCGCGGATCGACGCCGCGCTCGACGAAGCGCGCGCACGCGGCGTGACCCAGCGCTTCGTCTGGGCGCTGCCGCAGGTTTCGCGCGACGGATACACGCGCCTTCCCACTTACGACGAGGACGAGATGAACCCTTTCGACGATGTCACCTATCCGCTTGCGCTGGGGCGCGACGCCTCGGTCAGTCCCGAGTTTTCGACCAGCGTCGCGGTCACCTCCTCGGGCCACGAGCACCGCAACGCGCTGTGGAGCGATGCCCGCATGCGCTACGACGTCGGCCCCGGCGTGCGTTCGCAGGCCGAACTGCGCGTACTGCTCGATTTCTTTCGCGCCCGCTACGGCCCCGCGCGCGGGTTTCGCCTGCGCGATCCTTTTGATTACAGCTCCAACGGTGGTGATGGCGAACCGGGCCCGGGCGACGAGCTCCTCGGGATCGGCGATGGCGTGGCGGCGGACTTCCAGCTGGTCCGCAATTACGGCGAACAGCGCAGGCCGATCACCCGGCCCGAACCCGGCAGCATCCTCGTCAGCCTCGACGGCGTTGCGGCGAGCGGCTGGAGCCATGCCGGGAAGGGCGTAATCCGCTTCGATACGCCACCTGCCGTAGGTACCGAAGTGCGGGCCGGTTTCCGCTTCGACGTGCCCGTCCGCTTCGCCGAGGACCGGATCGACATTTCCGGTGCCACCTTCGCTGCCGGCGAAGCGCCCTCGGTCCCGCTCGTCGAAATCCGCGAGGCGTCATGAGCCGGACCTTCTTCGCGGCCGAGCTCGACACGGCGGCCAGCTGGTGGCGCATACATCGCCGGGACGGCGTCACGCTGGGCTTCACCACGCACGACCGCGACCTGTGGTTCGGCGGCGTGCTGCACCGTGCCGCGCCCGGCATGCTGCCCTCCGCCATCCGCCGCACTATTGAACTGGGCGACGACGAGGCCGAAGTCGAAGGCGCTCTCGGACACGACACCATCCGGGCGGAGGATCTTGCCGCGGGCCGCTTCGACGGGGCGCGGATCGAGAGCGGCGTCGTCGACTGGGCGAGCCTCGAGCATGCGGGCCTCTATTCGGGTTCGATCGCCGGGGTGAGCCAGGACGCCGGCGGATTCTCCGCCCGGCTCCAATCCGCCAAGGCCGATCTCGGCGTCGATCCCGTTCCGCGCGCCAGCCCCTCCTGCCGCGCACGCTTCTGCGGACCCGGCTGCGGCCTTTCCGCCGACCGCTTTACCCGCCGCGTCACGGCCACCGAGGTCGACCTCGACGCCAATACGGTGACCTTCGACCTGCCCGATCCCGAGCCCTTTCTTCTGGGCGAAATGCGCTGGCTCGACGGGCCGCAGACCGGGCTGCCGATGCGCGCGATTGCGCGGCGCGGCGCGGCGCTGGAATTCGACGAGACGCTCGATGCCGGCTGCGCCGTGGGGCACCGCGCCCTGCTACGCGAAGGCTGCGACCACACGATCGCCACCTGCGCGGCGCGTTTCGGCAACGCCATTAACTTCCGGGGCGAACCGGACCTGCCCGGCAACGATCTCCTCACCCGCTACCCGCAACCGCGATGACCTGCCCTGCCGAGCGCTTCGCGGCCGAAGCGGAGCGTCTGGCAGGAGCGCCATTCCGCCTTCACGGCCGCGATCCGGCGACCGGGCTCGACTGCCTCGGCCTTGCCTGCTGCGCGCTCGACCGTGCGGGGCTGCGCAGTGTCTCACCTGCGGGATACAGCCTGCGCAGCATCGCCATCGAGCGGCAGCTCGCCTGCGTGGCGCTTTCCGGTTTCGCGGCCGCGGACGGCGCGATCGAACGGGGGGACATGGTCCTCGTGCGCCCCGGCCCGGCGCAGCACCATTTGCTTATCGCGCTCGGCGATGATCGCTTCGTCCATGCGCATGCCGGGCTGTGCCGGGTGATCCTCCAGACGGGTCTCTCCGGCTGGCCCGTCCTCCACCACTGGCGCCTTGCCCAACCCTAGGAATTCCCATGGCGACACTCGTCCTTTCATCGGTCGGCAGGCTCTTCGGCCCGGTCGGCCAGATCGTCGGCACCCTCGCCGGCAACGCGATCGACAACGCGCTCTTCGGCTCCAACGACATCGAAGGCGCCCGGCTGAAGGAGCTGGCCGTGACCGGGTCGAGCTACGGGACTCCCATCGCCCGCCAGTTCGGCCAGGTCCGCGCGCCCGGCACCATCGTCTGGGCAACCGACCTCGAGGAACACCGCGAAAAGCACAGCAACGGCAAGGGCCAGCCCAAGACAGTCAGCTACAGCTACTCGGTCTCCTTCGCCGTCGCGCTTTCGAGCGGCCCCATCGACCGCATCGGACGGATCTGGGCGGACGGAAACTTGCTGCGCGGAACGGCAGGCGACCTGAAGAGCGCCGGTACGCTGCGGATCTACCAAGGTCACGGCGACCAGCCCTGCGACCCTTTGCTGCAGGCGCATCTCGGCGATCGCTGCCCCGGTTTTCGCGGCCAGGCCTTTGCCGTGTTCGAGGATCTAGACCTCACCGATTTCGGCAATCGCATCCCTGCGCTCAGCTTCGAGATCTTTGCGGGGAGCGGGAGCGTTGTCGTCGAAACGCTGTCCGAGGGAGAGGGTCTTGCGGCAACCCAGCACACACGCTTCCCCGAACTCGTCGGCTACAGCTACGAAGGCGGTCCGGTGCGCGACATCGTCCGCCTCATCGACCGTCTGCATCCCCTCGAGGCGCGGGTCGACGGCACGGGCGTCGCCTTGACAGTCTCGACCGCCCAGCCGCCGGAAGCGACCCTCCTTCCCCCTGCCGCGGCGTGGAGCGATGGCGAGTTCGGCGTGCAGGCGGGCTACGTGCGGCAGCGGTCCTCCGAGGATGCCCACGGTTTCGCCGTCCTGCGCTATTACGATCCCGCCCGCGACTTCCAGGCCGGCATGCAACTGGCCGGATACAGCGAGGGCGACACGCGGACCTTCCAGTTCCCCGGTGCGCTTTCGGCCGCCAACGCGCAGCGCCTTGCCCGGCAGGCCGCCACGCGCGCGAGGGTCCGACGGGACCGCATGCTCTGGCGCTGCACGCAGCTCGATCCCGATCTCGTCCCCGGCGCACTGGTCCGGGCACCGGGCATCGCAGGCATCTGGCAGATCGCGGCATGGGAGTGGCGCGAGGCCGGGATCGAGCTTGAGCTTGTCCGCCACAGCACTCCCGCCGATACTAACCCCGCCGCCGACCCGGGTGCGGCGCGGACCCCGCTCGACCGCCTGGCCTCGGCAACGCTCCTGCGCGTCTTCGAAGTGCCTTGGGACGGCCAGGGCAGCGGCAACCAGCGCCGGGCCTATGCGGCGGCGGATGCACCGGCCGGACGGTGGCCAGGCTGCGCGCTCTATGCTTTGCGCGATGGAGCGCTTGTCCCACTCGACCGATCTGTCGGCGAGCGTGCGGTGACGGGCACGCTCGGCTCGGCGCTCGGGCCCTCGCACGCTGTGAGGTTTGAGCCGGCATCTTCCTGCGTGATCGATCTGGCCAATGCAAATGCTGCTCTCGCTTCGACGGATATCACCGGGCTCGCCCAGGGGGAGAACCGCATGCTGATCGGAAGGGAAATCGTCCAATACCGTGACGCCGACCCCCTCGGCGACGGGCGCTGGCACTTGTCCGGGCTGCTGCGCGGCCGGGGCGGGACCGAATTTGAGGCCGCAGCGGGGCACGCCGAAGGTGAATCCGTGGTGCTGCTCGACGACCGGCTCGCCGAACTGTCCGACATGTATCTCTCCGCATCAACGGGAAGCTTCGCGGCCATAGGCATTGCGGATGAGGAACCGGCGCTCGCCACACTCGAAAACGCAGGAGCGAGCCTTCGCCCACCCTCCCCGGTTCACGCACGCCTCGAATGGAATGCCGATGGCTCGGCCAGTCTGCGCTGGACGCGCCGGGCGCGGGGACAGTGGCTCTGGCCCGACGAGGTCGACCTGCCCGTGGTCGAGGAAACCGAAAGCTACGAAGTCGGCTACGGCCCGGTGACGTTCCCGCTCGAAAAGTGGGTGGTCGCCGCGCCGTGGCTCCAAATCTCGAGCGAGACCGTCATTGGCTTGCTTGCCTCTCACGGATCGCAGGGCCTGTGGGTACGCCAGATCGGCGACACCTCCCGCTCCCGCGCCATCGCTCTCGGCACCCTCGCCTGAACATGCAGCTCTCGAATGGAGACCCTAGTATGACCCAAACAGCAGATTTCCTTTACGCAACACCCCGCCACGCACTCCCAATTCTTTTCGCCGGACAGGCGCAGAAGGAGTTTACGGTCAACGAAGCGCTCGCACGGATTGACCTTCTCCTCCATCCAGCGGTCTCCGGATCGCTGTCCGCCCCGCCCGAGGAGCCGATCACCGGCGATTGTTACCTGGTGGCTAACGACGCTACCGGCGCTTTCGCTGGCCAGGACGGCGCGATTGCTGGTTGGGACGGCAACCAATGGACCTTCGTCGCGCCCAGAAACGGGATGCGTCTTTACGACAACACCTCATTGCAGGTGCGACATTTCATCGGGAGTTGGACGAGCGTTGCGACACCTGTCGAACCGAACGGCGGCAGCGTGATCGATCTCGAGGCCCGCGCCACCATCACCGAACTCGTCGATGCACTGAAAACACTGGGAGTGCTGGCGTAAATTTGCTGGAACCAGTCCGCGCGAGCTACGTTGGGCCAGCGTCTGAGGAGGGATCTTGAACCCGGATATCTCTGAAAACGGTCGGGAAGAGCGACATTCTTGCAACAGTTCCCGATCAATGTCTACTTGCCACCTAGCGGGTGCGACTATACATAAGTTTCACTCGGTGGCTCCAATTCGCAAAAAGGGGAAATAAATAATGCGGAAACTAGTCATAGGAATGGCGATGGCATCCACGGCGCTTGCGTCGCCTGCCCTCGCCAGAGACAATTCGTGGTACATCGGGGGCGAATTCGGCCCCATGCTCGTCGAAGATGTCGATTTCGACCTTATCGATGAAACCAGCACCGATACCGCGCAGATCGATTTCGATCGCGGTTTCGATGGCGGCGGTTACGTCGGATACGATTTCGGTGCTTTCCGTCTGGAAGCCGAGGTCAGCTATCGTGAAGCTGATCACGAAACGGTTGACGTTGGGCCGGCTGGAGTAGTCCCGGCTGATGGTTCGACCAGTTCGCTGGCATTCATGCTCAACGGCATGTTCGATTTCGGGCCCGATGACGGTCTTCAGGCGTATGCTGGTGCCGGTATCGGCGTCGCACGCACGAGCGTCGACGGGGAACTCTTCGTTCCGGGCATTGGCAACAACGTGGTGATCGACGATTCGTCGAGCGACCTGGCGTGGCAGCTCCTCGCGGGTGTTCGTGCGCCGCTTACCGACAGCATCGACGTCGGTCTGCGCTATCGCATGTTCACAGCGGAAGACGTCAACATCGTGACCAACTTCGGTGACGAGTATGAAGGCAAGCTTCGCAGCCACTCGCTGATGGGTACGCTGGCATTCAACTTCGGTGCGCCGGTTCCGCCGCCGCCCCCGCCGCCTCCGCCGCCCCCGCCGCCGCCTCCGCCGCCCCCGCCGCCTCCGCCGCCGCCTCCGCCGGCTCCGGTGTGCCAGCAGGGTCCGTACATCGTCTTCTTCAACTGGGACGAATCGGAAATCACGCCGGAAGCAGCGACGATCCTCGACAACGCGGTTTCGGCTTACGCCAACTGCGGCATGGCTTCGGTCATGCTCGCTGGTCACACCGACACCTCGGGCTCGGCTCAGTACAACATGGGTCTTGCCGAGCGTCGTAACTCGTCGGTTCGCGACTACCTCTCGGCTCGCGGTATTCCCGATGGCCGGATCAGCAGCGAAGCCTTTGGTGAAAACCAGCTCCGCGTTCCGACCGCCGATGGTGTCCGCGAACTGCAGAACCGCCGTGTGGAAGTTACCTACGGTCCGGGTTCGGGCATGTAATAACTCTCCGGAGTTGAACACCGAGAAGGGGCCGGAGCAATCCGGCCCCTTTTTCGTTGGTGTGTCGAACTCCATTGGAAAAGGAACAGTTTCATGCGTCGGATCCTTGCAGCAATTCTCACCTGTGCATCGCTGGGCGCGTGCACTACGCTCGATACGCTACCGAGCGAGCGCGTCGCCGAGGCTCGGCTGAGCTTTGCCAATGGTGTCCCTGCGGGTACCGCCCAGTTAATCTCGGACGGCCAGACCATGACGCTGGCCATCGCGGCCACCGGCCTTTCAGTGGGCGAGCATGGCTTTCACCTTCACACCACCGGACGCTGTGAAGCACCCGACTTCAAGAGTGCCGGCGGACACCTCAATCCTGCGGACCGCGAACACGGCTCACTCAATCCACAAGGCAAGCACCTTGGCGATCTTCCCAATCTGGTTGTCGGAGCGTCGCGCAGTACCAGCACGCAAGTCGATCTCGGCGTCGATACGGCTCAATTGCGAGACAGCATTTTCGATGCCGACGGCACTGCGATCGTCATCCACGCAGGCGCGGATGATTATCGCAGCGACCCCGCCGGTGATGCGGGTGCGCGTGTTGCCTGCGGGGTCTTGACCGCTGCTAGCTGACTAGACCTCTTCACCCGCTTTGCGCGCGCGTTCGAGGACGGTTTGCTCGGCCTTCGGCACGGTCCGATAGGCGACCAGTAGAAGGACGAGCCCAATCGGCACAGCGATGAGCAGGCTCAGCCCCCCAGTCGAAAGACTTCCCGACATCGTCGACACCTGTCCTGCCATGTAGGGCCCGAGCGCCAGGCCGACGAGCGTCGTGGACAGGAAGAAGGTGGCCGTCGCGGTCCCGCGCATTCTTGGCAGAACGAGGTCCTGGGTGGTTGCGGCCGCCGCGCCGAGCGCGGAACTGCCGAACAGTGATTGCAAGAAGGCCGCGATGTAGAAAGTCGTGGTGTCCTGCGTCGTGAACATCACATACAGAAATGGCGCTGCGCCGACGAGGCCAACAGCGACAACGATAAGCCTGCCCGCGGCAAGTCGCTTGCGCAGGAAGTCGGCTAGCCAGCCGCCAGCGATCACGCCGAGGAACCCTCCTAGCGCGCCCGGACCACCGATCCACCAACCTGCTACCGAAGGCGCCTCGCCCAGAATGCGGATGGCATAGGGCGCCGCCCAGAAAGAGGCTGCATAAGACATGAATGCGACCATGCCATAACCAAGGATCGTGGTGAGGAAGGCAGGCGTTCCCCAGATCAAACCAAAGGTCGGGGCATCGCGCCTCTTGAGCGTCGTCGCCCATGAGTAGATCGCGTAATATCCAATGCCCACTGCGCCCCATTGTTGGGCGTTGCCGGTATAGTCGGCCATCAGCCAGGCGACGCCGCCGATGACCAGCGCACCCGCAAGATTGATGAGGATTCCCCGCGTACCGGCTTGCGCGGCTCCGATCAGTGTGAAGGGCGGAATAACTGCGACAAGTTCCTTGAAGAAGCCACGGAACGGATCCTTCGGCGGCGGCGAGACGATCCCTTCGCTCTGGCCGCGCAGAGGTTCGCGAAGAGTGAAGACGAGCATCGCCAGCAGCAGCCCGGGCAGGCCAACGATGATGAAGGCCGCCTGCCAACCGGCGAGACCCAGCGGCGCATCGACCGGATAGGCCGCATTCCAGTTTTCGACGATTGCACCGCCAATCAACAAAGAAATGCCGCCACCAATGTATAACCCCGACGAATATATCGCGAGCGCAGTGGCGCGCATGTTCTTCGGAAACCAGTCCGAGATCAGCGAATAAGCGCTGGGGCTGGCCGTCGCTTCACCAACGCCCACGCCGATGCGCGCCACGCTGAGCGCGGCGAAATTCTTCGCAAAACCCGAAAGCGTCGTGAAGGCAGACCAGACCGCGAGGCCGATGGTCATCAGCCGGACGCGGTGCCAGCTATCCGCCAGCTTGCCGAGGGGGATGCCGAACAGAGCGTAAAACACCCCGAAGGCAGTGCCATAGAGGAACCCGATCTGGTCGTCGCGCAGTCCCAGGTCCGCCTTGATGTCCTCGGCGAGGATCGAAATTATGTTCCGGTCGACGAAGTTCAGGACATAGATGACCACCAACACGCCCAGCGCGTACCAGCTATAGGCGGGGACCTTGGCCTCTGCTGCGCCTTCGGGGATTACGGACTCTTCAGGGGCAGCGGGCTGGCTCAATCTCTCACTCCGTCAGGGTCGGTGCATCCGTGGAATAGACCGTGGTATCGACAAGCCCCGCATCTTCAAACCCTTTTCGGCGAAGGCGGCAGGAATCGCAGGCCCCGCAGGCCGTGCCTTCAGGCGTCGGATCGTAGCAGGACCAGCTCCACGCAGGATCGAGAGCGAGCCTGTGGCACTCGCGCGCGATGTCCGCCTTGCTCATGTGCTGAAGCGGCGCGTGGATCGAGAAGGGCTCGCCCTCCACGCCCTGCTTGGTGCCGAGGCGCGCGGTTTCGGCGAAGCTGGCAATAAATTCCGGTCGGCAGTCGGGATAGCCCGAATAGTCGAGCGCGTTGACGCCGATGAAGATGTCGCGCGAGCCGGAAGTCTCGGCGAAGGCCGTGGTCAGCGCGAGGAACACAAGGTTTCGCGCGGGCACATAGGTCACCGGGATATCGTTCCCCACGCCGGTCTTGGGCACGTCGATATCGGCCGTCAGCGCCGAGCCACCGAAGCGGCGGAGGTCCAGCGGCAATTCGACATGGCGCTCGACGCCCAGCTTTTCGGCAATCGACTTGGCCGACTGAAGCTCGCGCATGTGGCGCTGGCCGTAATCGATCGTCAGCGCGTGAAGAGCATGTCCTCGTTCACGCGCGAGCGCGGCGGTGACCATGGAATCGAGGCCGCCCGAAAGAAGGACGACGGCCGGACCGGGATTTTCGCTAGTCTGGGATGTCATGCGCGCCAGCTAGAGCTTGGCGTGCCCCGGGGCAAGTCAGCGGCACGCCCCGGTGCGGCGGGCTTCGGCCGAAAACTGGAACGGACGGCCATCGGCAATACCCTGGCTGTCGATCTGGACGAGGCCGGCGCCTTCCTTGCGGATGTTTGTGCGGCCATAGCCATTGCCACGACACGTGTACTGCACTGTGACCTGGTCCTTGCCATCCTCTACCACGAAGCGGTTGCAGCCGCTTTCGCTGTGCCGAAGCTGGATGAATTCCTGCCCGCTGCGCACGCAGATATTGCGCGGGGCCGAACCGTCGCGATAGCGCACCTCCCAACCGCCGCGATCAAGCGTGCCGAGCATCGCGAGCGAGGCCTGCGCAAGAGCGGGGCCTGCCAGGACGGTCACCGTCAACGCGGCCAGTGCCGCCATTTTTCGATTCGAGATCGCTTTCATTTCACTACCTATAGCACATTCGCTGCACCGATCTCCTTACCGAACGTAGTATATCTCGGCGATGAACCGTTTCGGATCAGCGACGAACTGTGTCGGGAGAAGCGAACCCCGCAAGGCCCGTTAAGCTTCAATCGGGAACTTGCGAGAACAGAATGCGCAATCGACCACAATGATCCCGTCGTCATCACGCATTTCGGCACGGTCGGCTTCCGGGAATTTCGCGAGCACTTCGCGATAGTGTTCGACCGAGCAGCGGCAGCCCTTGTCGATCATCGCGCCGGGCTCGATCCGCACCTCGTCCTCTTCGTGGAAAAGCCGCCAAACAATGGCCTCGAGCGAGAGGTCCGTATCGACCAGCTCCTCGTGTTTGACCGATCCGCCGAGAATGGCGACATGCTCCCACTCGGGATGGTCGAGCCGCGCGTGGAGGCGCTCACGCCCCTCCTCGCCATCGGGGAGGTGCTGGATGAGCATTCCGGCCGCAAGGCACTTGCCGCCGTCCGACCGCACGGCCGTTCGGATCAGCGTCGGCACCTGTTCGGACTGGAAGAAATAGGTCTCGCAAGCCTGGGCCAGAGTCTCGCCTTCGAGGGGTACGATGCCCTGGTAGCGGCCCTTGCCGTTGGCGATGTCGAAGGTAATCGCGAGATAACCCTTGCCGAACAGCGCGAAGAGCGAGGGGTTCGAACCCAGTTCGGCGAGCTTCCCATGGTCGAAATCGACATAGCCGCGCAATTCCCCACCCTTGTAGTCGCAGACCAGCAGGTTCACCGCGCCTGCCTCGGTCTGGGCCTGCATGGTGACCTGAGAGCCGTCATCCTTCAGCAGCGATCCCATCAGCGTGGTCAGCACGAGCGCTTCGGCGAGCAGATGCGTGATCGGCGCCGGATAGTCGTGTGCCGCAAGGATCGCATCAAGCGTGGTGTCGAGCCGGACGATACGCCCGCGCGTGTCGCGCGAGGGGATGGTGAAAGCGAGGG
The DNA here is from genome assembly GCF_000181515.1 of Erythrobacter sp. SD-21. Lineage (GTDB taxonomy): Bacteria > Pseudomonadota > Alphaproteobacteria > Sphingomonadales > Sphingomonadaceae > Qipengyuania. Next base: position 7,740 of record NZ_ABCG01000003.1, on the reverse strand, counting down.
TGCGGCCCGAATAGATTTCTTCGATAGCGGGGGATGTGTCGGTCATGGCCCCGCATATGGGAGCGCCATCGAGAATTGAACAGGGGTGGCCCGCCGGAGAACTAGGCGCCGATCTTCCCGAAGCACCAGAGCAGGATCGATTTTTGCGCATGAATGCGGTTTTCCGCCTCGTCGAACACGGCCGACTGCGCGCTTTCGAAGACCCCTCCGGTCACTTCGTCGCCGACATGGGCGGGGAGGCAGTGAAGGAATTTCGCATCAGGCTTGGCGAACGCCATCAGCGCGCTGTCGACGCGGAAGGGCTGCATGGCGGCGAGCTTGGCCTCGGCGTGATCCTGTCCCATCGATATCCACGTGTCGGTGACAATGATATCCGCGCCCCGCGCCGCTTCGGCGGCGTCGCGTGTGAGCGTGATAGTCGCTCCGCCCTTGCGCGCCATGTCGACGAACTCGCTCTCCGGCTCGTAGCCATGCGGGACACCGACACGCACGTTGAACTTGAAGATGCCCGCCGCCTCGAGGATCGAATGAAGCACATTGTTGCCATCGCCCAGCCACGCGACCTCAAGACCGGGCAACGCTTTTCCATGCTCGACTATGGTCAGGAGGTCGGCGGCGATCTGGCAGGGGTGCGAGCGGTCGGTCAGGCCGTTGATGACGGGCACATGCGCGTGATGCGCCAGTTCTTCCGCCTTCGCATGATCGTCGGTGCGGATCATGATCGCATCGACCATGCGGCTGAGAACCCGCGCCGTATCGGCGATGCTTTCGCCGCGACCCAGCTGGCTGGTGCCCGAATCGAGTATCAGCGCGCTGCCGCCGAGCTGGCGCATGCCCATATCGAAGCTCACTCGCGTCCGGGTGGAGTTCTTCTCGAAGATCATGCCGAGCACATGCCCTGCGAGCGGCGCGTCGCTGTCCGGCTGGCCCTTGGGCCACCCGCGCCGCGCCGCCTTGCGATCCTGCGCGTCGGCAAGCATGGCGGCGATCGCGTCTCCGCCTGCGTCCGAGAGATCGAGGAGATTCCTCACCGCCGGGGCCAGGTCGAGCGCGCCGCCGCCGGCCATCAGCTTGCGGCCGGAACGAAACTTGCAGCGCCCGCCGAAAGCTTGTCCATGAATTCGTCGAACTCGGCGTTGTCGGCCACCAGCGGCGGCAGCACGCGCAGCGTCTGGTCGCCTGCAGCCACGGTGAGCAGCTGGTGGTTGTCGCGCAGGTGGACGAAGAACGGCCGGCTTTCGACCTTCATGCGAATGCCGAGCATCAGACCCTTGCCGCGTACGAAATCGAACAGGTCCGGGTAATTGCCGATGAACTGCTCGAGGCGGCTGCGCAGGCGCTCGCCCTTCTCGGTCACCTCGGCGAGGAATTCGTCGTTGGCGACGGCTTCCATGACTGCCACGCCGGCGGCCATGGCAAGCGGGTTGCCGCCATAGGTCGAGCCATGGGTGCCGAAGCCCATCCCACGCGCGGCCTTTTCGGTCGCGAGGCAGGCACCGACGGGAAAGCCTCCGCCAAGACCCTTGGCGCTGGCCATGATGTCGGGCTTGATGCCGTAATGCTCATAGGCGTAGAGCTTGCCGGTTCGGGCAACGCCGCACTGGACTTCGTCGAACACCAGCATGAGATCGTGTTCGTCGCACAGCGCCTTCAGCCCATGGATGAATTCGTCCGAGGCCGGGCGGATGCCGCCCTCGCCCTGGATCGGTTCGACGAGGAAGCCGGCGGTCTTGTCGCTGACCAGCGCCTTGGCGCTTTCGAGATTGTCGAACTCGGCATACTGGAACCCGGCGAGCATCGGGTAGAACCCCTTGTGCATCTTCTCCTGGTTCGAAGCGCTGATGGTCGCCATCGTCCGGCCGTGGAAGGCGTTGGTGAAGGTGATCAGCTCGGTGCGGTTCGAATCGCCATCCTCGTGCTGGTGATAGGCGCGCGCGGTCTTGATTGCGCATTCCATCGCTTCGGCACCCGAATTGGTAAAGAACACCGTATCGGCGAAGGTCTTGTCGACGAGGCGTTGGGCAAGGTCCTCGCCCTGCGGGCTGCCGTAGAGGTTCGAGACGTGCATCAGCGTCTCGGCCTGGCGCTGGATCGCACCGATCAGACCCGGATGGCTGTGGCCGAGCAGGTTCACCGCGATGCCGCTGGCGAAGTCGAGATAACGCGTGCCGTCCTCGTCGATCAGGTGGCAATGTTCGCCCTTCACGGGGCGCACGCCGCAGCGGGGGTAGACGGGCATCAGCGGGCTGATCGACATTTCTTCAAGCTCTCCCTTGGGAATTCAAAGACAAATGGCGGCCCCGGATCGGGAGCCGCCATCTGCGTGTTTACCAGCGATCTATGCCTTCGCACGGGTTTGGTCAAACACCATGCGAAGGGCGGTCTCTCGCCTTATTCGGCGGGGACCAGGTTGACCGCGGAATATTTGCCGCGTCGGTCGACTTCGAGGTCGAATTCGTAGCGCTCGCCTTCGTTGATCTGGCTGAGGCCCGAACGCTCGACCGCGCTGATGTGCACGAACGCATCCGGCTGGCCATCGTCGCGGGTGAGGAAGCCGAAGCCCTTCATCGAGTTGAAGAACTTGACCGTTCCGGTCGCCTTCTCGCCCGTGAGTTCACGGCGCGGAGCTTCGCTTTTCGCTTCCACCGCGATCACGTCGCCGACGACCTGGAGATCCTGTGCGGAAACCTTGCCGCCGCGATCGACCAGGTTGAATTCGAGTTCCTGACCTTCGGCCAGGCCTTCGAGACCCGCGCGTTCGACCGCGCTGATATGGACGAAAATGTCTTCGCCGCCGGTTTCCTGCTGAATGAAGCCGAAGCCCTTCTGGCTGTTGAAGAACTTTACCGTTCCCTTGCCGGTGCCGACGACCTGTGCGGGCATGCGGTTTCCTCCGCCGCCACCGCCACCGCGCGGGCCGCCGCCGAAGCCGCCACCGCCGCGGTTGCCGCCGCCGAAGCCGCCACCACCGCCGCCGCGATTTCCACCGCCGTAGCCGCCGCGGTCACCACCGCCGAAACCACCGCGATCGCCGCCGCCGCCGCCGAAGCCGCCGCGGTCTCCACCGCCAAAGCCACCGCCCTGGCCGAAATCGCTCGGGGGACCGCCGAAGGGATCGTAGCTATCCTCGCCGATGTTGTCCCGCTTGTCCTTCCCGCGGCGCCGCCCTCTGTCGTAACCCATAAGTCCTAAAATACCTTGTCGTGCAGCCCCGTAATCGAAGCGAAGGCACGCGGACTGCAAGACGTGCCGATCGCTGGTGCGCTACGATCTCGCTCCCGAAATCTTCCCGCATCGCCCAACGCATAGCGCGAAAGATGGCGCGATGCGAACGATTTAGCGTTTGCCACCCTTGTGTGCCTGAAATGTGACAGTTCCGAAGCCTAATTTGGCCTTACGATGCTCTTGCCAGAAAGCCTGCGCTTGGGCATCGCGCATGCCATGGACATACTGGCGCTTCTCTCCGACCCGGCCGCATGGCTCGCCCTTCTCACGCTCATCGCGCTCGAGGTGGTGCTGGGGATCGACAACCTCATCTTCATCGCGATCCTGTCGAACAAGTTGCCCGACCACCAGCAACAGCGCGCGCGGCGAATCGGGCTGTCGCTGGCGCTGATCATGCGGATCGGCATGCTGATGCTGATCGGCTGGCTCGTGACCTTGCAGACGCCGCTGTTCGACCTCGGGATCGAAGGGCAACCGGGACCCTATGGCCAGCCTACCTTCGAGACGGCCTTTTCGGGGCGCGACCTGATTCTGCTTACGGGCGGCCTGTTCCTCTTGTGGAAGGCGACCAAGGAAATCCATCACTCGATGGAACCCGAAGACAATTCGGGCGACCTGCTCGACAAGACCCCGGGCCCGGCCGACGCGGTCAAGGCCACATTCGGTGCGGTAATCGCCCAGATCGTGGCAATCGATCTCGTCTTCTCGGTCGATTCGATCCTCACCGCCGTGGGCATGACCGACGATATTCCGATCATGGTCGCCGCCGTGGTCATCACCGTCGGCATCATGATGGTGGCGGCCGATCCGCTTGCCAGCTTCATCGAAAAGAACCCGACGCTGGTCATGCTGGCGCTCGCCTTCCTCGTCATGATCGGCCTTGTGCTGATCGCCGACGGCTTTGGCTTCCACGTGCCGAAGGGTTATATTTACGCCGCGATGGGCTTCTCGGTCGGCGTGGAGATCCTCAACATCGTCCAGCGCAGGCGGCGCGTACCGGCAGTAAGCAGCGAGGTGAATTGAGCCATGGCGGAATTCAAACGGCTTAACGAGCGCGTGTTCGCCTCTCCGCAGATTTCGGTCGAAGATGTCGCGCAGGCCGCCGCAGAGGGCGTAACGTTGATCATCAACAACCGCCCCGACGGGGAGGCTCCCGGCCAGCCCAGCGGCGCCGAGATCGAGGACGCAGCGAGGCAGAACGGCATTGCCTACAAATCTATCCCGGTGGGTTCGGCGGGCTTCAGCCTGCCGCAGGTCGACGAGATGCAGTCCGCACTCAAATCGACGCAGGGTCGGACACTCGCCTTTTGCCGATCGGGCACCCGCTCCACGATGCTCTGGGCGCTCGCCCAGGCGAAGGAAGGGCGTGACCTCGACGAAATTGCCAGTGAAGCCCGGGAGGCCGGATACGACACTTCGGCGGTGCGACCGACCATGGAAATGCTCAAGCAGCAATCCACAGGATGACATGACCGGCCAGCTGCTGCAATTCCTCGGCTCGCTGGCGGCCATCCTCGTGCTGGCGGCGATCGCCCGATGGCTGAAGCTGGGCCCTTCCCCCCGGCTAGCGAGCGAGGACGAGGCGCGCACCGCCTCGCAGGAAGCCGCGGACGGGTTCCATCCAACGCATATCGGTCTCGATAAAGAGGGAAGTGGCGCGCTCCTCGCGAATGCCGCGGGGGAGGTGCTGCTCCTGCGTCCTCACGGTACGCACTTCGCGGGGCGTATCCTCACTCCCGCCGCTCGCGTGCGCCTGGAGGACGGCGGGCTTGCGATCGACACCGCCGAGCGCCGCTTCGGAACAGCGCATCTTGCGATAGACAATCCGCAAGCTTGGGTTCAGCGAATAGAGGCGATACGGTAGCGCCACGCCATGCCCGATTTCTCGCCCACCGAATACGCCGTGCCCGGCTTCGTCGCCCTGGTCCTGATCGAGATGATCTGGGCCTGGCGCCGTAAGCCTGCGGCCTATGAACCGAAGGACACGCTCACCAGCCTCGCTTTCGGGCTGGGAAGCACGGTGGCCGGCCTACTCTTCGGCGGACTGTTCTTCGCGCTCTACCTGTTCCTGTGGGAATACCGCCTGTTCGAAATCGGCTGGGCGTGGTGGGCGTGGATTGCCTGCTTCGTGCTCGACGATTTGAAATATTACTGGGTTCACCGCTTCGGGCACCGCGTGCGCTGGTTCTGGGCGAGCCATGTGAACCACCACTCCTCGCAGCATTACAATCTCTCGACCGCGCTGCGCCAGACATGGACTGGTTTCCTGACGCTGGGCTTCGTCTTCGCACTGCCGCTGGTGCTGCTCGGTTTCCACCCGGCGATGATCGCGATCTGCGGTGGCTTCAATCTGATCTATCAGTTCTGGATCCACACCGAGGCGATCGATCGGATGCCGCGCTGGTTCGAGGCGGTGATGAACACGCCCAGCCACCACCGGGTCCACCACGCGACCAACCCGCGCTATCTCGACCGCAATTACGCAGGCGTCTTCATCGTCTGGGACAAGATGTTCGGCACCTTCGAGCCCGAGATCAGGAACGAGAAGATTCGCTACGGCATCGTCAAGCAGCTGGGCAGCTTCAATCTGCTGTGGGCCGTCTTCCATGAATGGATCGGTATTGCGCAGGACATGTGGCGCAGCCCGTGGAAGCACAAGCTGTCCTATCTCCTGCGCGAACCGGGCTGGACGCATGACGGCAGCCGCCAAACCAGCGACCAGATCCGCGAGGCGTGGCTGGCGCGGCAGGGCGCGGGCGAGACTCCCGAACAGGTTGCATCCCAAAACCCGATTGCAGGCAAGCCCGAGGCTGCCTAACCTCTCGAATCGAGAGGAGTTCTTCATGGATGAGTTTGATGTGGTCGTCGTCGGCGGCGGCAGCGGCGGCAGCGCGGTTGCCGGACGGCTAGCCGAGGCGGGCAAGAGCGTGTGCCTGCTCGAAGCGGGCGGGCGCAACAATGGGATGCGCATCACCACGCCCGGCATGCTCGCCATCCCGAACAAGGCGGCGAACTACATGTATGACACCGTCCCGCAGAAAGGCCTCAACGGCCGGGTCGGCTACCAGCCGCGCGGCAAGGGCCTCGGCGGCTCCAGCGCGATCAACGCCATGGTCTACATCCGCGGCAACAAGTGGGATTACGACAATTGGGCCTCGCTCGGCTGCAGCGGCTGGGCCTTTGACGACGTTCTGCCCTACTTCAAGCGCGCCGAACACAATGTGCGCGGGGAAAACCACTATCACGGCGAAGACGGCCCGCTGTGGGTCAGCGACCAGAAGTACATGAACCCGGGCAGCCTCGCTTTCGTCGAGGCGGCGGCCCAGTTGCAACTGCCGAGAAACGACGATTTCAACGGCGAGAAACAGGAAGGTTTCGGCCTCTACCAGGTGACTCAGAAGGACGGCGAACGCTGGTCCGCCGCGCGCGCCTATGTCGAACCGCAGCGTGGCTCGAAGAATCTCGACACGCGCATCGGCGTGACGGTGCAGAAGCTCGAAATCGACGATGGCCGCGTGACGGGCGTGACCTACACGGTGGGCAAGCGCAGCCGCACGGTGAAGGCGCGCGGCGGCGTGGTGCTCTGCGCCGGAGCCTTCAATTCGCCTCAAATCTTGATGCTGTCGGGCATCGGGCCGGCCGGACACCTGAAAGAGCACGGCATCGACGTCCTCGTCGATAAGCCGGCGGTCGGGTCTGACCTGCAGGATCATATCGACTACGTGTCCAGCTGGCAGACCGAGAGCAAGGAAATGATCGGCTCGACGTTGGCCGGCACATTCAAGATGGCCAAGGCGCTGGTAGAACACCGGCGCCACCGCACTGGCCCCATGACCACGCCTTATGCCGAGGCGGGCGGGTTCTGGACGGTCATGCCCGACGCCCCTGCACCAGACATCCAGTGGCACTTCGTCCCCGCCATGCTGGAAGACCACGGGCGTACGAGCGTTAAAGGCTACGGCTTCTCGCTCCACGCCTGCGTCCTGCGTCCCGAAAGCCGGGGCACGGTGCGGCTGGCGAGCGGCGATGCGAAGGACGCGCCGCGCATCGATCCCAATTTCCTCGACGACGACCGCGATATCGCCACCTTGCGCGAAGGCGTGCGCCTGTCGCACCGGATCGCGAGTTCGCCCGCACTGCAGGACTTCGGGCCGACCGAACGCTACCCGGTCGATCTCGACGATGAAGACCAGCTCGACGAGCTTATCCGGAACCGCGCGGATACCGTCTACCACCCGGTCGGCACGTGCCGCATGGGCGCGGGCGACGACGACGTGGTCGATCCCACGCTCAAGGCACGCGGGGTGGATGGGCTCTGGATCGCCGATGCCTCGATCATGCCGCGGCTCGTGTCGGGCAACACCAATGCGCCAAGCATCATGATCGGCGAACGCTGCGCCGACTTCGTAAAAGACGCGCTCGCTGGGTAGGCTCTCCGATTGGGCTCGGGCCCTAAAGCGCGACGTCCTCGCGCTCTGGCTGGCAGCAGCGGCCGCACTTGGACTGGTCCTGCTG
>NZ_ABCG01000004.1 GCF_000181515.1 Erythrobacter sp. SD-21 | reverse complement strand
ACTGTGCCGTTGCCCGCAGCCGGCGACGCCACGCCGAACACGCCGGCCATGGTGGTCGAACCCGACTCCTGCCACGCGAGGCGGCCGTCGTTCGTGCCCAGCGCGAAGAGCTGGTTGTCCTGGCTCATCACGAAGATATTGCCGAAGGCGACCGTAGGCGAGCCGCGCAGCGGGCCGCCGGGCTTGACCTTCCACAGCTCGGCGCCCGTGTTCGCGTCGAGCGCATAGACATTGCCCGCGCCATCGGTGCCGTAGAGCTTGCCGTTGTCGAAGCTGACGCCGCCGCCAAAGGCGCTGGGACGCGTGTCGTCGGTCAGGTCGCTCTGGTAGCTCCAGACGCGCGCACCGGTCTGCGCGTCGAAAGCAGTGACCCGGCCATCCGCGCCGACCGCGAAGAGCTTGCCACCTCCAATGACAGGCGCGGCGCCCAGGCGGCGCTTGTTGCTGGCGCCTTCGACCTGCGCGGTGAAGGCCTGCACCGGGGATGCGGAAAGCGCGAGGTGGCCATAGCTCTTGTTGGCCGTCCCTCCGCCCTGACCCCAGGTGTCGTTGGCGCGCGCGGCCGGTAGCGTCACGGCAGTCCCCGCCAGAGCCGGATCGACCTTTGCGCCGGTTTCGATGCGCGAGAGGATCGGCTGGCGTTCCCCGATCGTCGGCGTGTCCTTCTTGCCGTCTCCGCCGCCGAACAGCCCGCCGCTACAGGCCGCAAGCGCGAGGGTCGAGGCCGCGACAGCCGCGGTCTTGAGGAAGGATTTCGTGGTCATCTGGCTCATGAAAATTCCGTTTCGTGTCATTCGCTGACGAGTTCGGCATCGGGAGTTTCGGCACGCTGGGTGTCGAGAATGTCCTGCACGTCGTCGACCGCATCGACGCCGAGGATACCGGCCATGTTGAGCATGCGCGCACGGGCCACTTCGGGCGTGTTCTCGTCACGCGCGATCTCGGCGAACAGCGCGCCGGCCTCGGCACGCTTGTCCTGCGCGAGATAGGCATGGGCAACGAGTTCGCCCGCGCTTGTGAAGAAGGGTTCGCCCGGCACGGCCAGCGGCTTCATCGCCGCGATGACCTCGTCCGGGCCCATTTCGTCGAACATGAGGGCGGTGCGGCGGACCAGCGCGAGGTTGCGCAGCGCCTCGGGCGCGTTTTCATCGTCGGCCACTTCGCCGAAGAGCGTGGCCGCCTTCTGCGTCTCACCCTCATCGGCCGCGATGCCAGCGCGCAGCAGCTTGGCGCTGATCGCTGGCGAGCCTTCGCCATCGAAGCCGTCGAGTTGGCCGGTGGCGGTATCGATATTGCCCGCTTCGAGCTGGTCGAGGATCGTCACCAGTTCCTCGCCCGATCGCTCCATCGTGCTTTCCTGCTGCTGGTCCCAGTAGAGATAGCCGCCGAAAGCCGCGAGCCCCAGCGCGACCACGCCGAGCAGCGGCTTGCCGTAGCTCGACATGAAACTTTCGAAATCGCCCTGCCGCACGGCATCGTCGACTTCGCGCAGCAGCGCTTCCCGCTCGGCGGCTTCGGCCTTGGCTTTCTTTTCCTCGCGGGAAAGTTCGGTGTTGGGTGTGCGTGCCACTTTGCGGCGGGCTCCGGTCCTTGAAAATTGGGTTCGCGGGTCTTTAGGCATCCCGCCTGTTAAGGGCAATGCCTTGGCATATCTTGCCTCCTGCCTGTCCCCGCCCGAGTGAACGGGCCATGAAAGGCAACGATCAGAATTCGCGTTTCATCGCGCTGGCATAGAGGCGGCGGCAGGTGGCGAAGACCTTGTCGCGGTCGAACGCCTGTACCGTCTGCGCCCGGTTCGCTTTGCCGAGCGTCGCCCGCAGCGCCTTGTCCCCGGCCAGCGCGCCGAGATAGGCGGACAGGGTGTCCCAAGTTTCCGGATCGTAGAGCCATTCGTGATTGGCCTCGGCCACGATGCCCTCGATCTCGTGCGTGCGCGGCGCGAGGATCGGGACGCTCGCCGCCATAGCCTCGACCACATGGATCGGGAAACCGCGCGCCGGCGATAGCTCCACGAAGATGTCGAACAGGCCCATCACCTTGACCGGATTGGCCAGCCCTTCGAGAAAATGCACGCGGTCGTTCAGCTCGAGCCGGTCGACCTGTGCTTCAACCTGCGAACGCAGACCCTCCTCGCCCGGCACGACCAGGTGCCAGTCCTCGTCCAGGCGAGCCATGGCCTCGACAAGTCCGGCCAGCTGCGGGCCGTCCGCCGCGTGCGGCCAGCACCCGATCCAGCGCTCGCCCTTGTGCTTGATCAGCCGGAGGCTGTCGTTCCGGGGTTTTCGTGCGAAACCCTTGGTGTCGACTGCAGGCGGGATGCGTTTGACGCGGCCCATCGGTTGCTGCCAATCGACCAGCGCCCGCTCTTCCAGCGCCTCTCCCGGCACGACCAGCCCGGCGGACTTGCCGAGCGCGATCCGCCGATACCATGTGCGCTTCACCCCCGGTTTCACGTCCGGCTTGTGCTCGTGATGCACGAGCGGCGGCAGGTTCATGGCATCCTTGAACAGCGTATGCGCCATGGCGACGTCGAGCGCTTCGTAGCCATGCGTCAGCACAAGGTCGAAGGGCGTCATGGCGCGCGCCAGCTTCTGCAACCGCCCGGGGAGCAGCGCCCCGTCCAGCGGCGGGAACTCGCTTGCGGTCTTCAGATAGGGGCTCCTGCGAAGCCCGGCGGGCAGTTCGCCGTCCGGAGTGACCAGCGTGTGGCGCAACCTGTTGCCGAAAGCGGCGATCAGCTCGGCAGACTGCCGCGTGGGCAGGACGTGCAGCACATTCGGCGCGAGGCCGTCGTCGGCAGCGCTCATTGCGCGGCGTTCAGCAGGGCTTCGATGGCGCTGCGCACCTTGGGTTCGTCGAGCGTGGGCGCATGGCCCGCATCGGGAATGACCACTACGTCCGCATCGGGCGCACGGGCCTGCATCTCGGCCAGCGTCTCCGCGCTCAGAATGACCGAGATGCCGCCGCGCACGAGCAGGAGCGGTTTCGCCGCCAGTGCCTCGAAGCCCGGCCAGAGGTCTGGCGGAACGGCGTTCTCGTCGGCGGCGGAGAAAGGCTCCGCGATCTTCATATCGTAATCGAAGGCGATCCGGCCGTTGTTGCACAGCGTCATCGAACGCTTGGCCATCTGGATCCAGTCGTTCGTGTCGAAGCCGGGGTGCGATTCGCCGTGGACTTCCTCGAGGCTGCGTGCGGCGTGCATCCAGGTCGGGAAGCTGCCGCCCTTGCCGAGATAGGTCTTGATCTTGTCGATCCCCTGCGGGTCGACCACCGGACCGATGTCGTTGATGACCGCCCCGGCGATCTTTTCCGGAGCGAACTGCGCCATCAGCATGGTCATGATGCCGCCCATCGAGGTGCCCACCGACACGAAGCGGTCGATCCCTTCCTGCGCCAGAAGCGCCATGACGTCGGCGATATAGGTGGGGACGGCGTAGGTCGCGCTGTCGTCGGCATAGGCGCTCTGCCCGCGGCCACGCATGTCGGGGACGATTACGCGGTGGCCCTGCGCCGCAATATGCGGGGCCAGCCCTTCGAAATCGCGGCTGTTGCGGGTAAGGCCGTGGAGGCAGATGACCGGCAGCTTGCCGCTCGGTGCACCCTCGCCGCCCGCGGCATAATCGCGGAAATACAGCTCCAGCCCGTCGGGGCTTTGCCAGCTGCGCTCGCTGAATTCGCTATCCATGCCTGCTCCGGTAGCGCGGCTTTGCGTAAATTTCGAGAGACGACTTGCATGACCCGCCCATGCGCCCCATCCAGACCCCATGCCAAGCGCCCCCGAACCCGCCGATTACCGCCCCGAAACCCCTATAACGGAGCTTGCGGACTGGCTTGGCGATCCGGTCGCACCGGCGGATTTCCCCGAGACGACGCTGCGTTTCCGGAACAACCGCTGGGCTGCCGCCGTCGGTCTGGGTGATCTGTCGGACAACGACTGGGCGCGGCATTTCGGACGTTTCGAATCGCTGGAGGACAACCTCCCCCAGCCGCTCGCGCTGCGATACCACGGCCACCAGTTCCGCGTGTACAATCCCGAAATCGGCGACGGGCGCGGCTTTCTCTTCGCCCAGATGCGCGATGGCGCGGGCCGCTTGCTCGATCTCGGCACCAAGGGATCGGGCCAGACGCCGTGGAGCCGCGCGGGTGATGGACGGCTGACGCTGAAAGGTGGCGTGCGCGAAATCCTCGCCACCGAAATGCTCGAGGCGCTGGGGGTCTACACCTCCAAGACGTTCAGCATCGTCGAGACTGGCGAGCAACTTGAGCGCGGCGACGAACCCTCGCCCACCCGTTCGGCGGTGATGACGCGGCTGAGCCACAGCCATATCCGCATCGGCACCTTCCAGCGCCTGCTCGTGCTGGAGGAGCAGGCCCATATGGAAGCGCTGGTCGCCTATTGCCTCGAACATTTCCCCGGCCCGCCTCCGCCCGAAGACGCGCCGGGCCGCGAGGATCCGGCCGTGCGCCTCATGCACCTCGTGGTCGAACGGCTTGCCGACCTTGCCGCCAGCTGGATGGTGGCAGGCTTCGTCCACGGCGTGCTCAACACCGACAATATGAACATTTCGGGCGAGAGCTTCGATTACGGTCCCTGGCGGTTCCTGCCAAAGTGGGAGCCGGGCTTCACCGCCGCCTATTTCGACCACCAGGGCCTCTACGCTTTCGGCCGCCAGCCCGAAGCGCTGCACTGGAATTGCGGCCAGTTCGCCATCGCGCTGCGCCTGCTGGCCGACGCGCCGCCGCTGATCGCTGCGATGGAGCGGTTTGGGCCGCTCTACATGGAGGCGGTCGGGCGGCGCTGGTGCTGGCGGCTCGGCCTCGTGCCCAGAGGGGGCGAGGAGGACGGTCGGCTGGTCGGCGCGTGCGAGGCCGAAATGGCGGCCAGTGGCGAACAGCCCGACGCCTTCTTCTACCGCCTGCGCACGGGCGGGGCGACGGGCGAGATTGCCGAACTGCTCGGCACCTACGACAAGGTCGAGGACACGCACGCCTATTGGAGCGAGAGCGCGCCCGAGAGCATGCTCATCAACGAGGTGGAGGCGATCTGGTCCGCAATCGACGAGCGCGACGACTGGGACCCGCTCCAAGAGAAAGTCACACGCCTGCGCCGCATGGGCGATGCGCATGGCCCTGCCCCCGTCCCTTGTGGACACATTAGCTGTCTCTGAAATTGACGCGACGAGGCAGAAGGCACATAGGCAGTTGCCAAATGGGCAACGGGTTGAAGGACAGGCTTTCGTGTCTGACAAGATGATTTCCACCGAGCCGGCGACGGGCAACCAGATCTGGCGCGGCAAGGTCGGCAATATCGACAAGGTGATGGAACGCGCGCTGGCGGCAAAGCGCGATTGGGCGCGGCAATCACCCGCGGTCCGCATGGAACTGATGCGCCGCTTCGCCAACCAGGTGCTGAAACACGCCGAACCGTTCGCCGAACTGATCGCGCGCGAAACTGGCAAACCCCTGTGGGAGGCCCGCACCGAGGTCGAAGCGGTCAAGAACAAGGTCGAGATCTCGATCAAGGCCTATGCCGAACGCACCGGCCAGAAGAAGCTCGACAGCGCGCTTCAGGGCAGCGCGGCGCTGCGCCACAAACCGCATGGGTTGATGGCGGTGCTCGGCCCCTACAACTTTCCCGCCCACCTGCCCAACGGCCACATCGTGCCGGCGCTGATCGCGGGCAATGTCGTCGTCTTCAAGCCGAGCGAGAAGACCCCGGCGGTGGGCGAATTCCTGACCAAGCTGTTCCACGAGGCCGAAGTGCCCGAAGGGGTGATCCAGTGCCTCCACGGCGGGCCGGACATGGGCAAGGCGCTGGTCGCGCACGATGCCGTCGACGGCGTGCTGTTCACCGGCTCGGCCCCGGCGGGGATCGCGATCAACAAGAAGCTCGCCGGCAACCCGGCCAAGATCGTGGCGCTCGAAATGGGCGGCAACAACCCGATCGTCGTCCTCGACACACCCAAGATCGAAGATGCGGCGGTCACGATCATCCAGTCGGCCTACACCACCGCCGGCCAGCGCTGCACAGCCGCGCGCCGCCTGATCGTGCTCGACAGCGTCTATGACGAAATCATCCCGGCCGTGAAAAGCCTCGCCGAGCGCCTCATCGTCGACGAGCCATTCGCAGAGCCGCAGCCTTTCATGGGCACGGTGATCGACAACCCGACCGCCGACATGATGATCGAAAGTCAGGACGCTCTGCTGGCCCATGGCGGCGAGGCAATCCTCAAGATGACCCGCCCGCAGGAGGACCTGCCCTTCCTCACGCCCGGCATCATCGAAACGACCGCCATTGAGGACCGGCCGGATGTCGAGCTGTTCGGCCCGCTGATCCAGGTCATCCGCGTGAAGGATTTCGACGAGGCGATCGCCGAAGCGAACAACACCCGTTACGGCCTTTCGGCCTCTTTGATCGGCGGCGATCCGGACGATTTCGAGAAATTCTGGACCGAGACCCGCGCGGGCATTGTCAATTGGAACCGCCCGACCAATGGTGCTTCCTCGGCAGCGCCGTTCGGCGGCATCGGGCTATCGGGCAATCATCGCCCCGCAGCCTATTACGCGGCCGATTACTGCGCCTATCCAGTGGCCAGCACCGAGGTCGACCAGCCGCGCGCAAGCATCGGCGTGGGCCTCAAGGATGGCGTAAAGCCGACCCGCAAGTCCAAGGACGCGCACACGTAGAAGGGCGCCGCCCTTCCCTTTTTGCAAGGTTCAGGACGACGCCCAGTACGACCCGAAGGGTCGCCCCCTCCGAACTGCGGGTGGGCGCAGTCCGAAAGTTCGCTATTTGACTAGCCGCAGCGCGTGCTGGAACGGTCGATCGAGCGGCCGAGCAGCGCGCCCGCCGCACCGCCGATGATCGCGCCGAGCGTACGGTCACCGCCGCGACCGGCGACTTCATGACCGATCAGCGCGCCGACGCCCGCACCGACCAGCAGACCGGTCGTGCCGTCGTCCTTGCGGCAATAATAACGGCTATCGCGGCCGCGCCAGATACGGGTGTCGCGACGGACCGGCTGGCCCCAATTGCGATCGTAACCCATGTAATAGGGACGCGGAGCGCGCTCACGGACGACCACGACACGCTCGCCGTAGTAGCGGTCGTGATGGTGGCGGCGATGCTTGCGCTTCTTGTACTTCCTGTGCTTCTTGCCGTGCTCGAAGGTCGTGTCCGCAGCGATGTCGGCATGCGCGCCGGCATGCATCTGCACCTGCGGAGCGGCCTGCATGGGAACGGCAGCGCTTGCCGGCATGGCAAGGGTGAGGCCGGTTGCGGCAAGGGCCAGCGAGATGGTCTTCGTGAGCTTTGGCATGAGCGTTTCCTTTGGTCGTATTCGACTCGGGTTATCCTGATGCCGTTCAGTATTACGCTCGCTTTCCTGAACCGATTGCAACGCAGCGGTCAGATTTCGATTTATCGACGAGCCGTGTTTTCTCAGCCGACGAGATGAGGCTTGCAGGGGCCAACGCCCCGGCCTAGGCGCGTCTCATTCATGGAAACGACAGCAACCGAACACCCCCGGACAGGCCTTTGGGCAGCGCTCGGAGCCTATCTGATCTGGGGCTTCCTGCCGCTCTACCTGATCTTGGTGCGGAGCGTTCCGGCGATGGAATTCGTCGGCTGGCGGATCATCTGGACGTTGCCGCTGTGCCTGCTGATCGTCGCTGTACGAAAGCAACTGCCGCAGCTGCGCGCTGCGCTTTCCAACCCGCGCACCATGGGCTGGCTATTCCTGAGCGCCACGCTGATCGCAGTTAATTGGGTGGTCTATGTCTGGGCGATCCAGAGCAACTACGTCTACGCCGCCAGCCTTGGCTATTACATCAACCCGCTGATCAACGTGCTGCTTGGCACGCTTTTGCTGAAGGAGCGGTTGTCGCGGGCGCAGTGGGTTGCGGTGGCGCTGGCGGCGGTGGGCGTCTCGCTCCTTTTGGGCGGCGCGCTGACGACGCTCTGGATCAGCCTGACGCTGGCGCTGAGCTTCGGCACCTATGGCCTCATTCGCAAGCAGGTCGATGTGGGGGCCCTCCCCGGCCTGACGATCGAGTCGCTGGTGCTGCTCGTGCCTGCCTCGGTGGTCGCCTTCTATTACGCGGGCACACCGGCCGGATCGGCCTTCACGCAGGAAACGGGCCTGAGCCTCGCGATCATGCTCGGCGGCGCGCTCACGGCCTTCCCGCTGCTGATGTTCGCCATTGCAGCAAGGCGGCTGCCCTATTCGACGCTCGGCTTCATCCAGTTCCTGGCGCCGAGCATCGTCTTCATCCTCGGCCTCACCGTGTTCGGCGAGGAGTTGAAGCCCGTTCAGGCCGCGTGCTTCGCCTGTATCTGGGCGGCAGCGGCGATCTTCGTTTGGGACCTCGTCGCGCGGTCTAGGAAGCCAGCCGCCATTTAAGCGTTTCGCCCGCGTGGAAGGGCACGATCTCGGCCTCTCCGCCATTGACCTCGGCCGGAACCTCGACAGCAGCCTTTTCCAGCGTCACCCTCTTCTCGTTGACGGGAAGACCGTAGAACGCTGGTCCGTTGAGGCTGGCGAACGCCTCGAAGTGATCGAGCGCTCCCTCCTTGTCGAAGACGGTGACATAACTCTCAAGCGCGAAGGGCGCGTTGAATATGCCTGCGCACCCGCAGTCGCTTTCCTTCGCATGGCGATGATGCGGCGCGCTGTCGGTACCGAGGAAGTACTTGGCCGATCCCGAAGTCGCCGCCTTGCGTAGCGCGAGCCGGTGCTCCTCGCGCTTGGCGACGGGAAGGCAGAACATATGCGGGCGAATGCCGCCCACGAGGATGGCGTTGCGGTTGATGTGGAGGTGCTGCGGGGTGATCGTCGCGCCCACCTTGGGGCCGGTCGCGTCGACGAACTCGGCGGCCTGTTTCGTGGTGATGTGTTCGAAGATAACCTTCAACTCGGGCAGGCGTTCCACCAGCGGGGCGAGGATGCGGTCGATGAACACCGCCTCACGGTCGAAGATGTCGATCTCGGCATGGGTGACCTCGCCATGGACGCAGAGCGGCATCCCGATCGCGGCCATCTTTTCCAGCACGCGCTCGATATTCGCGATGTCGGTCACGCCGTGGGCAGAGTTGGTGGTCGCGCCTGCCGGGTAGAGCTTGGCCGCGGTCAGCACACCATCCGCGAAGCCCGCCGCTAGGTCGTCGGCATCGGTCTCGTCGGTGAGATAGGCGGTCATCAGCGGCGTGAACTCCACGCCCTCCGGGACTGCTTCGAGGATGCGGGTGCGATAAGCATCGGCAAGCGCGCTGGTGGTCACCGGTGGGGCGAGATTGGGCATGACGATCGCGCGGGCGAACTGGCGCGCGGTATGCGGCACTACGGCGCGCATGGTCTCGCCGTCGCGGAAGTGGAGATGCCAGTCGTCGGGGCGGCGGATGGTCAGCGATTCGATCATGACAAGCCTTTAGTCGTCGAGGTCATGCTGCGCCAGCCAATGGCGCCCGTCCTTTTCGCCCTGAGCCCAGGTCCGCTCGACCTTCGTGGCATCGGAGAAGTCGATCTTGTCCGCCGCCACCTCTTCGCTCGGCTGGACATAGGTCCGTCGGCATGTCTGCGGCAGGTTCGCGTAACGACTACTGAGCAGCACAAGGGTACGACCGCGATCGGGCTGCGGCATGGGCGCTTTGTCCAGCATCCCACCATCGAGCACTCGGTCCCCATCCCAGCAGGGCACGTCGAACAGGGGCGGAATCGTTGCGGCAGCACAAACCAGATCGACGAGCTTGCCCTCACGCGCAGCTAGCCGCGCATCAACGCACAGCCCTCCCAGGCCCGCTTTCTTGGGGATCACCAGATGGGGCGTTCCGCGAACGAATTGATCGACCTTGTAAGCAACGCCGTAGAAGGATGCTGCCAGGCGGGCCGGGAGGGGTTTGGGAGGACAGGAGAGATGAACTTGATACTCCGGCCCATCGCAGATCCGTTCGATCGCTTCCTTGTCGAGCGTAGTATCCACAACTGCACGGTATATTTCCTGATGCGGGGTGAAGTTCGAGCTGCCCCTATCGAAATTGGCATCGTTAATGCGGAACGCCTCGGTCATGAGCATCAGAAGATCCTGCTCGCGGTTTCCAAGCCACGCGGCTGCGCTGAGCGCTCCGCCCGAAACACCGCTCACGCGCTTCACATCGAGCGACAAAGCATCACCAGCTGTCGATAGAAAACCCCCATGCCAAAAGCAGCGAATGCCTCCACCGGAGAATGCGATTTGATCAAAGCGGGTATCCATACCGTTGCCTATGGCGGCAGGCGGCCTATCTGTCACGCATGACAGCCACCCGCCTCACCAGCCGCGCCATCGTGCGCCTGACGCCCGCCGATGACAGCGAAAGCATTGCCGACTTCCTGCAAGGCTTGCTCACGAGCGATGTAAAGCAGGCGCTACCTGTCTATGCTGGGCTGCTTACGCCGCAGGGCAAGGCGCTGTTCGACATGATCGTCTGGCCTGCGGGCGATGACGGACTGCTGCTCGATTGCGAGGCCGAAATTGCCGAAGAACTGGCTAAGCGCCTCTCCCTCTATCGCCTGCGTCGCAAGATCGACATTGCTGTGGACGACACAGTCGGCGTCCATTGGGAAGGCCACACGGGAGACGGCGGCGCGCCCGATCCGCGTCTGGCTGCGCTCGGCCAGCGCTGGCTCGCCCCGGTGGCGGAGGATGAGGGATCGGCGGACGAAGCATACCGCGCGCATCGCCTGTCGCTCGGTGTGCCCGAAGGCCGCGCGGAACTGGGCGACATATTATGGTTGGAGACCAACGCGGTCGAACTCCATGGCGTGGCCTTCGACAAAGGCTGCTACATCGGCCAGGAAAACACCGCGCGGATGAACTGGCGCAGCAAAATCAACCGGCGGCTGGTCGTGGTGCCGCTGGAGCAATCCGACGAGAAGCGGCGCAAGATCGCCTATGAGGAGCTGGGCCTCGCCATCGATCACTTGCGCGTCGGCGATATCGACCCGGACCTTGCCCCCGACTGGCTCAGGACGTCGCTGGCAGAGTAGGACTGGTCTCCGCCTTCCCGATTTGCTTCCCATGGCCGGCTCGGAAAGGGAGGAGAAACACCATGTTCAAGCGTTCCATAGGTCTTGCGGCCCTCATCCTCGCAGCGTCTCCGGCTCCGGCGCAGGAGTCCGCCGATCCGCCGATCGCCAGCGCTGCCAGGGCCGAAGTCGTCCGCACGCTCGGCGAGCAATTGCGCGAAGTCTACGTCTTTCCCGAAATTGCCGAGACCACCGCTGCCGAACTCCAGCACAAGGCCGATAGCGGAGCCTATCGCGAGTACACGACTTCGCGCAGCTTTGCCGACGCACTGCGCACCGACCTGCGCGAAGCAGGCAATGATCGTCACTTGCAGGTGCGCTACGATCCTTCCTTCACCCCCATGCCGCAGGGCGACGACGGGGACCATGGCCATGACCCCGCCGAAATGGAGCAGATGCACCGCGAGATGGCGGAGAACGGCTACGGCATCTACCGCACGGCGCAGCTCCCCGGCAACGTCGGCTATCTCGACGTGCGCTTCTTCGGCCCCACCGAATTCGTCGCTTCGGCCTTCGAATCCGCCCTGCACCTGCTTGAAGGCAGCCGGGCGATCATCGTCGATCTGCGATCGAACGGAGGCGGGGATCCCGACAGCGTGGCGCAGCTCGCCAGCCACTTTTTCGCCAAGGGCGACGAGCGCCATCTCAACAGCATCTACAACCGGCCCGAGAACACGACGCGCGACTTCTGGACCGTGCGCTCGGTCGAAACCCGCTTCACCGGACCGGTCTATGTCCTGACATCCGACTACACCTTCTCGGGCGGCGAGGAATTTGCCTACGACATGCAGACGCAGAAGCGCGCGACGCTGGTGGGCGAGACCACCGGCGGCGGGGCCAATCCGGGCGGACCGGTCGGGCTCGGGCACGGCTTCTACGCCTTCATCCCCACGGGGCGCGCGATCAATCCGGTGACCGGCACCAATTGGGAGCATGTCGGGGTCAGGCCCGAGCACGCGGTTCCGGCCGGGGACGCGCTTGCCACCGCTTACGGTATGGCTTTGCGCGAAGCGGCGGCCAGCGCGAAGGACGAAGGCGAGCGCAAACGGCTCGAAGACCTTGCGGGCAGCGATATGTCGGAAATTACCGAGCTGCCGCGCTGGAAGCATCCGCGCGGGAAATAGGCTAGGCCGGCGGGGCGTTCGTCTCCAGCGAGCGGACCAGCATCCGCTCGGCCCGGTCGCGCGCGGCCGTCTCGGGCAGGCCGAGCGAGCGTGATAGGGCGGTGCCGATCAGCGCGTCGCCCATCGCCATCAGGACGAGCGCCAGCGTTTCCTCGTGAACCTGCGTGGCGCTCCCCGAATGCGCGGCTTCCTCGGGTGCAATCTCGTCCACCAGCTGGTGGATCGTCTCGACGATGGGGGTGAGCGCATCCTCGTTGCCGGTGAGGATCATCCAGCTCGCAAGGGCCCCCGCGCCCTCCTTGTCGAAGGCATCGAAGGCGAGATCCACCACTTCGCGGGGATGGCCCAGCCCTGCCCGGCTGGCCCGGACCGCATCCGCTATCGTCGCGCAAACGGCCTGGGCGAGGTGACCGGCAAGCGCCTTCTGCAGACCGGCCGCCGATCCAAAATGGTGCAGCAGGTTTGCGTGCGTGCGCCCGATCCGTGCGGCAACGGCCTTCAAGGTCACCGATTGCGGCCCCGTCTCGATCAGCAAGCTGCGCGCCGCCTCGAGCGCGGCGAGGCGGGATTCTTCGGGGGGGAGACGTTTGCGGGTGGCCATTGGCGGCCAGCGTTAACCCATCGCTGCGCGCAGGGGAAGCCGATAAGCTGCGGTTATTGACATCTGTGTCAGTAATTCTTACTGACACAGATGTAAGTTAACTCCGGAGCCGTCAATGAACGCCCCTGTCAAGATCGACACTGACACCATGAGCAAGGGCCCGACCCCTGCCGATCTCACCATCACCGTGCGCGACGAGCGCTTCAACCGCGGCACGTCGCCCAACCGCTGGTGGGCGGGCGATGCCTTTGGCACGGCCTGGCACAACGCCCTGTCCGCCACCTTCCCGCGCGGCGAAGCCTTCTTCATCGAGGCCGTGAAAGCCCATCGGGACGGCGCCGATCCGCAGCTTGCTGCGGAAATCCGCGCTTTCGTGAAGCAGGAAATCAACCACACGCGCGAACACATCGCCTTCAACCGCCTCGCCGAGGACCACGGTTACGACATCAAGGCGATCGACAAGCGGGTGGAGCAAATGCTCGCCCTGACGAAGGACCGCCCGGTCATCGTCAACCTCGCAGCGACTATGGCGCTGGAACACTACACTGCAATGATGGCGGCCGAATTCCTCGCCAATCCGAAGCATTTCGAAAAGGCCGACCCCGAAGTGCGTGCCATGTGGGAATGGCATGCGGTCGAGGAAATCGAGCACAAGGGCGTCGCCTTCGACACCTACCTCCATGCGACCAAGGATTGGACGAAGTGGCGCCGCTGGAAGCTGCGTAGCCTGATGATGCTGATCGTCAGCTTCAACTTCTTCCGCAACCGTTGGACCGATACGCTGGAACTGCTGGCGCAGGACGGGATCAAGAGCTGGAAGGCGAAGATGGGCCTTCTGAAGTACCTCCTCGTCACCCCCGGCGTGGTGCGGCGGATCTTCCCGGCCTGGCTCGCCTATTTCCGCCCGAACTTCCACCCGTGGGATCACGACGATCGCGAACTCATTGGTAAGTACGAGGGCGAGTTCGAAGCCGCGCTGCTACCGGCCGAGTAACTCCTTGGCCCCGTAAGCAAAAAGCCCCGCCTTCGCTGGCGGGGCTTTTCTTATGCGGCTTGCAGGTTCGGTCCGGTCTCCGCCTCGAGATCGAGGCGGTACATCACGCATTCCGCCTCCTCGCCCCGGCCGCAGCTATGGCGCATGGCGGCCTTGCCGGTCGGCACGAAACCAAGCTTGCGCAACACGCGGCCCGATGCCGGATTGTCGACGAAGTGCCCCGCACTGATCGTGCCATGACCCAGCAATCGGACGACTTCCAGCATCCCGCGTCCGGCTTCGGTCGCAAAACCCTGTCCCCATGCGGAGCGGGCAATCCAGTAACCAAGCTCGGTGCCTCCCTCGCCCGGATCGATCCCGATGCAGCCGATCACCTCGGACCCGTCGGGTCCCGGCTTCGTAATGAGGAATTTCGGATATAGCGCAACCGGCTCGCGGCAGACGAAATCACGCGCATGTTCGGGGAGATAGGGCCAGGGCGCGCTCGCAAGGTTTCGCACGACACCTTGGTCGGCGATACCGCCGAACAGCGCGTCTGCATCTTCGGGCCAGGCAGGCCGCATCAGCAGCCTTTCGGTGACATGGAACATTGGTATTCTCCCCGTAGGACCACGCCCCGGGCTCCTAGGCCGGACGCGTGACAATTGCGTGATGGCGAAAGGAATTTTCGCCCATGCGATTTTCGAAGAGGGAGAAACGACAAGAGGGAGACGGGTCGGCCCCATCTCCCTCTTCGTCTGCCGGATCGTTAGCCCGGCTGGGACCGTCTCGTCTGGACGATCCCGTTATCGGAGCGTCCGTTTATTCGGCAGCTTCAGCCATCTGGTCGACCGACACGTATTTGCGGCCAAGCTTGCCCGAGTGGAATCGGACGACGCCGTCGGTAAGCGCGAACAGCGTGTGGTCCTTGCCCATACCGACGTTGACGGCCGGGTAGAACTTCGTGCCGCGCTGACGCACGATAATGTTGCCGGCGACGACGTTTTCGCTGCCGAACTTCTTCACACCAAGACGACGACCGGCTGAGTCGCGACCGTTACGCGATGAACCGCCTGCTTTTTTATGTGCCATGGTTCAGATCCTTACTTCTTGGATTCGGTCTTCTTGGCGGCTGCCTTCTTGGCAGGAGCCTTCTTCTCGGTGGCGTGCGTGCCCGACTTGGCCGGGGCCGCGTCCTTCTTGGGTGCAGCCTTCTTGGCCTTCGGCGCAGCCTTTTCCTCCGAAGTATCCTTCTTCGGAGCGGCTTCCTTCTTGGGAGCAGCCTTCTTTTCGGCCTTCGAATCGCCAACGGCAGTGATGCGCAGCAGCGTCATCATCTGGCGGTGGCCGTTCTTGCGGCGATAGTTGTGGCGGCGGCGCTTCTTGAAGACCGTGACCTTTTCGCTCTTCGCCTGCGCAATGATTTCGGCCGAAACGACAGTCTTGGCAGCTTCGGCGAGCTTGTCGCCTTCGCCTGCGAGCAGGACGTCACCCAGCGTGATGGTGTCACCGGCTTCGCCAGCCAGCTTTTCAACCGCGATCTTGTCTCCGGCGGCAACCCGGTACTGCTTGCCGCCCGTGCGCACTACTGCGAACATGGTCGTATCTCTCGTTACAAATTGCTGTGCCGCGTCCTTGCGAATCTACGGCGCACCCGTCGACCCGCCGAAGTGTCGGGCCCGGAAAGAAGCGTGCCGTTAGGCGAAAGGTAGGCCCAAGTCAACGCCGAACGCGGTGCTTTTTTGGCTTTCTCGCTGGCACGCGATCTTTCGCATGCTATGGGGCAGGCATGGTGCAATACGCAAGAGCTGCCTGCCTTATTTCTCTGTCCGCCTTGCTCGGGGCCTGCGCCTCCGCCGGGACGGACTACCCCTCGCTTGCCGTGCGCGATGCCGAGCGGGCCGAGGGCCAGTTCGAAACCGGCGAACCGCAGCGGATCGACGTTCCCCCGGTGGAGGTCGACCTCACCGGCGGCCTCGAAGCGCGCCTCGCCTCGCTGGTGGCAGCTGCCGAGGATGCCCACTCCCGCTTCGACGAGGCCCGCCCCCGCGCCGAACGGTTGGTGGCCGCCGCGCGCGGCAGCGCCGTGGGCAGCGACAGCTGGGCCGCCGCGCAGGTCGCGCTTGCCGAGCTCGATTCGGCACGCAGCCTCACGGCCGTCCCGCTGGGCGACCTCGACGCGATCTATGCCGCGACCCTCGTGGCAGCAGACGATTCGGCTGCCGTGGAAGCAGCGCGCAGCGGCGTCATCGCGTTGGTAAACGAGGAGGACAGCGTGCTCGAGGACCTGCGCGCGCAAGTACGATGAGCCTTTCCTGCGCCACTTGCTCGGTTCGCGACCGCGCGGCTTGCGCGGTGCTCGACGAGGCGGAGCGCGACGAGCTCGCCAAGGCCGGCCGCACCCGCAAGCTGGCCAAGGGCGAAACCCTGTTCACAGCCGGGATGAGCGAGGCAGCCTGCGCCACGCTGAAGAGCGGCGCGCTCAAGATCACCTCCATCGATGCGGACGGGAGAGAGCGAATCCTTTCGCTCGTCCACCCCTCGGGCTTTGTCGGCGAGATGTTCGGCCCCTATATGCGGCACGATGTGGTGGCGCTGGGCGAGTGCGAATTGTGCGTATTCTCCGGCCCCGCCTTTGCCGAGGCGATCGAACGGTATCCCAGTCTGGGTCTGGCGCTGCTGCGCCGGACGCAAGAAGATCTGTTCGCCAGCCGCGAACTGCTTGCACTGACCGGCACGGCGTCGGCGGAACAGAGGGTCGCGGGCGCGCTCCTCTCGCTAGCCCGTGCGGCTAGCGATTCGCCCTGCCATCCGGCGAAGGAATTCGACCTTCCGCTCTCGCGCGGAGAGCTTGCCGACATGCTCGGCCTGACGATCGAAACGGTAAGCCGGATGCTGACCCGCTTTGAACGCGAGGGCTCTATCCGGCGCAACGGAAAGCGCGGGATCGAATTGCTCGACCCCGCGCTCCTCCCCCTTCGGTAACGCCGGTCAGTGGACCAGCGCTGCGATGGTGACCGTGGTCACGCCCCAGCAGAAGATGATGACCGGGAGGATCAGCATCTGGACGCTGGCATCCCGGGCCGTCAGACGGCCGGTCAGCGTGACGATCCCATCGCGACGAAGCCGGGCAAAGCTCATCGGGCGCGAGCGGGGTGCGGGTTCGAGCCGCGCCCAGATCGCCGGCACTCCGAAGCCGGCGACGACGAAGAGGGTGAAGATTGCCATCGGGATAATGAGACCGGGCGAGGATAGGCCCGTTGCCATTACCGCTAGAAATCCGAGGTAAAGAGCGACGGTCGCCGCATAGAGGCCCTTGGGAAGCTCGAACGTGCGGTCCACCTCGTGGCGCGGCTTCGGCGCTGCGACGATGGCGGCCTGTTCGGCAACGAGTTCGCGAGTGAGGTGCTTCGACATGAACGATCTCCTTTGTTGGAGATGTTCTGGCGCAGACTGTCGCCCCGTTCCTTGATCGAGATCAAACGGGGAAGATTATTTCCAGCGGACCAGGTCTGCGTGGTCTTCGCCGCGCGGTTCGATCCAGTGCCAGCCGTCGTCCCTACGCTCGCGCTTCCAGAACCAGGCGGCGGATTTGAGGTGGTCCATCAGGAAGTCGGCCGCCTCAAAGGCGCTGCGGCGATGGCGTGCGGCAGTGGCGACCAGCACGATGGCCTCGCCCGGGGTCATCACACCGACTCGATGCCAGACCAGCGCGCCTTCCAGAACGAAGCGGTTTATCGCGGTTTGTGCGAGTTCCTCCATGCCCGGGAGGGTCAGCGGCGCGTAAAACGTCAGTTCGAGCGCGCGGACACCGCCGTCGGGCCTTACCTTGCCAAGGAAGGAGACCACCCCGCCTGCCTCGCCATGCGCGGCGTTGAACGCCGCCAGCGCTTCGCCCACAGACATTCCCTTGTCGAGCAGGCGAACGTCGAGCGGGGCGGAGAGGACAAGTCTAGCCACCGCTCACCGGCGGCAGCAGCGCGACCTCATCGCCATCTTCGGCCATGAGCGCGCGCTTGTCGGCGAGGACCTTACCCTTGCAGGCGACGTTGACGCGCTCGTCTTCGAGTTGTGCGGCTATGTCCGTGCCCACCGCGCCTAGCAGCCCATCCCAGTCGAGCGGCGCGGCCACTTCGCGCTCCGCCTCGCCAGCAAGGTCGCGCAAGGGACCGAGGAAGAGGATGGTCACGCTCATCCGGCAGCCTTGAGATATTGCCCTGTCACGCCAGGCGCGCTTGCCAGATAGTTTTCGATCGGTTGGAGCGCCGCTCCCTCGCCTGCCACCAGCACCACGCGACGCGGCGCATGCTTGCGCGCCAGCATGGCGGCGGCGGCCTTGCGCCATTCGTCATGCGTGTGGTCGGCGGGATCGAGCGTGACCAGCACATCCTCCCCCGCCTCCAGCGCGCGTTCCACGGGGTCAAGCCAGTTCTGGTGGAACAGCCCCGCTGCGGCGAGCGGCTCTTCCGGCAGACCCTCGACCGCGATCCGCTTCATTCGCGGCGCTCGCGGTGGAGCGTGATGCCGATCTTCTCGCCAGCTTCGGAAATTGCCAGCTTGACGATCTTCACTGTCACCGCCTCGACGCGCTTGTCCTGCAGGAACAGCGTCTCGCAGACATGATCGGCCACCGCCTCGATCAGCTTGAAATGCACGCCTTCGGGCAGCGCCTTGGACGCGGCAAATTTCAAGTCCATGTAGTTCTTGGAATCGTCGAGCGGCGTGTCGGGATCGTAATGCCGCAGCGGCTTCATGCGCACCTGGATTGTGAAGCGCAGCGGCTGCGGCTTACCGGTCTCTTCGGAATAGATCCCGGTGAGCACGTCGTGTTCGAAATCGGCGACTTCGAGAATAAGCGAATCGTTCATGGCCCGTCCCTAGCGCGGATTGGACCAGCGCGCGAAGATCGCCGTGGGCAACAGGCGGCCGCCCTCTTCCTGCACGGCAAGATCGCCGTGCTCGATAGTGCCGGGCAGCCCCGCAAAGACCTCCTCGAGCAAGCCACCGAGCGCAAGGCTGCTCATCCGCACCGCGTAGACCGTGAGGAAAAGGAAGCTGCTGTCCTGATCGAGCAGCTGGCGGCAATCGGAGACGAGATCGGGCAAGCCCTGTTCGAGGCGCCAGACCTCACCGTCGGGGCCGCGGCCGAACTTGGGCGGGTCGAGAATGATGCCGTCGTAGCGCCGCCCGCGCCGCACTTCGCGCGCAGTGTATTTCATCGCGTCCTCGACCAGCCAGCGCACCGGACGGTCGTCCAGGCCGGCGAGCGCGGCGTTTTCGCGCGCCTGTGCGACGGACTTTTTGCTCGCATCGACATGGGTCACTCGGCCGTATTTGCTCAGCGCCTGTGTGCCGACGCCCGTATAGCCGAAGAGGTTCATCGTCTCGGCATCGGTGCGGCCATCCAACTGCTCGCCCATCCAGGTCCAGACGGGCGCCATGTCGGGGAAGAAGCCAAGGTGGCGGAACGGCGTGCACTGCGCGGTGAAGCGGATCTCGTCGCCCCAGCCCAGCGGCCAGCCATGCTCCGGGACGTCCTCCGAATACTGCCAGCGCCCGCCGCCGTCCTCATCGCTGCCAGGGACGAATTCGCCATGCGCGTCCCAGTAATCGAGCCTCGGCGACCACATGGCCTGCGGTTCGGGGCGGATGAAGCGATAGTCGCCATAGGCTTCGAACTTGCGGCCATGCCCGCTGTCGAGGAGGCGATAGCCGTCCCAGCCCTCGCCGACCATCAGCACCGGATCGCGTGTCAGCCCGGCCATCAGGAAGCGTGCTCCATGATGTGGTCGCGCACGGTCTCGTAAGTGCCGGGCAATTCGACGAAGCTTTCCTCGCGTGCGAAGAGGTCGCCGACGCGGGCGGGAAGAGAGGGGCGCAGGCCCGTGGCGCGCTCGACCGCATCGGGGAACTTTGCCGGATGGGCCGTGGCGAGGGTCACCACCGGAACAAGGGGCGCTATGTCCGCCGCGCGCGCGGCGTGGAGGCCGATGGCGGTGTGCGGGTCGAGCATTTCGCCGCAGTTTTCGCAAGCCCAGCGCATTGCCTGCAAGGTGTCGTCCTCGTCCGCGCGCGCGCTGGTGAAGAGCGCGACGCCCTCGGTCTGGGCGTTGGTAAGCCGCATCGCTTGCGACGCATCGAAGCCGCGCATTTGCTCGGCCAGCGCCAATCCGTCGCGCCCGCCGACGTCGAACAACAGGCGTTCGAAATTGGAGCTGACCTGGATGTCCATGCTCGGCGCACTTGTCGGTGTGACCGATCCGGCAGAATAATCGCCGTCGGCCAGCGCGCGGTGGAGGATGTCGTTGACGTTGGTGGCGACGATCAGCTTTTCGATCGGCAGACCCATCCGCGCTGCGACATGCCCTGCAAAGACATCGCCGAAATTGCCTGTGGGGACGCTGAAGGCAAGCTTCCGCTCGGGCCCGCCCAGCTGGAGCGAGGCGGCGAAATAATAAACCACCTGCGCCATCAGCCGTGCCCAGTTGATCGAATTGACCGCGCCGATGCGGTGCTTTGCGGTCACGTCCGTGTCGGCGAAGATGCGCTTCACCATCGCCTGCGCGTCGTCGAACGATCCGTCGATGGCGATGTTGTGGACGTTGGGCGCGCGCACGGTCGTCATCTGCCGGCGTTGGACGTCGCTCACCCGGCCCTTGGGGTGGAGCATGAAGATCTCGACATTGTCGAGACCCGCCACCGCATCGATCGCCGCGCTGCCGGTATCGCCGCTGGTCGCGCCGACGACTGTCAGGCTGCCCTCTTCGCGGCTGAGGAATTCCTCGAACAGCAAGCCAAGCATCTGCAGCGCCACATCCTTGAAGGCGAGCGTGGGGCCGTGGAAGAGTTCGAGCACCCAGTGCTGCTCGTCCAGTTGCACCAGCGGGGTCACCGCCTTGTGCGCGAAGCGGCCATAGGCCTTGGCGGTCAGTTCGCGCAGGCGCTCCGGCGTGAGACTGTCGCCCACGAACGGTTCCATCACTCGCGCGGCAAGTTCGGCATAGGGCAGCCCGCGCATCGCCGCGATCCGTTCGGCGGAAAAGTGCGGCCAGCTTTCGGGCACGTAAAGCCCACAATCGCTCGCCAGGCCGGCCAGCGTGACTTCGGCGAAATCAAGGCTCGGAGCCTCACCTCGTGTGGAGACGTATTTCATTGCGCGGATGCGGTTAGCCGTGCGGGGGCGCACGGGCAAGCAAGCGGGTCTTTAATCGTCCCTAGTCCGCGTGGCGCGGCGGCGCAGGGCGAGGAGGTAGATAACGAGCGCCGTCAGCGCGAAGAAGAACCACTGCCCGGCGTAAGCGAGGTGGTTGTTCGGCAGGTCGCGCGGGTCGGGGGGCGCAAGACCTTCGAGGTCCGCCACCGGTTCGGCGGCAACCACGCGTCCGCCCGGAGCTATCGTGCCGCGCACCTCTCCGCCGTTCCAAGCAACGGGCTGCGGGTTGCGCGAATAGCCGAGATCGACCTTCACCGGCATGCCATCTTCGAGCGCGCAGGTGACGCGCTGCGCCACGCCCTTCTCACCGCGCGCGCTTGTCCCCGCCATGGTCGTCGCACCCGAAACGGTCGCGCAGAAGATCGTGGTGCGGCGGTAGAGGCGCTGCTCCAGCTCGGCCTCGGTGCGGGGGTATGCGACTTCGGACGACATGCGCAGGTTCTGTTCGGCCTGCGCGATCAGCGCAGCCTTCTCGTCCATCCGGCCAAGCTGCCAGAGGCCGAGCGCAATCATCACCGCGATGGCGCCGGCGACCATAATCGTCGGGATGATGGGAATGCGTCGGGTCATGGTCTCTCGGAAGCGAAAGGGGCAGCCGCGGCGAACCGGGCTGCCCCATTTTCTGTATCAACGAATGCCGATCTGCATCAATGGGTCGCAGCGCCCCAGCCGCCCCAGACGTAGACGACGGCGAAGAGGAACAGCCACACCACGTCGACGAAGTGCCAGTACCACGCAGCCGCTTCGAAACCGAAGTGTTGGCGCGGGGTGAAGTGGCCCTTGTAGGCGCGGATCAGACACACGATCAGGAAGATCGTGCCGACGAGCACGTGGAAGCCGTGGAAGCCGGTCGCCATGTAGAAGGCCGAGCTGTAGGTGTTGCCACCGAAAGCGAAGGGAGCGGCCGCGTATTCGTAAGCCTGGATAGCGGTGAAGACCGCGCCGAGGATCACGGTCAGCCACAGGCCTTTCTTGAGCCCGTCACGGTCGCCATGGATCAGCGAGTGATGCGCCCAAGTCACCGTCGTACCCGAGCAGAGCAGGATCAGCGTGTTAAGCAGCGGCAGGCCGAAGGGGTTGATGACCGCCTCGATAGCGACAGGCGGGAACTGCCCGCCGACTACTTCCGAAACCTCGCTAGGGAAGAGCGAGAAGTCGAACCAGCTCCAGAACCAGCCGACGAAGAACATCACTTCCGACGCGATGAACAGGATCATGCCGTAACGCATGTGCAGCTGGACGATCGGCGTGTGGTCGCCGCGCTCGGCTTCCTTCACGATGTTCGAGAACCAGCTGAAGAAGGTGGCGATCAGGCCGGCGATGCCGAGGCCGAGCACGAGGTGGGCCGAAGCCATCTCGTGCATGTAGAGCACCATACCGCTGGTGAAGGTCAGCGCCGATAGCGAGCCGATCAGCGGCCAGATATCGGGTTCGAGGATGTGATATTCGTGATTGACGTTACCAGCCATTGTACTCGTATCCTGGGTTTCGCTTAGCGGCTGCCCTTAATGCGCATGGGCGCGCGGGTCTAGGGGGCAGGCGCGGTTATTCTTTGGCACGGGGCCTAATCCTTCGCCTCATGGAAGGTGTAGGAGAGAGTTATCTGCTCCACGCCTTCCATGTTCGAATCGTCCAGCGCCTTGGGGTCGACGAAATAAAGCACGGGCATTCGCACTTCCTGCCCCGGCTGCAGCGTCTGTTCGGTGAAGCAGAAGCACTGGATCTTGTTGAAATAGGCGCCGGCCTGCTCGGGCTCGACATTGAAAGTGGCCGTACCGGTGATCGCGCGGTCGGAATTGTTCTTGGCGAGATAGATCGCCATGTCACGCTGGCCGATGGTAACGGTGTCGGTCACCTGCTCGGGCTTGAAGCTCCAGCCAAGGCCCGGCGCTACGGTGCCGTCAAAGCGGATCGAGATTTGCTGGCCGCCCGCTGCCGCACCGAGGCGCGCCGCGATCTCGGCATCGCTTTCGGTTGCGCGCTGCGTTGTGCCGCCAAAGCCGGTCACCTGGCAGAACAGCTGGTAGAGCGGGACCGCCGCATAACCGAGGCCCAGCATGCCCGCAGCCGCCGCCAGCGCCAGCAGCGCGGTCCGGTTCTTGCGAGATTCGAGCGTCGCTGTCGTCATGGCTACCTCACATCCTCACGATGGTAATTGCGTAGAACAGGAGCGCCATGAACAGCAACAGTCCGCCAAGCACGAGATTGCGGCTCTTCTGGCGACGGCGGAATTCTTTCTCTTCTTCGGGGGTCATCCGACAAATCCCTGATAATGAAGCACGCGGTCGACGACGAGGGCGCCGAACAGGATGAACAGATAGGCGATGGAATAGAGGAACAGCCGCTTTTCCGCCCGCATCGCGTCTCCCTCGGCCGGATCTCGCGTCGCCACGGGAACCGTCAGCGCGATGAACAGCAGGGTCAGCGCGAGCGCCGTCACTCCGTAAATCCACCCGGTTCCCCCGATCGCCCAGGGCGCGAGCACGGTGGGAAGCATGAGCAGCGAATAGACCATGACCTGGCGACGCGTGGAGCGATGGCCCTTGACCACTGGCATCATGGGGATGCCGGCCTTGGCATAGTCGGTCTCGACGAACAGCGCGAGCGCCCAGAAATGCGGCGGTGTCCACATGAAGATGATGAGGAACAGCAGCACCGGCATCAAGGTGATGTCGCCTGTCACCGCAACCCAGCCGATCAGCGGCGGAAAGGCCCCCGCACCGCCGCCGATGACGATATTCTGCGGCGTACGCGGCTTGAGCCAGATCGTGTAGATCACGGCATAGTAGAAAATCGAGAAGGCGAGGATCGCGGCCGACAGCCAGTTGATCGCCAGACCCATGATCACCACCGAAGCGCCGGAGATGAACAGGCCGAAGTCACGGGCCTCTGTCCGCTTCATCCGGCCGGCGGGCAGCGGGCGCGCGCTCGTTCGCTTCATGATGGCGTCGATATCGCTTTCCCACCATTGGTTGAGCGCGGCCGCCCCGCCCGCGCCGAGCGCGATGCAAAGGATGGCCGTGAAACCAAGGATGGGGTGGATATTGCCCGGAGCCGCGAGGAGGCCGCATAGCCCCGTGAAAATCACGAGGCGCATGACGCCCGGCTTGGTCAGCGCGAAAAAGTCGCGCCAGTCCGCGGGGAGCTGGGTGGAGGTGGGAACGGCTTCGGTCATGGGATTCGCTTCTGCGGCGCCTATAGGGGCTCAGAGCCGCTTAATCCAGTCAATCAGGATACGGTTCACCTCATCCGGGCGCTCCTGCTGCGTCCAGTGACCGATGCCATCGAGGATATGCCCCTCTACCTTGGGCGCGAACATTGTCATCAGCGCGATGGGATCGGTCACGGCGCCGAAGAGATAAGTCGCCGGATCGCGCGTGCCGCCGATGAAGAGGGAGGGCTGCTCGATGCGCATCCCCTGCCAACCCTGCAGCCATTCGTAATCGGCGACGTGATTGCGATAGCGGTTGAGAGGGCCGCGAAATCCCGATGCCTTGAATTCCGCCTCGTAAAAATCGAGGTCCTGCTCGGTCAGCCACGCGATCGGTTGGGGATCGGGCAAGCCTTCCAGGAAGGTCGCGCCATAGGGCTTGGACCAGTAATCGCCCGGCGGAACATCGCCGCTGATCGAATACATCATGCGCGCCACCCAGTCGCGCGGGTCCTTCTCGGCTTCGGCCTCGGCGATGCCGGGCTGCTGGAAATATTCCTGGTAGAAGAACTTGCCTCGGGAGGTGAAGTGCTCGTGGAAGACCTCGGTGAAGGGGCGGCTCGGCACACCGGCGAAGGGAACGGACAGCCCCGCCACGGCCCGGAAATGCTCCGGATGCGTGAGCGCCGTGGTCCACACGATGGGGGCGCCCCAGTCGTGGCCGATGAGGATTGCGGGCTGGTCGGGCTGGAGCGCCTTCTTGAGGCCCACCAGGTCGCCGATGATCCGCTCCATGGCGTAAGCCTCGACAGGCTCGGGCTTGTCCGATCCGCCATAGCCGCGGACGTCGATGGCGCAGGCGGTGAAACCGGCCTCGGCCAGCGGCCCCAGCTGGTGCCGCCAGCTGTACCAGCTTTCGGGAAAGCCGTGGACCATTATTGCGAGCGGTCCGTCGCCTTTTATGGCGCAGCGAAGGCGCAATTCGCCGACGTCGATCATCCGCATTTCGGGCACGGGCCTCTCCCTCCTTCAGGCAAAGAAAAACGGCCGGTCCCTCATGGAACCGGCCGCTTGTCCTTGTCCAGTGACGCGGTCGCTCAGGCGTGAGCCGGCTTCGCGTCGCCGATGTGGTCGTGGTGATCGTGATGGTCTTCGATCACCGGCAATTCGCTAAACTGATGGAACGGCGGCGGGCTCGACAGGCTCCACTCGAGCGTGGTCGCGCCTTCGCCCCAGTAGTTGTCTTCCGCCTTCTTGCCGGCCACGAACGCGTAGATGATGTTCACGAAGAAGAAGATCATCGAGAACGCCATGATCATATAGCCGATTGTGCTGATCTCGTTCCAATAGGCATAGGCGTCGGCATAGTCGGGATAGCGACGCGGCATGCCCTGCAGGCCGAGGAAGTGCTGCGGGAAGAAGATCACGTTCACGCCGATGAAGAACAGCCAGAAGTGGATGTGGCTGAGCAGTTCGGAATGCATCCGTCCGCTCATCTTCGGGAACCAGTAGTAGAAACCCGCGAACATCGAGAAGACGGCACCCATCGACAGCACATAATGGAAGTGGGCCACCACGAAGTAGGTGTCGTGCACCACGTCGTCCACGCCGCCATTGGCGAGATAGACACCGGTCACGCCGCCGACGGTAAACAGGAAGATCATGCCAAGCGCCCAGACCATGGGGCTCTTGTACTCGATCGAGCCGCCCCACATCGTGGCGATCCAGCTGAAGATCTTAACGCCGGTCGGGACCGCGATGACCATGGTGGCCGCGGTGAAGTACATCTTCGTGTTCACGTCGAGGCCCACAGTGTACATGTGGTGCGCCCAGACGATGAAGCCGACGACGCCGATCGCGACCATGGCATAGGCCATACCGAGATAACCAAAGATGGGCTTGCGGCTGAAGGTGGCGATGATCTGGCTGATCATGCCAAAGCCAGGCAGAATCATGATGTAGACTTCGGGGTGGCCGAAGAACCAGAACAGGTGCTGATAGAGAATCGGATCGCCGCCGCCTGCGGGGTCGAAGAAAGTCGTCCCGAAGTTACGGTCGGTGATCAGCATGGTGATGGCCGCAGCCAGCACCGGAAGCGCGAGCAGCAACAGGAAGGCGGTAACAAGCACCGACCAGACGAACAGCGGCATCTTGTGCAGCGTCATGCCCGGCGCACGCATGTTGAAGATGGTCGTGATGAAGTTGGTCGCGCCCAGGATTGAACCTGCACCTGCGAGGTGGAGCGAGAAGATCGCGAAATCGACCGCCGGACCGGTCGAGCCCGAGGTCGACAGCGGGGCGTAGACGGTCCAGCCGACACCGGCACCCGGCCCCGTGCCGCCAGGCACGAAGAGCGAGAACAGCAGCGAGACGAAGCCGGCCACAGTCAGCCAGAACGAAACGTTGTTCATGCGCGGGAAGGCCATGTCGGGCGCACCAATCATCAGCGGTACGAACCAGTTGCCGAAGCCACCGATCATGGCTGGCATGACCATGAAGAAGACCATGATCAGGCCGTGGGCGGTGATGAACACATTCCACATGTGCAGCGAGGTGTCGAAATCGGGCGTACCGCCCATGAATTCGGCCCAGAACTGCAGGTACTGGATGCCCGGCTGGGCAAGCTCGGCACGCATGATGCCCGAGATCGCGCCACCGATGATACCGGCGACGATCGCGAAGATCAGGTAGAGCGTACCGATGTCCTTGTGGTTGGTGGACATAAACCAGCGCGCGAAAAAGCCGGGCTTGTGATCGGCGTGATCGTGCGCGTGGTCGTCGGTATGAGCCTGGAAGCTGTCGGCGGTAGTGGCCATGATGCTAGTCTCTCGAGCTTGAATTCGTCGTCGGTCTTAAATCAGGTGGTCGGATTTTCGACCGGCGGTGCGCCTGCACCCGGGGCTCCCGGAGCGGCGCTTTCAGGGGTCTGCACCGGGGTGGCAGTCGGGTCGGCTTCGACGCCTTCCTCTTCCGCACCGGCGACAGTGCCGCCCTGGGCAAGGACCCAGGCGTTGTACTGGTCCATCGGCAGCGCTTCGACCGCTATCGGCATATAGCCGTGGCGCGCGCCGCACAGTTCGGAGCACTGGCCGTAATAGACGCCCGGCTCGTCGACCTCGAAGATACGCTCGTTCAGGCGGCCCGGCACGGCGTCCATCTTGAACCACAGGCTGGGCACGGCGAACGAGTGGATCACGTCGGCTGCGGTAACCTGCAGGCGGATCGGAACGCCAACGGGGACGACCATGCGATTGTCGACGGCCAGCTGGTGCGGCTCGCCCCGCGCTTCAGCCTCGTCCTTGTCGAGCATGTTCGACACGATCTCGAAATCACCATTGTCGGGATAGGCATAACCCCAGTACCACTGGTAGCCGATCGCCTTGATGGTGATAGCGTCCTTCGGCGGAGTCTCGTATTGCTTGGCGATCAGCGTGATCGAGGGGATCGCGATGGCCAGCAGGATGAGCGCCGGGACGACCGTCCAGATGACTTCGATCAGAGTGTTGTGGCTGGTCTTCGAAGGTACCGGGTTCGCCGAACGGCGGAACTTGAACATGGTGTAGAGCATCAGCACGAGCACGAAGAGGCAGATTGCCACCATCACCCAGAACAGGCCGACGTGAAGACCATAGGCGTATTCGCCCGTCTCCGAATATTGCGGCTGGATGTCGATCCCGCCCGGGACCGGCATGCCCTTGCCCTCGGTCGGGGCCATCGGGGTGTAGGCATCGCTGCCTGCCGAAACCGCTTCGGGATCGGCAACATCGGCTGCATCGGCCGGATCGATGGATTCGAGCTGCTGAGTGGCTGCAGCATCCTGGGCCATGGCGGCAGGCGCGCCGATGACCAGCGAAAATGCCAGCGCTAGGCTGGCTACGATCCGGTGAAATCCGAGAGTTTTCATTACGTTGGAACTCTTTCGTGTCGTGTCGTCTGGCGGACTCTTTTTGCTTTCGCGAGTGGCGCGTGCACGCCAGTATCGCCCCTCAAGCGAGGTCCGTTTGCGTTGCGCCCTATAGGCAGGGTTTCCGCCAGCCTCAAGCACCCGCCCGATAAAAATGTGCAAGCTGCTTTGCCTCTTGCGCAATCGTCCGCGAGCCGCTTTGGACAACAGCACCATGACAGAAGACGAAATCCTCTCCGAATTTCGCGCCAGCGAAGCGCTGCTCGAAGGCCATTTCCTCCTTTCGAGCGGACGGCACTCCGGGCATTATCTGCAATGCGCGCGCGTGCTCATGAACCCCGAGCGTGCCGGTCGCCTGGCATTCGCGCTCGCCCAGAAGATTCCGCGCGACGTCCGCAGCCAGATCGACGTGGTGGTCAGCCCGGCGATGGGCGGCATCATCATCGGCCAGGAAATGGGCCGGGCCTTGGGCAAGGACGCGATGTTCCTCGAACGGCCCGACGGCGAATTCCACCTGCGCCGCGGTTTCCGCCTCGAACCGGGCGCGAAGGTGCTGATGGTCGAGGACGTGGTGACCACCGGCCTTTCCAGCAGGGAGGCCATCGCCGCAGTGGGTCGCGAGGGCGGCGAGGTGATTGCCG
Organism: Erythrobacter sp. SD-21; assembly: GCF_000181515.1. Lineage (GTDB taxonomy): Bacteria > Pseudomonadota > Alphaproteobacteria > Sphingomonadales > Sphingomonadaceae > Qipengyuania. Next base: position 238,718 of record NZ_ABCG01000004.1, on the reverse strand, counting down.
AGGTCGCCCTTGTCGATCGCAGCAACGGCGAAGCCGATTTGGGCGTGCCCTTTTTCTCTCTGATCGACATCTCTTTCCCGACCTATGCCGAGGGCGAGGTTCCCGAAGATCTGGCCGCCATCGCGATCACCAAGCCCGGGAGCCGCAAGGCTTGACCCGCCCTCTTCGTCTCGGCGTCAACATCGATCACGTTGCCACCATCCGTAACGCGCGCGGGGGCGACCATCCCGATCCGGTGCGCGCGGCCGAGATCGTGGCCAGTGTCGGGGGCGACGGGATCACCGCGCACTTGCGCGAGGACCGGCGCCATATTCGCGATGCCGACCTCAAGCGCATCCAGGAAGCAACCGACCTCCCGCTTAACCTCGAAATGGCCGCAACAGAGGAGATGCTCGAAATTGCGCTGCGCCATGCCCCGCACGCGGCCTGCATCGTCCCCGAAAAGCGCGAAGAGCGCACGACCGAGGGCGGGCTCGATGCGGCGGGCCAGCACAACACACTCGCACCCATCGTGTGGAAGCTGCGCGACAACGGCATCCGTGTTTCGCTGTTCATCGAGGGTGACGAGCGCCAGCTGGACGCTGCGCTCAGGCTCGGCGTGCCGGTGGTCGAATTCCACACTGGCGAATACGCACATGCCCATCTTGCCGGAGACAGCGAGAAGACCGCGCGCGAGCTCAAACGCATCGCCGACATGTCCGCGCTCGCCGCCAAGAACGGGATCGAACCGCATGCCGGCCACGGGCTCACATACGAAAACGTCCAGCCGATTGCCGCCATCCCCCAGCTGGCCGAGCTCAACATCGGCCATTACCTCGTCGGCGAGGCCGTTTTCGTCGGGCTGGAGAACGCCGTGCGCCAGATGCGCGAGCTGATGGACGAGGCCCGGTGAGGTGGGCGCGATGAGCGGCGAGCTTACGCGCTCGGCAAAGCTTTGGGCGCTGGGAGCGGCGATCCCCTTCCTGCTCTCGATCCTGCTGCTCGGCTTCGCGCTTTCGCGGCAAGTGCTGCTCGCCTTCGCCATTGGCTGGCCGATCATTCAGATCTTCGGATACTGGGGTTCGCTCAAGCGTTCGGGCGGAGAGATCGATCATCCGCTGGTGAAAACACAGGTCATGCTGCACTGGATGATGTTCGCCATACTCATCGGCATCTTCGCGAGGGTCCTATGATCATCGGCATGGGCAACGACCTGACCAATATGGACCGCATCGCCAATTCGCTGGAGCGGTGGGGCGAGAAATTCGAGCGTCGCTGCTTCACCAAGATTGAGCGTGCCAAGGCGGACAAGCGGCCCTTCACCCGCGTCGGCACTTTCGCCAAGCGATGGGCGGCCAAGGAGGCCTTTGCCAAGGCCGTCGGCACTGGTTTCTCACGCGGCGTGTTCCATAAGGACATCGGCGTGGTGAACGCCCGCTCGGGCGCACCGACGCTTCAACTGACGGGCGGCGCTGCACTAAGGCTTGCCGAAATGATGCCGCACGGCCATGAGGCGCGCATTCATCTCACCCTCACCGACGATCATCCATGGGCACAGGCATTCGTGATCATCGAGGCCTTCCCCGCATGAGTGCAGACACCGCGGCCGTGACCAAACCCGACCATACCGAAAAGAAAAAGAAGGACGACAAGAAGGTCGACTGGCTGGCGGAAATCCGCGGCCTGTTCCTGATGCTACTTGCAGTCTTCGCTTTTCACAGCTTCATCGCGAAGCCCTTCTACATCCCGTCGGAATCGATGCTGCCGAACCTCTTGGTCGGCGATCGGCTGGTGGTGAGCAAATATCCCTATGGCTGGAACTGGTCCTCGGTCAGCTTCCACCTCGCCCCGCGCGGCGACTGGCGTGTCGCACCCGCAACGCCCGAATACGGCGATATCGTCATTCCCGTCCATCCGGAGCGCGACGAGGACTACATCAAGCGCGTCGTCGCCCTGCCGGGTGACCGGATCGCAGTACGCGACGGGCAGATCATCCTCAACGGCGCAGCGATAGCGCAGGAAGCCGAACCGCCGCTCGACTTGCCGGTCGATGCGAATTCCGACTGCACGGGCTTTTATGACCCGACCTTCCTCGTCACCGGTGAGGATGGCAGCCAAGTGTGCCGCGTTCCGGTCTACCGCGAAACCCTGCCCAATGGCGCGACCTATCTCATTATCGACCACACCTCGCAGGAACTCGACGACTTCCCCGAGATGACGATCCCTGAAAGGCATGTCTTCGTGATGGGTGACAACCGCGACCATTCCTCGGACAGCCGGGCGTTCGGCATGCGGGGTCTGATGGGTCCGGTTCCGCTCGAGAATATCGGCGGACGCGCGGAATTCATCACTTTCTCGCTCGACGGGACGACCAGCCTCAACCCGGTGAGCTGGTTTACGAGCTTGCGCGAAGGGCGCGCCTGGACCACTCTGCGCCCGGCCATCGCTACGGGGAAAAGTGAAGAATGACAGGCACATCGTCGGGTAGCGGGACGGACAGCGCGAGCAAGGAAGACCTTGCCTACCACGATGATCCGGGTGCCAGCCCGACGTATATCGACAATCCCAAACTCCGCTTCGAGGCCAGCCGCGCGCTCGTCTGGGGGCTGGTCATCGGCCTGCTCTGGCTGATGGTGCATATTTCGCAATCGCTGCTCGTTATCTTCGGCGCGATGGTGTTCGGCTGCATGGTCGATGGCGGTTCGCGCCTGCTTGCCAAGGCGTTGCCTATCCCGCGCAGCCTGCGGGTCGCGATCGTCCTCGTCCTCGTCACCGCCTTCTTCATCTGGCTGGGCTATCTCGCAGGCTCCCAGATTTCGCAGCAGGCGGCTCAATTCCCCGCGATCATCAACGAACAGCTCGGCCGGGCCATTGCCTTCCTGCAAAGCAAGGGCTTTGCGATTCGGACCGCGGACATCCAGAGCTTCGCCGCCAGCGTGGCAAGCGGCGTCGGCACCGTGACGAGAGCGATCGGCGGCATCTTCGGCGGCCTCACCACGCTGGTTCTGATTATCATCATCGGCATCTATTTCGCCATCGACCCGCGTATTTACGAGCGCGGGGTCGCCTGGATGGTTCCGGCCAAGCACAGGGGCGCCTTCTACGACACGCTGAGCCACCAGGCCTACACTTTGCGGCGCCTGATGGCCGGTCGCCTCGTCGGCATGGCGTTCGAAGGGTTCTTCACATGGGTCATGCTTGCCTTCGGCGGGATGCTGATCGGCATCGATCCGGTCCCCATGGCCGCCCTGCTCGGCCTGTTGACCGGTCTGCTCGCCTTCATCCCCAATATCGGCGCGATCATATCGGGTGTATTGATGGTGCTGGTCGGCTTTTCGGGCGGGACCGACATGGGGCTCTACACCATCTTCGTCTATTTCCTCGTCCAGAATTTCGACGGCTATGTCCTCGTGCCGCTGATCGCCAAGAAGACGGTCGACCTTGCGCCTGCGCTGGTGCTGTCGGCGCAGCTGATCTTCGGCGTATTGTTCGGCATTCTCGGCCTTGCGCTGGCAGATCCGCTGCTCGCCATGATCAAAGTCGCGCTCGAACGGCGCTCGGCGCTGCGCAAGGGCGAGGTCGAACCCGTCACAGCACCGGAGCCCGCCTGACATGGCCCGCAAATTCCTTTTCGTGGTCGCCTTGATCATCGTTCTGATCATTGCCGGTGCCATTGCCCTTGCCATCTGGTCGCGGGAGGCCACAGAGATCGCCTTCGTCCCGCGCGGCGAGTTCGTGGAGCAGGAAGCGTTGGCGGCCAACGCCTATGAAGACCCGACCATGTGGTATTCGCGCCCCGGCATTGGGACCTCCGACCCCTCGCGCTACCAGCCTGCCATCGCGCAGCCCGCGCCCGACCCGGCCGAGCAGACCCCTTCGCCCGATAATCCGGCGGTCGAGCAGAGCCTCGATGCGCCCGGGACGCTCGACACCGCGGGATCGGTGGCTGGCGAAGCCGCCGAACCTGCAGCGACGCCCGATTTCGCCGTCTTCTTCGTGCCGCCCACCAGCTACACCAGGGGCGCACTGGGAGAGTGGAACGCGCCCCTCAACGACGAGGAGACCGACCGTCTCGCGCGGGTTTTCCTGCGCGGCCTCGCCAGTCCCTTCAACCGGGCGGACGAGATCTGGGCGCCGAAATATCGCCAGGCTGCCGTCGGCGCCTTCCTCACCGACAAGGAAGAGGCGAGCATGGCCATCGATGCGGCCTATGCCGACGTTGCGCAGGCCTTCGACTATTTTCTCGCCAGCGTGGACGAGGACAAGCCCATCGTGCTGGCCGGTCACAGCCAGGGTTCTGTCCACATACTGCGCCTCCTGCGCGAAAAGGTCGCCGGGCAGCCCGTCGAGCGGCGAATTGCCGCCGTCTATGCGCCGGGCTGGCCGATATCGGTCGCGCACGATTTGCCGGCCTACCCCTTCCCCGCCTGCGCTACTTCGGGACAGCCGCAGTGCATCGTGAGCTTCCTCAGCTACACCGACGATGGCGATCCCGGCCAGCTCCTCAAGCGCTACAGCGCCTTGCCCGGTATCGACGGTGAGCCGCGCGGCGAGGACGACGCCATTGTCTGCACCAATCCGCTGACCGGGATGAACGGCGGTTCGGCCCCCGCCTCGGCCAATCTCGGGACACTCAAGCCGAGGGAGGATCTGGCGTCTGCGGAACTGATCGAGGGCGCCATTCCCGCTCGCTGCGATGCGCGCGGCATCCTTCGCATCGGCGACCCGCCCGACCTTGGCCCCGGAGTCCTTCCGGGCGGGAATTACCACGTCTACGACATCCCGCTGTTTTGGAAGAACCTGCAGGAAGACGTCCTCGCACGAGTGCAGGCATGGACCGAGCGGACGGCATCGTAACCGACAGCGCGCTCGATTATGGCAACGCCCTGCCCGACGGCGGGGCCTTGCTGGGTCTCGACCTCGGCACCAAGACCATCGGGGTCGCCACCTGCGATGCGGGCTGGCGATTTGCCACCGCTGGCAAGACGATCGAGCGCAGCAAGTTCACCACGGATTGCGGCAAGCTGCGCGAGATCGTGACCGCGCGTTCGATTGCCGGACTGGTCGTCGGTTTGCCGCGCAATATGGACGGCACGGAAGGCCCGAGGGCGCAGGCGAGCCGGGCCTATGCGAAGAACCTTGCGCGAGCGTTCGGCCTGCCGGTGCTCCTGTGGGATGAACGCTGGTCGACATCCTCGGCCGAAAGCGCCATGATCGGGCAAGACATGAGCCGCGCGAAGCGAGCCGAAAAGATCGACAGTCACGCGGCTGCGGTCATCCTCCAGGGAGCCATCGATACCTTGGCTGGAGTAGGCTTCTAGGGGACAGGGGTCGCACGAATGCTGGATTTTCTCGACATCTTCGTGAGCGCGCGCGCCGATAACAAGCGCGAGGCCTCCGCCATGCGCATGGCTGGGCGGGCAATCGGTGTCGCCGTTCTGGCGATCCTCTTCCTCGCGACTGTCGGCATCCTGCTTTGATCGAAGATTTCACCGAAATATAATTCCTACGTTCGATTTCCGATTGTAATTCGCGGGAACCGGCGGCTATCGGCCAAGTCCATATCCATGACCGACGCACCGAAATTTGATCTACGGGCCGCCACGCCCTTCCTGACCAGCCGGGGCCATTCGGGCTGGCTGGGCCTGCGCTATTCGACGCATGGCGAAGACTGGGTGGAACTGGAGCTTCCCTGGCGCGAGGACCTGCTTGGCGAGGAAGGGCAGCATGTTCTGGCCTCGGGACCTATCCTGAGCCTGATGGACATGGCTTCCGGGCTCGCCATCTGGAAAGCGATGGACGCTTTCCAGCCCATCGCCACGCTCGACCTGCGCGTCGATTACGTGCGCCCGGCTCGAGAAGGCGCAGCCGTTTTCGGGCGTTCGCAATGCTATCGCATTACTCGCAGCGCCGCCTTCGTCCGCGGCCTCGCGCATGATGGCGATGCCGATGACCCCGTCGCGCACATCCAGGGCGTTTTCATGAAGATCGGCGCAAGCAAGGACACGCGGGAGCTGCCCGATGGCTAAAACCGGTTCGATCGACGCGCTCACGCCCTACGCCCGATCGCTCGGGATCGCCCTGCACGAATGGGAGGGTGATGCGCCCGTCCTTACTGTGGCCTTCGTCGAGGCTGTCGAAGGGCGGCCCGAACATTATCACGGCGGGGCGACGGGCGGCCTGCTGGAAACCGCAGGCTATGCGGCGCTACGGGCCGAACTTGCTGGCAAGGGGCGCGAGGCGGTGCTGAAGCCGATCAACATCACCGTCCAGTATCTCGCCGCCGGCAAGGCGCAGGCGAGCTACGCCAAGGGCCGCGTGACAAAGCTCGGGCGGCGCAGCGCGAACCTTACGGTCGAAGCTTGGCAGGACGACCGAACGCGCCCGATAGCGACCGCGGTCATGAACGTGCTGATGGGCGAACCCGAAGGCTAGAAATTTCCGATCCGCCCCTCGCGCTCGAGCTGGCGGCGGATTTCCTCATACTGCTGTTCCTCGGCTTCCTCGCGGCGCTCCTCCGCCCTGCGCCGCGCCTCCTCGATCGCCGCTTGGTCCACCGCGACCCCGTCGTTGCCGACCCGGACATCAACCGGGATACCGTCGATCTCGGTCGAGAAAATGGCCTCACCATCGCGGATTCGCAGGCGCGAATTGCCGTCACCCAGCGGGATATCGTCGAGATCGGGAACGTCGAGCGGCTCGATCGGGCCGTCGGGATCGGGCGTAGCGGCGGGTGCCGGACGGCTGGGGGATGCGCTCGCGCCGAGCGCCTGGCTCATGAACTCGCGCCAGATGCGTGCCGGAAGACCGCCGCCCGAAACGCCTTTAAGGGGTGAGTTGTCGTCATTGCCGATCCACACACCGACTACCAGATCGCCTGCATAGCCCACGAACACCGCGTCGCGATTGTCCTGGGTCGTGCCGGTCTTGCCGAACGCCGGGACCGAGAGGCGCGCGCTGCGGCCGGTGCCGGTGTCGATCACGGCGCGCAGCAAGCGGTCCATCTTGCTGCTCGTCGAGCCTGAAAAGCTGGAGGGGCCGTCGATCATGTTCTCAAACCAGCCCCGCTCAGGCGTTGCGAAGGCGCGCGGTTCGGCCGGATAGGCGTTGGCCGCAACCCCGGCATAGGCGGCGGTCAATTCCAGCAAGCTCATGGTCGAGGTGCCCAGCGCCATGCTGGGATCGCCCTTCGTCAGCGGCGATGTCACACCCAGGTTACGCGCCGTCTCGATCACCTTGTCGCTTCCGACCTCGCCGAACAGGCGGACGGCGGCCACATTGCTCGACTGGGCAAAGGCCTGCTCCAGCGTGAGGCTATCCGAATAGCGCCCGCCGGAGTTTTCGGGGCGATAGCCGCCCTGCTCGATCTTCGCGTTGCTTATCGTATCGTCCGGACTCCAACCGTCGCGCATGGCGGCGAGATAGACGAAGAGCTTGAAGGTCGAGCCGGGCTGGCGCTTGGCCTGCGTGGCGCGGTTAAAGGGCGATTTTGCGTAGTCCTTGCCGCCGATCATGGCGACAACCTCGCCATTGGTGCGCATGGCAACCAGCGCCACCTGCGCCTCGCCCAGCGGGGCTCGCGAGGTCACGCGACGGGCGATGTTCTGGAGCCGCGCATCGAGCGTGGTAGTGAGCGTCTGGCGGGCGTACCCGGTTTCCGACATCTGCCGCGCTTCGGGCAGCGCCCAGTCGGCGAAATAGGTGCCGGTGGGAAGATCGCTCTTCAGGCGCACATCGAGCGCCGGAGCGCGCATGGCACGCGCTTCGGCCTCGGTAATGTATCCTGCAGCGACCATCGACTGCACCACCAGCTTCATGCGCTTCTCGGCCCGTTCGTAGTGGCGGGTCGGAGCGTAGGCGCTGGGGGCTTGCAACAATCCGGCCAGCATGGCTGCCTGATTAGGCAGCAGGTTTTCGGGCTTGCGGTAGAAGTAATGCAGGCTCGCCGCCCGCAAACCATACACATTGTCGCCGAAATAGGCGTTGGAGAGGTAGCGTTCGAGGATCTCGTCCTTGGTCAGCCACGCCTCCAGCCAGAAGGCGATCAGCGCCTCGCGCGCCTTGCGGGTCAGCGTGCGCTCAGGGGTGAGGAAGGTGAATTTCGCCAGCTGCTGCGTGATGGTCGAACCGCCGCCTGTACCGGTGAAAGCCGCGCGTGCAATACCGCGCGGATCGACACCCCAATGATCGTAGAAGCGCCGGTCTTCGATGGCGAGGAAGGCTTCGACTACGTGCGGCGGGAGGGTGTCGATATCGACCGGCTCGTCCACCACCGCCCCGTTGCGGGCGATCGGCGTGCCATCGGACGCCAGAAGCGTGATTTGCGGCGGCGCAATTGGTTCAAGCGACTTGTTCAGCGGAGCGGTGATGGCAAGCCAGGCGACCAGCGCCATGAACAGCGCCAGCATGGCCGCGAAGATGCGGACCACCCACCAGCGTTTGCGGCGACCGAACCAATAGGGTCGCTGCCACCATTTGAGACGCTTGCGCTCCTCGGCGAGGACCGCATGGTCGATTTCGTCCAGGCGGTCATCCCAGCTGTCGTCATCGTCCCAGTCGTCGCTCAGCGAATAGTAGCCGCGGTGGCCCGAAGGCTCCGGCTCGGGCCGTTTGCGGCGGAAGAAGGAGTCGATAACGCCCATGAACCTACTGTGCTACTATAATAACACAGCTATGCATAGGGCCTTCAACCTTAACTCTTTCCGACCACGCTTTCGGGCAGATCGTCACCGAAGACGCGCTGGTAATTTTCGGCCACCAGCATGCGCTCTTCCTCGTCGCACTTGTTGAGGAAGGAGAGGCGGAAGGCGAAGCCGACATCCTTGAAGATGGCGTAGTTCTGCGCCCAGGTGATGACGGTTCGCGGGCTCATCACCGTGCTGATGTCGCCGTTGATGAAGCCCTGCCGCGAAAGATCGGCGACCTTGATCATGTCGGCAAGGATCTTGGGATCGGTGTCCGGGTTCTTCGCCTCGACGATCTGCTGCTCGGTCTCGGCCGGCAGGTAGTTCAGCGCGGTGACGATGTTCCAGCGGTCCATCTGGCCCTGGTTGATCGCCTGCGTGCCGTGATAAAGACCGCTCGTGTCGCCGAGGCCGACCGTGTTGGCGGTGGCGAAGAGGCGGAAGTTCGCATCGGGGCGGATCACGCGGTTCTGGTCGAGCAGCGTCAGCTTGCCCTGCTGTTCGAGAACGCGCTGGATCACGAACATCACGTCCGGGCGGCCGGCGTCGTATTCGTCGAACACCAGCGCCACCGGATGCTGGAGCGCCCAGGGCAACAGGCCTTCGCGGAACTCGGTGACCTGAAGGCCATCGCGCAGCACGATGGCGTCGCGCCCGACGAGGTCGATACGGCTGATATGCGCATCCAGATTGATGCGGATGCACGGCCAGTTGAGGCGTGCGGCGACCTGTTCAATGTGGGTCGACTTACCCGTGCCGTGATAGCCCTGCACCATCACCCGGCGGTCGTGCGCGAAGCCCGCGAGGATGGCCAGCGTCGTGTCCGGATCGAAGACATAGGCTTCGTCGAGATCGGGTGTACGCGAATCCGGCTTGGAGAAGGCGGGTACCTTCCAGTCGATATCGATCCCGAAAGTCTCGCGCACATCGACTTCGGTGTCGGGCGCGGGAAGCACGGTCTTGGCGGAAGGTTCGAAGGTCTTGTCGGTCATCTCGTTCATCGCACAGGCGACCTAGGGATTTATCTCGGCAACGCCAAGCCTATATTGGCCCTTGTGAGTCGCCCCGACCCCCTCGAATTTCTTCGCCAGCGCATAGTCGGCAGCGTGCGGGCCACCTTCAACGAAGGCGATAGCGAGGCGCAGCCGCGCGGCGTTTCGGACGAGGCGCTGTTCGCGAAGGACACGCCGATCCGGATGGTCCATGCCGATATCGTGGGCATGATGGTGGGCGGTATCCGCGGGCTGTTCCTCCAGATGCTGCACCCGCATGCCTTGCAGGGCGTGCTCGATTTCTCCAATTTCCGCAGCGACATGCACGGCCGCCTCGCCCGCACCGCGCATTTCATCACCGACACGACCTTCGCCCACCGCGACATCGCGATGGAGGCGATCGAGCGGGTGAACCGCATTCACCGCAGCGTGTCGGGGACGCTGCCCGACGGATCGACCTATTCGGCCACCGACCCGCGCACGCTCGCTTGGGTCCATGTGGCGGAGGCGACCAGTTTCCTTGCCGGCTACATGCGCGTGACGCGGCCCGACATGCCAAGGCACGAGCAGGACGAATACTACCGCCAGTTCGCCGTGATCGCGAAGGCGCTGGGCGCGGACCCGGTGCCGACCGACCGGCGCGAGGCGGCGCGGATCTTCCACGATCTGCGCGACGACCTGCGCACCAGCCCCGAAGCGCGCGAGGTCGCGCAGTTCGTCGTCAGCATCAAGCCCGAAGGCGCCCCGCCCGCCTTGCAGAAAGCCATCGTCGCCGAGAGCATCGCCCTCCTCCCACCCTTCGCCCGCTCGATGCTGGGGCTCGAGCGCCCCGGCCTTTCCGCCATCCCGGCCCGCGCCACCGCCTGGGGCGCGGCAAGAACGCTGCGCTGGGCCTTTCGCCAGTCGTGAAGGGTTTCGGTTGGGCCCAAGTTGGGTTTGCGGGACGCGGTACCGACAGGATGGAACACATGGAACACGGTCCTGGCGAAGAAAATCCGGACCCCCGCGAATGACCGGCGAGCGAAGAATTCGCGTAGCTGATGAGCGCCGTTTTGCCATGCGGAAGAGGTGGCATGGAAAGGCACAGTAGGAAATTGCCGATGTGCGCTACCCGTGAACAGTCGCCGACTAAAATTAGGTCTATCGATGAAAGAGCCACGGATGCCCTAGGTGACAGGGATTACGGACATTATGTCAGGTTACATTGACATTGTCATCGAATCGCGACATATCGTCAGGACAACCTGACACATAAGGTTGTTTCACCCACCTGGACCCAACATCCACGCTGGAGAATAACATGACCAAGACATCGCTAACACTCGCCGCCGCTGTGCTCGCCATTCTTGCAACTCCTGTTGCGAGCCGAGATTTGCCGACAGTTTCCATCAGCGTCAGCGACTTAGACCTCAGCACGGAGGCCGACCAGAGGAAGCTGTACAAGCGTATCGACACAACGGCGAGGCGTATCTGCCGATCGGGAGGTTTCGACCTTGGGGCGCGAAAGGCCGAGGCCGAGTGCCGCCTTTCTGTAAAAATGAGGGCTGCCCCGGAAGTGAAACTCGCAATCGAAAATGCTCGCAAAGAGCGCCTCGCTACCAACAAACTCGCCAACCCAGGCTAATCGGTTTCGTCGGGGCGTCACACGCGAGAACGGCGCTCCGGCGGATACTGTCACTAGGTCGAAGATTGGAATGCATTGATGAATTCATACGGACGCATGAACTTTTGAGTGCTCATCTCCGCCAATGATAAAATCTCTGCCATCAACAAATCCGAATATCTTAAACTAGCAGGAAAAAAGAACCGTGAATACTGATTCGAATGTCAGAAATTTGCACAGACCAAACGAAAGGCGTTATCGCCTCTATTTCAGATTAATGGATCTATGCTTTATCGCTGGTATTTTGATACTGGCTTCATTTCTTCCCATTTTTGACAATTTAGTGTCGTCCGGCGGCAGTATTCCAGTTTGGTATCGAATCTACGGAGCGGTACTCATATTCTTCACATTCTTCATCACCCCGATTCTAATTCTTGCTCGCTTCATGAGAGACGAATACGCGGAACAGCTATTTCGCCGCACAACGGACGTGGTTGTATATGCCGCCATCGCGATGCCCCTCCTCGTTTTTTGGGCGGCTACACTCGTATACTTGGTCACGCGCTCCGACGAGGCACCCTATCCGTTCAGCCTTTTTATGGTCGAAGTGACTTGGTGGTCGGCAGTCTCTGACCTTTTCAAGTATTTCTGCCTCCTGTTCGTCTTCGTTTTTTAATTTATTCGCTTGAAAGACAGCCGATGAAAAATCGCCTTCGTGTCCTGAGGGCTGAGCGAGAATGGAGCCAAGCCGCGTTGGCCGAACACCTTGGTGTGTCGCGTCAAGCCGTGAATGCTATCGAAACTGGCAAGCACGATCCATCTCTTCCGCTGGCGTTCCGCATCGCCCGGCTCTTTGAACTACCTATTGAACACATATTTGATGACTGTGCGGGCTAACAGGACAGCGTCATCATTAGGGAGGATTGAGGCTTGAGAATGGGGGTTAATGCAGAGGCAAATGAACCCAGCTTCGAGCGACCGCTTCCCGCCCCTCACCCGATCCGCTCGGGCAACTCGAATATCGCAATAAAGCGTTCGGCCATGACAGCATCGCCCTCGACCTCCACACCCACTTCGCTTGCGGGAAGGCCGATATAGAACAGGCCGGCGAGCGGCGGAGCGGCGGGGGCTGTGAAGATGGCGTCGCACGTGTCCGGCTCGGCGCGCGTGACGGGGAGGTCTCCGTCGCGCAGTTCCGCCACGAAGGCGGTATCGGGAAAGCGGAAACCGATCCGCATCGCGAGCCCCTGCGCCTTGGCCGGATCGAACATCGTACGCAGCGAGAGCATGAAGCTGACCGGCGACAGGGGCAGCGTCGGGTCGTGCTGCGAGGACATCGCCGCCCAGCGCCCCAGTTCCTGGATCACCGGCTCGGCCGCATAGCCCCAGCGGGTCAGTTCATAGGCCTGCGCCGAGACCGGCGGCGCCAGTTTGCGCCGGGTCAGCACCCCGCCCTCCTCGAGCGAGGTCAGCCGTTCGGTCAGCACCTTGGCCGAAATCCCGGGCAGGCTGGCCCTCAGGTCGGAGAACCGGCGCGGGCCGAACATCAGTTCCCGTACCACCAGCAGCGACCAGCGTTCGCCGATCAGCTCCATGCCGAACGCCGTCCCGCAGGCGTCGCCATACCACCGACCGTGACCCACTTTAGTTTCTTTTTGTAACTTCATAGTTGCTTTTAGTAACTTCAAGGCGCATCAGATGCAAGGTTCGAGTCGGGGGCTGAAGGAGAGAGACGATGTATGTGAACGGATTCGTGCTGGCCGTGCCGGAAGGCAACAAGGCCGCTTACGCCGAGACGGCGGAGAAATTCTGGGAGCTTGCGAAGGAGTTCGGTGCCCAGTCGCAGATCGAATGCTGGGAGGCGGACGTGAAGAACGGGCACACCACCGATTTCCGCCGCGCGACCAAGGCCGAACCGGGCGAGAAGATCGTCTTCTCCTGGGTCACCTGGCCCGACGAGGCGACCGCGAAGGCCGCGGAAACGAAAATGATGGAAGACCCCCGCATGGAGGAGTTCGGCGATATGCCCTTCGACGGCAAGCGGATGGTCTACGGCAGCTTCGAACCCATCGTCTGGAAGGAGGCCTGAGCCATGACCGACACGCACGGCGATTTCGTCTGGTACGAACTGATGACGAGCGATGCGGAGGCTGCGCAGGCCTTCTACGGTCCTCTCCTGGGCTGGAGTTTTGCGGACAGCGGCCAGGAGGGCGTCGACTATCGCATGTTCTCTGCCGGTGAGACGCAAATCGGCGGCATCCTCCAATTGAGCGAGGAAATGACCGAGGGAGGCGCCCGACCGGCCTGGCTCGGCTATGTCCGCGTGGACGATGTACCCGCAGCAGTCGACAAGGTCCGCAAAACGGGCGGCGGCGTGATGATCGAAGGGCACGAGGTGCCGGGCGTTGGCCCCTTCGCGCTCCTGTCCGATCCGCAGGGCGCGCCCTTCTATGTCATCGACGACCGCTCGGGCGAGGACAGCGGCGCCTTCGCCAAGCACGAGCCCAAGGTGGGCCATTGCGCCTGGAACGAGCTGGTCACCGAAGACCCCACCGCTGCCGACAGCTTCTATCGCGACCTCTTCGGATGGGAGAAGGGCGAGGCGATGGATATGGGGCCGATGGGCCTCTACCAGATGTACACCCAGTCCGATTACGGCCTCGGCGCGATCATGAAGCGCCCCGAGGAAATGCCGGTCTCGGCGTGGGCCCACTACTTCCGCGTGCCCGAAATCGACGCGGCGCACAGCTTCGTGACCGGCCATGGCGGGCAGGTCCTGAACGGACCGATGGAAATTCCCGGCGGGGACTACATCCTGCAAGGCATCGATCCGCAAGGCGCGTTCTTCTCGATCATCGGTGCGAAGGGAAGCTGATCCATGGCCGCCTACACCTTCTTCACCAATCCGATGAGCCGCGGGCAGATCGCGCGCTGGGCGCTCCACGAGGTCGGCGCGGACTACGAGACCGAGCTGGTCGATTGGGCGGCCAAGTCGGAGGCCTTCCTCAGCGCCAATCCGCTCGGCAAGGTTCCGACGCTGGTCCACCACCACGGTGACCACGTCCACGTCGTGACCGAGGCTGCGGCGATCTGCCACTACCTCGCCGAAATGCACCCCGATGCGGGGCTTCTGCCCGAGCCGCACGAGAAGGCCGCCTATTTCCGCCGGCTGTTCTACGCCGCCGGCCCGGTCGAACAGGCCGTGGTTGGGAGCAGCATGGGGTGGAGTGCCGACGATCCGCAAAAGCAGGGCATGCTCGGTTTCGGCAGCTACGAGCGCGCCATGGACACGTTCGATACGCTGCTGGCCGACCGCGACTATGTCTGCGGCGACCGCTTCACCATGGCCGATGTCTATGTCGGCAGCCAGGTCGACTGGGGCCTCCAGTTCGGTTCGATCCCCACGCGCAAGACTTTCGAGGATTACGCCGAACGCCTGCGCGAACGGCCCGCCTACAGGGACGCCAAGGCCATCGACATGCAATTGATCGCGGAGGCGCAAGGCAATGGCTGATTCATCGATTTCGGACAGCCCGATGGCCACCTGCCTGTGGTTCGACAAAGAGTCGGAAGAGGCCGCGCGCTTCTATTGCGAACTCTTTCCCAACAGCGAAATCAGGGAAATCCAGACCGCGCCCGGCGATTACCCTGGCGGGGAGAAGGGCAATGTCATCACGGTTGATTTCACCGTGCTTGGCCGCCCGTTCCTCGCGCTCAATGGCGGTGCGGAAACCGAGTTTACCGAGGCGGTGAGTTTCCAGGTCTTCACCGATACACAGGAGGAAACCGACCGCTACTGGACCGCTCTGCTCGCCGATGGCGGAGAGCCGATGATGTGCAGCTGGCTGAAGGACCGTTTCGGCGTGCGCTGGCAAATCGTCCCGCGCGTACTGATGGAAGGCTTGCGCCATTCCGATGCGGCAACGCGCCAGCGTGTTTTCCATGCGATGGGCGCGATGCAGAAAATCGACCACGCGGCTATCGAGACGGCAGTTTCCGGAGCCTGAAATGAACGAGCTCACTGTAACCCGCTTCATCGACGCCCCTCCCGAAAAGGTCTGGGACATCATGGTCAACCGGCAGGAAGAATGGTGGTGCCCCGCCCCCTGGCGCATCGAGATGGTCGCGCAGGAACGCCGTGCGGGCGGTCGCAGCGCGATGATCATGCGGGGACCCGACGGGGAGGAAATGCCGCAGGAAGGCATATTCCTCGAATGGACCGAAGGCACGCGCTTCGTGACCACCGACGCCGTGACCGCCGATCACCGGCCAGCCGGTCCCTTCATGATCGGCATCTGGGAAATCGAACCCGACGGCGATGGCACGCGCTACACCGCCCGCGCCCGCCACTGGACCGAGGACGCGATGAAGCAGCATGCCGAAATGGGTTTCGAAGAAGGCTGGGGCGCGTGCGCCGACCAACTCAAAACCTTGGCCGAGAGCTGAGCCTCAAGCGATCACCCGACATTCCCGCAAAGTGTTGTAAGCCTCGACCACGCGGTTGAGGCGGGTTTCGTACTGGCGGTCGCCGCCGTTGCGGTCGGGGTGGTAGCGGCGCACCAGTTCCGAATAGCGCCGCCGCAGCCGACGCCGGTCGATATCGGTGCCCAGCCCCATGACTTCGAGCGCCTCGGCCTCCTCCCGGCTGAAGCGCCCGTCCATCGCCATCGCCGCCTCGCGCTGGGCGCGGCTCTTGATCCCGCTGGCGCGCGCGGAGATCGCGTCGAGCGGATCGGAGTAATCCGCCCAGCGGGGCATGCCGTCGACGCCCGCGGTCGGGCGGAAGCTGGGGCTTTCGGTGCGCCAGCCGCTCGCCGGGCCCTGCGCGTCGAGGATCTCTTCCGCGCTCATGCCTTCGAACCAGTCGTAACCGGCGTTGAATTGGCGCACGTGCTCGAGGCACATCCAGCGCCATTCGCCAGGCCCGTCGAACCGGTGACCGCCGCCCGGCGCGCGGAATTCGCCCGGCTCCTCGCAGGTGGGGTGGGCACACACCCTGCCGGTGTCTTCATACCGACCATGAAACTTTGACTGGCGCATTCGTTCTAGAATGGTGAGCAAATTGCGCTATGCAAACCCCGCAAGAGGAGATTTCGCCGAATGACAGGACCGGTCCAGCAGGAAATGGAACGACTGCTCACGCAGGCTTTCTCTCCCACGCGTCTCGAAGTGATCAACGACAGCGCCAAGCACCACGGCCACGCCGGCGACGACGGCAGCGGGGAATCGCATTTCACCGTGGTGATCGAGGCACCCGCCTTTGCCGACAAGTCGCGCCTCGACCGCCAGCGCATGGTCAACAAGGCGCTGGGCGACATACCCGGAGAGCGTGTCCACGCCCTCGCCATCCAGGCTTCCGCACCGACACCATAAGACAAAGGGGCATTTCATGAGCCAGATCGACCTCACGCTGACGCCGACGACGCATGGTCTCGGGCAGTTCGAGGTCCGACGGGTGCTGCCGTCGAAGAAGCGGAGCATGGTCGGCCCTTTCATCTTCGTCGACCAGTTCGGTCCGGCCCAGCTCGATCTCGGCAGCGGCATGGACGTCCGCCCGCACCCGCATATCAACCTCGCCACTGTGACATGGCTGTTCGAAGGCGCGATCGACCACCGCGACAGCCTGGGCAGTTTCTCCACCATCCGGCCCGGACAGGTGAACCTGATGACCGCGGGCAAGGGCATCGTCCATTCCGAACGCTCGCCCGAGGCGGAGCGCAAGGCGGGCCCCAAGCTCTACGGCATGCAGACATGGCTCGCGCTGCCCGATGGCAAGGAGGAGATCGATCCCGCCTTCGAGGCCGTATCCGACCTTCCCATTGTGGAAGACGGGCGCGCCAAGGCCATCGTGATCATGGGCGAATTGTGGGGCGAGCGCGCGCCCACCACCACCTATGCCGACACCATCTACGCCGAGATCGTGCTTGGCGCGGGCGGGGCGATCCCGCTGGAAGATGATGCCGACGAGCGCGCGGTGATGCTGGTGGGCGGCGAGGCGAGCGTCGATGGGCACGCCCTGAAGCTTTACGAGCTGGCGGTGCTCCAGCCGGGCCGCGACATGACGCTGGAGAGCAAGAGCGGCGCGCGGGTCATGCTGCTGGGCGGCGAGGCCTTCCAGACCGAACGCCACGCGTGGTGGAATTTCGTCAGTTCCAGCCGCGAACGCATCAACCAGGCGAAAGACGACTGGCGCAACCATCGCTTCCCCGAAGTGCCGGGCGACAGCGAAGAGCGTATTCCGCTCCCCGATGGCCAGCCCAAGACCGTCACTTACCCCTAAGGAGAGAGTATGAGTTTCGAAGGCAAGACCGCCTGGATCACGGGCGCTTCGTCCGGCATCGGCGCAGCGCTGGCGCAGGAATGGGCGAGCCGCGGCGCAAATATCATCCTGTCCGGCCGCGACGAAGGACGGCTGAGCGCCGTCGCCGACCGGCTCGACACCGAAACGCTGACCCTGCCCTTCGACGTGCGCGACGAAGAGGCCATGCGGCAGGCGACCGACACAGCCACCGGCTGGAAGGACGGCGTCGACATTTTCGTCGCCAACGCCGGCATTTCGCAGCGCAGCCCCGCAGTAGACACCGACATGCAGGTCTATCGCGACATCATCGACATCGACCTCACCTCGCAGATCGCTGCAAGTCAGGCGCTGCTGCCGCACATGACGGGGCGCGGGAGCGGGAAACTGCTCTTCATTTCCTCCATCGCCGGCAAGGTCGGCGTGCCCATGCGCACCGCCTATTGCGCGGCCAAGCACGGCCTCATCGGCTATGCCGACGCGCTTCGCGGCGAGCTTTCGCAAAGCGGCGTGGACGTCCACGTGATCTGCCCCGGCTCGGTCGCCACCGATGTCAGCCGCAACGCGCTCAACGGCGATGGCACGAAGCGCGGGCGCAGCGACAAGGTGATCGACAACGGGATCGCGCCCGATGACGCCGCCCGGCGGATCGTGGACGCGGTCGAACTGAACCAGCGCGAGATCATCGTGGCCGAAGGCATGGAAGAGGCGATGGGCGAGATGCGCCGTACGCCCGACCAGCTCTTCGACCAGGTTTCCGGCATGGTCGCCGCGGGATACATGGAAAAGATGCAGGCGGAAGAATGATGGATCAGGTCCGGGTCACTCTCGCCAACGGGATCGAACTCGACACGGTCGACGTGGGCCCGCGCGAGGCACCGGTGCTGATCTTCCTGCACGGCTTTCCCGAAAGCCACCGCACATGGCGCCACCAGATCGCTCATTTCTCCGATCGCTTCCGCTGCATCGCGCCCGACCAGCGCGGCTATCGCGGTTCCTCCAAGCCCGAAGGCGTGGACAGCTACACCCCAGACAAGATGGTGGGCGATGTCTTCCTGCTGGCCGATGCGCTGGGCGTGCAGGAGTTCACGATTGTCGGCCACGATTGGGGCGGCGCGATCGCCTGGGGCGTGGCGATGGCGGGCGAGCAGATGGGCCGCGTATCGCGCGCGGTGATCGCCAATGCGCCCCACCATGCGGTCTTCCAGAAGCTGCTCTACACCTCGCCCGTCCAGCGCGAGGCGAGCCAGTACATGCGCGGCTTCCGCGACCCGGCGAACGACGAACTCGTGCGCGAGAAGGGCCTGTTCGGCATCCTCGAAGCGCAGATACGCTGGGATGCGCCCGACAAGATGGAGCCGGAAGAACGCGCCCGCCTGCTGCAGGACTGGCAGCACCGCGATGCGGCCTTCGCCATGCTCAACTGGTATCGCGCCAGCCCGATCGACATTCCGCCGATGGACGCGCCGTTCGAGCCTCCCGAAGGCTGGTCGCCCCCGCCCTTCCCGCCGCTGACCATTCCGACGCTGGTGATCTGGGCGCAGGACGATCTCGCACTGCCGCCTGAAAACACCGCCGAACTGGGCAGTCATGTGAAGGACCTGACCCTCGTCGAAGTGCCCGATTGCGGTCACTTCGTCCCGTGGGAAGCTCCCGACGCGGTCAATACGGCGATGGAGGAATTTCTCGCGAGAACTTCGAGCTAAACGTCACTCCGGATCAAGTCCGCGGTAACGGTTGAAGCTGGATTAGCCCAGCCACTCCACCCACGCGCCGTGGGGATGTGCGTTGGCGAGATGGACTTGGCTCTCCCCGCCCGGCCAGTAGCGGACCTTCAATTCATGCGCGAAGGTCTCGCGGTTGGTTTCCAGCGAGAGATGCGCAAGCGGCCGCTCCCTCGTGGCGCGCGAACCCGCCTCCTGCAACGACGCCTCGATCCTCTCCTGCGTGAATTCGGGCAGGTATTGCCACATGATCGAATGCGCTAGCACGCGGGTCACGCCCTCATCCTGCTCGCGCGCCAGTTCCTTTTCCACCCAGTCGCCCGCGTCCATCCGCTCGATTTCGGGCGGCATCCGACTGGCCAGTGCGATGGCGGCGTCGATCCGGGCCATACGCCCGGTCGCCTCGGGCCAGACATAGCTCTTGAGCCGCAGCGCCTGCGCTTCGTCGGTGAGGTCGACCGGCGCGATGTCGCTGCCGCGTGCATCGACGAAGCCGATGTCGCGCGCAGGCGGCGGCGCACCGCGCCATTCGGGCACGATCCGCATCCGGTTGCCGCTCGGCCCGGTGCTTACCCCGCCGAGATCGTAATGATAGCGACCGAGCATCGTGTTGATGCCAGCGCTCGCCCCGATTTCCAGCCATTCGAACTGCGGGCAAGTGCGCCCGTCTGCGAGCCAGAGCAGACCAGCGGCAAAGCTGGCCGAACGCCCCGCCTCGTTCGTCTGCGGCGGCCCGTCGAGCCACGGCATCAGCTGGAAATCATGCGTTTCCACGATCTCGCGCACCAGTGCGTCGACCTGGTCCTGCGCGGGCATTCGGCCCGCATAGACATCCTCCAGCCGCGGTTCCTCGCCGGTCAGGAGGAGGTTGTGAATGCCGCCCGCGATCCTCAGCGGCATGGCATCGCGCAAGGACAGGCCCTGCCAAGCGAAAATCCGCCGCGCCGTCGCTGCCTCGCTCCCCTCCAGCGCCAGCAGCGCGCGCACCACCTGCGCCGTGCCGGGGGCTCCGGCGTTCTCGGCGTGCTTCGCCTGCCATTCGATGGCTTCCGGGACCGAAACGATATCCATCACCCCGCTCTCCGCCATATCCGTTGCCCTTTTGCCCGCGTGTGCCTATCTGCCGCTCCGCAATGACCGACAGTCTTACCTTTGCCATTCCCAAGGGCCGCATCCTTGATGAAGCGCTGCCCGTCATGGCCGGTGCGGGCGTCGTGCCGGAAGATGCCTTCCACGACAAGGCGAACCGCTCGCTGACCTTTGCAACCACGCGGGAAGACATGCGCCTCATCCGCGTGCGTGCCTTCGACGTGGCGACTTTTGTTGCGCATGGCGCAGCGCAACTGGGCATCGTGGGTTCGGACGTGATAGAGGAATTCGACTACGCCGATCTCTACGCGCCGGTCGATCTCGACATCGGCCATTGCCATCTCGCCGTGGCCGAGCCGAAGGGCGCGAGCGCGACGAGCGGTGCGAGCCACCTGCGCGTAGCGACGAAATACCCCAATCTCACCCGCCGTCATTTCGAACGGCAGGGCATCCAGGCCGAATGCGTCAAGCTGAACGGCGCGATGGAAATCGCCCCCGAACTCGGCCTTGCCGGACGCATCGTCGATCTCGTTTCCAGCGGCCAGACGCTGAAGGAAAACGGCCTTGTCGAAACCGGCTACATCATGGACATCACCGCGCGCCTCATCGTGAACCGCGCCGCGCTGAAGACCGATCCGCGCGTTGCTGCGCTGGTCGAGGCCTTCCGCGCCATCAGCGAAGAGCGGAGCGCCGCCTGATGCAGCTGCTCCGCACCAGCGACGCGGATTTCGAGAAGAAGTTCGCCAAGATTGTCCGCGATCGTCGCGAAAGCGATGCGCAGGTCGGCCGCGATGTTGCCACCATCCTCAACGAAGTGCGCGAGCGCGGGGACAGCGCGCTGGTGGAATACACCAAGCGTTTCGACCAGCACAATCTGACCGGCGATGACGACTGGTCGATCTCGAAAGAGGCGTGCAAGGCCGCTTATGACCGGCTCGACGATGCGCTGCGCGAGGCGCTGGAAACCGCCGCGACCCGCATCCGCGCCTATCACGAAGGCCAGCTGCCGCAGGACCGCGATTACACCGACGAGATCGGCATGCGCCTCGGCGCGCGCTGGAGCGCAGTGGAGGCAGCCGGGCTTTACGTGCCCGGTGGCCGCGCGGCCTATCCCTCCTCGCTGCTGATGAACGCCATCCCCGCCAAGGTGGCCGGGGTCGAGCGTCTTGTCGTCACCACGCCGACGCCCGGCGGCGAGGCCAACGATCTCGTTCTGGCAGCCGCTCATGTCGCGGGCGTGGACGAGATCTACCGCGTCGGCGGCGCGCAGGCCGTGGCCGCGCTCGCTTTCGGGACGGAGCGCATCGCGCGCGTCGATGTCGTCGTCGGCCCCGGCAACGCTTGGGTCGCGGAAGCCAAGCGGCAGCTTTACGGTGTCGTGGGCATCGACATGGTCGCCGGCCCCAGTGAAATCCTCGTCATTGCGGACAAGAACAACAAGCCCCAATGGATCGCCGTCGATCTCCTGAGCCAGGCCGAGCACGACCCGACAAGCCAGTCGATCCTGATCACCGACGACCGCGGCTTCGCCAGCCAGGTGATGGACCAGATCGACCTCGAATTCCTCAAGCTGCCGACGGCCAAGACCGCGAAAGCCAGCTGGGACGATCACGGCCTCGTGGTGCTGGTGGACAGCCTCGACGAGGCCCCGGCCCTGTCGGACCGGCTCGCCGCCGAACACGTCGAGATCGCCACCGACGATCCCGAGGCGATCTTCGCCAGGCTGCGCCACGCAGGCAGCGTCTTCCTCGGCCGCATGACGCCCGAGGCGGTCGGCGATTATATTGCCGGCCCCAACCACGTCCTTCCCACCGGCCGCCGTGCGCGCTTTGCCAGCGGCCTGTCGGTGCTCGATTTCATGAAGCGCACCAGTTTTATCGGCGCGACTGACGATGCGCTGAAGGCCATCGGCCCGGCCGCCGTGCGCCTTGCGGAGGCCGAAGGGCTTCCCGCGCACGCCCTTTCGATTTCCAGGAGGCTTTCGTGAGCCAGAACCCCAAGTCCCAGTCGCGCAGCGCGGCCCGTCTCGGCGCGGTGCAGGCGCTGTACCAGCAGCAGATGGAAGGCACCGCCACCGCCAAGCTGCTTAACGAATTTCACCTGCATCGCCTCGGCAAGGTCATCGAGGACGAGGAATACGCCGATGCCGACGTCGATTTCTTCGACGATCTTGTGAAGGGCGTCGATGCGCGCCGCGCGGAGATCGACGAGCTTCTGACCGCCCGCCTCGCGTCGGGATGGACACTCGCCCGCCTCGACAAGACCATGCTGCAAATCCTGCGCGCGGGCAGCTACGAACTGATCGCCCGCAAGGATGTGCCCAAGGCCGCTGCGATCAGCGAATATGTCGATGTCGCCAAGGCCTTCTTCGACGACCGCGAAGCGAAGTTCGTCAACGGCATCCTCGACGCGGTTGCCAAGGAAGTCGGGCGCTGAACGAAGCCGATTTCATCTTCTCCTTGCGCGCGCTCGCCACGACGCCCGGCGCGCGCGGGCTGGAGGACGATGCCGCCATTCTCGAACTCGGTGGCGAGACGCTGGTCCTGACGCACGACACAATGGTCGACGGCGTCCACGTCCTTGAGGGACAGGACCCCGCCGACATTGCGTGGAAACTGGTGGCCGTGAACCTGTCCGACCTTGCGGCCAAGGGCGCCGAGCCGGTCGGCGTGCTGCTCTCGCATATGCTCGGCACGGACGACCACCGCTTTGTCACCGGCTTGCGCGAAGTTCTGGATTGCTACGATGTGCCGCTGCTTGGCGGCGACACGGTGCGCGGCGAAGGCCCGCGTGTCTGGGGCTGCACCGCAATCGGGCGCGCCACGCACAGGCCGGTTCCCTCGCGCGATGGGGCGAAGGTGGGCGATGCGATCCATGTCACCGGAACACTGGGCGCGGCCATGCTCGGCTTCGAGGCCCTGCGCGACGGAGACGAGGCGGACAGCAGCGCCTACCGCAGGCCGCGTCCGCGTCTTGATGAGGGGCGCCTGCTGGCCCCGCACGTCACCGCCATGATGGACATTTCGGACGGGCTTTTGCTCGATTGCTGGCGCATGGCCTCCGCTTCCGAAAGCGTAACTTTCGACCTCGAGAGCGCCGCGATCCCGGTCGCAGACAATTCGCGCCGCTCGGAATGCCTCCGCTGGGGCGACGATTATCAGCTCCTTTTCACCACCCCCGCCGAGGCCAAGTTACCCGTCTCTGCGACACGCATCGGCACGGTCACCGACGCCAAATCCGCGCCGCTCCAACTGGACGGGGAACCGCTCTCGCTCGACGAAGGCTTGGGCTACCAGCACTAAACTTTCGTGTAACGCCGGGGAAAAGCGCAGTTTCTTGCGCTTTTGACCCCTTGCGTGGCGTTACACTGCTGATACACCTTCCCGCCTCCAATGCGTCGGCGTCTCCCACGCCGGGTCGCATCAAACAAATAATCGGGAGGGGAGAATTTCGTGGACCTTGTAATCCTATCCATAGGGTTGGGACTGCTTGCCGTAATTTACGGCTTCGTCACCAGCCGCCAGGTGCTCAGTGCGGGCGCGGGCAATGAGAAAATGCAGGAAATCGCCGGCGCCATCCAGGAAGGCGCGCAGGCTTATCTGAAGCGCCAATACACCACCATCGCCTTCGTTGGCGTGGTCGTGGCCGTGCTCGTGGGCGTGTTCCTCGGCATCATTCCGGTCATCGGTTTCGTGATCGGCGCGATCCTCTCGGGCGTTGCCGGCTTTATCGGGATGAACATCTCGGTGCGCTCCAACGTGCGCACGGCTGCCGCCGCGCAGAGCGGGTTGCAGCAGGGTCTGACCCTCGCCTTCCGCGCAGGGGCCATCACCGGCATGTTGGTGGCCGGCCTCGCACTCCTCGCGATCGCGGTGTTCTTCTGGTACCTGACCGGCCCCGCCGGCCATGCCCCGAACAGCCGTGAAGTGATCGACGGCCTCGTCGGCCTCGCATTCGGTGCCTCTCTGATCTCGATCTTCGCGCGTCTGGGCGGCGGTATCTTCACCAAGGCCGCCGACGTCGGCGCCGACCTCGTCGGCAAGGTGGAAGCCGGTATCCCCGAAGACGATCCGCGCAACCCCGCCGTAATCGCCGACAATGTGGGCGACAATGTGGGCGACTGCGCCGGCATGGCCGCCGACCTGTTCGAAACCTATGTCGTCACCGTGGGCGCCACCATGGTCCTCACCGCGCTGCTCTTCGGCGATGCGCTGGGCGACCTGCTGATGCCGATGATGGCCTTGCCGCTGCTGATCGGCGGCGCCTGCATAGTCACCAGCATCATCGGCACCTACTTCGTGAAACTGTCCAAGGGCGGCACGAATGTGATGGGCGCGATGTACAAGGGCTTCCTTGTCTCTGCCATCCTCGCGATCCCGCTGATCTGGATCGTCATGAACTACGCGCTGGGCGGCATGGGCACCGAGCTTGGCGGTTCGACCGTCGGCATCGACCCGGGTGCTCCGCTGGCCGAAGAAGGCACGGCAGAGCAGGTCATCGGCTTTACCGGCTGGGATCTCTTCTGGTGCGCTCTCATCGGTCTTGCCATCACCGGCCTGATCATCTGGATCACTGAATATTACACCGGCACCAACTATCGTCCGGTCCGCTCGATCGCCAAGAGCTCGGAGACGGGCCACGGCACCAACGTGATTCAGGGCCTCGCCATCAGCCTTGAATCGACCGCGCTGCCCACGCTCGTGATTGTGGCCGGCATCATCGCCACCTTCCAGCTCGCCGGGCTCATGGGAATTGCCTATGCGGCAACCGCCATGCTGGCGCTGGCTGGCATGGTCGTGGCGCTCGACGCTTATGGCCCGGTGACGGACAACGCCGGCGGCATCGCCGAAATGGCCGGTCTCGACGACAGCGTTCGTGAAAAGACCGACCTGCTCGACGCGGTGGGCAACACCACCAAGGCCGTGACCAAGGGCTATGCCATCGGTTCGGCGGGCCTCGGCGCGCTGGTTCTCTTTGCGGCCTACACGACCGACCTCGCGGAGTTCTTCCCGAATGCGGACGTCGATTTCAGCCTCGAGAACCCGTATGTGATCGTCGGCCTGCTGCTTGGTGCCCTGCTCCCGTATCTCTTCGGTGCGATGGGCATGACCGCCGTGGGGCGCGCTGCGGGTGACGTGGTGAAGGACGTTCGCGAACAATTTGCGGCCGATGCCGGCATCATGGCCGGCACCAGCAAGCCGGACTATGCGCGCACGGTGGATCTCGTGACCAAGGCCGCGATCAAGGAAATGATCGTGCCTTCGATGCTGCCGGTCCTTGCGCCGATCGTGGTCTATTACGCGATCTTCTTCCTCGCGGGCCAGGAGAACGCCTTCGCCGCGGTCGGAGCCCTGCTCCTCGGCGTGATCATCGGCGGTATCTTCGTGGCGCTTTCCATGACCGCTGGTGGCGGCGCGTGGGATAACGCGAAGAAGTACATCGAAGACGGCAACCACGGCGGCAAGGGCTCCGAAGCCCACAAGGCTGCCGTGACCGGCGATACCGTGGGCGATCCTTACAAGGACACCGCGGGTCCGGCCGTGAACCCGATGATCAAAATCACCAACATCGTCGCGCTGCTGCTGCTGGCGGCACTCGCGGCCTGATCCAAAGCGATCATGACGTTTTGAAGGGCGGCGGCACTTGCGGTGTCGCCGCCTTTTTCTTGACGCTCGCGTAAAGGGAAAGCACATCGCCCCACGTGAGTGACACCAAGACCCCCGAACAGCTCGTCGCCGGCCTGATCCGCCTGCTGACCGTCGCCCCCGCGGGCGAAAACGCCTTTACCGGCAACCAGCAGCCCGGTGGCATCGGCCGCGTCTTTGGCGGGCAGGTGATCGCGCAGGCGCTGCAGGCGGCGCAAGCCACTGCACCCGAAGGCATGGAAGCCCATTCGCTCCACGCCTATTTCCTGCGCGGCGGGCGCGAGGGCGTCGACATTGACTATACGGTCGCCGCCGATTTCACCGGCCGCAGCTTCGCCAACCGCCGCGTCGTCGCCCGCCAAGCTGGCGAAGACGGGGAAGGCACGCCGATCCTCAACCTCACCGCCAGCTTCCAGCATCCCGAGGAGGGGCTGGAGCACGAGGACAGCCCCATGCCCGACGTTCCGCCGCCCGAGGATCTTCCGTCCGACATGGAGATGCGGAAGAAATTCCTCGAGGAAATGGGCGAGGTCCCGGAGGTCCAGCGCACGCTGATGCTCCGCCCGCGCCCGATCGAGATGCGCACCAGCGGCAAGCTGCACTGGCTGAACGCGGACAAGAAACCGCCCCACGCGCACAGCTGGTTCCGCGCCGCCGCCGCGCTGCCCGACGATCCGGCGCTGCACCGCGCGGTTATCGCCTACGCCAGCGACTTCACGCTGCTCGGCACCTCCGCGCTGCCCCATGGCCTGTCCTGGGCACGGGGCGAGCTGAAGGGCGCCAGCCTCGACCATGCCATCTGGTTCCATCGTCCGGCGCGCGCCGACGAATGGCTCCTCTACGCCACCGACAGCCCGTGGTCGGGCGGTGGCAGGGGCTTCAACCGCGGCCGCATCTTCAACCGTGCGGGTGATCTCGTCGCCAGCGTGGCGCAGGAAGGTGTGGTCAGGCGCTCGAAACGATCTTAGGTCCGCGCTTGAAAAACCGGCCATCAGGAAGGACATCCATGCCGACATCGCTGCGGGCGTTCGCCGCCCTGATCTTCGCTTCGCTGGCCGCGCCGCTGGCAGCGCAATCGGTGCTCGACGGCAATTTCGATCCCGCCATTCCCACCCTGGAAACGAGTGTCGGTCACGCGACGGGCCAGCGCATCAGCGCCCCCGACGAAGTGGTCCGCTACCTCGAAGCGCTGAACCGCGCCGCCCCCGAACAGACACGCCTCGTGCAATACGCCACCAGCTGGGAAGGCCGCCCGCTCCACTATCTCGTGGTTTCGAGCGCCGCCAACATGGGCCGCCTCGACGCAAACAAGGCGGCGATGGCCGCCGTGGCGCAGGGCGAGACGCCGCCGTCCGGCACGCTTCCGGTGACCTGGCTTTCCTACGGCGTCCACGGGGACGAGATTTCCAGCACCGACGCCGCGCTCGCTCTGGCCTATCACCTGCTGGCCTCGCGTGGCGATGCCCGCACGCAAGCGATCCTGTCGAACAGCTATGTCGTGATCGACCCCAGCCAGAATCCCGACGGCCGCAACCGTTTCGTCACCGGCTTTCGCAGCGCGGTCGGCCTCCAGCCCTCGCCCGATCGCTTCGCCGCCGAGCATGACCAGCCGTGGCCGAGCGGCCGGCAGAACCACTATCTGTTCGACCTCAACCGCGACTGGTTCGCGCTGACCCAGCCCGAAACGCGCGGCAAGGTGGCGGCGCTGCTGGAATGGAACCCGGTCGTCTTCGTCGACGCGCACGAAATGGGCGGCGACGACACCTATTACTTCCCGCCTGCCGCCGAACCCTTCAACCCGAACATCACACCGGGCCAGAAGGAAAAGCAGGTTCTCCTCGGCCGCGCCATTGCCCGCGAGTTCGACCGGCTGGGCATTCCCTATTTCACCCGCGAAGTCTTCGACGCTTTCTATCCCGGTTATGGCGACACCTGGCCGACCTTGCACGGCGCGATCGGGGCGACCTTCGAACAGGCTTCGGCTGGAGGGCTCGTCTGGGAACGCAGCGACGGCGATATCCTCACCTATGGCCAGGGCGTACGCAACCACTTCCTCGCCAGCTTCGCCTATGCGGAAACGGTTGCGCGCAACGCCGACCGCTTCCTCGCCGATTACGCCGCCTATCGCCTTAGCGCGGCGCAAGGGGCACGCGGCACCTATCTGATCGACCTCTCGCAGCGGCGCTGGAACGCCGAGGCGCTGGGCCGCCGGCTCGCCGCGCAGGGCATTGCCGTGGGTCGCCTCGCGCCGGGTGTCTCGGCCTGCGGCAAGCGCTATCCCGAGGGGGCGCTCGCGATCGACCGCAGCCAGCCTTCCGGGCGCCTGATCCGCAGCCTGCTCGACCGTGACACGGCGCTCGACCCCGAATTCGTCCGCAAGCAGGAATTGCGGCGCGAGCGCGGCCAGCCGCACGAACTCTACGACACCACCGCGTGGTCGGTCGGCCTGATGTCGGGGCTCGACGTGGCGCTGTGCTCCTCTTCGGTCGCCGCCGGTACTCCGCTCGACGCGGGCGCGCCGATCCCCTCGCGCGAGGATGGCTCGGGCGAGTTCGGCGTGGCCATTCCCTGGACCGACAGCGGGCAGGCGCAGCTCGTCCTCGCAGCCTTGCGCGAAGGGCTCGACGCGCGCGCCAGCGACGAGGCTTTCACGAGCGGCGGCCGCCAGTTCCCGCGCGGCACGGTGATCGTGCCCCGCCGCATGAACGACGACCGCGCGATGGCACGGCTCGACGAACTGGCGCGCGCGCTCGGCGCGGAAACGCACGCTCTGGCCGATAGCTGGGTCGAGGCCGGGCCCAATTACGGCAGCGACGCTTTCGACCGCCTCGAGGCCCCGCGTGTCGCCATGGCGTGGGACGAGGGGATCTCGCCCACCTCGGCGGGGTCGCTGCGCTACGTGATCGAGCGCCGCCTCGCGACGCCGGTCACGCCGATCCGTACCGGCACACTCGCCCGCGCCGATCTCGGCGCCTACGACGTGCTGGTCGTACCCGAAGGCTCGCTCGACACCGCGGCCCGCAAGGCGGTGCAGGCCTATGTCCGCAGCGGGGGCGTCGCCGTGATCGTCGGGAACGCGCTGGTTGGCTTTACCAGGGACGATACGCGACTGTTCTCCACCTCAAGGCAGGGTGCGCTCGGCAAGTCGCTGGACGACGACGAAGAGGACAAGGGCGACAAGCCCTCGAGCGAAGGGTCCGAAATCGACAGCGCGCAGGAATACGAGGACCTGATCGACGACCCCAACGCCCTGCCCGATACGCTGCCGGGCGCGCTGGTCCGCACCGTGGCCGATGCCGACCATTTCCTCTCGTCAGGCTATGACGGCGGGCCGGTCGTGAGCGCTTCGGGCAGCCTGATCTTTACCCCGCTCAACCGCAAGGACGGCACAAATGTCTTGCGCTTCGCCTCGGCGGACGCGCTGTTGGAAAGCGGCTATATCTGGGACGAGAACCGCCGCCAGATGGCGTTCAAGCCCTACCTTCTGGCTGAACGCAACGGATCGGGCATGGCCATCGGTTTCGCGCACGATCCGTCGCTGCGCGGCTATCTCGACGGGCTTGACCTGCTGATCGCCAACGCAATCCTGCTGGCCCCTGCCCAGCTGCGCTAGCGACTAGCCGCCGCGGCTCGATGCGGTCGCGGTGCGGCCTGCACGGCTGTTGAGGCTCCAGCCACGGCCGGTTTCGCCGAAGCCCGCCTTCTTGCCCATGGCCGATGCGGCCTTGACCTTGGGTGCTGCGCACCGGTTGGAAGGCGCGCGATCCGGCGTAATTCTTGCCCGGAGCGCCCGCATAGCCGAGCCGCACGCCGCGGCTGGTCTGGTAGCCGCCGCCCGGCGACGAAAACGCCGGCGCGGGACGCGTCGAGGACTTGCCCCACAACATCTCCGCCATCGGCGTGACCGAGGACGGGCGCTTCACCGATCCCGACGGCTACCGCATCGGCGCGCTGTTCAAGCTCTGCCCGTGGGCGGACATGCTGCGCGAGAGCTTCGCCGAGCCCGTCGCCGCCAGCGAGACGCTCTTCCTCGAACCCGCGTGGAAGGCGATCCTCTCCAATAAGGCCATGCTCCCGCTCCTGTGGGAGCGCAACGAGGGCCACCCCGCCCTCCTGCCCACCTTCTTCGAATACGCCCCCGAGGGCCGCGAGCTTGCGCGCGGCCCCCATGTGCGCAAGCCCTTCTTCAGCCGCGAAGGCTCGGACATCTCGCTCTACGACGGCAACCTGCGCCACCGCGGACCGGACGAGGGCTACGGCGCGGAAGGCGCGATCGTGCAGGCCTACGCCCCGCTCGCCCGTTCGGGAGAGAACCACGCCGTCATCGGCAGCTGGATCGTGGGCGACGAAGCGGTCGCCATTTCGATCCGCGAAGACGCCAGCCCCATCACCCGCGACCTCGCCCGCTTCCTGCCCCATGTGATCGTGGGGTAAGCGGGCCCTCTTCGCACCTGCAAAATAACTAGAGCCAAACGCTTCGCTTTCGTGTAGGGGCGGCGCAAGCATGGTCGTGTAAATGCCGCGAGGCGGTGCGCGCGACCCTCTCGCCGCGACCCCAAGCGGCCTCACACATGCCCCCTTTTCCCAGCCCTGCGGCCTCTCGCCGCGGCGCTTTTGTATTGCGAGCCACGATGTCTTTCGAAACCCTCCCGCCGGTGATTGGCGAAGCCCTTGCCGCACGCGGCTATACCGATCTCACCCCCGTCCAGTCCGCCGTGATCGAAGACGAGGCGCGCGGGCGCGATCTCGTGGTCTCGGCGCAGACCGGCTCGGGCAAGACGGTCGCCTTCGGCCTCGCGCTGGCCGATGCCCTGCTGGCGGAGACCGCCAATCTGGCGCTCGTCGACAAGCCGCTGGCGCTGGTCATTGCGCCGACGCGCGAGCTGGCGCTTCAAGTCAGCCGCGAGCTCGGCTGGCTTTATGCGGGCGCGGGCCTGCGCATCGCGACCTGTGTCGGCGGGATGGATGCAAGCAAGGAACGCCGCGCGCTGCGCGCTGGTCCAGCCATCGTAGTCGGCACGCCGGGACGTCTGCGCGATCACCTCGAACGCGGTGCGCTGGACCTCTCGGGTCTGGTCGGCGTGGTGCTGGACGAGGCGGACGAGATGCTCGACATGGGCTTTCGCGAAGACCTCGAAGAAATCCTCGACGCGACGCCCGATGGCCGCCGCACGCTGCTGTTCTCCGCCACCATGCCGCGCCCGATCGAGCGGCTGGCCGAGCGATACCAGACCAATTCGCTGCGCCTCAGCCTCGTCGGGCAGGACCGCGGCCATGGCGACATCAGCTACCAGGCAATTACCGTTTCGCCCTCCGAAATCGAGAACGCGGTGGTGAACCTGCTGCGCTATCACGAGGCGGAGACGGCGATCCTGTTCTGCGCCACGCGCGACAACGTCCGCCGCTTCCACGCCACCCTGCAGGAGCGCGGCTTCGGCGTCGTGGCGCTGTCGGGCGAGCATTCGCAGTCCGAGCGCAACCAGGCGCTGCAGGCCCTGCGCGACCGCCGCGCGCGCGTTTGCGTGGCAACCGATGTCGCCGCGCGCGGGATCGACTTGCCGACGCTCAGCCTCGTCATCCATGTGGAGATTCCGCGCGATGCCGAAACGCTCCAGCACCGTTCGGGCCGCACGGGCCGCGCGGGCAAGAAGGGCACCGCCGCGATCATCGTGCCCTACAACCGCCGTCGCCGCGTCGAGGGCATGCTGCGCGGCGCGAAGATCGAGGCGCAGTGGATGGACGCGCCCACGCCCGAGATGATCCACAAGCAGGATCGTGCGCGCCTCTTGGAAATGCTCACCGCCGAAACCGAGTTCGAGGAGCATGACCGCGAACTGGCGAAGGAGGTGATGGACAAGCTCTCGCCCGAAGATATCGCCGCTTCGCTGGTGCGCGCCCACCGCGCCAAGATGCCGACGCCCGAAGAGCTCATCCCGAACACGCCCGAAGCGCGCGACAAGGCAAAGGCCGACCGTATCCGCCCCGGTTTCGAGGACGTGGTCTGGTTCAAGATCGGTGTCGGTCGCCGCCAGAACGCCGAAGCGCGCTGGATCCTCCCGCTGCTCTGCCGCCGCGGCCACATCACCCGCAACGAAATCGGCGCCATCCGCATCGGCCAGTTCGAAACCTGGTTTCAGGTGCCGACAGCTGTCGCACCCAAATTCGCCGAAGCCGTTGCCCGCACCGCATCCTCCGAGGACGAGCAGGACGCGATACTGATCGAGGAAGCGCCCGAAGGTCCGCGCGTCGAGGCACGCCAGAACCGCCAGGACTTCGGCGGCGGCTCGCGCTCTGGCGACGGTCCACGGGTCCGGCCCAAGCCTTTCGGCAAGGGCCCGCGTAAAGGTCCTCACGGCGGCCCCGGCGGCAAGAAGCCCGGCGCGCCGTTCAAAAAAGGTCCGAAGCTGTCTGGCAAGAAGTCCGCGAACAAGCGCAAACCGGGTGGCGCGCCGCGGACCTAATGCTTGAGCAGCAGGGGTATCCGGACATCGGACAGCATGGACCGCGTCACGCCGCCGAATACCCATTCTGACAAACGTGTGCGGCCATATGCACCCATCACGATCAATCCGGCATCCCGCACTGCGGCGGCATTCCGGATTGCTTCAGCCGTGCCGTCCCCGGACCTTTCGATTTCGACCATCTCGCTGCGGATACCATGGCGAGACAAATAGTCCGCACCGCCTACCGCTGGCAGGTCGAACTTGTCCTTTTTTGCCCGGTCCTTCGATACTATAGTTGCCAGATATATCGAGCTTGCCCTTTTGAGAAAGGGAAGAGCAGCACGAAGCGCATGCGAAGCTTCGGCAGATCCGTCCCACGCGATCAGCACCGGCCTTTCGAGGTCCATCCTATCGCATTCGTCAGGCAGGACGAGGATAGGGCAGTCCGCGGTCAGCGCAAGTTCGCCCGCAGTGAACGAAGGCGCCTCGCCGCCCGCGCGCGGCTCGCGCTCGCCGACAACCACGAGATCGACCAGCGAAGAGCTTTTTAGCAGGGCTAGCGCGACTGGACCGGTTTGGTCGACCCATTCCCAAGGTACGTCTTCGTTGGCGAGGTCTCGTTCGGTCTCCTCGCGAAGCTTGCGCACTTCTTCCCGCCACACCGGAACCATTGCGGCAAAGGCTGCCCCATAGGGGTCGTTGCTGCCCGCCATCTCGTACGGCATCGCGGTCAGCAAAGTCAGATGGCTTTCGAACGAGCGCGCCAAATCGAGTACGACATCGAGACGCCGGGAATGACCGGGATCCTTGAGAGCGTTGAAGAGAATCGATTTCATCGCAGGTCTCCGCATCATCCTGGTTCGGTATCCGTTTCCGAACCTTCCGATGAAAGTTTAAACCCCCGGCCAAACTATGTCTTTGATCAAGCGCAATCTGACCGCGACCGACAAGATCAACCGCCCGCGTGATAAAAATCGTATATCTGCGTCGCCACGCCTTCGCTGATGCAAGAAGCGCGTTTCAGGTCGTCGAGCGCGGCGGCGCGGACTTTCCGGCAACCGGCACACCGCCGCGTATTTTTTCGGTAGCTTGGTGAAACAGCGGCGCGTTGCGGAAGTTGTTGAGATAGAATGGATTTCCTAACATATGTTAAAATACTGGTTTTCGGAACGTTTTTTATTTTCTTTCGCTCTTCTGTTAACCATTCAAAAGGAGAGCAAGCATGGCAGACCGATCGATTTCGGAACCCAGCGGGCAAAACCGTTCCGCTGCGGCCGACGAACTCAAGCACGATGCCGAAGACCTCAAGGAAACGGCTCGGAGGCAAGGCGAGGCAAAGGCCGACCAGGAGAAACAGCGCGTGGGGCGGGCGGCAACTTCCGCTTCTTCCGCAATGCAAACCGCGGCGGACGAACTACGTGAGGACAGCGATGCTCCCGATTGGCTGGCTTCGGGATTTTCCGGTGTGGCGCGCGAGGTCGATAGTCTCGCCCACCGCTTGCAGAACAAATCGCCGCGTGAGCTTGCCGGTGAAACCCGGCGTTTCGCCCGCGAAAACCCCACCGCCTTTCTAGCCGCTTCCGCCGCTGCAGGATTTGCCGCCGCGCGCTTCTTTAGGGCGGGTGCAGAATACGACGATGACTACGATGTCGGACGTGACGATGATTTGGATGCCGGGAACCGAGACCATCCGGAGCGATCCACTGGTTCAGCGGCCGTATCGTTCGCAGGGGAGCGAAGCCAAACTGTCGCGCAAGACCGTGCCCGGACATCTCCTCCGACAACAGGAGGGATCGGATGAGTACTACCGACCGCAGCCCGACCCCTACCACATCAGGTTCGTCTCGAACCGAGAATGAAAATGTCGTCGACCTTATAGGGAGATTGACCGGTCAAAGTGCCCACTTGGCGCAGCAGCAGGTCGCACTAGTCCAGGCTGAAATGCGCGAGGCTGTCGCCGACATCCAGAAATCCGTTGCCGGCTTGCTCGGTGCGGCGGTTTTCGGCATCGCCGGCCTGGGTGTCACATTGATGGGCGTCGCCTATCTACTTGGCAATGCTATCGATAACACCGATCTCGCAACGCTGATCGTGGGTATCGCAACCCTTATCATCGCCGCGATCCTCTATGGTTCTGCTCGCAGCAAGATGAAAGCAACCAATCTCAAGCCCGAACGCACCATCGACACTGCCGAGCGCGATGTCGCCGCTGCGAAAGGCAATCTTACTCACGACGGAGCACCTCGATGACCCAGACCGAAACGCGCGATCCCGATGCGATCGAACGCGACATTCACCGCACGCAGGAAAACATCAGTGAAACGGTGGACCGTATCGGCGACCAGATGACGCCGCGCCGTCTTTTGGATTCTCTGCTCGAGAAAGCGGACGAAAACGGCATTGATGCCCGCTATGTGCTCGACGGAGCCCGTCGCAATCCGCTCGCTCTCGGCCTGATATCCGCCGGAGCAATCTGGCTCGTGAGCGACTACGACGCAAAACCGGGTGCCTTCACATCACAGGATGAAACAAACGAAGATTACGATGGTCTACGCGATTACGATCCCGACCACCGTGGCTATGTCGAGCACATGTCCCGGATCGAGCGCAACCCCGACGAGGACGACCTAGCGTATGCCCGTCGGCGCGATGAGCATCGCGGCACCTACCTGATGATCGAGCGCGAGCACGACGAGGACCACAAAAGCTATCGCCAGCGCCTCGACGATGCGACAAATTCTATGCGCGAGAAGCGCGACCGCTTTGCCGACAGCGCTCGGCAGACCCGCCATGATGTCGCCCGCCGCGGCAAGCGCGCGGCCCGCCAAGGGCGGCAGGCTTATTATGACAACCCGCTGGTTGGAGGACTTGCGGCCGCAATTGTCGGCGCAATCGCAGGCGCAGCGGTTCCGTCCACTCGGACCGAGCGAGAGAAGTTGGGCCCGCAAGGCGCAAGAGCTCTGCACGCGGCAGAGGACAAGGCCCACGAAGTCGAGGACAGAGCGCGCGCTAAAAAGGACGAGGTCGTTGCGCAAGCCGATCGGAAAATGGAACGAGAAGGTCCGGCCTGAGCCTTCGCGAACCCGTTTAATAGAAAAAGGGCCGCTCTTTTGCGGCCCTTTTTTCCTCACCCGCCCGCGTGATAGAAATCGTAGATCTGCTGCGCCACGCCGGCGCTGATGCCGGGCGCGCGTTTCAAATCGTCGAGCGCGGCGGCGCGGACCTTTCCGGCCGTCCCGAAGTGTAGCAACAGCGCGCGTTTCCGTGCCGGACCGATGCCGGGAATTTCGTCCAGCGGCGAAGCGGTGATGGCGCGGCTGCGCTTGGCGCGGTGGGCGCCGATGGCGTAGCGATGGACTTCGTCGCGCAGGGTCTGGAGGTAGAACAGGAGCTGCGAATTGACGGGGAGCGTTTTCTCGCGCCCGTCGGGGAAGTGGAACACCTCACGCCCTTCGCGCCCGTGATGCGGGCCCTTGGCGATACCGATAACGGGGACCTGTTCGGCAATGCCGAGGTCCTCAAGCACCCCCATCACCGATGACACCTGCCCCTTGCCCCCGTCGATCAGCAACAGATCTGGCCAGATCGCCTCGTGCCCCTTCCCGCCCGGAGCACCATCGCTGTCGCGCTCGGTCTCGGCGAGCTTGCGGAAGCGGCGGGACATGACCTCGCGCATCATGCCGAAATCGTCATTGGTCTGCGCGGTATTGATGTTGAACTTGCGGTACTGGCCCTTTTCGAAACCCTCGGGGCTGGCGACGACCATCGCACCCAGCGCCTTGTCGCCTTGGATATGGCTGTTGTCGTAGATTTCGATGCGCTGGGGCGGCTCCTCCAGTTCGAGGAATTCCGCGAGTTCGCGCAGGCGCTGTGCCTTGGTCCCGCTCTCGGCCAGCCGCCGTTCGAGCGATTCCACGGCGTTGCGCTGGGCCTGGCTCATGAGCTTGCGCCGGTCTCCGCGCTGCGGGATGGAGATGGCGACGGCGTGGCCTGCTTTCTCCGCGAGTGCCTCGGCTATCAATTCCTGTTCGGCCAAGTCGCGATCGACGAGGATGGTGCGCGGCGGCGGGACTTCCTCGTAGAATTGCAGAAGGACGTCCGACAGCACCTCGTCATGCTCGAGGTCACCTGTGTTCTTCGGGAAGAAAGCCTTGTGCCCCCAATTCTGCCCGCCGCGGATGAAGAAGGCCTGCACGCCGATCTGCCCGCCCTTCGCGGCCAGCGCGAAAACATCGGCATCGCCCACGCCGCTGGCGTTGATGGCCTGGCTCCCCTGAATAAAAGTCGCCGCGCGCAGTCGGTCACGCAGGATCGCGGCGGTTTCGAAATCAAGGTCTTCGGCGGCCTTGGCCATCTGCTTTTCGATGTTCGCCTGCACCGCGCTGGATTTGCCGGAAAGGAAATCCTTCGCTTCGTTCACGAGGGCATCGTAGCCCGCCTCGTCGATACGGCCCACGCAGGGCGCGCTACAGCGCTTGATCTGGTAAAGCAGGCAGGGCCGGTCGCGGTTGTTGAAGAAGCTGTCGGTGCAGCTTCTCAGCAGGAAGAGTTTCTGCAGCGCGTTCAGCGTCTTGTTGACCGAACCCGCGCTAGCAAACGGGCCGTAGTAATTGCCCTTGGCCCGCCGTGCGCCCCGGTGTTTCTGGATGCGCGGGAAGGCGTGGTCGGCGCGCAAGAGGATGAAGGGGAAGCTCTTGTCGTCGCGCAGCAGCACGTTGAACGGCGGGCGGTAGCGCTTGATCAGCTGCGCTTCCAAAAGCAGCGCCTCGGCTTCGGAGTTCGTCACCACGATTTCCATCGCACGGCACTGGCTGACCATGCGCTGTAGGCGGTTGGAAAGCCCCTTAACCTGCGTGTAATTCGCCACCCGTGCCTTCAGGCTGCGCGCCTTGCCGACATAGAGCACGTCGCCCCGCGTATCGAGCATGCGATAGACGCCTGGCCGCGGCTTCAAGGTCTTCACCGTCTCGCGGATGGCGGTGATGCCCGTCTCAAGGTCGGGCTGCGCGCTGGCCACGGTCTTGGTGGCGCGCTCCTCGTGGAAACGCTCCTTGCCTCTCGGATCGTGTGGGGAACCGGCCTTGCTGCGCGACATGGCACGCGAGATAGGCACAAGCGCGCGAAAGCACAATCGCGGGGGCTTGCGCGGCTGGCGACATGCTGTATTGCAACAATAATACACATAGGAGATTTCATGCAGACGAACGCCGCCATCCAGCCGATGGAAAACGCCACCACCGCCAATTGGTGGGTCGTTCTCGAAGTGCTGGCGTTTACCGCGCTCGCCTTCGGGTCGCGGCTGGTGTTTGCCGAACTGGCCTGGGAATATTCGGGTCCGATGTCGCTCGCGCTGACGCTAGTGGTCCTGACGCTCTACCAGCGGAGCCGTGGCATCGGCTGGCACGACATGGGCCTGATCCGCCTGCCGGGGTGGAAGGCCAAGGCGTTGGTCCTCCCCAAGGCCATCGTGCCCTTCGCGCTGTTCTGCGTCGCCGTCGCGCTGGTCCTTTTTGTCGGCGAGCCCCTGGGCCTCGAGCGCACCGACACCTCGGGCGTCGATGCGCGCTGGGGCGCGATAGAAGGCAACCTCCCGCTCCTCCTGACCTGGCTCGCCATCGTCTGGACGAGCGCGGCCTTCGGCGAGGAAATGCTGTTTCGCGGCTATATGGTGACCCGGCTTGCCGATGGGCTGGCCGGCGTACCCGGACGCCTCGCCATCGCCGTGCTGCTGCCCGCCTTCCTTTTCGGCTATGCCCATTACTATTACCAAGGCCTGTTCGGGCTGGTCATGACCGGGCTGATCGGCCTCGCTTTCGGGATCGCCTTCCTGCTGCTCAAGCGCAATTTGTGGCCGCTGGTGCTGGTCCACGGAATGATCGACACAATCAACTACGTCGCGATCTATCTGGGCGAAAAGTAAGGCGAACGAGCCTGCGCTTGCACCGCCGCGCCAATCACGCCATTCCGGGGTAATGGACGGAAAACCAATCGCTCCGCCGCGCACGGTCGGCTTTGCCGGCATGTCGCTGCTCCAGATCAACGGCATGATCGGTTCGGGCATCTTCGCCCTGCCCGCGGTCCTCGTAGCAGGAGTAGGGAGTTTCGCGCCGGTTCTGATGCTGCTGGGCGGGGTGCTGTTCTTGCCGCTTGCGCTGGTTTTCGCATGGCTCGCCGCGCGCTTCGAAATGAGTGGTGGCCCAGTGCTTTATGGCAAAACCGCTTTTGGTAGTTTTGCCGGCTTCCAGGCAGGCTGGGGCCGCTATGTTTCGGGCTCGGTGGCAATGGCCGCGAACACGCATGTCATGGTCGCCTATTTCGCGGCGATCTTCCCCGTATTGCAGGACCCGTTCTGGTCTACGGTGACCGCCGTCGCCGTGATTGCGGCGCTGACTATCATCAATCTCTTCTCCATGCGCGGATCGGTCAATGCATTGGGCGGGCTGACTGCCTTGAAGCTGGTGCCGCTAGCGATCCTTATCGGCGCCGCGCTGTTGGGGAATTTCGGCGCGCCCGAAATCGTGCTGCCCGAATTCAGCCAGGTCGAAACGGTCGTCCTGCTTCTCTTCTATGCCTTCATCGGTTTCGAGGGCGTGACGGTCCCGGCCGGCGAGCTGAAGAACCCCAAGCGCGACTTGCCGCGTGTGCTGGTCACCGTGCTCGCGGGCGTGACTGTCCTTTATGCCATTATCATCTGGGCCTATCTCGCGATCGGCGCCTCGCCGAATGCCGACGAGAGCGCTCTCGCCGCTTCGGCGCAGGCTGCGCTCGGCGATTTGGGCACGTTGATGATCGTGCTGGGTGCCGGCTTCTCGATCCTCGCCAACAGCTTTTCGGGCGTCGTCGTGGTGCCGCGCATGGCTTACGGCATGGCGCAGCAGGGCATGCTCCCCGAATGGTTCGAGCGCATCCACCCGCGCTTTCTCACGCCAGCCAATGCGATCCTGTTCTACGGCGCGGCCTCGTGCCTCTTCGCGATGTGG
The DNA here is from genome assembly GCF_000181515.1 of Erythrobacter sp. SD-21. Lineage (GTDB taxonomy): Bacteria > Pseudomonadota > Alphaproteobacteria > Sphingomonadales > Sphingomonadaceae > Qipengyuania. The sequence continues at coordinate 199,281 of NZ_ABCG01000004.1, read as the reverse complement.
GGCGGTTTTCTCGTGCTCGCTGCCGCCAGCACACTTTCGCGCCTGCTAACCTATGTCATCACCGCAGCAGCCTTGCCGGTAATCGAAAAACGCGAGGGTCATCTAAACCCTTTCCGCGCTTTCGTGGCACTGCTCGCGCTCGCTGCCTCGGTCTGGATTTCGAGCCATGCGAGTGAGGAGGCGTGGACAATCTTCGGCATCCTGCTGGCGGTAGGCACGCTGCTGTATTTCGTAGCCCGGCGCGGTTCGGTGGACGAGCCGATTGCCGAATCAAGCTGAGCCATGCCGGAAAACTACGATGCTATAATCCTTGGTGCGGGCGCGGCCGGCCTGATGTGCGCCGCGCGTGCAGGTCAGCAAGGCAAGCGCGTGCTTGTCCTCGAGAAGGCCGAAAAGCCGGGCAAGAAAATCCTGATTTCCGGCGGCGGGCGGTGTAATTTCACCAATATCGGCGCGGGTCCGGCCAACTATTTGTCGAGCAATCCCCATTTCGCCAAGTCGGCGCTTGCCCGCTACACACCGCGCGATTTCCTCGAACTGGTCGAGAGCTACGGCATCGGCTGGCACGAGAAAACGCTGGGCCAACTGTTCTGCGACGGGTCCTCGAAACAGATTGTCGAGATGCTGCTGGAGGAATGCGCCAAGGGCGATGTCGAACTGCGCTGTAATGCAGATGTGACAGCCATCGAGCTTGAGGAAGGGCGCTTTGCCGTCATGACGAGCGGACAAATCGTTACGGCGCCCAGCCTCGTAATCGCAACAGGCGGCCCCTCCATCCCGAAGATGGGCGCGACCGGCTTTGCCTATGACCTTGCACGCCAGTTCGGCCTCAAGGTGGTCGAGCCGCGCCCCGCCCTCGTCCCGCTCACTCTCGGCGGCGAGGAAGTGCTCTTCCGCGAGATTTCGGGCGTGTCCGCACCGGTTGTCGCCAATGCCGGCAAGGCAAGCTTCCCCGAGGCGGCGCTCTTCACGCACCGCGGCCTCTCCGGCCCCTCGATCTTGCAAATATCTTCCTACTGGAAGCCGGGCGAGGCGATCGCCATCGACTTCCTGCCGGACGCGGGCGGCGACTGGCTGCTCGGCGCCAAGCGCGACAATCCGCGCGCCACCATGCGCTCGGTCCTGCGCGATGCCATGCCCGACCGGCTGGCCGATATCCTGGCCGAAAAGCTCGGCGTCGAAACCGAGCTCGGCAACGCCAGCGACAAGGCGCTGCGCCGTGCGCAGGAGCAGCTGAAGCGCTGGAGCTTCCGCCCCTCGGGCACCGAAGGCTTCGCCAAGGCCGAGGTCACGGTCGGCGGCATTGCGACCACCGAACTGTCCTCCAAGACCATGGAAGCAAAGAAAACTCCCGGCCTCTACGCCATCGGCGAGGCGGTCGATGTGACCGGCTGGCTGGGCGGATACAACTTCCAGTGGGCCTGGGCGAGCGGCGTGGCGGCGGGCGAGGCGCTTTAAGCCCTTGTAATCGCTACGGCATCCGCTGACCGGCGCGGCAAGTTGACCGGGGACCCGGCTCTGCTAGCCTCTCCTTCTTCGGACCTGCTGAAAAAACAGGCCGGTGCAGGAGAAAACCATGCAGCAGTTGCAAGGTATGGATGCCAGCTTCGTTGCGCTGGAAACGCGCAATTCGCCGATGCACATCGGTTCGATCCTGATCTACAATCCCGAGACCGCGCCCGGCGGCTTCGTGCGGTTCAAGGATATCCTGTCCTTCATCGAGAGCCGGTTGCAACTCTCCACCACCATGCGCCAGCGGCTGGTCCGCGTGCCCTTCGACCTCGATTACCCCTACTGGATCGAAGACCCCGATTTCGATCTCGAATACCATGTCCGCCACGTGGCCCTGCCCAAGCCCGGCGACTGGCGGCAGCTCTGCATCCAGGCCGCTCGGGTCTTTGCGCGCCCGCTCGACCTGTCGCGCCCGCCGTGGGAGATTACCGTCGTGGAGGGGCTCGACGGTGTCGAGGGCGTGGCCAAGGGCAGCTACGCCTACATCACCAAGGTCCACCACGCCGCGATCGACGGGATGAGCGGGATCGACCTAATGGAGGCGACCCACACGCTGCGCCCGGACCAGCCGGCGCCCGACACGCCCGATACGTGGACCCCGGAGAAGCTGCCCAACCCGGTCGAACTGCTCGGCCGCAGCTACATGAACGCGATCACCAACCCCCTCAAGCAGCTGGAAGTGGCCGCCAAGGCCGCGCCGGGGCTCGCCAACGCCCTCAAGGGGCTGGCCGCGAAGCAGTTCGACGTCTCGACCGAGATGATCGCGCCCAAGACGCGCTTCAACCGCAAGATCTCGCCGCACCGCGTGGTTGAAGGGATCAGCGTGCCGCTGGCCGATATCAAGGCGATCCGTAACGCGGCCGAAGGGGCGAAGGTCAACGACGTCTTCCTCGCCATCATAGGCGGGGCCATGCGGCGTTATCTGGAGGACAAGGGCGAACTGCCCAAGAAGACGCTGACCGCCATGGCCCCGATCTCGGTCCGTTCGAAGGATGAGAAGAACGCCATGGGCAACCAGGTGGCGGCGATGATCGCTCCGCTTGGCACGCATGTCGCGGACCCGGTGGAGCGGCTGGAGTGGGTCCACAATCGCACCAAGAACTCCAAGGCGATGACCGACGCGCTGGGCGCGCGCAACATGACCGAGATGAGCAAGGCCAGCCCCGCTCTGTTCATGGCGCTGGGGGCACAGCTCTACACCCGCCTCAGCCTTGCCAATCGCGGCGTCGGACCGATTTTCACCACCGTCGTTACCAATGTGCCCGGTCCGCCGATCCCTATCTATTCGGCCGGTGCGCGGATGGCGAGCATGATGGGGCTGCTATGCCTGACCGACGGGCTCGGCCTCGGCCATGTGGTGCAAAGCTATACCGACGAGGCGACTATCGCCTTTACCGCCGATCGCGAGATGATGCCCGATCCGGAATTCTACCGCGAATGCATGGAGTTGAGCTTCGAGGAACTGCGCGACGCGGCAAAACCTGCGGATAAGCGCGCTCCGACTACCAAAAAGAAACCATCTTCGCCTACAAAGGGCAAGACCAAGCCTGCCGCGCAGAAGCGGGCCGCTCCAACCAGAAAACCGTCCGCGAAAGCCGCTCCGAAAAAGGCCGGCGCGAAGAACGCCAAAGCGGGCACGAAAAAGGTCGCCAGCCGTAGGAAGGCTGCCCCGACAGGGAAAGGAACATCCACGACATGACGGCACTTGCCCCCGCGACAAGCCCGGCCCGCCCACCCAGCCGACTATTGACGCTTGCCGAACCCGGCCGCGCTTTCGGCGAACTCGCCAGCTTTTATGCGCTGCGCCCGCTGCTGGGCCAGCTTCCGCGCGGCGACGGGCATGGCGTGCTGGTTCTCCCCGGCTTCATGGCGTCGGACTATTCGACCAGCCCCTTGCGCCGCCTGCTCGCCGATCTAGGCTATGACGCGGTCGGCTGGAAACTGGGCCGCAATGTGAAGGTCGACAACGCCCGCATCGAGGCGATGATGGCCTGCGTGGAGGACCTGCACGATCGCACCGGTCGCCCGATCAGCATTGTCGGATGGAGCCTTGGCGGCGTGTTCGCCCGCGAACTGGCCAAGATGGCGCCCGAAAAGGTCCGCCTCGTGATTAGCCTCGGCTCTCCGATCAGCGACGATCGCGGCCACACCAACGCCGCGCGCCTGTTCGAAATGCTCAACGGCAAGGAACCCGAACCGCTGCGCGACGGCGGCTTCCAGGGCCTTGGCGAAGCTCCCCCTGTCCCCACGACTTCGATCCTCACCCGGACCGACGGCGTGGTGCACTGGCGCGGCTCGGTCCAGTGCGGCGACCGTGAGGATTGCGAGAATATCGAGGTGGTCGCGAGCCATTGCGGCCTCGGCGTCAACCCGGCGGTGGTCTATGCCGTGGCCGACCGGCTGGCGCAGGACGAAGGCGCGTGGAAGCCGTTCCGCGCGCAGGGTCTGGCCAGCCTGTTCTTCCCGCGCCGTGCGCTGAACTGACGGCTCAGAACGCCTTTCGTATATCGATGCCGAGATAGCGTCCGGTCGGATCGATCCGCAGCGGATCGTAGGCGGCCGGCACCTCGCCCGTCTCGTCGGTGATGGGGCGACGCGCGTCGAAGACGTTGTCGATCACGAGGGCGAGCCGCAGGTCCTTCATCCAGCCGTCTTCCTTTTCGAAAATCTCCCCGAGATTAGCGAAGAGGCGGATGTCGAAGGTGGCGAGATCGTCGAAGAAGAGATCGCTCGAACCGGGGAAATCGCCGCCGCGCACCACGGCGTCGCCCACATAATTGCCGGACAGGCGCAACCCGTAGCCTTCCCAGAACAGGCCCGCCTCAAGCCGCGAGGAGTGGCGCGGGATCGCTCCGCTGCCCAGAACGAAGCCGTCGAGCTGGTCGAACAGCGGGCCTGTCTGCGAGAGCAGCACCTCGTTTTCCAGCGTGATATTGTGGTTGAGGCTGAGGAAGTAGCGTGGCCGCGTATCCTGCGAGTTGCCGCCGCCGAACATCCGCATCATGCCACCCCGCCCGCGCCGTTGGCCCTGCTGACTTCCCTGTGCGCCACCTTCCGCGCTGCACATGCGTTCGCGCAAGGCCGCCAGCTTCTCCGGGTCGATCTCGCCATCCTTGCCTTTCAAACGGGCGAGCATCTCTTCGGGCAGGCCGTCGAGCTGGGGCGGATCGGCACAGATGGCCGCGCGCATGGCGGCGAAACGCTCGCTGCGCTGTTCGGCTTCCTCGCCGCAGAACCGCTCGCGGGCCGCCGCGATCTTTTCCGGATCGGGATTGCCGTTTTCGTCGAGGAGACGCGTACGAAACTGTTCGGGAATTTGCGACAGGTCCGGCGTCTCGCCTTCGGGCACCTTGCAGAACGCCTCGCGGATGGCCTCCATCCGGGCCGGATCGAAACCGCCGCCTGAACCGCCGCTTGCAGGACCACCGGGGCCGCCACGGCGCGCGGGATTCTCGCCGCCACCCTGCGGCGGACCACCGCGACGCTCGCTGCGCTCGGGCTCCTTGCCGATCTGCCCGCGCACGTTAAAACCGAAGGACAGGATCCGGCTGCGGGTCTCGTAAAGCGTCAGCGGACGGCGATCTATCGCCAGCAGATCGCCCGCCGCGTCGCGCGTGACACGGTCGGGGAAGGCTTCCTCGAAGGCCGAGCTGAAAGCCGGCGAAGCGGTGACGTTGCGCGAACGGTTGATGCCGTAATCGGCGTTCAAGCGCGCATCTTCCCAGAACGGGAGCCCCCAGTTCGCGCTGAATTTCCAGTCCGCCTGCGTTTCGGGGGCGAGGTCCGGGTTGCCGCCTGTGACCAGCGTTGCGAGAACCGTGTCGCCGGTGCGATAGTCGAAGACGGTTGCGTTCAACTCCTCGATCTGTGGGCTGCCGAGATTGGTCAGGGAAGGCGTAACCTCGCGCCATATCCGCGTCGCGCTGAGATTGAGGTTGTCGAAGGGCGACCAGTTCGCACCCAGGCTCCAGTTGGCGAGCGTCCCGAAGTCGGAGAGGTCCTCCACTCCGCCGGTCGCGACCAGCGTCACGTCGCCGATCGCGCCCAGCGGCCCGCCGCGCCGTGCAATCGGTGCCGCCACCGTGAGGCCTGCGTTCAGGCGGCGGCGTGTCAGGGCAAGTTCGCCGTCGCTGCGCGTGTCCTCGCTCTGGATCCGGGTCCAGTCGAAGCCGAGGTCGAGCGTGGTGCTGAGTTCACCGGCGGGGAGCTGGAGCGGGAAGCCGTTCAATGTCGCCTTGTTGACCGTGGTGTAGGTGCGGCTGCGCGCCGTATCGAAGCCGCTCGCGTCGTTGCGGTCGATCTCGGTCAGCGAATTGGAATAGTTGTTGTCGCTGGTGAAGGTCGCGTTCCAGGCACCGAATGGCTGGTTCAGCGTCAGTCCGGTCGAATAGCTGTCACCATCGCTGCGACGCTCCAGCACGGTCACTCCGTCGGTCGCTAGGCCGGACAGGCTGCGGCTCTCGGAATGATTGACCGTGCCGTTGAAACTGATCGAGGTGCCGGTTTCGAGGACGGCGCGCGCGTAATTGCCTTCCAGTTGCACGCTGAGCGTATCCGAAACGAGGCTGCGGAATTCCGCCTCCTCCGGCGCGCCCGGAGTGATGAGGCCGCGCTCGGCTTCGGTCAGCAGGCTGCGATCCTCGATGTCGAGATTGAGGTTCAACCGTCCCTTTTCGCCGATCCGGAGCCAGGTGAGTTCCTGCTCGTTGCGTGAATAGCCGCCATCTTCGGGCTGTTCGTATTCGACCTCTGTTGTCAGGCTCTGGAAATTGGGCTTGAGGACGATGTTCACCACCCGCTGGTCGGGCGAGTAGCCGAAGCGCTGGGCGACTTCTTCGGGGAACACCTCGACCTTGGCGACGCTTTCGGGCGGGTAGCTGCGGAATTCGCGCCAGCTCGACACGCGGATGCCGTTGATGAGGAAGACCGGACGTCCACCGCCGCGTCCACCGCGTGCGCCGCTGCCCGTGGCAGGCTCGATCGCGGCAATCACGTCGGCAATGGAATTGGCGCCGAAGGCCGCGATATCGGCCTCGTCATATTCGGCGAGCGGCGGCTGGTCGATGACGAGCTGGCCCTTCAGCCGCGTGCCATAGACGACGATATCTCCGTCTTCGTCCAGTTCGGCGGTCGCCTCGGCTTCGCCCTCCGAGCCGGCGGTCTCCTGACCCATTGCGGTCGGAACCTGCCATACCCATATGGCGGAAAGCGCCAGAAGCGCCGATTTGCGGGACATGTTCATCAAGCTCGGGTTTTTCGATCGTCTGGTCGTCAGGCCCCCTCGCTCGATGAGTTCTGCGAAAGGACGATTTGCCGCAAGGGGTTATCGCGTATCAAATCGTCGCAGAACCCTTGCACTTGCCTGAATGCCAGACTCTTCCCTTTTATCCCGCCTGCCGCTATGGGCGCGCGACATCACTCGACCAACTGCATGACTTAAGGACACGAATGGCCAAAGAAGAACTTCTCGAAATGCGCGGGCGCGTTGTGGAACTGCTGCCCAACGCCATGTTCCGCGTCGAGCTCGAGAACGGCCACGAAGTGCTCGGCCACACTGCGGGCAAGATGCGCAAGAACCGCATCCGCGTGTTGGTGGGCGACGAGGTCCTGTGCGAGCTGACGCCCTACGACCTGACCAAGGCGCGTATCACCTACCGCTTCATGCCCGGTCGCGGCGGCCCCGGCCAGGGTCCCGGCCCGCAGTAAGACGCGGTGGGCAAGCCCACTCTCATCCTCGCATCCGCCAGCCCGCGCCGCCGCGAACTGATCGCGCGGCTCGGCTTGACGCCCGATGCGATCGCCCCTGCCGACATCGACGAGACGCCCGCCAATCGCGAGCTTCCGCGCGACTATGCGAAACGCATGGCGAGCGAAAAGGCTGAAGCGGCCGCCAGCGACGAAGGCTTCGTGCTGGCCGGTGACACGGTGGTGGCCGCCGGTCGCCGCATCCTGCCCAAGGCCGAGGACGAGGCGACCGCGCGCCAGTGCCTCGAGCTTCTGTCGGGCCGCCGCCACCGCGTGCTCTCGGTCATTGCCCTGCGCGCGCCCGACGGCACAGTCCGCGAGCGGATGAGCGAAACCGTAGTCCTGTTCAAGCGCCTGAGCGCCGAAGAGATCGACGCCTATATCGACAGTGGTGAATGGGACGGAAAAGCAGGTGGCTACGCCATCCAGGGCCTAGCCGAGGGCCTCATCACCCGCATCCAGGGCAGCCATTCGGGCGTCGTCGGCCTGCCGCTGTACGAAACGCGCGCCCTGCTGAAGGCGGCGGGGTTCCCAATTGCCTGAATGGCTTTTCGAGGAGGGCGTGGGCGAGACGCGCGCGATCCTGCTCGACGGTGACAGGGTGCTGGCCGCAAAATGCCGCTGGCCGGGCGAGCTTCACGCAGGACAAGCGATTACCGCGCAATTGACCGCCAAGCGTGGCACGCGGGGCTCGGCAACCACGCCGGAAGGGCGCGAGGTGCTGGTCGACAAGCTGCCGCGCGACGCAAGCGAGGGCGCCACGCTCGATCTCGTCGTCACCCGTGCCGCCATAACAGAGCGAGGGCGCTACAAATTGCCTTCCGCGCGGCCCGCCTCGGCCGTGACAGTGAGCGAGGATGTTTTCGAAAGCGCACGGCGCGTCCGGCGTTTCCCTGCCGGGAAATGGGAGGAGGTTTGGCACGCCGCCAGTTCGGGCGAGATAGCCTTCGACGGCGGTTCGCTGCTCTTTGCGGTCACACCGGCCATGACTCTCGTAGACATCGATGGCGCTCTCGACCCGCGCACGCTGGCGCTCGCAGCCGTCGGGCCGCTGGCGGAAGCTTTGCGGCAGTTCGATCTGGGCGGTTCGATCGGGATCGACTTCCCAACCCTCGAGGCGAAAGCCGACCGCAAGGCCGTCGACACCATGCTGGAAGAGGCGCTGACGGGCTGGCCGCACGAGCGCACCGCGATGAACGGCTTCGGCTTCGTCCAGATCGTCGCGCGGCTGGAAGGCCCCTCGCTCCTTCACCGCTTCGCCACCTCTCGCACCGGCATGGCGGCGCGCATTGCGATACGGCGCGCCGAGATGGTCGAAGGAGCCGGGGTGACGCTGCTAAACGTGCATCCTGCGCTCAAGGCGAAGCTCAAACCCGATTGGATCACCGAGGTCGAACGCCGCACGGGACGCCCCTTGCGGATAGAGACCGATCCCGGGCTTGCCATCGAAGCCGCCACTGCCCAGATCGTGAGCCATGAGTAAGCCCTGCCCGATCTGCAAGAAGCCGCGCACCGAAAAGCACGCTCCCTTCTGTTCCGACCGCTGCCGCGACCGCGATCTCGCGCAATGGTTCGGCGATGGCTACGCCGTGCCGGGCCGGCCGGCCCTGCCCGAAGAAATCGCCGCCGAAGTGGTCAAGCCACAGGACGATTGAATTAGGCCCTTGCCAAGCGCGCGCGGCTTCGCCATAGGCGCGCACTCCAACCGCTGGCGAGCCCCACGAGAGGCCGCAGCGACAGTAAGCCCGGGTAGCTCAGTTGGTAGAGCATGCGACTGAAAATCGCAGTGTCGGCGGTTCGAATCCGTCCCCGGGCACCACTTTCCCCCATCACCGATCTTGTAGCGTTTCGATAAGCGCGCAGACCTCGTCCAGCGCCGTGAAGTCCTTCGGCCTGCGCATCCGATAGACGGGGCATTGCGCCACGATCTGTGCCGCCAAGCCGCCCTGGTGCCCCCACGCGCCCAGCGCATCGAGCATTTCGGGCCGGTACATTGTCTCCCGCATCGCTGTCTCCAGAGCTTCCGCGCCGTTTAGCCGTGTGAGATCGAGACCGTCTGACTCTTCAAGCGAGATGATGGCGTGGAGCTCTTGCGCCCTCTCGCCCGCCCGGTGCTGCGGCGCGGCGCAGTGGAACTTTTCGTCGCGGAAGTAGTCGCGCTGGAGCACCGCATCCTGCCAACCGAACCGCTCGATAGCCTCGCTCCCGAGCTTGAGACGCGCCGAGGAGGGATAGATCCGGGCGCCCTCTTCCCCCGGTTCGATGCGGCTGAGGTCGTCCGCCAACAGCCGCGCCCCGCGCGCGCAGAGGGCCGCAGCCATGGTGCTCTTTCCCGCGCCGGCATCGCCGCACAAAAGGACCGTCCGCCCGGCCATCTCCACCGCGCTGCCGTGCCACATGGCAAACCCGCGCTGGTATCCGAGCGCGCCCCAGGCGCTGCCCAAGGTGAAGAGCCGCAGCTCGGGCAAATCCGCTGTCAGCCCCGGGTGAAGCCGGATCGTGTGACCGCCCTCGACCTGCCAGCCGCCGATCCCCTTGATGGCGAAGCGCAAGCTCTCGCCCACGGCCACGCTGCCGTCGCTGGGGCAATCGGGGCACGGCTCGTCGGACAGGATGATGCGCACGTCGGCAGGGCCTTCAGCGCGAGCGAACGCGGCCCATTCCGGCAGTTCGATCTGCGAGGCCACCTGCAAGCCCGAATGGCGATAGTTGAACGATCCTTGCATGACCGTGCCATTGCTGCCCGAGCCGCCATCCACAGGCAAGCTTTGCCTCCGCGTATCTCCACGCTATCGAGCTCATTATGCACGAAGAAACCGCCAACGCGCTCTCCGCCTTCGACATCGCCGCCCTGCTCGTAGTGGCCTCCGCGCTCCTCGGCTGGTTCAACCACCACTTCATCAAATTGCCCCATGTCATTGGCCTAACGGTGATGGGGGCGGTCGCGGCGATCGGCCTGATGGCGGTCGATGCGATCATTCCGGGCATCACGCTCGACAATTGGGTCGCTGACACGCTGGAGCAGATGAACTTCACCGACACGCTGCTGCAGGGGATGCTGAGCTTCCTGCTGTTCGCCGGCGCGCTTCATGTCGATCTCGACCGTCTGAAGGTAGCGTGGCTGCCGGTCCTGCTGCTGTCGACGGTCGGGGTGATGATCTCGACCGTGCTGGTGGGTCTGGCCATGTGGGGCGTGGGTTCGCTGATCGGGCTCGGTTTCGCGCCGATCTGGTATTTCGTCTTCGGTGCGCTGATCGCGCCGACAGACCCGGTATCCGTCCTCGGCGTCCTCAAGGAAGAGAATGTCCCCAAATCGCTGCAAAGCGCGGTGGCGGGCGAAAGCCTGTTCAACGACGGCGTGGGCATCGTGGTCTTCATCATCCTGCTGGGCGCAGCGGTGAGCGGGAGCGAGTTCTCCTTCCTCGAAGGCGCGGAGCTGTTTGCCATCGAAGCGGGCGGCGGCATACTTGTCGGTCTTGTCGCCGGATACCTCGGCTATCGCGCCCTCGCCGGGATGGACGAATACACGCTTGAGGTGCTGATCACGCTGGCAGTCGTCATGGGCGGCTATGCGCTGTGCAGCCAGCTGCATATCTCCGGACCGCTGGCGATGGCGGTGGCCGGTCTCCTTATCGGCAACCACGGCGTCACCTATGCGATGAGCGACGTGACACGCGATTACCTGCTCAAGTTCTGGGAATTGCTGGACGAGCTTTTGAACTCGGTGCTGTTCCTGCTGATCGGCCTCGAAATGATCGTGCTGACCGTGGGCGGCGACGTATTGCTCTTCGGCCTGCTCGCCATCCCGCTCTCGCTCGCGGCGCGCGCGGTGGGCATTTTCGTCTCGACCAAGACCATCCCGGCCGCGCGCCTGCAGGACAAGGGCGCGGGCCGCGTGCTGTGGTGGGGCGGCCTGCGGGGGGGTATTTCCATTGCGCTGGCGCTCTCGCTGCCCGCTGGGGAAACGCGCGACTATATCCTCGCGGCGACCTTTGCCGCCGTGCTCTTCAGCGTCCTCGTCCAGCGCGCCACGCTCGGCCGCCTGATCGACAAGCTGAAGCGCGATCACGCCCCCGCGGTCGAGGAAGGCGCCGAAACCGTGCATTGAGCACGGCATTTGCGACTGCTGATCGCCAAGACTCGCAATGTGCGGCAATTGCTTTCCCCACCCTGTTCCGGTAAGCGCCAGCCCAACGCCCCGGCCGTGCGGATCTTTCCCGATTCCCGCTAACCGGGGCGCCTGTTTTTCGCGTGAAGGAATGCAAGCATGGCACGTCGCCGCCAGATCTACGAAGGCAAGGCCAAGATCCTCTACGAGGGACCCGAGCCGGGCACGATCATCCAGTATTTCAAGGATGACGCCACTGCCTTCAACGCCGAAAAGAAGGGCACGATCAACGGCAAGGGCGTGATCAACAACCGCATCAGCGAGTATGTGTTCACCCGCCTTTCGCACATCGGCATCCCGACGCATTTCATCCGCCGCCTCAACATGCGCGAACAGCTGGTCCGCCAGGTCGAGATCATTCCCCTGGAAGTGGTCGTGCGCAACGTGGCCGCCGGTTCGCTGTCGAAGCGCCTCGGTGTCGAGGAAGGCGAATTGCTGCCGCACACGCTGATCGAATATTGCCTCAAGGACGACGCGCTGGGCGATCCCAAGGTCTCCGAGGAAGAGATCGCCTGCTTCAACTGGTGCAGCCATGAAGAGATGCAGGACATGTCCTCCATGGCCATCCGCATCAACGATTTCCTGTGCGGCATGTTCGCGGCGATTGACATCCGCCTGGTCGACTTCAAGCTGGAATTCGGCCGCATCTGGGACGGCGACTACAGCCGCACCATCCTTGCCGACGAAATCAGCCCCGATGGCTGCCGTCTGTGGGACATCAACACCGGCGAGAAACTCGACAAGGACCGTTTCCGCCGCGACATGGGCGGCGAGAGCGAAGCCTATCAGGAAGTCGCGCGCCGTCTCGGCCTGCTGCAGAACGAAGACAACGGCCCCGGCGAAGTGGTCGACATGGGCGCGCATCGCAGCCGCCTGCGCAACAAGATCACGCCGCCAAAGAAATAACTAAACGACGTAGCGCAGGCTCAATCCGCTGGGTGCGATGGCGTAGGCGCAGTCGGGCATGTGGTCACCATCGACCTGGACGGGGGTGACGCAGCGGTCGAACTCGACGCGCTTGCAGCTGCGCACCCTGGCCTTGGCGAAGCGCTCGACCGGCAGGCCTACCATGGCAGCAAAGCTCAACGCCATAATCCTCAACCGCGTGCCCTCGCCAACGGTGATGAGCTCGACGGAATCAGCGTGCAGCGCGGCTTCGGGGCTGAGCCGGAAGGGTCCGGCGTAAAGGGCAGCGTTGGACACGATCACCGCTTCGGCCTGGTCGGTGAAAGCCTCCCCGCCCGTGGTTGTGCCGCGGACCTGCATCGGCTGGCGCGGCCAGTCGCGCATCTGCTGCATCATCGCCACGACATAGGCATAGCGTCCGATCCGCTTCTTGAGCGAGCCCGAAACCCGCGCGACCGCGTGGCTGTCGGGGCCGATCGAGAGACAGGAGACGATCGGCATGTCGCCTAGCCGGTACAGCGGCGCGCGCACCCAGCTTTCCTCCCCGCGCTTCCACGCCGCCGCGATCTTGCGGGCGAAATCGGCCGGTTTTCGCGGATATTCGAGCTCGCGTGCGACAAGGTTGATCGTGCCGGACGGCGCGATGCACAGCGGCGTATCGCCCGCTTGCTCGCCCATGGTCCGCACGACATCGCGCAAGGTGCCGTCGCCGCCATGGACGCAGACAATCTGCGCCCTGCCCGTCGGGCGCGCGCTCTCTGCGGTGGTCGGCATGAGGGTCACCGAGAAGCCTTCGTCGGAGAGGGCCCTGTCGAGGGCCGCCAGATGCGTTTCGGAAAAGCTTCCCGAGACCGGGTTATAGACAAGATCAAGCGAAGTCATTGTCGCCCGCTTTAGCTGGCCATGATCGAAAGAGAAGTTGCAATTCGTCGGAAGCTGCCAGCGCTTTGTAGATGGAACGCTTCCATCACTTGCCCGGCGCCTTCGCATTAGTACGGTGAAAATTGGGACACCTGCGATACTTGCGGGGGAAAGGGACGCTCTATGAAAATCGTGAAATCCGCGTGCGCGCTTGCCGCGCTTCCGCTTCTTGCCATCGCCGCACCGCTGGCTGCGCAGGACGCCGCTGTGCCTGCGGTCACCGCCCAGCAGCAGAGCCAGACGGCCTGGGGCAACGCCATTTACGACATCGCACCCGATGCCTCGGTGCGGTACGGCATGCTCGACAACGGCATGCGCTACGCGATCATGCGCAACGAAACCCCGCAAGACGCGGTAGTGGTGCGCTTCGGCTTCGATGTGGGCTGGGTCGACGAAGAGGACGACGAGCTGGGCCTTGCCCACTTCATCGAGCACATGGCCTTCAACGGATCGACCAACATTCCCGAAGGCGAAATGATCAAGCTGCTCGAGCGCGAGGGTCTTGCCTTCGGTGCCGACACCAACGCCTCGACCGGTTTCGAGGACACGATCTACAAGCTCGATTTGCCGCGCAAGGATGCCGACCTTCTCGGCACCGCGCTGATGCTGATGCGTGAAACTGCGAGCGAACTGACCATTGCCGCCGACGCGGTCGACCGTGAGCGTGGCGTCATCCAGTCGGAAACGCGCACGCGCAACAATTTCCAGATCCGCCGGATCAAGGACTATCTCAAGTTCATCGCGCCCGACACGCGCTTTGCCGCCCGCTTCCGCGCCGAGGGGACGGTCGAGAATATCGATGCCGCCCCGGCCGACCGCCTGCGCGAGCTTTATGCGCGCTACTACCGCCCCGACAATGCGGCACTGGTCATCGTCGGCGATGTCGATGTCGCCGCCGTGGAAGCCGAGGTGCGCGAGCGCTTCGGTGACTGGCAGGCGCCGGCCAATGCGATCGAGCGGGTCGAGGGAGGAACGATCAATCTCACGCGCGGCCCGGCGGCCGCCAATTTCGTCGATCCAGACGTCCCCTTCCTCGTCGTGATCGACCGCTTCGCGCCCTATCGCGAGCCCATGAGCACTACGGCGGATTTCCGCCGCTCGCTGGTCGCGTCGCTTGGCCGCGCGATGGTCAATCGTCGGCTCGAACAGATCGCCAACCAGGTCGATGCCCCGATCATCTCGGGCGGCCTTTCGGGCAGCGACTTCTTCGAACTCTACGACCAGGCGTCGCTCACGCTGCAGGCCAAGGAAGGCGAATGGCAGCAGGCGCTGCAGGTCGGCGAGCAGGAATGGCGCCGCGCCGTCGAATTCGGCTTCTCCGAGGCCGAACTGGCTGAGCAGGTGGCGAATTATACGCGCAGGTATCGCGATTCCGCGCAGCAGCAGAACACCCGCCAGAGCGCAGGACTTGCCGGTGGCATCCTTTCCACGGCCAAGAGCGGGCGACTCTTTGTGACGCCGCAGACGAACTGGGAGCTGTTCCAGACCATCGCTCCGACCATCACCACCCGGGAGGTGCTTGAAGTCTTCCGCGAAGACCAAGCGCTGTCCCCGGCGCTGGTTCATGTGAGCACCAAGGCGCCCATCGATGGCGGCGACCAGGCCATTCTCAATGTCCTCGAGGCGTCGCGGGCAGTCGAACTGGAAGCGCCAGCCGAGGCGGAGGTCACGGCCTTCGGTTACGACAGCTTCGGCACGCCGGGTACGGTGGTTTCGGACATCGCGGTCGAGGACCTCGGCTTCCGGCAAATCCAGTTCTCCAACGGCGTGAAGCTGAACCTCAAGACGACAGATTTCGAAGAGGGCAAGCTGCGCTATTCGGTGCGCATCGGATCGGGCCTGCTGTCGCTTCCCGACGATTCCATCGCTACCGGCCTGTTCCTCTCGACCTCGCTGGCGCAGGGCGGCCTCGGCAAGCACAGCTTCGATGAGATCCGCCGCATAATGGCCGGTCGCGATGTCGCGAGTGGCCTTAGTGTCGGAGGCGATCGCTTCGCCACGGCCGGCAGCACGACCATGGAGGACCTCGAATTGCAGCTCCAGCTGACTGCGGCCTATCTCACCGATCCGGGCTTCCGCGACGAGGCGCTGAGCCGCTGGCAGGCGCTGCTGCCGCCCTTCCTCGCAAGCACCGATGCGACGCCGCAAAGCGTGGCCCAGTTCGAAGTCCCGCGGGTTATCTCGGACGGCAACCCGCGCTTCGGCATTCCGGCGCAGGACAGGCTGGAAGCGGTCACGCTGGAACAGGCCCGCGCGCTCATCGCAGAGCAATTCGCCAAAGCCCCGATCGAAATCGCCGTGGTTGGCGAAATCGACGAGGCGGCCGTGATCGACGCCGTCGCGAAGACCTTCGGTGCGCTCCCGGCGCGTTCGACGCAGCTCGGCGCCTTCACGGAAGCGCGCCAGGCCAGCTTCACCGCGCGCCGCGATCCGGTGACGCTGACGCACGCCGGGGCGGAAGACCAAGCGCTGGCGCTGGTCTATTGGCCCACGACCGACGATGACGATGCGCAGGAGGAGGCGACCATGCGCCTGCTCGCCAGCGTGATGCGCCTCCAGCTGCTCGAGGAAATCCGCGAGAAGCTGGGAGCCTCCTATTCGCCGGGTGCGGGATCCTCGATGTCGGATACCTTTGACGGCTATGGCACCTTCTCGACGTCCGTCGTGGTCGCGCCGGGCGATGCCGAGAAGGTTTTCGCGACCATCGACAACATCGCTGCGCAGCTGCGCGATGCGCCGGTCGATGCCGACCTGCTGGATCGCGCACGCCGACCGATGCTGGAAAACCTCGCCCAGCAGAAGACCCAGAACCCATACTGGCTGGGCATGCTGGCAGAAGCGCAGCTCGAGGCCGACCGGCTCGACCGCTATCGCACCTACGAAACGCGCCTTCGCAACGTCACGCCCGAAATGATGCAGGAAGCGGCCGCCCAGTACCTGACGGCCGACGAAGCGCTGCGCATCCGCATCGTCCACCAATCGCTCGCTCCCAGCGAGTAATCGGCGGGCCATAGGAAAAGGGCCAGAATGACATGTCCCTCCCGGCCCTTTCTTTTGTCTGCGGTGCGCAGCCTAGTGCTGGAATCGGACCGAAAGACCGATGACACGCGGATCGTTCACGAAGCCGGTGTTGTTGTTGAAGTCGATACCGCCCTTCACATTGTCCTCGTTGGTGATGTTGCGCGCAAACAGCGCCACTTCGAGGCTGCCGTCGAAACGGGCGTAACCGACGCGCAGACCGCCTTCGATCTGGTTGTCCGAATTGAACTCCAAGCTCTCGTAGAGGAAGAAATTGGTCGCGCCTTGATAGGTCCAGTCGGTGTAGGCGAAGAGCTCGCCGTCCAAGCTAACCGGAACGGCGTAACGTGCGGACACGTCGGCGATCCATTCCGGAGCGTTGGGGAACGGGTTGCCGTCCACCAGCGCGCGATCGGTGCCAGACAGCGTCACGATCGGGTCGGTGACCGTACACTGGGCGCAGATGCCCACCGCCAGGTTGTCGTCTTGGATCTTGGTGTTGTTCCAGCTCGCACCGGCCGTGATCAGGAAATCGGGCGTGACCTGGAATGCGCTGTCGAGTTCGAAGCCGTAGCCGCGCCCCTTGTCGGAATTGACCAGCTGGACGAGGTTGTCCGCACCGCCGATGGCCGAGAACTGCGGATCGGTGATGGTGTAGTAATAGCCGGCTAGGTTCAGACGAACCTTGCGATCGAGCAGCTCGGACTTGAGGCCTGCCTCATAGCTCATGATCTTCTCGGAGCTGGCGATCGAAGGAGCCGAACCGAAGGCCACGTCGCGGCCCTGGATGGTCGGTGCACGAAAACCGCTCGCGACGCGCGCATAGACGCTGGCATCGGCGCTGACTTCATAAAAGGCAGCCACGTCCCAGCTAATACGCTCGTCTTCGACGCTGCGCGCCTGATCGCCGGGGCCGGAGATGAACGAGGTCTGCGTGACGGCAAACTGCTTCTCATCTTCAGTGTAGCGCACACCGCCGGTCAGCTTCAGCAAATCGGTCACCTGCCCGGTAACCTGGCCGAAGACCGCCCAGCTTTCGTTGGTGTGGTTCACGGTCACGGCCGGCGGGAAATCGAAGCCGACCGTGGTCACGTCGAAATCACTGTCGAAGTAGAAACCGCCGACCTGCCATTCGATGATGCCACCGCTGTTCGAAGCGAGGCGGACTTCCTGCGTGAACTGGTCGAGCACGATGGAATCGCGGGTGTCGGACGGGAAAGGGATGAAGCCCGGCCCGTCGACGAGGTTGCCGCCGTCGATATCGCCGCGGCTCGAACCTTCGCTGCTGGCCCAGCTGGTGATGCTGGTGAAAGTGGCAAAGTCGGCGTCGTAATCGGCTTTCACGGTCGCGATCTCAGCGTCGTACTGGGCCTGGTTGCCTGCGCCCGCATCGTAGAACACGGTGTCGCGGTCGTAGTTTTCGTTGAGGTCGTTCGAACCCGGGCCGAGGATGTTGGCTCGGAACAGGGTCGAGGTGCCGTCGAGGTTGCGAACGGCGTAGCTGCCGAGGATCGAGATCCGGTCCGTCGGCGTCAGCAGGAGCTGAGCGCGCCCGGCGATGTCGCTGTAAGCGCCGTAGACGTCTTCCTGGCCAGTGAAACCGTTGTCCACCCAGTCGTCGCGCTGCTGCCACAGGCCTGACAGGCGAACCGAGGCCACGCCCGGCACGATGGGAACGGTGACGCCGCCGTCGATAGCCACCGAGTTGAAGCTGCCGTAGCTGGCCGAACCGCGCACAGCCAATTCGTCACCCGGCTTGGTGGTGTCGATCTTCACGATACCGGCCGGCGTGTTGCGGCCGAACAGCGTGCCCTGCGGACCGCGAAGAACTTCGATACGCTCCACGTCGAAGATCGGGAAGCTCTTGAGCGTCACGTTTTCGAGGACGACGTCGTCCTGCACCACCGAAACGGGCTGCGAGGCGGCAAGGTCGAAGTCGGTGTTGCCGAGGCCGCGGATATAGAAACGCGGGGCCGCACGGCCGTTGGAACTTTCGACGAAGAGGCCCGGCACGCGCGCGGAGAGCGCGGTCACATCCGCGCCGGCGTCGAAAATGGTCTGCGCGGCATCGGCGGAGACGGTCGCGGCCGAAACGGCGACGTCCTGCAGGTTTTCCTCGCGGCGGTTGGCCGTCACGACGATCACGTCGAGCGCGCCGTTGTCGGGCTGTTCGGCGCCGGTGGCTTCGCTGTCGGAGCTGTCGACGGTGTCCTGCGCCATAGCGGGCTGCGCAACGGCGAGCGCCAGCGTGCTGGCTGGGAGGAGGCGGAGAGCAAGGGAGCGGTCAATCATGGGAGAGGTAATCCTTTTGGCCCGACGCGATGATCCATTGGCGCGGGTTGGTGGGATGGAAGAAGTGAATTGACCCTCGCGCCTGTAGCCGAAACGTCACAATATACGAGTCATCGAGGCGCGGAAGGCTGCGGTTTTTGCTTAATGTTGCATCGCAGTAACAACGCAAAAAACGCAGTTCTCGTGCAAGCCACTGTTACTCCCTGCCTTTGCCTCAAGCCTTGCGCCAAAGAGGCTCTCGCGGCATAGGCGCGCCAAACCTGAGCACACGGTAAAATCCGAAAGGCCGCCCATGAAGATTCGCGTTCTCGTCAGCCTCAAGCCCGGCGTGCTCGACCCGCAGGGACGCGCCGTCCACCATGCGCTGGAAGGCCTCGGCTTCAAGGGCGTGGACGATGTCCGCATCGGTCGCACGGTCGAACTCGATGTCGCCGACGACACGAGCGACACAGCGCTCACCGAAATGTGCGAGAAGCTGCTCGCGAACACGGTGATCGAAAACTACACAATCGAGAAGCTGGACTGATGGCTTTTAGCAGCGCCGTCATCACCTTTCCCGGCTCGAATTGCGACCGCGACATGGCGGTGGCGCTGGAGCAGGTTGCAGGCAGCGCCCCGCTGTGCATCTGGCACGGCGATGCCGAACTGCCGCAAGGCCTCGACCTCATCGCCTTGCCCGGCGGCTTTTCCTATGGCGATTACCTGCGTTCGGGCGCCATGGCGGCGAACAGCCCGATCATGCGCGAAGTGGTGCGCGCAGCCGATCGCGGCGTGCCCGTGCTCGGCGTATGCAACGGCTTCCAGGTCCTGACCGAGGCGCGTCTGCTCCCCGGCGCGCTGATGCGCAACGCCAGCCAGCATTTTATCTGCCGCACGGTCAGCCTTAAAGTGGAGAACGCGGATTCGCTGTTCACCAAGGGCTATGACGCGGGGCAGGAAATCCGCATTCCGGTGGCGCATCACGACGGCAATTACTTCGCCGACGAGGAGACGCTCGACCGGCTCGAAGGCGAAGGCCGCGTGGCGTTCCGTTACCTCAAGAACTGCAATGGCTCGCGCCGCGATATCGCGGGCGTGCTCAACAAGGCAGGCAATGTGCTGGGCATGATGCCGCATCCCGAACGCGCGGTGGATGCCGCCCATGGCGGGACCGGCGGACTGGCCCTGTTCGAAGGCGCGATCAAGGCGCTCGCCACCGCCTGATTGCGCTCAGGCGCTCTTGCGCTTTTTCTGGGCGAAGATCTTGCGCGCATCCTCGGACGGCATGGGCCGGCCGAAGTGGTACCCCTGGATCTTATTGCAGCCCAGATGCCGGATCATTTCCGCCTCGTCGTCGTTTTCGACACCTTCTGCCGTCGTCGTCATGCCGAGGCTGTCGGCCATGGCCACCACGGCGCGGATGATCGCGAGGCTTTCGGGACTGTTCTGCGCCGCGCCCTGCACGAAGCTGCGGTCGACCTTGATGGTAGTGAACTTGAGCTTGCGCAGATAACCGAGCGAGGAATAGCCGGTGCCGAAATCGTCCAGCGCGACCGAGCAACCGAGCGCCATGCACTGTTCCAGCGCCTTGCGGGCGACATTGGCGTCGCGCATGAAGATGCTTTCGGTCACTTCGATCTCGAGCCGCTTGGGATCGAGCCCGCTGTGCGAGAGGGCCCGCACCACCGTCCCTGCAAAGTCCGGCTCGACCAGTTGTTCGGGCGAGACGTTGATGTTCACCTTGACGTTTTCGGGCCAGTTACGCGCCGCCTCGCGGCAGGCTTCTTGCATCACCCAGGTTCCGATCGGCACGATCAGGCGCGTATCTTCGGCAATCGGGATGAACTTGGCGGGGCTGATGAAGCCATGCTCCTCGCAGTTCCAGCGGGCCAGCGCTTCGAAGCTGACAAGTTCCTCGGTGTTGGCATCGACGACCGGCTGGTAGTGCAGGACGAACTCGTTCTTTTCGAGCGCGCTGCGTAGCGCGATCTCGAGCACTCGGCGTTCCTCGGCATTGCTGTGAAGCGAGGGTTCGTATTCGCAATGCACGCCGCCGCCCTCGTCCTTGGCGCGATACAGCGCGAGATCGGCGTTACGAAGCAGCTCTTCCACGTTGCGACCGTCGCGCGGACCGATGGCCGAGCCGACGCTCGCGCCGACATAGAGCACCTGATTGTTTACGTGATAAGGCGCGGAAAGCGCCGAAATGATCGCCTTGGCCAGCGTGTCGACACGGCGGCGGTCGGCCGCATCGCGGATGATGACGGCGAACTCGTCCCCGCCCAGGCGGCCGCACAACTCACCTTCGTCCATCAGCGGTTTCAGGCGTCCCGCAACCTGCGCCAGCATCTGGTCGCCGATCAAATGGCCGAGCGAATCGTTCACCGCCTTGAAGCGGTCGAGGTCGATCATCAGCAGCGCGCAACGCGTGCGCCATTTTTCCGCATATGCCAGCGCATCGGCCAAGGATTCGTTGACCTGCAACCGATTGGGCAGCTGGGTGAGCGTGTCGTAGCGTGCGAGATATGCGATCTTCTCGCTGCTCTCGCGCTGCGCGGTAACATCCGAGCCGACGCCACGAAAGCCAAGCCACTTGCCATCTTCGTCGAACATCGGCGTGCCCGACATTTCCCACCAGCGGACCTGACCGTTGACCAGCGCCTTCACGACCAGACCCGAGAAGCTTTCGCGGCTTTTCAGCCGGTCGGCAAGGTCATGCAGGCTCGGCGGGAACTGGCCGGTTTTCCAGCCGTCCCCCGAGATCAGCTGGAGGAAGGACTTGCCCTCGATATCGGCGATCTCGCGGCCCATGGCGAAGGACAGCCGCGGACTGACGGAGCGCAGGCGGCGCTTGGTGTCGATCTGCCACAGCCAGTCGGCCTGCCCGTCTTCGAATTCGCGCAGGAGCATGGAGACGGTTTCGCTCTTTTCCTGCATTTCGACTTCGGCGGCACGCACCGAGATCGCGACGCGGGCGGATTCGATCACGCCGAGGCAGGCAAAGACCCCTGTCGCCAGCATGATCGCTCCCAGACCAAAGGAAAACGTTGCCATCGCCGCTACCATCGATCCGGCTGTGGCCGTGATAATATAGGCGGTCGTGCTGAGTGGCGCCTTGTAGCGGCTCACGGCACTGACCATCATCAGGAATGCGAGCGCAGCCCAGATTTCAGCCAGCTGGCCGCCCGCACCCGTCACGGCAAGCGCACACAACCCGCCTCCCCAGACCCCGCCCTTGGCACCGCTGGCAAACGCGTGGCGACGCATTACTTCCCAGGTAAGCCCTCGCTCATCGACATCGCGCATGCGCCGGTCGAGGAAGAGGTTGTACCCTGCGATGAACGCAAGGCATGTCGTCCAGCCCCAGAAAACCTCGGCCGGCACCTTGTCCCAGCACAGCCAGGCGACTGTCAGCACAGCGAAGGTGTTGAAGATCAGACGCGCACCGGCGCGTTGGGTCACCAGGGCGTACTGTCTGCCATGAAAGCGGCCCAAATCGCCGCTGCCGGGCGCATCAAGCCCGATCACTTGCCGCATGGTCAGCGGCGCGTCCCCCAGGGACGGCAGAAAATTCGTCTCGCTCACACTATGCGGCCTAAGCCCGAAAGGTTATTTCCGGGTAAAGAAGGCGCACTTACATAAGTGAGCTGTCAGCGCTTCCTTCGGCGTCGAAGCCTCTGGAAAGACATCGGAAAAAAGAGTGGGGCCTACTCCACCGTCACCGACTTGGCGAGATTGCGCGGCTGGTCGACATCGGTGCCCTTCACGCAGGCCACGTGATAGGCGAGCAGCTGCACCGGGATCGCATAGACCAGCGGAGCGATCAGCGGGTGGACTTTGGGCATCTCGATGGTGGCGAGGCAGCCCTCGCCTGCGTCTTCCAGTCCTTCGGCGTCCGAAATCAGCACGATCTGCCCGCCGCGCGCGCGGACCTCTTCCATGTTGGAGATGCTTTTTTCGAACAGCGGGCCGGACGGCGCGAGCACGATCACCGGCACATCGTCGTCGATCAGCGCGATGGGTCCGTGTTTCATCTCGCCGCTGGCGTAGCCCTCAGCGTGTATATAACTGATTTCCTTCAGTTTCAGCGCCCCTTCGAGCGCCAGCGGGTAATCCGGTCCGCGGCCCAGATAGAGCACGTCACGCGCCGGGGCGATGAGGTGCGCCATGGCGGCAATATCCTCGTCATGGTCGAGCGCGGCGTTGAGGCACGCAGGCGCTTCGAGGAGGTGCTTGACCACCTCATATTCTTCCTCGCGGCTCATCAGCCCCTTCTTCACCGCCATATGCGCGGCAAGCGCGGCGAGGACGGCGAGCTGACAGGTGAAGGCCTTGGTCGAGGCGACGCCGATTTCCGGCCCGGCGTGGGTGGGCAGGAGCAAATCCGCCTCACGCGCCATCGTGCTGGTTGGCACGTTGACCACAGCGGCGATGGTCTGGCCCGCTTCCTTGCAATGGCGCAGAGCGGCCAGCGTGTCGGCCGTCTCCCCGCTTTGCGAGATGAAGAGCGACAACCCACCGTCTTCCAGCACCGGCTCGCGATAGCGGAATTCGGAAGCCACATCGATGTCGACCGGCACGCGCGCGAACTGCTCGAACCAGTATTTCGCCACCATGCCGGCGTAATACGACGTGCCGCAGGCGACAATTGTCACACGGCGGATGCTGGAAATGTCGAAGTCGAGCTGCGGCAGCGCTACCGAAACGTCCTCGCGGCGCAGGTAGGAGGAGAGCGTCTGAGCGACCACGGTCGGCTGCTCGAAAATCTCCTTCTGCATGAAGTGGCGGTAATTGCCCTTCTCGGTCGCGGCGGCCGAGGCACCGGAGGTGCGAACTTCGCGCGTGACCTCCTGGTTCTCCTCGTCGAAGATCTTCGCGCCTTCGCGAGTCACTTCGACCCAGTCCCCTTCCTCGAGATAGGAAATCTGCTGGGTCAGCGGGGCCAGCGCCAGCGCATCGGAGCCGATGTAGTTCTCGCCCTCCCCATAGCCGACCACCAGCGGAGAGCCGCGACGCGCGCCGATCAGCATGTCGGGATAATCGCGGAAGGCGATGGCCAGCGCAAAGGCCCCGCGGAGGCGGGGCAGCATGTTGGCGACGGCTTCGTGCGGCGTCTCGCCGTTTTCGAGGCGGAGGGTCAGCAGATGGGCGACAACCTCGCTGTCGGTGTCGCTCTCCATCGTGCGTCCGGCAGCCTTCACCTCGGCGCGCAGTTCCTTGTAATTCTCGATGATGCCGTTGTGGACGATCGCCACCTTGTCGGTCGCATGCGGATGGGCGTTGTTCGCCGTCGGAGCGCCATGCGTGGCCCAGCGGGTGTGTGCGATGCCGATTTCGCCCGGCGCGGGATTGTTCACCAGCTCGGCAACGAGATTGTTGAGCTTTCCTTCCGCGCGGCGGCGCACGAGGTCGCCCTCGTGGATCGTGCAGACGCCCGCGCTGTCATAGCCCCGGTATTCCATGCGCCTCAGACCGTCGACCAGCCTCTCGGCGACAGCTTCCCTGCCGACGATACCGATAATTCCGCACATATATGGTGACCCCTTGAATGTCTGTCAGACGCAGATGTAGCGCCTCCCGTCGGGCAATCAATCGGCGCGGACGGGTGCGGGTTCCCGCAGTGTGCTCCACCAGAGCAGCAGGCCTGCTCCGATGATAATGGCCGCCCCCGCCAGCGTGAGGAGGTCGGGCACGTCGCCGAACCACCACCAGCCGAGGAAGGTTGCCACTAGCATCTGTACATAAGTGGTAGGCGCAATGGTCGCCGCGCCCGCGCGCTGCGTGCCGATATAGGCGAGCCAGTGCGCGCTGCTGGCGGTGACCGCCACCACGGCGCAGCGTGCCAGCACAGTCCAGTCCGGTATGGCGAGGCGCAGGCTCTCGACGCCGGAGAAATGACCGCCGAGGGCTGCGAGGATAAGCACGGGCATCGCGCCGATCTGCATGAAGACCTGCATGGAAAGCGCGCTCCCCTGGCCCGCGCTGGCGCGGTTGGCGATTATCATCAGCGCAAAGAAGAAGGCCGAGGCGAGCGGGAGCAGCGCCACGAGGCCTAGCTCCGCAAGATTGGGCCGCAGCACCATGGCGACACCGACCAGCGCAACGAAACTCGCTGCCCAGACTGCCGGACGGACCTTCTCGCCCAATAGCGGACCGCTCAGCAGCGCAACAATTACCGGCGAGACGAAGGCCAGCGCCATGGCGGTCGCCAGCGGCATCACGAAGATGGCCGAGAAGAAACACAGCGAGGCGGCGGCAAGACAGACGCCGCGAATGGCCTGAAGGCGCGGATTGCTCGGGCGAAACGCGGCCTTGCCCTCGTTCGCCGACAGCAGGATCGAAAGGCCCGCGGCGCCAAGCGCGAAGCGCCACGCCGCCACGCCCAGGGGCGAGAACTCGCCCGCCATGGTCTTGATGACGGCATCGCCGACACTCAGCAGCGCAAAGCCGCAAAGCGCGATCAGGATGCCGCTGCGTTCGGAGTGCTGCATGACGGGATAGGCTTTCGATAGGGAATGCGGCGAGGAAGTGTCGGCGCTGCGCATACAACAATTGCACAGGAGGAAAACCCGCCAAAATCTCGGAAAGGCGGCGGCCAGGTGCCGATGCGGCACAATCCTACGTCCCGCGAAACCGCACCTTTACCCTTCTGAAATCACAAGGTGCTTTAGAAACCTCTGTACCCGGTGAAGTACCGCGTCATCCGGTCATCGCCTTGGTAAATTTTTCGCTTCCACGCCTCGGGCGGTTAGGAAAAAATCAAGGTTTCCAACTTATTCACCAAACATCCAAACGCGCGCTTCGCTGTCCGTCGGGCAGAGAAGGCGTGCGATGAATTATCGACCTCGGGGGTTTATGCAATGAGTGCATTCGGGCGGAAAAACGGTCCATCGGGCATGGGTTCCGGCGCGCGTCAGCAATTTGGTGTTGCCCGTCCAATGAACGGTGGCGGAGCCAAGCCGCCTGCCGAAAGTGGCGACGACGGCGGCGAACAGTTCCCCCCCCTCCCCGCAGAAGGAGCCTCGGCGCCCGGTCGTGCCACGAGCAATGACGCCATGTCTCGCCTCGACGAGCGCATGAACGCCACGCACCAGAGCGAAGGCGAAGTTGGCGGTTTCGAGGCGAGCGTCCACAAGATCAAGGAGCAGGTTCTTCCCCGCCTGCTCGAACGCGTCGACCCCGAAGCGGCTGCCACGCTGACCAAGGATGAGCTGTCGGAAGAATTCCGCCCGATCATCATGGAAGTGCTGGCGGAACTGAAGGTCACGCTCAACCGCCGTGAACAGTTCGCGCTGGAAAAAGTCCTGATCGACGAGCTGCTCGGCTTCGGTCCGCTGGAAGAACTGCTAAACGACCCCGATATTTCGGATATCATGGTCAACGGCCCCGACCAGACCTACGTGGAAAAGAAGGGGAAGCTGCAGATCGCGCCGATCCGTTTCCGCGATGAACAGCACCTGTTCCAGATCGCCCAGCGCATCGTGAACCAGGTCGGCCGCCGCGTCGACCAGACCACGCCGCTGGCCGATGCCCGTCTCAAGGACGGCAGCCGTGTGAACGTTATCGTGCCGCCGCTTTCGCTGCGCGGGACCGCGCTCTCAATTCGTAAGTTTTCCGAAAAGCCCATCACGCTCGACATGCTTCAGGGCTTCGGCTCGATGAGCGAGAAGATGTGTACCGCGCTAAAGATTGCCGGCGCCTGCCGCATGAACATCGTTATCTCGGGCGGTACGGGTTCGGGTAAGACGACTATGCTCAACGCCCTGTCGAAGATGATCGACCCGGGCGAGCGCGTGCTCACCATCGAGGACGCCGCCGAACTTCGCCTGCAGCAGCCGCACTGGCTGCCGCTCGAAACGCGTCCGCCGAACCTTGAAGGCCAGGGCGCCATCACCATCGGCGACCTCGTGAAGAACGCTCTGCGTATGCGTCCTGACCGCATCATCCTGGGCGAAATCCGTGGCGCGGAATGTTTCGACCTTCTCGCCGCCATGAACACGGGCCACGACGGTTCCATGTGTACGCTTCACGCCAACTCGCCGCGTGAGTGTCTCGGCCGTATGGAAAACATGATCCTAATGGGCGACATCAAGATCCCGAAGGAAGCCATTTCGCGCCAAATCGCCGAATCGGTCGACCTGATCGTGCAGGTAAAGCGCCTTCGCGACGGTTCGCGCCGCACCACCGACATCACCGAGGTGATCGGCATGGAAGGCGACGTTATCGTGACGCAGAACCTGTTCAAGTTCGAGTATCTCGACGAGAGCGAGGACGGCAAGATCCTCGGTGAATTCCGCTCGAGTGGCCTGCGTCCCTATACGCTGGAAAAAGCCCGCCAGTTCGGGTTCGACCAAGCCTACCTGGAAGCCTGCCTCTAAGGCTCCCTAACCTCTGATAATTCCCGGTACGGCGACGGCCAGCAGGCCGCCGCCTACCACTACACAGGTCAGGAACAGGCCGGTCCAGGGCACCCACCCGACCCCGTCGATCCGCGCGCGCTTCTGGCGGCGGCGGTCCATCGCCAGCGTGAAACCGGCGAGCAGTAGGAAGGCCGCACCCCACAATGCGAGAATGTCGGCGTCGCTGGCAAAAGTGAGGAAGTCGGGCATCGCCGCGCGCATATGGTGTGGGCCGAGCGCCGCGCCAAGACCGTTTCGACCCTTCCGACAGCGGAACCCGCCCTCTCGTAAGGCGTTGTTAAGCGTCAGAAGGCCACCAACGGGCTCCTCGGGAAGGAAAACCGATGATCAAGAAGCTACTCCTCGCGTTCGGTATCACTTCGATTGCGCTCACCGCGACTGCCTGCAACACCGTCAAGGGTTTCGGTCGTGACGTGGAATCGGTGGGTGAAGCCGGAGAAGACGCGATCGATTAAGGATCGATCTTAATGACCAAGAAAATTACCCTTCTTCTTTCCGTTCTGACTATGTCGGTGGTGGTGGCCGGCTGCAACACGGTCAAGGGCTTCGGCAGGGACGTCCAGTCCATCGGCGAAGCCGGAGAAGAAGCCATCAACTGACCTTTCGGACAGTAGGTAGAAGCACGCCCGCCTCAACCGGCGGGCGTTTTTCTATGTCCGGCGAAACACCACCGTGAGATTGTTCGCCGGCATTTCATGACGCGCGCTGCGGCTGAACCCATTGCGCGCTGCTAGCTCGTCGACGGTTTCGAGCGAGCGGAGGCCCCAGGCCGCATCGCGGGCCTTGAGACTCGCATCGAAGGAGAGATTGGAAGCGACCGTCTCCGTGCCCTCTTCGAGATACGGGCCGTAGAGGATGATCGGCGCGCCCTTTTCCAGAAGCTTGGCCGCGCCGCGAAAGAGCCCTTCGCTCGCGCTCCAGGGACTGATGTGGATCATGTTGACGCACAGGATCGCATCGGCGGCGTCGATCGGCCAGGTATCATCCGAAGCGTCCAGATCGATCGGCTCCAACAGGTTCGCCAGGCCGGCCTCCCCTGCCCACGAGGCGATCGATTCGAGGGCCGATGCATCTTGGTCGCTCGGTTGCCACCGCAGCATGGGAAAGCGCCGCGCCATGAAGATGGCATGTTCACCCGTCCCGCTGGCGATTTCCAGCACCAGACCGCAATCCGGCAATTCCTTCGCCAGCACTTCGGCGAGTGGCTCGGAATTGCGCGCGGTCGCCGGGGCGTGGCGCTTCAATTGACCTGCCTCTCGCGGCCCTTCCAATAGGGGGCGCGCAGGTCCTTGCGCAGGATCTTGCCGCTGGCGTTGCGGGGCATGACGTCGAGCACGTCGATGCTGCGCGGGACCTTGAAGCCGGCCAGCCGCTCCTTCGTCCAGGCGATGACCGAGGCCTCGTCCAGCTCTTCTCCGGGCTTGAGCACGATGCAGGCCTTCACCGTCTCACCCCAGGTCTCGTCCGGCACGCCGATCACCGCCACTTCGGCAATCTGCGGGTGGCCGTAAATTGCGCTTTCGACCTGCGCCGGATAGACGTTCTCGCCGCCGGAGATGATCATGTCCTTCATCCGGTCCTGGATGTAGACGTAGCCGTCCTCGTCCATGTAGGCGGCATCGCCCGTGTGCATCCAGCCGTCGACCAGCGAGCTTTCGGTCGCTTCGGGCAGATTCCAGTAGCCGGCCATGTTGGAGGGGCTGCGGCAGATCAGTTCGCCGACTTCGCCGCGCGGCAATTCCGCGTCATCCTCTCCGATCACCTTGAGTTCGACACCCGGCACCGCCTTACCCGCGGATTTCATCCGCTGGTTGCCGTCGAGGTCGTGGTCTTCCGGCGGCAGCGCGGCGATGGTGCCGGTGGTCTCGGTCATGCCGTAGCACTGGAGGAAACCGGCATCGGGAATGGTCTTCACCGCTTCGCGCAGCAGGTCGAGCGGGATCGGCGCCGCGCCATAGAGCACGTATTTTATTGCCGACATATCGGTAGTCTTCGCGCGCGGATGCTGGACGACCATCTGCAGCGCCGCAGGTACAATGAAGAGCCGCGTGATGCCCTGCTCGAACCCGTCGAGCACACCGTCCGGCGTGAATTCCTCCTGCACGATCGCGCGGATCCCGCTGCTCATCGCCATGATGCCGAGACCCGTCCCGCCGATATGCGCGCAGGGCATGCAGACGAGAATCGCCTCGTCCTCGTCGAAATGCGACCAGGGCTGGCCCTCCTCCTCGCTCGGTACGCGCAGCGCGAAGAGGTTGCGGTTGGTCAGCACCGCGCCCTTGGGATTACCGGTGGTGCCGGAAGTGTAGAGCTGGAGCACGGCGTCGTCGGGGCCGGCGGGCTCGAACTCCTTTGCAGCCTCGTTCTCGATAGCTCCCTCCGCATCGGGCGTGGAGATCACTTGCGGCGGGCTGTCCATCTGCCCGCAGGCCTTAGCCGCCGCCTCCTCGAAGCCTTCGCCGATGGAAAGCAGCTTCGCGCCTGTGTCGCCGAGGATATAGGCTACTTCGGGCGCGGCCAGCCGCCAGCCGATAGGCACCATCACCGCACCCATGCGGGCAGCCGAATAGAACAGTTCGAAATAGAGCCGCGAATTCTTGCCCAGCCAGGCGACCCGGTCGCCCTTGGCGATACCGCGTGCCGCCAGCATGGCGACGATCTTGCGGCTGCGCTCCTCGAACTCGCCGAAAGTGATGGCCGCGCCATCCTGTTCGAGCGCCGTGTGACCGGGCCTCTCCCTGGCCCAGTGACGAATGAACTGGTCGAAACTCAGTTTCGGCTCTTCTGACATGCGGCTCTCCTCTCGAAGAACATCATGCCACGCATGGCAATGCGCGCAAGGACCCTATTGCCAGCGGCCACCCGCGCGAGCCCGGCGCTCGCGGATCGCCAGCCAGACCAGCAATCCCAGCGGCCCGGCGAGGAAGGTCGTCAGCAGGATCGGTGCCTGCACCAGCCGCGAAAAGCCTTTCGCATCGGCATCGCGCGCAATCCACAGGCCGACGAAGAGGTCGAAGGCGAGATAGTGGATCCAGCCGATGGTCACCCCTCCGTCGCTGGCAAAGATGGAGCGCACACCCTCGATCGTGCTGAAATCCGGCCAGCCGCCGCCCCCGACCGAGTCGAGCGCGCCCGTCAGGATGCCGGCTAGTCCCAGCGCGTAGGCCAGGCAGAGCAGGCCGATGCCGAGATAGAGCACGGCGGCGAGCAGCGCCGGCCAGCGCGGCAAGAGGATCAGCGCCGCCCACATGACGAGCGCGAGCAGGTTGGAGGCGGCAAAAGCGGTCGTCCACATGGCGGTGCCCTTCAGTTCTCGACCAGCGCAGGCAAGGTGTTCGCCACGCGAAGGATAGCGTCGTTATCGTGGACGAAGCGGCCCCGGGCAGCGCGTTTGGCCAGCGCAATCGCCGCCTTTGCAACCATCTGCGACTTGATCCCGCGATACTGGCGATACTTGCCGTGCATGAAGAGATTGGCGACCGGTGCCGCCGCAATGCCGAGCCGCTCGCCCACGCGACGGTCGCTCTCGCGGTCGCCGATCAGCAGGCCCGGGCGAAGGATGTCGAGGCGCGGGAAGCGCAGCCGCGTCAGCTCGCGCTCGGTCTCGCCTTTCACCTTCAGGTAGAAGTTCTTCGATGCGGCATCGGCTCCGACCGAGCTGACTGCGACAAAACGATCGACACCGTTCGCAAGCGCAGCCTTGGCGGTCGCCAGCACGAGGTCCTGGTCGACCGCGCGAAACGCAGCCTCGTCCTCGCCCGACTTCTTCCACGTCGTGCCTAGCGCGCAGATCACCGCTTTGGGGCGTAGCGCCTCGAAGACCTCGTTCCACTTGTCGGGATCGGCGACGAAATATTCGATACGGATGCCTTGCGGGAGCTTTGCCTCGCGGCGGGCGATGGCCTGCAGGCGAATGTCCTCGCGCCCGACGCATTCTTCCATGACCTTGCCCCCGATGAGGCCGGTCGCGCCGACGAGGCACAGGCTCAGTGCGTCAGACATTGGACAGGCCTTCCGGCGCACGCCCGTAGATGCGGCGGCATTGCTCGAGGGCGAAGCGGTCGGTCATCCCGGCGATGAAATCGGCGATGTGGCGGCTCTTGCCCGGGTCGTCCTTAGGCGTGCGTTCGAGCCAGGCGTCGGGCATGGTCGTCGGGTCCTGCTGGTATGCGACGAAGAGCCGCGCCACCACGTCGCGCGCCTTTTCCGCGGTCTGGATCTGCTCGGGGTGGTAATAGAGCCGCTGGTACATGAACTTCTTCATCCGCCGCTCCTCGCCCGCAAGGCTGGGAGAGAAGCCGGCCAGTTGCTTGCCTGCCCCGCGCACCTGCCCGATGCTGTCCATCCCTTGGACATTGGCGCGCGTGTGCTCGATAACGTCGTTGACCATCAGGCCGATCTGGCTGCGCACCAGCTCGCGCAATTGCGTGTCGCGCGGGGCGTTCGGGAAACGCTGTTCCACGCGGCGGAACTGGTCGGCAAGGAAATCGAGTTCCATGAGGTCGTCGAGATCGATGAAACCGGCGCGAAGGCCGTCGTCGATGTCGTGATTGTCATAGGCGATATCGTCCGCCACCGCGGCGACCTGCGCTTCGAGCGAAGGCCAGTCGCCGAGTTCGAGCGGGAAATCGCTATCGATCTCGGTCAGAGCCCAATTGGCCGCGCCGACGGGGCCGTTGTGCTTGGCCATGCCCTCCAGCGTTTCCCAAGTGAGGTTGAGACCCACGTGATCGGGATAGGGGCTTTCGAGCCGCGCCAAAGTGCGGATGCCGTGCGCGTTGTGATCGTAGCCGCCCGCATGGCCCATCGCTTCTTCCAGCGCCTTCTCGCCGGCATGGCCGAAGGGCGGATGACCGATGTCGTGACCGAGGCAGAGCGCTTCGGTGAGGTCTTCGTCCAGCCCCAGTTCGCGGGCGATGACACGGCCGATCTGGGCGACCTCGATGCTGTGCGTCAGCCGCGTGCGGTAGTGGTCGCCATCGGGCGCGACGAACACCTGCGTCTTGGAGCGCAGGCGGCGGAAGGCGATCGAGTGGATGATCCGGTCGCGGTCGCGCTGGAACTCGCTGCGTGGGCCGCGCGCACCGTCGCGGTCTTCGGCGAATTCGCGTCCGCGCGATTGCGCGGGGTCAGCGGCGTAAGGGGCTCTTTCCATTGAGCGGCAAGGCTTAGGTCAGCCGATTCACCGCGACAACGTGAACGAAAAGCGAACGTCAACGCTTTTCGGCAGGAAGGTGCGCCAGTGCGGGTAAATCAGCCGTCCTGCATGATCCAGTCGGTCGCCGCTCGGCAGTGGATGTCGGTGGAATCGAACACCGGCAGGACGTTGGCGTCGGTATCGACCACGAGTTCCAGCTCGGTGCAGGCGAGCACGATGGCGTCCGCGCCTTCCTTGTCCTTCATGGTGATGACCGTCTTAAGCGCGCGCTCCGCATCGCGGGTAACCCGGCCCAGCATCAGTTCCTTGTAGATGATGCCATCGACCAGCTCGACATCGTTCGGGTCGGGCGGGAGCAGGTCCACGCCGTGCGACACCAGCCGCTGGCGATAGAAGCTCTCGGTCATCACGAACCGCGTGCCCAGCAGCGCGGCGTTCTCGCACTTGGCTTCGGCCATGGCCACACCGACCGCATCCGCGATGTGCAGCACGGGGATGGAGATGCCTTCCGCCACGCGGTCGTAGACCTTGTGCATCGTGTTGGCCGCGATGACGATGCCCTGCGCCCCGGCCGCTTCCAGCCGCCGCGCGCTTTCGACGAGGATGGAGGCGATGCCGTCCCAATCGTCTTGGCCCTTGGCGGCCGCAATGCGCGAATAGTCGAGGCTTTCGATCAGCATCGGCGCGCTGGCCATCGGCTGGGCGCGCTTCTGGATCAACCGGTTGATCCGTTCGTAATAGGCGCGGGTGGAAATCCAGCTCATCCCGCCGATGAGACCCAAAGTGCGCAAATGGCGCTCCCTTCTTGCAGAACTGCGCCGCCCCCTGAGCGGCCCCTCATGTTCAAGGGGTTAGAACGGCCTCGCCCTGCGCCGGTTCCATACCGCGGCCCGCTTTCGGCAATTCGGGCGGCACGAGCGCATCGCCGAGCCAGATCATCAGGTCGGTTGCGCTGCGTTCGGGCGCCTCCTCCATCGGAATGTGCCCGATCCCGTCATAGGCGACCAGAGTCGCGCCCGGCAGGTGCTCGGCATACCATTCGCCCGCTGCAAAAGGGATCAGCGCGTCTTCCTTGCCCCACATCACCAGTGTCGGGACTTTCACCCGGCCGATCTCGGCTGCGTCGAAAGCGGTTCGCGGGGCCGAGAAGCGCTTCCGCGTCGCGCCGCGATTGCCGGGATAGCGCGCCAGCTCCCAGTAGCGGTCGATCGCCTCATCGGTCACCGCCTGCTGGTTGGAGACGCTTTGGGAGAGGCTTTTGGCGACAAGGCTGCGCGGGAGCAGCTGGCTGAGCACATCGCCCACTACCGGCATGCCGGCGAGCGTGAAGGCGAGATTGCCGCCGCCCTCGCGCTTGACCGGCGCGCCGCCTGCATCGACCAGCACCAGCGCATCGAGCCGCCAGGGCTTGTCGAGCGCGTAGGCCATCGCGATCCCGCCGCCCATCGAATTGCCCGCCAGCGTGAAGGTGTCGACCCCAAGCTTGTCCGTCACCGCGTCGATATCCGCGCCGAAGCCCTGGGCGCTGTAGTCGTCGTCGGGAGCGGGTCCGGTGAGACCGTGGCCGCGCTGGTCGAAGCGGATCACGCGGTAGTCCTCGCGCAGGATCTCCGCCCATTCCTGCCATGTGTGCAAGTCGGCGTTTGAGCCATGCAGCAGCACGATGACCGGCGCATCGCGCGGTCCCTCGTCGCGCACATGGAGCTCGCGCCCCTCGCCGATGTCGACGAACTGCGAGGGCGCGGCGCCATACTTGGCGCGCATTTCGGCAGGATCGGTGTCGGGCACCCGCAGCACGAGGAACGCCACCACCAGCAGCGCCGCTATCACGCCCAATCCGCGCCAGACCCACTTCATTCGATTGCTCCCCGTTCAGTTTCGCGCGCGCTAGGCTTAAGGATGGAGCGCATGGAGCACAGTCCTGGAAAGAGATTTCCCGGACGGCTCGCGGCCCCGACCCTCGCGAATTTTGGCACCTTGTTCATGGCATCCCCATAGCTCCCATGGCTCGGGGTAGGAAAGTCAGCGCGCCGGCATTTCCGCGATCCAGCGCCGCACGGCCTCGGTCCCTTCCTCGTCCACCGTGGCCTTGCCGAGTTCGGGCATGGCGACACCGGGCTCGTTGCTGAGCATCCGGTGGAGCAGGATCGACTGGTCCGGCTCGCCCGGCACGACGTCGAAGAGATGCGCGCCGGCCCCGCGTCCGGCGGCAACGGGCCGCTTCATCACGCCGAGCGCTTTCGGGTCGTCCTGCTCCCAGCGCAGGTCCAGCCCGCTGTTCGAAGCGGTCGCGCCCGGCCTGTGGCAATGCGCGCAATTGACGTCGAGATAGGCACGCGCGGCGGCCTCAGCGCTGGCCTGATCGCGGTCTTCCCAATCGGGCATTGCGCCCCCATCCGCCGGAGACAGGGCGAAACTGGCTTCTATCCATTCGGCAGACAGGTTGCGCGCTTTGGGGCCGATGGGAGTTACCGCACCGTCCAGCCCGTGGCATTCCTTGCATTGGTTCTTGTTCGGCACACGGTAGCTGATTGCCTCGCCCTTCGGCGTGGTGAGGTCGATACGCGCGCCCGCGACAGCCAGTTCCGCCTCGGTTTGCTCCGCGTTCCACAGATAAGGAAGCGCCAGCCAACCATCGGCCCGATGCAGCAGCACGCGCGTTTCGATTAGCCGCCTGTCCGCGCCATTGCCAAAGGCAAAGGTCTTGATGAGCGCGCTGCCGACGGGAAATTGCAGCAGCCCGTCGTTGGCCACCGTGACTTGCTCGCCCATCGGGACATAGACAAAGCGAAGCTTCTCGGCTCCGTCCGAATAGAGCGGTGTGTTGAGCCGATAGGGCATGACCCGATAGGCAGGCACCTGTTTCGGACCATCTTCAAAAAACCGGAACTGTGACAGCAGGCGCGGGAGGCTCTTTTCGACCACCGCACTGTCGTTGACCTGATGCATTGGCAGCGTCGTCGCCCGCACGCCGAACGCCGCCGCGAACGACGCGCCAGCAAGAAGAAGGATGGCGAGGTGTCGCGTCACTTCAGCCGCGTCTCCAGTTCGGCCGGAGCGCCAATGCCGCTGGCGTCGAAGGCGCTGGCCGGCGGTTCGACCGTGAGCGGCGCAGGCCGCGCGGCGCCCAGCCCCTTGCCCTGCTCGGTCAGGTTCAGCGTCCAGCCCGGCGTGCCCTCGGCCACGTAAAGGCTGCCGAGGCCGTCCCACATGACCGGCGGCAATTCGCCTCCGAAGGCCGCCGTCAGCATCTCCGCCCCGTCCAGCTGCGGATCGTAGCCGCCGCCGTCGAAGGCGTTTTCGCCCACCACGATATTGCGCGCGAGGGGATTGTACCGCTCGTCGTCATAGGGCTGGACATAGGCGATCACCATGACCGGCGCCGTCGGGTTGCCGGAGAGGATATTGTCCTCGATCAGCACGTTCTCATTGGCCATCACCATGATGCCCGTGCCGCGCCGCACCCCGGCGACGATATTGCCCGGAGGCGCGAAATTGGGTGTGTCGTTGGCGACGACGAGGTTGTTCCGCACGATCACATTGCCGCCGCCCATCACGGGCAGGTCGGGCAGGTCGAAGACGAGGATGCCGCCCGTGTTGCGGGTGGCGACATTATGCTCGACCAGCGCGTTGCGGCTGTTTTCGATCTCGATCCCGGCGACATTGGCCTCGGCGATCGAATTGCGCACGGTGATGCGGTCGGACTGGCCGACATAGATGCCCGCATCGCTGGCACCGGTGACTTTCACGCCGTCCACCAGCACGCCGGTGCTCTCGACCGGGTAAATGGCATAGGCGCCGTTTTCGGGGTGCGGTCCGCGCGTCCAGGTGACGCGCAGGCGGTGGTAGACGATGTTGTCCGCGCCCTTGGACTTGATCCCGTCGCCCTTGGGATTCTCGACCGCGAAATCGCGCAAGGTGACGTTGTCGCTGGTGACGAGCAGCCCCTCGCCCGCGCCGGCCTGGGTGGTAAAATCGAGCACGGTGCCGTCCATCCCGGCCCCGCGCACAGTCACGTTGTCGACATCGAGGCTGAGCCCGTCGGTCAGCGTGTAGCGGCCTGCTTCGAGCACGATCTCGTCGCCCGGCTCGGCAAGGATCAGCGCTTCCTGCAGCCGCTCCTGCGCGCCGTCGCCCGGCGTGATGGTGTGGGTCTCGGCGGCCAGCGGGCTGGCCCCGGCCAGCAAGGCGGCGAAAATGGCAATGCGCGTCATGTCTCTCTCCCTCTCAGCGCACCATAGTGCCGAGAAGGGAGCGTATTGCAAGCGCGTCTAACGCGCCGTGAACGAGCAGATGGCGGCCGAGGTGCCAACGACCTCGATCAGTTCGCGGTCCTCGACCGAGCGGATGCGCTCGAGGAATTCGACCGTGCTGGTGGGAAGGCCCGCCTCCGCCTCGCGTTCGCCGATACGTTCGAGCTCGCGCAACTGCGAGATGGTGAGGCGTTCGGAGAGGCGCGTGCCCATGCAGGCGGCGACGGGTTGCGGCACCCCGCGCGTCACCAGCGCGCTTTCGATACGGCCCGCGGTCACCCGCTCGAAGCCGCCGAAATAGCTCCACAGGCCCATGCCGATTATCGCCAGCACGGCGATCCAGATGATTGCCTTGCGCATGATCCTAGTCGAGCGCCTTCACGATTTCCTCGACCATCTTCTTCGCATCGGAGAGCAGCATCATGGTCTGGTCCATGTAGAAGACATCGTTGTCGACCCCGGCATAGCCCACGCCGCCCATCGAACGCTTGATGAAGAACACCTGCTTGGCCTTGTCCACGTCGAACACCGGCATGCCGTAGATGGGGCTCGACTTGTCGGTCTTGGCCGCCGGGTTCACCACGTCGTTCGCGCCGATGATGAAGGCGACGTCGGCCTGCGCGAATTCGCTG
The DNA here is from genome assembly GCF_000181515.1 of Erythrobacter sp. SD-21. GTDB lineage: Bacteria > Pseudomonadota > Alphaproteobacteria > Sphingomonadales > Sphingomonadaceae > Qipengyuania. The sequence goes on along the minus strand of NZ_ABCG01000004.1, from coordinate 162,277 downwards.
TTGATGTCCTCCAGCTCGAAGACGCTTTCGTAAGGAACGCTGGCTTCTGCGAGGAGCACGTTCATATGCCCCGGCATACGCCCGGCAACGGGGTGGATGGCGTATTTCACCTCCACGCCCTTTTCTTCGAGCAGGTCGGCCATTTCGCGAAGCGCGTGCTGGGCCTGCGCCACCGCCATGCCATAGCCGGGGATGATGATGACCTTTTCCGCCTGTTCGAGCATGAAGGCCGCATCGGCTGCGCTGCCCTGCTTGTAGGGGCGCTGCTCCTTCGCCTCGCCGCCGCCTGCGCCGCCGTCGTCCGCGCCAAAGCCGCCCGCGATCACGGAGATGAAGCTGCGGTTCATCGCGCGGCACATGATGTAGCTGAGGATCGCGCCCGAAGAGCCCACCAGTGCCCCAGTGATGATCATCGCCGTGTTGCCAAGCGTAAAGCCCATCGCCGCCGCCGCCCAACCCGAATAGGAGTTCAGCATCGATACCACGACCGGCATGTCCGCTCCGCCGATGGGGATAATCAGCAGGAAGCCGATGAGGAAGGCCAGCACCGTCAACGCGATAATCAGCGGCATGGTCTCGGCTGGGCCAGCCATGGCGAAGAGCGCGGTGAGCGCAATGATCGCCGCCAGCGTGCCGAGATTGATGATATGCCGCGCGGGCAGCAGGATCGGCGAACCGCTCATCCGGCCCGAAAGCTTGGCAAAGGCGATGACAGAACCGGAGAAGGTGATCGCACCGATGGCGATGCCGAGACCCATCTCTACTTTGGAAACCGCGCCGATGCTGTCGCCCACGAGCAACCCGAAGGCGCCCGGATTGAGATAGGCCGCCCAGCCCACCAGCACTGCGGCGAGGCCGACAAGCGAGTGGAAGGCCGCGACCAGTTCCGGCATTGCGGTCATCGCAATGCGGCGGGCGATGCTGATACCAATTATCGCACCGATGGCGATGGCCGCCATAATTTCGCCGACGACAGTCCAGTCAATCCATATCCCGTCCGTGCAAAAACCAGCAAAGCCCGTTTCGCTCTCAGCAGCAAGCCGAGCGCAATTGCCGTCCGAATAATGCGGCCAATGCGTCACCAGCGTCGTCACCACCGCGATCAGCATACCGATCATGCCGAAGCGGTTGCCCGTCCGGCTCGTTGCGGGCGAGGACAGGCCGCGCAGCGCGAGGATGAAGAACACGCCCGACACGAGATAGGCGAGCGCCACCCACGGGTTCACCGCTTCACCGGTTGCGGCATGAGCAGGCGCGGCAAGCAACACAAATGGCGCGGCAAGGAGAAGGCGACGCATCACTTCTTCTCCTTCTTCTTGTACATCGCCAGCATTCGCGCCGTCACCGCAAAGCCGCCGAAGATGTTCACGCTGGCGAGCACGATGCCGAGCAGCCCCAGCCACTTCGCCCCCGGCACATCCGCCGCCGCCGCCGCAATCAGCGCGCCGACGATGATCACGGAGGAGATCGCATTGGTCACCGCCATCAACGGCGTGTGCAGCGCGGGCGTGACCGACCAGACCACGTAATAGCCGACGAAACACGCCAGCACGAAGATCGACAGGATCGAAATGAAGTCCATAGTGTGCCTATCCCGGAACGTAGAATGCTCTCGCCGATGTCTTGCCAAGGATCACCGGACGTATCGGTAGGGGCCGAACAACTTCGAACTGCGCACCATCTTTGGTCATGGAAGTCACCCTGAACCGGCCTCCGAATAACTCCAGTTCGCCATCTGGCCCCAGCTCGTAGCGGTCGTAGGAAATCGTCTCGGCCTCGCTGCCCTGACCGATCCTCAACGCGACGAATACGACGTCCTTTTTCGGGAGTGCGCGGCGCAGAACAAACCGCATGGTGTAGTCCACGGGATAGGGCCGCTCAGTCGAAAGGGTGTAAGGAACGGGTTCGTCCAGCGCGCGCCAATCATTGCCCCGCTCCTGCATGACCGGAAATACCGAAGCCTCGCCACCGGTGGTCATAGCGCGGTCGAAAACGCCGTCACGATCATCGTCTCGCAGACATACGAAGACGCGCACCATCCTGTCATATTGGGGTGGGGCATCAGGATCCTTGTTGGACGACGCACAATAGGCAATTCCATCGCTGCTAGCTGCCTGAAACAACACAGTATCGGCAGCCAGGTAGCGCGTCATGACGCTTCCGGGCACAGCGATCTTCCGTGGCAGCGTTACAGTGACACCTGACACGACCGGCACGGTGTAGAAGGCATCGTTCTCATCTACGAAGCCCTCGGCTGCTTCGCCGCCATCGGGTGCGGTAACGAACAGTGGCACGATAGACGATCGCGCACTGGCGGACAGCGTAGAAGCGCAGAAGATCGCAACAACGGCAGTCGAGAGGATAGAGAGACGCTTCATGTGAGCCTCTCGCTCACGACCTTGCCACCCTGCGTCAGCCGCACGGCATTGCCGATTTCATCGTCGAGGATGGGCTTGCCCGCCTCATTATCCCAGAAAGCGGAAAGGAAGTTGAACAAATTGCGCGCGAACAGCGCCGAGGCGTCGGCTGCCAGATGCGTTGCGGTGTTGGAGAAACCGATGATCTTGACGCCGTGCTTAACTACGGTCTCGTCGGGAGAGGATCCCTCGACATTGCCGCCCTGCGCCACGGCAAGGTCGAAGATCACGCTGCCCGGCTTCATCGAAGCAATCTGAGCATCCGAAATCAGGCGCGGGGCTGGACGCCCAGGGATCAGCGCGGTGGTGATGACGATGTCCTGCTTGGCGATGTGGCTGGAGACCAGTTCGGCCTGCGCCTTCTGGTATTCCTCGCTCATTTCGGCGGCGTAGCCGCCCGAGCCTTCGCCCTCAATGCCTGCGACTTCCTCGACGAAGACCGGCTTCGCGCCGAGCGACTGGATTTGCTCCTTGGTGGCCGAGCGCACATCCGTCGCGCTGACCTGCGCGCCGAGCCGCTTGGCAGTCGCAATCGCCTGCAGGCCCGCCACGCCCACGCCCATCACGAAAACCTTGGCCGCCTGCACCGTGCCCGCGGCGGTCATCATCATGGGGAAGGCGCGGCCATATTCGTTGGCAGCGGTCAGCACCGCCTTGTAACCGGCGAGGTTCGACTGGCTCGAAAGCACGTCCATGCTCTGCGCACGCGTGATGCGTGGCATGAATTCCATCGAAAGCGCCTCGAAGCCGGCCTTGGCATAGGCCTCGACCAGTTCGCCATTGCGGAAGGGATCGAAGGTCGCTGCGACCCATGCACCGGGTTTCGCGCCTGCCAGCGCAGCTACATCGGGCGCCTGTACGCCGAGCACGATATCCGCGCCCTCGACAGCCTTGGGGCCGGTGGCAACCTCGGCCCCGGCCTCCCTATAGGCTTCGTCGGGTATCGAGGCGGCGTGACCCGCCCCCTCCTCGACCGCGATGGTGGCGCCCAGGGCGGTGAATTTCTTCACCGTTTCGGGCGTGATGGCGACCCGGCTTTCACCGGGCGCCCGCTCTTTCAGCACCGCGATCCGCAACGGCGCGCCTTAGCTCGAGATCAGCACGACGACGACGGCCGTGACCACGGCAAGCAGCGGAACGGTCCACTTCAGCATGCCGATGAAGGAGCCGTAGGTCTTTTCGTGCGCCTTACGGTCGTTGGCGGAATTCATATCTCTATTACCCTTGCTGGCAGTGTCGTTGTTGGATCGGGGGTCTATCTCGCACATGCCATCCCGGCAAGAGCATAGGCAGGGCCTTCTCCACACGCGAGGCGGCGCCGCAAACGGCCTTAATCGCGCCTTTACCCATTTCCGCTAGCTTTCTGGATGTGATGCGCATGCCATTTTCGGCAAGCGCCCAAGGAGGAGGTCGAGCGCAATGGCGACAGAGGAAGCCCGCCTGTTGATGCTGGTCGACGACGAACCGGCGCAAGCCCGCGTGATTGCCTCCCTCGCCACCCGCGAGGGCTGGCGCGCGCTGACGGTCGACAATTGCGAAGACGCACTGCAAATGCTGGGTTCCGAAGAGGGGCAGGGCATCGACACCATCCTGCTTGACGGGCGTGTCCCTGGCGAGAACGCCTGCGATTTCATCGGCCGGATCAAGGCAAAGCGCCCCGAAGTCGCCGTCCTCATGCTCACCGCCAGCACTTCGCCGCTGCTTGCCGTCGAGGCGATGCGCGCGGGCGCCAACGACTATCTCGTCAAACCCGTCGCGCCCGAACGTCTTGCCGTCGCGCTCAAGAGCGCCACACGGCTTGCCGCAGCGCGGGACGAGTTGCAGCCGCTTTCCGAAAAGCTGCCCTCGATTCTCGAATTCGACGCCATGGTCGGCTCGGACGCGACCTTCCGCACCGCCATCGCCAAGGCGGCCACCGCCGCGCGCGGGCATGGCCACGTGCTGGTCGAGGGCGAGAGCGGCACGGGCAAGGAAATGCTGCTCGGCGCGATCCAGCACGCCTCCGGCCGATCCAAGGCGGAAACGCGCCGCATCAATTGCGAAGGCCTGCCGCACAACACGCTCGAATCGCTTCTGTTCGGCCATGAAAAGGGAGCCTTCGCCGGCGCCTTCGACCGGCAGGAAGGCGCGCTCGCCGCCTGTGACGGCGGCACGCTTGTCCTCGACGGGATCGACACGCTCGCGGCCGAAATTCAGGATCGGTTGGCCGAAGTGCTCGAAACTGCCGTCGTGCGCCCGACAGGCGCGGCTCACGGCTTCCGGATCGACGTACGAGTCCTTGCCGCGAGCAACCGCCCGCTGGTGGCGCTAGCCGAGCACGGCCGGTTCTCGCAAGCGCTGTGCGACACGCTTTCGGCGACGCGGATCGTTCTGCCGCCGCTGCGCGAGAGGGCGGGCGATATCCCGGCCCTCACCCGCTATTTCCTGTCCGAGATCGGCGGTTTGGAGGGTATGAAGCGCCATTCGATCGCCGACAGCGGGCTCTCGCTGCTCGAAGCTTACGACTGGCCGGGCAATGTCCGCCAGCTGCAGACCGTGCTGTTTCGCGCCTGTGTCCACGAACAGCGTGAGGCGCTCACCGCGCACAGCTTCCCGCACTTGAACGAATTGCTCGGCGATGCCGACCGCGGCGAGAGCAAGGCCCGCGGCCTCGGCGTGCTGCTTTACGAGAACGACGGCAATATCCGCGCGCTGGAAGATATCGAGGCCGACATCATCCGCCTTGCCATCGGACATTATCGGGGCAAGATGACGGAAGTCGCTCGCCGCCTCGGCATCGGTCGCTCGACGCTCTATCGCAAGCTCCACGAACTCGGGATCGACAACGCGGCTTAAGGCTGGCATTGGACCGTCCACGCATTCGAGGAGCTTGTCAGGTGAACTAAGGCCACCGCCGCGGCGGATATGATACGATCCGGGACCATGGAGTCCCGTTCTGCCTCACCTGAATTTCCTGGAAGTGATCCCATGCAAAAATTGAACGACACGCTCTGCGTGGTAACCGGCGGCGCGCGCGGCATCGGCAAGGCCGTGTGCGCGGCTTTTCTAGCGGAAGGCGCGCGGGTCGTGCTGACCGATATCGACGCAGAGGAAGGCCGCAAGGCGGCCGCAGAACTCGGGTGCGAATTCGAGAAATTGGACGTCGCCAGCGAGGCGGACTGGAACGCCTTTGCCGATGCCTATCCCGCGATCGACGTGCTGGTGAACAACGCCGGCATCACCGGCTTCGAGGACGGCCCTGCCGCCCACGATCCCGAAAACGCCAGCCTTGCCGAATGGCACCGCGTCCATGCGGTGAACACCGATGGCTGCTTCCTCGGCTGCCGCTATGCCTTGAGAGCCATGAAAGCGAAGGGCGCGGGCTCGATCATCAACATGTCCTCGCGCTCTGGCCTCGTCGGGATACTCGGCGCGGCGGCCTATGCGGCGAGCAAGGCGGCGATCCGCAACCACTCCAAATCGGTTGCGCTCTATTCCGCGCAAAACGGCTGGGCGATCCGCTGCAATTCGATCCACCCCGCCGCGATCCTGACCGAGATCTGGGAACCGATGCTGGGCGACGGGCCCGACCGCGAGGAAAAGATGGCCGCGCTGGTCGCCGACACGCCGATGAAACGCTTCGGCACGGTGGAGGAGGTCGCCGCGCTCTGCGTATACCTCGCTTCGCCGGAAAGCGGCTACATGACCGGCGCAGAGCTCACGCTGGACGGCGGCCTCCTTGCAGGCAGCGCCGCCTCGCCCGGAAGCTAGCCCGGAAGGTCCGAAAAATCGGTCAGCGCCGCGTCGCGCAAGCCCCGCCAGACATTGCGCGCCTGGACGGTTTCGGGGACATCGTGGACGCGGATAAGCTGAACGCCGGCATCCATGCCCTTGAGCGCCAGCGCGAGGCTGCCGCCGAGGCGGTTGTCGGCATCCTCTTCCTTGCTCATCGCCCCGATCATGCGCTTGCGGCTCGCGCCCAGCATGAGCGGGTGGCCGAGCGCGTGGAACAGCTGCAGCGCGTTGATGAGGAGGAGGTTCTCGGCGAGGCTCTTGCCGAAACCGATGCCGGGGTCGAGCAGGATGCGGCTCGCGTCGATTCCGGCCTCCAGCGCCTCGTCGCGGCGATTGCGGAGCTCGTCGAAGACGTCGAATACGACGTTGTCGTAGTCGCCGTCCTCGTGGAGGTCCTCGCCCCGCCCCGGCGCGTGCATCAGCACGACGGGGCAACCGCGCGCCGCGACCACTTCGGCGCTGCGCGGATCGTGCGTGAGGCCCGAGACATCGTTCACGAGAGCTGCGCCCGCATCGAGCGCGGCTTCCATCACCGCGGCCTTGCGCGTGTCGACACTAACTGCCGCGCCCATGGCCGCGCAAGCCTCGATCGCGGGGACGACGCGCTCGATCTCGTCGCCTTCCCAGACGGGCCTTGCGCCGGGCCGCGTGCTTTCGCCGCCGATGTCGATGATGCTAGCGCCCGTCTCGACCATCGCCGCCGCATGCTCGCGCGCGGCCTCGGCGTCATCAGCCAAGCCGCCGTCGCTGAAGCTGTCGGGCGTGACGTTGAGAATGCCCATCACCTGCGGCTGGTCGAGCCGCACCGTGCGCGCGCCCAGCTCCAGCGCCGGATGCGCGAGGGTAAGATTCGCCCACTGGCTTTCCGCATCGGCAGCGACAGTGTCGGGCAGATGCCCCAGCACCTCGGCCATGGTGTCGGGCGCCGCCAGCCATCGCTCCGCAACCGCGCCATCGCGGCGCAGGATCACGGCAAAGCGGCTGGCATAGACCATGCCGCCCGCCAGCCGGATAGCGTTGCCATGCTCGGCCTGCGGACCGGGAACGAAGCCCAGGGGGCGGATATAGATGCTGTCAGTCATGTTGGGGCTGCCCTAGCGAAACGCCGACAGGATGGAACACATGGAACACGTCCCTGGGCGGAAAAAGGGGCGTAGCGGATCGCGGATTGTAAGTGGCGCAAGTTCAAGGTGGGAAGGCAGATGGGCATCGCATGCGGTGATAGCGTGATGAAACCCTGTAGGACAATCTTCGAAATCGGGACCCTGCCTAAGATGGAGCAAACCAACATGAAAAGCCTAACATTTGTTATTTAAGGCTTCTTTCTCAATAAACCATAGGAACGATCCAATTTCCGAACCGCTAGTCGGTCAGCAGTTTGCAAAGGAGAGACGACTATGGCTGAAATTCCCGTCGAGAAAAAATCCAGTTCGAGCTGGATCTGGATATTGCTCCTTCTTCTGCTCGGAGCGCTACTCCTTTGGTGGTTACTGAGCGAAAACGATGACGATGCGGAACTGGTTACGACCGACACCGATATCGTCGCCACAGACACAGTTGATGGCATGGGTCAGGCTACCGCCGATAACGCGGTCAATAATGAAATGACCTTGGCGGCCATCGCCGCAAATCCTGCAAATTTTTACGGGCAGGACGGGTTCACCGGCCAAGTGAACATCGCTGGTCCTTTGACCGATCGGGGTTTCTGGGTCGAACATGAAGGCACGCGGATGTTTGCGCTGGTGATCGACGAGCCCGCCGAACGCCGCATCGATATCAATCCGGGCGCAACGCTCGAACTCAATGGTGGCACCGTGCGCCAGGCATCTTCGATCTCGGCCACCGATATCGAAGGCGACACCCTCGATGAAGACACCCAGCGCGTCATCGCCGATCAGGAAGTCGTGCTCGTCATCGACGAAGACAACATGCGTATCGTTGAGCCTGCTTGACGCAGCCAGGAAGGAACAACCCATGAGCAAGAAATACGAAGACCTGCACGAACTGGACTCGTACCAGCTTGAGAACGAAGACCAGGATCTGCGCGGCAGCACGCTTTATTCGACCGATGGAACGCGCATCGGCACCGTCCGCCGGATGCTTGTCGATCCCGATCGGGACCATGTCGCAGGGCTGGTGCTGGACGATGATCGCTTCGTCCCGGTTTCGGAAATCGAAATCCGCGATGGCGATGCCTATATCGATCCGGTAGAGGCGGTCGGCTTCAACGATACCAGAGCTCGCAAGCACAATGTGTCGCGAAGCCATGTAACGGTTCGTCGCCGCACCCCGTGAACAGCTAAACGATTGCAGCTAAGGCCGCCGTTTGACTGCAAACGGCGGCCTTTGTGTATCAATCCTCCACCGCCAGCAGGTACAGCTGCCGCGCGGCGTCGATGGGTTTCACTTCGCCGCCGTTCTCGTAGTGCCAGAAGGTCCAGCCGTTGCAGCTGGGGGCGCCTTGCAGTTCCTTGCCGAGGCCGTGGATCGAGCCGGTCTGTTTCTCGCAGGCGAGCGAGCCGTCGGCGCGCACGGTGGCGGTCCAGCGGCGTTTCTTGTCGAACAACTTGGTGCCGGGCGCGATGTAGCCGTTTTCGACCAGCGCACCGAAGGCCACCTTGGGCGCGCTGCGGCCGGCCTGCATGGTGGTGAGCGCGCTTTCGTCGAGCGGGAGTTCCTTCTCGATCCGCTTCAGCGCGGCGTTGCGATAGACGCCCTCGCGCTCGCAGCCGATCCATTCGCGGCCCAGGCGCTTGGCGACCGCGCCGGTGGTGCCGGTGCCGAAGAAGGGGTCGAGCACGACGTCGCCGCGCTCGGTCGTCGAGAGCAGCACGCGGTAAAGCAGCGCCTCGGGCTTCTGCGTCGGGTGGACCTTGTGCCCGCCCTCTTTCAGGCGTTCCGCGCCGTTGCAGATCGGCAGGACCCAGTCGCTGCGCATCTGAAGCTCGTCGTTCAGCGTCTTCATCGCGCGGTAGTTGAAGTGGTACTTCGCTTTCTCGCCCTGGCTGCACCACAGCAGCGTCTCGTGCGCGTTGGTGAAGCGGGTGCCGCGGAAGTTGGGCATGGGGTTGGACTTGCGCCACACAATGTCGTTCAAGATCCAGAAGCCCAGATCCTGCAGGATCGCGCCGACGCGGTAGATGTTGTGATAGCTGCCGATCACCCACAGCGCGCCGTCGGGCTTGAGGATGCGCTTGGCCTCGATCAGCCAGTCGCGGGTGAAGGTGTCGTAGGCCGAGAAGGTGTCGAACTTGTCCCAATCGTCGGTCACCGCATCGACATGGCTGCCGTCGGGGCGGTTGAGATCGCCGCCGAGCTGGAGGTTGTAGGGCGGGTCGGCGAAGACGAGATCGATGCTGGCCGAAGGAATCTGCCGCATGGCTTCCACGCAGTCGCCATCGAGGATCTGGCCCAGGGGCAGTTCCACCGAAAGCTGCTTCGGTGCACGTTTCGCCGGCACCTTGGCACGCGTCTTCGTGGTCTCCAGGACCGCCATAATTATTCCCCTGTCCGTAGTTATCCACAGGGTGAATCCAAACGGATTCCGCGTCAAGACAGTTGTTTAGGCGCGACCTCTAAAGATGGTGTCAACCATGGGAGAACGAAACGGGTCCCCCACCATATGTTGAGTCCGGTGCCATCGGACAGACTCCAGATCGTGGGGTGTGGCGATAAGGACTCAGGGGCGATTTTTCACGCGGCAAGCGATCGCAACACTGCTCGCGCGCACGCGGCTGCGGGATTTTTCGCCAAACCGTGCTGCGGGCAGGACCACCGGGCGCGGTCGGGCTTGCAGGCTTCGCATTTATCCCGTAATTTTAGATGGTTGGACGCTCCCGCAGAGCCTTCCCTCCTATCTGTCTGCAATTGCAGGTAAAAACATAAAGGTTCGCATATCTGCCCCCAACCAGAGGGTGCGTATGCCGCATTACCAGTTGAACTATCCCGCCAACGACCGGCATTCGGTCGACACTTTCACCTTCGAAGCGCGTTCGCTCGGCGGTGCGCTCGATGTCGCGAGGAAGAACGCGCGGGGCGAGTGGGCCGAACTGTGCGAGGAAGGCCGCCCGATCTGTTTCCTCGAGCTCGTTACCGACGACGGTGTGTGGCTGGTCGGCGGGCCCAATTGCCAGAGCGCGATCCAGCGGATCGACATTCCCAACCCCCAGCCTTTGCTGCGCTAGGTCGAAGCCAGCGGTGGGGCGGCAAGCGGCGGACGCCTGCACATCCGCCGCCTCCCTTTCTCAAAACCCGCCTGCTCAGAAGCCGGTCGTCGCCGAGAGGGTGAACCTCAGCCGGTTGTCCGGATGGTTTGCCCCCACATCCTGCCACAGTGGCGCGCCAAGCGAAGCGGCCAGCGCGAGCCCGCCCGCCGTCGTGTAGCGCGCGCCCGACGACAGCCACAGGACCTCGCCGCCGCTGCCTTCCTCGCGCTCTCCGGCAACGGTCTCGCGGCCTTCCCACTCGTAGCTTGCCGAGGCAAAGATATCCCATGCCGCGTGACCGTGGGGACCTTCATTTTCGGCGCCGACCCCGTGGTGGTCGGCATTGCCGAGACGGTGCGCGAGGGCAACACCGGCGCGGAGCCGGTCGCCCAGCCTTGTGTCCTGCGACCCGGTGGTCGCGAACTGGTAGAACAGGCTGGTATCGATGCGGCTTGATTCCCAGGCCCAACCCAGCGCTGCGCCGAGCAGAGGATCCCAGCTTCCCGTACCCGGCTGGTGCTCGGTCTCGAGGCGTTCGCCCTCGGGGCTCTCGGCATGCGTTTCCCCCTTCGGCAGCTTCAGCCCGGCGAAGAAGGCCGCCCCCATGCCGGCGTCCGTGCCGAGCCGGTATTTCGCCAGCACGGTAAGGTCGCCGATACCGGTGACGTCGCCCAGTTGGACGACCTCGTGGACCTCCATCCCGCCGATCTCTTCGTGTTCGCCTTCGCGCAGGCCCTCGCGATGGACCAGCGGAAGCGAGGCCGAAAGGGTCAGGCGATCGGTGACGCCATAAACGAGGGCGAGGCGCGATCGCAGCAGGTAATCGACCGTATGCGCATGGATATCCTGCTCTGCGAGCCGTTCCAGTTCCTCGTCGCTGCGTTCCTGCGGGGCCACGAGAACGGCATCGAGGCCGAGCGCAAAAGCGCCCTTTTCGAGCGTGTCGGGACCGGCGACATCGAGCGAGCCTGCGGTCGATTCCACCGCGGTGGAGACGGGGTGATCGGCCAGCGCGGGGCTGGCGCACAAGGCGAGGGGCAGCGCCAAGGCGCCGCCCAATCCGGAGTTTTTCATAAGACTGTCTTTCGCTTGATCTGAAGGAATTGCGTCTGATCAGCCGAAAGTGGGCGGACCCCGCGCGTAGGCATGCGCGGGCCGTCGCTGGTGGCGCGCGGGCACCGCCGCGAGGGTCGGGAACACCCGGTCTTCGAAATGCATGCCCTGGACCAGATCGGCCCCGCCGGACAGGGTTGACGCAGCGGCAAGCGCGCCGAAGGGGCATGGATCCTGACGATGCTCCTTTCCGTGATCGGAAGTATTCGCGTGATCGCCATGCTCGCTGGTCCCGGCGCTTATAGGCGGGGCGGAATGATCGCCAGCCTGCAACAGGGCGGGCTCGCCGCAGAGCACCCATCCCAGCCTTCCATCATCGGCGACAGGCATCCAGCCCGTCGGCACGACCGCGCGCAAGAACAGGGCCGCCAGCAGGAGCGGCCCGATCCGTGGAAGGGCCCGCAACAATTTCATCGCACGCCCATCATACCACCGTCCCCCGGTGGCACGAAGGGTTTATCCGGTGGCAGCGAACAGATCGGCCTGGGCGACCGGCGCGAAGCTGCGGCGGTGCAACGGAGTCGGGCCGTGGAGGCGCAGCGCTTCCATGTGGCTCTTCGAGCCATAGCCCTTGTTGTTTTCCCAGCCGTAATGCGGGTGCGCCTTTGCCGCTTCCACCATGATCCGGTCGCGGTACTCTTTTGCAAGGATCGAAGCGGCGGAAATGCAGGCTTCCTTGCCGTCCCCGCCCACGATGGCGCGCGCGGGCCAGCGCCATTCCTCGCGCCGTCCATGAGGGGTCATGTTGCCGTCGATCAGCACCTCGGCAGGCTCTGCGCCCAGCGCCTCGATGCAGCGCTGCGTCGCCAACGTCATTGCCAGCATGGTCGCGCCGAAGATGTTGAGCCGGTCGATCACCTCGGGCTCCACCACCGCCAGCCCCCAGGCGCAGCGGCGCTGGATCTGCGGTTCGAGCTTGGAACGCTTGGCCGCCGAAAGTTTTTTGGAATCATCGAGGCCGCCCGGGCATGGTTTGCACAAGACCACGGCCGCGGCGACCACCGGACCGGCCAGAGGGCCACGCCCGGCCTCGTCCACCCCCACGATCAGCGGGGCATCGCGAAGGCCATCTGCGGGAGTCGAAGAGAACATGAAGCGCGTTACCGTCCTTGCCGCCATCCTATCGCCGCTGCTCATGGCTTCAAGCTGCGGCGGCTCTTCATCCACGGGTGGAGGCGAGGCTGTCTCCACCCCAACGCCAACCCCGGGCACGGGCTTTACCGGCTTCGCGATTACCGAGCACGGGGCGTTCGACGAACCCTGGGCTTCGGCTTTCATTCCGGGCACCAACCTCATCTTCATCACGGAAAAGCCAGGCACGGCGAAGATCGTAGACACGGGCACACAGCAGCTCATCACCGTCAGTGGACTGCCTACGGTCGATTACGGCGGACAGGGCGGCCTTGGCGACGTGGCTTTCCTCCCATCGGAAAGCGCCTCCACGGTCGATCGGCGGGCGATCTACCTGAGCTTTGCCGAAGCCGGCTCCGAGACCACGCGCGGTGCGGCGGTGGGGCGTGGCACCTTGGTCTGCGAACAGGCGGATGCCTGCCGCGTCGACGGCTTCCAGGTGATCTGGCGCCAGGAGCCCAAGGTAACCGGCCGAGGCCATTATTCGCATCGCATCCTTTTCAGCCCCGACGAGCGCTACATGTTCGTCGCCAGCGGCGACCGCCAGAAGAAGGAACCCGCGCAGGACACCTCCAACACTCTCGGCAGCATCGTGCGCCTCAATCTCGACGGAACGCCCGCCGCAGGCAATCCGGTGGGAGCGGAGATCTGGTCCTATGGCCACCGCAACATCCTCGGCATGGATTTCGACGCGCAGGGACGCTTGTGGGAGGTCGAGCACGGACCCCAGGGCGGAGACGAGCTTAACCTCGTCCAGCCCGGCGCGAACTACGGCTGGCCGGTGCGCTCGAACGGCATCAACTACGACGGCAGCGACATTCCCGACCATTCGCCCGACGATGGCTTCACCAGCCCCGTTATCAGTTGGACCCCGGTCATCGCGCCCGGCAATATGACCATTCTCGATGGCGATCTGTTCTCCGCCTGGAAGGGCGATGCGATGATCTCCGGCCTCAAGACCCAGGCGCTGATCCGTGTCAGCTTCGACGGGGAAACGGCGCGCGAGGTCGAACGCTACGACATGGGCGAGCGCATCCGTTCGGTCATCGAAGGTCCTGATGGCGCCTTGTGGGTGCTCGAAGACGGGGACGGCGGCCGCCTGCTCCAGCTTCGCCCGCAATAAGGCGAAATTGATCGACAGCATGGGCGCGCGCCCCTAATCGGCGCGGCCCATGGCGACACTCGTCCCCCTTTCCGCGATCGATCCCGCGCTGGTCGAGCAATTGCTCGACGCTGCCTTCGGCGAACAGCGCCACGCGCGCACCGCCTATCGCATCCGCGAAGGGCTCGATCCCCTGCCCGCGCTCAGCTTCGCCACGCTGGACCAGGAGGAGTACCTTGTCGGTTCTATCCAGCTCTGGCCAGTCGCGCTGACCGATCCCAAGGGCCGCCCGCATCCGCTGATCATGGTCGGCCCGGTAGCGGTCATGCCCGGACGGCAGGGCGAAGGCTTCGGCAAGGCGCTGATGGCCGCCAGCCTCGGCGCGATCGATGCCGGTTTCGACGACGGCGCACCGCCCTTTCCGCAGGTGCTGATCGGAGATCCCGACTATTACGGGCAATGGGGCTTTACGGCGGAGCACACCGGCGCCTGGCATTGCCCCGGCCCCTTCGAACGCGAGCGCCTGCTGCTACGTACCGGCAATCCGTCGATCCTCCCGCCCGAGGGTATGCTCGGCCCCTGGACCGACGAGACGAGCGAAGCGGCGCGCTAATACGTTCGTCCGACCCATTGGCAGTCGGAGGCCTTGCGCGGCACCAAGACCCGCGCCATCCATTGTTCCAACCATGGTTTACACCCCGCCTCCCGAACTCGCCGGAATGAGCATTGCCGACATCGCCGAGGCCGTGGCCGAACGTCGCCTACCCCCGGTCGAGCAATGGTCGCCCGAGAATGTCGACGACAGTCACATGGTCATCCGCGCGGACGGGACGTGGCTTCATGACGGCAGCGCGATCACCCGCCCGGCGATGGCGCGCGCCTTTTCCGGTCTTCTCAACCGCGAGGAAGACGGCAGCTACTGGCTGGTCGTGCCGTACCAGAAGCTCTCCATCGAGGTGGAGGACGCCTGCTTCATCGCCACCGATGTAAGCCGCGTGGACGGCGATCTCGCCTTCCGCCTCAACACCGACGAACTTGTGGTCGCAGGCCACGACAACCCGATCCGCGCGGCGGGCGATCCCGACCAGCCGGCGCTCTATCTCCACGTCCGGCGCGGCTGCGAGGCTCGGCTGAACCGGTCCACCTACGAACAGCTCGCCCGCATCGCTTTGGCCCAAGGGGATGACTGGACGGTCACCAGCGGCGGCGAGACTTTCTCCCTCCTCCCCGGATGAGCGCGCTCTTCGACCGCCTGACGCAGCTGTTCGAGCAGGGCCACGCAAGAGAGGTCGATGGCCTCTTGTCCGACGCGCGCTTCGCCGATCTCGACCGCACCGCCGATGCCGCCGTCCTTATCGCGGTGACCGAGGCCGAAAACCCCACGGTCCTCCTGACCCAGCGCCCGCGCACCATGCGCGACCACCCGGGGCAGGTCGCCTTTCCGGGCGGCAAGATCGATGCGGGCGAGGATGCGGTTGAGGCGGCCCTGCGCGAGGCATGGGAGGAACTGGGCATCACCCGCGAGGCGGTGCGCGTCATCGGGACGACCGATCGCTACCAGACCGGCACCGGCTTCGACATCACGCCGGTCCTCGCCACCGTGCCTGCCGACCTTCCCATCCGCCCCGACCCGCGCGAGGTCGAAAGCTGGTTCGAGGCGCCGCTCGACCATCTCCTTGACCGCCAGCGCTGGAGCGAGAACGAGGTCTTCTGGAAGGGCGCCATGCGCCGCTATTACGAGATGGACCACGAAGGCTACCGCATCTGGGGCGTGACCGCCGCGATCTGCATCAATCTTTCGCGCCGTCTGGCGTGGTTCGATGAGCGCTAGATCAGAAATCCGTTCGGGCTGAGCTTGTCGAAGCCCCGCTTTTTCTTCTAGCGCTGCGTCCGAAAGTAAGTACGGCCCTTCGACAAGCTCAGGGCGAACGGAATTTAGAGTGGCCACGTTACCGAATGCCGACTGGACCAAGCGAGAGGACCTCGCGCAGTTGATCGCCGCGCTTGGCGCCGACAACGCGCGCTATGTCGGCGGCGCGGTGCGCGACACGCTGTTGGGCAAGGCGATCCACGATGTCGATTTGGCGACACCGCTTCTGCCGCACGAAGTGATCGACCGTTGCCGAGAGGCGGGCATTCGCACCGTGCCCACCGGTATCGACCACGGCACGGTGACCGCGATCCTGCCCGAAGGCCCGGTCGAGATCACCACCCTGCGCCGCGATGTATCGAGCGATGGCCGCCGCGCCACCGTGGCCTTTGCGCAGGAGTGGAAAGACGACGCCTCGCGCCGCGATTTCACCATCAACGCGCTCTACGCCCATCCCGGAAGCCTCGAGATCGAAGACTTCTTCGGTGGCGTTGCCGACCTCGAACGCGGCCATGTCCGCTTCATCGGCGAGGCCGAAGAACGCATCCGCGAGGATCATCTTCGCATCCTGCGCTACTTCCGTTTCCAGGCGCGCTTTGGCGATGCGCTGGACGAGGAGGCGGTGAACGCCTGCCGCGATCTGGCGCACACCTTGAAGGGCCTCAGCCGCGAGCGGGTGGCGATGGAGCTGCTCGCCATCCTCGCCCTGCCCGCGCCCTCGCCCACGATCGGTCTGATGAAGGAACTCGGCGTCCTCGAAGTCATCCTGCCCGAAGCGCGCGACCGCGAGACGCAATGCCTTGCGCAGCTGGTCGAGGCCGAGGCGCGCGAAGGCGTGGATGGCGACGCCGTCCGCCGCCTTGCCGCCCTGCTCCCGCCGATCAAGAGCGTGGCTGAAAGCGTCGCTGCACGCCTGCGCCTCTCGCGCCAGCAGCGTGCCCGACTGGTCTGCGCCGCCGAACGCCGCGAGGAAGACGCCGCTGCCCCGCGCGCGCTGGCCTATTTCGAAGGCGTCGAAGGCGCGCGCGACCGGCTGTTGCTGAAGGGCGAAAGCGTTGCGGCGCTCCGCGATTGGGAAGTCCCGCAGCTGCCCTTGAAGGGCGGCGAGATCGTCGCGCGGGGCGTGGGCGCAGGCCCCGAAGTCGCCCGCACGCTGCGCGCTGTCGAAGCACGCTGGGTCGAGGAAGGTTTCCCCGACCGATCTCGCGTCCTCGAACTGCTCGAACACGAACTGGCCGCCTCATAAACCGCTTTAAAACCCGCGCTAGATAAATAACCTTCCAAGGCAGGAGGGTCGCAACATGGGTTTTTCGAATTTTGATCGCGGGATTTTCGGCGGCAAGGTCTTCGGCAAGAAGACTATCGCCGGCGCCGCACCGCAGCGGCGTGCCGGCCTGCGCACCCGTAGCGAGGGCAACGCGCTCGACCGCCTCGTCGCCGATGCCGAGAGTTTGGCGCGAAGGCAGAAGACCAACCGCCGATACAAGCGCCAGGGTTCCAGCGCCCGCGCGCTCTGCTGCGATGTAGCGTCCATGCGTCCCTCGATGCCCTCCGGCGGGCCGTCGATAGGCCCTGCGGCCGTGTTAGCAAAAGCCGCCCTATCCGCCAGAGCTTAACGCCGCCTTTTTTCCTCTTCATATTCGCTTAAGCTGCAGTGCAGCATAAGGGGGAGTGCAGCGGTTGCCACATGGGCTCTCGCTTGCCATAGAGCGGGCCGCTCCTCGGGAAGGGGGCAAGCGGTCACTGTCGGGGCATTCCACTCTCGTTACCGCTCTCATTCGAATATTTTCGCTCTCAGCGCGTTTCGCGCGACGGGGGCGATCAGGTTGAACAAGTCTTGGAGATACACATGAAATTCGCAAAGCTGGCCATCGTCGCTGCTGCCCTTGCTGCCACTCCGGCCCTCGCCAACGATACCGTCGTTGCCGGCGCCACCGTGACCGGCCCTGAAGGCAACGCCGTCGGCACCATCGTTTCGGTCGAAAACGGCCAGGCCGTTCTCGACACCGGCAAGCACCAGGTTCCGCTGGGCGTTGATATGTACGGCCAGGGCGAAACCGGCCCGACGATTACCGTCACCAAGGCCCAGCTCGATGGCATGATCGACGCGCAGCTGGCTGAAGCCGCTGCCAAGCTCGACGCCGCCCTCGTGGTCGGCGCTGCGCCGATGGACGCAGAGCACGCACCGCTCGGCACCATCCTCGAGATCGACGGCGACAACGTCGTGATCGCTCGCGGCGGTGACGAAACCAACAAGGTCACCCTGCTGCGCGAACACTTCACCGCGACCGACCACGGCCTGATGGCCCTGCTCACCATCGCGCAGATCGACGCTGCCATGGCGCAGAGCGCACCGGCCGAAGGCGGCGCTGGCCAGTAATTGCCGACAGGTTCCCCTGGAGCCACCGAAATTCCAGGGTCGCACTGGGCCGGAGATGGGAAACCGTCTCCGGCCCTTTTTCCTATCCGAACTTGTTGTCCCGCGGGAAGCCCTGCGGCGGCAGGCGGCCTGCTCCGCCACGAGCGACCTTCCATTGCCACATCTCGGGCTCGGTCCGTGTGCGACCTTCCTTGCCGCCCATGGTCCAGCTGAGGCCGTCTTCCATCGTGAAAGTGGTTGCATCGGACAAGCCGCCATCGCGGTAGTTCTGCAGCTTGTTGCCCTGCCCCTTGGCGAGGCGCGGCAGCTCTTCCAAGTTGAAGACGACGAGCTTGCGGTTATCGCCCACAACGGCGACATGATCGTGCGCCTTGGCGATAGGCCGAGCGACGACAAGTTTCACATTGCCCTTTACATTCATTACCTGCCGGCCCTTGCGGGTTTCGGCCAGCATCGCGTCGGTACCGACGGCAAAGCCCTTGCCGTTGCTGGCGGCGAGCAGCACTTCCTGCCCTTCCGAATGCACCACGACCGAGACGAACTGCGCCTGCCCGTCGATGTCGAGCGTGTTGCGCACTGGCTCGCCGAAGCCGCGCGCGCCGGGCAGCTTGTCCGCCCCCAGCGTAAACACGCGGCCATCGTTGCCGATCAGCAGCAATTTGTCGGTCGTCTGCGCGTGCAACACGAAGGCCGGCGCATCGCCTTCCTTGTACTTGAATTCTTGGTCGAGCGGCAGATGGCCCTTGGCGCCGCGGATCCAGCCCTTCTGCGACAGGATGACCGTAACCGGCTCCTTCTCGATCATCGCGTCCATGCTGAATTCGACCGCCGGGGCAGCCTCTTCGATGGTGGTGCGACGGGCACCCAGCGCCGTGTCTTCGCTATATTCCTTGCGCAGCGCGCCCAAGTCGCGCTTCAGGCGCGTGCGCTGGCGGGCAGGACTGCCAAGCAGCTTTTCCAGCTCGTCCTGCTCTTTCAGCAGTTCGTCCTTTTCGCCCCGAAGCTGCATTTCCTCCAGCTTGCGCAAGGACCGCAGGCGCATGTTGAGGATGGCTTCGGCCTGCCGGTCGGTGAGCTTGAACTCGTCCATCATCACCGGCTTGGGCTCGTCCTCGGTGCGGATGATCTCGATCACGCGGTCGAGGTTGAGGAAGGCGATGATATAGCCGTCGACCAGTTCCAGCCGCCGCGCGATCTGGTCGAGCCGGTGCTGGCTGCGGCGCTGGAGGATGTCGATCTGGCTGGCGATCCAGTTTTCGAGCAGTTCCTTCAGCCCCATCACCATCGGCGTGCGCGTCCGGTCGAGCACATTGAGGTTGAGGCCGAAACGGGTTTCCATGTCGGTAAGCTTGTAGATGCTTTCCTTCAGAAGCTCAGGGTCGACATTGCGGCTGCGCGGCACGAGCACGATGCGGATCTGCTCGTCGCTCTCGTCGCGCACGTCTTCGAGGATCGGCAGTTTCCTGTCGGCAATCGCAGCGGCGATCTGCTCGATCAGCTTGCCCTTGGCGACTTGGTAGGGGATTTCGGAAATGACCAGCTGCCATTGACCGCCGCCCAGCCGCTCGATGCCCGCCTGCTTGTCCTCCTCCTTCTCTGCCTCGGCCGCATGGAAGCGACCGCGCACGCGGAAGGACCCGCGCCCGGTCTCGTAGGCGTGAGAGATGGTCTCCGTGCTTTCGGGAACGACCCCGCCGGTGGCAAAATCCGGGCCCTTGAAGATTTCCATCAGGCGCGCGTGTTCGACATGGGGGTTGTCGATTACTTCCAGCGTCGCGTCGACGATCTCGGCGACGTTGTGGCTGGGGATGTTGGTCGCCATGCCGACCGCGATCCCGCTCGCGCCATTGGCGAGCAGGTTGGGGAAGAGGCCCGGCATGATCTCCGGCTCTTCTTCCTCATTGTTGTAGGTCGGGATGAAATCGACTGTGCCCGCGTCGAGGCCTTCCATGAGGCGCATCGCCGTCTTGGTCAGCCGCGCCTCGGTATAACGGTAGGCGGCCGCGTTATCGCCGTCGATATTGCCGAAGTTTCCCTGCCCCTCGACCAGCGGATAGCGCAGCGCGAAATCCTGCGCGAGGCGGACCATCGCGTCATAGGCGGCGGTGTCGCCATGCGGGTGGTACTTACCGATCACCTCGCCCACCACGCGGGCCGACTTCTTGAATCCGCTGGCGGGATCGAGCTTCAACTGGCGCATGGTCCACAGCAAGCGCCGGTGAACCGGCTTCAACCCGTCGCGCAAATCGGGGAGCGAGCGCGCCGTGATCGTCGAAAGCGCATAGACGAGATAGCGTTCCGACAGCGCGGAATCGAAGGGCGCATCGACGATCGCGTCGAAGGGATCAGCGCCGGAATCATCGAGATCGGTAGTGGCCATGGAGCCTGCCCTACCAGAAGCACGGCTCGCCTGTCAGCACGGAACGGCGCGTCATCCCCACACGTTGCACGGGTAACACGAAATCAAAGGAAACCTCCCATGACAAAGCGCGTAATGATCCTCGCCACCAACGGCTTCGAACAGTCGGAGCTGATGAAGCCGAAAGCCAACCTCGAGGACGCCGGTTTCGAGACCACGGTCGTGAGTCTCGAAAAGGGCGAGATCAAGGGTTGGGACCAGAAGGACTGGGGCGACAGCGTCAAGGTCGACAAGACGGTTGACGAAGTATCCGATTGCTCGGGCTACGACGCGCTTCTCCTCCCTGGCGGCCAGATGAACCCTGACATCCTGCGCATGAACGAGCGCGCGATTGCAATCGTCCGCGAATTCAACATGGCGGGCAAGCCGATCGCCGCGATCTGTCACGCACCGTGGCTGCTTGCCGAAGCCGACCTGATCAAGGACAAGACGGTCACCGCATGGCCTTCCATCCGCACCGACCTAAAGAACGCCGGCGCAAATGTGGTCGACAAGGAAGCTGTAGTCGATGGCAACCTCATCACCAGCCGCAACCCCGATGACATTCCCGCCTTCAGCAAGGCGCTCATCGAAATGCTGGGTGAAAACGTGGAGAAGCGCGAACTCGAAGGCGCCTAAGGCGATCAACCACTAATTTTCAGGGCCCTGCCACCTCGTGTGGCGGGGCCTTTCTTCACGCTGCCTTGACCTCTACCCGCGGATTGTTACGTTGTAACATCTAAATGATGTTGCAATTGTGGCTTAATTATGGCCAAAATAGGGCATCATTGTCGTGAGGAGAGATTCGATGACGAACCGTGCTCTGTTTCTGGCCAGCCTTTCGGGCCTCACCTTGGCGTCATGCAGCGACGGCAAAACCTATGAGGAGACCGAGGCCGTTGCGACGATGGACATTGCGGAGCCTGCCTATGCGCCCGCACGTTCGTCCGGCGAGGATGCGATGGCCGAACTGGCGCCTGTCGCCCCGCCCCCTCCGCCAGGTAGTGGCCAGACGCGGACCGAGACGATCCCGCCCTCTGCCTCGAGCCCCGTCACAGTCGCCATGCCACAGGTAGCCTACACCTATGCCTATGGCTTCCGCGTCCCGCCCGACCTCATCCGGCCGATGCAGGAAAAGCACGCCGACATGTGCGAGGCGAAGGGGCCGCAGGTGTGCCGTATCGTCTCGATGAATTCGGGCGAGAGCGAGGGCGACTACGCCTATGGCAGCCTCCAGATTGCTATCGCCAGTGGCGAGGCGCGGACCTTCGGCAAGGC
Source organism: Erythrobacter sp. SD-21 (assembly GCF_000181515.1). GTDB lineage: Bacteria > Pseudomonadota > Alphaproteobacteria > Sphingomonadales > Sphingomonadaceae > Qipengyuania. The sequence continues at coordinate 140,609 of NZ_ABCG01000004.1, read as the reverse complement.
GCTGACTGCCACGACCGAGGGGATGAAAGGCGAACTCGTCTCCTCCTCGATCCAGGGCGAGGACCTGTCCAAGCGCATCGTCGACACCGAAGCCCGCCTGCGCGCCCGTACGGTGCTGCGCGACCGGCTGATGGAGGTACTCCGCAACCGCAAGGGCACGGTCGCCGAACTGGTTGAGGCGGAACGCGGCGTCGCGCAGGTCAACGAGGAAATCGATCAGGCGCGCAGCTGGCTCACACAGATGCGCGGCCGCGTCGCCTATTCGACCATGACGCTGGAATACGAGGCGGGCACGCCGACCGAAGGCGGCTTCCTCGACCCGATCCGCGGCGCCTGGGGCAGCCTCGCCGCCATCTTCGGCAATCTCATCGCGCTGCTGATGCTGCTCGTCACCGTGGTCCTGCCCATGGGCCTGCTGGTCTGGGGCGCGGTCCGTCTGTTCAAGCGGCTGGGCTTCTCCACCGGCATCGGCGACGAGGGCTGGACGCGGCCGGAGGAGCCGAAAGCGGACTAGCTACCCTGCACGCGAACCCCGCCGCGCGGCAGTGGCGGGTTTTCGGCAAGCGGGACCGATCGCTCCTGCAAGTCATTGTTGGGCCATGGGGACCCATCTGAAAAACGCCGCCGCCAGCATGCTCATGCTGCTTCTCGCTACGCTTGCTTTCCCGCTTCACGGGCAATCCGAACGCGAGGTTGCCCAGGGGTCGGAGCCTTACGTCTACGAGGTGGAGCGCCTGCAGAACGCCACGGCGCCCGGAAAGACGCCGCTCGATCTCGATACGCCGATGGGCCTCATGGAAAGCTTCATGGCAGCGGGCGAAGAGGAGGATTGGGCGCGCGCATCGGCGGCTCTCGACCTCGCCAATACCGACGGGACCGACCGCACACCGGAAGAACTTTCCGCCGAACTATACGACCTTGTCCATCGCTCGATGACGATCGATTGGGCGGGGCTGCCGGATCGCCCTGATGCGGTCGATACGACCACCACGGCAAAAGATCCGATGGCGGGCGTCGCTCGCCGCAGCCTAACTATCGGCTATCTCGAGCTTACCAACCGTGTGGTCCCGATCCGCATCGCCCGCGTGCGCGCGCCGGGCGGAGAGCCCGTCTGGGTTTTCAGCCGCCAGACAGTCGAGAACGTCCCGCAGCTTTACGAAATCTACGGACCGACCAAATTCGAAAAGTCCCTTCCCCCCGCCTTGCGCAAGCAGGCGTTCTGGACGCTTGCGTGGTGGGAAGTCATCGCGCTTCCGCTGATCCTGCTGGCGGGTGCGCTGGCGGCGGCGCTCACCTACCTTGCGATCAGCCGCCTTCGCAGCCGACAGGACGAGGACGGAAAGATTTTTGGCGTCTTGCAGGCTGTGCATCTGCCGGCGACCCTGCTGGCGTTTGCCGGCACCTTCGCCCTTGTGCGCGAAACCTTCTTCAAGCTGTCCGGACCGGTCAAGGATCTGCTCGATCCGCTGCAGCTGGTCCTTATTATCGTGGCCATCATCGGCATTGCCCTGTCCGTGATCGAGGCCCTTTTCGACTTCGCGACGTCGAAGCGAACCGATGAGCTAGAGGCGCCCGACAACAACGCCGACCGCAATTTCTACACGAAGATGAGCGCGTTGCGGCGCATCGCGACCGTTCTGATCCTGCTCGCCGGGATCGGCTTCCTCCTTGTCGCCAGCAACATTTCCAACACGCTGGGCTTTTCCATCATGGCTTCCGCCGGAGTTCTCGGCCTCGTGCTGGTGTTCGCCGCGCGCAAGGTTCTGGGCGATATCATGTCGAGCGTGCAGATCGCCTTTGCCCAGACCGCCCGCATCGGCGATGCCATCCACTACAACGGCCAATGGTGCTTCGTCGAAAAGATCGGCTTCACGCATCTTCGCCTGCGCACCTGGGACGAGCGGCGGTTGATCGCACCTGTCAGCGATTTCACAAGCGACAGCTTCGAGAACTGGACCAAGCAGGATGCCAGCCTGATGATGCATGTCGAACTGGAACTGGATAATCGGGCCGACATCGACAAGCTGCGCGAGCCCTTTCGCGAATTCATCGAGAACGATGAAGACGTTATCGACCCCGAAGACGCCGTTTGCGAAGTCGTCGCGCAGAATGCGCGCGCCCTGACCGTGCGTTTCATGGCGCGGTCGAGCGACCCGAAATGCGGTTGGGAAATGCACTGTCGCCTGCGCGAGCACATGCTTGCGGCCGCTTCGCGTCTCGATGGTCTGTCTGGCCGCGAGCCGGGTCCGGTTTATCTCCCGCGCGAACGCGAAGTGGGCATCGACTTGGAAGAAAAGGCCGGCGCCAAATAGGCCCTAACGGCTCATGTCATGGCTTTGGGCGGGGATGCTCACCGTCAACCCGTGGAGTTCTTCCGTGAGCACGATCTGGCAGGAGAGGCGGCTGGTGCGCCGCACACCGGCTGCGAGGTCGAGCATGTCTTCCTCTTCCTCGCTGGCTTCGGGAAGCCGTGCGAACCATTCCTTGTCTACCACCACATGGCAGGTCGAGCAGGCCATCTGGCCCTCGCACGTGCCCTCAAGCGGCATTCCGGCGGCCTGGGCCACTCGGAGCAGGCTGTCGCCCGGTTCGCCTTCCGCATCGACGCGGTCGCCTTCGGAGGTGACAAAGGAGACCTTCATAGCGAGCCTTGCGCCTTGGCCGCCTCGTTGATCGCCTTGCCGGCCTCCTCGATCTCCTCAAGCATGGTGTAGCGCCCGAAGCCGAGGCGGATCGAGGACTTGGCGAGCTTCTTGGGAAGGCCGATCGCTTCCAGCACATGGCTGGTGCGGCCCGATCCGCTAGCGCAGGCTGACCCTGCCGAGAACATAACATTGCGGCAATCGCTCATCAGGCGATTCACGTCGAGACCGCCGCCGTTGGGGCCGCGCGGGCGGATGTTGAGATTGCCGTGGTAGCGCGCCTCCGCGCTGCCGTTGAGTTCCCAGTTCTCGAACACCTCAGTAGCGCGTTTCCAGAGCTTCTGCACGTGTTCGGCGTCCTGCTCCATCCGGTCCTTCGCCTCGGCCGCCGCCGCGCCCATTCCAGCGATCAGAGCAGGCGAGAGCGTTCCGGAGCGCAGGCGGTGTTCCTGTCCGCCGCCGGTCTGCACCTCGTGCAAGTCGACCCCGTCGCGCACCCACAGCGCGCCCACGCCCTTGGGGCCATGGAACTTGTGCGCGCTGATCGCGATCATGTCGGCGCCGGTCACCTCGATCTTGCCATAGGCCTGGACCGCGTCGCAGAAATAGAGCGCGTTGTTCTCTCTCGCCTTGCGGTGCCATTCGACCGTCGGCTGGATCGTGCCGATCTCGTTATTGACTTGCATCAGGCAGACGAGGCGCGTGTCCTGCGGCAGGTCCTGCTTGGTATTGCACTGCCCGTTCTTGGCCACGTTGAGCACGTGGCAAGTCCCAGCTTCCTTCGCCGTATCGAGCACGGCGGCGTGTTCGATGGCGGAGACGGACACCGTGCCGGCCTCCTTGCCATTCGGGGCGGTGCCCCGGATGGCAAGGTTGATCGCCTCGGTCGCGCCGGAGGTGAAGATGACCTTGCCGCCTGCGGGGAACAGCGCCGCGACCTGATCGCGCGCGAACTCGACAGCCGCCTTGGCCTGCCGGCCCATTTTGTGCGGGGAATGCGGGTTGCCGAAGCCCGTGCCGCCGGGCCCGTCGAGCCAGCGCAGCATGGCGTCGCGCGCTTCGGGGGCAAGCGGGGTGGTGGCCTGGTAGTCTAGGTAGATCATCCTTCGCCCCCGCGATCCCGAAGGTGACGAAGTTGACACTGTGCCACCCGGTCCGAAAGCGCGCAATCCCTTGGATTTGCGCGTGTTTTCGCGCGAAGGGCAAAGTTGACACCATGCAGAACAGCCGGGAGAGAACAGAGCGTAGTCATAGGGTCAGGATTGGCCGATGGCTGCGAAGTAGGAAAGCCGGAATGGCAGGCGGCGCTACGAAAAGTCACGCTTTCGCCAACTCAAGCCATACCTCGCAAAAGCGTTCCACTTCTTCGCGCGTGGTGTTCCAGCCGAAGCTGGCGCGGATAGTGCGGTCGGCGATATCCGGCTCCACTTGCATGGCCTGAAGGACGTGGCTGGTCTTCATCGTGCCCGAAGAGCAGGCGCTGCCCTGCGACACCGAAATGCCCGCCATGTCGAACCGCATCACCTGCGCGCTGCCGCTTATCTTCGGCATGGCGATGGCGCGGATATAGGGCGTGGGGTCGGAAAGACGGTCGGACAGCCACGTTCCGCCGAGGTCACGGCATTCCTGCGCGAGGTGGTCAAGCGGTTCAAGGATGCCCGGGTCGAGATAGGGTTCGCCGAAAGCCTCCAGCGCCGCCGCCATGCCGAGCACGCCGGGCAGATTCTCGGTCCCGCGTCGATAGCCGCGCTCCTGCCCGCCACGTGGGAGAAGGATGGAGAAATCGCGAACAAGCAATGCGCCGACCCCGATAGGTCCACCGAACTTGTGCGCCGACACAATAGCCATATCGGCGAGCTTTGGGATCGCAAACTTTCCCGCGGATTGACTGCAATCGACGACTAACAACCCGTCGTTGCCGTGAACCAGCGAAGCGATCGAACCGATGTCCTGACGATTGCCAGTTTCGGAATTGATGTGCTGCGCACCGACCGCCACCGTATAAGGAAAATCAATATATGGTTCTGCTGAGACCACGGACTTTTCGATGCTGGTAAAGTCTATCGAGCCATCAATCGCAACCTCAATCGCGCTCGCTCCGCGATGTTCTACTTGGGACCAAAGCGCGTCATGTTCGACCTTGCTGACCGCGTCGTACATTGTTTGGGATTCGCCAAAAGCCAGCGCCGCCGCCTCGCTCGCGCCGGAGGTGAAGATGACCTCCCCCTCCCAGCCCAGCGCGCGCTTCACCCGCTCGCGCGCATCCTCCAGCGCGGCGCGGGCCTTGCGGCCTTCGGCGTGCGGGCTGCTGGGATTGGCCCAGAGCGAAAAGCCTTCCTCCATCGCAGCGCGCGCTTCCGGGCGAAGCGGCGTGGTGGCGGCGTGATCGAGATAAATTCGTGTCGGGACGGGACGTGCTCGAAATAATTGCGAAACGAAGACAAATCCCTATATAGCGCGCAACCTCGCGCAAGCCCTAACAGGTCTCGCGCCCTCACATTTCTGCCAGGGTACACCTCCCCATGCCGACTGTCATCTTTCCCGGCCCCGAAGGCCGTCTCGAAGGCCGTTTCTCTCCCGGACCGCGTCCGCGCGCGCCCGTGGCGATGATCCTCCACCCGCACCCGCAGGGCGGCGGCACCATGAACGAACAGATTACGCAGCGTCTATACAAGACCTTTGTCAATCGCGGTTTCGCCACCCTGCGCTTCAATTTCCGCGGCGTGGGCCGCAGCCAGGGCAGCTTCGACAACGGCATCGGCGAACTGTCCGATGCGGCGAGCGCGCTCGACTGGGTGCAGCAGGTCCATCCCGAAGCCCAGGTGACCTGGGTTGCCGGCGTTAGCTTCGGTTCGCTCATCGGCATGCAGCTGCTGATGCGCCGCCCCGAAATCCGCGGCTGGATCAGCATCGGTGCCCCGGCCAGCATGTATGATTTCTCGTTCCTCGCCCCTTGCCCGGCGAGCGGTATCTTCATCCACGGCGCGCAGGACACGGTGGTCCAGCCCAACGCGGTCACCAAGCTCGTAGAGAAGCTGCGCACCCAGAAGCACATCACCGTGCATCACGAGGAAATCCCGCGCGCGAACCACTTCTTCGAAAACGAGCAGGAAGAGCTGATGAAGTCGGTCGACAACTATCTCGACTTCCGCCTCGATCCGGCCTGCCCGATCACGTGATTTGCGTTTCGCTCGCGCCTCCGCGCGAGCGTCCTCGCTAGACGTGCAGCAAGCTGCACCCGCTGCGGGCGGGCGGTCGCCCTTGCGGCCCGCTGGTCGCGGACCGTTGTTGCCATAGACCACCACTGTGAGAGGGTCGTTTTTCGGGCCCTTTTTCGGTGCGCCGTAGCCTGTTCGAACGCCATTTCGGACAGGCGCCTTGCATTCTGATTGATATGTTGTAACATTGCTATCAATGGGAGTTGCAAGGAAGAGGATACGACCATGTCATATGTCGACCAGCACAACGGACCTTCGCCAGCCGGCCTGGCCAGTTCGATCATCGTCCAGTCCGCGATCGGGGCGCTCGTTATCGCCGGATTGAGCGTGACGCAGATGGCACCACCAATAGACACAGGCCCCATGGACCCGATCGATTATCCGCTCGATCCGCCGCCGGAGCCGGAGGAGCCCGAGGTCCAGCCCGAAGTGAGCGAGCAGGTGCCGAGCACGCCACCGCCCTATGTGCCGCCGACCCGCATCCAGTTCGAAGTGCCGTCCCCGAAGATCGACGTGACCGATCTCCTCCCCCCGCCGCAGCCGCCGCAGCCCAAGATCATGCCGAAGATCGAACCGGCCCTGCCCGCGCCGACGCCGACCTTCGACCCGGTCTCGGCCAAGCCGCGCAACGATCCGGGCGCGTGGCTCACGAATAGCGATTATCGTTCCAGCTGGGTGCGGCGCGAATACACCGGCGTGGCGGGCTTCCGGCTGGACATCGCGGCATCGGGCAAGGTCACCGGCTGCCGGATCACCAGCACGACCGGCCATTCCGAACTCGACGAGGCGACCTGCAAGCTCATCCAGCGCCGTGCTCGTTTCGAACCGGCGCGCGGGCCCAATGGCGAGCCGGTTGCGGGAAGCTTCTCTTCCTCGGTGCGCTGGCAGCTGCCCGAATAGCCTCCTTCGGGCCAGACCTGCCTAGCGCGAGCCCCGTTCGACCTTGTCGAGCGGGGCTTCGCCGTCCGCCGCCGGTACCGTCCAGATCGCCACGTTCACCAGCGCCACCAGCGCAAGGATGACCATCAGCATGGCGTTCTTGGCATTGCCGGTCCGCCGCCACAGCAGGAAAGCGCCGAAGAACAGCGCGATGGCGGCAAGGACGGTAATCGAAAGGACGGTGTCGAGCATGCCTCCCCAATAGCCTCCCCTTCCCTCTTTGGGAATCCTTCGCGCAGGAACGCGCGCGCAATCCTGCCGTTGGTAATGCGAGAAGGCGGCACCTTCGCCGCACCCGCATTTAACGGGGAGTGAGCCATGGGAATTTTCAGCAGCATCAAGAACGCGATTTTCGGCAGGGAAGCCAAGGCCAACGAAGTCCCGGCCGATACCAAGACCGGCAACGCCTGGGCCGATGCGCCGGTGACGCAGAGCCGCGCAACCCCGGTTGTCGATGTCGAGAACAGCCTCGATTCCATGCCCGGTGCGGACCGCCTCAACTGGCGCACCTCGATCGTCGACCTGATGAAGCTGATCGGGGTCGATTCCTCCTACGAGAACCGCAAGGCGCTGGCGACCGAGCTGGGCCGCGAGGATTACTCGGGCAGCGCGGAAGACAACCTCTGGCTGCACAAGCGCGCCATGCGCGAACTGTCGGCGAACGGCGGCAAGGTGCCGCCTGAATATCTCGATTGATTTGACAGGGTTATGCGGGGAGCGCACATGCTTCCCGCATGACCAAACGCACATTCGAAGCCACCCGCCGCCAAGTCCTCGCAGGACTTGGCGCGACGACTGCCCTCACCCTTGGCGGATGCGCCAGCGTTCCGCGCGGACCATCGGCCCAGACGGCCGAGGCGCTGCTCGAGGACGTTGCCTACAATTTGCTCAAGCATGAGCCGGGCCGCGCAACGGGTCTCGGCGTCGATACCGGGCAATACGCCTACCTGCGCAGCCAGCTGGGTGACGCCTCGCCGGAGGGGCAGGACGCCTACGCCGCGACGTTGAAAAATGACCTCGCCCGCGTCCGCGCTTTCCCGCGCGGCGGGCTGGACAGCACCAATGTAACCAATCTCGAAGTGGTCGAAAGCGCCTATGAACTCGCGCTCGACGGCTTTGCGCTTCCCTATGGCGACGTGCCGGTCGGCAGCTGGCGCACCGCGCCCTATGTCGTGATCCAGAACGTCGGCGCCTATATCGGCCTGCCCCGCTTCATGCAGTCGACGCACATGGTGACAAGCGCCAGCGACGCCGAAGCCTATGTCGAACGGCTGCAAGAAGTGCCCAAGGTCCTCGGCGGCGAGCTCGAGCGCATTCGCGCCGCGCGCGCCATGGGCGTGGTGCCGCCGGACTTCCTGCTCGACAAGGCGATCCGCCAGATGGAGCAGACCATCGAGAGTGCGGGCAAGGGCGAACTCTTCGCCAGCGATCTTCGCGCCAAGCTGGCCGAGGCCGGCCTGCCCGAAACCCGCGCCGATACGGCCCTCGCGCTGGAAACCGGCCCCATCGCGCAGGCGCTGTTCGCCCAGCTCCAGGAATTGCAGGCCGAACGCGCCGTCGCCACGTCGGCGCCGGGCATTTCCGCGCGTCCGCACGGCGACGAATTCTACGCCTGGGCGCTGCGCTCCAGCACCACCACCACGCTTTCGCCCGACGAGGTGCACCGGCAGGGGCTCGACGAGCTGGAAGCCCTGCACGCGCGCATGGACCCGATCCTGCGCGAAATCGGATATACCGAAGGTTCGGTGGGCGACCGGATGCAGGTGCTGGGCGACGACCCGCGCTACAAATTCTCCGAAGGCGACAAGGGCCGCGAGGAGATCTTCGCCTTCATCAACGAGCGCATCGACTGGATCAGGGGCCAGATGCCGCGCGCCTTTAACACACTGGTCGACCCGAATCTCGAAGTCACGCGCATCCCGGTGGCCGAGGAAGCGGGCGCACCGGGCGCTTATGGCGGGGCGGGCAGCAAGGACGGCACCATTCCGGGCCGCTTCTGGATCAACCTGCGCACCACCGACCTGCACCGCAAATACGACCTCGCCGATCTCACCTATCACGAGACGATCCCCGGCCACGTCTGGGAGGGCGAATATTCCAATCGCCTGCCGCTCATCCGCTCGATCCTCGCCTTCAACCCCTTCAGCGAAGGCTGGGCGCTTTATGGCGAGCAGATAGCCGACGAACTGGGCGCCTATGACGAATTCAAGGTGGGTCGTCTCGGCTATCTCCAGTCCCTCGCCTTCCGCGCCTGCCGCATGGTCGTCGACACAGGGCTCCACGCCAAGGGCTGGAGCCGCGAGCAGGCGCGCCAGTTCTTCGTCGAGCGCAACGGCTCCAAGCCCGAGGAAGTGGCGGGCGAGGTCGACCGCTATTGCAGCTGGCCGGGGCAGGCGACCGGCTACAAGCTCGGCCACAGCCGCATCGTCGCGCAGCGCGAACGGGCGCAGGCCGCGCTCGCCAGCGCCTACGACTTCAAGGCCTTCAACGATGCCGTCGTGCTGGGCGGCAACGCGCCGATGAACGTGATGGAATCCAATGTGACGCGCTATATCGAAGGGGCGAAGGGGTGATCGTCACACAGTCTTGCATCCTTACATCCAATCGCCAAGCTTACACCAAGCAAGCGAATCGCAAACTTGGGGGGTCGCAATGAAATTCTGGATAGCATTACTGGCATTAGCCGGCCTGACCACACCGGCGGTCGCCGCATGGCGCGAAGCCGCCAGCGAACATTTCGTCATTTACGCCGATACATCCGAACGCGACGTGCGCGAATTCGCAGAGACACTCGAACGGTTTCATGCGGCAATGGAGCTGCGCACCGGTCGGAAAATAGACTCGCCCAGTCCATCTAACAGGGTCACGATCTATGTCGTGGGCAGCGAGACCCGATTAAAAGAACTCTACGGAAACCGAAATAGCGCGGTAGCCGGCTTCTACGTTCCCCGGGCTGGCGCATCAGTGGCATTTACGCCATATATTCGCCTTTGGGATCGCGACAGTTTCAGCACGCAGATCCTGCTTCATGAATACGCGCACCATTTCCTGATCTCTACCTCGCGCCACGCTATGCCGCGTTGGCTCAGTGAAGGTGCCGCAGAATATTTCTCGTCGGCAGAATTCGGTCGGGATGGTTCGGTTACGATAGGTATGCCCAACAACAACCGCGCCTACGAACTTGCCAATGCGCGGGAGGTCCCCCTCATGGCTTTGCTCGATCGGGCTACCTATGCCGAGCGCCGAGGCAACCGATATGACGCGTTCTACGGGCGTTCATGGCTGCTATTCCATTACCTCACGTACTCGCCTGAGCGGGCTGGCCAGCTTTCCCGGTATTGGGCGGCTGTGGCGGAAGGCCATGGCTCCCTGGCAGCAGCAAACGCTGTATTCGGTGATCTGGACCAACTCGAGAGTGAGTTGCGCTCCTACAATCGCCAGCGGCGAATGGCGGCAACGCGTTATGCATCGGAAGATATAGTCATCTCGAACGTCACCGTGCGTCGGCTCAGCGAGGGCATGGATGCGATGATGCCGGTCATCATGCGATCGAGGCGCGGGGTCGGCGAGGAGGATGCTCCGGATATCCTCTCGGATGCGCGTGAGATCGCGTCACGCTATTCCGATGACGCTGAGGTTCTGGCAGCGCTCGCCGAAGCGAAACACGATGCAGGTCTGCACGATGCGGCCATCGTCACGGCCGATCAGGCAATCTCTCTCGATCCGGCCCGTACCAATGCCTACGTACAGAAAATCTACGCTCTGTTCGCCAAAGCAGAGGATGCCGATGACGCGGCACCCTTCTATACCGTCGCGCTCGAGCCGATCATGGCCTTAAACCGGATCGAGAATGATCATCCTATTCCTCTGATCTATCTCTATCGCAGTGAAATCGAACGTGGCTTGGCGCCGTCGGAGAATGCCCAGGCCGCCCTTGAACGGGCTTCCCAATTGGCACCTTTCGATCACGGTTTGACCGTCACCCTCGCTTCGATGTTCGCTTCGCAAGGCTATCCGAGGCTCGCAGCCGACATTCTCGGGCCCGTAGCGGCCAATCCCCACGGAGGAAGCAGGGCCCGTCTGGCATCTCAATTGATCGACCACCTTGTAACCGCCAAAGAGGGTCAGTCGGTCAAAATCGATATCAACGAGATGGTTGATTCAGATGAAGAAGAGGAAATTAGAAGCTAGAGATTGAGTATCTCAACGCACCTGCGCTTCGGTCTCCAGCAGCGTAATTTCGAACAGGGATGGCCAGAGCTTGCCGGTAACGAACATGCGGCGGTTCTCCGCGTCCCATGCAATGCCGTTAAGCACCGCATCGGAGCCTGAGACGGGGACTCTTTGAACGAGCGCACGAAGGTCGATGAGGCGCTTGACCACGCCATCAGTGGGGTCGATGGCGACGATGAACGCCGTCTCCCAGATGTTGGCGAAGACCAGCCCGTCGATCATCTCGAGCTCGTTAAGACGGCGCAAGGGGCGATCGTTCATGGTGACATCGACGCTGCGACGCACCTCAAATGTCTCGGGGTCGAGAATGCGCAAGGTTGCGCTTCCGTCGGAATGGACGAGGCCCTCGTTCGAAGTGGTCAGGCCCCAGCCTTCGAGTGGGTAGTCGGCGCGCACGGCCTTTTGTTCGAGCGTCTTGGCATCCCAGCGGTGAATGACACCGTCGCGCCATGTGAGACTGACGAGATCACCACCCGCCAGCGCGAGGCCTTCGCCGAACTGGTCGGCTGGAATGGCGCTCTGCAGGAGCGCTTCGCCGGTCGCCAAATCGACTTTGCGCACGACCGACCGCCCTTTCCTGCCCGTGCTTTCGTAAAGCGCGCCGTCGTGCCAAAGCAGGCCCTGCGTGAAGGCCTCTGTATCATGGGGGTAAATGGCGAGAACTTCGGCCCTGTAGACCGTCGGCCCACTGTACGCCTCCTCCACCGCTACCGGAGGCGCAGCTTCCTGCGCGGCCAGCGGAATCGCGAAGCCGAGCGCGAAGAGGGGCAGGCAAAACGAGCGAAAATTCATGGCGGTCCTATCGCGCATGGGGGCTTTCCGCAGCATGAAGGGGGAACGCGCAAATTTAAAGCCCCCGGTCCGCGCCCTCTCTCCTTGGCGCGGCCGGGGGCCTCCTCTCCAACTGTACGCCTGCGCTTGCAGGCTATCTCGTCAGGCTGCTGCGGGAGCAGCGTCGCGCACGCCTTGGTCGACATGGGCGGCGAAGGGTTCGAAATTGTCCACGAACAGCTGCACCAGCTTGTGCGCGGTGCGGTCGTATTCGTCCTTGTCGTCCCACGTCGCGCGCGGGTTGAGGATGGTGCTGTCGACGCCCGGGACGGAAACCGGCACATCGAAGCCGAAGTTCGGGTCCTTGCGGAATTCCGCGTCATTGAGGCTGCCGTCGAGCGCGGCGTTGAGCAGCGCGCGGGTGGCCTTGATCGGCATGCGGCTGCCGACGCCATACTTGCCGCCAGTCCAGCCGGTGTTGACCAGCCAGCATTGCGCCCCGCCTTCGGCAATGCGCTTCTTCAGGAGGTTGCCGTAAACACTCGGGTGACGCGGCATGAAGGGCGCGCCGAAGCAGGTGCTGAAGGTCGCGGTCGGCTCGGTCACGCCGATTTCGGTGCCGGCGACCTTGGCGGTGTAGCCCGACAGGAAGTGATACATCGCTTGGTCGGGAGTCAAACGCGCGATCGGAGGCAGCACGCCGAAGGCATCGGCGGTCAGCATGATGACGTTCGACGGCGGCGGGCCGAGGTTGTCGTCGCTGGTGTTGGGGATCGAAGACAGCGGATAGGCGCCGCGGGTGTTCTCCGCGAGGCTGTTGTCGTCGAGGTCGATCTCGCCATTCTCGTCCATCACCACATTTTCGAGGACGGTGCCCTCCATCTTGGTGGTGGCGTAGATTTCCGGCTCGCTCTCGGGATCGAGGCGGATCATCTTGGCGTAGCAGCCGCCTTCGAAGTTGAACACCGCCGTGTCCGACCAGCCATGCTCGTCATCGCCGATAAGCGTGCGGCTGGCGTCGGCCGAAAGCGTGGTCTTGCCGGTACCCGACAGGCCGAAGAAGACTGCGCTCTTGCCGTCGGGGCCGATATTAGCCGAGCAGTGCATCGGCATCACGCCCTTCGGCGGCAGCAGGTAGTTGAGGATCCCGAAGACGCTCTTCTTCATCTCGCCAGCGTATTTCGTGCCGCCGATGAGGATCAGCTTTTCTTCGAGATTGACCGCGATCACCGTCTCACTGCGCGTACCGTGACGCGCCGGGTCGGCCTGGAAGGTCGGCAGGTCGATGATGGTGTATTCGGGCATGAAGCCTTCGAGTTCGCTTGCCGTCGGGCGAACCAGCAGCGTGCGGATAAACTGGTTGTGCCAAGCGAGCTCGTTGATGACGCGCACCTTCACGCGATATTCGGGCTGCGAACCGCCGAACAGGTCCGCGACGAACAGGTCCGACTTGTCGGCCACGGCGGCCAAGAAGTCTTCCTTGAGCGCGGCAAAATGCTCCGGCGTCATCGAGGCGTTGTTGTCCCACCACACCGTGTCTTCGGTCTCGGCGTTGCGGACAATGAACTTGTCCTTCGCGCTCCGGCCGGTGTGCTTGCCGGTTTCCACCACCAGCGGGCCTTCCTTGGTGCGGCGGCCTTCGCCGCGCTCGAGCGCGGTAGCGGTCAGCTCTTCCGATGTGAGGTTGGGGTGGATCGTCGCAGCGGTCTCGATGCCCTGCGCGGCAAGCGAGTGGGAAAGTGCGGTGGTCACTGAAATCTCCAGCGAAAGAGTGGCGGTATCGGTGGCGTGAATCGCGCGCGCATACGAATGCGCGTCCGTCGTCATGGCCAATAGTCCCAAGCTCACGCAACGTCAAATGATGTGGCTGCCGAATTCGCCCTCCGCGTGAGGCTGCGCGTTGTCTTGACTGCCGAACTGCGTTAACCGGCTGGAATATGGACAGTGAAGCCGGACAGGGCGCGACGCCGCACCAGGATGACGACCGCACGGTAATCGCGCTGGTCGACGACGATCGTAACATTCTGACCACAGTTTCGATCGCCTTGCAGGCCGAAGGCTTCGCCACGCGCGTCTATTCCGACGGCGAGGCGGCCTTGTCCGCCCTGCTCGGTAACCCGCCCGACCTTGCTATTTTCGATATCAAGATGCCCAAGATGGACGGGATGGAGCTGCTGCGGCGGCTGCGCGATCATTCGCCCCTGCCGGTCATCTTCCTTACCAGCAAGGATGACGAGCAGGACGAGGAAGCCGGCCTCCAGATGGGGGCGGATGATTACATCGCCAAGCCGTTCAGCCTGCGCCTGCTGCTCGCCCGCATCCGCGCGATCCTGCGCCGCAGCGACGCGCGCCGCCCGTTGCCGATCGAGCCGGGCGAGCTTGCGTCCGAAGTGATCGAGCGCGGGCGCCTGCGGATGGACCCGGCGCGCCACCACGTGACCTGGGACGGCAAGCCGGTCTCGCTCACCGTAACCGAATTCCTGCTGCTGGAGGCGCTGGCGCTGCATCCCGGCGTGATCAAGAGCCGCAACCAGCTGATGGATGCCGCCTATCCGGACGATGTCTTCGTCGACGATCGCACGGTGGACAGCCATATCAAGCGCATGCGCCGCAAGTTCCGCAGCGTCGATAACCAGTTCTCGGCCATCGAGACGCTTTATGGCGCGGGATACAGTTTCAGCGATGGCTGAGAGGGAAAACGTCCTTCGGGGCGATCCGCGGCTTGAAAAGCTGCGCTGGTCGCGGCGGCTTTCGCTCACCAGCCGCATCCTCTTCGTGAATGTCCTGCCGCTGGTGCTGCTGGGCGGCGGCGTGCTTTATCTCGACAGTTACCGCAAGCAGCTGCTCGACGAGCGGTTCAAGCTGGCTCTGGTCGAAGCGCAAATCACCGCCGAAGCGCTTGCCGGTGCGACGCCCCAGCGACAGGACGCGCTGCTGATCCAGATCGGCAAGGAACAGCGCCTGCGTATCCGGGTCTACGGGCCGGAAGGAAACCTGGAATCGGATAGCTTCCAGCTCGCGCCGCCCAGCTTCGACCTGCCCGAGCCTGCGGAAGTCGACCAGACCGATTTCGCGCTGCGGATGGACCGCTGGTTCGACCGCGTGGTGGGCGCCCCCGCCCTGCCCGATTACCGCGAGCCCGAGGCGGACGAGGCCGCAGCCTGGCCCGAGCTCGTGCGGGCGCGCGAGGAAAGTCTCACCCAGATCGTGCTGCGCGACGCGCCCGACGGCACTCATGTCATCAACGCCGCCGCCCCCGTCGGGCTCGAAGGCGATACGCTGATGATCACGCGCAATCCGGTCGACATCACCCAGTCGGTCCGCGAGGCGCGCACCACGGTGGCGCTTGTCGTCCTCCTGTTCCTGCTCGTCTCGACGCTGCTCAGCTTCTTCCTCGCCCAGACCATCGTACGGCCCTTGCGCGAACTGGTGCAGGCGGCGGTCCGCGTGCGGCAGGGGCGCGACCGGCAGGTGGAAGTCCCCCGCCTGCCCGACCGGCGCGACGAGATCGGAATGCTGGCCCGCGCCATTTCCGACATGACCGGGGCGCTGCGCCACCGTATCGACGCGGTCGAGAGCTTCGCCGCCGACGTGGCGCACGAAATCAAGAACCCGCTCGCGAGCCTGCGCAGCGCTACCGAAAGCCTCGGCAAGGTGGAAGACCCCGAACTGCGCGCGCAACTGCTCGATATCGCGACACACGACGTGCGCCGGATCGACCGTCTCGTGACCGAGATTTCGGATGCCAGCCGGATCGATGCGGAAATGTCGCGCACCGAATTCGAGCGCGTCGACATGGCCGAACTGCTGCGTCACACGGTCGTCAGCCGCGAAGAGCGCGGAGAGAACGAAGGCCGCGCGGTGAGCATTTCCACCGAGGGCGAAGCGCATACAGTCGAAGGCGTCGGCATGCGACTCGAACGCATCATCCAGAACCTGCTCGACAACGCCGTGTCCTTCTCTCCCGAGGGCGGCGCTATTGACGCGCGGCTCGTCCGGCGCGAAGGGCGTGTCATCCTGACGGTTTGCGACGAGGGTCCGGGTATCCCGGAGGAAAAGCGAGAGAAAGTGTTCCACCGTTTCCATTCCGACCGCCCCGAGGGCGAGGATTTCGGCAACCATTCGGGCCTCGGCCTCGCGATCGGTCGGACCATTGCCGAAGCGCTTGAAGGCTCGCTCCATGTCGAGGGCCGCAGCGACGGGGGCAGCGGCGCATGTTTCGTGCTCGACCTGCCGGCCGCGCGATGAAGACCCGTCTTCCCAATGTGACCGCCGTCGCCATTGACGGACGTGGCCTGCTGATCGCGGGCGAATCGGGCAGCGGCAAGAGCTCGCTCGCGCTTGCCCTGATCGACCGCGGGGCGACGCTGATCGGCGACGACGGCCTCATCATCGACGATGTCGACGGCTATCCTCTCGCCTGCCCGCCCAAGACCACGCGCGGCCTGCTCGAGGTTCGCAACGTCGGCCTCGTCGAGCTGCCCACCTGCGAAGCGCCGATTGCGCTGGTCCTCCAGCTGACCACGCTTGCCCCGCGCTATCCGATGGAGCTGGCCACCACCAAGCTCGCCCAGACCGGCATTCCCGTGCTGCTGTTCCGGCCCGGCGACGCGACGCAGGCGCTGCGCGCCGAATTCGCGCTGGGCAAACACGGCCTCGCGGTACCCGAAATCGGCAGCAAGGGCGAAGAGGCCGCGGAATGAGTTCCTACCCGTGACCGATATGCCGACGCAGCACCGGATCCTGCTCGTCACCGGCATGTCGGGTGCGGGCAAGTCGACCGCGCTGCAGGTGCTTGAAGACATGGGCTGGGAAGCGATCGACAATTTCCCGCTCCGGCTCCTGCCCAGCCTCGTCGAAGTCGAAGGCGAACACCACGGCCCCGTCGCCATCGGATTCGATTCGCGCACCCGCGGCTTCGTGCCCGCCGAGGTGATTGCCCAGGCCGAGGCGCTGGCTGCGCGCGAGGATGTCGAACTCTCGACTCTCTTCATCGACTGTTCGGCCGCCGAACTCGAACGCCGCTACAACGAGACCCGGCGCCCGCACCCGCTGGCGCGCGAACGGCCCGTGGCGGGCGGCATCAAGGCCGAGCGCGAGCTGCTCGAACCGCTGCGAAACTGGGCGCAGGTCCTGATCGACACGAGCACGTTTGGCGGCAACCAGCTCCAGCAGGTGGTGCGCGAACAGTTCGCCAGCGAGGAAGCGCGCCCGATGACCGTCACCGTGTCGAGCTTCGGCTTTTCGCGCGGGATGCCGCCGCTGGCCGACCTGCTCTTTGACATGCGCTTCGTCGATAATCCGCACTGGGTGCCCGAGCTGCGCGAACTGACGGGTCTCGATGCCCCCGTGGCCGCGCGTATCGAGGCCGACCCGGCCTTTGCACCCGCTTTTGCCCGCATATCCGAGACTTTACTCGAATTGTTGCCGCGCTACGCCGCGCAGGATCGCAGCTATCTCAACATCGCCTTCGGCTGTACCGGCGGGAGACATCGCTCGGTCTACAGTGCAGAGGCCGCCGCCGAGGTCTTGCGCAAGGCAGGATTTTCGCCCACGGTCATTCACCGCAATCTGGGAGACCGGCCCGCCGACCCGATCGAGCGCAGCTGATCCCACCGGGCGATGATCGAGATAACGAGCCTGACACCTTCGGTAATTCGCAAACGGACGCTATTTTACGCATGATCGGAATGATCCTCGTTACCCACGGCAAGCTCGCCGAACACTTCATCGATGCGATGGAGCATGTGGTCGGCAAGCAGGAAGGCGTGGCCACCATCTGCATCGGC
This sequence comes from Erythrobacter sp. SD-21, assembly GCF_000181515.1. Taxonomy (GTDB): domain Bacteria; phylum Pseudomonadota; class Alphaproteobacteria; order Sphingomonadales; family Sphingomonadaceae; genus Qipengyuania. The sequence continues at coordinate 123,017 of NZ_ABCG01000004.1, read as the reverse complement.
CCGAACGACGATATGGAGCAGCGGCGCAAGGATATCGCCGATGCGATCCAGGCGGTCGACACGGGTGATGGCGCTATCATCCTGACCGACCTGTTCGGCGGAACACCCTCGAACCTTGCCATCTCGCTGCTCGACACCGGCCGGGTGGAAGTGATCGCCGGGATCAACCTGCCCATGCTCATCCGCCTTGCCGGCGCACGCAAGAGCATGAACGTGGTCGACGCGGTGAACGCCGCGCAGACCGCGGGGCGCAATTACATCACCGTGGCCAGCGAATTCCTCGGCCAAGATCTCGACAGCGCGCGGAAGGCAAGTTGAGCGAGGCCCGCAAACAGGTGCTGGTGGTCAACCAGCGTGGTCTCCACGCGCGGGCGAGCGCCAGGTTCGTCGGGGCGGTGGCCGAAGTGCCCGAAGGATGCAAGGTGCGCGTCGCCAAAGGTGAGAACGAGGCGGCGGGCGGCTCCATCCTCGGCCTGATGATGCTGGGGGCGGCCAAGGGCGATACGATCGAGATCATCGTCGAAGGTGCCGGAGCGGAAGCCGTACTCGCAGACCTCTCCGCCATGGTCGAGGACGGTTTCGGGGAGCCATAGCATGGCCGAGTTCCGCCGGGTCATCACCGGCTTTTCCAATCCCACCGTCAAGGCGCTGAGAGCGCTGCGCGAGAAGAAGCACCGCAAGCGCGAGAGGAAATTCCTCGCCGAAGGCCTGCGCCTGCTGACCGATGCGCGCGAATGCGGCCACGTGCCCGAAACGCTGGTGCTGGCAGACCGGCGCGATCCGCACCCGCTGCTCTCGGCTCTGGAAGAATCGGTCGAGGCCAGCGGCGGCGAAGTGATCGAGACCACGCCGGACATACTCGCCAAGATTACCGGCAAGGACAATCCGCAGGCCGTGGCCGGCGTCTTCGCCGAGTTCGATACCTCCCTGGCAGCGCTCGATCGCAGCTGCGCGGACATCTGGCTGGTTGCGCAGGCGCTACGCGATCCGGGCAATCTCGGCACCATGCTGCGCACGGGCGACGCCATCGGCGCGGGCGGTCTGATCCTTATCGACGATTGCGCCGATCCCTTCAGCGTCGAAGCGGTCCGCGCCAGCATGGGGGCGGTCTTCACGCAAGGAATAGCGCAGGCCGAATGGAGCGAGTTCGAAAGCTGGCTGCGTGCAGGCGAAGGACAACTCGTCGCCGCCTCCCTGCGCGATGCCCAGCCCTATCGCGGCGCGCCCTATGCCGCGCCCTGCTTCGTCATGGTCGGCAACGAGAGCCGTGGGCTGCCCGAAGACTACGAAATGGCCTGCGACTTGCGCGTGACCATGCCGATGAAAGGCCGCGCCGACAGTCTCAACGCCGCCGTCGCGGCGGCCGTGCTGGGCTATGAAGTGCTAGCGGGGCTAGGATAGGTCTCGGGCAAATCCGACCAATGCAGGCGGACTTTTCCGCTCTTCGACTTCGGCAGATTCTTGCGTTCGATCATTCGCCAAGCCAGTTCGAAATCAGCATTGATCTTCACTACAAATACTTTGTTGAAGTGCCCTTTCAGATTCAGTTCGACAAAGTCGTGCTTTTTGAAAGGTGTGATCGTTTTCACCTCGACGTGGTCACTGCCAAGTCGACCGTCCGCCCCAGGAGCGCATAGCCGGTTGAGCTTCAGGCCAATCGTAACCGCCGCAAACAGTTCTCCGATGGCGCCGTAGAGCGGAAGATGGTTTCCCGTAAGCTGGAAATAGCGCTCGGCGGTGTCGAGAAGCTGCTCGAAAATGGGGATTAGCGAGCGGTCGGCATTCGGATACTTCGCGCCCCATTCCTTATAGGCTATCTGCGCCTCGATCTCGCTCCACGAGACCCATTCGCCGTCGTCCCAGAGCGCATTGTTTGGCCCAAGAAAATCAACCATGGAGATATCAAGCAACCTTTTCGTTGTTCCCGCCCTCGGCGATGATGTGTTCGAGCACGGAAGGGTGCAGCGGCTGGTCGAATTCGACCCCGGCCTGACGCCGTTCGATCCATTTCACCTGCGCGGCGATCGGACCGACCTCGCCCACGCGGACGGTGATCTGGTCCCCTTGCGAAACGCGGCCGACCAAATCGGCGAACTGGCAGCCGTATTCGGACAAGTCCTTGATCGCGATATCGAAGCGCACGCCCGTGCCCTTGCGATAGCGGCCCCGGACCGAGATCGAGTAGCGCTGTTCCCTGCGTAATTCCATCTGCCCACTCCGGCGGAGGATCGGTCGTCAGACCTCGGCGCGACCCGGATTGTCTTCTGCGTATTGCCAGAGCGGGTTACGCTACCTTCCTTGAGAAACAGCTAAGCGCCGAATAGTCTACTCCGCAGCTTCGCGGTCCTGGTCTCGAGCGTCCGCGATTTGCGCGGCGTTCTCCGCATTGTAGCGCGGATTGGCTTCGACCAGCGGGATTTCCTCGATCTCGCGCTTGCCGATCTCGATGCCCTTGTCATGGAGGCGCCGCCCTGCGGAGAGCACGTTGCGTTCGAAACTGCCGACGAACTTGTTGTAGTTGTTGACCGCGCTTTCGAGCCCGCCGCCCACGCGCTTCATATGCTCGGCGGCGACCGCGAGACGGTCGTAGAGTTCCGCCCCGGCTTTGCCGATTTCCACCGCTTCGCGCGCGATCGTGTCCTGCCGCCAGACCTGCGCCACGGTGCGCGCAATGGCGACGAGGTTGGTGGGCGTGGCCAGCAGCACCTTGTTGCGAAAGGCGAAGTCCCACAATTCGGGATCGTGTTCGAGCGCGGCGGAGACGAAATGCTCGCCCGGCACGAACATCACGACGTAATCCGGCGCGTCGTCGAACTGGCTCTGGTAGCCCTTGCTGCCGAGCGTCTGGACATGGTTGCGCATCGATTTCGCGTGAAGGTCGAGATGGGCCTTGCGGTCCTCGTCGCCTTCCGCCTCGAAGGCCGCCTGGTAGGCGTTGAGCGAGACCTTGGCGTCGATCACCAGCCTCTTCTGGCCCGGCACGTTGACGATGGCATCGGGACGCAGGCGCCCCTCGTCGGTCTCGATCGACTGTTCGAGGTTGAAGTCGGTGTGTTCGGACAGGCCGCACTGTTCGAGGACGTTCTGCAGCGCCCGCTCGCCCCAGCGTCCGCGCGCCTTGGGGGCGTTGGTCAGGCTGTTGCCCAGCCGCTGCGCCTCGCGCCGGACCTCTTCCTGCCCGCGCTGCATCTCGGTGATCTGCTGGTGGAGGCGACCGAAGGCGTCGGTGCGCTTTTCCTCCAGCTCGGCAACCTGCTTTTCGTATTTGGCCAGCCGTTCCCCCACGGGCGACAGCAGCGCTTTCAGCTTTTCCTCATTGGCTTTTTCCGAATAGCCGAACCGCTCGCTCGCGCTGGCGAGGAACTTCTCCTGCGCCGCACCGAGCACCTTCGCGCCGGTATTCTCGAACTCCTTGAGCAGATTTGCGCGGCTCTCTTCGAGCAGGCGTTTCTGCTCTTCGAACCCGGCGGCCTTTTCCTTGAGCAAGCCATGCGCCTCGCGCTCGGCCTCGAGCTTGCGCTCCAGTTCGTCCGCCCGACCGGCGCGTTCCGACATGGTCGCGAGGTCGCGCGTCAGATCCTTGAGCTTGTCCTCGCTCGCGCGCGCCTCGGCTTCGCGCTCTCCATGACGGGCACGCCATTCGGCAACGGGCCGCGACCCGAGAAACCATCCGAGACCAAGACCCGCGACCAGCGCGACGATTGCAATAACAGCCAATTCCATTCCGCCACGCTAGGGCAGAACACATACGGAACACCAGCCCTTTCCTACAGCTATCCACTCAAGATAGCTTCGCATCGGTTCTTTCTTATCGTCAGTCGCCCGGAATTGCCGTTTCGCCCCATGGGAAACGCACACACGGCATGCACTTCATCAACTTGCACATGAAAAAGGCGACCCGCACCTCGCGAATCGCCTTTTCGAATGCGGTTTGTGTAAGAAGGTTAAGCCGCCTCGCGCAATTTCTTCAGCTTCTTCAGCGCCATGTTGCGCTTGAGGCGCGAAAGGTGGTCGATGAAGAGGATGCCTTCGAGGTGGTCCATCTCGTGCTGGAGGCACGTCGCCATCAGGCCTTCGAGCTCTTCCTCGTGGGTTTCGCCTTCCAGATCCTGGTAGCGCACGCGGCAGGTGGCCGGGCGGTCGACATCGGCGAAGATGTCGGGGACCGAGAGGCAGCCTTCCTGATAGGTCGCCAGGTCTTCCGCCGGGTCGAGGATTTCGGGGTTCACGAAGACCCGCGGCTCCTTCTTGGTCGGATAGTGGACATGTTCGTGGCCGCCGTGATTGCAGACCTCGCCTTCCGCGTCCTCGTCCTCCGGCTGGAGGTCGATCACCAGCACGCGCTTGGGCACGCCGACCTGGATCGCGGCGAGGCCGATGCCGGGCGCGTCATACATCGTCTCGAACATGTCGGAGACGAGTTCACGCAATTCGTCGTCGAACTCCGTTACGGGTTCGGACACGACCTTGAGCCGGGGATCCGGCACTTCGAGAATTTCACGGATAGCCATGAAGGGGCAGATAGGCGCTGAATCCGACCAATTCAATCGAATTGGAGCGTTCAGAGTAATCGCCTAGCCGAGCGGCCTGCGCGCTCTCAGCGCCTGAGCCAGCGTGCCTTCATCGAGATAGTCGAGTTCGCCTCCCACCGGCAGGCCATGGGCGAGCTGGGTGATGCGGACGGGGAAGTCCTCCAGCCGCTCGGCGAGGTAATGCGCGGTGGTCTGGCCTTCCAAGGTGGCGTTCATGGCGAGGACGACCTCGTCGACGCCGCCTTCCTCGACCCGCGACAGCAGGCTCGCGATGTTGAGATCCTCTGGTCGGATGCCGTCGAGCGCCGACAGCTTGCCGCCCAGCACGTGGTATTTGCCGGTGAAGAGCTTCGCACGGTCCAGCGCCCAGAGATCGGCGACATCTTCTACCACGCAGAGCCCTTTGCCGTCGCGGCGGGGGTCGGCGCAGATGCCGCAGGGGTTGGTGGTGTCGACATTGCCGCAAGTTTCGCATTCGACCAGCGCCTCGCCCACTGTGGCAAGCGCTTCGAGCAGCGCGGGCAGCGCGCTTTCGCGGCGTTTCACCAGCCACAGCACGGCACGCCGCGCGCTGCGCGGTCCGAGGCCGGGAAGGCGGGCCAGCGCGGAGGCCAGCGTCTCGATCTCTTGCGATGCCATGGAGGCACAGATAGGGACCTTGGCGGAACAGAGAAAGACCAGACAGAGGCTTCATGCGCATAATCTTCATGGGATCGCCGGAATTTGCCGTGCCGACGCTGCAGGCGCTGGTCGATGCAGCGCACGAGGTGGTGTGCGTCTACACCCAACCGCCCCGCCCCGGCGGCCGCCGCGGCAAGGAGCTGACCAAGACGCCGGTCCACCAGCTGGCCGAGCACCTGAGTATCGAAGTGCGCCACCCGACCTCGCTCAAATCGGCCGAGGAGCAGGAGAAATTTGCCTCGCTCCAGGCGGATGTTGGCGTGATCGCGGCTTATGGCCTTATCCTACCGCAAGCGGTCCTCGATGCGCCGAAGCATGGCTGCCTCAACGTCCATGCCTCTCTGCTGCCGCACTGGCGCGGGGCGGCGCCAATCCACCGCTCGATCATGGCCGGCGACGAGGTGACCGGCGTAACGATCATGCAGATGGAAGCGGGCCTCGACACTGGCCCCATGCTCGCCACCGTGCGCACGCCGGTGGAGGACAAGACCACTGGCGAACTGACCGAGGAACTGGCCGAATTGGGCGCGCAATTGATGGTCGGCACGCTGATCGACCCCGACGCGCTGCACGCAGTCGAGCAGGACGATAGCGAGGCGACCTACGCGAAGAAAATCGACAAGGCCGAGGCGCGGATCGACTTCTCCCGTCCTGCCGAGGAAGTGGTGCATCATATCCACGGTCTTTCACCCTTCCCTGGCGCGTGGTCGGAAGTGAACGGAGCGCGCGTCAAAATCCTGCGCGCCGAGGTAAGCGAAGGCGCGGGAGAAGCAGGTTCCGTCATCGACGACGACCTCACCATCGCTTGCGGTGACGGCGCCATTCGTCCCCTTCGCCTCCAGCGCGCGGGAAAACCAGCGATGGACCGGACGGAATTCCAGCGCGGCAACGCTATCGAGAAGGGCGCCACGCTCTCGTGACCCGCTTCGCGCTCACCATCGAGTTCGACGGGACGCCCTTTTTCGGCCTGCAACGGCAGGACAATGGGCCAAGCGTGCAGCAGTCGCTGGAAGAGGCGGCATTCCGCGTCACCGGCGAGAACGTGCGCCTTCACAGCGCAGGTCGCACCGATACTGGCGTCCACGCGCTCGCCATGCGTAGCCACATGGATATCGAGAAGGACATCGAACCCTTCCGCCTGATGGAGGCGCTCAATGCGCAGGTTCGCCCCGATCCGATTGCGGTGACTCATTGCGGAGTCGTGCCCGACGACTGGCACGCGCGTTTTTCCTGCACCGGTCGCTCCTACGTCTACCGCATCGCCAACCGCCGCGCGCCGCTCACGCTGGAGCGCAACCGCCTGTGGCAGGTGCCGCAGGATCTAGACCACGAGGCCATGGACCGCGCTGCCAAGGCGCTGGTCGGACTGCATGATTTCACCACCTTCCGCTCGGTCCAGTGCCAGTCGCAAAGCCCGGTGAAGACGCTCGACCGGCTCGATGTCGAGCGGGACGGTGAGGAAGTCCGCATTCACGCCGCTGCGCGCAGCTTCCTGCATCATCAGGTCCGCTCGGTGGTCGGCTGCCTCGCGCTTGTCGGCATGGGCCGCTGGCGCGAGGAGCAGTTGGCCGAAGCGCTGGAAGCGAAGGACCGGCAGGCGCTCGGCCTCAATGCTCCTCCCCACGGGCTTTATTTCGTCGCAGCGACCTACCCTGACGAAGCCTGACGTAACGGCACCCTAGCCAAGCCTTTGAACGAGGCGTAGCGAGGCCCACAAACAGGTTTCGAACCTCAACGAAAGGGAACAGGATGACCACCGGCAAACAGCTTTTCACCACGCTCGAAAGCGACGGCACGCTCACGCTTGCAATCGAGGACGTCACCTTTCCCGAGCCGACCGGCAACCAGGTCCTCGTCAAGATGGAAGCGGCGCCGATCAACCCTTCGGACCTCGCGATCCTCACCGGCGCTGCCGATTTCGACAATGCCGAATATTCGGACGGCAAAGTCGTCGCCAAGATGCCCGAGCCCTTCAACACGGGCAGCAAGGCGCGCCACGGACAGAAACTGCCCGCCGGCAACGAAGGGGCCGGCACGGTCGTCGCCACTGGTGACAGCGACATGGCCAAGGCGCTCATGGGCCAGCGCGTCGCTTGCGTGCCGGGGCATGCTTTCAGCCAGTACGCCATTGCGGATGCCGCCATGTGCCTGCCGCTGGGCGACCACAGCAGCGAGACCGGCGCGTCGAGCTTCGTCAATCCGATGACGGCGCTGGGCTTTGTCGAGAACGCCAAGGCCGACGGACAGAAGGCGATCCTCCACACGGTGGGCGCGTCGAACCTCGGCCAGATGCTGAACCGCATTTGCCTCGAAGACGGCATCGACCTCGTCAACATCGTACGCAAGGACGACCAGGCCGAGCTGCTCAAGTCGCAGGGCGCGAAGCATGTCGTAAATTCGTCGGACGACGATTTCATGGACCAGCTACGCAGCGCGATCGACGAGACCGACGCATTCTACGGCTTCGATCCCATCGGCGGCGGCCAGATGGTCGACAGTTGCTTCAAGGCAATGGAACAGGTCGCGGTGTCGCAGATGACCGAATATTCGCGCTACGGTTCCAACCAACAGAAGCGCATGTTCATCTACGGCCGTCTCGACTTCGGCCCCACCATCCTGACCCCGGCCTACGGCTTCGGCTGGACGCTGTCGGGCTGGCTGCTGACTCCGTTCCTGCAGAACGCAGGCATGGAAACGGTGATGCGGATGCGCAAGCGCGTGCTCGACAACCTCACCACCACCTTTGAAAGCAATTACAAGACCAAGGTCGATCTGGAAGGTATGCTGACGAAGGACGCGATACTCGACTATCGCCAAATGAAGACGGGCGAGAAATACCTCGTCACGCCCCAGGGTTGATCGCGCTGGCCTAGCGGCGGTCGAACTTGCGCTGGATGGCGGCGGGGTCGGTGATCCCGCCCGCCACCAGCATCTGCAACAGGATGCGCGCCTTCTGCGGATTGAGCGCGCGCGCGGCCACGAAGCGGTTGGCATCGTCCTCGGGCTCGCGGTCCACCAGCCCTTCGTCGGCGCGGCTCGCCCGGACCACGGGAATGCCGTTATGCGCGAACAGCGCCAGTTCCTGCCGCACGCGTTCGGGCATATTGCCCTCGCCCACTCCGGCCAGCACGATGCCGCGCGTGTCCTCGCCCACCAACCTCAGCACTTCTTCCGCGCATAGCGCCGCGTGGACATAGACGATCACCACTTCCGGCAGGTCGTCGTACCAGTCGGACATCGCCGCCTTGCCCTGCCGCCACGGCGCGCCGAACCATTCGAGCGTCGCAGGTGTGACTAGGCCGATGGATTCGCGCGGGAAACCGCGAAAAGCCTCGGTCCCTCGGGTGCGGACCTTGCGCACATCGCGCGCGGCGAAGACGCGGTCGCCCATCACGACCAGCACCCCGCGCCCCGCCGCTTGCGAATCGCTGGCGACGCGGACGGCGTTGGCGAAATTCCTGAGACCGTCATAGCCCACCGCATCGGCGGGCCGCATCGCGCCGACCACCACCACCGGCTTGTCGGCGGGCAGCGTCAGGTCGAGCAGGAAAGCCGTTTCCTCCAGCGTGTCGGTGCCGTGGGTAACGATGACGCCCGAGCATTCGGGGTCGGCCAAGGCCTCCAAGATCGCGGGATGCAGGGCGTTCCACACCGCAGGACCCATGTCGGCGGAATCGATGTTGGCGATCTGGCGGCCCGAAAGCTCCGCCTCCAGCCCCAGCCCGCCGACTTTTTCGAGATAGTCCTCGATCCCGATCTCGCCCGCACGGTAATCCTTGGCGATGGCCGACCCGGCTATGCCCGCAATGGTGCCGCCGGTGGCAAGAACGGTGAGTTTCGTCATGAAGACGCGTTAGCGGCAATTGATTTATGTGTCAGCCGCGCTATGTGGCGCTTCACCCGATACCGGTCGGGGCGCTTAGCTCAGTTGGTAGAGCATCTCGTTTACACCGAGAGGGTCGGCGGTTCGAGCCCGTCAGCGCCCACCAGTTTCGATAAAACAAATCCATCCGGGGGAAGGATTTGCATCGAAACTCCAGAGCGCAAGCGACCGGCGCCTCCCCTTACATCGCCATCCAGTTTTGCCACAGCATGTAACCGGCGACGAGGAAGATTACGCCTGCAAAGATGTTCGTGAGCGCACCTGTGCTCGACAGCCTGCGCGCAAAGCGCGTGCCCAGCAGGCTGCCAATCACACCGCCTGCCACGAACACGCCTGCCAGCGCCCAGTCGACATAGCCCGACAGGGCGTAATTCCCCGCCGTCGTAATTCCGAAAGCGGTCACCGCGACGAGGCTGGTCCCGACCGCGTTGATCATCGGCATACGCGTCGCGCCGAGCAGGCCGGGCACGATCAGGAACCCGCCGCCGATGCCGAAGAACCCCGAAACCGCGCCCGTGCCAAGCCCGCTCGCGAGCAGCTTGGGCGCGTTGTCGCGGCCCAGCTGGACGTCTTCATCGGCCAAACGCCCCTTGCCGCGCAACATCAGCACGCCGACCACCAGCATCAACAGGGCAAACAGGAACAGAAGCTTCTGCCCGTCGAAATTCTTGCCGAGCGTCGATCCGGCCAGCGCGCCCAGCATTCCGGCGGCCGCAAAGGTCATGCCGCAGGGCCATTTCACCGTCCCCGCACGTGCATGGTTCACTAGACCGGCAAGAGCGTTCGCCGCCACTGCCAGCGCGCTGGTCCCGATCGCCGTGTGTGGATTGGCAACGCCCACTACATAGACCATCAGCGGCACAGCAAGGATCGAGCCGCCCCCGCCGATCAGGCCGAGCACGAAGCCCGTGGCACCACCCGAAAGCGCGCCCGAGAGCCAGTAGATCCAGTCAGCCATCATTGCTCCTATATTAGAATTCTCTTATATAGAGCAAGGCAGGCTACGGCAAGAGGCCCCGCTTACTTGGATAGCACCGCGTCGATCGCGGCGCGCGCTTCCTCGCTCGACCAGTCGTAGTCCCCGCGTACGCGCCAGACTTCCTGCCCCTGCGCGTCGTACATCACGGTGGTGGGGAGCGAGCCGCCGCCTAGCGAGAAGCCGAGTTCGGCCTGCGGGTCCCTCCAGGATTCCAGATGGTCGAAACTGTTCTGGGCAAAGAACTCCGCCACCTTGTCGGGCCCGCCCATGTCCTGGCTGACGGTAATGACCCGCAATCCATCGCCATAGTCGCCCGCCAGCTCATCGAGCAGCGGCATCTCTTTGATGCAGGGCGCGCACCATGTCGCCCACAGGTTGAGCAACACTGGCGTGCCCTGAACCGCGCCGAGATTGAGTTCGCGTTCCTCAAGGTCACGCAAGTTGGCGGCGGGCATCAGCGCGCCCGCATTGCCGCGGTCGATCTCGCCGCTTGCTGCGCTCGAAGCACCGCTTTCTTGCGCCGCGTCGGGTGCGCTCCTATCGCAGGCGGCCAGCGACAGGGCGAAAATGGATACGAGCGTGAGCGAAAAGCGGGACAATCAGGGCTCCAACAGCATGTGGGGCAGCAGGTTCGCCGAAGGGCCTAGCGCGATCATGCGGGAAATCAACGCCTCGATACCCTTCGACAAGGCGCTTTGGCGCGAGGATATCGCAGGAAGCCGCGCGCATGTCGCCATGCTGGCGAAGCAGGGCATCGTGAGCGAGGCCGATGCAAGGACGATCGACGAGGGCCTGCAGCAGGTCGCCGCCGAATACGAACGCGATGGCGTGCCCGAAGACTGGGACCTTGAAGACATCCACATGACCGTGGAATCGCGCCTCACCGAGATCGTCGGCCCTGCGGCCGGACGCCTCCACACCGCCCGCAGCCGCAACGACCAGGTGGCGACCGATTTTCGCATGTGGGTGCGCAGCGCGATGCAGGGCGCGATTGCCGGTCTCGATGCCATGCTGGGTGCGCTGGTCGAGCGGGCGGGCGAACACGCGGACAGCATCATGCCCGGCTTCACGCATTTGCAGACCGCGCAGCCGGTGACACTGGGCCATCACCTGCTCGCCTATTTCGAGATGCTCATGCGGGACCGTTCGCGCTTTGCCGATGCGCTGGTGCGGATGGACGAATGCCCCTTAGGGTCGGCTGCTCTGGCGGGAACCGGCTTCGACCTCGACCGAAAGATAACGGCAAAAGCGCTCGGTTTTGCGGCGCCCACCCGCAACAGCCTCGACGCCGTGTCGGACCGCGATTTTGCGCTCGATTACCTGATGGCGGCCAGCCAGTGCTCGCTCCACCTGTCGCGACTGGCAGAGGAATTCATCATTTGGGCGAGCCAGCCCTTCGGATTCGTGAAGCTGCCCGATACGCTCTCGACCGGCAGTTCGATCATGCCGCAAAAGCGCAATCCCGACGCGGCCGAACTGGTGCGCGGCCATGCCGGGCGCGTGATCGGCTGTGCGACCAGCCTCATGGTGACCATGAAGGGCCTGCCGCTCGCCTATTCCAAGGACATGCAGGACGACAAACCGCCCGTCTTCGAGGCGGCGGGCCTCCTCGACCTGAGCCTTGCCGCCATGGCCGGCATGGTCGCGGACAGCGCATTCCAGACCGCGCGCATGCGGGAGGCGGCAGAGGCGGGCCACGCCACTGCGACCGATTTCGCCGACTGGCTGGTGCGGCAGGCCGATATCCCGTTCCGCGAGGCCCACCACATAACCGGCGCCGCCGTGAAGCTGGCCGACGAGAAGGGGGTCGCGCTCGACGGACTGTCGATCGAAGACCTCCAAGGCATCGACACACGGATCGACGAGCGCGTGTTCGACGCGCTTTCGGTCGACGCCTCGGTCGCCGCGCGCGCTTCCTATGGCGGGACTGCGCCGGTCCGTGTTAGGGAGCAGGTCGAAGAAGCCCGCAAGCGGCTGGAGAATTTCGCATCGTGACACGCAGTTTTGCCGCCCTTGCCGCCGCTTTTGTCGTCTTGGCCGCCCTTTCAGCCTGCGGGCAGAAAGCCGAATTGACGCCGGTTGCCGGCCAAAGCCTGCCGCCCAAACCCTTCGGCGCGGAAGTGCAGCCGGATGCGCGCGACCTCCTTGAGCTCGACACACAGGCCGCGCCCGATCGCTCGGTTGAACTGCGCACGCGTTCCGAAGAGCGCGAGGACGATCCCTTCGATCTGCCGCCCGAAGAGGGCGATGATCCCGCCTGATCGCGTCAAGGCGAGATAAGCGCACGCGAACCTAAGCTGTCTCGACTCTGCCGTGGCTCGGCGGCATGGCACGCACCCATGGACCATTTCCAGCACCGCGACGGCATACTCTTCGCAGAAGACGTGCCCCTCCCCCTGATTGCCGAGGAAGTCGGCACGCCCGTCTATGTCTATTCGCGCGCGACGCTTGTGCGCCACGCGCGCGTGTTTCGCGACGCTCTTTCGGAGCTGAAACAGCCGCACATCGCCTTCGCGGTAAAGGCCAATCCCAACCTTGCCGTGCTGCGCCTGCTGGCGAACGAAGGCTATGGCGCCGATGTGGTTTCGGGCGGCGAGCTGACGCGTGCGCTCAAGGCCGGGATGAAGCCCGAGGACATCGTTTTCTCCGGCGTCGGCAAAACTCATGCGGAATTGCAGCAGGGGCTGGAAGAAGGCATCGGCCAGTTTAACATCGAGAGCGAGGAAGAGGGTTACGAACTGGCCGCCATCGCCCGCCGCTTCGGCAAGCGCGCGGCCTGCGCCCTGCGCGTCAATCCCGATGTCGATGCGCGCACGCATGAGAAGATTTCTACCGGCAAGCGCGAGAACAAGTTCGGCGTTCCGCTCGACCGCGCGGCTGCGATCTATACCGCGCTGGCGAAGGAAGAGGGTCTCGATATGCGCGGGATCGCCGTTCACATCGGCAGCCAGCTGGCCGATCTCGAGCCGCTTGAGGCAGCCTTCGGCAAGGTCGGCGCGCTGATCAAGGAATTGCGCGCGGGCGGCTGTTCGGTCACCCACGCCGATCTCGGTGGCGGCTTGGGTGTACCTTACAAGGCCGGCGAAGAACTGCCCGCACCGGCTGAATACGGGGCCATGGTGACTCGCCTGACCAGAGACTGGAACGTGCAGCTGATGTTCGAGCCCGGCCGCGTGATTGCAGGGAATGCCGGCGTCCTGCTCACCCGTGTGATCCGGGTGAAGCGCGGGATCGAGCGGCCTTTCCTCGTGGTCGATGCCGCGATGAACGATCTGGCGCGCCCCGCCATGTACGGGGCTTGGCACGATTTCGAGGCGGTCGAGCCGACAGGCGAGAAAACCATTGCGCACATCGTCGGCCCAATTTGCGAGACCGGCGACACCTTTGCCATGGACCGCAAGATCGATGTTCTGGCACCTGGCGACCTTGCCGTCTTCCGTACCGCGGGTGCCTATGGCGCGACTATGGCATCAAGCTACAATTCCCGTGGGTTCGTGGCCGAAGTACTCGTTGACGGCGATAGGTACGCGGTCGTCGCTGACCGCATCGCCGCCGGCGCAATCATGGACGCCGAACGCGTCCCCGACTGGTTGATCGGCTGATACCCGAGAGCTTTCTCGTGCTCAGGCTTCGACCTCGACGCGATCAATAATATTCACCGCCGCAAAGTATCGGGCCATGCGATCTGCGGTTTCGTCAGAAAGTGCAATATGCGCTCGGCGCCGGTCATGCGGATCGGGAATGCGGATAAGCAACTCGGCGTCGACCATCTGCGAAATCCAGCGCAGCGCAGTGGTCGCTGGGACACCGGCTGCGATACATAATGAAGTGACGCTTACCTGACGCCGCTCCGCCCGAGCGGCAGCGAGATCGAGCAGTATATCCCAAGCAGGATCGGCAAAAAGTTCGGCATCGAAGAACTGCGCTCGAACCCTTCTAGAACGGATCAGGTTTCGTATCGCGGAACCTGATGGAAGACGAGGTACAGCCGCTTCTTGCACAGCATACTGTCCTCCTTCGTGCGCGAAGGCTTGTGCGGGTGACTCGAAACGGAAAGCTCCGCCTCCTTGTCGCTGGCCGGGAGCGATGCTGGGGGAAAGCCCCTCCAGCCGTTCGGCGACTTGCGAAACCTGTTCGGTTAGCCGCAGGAGTAGAAGTCGATCCTCCTCGCTCAACTCGCGCACACGCAGATTCGGCACCTGCGCCAGCACACGGCCGATGGCGATGACGCGTTCTGCCCGGCCCGGATCGACGAGCATCTGCGCGCCCGACATGGCGAAGCATCCGAACACCGCGTCGAGCGCCTCCATCGTGGTGGAGACGACTAGTTGCGCCCCCGATTTGCCGCACCGCATGTCCAACCGGGACAACAGCGCCAGACTGGCGGCATCCGCCTGACCGCAGTCGACCAGCACCAGATCGCCTAGCGACCCGCTACTCCCGCTGGCAAACTCGTCGAACCCGCAACATTCGAGTACCCGAAATCCAGCCGCCTCCGCATCACAGCGCATCTGATCGCGCAGGCCGTCGCGGTCGCCGAGGACGGTGACGCTCATCTGACATCCGGCCCCGTCATGGACGGGTTCGTAGGAAAAATCGGCCTGCATCGCTGCACTCTCCTCTCCGAATCGCAGAGAACTAAATGAGAACAAATGGAGATCGTGTCAAGATAACCGCTCCATCCGCCTAGATCGCAAACCAAGGTCTCCATCGCAGGAGAGCCGCTCCGTCTGGTTCGGGACACCCCGTCGTCCCCGCATCCACCAATCGCCTCGCTTTGCGCGCGAAAAGCGATTAGAGGCGCTTCCATGCATTTTCTCGACCAGGCCAAGATCTATCTCAAGTCCGGCGCGGGCGGCCCCGGCGCCGTCAGCTTCCGGCGCGAAAAATATATCGAATACGGCGGCCCCGACGGTGGCAACGGCGGCAGGGGCGGCGATATCGTCTTCCGCGCCGTGCAGGGCCTCAACACTCTCATCGACTTTCGTTACGCGCAGCATTTCAAGGCCAAGCGCGGCATGCACGGTCAGGGCAAGGACAAGACCGGCGCCGGCGCGCCCGACCTAGTGATCGACGTGCCGGTCGGCACGCAAGTCCTCTCGGAAGACAAGGAAGAGGTGCTGGCCGATTTCACCGAGGTCGGGCAGGAGATCGTCTTCCTCGAAGGCGGCATGGGCGGACGCGGCAACGCCAGCTACAAAAGCTCCACCAACCGCGCTCCGCGCCAGCACCAGCCGGGCATTCCGGGCGAGGAGATGTGGGTCTGGCTGCGGCTCAAGCTGCTGGCCGACGTGGGTCTTCTCGGCTTGCCCAACGCGGGCAAGAGCACTTTCATAAACCAGGTGACCAACGCCAAGGCGAAGGTCGGCGACTACGCATTCACCACTCTCGTCCCCAAGCTGGGCGTCGTGCGCCACAAGGGCCGCGAGTTCGTTCTCGCCGACATCCCTGGCCTGATCGAAGGCGCGGCGGACGGCGCGGGGATCGGCGACCGCTTTCTCGGCCATATCGAGCGTTGCCGCGTTTTGATCCACCTGATCGACATCGCCGGGCAGGACCCGGCCGACGCCTACCAGACGGTCAACGCCGAGCTCGAAGCTTATGGCGCGGGCCTTTCCGACAAGCCGCAGTTGGTCGCGCTGAACAAGCTCGACCTTGCCGACAAGGAGCTGGGCGAAGCTTTCGGCGAGGAGTTGCTGGCCGCCGGTGCCGACAAGGTTTTCGCCATTTCTGGCGCGACCGGCGCGGGTATCGAGGAACTGATCGACGCCGTCCTCTCCTATCTGCCCGACCGCACCTCGACCGAAACACAGGCCGAAGAGGTCGAGGACGAGGACGAAGAGCCCGATTGGTCCCCTATCTGACGCCCCATGACGGTGACGACGCTTTCCGGACTGGCAAAGGCCAAGCGGCTGGTGATCAAGGTCGGATCGGCCCTGCTCATCAGCGAAGGCAAGGCGCGCGGCGAGTGGCTGGCCTCGCTGGCGCAGGAAATTGCGCGGATCGGGGCATCGGGCACGCAGGTTATCGTGGTCTCTTCCGGCGCGATCGCGCTTGGCGCAGCGAAGCTGGGGCTGCCGAAGGGCGGACGCGGGAGCCTTGCCGACGCGCAGGCCGCGGCGTCCGTGGGACAGGTCGAACTGGCGCGGCTTTGGTCCGAGATGCTGGGCCAACATGACCTTATTGCCGCGCAGATGCTCGTCACTTTGGACGATCTCGAAGACCGGCGGCGCTACCTTAACGCCTCAGCCACGCTCGAACGGCTGATCGAGGCAGGCGCGATTCCCGTGGTCAACGAGAACGACAGCGTCGCAACGGAAGAAATCCGGTTCGGCGACAACGACCGGCTCGCCGCGCGGGTGGCGCAGGCGGCGCAGGCCGAGGCGGTGTTATTGCTGTCCGATGTCGACGGGCTTTTTGACCGCGATCCGAGAGAGGACGGCGCCGAACTCGTCGAGACGGTGGAAGGCGTGACGCCCGAAGTGATCGCGATGGCGACAGGCGAAAGCACCTCCGGGCTCGGCTCGGGCGGGATGCTCGCCAAGCTGCAGGCCGCCCGCATTGCCGAGCGAGCAGGCATCGCTCTCGCCATCATCAACGGAACGCATTCCTCCCCCATCGATCGCGCGCTGGATGCAGGCCGCGGAACGCTTTTCCTGCCGCAGGGCGATGAAAGCGCGCGCAAGGCGTGGCTCTCCGGCCGCCTGGCACCCGCGGGCGTGCTGACCGTCGACGAAGGCTGCACCACGGCACTTGCCAATGGCGCGAGCGTCCTTGCTGCCGGACTGACCGAGGTCGAGGGCGATTTCCGCCGCGGCGACCTCGTCGCGATCCACGGTGCTAAGGGCGAGCGGCTCGGACAGGGCCTCGTCGAATACACCGCAGACGAATGCCGCGCGATCCTCGGCCTGCGCGAAGACCAGCAATCGGACAAGCTAGGCTATGCCCCGCGCGCCGCCGTCGTGCACCGAGATCACATGGTGCGCGCGTGATTGTCGCTCTCACAGGCGCGACCGGCTTCGTCGGGCAGGCGGTGCTCGATGCGGCCGAGCGGCAGGGCATCGAGGTGCGCGCCCTCACCCGCCGAAGCCAGGCGCCGCGCAGGGGCGTCACGTGGGTGGAGGGAAGCCTTGCGGATGGGCGCTCCCTCAAAACTCTTTGCGATGGCGCCGCAAGCGTGATCCACGTCGCGGGGCTCACGAACACTCCCGATCCAGCCGAATTCAAGAAAGCCAATGTCGAGGGCACACGCAAGTTGCTCGCCGCCGCAACGCAATGTTCGGCAGGTAAGCGCTTTGTCTTTATATCCTCGCTTTCAGCCCGCGAGCCTTCGCTTTCGCGTTACGGTTCGTCGAAAGCGCATGCCGAAGCCTATGTCGAAACCAGCGGGCTCGACTTCACCATCGTCCGCCCGCCTGCCGTCTACGGCCCGCGCGACAAGGACATGTTTGAATTGTTCCGCTCGGCGAAATACGGCGTCGTGCCCGTCCCGCCGCAAGGGCACACCTCAATCATTCATGTCGACGACCTCGCCGAATGCCTGCTCGCGCTGTCGCCGCCCGGGGTAGCCTCGGGCGCGACGCTCGAGCCCGACGACGGCAAGCCAGGTGGTTACGAGCATGGCGAGCTGGCGCGACTCATCGGCAAGGCGGTGGGCCGCAAGGTTTTCGCCCCGCACCTGCCCGCGCCCATTCTCAAACTGGCCGCCCGCGGCGACCGGCTGCTGCGCGGCGACGAGGCCAAGCTTACCGCCGATCGCGTCGGCTACATGGTCCATGCCGACTGGGTTTGCCGCCCGGACAGGGCTGTACCTGACGCCGTGTGGAACCCGCGCATTCCCGGCGCCGAGGGCCTTGCCCAGACAGCCCGCTGGTACGAGCGCGAAGGCTGGCTTTAAGCGCGATTGCAGGGGCTGACCGGGCGCGATAAAAGCGCAATATGACTGCCACCACACCGCCTCCCGTGACCGGCGATTACGCACCCTGGTTTCACGCCAAAGCCCTCGACGGGTCTGATCGCTACGCCTTCCATTCGGTCGGCGGGCGTCATGTGCTAATGCTGTTCTACGGCACGGCGAGCCAGCCGGCGGCGAAAGAGGCGCTCGAACTGATGAAGGCCAACCGCGCGCTGTTCGACGACGAGAACGCGATCTTCTTCGGCGTCACGGTCGACCCGTCCGATGTCGCGCAGAAGCGCATCGCGCAGGACCTGCCCGGCGTCCGTCATTTCCTCGACTACGACCGCGCCGTCAGCCGGACCTATGGCGCCGCGCAGGACGACAATCGCTACGAGCCCTTCTGGCTTTTGCTGGACCGCGAACTGCGTATTGTCGGACGCTATCCGCTGATCGAGGGCGAGGCCGCGCTTGCCGAACTGAAACGCCGCCTCCCGCAGGTGGAGGACAGCTGGGCGCCGGTGCTGACCGTGCCGGGCGTGTTCGACGAAGCGCTCTGCAAGCATCTTATTTCGCTCTATGAAAACGACGGCGGCACGCCCTCGGGCTTCATGCGCGACGTGAACGGCAAGACCACGCATATTCTCGACGACGGCTTCAAGCAGCGCCGCGATACCACGATCACCGACCCCAAGCTGATCCAGCTGCTCTCACAGCGTATCGCGCGGCGGGTCGCTCCCGCCATCGAGCGCGCCTTCGCTTTCAAGGCGACGCGCATCGAGCGGCATATCGTTGCCTGTTACGAGGCGGGGAAAGGCCATTTCAGGCCGCATCGGGACAACACGACCTTCGGCACCGCCCACCGGCGCTTCGCCGTCACCGTCAATCTCAACGCCGAGGAATATGAGGGCGGCAACCTGCGCTTCCCCGAATTCGGGCAGCGGACCTATCGCGCGCCCACCGGCGGCGCAGTCGTCTTTTCCTGTTCGCTGCTCCACGAAGCCACACCGGTAACGCGCGGAGAACGGTACGCCTTCCTTCCCTTCCTCTACGACGAGGAAGCGCGGGCGATCCGCGATGCCAATCTCGACAAGCTGGCGCAGGATGGCGAACGCAAGGAACAGGCCTCGGTCTGAACGGCCCGCAGACCAAAGGGGCTTAGTCCTCGGTCGGCTTGTCCTCGCGCGCCATGGAGGCGAACCACCGATCGAGCTGGTCGGATGAGCGGATATGTATGTCGCGCTGCGGGAAGGGGATTTCGATCCCGTTGTCCTTGAACAGCCACCACAGCTTCTTGAGCACTGCGCTGCGCACGTTACCGACGCCGTCTTCCGGGTCCCTGATCCAGCAGTGGATGACGAAGTTGACGGAATTGTCGCCGTATTCGCTCATCCACACGGTCGGCGGCGGCGCCTTCAGGACGCGGTCGCAACTCTTGGCCGCTTCCAGCATCAGCTTCTCGGCGAGGTCCATGTCGGCTTCGTAGCTAACGCCGACAAAGACCTGCATGCGCACATTCTTGCTTGAGTAGGACCAGTTTTCGACCTGGTTGATCATCAGGTTTTCGTTCGGGATGAGATATTCGCGCTGGTCGCGCGTCGTCACCGAGACCGCGCGCACGCCGATCTTGCGGATCTGGCCGAAACTCTCGTTTCCTGCCGCGTCGGTGACCGCGATCACGTCGCCCGGCTTGATCGACTTGTCCATCAGCAGGATGATGCCGGCGATGAGGTTACCGAAGGTCTTCTGGAGGCCGAAACCGATCGCGAGGCCGAAGGCACCCGAGAACACCGCCAGCGCGGTCAGGTCTATGCCGAGGAGATCAATGCCGACGAAGAAGGCCGCCGCCCAAACCGCGATGGTGAGGATTTTCTCGGCCAGCAATTGTTGCGTATCGTCGAGCTTGGTGAAGCGCCGGATCATCCGGCGCGCCAGCTTGCTCACGAACCAGGCCACGAACAGCACGCCGAAGACGATCACGGCCACGATCAGCACGTCGAACAGCGAAATACGCATGTCGCCCATGCTCAGGGCGACCGCGTCGAGACCGTCGACCACAGACCCGACGGTCTCGTTCTGGCCGCTGACGGCTTCCTTGATGCCTTCCGCCGCAGCGACGCTGGTTTCTTCCGGCGCGTCTTCGGCCAGCGTCCAAGCTTGTTGGACCGGTGTCGGTTCGGCGTCAGGCGCCGTTTCGGGGGTGGTTTCGCCTTGCACGTCTATCCCTGGTCCATCGCCGCGAAGGCCTGTTCGAGATCGACGATCAAATCGCCTGCATCCTCAAGTCCGATGGATAGGCGAATACCGCAGCGGTCCTCAACCCCCCAGCCCTCTTTCGGCCACGGCATTCTCGCGCGCACCGGCTGGACGTCGAACGGCAGGGCAAGGCTTTCGAAGCCGCCCCAGCTGTAGCCGATGCCGAACAGCTCCAGCGCATCGACCAGCCGGCAGCGCGCCGCATCATCGCGGCCTTCAAGGACGAAGCTGAACAGCCCGCAGCCGCCGGTGAAATCGCGGGCCCACAGATCGTGGCCGGGCGAGCCGGGCAGCATGGGGCACAAGACATGCGCGACCTCGTCCCGCTGTTCAAGCCAGCGGGCGATTTCGAGCGCGCTGGCCGTCTCGCGCTTTAGCCGCACAGACATCGTGCGCAGCCCCCTGAGTGCGAGCGACGCGTCGTCGGGCGAGACGACGTGGCCGAGTTGCTGTGCAGTCTGGCGCAGCCGCCGATACCAGCGTTCGCCCGCGCTTGCCGCCCCCATCATCAGGTCCGAATGGCCGCCGACATGCTTGGTCAGCGCGGTGATCGCGATGTCGCAGCCGTGCTGCAGTCCGGTAAAGCCCAGCGCGGTCGCCCAGGTATTGTCGACGAGGCTCACCGCCCCCTTGGCCTGCGCAATACGGGCCAGTGCCGGAATGTCGCACACCTCCATCGTCAGGCTGCCGGGGTTTTCCAGCATCACAGCCCTGGTGCGATCGCAGAAAACGCTTGCAAAGGCGTCGAGGTCGAGCGGGTCGAAGAAACGGTGTTCAACTCCGAAGCGCTTGAGGATGCCCATCGCGGTGTTGCGCGTGGGGTCATAGGCGTTGTCGGCCACCAGCAGCACATCGCCCGATTTCAGCACCGCCATCAGCGCCGCGACGATCGCCGCCACGCCGCTGGGATAAAGCACCGTGCCGGCCGCGCCGGGCTCGAGTTCGGTCAGAGCCTCGGCCAGCGCCCATTGCGTCGGCGCGCCGCGGCGGCCGTAGAAGAAGCGGCCATCCTCGTTGCTCTTGACGCCCTCGCGCAGGGCGGCGCAATCGGGGTAGAGATGCGTGCTCGCCCGCCATACGGGCGGATTGACCACATGGTCCGCGAAATCGCCCGAACGCCCTCCCGTCACCAGCCGGGTCGCGGGTGCGTGGCTGTCCTTGCCCCCTTTGGCCATCGTCAGCGTGTCTCCCCGCTTTCCTTGGGCGCCTCGGGATCGGCGCCCCATTCGAGCCAGCTGCCATCGTAGAGCGCCGCGTCGTGCACGCCGATGAGACCCAGCGCGAAGAGCAGGACCGAAGCAGTCATCCCGCTGTTGCAGCTGGTGACGACCGGACGCTCGGGATCGATACCCGCCTGTTCGAACTCGCTGCGGATCGCTTCGGGCGAGATATAGGTGCCGTCCTCGTGGAACAGGCGGGTGAAGTGGAGGTTGCGCGCGCCCGGAATGTGCCCCTCGGAGCCACTACCCGGTCTGCCCTGAAAGCGCGCCGCATCGCGGGCGTCGGCCACCTGCCAGTCGCGCGCGTCGATATTGGCGAGCATCTCGGCCTTGCTGCGCACGGTCCGCGTGGCTTCCGCTTCGGCGCGATGGCGCGGAGCGTGGGTCACGATACGGTCGGAAAGCCGCCTGCCTTCCATGCGCCATTTGCCGAGGCCGCCGTCGAGGATCGCGACCTTGCTCTCGCCGTAGCGCGTGAGGAGGAACCACGCCCGCGCGGAAGAGCGGATCGCGCTGTCGTCGTACAGAACGATGCGGCTGCCCGGCGCAACGCCGAGTTCACCCATGCGAGCCACGAACTGCTCTGCGGTGGGCACGGCCTTGGGCACCTCGCTGTCGCTGTCGACGAAGCTTCCGAGATCGAGGAACCGTGCGCCGGGGATATGACCCTTCGCGAATTCCGCGCGCGCATCGCGGTTCTCGTCCGGCAGGTGCAGGCTCGCGTCGAGGATGACGAGATCGTCCGTATCGAGCCTCGCGGCGAGCCATTCTGTCGAAACGAGCTTGTCCATCAACCGCTTGCTAGCGGCGCGATGGCGGCCTGTCGATTCAGTCGATGGCGCGCGCCGCAATCGGTTCGTAGCTGCGCGGCCCTTCGTCGATGCGGAAGGGGGACACGCGCCCGCCGCCCGGAATGCCCTGGCCGATCACATAGGTCTGCACCAGCGGCCCTTCGCTCGCCCCGTCGAGACGGACGCGCAGCAGCGGCACGAACAGCGCGGCGTTGCCCTGACGGATCACGCGCGCCTGCGACAGCGGAATGGAAATCTGGCCCTCGTAACGCACGCTCTGGCCGGGGGCGATGCGCTCGAAGGTGTGGCGCGTTTCGAGCGGATAGGCGGCGCTGGCGACCTGCTCCTCGACCGGCACGCCGCCATGCGCGGAAACGATGTCCGCGCCGAGCGCGACCTGCGACAGCGCCTTGGCCGAGCGGTTGATCAGCGAGATGCGGTAATGGAGCGTCGCGTTCATCACCGAGCGTGTCAGCTTGAGCGCATCGGCCCGGATCTGCATTTCGCCGGGCTGGGCAAGACCGCCGGCCGTGGCGACAATCGGTCGCTCGATTTCCGGCGGAGCGGCGGAGCGGCGGCGCCGGGTTGCCAAATACCCCAGGCCGAGCAGCGCCAGCAGGCCGCCGCCAATCGCGGTCCAGAGCCAGTCGTGGCTGCCTGTCGCATTCGCCTCACCATCGCTCTCCACTGCGTCGCTTGGGCTGGCCAAAGGCGTGGCGGGTGCACTCGTGGGCGTGTCCGAAGGAAGCGGGGCGGGGACAATCGGCGGCGTCTCGCCCGGATCGAGCGGAAGGCGCTCCTGGCCCGTCGGCAAGGCGCTGGGCTGGACGCGCGGAATGACGCGCGGCTGCGGAGCGACATTTCGCGAGACGGGAGCCGCAGCGCTCGTCGTGGGCGTATCGGTAGCCGTGGGGCTCGGCGAAGGACTGGACTGCGGCTGCGGCGTCGCGGTCGGGCGCGGCGTGGGCGTGGGCGTCGGCGTCGGCGTCGGCGTGGCGATCACGCGCGGCGTAACCGGCAGCGCGCCGCTTTCGGTATCCACCGGGCCCTGAACGCGCGGCGTGGGCGTCGGCGTGGGATTGGGCGGCAGCTCGAATTCCTGCACGCTCTGCGCGGAAAGCGCGGCGGGCGCAGCGAGGACGAGTGCGACGAGGGGGAGATGGAAACGGGTTTTCATGGGCAAAGGGGGCCTGATCGGATCGGCGCGCTGAATAGGCACTGAAGCGCCGACTTCCAAGCCCCGGCTTGCACACGCGCGGCATTCGCGGCAGATGCGCGGCATGAGCGACACAGCCAAACCCAAGTTCCTGGGCGAGAACAGCCCCCTGCCCTCCTCGCCGGACGAAGCCGAACTCGATTACGTGCCCAATCCACGCAAGGGCCAGCTTTATATGGTGCGCTTCGCCGCGCCCGAGTTCACCTCGCTTTGTCCGGTGACCGGCCAGCCCGATTTCGCGCATCTCGTGCTCGACTACGCGCCCGGCGAGACCATCGTCGAATCGAAAAGTCTCAAGCTTTTTCTCGGCTCCTTTCGCAACCATTGCGGGTTCCACGAGGACGTGACGGTCGGCATCGGCCAGCGCCTGTTCGAGGAAATGGCGCCCAAATGGCTGCGCATCGGCGGCTACTGGTACCCGCGCGGCGGCATCCCGATCGACGTCTTCTGGCAGAGCGGGCCGGTTCCCGAAGGGCTCTGGGTTCCCGACCAGGGCGTTTCGTCCTACCGTGGACGCGGTTGAGAAGAGGAAACACGATGATCGCAAAGCTGCCCAAATACGCCCTGTGGCTGGCCCTCGCTCTGCTGCTCTGGTTCGCGGTCGCGGTCTTCGGGCCCAAGTTCGGGCTTGTCGACTGGAAGTTCGCGCTGGGGACGATGCTACGCAGCGCCGGGCCGATACTGATCGGCATTACCGCGCTGGTGGCGCTCGTCGCGCTAGTGCTCATCTTGTGGAAGGGGCCGCGTGGCCAGTGGTGGAAAGCCGCGCTGGCGCTGGCGATCCCCGCGGCGCTGATGGCTGGCTTGCTATCCATCGCCAACACCGCCTCCAGCGTGCCGCCGATCCACGATGTGGCGACCGACACGGCCAACCCGCCCAGCTTCTCGGCCGCCACCATGGCCACGCGCGAGGAAATCGGGGCCAATCCGCTCAACGACTACGGAACGCCGCTGGGCGAGCTCGACGCATGGAAGGACGGCATGTCCGACAGCCCGCTGGCGAGCCAGAGCCATGCCCAGATCATCGCGGAATCCTATCCGGAGCTTCAGCCGATCCCTTTTACCATGGACCGCTCTGACGCCATGGCGCAGGTCTCGGCCGCGATGAGCGACATCGGCCTGTCCGACATCCGCAGCGACGTGCAGGCCGGAACGGTCGAGGGCACGGCAGAAACCTTCGCTTTCGGTTTCAAGGACGATGTCGTCGCACGCGTGGGAGATGGAAGAATCGACCTGCGCTCGGTCAGCCGTGTCGGCCTTTCCGACCTCGGCTACAACGCGGCCCGCCTGCGCGAACTGAGCGAGGCGATCGAGGCACGGCTGGGGGAATAAGCCGCCTGGTGGAGCCGAGCGGGATCGAACCGCTGACCTCGTCATTGCGAACGACGCGCTCTCCCAACTGAGCTACGGCCCCGTTCCAGGCTGGCGACGGGAATTTAATGTCGGTCAGGCTTGTCGAAAAGTCAAAATCAGCTGCGGATCTTCCAGCCCGAGGCGAGGATCCGGTAGACCAAGAATGCCAAGACGAGGTTGCAAACACCCAGCCCGATGGCGCTTTGCACGAGTGCCGCATTGGTGTCGCCGATATCGCTTTGCCCGAGGAAACCGAAGCGGAAGCCGCTGATCACGTAAAAGAACGGGTTCAATCGGCTGATCGCCTGGAAGGCAGGCGCGAGATTGTCGATCACGTAGAAGGTGCCCGAAAGCAGGCTGAGCGGCGCAATCACGAAATTGGACACGGCCGCGTTGTGGTCGAACTTTTCCGCCCAGATCGAGGCGAGCAGGCCCATCAGCGCGAGCATGACCGCGCCCATCAAGCCGAACCACGCCACCGCCCAGGGGTGCGCCAGCGAGAGGTCGACGCCGGGATAGAACAGCATTGCCAGCGCCACCGCGCCGCCCACGGCAATTGCGCGGGTCACGGCCGCAGCGACGATACCGGTCATCAGCTCACCGGTCGAAAGCGGTGGCATCAAGAGGTCGATAATGGTGCCCTGGATCTTGCCCGACAGCAGCGAAAAGCTGGAATTGGCAAAGGCGTTCTGCATCATCCCCATCACGATCAGCCCTGGTGCGACGAAGGTGGCGAAGTTTACGCCCAGCACTTCGCGCCCCTCGCGGCCCAGCGCGACGGTGAAAATCACCAAGAACAGCAGCGTGGTGACCGCCGGGGCCCAGATCGTCTGCGTCTGGACCTTGAGAAACCGGCGAACCTCCTTAATATAGAGGCTCCATAATCCCACGCGGTTAAGCCCGGTGATCACCGGCTCTCCGCGTTCCGGGAAACTGCCCCTCCCCTTATCCGTACTATCGGTAAAAGAGGCATCATCGCTGCCCGAATGCGCGGCGGGGACGGGTTGGACTTGATCGGCCATGGGCTCGCGCCTAGGGCCAAGCACTTCCGCTGGCAAGCATGGCCGGTGGAGACACGAAGGGTATTGATTGCGCATGAGCTGGACCGACGAACGGATCGCGACGCTGAAGAAGATGTGGGAAGGCGGCTCCACCGCCAGCCAGATCGCCGACGAGTTGGGCGGCGTCAGCCGCAACGCGGTGATCGGCAAGGCCCACCGCCTTGGCCTCAAGTCGCGCCCCTCCCCGGTGAAGGCGGCGGAGAAGAAGAAGGCTGCGCCCAAGCCCAAACCCGCGCCCAAGCCGGTCGCGAAGAAGGCCGCCCCGCGCCCCGCGCCTGCCCCCGCTCCGGCGAAGCCCGTAGCCAAGCCCGCTCCCAAAGCGGATGACGCGGTTCCTTCGCAGCCGCTGCCTGACAAGCGCCCCGACCTCCCCAAGATCGTCTCGGTCGGTCCGGGCGGCTTCCTGCGTCAGGGCCCGGGCGACCAGCAGCCGCCGATCCCGCCCGCACCGCCGCGCCGTCTCGTGCCGGCCAAGCCGAGCCCCGAGATTGCCGACAAGACCAGCTTGCTCGACCTTTCGGACAAGGTCTGCCGCTGGCCGATGGGCCATCCGGGCGAACCCGATTTCCATTTTTGCGGCGAAGCTGTGAACCCCGGCTTCCCCTATTGCGTCGAGCATTGCGGACGGGCGTATCAGGCACAGCTGCCCCGAGGTGCGCGCCGTCCTCCTCCGCCGCTGCCCTTCGGCGGGCCGCGCGTGCGCTAAACCGCAACACGGTCGAAAGATTAAGGCCCCGCCTTCTTTGTTGAAGCGCGGGGCTTTTTCGTGGCCTGCACAAATTTATCGGCGTAGCCCCTTCCGTTAACGCGCCTAAACCCCTGCAAACACGCGAGTCCCTTGCCTTTCTTTCCTCCGTGGTTACCTTCTTGGTTCACCAGCTTCTTACGCCTTGGGGCTAATACAGGGGAAAGTGGCTAGAGCTGCCTTTCGTGCAGAGCCAAGGCAACACAGGGGCAAAACGTGGATTGGGCGAGCGCCGCTATCGGCGCATTTCTCGCAAGCGCATTGGTTTTCGGGGGCACCGCCTTGGCGCTGCTCCCTGTTATGCGGCGCGAGTTCCTGATCTGGATCGTAGCCCGTGTGAGCGCCACCGTGGTGATGGTGTGGGGCCTTTCCCCTATGATGCCGTCGCCAGCCTTTATTAGCGCGGAGCAGCGCCTACTCGCCGGCGCGCTTGCGACCGACCTCGGCCTTGCCTTTACCGGCCTCATGCTCGCCTCCTACCTCGAGACACGGATCATCGCCCGCCGGGAACGCAAGCTGCTGCGCCGGATGCAGCCTTACAGCCTGCTCCCGATAGCGCTGCTGCCTTCGGTGATCTTTGCCGGCAAGCTCGACTGGCTGCACGATATCCTCGTGTTGGGTCTCATCGGCATTCTCATATACGGACTTGCCGGCGCGATCCGGCAAGGTAGCCGTGCCGCCACTTTCCAAGCCTTCGCGTGGGCTCCAGCCCTGTTGATCGCTATCGCCGCTCTCTTTCACGAGCTTACGGTCGGCGGAATGATGCCGTTCTACCTCGAAGCGATGGGCGCGGCTCTCATGGTGGAGTTCATCATCACCGCCACCGGCGTGGTGGATGGTTTCATGAGGTTCAAGAGCGAGCGTGATCGGGCACTTGCCGACATGCGCGAGGCAAAGCTTGCCACCGCTCTCGATCCGCTAACCAACATCGCCAACCGCCGCGGGCTGGAACAGCATTTCAACGCCAAGGGGCGGATGCGACCCAAGGGGCTGGCGCTGATCGATTGCGATCACTTCAAGCGGATCAACGACCAGTTCGGCCACGATGTTGGCGACAAGGTTCTGATTGCTATCGCGCAGGGACTGGATTCGGGTAGCTTGTTCGTGGCTCGTCTCGGCGGCGAAGAGTTCGTACTTCTTCTCTATGGCGAGGATTGGCAGGAGGATGCCGAGGCTGCGCGCCGACGCATTACGCAGGTAGTCCACGCCAATATCCCGGAAATCCCTTATCCGATCACGGCAAGCGCCGGGCTGTCGGCTATCGAAGAAAGCGATACATTGGGCTCGGCGATGAAGCGCGCCGACAAGGCGCTTTATGCGGCGAAGGAATCGGGTCGCAATCGCAGCCTTGCGCTCAGCGAGTTCCGCCCGGCATCGTCTGTCGGCGGGGTCGCTTGACCGCTCACTAGCGTTTGCGCGCGAACCAGATCGTGTGACGCGGTCCCTTGTTGTTCGGGCGGGCTCGCACCGTGCGCTCCTCCACGTCGAAGCCCGCATCCTTCAGCCGCATACGGAAGCGATGGTCGGACGCGGCCGACCACACGGCGAGGACTCCGCCGGGCCTGAGCGCATCGCGCGCCTTGCCGAGGCCGGTCTTGGAATAGAGCCGCTCGTTTCCGTCGCGCACGATTCCGTCAGGGCCATTGTCGACATCGAGCAGGATCGCGTCCCACTTGGCGCAGGTCCCGTCGTTGGCATCGTCGATCAGCGCGGCGACATTGCAGAGGACGACATCGCCCCGAGGATCTTCAAACGTATCTCCCGTGAGATGCGCCAGCGGTCCCTCGGCCCATTCGAGGATTTCCGGGACGATCTCGGCCACGACGATATCGGCCTTGGCCCCGCCCTTCTCCAGCGCCTTGCGATAGGTGAAGCCCATGCCATAGCCGCCGATCAGCACGCGCGGGGCCGAGGTGCGCAATTCGGCCAGCGTCAGCTCGGCCAGCTGTTCCTCGCTGAACTGCATGCGTGTGCCCATCAGCTCGTTGCGGCCGAGCATGATGATGAAATCGCGCCCGTGGCTGACCAGCGTGAGCGTGTCGCCTCCGGGGATCTCGGCAGTGGCTATTTCTTCGCGCGGGAGCATGGCAGGCTTTCTTCAGGCGATGAGCGGGGTGGACCCCTTAGCGCGCCCGGCCCCCATGCGCCATGGCTTGCCCGCGGTCAGGCGGTGACTTCGAGCACCATGTTGGTGGGCGTCTCCGAAGCGCGTCGTACCGAGCCGAAGCCGGCCTCCTCCAGTACTTCGGTCAGGCGTTTCTGCCCTGCCTGCGCGCCGATGCCGAGGCCGACGTCCTGCGCGAGGCTCGCCGGCGTGCAGACGGTGGTCGAGAACGCGTAGAAGATCTGGCCAAGGGGGTGCATGTTGTCCGCCATGCTGTCGCCCGCCATGGGTTCGACGAGCATGAATGTGCCGTCCTCCTTTAGCGTTTCGCGAATGTGCCGCGCGGCGCCCACGGGATCGCCCATGTCGTGCAGCGCATCGAAAATGCAGGCGAAATCATAAGCCTTGCCCGGATAGTCCTGCGCGGAAGCGACTTCGAAATGGACGTTCCCGACCCCGGCGGCTTTTGCCTTCCGGCGCGCCTCCTCGATCGACGGTTCGTGGAAGTCGAACCCGATGACCTCGCTGTTGGGATAGGCTTGCGCCATCAGGATCGACGAGGACCCGTGTCCGCAGCCGATATCGGCGATCTTGGCGCCCGCTTTCAGCTTCTCTTCCACGCCGCCGAGCGACGGGATCCAATCGCTGGTGAGGTTGGCCGCATAGCCGGGGCGAAAGAAGCGATCGGTGCCGCAGAAGCAGCATTCGCTCTGGTCGCTCCACGGACGGCCCTTGCCGCTCCTGAAGGTCTCCACCGACTTTTCGTGGCTTTCGTATTGCGACACCACGGCCTGGATGAAGCCCTGCATGCAGGCCGGCTGACCTTCGCGCGCGAAGACCAGCGCCTGCTCGGGGGAAATCGAAAAGGTTTCGTCCTCGGGGTGGAAATTGAGATAGCCCGCCGCGCTGACGGAGCCGAGCCATTCGTGGAGGTATTTCTCGTTGAGGCCGGTCTTCTGCGCAAGCTGGGCGACGCTCAGCCGTCCCTCGCCGTCGAGGGCATCGAACAGCCCGGCCTGGTCGCCGATATAGGCCATGAACAGGCTCAGCGCGCCGGCCACGTCGCCGATCACCTTGCCGGCGAGCTCTTCCACTTTCCTCGTGTCGATCTGCTGGATCATTTCGCTTTCCTCTCTCCAAGGACGAGCGACCCCGTGCGATCCGGGTTTCTTGTGGCCGCGACTCGCTGCCTCGGCGGGTCTGTCGGCGGGCGCAATCCTACCACATTATGACAGCGCACGAAAAAGGGGCCGCAGGCGAACCCGCAACCCCTCTCCATATCTTGGGTCCGAAAGACTTAGTCCTTCAGGAAGTCCGGCACATGGGCTTCACCGCCCCCGTCCCGGTTTCCGCCGCCGTCACGGTCACGACCGCCACCACGCGGACCACGACCACCGCCGCGACGATCGCCGCCACGGCCGCCACGATCACCGCCGCCACGCGGGCCACGGTCACCGCGCGGTTCGCGCGGCGGACGGGTGTCTTCCAGTTCTTCGCCGGTTTCCTGGTCAACCACGCGCATCGACAGGCGGACCTTGCCGCGCTGGTCAATCTCGAGGACCTTAACCTTAACTTCCTGGCCTTCCGAAACGACGTCGGTCGGCTTCTCGACACGCTCGTTCTTCATTTCGCTGACGTGGACGAGGCCGTCCTTGCCGCCCATGAAGTTCACGAAGGCACCGAAGTCGACGATGTTGACGACCTTGCCGTTGTAGACCTTGCCGACTTCCGCCTCTTCGACGATGCCTTCGATCCACTTGCGGGCCGCTTCGATCTCGTCGGCGTTCGAGGAGCTGATCTTGATGACGCCCTCGTCGTCGATGTCGACCTTGGCGCCGGTTTCGGCGACGATCTCGCGGATTACCTTGCCGCCCGTACCGATGACATCGCGGATCTTCGACTTGTCGATCTGCATGGTCTCGATGCGCGGTGCGTGCTTGGAAACGCCCGTACGAGCCGAACCCAGAGCCTTGGCCATCTCGCCGAGGATGTGCTGGCGGCCGGCTTTCGCCTGTTCCAGCGCCTTGGCCATGATTTCCTGCGTGATGCCGGCAACCTTGATGTCCATCTGCATGGTGGTGATACCGGCTTCCGAACCCGCAACCTTGAAGTCCATGTCGCCGAGGTGATCTTCGTCACCCAGGATGTCCGACAGGACTGCGAAGTCCTCGCCTTCGAGGATCAGGCCCATGGCGATGCCAGAAACCGGACGTTCGATCGGAACGCCAGCGTCCATCATCGACAGACAGCCACCGCAAACGGTCGCCATCGAGCTCGAGCCGTTGGACTCGGTGATGTCCGACAGGATGCGGATGGTGTAGGGGAAGTCTTCGTGGTCGGGCAGAACGGGGTGCAGCGCACGCCATGCAAGCTTGCCGTGGCCGGTTTCGCGACGGCTGGTGAAGCCGAAACGACCAACTTCGCCGACCGAATACGGCGGGAAGTTATAGTGCAGCATGAAGTTATTGTACGACAGACCTTCGAGGCCGTCGATCATCTGCTCTGCATCCTTGGTGCCGAGCGTGGTGGTGCAGATCGCCTGGGTTTCACCGCGGGTGAACAGCGCCGAACCATGCGTACGCGGAAGCAGGCCGACCATTGCCTCGATCGGGCGAACCTGGTCGAGCTTGCGGCCGTCGATGCGGGTGCCATCCTTGAGGATCGAGCCGCGAACGATTTCCGATTCAAGCTTCTTGATGATCTTGTTGGCGGCAGACTGGGTCTGGCCATCCTCGTCTTCGTACTTGGCTTTCACCTTGTCGCGCGCAGCGTCGATACGATCGCGCCGTTCCGACTTGTCCGTGATCTTGTAGGCGGCAGCAATATCGTCGCCGATCAGGCCGCGAATTTCGTCCTTCATGCCCGACAAATCATCGGCACGTTCGATTTCCCACGGATCCTTGGCAGCCTGTTCTGCGAGGTCGACGATCGCGCCGACAACCTTGCGGGCCTCGTCATGGGCGAAGGCGACAGCGCCGAGCATTTCCTCTTCGGTCAGTTCCTTCGCTTCGGATTCGACCATCATCACCGCGTCCTGCGTGGCGGCGACTACGAGGTCGAGGCGACCTTCTTCGTCGAGCGCGTTGGCAAGGCTCGGGTTGAGTTCGTATTCGCCATTGCGGAAACCGACGCGAGCCGCGCCGATCGGGCCCATGAAGGGCACGCCCGAGATAGTCAGCGCGGCCGAGGCGGCGATCATCGCGACGATATCGGGTTCGGTCTCACCGTCGAACGAGAGAACCTGGCAGATGACGTTGATTTCGTTGTAGAAGCCTTCGGGGAAGAGCGGACGCACGGGGCGGTCGATCAGGCGCGAAGTCAGCGTTTCCTTCTCGGTGGCGCGGCCTTCGCGCTTGAAGAAGCCACCCGGGATACGGCCCGCGGCGGAGAATTTTTCCTGGTAGTGAACGGTCAGCGGGAAGAAGTCCTGGCCTTCCTTGACGCTCTTGGCGGCGGTCACGGCGCACAGCACCACGGTTTCGCCATAGGTGGCCAGCACGGCGCCGTCTGCCTGACGGGCGATCTGACCGGTTTCGAGAGTGAGGGTTTTTCCGCCCCATTCAATCGATACGGTTTTCTTGTCGAACATGTATTTTCCTTGATGACCCGCACGGCCTCATTGCGGTGCGGGGCCTACAGTGCCGGGTGTACCGTCCCGGTCCGGTTCGGGGCATTCCATCTGCCCCCTTGATACTCCCGCACCGGATTGCGCGAGGTGCCAAATAGCAAGAAGGGCGACCTTTTGGCCGCCCCTCCGAGAAACTCTTACTTACGAAGACCCAGCTTCGCGATCAGGGCGTTGTATCGCTCGACATCTGTCTTCTTGAGATAGGCGAGCAGGTTACGACGCTTGTTGACCATCATGAGGAGACCACGACGCGAGTGGTTGTCCTTGTGGTTGGCCTTGAAATGATCGGTGAGGTTGCGAATACGCTCGGTCAGGATCGCGACCTGGACTTCCGGCGAACCGGTGTCGCCCTTGCCCTGCCCGTGATCCTTCATGATTTCAGCTTTACGCTCGGTGGTAACCGACATTCATTCTACTCCGCGACATCCGGTAGGTTGAAACCCCGCACGACCTTGGCCGAGCCAGCTTCGAGTTCCATCAATGCCACCGGGGTATTTCCCAGTTTTGCAAGGTGAAGCCCGTCGCTATGGGGCAGGTCCGACAATACCCGGCCCTGGCGGACCGCCTGCGCGCTGTCGGGTTCGAGGGTGAGGACCGGGATGTCGTCCAGTCCGGCCTCTAGCGGCAGGAGAAGGTTTTCGATTGGCGCGCCCTTAGCGATTTCCTCTGCCGAGTCCAGCGAAATCGCTTCGGTCTGGAGGAACGGGCCAGCCTTGATGCGCCTGAGATAGGTAATGTGGCCGCAGCTTCCAAGCGCGTGTGCGACGTCCCGTGCAAGCGAGCGGATGTATGTGCCCTTGGAGACATGCGCACGGAGGGTGACCTCTCCCTCGGCATCCCCAACGACATCCAGCGCATGGATAGTCACACCGCGCAGTTTCATCTCGACGTCCTGTCCCGCACGGGCGAGGTCATAGGCGCGCTTGCCGTCGATCTTGATCGCCGAAAAAGCCGGCGGCGCCTGCTCGATCGGACCGGTGAACTGCGGAAGTACCGCTTCGATGTCCGCTCGCGCCGGAATGCGGTCGGACGTTTCGACCACCTCGCCCTCGGTATCGAGCGTGTCGGTCTGCTGCCCGAAGAGGATCGTGAAATCGTAGATCTTGCTCGCATCGAGCATTCGCCCGGCCAGCTTGGTCGCTTCGCCCAATGCGATGGGGAGCACCCCTTCCGCCAGCGGATCGAGCGTGCCGCCATGGCCGACCTTGGTCTTCTCGTAGCCGCCCTGCCGCAGCACGCGCTTCACCAGTCCGACCGCCTGCGTCGAACCGAGCCCGCGCGGCTTGTCGAGCACGAGCCAGCCGTGCGGGGCGGGTTTGGTCCGCTCGGTCACCCGATTACCCGAACGATGCTGTCAGCGACCGAATAAAACAGGCCGGTCATCCACTCGACCGGTGGGAGGATCGTGCTCTCGATCCAGCGCGCGTCCGGAAAGGCCCAGGTGGCCGCGATCAGCACCATAAGCAGCAGCATCCCCATGGCCTGCAATTTCTGCCAGTGATGCGCCCAGCGTCGCGGCATCAGGCCGCCGACTATGTGCGATCCATCGAAGGGCGGGATCGGCAACATGTTGAAAAGCGCGAGGAAAACATTGATGAGGATGAAGGCGCCGAACGCCGTCATCAACCATTCGGGCACGCCCACGCCCCAGTTACTGGCAAACCCTGCGATCACGCCGAAAACCACAGATCCCATCAAGGCGAGCAGGATGTTCGTCCCGGGACCGGCCGCCGCGACGGCCATCATGCCGTAGCGCGGATTGTCGAGCCGGCGCGCGTTGACCGGCACCGGCTTGGCCCAGCCGAATATCGGGCCGCCCATCAGCGCCAGCGCTCCCGGCACCAGCAGCGTTCCCACGGGATCGACATGCTTGATCGGGTTGAGCGTCAGGCGCCCCATGTCCCGGGCCGTCGTATCGCCCAGCGCCAGCGCCACCCAGCCATGCGCGACCTCGTGGAAGACGATGGCGATGATTAGGCACGGGATAAGGATCGCCGCGAGAGTAAGCGTGTCAGTCATGCCGCGTCATGTAGGAAAGCCGGAGCGCATGCGCACCCCCTTAGCCCTCCAAAGCCTCGCTGAAATGCTTGCGGCACATGGCGACGTAACGATCGTTGCCGCCGATTTCGGTTTGTGCGCCTTCGCTCACCGCCTTGCCATTGGCGTCGACACGCAGGTTCATTGTCGCCTTGCGGCCGCAGTCGCAGACCGCCTTCATTTCCACCAGCGCATCGGCAATGCCCAGCAGCGCCGCCGAGCCGGGGAAGAGCTCGCCCTGGAAATCGGTGCGCAGGCCATAGCACAGCACCGGAATGCCCGCCTCGTCCGCTAATCGGGCCAGTTGCCAGACCTGGTCGCGGGTGAGGAACTGCGCCTCGTCCACCAGCACGCAGGCGAGCGGCGTGTCCTTGTGCTCGTCCAGCACGCGCGCCTCGATATCGGTATCCGCCTCGTAGCGATGCGCGTCGCTGGCCAGCCCTATGCGGCTGGAAATCGCGCCAAAACCGGGCCTGTCGTCGAGGGCGGCGGTCCACAGCGAGACTTTCATGCCTCGCTCGCCATAGTTGAACGCGGTCTGGAGCAGCGTGGAACTCTTGCCCGCATTCATGCTGGCATAATAGAAATAGAGCTTGGCCATGCCGGAAGGCCTAGCCTGCGCGCGCAGGGCTGTTAAGCAGGGCGACAGACAGGATTGGGGATGACGCCCCGGCACAAATACAATCAGGGACGGACGATGGCAGACGCGACAGCGACAGGCAGTAAACAGACAGGCATTCTCGGCTGGGTCGAGCGGACGGGTAACAAGCTGCCCGATCCGGTCTTCATCTTTTTCTACCTGATCATCGCGCTGGTCGTGGTTTCGGTCATCGCCGGGCTGACCGGCGTTTCTGCTCTCCACCCGACCGCCGTCGACGAAAGCACCGGCGGCGCGCTGGTAATCGAGGCGGTCAGCCTGCTCTCACCGGAGAACATCCAGCGGCTATGGGTCGAAATGCCCGCCACCTTCACCCACTTCCACCCGCTCGGATACGTGCTGGTGGTAATGCTGGGCGCAGGCGTGGCCGAGCGTTCGGGCTTTTTCGCCGCGGGTATGTCAAAGGCGGTCAAGGCTGCT
Source organism: Erythrobacter sp. SD-21 (assembly GCF_000181515.1). Classification (GTDB taxonomy): domain Bacteria; phylum Pseudomonadota; class Alphaproteobacteria; order Sphingomonadales; family Sphingomonadaceae; genus Qipengyuania. The sequence continues at coordinate 87,559 of NZ_ABCG01000004.1, read as the reverse complement.
CCGACCTCCCTTCTCACTCCCGTCGTTGCTCTGGTCGCCATGCTGGGCAATCACGCCGCGGATGCAGGCTATGTCGTGCTGATCCCGCTGGCCGGCATCCTGTTCGCCGCCGCCGGTCGCCATCCTCTGGCCGGGATCGCCGCGGCTTTTGCCGGTGTTTCGGGCGGTTTCTCGGCCAATATCTCGCCCGGCCAGCTCGACGCGCTGCTGTTCGGCATCACCGAGGAAGCCGTCGGTGCCAGCGCCCTCGCCCCCGCATGGACCGCCAATATCGCAGGCAATTGGTACTTCATCAGCGCGATGACCTTCGTCTTCCTGCCGATCATCTGGTACGTCACCGACAATGTGATTGAGCCGCGCCTAGGCCCCTGGAAGGGCGGCGCGACCGCCGGTGTCGATGCTACCGACACCAGCCCCGATCCCACCGAACATGACGACGCCGCCGCTTCGAAAGGCCTGCGCGCCGCCGGTCTTGCCGCGCTGGGCGTCGTTGCGCTCTGGCTGATCATGGTCTTCGCCCCGGGCACGCCGCTGGTCAACGAAGCCGCCTGTATTGCCGAAGATGGCTCCGCGATCGCCGACTGCTCGATCCACACCGAGCTTGCGCCGCTCTACCAGTCGCTGGTCGCGGCCTTCTTCCTGCTCTTCCTCCTGACCGGCTGGGCCTATGGCCGCGCGGCAGGCACGATCAAGGACCACCGCGACCTCGTGAACATGATGGCCGAGAGCATGAAGGACATGGGCTATTACCTCGTCCTCGCCTTCGCTGCGGCGCATTTCGTGGCGATGTTCGGCTGGTCGAACCTCGGCCTCATCACCGCCGTCCATGGCGCTGCGGGCATCGAGAGCACCGGGCTGCCGCTGCCGCTCGTGCTCGGCCTGATGGTGCTGTTCGCCGCGCTGCTGAACCTGTTCGTGGGCTCGGCGAGCGCCAAATGGGCGCTCCTCGCACCGATCCTCGTGCCGATGCTCATGCTGCTCGGCATCAGCCCGGAAGGCGCGACGGCTGCCTACCGCGTGGGCGACAGCGCGACCAATATCATCACCCCGCTGATGGTCTATTTCCCGCTGATCCTCGTCTTCGCCCAGCGCTGGCAGAAGGATTTCGGGCTCGGCAGCCTGACCGCGATGATGCTGCCCTATTCGGTCTGGCTGCTGATTTCGGGCACGGTGCTGATCGTGGTATGGTTCTATCTCGGTATCCCGCTCGGACCCGATGCGCCGGTGGGCTATGCGCTTCCCGGCAACGCGGGGTAGCCTGAAGGGAGGCGGGTTCTAGCAGGGGCAAAGGAGAGACTGACGATGCCCCGGATTGCCCTGCTCCCCATCACCCTCCTGCTGCTGGCCGCGGCACCGGGACCGATCCGCTACGTCGTCGACACGGGCGCGACGTCGGTGTCGGCCAAGGTCGCCTTCCTGGGCCTCGCCAGCAAGACGGCCGAGTTCCCCAAGGTCACGGGCGGCGCGACGCTGTCGCCAGCCGATCCGCAATCCATGCGCCTCGACGTGACGCTCGACGCGCGCGCCCTGCAAGCGCCCGACAGGGTGACGCTGCGAAAGCTGCGGGGCGAGAAGTTCTTCTGGGTGGAGAAATACCCCACTGTGCGTTTCCGTGGGAGCGGCCTCGAACTCACCGACGCACGCCGCGGCCATGTCGAAGGCCAGCTGACGGCGCGCGGGGTCACCCGCCCGGTCCGCCTCCAGATTACCTTCGACACGCCGCCGCGCGATGCGGAAGCGGTCGCGCCGCTTCGGCTCACCGGCACGACGACAATCGACCGGCGCGAGTTCGGGATGACGGCCTATTCGCTGATCGTCGGAAAAAAGGTCGATATCGAGATCAGGGCGCGGATGACGCCGGGCTGATCACTCTTCCTCGTCGAGATCACGGGCCACGCGCGGATCGTCGAGCAGGCGCTCGATCCGGCCGGCCTCGTCAAAGCTCTCGTCCGGCTTGAAGGAGAGCTTGGGCGCGAATTTCAGGCCGAGCCGCTGGGCGACCTCTTTCTGGAAAAAGGCCGTGTTAGTCCGCAAGGCCTTGAGCACTTCCGCCTCGTCCTTCCCCAGCAGCGGCTTCACATAGGCCTTGGCGTTGCGCAGGTCGGGCGTCATCCGCACCTCGGTTACGGCGATGTTATGCGCGCGCAGCACGTCGTCATGCGCCTCGCCGCGCGCGAGCAGCTCGGACAGGATATGCCGGACCCGCTCGCCCACCTTGAGGACGCGGACCGATAGCTGTTCGGGGGTCGATTGCTGGTGCTTTGCCATCAGGCGAATGTTTCCATCTTTCCAAGAATGCGTTTGAGCGAGGTCATGTTCCGCGCCGTGCCCCGGCAGCCGAGACGCTTTTCGATGAAGCGCCCGGTGAGGTCGGAGACGCCGACGCCGTGCACATAGTCGACATAAAGCGCGCGGTCACCCAGCGCGAGCCTTTCGCCGCCGCGGCCCCGATGCTCCTCGAGCAGGGCATCGAACCCGCCCTCGACCGGCGCGTGCGCGAGGAGGACTGTATGGACCATCTTGTCCGATCCCTCGCCATGGAAGGGATTGTCCTCAATGGCCGAGCGGACCTGTTGTAGCGTGCGTACGACGACGAAACCGGCAATGCCGAAATCCTCCTCGATCAGCGCCGCAATCCCCTTACAAAGAGCGTCTTCTGTTTCCTCACTGGCGAGGATGACGTTCCCGCTGGCAGCCACCGTCTCAACGCGGCCAAAGCCACGCTCCTCCATCCGCGCGCGCAGATCCGCCATCCTGATGCGGTTGCCGCCGACGTTGATCGATCCCAGCAAGGCGAGGTAGGCGGTCACGAATTGCCTTTGCGCGCCGTGCAATATTTCCCGACGATCTCCGGCTTCAACCGTGCCAGCTCTGCGTTGTAGGCGCGGGTCCAGTCCATCTGGGCCTTACCGCAAGGGTTCGGCATCGGGTCGCGGTCGCAGCACGGGGCCACTTCGTCGGTCGTCGGCCCGAGGTCGAAATGGGCATAGCGCGAATGGGGCGGTGACGGCAGGAAGCCGCATTCCGGGATGCCGTCCGCGCCGAAGAACGGCGCTTCGCCATTGTGATAGACCAGCAGCGGCCGGTCCTCCCCGCGGGCGAGATCGGCGCGGGCTTCGGCCAGGGGGTCGCGGCGGGCCATTTCGGATACGCAGCTCTGGACCGTGTTCTCCGACTCGCTCCGGTCCGCTTCGCCCTGCGACCACCACACGACACCGCCGCCGCTGAAGGCGAGCAGGATGGCCGCAACACCGATGAAGGCCCAGCGCAGCGGGAAGGTCTCGCGCATGCTCAATCCGCTCCCGGACGCGGTGTCGGGATGGCCGTGCTGGTCGAACGGGCAAGCAGATTGCCGCCCTCGTCGAACAGCTCGCCTTCGAGGAAAATCACGCGGCGCCCCCGGCGGACGACACGGCCCTTGCCCATCAGCGGCCCGGCCATAACCGGGCGCAGCAGTGTCATCGAGATTTCAAGGTTGAGCGGTGCCTCGGCATGGTCGGTGGCCCAGACATGCGCCCAGCCCATGACCTCGTCGAGGAAGCCCGCCACCAACCCGCCCTGCACGGTTCCGCGCGGGGTGATGAAGCTGTCCGGTGCGGTGAAGCGCAGGGTGATTTCCTCGCGCGACGCATCGAAGCTGTCGAACTCCACACCCATCAGGTCAGCATGTGCCGCGCCGAGGGCGTGCTTTGTATTCTGAGTCATATCAGAGGCCCACGCCCGCACCCCAAAGTAGATAGAGGCCGAAAATCGTCATAAGGAGAGCGACTGGCGCCAGCACCATGACAGCGATAATTTTCGGCCGTCTATCAGGTCGGTATGCCATCCAACCTCCTCGTCGAAAGTATCACTATCGACGAAACCCTATAGCGTGCGTTCGCGCTCCTCGACCTCGAAGACTTCAAGCTGGTCGCCCGCCTTGATGTCGTTCGTGTCGGCGAGGACCACACCGCATTCGAGACCAGCGCGGACCTCGTCCACATCGTCCTTGAAGCGACGCAGCGAGGCAATGGTCGTGGCCGAGACAATGACATCTTCGCGCGTGAGACGTGCGTAGAGACCCTTGCGGATAACACCTTCCTCGACCAGCAGGCCGGCGGCCTTGTCCTTCTTGCCCGACTTGAAGACTTCCTTGACCGCGGCACGACCGACGACGTGTTCGATCCGCTCCGGGCCAAGCTCGCCCGCCATCTCCTTGGCGATTTCCTCGGTCAGGTGGTAGATGACGTCGTAATACTTCATCTCCACACCGTCGCGCTTCACCAGCTCACGGGCCTTGGCGTTCGGGCGGACGTTGAAGCCGATGATCGGCGCGTTGGACGCCGACGCCAGTTGCACGTCGCTTTCGGTGATTGCACCCACGCCTGCGTGAAGCACGCGGACCTTGATCAGGTCGTTGCCGAGGTTGTGCAGGGCGGTGGTGATCGCCTCGACCGAACCCTGGACGTCGGCCTTCACCAGAACCGGGAATTCGACAAGATTGGACGCGAGGTTGTTGAACATCGTGTCGAAGCTGGTCGGAGCGAGAGCGGTCCGCTTCTCGGTCGCCTTTTCCTGGCGATAGGACGCAACTTCACGGGCGCGCTGTTCGTTTTCGACAACGGTCAGGACGTCGCCAGCGCTCGGCACACCGCCAAGCCCGAGGACCTCGACCGGCATCGAAGGTCCGGCCTTCTTGATCTGCTTGCCCTGGTCGTCGACGATCGCGCGGACGCGGCCGCTCTGGGTGCCGACCACGAAAGTGTTGCCACGCTCCAGCGTACCGCGCGTGACGAGCACGGTGGCCACCGGGCCACGGCCCTTGTCGAGCTGCGCTTCGATGACAGTCGCCTCGGCCATGCGGTCGGGGTTGGCCTTCAGTTCCAGCAGTTCGGCCTGCAGCGCGATCTTCTCCAGCAGGTCGTCGAGACCCGTCTTCGCCTTGGCCGAGATTTCCACATCCTGCACGTCGCCCGACATCGATTCCACGATAACCTCGTGTTCGAGCAGGCGGGTGCGGACACTGTTCGGGTCGGCTTCCGGCTTGTCCATCTTGTTGATGGCAACGATCATCGGAACGCCAGCGGCCTTGGTGTGATTGATGGCCTCGATGGTCTGCGGCATGATGCCGTCATCGGCGGCAACCACCAGCACCACGATATCGGTGATGTTGGCACCGCGCTGGCGCATCTGGGTGAAGGCAGCGTGGCCCGGCGTGTCGAGGAAGGTAATCTCGTCGCCGCCCTTGGTTTTCACCTGGTAGCTGCCGATGTGCTGCGTGATGCCGCCCGCTTCGCCCTTGGTGACATTGGCACCGCGGAGCGCGTCGAGCAGCGAGGTCTTGCCGTGGTCGACATGGCCCATGATGGTGACGACCGGCGGACGCGGCTTCAGCGTTTCTTCCGGATCGACATCCTCGTCGTTGGTGATGTCGACATCTGCCTCGGACACCTTCTGGATGTTATGACCGAACTGTTCGACGAGCAGTTCGGCCGTATCCTGGTCGATAGTCTGGTTGACGGTGACCATCATGTCGAGATTGAAGAGTTCCTTCACGAGGTCGGCACCCTTCTCGCCCATACGCTTGGCGAGCTCGCCAACCGTGATGGCTTCCGGCACGACCACGTCGCGGACCTGCTTCTCGCGCGGCTTGTTCGAACCGCCACCCTGCAGGCGACGTTCCTTTTCGCGGGCACGCTTGAGCGCGGCGAGGCTGCGGGCGCGGCGGCCTTCGTCCTCGTTGAGGGCCTTCTTGACCGAAAGCTTGCCCGAACGACGCTTGTCGGGCTTTTCTTCCGCGCGCGCAGGCTTGTCTTCTTTCTTCTTGCGCTCCGGCTTCTTGATTTCCGGGCGCTTGACGGGGGTGAACTTGCGCGCTGCCGGAGCCGCGCTCGCGCCGTCGGAGGTCTCCTCGGGAGCCTCTTCTGCGGCAGGGGCCGATTCTTCCTTGGGCTTGGCGGCCTCTTCTTTCGCCTTCTTCGCGGCTTCGGCTTCGGCCTTCTTGTTATCCGCGACGCGCTTCTTCTCGTCCTCGGCCGCTTTCTTGGCGTTTTCCTCGTCACGCTTGCGCGCTTCCTCGGCAAGGCGCAGGCGCTCTTCCTCGGCCTCTCGCTGGAGACGCGCGACGCGTTCCTGCGGGGTTTCCGACGGAGCCGCGGGCTTCTTGGGCGCAGGCGCCTTGGCCGCAGGCGCGGGTGCCGGAGCCTCTTCGGCCGCGGGCGGCGGAGGCGGCGGCGGGGTCTCGCCGGGCTTGGTGAGCTTGCGGCGGCGCTTAACCTCGACCGCCACCTTATTGGTGCGGCCGTGGCTGAAGGTCTGCTTGACCTCGCCCGGCTGCGCGCCCTTCAGGGTCAACGGTTTACGGGCAGGTTTCTTTTCGTCGTCGCTCATTCTGGCTCGTTTCTCTTCGTTCAATCGTTCGTATCGTCAGGGCGGCGCGAAGGCGCACGCCCGAATTCTTCGGGGATGTCCTGCCCCACATAATGCATCAGCCGCTTCAAGGGCTTCATCACCCGAGCGGCTGCCGCATCGTTCGCAAGGCCCAGATGGACCACATTGTCGCGGCCCAATGCCACAGACAGTGCGTCGCGGTCCAGTGGCAGCGTCCAGCCGCGCATCCCGCTGCCTTCCGCATCGCGCCCGACGCGCCAGGCCTGGTCGAGCTTCTTGCGCCCGTCCTCGCTCGCGTCGCTGGCATGGAACAAGGCCAAGATGCCGCCCGAACGGGCCGTCTCGGCAATGCGCTGAGTACCCAAGATAAGGGCTCCGACGCGCATTTCGAGACCCAGCCGGTCGAGAAATACGCGTTTGAGCGCATCCTCGATCTTCTGTGGGAGTTCTTCCGGTATTTCGAGGTCGCCGGTCTTGAAGGCGCGCGAAAGGCCCGCCTTCAGTCTGCCGTTGCCTTGCGCTTCCTCGATCGCGGAGCGCGAGGAGCACACCCAGGCGCCTCTCCCCGGAGCCTTTTCCTGCGCGTCGGGCAGGACCAGACCGGAAGGCGAAGCGGCGAGGCGGACCAGCGCATCGCGCGAGTCCGTCTCTCCGGTCAGTATGCAGCGCCGTTCAGGCTCGGAAGCTTTCCGTGCCTTGGGCGCTTCAACGATGTCGGACGTCAGGCGCTCATTGTGTGGAGTCCGCATCGGCGGCCTCCTGAGTGTCTGCCGAAGCCGCCGGGGCCGCTTCGTCCTCATCTTCGAACCAGTGCGCGCGGGCAGCCATGATGATCTCGTTGCCCTGCTCTTCGGTCAAACCGTATTCGCCGAGCACACCGCCCTTGTCCTGCTCGCGCATCGGACGATCGCGGCGCATCGGCGGGCCGTCGGGATTGTTGTTCCGGCGGCGCGGAGCCTCACGCTTCTTGGCGATAAGTTCGTCGGTGGCGAGATCGGCCACATCGTCGAGCGTCTTGAGACCCGCCTTGCCGAGCGTGACCAGCATCGCTTCGGTCATGTGCGGCAGTTCGGCGAGCGCATCGTCGACACCGAGTTCCTGACGCACTTCGCGGTGCGCGGCTTCCTGGCGGTCGAGCGCTTCCTGAGCGCGGCTCTGGAGTTCTTCGGCCAGTTCCTCGTCGAAGCCTTCGATGCTGGCGAGCTCTTCCAGCTCGACATAGGCGACTTCTTCAAGCTCGGCGAACCCTTCGGCGACGAGCAGCTGCGAGAGCGTTTCGTCGACGTCCAGTTCCTCTTCGAACATCTTCGAGCGCTCTGCGAACTCCTTCTGGCGCTTCTCCGAGGCTTCTTCCTCGGTCATGATGTCGATCTGGTTGCCGGTCAGCTGGCTGGCGAGACGCACATTTTGGCCGCGGCGGCCAATGGCGAGCGAAAGCTGGTCGTCGGGGACGACAACTTCGATGCGGCCATCTTCCTCGTCGAGGACCACGCGACTGACGGTGGCCGGCTGGAGCGCGTTCACGATGAAGGTCGCGCCGTCTTCCGACCAGGGAATGATGTCGATCTTCTCGCCCTGAAGTTCCTGCACGACAGCCTGCACGCGGCTACCCTTCATGCCGACGCAGGCGCCGACAGGGTCGATGCTGCTGTCGTGGCTGATGACGCCGATCTTGGCGCGGCTGCCCGGATCGCGGGCAGCGGCTTTGATCTCGATGATGCCGTCGTAGATTTCGGGCACTTCCTGCGCGAAGAGCTTCTTCATGAAGTCGGGATGCGCACGGCTGAGGAAGATCTGCGGGCCGCGGTTGTTACGCTCGACCTTGGTGATGAGCGCCCGAACACGCTCGCCGACACGCGCAGCTTCACGGGGGATCTGCTGGTCGCGGCGGATGACGCCCTCGGCGCGGCCGAGGTTGACGATCACATGGCCGAATTCGACCGACTTGATTACGCCGGTGATGACTTCGCCTGCGCGGTCCTGGAATTCGTTGAACTGGCGCTCGCGCTCGGCATCGCGGACCTTCTGGAAGATCACCTGCTTGGCCGACTGCGCGTCGATGCGGCCGAGATCGACCGGGGGCAGCGGATCGACGATGAAGTCGCCGATCCTGGCGTCGGCTTCGAGCTTCTGAGCGGCCTTCAGATCGACCTGCTTGAAGTAGTCCTCGACCTCTTCGACCACCTCGACGACGCGCCACAGGCGAAGGTCGCCGGTCTGCGGGTCGAGCTTGGCGCGGATGTCGTTCTCCGCGCCGTAGCGATTGCGGGCGGACTTCTGGATCGCCTCTTCCATCGCTTCGATCACAATGGATTTGTCGATCATCTTTTCCGATGCGACCGCGTTCGCGATTGCAAGGAGTTCAGCCTTGTTGGCGGAAATGGCACTGGCCATCAGTCGTCTGCCTTTTCTTCTTCGATGTCGTCGGCACCGCTCGTATCGAGCGGCTGGGTGGCGGCAATCAGTTCGTCGGTCAAGACGAGCTTCGCCGAATGAATGAGATTGCGGGGGAAGGAAACTTCCTTCGCGCCCGGGATGTCGACGGTGACCATGTCGCCATCGATGCCCTTGAGTTCGCCCTTCACCGTGCGATAGCCATGGACCTTCTCGGTCAGAGCAATCTTGGCCTCGTGGCCCGCCCAGTTTTCGAAATCCTTGGCACGGGTCAGCGGCCGGTCGATGCCGGGGCTCGACACTTCGAGGTGATAGGCGCCGGGCACCAGTACCTCGCCCTGCTCTTCCAGCTGGTCGAGCATATCGGACACGCGGCGCGAGAGCGCGGCGCATTGTTCGATCACGAGCTGGCCGGTGGCCGGGTCTTCTGCCATGATCTGGAGAGCCATCCCGCCGTCGCCGGCTTCGGACGGGACCATCTTGACGCGCACGAGCTCGAAACCCAGCGCCTGCGCTTCGGGTTCGATGACTTCGGTGAGACGTTCAAGATCGGCCATTCGCACTCCAGTTTCGGACATACACGGCGACAACGGGTTTTCGTGCCGGCCCCTTCCGGCGCCAGCCCCTCCAGTGTCGCGACAATGTCGGGATGGCTGGCGAGATAGGCGCGAGTCTTGCGAATTGCAAGCGTCTATCAGTCGTCGTCGGTCAGGCCGTGCTTCTTGATCGCATGGCGCAGCTGGTCATAGCTCAGACCCAGGGCCTTGGCCGTCTGTCGCTGATTCCAGCGATGCTTGCCGAGCGCGTGCTCTATGATTGTCTTCTCATGCTCATCCACTGCGTTGCGCAGATCGTCGATGGCGTCGAGATCGGGTCCGGTTGTCGCAGAAGCCGGTACCGCCTGTGCAGGAGCGGACTGGGATTTCGGCAGCGGAGGCGCTGCCGGTTTCCACGGACTATCGAAGGGATCGAACTGGACGTGACCGATGGGCGTGTCCCAATTGTCCCAGCGATAGACCGCGCGCTCCACCACGTTGCGTAGCTCGCGCACATTGCCCGGCCACTGATGGTTCTCCAGCTCCTGGGCGACGTGCTCGGCAAAGCCCGGCCAGACCTCCCAGCCCAGTTCCGCGCCCATGCGCCGACCGAAATATTCGGCAAGCACGCCGATGTCACCCTCGCGCACGCGCAAGGGTGGCAGGGTGATGACCTCGAAGCTCAGACGGTCGAGCAGATCGAGGCGGAAGTCGCCGCGCGCCGCCTTGGCCGGCAAATCTTCGTTGGTCGCCGCCACAATGCGCACGTCGACGCGCAGCGGACGCGAGGACCCGATGCGAGTGACCTCGCCATATTCCACAGCGCGCAACAGGCGCTCTTGCGCACCCATCGACAAAGTGCCCAGTTCGTCGAGGAATAACGTGCCCTTGTCGGCTTCCTCGAACCGTCCGACGCGTTGTTTGGTAGCACCCGTGAACGCACCCGCCTCGTGGCCGAACAGCTCCGCTTCGATCAGAGTTTCGGGCAGCGCGGCGCAATTCATGGTGACGAGCGGCTCGCCCCAGCGTGTAGAAAGACGATGGAGGCGCTCGGCGATCAGCTCCTTGCCGGTTCCGCGCTCGCCGATGACGAGTACAGGGCGCCGCATCGGGGCCGCGCGGCTGGTCCGCTCGACTGCATCGAGGAACGCCCCGGACTGCCCTATGAACTGATTTTCCCTCTCCATACCCAAGATATAGGATTTTACACCAAGGGTTGGCAATAGCCGCCATCATGTCGTTGGTCGATAAATGCCAAAGCCGCGAAAATCTCCCGAAAATCGAGTTTGGCACGCCGCTTGCTGAACAGGGGGCAACAAGCACATTCGTCCAAGGGAGGACAAACATGTATAACCGCCAGTTCTTCAGCACCACGCTCGGCAAGGCCGCCCTCGCAAGCATCGCGATGATGACCGCCTTCGTGGCTCTGAGCTCGCAGATTGCAGTGACGACGCCGATGCCGGCGCTCGCCGCGATCCAGCAGATGGAAATCGCGTGACTGAAAACAAGCACCCCCTCGGGCCGGAGCGCCTGTCTCCCGACAGTCCCCAGCGCACCCCTCGCGCTTCAGGCGCTTCGGCCCGCCCCAACCGCGTAACCTTGTCGCGGCTCGACAGTGAGGTAGAACGGCTCCGTCGTTCGCCTACGCCGACCCAGGGCAAGGGACCAGGCCGGGCCCAAGACTTTTTCTCCAGTGGAGCACCTTTGATGGGAATCTTCAGCCGTACCCGCGACATCATCGCGGCCAATTTCAACGACATGCTCGACAAGGCGGACGACCCGCAGAAGATGATCCGCATGATCATCCTCGAGATGGAGGAAACGCTCGTCGAGGTCCGCGCCAGCGCGGCGCGCACCATTGCCGACCAGAAGGAAATGCACCGCCACACGGTGAAGCTGGACAAGCTCCAGGCCGACTGGGGCGAGAAGGCGCAGCTCGCGCTGTCGAAGGACCGCGAGGACCTTGCACGTGCCGCTCTGATTGAAAAGAAGAAGGCCGCCGACATGGCCGACCAGCTTAAGCAGGAAATCTCGGTGCTAGACGATGCGCTGCGTGCCTATGAGAAGGACATTCACAAGCTGCAGAACCGCCTGCGCGAAGCCCGCAGCCGCCAGACCGCCATCGCGGCGCGTCTCGAAAGCGCCGAGAATCGCGTTAAGCTGCGCAGCCTGATGACCGAAGACCGGGTCGACGACGCGCTGAGCCGGTTCGACCAGCTCGAACGCCGCGTCGACTATGCCGAGGGCCGCGCCGATGCACTGGCCATCGAAGGCAACAGCAAGCCGAGCCTCGCAGACGAGATCGCCGCGCTGGAAGGCGCCGATGCGATCGACGATGAACTCGCCGAAATGAAAAAGGCGCTCGGCATGAACGACGACGCCCAGAAAGAGGATTGATCCGTGGAAGAAGTACTAGCCATTGTCGCCATCTTCATCGCCTTGCCGTGGATCGTGCTCCATTACATCACAAAGTGGAAGACCTCGGCGACCATCACCACCGATGACGAGGCCCTGCTCGAGGAACTCTACAACCTCGCCAAGCGCCTCGACGAGCGGATGGACACGGTCGAGCGCCTTGTCGCATCCGACAATCCCGATTTTCGTCCCGCGCGCCTCGTCCACGACAGCGAACAGGACAACCAGCAGCTGCGCGAACTCGAGCAGCTCATCGCCGAGAAAAAAGGAGCAGCAAAGTGAATAGCCCCCGTACCACCCTCTATCGCGACAAGCAGAATGCGAAGCTGATGGGCGTGTGCTCGGGCATCGCGGATTATACCGGCGTCGATGCCTTCTGGGTTCGCCTTGGCTTCCTTGCCCTTACATTCATCAGCGGCGGCTCGACGATCCCGTTCTACTTCCTGGCCGGCATCCTGCTCAACAAGAAGCCCGCGCATCTCTATTCGGAACCGGACGAGCAGCGTTACTGGCAGCGCGTGCGCCAGAATCCGAAGCGCACAGCCCGCGAAATCCGCGCCAAGATGAAGGACGTTGATCGCCGCCTGGCCGAGGTCGAAACCTACTACGTCAGCAGCAATCCGCGCCTGACGGCCGAAATCGAACGGCTCCGCTAAGCGCGCCAGCCATTTGAGGGGATAACAAGACAATGTTCGACATGGCTTTACTGATACCGCTGGCGCCTTTCCTGATGGTTGCGTTCATCGTCTGGTCCAAGCACCAGAAGTCACTCGAAGAAAAACGGATCGAGGCGACCGCGAGCCAGACGGCCGAACAGGCCGCGCAATACGCCAGCCGCGTGGCACAGCTTGAGGACCGCGTCCGCGTCCTCGAACGCATCGTCACCGATAAGGGCTATGACGTCGCCACCCAGATCGAGGCCCTGCGCGACGAGCGCCGGGTGGACGAGGCGGACAGCGGCGTGTCCATCGACAGTATCTCGAAGGAGAGCGTATAATGGAATTCCTATCCGAAACCGCGATCATCGCGGGCGTCGCCATCATTACGGGCGGTTGGATTACAAACACTTGGATGCGGATGAAGAACGGCTATCCGCTGGAAAATAGTTGGGGCAAGGCGGTCTATCCCAAGAACGACCAGGCGGTGGAGCGGGTCAAGCTGCTCACCCAGGAAAACGCCGAACTGCGTGCCGAACTCGGCTCGCTCAAGGACCGGCTCGGCAATGTCGAGCGCATCGTGACCGATAGCGGCTACCATCTCACCAGCGAGATCGAGCAGCTGCGCGACAAGTCGGAGGCCAACTGATGGACCTCGAATTGATCATGATTTTCGGCTTCATTCTCTCGATTATTATCATGGGGCTTAGTGCCGGTCTCTTCCACCACCGCAGCCAGCTTCGCCATGACGAACGCAAGCTGGAGATGAAGGCGCGGATCGAGGAAGCCAAGGCGCAGCAGGCCCGCTTTGAGAACGGCGACTATTCCAAGATGGAAGAGCGCGTTCGCGTGCTCGAACGGATCGCGACCGACAGCAACCATGCGCTCGCCTCGCAGATCGAGGAGCTGCGCCAGCTCGACGCGGCCGAGGAGAAGGCGTCGTGAGCAGTTGGGCCATCGTAGCCGTGATCGCCGTTGTGGTGTGGGGCGTGGTTCAGATGGCCAAGGCCCGCCACCGGGCGGAGCGCGGCGTGCTGACAGACAAGGAAGGCAACGAGCATTACGCGCCGCAGGCTCGCGATGCGGAAACAGAGAAGGAAATCGAGGCCCTGCGCGAACGCATAAAGGTGTTGGAACGGATCGCCACCGACGGCAATTCGCTCGACGCGCAGGAAACCAAGAGGATTTCCGCCGAGATTGAAGCTCTGCGGGACAGGCAGGCCGACTGAGGCGGCAGGAAACAGACAGGTTCAAGGAGGACATAGGGAAAATGTTCGACCCGACAATCATCATTGCGGCAGCGGCTCTCACCGGCCTGCTTATCGTGGCTGCGGCCATGCTGCGCGGCTGGCAGGGCTGGCTGGATCTCAAACGCAGCGAGCTTGAAGGCCACAGCGGCCCGCGTGCCGAAGAAGGCTCGTCCATGGGCGCCGCCCGCATCGAGCTGGCCGACCTGAAAGAACGCATCAGGAAACTCGAAAACATCGCCAGCGGGGTCGACCTGTGAGCGGCGGAACCGACGCCGCCAAGGCCGGCATCGGTCTCGGCAGCGCGATCGCGGTGGCGATCTCCTGGTCGCAGAACCAGTCGATCCTTTGGGCGATCTTCCACGGCTTCATCAGCTGGATCTATGTCATCTACCACGCTTTCACCCGCCCCGGCGGCCTCGCCGGCTGAGCACGATGGACGCAAAGCCTACGGCTCGCTAGAGCGCGCCGCCATGCGAACCCTTTCCGACATAGCCGAAGAATACGACTTCCTCGAAGGCGACGAACGCTATCGCCTGCTGATCGAACTGGGCCGCGAGCTCGATGAGATGCCCAAAGCGCTGAAGACCGACGCCACGCTTGTGCGCGGCTGTTCGGCCAGCGTCTGGGTCTATCCCACCGGCGATGCCGAGCGCCTGCACTTCCTTGCCGACAGCAACGCCGCGATCACCAAGGGCATCGTCGCGCTGGTCATCGCTGCCGTCCAGGACAAGCCGGCGAGCGAGGTTGCCGCGATGGACATCCACGAGGCGCTCCAGCCCTTCGATCTGAAGAACCAGCTTTCAAGCAACCGCACGCAAGGCGTGCCCAACATGATCGCGCTGGTAAAGGAGCACGCCGCCCGGATCGCGGACGTTTGATATGCGGCTGGCCTATCGTGTCCTGGGCTATATCGCCTCGGCGCTGGCCCTCATCGGCGCGGTCCTGCCGATCATGCCGACCGTCCCCTTCCTGCTGGTGGCAGTCTATTTCTTCGCCCGTTCCAGCCCCGAACTCGAACGGAAGATCCTCGATCATCCCCATTGGGGTCCGCAGGTGCAGGACTGGCGCGAACGCCGCGCGATCAGCCGGCCGGCCAAGACCATGGCGATCGGCGCAATGGCGGTGGGCGCGGTGGTGACTTGGTACACGCTCGGCGCGCCCTATTACTACATCTCCATCGCCATACTGGTGATCGCCGGCGCGTGGATCGCCACCCGCAACGAATAGGTTTGAAGGAACCCGGCGACGTCCAGACCATTGATAAGACATACGACGGGAGGGCGAACGAAAGGACACTCTTCCATGGCTATTCTCATCCTGATCGCGACGATCCTGCTGCCCCCGCTCGGCGTTGCAGCCAAGCATGGGCTCGGCAAGACGACGCTGATCAATCTCGTGCTGACCCTGCTCGGCTTCATCCCGGGTCTGATCCACGGACTGTATGTGAATTACGCGCGATAGGATCGCACAAGCGATCGAGCGAAGCGCCGGGGCTTCTCTACGTTCCGGCGCTTTCGCGTACTACGGCTTCGCCTGCCTCACGCTGGCGCTTCAATTCCGCCTTCAGCTTGGCCGGATCGGCGGCGAGGATGAAGCCGAAGCTCACCCCGCCTTCCTTGCCGATGGTCGCATGGTGTAGCTTGTGTGCCTGTACCAGCCGCTTGGCATAGCCCTTCTTCGGCACCCAGCGGAAATAGCGCTGGTGGACGAGGCCGTCGTGGACCAGCGTATAAACAATTCCGTAGATGAGGATGCCGATGCCGATGAATGTGGCTGGCCACCAGGCGTTCTCGCCCAGCACCACTTCGCTGCCAAGCGCGAACATCGAAATGCTCATTGCCGCGCCGACGATGGCGTAGAGATCGTTCTTTTCGAGGACGTTGTCGTGCGGTTCGTGGTGGTCGCGGTGCCAACCCCAGCCGGAGCCGTGCATGATGTATTTGTGGCTCGCCCACGCAACCCATTCCATGCCAAGCACGGTCGCAATTACGATCAGGACGGGGACGAGAATTTCCATGGCCACGATATAGGCGCTGCACCGGGGCAGCGCAAAGGTTACTCGGCCGTAGCGCCCTTGCGGGTGATGCCGAAATACCGCTCCGCCACTTCGGCGCTGATGCGCGCGGGCCGGTGGGTGTCGCTGTCGAGGCAGCACCACATGCTCTTCACTTCGGCCAGCACGTCCTCGCCGCGGCGAATCACCGTGTTGTAGAAACTGCGCGCGCCCTTGATCTTTTCGAGCACGGTTTCGGCAATCACCTCGTCATCGAGGAAAGCCGGTTTGCGATAGGTGATCTCGTGCTTGAGCGCGACCCACGCCTTGCTCGCCACTTCCTCGGCAGGCGCGAGTTTCTGCCAGTGCGCCAGCACCGTATCCTGCACCCAGTTCAGGTAGCGCGCGTTGTTCACGTGGCCCATGAAATCGATATCGGTGGGCAGGACCTTGATCGGAAAGGAGAATGGCTTTGCTGACATGAGTGTAAGTAAAGCACAGAAAGATGAAGTTTGGAAGACTCTGGATTTACCTTTTTGCGCCCGTCCCGATCCGGGAGCACAAGGTCGGGTATGCCGAGCAAACCGCGCACTCTGTACGAGAAAATCTGGGACGCCCATGTCGTCGAACGGCAGGAGGATGGCACCTGCCTGATCTACATCGACCGGCACCTCGTCCATGAAGTCACCAGCCCGCAGGCATTCGAAGCATTGCGACTCTCAGGCCGCAAAGTGCGCCGGCCAGACCTGACCCTCGCGGTTCCTGATCATAACCTTCCAACCACGCCGCGCCTCGCGCCCGACGGCTCCCGCCTGCCGGTCGCCGATGCGCAAAGCGCCGCGCAGCTGGCCGCGCTTGAGGCCAACGCGCCTTCTTTCGGCATCGAATATATCGACGCGGTCGCGCCCGAGCAGGGCATCGTCCATGTTGTCGGGCCCGAGCAGGGTTTCTCGCTTCCCGGCACGACCATCGTGTGCGGCGACAGCCACACCGCCGCGCATGGCGGTATCGGCGCGCTCGCCTTCGGGATCGGCACCAGCGAGGTCGAGCACGTCCTCGCCACGCAGACCCTGCTCCTGCGCCCGAGCAAGACCATGGAAGTGCGTGTCGAAGGCGAACTTGGCCCCGGCGTGACGCCCAAGGATCTGATCCTTCACATCATCGGCGTGATCGGCACGGCGGGCGGCACGGGCCACGTCATCGAATACCGAGGGCCGGTGTTCGAGCGGATGAGCGTCGAAGGCCGCCTGACCGTTTGCAACATGAGCATTGAGGGCGGCGCGCGCGCCGGGCTCATCGCGCCAGACCAGACCGTATTCGATTACCTCGAAGGCCGCCCCTATGCGCCTACGGACGAAGCGTGGGACAAGGCGGTCGATTGGTGGCGCTCGCTCGCCACCGACGAATGCGCCACCTTCGACAAGTCCGTCGTGATCGATGCGTCGCACGTCGAGCCGACGGTCACCTGGGGCACCAGTCCCGAGGACGTCGTGCCTATTGGCGGCGAGGTGCCTGCGCCCGAAAGTTTCGCCGACCTGTCCAAGCAGGAAGCGGCGCGCAAGAGCCTCGACTACATGGGCCTTTCCCCGGGCATGCCGCTGGAGCAAGTCGAGGTCGAAAACATTTTCATCGGCTCCTGCACCAACAGCCGGATCGAGGATCTGCGCGCGGCCGCAGCGATCCTCAAGGGGCGCACAAAGGCACACAACGTGCGCTGGGCCATCGCCGTACCGGGATCAGGCCTCGTCAAGCGGCAGGCCGAGGAAGAGGGGCTTGATCGCATCTTTACAGACGCCGGTTTCGAATGGCGCGAGCCGGGCTGTTCGGCCTGCCTCGCGATGAACCCCGACAAGGTCCCGCCGGGCGAACGCTGCGCCTCGACTTCCAACCGAAATTTCGTCGGCAGACAGGGGCCGGGCTCGCGCACGCACTTGCTCAGCCCCGCCATGGCCGCCGCCGCTGCCGTGACCGGACGGCTTACCGATGTCCGCAAGCTGTTGGACGTGTGACCCCTTGCCCTCGCCTCGCGCAAACACCATGAGGGGGTCATGACCAAACTCCCCAAAGGCAAGGCCGCCATCGCAGGTGCGATCGGTTCCGCCGCCATCGCCGCCGCGCTTCTCTATGCGAACAAGCGCCGTGAAAAGAAGAACCAACCCGAACAGCCCGGGCCGATCCCGTCGGGCGAGAAACCGGAGACCGATTGATGAAACAGGTGTCGACCATTTCGGGCCGGGCGATCCCGCTGGGCCTCAAGAATGTCGACACCGATGTCATCATTCCCGCACACTGGCTGAAGACGGTCAGTCGCGAGGGGCTTGGCAAGGGCGCGTTCGAGTCGATCCGCCAGACGCCTGGAAACCCCTTCGATGTCGAGGATTTCGCCGGTGCGCCAATCCTGATCGCGGGCGATAATTTCGGTTGCGGCTCCAGCCGCGAGCACGCCGCATGGGCAATGCTCGACATGGGGCTTACCGCCGTGATCGCGCCAAGCTTCTCGGACATCTTCTCGGGCAACGCCTTCAAGAACGGCATCCTTGCGGTCGAACTGCCGCAGGAGCAGGTCGACCGCTTGCTGGAGGTTGCCAAGGACCACCCCATCACCATCGACCTTGAGAACCAGTTCGTCACCACCCCCTTCCAGGATCGCTTCGCCTTCGAAGTGGATCCTTTTCGCAAGCATTGCCTCCTCAACGGTCTCGACGAGATCGGCCTGACGCTGGAACGCGATGCAGCAATTGAAACGCATGAGAAAGAGCGCGCCGACAGCCTTCCCTGGCTGGACGCGCCGACACGAAACCGGAGAGAGCACGCATGAAAGCAGTCCTGTCGAAAGAGACCGGCGGCCCAGAAACCCTCGTCGTCGAGAACATCGAGGCGCCCACCCCCGGCAAGGGCGAGGTGCTGATCGATGTCGCGGCCTGCGCCATCAATTTTCCGGACACGCTGATCATTCGTGACATGTATCAGTTCAAGCCGCCCCGTCCCTTTGCTCCGGGCGGCGAGATTTCCGGCACAATCGAGGCGCTGGGCGAAGGCGTGGAAGGCTTTGCCGTCGGCGACAGGGTGATCTGCGGCGTCGGCAATGGTGGCCTGCAGGAAAAAGTCGCGGTGGCCGCGGCTCGCCTGTTTGAGGTGCCCGAAGGCATCGATCTGGTGCAGGCCTCCGCGCTCCTGATGACCTATGGCACGACCATCCACGGCCTCAAGGATCGCGGCGACATCAAGGAGGGCGAGACCGTCCTTGTGCTCGGCGCGGCAGGCGGTGTGGGCCTCTCGGCGGTCGAACTCGCCAAAGCCTATGGCTGCCACGTGGTCGCAGCCGTCTCCACCGAAGAGAAAGGCGAGGTCGCGAAGCAGGCCGGTGCGGACGAGGTGGTGATTTACCCCCGCGCGCCCTTCGACAAGGATACCTCCAAACAGCTCGCGAATGATTTCAAGGCCGCCGTCGGCCCCAATGGCGCGGACATCGTCTACGACATCGTCGGCGGCGACTATTCCGAACCCGCCCTGCGCTCGATCGCGTGGGAAGGACGCTTCCTGGTCATCGGCTTCCCCGCCGGGATCGCCAAAATGCCCTTGAACCTTACGCTCCTGAAAAGCTGCGACATTCGCGGCGTGTTCTGGGGCGCCTTCACCGCGCGCGAGCCGGAAAAGAACAACGCCAATATCGCCGAGTTGTTCGACCTGTGGAAGGCGGGCAAGATCAACCCGCTGGTTTCCGAAACCTACCCCATCGATCGCGCGCACGAAGCCATCGCCAAGCTGGAAAACCGCGGCGCGATCGGCAAGCTCGTAGTGACGATGGATTAAACCGCGCTTGCGCCCTTGCCGCGCCCGATGGGCGTCCCTATTCGATAAGCGACACCTTCCAAGGGGAAAGACATGACCGACTTCAAGGATCGCGAACGCGGCGAGGAAACCAAGTACGCTTTCGACCAGGAAACCGAATTCAAGATCGCCGCGCGCCGCAACCGCCTGCTGGGCGAATGGGCCGCGGGGCTGATGGGCCTGACCGAAGAAGAAACCGACGCTTACAAGAAGGCGGTCGTACAGGCCGATTTCGAGGAAGCGGGCGATGAGGACGTGATCCGCAAGCTGCTCGGCGACCTGACGGCTTCCGATTGCGACGTCAGCGAGGCAGACATCCGCGCCAAGCTCGACGAATGCCAGATCGAGGCGCGCCGCCAGTACATGAGCGACGAGAACTGATCCCATGCCGATGCCAGCCGAAGACATCGTGGCGCTGATCGAAGCCGCGCTTCCGGGCGCGGTTGTCGAGATGCGCGATCTTGCGGGCGACGACGATCACTGGGCGGCCAAGGTCACTGCGCCGCAGTTCGCCGGCAAGACCCGCGTCGCCCAGCACAAGATGGTCTACGAGGCTTTGGGCGAGCGTATGGGCGGCGAGCTCCACGCCTTGCAACTGACCACCCAAGCCCCCAACTGATCTCTCACCAGATTTAGCAATTCAAAGGCAGGGCAAGCATGTCCGACGTAAATTCGCGCATCTCCGACATCGTCAAGGCAAACGACGTCGTCCTCTTCATGAAGGGCACGCCGCTCTTCCCGCAGTGCGGCTTTTCCAGCCGCGCGGTGGCCATCCTCGACCATTGCGGTGTCGCCTATGACAGCGTCGACGTGCTGCAGGACATGGAAATCCGCCAGGGCATCAAGGCCTATTCCGACTGGCCGACCATTCCCCAGCTCTACGTGAAGGGCGAATTTCTCGGCGGCAGCGACATCATGATGGAAATGTTCGAGGCTGGCGAATTGCAGACGCTCATGGACGAAAAGCAGGTGGCCAAGGCGTCTTAGTTTTTCGCTCGCACCTGCGTGCGAGCGTCCTCGCTAGACGTGCAGCAAGCTGCACCCGTTGCGGGCGGGCGGTCGCCCTTTGACTGCCGTGACCAAGATCGACCTTCAGCAGCAGCGCCAGAAGGCGAGCCGCCGGCGCTTGAGGCCAACCAAAAAACAAAAACCCGCCCGGTGGGACGACCGGGCGGGTTTCTTTGTATCGGGGAGGCGGACCTTGGAGACCGGGACGGTCCGCCTCTCGAAGACTTTTGGGACACGGGACACTATGCACACCGCGTGCCAAACTCGAAAAGCCTCGCAAACCCGCGCAAGCCAGTGGTTAACGTCGATTTGCGCGAGGGCCCGTGTGTAAAATTTCCCGACTCCCCCGCGTTAACTTTCACAGCTTGGCAAGCGCGCCGCTTGGCGGCACATAGGCGGCCATGAGCGCGAACCATAATAGCCCGCCCGATGGAATCCCCGCAGCAACCGTAGTTATTTTCCGAAATGCCAGGGACGGCGGACCGCCCGAGATCCTGATGACCATCCGCAGCCGCGAGATGGTGTTTGCAGGCGGCATGGCGGTCTTCCCCGGTGGCCGCGTCGATCCGGCCGATTTCAATCTCGGCGCGATGATGGGCGGCCCGCTCGATGCCGACGAAGCCGCGCACCAGATCGCCGTCGTCCGCGAGACGCTGGAGGAAACCGGTCTCGCCATTGGCCTTGCGGGCAATATCGACGCCGACAAGGCGCGCGCCGCGCGGCGCTATCTCATGCAGACGGGCGATCTGGAAAGCGTACTCGATCATTTCGGCTGGGAGTTGGACCTTCCCCAACTCACGCCCTTCGCGCGCTGGTTTCCCAAGAACGAGAAGCTTTCGCGCGTTTACGACACGCGCTTCTATATCGCCGATCTCGGCACCGGTGCGGTGGAGATCGAGGCCAATTTGTCGGAAAACACGCATCTTTTCTGGACCACCGCGCAAGGCGCGCTCGACGCGGCATCGCGCGGCGATATCAAGATCATCTTCCCCACTCGGCGCAATTTGGAGCGCCTCGCTCTGTTCGAGGATTACGCGGCAGCCAAGGAACAGGCCGACCGCATCCCCGTGCGCACCATCACACCGTTCATGGGAGAGCGGGAAGGCAAAAGCTGGCTCGAGATCGGCGAGGACCTCGGCTATCCGGTCACGGGCGAGCCGCTCGACACGGTCGCGCGCGGCTGATCAGCGCGGGATGGCGCGGCTCACCGGGTTACCCTCCATCTCCGGCGATCCCTGCCAGGCGTAACCCGCAATGCCGATCAACAGGGCTGCTGCGCAGATTTCCAGCGCCTGCCGCGAACATTGCTTACTGAAATAGAGGAAGCCGAAGGAAAGCGCGGTCAGCGCAAGGGTTATGAGCCAGCCCATCAGTTCCTCCTCAGCCTGACCCGGCGCGAGACCAGCACAAGCCCGAGCAGCAGCGCCGCCAGCGGGACCAGCCACAGCCCCCAGGTCGCCGGCTTCACCACCGGCTTGAAGCTCACGAAATCACCATAGCGGGTAATCAGCCATTCGCGCACTTGCTCGGGCGTTTCCCCCGCGGCGATCCGCTCGCGCACAATACGCCGCATATCGCCGGCTATGTCGGCGTTGCTTCCTGAAATCGGCTGGCCCTGGCACACCACGCAGCGCAGCGAATCCATCAATTCGATTGCGGCGGCTTCCTGCGCCGGATCGGCCAGCGCTTCATGCGCATAGTCCTGCGCCGCAAGCGGGGCTGCTGTCAGGAGAAAGATCGCAAGGAGCAGCCGCCGCATCATCCCGTACCCCCGAGCCGGGCGAGAATCTCGGGAATGTCCTGCTCGGTCACGATGCCGATGTGCTGGTAGACGATCCGCCCCTCGCGATCGATCACAAAGGTTTCCGGCACACCCGACGATCCGATTTCCAGCTGGCTGCGGCCTTCGTTGTCAAGCCCGATACGGCGGTAGGGATTGCCATTCTCCGCGAGGAAGCGCGAAATGTCGGCGGGCCGGTCGTGCACCGCTATGCCGTCGATTTCGATCCCCTGCGCGCGCAGGCGCAGCAGCACCGGGATCTCCTGAATGCACGGCGCGCACCAGCTGGCGAAGACATTGACCAGCCGCGGGTTTCCGTCGCGCAGATTTTCGCTGCTGACCGGCTCCACGCCTTCGACGGCGACCTGCGTGCTGAATTCGGGCAGTTCCCGGCCGATGACGTTGGAATTGATGATCCGCTGACCGGGATTTTCGAGCCCGAGGTAGAACAGCACGAACAGCCCGAGGCCGAGCACCATGGGCAGCCAGAGGAGCGGTTTGCGCATCATGCCGGCGCTCCTTTCAATTCCGGTGCAGCCGGTTTGCGGCTCACGATATCGCGCCGCACGCGCCCGAGCAGCGCCAGCAGCCCCCCCAGCGCGATCATCAACCCGCCGATCCAGATAAGGGTCACCCACGGCTTCCACCACAGCCGCATCAGGAAGCGGTTGCCGATCGAGCGGTCGCCCACTACGATGTAGAGCTGGCCGTTCCAATAGGTCTCGATGGCGGCCTGGTTGGTCTGCATCACCGGGTCGGAGAACTGATGCAGCTGCGGGACCATGCGCAGCGGCTCGGCACCCTCGCGGCGCACGACGGCTACCGCTTCGAGCGCGGCGTAATTGGGTCCCGGCGCCTCGCGCACATCCTCCAGCGTGACCTCGAAATCGTGGATGCGCTGCGTCTCGCCGATTTCCATCGCGACGAGGTTCTCTTGCGTAAACGCGCTCTCACTGGCCATGCCGACGATGGAGACTGCGCAGCCGAGGTGTGCGATGACCATGCCCCAGGTGAAGAGCGGCGTACGGCGCAAATTGCGCTTCCACAAGGGCGCGACGCTCGCCACACCGACGACTGCGGCCACAACGAGGCCGAGATAGGGCAGGATGCCAAGGTCTCCGGCAAACACCGCCAGCAGCAACGCCGCCCCCGCCCCGGACACGAGCGCGAGGGCAATGCGGTCGACGAGCTTCTTCGTGCTGTCGGTCCGCCAGCGCAGCAGCGGTCCTGCCGCAAGTATCAGCATGAGAATTACCGCCAGCGGCCCCGCCACCGCGTTGAAATAAGGCGCGCCGACCGAAATCTTCTCGCCATTCGCAAGCTCCAGCGCGAGCGGATAGAGCGTGCCGCACAGCACCACCACAAGGATCACGGTGAGCAGCAGATTGTTCATCACCAGCGCGGATTCGCGGCTGACAAGGTCGAACCGGCTGCCTTCGCGCACGGTCCCGATCCGCAGCGCGAACAGCGCAAGGGCGCCGCAAATGTAGAACACCAGCAGGCCGAGGATGAAAACCCCGCGCTCCGGATCGACGGCGAAGGAATGGACGCTGGTGAGGATGCCCGAGCGCACGAGGAACGTGCCGACCATCGACATCGAGAAGGCCAGCACGGCGAGCATGATCGTCCACGCCCGCAAGCCGTCGCGCGTGGCGAGGACCGTGACCGAATGGAGAAGCGCGGTCGTTGCCAGCCATGGCATGAGGGAGGCGTTCTCGACCGGGTCCCAGAACCACCAGCCGCCCCAGCCCAGCGTGTAGTAGGCCCAGTAACTGCCCGCCACGATCCCGATGGTGAGGAATATCCACGAGGCGAGGATCCACGGCCGCATCGCACGGGCGAATTCCGGGCCGACATCGCGGGTGACCAGCGCGCCAACCGCGAAGGAGAACGCCGCCGACATGCCGACATAGCCCGCGTAAAGCGTGGGTGGGTGGAAGGCGAGGCCGGGGTCCTGCAGCAGGGGGTTGAGTCCCGCCCCCTCGATCACGTTTTCGATCCGCTCGAAAGGGTTGGAGGATAGCAGCAAGAATCCGTAGAAGCCGAGCGCGATTGCCGCCTGCGCGGCTAGGGTCGCGACCTTGGTGTCGGTCCGCAGCTTGCGCTCGAACGCAGCGATGGTCGCCCCCGCTATGCTGAGGATCGTCACCCACAGCAGCATAGAGCCCTCGTGATTGCCCCATGTGCCGGCGAATTTGTAGATCATGGGCTTGGCCGAATGGCTGTTCGCGGCGACCAGCAGCACGGACATGTCGGAGCGCATGAACAGCGTCACCAGACACACGAAACTGAAGGTGACCAGCAGAGCCTGCAGCACGGAAACGGGAATGATTGCCTCGGCCAGCCCCTCCCCGGCACGGCGCAGGCCGAGCACGCCCAGCGCAAGCTGCGCAATAGTCAGCGCGGCGGCCAGCCACAGGGCTGCAAGTCCGGCCTCGGCAATCATAGAAACCCCCTCCCCAATGCGGTCCGTTTCCGTTCCGGCGCGGCGCGATCAGAAATCAAGCCGGTAGCCGGCAGTGAATATGACCCCCGTCTCGTCGAATGTCGAGACACCCATCAAATCGCGGATGCGCTGCGAGGCAAAGTTCATTCCGGCCTCCAGTTCAATCTCGCCGTGGCGGAAGGGATAGATGTTGACGCGCAGACTGGGCTGGAACTGTTCGTAGGTCGTCTGCGAAATCCGGTCCTCGCGCCGCCCGTACCGCAGCCGCGGTGTCAGGCGCACCTTGTCGGTCAGCGGCACGCGTGCGTTGAAGTCGACTGTGTAGCTGTGGGAACGCTGCGTGTCGGCGTAGCGGCCCGAAAGGATGTAGATGTCGTTGTCCCAGAGGAAGCCGGTGCCCACCACCTGGGCACCGAAATAGTACTCGGTTCCGGTGCTGGCGAGCGCCGGGATTTCCTGCGTCCCGTCGGTCGCAGGGATGAGCGGCGAGCCGCTGGTTTCGGTCAGGGTGAAATCGAAATTCGCCTGCAGTTTTTCGGTGATGGGCCGCGAATAGGCGGTGGTGAGCGACTTGGTCACGAGCGTCCGATCGCGCGCGATCCGGTAAATCTCGTCCTCGGTATAGAACCGCAAAAGGTCGCGCAGATCGGTGAAGGGCAGCGCGTCGATCACCCCGATCTGGCCGATCAGCGCGTTGCTGGTCGTCAGCAGCGGCGAGCGGCGATAATCCGCCGTCATGCTGAGGTTGGAGCCATCCTCCGCCGTATAGGCAAGCGTCGCCAGCGCGAGGTTTACTTCCTCGTGATGAATGTCGTAATCGAGCAGCCCGAAGGCGTTGAAACGGTCCTTGCGCAGCCGAAGTTCGGCTCCGATCGAGCGGCGGTCGACAAAACCCCCGCGCGCTTCCTGGTTGAGGAAGTAGGCTGTCGCCTGCACCGCATCGCTGCGCTCCCCATAGTCGATGCTGGCGCCGTAGAAGCGGCGTTCGTCCAGAATGCGGGTCTGGCGCGAAGTGAGGACAGGAAAACCCGCGACCGCGTTCACCTTGACCTTTTCGTCCGCCTGCCAACCGACCCAGGTGCCGTCGAAGCGCCCGAATACGCCGCCCGAATTGCGCGTCTGGCGTCCAAAGCGCGACTGGATACCGCTCCGAGCGTCGGAAGCGCCCACATAGAGCGCAGTGATCGCCTTCAAATCGCGCCCACCCGAGCGGAAATTCCACACATAGGATCCCGAAGCGCGGGCCTCGAATTGCCCGCGGTCGTTGCCCGCCATGATCGCTATGTCGGCGGAGGTAAGGAGCTGGTTGAGATTGACCTGGTCGTCCTCGTCGGGGTCCTCTTCAGGCACGGCGGCGTCAACGAAGCGCGTCCGGCTCTGGTCGCGATAGTAGAATTGCGAGAAACTGCCGCGCACGTCCCACGTCCATGCCGCAGGATTGCCGCCCTCCGCCTCGCGCAGTTCCGCGGTCTGGACCGGACCGGACAAGGCGGCGAGCCGCTGGCGCACGCGTTCGGCGTCCTCGCCCTCGGGATAGCGGCGCAAATATTCCTCGTATTCCGCCTGGGCCTGCGCGACCTGCTGCTTGCGCTCGCGAGTGAGACCAAGCAGTTCGATCGCGCGCGGCGTGTTCTGCGCCTCGGGCAGGCGGCGCGCGTTGGTAAGCAGCTGGATAGCGCGGTCGTTATTGCCAAGCGCAATGGCCGCTTCAGCCTCGAGGATCAGCCGATCGACTTCGGCCGATTGCTCCGGACTGGCAACGATAGAAGGGCGCGTGGTGCGCGAGACGATGAGCTCGCCCGTGTCCATGCGGGCAGCGATCCCCTCGGCGCGCTCCTCGGGCGAGATGCGCAAGGTCCAGGCGGCCGGAAAGACCTCCTCGAGCTGCGCGGCGGCGGCCTCGGCCTGCTCCTTGGTCTCGAAGAAGCCGACACGCAGGCGATGCCATTCCTCGCCGTCGCGCTCGACAACGCTGTCATAGGCAACGCGGCCGCTGATCGCTCCCTGTTGCTCGGGGCTTAGATCGCCGAGTTCGGCCGGGCTGGAAAGGGCGTTGACGATATAGAGCCCGGGCGGAATGCCGGCCTCTCCGCCGGCCAGGCTCACGTCGGCAGGTGGAGCGATCGGCATGCGGGTGGCAATGGCCTCTTCCCTCTCATCGGGCGAGACCTCGATCGCGAAGGCACCCGGAAACAGGTCCGCCAAACTGGCAGCGGCCGCATCGGCTTCTTCCTTGGTCTCGTAGAAACCGAGCCGCAACCGGTGCCATTCCTCGCCCTCGCGATCAACCGGGCTGTCGTACGCCACACGGTCGTCGATGGCGGCCCGCTGCTCGCGCGATAGTTCGCCGATCGAACCGGGAGCGGAGATCGCGTTGACGACGAAACGGCCGGGGGGAATATCCGGCTCGGCCGCAACGGTCACGGCTGGGCCTGGCCCCGGCGTAGCAACGACCGTCGAGGCCGCCGGCGCCTGCGCCAGCGAGCAAGCGCGGTCTTCTCCGGGCTGAAAAAGCTTGATGACCAGCGAATCCGGCCGGGGTCCCCCCTCGACCTCGAACTGCATGTCCTGCTGGAAATAGAGCGAGACCAGCGGACCGCCCGGATCGGTGCCGTCGTATTCGATAGAGCGCAATTCGGGCAGGCTGCCCGGCGGGCGCAGCGCGTCACGAGCTGCGAGATTGGCCGAAGGATCGAGTGGCCGGACCCGGATGTACAATTCGCGCCCGGGCCGGCTGGGATAGTAGCTGAGGATCTGCAGGCGGATGTTGAATTCGACCGTCAGCGTCGTGCAGGTTCCCACCCTCTCCACGCGCAGATCGGAAAGCGTCTGATCGGTAACGGCTTGTGCATGGGCCGTTCCTGCAAGGCTGGTCGCCGTACCGATTGTCAGCGCGATCGTGGCGACGCTTTTCAGCCAGACGTGCTTTTGCAAACGCATCTCCTCTCGACATTCATGGGGCTAGTCGTCCCAGTTCCGGGTGTCGTGGCAGGCGCCGCAATCCTGCGACGTGTTGGGATGATCGTTGGGCTTGCCCTCGGCGATCGTGCCGTTGTGGCAGGCATCACAACGACCTGTGACATCACCATGCGACATCCTGATCGTCGTCCAGTTGGTCGTCCGGTGGCAATTTTCGCAGACATTCGTGGTGCCCGGGTGCGTTGGGGGCTTGCCGGTGGCGGTCGTCCCGTTGTGGCAGCTGACGCAATTGCCCGTCACGCCATCGTGGCTGAAGCTGGCCGGAGTCCAGGCGTTGGTGCTGTGACACGAATCGCACTGCGCCGTGGTGGCGATATGCGAAGGCGGCTTGCCGGTCGCCAGAGTGTTGTTGTGGCAGCTGGAACAGGTGCCGAGCGCCTGCGAATGGTCCATGCGCACCGTAGCCCAGCTGCTCGTCACATGGCAGAAATCGCACTGGTTGGTCGTGTTGGGATGCGACGGCGTCTTGCCGGGCGCCGCCGTTCCGTTGTGACAGCTGGAACAGGTGCCGTTGGCCGCCGCGTGATTGAAGTTCGCAGGAACCCAGCTGGTCACGCGGTGACAGTCTTCGCAGGTGTTCGTGGTGTTGAGATGGGCCGCATGCTTGCCGGTGGCGGTCGTGCCGTTGTGACAGGAGGAACAGGACCCCGATATGTTGTCGTGGTTGAAATTGGCCGGGGTCCATGCGTTGGTGGTGTGGCAATCGCCGCAGGAATTGCTCGAAGCGATGTGCGCAGGGTGCTTGCCGGTGGCGGTCGTGCCGTTGTGGCAGCTCGAGCAGGTCCCCGTCGCAGCGCTGTGGTCGAAGCGCGCCGGCACCCAGGCGTTAGTCGTGTGGCAATCGTCGCAGGTGTTGGTCGAAGAGACGTGGGCCGGATGCTTGCCCGTTGCGGTGGTGCCGTTGTGACAACTGAAACAGGTCCCGGTGACCGAGCTGTGATCGAAATTGGCCGGAACCCATGCATTGGTGGAGTGGCAATCGGCGCAGGAATTCGTCGAGGCGACGTGCGCGGCATGCTTACCGGTTGCCGTCGTGCCATTGTGGCAACTGAAACAGGTCCCGGTGACCGCGCTGTGATCGAACCGGGCGGGGACCCATGCATTGGTCGTATGGCAATCGTCGCAGGTGTTGGCGGATGCGACATGCGTTGCGTGCTTGCCGGTCGCCGTCGTCCCGTTGTGGCAACTGAAGCAGGACCCGGTTACGCCCGAATGGTCGAAGCGCGCAGGTGTCCAGCCGTTGGTGACATGGCAATCGGCGCAGGCGTTGGACGAGGCAATGTGGTTCGCATGCTTGCCCGTCGCCGTCGTGCCATTGTGGCAGGAGAAACACGAACCAGAAGCGGCGCTGTGATCGAAGCGAGCCGGGCTCCACGCGTTGGTCGTGTGGCAATCCTCGCAGGCATTGGTGGAACTGACATGATTGGCGTGCTTGCCGGTAGCCGTGCTGCCGTTGTGACAGGAAGAGCAATTGCCGGTTATCCCTTCATGCGAGAATCTCGCGGGACTCCACGCATTGGTTGTGTGACAACTGTCGCATTGTGCGGTCGTCTGGATGTGGGTCGGCCCCTTGCCCTCGGCAATCGTGCCGTTGTGGCAGGTCGAGCAGGTAGCGCTGGTGGCGCGATGATCGAACCGGACCTGCGACCAGTCGCTCGTGTTGTGGCACGCTTCGCAGGTGTTGCTTGTCGGAGGGTGGCTGGACGACTTGCCGGGCGCCGTGGTGCCGTTGTGGCAACTGGTGCAATTTCCCGTAATCCCAGCATGGCTGAACTCTGCCGGGACCCAGGACATCGTCCGGTGGCAGTCTTCGCAGACATTGCTTGAGGGGATGTGGTTGGCGGGCTTGCCGGTCGCAGTTGTCCCATTGTGGCAACTTGAGCAATTGCCAGTGATCCCTGCGTGGTCGAAGCTTGCGGGGACCCAGGCGGTGGTCCGGTGACAATCTTCGCAGACATTGCTCGAAGGGATATGATTGGCCGGCTTGCCGGTCGCAGTTGTCCCGTTGTGACAGGACACGCAATTGCCGGTGACCGCGCTGTGATCGAAGGTAGCGTTGGTCCAGTTGGACGTGGTGTGGCAGTTTTCGCATTCTTGCGAGCTCGGCACGTGGTTGGCCGGCTTGCCGCTCGACTGGATTCCGTTGTGGCAGGAAGCGCAGCGTTCGGTGACGCCGCTGTGGTCGAAGCGGGCGATCGCCCATTGGCTGGTGGCGTGGCAGCTATCGCAATTGGCCTGCGTTTGCGGGTGGCTGGCGGGCTTGCCTTCCGCTCTCACCGAATTGTGGCAGTCCGCACAGCGTGTCGGCGTGCCCTTGAATTGCCCGTCTATGTGGCAGGATTCGCATCGGACGGTCGCGTGCTGACCTGTAAGCGGGAACCCGGTGGAAAAGTGATCGAAGTTTTCGAAACGCGATTCCTGCTGGCCGAACGAAGTGGCGGCCAGAAGCACAAAGCTGGCCAAGGTCATCAGGATTAGTGTCGAAAGCTTGTTCAACACTGGGGTGCCCTCGGCAACTCGACGACCCGAGAAAACCGACATGATCTTCTTTCATCAAGCGGCAGCCCCCAGCCACTCGCGCTGCAAACTGTCAGACTGACCGGCATAGCGATAGAGTCCGCTTATCGGTTCGTCGCAAGCGGGGCTCGCTTCGTCGGCTATAAGCCCAATAAACCGGACTGGCATCCCAGTTACTTGCTGCGATCCTCGGGTAAGGAGACCTTCGACCAGTCATCCGTCACATGACAACGCTGGCAATCGGTCCCGAATTCCCCGCGGTGGACGTCATCGCGGCGGTGACAATCGGCGCAAGTCGCTGATAGTTCGGCCGGGTCCCCCGCTCTCGCGTGACAGGACCCGCACACCAGCCCCTTGTGCTTGCCGGTGAGGGGGAATTGCGTCTGCGTATCGTGATTGAAACTCCACGCCTTCCAGTCGTTGGCGTTGTGGCAATCGCCGCATTGCGCGGGCGTGCCGAGACGGCCTTCGTGGTGCTCGTCCACATGGCAATCGGCGCATTGCGGCCCCTTGACGGTGAATGTCTGGTCCGCGTGGCAATCCGTGCAATCGATATCGGCATGCTTGCCAAGTAGCGGGAAACTGGTCAGCGCATGGTCGAAGCTGATGTTGGTAGTCCAGTCATTAGAATCGTGACAGCGCCCGCATGAGGGGCCCAGTTCCGCCTTGTGGACGTCGTCCTCATAGTGGCAGGAGGCGCACTCCGGCACGAGCTTCACCTGGTCCGAGGCCTCTACGTGGCAGTCCTCGCAGCGCGCCTCCGCATGCTTCCCGAGCAAGGGGAAGCCGGTCATGGTCGCGTGGTCGAATTCCACCGCTTCCCAATCGGTCTCCGTATGGCAGCGCGCGCAATCGGTGCCGTTGCCGCCCTTGTGACTGTCGTCCTCCTCATGACAACCGAAACAGGTGGTCGGCGGGGCGGCAACCCTTGGTGGCTGGACATGGCAGCTCTCGCAAGTCGCCTGCCGATGCGCCCCGCGCAGGGGGAAATCGGTCAGCCGGTCGTGATCGAACTGGATCCGGGTCCAGGATCGGGGCGTGTGGCAATCCTCGCACTGCTTCCCGTTGGCGCCCTCGTGGGAATCGTCCTTCTGGTGGCAACCGTAGCAAGTCGTCGGCGGGTTCTTGATCGAATTGTTTGCCCCGTGACACGAGGTACAACTTGCCTGCGCATGCGCGCCGATAAGTGAGAAGCCTGTCGTGTCATGGTCGAATTTGACCTGGCGCCAGGACGACGTCGTATGGCAGCTCGAACAATTGGTTCCGCGCGATCCATTGTGGGCGTCGTCCTGCTTGTGGCAGCCATAGCAACTGGTCGTCAGCCCCTCCCATCGCTGGCCCTTGTGGCACGACATGCAACTCGTACGCGAATGCGCGCCGGTGAGGGGATATCCGGTCTTGGAGTGATCGAAGGGCTTCAGGGATTTCCAGTCGGAAACCTGGTGGCAGTCCTGGCAGCGCGGTCCGAGGCGGCCCTTGTGCGGATCATCGCTTTCGTGGCACCCGCGACAGGTCGTCGGCGCGAGGCGATAGGCTTTCCCTCCCGTGTGGCACGAAGCGCAAGACACCTTTGCATGGCCGCCCCGCAGCGGGAAATCGGTGAGGTCGTGATTGAAGCTTCGCGTGTTGAGGCGGACGATGTCGAAGCGCCGGCCCTTATGCTCGGTATGGCAGCTCTTGCAGGTGCTGCGCCGTGCGTTGGAACTGCGCCCGTGATAGCCTGCACCGGCCCGGATGTCCGACGCGACATCGGTGTGGCAGGCGAGGCACTTGGAGTTCTGCGCCTCCTTGCGGAAATTCGTGTGGCACGAGTTGCAGCTGTCCTCGAGCTTTGCGTGCGGCTGCGACAGGGGGCCGGGCGTAACCAGCCGCTCGATGATCGTCTGTCCAAGGGCCGGCGCTGCGACCATCAGCAGCAAGAGAGCAATAAAGGCGCGCAGGCCGCGCATCAGTATTGGTGGACCGCGACGATGTGGAGAGTGACTGCTGCGACCAGCAGGATGAAAAGCGGCAGGTGCAGATAATGCCAGAATCGCAGGAGACGGCTGTAGAAGGCAAAGCTCGAAGCGCGCCTGGTCGCACGGAAAAAGTCCTCCAACCCCTGCAGCAACGCCTGCCGATGTTCCGCGTCGGGGTCCTGCAACTGCCTTCGCACCTCGCGCCCGATAATCAGCGATCTGAGACGCAGGCTCACGAAGGATCGGGCGCCCGCCCAGAAGGATTTCCCCGAAGCGATGGCGCGGTCCTCGAGATCGTGCAGCGTATCCATGATATAGCTGTCGCCGATATGCTCGTGCTCGAGATCGTCGAGCAATGCATCCATTTCTCTTTTCAGGTCTCGGATGGCGATGGTCCGGGTAGAATAGCCCCGGTGAACCCGTGAATAGAGAAAGCGGCCGATTAGGCCGCTCGAGGCAACGATGATCATCGCCCCGAGCGCCGTCGCGCTGTTCAGCGAGCCCCAGCCGAAACGCGAATGATAAAGGATCGTCACAGGGCCCAGCAGCCCGAGGAGCATGTGAAAGCGGAACCAGAACCCGACCGATCCCAGACTGCGCAGCTTGGGATTGCGCTTGCGCAAGGGATAGATGAGCAGGATCAGCATCATCGAACTGCCGATTATGCCAAGCCAGTATCCGATCCCGTCTTCAGGATCGAGCCTCGGGTCGTCCCTGTTGATGAAACCATAGATCAGCGCCGCGAGGACGCCGGCGAGGACAAGGACCGAAAGCACCCGCTCCAGCTGCCCAGGGCGCAGGCGTAGGCGACGAATACCGCGAACTGGCTGGGTCGTTATCGTATCCATGGAGGCAAATTAGGCTCCTTCTGAGCATCGCGCGACCGCAGCGCATTTACGTAACGACCAATCATCACGCAAGTTTTCGGATATTTCATGGCCAAGAATGTGCGCGTTAGTATAGTGCAGGCCAAGTGGCAAAGAGCCAGAAGCGGTCGCACAGTGTAGGAATTGGGAGATGTGGAGTGCTAGCTACAATCCTGACCGCCCTTGCCGGGATCGCCGTCGGCATCGTCGGCATGCGCCTATGGCAACAAAGCCAGACGGCTAGTGCGAATGCTTCCTCGGACGGGGGAGCCGGTGTCGATACGCCGAAGCTGAACTTCGACCGCACGCGCGTGCTGTTGATCGGGGCCGGGGTGCTCGTCGCTGCGACTCTGGCCGTCCTGCTCATCAAGCCCGACGACGACGGCACCGGCGCAGCGCCGGGTAGTGCGATCGCGCTCAACCAGAACAGCCAGCAACTTGAAGACGTCGACACCATGATCGAACGGCTTGCCGCCCGGCTCGAGGCAAACCCCGAGGACGGTGAAGGCTTCCGGATGCTGGGCTGGTCCTATCTCATGACCAACCGGCCACAAGAGGCGATCGCTCCTTTCGAGCGCGCGATAGAATTGCTGCCGCAGAGCGCTGCGGCCCGGTCTGGCTATGGCGAAGCGCTCGTGGCGCTGGCCAAGGGAGAGGTAACGCGCGACGCCCGGCAGGCCTTTGAGCAAGCGCTGGCTATCGACCCCACCGAACCGCGCGCGCGCTATTTTCGCGGGCGCTTGCTGGCGCAGCAGGGCCGGCAGCAGGAGGCGCTCGACCTGTGGATCGACCTCGCCAACTCCGCCTCGCCCGACGCCCCCTGGCAGGCCGACGTACGCCGCGACATAAACCAACTGGCGGGCGAACTCGGTACGGATGTCTCCGGCCGCCTCAACGCCAGCCCCCCACCGTCCATGACCGGTCAGCCGCCGGCGCTCGATGCGGCAACCGTGCAGGCGGCAAACTCGCTCCCGCCTTCGGAACAGGAAGCGATGATCGAGAAAATGGTCGAGGGCCTTGCTACGCGCCTCAAGTCCAATCCCGACGATCCCGAAGGCTGGGCGCGTCTCATCCGGTCGCGCATGGTCCGCGGACAGGCCGAGCAGGCGAAGGCCGACCTCGCCACTGCGCGAAAGGCGCTGGCAGGCAACAGTCAGGGCCTAGCCCTCGTCAACGCGACCGCGAGCGAGGTAGGAGTTCCCTGACCGCCATGCCGACCTGGCAACTCGAACTCGTCTATCTGGTCCCGCTGTTCCTGATATGGCTTGTGTGGAGCCTCTATAAGCGAAAGCGGTCAGCCAAGGCGCGTGCGATCCTGGAAGACAATCTCCAGGCGGGGCTCGCGCATCCGCCTTCGCTCCATCCATTAATCAACCCCGACCTGTGCCTTGGCTGCGGGGCCTGCGTCATCGCTTGCCCTGAAAAGAAGATCCTCGCCCTGATCGACGGCAAGGCCGCACTGGTGGAGCCGACCTCCTGCGTCGGGCACGGCGCGTGCCAGGCCGCCTGCCCTTTCGACGCCATTGATCTCGTCTTCGGAACCGAGGAACGCGGCGTCGACATCCCGCCGCTCTCCCCCGAGTTCGAAACCAACGTGCCGGGCATCTTCATCGCCGGTGAACTGGGCGGGATGGGACTGGTCAAGAACGCCATCGAACAGGGACGCCAGGCGATCGGCTTTGCGGCCCAGAAAATCGCCAGCCTGCCCAATGCGCCCGGGCATCATGACATCGCCATCGTCGGCAGCGGCCCGGCGGGCATTTCCGCAGGGCTCGGCGCGATCGAACGCAAGCTGGACTACGTGCTGCTCGACCAGTCGGACCTCGGCGGCACGGTGGCGCAGTTCCCGCGCGGGAAAATGGTCATGACCTCGCCCGCCGAATTGCCGATCATCGGAACGGTAAAATTCGGCGAGGTCCAGAAGGAAGAGCTGATTTCCTTCTGGCAGGGCGTGGTCGAAAAGACCGGTCTCCAGATACGCACCGGCGTCAACGTCGAGGCCGTGCGCAAGACCGCGACCGGCTTCCGTCTCGAAACCAGCAAGGGCGATATCGAAGCCAAAACCGTCCTTCTCGCCATTGGCCGCAGGGGCACGCCGCGCACGCTGGATGTGCCAGGAGAAAAGCTGCCCAAGGTCGTCTATCGCCTGATCGATCCCGAACAATATGTCGGCGCCAAAGTGCTAGTGGTGGGCGGCGGCGACAGCGCGCTGGAGGCCGCGATCCAGATTGCCGAGCAGAGCGACACGAAGGTCACGCTGTCCTACCGCTCCGACGCTTTCGCCCGTGCCCGCAAGAAGAACCGCAACCGCTTCATCGAACTCGTCGAGAAAGGCGTGATCGAACAGCGGCTGAAGAGCCAGGTCGCGGAAATCCGCGAAGACGAAGTGGACCTGACCACCGAAGACGGTATCGAGACGCTGGCCAACGACTACGTCATCATTTGCGTGGGCGGTATCCTGCCAACCGGCTTCCTCAAGGAATCCGGGATCGAAGTCGAAACCAAGTACGGAACCGCCTGAACAAGGAATTTCGACAGTCTTGGCCCGGGTAGCAATTGTTTCCTCTCCTGCGCTTGGTTAGGTTCCGCAGAGCGCGGGCTATGTCGCGCAAAACGGAGGGACGCAGATGGGCTGGTTTCCAAGCAACTGATCGATGTGCTCGAATGGGAGGAGAAGCCCGGCCAGCTGGCGTGGCGTTTCCCGGTCGAGGATAACGAAATCCAGTACGGCGCGAACCTGACCGTGCGCGACGGGCAGCAGGCAATCTTCCTCGACAACGGAAAGCTCGCCGACAACTTCCAGTCCATTCGGCCAACTCCATTGTAATTTTTTTGTACGCTGCTATATAGAAATTGCCTAGCGTCGTTTGCGACGGATTATGATTGCCGCAGTTTGCGCCCAAGCGCGATATCGGCACCACTTCCATTACATGGAGCATGGCTCCGCAGCGGAATGTGTCCGTGCGGATGATTTTTCGTACGCAAGGAAAACCGATTGGCGAAGGAAGAGCTCATTACGATGGAGGGTGAGATCGACGAGATCCTGCCCGACGGACGTTTCGGCGTCACCCTCGATAATGAGCATCGTCTGATCTGTTACACTGCAGGCAAGATGCGTCGCTATCGTATCCGATCGGTCGTAGGAGACCGCGTACATGTCGAGATGACGCCATACGATCTGACCAAGGGTCGGATCGTCTTCCGCGAACGAACACCCGGGCAAGGACCCGCTGGTGCTCGCAAGCGCGGATACAGGCGCTGAGACTGACAAGAAGGCGGCGGGCAGGACCTGCCGAACATAAGAATAATGAATGCATTGAACCTGCGCGATACGTCGCGCCCTAAACTTTCGCTGCGCTATGGCGCAATCCATGCACAGCGGGCGGACCGGGATCGGACAAATCCCAGTCACATGCCGACCGCCGAGCTGCGACGTCTTGTCGCAACGATGATCGACTGAGCGACATACATAACTCGCGGCCATGCCTCAGCATTCCCGCCACAGCCGGAGAACTGACATGGACCTGAACCTGCAATATGCCGAGCACCAGCGAGCCCTTATGGGTGCTGACGGCGCCGCAAACCATGACGATCGCTTGGCCAAACTGGCGAAGGCTTCTCGCATCGCGGGTCGTATCAGCGACTTCCAGCATGGACTGGGCGCTGCCGCAGCCTGTGCCTGGAGCAAGTCCCAGTTTCCAACTCGGTTCTGACAAAAGCGGGCTCCGAAGCGATCGTCTAGTTCGCACGAAGCTCGCCCGATCAAATCTGCTCACGTTAAATTTCGACGGATATCGACGCCTGGTTAGGAAACCGGAGAATTCCGGTTTTCGCGCCTTGAATATGACGAACTCCTTTCAATTGACGACTTGACGCACAACCTCGGTTCGCAATCTCGCGCGCCGAACACAACCGTTTCTTGAAAGGAAGCGAATATGACTACCGGTACAGTAAAATTCTTCAATGGCGACAAGGGTTATGGCTTCATCCAGCCCGATGACGGCTCTGCCGACAGCTTCGTCCACATCTCAGCTGTCCAGGCGGCAGGCATGACAACGCTCGATAAGGACCAGCGCCTCAATTACGAGGTCGAGACTGGCCGCAATGGCAAGGCCAGCGCCGTGAACCTGTCCGCCGCCAATTGAGAGGTTTCTTGCTCCGGATTGCTTTCAAATGTGGTCCGGAGCTCCCGGTTTTGACCTTTAGGAGTGACGGCAATATCCCAAACCTACGATTTTCAGGTCGCGCAAGCAGACGCGGCTGCGATAGAGGCCGGAGAGGCTGCACTGGAGAATGCCAGGCTGCGCGCACTTCGGTCTGAAGCTGCGTGGCGCGAAATGGCTGACCGCACTCTAAGAATGCAAAAGGAGCGCGAGAAAGCTCGTCGGGCGCGGGAACTCCAAAGTTTCGCGATGCTAGAGCCGGAAAGAAAGGCAGCCCCGTGATCCACGGCCACGTGCTTGTTATCTCCGGTAAGCTCCCTTAATTCAGTTAGTCTGCCTAAACTTGAGTGGAGTCGGTCATCGAAAAGTTGCAGACCGGTAATCCTCTCGCAGCCCCTTCTCACCCATTGTCAGAAAAGTATCTCGCAGAGGTCTGGCGTCGCCAGCAACAGATACTTGGTCGTGTGGCGCTTGGGGGCGACCGCGAACCTACTCTGCGACATAGTCCGCCTCGCCGAAGAACAGACCGGGGACGGCATGCTGGCCTCGATCCTTTTGCTGACAGAAGACGGGCAGCATCTCGAACTGGGTGGTGCTCCGAGTCTGCCCGACGAATACAATGCCGCGATCGAAGGGATGGCGATAGGAGACGGAGCGGGGTCCTGCGGTACCGCCGCCG
The DNA here is from genome assembly GCF_000181515.1 of Erythrobacter sp. SD-21. Taxonomy (GTDB): domain Bacteria; phylum Pseudomonadota; class Alphaproteobacteria; order Sphingomonadales; family Sphingomonadaceae; genus Qipengyuania. The sequence continues at coordinate 49,719 of NZ_ABCG01000004.1, read as the reverse complement.
CGACTGGCCAAGCTATCTTCGTCGATGACATCGCTACCGATCCGCTCTGGGCCGATTTTCGCGATCTGGCACTATCGCATGGTCTGGGCGCTTGTTGGTCGGTGCCGATAAAGGCGGGCGACGGCAGCGTGCTCGGCACTTTTGCGAATTACTATTCCGAACCCCGACAGCCCTCCGACCTTGATCGCGCCATCATCGAAGCGATCGCGCTAACAACATCGATCGCCGTCGAGCGGATGCGCCTAGAGCGGATGCGCAACCGTGCCGAAGAGGCCAAGGCGCTCATTCTGGAAGAACTTCAGCATCGCGTGAAGAACGCGTTCGCCCTCGCGCAGAGCCTTATCAACCTGAACGTGCCGGCGGCGCTGAGCGCCCGGGACCTGGCAGACAAGGTCAACGGAAAGCTTCGAGCGATTGCGTCCGCTCAAGATCTCATAATTATTCGCAACGCGGCCGGGCGTTCGGATGAAATGACATCAATCCATACGCTGCTAGCAACGATCCTTGGGCCATTGGGCCATGGGGATGCAGACGATCGCATTAGCCTGAATGGCGATGAACAGACGGTCGATGCCCAGTCGCTTTCTGGACTGGCCATGGTGTTTCATGAACTCGCCACCAATGCGATCAAATACGGTGCTCTGAAAGATATGGGTGGCAAGGTTTCGATCGATTGGCTGCGAACCGCGGAAGGTCTGAAAATCGAGTGGACCGAAAGTGGAGGCCCGACAACCACACCTCCAGAGAGCCAGAATTTTGGCACTCGCCTTGTCGCATCGACAATCCGCCAGCTCGGTGCGACAATCGACTATGATTGGCGAGCTGATGGCCTTGGCGTGACGATTATCTTGCCGCGCGCGTCGGTTGCCGAATAGGCCGCTCCAGCTTTGACCCTATCAAGGTAGCATTTCCTGTATCGCGGCGTGGACCGTAGCTCGCATATAAGGCTTCGAATAAAATCTCGAACCTTCGGGCAGCGCGTCCTCACCGAGCGCTGTTTTGCCGGACGTAACGATTATGCCGATCTCCGGCCGTGTCCGACAAACCTCATGCGCCAACATGATGCCATCCAGGTCTCCCCGCATGTCGACGTTGGTGAATAGGATACAAACACCATCGCCTGTCGTGAGCGTTTCGAGCGCCTCGCATCCGGTCGATGCTTCAATTACGCTGTAACCAAGACCCGTCAATTGATCAACGACATCCATGCGGATCAGAATTTCGTCCTCGACTACGAGGATGACGGCATCGGAAGAATGCATGGGGAACGTTCCTTCTGGGACAGCCCCTCCGCCTTCTGGAACGACATCCTTCGAGCGCCGGGGTTCGTGAAGCGGTTCCGGAACGGCTCACAGTGTGTTTGATTGCAGGCCGCAAAACGGGCGGCAAGAAATCGCAATACATGCATCAAATGTTATGGTAGGCAACTGCCTATCGCAGGGAACATCTAGCATCTGCGACAGAGAGACCGGTTTGTGCTCCCGCTTTTGAAGAGGAGCAAATCTTGGCCTGTCCGACCTTAGCCGTAAATTTCCCTATATCACGGCGCCCGCTGTGAGGCGTCCCAAGCCGAGCATTCGCCTCACGCCCGCAGCTTCGCGTCGCCAAGGCGAAACGGCTCGCATGGCGATGATGCTTCTTGGGAGAGAAGCGGCGATCGAATTCATGAACGCACATCACGATGATTTGGGAGGGCGTCCCATCGACTTGGCGATTGCGAGCGACGAGGGACGTTCCCGAGTTGAGCTGGCGCTTTCCGAGCGCTGCAACCCGTCGGGCGAACGCAGTATGCTTTAGCAAGTTTCCAGACAGCAGCAGCCCTGCACAAAGGCGACCCGAAGGGCGGCACTGCGACGTTCGTAGTGCCAACCTCGACTATAGGCCTCCGCGCCATTTCAGGGGCGGAGGCCTTCTTTACGGTCGCCCAAGATCCGCGTTAAGATCGGTAGTCAAATCTCGGTCTTCTCTGCGAGAGTGAGGGCGTCTTCTATATCGACGCCCAAATATCGCACGGTGTTTTCGATCTTCGAATGCCCTAACAGGATCTGGATCGCACGGATGTTTCCCGTGGCTTTGTAGATGATGGAAGCTTTGGTTCGACGAAGTGAATGGGTGCCGTATTCCTCTGGATTCAATCCGATGCTCTCGACCCATTCGTCTACAAGTCGAGCATACTGGCGTGTGCTTAGATGCCGCGTCTTCTTTCTCCCTGGCCGGATTGGCTTAGAAGAATGTCGGCTTTCAGAACCTAGGATATCAGATTGCTACATCTTGGATGGGGGCGCAAAGCGGTCACTCGCCGTCTTAATTTCCGAAGTAGGCCCTTAAAGCGTGACACAAATCTGCGAAAAGGTCACATCAAGGTTGCGACTGGGTCACGGTAAGGTTGTCCCAACAGCGGATTTTCGCTAATGGCGCGCCCGGCAGGACTCGAACCTGCTGCCTCAAGATTAGAAGTCTCGCGCTCTATCCAGATGAGCTACGGGCGCGCGCCCTGATCGCCATAACGCGACTTTGCCGAAGCGCCAATCGGCGATAGGCAGCGCGTTATGGAAAAAGCCCCCGACTTGGCCCAGCCCGCCCCGCCCCGATTCAAATATTACGACCTCGTGATGGCGGCTTTCGTCACGATCCTGCTGCTTTCCAACCTGATCGGGGCTTCCAAGCCCAGCTACGTCACCCTGCCATGGGTGGGCCAATGGTCCTTCGGTGCGGGCGTATTGTTCTTCCCGGTGAGCTACATCATCGGAGATATCCTGACAGAAGTGTATGGTTACGCCCGTGCGCGGCGGGTGATCTGGACGGGTTTCGCTGCGCTGCTGTTCATGGCCTTCATGGCCTGGGTCGTGGTGCAGTTGCCGCCGGCGGAAGGCTGGCCGGGGCAGGAATCCTACGAATTCGTCTTCGGCAACAGCTGGCGCATCGTGCTCGCCTCGATGGTGGCCTTCTGGGCGGGCGAGTTCGCCAACAGTTTCGTGCTTGCCAAGATGAAGGTCTGGACCGCCGGAAAGCATCTGTGGGCGCGCACAATTGGTTCAACCGTCGTCGGACAGGGGCTCGACAGCCTGCTCTTCTACCCGCTCGCTTTCTGGGGCCTGGCTGGCTGGCCGGTCGAGCTCTTGTGGCAGGTGATCCTGTCGCAATGGCTGATCAAGACGGCTTGGGAAGCCTTGCTGACGCCGTTGACTTATCTGGTGGTGAACAAGCTCAAGCGAGCCGAGGGTATCGAGATATTCGATACCGATACGGACTTCTCACCTTTCGCCAACTCGCAAGCCAGCCGATGAAAAAAGGGGCGGCCCCCGAAGGAACCGCCCCCAGATACCCCTGAAGACCGGGGGATCTAGAACTTCGCGCCGATCGCCACGCCATAGCGGCGCGGGTCGAGCGTGAAGATGTTGGTGAACAGGCCCGAGCTCGCATCTGTGACGTAGAGACCGGTCACCGAGTCCGAGTCGAAGATGTTCTGAACGAAGCCACGGATGTAGAATCGCTCGCTCGCATCGTTGAATTGGATTTGCGCATTCGCCTGGACGAAAGGCTCGATCCGGTTCACGTTCCCGTTAAAGACATTGCCATACTGTTCGCCGGTAAAGGCGACGTCGAAGCGCGGCACCAAGGTGGCACCTCCGCCGAACTCCGCAGTGTACTGCACGCCGACCGATGCCTTAGTGGTCGGCGCCTGGGGCAGCTTGTTGCCCTTCAGGTTGATTTCAACACCAGGACTGAGCACTTCGACACCACCAAAAACTTCGCCGATGGCGGCTGCCTGGTCCTCGAGCACGCTACAGATGCTGAATGCGCCGGTCGACGCAATCCCGCCATCTTCAGGGAAGGCAGTGGGGCCTTGCAGGCCAAGGCCCGGATTGACTGCAGCAACGAAGGCATTCGCACCCGCGCCGGTCACTGCGCACAGCGCACCATTGGTGATGTCCTTGATGATGACAGCGTCTGGATCGCCGCCACCCGGGTCGCGCGGATTCGAGAAGAACTGGTCACCCGCCACCTCTGCATTGAGGTAGCTGAAGTTCATATTGATCAGCCAGTTGTAGCTCGGGCTGATAATTCCCTCCAGTTCGACACCCCAGATATTGGCATCGATCGTATCATTGACCGAAGTACGCGCGATGATCCGGCTTAGCTGCAGGTCGGAATACTTGTAGTAGAACGCAGTAGCATTCAACTGCAGGCTCCCACCCCCGAAGGTGTTCTTCGAGCCGATTTCGAAAGCGTCGATGCTTTCCGAACCGAAGCTGTCGGCCACCTGGAAGATCGGCTGCAACGGCGGGTTGATACCGCCCGATTTGTAGCCACGCGAATAGGAGGCATAGAGATGGTTGTCGGGGGTCACTTCGAAGTCGACCACGAAGCGACCGGTTATCTCGTTGAAGCTTACCTCCCGCTCCTGGAAAGCCTCGCACCCGGCAACCGAGCCGATCGGACCGACCGGCGACCCAGCTGTACAGGGCGTACCGGGATCGGCATCGAAATCCGCCCCGAAGGGTGTTTCGAAGGGATCCGTACCGTACGGGACAAGGAAACTCGCCAGCGTGGAACGTGCGCGAATTGACTTGGTATCGTCATTGTAGCGCAGACCGCCAGTGATGCTCAGCCGGTCGGATACATCGAAATAGACCTCGCCGAAAATGCCGAAGCTTTCCAGTTTGAAGTCGTCGGTATTGTTTCGGAAGAACGAGGTTCCAAGATAGCTGGGGGGCAAGCCGCCACCGAGCGAAGTGAAGGATCCCAAGACCGAGCTGACATAGTCGATCGCGAAGGAGTTCACGAAATAGCTGTTTTCCAGCACCTTGGATTCCGCGTAAATCCCGCCGACAAGGAAATTGAAGGGCCCGTCGAAATCGGAAGAAAGGATGGCTTCGACCGAGAAGGATTCATTTTCCTGGTTCGAGCGGTCGAATTGCGTACCGTTCGGCGTGCAAACGCGTTCGCCACCGAAAGCGCCCAGATTGTTGAGGTTCGTATCGGAAACGCACAGGTTCGATCCGTCGAACAACGCATCTACGATCGGCTGGAAGTAGGCTCCTGTACCGGGGCCAGCTGCCCCGGCGGCGAAAGCCTGCAAGGTCGGAAAGGCAATAGCCGCATTGGGAATTGCACCGACACCGAGATTGTAGTCCTGTCGGGAATCAACGCTGGTTTCCTGATACGTGCCGGTCACGCCGAGCGTGAACGAACCGAAAACCTGCTCGAGATGAGCCTGCAGTTGCAATTCGTCGGCGAAATAGTCCGGAGTGAATTCGGTGTTCACCACGCGAACATCGGCAGGCTCTTCGAAATTCGCGTAAGCATCCGGGCCGTAGAGACTATTGAGACCGAAGGATGCCGGAATTCCGTTGATGGCAAGGAATTCAGACGAACCAAGAGTGCCCGTGAAGGTCGAATTGGAATTCGTTTTGGCGAAATCCCTGCGCGAGTTGAGGCAGCCGAGCACGCCGGTCGGGTCGCGCTGGCATTGCTGCTTCTGGATGCGAAGGCGATTATCGTCTTCACGGAAATAATAGCCCATCAGATCAATGGTAGTGTTCGCGCCGGGCTCGAACCTCAACGAGCCGCGGATCGCGTACATTTCGCGGTCGTCGATGTCGTTACCGTCGAAGAGGTTCTCGGTGTAGCCGTCCCGGTCCAGCCAGAAACCAGCGACCCGCACACCGATGGCATCACCGACCGGCACGTTGACCATACCCTTGGCTTTGAGCGAATTAAAATTACCATATTCGAATTCGGCAGCAGCGCCGAATCCCGAAAGGTCGGGCTTGGCGGTCACCACATTGACCACGCCAGAGGTGGCGTTGCGTCCGAACAAAGTGCCCTGCGGCCCGCGAAGGACTTCGACCCGTTCGAGATCGAAATATTCCGTTTCGAACAGGCGCGTGTTGAACAATGGTGCGGAATTGAGGTGGATGGCAGTCGCGCTGTCGCACGAGACGCCTACGCACAAGTCGCCGATGCCGCGGATCGTAAAGCTGGACGCAGTGAAGTTCGACTTGGTGAAGGATACGTTCGGAAGGGTGAGTTGGAGGTCGCTGGCATTCTCGATCTGCTGCGCTTCGAGCGCTTCGCTGTCAAAGGCGCTGACCGCGATCGGCACTTCCTGCAGGCTCTGGGCCTGGCGCTGCGCGGTCACGATGATGATGCGCTGGTTGTCGGTGGTTTCCGCGATGCCGGATTCGCTATCGTCTCCGGTGACGTCCTGAGCGTATGCCGGAACTGCAAGTGCACCGGCACAGATGCCGGCCATCAGGGTAGCCCTGATCCTCATAAACCCTCTCCTCATCCCCGGCCGCTCATGACGGCGGCCTGATGCGAAGCTAACACACATTCGTATGCGTGCAAGTTCTGGCGCAGGATTGTTACGCAAAAATGCGGATTTGCGACCACTTATTGCAGTGCAGCAATTTCACGAAATGCAACTGACGTTACGGCATGGCGGGACGCCAACCGGGTTCCTTTACGGCATTGCAGGTTTGGTCAGACGAGCTCGTGGCTCTGCGCGATCTGCGCAATACCGCGTCGTCCGCTCGAATCGCGCGACAATTGCACCACCACGTCGATCACGCTGGCCGCATAGGCGATGGTGTCCGACCGCGTCAGTCCGATCCCGGTCTGCATGACCATCAGCGGCAATTGCTCGAGCGCGCCGCGCAAGGAATTGGCATGGATGGTCGAGAAGCTGCCCGGATGGCCGGTGTTGATCGCGCGCAGGAAGCTCACGCTTTCCGCTCCGCGCAATTCGCCCAGCACGATGCGGTCGGGGCGCAGGCGCAGCGCGGCCTGGAGCAACTCGTTGGCGGTGACCTTGGCCTCGCCCAGCTCGCCCTTCACTGCGACGAGGCCGACGCCGTTCTCGCCGGGAAGCTTCAGTTCGGGCGTATCCTCGACCAGCACCACGCGCTCGTGCTTCGGGATCTCGCCGAGCATGGCGTTGAGGAAAGTCGTCTTGCCGGTGCTGGTGCCGCCCGAGACAAGGATTGTGCGGCGCTGGCGGATCGCCTCGCGCAGGAAGGCCACCGGCTCGGTCTGCGGATCGGGCATGGGCCCGGGCTGGGTTGGCGTGAGCGGACCTGTGTCATAGGCATCGAGCGGCAAGTCCAGCCGGCGGTGGCGGCGGATCGCCATGGCCCAGTGCTTGCGCGCGGCCGGGGGGCCGCAGAACTGGACGCGCGCACCGTCGGGCAGGGTTGCGCCCAGCAGCGGGTGTTCGCGGTTGATGCCCTGGTGGCTAACCCGCGCCACCTGTTCGGCAAGGCGCTGGATCAGGCGGTCGTCGATCTCGGGCCGCAGGACCTTCTGCATACCGCCGGCACCGGCGTCTTCGATCCAGACCTCACCGGGCCGGTTGACGAGGATCTCGGTGACCGTGTCGCGCTCCAGCCATTCGGCGAAGGGCTTGAGATAGGCGTCGAGATAGACGCTGCGCTCGCCATGCAGGTCGACGTTGGGCGCGTCCTCCTCCGGATGCTCATCCGGCAGGAAGGGGTGGATGTCCGCGGTCACCGGGGCCCTCGCCTCAGCTTACGCGCGAGAAATCGAGGTCGCGCGCGGTGAAGATGCGGATCGGCTCGCCCTGTCGCACGCGCACGGTGGGCGAACGCTTGCCGTCCTGCTCGGCTGCGGAGGCGGCCGCCGAGGCCCCGCTGCCGCCCAGCACGACCGCGCCGGCACCACCGGTTGCCAGCGTGCCGAGGCCGCCGACGACCGACAGCAGCATGGCCGAACCGAAGCGCTTGAAGAAGCCGTTGCCCGAGACCTTGCCTTCGAGGCCCGTCGTGCCGTCGAAGCCGATGGCGGGCGAGGCGAGGTTTACCGAGGCGCCATCGGGCCGGATCAGGCGTGTCCAGATGACATAGGCGCGTTTCTGGCCGTTCTGCATGCCCGACTGGTACTGGCCGATGAGGCGGCTCGAACGCGGCACCAGCACCCGTGTGCCGTCGAAGCTGCGCACATCCTGGCTGACCACGGCGCGGACATAGCCCGGTACGTTGGTGTCGATCGCGGTTTCGAGGATCGCGGGGATCAGCGTGCCTTGCGTTACCGTGGTCGCGGGATTGCTCATCGCCTTGGCCTGCGCCGGAGCGCCGCCGACACCGCCGACGCGGCTGGCGAAATCGCTTGCCGAATTGCCGTTGGCAGCGCCAGACTCACCGGCCGCAACAGCCTCGCCCGCGGCGGCTCCTGCGGGCGCGCTGCCGGCGTCGAAGACCACGGTCGGGTTGCTGTAGGGATTGCCGCCCGGCTCGACCTGCGGCGGCGCAGCGAGCACGGGCGCCGGGGCGGGAGCGGCCATGGCGGCCTGCTGCGCCTGCGTCGGACGTTCGATCGTGATCGCCGGCTTTGAGGCCGGTGCAGCGACCGATGGTGCCGCCACCTGCGGGCTGCCGACGCTCGGCTGCTCGGGCAGGCGCGAGGCGTTCATGCTCCACAGGGTCACCGCGCCCAAGCCCGCCACAATGGCGATGCCGGCGACCATGCCCATGGCTTCACCCTTGCCGCCCGGTCGGGCCACGGCGGGAAAGGCGTTGCGCTGCGCAAGGTCGATGACTTCGGCGTCGCTCTCGTCGCGCGGGTCGGTGTCGTTGGCGACCTTGCTGGTCTCGGGGATTCGGTTTGCAAGACGCATCAGTTGTCTCCCTTGCGGGCAAGGCCCGTTTCGCCGAGCGGCACGGCGGCGCGTTCGGGCCCGGTGTTGACCAGCGTTGCGCTCTCGTCGCCAGAGCGCAGGATGATCGAGCGCGGCACGCCGTCGATGACCACGGTGTCGCCGCGTACGGTGTAGTTGACCGGCCCCTCTACGCCCTTGGCGTTGGCGACGAGGATCGCGGGAACCTCGCGCCCGGTGGGCCAGGTGAGGAAGGTCGCTTCGCCATCGTCGAACGCGCGTTCGGGGAGGAGCGTGGGTGCGCCCTCGCCGTTCCAGGCGAAGTTGAGGTCTGCCGGATCGACGGCGGAGAAAGGATCAGCCGGCGCTGCCTGCGTCGCGGCGGCATCGGCCATGCGGGCCTTGCGCGCTTCTTCTTCCGGATCGACCGGATAATCGAAGCGCAGAACGTAGAGCGGCTTGGCCGTCGGGCTGGCGACCAGGTCGAAGAGATAGGTGCGCTTGGTCGTGACGACCGTCAGGTTGGTCGCGGCGCGCGGTTCGAGCGGCTTCACGAAAAGGATATTGGCGCGCTTGTTCGGCGTGACCTGCCAGCTTTGCGAATTGCCGATGGCGACATTCTCGATCGTCTCGTCCTCACCGAAGACGATGCTGGCCTGCACGTTCACGCGGCCCGGCAGGGTGACGACCGAATATTCGTCGTACAACACTTCCTGCAGGCGCGGATCAGCCAGCGCCGGGGTGGCGAGGAGCGAGAGGGAGAGCGCGGCGAGAGCGACGCGTTTCATGAGCTTTTCTCCGTAGAACCGAGACTGCGCGGCGGGGCGGACTTGAACCGGCTGCCGATCCCCGTCGTGCGGCTGGGACCCTTACTGGCAGGTCCCGTCTGAGCGCCGCCTGAAGCAGTCGCGTAAACCTTGGTGGTGCGCGAGACGGAACTCGCGCTGTCGTTGGCCGCAGCGCCGGTCGCAACAGCTGAAACGTCGATCCGCCGCGCCTGATCGCTCGCCTGCGTGGCGGCCTGCGCCTGAGCGAGCGGCTGGACGACCTGCGGCGCGGGCGCCGGGGACGCTGCCGGAGTGGCGGATGCGGTTTCCGCCGAGGGGACGAGGCCGAACACGCTCCAGCCCGACACCATGGCACCGGCCACCTTGAACACCATTACCATCAGCGCGACATGCACCGCGCCGATCATGAAGAACGCCATGCCCGCCTGCGCCGGGACGGTGCCCGGATTAGCCGTCAGCGCGGAAAGGATCGGGACCGAAAGCTCGAGCATGATCGAGCCGCCGAGCACCGCGAACAGCGGCGCGAGCGCGCACATCACCACGCCCTTGAGCCAGCCGGTGAAGAGGCCGCGCGTGCCGTTGAACAGCGCTAGAACCACGAAGACCGGCCCTAGCGCCACGAGGATACCAAGCGCGATCTTGGTCGTCACCAGCAGGCCGACCGTGCTAAGCATGAAGAGCATGGCGCCCAGCCACATCATCCCCTTGGGCGAGAAGGCCGAGAAATCGCTCTCGCTGCCACTCGCCTCCTGGATGGCGATGAAGACCACGTCGATCTTCTGCGCGAAGACGTTGGTCGCCGAGCCCTGCACGCCGGTGAGCACACCCGCCAGCCAGTCCGGCGTGAAGACGAAGAGGTTCCACACCACGCTCTGGTAGGCAACCCAGCTGGTCGCAAAAGTTAGCACGAGGCCCAGTGTCATCATGCGCGGCACGAGGCTGCGCACGCCAATATTGGTGCGGCCCGTCAGCAGCAGGAAGCCGAAGATCGCGATGTAGATGGTGAGCAGCGCCGTCAGCGCATAGCTGAGCGCGCCGCCCGAAGCAAAGAGCTTGCCGAAGGCCGCCGCGCTCGCCTCGCCTGCCACGCAGTCGACGCCTCGCAGCGCGGCTGCGACCCCGTTGCCTACCTGTTCGGCAGCCTGCTGGCAGGTGGCGCTGGTCATTCCGCCGCCAATCCGATCACCGGCTCGTCACCCTGGGCGTGGTCCGGACCGCCCGGCCAAGCCGTACCGGTGAGCGCGGGGAACCAGTCGGCGGGCGCATCGCCCATCGCTTCGCGCAGCAGGTCGAGACGGCGGACCGAGCTTTCGCGGCCTGAAAGCAGCGTCAGCACTTCGGGCGCGCCCGACAGGTCGAGGCGCACCACCACGCTCGCATCGGGCTGGCGCACGAGGAAACAGCGGCTGTGCGCCGGCAGAGTGCGGATCAGCGCGAGCTCGTGGCTTGTAAGGCCGAAGCCATCGCAATAATCCTCCATGCGGGCGCGGCTGTTGGGCATGAAGACCATGGTCGCGGTCTGCTCGACCAATGCGGTGGAAATACGGCTTTCCAAGGCATCACGCGCCGACTGTGTGGCGAAGCCGACCAGCGCGTTGCGCTTGCGCAACGTCTTGAGCCAGTCGCGGATGCGCGCGGCGAAAATCTCGTCGTCGAGCGCCTTCCAGCCCTCGTCGATGAGGATCATCGTCGGCTTGCCGTCGAGGCGCTCCTCGATCCGGTGGAAGAGGTACATCATCACCGGTGTGCGCAGCTTCGGGTTCTCGAGCAGCGCGGTCATGTCGGAGCCGAGCACGCGTGCGGTCAGGTCGAGCTTGTCTTCAGCGTTATCGAAGAGCCAGGCGTTCTCGCCCTCACCGATCCATGCGCCCAGACGGTCGGCAAGATCGCCCGGTTGCGGACGCTTGCTGCCCGAAAGCAGCTCCTTGAAATGACGCATGCGGCGCAAGCTCGGATCATTGGCATAGGCCGCATCGACCGCAGACGCGATGGTGGCCTCTTCCTCCGGACCCTCTGCCTTCAATAGCACGCCCAGCCAGTCGCGCAGGAAGGCGCGGTTGCCCGGCGTATCGGGCAGCGCCATCGGGTTGAAGCCGGTCGGCTCACCCGCGCGGATGCTGTCGTAGCGCCCACCGATCCCGCGCACGAAGAGTTCCGCGCCGCGGTCCTTATCGAACAATATGGTGCGGGGCGCGAACTTCTGCGCCTGCGCGGCGAGGAAGTTCATCACCACGGTCTTGCCCGACCCCGACGGCCCGATGACCGAGAAATTGCCGAGGTCGCCATGGTGGAAGTTGAAGAAGAAGGGCGTCGCGCTGGTGGTCTCCAGCAGCGTCACCGCTTCGCCCCAGTGATTGCCCTGCGCCTGCCCCAGCGCGAAGCCGTGAAGCGAACCGAAGCTCGCCATATTGGCGCTGGAAATCAGCGCGCGGCGGACGAGATAGCCCTCGTTGCCGGGGAACTGGCCCCAGAAGGCGGGTTCGAGATTGGTGTCCTCGCGCACGGCGATCGCGCCGGTATCGCCCAGCGAGGCGGCGCAGGCGGCGGTCGCATCGTCGAGGCGGGCCAGGCTCGTTTCTTTGACCATCACGGTGAGATGATGATCGCCGAAACCGACGGCCCCTGCCCCCAGTTCGTCGCGCGCCGCCATCATGTCGGCGCGCTCGGCGATGGCGTCCTCATCCGCGCTTTTCAGGCGGCGGATGGCAAGGTCCATGCGTTCACGCGCGGTCTGGCGTTCTGCGGGTGCGTAGCTTTCCGAAACGACCATTTCGAACGGGAGCCGCAGCAGCCCGTCGAGCAGGCCAGGACTGGTCGCTTCGGGATAGTCCTTGAGGCCCAGTATGGCGCCGAAATCGGGCGAGCCCGAGCCGCGCATTTCCAGCGCGTCGAGACCGAAACTGACACGGCGGTAAGGCAGCATCATGCCAAGATCGACATCGTCCGAAGGCTTGCGGACAGGGCGCATCTCGCCGTTGTAAAGCGCCGAGAGCAGCTCCAGCATTTCGGAGTTTACCGCGCCCTGCGGCCCGACGTAATCGCCTAGCACACTCGCGCCATAGGCCTGTAGCGAAGCCACCAGCCCTTGCGCCGCCGCGCGAAGTCCGCGCAGATCCTTGGGGTCCGCTTCGAACTGGTGCTTGCGCCCCTTCGCCTTTTTCGAAATCCGCTCGACAAGGCCCGCCTTGCCGCGTGCGGGGCGACGGATCAGGGTGATGAACTGGTCGTTCACGAACAGCTGGCCCGAGCCCAACCGCTCTTTCCAGCGCGCATCGATGTGGCGGCTGATCGGATCGGGGAATTCCGCATCCAGTTCCACCGACACGCGGCGGCGGATGACATGGTGATACATAACGAAGCGCGCGTCGAGCGTCGAACGCAGCATCACCTCGCGCGTTGCCGCATGGGCGTTTAGCGCCTCGCTATCCTCGGTCTCGAACAGGAGGCCGGGAACCTGGATCGCGGTCATCACGCTGCCGTCGCGCAGCAGCACTGTGTTCTCATCGACCAGCTTTGCATAGGGCAGGCGGTCGCCCGCGCGGGCTTCCTTCTCGCTCCAGGCGGCGGGGCCGATCCACTTGGTCTTACGCGGCATAGGAATTGCACCCCCAGCGCTTGTAGTTTGCAACGCGCGGGCACTTCGAAACCTTGGTGATCCAGAGGTCGAAAATGCGCGGTTCGCGCAGGCAGGCGAAATAGCCGACACCGTGCATCACGAGTGCGGCGAGCAGGGCCCAGAAGCTGCCGGTGATAAGGAAGACTTCGGTCGTCACGATCCCGTTGATCACGAAATAGTTTAGCGTCACGCCCGCAAACATCTGCGGGCGGGTGAGCGCTCTGTGGACGGGGTGGCGGACGAGCGCGGTCATACTAGCCTGCCGCGCCCTGGATACCGGCCACGATCGTGCCTGCGCCGAACAGGATGAATACCCCGAGGATTACGGTCGCGCCGAAGCGCCAGTTGAGCCGGCCGGTCAGCATCATGAAACCGACGGCGGCCACCGCCATTACAGCCACAGCAGTCGCGACATTGCCCAGCAGCGTGCCCTGAAGCCAGGCCAGCGCGTTGACCACCGGGCCTGAGCCCGCCGGATCCTGCTGCAAGGCCTGCGCAAAGGCAGTCGAAGGGTTGAGAAGCGCGGCGAGGACCGCAAGCCTGGCGATAAGCGATTTCAAGTTACTCTACTCCCGTGAGTGATCGGCAAGGCGGCCCATGATCGAGGCCACGTAATTCTGTGTTTCGCGGATGCGCGGGATGCCTCCTGCGCGCTCCACCCGGCCGGGGCCGGCGTTATAAGCGGCCAGCGCCTTTTCGAGATCGCCGTCGAACCGGTCGAGCTGGGCACGAAGGTAACGCGCCCCGCCTTCGAGGTTGGCGAAGGGATCGCGCGGATCGACGCCCAGGTCGCGCGCGGTTCCAGGCATCAGCTGCGCAAGGCCCTGCGCGCCGGCGGGCGATACGGCGTCATGCCGCCAGCGGCTTTCCTGCCAGACCATTGCCTCGATCAGCGAGGGGCTGAGGTCGTAGCGTGCGGCCAGTTCGGCGACCTTCGCCTTGTAGGCCTGCGGAACGTCGGCCGCGTGATCGGCAGGGTCGCCCACGATATTTTCCGGCACGTCGATCTCTGCCGGCACTTCGGCAAGCGCTTCGCCCGCGCCGAGCTCGATCGCCTGGGCAGGAGCCATCGTGGCCTGCCCGCCAGCCTTCCAGCGCGCGCCGTCCGCGTCGATCTCCAAGACATCCGCCTTCGCCGGGAAGGCGGTCAGCGCGATGCAGGCCAATCCTGCAACAAGCGCCAAGTGTGCGCGAATCATGGTCGGACACCCTCCGTGCAGCCCCATTGGATACCCTACATGACACTGGGGTGACAAATAGCTGAATATCCTCCTGCAAACAAACGGCCCGCGTTTCGGCAAGGAAACGCGGGCCATGTTGGATATCCCCGGTCGTTCGGCGGGAAAATCAGCGCACGGCAAGCGCCTCGTAGCCGCGGAATTTGCCGCTATCGAGCATGGCAAGGCCCTTCCTGGCGAGCACGCGCGAATCGACCCAGTCGCCGCTGGCGGTCTCAAGGTCGAAACGGTCGGCGTGGCGGACGGCGGCGGTGAAGCTTTCGCGCGCTGCATCAAATTCGCCCACGCGCGCGAGGGCGACGCCGTGGTTGATCTGCAGCGCCGGATCGTCCGAGGCGGCCGCGCCGCATTGCTCAATGGCCCGGAGCGCTTCGCGCCCCTCGCCCGAGACGAGTTCTTCATAACCCATGGTGCAGTCCGCTTCCGGTGCGGAAACGATCATTACAGGTCCGTCAGCAGCGACCAGAAGCGCGGCGGCAGCGATAAGCGACATTTGATTTCTCCCAAACTTGTAGGGTGAAAATGCCGCAATATTTCGGCTCCTGCAACAAAACCGTAACATTGTCACAATTCTGAAATGTGCGCGGTTCGTCCGGTTATCTGTTGAAACTGCAACATAACGGTCACGTAGCGACACAAACTGTCACACAGCGCTCCTAGCTGGCGAGTCGCGATCAACGAATTCGCACTTCGAATTTCGACTCAATCCGGTTTTTTGAGGGGACCGAACCCGTGACCAATCTTCATCGCTCGCTTATCCTCGGCGCGTCCGCAATCGCCCTTTCGGCTTGCGGCGCCGACGAAATCGTTTCGCCCGGCACCGGCGGCAACGTGACCATCAACAACGGCGGTGGCGGCACCCCGGCCCCGACGCCCACCCCGACCCCGGGTGCCACGCTGGTGACCCCGGCTGCCGGCTGCCCCACGATCAGCGATCCGGTCGGCCTCACCGACAGCGGCACGATCTCCGGCCCGACCGGGGAATACCGCGTCTGCACCATGCCCGCGCGCTTCAGCGCCAGCTCGACCCTGCCCTATATCGAAGGCCTGCTCTACCGCATGAACGGCCGCGTCGATGTCGGCACCGACGGCGGCCCGGCAGCCGACACCAGCGACGGTCTCGACGACACCGATGTCGAACTTACCATCGAGCCGGGCGTTATCGTCTATGCCTCGGGTTCGAGTTTCCTCAACGTCAACCGCGGCAACACCATCCAGGCGAACGGCACCGCCGCCCGCCCGATCGTCTTCACCAGCCGCGACAACGTCCAGGGCCTCAACACCGACACCTCGTCGGGCCAGTGGGGCGGCGTCGTCCTATCGGGCCGCGCCCCGATCACCGACTGCATCGCCGCCGGCGCCACGCCCGGTACCGTCAACTGCGAACGCCAAGTCGAAGGCGCCGCCCAGCCGGCCATCTACGGCGGTGCGCGCATCGACGACAGCTCGGGCAGCATGGAATACGTCCAGATCCGCTATTCGGGCTTCGTCCTTTCGGGGGACAGCGAGCTCCAGTCGCTGACCACCGGCGGCATCGGTAAGGGCACCAACCTCAGCCACATCATGAGCTACAACAGCTCGGATGACGGCGTCGAATTCTTCGGCGGCCGCGTCAACATGACCAACCTCATCGTGGTCGGCGCGGAAGACGACAGCATCGACACCGATACCGGCGTGAAAGCCAACCTCCAGTACGTGATCGCGATCCAGCGCCCCGGCGCCGGCGACACGATCATCGAAGCGGATTCGGACAACGCCTTCAACGAGAGCACGCCGCGTCAGAACACGCGTATCTCGAACGCCACCTTCGTGCACCAGAACGCCAACGACCAGGTCATCCGCATCCGCGGCCATGCCGACTACTCGATCGCCAACTCGGTCATCGTGTCGGCACAGGACACCGCCTGCCTGCGCATCGACGGCCAGGAAGAGCTCTCCCAGACCACCGGCCCGGACGAAAGCGGCCCGGTCTCCTTCGACAGCGTCGTGCTCGACTGCGCCACCCCGTTCCGCGACAGCTCGGGCGCGACCGCAGCGGAAATCCTGGGCGTCTTCGACAACGGCACGAACAACAATTCGATGTTCACCAACACGCTGCAGTCGCTGTTCCTCAACGGCAGCAACGAAAATGGCGTGATGGTCTTCGACGTGACCGCCTGGGCACCCTTCTTCACCCTGCCCGACAATATCGGCGCTGTCTTCGACAGCAACGCCAGCTGGGTGAACGGCTGGACCTGTACCTCGAGCACGGTGACTTTCGACAGCGCGACGTCGGCCTGCACCAGCCTGCCGGTCTACGACTGATCCCGATCCAGCAGGATGGGGGCGCGCGTCAGAGCGCGTCCCCATCCTCATTTGCAAAGTTTCCAATTCCCGACCTTATCTGAGGGGGTCAATTCCATGTCATCCGGCAAGCAGCTCACCGCCCTGCTCCTGCTCTCCACCGCCCTGACCTTCCCCGTTGCCGCGACCGCGCAGAGCACGGGTGCCGAAGGCCCGCCGCCGACCGAAGAGGAAGTTCCCGACGAGGAACTGACGCAGGATGTCGAGGACGCGAACGACACCGTCCCCGGCGATATCGCCGAGGAAGAACAGGCCGAACCCGACATTTCCGTTCCCGGCGGCACCATCGTCGTCACCGGTCGCCGCAACCGCGACGTGACGCGCGCCTCCCCGCAGGTCGTCACCGTGCTCGACACCGCGACCATCGCGCGTACCGGCGAAGGCGACATTGCCGGCGCGCTGGGGCGCACCACGGGCCTCTCGCAGCAGGGTGGCCTCGTCTATGTCCGCGGTCTTGGCGATCGCTATTCGCTGGCGCTGCTCAACGGCCTTCCGCTGCCCTCGCCGCAACCGCTCAGCCGCGTGGTCCCGCTCGACATCTTCCCGACCAGCGTGGTCGCCTCCAGCCTCGTGCAGAAGACCTATTCGCCCAACTTCCCGGGTGAGTTCGGCGGCGGTGTCGTCAACCTGACCACCCGCGCCATCCCCACTGAGAGTTTCGTGACCGTCAGCGGTTCGCTTTCGGGCGACAGCGAAACCACCTTCGGCCCCGGTTACAGCTATTTCGGCGGCGACTGGGACTGGACCGGCTTCGACCAGGGCCGCCGCAATGTCGAGAATTACGGCGCGTTCCAGGGCTTCTTCGACAGCGGTGCACGCATCAACGACGAGGGTGTCGACACAAGGGCGATCCTGAAGGACATCAATGACCCCAATCTCTATCTGGTCCAGAAGATCGGCGACCTGCCGGCGAATTTCAGCGCAGGCATCACGGCCGGTACCTCCTTCGATGTGGGTGCCGACGGAATGCTCGGCATCATCGCTACCGGCTCGATCAGCAACAAGTGGCGCAACCGCCTGATCACCAAGCAGACGGCTTCCAACGCCGAGCTGGAACTCGACAGCGATTTCCGCGAATTCGCCACCGACAACCGCGTGCTTGTCAACGGCCTGCTGGGCTTCGGCTTCGAGATTGCGGAGCACAAGTTCCGCTTTACCAACTTCTACATCCACGACACGCTGAAGCGCGCGTCGATCGAAGAAGGTATCGACTTCCAGAACGACGACCAAGACCTCATCCAGGACACCTCGTGGTTCGAGCGCCAGCTGTTCAACAGCCAGTTCGTGGGCGAACTCGAGTTCGGCGATCTCTCGGTCGATCTGCGCGGCGGCTATGCCCAGACGCAGCGTGAAGCGCCTTTCGAATGGACCTTCGCCTATTCGCGCCCGGTCAACAGCCCCAACGATCCGTTCGGCGAGCTCTATCTCAACCTGCTCGACAACCAGCGTGGCCGCGCCACGGTGGCCTTCAGCGACCTGACCGAAGATCTCTGGTATGGCGGGATCGACGTCGGCTATGTCTTTACCGACTGGCTGAGCGCGACGATAGGCTATGCCTATACGGATACCGACCGCACCTCCACGCGGCGCGAGTTCGACATCCGCGCGTCCTCCGGCTTCCCCGAAGGCCTCGGCGTGTTTCGCCCCGACAACCTTCTCGGCGATGCCTTGATCGACCTTGCCTTCGACCGCGACGCGCAGGCCGCCGGCGGCATCGGCCCGTACGAGCTCAACATCTTCGAGACGACGCAAGCCGACCCGGCCTTCGCAGCGGCGCTGGAAATCCACGCCGGCTACGGCAAGGTGAACCTGCGCCCGATCGACCGTCTCTCGCTCGATGTCGGCGTCCGCTACGAAACCGCCGTCCAGTCGGTCGACGCCATCGAGGTCTTCGCCGAGCCGCTCGGCTCGAGCAGCGCAACCCTGCTGGAAAACGATTACTGGCTTCCGGGCGGCACGCTGACCTGGGAAGTCACCGACAGTTTCCAGCTGCGCGCCAGCGCCTCGAGGACCATTGCCCGCCCGCAGTTCCGCGAGCTGATCTTCCAGACCTATTTCGATCCGGAAACCAACCGCCAGTTCAACGGCAACCCGCGTCTCGTCGACAGCCAGCTGACGAATTACGAGGCCCGTGCCGAATATTACTTCGGCGGCGGCAGCCGGGCGAGCGTGGCCGGGTTCTACAAGGACATCGAAAACCCGATCGAAGTCTTCACCAGCTTCTCCGACAACGAAATCATCAGCGGCTTCGCCAACGCGCCGCAGGCCGAACTCTACGGGGCAGAAGCGGAATTCCAGTACAATTTCGACCTGTTCGATCTTGGCGGCTGGTTCGAGAGCCAGCAGCTCGTCGCAATCGCGAACTACACCTACACCCAGTCCGAGATCAAAGTCGGGGCCGACGACACCGCGCGGGTCTTCCCCTTCGCCGATCAGCCGGCCGCCAACTTCTTCGACGACGGCGTGTCGCTGACCGGCCAGTCGGACCACCTCGTGAACCTCCAGCTAGGCCTCGAGGATCTCGACCGCCTGAGCCAGTTCACGCTGCTGTTCAAATACGCCAGCGAACGCGTCACCAGCCGCGGCGCAGGCCCGCTGCCCGACATCATCGAAGAACCGGGCATCAGCCTCGACTTCGTGGTGCGCCAGGGCTTCGAGCTCGCCGGTTCCGAAGTCGAGATGAAGTTCGAGGCCCGCAACCTCACCGGGCAGGATCACGAGGAATTCCAGACCAACGGGACCGACCGGATCGAGATCAACAGTTACGAAGTCGGGCGCAGCTTCAGCCTCGGCGCATCGATCAAATTCTGAGGTATCCTCCTCGGATAGACTCGAAAGGACCGCTCTTCGGAGCGGCCCTTTTTTCATGTTCAGAGGTGCGGTGGGACCGTGTCAGTGGCTGTCGTAAACATAGCCGAGCGAGCGGACCGTGCGGATGGGATCGCCCACCCCGACCTGCCGCAGCGCCCGCCGCAACCGGCCGATCCAGACATCGACCGTTCGCTCGTCGATGGGCGGGTCCTGCTTACCCAGCCCGTCGATGAGTTCGCTGCGGCCGAGGACACGGTCGGCGTTCTCGGCGAAGAAGCGGAGCAGGCGGAACTCGTTAGGGCGCAGGGGAATGGGCTGGTCCTTCCAGCGCGCCTGCAAGGCAGGCATGTCGATTTCGAGGTCGCCCAGACGGAATGGGCGCGTGCTGGCCTGCGCTACCCTTCCGCTGCCGAGGGCCAGCACCCGGTCGAGCACGCTGGTGCGGTCGATCGGGCCGAGCACATAATCGTCGGCGCCCGCCGCCAGCGCCCGGCGCTTGTTCTCGGCATCGCAGCTTTCCAGCACCATGGTGATGTGGGCATCGCCCGTCCGACTATCGGCGCGCAGGCGACGGCACATTTCGAGACCGGATAGATCTTCCAGCACCCAGTCGACGAAAACGCATACCGGGCCTTCGAGCAAACGCCGCGGCCCGCCCGACGCGAGACGGTCGAAAACATAGGTCGTCTCGCCATTGTCGAAATTGTCGTATCGTTCGACCTGCGGGTCGGTCATGAGTATATAGATGACGGCCACGAACGCGTCCCTTGCCCCCTGATGGTGGGCCAGCGATGGCGCATGGATGTGACCGGTTTGTGACCTTGGCGCGCATGGCTGTAACAGTCGTAAACTTCAGCTTTCGCGCAGGGTGACGGGCCCGAAGGAAGGCGCGGTCGAGGCAACGCCGACCGGCATTTTCGGCAGATAGGGTTTCTCCAGCCGCTCGACCTCTACTTCAGTCAGATCGAGCGTGATGGCATCGACCGCGGCGCCGATGTGACCCGGCTTGGTGGCCCCGACAATGGGGGCGGTGATGCCCTTGGCGAAATGCCAGCCGAGCGCCACACTCGCGCGCGATACGCCGCGTTCCTCGGCAATCGAGCCCACCGCCTCGATCACGGCGCGGTCGGCCTCGATATTCTGCGTGTAGAGCATCTTGCCGAAGCCGTCCGTCTCGCTTCGCACGGTGCTTTCGTCCCAGCCCCGCGCCAGCCGTCCGCGCGCCAGCGGCGACCATGGGATGAGGCTCACGCCTTGGTCCTCGCACAGCGGGATCATTTCGCGCTCTTCCTCGCGGTAGAGCAGGTTCACGTGGTTCTGCATCGAGATGAACGTCGTCCACCCACGGCGGCGGGCGACTTCCTGCGCCTTGGCGAATTGCCACGCCTGCATCGAGGACGCGCCGATATAACGCGCCTTGCCCGCCTTCACGATGTCGTGCAGCGCTTCCATCGTCTCTTCGATCGGCGTGGTTTCGTCCCAGCGGTGGATCTGGAACAGGTCGACATAATCCATGCCCAGCCGGCGAAGGCTGTCGTCGACGGCTTGGAACAGACTCTTGCGCGAAAGCCCGCCCGCGTTGGGCGTGTTGCGCCAGGGCAGGAAGGCCTTGGTGGCCACCACGATTTCGTCGCGATGGGTGAACTCGGGCAGCAGCTTGCCCACCAGTTCTTCCGACGCGCCCTTTGAATACATGTTGGCGGTGTCGAAGAAGTTGATCCCCGCTTCCACCGCCTCCCGAAAGAAGGGTCGGCTTTCTTCTTCGCCCAGCACCCAGTCGCCGTGCCAGCCCTTGGTCGTGTCGCCATAGCTCATGCAGCCAAGGCACAGGCGCGAGACCTTGAGGCCGCTGGGTCCGAGATTGGTGTATTCCATTCCCGCTCAGCCGCCCACGCTCATCCCGCCATCGACGCTGATCGTCTGGCCGACCACGTAATCCGCCAAGGGCGAGGCGAGGAAGAGCGCAACGCCCGCCATGTCCTCGGGCAGGCCCAGCCGCCCTCGCGGCGTTTCGGAGATGATGTGCTTCTGGGTCTTCTCGTCCTTGAGGAAGGCGTCGTTTATCTTGGTGTGGACATAGCCCGGCGCGATGCCGTTCACGCAGATGCCGTCGCCCGCAAAGGCCACGCCCAGCGATTTCACCATGCTGATCGCGCCTGCCTTGCTCGCGCCATAGGCCGGGTTGCCGACGAGGCCGCGATAGCCGCCGATGGAGCTTACGATCAGCAGCGATCCGCCCGTGTCGGCCAGTTTCCGCCGAACCGCGTTGGCGCAATCGAGCAGGCTGTCGAGGTTCACCGCCATCACCGCATCCCATCCCTCGCGGGTGAATTCCTCGCGGCCATAGCGCGCAATGCCCTGGCACAGCACCACGACATCGAGCCTGTCAGGCCAGCCGAACGTATCCACGGCTTCGCGATCCGCGACATCGAGCGAATGGAAGGCGAGGCCCTCCATCTCGCTGTCGGGATAGTCTTCCGCCGAAGCGTGCGTGCCGGTCACATGGACCGTCGCGCCGCGCTCGCGGAAGCCCTGCGCGATGCCGTTGCCGATGCCGCTGGTGCCTCCGACGACGAGGACGGTCTTGCCGGAATAGTCGAGCGGGTCGCTCATGCTGCCTGGAAGCCCGCGAGGCGCTGGGTGATGATCGCGTCGGCCTCGGCCATGATGTTGTCGATGAGTTCCTGGCAGGTCGGGATGTCGTTGATGAGGCCTGCCACCATGCCGCAGGACCATGCGCCTGCGTCCATATCGCCTTCGGTCATGATGCGCGGATAGACGCCTGCGACCTGTTCGATGATGTCCTCAAACTTGAGGTGAGCACCCTTCTCCTGCTCGATCTTGAGCAGTTCCTCGACCGCGTCGTTGGTCATCACACGCTCGGTGTTGCGCAGCGGGCGCATGACGAGGCGGGTGTCGAGTTCACTCGCCGCGACGATCGCCGCCTTCACGTTTTCATGCACCGGTGCTTCCTTGGTGGCGATGAAGCGCGTGCCCATGTTCATCCCGTCCGCCCCCATGGCGAGCGCGGCGACAAGGCTGCGTCCATCGGCCATCCCGCCGCTGGCGACGAAGGGCATTTCCAGCTCGTCCGCCGCGCGCGGGAGCAAAATCATGTTCGGGATATCGTCCTCGCCCGGATGGCCGCCGCATTCGAAGCCGTCGACGCTCACCGCATCGCAGCCGATCGACTGAGCCTTTAGGCTGTGGCGCACGCTGGTGCATTTGTGGATCACCTTGACGCCCGCGTCCTTGAAGAAAGGCAGGACCTGCGCCGGGTTGTTGCCAGCCGTCTCGACGATCTTCACCCCGCCTTCGATGATGGTTCGCACGAGGCCCGGATAATCGGGCGCGTTGACCGTCGGCAGGAAGGTCAGGTTCACGCCGAAGGGCTTGTCGGTCATGTCCTTGCAGCGCGCGATCTCGTTGGCGAGCTTTTCGGGCGTCCCCTGTGTGAGGCCGGTGATGATGCCGAGCCCGCCTGCGTTGGAGACCGCCGCCGCCATTTCCGCAAAGCCGACATAATGCATGCCGCCCTGGATGATCGGATGCTCGATACCGAACATTTCGGTGATGGCGGTCTTCATGGGGCGTTCTCCCTTCGTGTTGCGTTTTGCAACCGGTATCGGCGGGAGGTGCTCAAGTCTAGCGCTTCGCGACCCGCTCCAGCGCGCGCAGCAAGTCGCGGCCGCGATCCGTAAGGGAAAGGCCGGCGGCGGTATCCTCGGCCAGCCCCTCGCGTTCCAGGTCCGCGCCGGTGGGTGCGCGCATGATGCGGCCGTATTGCCCGCCGTGGTAGATCAGGGGCTCGGCCTCGCGCCGGTCGAAATCGACCACTTCGCCGAGGAAGATCGCGTGATCGCCGCCCTCATATTCGAACCGCGCCCGGCAGCCGAAACGCGCCGCGCAGCCTTCGATCAGCGGCGCGCCTTCGGGACCATCGCCGAGCGAGAGGCCTTCGAACTTGTCGATAGCGGGGGTGGCGAAGCGGTCGGACATCGCCTGCTGGTCGGCCGCCAGCACATGGACCGCCCAGTTCTGCGCATCGCGGAACACCGGCAGGCTGCCCGAATGAAGCGAAAGGCTCCACAGCACCATCGGCGGGTCAAGGCTGACCGAGTTGAAGCTGTTCGCCGTCAGCCCCACGGGCGCGCCGGAGGCATCGCGCGCGGTAACGATGGTCACGCCGGTGGCAAAGCTGCCGAGCGCGCTGCGAAAGGCGATGGGATCGAACATGCGAAGGCTGCGCTAGAGCCAGCTTTGTGCGAGAGCAAGCGTCAGGCGGCTTTCACACCGGTCGGACAATAGCGCTGGAGGTACTGGTCATGGCCCGGCATCTGCTGGACAAGCCACTTGATCGAGCGTTCCATCTCGTCGACCTCTTTCGCCACACCATCGATCACCCCGGCGGCCATCGGGCTGGTGCCGTCCATCGTGATGCCCTGCCCCAGCATGACCGCAGCCCAGCTGGTGGTCGTAAATAGCTCGTCCTCCTCGCGGAAGACCTGGCCGTTCGCCTTGAAAATCTCGATTTTCTCGCTGAGCGTATCGGGCACGTCCATCGTGCGGACGTAATTCCAAAATTCGGAATCGTCGCGCCGTGTCACCTTGTAGTGCAGCACGAGGAAGTCGCGGATGCGCTCGTATTCCTTGTCGGTGAGGCGGTTGTACGTGCTCGCCTGCGCTTCGGTCACCCCGTCGAGCGAGAGCGTGGCGATGAGCTTGTTCACGCCGGTGTTGATGAGGTGGATCGAGGTCGATTCCAGCGGTTCCATGAAGCCCGAAGCAAGGCCAAGCGCGACGACGTTCTTGTTCCAGAACTTCTTGCGGCGCCCCGTCACGAACCGCAGGTGATTGGGATCGGCGGTCGGCTTGCCGGCGAGGTTCTGGACGAGGATGTCATGCGCCTCGTCGGCTTCCATGAATTCGCTGCAATAGACATGGCCGTTGCCGTTGCGGGTCTGCAAGGGAACCTGCCACTGCCAGCCGGCCTTGTGCGCGGTCGCCTTGGTGAAAGGCGGCGGCGGAGAACCGTCGTCGCGGTTGCATGGCAGCGCCACGGCGCGGTCGCAGGGAAGGAACCTGGTCCATTCCTCATAACCGGTTTCCAGCGCCTGTTCGATCAGCAGTCCACGGAAGCCCGAGCAATCGACGAAGAAATCGCCTTCGATCTCTTCCCCATCGTCGAGCGTGATGCCTGTGACGAAGCCGGTCTCGGGATGCAGGGCGACGTTCTTCACCAGCCCTTCGCGCCGCACCACGCCGCGCTTTTCGGCATAAGCGCGCAGGAAGCGGGCATAGGCGGTCGCATCTATATGATAGGCGTAGTTCATCGGCGGCAGATCGTCGCGGCCATAATCCTGCGAGCGCATGAACTTGCCGAAATGGGCCGCCATGGTCTCGAGGTTGAAGACCTGCAGCGGGCGCTTGTCGCCGCGTTCGCGCATGGCGTGCCAGACCTGGTGGAAATGCACGCCGCCCAGCTCGTAGCCATAGTCACCGAAGGGATGGATATAGCTTTCCCCGACCTGGCCCCAATTGGCGAACTGGATGCCCAGCTTGAAGGTGCCCTGCACCGCGGCCATCATCTCGCGCTCGTCGATATCGAGCGCGTTCTGGAATTCGACGAAGGGTGGAATCGTCGCCTCGCCGACGCCGACCGTGCCGATCTGTTCGGATTCGACCAGCGTGATCTTGAGGTCGCGCCCGTCGCGGATACGCGACAGCGCGGCGGCCGCCATCCATCCTGCAGTCCCGCCGCCGACGATTACGATATGTTCGATAGCCATGCGCATCCCTTGCCATCAAAGCGGCACTGTTGCCAGTCCGCCACGGTGCTTGTGAACGTTCATATTGATTGTTGTGAACGCTAACAAGTAGCGATATATGACAAATTGATCACAGGATTCGTCCTGAAGAATCGCTTGGGACCAGGGAGGATACATGTTTCGCAAAACGACTGGCGTCGCCGCATTTTCGCGTACCGCCGCACTCACCACCGCATCGGGCCTGGCACTTGTCGCCGCGCATCCTGCGCTCGCGCAGGATACCGATGGCGACATCACCGAAGAATCTGCTGGCGGCACTCCGGAAGAGCTTGATGACGAGAACGTCATTATCGTTACCGGCTTTGCAGAGTCGTTGAAAACTGCGCAAAGCATCAAGGAACGCGCCGACACGGTCGTCGACGTGATCACCGCAGAAGACATCGGCGCCTTGCCCGACCGTTCTGTCGCGGAAACGCTGCAGCGCGTGCCCGGTGTGAATATCGGTCGTTTCGAAAAGACCTCTGATCCGACCCGTTTCTCGGTCGAGGGTACCGGCGTCATCATCCGTGGTCTTCCCTATGTGCGCTCGGAACTGAACGGACGCGATATCTTCTCTGCCAATGGCGGTATTGCGCTGAGCTTTGAAGATGTGTCTCCGGAACTGGTTGGCCGTGTCGAAGTGTTCAAGAACACCACTGCCGACATGATCGAAGGGCAGATTTCGGGCCTGGTCAATCTTGTTACCCGCAAGCCGCTCGACAACCCCGGGCTGAACCTCGCGGGTTCGATCGAAGCCAACTATGGTGACCTGCGCCAGGAATGGTCGCCGACTTTCAACATTCTGGCATCGGACACATTCGACACGGCTGCCGGCACCTTCGGGCTTCAGCTGAGCTATTCGAACTCGGCCCTCAAGAGCCGTACCGATGCGTCGCAGTTGGTCGATTACTGTTACCGCCCGGCTGACCTCAGCAGCGGCTGCATTCGCGCCCAGGCGGTCGACTCGGGCGGCATCCAGGGTGATGTGCTTTTGGGTCCCGACGAGTTCCCGCCGGCTGACAGCGTTCTGGTTCCGCAATTTGCCAACGTCCGCTCGACCACGCTCGATCGTGACCGCCAGGCCTACTCGGTCGTCGGTCAGTTCGAAACGCTCGACGGCCGCCTGCTGATGACCGCAGAATATCTGCGCTCGGATACCAGCTTCTTCACCGAAGAATTCGCACTTTTGGGTCGTATCGACGATGGTGTGGCGACCAACCAGCCGCGCCCCGGTACGAGCTATGAGTTTGATGCCAATGGCAATTTCGTGAGCGGTGTTCTTACGCAGAATGTGGACGACGCTTACGCGACCCCCTTCGGCATCGGCGGCATCCCGCTGGATGCGCTGCGTTTCCTTCGTGGCACCGATAGCACCACCGAGGACTATTCGTTCGATATCGAGGCCGAATTCACCGATCGTTTCCGCGGCAAGTTCGAGGCGCAGCACGTCTCCTCCGAACTGACCCGCAATGCGGTCTTCGGCGCAACAAGCACTTGGGCCGACATTGGAATCGACCTGAGCGGCGAAACCCCCGATATCCAGTTCTTGCAGCCGTCCGGAGCGCTTCCGGCCGACGTTCCGCAGGATTATTTCGGCAGCGGGTACTACACCTACTACTGGTTCGCTCTCGACAGCCGAGAGCGCAATGATGGTAATCTGTTTAGCCTGTCGGGGGATTTCGAATACGACATCAGCGACGAAGGTTTCCTCAAGAAAGCGCGCTTCGGTGCACGCTGGGCGGCGCGCGACCGCGTTAACCGCAACACGAACTTCAGCACCTGGGGCAATTTGTCGGCGCCTTGGACCGGTCGTGCGGGCTGTTTGCCCTGGGGCCAGAACCCGTCGACCTTCGAGCCGTGCACTTACGAGCCGGGCCGTTTCTTCACTGGCCTGCCGGGCCAGGCGGACGCCATCGGAGGCGGCGCCTATACCGACGAATTCCCGGGCTTCTCGCAGCTCCGTTCGCCCTTCGCGGACAACTTCCAGCGCGGCGAGGCGGGGACTCCGATTGAAGGCGGATCGGCGTTTTTCTTCGGCGGTGATGATTTCCTCGGTGAATATCTCGCGGGAACGACCGACGAACAGGTCGCACAAATCAACGCATTCAGCGGATCCGGTCCTTTCGGCGTTGCCACCTACGGCGTGAACAATCGCAGCCGTACCCTTCTCGATGGCACGGTCGTGCAGTGCGATCCGTTTTGCCCCGGCGAAATTTCGGACGTGACCGAAATCACAAACGCGGCTTATGCCCGCGCCGATTTCGGCAGCGATTTCGGAAGCTGGACCATGTCGGGCAACATCGGTGTCCGATATGTAGAGACTAAGGTTAGCAACGATTCGACCATCGCCTTCCCCGACCCGGCCCAATTCGATGACGTGGACAATGGCGGCAATGGCGACGGGATTGTCCAGCCGACGGAGATCTCAACTCCGTGTGCTGCAATTCCCGTCGATAGCGAAGGCAGACCGGAATATTGTGATCTTGCAGGCGCTCGCTTGGCCGAGTTCGCATCGCTCTATACGGGCGAGCTGATCTCGGACACGCGCGACATCGTCTTCGATCATTGGCTTCCGTCGCTGAACGTTCGGTTCGACAACAATAACGGCATCGTCATCCGCGGCGCCGTTTCGAAGGGGATCTCGCGTCCCGACCTGAACCTGTTCAACGCCGGCGGTACGCTTGCATTCAGCGGCAACGCCGATTCGGGTCCGCTGCTTCAGCTGCAGACCGGGAATCGCAATTTGCGCCCCGTCGAATCGTGGAACTATGATCTCAGCCTCGAATGGTACTTTGCCGAGGTGGGTTCGCTTACCGCAGCCTTCTTCTTGAAAGATATCGACGGCATTGTGCAGAACGGCATCGGCCTCGCGAACTATTCGGCGCCGGACGCCGGTTCGCAGGACGTGATCATCCGTGGTCCGGCGAACGACATCTCGGGCACGCTCAAAGGGGTCGAGATCGCCCACCAGCAGGTCTACGACTTCCTGCCAGGCTTCCTCGATGGCCTCGGCACGCAGTTCTCATACACCTATGTCGACGCCAGTGACTTCCCGAACCCGAATATCTCGGGCATCGGTTCGCCGTCGGTGAACTCGAGCGGCGGCCCGGTAAACAACGGTCCGTTCGTGGCAGGCACACCGCTTCAGGGTGTATCCGAGCACACGATCAACGCCACGATCTTCTACGAGCGTGGTCCGTTCTCGGCGCGTGCTGCGTACAACTGGCGTAGCGACTTCCTGGTAACGACGCGGGACGATCTCTTCCCGTACTCGCCGATCTTCCAGGAAGCCGGCGGCCAGCTTGACGGGTCGATCTTCTACACGGTCAACGAGAACCTCAAACTCGGCGTCCAAGGTGTTAACCTGCTCGACGAAGTAACCAAGCTGTCGACCAAGGTGGACTACGACGGCACGCGCCCGATCAGCGCGGCATTCCGCAACGATCGCCGCTACACGTTCATCGCCCGCTTCAACTTCTAAGTGGGCCGGATGACCGGTTAAAAAGGCGGGCCTCGGTTGAAGCGACCGGGGCCCGTATCCGTATGGTATGCCCAGATTTGTGGGGCTTTCGAATGGCGGGATTCGACTCGCTTCATTAGACTTTACGAAGTCGGCAAACGAAATTTCGGGGGGCCCATTGACATGGCTCGGCGGCGCCAATCGGTAACGATCAAGCATGTGGCAGCGGATGCGGGGGTTTCCCTGCAGACGGTGAGCCGCGTCATCAACAACGAGCCCAATGTCCGCCCCGCGATGAAGGAGCGGGTGCAGGCGAGCATCGACAAGCTTGGATACGTGCCCTCGATCGCTGCGCAGCGGATGAGCGGCTCGCGTTCCTATCTCATCCTCGCCATCAACGACCGTGACCTGACGATCGCCGACTGGCGCGCGCGCGAAGGGCGCGACTGGGTCGACCAGATGCTGCTGGGCGGCATGCTGACCTGCGCCGAGCACGGCTATCGGATGATGATCGAACTCGTCGACACGCATAACGACCATGTCGAGCGCGAACTGGGGGCCGCGTTGGCGGCCCTCCAGCCCGACGGCGTCATCCTCACCCCGCCGCATTCGGAGAATCCGCTCATCACCGGACTGCTTGCCGAGCGCGGCATACCCTTTGCACGGATCGGTTCGAAGCAGGAAGGTCCCGGCGTGCCGATGACCATGGGCGACACGCATAACGCGCGCCTCGCCACCGATCACCTGATCGAACTGGGGCACGAACGCATCGGCTTCATCGCCGGGCCACAGGAATTCAGCCTTGCCGACTGGCGTATCGAGGGATGGCGGCAAACGATGGCCGATGCGGGCTTCGTGACAGACGGGCTATGCGAACGCGGAGATTTCGGTTTCGAAAGCGGCATGGCGGCGGCCAACAAACTGCTCCATGCCGCTGAGCCGCCGACCGCGATCATCGCCAGTAGCGACCAGATGGCGCTCGCCACGCTCGAAGTGGCCCGCACGCGGGGCCTCGACGTGCCCCGGGACCTTTCGCTGGTAAGTTTCGATAATTCGCCGATCGTCCGCTTCACCCAGCCTGCGCTGACCGCAGTCGACCAGCCGATTTCCGCCACCATATCGCGCGCCGTGGAACTGCTCATCGCGGCCCGCAAGAAGGCGCTCCCGACGGAGCCCGTCTCGGTCGTCGGCGAACTCGTCGTGCGCGGCTCCACCGCCCGCCCCGAAACTCGTGGCTGAGACCGCGCCCGAGCAGCGACAGACGCTGCGTTTCCTGTGGCTCTACGCGCTGGCCGCTGCCGGCGGGGCCGTATCCTACGTTCCCTTCCTTACCCTCTTGCTGCCTGTCCGGGCGACCGAGATGGTCGGCGACGCCAATATCGACCTGCTCGCCTATATTGCTTTTGCCGGAGCGATCACGGCCAGCCTCGCCAATATCGGTTTCGGCTGGCTGAGCGATGCCACCGGCACGCGGCGACCGTGGATCGTGGCGGGCCTTGTCCTCTCCTGCCTGCTGCTCGTCAGCATTCGGGCGACTGATAGCCCGACCGAACTGATCGGCCTGGTGGTGGTGTGGCAAGTCGCTCTCAACATGATGCTCGCCCCGCTTGCAGCTTGGGCGGGCGATGTCGTTCCCGACCGGCAGAAGGGTCTGCTGGGTGGCCTACTCTCCTTCGCCCCCGCGCTCGGTGCTGCATCGGGCGCGCTGGTCACCCTGCCCGGCCTCGCAGGACCCGACGAGCGGCTCGCCCTCGTCGCCGCGCTGGTCGCCGTCATGGTGCTGCCGGTCATCCTCTTCGGCAGGCCCGTCCCCATGCCGGACCTTACAGCGTCGCTTACGCCGGCCGAAAACGCCCCTCCGCGTTTCCCGCGGGGTGCAGTTGCGCGCATGTGGCTGGCACGCCTGCTGGTCCAGATCGCCGAGGCAGCGCTCTTCGCCTATCTCCTCATCTGGCTGACCGGCATCGACGGCAGCTTCACCGACAGCGACACCGCGCGAATCTTCGCGCTGGTTCTCGGCCTGTCGGTCCCGCTGGCCCTCTTGGCCGGGCGCTGGTCCGACCGCCGCGACCGTCCGATCATGCCGCTGGCATGGGGCGCGGGCGTCGGCGCGTTGGGTCTGGTCGCCATGGCGCTGGCGCAGGGTATCGAGGGCGCCATTGCGGGGTATCTCGTTTTCGGCCTCTCGACGAGCGTTTTCCTCGCGCTCCATTCGAGCCAGACCCTGCGCGTTCTGCCCAAGCCTGCTACCCGTGGACGCGATCTCGGGCTTTTCAACCTCACCAATACCGTACCCAGCCTCATTATGCCCTGGCTGACCCTGGCGCTCGTGCCG
Source organism: Erythrobacter sp. SD-21 (assembly GCF_000181515.1). Classification (GTDB taxonomy): domain Bacteria; phylum Pseudomonadota; class Alphaproteobacteria; order Sphingomonadales; family Sphingomonadaceae; genus Qipengyuania. The sequence goes on along the minus strand of NZ_ABCG01000004.1, from coordinate 18,704 downwards.
CTGTTCGGCTTCTCCGGCCTGTTCTTCCTGCTAGCCTGCCTGGCGACGCTTGCGACCATCCTGTTGCTAACCATGCCGAGGTCCCCCACCCCATCCAACTAGCGGCTTGATTTTGCCCTTAACGCATGGCATTTCTCGCCTTTGATAACGTTCTCAATTGGGAGAGAACGCGGAGGGATGAGGAATATGAAAGCCTTTTGGATGGCCACCGCCGCTGCAGTGGCCCTTGGCGGTTGCAGCACCCTGCCGGCAGGGGCCGAGACCGCAGTGGCGAGCGCGCCGGTGTCGGCCGAGGACGCCCGCGTTGCGGACATCCTTTCCCGCATGAGCCTGGAGCGCAAGGTCGCCCAGCTCGTCCAGCCCCAGATCAACAGCTTCACGCCCGAGGACATGGAGCGTTATCGCTTCGGCAGCTACCTCAACGGCGGCAACGGCGGCCCCTATGGCGATGAATACGCCCCGGCCAGCGAGTGGCTGCGTTATGCCGACGAGATGTATCTCGCCTCGGTCGCGCCCATGCCGAACGGCGAGCCGGTCATCCCCACCATCTGGGGCACGGACGCGGTTCATGGCCACACCAATGTCGTCCAGGCGACGATCTTCCCGCACAACATCGGCCTCGGCGCGACGCGCGACGCCGACCTGCTGCGCCGCATCGGCGAGGCGACCGCGGCCGAGATCGAAGTGACGGGGATCGACTGGAACTTCTCCCCCACCGTCGCCGTGGCGCGTGACGATCGCTGGGGCCGCACGTACGAAAGCTATTCCGAAGATCCCGCCATCGTCGCCCCGCTGGGCGCGGCGCTGGTCGAAGGCCTGCAGGGCCGCAAGGGCGATCCCGACCGTCTCGGCGCAGGGCATGTCATCGCCACCGCCAAGCACTTCTTCGGCGACGGCGGCACCGAGCAGGGTGTCGACCAGGGCGATGTGAACGGCGATATCGAAGCGCTGAAGAAGATCCACGCCGCGCCCTATCCCGCCACCATCGCGGCGGGTGTCGAGACGATCATGGCCAGCTTCAACTCGATCAACGGCCGCAAGATGCACGGCAACGAGGCCCTGCTGACCGACGTCCTGCGCGGCGAACTCGGATTCGACGGGCTGGTCGTGGGCGACTGGAACGGCCACGGACAGGTCGCCGGCTGCACCAACACCGATTGCCCCCAGTCGCTGCTGGCCGGGCTCGACATCTACATGGTGCCGGACGACTGGAAGGGCCTGATGGAGAACCTCGTCGCGCAGGTCGAGGACGGCACCATCCCCATGGCCCGGCTCGACGAAGCGGTCGGCCGCGTCCTGCGCATGAAGCTGCGCGCGGGCCTGCTCGACGGTTTCGTGAAACCCTCGGACCGCCCCAACGCGGGCCAGTACGAGCTGATCGGTTCGCCAGAACATCGCGCCATCGCGCGGGAAGCGGTGGCGAAGTCGCAGGTCATCCTCAAGAACAACGGTGTCCTGCCGCTGAAGGAAGGCGCCAACGTCCTCGTCGCCGGCACGGCTGCCGACGACATCGCGCAGGCCGCAGGCGGCTGGACGCTGACCTGGCAGGGCGGGAGCGATCTCGACAACAGCTATTTCCCCGGCGCGACCTCGATCTGGAGCGGCCTGGAAACCGCTGTCGAAGCGAGCGGCGGCAGCGCCACGCTTTCGGCCGATGGCAGCTATGAAGCCAAGCCCGATGTGGCGATCGTCGTCTTCGGCGAGGAGCCCTATGCGGAATTCGCAGGCGACCGTAAGCACCTCGGCTTCACCGACGAGGAAGGTCTGGACCTGCTGCGCAAGTTCAAGGCCGGAGGCGTGCCCACCGTGGCCGTCTTCCTTTCGGGCCGTCCCATGTGGATGAACCGCGAGATGAACGCCGCCGATGCCTTCGTGGCGTCCTGGTTGCCCGGCGGCGAAGGTTCCGGCATTGCCGACGTGCTGACCGGCGCGCTACCGGCCACCGGCAAGCTGGGCTTCAGCTGGCCCGCGACCTGCGATTTCGGTCCCCTGAACGGCCCCGATGGCGCGCTTTTCCCAGTCGGCTACGGCCGTTCGCTCACCGACACCTCGCCGACGCCGGTGCTCGACGAGAACTGCGCCCCGTTGGTGCAGGGTGCGGCCAAGGACTGGTATGTCAGCGGGCGCCTTGCCGATGGCGTGCTCGCCAACACGGCGACCGGCAAGCTCGACAATCTGCGCGGTGAAGCCGGCGGCATCTTTGCAACCGGCCTCGACCGCAACGCGCAGGAAGACGCGCGCGCGATCAGCTTCGGCCCAGGCGCAGTCCTCGAGCTGGTGCAGGCGGGCGGCGACACTGGCTATGGCTACCGCGTCACCTACGAGGTCCAGACGCGTCCGTCCGCAGCCGTTTATGTGAAGGTCGGCGCAAGCGAACCGCTGGACGTCACGCAACAGCTCTCGGTCGCAGAAGGCAAAGGCTATCGCGAGATGGTCCTGACCGACGCCTGCATGGCGGACCTCGGCCCCTCTCTGACGATCACGTCGCAAGGGCCGTTCAAGATCAACATCGGCGCGGTGGTACGCGAGGAATTCGCGCAAGGCACCGCCTGCTCTTTCTGAGCAGCAATCGTATTCGCTTTGTGGGACGGCAGAAGGCTGGCACACAAAGCGCAGCAACAAAACCCGGGCTACGTTGGGTCGCACCGGGACTTGGGAGGACAACTGAAATGGCACTCGCACCCGACGTTTCGTCGAGCACGGATCCGAACCCGATCGAGAAAGAGGGCGGCGGCATTCACGCCCCAGGCCTCAACTACTTCGTCTTCGGCCTGTTCTTCATCTTCGGCGGCATCACCTCGCTCAACGATGTGATCATCCCGAAGCTGAAGGAACTCTTCACGCTCAGCTACACCGAAGCGATGCTGGTGCAATTCTGCTTCTTCTTCGCCTATCTCGTGATCGGTATTCCGGGGGCGAAGCTGGTCAAGAAGCTCGGTTACATGCGCGGCGCGGTTGCCGGACTGCTGACCATGATGGTCGGCTGCCTTCTGTTCATCCCGGCGAGCCAGACGGCAACCTACGAGATCTTCCTCTTCGCCCTGTTCATTCTCGCCAGCGGCGTGGTGATCGTACAGGTGGTGGCAAACCCGCTCATCTCCCTGCTTGGCCCGCAAAAAACGGCGCACAGCCGTCTTACCTTTGCGCAGGCGTTCAACTCGCTCGGTACCACCGTCTTCCCGATCGTGGGCGCCGCGGTCATCCTGGGCAGCCTGGCCAATGTTACCGCAGACCAACTCTCCGGAGCCGAGCTTACCGCCTACAGGCAAGCCGAAAGCGAAGCCATCTGGCAGGGCTATCTCGGCGTTGCCGCGCTGATCGCCATCGTCGCCCTCGCCGTATGGCTGTTTCGCAATCGCCTGCCGCATGATCCGAAGATGATGGGCGAAAACGAGTTCGTGTCGAATGGCCGTTACCTCGTCGGCCTCGCGATCATCGTCGTCGGTGCGCTGCTGGCGATCAACGTCAACGCCTGGCTCGGCGTGCTGCTGATCATCGCAGCCCCGCTCACATGGCTGTACGACAACGATCTGCTGCGCCGCAGCCGTTTCAGCTTCGGCGCGCTCTGCATCTTCCTCTACGTGGGTGCCGAGGTCTCGATCGGATCGATCATCATCAACTACCTCGCGCAGGACCGTGTCCTTGGCGAACCGGAGAGCGTGATCGGCTGGATGATCGGCCTTTATTGGGGCGGCGCCATGGTTGGCCGTTTCATCGGCTCCTATTTCCTGCGCGTCTTCTCGCCTGGCAAGATCCTCGCCTTCAACGCGACGGGCTCGATCATCCTGATCCTGATCAGCATCATGACGACCGGCGAACTCTCGGCCTACAGCCTGCTCGCCGTCGGCCTGATGAACTCGATCATGTTCCCGACCATCTTCTCGCTCGCCTGCGAGAGGCTCGGTCCGCGGGCAGCCGACGGGTCGGGCATCATCAACGTCGCCATCTTCGGCGGCGCGGTGGTTCCGCTCCTCTACGGCGTCCTCGCGGATGCCAGCGGCAGCCTCGCTTTCGCGATGATCCTGCCGATCGCCTGCTACGCGATTATCGCAGGCTTCGGACTCTTCGCGCGGCGCCCTGCCGCCGCGTAAGAATTCGCATTCACACCGACCTTCGGGGGTTCGCAAGGAGGCTTCGGTCTGCCATGCGGCCCCCGAATTCTTTTGTATCTTTAGGGACGCCCATGACCGACGCCGAACTCGCCGCCCATCTTGCCGAAGTCGCAGGCAAGATCTTGATCCAGGTTCGGGAGAGCGGCATGTTCGAAGGCAAATCCCTGGGCAAGGCCGGCGACGAGACGGCCAACCAGTTCCTCTGCCACGCGCTCACCCAGCAGCGCCCCGAAGACGGCCTACTGTCGGAAGAAAGCAAGGACACGGCAGAACGCCTCGCCAAGAGCCGCGTGTGGATCGTCGACCCGGTCGACGGCACGCGCGAATATGGCGAGGCCCGTTCGGACTGGGCGGTCCACGTAGCGCTTTGCGTCGACAGCAAGCCGGAAACGGGTGCGGTCGCCCTGCCCGGCCTCGACATGGTCCTGCGCACCGATGCGCCTATCGACGTGCCCGCAGCCGCAGACGCCCCGCGCATGGTCGTCAGCCGTACGCGTCCGGCCAAGGAAGCCGTTGCCGTCGCCGAAGCCATCGGCGCGGAACTCGTGCCGATGGGATCGGCCGGAGCGAAGGCCATGGCCGTGGTGCGCGGCGAGGCGGAAATCTATCTCCACACGGGGGGGCAATATGAGTGGGACAGCGCCGCCCCTGCCGCGGTGGCGCTCGCCCATGGGATGCACGCAAGCCGGATCGACGGCAGCCCGCTCACCTACAACCAAGCGGATACCTACATGCCCGACCTGCTCATCTGCCGCCCCGAATGGGCCGAGCGGGTGCTCGCCGAAGTGGCCAAGCTCGATCGAGCGTGATCCAACAAGCCGAAGGGGTCATTTTCGCCTTCCGAGCAGCGCTCTGGTTTCAACGTATGCAACTATTTCGTCCAGAACGGACAAGAATTATTTCGCGAAACGTTTCGAAATTTCCGAAGAAATCCCAGTTTCGCGTTGCAAGGGCAGCGATATCCCCAGCATAACCTATTGAAAGAAAGGGATAAGAAAAAAGGCGTTCCATATCGGGACGTTCTCCCGGCACCCCCCTTCACAGCCCCCCTCGATTCATACATGTTAACCGGCACATAACGATTCGCCTTGTTTTTTCAGAGCGTTCGTTCGCCGCATGATCTGTGCGGCATGAGAGTTTTTGAGGGGGGTACATGACTTCGAGAGGCCTTTGGGCTATTATTGGCGCGGGTGCGGCATGTGTTGCGGTCCCGGCCAATGCACAGGACATCGTCCACGAACCGATAAGCCCGACATTCGGCGGCAATCCGTTCAATTCCAACCACATCCTCGGCATTGCGAATGCGCAGAACAAGACCAAGGACCCGAATGCGGCCAGCACCAATTCGCAAGCCGATATTTTCGCCCGCCAATTGCAATCCCGCCTGCTTTCGGCGCTGTCGTCGCAAATCGTCGACGCCATCTTCGGTGACGATCCGCAGGAAAGCGGGGTCATCAGCTTTGGCGGCCAGACGATCTCGTTCTTCCGATCGCTCGATTCCGTGACGCTCATCATCACCAATGACGATACGGGCGAAGAAACCCGCATCGTGGTTCCGCTATTCATCGAGGTGAACTGATGGCCCGCATCGGACTGACCTGCTGCCTCGCGGCAGCCGCCTCGCTACTGGGTGGGTGCACCACGCTCGGTGACGACGGCCGCGACCTGCTGCCGGAAGAAACCAGCCTCGCCTATTTCCCCAAGCAGACCCAGACACAAAGCCTGCTGCAGCAGTTGCCCGCGCCGGAACGCCAGGTGGCGATTGCCGTCTACGGTTTCACCGACCAGACCGGGCAGTTCAAGCCCACCGAGGCCGGGCAAACGCTGTCACGCGCCGTCACGCAAGGGGCAAGTTCGATCCTCGTGAAGGCCCTCCAGGATGCCGGCTCGCGCGACTGGTTCACCGTGGTGGAACGCGAACGCCTCGATAACCTCCTGAAGGAACGCCAGATCATCACCGAGATGCGCAAGCGCTACCTCGGCGAGGAAGAAGTCGACGCCAGCGCACTGCCCGCGCTCATGTTCGCCGGGGTCCTGCTCGAAGGCGGGATCGTCGGCTACGACACCAACACCGTGACCGGCGGCGCCGGCGCAGCCTTCCTCGGCATTGGCGGCCGGACCGAATACCGTCAGGACACTGTAACGGTGTACCTGCGGGCGGTCTCCGTCCGCACCGGCGAGGTTCTCACCAATGTGACGGCCTCGAAGACCATTGCCAGCAAGGCAGTCGGACTGAGCACGTACAAATTCGTCGGATTCAAGGAATTGCTCGAAGCCGAATGGGGGATCACCACCAACGAACCCGACCAGATAGCCCTCCAGCAGGCGATCGAAAAGGCCGTTTATGGCCTGGTCCTCGAAGGCGTCGAACTCGACCTGTGGCGGTTTGCCGACATGCAGGCGGCCCAGCCGCTCATGTCGACCTACCGCGCCGAGCGGGACGGCGTCTACGACGCGCGCGACGTACAGAACGCCGTTCGCCGCGCCGGATCGCTGACCGCCCTCGAGGTAGTCGAACGCGACGAAGGCCGCGGGAGCCGCACCGGCTCCTGACGCACAACGAATTCCCGCCGGTCGGCCTCCGGACGGCGGGACCAGATTAAGAAGCGTGAAACACGCTACTGGGCCGCAAAAAAACGCACGCAAAGGAGCGGCAACTCCGATGCGTGCAGAAATGTAGGCTGCGATACCTAAGCCACTCGGCGTCTTCTGCGCCGTCGTGATCCTTGAGTATCGCCTTGATCAAAAGGTGATGCAAGTCATGAAGAATACGATCCTTACAGGCGCTTCGATCGTTGCGCTTATCGCTGCTGCTCCGGCGTCTGCCCAACAGGTTCAAACCTCCGACATCTGGCAGAACGGCGAGGACAACTCGGCCACCGTCAGCCAGCAGGGCAACGAGAACCTCTCCGATGTCGATCAGGACGGCGACGATAACTTCGTCGAAGTAACACAGACCGAAAACCCGGTCGGCTCCACACCGTTCAACACACCATCGAACGAATCGATTATCGATCAGGACGGCGATAACAGCCGGGCCCGTGTCGAACAAAACAACGATAATCCCGGTGGACAGTCGAACATTGCCAACATCACTCAGGTTTCGAGCTACGATCCTGCCGATACGGATGCCGACAGCACCGTACCTTCGGGTTATGCCAATAACGCGCGGGTCATCCAGAACGGAAGCGACAACCAGTCGACCATGGTCCAGGACGACTCTGCCGGCGGGATCACCGGCGCAGCGGCCTACAACTCGCAGGAGGGTACTGGCCACCGCTCCACCATCAACCAGGATTACACCGGCGTGAATGGCGTGGAATTCGATCCTGCCTCCCGCGTGGACGTGATCCAGTCGGGAACGAACAACATTTCCGACGTAGATCAGTCCCGTCAGGCCAACTCGCTCATCGTTACGCAGTCGGCATCGAACAACTTCTCCGATGTCGACCAGTACCGCCAAGGCAACACCGGCACGGTTTTGCAGTCGGGTAGCGATAACGACAGCAACCTGTTCCAGGACCAGTTCAACGATGCCACCGTCAGCCAGACCGGTGATGGCAATGACAGCAACCTGATCCAGGACACTTCGAACTTTGCTTCGATAACGCAGTCCGGGAATGGCAACGGCAGTCTCGTCACTCAGGGCGAAGGCCTTGCTCCGCCCAGCCCAACCGATGTCGGCCGAGATAACTCGGCTACCGTCATTCAGTCCGGTGACGGCAACACGAGCGCCATCGATCAGCGCCGCGATTCCACAGCTCTCGTTACGCAGTCCGGCGGCAGCAACATCAGCGATATCCAGCAGATCGGCGGCGCCGGTTCGGACAATTCGGCAATCGTCGAACAGCTTGGCAGCGCGGATGTAAGCAACATCCTGCAGGACGGTGCCAACCAGTTCGCAAATGTGCTGCAGAACGGGTCGAGCGAATACAGCTCGATCATGCAAAACGGCGACGGAAACTCCGCGCTGGTCGATCAATCCGGTTCCAACAACGAGTCTTATATTGATCAAAACGGAACGGGTAACGCAGCGACCGTCACTCAGACGGGCACATCCGATTACTCGTCGGTTGCGCAGAACGGCACCGGCAACACGGCCACTGTCACGCAGGGCAATTAACCAGATCGAGGCGGGGGCCCTGTGCTTCCGCCTCGCTACGTTCAACAGGAGGACCAAATGAAAAAGATTATACTCACCAGCGCCAGCGCACTCGCGCTCGGCATCGCGGCTCCGGCAGCTGCACAAAGCAACAATCAGTCCGATATCGATCAGAACGGCAACGATCTCAGCGCCGATGTGACGCAGACCGGTTCGGACAACACGTCCGACATCGACCAGAGCTCGCAGTTCAACGACGCAGTCGTCGATCAGTCCGGCAGCAACGGCGATGTCGACATTGTCCAGACCGGCAACGGCCAGGAGCTTTCGAAAACCAATCGGGCAACCGTGATCCAGGCCGGCGACAGTGCCGAAGCCGACGTTCTGCAGGAAAACGGAGACGGCGGCGATGCCAACCGACTGACCACATATGTGGACCAGAACGGGGACAGCTATGCCTCCGTGACGCAGGCCGGCCGCGCGTCGCAGGCCGAAGTCTACCAGACCGGTGATCTCAACGAGGCTTATGTCGACCAGCGCGGCACGGGCAACTTCATCGGTAACACCAACAATGCGGCCGAAGGCGGTATTGTCCAGAACGGCAACGGAAATCTGGCAAACATCGATCAGAATCCGGCCAAGTATTCGAGCGGCGCTATCAGCCAGACCGGCGACGACAACGATGGCGTCATCCGTCAAGAGCAGGTCAGCGGCAACGGCGCCGAACTGCGCAGTTTCGCTACAATCGGCCAGACGGGGACCGGCAATTCCGGCACGATCAACCAGCTGAGTTCGGCAAACCCCGCCGATCAGGACGCATCGATCATCCAGAACGGTACGTCCAACATGGCTACGACGGACCAGACGGGCCAGTACAACGACGGCTTCGTTTCGCAGAGCGGCACGGGCAACTCGTCCAACCTGACGCAGCAGGGTGCCTCAGCCACTGCAAACATTTCGCAGGATGGCACCACCAATGTCAGCAACGCGACTCAGGGTTCGCCAAACCGGCTGACCAGTTTGCAGCAGCTGGACCTTCTCCAAGACGGTACGGACAACAATTCGACCATTACGCAGTTCGGTTCGCAGAACGTGGCTGCTGTCGAACAGTACGGCGAGCGTAACACAAGCATCGTCGATCAGCCGGGCCTCGATAACGCAGCCGGCGAGTTTGACGGTGACGGCGACGTAGCGATGGTCGGTGTCACGCAGGATGGTTTCGACAACTACTCGAGCGTAACGCAGTCGGCCAACTTCGGCTCGGCCTTCGTCAGCCAGGTCGGTGACAATCTGGTCAGCAATGTCAGCCAGACCGGCTACTCGAACTTTTCGAGCGCCGCTGTCGATCAGGTCGGCGCCTCGAACACCGCCACCATCAACCAGTATTCGGATAGCGCCGCAAACGGTGGTCCCGCGCGCCAGATGGAGGCCAGCATCACGCAGGAAGGTTCGGGCAACGCCAGCACGATCGGCCAGACCAACACGCTGGGCGATCCGGCCGTGTCGGGCAACAGCGCTTCCAGCTTGCAGACCGGCACCAACGGTTACTCGCTGATTATGCAGGACGGCCACGACAACTTGGCCACGCTGATCGATTCCGGCGATCTGAACCGGAGCACGATCACCCAGTCGGGCGACTTGAATAGTGCGCTGGTTACGCAGGGTGGAAGCTCGAACGTCTCCACCATTGCTCAAGACGGTGCAGGCAACAGCGCAACCGTAGCGCAGAACTGAGGAAAGAGCGGGGGTGTGCCAGCGCGGCACGCTCCCGCCTTCTCGCACTGCGAACGCAACAGAGTGTGACAGGCAAGCGGCACGGAAAACCCCGCAGTACCAATTAAGTCGCAAATAATAACAAGCACTTAAACGTGAAGAAGGTGAGATGAAAAAAACTATCATGACAGGCGCCAGCGTACTGGCCCTCAGCATTGCAGCTCCGGCAGCGGCGCAAAGCAATACCAGCGACGTCGACCAGACCGGCAATGCCAACGGCGCAACTGTTTCACAGAGCGGTTCCAATACTTCGGATATCGATCAGACTGGCGACAGCAACTCGGCCAGCAATGTTCAGTCGGGAGCCGGCAACAGTTCAACGATCGACCAAGACTCTTTCTTCGGCCTTGCCGATGTGACGCAGGACGGTGACAGCAACGTTTCCACAATCGACCAAGACGATCCGGACACCGCACCCGGCCAGGACGGCACGACCGGCGTTGCCGATTTCGATCCCGACGCAACTGTCAGCCAGATCGGCAACAGCAACATGTCCGGCATCACCCAGACCATCGCTGCCGGCGGCGGTTTCAACCAGACCGCGCGCGTCACGCAGACCGGTGACAACAACTCGTCGAATATCGACCAGAACTCGGACGGCCCTGGCTACACCGGTGGTCTTCGCGCCCAGGTCAACCAGACGGGCGATGCGAGCTCGGACATCATCCAGACCGGATCGAACGCGGGTAAGAACCTGAACGCCTATGTCACACAGGATGCTTCGACCTCGAACATCATACAGACCGCCAGTGACGCCAGCGGTCAGAATCCGACAGCGGTAGCCCGCGTCAATCAGTCGGGCGGTTCGCTGTCGAACATCACCCAGTCGCTGACGGGCAACCTGACGAGTGACCTGAATGCCGATGTCACGCAATTTAACGGCGCGACCTCGAACATTACCCAGCGCGCAAATGGCGATGAATCGGTGACGCAGGACGCCATCGTGACGCAGGACGGTGCGAGCACTTCCAACATCACGCAGACGTTCGACAACGATGGTTCGAGCAACTTCATGGCGACCGTCAACCAGAACGGCAGCGGCAATCTATCGAATGTCACGCAGCGCGATGAAGGCTTTGGTGTCATCGGTAACGCGGATGGCGGTCTCGTGGCCGACGTCAACCAGACTGGCGACGACAACACCTCGGCCCTCGTCCAGGAAAACAAGAGCGCGTTTGCCGATATCGATCAGACCGGCGACAGCAATATCGTCGATGCTTTCCAGGGCACCGCGGGCAACGATCTCACTGTCCTGCAGTCGGGCGATGCGAACACCTCGAACTCGCTTCAGCTTGGCCTGAATAACTCTGCCAACGTCACTCAGGATGGCATCGGTGCGACCTCGACCATCGACCAGACCGGCCGCAACGACAGCGCCTTTGTCGAGCAGTTGGCTGGCTCGGATGGTTCGACCTCGCTCATCACCCAGCTTGGCGATGTCAGCGGTGACCGTAGCGAAAATTCCGCGACGGTCAGCCAGTCGGGTGCGCTCAACGTGTCCGAACTGACTCAGTCAGGCTTTAACAGCACCGCTGATGTCCTGCAGTCTGGTTCGGGCAACACCAGCCGGCTCTCGCAGAACGGTACGGTCGACGGTTTCGGGAACACTGCAGACGTCAACCAACTGGGCAACGACAACCTGTCGGATATCGCACAGGATGGTTCGGGTAACAGCGCGACCGTTACGCAGAACAGCGATGCCAACACCTCATACGTGAATCAGAACGGCAACGGCAACACGGCCAGCGTCACGCAGGGAATGTAAGCTTCCGAGCCGGGCGCGCCAATCGAGGTGCGCCCGGTATTCCTTCCCATTTTCGAAATTAACCAGATCATGAAAAAGACTATTCTCACCAGTGCATCGATCATTGCCCTTGGCATCGCCGCTCCCGCATTCGCGCAGAGCAACAATAGCGATATTGATCAGACCGGCCACAATCTGTCGGCCGACGTCACGCAGACCGGTTCGAGCAACGATTCCGATGTACTGCAGACCGGTGTCTACAACGAAGCTACCGTTGATCAGGCGGGTACCAACGGACAATCGACCGTGAACCAGAGCGGCACCGGCACTGAAAACACGCCCAACGAAGTGTTCGTCGATCAGGCAGGCGACAGCGCCGAATCCACTGTTACGCAAGTGGGCGGACGCAACAATCTCGCTCGCGTCGACCAGAACGGTGACAACATTTCGGACGTTTCGCAGGATGGACGCTTCCTTACTGCGACGGTGCTTCAGGATGGCGCAGGCAATGATTCTTCCGTGGTGCAGGCGGGCAACAGCCTGCGTGTCACGGATGGCGATGCAGCGGCCGGCGTAGTGCAGTCGGGCGACGACAACATGTCGTCGATCACTCAGGATCCGGCAACCTATTCGACCGCGAACACGACGCAGATTGGTAACCGCAACTCATCGTCAACCACGCAGATGACCAATGGTAACCCCGGCAACGCCAATCGCAGCCTTGCCTCGGTCGATCAGACTGGCGACGATAACGTTTCGACTGTTAGTCAGCAGAGCACTGTCGATCCCTCGCTTCTGACCGCGATCGTGGACCAGACCGGCAACGGCAACGAGTCCTACGTCGACCAGAACGGTTCGGAGGAGTCGGCGCTGGTCACGCAGCTCGGCAACGATAACCTGTCGGATGTCGATCAGGATGGTTCGAGCTTGCTGGCCGCCGAAGTGATGCAGAACGGCAACGGAAACAATTCCGATGTAAACCAGTCGATTTCCGGCAGCGATGCCAGCGATGCCTTCGCCAGCGTCAGTCAGGCAGGCGGCGCGACTTCGACTGTCAATCAGACCATCTTGGGTGATGAAGCGACCAACATGGACGCGGTCGTGACGCAGAACGGCGTGAGCACTTCGACCATCACGCAAACGTTCAACAATGACGGTTCGAATACCTTCGCCGCAACGGTCAACCAGACTGGCGACGGGCACGATTCGACCATCGTTCAGGCCGATCTCGGCGGCGCTCCCGTAAACAACCCTGACAATTCCCTGACGACCAATGTAACCCAGACCGGCAGCGACAACACGTCGGACCTGACCCAGCTCAATCGTGGTCAGCTGGCCAACGTCGACCAAGGAGGTTCGTTCGAAACCTCACGCGCACGTCAGGACGGTCAGAACAGCGAAATCGATGTCGACCAGTTTGGTACGGGTAACGAATCCGATATCGATCAGGGCGGCTTCGGGAACTTTGCCCGGGTAAACCAGACGCTCGGATCGTCGGATAACGATGCCACCATCCTTCAGGGTTCGGAAGGCAACAACGATGCGACCATCAATCAGGAAGGTGCGAGCGGTCAGGCGTTCATCACTCAGATCGGCAACGCCCGCGGTGAAACAGCTACCATCCACCAGTTGGCGGGTGCGGATCAAAACACCGCTCGCATAACCCAGAACGGTGACGATGCCGGCGGATCTCCGCAGAACAACAGCATCGCCACCATTACCCAGAATGGCGGTCTGCTGAACACCTCGGAAATCGTCCAGAACTGGGCTGATAACACCGCAACAAGCAGTCAGAACGGTTCGGAACTTCAGTCGATGATCACGCAGAATGGCGAGTTCAATACCGCGACTGTCAATCAGACTGGCGATGGTCACATGTCGACTGTCACGCAAACCGGTACTGGAAACTCGGCTATGGTGACCCAGGGCAACTGATCAGGTACACCGAGTCTGATATAAGACGCGGGGGCGGAAAGCCTTATTTTCGCCCCCGCAGTTGCAAAAGCCGGACTAGGACGGCCTATTCCACAGGTCCGAACTGAGCAGTCTAGGGAGAGAATTGAAGTGCCTCAGATGAAACCGAACTCTCTTACGGCAATTCTAGCTGCAGCGATGATGTCATTCGCAGCGCCTGTTCTCGCGGACACTGGGAACATACCCCCGGGTGATCCTTGTGGAGACGGGAATGGCGCCGGCACAGGCAATCCCTGCGGTGGCAATAACGGGAACTCCGGCGAGAACGGCAACGCCGGCTTCACTTTCGAGGAAATCGCAGTTCCGGTCCAAGAGGATCGTGGAGCTTTCATCTCCCAGATCGGATCGGGCAACACCGCCGAAGCCGATCAACAGGGCACTAGCGCCTATGCCCGCGTCATTCAGAACGGGGACGCCAACCAAGTGGATTTGCGTCAGGATGATGGCAACCATTATACCGAAATCGCTCAGGACGGAGATAGCAACACCGTCTTCGCGGGACAGGACGGCAACGGGCAAGCGGCTCTTCTGCTTGCTCAAAGAGGCAGTGGAAACTCTGCGGAGCTGTCACAATTTGAAAGTGGCGACCTCTATTCCGCAGCGGCAATCAGCCAGTCCGGGTCAGGCAATCGACTTAACCTCGTGCAGGATGGCAGCGATAATCAGGCTCGCCTCGCACAATCGGGCGACAATAATATCATGACCGCGACACAACTCGGTGCAGGCAACCGGCTGGAATGGACCCAAAACGGAAGCGGCCTATCCGACCTTCAGATTACGCAAGACGGCGGTCAAGCGCTCCAAATTACGCAAACGAATACGGGGGCACCACCGCCAAGCGGGAATTGAACATGTCGACTTTCACTCTTCTTCCGTTGCTTTTGCTTTCCACCCAATCGGATTTGGAACCTAGAAACGTTCCTGTTCTGGCTGCCGAAGATTCCGTTTACGTAAACCAGACTTCCTCCGATAGTGCAGAGAGTGCCTCGCTCAAGGCATTTCTTCCAACCACCGCAGAGAAAGCGACGAATCCTCCAGCTAGCGATGACAAGTCGCTGGAGGGCCAAACGCTCGAGAACCCCCGTCGGCCCGACCAGGAGATGGTCCAATTGTCTGCCCGTGATCGCGAAATGGGCGGCACAACCGATCAACTAACCCGCGAACGGGGGCGGCGCGCACTGGCGCAACTGACGGAGCGTGACCGCGCGATACTATTCAGCGCCGTAAATGGGACGGACATTTGCGAGCGGGAGCCCAGCAATCCGGCAATTATCGAATTGTGCCTTGTTAGATTGGAGGACAGGTCCGAAGAGTTTGCCGGCAACTCCGCACCCAGCCTGTCTCCGGAAGAACGCCTGCTCGGCGAGGGTCTCGATAGCGATCGGGTAGCAACGCTCGAATCGGCTATTTCCAGGCTTGCCCGGGGTAACAGCGCGCTCAATTCAAATGAGGATCAGGCCATCGCATCTGTCGCACTCGGCAGTTCGACGTTGGCCCCGGCGCAGCCGACATCCGAGGAACCGAATCCAAGCGAACTATCGGCCGAAACGCAGGCCCTCATCAACGCGATCGTGGAACAATTCTCCACCCAGGCCGGGGGCGGACTATGATTACTATCGCATCTCTCATTCTGCTCAGCAGCGTGGCAACCGGAGAACAGGTAGTGGAAAGCGAACAGGCAATCTCAATGCGGATCGAGGATGGCGATGGAACAATCCAAATCGAGATGATTGCGAAGTCGCCTCACGATCAAGTCGTCGATTACCAAATCGAAGTGATCGGCGACTCGCGTTCCCGGCATAGCGGGAAGTCGAAAGTTCCGGCCCAGACCGAGACCTCTATTTCGCAGTTTCGGGTGTCGCACAGCGGGACATGGTGCGCAACTGCCGAGATCACAGAACAATCTGGATCTACATACACACTGACGGCAGGAGATTGCGCGTCGCTGGAGGTCAAGTAAGTTTTAACTAACGGACACAGGTCTGGTTTTGTTGATTTGGGGGAGGAATTGTGAGAAGCCAGAGCGTCCATCGCACGACAGCCCTTCTTTCAAGCGCAGCCGTTTGGGGCCTCGTCGTCGCTCAGCCGTCAATCAAATTTGAACCGCAATCGGCTGCTGAGAGGGTTCGCTTGCCAGATCGACCTCGTGCGGCTCGTCAGATTGACCGTACGACAGTGGTATCGCCTGTCGCAATTGAACCTCGTCCCCAGCTATCGCCCAATTTGGGAATGAAATTTGCCAGCCAGCCGGCACGCGATTTCCGTGACCAGATTGCGGTTGATAGAGTTCCGCAACCCATGTTGACGGGCGCTCAGTCGAGGGAGGTCAGAAATGCTTCCGGTGACCACGCGGGGGCAGAATTGAAAACCGTGGTAGAAAGTCCACAATTCGCGGCTAACGTTTCCGACATGCCTCTCGTCAGAAGTACCCCCTCGCGTAGAGTGGGCGAGCTGGGCAAAGAAATCCGTACAGTCACTCCCAGCAGCACGACAGAAAAGCTTCCGCGCCCGCTCGAGGTTTCACGTGACTATAACACCTCGGCGCCTCCCCAAGTCGACTCAGTGCGTCCGTCGATAAGCCATGTTGGATATCTTGGCGGTGATGAGGCTGCGCAGAGAAATGGGGCGCCTTCCTCGTCCATTCCCGCTTCGGAAACACGGCCCGTCTATAACTTGAACGCTAGCCAAGCATTCTCCGATTCAGAAAATTCGCACGGTATACCGGAGATAGCCGGCGCGACCGACACATTCGCTTCCCGCCCGCAAAATAGCGGTGTCGATAAAGTCCCCACCTCGTCCACGGAACGGCTTGAGCCAGCGCAAACCATTCTCAGCGAAAGCGAGCGCGTCGCGATACTTGCAAAGGTCCAGGGTGAACGTTCGGCAAGGGCCGCAATCGCTCGCCAAGCAATCAGGGCGCCCGGAAACACGGCAACCGGCCTTGCCGGCACAGCTTCGGTGCAATCCCGCCTCGGTCGGCATGATCCGCCACACCGACCCACTGCGGAAGCAGCGGTCAATCGTGCAGCCCCCCCCACGTCGTCAACAAGAGGTCGAACATCCAAGGCTGAAATCGAACAAATAGCTACATCAGCCTCTCTCGCCTATATCGATCAGATCACGCAGCCCGCTTTCAAGAAACGTATGGCTGTGAGGATGGACGGGCGAGAAGTCGGTGCCGTGCCCTTTCAGGTTAATGGGGATCGCACGATATCAGTGCATCTTGGTCAGGTGCTTGACCTCTTCGAGGACCGATTTGACCCGACTGAATTTGCCGGTCTTCGCAATGCAAAGGCCAGCGAGGAATTCGTCACTCTCAAACAACTGGTCAGCGCGGGAATCGAACTGCGGTATGACCCGGTGTACGACGAAATCGTAGTTTCGACCTAGCTAGAACGCAGCGCGAGGAGTTGCCGTGCGCGGCTCAAGTGAGGCCGATCAAGCATTTTACCTTTATACCCGATCGTTCCGGCCCCGGGCTTAGCATCGAACAGATCGATAATCTCGCGCGCCTCTTGAACCTCTTTCTCGGTCGGCGTGAAAGCTGCATTGATTACCCGGACCTGGTCTGGGTGTATCGCCAACATACCGCGATAGCCATCCTGCCGAACTCGCTCTGCGCGCACCTTCAGGCCCTGTAAGTTGCGGAAATCTGCGTCTATTGTCTCTATGGCCGGTACCGAAGCCGCCGCAGCACCCAGCAATGTCAAACTGCGAGCGAGTTCATAGGTGAAACGGTAATCTCCGTCTGGCCCGCAGTTGGACAGCGCCCCAACGGAATCTGCAAGATCTTCCGCTCCCCAAGTCATGGCAACTAGTCTCGGGGCTCCCGCATAATCGCCCGTGGTGAACATGGCTGCGGCGACTTCAGTAACCAGCGCGATAACTGGCATGGCTCCTGGCTCAAGACCATGTTCGAGTTCCAGCGCGGTCAGCATCCTGTCGAGCTTTTCCACATCCTCACGGCCGCGTGATTTCGGCAGCATGATCCCGCCTGGCTGCATGGGCAATACCGCTGCCAAATCGTCCGCAGTATGTGGCCCATCGAGCGGGTTGATACGAACCCATAGACGTGCACGTCCGGCTTCGTTTTGCATCTGAAGAAAATGAGAGACCCGCGCGCGTGCGGCGGGTTTCTCACCCTCGACTACGGCATCTTCGAGATCAAAGATAACAATGTCGGCGTCCCCTTCGGTCGCTTTGGTCATCTTTTTCTCGCTGTCACCCGGCGCGAACAACCATGAGCGATGACGAACGGGCAGGCGGGCTTCCTTGATCACGTTAGGCGTCTCCAATCTCCTAGCGGGGTAGAGCCAACGTGACGGCCCTTGGTCAAGTTATTGTGAGAAGTTTGATGCACGTTGCGCACAAAAAAGCCCGCCTGGATGGGCGGGCTGTTTGTGCTTGAATTCGGTGGTTGCGGGGGTTGGATTTGAACCAACGACCTTCAGGTTATGAGCCTGACGAGCTACCGGACTGCTCCACCCCGCGGTACCTTCTTGTTACGCCTCAAGCGCCGGCGCCGACATCTGTCGGCTGGGCTTCCCTCGCATAAGCTCGGGCGGCCGGTCGGCCTTGCGAAGTGCTGCGCACTTCGATGGCGCTCTCGTCACCAGCGCGGAGGCCGGAGACGAAAAAGCCGCCGCTCGGGTGTAACCGGCAGCGGCTTTTGAAATCGTGAATGGGTTTATAACCACATGCCCGCCGGCTTTAATGCCTGGCGACGACCTACTCTTCCAGTGCTTGAGCACTAGTACCATCGGCGCTGTCCGGTTTCACGGCCGAGTTCGAGATGGGATCGGGTGGGTCACAGACGCTAAGGTCACCAAGCAATAGAGCTGGCGGACATGGGTTTAAATCGATGCTTTGAGCTTTGTTGGGCTTATCCGGCTAGAGTTTCCTCCACCTCGCGGACAGCACAGGGCTGTCGTTGATGGTATGGATCCTACAAGCGCGAAAAGAACTATTAGGACCGGTTAGCTCCACACATTACTGCGCT
>NZ_ABCG01000005.1 GCF_000181515.1 Erythrobacter sp. SD-21 | reverse complement strand
TTTTCATATCACCGAACTGGCTGCGATCAGTCGTCGCTGGGCAGTTCGCGCACCTCGATCGGCAGGCCGAGCGGTTCGAGCTGGCTCTTCACCTTGCTCGCATCGCCGACCACAAGCCAGACGAAGTCCTTGTCGGTCAGGGCCGCACGGGCCGCTGCGTCGAGGCTGGCCGGGGTCTGGGCGCGGTACTTGGCGACCAGGGTTTCGTAATAATTGTCCGGGCGACCGTAGAGCGCGTTGCTCTGCAGCGCGTTCAGCACGGCGCCGGAGGTTTCGAAGCGGCCCGGAAGCTCCCCGATTTCCGATGCCACGTTGCGGGCCAGCTCTTCCTCGGTCACGCCGCGCGTGGTGAGGAACTCGGAGATTTCGCGGCGCACTTCCGCCAGCGAATCCCCGGTGCGGTCGGCCTGTACGCCGCCGGCCGTGAAGTAGACCACCGCGTTCTCGAAGGTCTGCGCGCCGCCGCGATAGCCATAGCTCCACCCCTTCGTCTCGCGCAGGTTCATGTTGAGACGCGCGAGAAAGTTGCCGCCAAGCGAGTTGTTGGCGTTGGTGAAGTCGATGTAATTCTCGTCGCGGGCATCGAGCGGCGTCAGTTGCGCGCCGACGATGTAGCTCTGCGGCGAGTTCGGGCGGTTGTAGAGGATGATCCGGTCGCCTTCGGTCGCCTGCCCGGTCGCGGAGAAGCTCTTCGTGCCCTTGGCGACTGCCGGCGCTTCCCAGTTCCCGAACACCGCGTTGAGCGAGGCCACGACTTCGGCCAGCGGCTTGTCCGAAACGACGAAGACTTCGCCGTTGTCCGGACGGATCCACTGGTTCTTGAACGCGACGAGGTCATCGCGGGTGATCGAGTTCACGCTTTCGACCGTGCTGACCCCCCCATAGGGCGTGGCTTCGCCGAAGATCTCGTTCGGAACCACGCGGAAGGCGATGCCCTGCGGCGATTTCATCTGCTGGCGGATGCCGGTGACCGTTTGCGTGCGGACACGTTCGAGATCGTTCTGGTTGAAGGCGGGTTCGCGGATGATCTCGCTCATCAGTTCGAGCGACGGTGTCAGGTTCGACGACAGCGCGGCGAGCGTGAAGGTCGACCGGTCGGCGCCGCCGCCGGTTCCAATGGTCAGGCCCAGACGCTCGCGCTCTTCGGCGATTTCCTGGCTGGTCATGTCGGCAGTGCCTTCGTCGAACAGCTGCATCGTCAGCCCTTCGAGACCGCGCTTGCCGACCGGGTCGGCGGCGCTGCCGGCGTTGAACGACATGGTGACATAGGTCGCCGGGACCGCATCGCGCTGGGCGTAGGTCACGGCCATACCATTTGCCAGCGTGGCACGCTGCACCGTCGGGAAGTCGAGCGTGGCGATGGTGTCGATCGCCGGGGACGGACGCACTTCGGTCACGGTGATTTCCTCCGCCGCACGGTCGCGCTCCGAAGCGTTGTCGCCATCGGCATCGACCGATGCGGCTTCCTCGTACTCGCTGTCGCGTTCACCCGGTTCGAGAACGAGAGTGAAGGCAGGGCGCGTCATCCAGCGCTGCATGGCGGCCTTGACGTCGGCCGGGGTGAGCGTGGCGAGTGTGTCGAACTGCTTTTTGTAGAAGCCGGGATCGTCGGCGAGCACTTCGCCGCGGGCGAGGGTGACGGCCTTGCCGCCGAAGCCGCCGACCTGTTCGAGGCCGCGTACGGTGCCGGCCAGATCGCTGGTGGCCGCACGGCGCACTTCGTCCTCGGTCGGACCTTCGGCGATGTATTCGGCGATCAGTTCGTCGAGACGGGATTCAAGCGTGGCGAGTTCGACGCCGGGCTTGAGCGTGGCGCTGACTGACAGGATGCCGACGCGCTGGAAGTCGTAATTGCCAGCGCCGACACCCACGGCCAGTTGCTCATCACGTACCAGCACTTCGTCGAGGCGGCTCGAGGCGAGACCGCCGAAGATGCTCGCGCCCACATTGAGCGCAGTCAGTTCCTCACTGGTGATGCCGGGAACGGCCCAGTACTTGGTAAGCGTGGTGGCCGCGACATTGTCGCGCATGACGCTGCGCTTGTCTTCGGACAGTACGGGGATCGCGGCCGCGGCCGGATCGTTGACCGGGCCACGCGCGATCGGGCCGAACCACTTTTCCATCAGCGGACGCGCTTCTGCGGCCGAGATGTCGCCCGCCAGCACGACGGTGGCGTTGTTGGGGCCGTACTTGTCGCGGAACCAGTTGCGCACATCGTCATCGAGGCGCTGTCGAGATCGGCCATCGAGCCAATCACCGAGTGGCTGTAGGGATGGCCTTCGGGGAACATGTTCTCGAGGATTTCATAGAACACCAGGCCGCCCGGCTGGTTGTCGCCCTGGCGTTTCTCGTTCTGGACCACGCCGCGCTGGTTATCGAGTTTCTCCTGCGTGACCGCGCCGAGCAGGTAGCCCATGCGGTCGCTTTCGAGCCACAGCGCGCGTTCGAGCGCGGGGCGCGGAACGGTCTGGAAATAGTTGGTGCGGTCGAAATTGGTGGTGCCGTTGTAATCGGTCGCGCCCATTTCCTGTAGGTACTGGAAATAGTCGTTTGGGGCGTTTTCCGAACCGTTGAACATCAGGTGTTCGAACAGGTGGGCAAAGCCGGTCTTGCCTTCGGGTTCGTCCTTGGAGCCGACATTGTACCACACGGCGACGCCGACGATGGGCGCCTTGCGGTCTTCGTGGACGATGACGTCGAGGCCGTTGTCGAGCGTGAACTTTTCGTAGGGAATGGCCACCTGCTCGACCAGCGTGGTGAGATCGCCGGTCTCGGCATCGGCGGTTGCCGCAACGCTCGCGTCGCTTGCATCGGCGACGCCATAGGCCGGTGCGGTGGTGCAGGCAGCGAGGATGAAAGGTGCGGTCGAAACCGCCAGCAAAGTCTTAAAACGCATCAAATTTCCCCTGAAAACGACTCGTAAAAGCAGCGGGTGGCACGCTAGCCAGTGATTAACGATGCGTCACCGTCTTTCGGGTGACGGCGTTGGCAAGCACATCCTCGCGCCAGAAATGCACCGGTTTCATACGATGCTGGACGAAGAGCGTCGCCTGGTCGGCAAAATGCGGTGAATTGGGCCGTGTGGTGGCGGCGCCGTAAGGCTGGATCGAGCGCGAGGTTACCCGCTCGCCCGGCAGCCATTCGACCCACTGGATAAAGCTGTCGCCATGGCGCACCGCGAGCCGGCCGTCCTCTTCCACGTCCCACAGGGTCGAGGCGCGCAGCGTGTCCGAGCCGCCGTCGAGCGGCAGGTCGACGCTGCCCTGGCGCAGGCGCAGCAGTTCGCCCATCGGCGGGTCGATCCGCCCGAAATAGGTTTCGAGGTGGTCGACCGCCTTTTCGAGCTCGCCCAGAACTTCGGGGCAGGGCTTGTTCTGGTAGCGGCAGGACATGAACTCGCGGATCATCAGCAGCGCAAGGCTGTCGCCGCGGCCGATGTTGTCGGCCTTGAAATCCCACGCCAGCAGGAGGTTGCGCGCCGGAGCGAGGTCTGGGCGGTCCGACAGGTCGAGCGCGGCCAGCGCGTCCCACAGATCGGCGATATAACCCTCGCGCGCATAGGAAGTGTCGTATTTGATGCGCCGCAAGGTATCGCTGTCGAGCCGGTCGGCCTCGCTCAGCAGTTTCCACGCCATGCGAGAGCGGTTGGTCTGCTTCAGTTCGACACCGAGTTCGGGGGCGAACTGGCTTGCGACAAGATCGCTTTCCGCGCCGGCTGCGGTGAAGGGCGTGTTGTTGGCGTTGTAGAGCCAGCCCGAGGCCGGGTTCACGTAGCGCGGCAATTCCTCGTATTCGACGGGGCCGTCCCACAAGAGCGCGGGATCGCTGCCGTCGAGCACGCCACGCCAGTTGGGGCCCTGCGGCCTGTCGGGCAGGGCGGCGTTATAAACATAGGCGATATTGCCCTCACGGTCGCCGTAGATGAAGTTGGTCGAGGGGATGTCCATGCGGGCGAGGATCGCCTGCCATTCCTCGAGTGTCTCGACCTTGTTGAGGCGGTAGTAAGCGTCGAGTTGGCCAAGATTGTCGATCCCGCCGTAGCGGAAGGCGAACGTGCCACGTTCGTTCCGGATCACCGGACCGTGGACGCTGCGATAAACGTCGCGCCAGACTGGGAGGGTGACAGGACCGAACCGCACGGGCAGGGTCACGCTCTCGACCTCCAGGTCGCGCCATTCTCCGCCGAAGCGATAACGCCTGCCGCTCTCGTCCATTTCGAGTTCGTAGACATCGACCATGTCGGGCGTGTTGACCGTGTTGGTCCAGCCCAGCGTTTCGTTGTGGCCGAGGAAGGGGAAGGGCGATCCCGGGAAGTTCGCGCCGGCATAGTGCCAGCCTTCCTCGCTCTCGACGACCAGTTCGTACCACGCAACGCCGCCGCGCCAGGGCTGGTGGCTGTTGGAGACGAGGATGGTGGGGCCGCCCGATTTCTCGGGCGCCACGGCAAAGGCGTTTGAGCCGCTCATCGCGCCGTCGCGGCCGAAAGGTGAGTAAGCGACGTCGGATTCGTGAACGGGCTGTTCGTCAGGCGGCGTGCCCTCGCGCGGAAAGCCGGGAATGTCGGGGCCGTATTCGCGGCGCAGGTCCTCACCCTTCACCAGCGGTTCGATCACTCCGTTAAGACCGAAGAAGAACGGCTGGCGCAGCGCGAAGCCCGCGGCCACGTCGGTGCCGGTGACAGGGAAGAGATTGCCCAGCTTCACCTCGTCGGGATTGTCGGCGGCAAAATCGTTGAGGCCGGTGGCATAGGCCTCGAACAGGGCGCGCGTGTCTTCGGGCAACTCGGGATAATGCTGTTCCGCCGTACCGCGCGCGTCGAGCAGGTGGAAGACGTAATCGATCGCCGCGCCGTCTTCGCCGGCAATGGCACCATAGCGGCCGCGCGCCATGGCGATTACGTCCTGCAGGGTGGAGAAATCGTCTTCCGAGTGGGCGATGGCCACGCCGTAAGCGACGTCGCGGTCGCGCTCACCATAGATGTGCGGCACACCGAATTCGTCGCGAATGATCTCGGCCGTATAGGTTGCTTGCTGGGCGGCAATCGCCTCGCGCTTGGCCCAGAACGGTTCCCACGTCGCAAGGCCGATAAATGCAGCCAACAGGATGACAAGCACGGCAGCGCCGATGCGTAGCGACCACTTCTTCATAAATTTCAGTCCTCTCCTGCAACTCGTCTAGCGAGTGCGACGAAGCGAGGCAATGGATTGGGCAAAACAGGGGGTGGCGGCCTTCCTGTTTCCGGATTCGGACCGCTAGCCAAGGATTGTGACAGCGCTGATCACCATTGGCCACGAGACGTCCGGCAAGCCGGTCGATTTCGACGTAGAGGAACTCCTCGCCACTCGTTTGCTCGTCCAGGGCAATTCCGGGAGTGGCAAGTCGCACCTGCTGCGCCGCCTGCTCGAAGAGAGCGCCGGGATGGTGCAGCAGGTGGTAATCGATCCGGAAGGCGACTTTCCTTCGCTCGCCGACGAGTTCGGCCATGTCGTGATCGACGGTTCGGCCTATTCTCCGGGCGAGATCGAGGCACTGGCCCGCCGCATCCGCGAGCACCGCGCCAGCGTGGTGCTCGATCTCGACGGGCTGGAAGTCGAACAGCAGATCCGCTGCGCCGCGCAGTTCCTGACCGCGCTCTTCGATGCCCCGCGCGAGCATTGGTATCCGGCGCTCGTGGTGGTGGACGAGGCGCAGATGTTCGCCCCGGCAGTGGCCGGCGAGATTGCCGAGGACACGCGCCGCATGACGCTGTCGGCCATGACCAACCTGATGTGCCGCGGGCGCAAGCGCGGGCTTGCCGGAATCGTCGCCACGCAGCGGCTGGCCAAGTTGGCCAAGAACGTGGCGGCCGAGGCTTCGAACTTCCTCATGGGCCGTACCTTCCTCGATATCGATATGGTGCGCGCTGCCGACCTGCTGGGCATGGATCGCCGCCAGGCAGAGCGTATCCGCGAACTCGATCGCGGGCACTTCCTTGCATTGGGGCCGGCAATCACCCGCCTGCCGCTGGCGGTGAAGATCGGTCCGGTGAAGACCGGCAAGGTCGCGCGCAGCGAAGGGCTGATGGCGCTGCCCGATACCGCGCCCGAAGATATGGCCGACCTGCTCACCCGCGATCTGGTCGCCGATGTCGCCAAGGCTCCGCCGCCCCCGGCTCCGCCGCCCGCGCCGCGCGTGGACGAGCTTGAAGACAGCATCGCCCACGCCGAGGAACGGCAGGTCGAAACGCCCGCCGAACCGCTCGACACCTCGCATGTCGCCAATCGCATCGCCGAGATTATCGGCGAACTTTCGCGCGAAGATGGCATCGCCTTCCAGTCGGCCAGCGCGCAGTACCAGACTTTCCTGACCCGCTGCCGGCGCGAGCGGCTGATCGGCCCCATGCCCGACATGCACGCCTTCCGCCGCCGCTTCGCGATTGCAGCCGCCGGGCTGGAGGAGTTGGGCAAGGAGATACAAGCGCACATCATGGCGCTTGCCAGCGCGGTGGACGACGACCTTCTCGGCCCCTTCCTCGTCATCGCCAAGTCCGCCCATGCCGGGGAAACGCAGGTGGACGAGAACGAACTCGCCCGCGCTTATGGCACCAGCTCGCCGGGCCGCATCCGCCGCCTGCTCGACCATCTCGAGCGGCAGGGGCTGATCGTGGTGCGAGAGGATTTCGGCGGCGGGCGGACGGTGATGGTGCCCGGCCTCGAGGGTGTCAACGCCGAATAAAATTTCCCCTTGCCTCTCGCAGCTTGCGCGAGCACCCCTATATGCGACTAACACACCTCGCAAAATTTCGCGGGGGAGGACTTGTGTTGCACAATGGCAACACCATATTCGAGCGGTAAGTCTCGCATGAGGGGTTTTTCAGATGAATCTCGAAAAGTTCACCGACCGGGCCAAGGGCTTCCTGCAGGCGGCGCAGACCGTCGCCATCCGCATGAGCCACCAGCGCATCACGCCCGCGCATTTGCTGAAAGCGCTGCTCGATGACGAGCAGGGCATGGCCGCGCAGCTGATCCAGCGTGCGGGGGGCAATCCGGGCGTCGCGATTACCGAAATCGATACCGCTTTGGGCAAGGTGCCTTCGGTGTCCGGGGGCGGGGCGCAGCAAACGCCCGGGCTCGACAACGACGCCGTGCGCGCGCTCGACCAGGCCGAGCAGCTTGCCGAAAAGGCGGGCGACAGCTTCGTGCCGGTCCAGCGTATCCTGCAGGCGCTTGCCATGCAGGACAACGATGCAGGCCACGCGCTCAAGGCTGCGGGCATAGACGCCAAGTCGCTCGAAGCCGCGATCCAGGAGGCGACCGGTGGCCGCACTGCGGATAGCGCGGGCGCGGAAGACGCGTATGACGCGATGAAGAAATACGCTCGCGATCTCACTCAGGCGGCGCGCGACGGCAAGCTCGACCCCGTTATCGGGCGCGACGAGGAAATCCGTCGCACGGTGCAGATCCTCGCCCGGCGGACCAAGAACAACCCCGCGCTCATCGGTGAACCCGGCACTGGCAAGACAGCGATCGCCGAGGGCCTCGCTCTGCGCATCGCCAATGGCGATGTGCCCGACAGTCTCAAGGGCCGCACGCTCATGTCGCTGGATCTTGGCGCACTCATTGCGGGCGCGAAGTACCGCGGCGAGTTCGAGGAGCGGCTAAAGGCCGTGCTCGATGAGGTGAAGGGCGCCGAAGGGCAGATCATTCTCTTCATCGACGAGATGCACACGCTGATCGGCGCGGGCGCGAGCGAAGGCAGCATGGATGCTGGCAACCTCCTCAAGCCTGCCCTGTCGCGCGGGGAACTGCACTGCATCGGCGCGACCACGCTCGACGAATACCAGAAGTATGTCGAGAAGGACCCCGCGCTCCAGCGGCGCTTCCAGCCCGTCTATATCGACGAGCCGAGCGTCGAGGACACGATCAGCATCCTGCGCGGCATCAAGGACAAGTACGAGCTGCACCATGGCGTGCGCATCACCGACGGCGCGATCGTGGCGGCTGCGCAGCTCAGCAACCGCTACATCCAGAACCGCTTTTTGCCCGACAAGGCCATCGACCTGATGGACGAGGCGGCCTCGCGCATTCGTATGGAGGTAGAGAGCAAGCCCGAGGAAATCGAAGGGCTCGACCGTCGCATCATCCAGCTGCGTATTGAAGAGCAGGCGTTGCAGAAGGAAACCGACAGCGCGTCGAAGGACCGGCTGGAGGCGCTGCGCAAGGAGCTGTCCGAACTCGAGCAGCAGTCCTCCGAACTGACCACCCGCTGGCAGAACGAGCGCGACAAGATCCATGCCGAGGCACGGATCAAGGAAGAGCTCGACGCGGCGCGTATCGAGCTCGAACAGGCCCAGCGCGGCGGCGACCTGCAGAAGGCGGGCGAGTTGCAATACGGCAAGATCCCAGAGCTCGAAAAGCGGCTCCAGGAGGCCAGCGGACAAACCGACAACGCGCTGCTCAAGGAAGAAGTCACCGAAGACGACATCGCCGGCGTGGTCTCACGCTGGACGGGCATCCCGGTCGACAAGATGATGGAAGGCGAGCGCGAGAAGCTGCTCGACATGGAAAACATCCTCGCCAAGCGGGTAATCGGCCAGAGCCAGGCGATCGACGCCGTGTCCAAGGCCGTGCGCCGTGCGCGGGCGGGGCTGCAGGATCCGGGCCGTCCGCTCGGCAGCTTCCTGTTCCTCGGCCCGACCGGTGTCGGCAAGACCGAACTGACCAAGGCGCTCGCCGGCTTCCTGTTCGACGACGACCAGGCGATGGTCCGCATCGACATGAGCGAATTCATGGAAAAGCACGCGGTCGCCCGCCTCATCGGCGCGCCTCCGGGCTATGTCGGATACGAGGAGGGCGGCGTGCTGACCGAGGCGGTGCGGCGCAGGCCCTACCAAGTGGTGCTGTTCGACGAGGTCGAGAAGGCGCACAGCGATGTCTTCAACGTGCTGCTGCAGGTGCTCGACGACGGGCGCCTGACCGACGGGCAGGGCCGCGTGGTCGATTTCTCGAACACGCTGATCATCCTCACTTCCAACCTCGGCAGCCAGTATCTGGCGAACATGGAGGATGGCCAGAAGGTCGAGGAGGTCGAGCCGCAGGTAATGGACGTGGTTCGCGGGCATTTCCGCCCCGAGTTCCTCAACCGCCTCGACGAGATCATCCTGTTCCACCGCCTGGCGCAGGAGCACATGGCCCCGATCGTCGATATCCAGGTCGCGCGGGTGCAGAAACTGCTCAAGGATCGCAAGATCGTGCTCGACCTGACCGAGGCGGCCAAGAAGTGGCTCGGCCGCGTAGGCTACGATCCCGTCTACGGCGCGCGTCCTCTGAAGCGCGCGGTCCAGCGCTACGTGCAGGATCCGCTGGCCGACATGATCCTGTCGGGCAATGTGCCAGATGGGTCGACGGTAGCGATCGACGAGGGCGACGGCTCTCTAGAGATGACGGTCAGATGATTCGCACTTGACGGCCGGGGCCAGAAAAAGTCCCGGCCGTTCCACTCATAATTTTATTGCGATTGTGACAGGGTCGGCATTCCTGAAATGACCCGCCTCCTTTGGGCGAAGGCCGACCGTATCTATTAATGTGTGATTTACGTCACAGTGCCGGTCCAAACGGGTGGCGTATGTAGAGCGCCTCTTTGACATAGCCGTGACGCTTTCGCACAAACGTTCCCATTGGGACTGGGGATCCTCGTATCCCGACGATACAGCTTGTCATATATGCGCCGATTTGGGGGGCGCAGTTTGGGTCGTCCGGAACAGGGGCACGGTTCCAGTTCTCGCAACTGGAGTGTGTAATGCGAAAGTTTAATCAAAATACGTTCAAGGGGCTCGCGCTTTCCGCATCGGTCCTGGCTCTCGTATCGGGTACGCAGGCATTTGCGCAAGCGGCCGACGACGGCGATTGTCCTGTAGGTCAGGAAGAAGTTGACGGCGAATGCGTCATTCAGTCGGATGGTACCGATGGTGTCGTCAACAATGACCCGGGTAGCCAGGATGTCGTCGATGTGACGGACACGGGTGCCACCGGCCAGCAGAATGAAGGGGCTATCGTCGTAACCGGTTCGCGTATCCGTCGCGATACCTACAGCAGCATCTCGCCCCTGCAAGTGCTGACTTCGGAAACGGAACAGGAAGCCGGCCTGTTCGATCCATCGCAGGTTCTGCAGCGCTCGGAAAGCGCTGCCGGTCAGCAGATCGACGCGACTTTCCAGGGCTTCGTGCTCAACAACGGCCCGGGTTCGCAGACGCTGAACCTTCGCGGTCTCGGTGCTGATCGTACCCTTCTGCTGCTCAACGGTCGCCGTCTGGCGCCGGCCGGTGTGGAAGGTGCGCCCACCAACCCGTCGATCAACCTCCTCCCCGGTTCGCTGATCGAGCGTACCGAACTGCTGCTCGATGGCGCTTCCTCGGTTTACGGCTCCGACGCCGTTGCCGGTGTTGCCAACGTCATCCTGAAGAAGGATTTCGACGGTCTCGAACTTTTCGCCCGTGGCGAAATCAATCCGGAAGGGTCCGGCGAAGACTACACCGTCAGCGCCGCCTGGGGTAAGAATTTTGACCGTGGTTTCTTCGGCATCGGTGCAGAGTACGATTTCCGCGATGCCATCCGTCTGCGCGACCGTGACTTCTTCTCAGGTTGCGATACCCACCGCGAAATCGACCAGAATGGCAACATCTACACGGTAGGTCTCGCCGACAATGCAACCGTTCTCGACGATAGCGACGGCCTCGTCAGCGTGAGCGAGAGCGAATGCAAGATCGCTGGCATCAGCGGTCGTATTTTCAATCCGTTTACCCGTTTCGGTTCGGTATACTTCCCGGCCAACGGAAACATTGCAAACTTCCCGCTGGACCCGGCAACCGGTCGCCCCTTCAACTTCGGCGACTCTACCAACGCCTTCGGCGATCAACTCGACACCGATGGTGACGGAATTCGCGATGTCGATTTCCAGAACGTCAACACCAATGGGGCCGACCTGTCGCAAGTCTTCCTTTCGCAGCAGAAGCTCTACAACGTGATGGCGTACGGCGAATACACTTTCCCCGGCGCGGCGAACATCACGCCGTTCTTCGAAGCGAACTACAGCCGCGCGGAAATCTTCTCCGACAACACAGGCGCTCCGCAGCTTTTCCCGAGTGTGCCTGATCTCAACCAGTTCAATCCGTGTAACTTCGTGACCAATCCGAACGGTGTCGACTGCCGTGCGGTCGACAACGAATTGAACGGCCTGAACGGTACGCCCTTCGCATTGTCGACCGGTATCCCGACCCCGGTGACCCCGATCGTTTCGATCCAGGGCGACCGCGACAACACCGATGTTGTGCAGGAGCAGTATCGCGCCGTAGCCGGTGTGCGCGGCGATCTGCCGTTCATTGCCCCGAGCTGGGCGTTCGAAGTCGCCGGTGTATACTCGCGATCGGAAGGTAGCTCGGTACGCCGTGGTATCCGGGAAGACCGCCTGGCCCTGTCGCTCGGTCTCGACCCGACCGCCGATTACAACGGCGACGGGATCATCGACAATGACGGCGATGGTATTGCCGACGATTACAACCAGAACGAGGATTTCTTCGGTTTCTTCGGCGATCCGCAGGTGATCGGCGAATGTAACGTGGATGCCCTTGCGAATCCCGAACTCGCGGCCCCCGACCTTGCTCAGGGCTGTGTGCCGGTGAACCTCTTCGCACCCAGCGTGCTGGGCTCGCCGGTTGGCGAGTTTGCCTCGCAGGCAGAGACGGATTACCTCTTCGGTACCCGGTCGTTCGATACCACCTATGAACAGCTTATCTTCAACGCCTATGTGACGGGTGATCTGTTTGAACTGCCCGCCGGTCCGGTCGGCGCGGTGCTCGGTGCGGAATATCGCCGCGACGAGATCGCATCGAGCCCTGACTTCGTGGCTTCGAACGGTCTGCTCTTCGGATTCTTCGCCGACCAGGGCGCTGTGGGTAGCAAGGAGATCAAGGAGGCCTTCGGCGAACTCGATATTCCGCTTCAGGCAGGCAAGCCACTCGTTCAGGAACTCAACCTGAAGCTTGCAGGTCGTGTTACGGATGATCAGTACTACGGTACGAACTACACGTACTCGCTGGGTGCCGGCTGGCGTCCGATCGAGCCGCTGTTGCTGAAGTTCACCTATGGTACTTCGTTCCGTGCGCCGAACCTTCGCGAGAACTTCCTGGCCGGTCAGTCGGGCTTCAACACCCTGTTCGATCCCTGCGCTGTACCCGACGATGCGTTCAATTCGCTTGGCGGCGGTTACGATCCGACCCTCGATGATCGTGATCCGATTATCCTCCAGAACTGTCGCCGAGAAGGCCGCGATCCGACGACCGTCGGTATCGACAACGAAGGCCTCAACACCGACCAGTTCGCAAGCGTGGAGATCACTTCGGGCGGCAGCCTCGAAATCGATCCGGAAACGTCGCGTGCGCTCACCGCGGGCTTCTCTTTCGAAGAGACTTTCGGTGCCGGTTTCGATGTTTCGCTGGCGATGAACTACTTCGACATCAAGTTGAAAGACTCGATTATCGAGCCGTCCGCGCAGTTCATCGTAAACGACTGTTTCACTCGTTCCGATGGCCAGCGCAGCGCGTTCTGTGATCGTCTCGAGTACGATACGAGCGCAACGAGCCGTATGCTCGTGTCCGATGTCTTTGCCGGCTTCCTCAATCTCAACGAGGAAAGCGTTCGCGGGATCGACATCAACACGACCTTCGGGAAGGAAATCACGCTCGGCGGCACGATCGTCGATCTCGGCGTGAATGTCCGCGCCAACCACCTCATCGAACGCAGCTCGCTGTTCGTGAACGACGATGGCAACACGACCTTCGATGACGACGCTGGCGAGTTCGGTCTGCCCAAGTGGTCCGGCCGTACGACCTTCACGGCAGATATCGACAGGTTCCGTCTGACCTATCAGATCCGTTACACCGGCCCTGTCGAACAGGATCCCGACGGTATCGATCTGTTTGCTGACGTGTTCGGTTTCGGACCCGATGGCGAACCTGCGATCAACGAAGACGGAACGCAGTTCTTCTCCGACACCTGCCTGGGCAACGGTTCGCCCAGCGGTACGGTGGAGGGCGACGGTCGCTTCTGCCGCGACGTCGGCTTTGCGGACGAGCAGTTCCTTCACACAGCGTCGCTGCGTTTCCGTGAAGAGCGTTTCAGCATCCTCGTTGGTGTCGACAACATCTTCAACACTGCTCCGCCGCTGGTGGACAGCAATGAAGTGCTGGCGATTGCCAATACTGCAATCGGTAACGGTTACGATTACGATGGCCGCGAATTCTTCGCTTCGGTATCGTTCGAATTCTAAAGCCGTTCATCTAGCTTGTGCTAGGTAATTCAGGCGGCTCCATCGGTTGCGGTGGGGCCGCCATTTTTCTAGGGTTCGTCACCTGAGTTTGGAGAGAGTCGCATCATGAAGATGAAACGTAAGTTCACCCTATCCGTCATGGCCGCCGCGGTGTCAGCGCTCGCCTTTTCCTCGCCTGCGGCTATCGCACAGTCGGGTGCCGCCGCGACGGGACAGCCGACGGTGCCGATCGAAGCGTGGGCGCTGCGCGATGTCATCACGAATGTTCAGCTCTCTCCTGACGGGAAGCACGTGCTTGTTCACAAGAACGAGAGCCGAGAAGGGGATTATCTCCTCGAGATTTACAAGACCGAGGACATGTCCAAGCCGTTCCGGCGCCTCAACGCCGATCCCATGGAGATCCAGAGCGCGCGTTGGGTAAGCGACAATGTGATTTCGGGTCGTGCCTGGCAGCAAAACCGTAGTCGTGTGAACGGTCCCGAGGAGGGGACATACGACTACAAGCAGTACGCCTACAATCTCGATACCAATAAATTCCGGGCCCTGCCGGGCAATTTCGATATCATCAGCACCCTTCCCAAGGAACCTGATCATATCCTTGTAGCTGAAGCCACGACGGTTTCCGATGTAACCGGCGTCGACCCGTTCGCGGCGTTCCGGCCTCGCTCCTACTACAAGTTCGACCTTGTGAAGGGGTCCCGGAGCCTTGTACTTCGCGGGAACAGCCAGTACTCGAATATTTCTTTCGATGTAGACGGTAATCCGCGTTTCGCACAGCGCCAGGATGGCGACATGGTGCAGAATTATTACCGTGGGCCCAATGACAGTTCCTGGAAGGAACTCGGTGAGCCCATCGACGCGAGCAAGCACGAGAACCTGTACCGCTTCCTGAGCGGGTTCATTGGCGTGCAAGGCTACGACCCGGACAATCCCGACATTGCCTATGTCATCGACAACCGCGGTGAAGACAAGGCGGCACTCTGGGAGTTCAATACGGCTACCGGCGAGTTCGGCGAAAAGCTCGCCCAGACAAACCAGGCCGATATCATGGGGATCCGCACGAGCTCGATGCCGGGCGATCAGACGCTTGTCGGCGCCATTTATCCGTGGGACAAGTATCAGACGATCTGGTTCGACGAGAACGAGAAGGCGCTTTACGAAGCGCTCGAAGCGCAGATTCCGAATGCGCATCAGGTTTCGATAACCAGCCGCTCGCGTGACGGCAATTCGATGATCGTTCGCAACAGCGGTCCGCGCGATCCGGGGTCCTACTGGCTGGTGCGAGACGGTCGCATGGTCAAGCTGGGAAGCAGCAACCCCTTGATCCAGCCCGAACAGCTCGCCGATGTCGAATTCATTCGCTATCCTTCGCGTGACGGCAAGCTGACCATCCCGGCCTACTTCATGAAGCCGAAGGGTGACGGTCCGTACCCGCTCATCGTCCGCCATAACGGCGGCCCCCACGTGAATAGCGTGGTCGGCTATGACGAATGGGACCAGCTGCTGGTCAACGCTGGCTACGCCGTTTTGCGCCCGCAGAACCGCATTTCGACAGGTTGGGGGCAGCAGCATTTCGATGCCGGCTATGGCGAACACGGTCTCGCGATGCAGGACGACAAGGACGATGGCGTGCTCTATCTGATCGAGCAGGGCCTGGTCGATCCTGACCGCGTTGCCTTTATGGGCTGGTCCTATGGCGGCTATGCTGCCCTCGTGGCCGCCTCGCGCGAGCCAAACCTCTATCAGTGCACGATTGCGGGTGCAGCCGTAGCCGATCCGGCCAAGTCCTACCGCCAGCGTCGCAATCCCTATGCTGCAAAGGCGATCGATGACTGGGGCCAGCGCCGCGGCATGATTGGTATCAACCCGATCGAAGAAGTCGATAAGGTCAACATTCCGGTCCTAATGGTTCATGGAGATGTGGATGCCCGCGTTCTCTACTATCATCTCGAGGACTACCGGGATGCGATGGAGAAGGCCGGCAAAACCGATGCGCAGTACCTTACGCTCAAGGGCGCCGATCACTTCTACAACACCTTGATGTTCGAGCATCAGAAGCAGTTCTATACCAAGATGCTGGACTTCCTGGCTAACGATTGCGGTCCCGGCGGATTGTAATTCGCGCCCATTCCTACAAGAAAGGCCCGGCCGTCGCGCCGGGCCTTTTTCTTCATGCTATCGATGGAGCAAGGGCAGGCAGGTCCGACCTAGAGAAGGGTTTGGCTGACCGGGAGTTGTAGCCCCAACTGTTCGCCGATCAGGTCTAGCCATTGTTCAACCTGGGCAATCTCCTGGTCTGTCGCTTCGTCAGCAACCGGGTTGGAAACCTGGCCACCCAATTTGGAATGCTGTCGAAAGACGTCGCTAGCGCCCAAATCCTCTGGAACCGCAAAATCCTCGCCATCAGCGGCGAACTTCAGCACCGCGGAAATGGTTTCGCCGCGATGGCGATTGAAATAATCCCCATCCAATGTGCGGATACGTGTACGATCTGCTCCTTTGGCCAGCGTGGTGAAATAGTTCTGGTTCAGCAGCCATGCGAGGCCCGCGGCCTGCAGATCCGTCATGGCGAAAACTTCGTCGGGCGGCATGCCGAAGTCGATGGGCGTATATCCCTGAAGTTCCAGATAAAGTTTGCGGCCCCAGCGATGCCCCATTAGCCCGCGCTTGCGAACGCTCAGAAGAAAAGGCTCGAGCGGATTGGTCATCAAGATCGCCGTGCTCTGCGGAGAAGCGGCAAGCAGTGCCGGTATGAGGCCATTCGCGTGGTTCGTCGGCTTGATGAAGATCGCGCGCGTGTTGCTTCGTCCGCGGGCCAGAAGGCGAAGGATGGGGGTGATGAGCGGCCCCAGCGCCTTTGGATCGGCGGCAATCGCGGCAAGGATACCCGGCTCGCTCAAACCCGCCGATACGCCCCGGATATTCAGCGCGCGGACGAGCAAGGTCGATCGACAAAAGGCAGAATGGAAAATGAAGTGCATTGGCGCGGTGTCGACCTCGATCTCGTCGACACGCGACAGCGGGACGGCCAGCCGGTCTTCAGCGTTCTCCGGCTCGAACTCGAACAGGAAACCTGGTCCGGTCAGCCGATCATCGGGCACGCGGACGAAAATCATCGATTGGGAAGCGTGATCGATTGCATGCGGTAGCCAGCATGCATCGGACGAGATCGTCTGAATGGGATCGTTCATGCGGCAAATACCCGAACGCTAAGTTTTCAAAGGGCGGGCAGGCTCAGCGAATGCGGCGGGCCTTGACGCCCATCTCGCCATCGACCCTGAGCCAGTACGAACCCATCGCCGCTTGCTCCAATTCCACGCTGGCTCCGGTTTCGGGCTTGAACCGGCGGGGCGTGTTGGTTGCCTGCCATACGCTTCCTGCGGCGATTTCTATTTCCCAGTGATCGCTTCGCAAGCGGCGGAGGCCGGTGATCGTGGATTGCAGCACCTCGTCCGCTTCGTCGTCGGAGGCCCCGAAGATACCTAGCTTCGGCATGCTGAAGCCGAACAGACCCCGGCGGGTCTCGCGGATGTCCTCCTTGTCGACCACGCGGATTTCACCACTGTCCTGCTTCTCGATGACGGTCTGAACAGCGTCATCGAAACAGGCAAGTCGTGCACTGTCCTGCTCTACAAGGCGGCAATCGCGCAGAGCTTTCAAATAGTCCTCGTCTTCCTGCGCATTCGCCGGCGCAGTCCCCAAGCCAAGGGCGGTAATCGCGGCAGCGGCCCTTACGAAGCCTCGTGTCATTCCTATGATCCTCTTTTGCTCCAGCGGATCGCAACGGGCGGATTCCTGCCGGTTATGGCGAGTGTGACGAAGATGTCACAGAGCGCAGGTTACACACATGGCGCGCGCTTCGGCAATTGCGAAATGATGTACTCGTGAGCTACGTGGCGCATATTCAGATTAATCTCTGGATCCATCTTTCTTACGAGGCATCCGTTTTGGGTGCCTACCTCAGAGGGGATAGAAATGTCTTACAAGTACTCAAAGGCAGCGCTCCTGACGGGCACGATCATGGCAGGCGCCATGATTGCCTCGCCCGCACTTGCGCAGGTCGACGAACAGGACGAACCTGCGCTGCAGGCCGAGCCGCAGGAAGCTATCGCACCGATCGTCGTTACCGGCTCGCGTATCGCACGCCGCAACGTCGAAACCGCTGCTCCCGTTGCTGTCGTCCAGGACGAAGAGTTCAAACTGTCGGGTACGGTCAACGTCGAAAACGTGATCAACACCCTGCCGCAGGTCGTTCCGGGCACGACCTCGTTCTCCAACAACCCTGGTAACGGTACGGCTACCCTGAACCTGCGTGGCCTGGGTGCAACCCGTACGCTCGTTCTCGTGAACGGTCGCCGCTGGATGTTCTACGATACTGCGCAGATCGTCGACCTTAACACCATCCCTTCGTTCCTGCTCGATTCTGTCGACGTTGTGACCGGCGGTGCATCGGCTGTGTACGGTTCGGACGCGTTGGCTGGCGTCGTGAACTTCCGTCTCAAGGACGTCGATGGCGCTGAACTCGGCGGTCAGTACTCGATCACCGACCGCGGTGATGGCGCTCGCTACGAAGTTCACGGTGCTATCGGCACCAGCTTCGCCGACGGCCGTGGTAACGCAACCGTATACGGTGAGTATTACAATCGCGAAGAGATCTTCCAGGGCGACCGTGAGTTCTCGACCTTCGCAATCGGTGCTGAAACCTTCGGCGTGCCCCTTCAGCAGTTCGGTTCTTCGCTGCTCGAAGAAACGCGCCTGACCTACCAGGGTGACGGCACGACTGACAGCGACATCCTGAACGACAACGGACTGGGCTTCTTCCAGACCCCCGGCGATCTCGTTCCTTATGATGGCCGTACCTACAACTATGCTCCGGCGAACTACCTTCAGCTCCCGCAGGAGCGCTATCTGATCGGCGGCTATGCTGATTACGATATCGGTGGTGGCCATACCCCTTATGCGGAAGTGTCCTACGTCAACAACCGTGTTGCCCAGGAACTCGCTCCGACCCCGATTCTCGTCAATCTGGGCCTCGACATCGATTTCGTGTCGGAATTCTTGAGCGACGCAACCATCGACGCGCTTAACGATCTGGACGCAAGCGAATCGGGTGATGATGCCAACGACGGCATCGTTCCGTTCCAGGTCCGTCGTCGTCTGACCGAGGCTGGCAGCCGTAACTCGCTCGACGAGCGTTCGGCCTTCCGTATTCTCGGCGGCATGACCGGCCCGATTAACGATTATCTGCAGTACGATGCATATTATTCGTTCGCACGCACCCGCAACTCGAACATCCAGCAGGGTAACGCATCGCTTTCGCGTTTCACCGCTGGTCTCGACGGAACCGGTGACGCGCCGATCAATATCTTCGGCGCCGGGACGCTTACGCCGGCACAGGTAAACAGCTTCCGTATCCAAGCGCAGAATAGCGATATTTCGACGCTCCAGGTCATCACGGGTGCCGTTTCCGGTACGCTGGGTGATTTCTCGATCGGCGAATACAGCGATCCCATCGGCTTTGCTGCCGGTGTCGAGCGCCGTATGGTATCGGCCCGGTTCATCCCGGACGAATTCCTCGCTTCGGGTGACGTTGCTGGCTTCAACGCCGGTGAGCCGACTGAAGGCGGTTACAGTGTGAATGAAGTCTTCGGGGAGCTTAACATTCCCGTTGAATTCGGTTCGGCTCGTCTCGAAGTCACTGGTGCAGCCCGTTATTCGGATTACTCGCTCGATACTGTGGGTGGTGCATTCACCTGGGCAGCCGGTGTGGAATTCTCGCCGATCCCGGACGTCATCCTTCGCGGTCAGTACCAGCGTGCAATTCGCGCTCCTAACGTTGGCGAATTGTTTGCCGGCTCGGCCATCGGTTTCCCCGGTGCAACCGATCCTTGCGGTACCGCAGCAGCGACTTCGGGTGCTCTGCGCTCGCAGTGCCTCGCCAACGGTGTGCCTGAAGCGAACCTTGGTAATGCCGCGATCATCCAGCCGGACTCGCAGACTGCTGCGTTCTTCGGTGGGAATCCGAACCTGGCGGAAGAAACCTCGGACAGCTACACCTTCGGTGTCGTTCTCCAGCCGAGCTTCGTCCCGGGTCTGACCCTCACGGCCGACTACTTCAACATCGAGATCGAAGACGCGATCACCACGATCAGTCTCCAAACTGCACTCGACCTTTGCTTCGACGGTACGCAGACCGATCTGTCCTCCGTCAATTGCGCTGGCTTCGTCGGCACGCGTGATGCAACGGGTGCCTTCGACCGCAACAATGCTCCCCGTCTCGGCGGTGCGAACATTGCCAATATCGCGGTTTCGGGCGTCGATCTCGAGGTCGTGTATTCGACGATGCTGCCATTCTCGTTCCTTACCGACACGGGCGAACAGGATCTCAACCTGTCGTTCCTCGGCACCTGGACCGAATCGAGCACCTTCGCTCCCGATCAGAACGATCCGGACAATGTGTTCGAATGCGCAGGCTTCTTCGCTGGCAACTGCGGGGAACCGACTCCGGAGTTCAAGTGGACTGCGCGTGCCTCGTTTGTCGATGGCCCGCTCACCACTTCGCTTCGCTGGCGTCACCTCGACTCGGTCGATGATCAAGGCACTGGTGCTGATCCCGACTTCGCGACCTACAACGGCATCGATACGATCGACACGTACGATCTTCTCGACCTGACGTTCTCGTTCGAAGCTTCGGAGCGCACCACGGTCACGTTTGGTGTCAACAACATCTTTGACACCCTTCCCGGCACGCCGTTGTTCGACGAGAACGGTATCGTGACGAACCGTCCGAACTCGCTTCTCCTCGGTGATAACCAGGAACAGGCGAATACCTATCCGAGCACCTACGACGTGCTTGGTCGTGACTTCTTCGCGTCGGTGAACTTCAAGTTCTAAGACGCGATAGTCAGCACCAAAGAGAGGGCGGCGAACTTCGGTTCGCCGCCCTTTTTGTTTGATAGTGTTCGCTGAAGCGCCAGTTTGGGGGCGAGATGATGCCCACCGGGCGGACACCGACCGCTAGCGTCAAGCGATCGGCGGGCTCTTGTTTAGATCACGATGAGATCGGCGAACGGAGTATCGTCGCCAATTCGGATGGGGGTCGTGTTGATGACCTCCCGGCCTTCGGTGCGGAACCCTTCGAGCAACCGGCCTCGATTATCCGCTACCGCACAAGCTTCGCACAGAGATTGTATCCGGCCGAGTTCGTTTTCGGATTCATTATCGATCAGATCCAGTGTTCCGAGCAATTTCTTGCGCGTTCCGCGCGGAGCAAGGATTAGGGTTTGGCGAACCGCCTCCGGAATCTCCCAAGCGACATTGCCCCTGCCAAAACGTTCCATGCCTTCCTTCGCAATCGCCGTTGCGAGCTCTACCGCAGCGGACGATACTTGGTTGTCGGAACGGAGCAGGTCGCGGACGGACGGGAAGAGCTTCATCTCTTCCTTTACCCAACGGATCTGCTCTTCACGGCGCAGGTTGTGGGCGCGGATAGGCCCGTCCCCGCGGTGGACCATCAGGCCGATAGGGCCACCTGGAGCGAGAACGCGGAGCATCTCACGGGTTGTCGCCTCGACATTCCCGTACTCGAAACCGAACTGACTGACTGCTACGTCGAAACGGTCGTCTTCGAACGGGAGGTTCTCCATGTTCAAGCCACCCCTGAGTTCAATGCCCTCCGGGGCATCGGGTAGCGGGTCGGCGATGTCGATGCCGGTCAATTCCAGGTCCGGCCGGGTCTCCCTCAGCATGATCGGTACCTTCCCGGCACCGGTCGCGAAATCGATAACTCGGGCGGACTTCGGAAGCGGTTCGGCAAAGTCGGTCCATGCTTCGAACTGAGCTTTCGAAATCGCGTTCCACTCGGCCGAGACAACGGAAGGGGAACTGGCACTGCGCTGCCGATCCCAAAACGCTTTCCAGACCTGTTCCTTTTTTCCCCTGTCCATGGGCTCAGTCTATAACCGGCACGACATCGAATGCCACCGTCATGCGCGACTTTCCTGCGAAGGGCGTGGTGCCATGGAACAGTGTGCTCGGGAACAGCGCCAGATGTCCGATTTTCGGTTCAATTGTTTGGAACGGTCCCAGATCGAGGCGAAGGTCGAGGGGAGGGCGACCGAGCTCCAGGTGCCCAGCGCCGCCCGCAGTTTCGGGCAGGACGAGATAGAGGGCGGAAGATAGCACTCCCTGCGGATGGATATGGGAAGCATGGTGATCCCCTCCACCGCTAAGCCGAACCGACCAGGAACCGGCCAACGACCAGTCGCTGTTGCGATGCCTGAGTAAGGGGTGCGCCGGATCGGCCTGCGGTAAGTTGCGCCGGTATATTTCGAGCGCGCCCTCAATGGATCGTTTTAGTTTGTGGAGGTCTCTTTCTTTGCGCTGGAAGAGAATATGGCGGGTCTGGGTTCCCCCTCGAAGGGACTGCCCGACCGGGAAGCTCGATTGGTCGTGAATCCTTCCCAGCGTATGAACGACATCATCCAGGAACTTAGCGGAATCGGGCAAAGCGACTAACTGGACCAACCCGTCCTGCCCGTGGAGCCAGTTGGCACGGGCATCGTCCTGCAAACGCCATACGAAATAAAGCAGTGCATGAGCTGACTGGGCAAGCGCGGCGTGGGACGCAGCGTCGAGCAACAACCTCTCGGCCTCGTCCAGATCGCCGCGTCGCAGCCGGTGACGCCCCTCCTGCAAGGCCCGCTCAGGTGTGTTCTGGGATAGCTGGGAAAATAGTGTGTCCGCTTGCTCCAGATCGCCCGCCATGCCGGTATTGCTGGCGTGGGAAAGGGCGAAGAATTCGTCTTCGGGGAATCGCCTTGCGGCCTCGGCGGCGACTAGCGCGGCTTCAGCGTATTCCTCCCTGAGCGCCAGATGACGAATATGAGCTACGGGTATGGCGGACGCCCCAGGCTGGCGGCGAGCGGCTTCATAAAAATGCGCATCGACGTGTGCTTCGCCTGCCGCCGCCTTCAATTGGGCCATCAGATTTAGGGCATCGACCCAGTGGGGGGCTTGTTTGAGAAGCTGGGCGGTC
This sequence comes from Erythrobacter sp. SD-21, assembly GCF_000181515.1. Taxonomy (GTDB): domain Bacteria; phylum Pseudomonadota; class Alphaproteobacteria; order Sphingomonadales; family Sphingomonadaceae; genus Qipengyuania. The sequence continues at coordinate 221,087 of NZ_ABCG01000005.1, read as the reverse complement.
AGATCCCTTGCTTCTTCCAGCCGACCCGCTGCATCGAGCGCCTGCGCCTTGCCGAGCCAGAGATCCGCATCGGACGGAACCACGGCAAGAGCGCGTTCGAAGAACGCCGGAGCCTCCTCCTCTGCACGCACCAAGGCGACCCGGGCGCGCCCATGGAGGGCGCGAGGGTGATCGGGCTGAAGTGTCAGGCAGCGATCGTAGGATGAGGCAGCCCCCTCGATATCGCCGTTCTGACGTGCGGCGTTGGCCCTTATCGACCAATAGCGCGGCATGCTTGCGCAGGCGTCTTCGACACGTTCGAGCTGATCGATAGCTGCCGGGAAATTTTCCGCAGACGTCAGAGCGATAGCAAGATCGAGAATCCAGTCGGTGTTCCGGGGAGAAAGTTCGACGGCGTGGCGATACAGTTTGATCGCCTCTTCGAAGTTCTTTTGGGACAGAGCAAACGAAGCTGCATGGGCGTTGAGCGATGGATCGTCTGGATGGAGTTGGAGGCCTTCGCTGAAAAGTCGTCCTGCTTCCCGGGCATCGCCCTGCGCCGCAGCCTGTCGTGCGGCCGAGATTACGTCCGTTGCCGTGCGCATTACCGATCGCGAAGCCAACCGGTTATGGCGACCCGCCCGATCGGGGCAAACGGCGGAACATAACTGACCATATGGCTCTGGGGCACTGCGAAAAGGTTCAGGGAATTGAAACGCGGGCGGAAGCCTTCGATGACATCGCCATCCTCGTCCAGGAACAGCAAGTAACCGCCCCAGTCAGGATGCCAGTCCTCGCGCGCGAAGTTCAGGACATAGGCCACACGCCAACCTTCTGCGACATGGCTGTCGATATGTCGCCCGAGATACTGGTTGGCAGCAAATAGCGTTGCTTGCCCGTCTGCCTTCACCAGGTGGGCGATACCGGTAACCTCGCGGACCAGGTCGAGAAACTGCGGCGCGTTGATGTACTCCAGCAACAACTCATGGACACCTTCCGGCTCCCACCGCTCCTGGACCGCAGTCAGGATCGGGTAATGGGCAAACCGGAAAGCGTAGTCGCCCGAAGCCGACGCCCGGTGCGCCGCATTCGCAGCATCGTTAATGGCTTGAGCGCCTTCTGGCGTTCGAACTTCCTCCAGCCGCCAGGATTGCGGATCGTTACCGGGCCCGTCGCCAGCCTGAACAGCCATGCCCCACTTGGTGCCGCCCAGCAGGATTTTTTGAACTTCCCGCGCCGTCTCGTCGGTCAGTACATCACGCACCTGGACCCGCGTTCGATCCGCAAATCGATGTGCAAGAGCCTTGCGATCGAGGTCTGGGTTGATTTCAAACAGCTTCTTCATCTTGTGGATCGCTTCTAAAGATCAAGCGAACCCGAAACAAGCACACGCGAAGGTGTCGCCGGCGATTGCCAGTTGACGTAAACGGAAAGCAGCCATAGGTCAGTCGCAATTCGCAACCGAAGAGGATTTCCCTATGCCCGAAGCCTATATCGTCGAAGCCGTTCGCACTGCCGGTGGGCGACGGGGAGGGCGGCTTGCAGGCGTCCATCCGGTGGACCTTGCGGCGAAGTCGCTCGACGCTGTGATGGAGCGTTCGGGGCTCGATGCGAAGGCGGTGGACGATGTCGTGATGGGCTGCGTCAGCCAGGGCGGCGAACAGGCCATGCAGGTCGGCCGCAACGCCGTGCTTGCCGCAAAGCATCTCGGCGAAGGCGTGCCGGCGGTGACCATCGACCGCCAGTGCGGCTCCAGCCAGCAGGCGATCCAGTTCGCCGCACAGGCTGTGATGAGCGGGACACAGGACGTCGTGATCGCCAGCGGCGTGGAAAGCATGACGCGCGTGCCGATGGGCTCGACTGCGATGTTCCACATGAAGGAAGGGCTGGGTAACTACAAATCGCCCGGCCTCGAAGAAAAATACCCCGGCATCCAGTGGTCCCAGTTCATGGGCGCGGAAATGATCGTGAAGAAGCACGGCTTCACCAAGGACGATCTCGACCGCTTCGCTCTCGCCAGCCACCAGAAGGCGATTGAGGCGACCAAGTCGGGCGCTTTCACCGACGAAATCGTGCCGGTGGAGATCGAAACGCCCGAAGGCACCGAGATGCACACGGTGGACGAGGGCATCCGGTTCGACGCGACGCTGGAAAGCATTTCCGGCGTGAAGCTGCTCAGCCCCGAGGGCACGATCACTGCCGCTTCCAGCAGCCAGATCTGCGACGGGTCGAGCGCGGTGCTCGTGGTGAGTGAGAAGGCGCTGAAGGAATACGGCCTCACACCGCTGGCGCGCATCCACAATCTCACCGTGACCGCCGGCGACCCGGTGATCATGCTGGAGGAACCGCTTTTCGCCACCGACCGCGCGCTCGAACGTGCGGGCATGAAGATTTCCGACATCGACCTGTTCGAAGTGAACGAGGCCTTCGCGCCCGTACCGCTCGCATGGCTCAAGCACACGGGCGCGGACGCGGAAAAGCTCAACGTCAACGGCGGGGCTATTGCGCTGGGCCACCCCTTGGGTGCATCGGGCACCAAGCTCATGGCCACGCTGGTCCACGCGCTCAAGGCGCGGGGCAAGAAATACGGTCTGCAGACGATGTGCGAAGGCGGCGGCGTCGCCAACGTGACCATCGTCGAAGCGCTTTAAGCGCCTTCGCGCAGAAAGGCGTAGAAGCGCTTTAAGTTTTTAAAATCACGAGAGGATTAACCCCATGGAAGTCAGCAGCAACACCCCCGCCGTCGTCACCGGTGGCGCATCGGGACTTGGCGAAGCCACCGCCCGCGCCATTGCGGCAAAGGGCGCCAAGGTCGCCATCTTCGACATGAACGAAGAGAAGGGCGAAGCGGTCGCCAAGGACATCGGCGGCATCTTTTGCAAGGTCAACGTGATGAGCGACGAGGACGTCGACGCCGGTTTCGCCAAAGCGCGCGAAGCTCATGGCCAGGAACGCATCCTCGTCAACTGCGCAGGGATCGGCAACGCTATCAAGACCGCCAAGCGCGACAAGCAGACGGGCGAGATCAGCCACTTCCCACTGTCCGCCTTCGAATTCGTCATTCAGGTGAACCTTATCGGCACCTTCCGCTGCATCGCCAAGTCGGCCGCGGGCATGATGACTCTCGACCCGCTGTCGGACGACGGCGATCGCGGCGCGATCGTGAACACCGCCTCGGTGGCTGGTGAAGACGGCCAGATCGGTCAGGCGGCCTACTCCGCATCGAAGGGCGGCGTGATCGGCATGACGCTCCCCATCGCGCGCGACCTGATGCAGGAAGGCATCCGCGTGAACACGATCCTGCCGGGCATCTTCAACACCCCGTTGATGAACGCCGCCCCGCCGCAGGTGAAGGACGCGCTGGCCGCCAGCGTCCCGTTCCCCAAGCGCCTCGGCAATCCGGACGAATACGCGCGCCTCGCCATGACCATGATCGAGTGCGGCTATTTCAACGGCGAGGACGTGCGCCTCGACGGCGCCATTCGCATGGCTCCGCGTTAAAACCAGGCTCGCACGCCGAGCAGCACTTTGAGGCCGTCGGGATGCTCCCCGGCGGCCTTTGCCATGTCGGCGGTCTCGCCCAGCTTCGCCTCGTATTCGACACCGACATAGGGCGCGAATTCGCGAGCGATCTCGTAGCGCAGGCGCAGGCCCGGCTCGATCTTCGTGAGGCCAGCGCCGATCCCGCGTTCCGGAATGTCCTGCGCGGCAAGTTCCAGTTCGACGCGCGGCTGGAGGATCAGGCGCTGGGTGATCTTCTGGTCGTATTCGCCCTCGATCCGCGCGGTGATGTCACCGTGGTCGGAGAGGAACAGCGCCCCATCGACATGCCACATATAGGGCGCGAGACCCTGCACGCCGAGCACGAGGTGGCTGCGCGTTTCGGGTTCGAGGTCGAGCCGCACGCCCGCCTGCAGATCGAAGAAGGGTCCGATGGCGTGGCCCCACAACGCCTGCACTTCGGCATCCTCGACGCTGCCGCCGATCTCCCCTTCGCCTTCGGACTTGACGACGAACTTGTCGATATCGCCGCCGTACCAGCCCTGGATGTCCCACAGCCAGCCGTCCTCGCTTTCGCCCAAACGCGCTTCGAGCCGTTCGACGATCAGCGTGCCGGCCTTCATGTCGCCGTGGGTTGCGTGGTTGGTCGCGCGCGCTTCGGCCATGGCGGCTTCGCCATAGATTTCGTCCGCCGCGTGCTGTGGCCCTTCGAAGGCTTCGGGCGGGGGCGGGCCGGAGGGAAGGTCGCCGACCTGGTGCATCGAATGGTCCATGGCCGGGGCGTCGGTCATGTCGGGCAGCTTGAACGGGGCGGGGGCCTGCTGGTGCTGCTTGTAGTCTTCCGCCTCCGCCTCGGCTTGCGGCTGCGGTTCCTCTTGCTGATGCGCGGAATGATCGCCGTGTCCCGAATGGTCCTGCGCAGCGATAGGCACAGCGCCCAGCAGCAAGGGCATGGCAAGGACGAGGCGCAGCCTCATGCTGCGTCCTCCGGCGCGGGGAAGGGCCGCACGGTGACGGTCTGCATCATGCCGGCGTGCATGTGGTAGAGCAGGTGGCAGTGGAAGGCCCAGTCGCCCGGCTCGTTGGCGGTGACATCGAAGGTCGCCGTGCTGCCCGGCTGGACGATCACCGTGTGCTTCAGCGGCTGGTTCATCATGCCTGCGCCGTTGACCAGCTCGAAGAAATGCCCATGCAGATGAATCGGATGCGCCATCATCGTGTCGTTGACCAGCTTCACGCGCACGCGCTCGTCATAGGCGAAGCGGATGGGATCATCGGTTACGGCGGAGAACTTCTTGCCGTCGAAGCTCCACATGTAGCGTTCCATATTGCCGGTAAGATGGATCTCCATTTGGCGGGTCGGCATCCGGTGCGGGTTCACCCGCGCCGCCTTGAGGTCGGTGTAACGCAGGACGCGATGCGGCACCGTGTCGAGGCCGAGGCCGGGGTAGTCCATCCGGTCCATCGGCATGGGCGCGACCATGTCGAGACCGGGGCCGACCTTCACATCCGGCGGCAGTTTCGAGGTGTCGCGCATCGAATGATCCATCGAGCCGTGGTCCATGCCGGAATGGTCCATTCCCGCCATCGCGCCGCCGCCGCCGTGGTTCGTGCCGGAATGGTCCATCCCGCCATGCCCGCCGCCATGCGCGTCTTGGTTCATCGCGCCCCCGCTTGCGCCGTCCATCGACCCCATGCCCATGTCGGCCATGGTCAGCGTGACCGGCTCGCGCAGCGGCGGGGGCGTCGCGCGGTGGCCCTTGAGCGAGGTGAGTGAGGCGAGGCCCATGCCGCTGCGGTCCATCGCTTCGGCGACCAATGCGTGGCTGCCGGCAGGCGGGGTGACGATGACGTCATAGGTTTCCGCCGTGCCGATCTGGAATTCGTCCACTTCGACCGGCGATACGTCCATCCCGTCCGCGGCGATCACCGTCATCGGGACGCCGGGAATGCGAATGTTGAAAAAGGTCATCGCCGAGCCGTTGATGACCCGCAGCCGCACTCGCTCGCCCGGCGTGAAGAGATATTCGAGCCCATCCATCGGCCCGTGCCCGTTGAGAAGGAAGGTGTAGGTCGCGCCCGTGACATCGGAAATGTCGCGCGGGTTCATCCGCATCCCGCCCCACATCAACCGCTCGTCCGCCGGCATGTCGCCGTCTGTCGCCGACTGCATCTGGTAGTTGAAGTAATGCTCGCCCACCTTCAGCATACGCGCGATCTCGTGCGGATGGCGCGGGGTGAATTCGCTTAGCAGGACCACATAGTCGCGGTCATAGCGCGGATCGGGTTCGGCGCTTTCGATCACCAGGGGGCCGTAATGGCCGATCTGTTCCTGTAGGCCCGAGTGGCTGTGCCACCAATAGGTGCCGCTCTGCCGGATCGGAAATTCGTAGGTGAAGGTCGCGCCCGGCTTGATGCCCGGGAAGCTGACGCCGGGCACGCCGTCGAACTGGAAGGGGAGGAGCAGCCCGTGCCAGTGAATGGAGGTGTCCTCGGCGAGATTGTTGGTCACATCGATGCGGACATTCTGCCCTTCGCGCAGGCGAAGCAGCGGTCCAGGCACTGTGCCGTTGACCGCAATCGCGTGCCCGCTGCGTCCGCCGACACCGAAGTGATGGTTGTCGACCGTCAGCGCAATCCGCTCGCCCGACACCTCCCCGAAGCCCTGCCGCGCATGGCTGAGGCTCTCGCCTTTCGCCCAGGCGGGCATCGCTAGGCCTGACGCAGCCAGTCCGGCGGATCCCAGCATGAAGCGGCGGCGGGAAAAATCGGGAAGGATCATGGGGTTCCTGTCTCGGTCGTTCGTGGACGCCGGCGCATGAAGGGCAGCTGAAAACCGGACCTTTCGTAGGTGATCGCGCATTTGGAGAAGGAAATCCACACTTCAAGGAGATTGCGCATGGATGGGCAGCAGGGGCACGAGGGAAATTACAAACGTTTCATGGCGATGGTCGGCACATCCACCGCCATCATGTTCGGACTGATGTACCTCAACACCTACGCGCTCGACCATGTGATGTGGAGCGAAACGCGCTTCTGGATGACCTTCGTCATGGGCGCGGTGATGGCGGTGGTGATGCTGCTCTTCATGTGGGGCATGTACAAGAACGCGGCCAAGAACGGGATCATCATCGGCGTATCGGTGCTGACCTTCGCCCTCGCGCTCTGGCTGGTCCGCAGCCAGGAAACCATCGACGATAGCGAATACATGTCGGCCATGATCCCGCACCATTCGATCGCCATCATGACCAGCGAACGCGCGCATATCGAGGACAAGCGCGTACAGGAACTCGCGAACAGCATCATCAAGGCGCAGCGCAAGGAAATCGCTGAGATGAAATGGTTGCTCGACGATATCGAGAAGAACGGCGTCGCGACGACAGCGGATGAGGCATCCGAACGTCCGGTGCCGAAGTTCGAAGGTTATCTCAATCCGGATGGCGGCGCGACGCCTTGAGGATGCCCGATGCTGTGACCCCCGAAGTCACACGAGGGGCAGGTTTGCCGGGCTCAGCGTGCCTGCGGTCAGAACGAAGGTGGTCGCCACGACGAACCAACCAGCGATGACGGATGCGAAAAGGCGATTTGTCATAATTAGTCTCCTTGATTTCGATAAGGGCCTTCTGACAGCCAAGCGTGTAGGAACGCGCGGTAAGCAGCGTGGAAATTGCCTACCGTTCCGTGGTAATTGCATGGTATTCGGGCTGCGGGAGATCGGCCATGATGCGGATCGTGATCGGAGAAGACGTCAACCTCAGGCGTGACGGTGTGGATGTGGACTTGCCCAAGTCGCGCAAGACCCGGGCTCTGTTGGCCTATCTCGCCCTCGAAGGAAAACCGGTCCACCGAAGCCGCTTGAGACATTGACGTCCGGCACCGGCTTTGGGAGATCGAGGCGCCCACGCTTGTGCTGCACAGCCGCGACGACCAGCGTATCGATGCCAGCGTCGGCGCCCGGCTCGCCGCCTCCATGCCCAACGCGGTCCTGCAAACGCTGGCTTCGAAGAGTCATCTTCCGCATCCCGGTGAGCCCGCGTTCGCCGTGATGACGAAGGAAATAGAACGGTTCGTGGCCGAGCTGGATTAGGCTCAGGGCAGGAAGATGGCCTTGGCGTTGACGAATTCCTTCATGCCGAAGCCGCCGTGTTCTCTGCCGTATCCGCTGTCCTTTACCCCGCCGAAGGGCATGTTGGGATCGGCGGCGCCGAAGGAGTTGATCCGCACCATGCCCGTATCGAAGTGGTCGCGGGCGAGGCGGATCGCCTTGTCCTCGTCTTTGGTGAAGATGCCTCCGCCGAGGCCGTAGCGGCTGTCGTTGGCGATGCGGATGGCGTCTTCGTCGTCCCTGGCGCGGATGATCGAGGCCACGGGCCCGAACAATTCGTCGTCATAGGCGGGGGTGCCCGGTTTGCAGTCGGCCAGCACGGTGGCGGGGTAGTACCAGCCATCGGGATCGTCCTCGGGATCGCCGCCGCACAGCAGCGTGCAGCCGCCGTCGAGGCTTTTCTGCACCTGTTCCACCAGCGTTTCGAACTGTTCCTTGCTGGAGACCGGACCGAGCTGGGTGCCCTCCTTCGTGGGGTCGCCCATCGTGGCCGACTTCATCCGCTCGACGAAGGCTTCGACGAACTGGTCATAAATGGCGTCGGTAACCACGAAGCGCTTGGCGGAAACGCAGGTTTCGCCATTGTTGTAGAGGCGGCCCGTAACGCAGGTCTTTACGGCGAGGTCGATGTCGGCGTCCTCCAGCACGAGATAGGCATCGTTCGATCCCAGCTCGAGCACGGTCTTCTTCAGCGCTTCGGCGGCGGTCTTGCCGATATGGCTGCCGGCCCCGTCGCTGCCCGTCATGGTCACGGCGCGGATCTTGTCGTGCTGGATGATCGCGTCCGAGACATCGTGATCGACCAGCACCACGTCGAACAGACCCTTCGGCAGGCCGGCTTCGAGGCACAGGTCGCGCAGCAGCAAGCCGCTGCCGGTGCAGATCGAGGCGTGTTTCAGAATGCAGGCGTTGCCCGTCATCGCGTTGGCGGCCAGCACGCGGACCGGCTGGTAGAGCGGGAAATTCCACGGCTGGATCGAATAGATCACTCCGATGGGCGAATAAGTCACGATGCCGCGCTTCTTGCCGCCAGAATGCTCGCGCTCCTCGTCGGCGAGGGCAGAAGGCCCCTGTTCCGCACTGTATTCGAAGATACGGGCGCAAATCTCGACCTCGGTTTTCCCGTCCTTCAGCAGCTTGCCCATCTCGCGGGTCATCATCTGGCTGATGCGGTCGGTATTGTCGCGCAGGGTCTTGGCGATTGCGCGCAGCACCTCCCCGCGCTCCTTGTGGCTGCGGTTACGCCATTCGAGGAAAGCCTCGTGCGCCGCGTCGATCCTACCGAAGGCTTCGTCCTTCGACATGAGGTCGTAGGTTTCGAGATCTTCGCGGGTTGCGGGATTGTTGGTGGTGATCTGCGTCATGGGATGCCTTGTCTGATTGAAAATCGGTTCGGCATTGCAACGGGTTCGGGGGCGTTGGCGTTCCGGGGAGCGCGTACAAGTGGCAGTGCGCCGCGACCGGCTCGGCCCGTTTTCCTACCGGCAGGGGCGCGGCTATGGCGAGGCGATGCTCCGAATTTCCTTTCTCATCAGTAAGACCGCCGCTCGCCGCCTTTCACGCCAAGGTTTTGCTTTTCGCGCAGGACCGTGTTCCATGTGTTCCATCCTGACGGGACCCGCGGAGAGGAAATCCAAATGAACGCCTACACGGAGATCAAGCTCGACATCGCCGATGGCATTGCCACCGTGACGCTCCATCGGCCGGAGAAGATGAACGCCTTCACCCGGGTGATGATGGCCGAGTTCATCGACGCGCTCGACGTGACCGACGCCGACGACAGCGTGCGCGCGGTAATCGTGACGGGGGAGGGCGAGCGGGCCTTCTGCGCCGGCGCCGACCTGACGCCGGAGGGCGGGGGCCATGTCTTCTCCGATCCCAACCCGGTGGACGACCTCTCCGACGAACGCGTGCGCGATGGGGGTGGGCGGCTGACCTTGCGGCTGTTCAATTCGAAGAAGCCGTTGATCGGGGCCTGCAACGGCGTGGCGGTCGGCGTAGGCGCGACGATGCAGCTGCCCTTCGACATTCGCCTTTGCAGCGACAACGCGCGTTTCGGCTTCGTCTTCGCCCGGCGCGGGATCACACCCGAGGCAGCCTCGAGCTGGTTTCTGCCGCGACTGGTCGGCATGCAGGCCGCGCTCGAATGGTGCATGACCGGGCGCATCTTCGGCGCGGCAGAGGCAATGGACCGCGGCCTTGTGCGTTCGGTCCATCCGCAGGGCGAGCTTATGGACGCCGCGATCGGCATCGCGCGCGAGATTGCCGACAACACCTCAGCCGTGTCGGTCGCCATGACCCGCGCGATGCTGTGGCGTCTGGGCGGGGGCGGTCACCCGATGGACGCGCATAGGATCGATAGCCGCGCGATCTATCGCCTCAGCCGCAGCGCCGACGCGAAGGAAGGCATCGCCAGCTTCCTCGAGAAGCGCGCGCCCGCCTATCCAGACACGGTGAGCGCGGACATGCCCGACTTCTACCCCTGGTGGGAGGAACCCGGCTACGAGTAGTTGCAGCTGTGATAGTCACGCTTGCAACCTTGTAAAACGGGGAGGGCGGGTTAGAGCTAGGCGTCATGACCGCACGCAAGCCTTCAAAGCGCCTCGCCGAATTCCTTCCCTACCAGCTCTCGATCGCCTCCAACGCGGTCTCGACTAGGATTGCGGAGCAGTATCGCAAGCGGTTCGCACTGAAAACGACCGAGTGGCGGATCATGGCCGTACTCGGTGATAGCGGGCCGACCACTCAGCGCGAGCTGGCGCAGGCGACGCTGATGGACAAGGTGCCGGTCAACCGCGCCTGCAAAACACTGGAAAGCCGCGGGCTGGCCGAGCGCAAGCCGAACGCGAAGGATGGCCGCTCGCACCTGCTCGAACTGACGGCGGAGGGCAGGGCGGTTCACGCCGGCATCATGCCGCTGGCGCTCAAGATCGAGGAGGAGCTCTTCTCCGTCCTCACCGAGAACGAACGCGACGCCATGCGCGATATGCTGGCGCGGCTGCGCGAAAATGCGGGCGAGTTCGATGCAGAAAGCCTCGCCGACTAGCTAAGTCGGCGAGGCTTTCTTCGTCCGCCTTTGTCGGCGAGGCTTTCCCGTTACTTGGAGAAAGCGTCGGCGATCGAACAGGCGGCGGGACCGAGGATGACGATGAACAGCACCGGCAGGATGAACATGATCAGCGGCACGGTCATGATCGCCGGGAGACGCGCGGCCTTTTCCTCGGCGCGCATCATGCGCTCATTACGGAATTCCGCCGATAGAACACGCAGCGCGGAAGCGAGCGGGGTACCGTAGCGTTCGGTCTGGACCATGGTGGTAACCACGCCCTTCACCGCTTCCAGGTTCACGCGATAGGCCAGGTTGTCGAAGGCCTTCTTGCGTTCGTTGAGGAAGGACAGCTCGATCGCGGTCAGGGCGAATTCGTCGCCCAGTTCCGGGTAGGCGCGGCCCAGTTCTTTGGCGACGCGGTTGAAGGCGGCGTCGACGGTCAGGCCGGCCTCGGCGCAGATGACCAACAGGTCTAGCGCGTCGGGCAGGCCCTTGCGAATGGCATCGGTGCGCTTGGACGCAATGTTGCTGAGGTAGATTTCCGGACCCTTGTAGCCGGCGAACACCGCGAAGGCGAGCGCCGCCACGCGCTTGAACTGCCAATCCGGATAGATCTCGATACCGTACAGCAGGATGGCTGCGATCGAACCGAAAACGATCGGCAGGACCATGCGCAGACCGATCAGGATGACGGCGACTTCCTTGTTGCGGAAACCCGCCCAGGCGAGCTTCTGCTGCATCATCTGGACCTGGCTGTCCTGCAGGACCTTCATGTTGCCCAGGGTCTCGCGGACCTTGTCGGTCGTGTTGGTCTTGCGTACAAGGCTCTGGCGCTTCTTGGCGCCGGCCGTGACGAGACCCAGCTTGAGCTCCTCGCGGCGGCCTTCGAGCGCCTTTACGCGCTTGGCCATCGGATCCTTGATCGTCACCGCGGTATAGATTGCGAAGATTACCGCGAACGCTGCGATCCCGGCGAGGATCGAACCGACGAGGATGACGTCGAAACCGAGCAGTGTGGGTCCGGTTGAGCTTTCCATGACGTGTCTCTTTCCTCGGTCCCTTAGATTTCGAAGCTGACCATCTTGGCCATGATGAAGACGCCGATACCCATCCAGGTTAGGCCGCCAAGTCCCGTCACGATCAGACGGTCATCGGTGAAGAAGCCGCCCAGATACTCCGGATTGATCCAGAAGATCAGGCCGAACACGATGAAGGGCAGCGAGCCGACGATATAGGCGGAGGCCTTCGATTCAGAGCTCATCGCCTTGATCTTCAGCTTCATCTGCGTGCGCTTGCGCAGCACGTCGGCGAGATTGGAGAGCGTCTCGGCGAGGTTACCACCGGTTTCGCGCTGGATCGCGAGCGTGATGCAGAAGAAGTTGAATTCGGGGATGCCGAGGCGGTCGGCGGTTTCCTGGAGCGATTCCTCCATGGTCCGGCCGATCTTGATACGCTCGACGATGCTTTTGAATTCCTCGCCAACTGGGCCCGGGATTTCCTGCGAGACGACGTTCAGCGTCTCGGTCACCGGGAGACCCGAGCGCAGGCCGCGAACGAGCAGTTCGATGGCGTCGGCGAACTTCACGTTGAACTGGTTGGTGCGCTTCTTGATCGCGCGGCCCACAACGAAGTGCGGGATGCCGGCGCCGGCGAAGGTGCCGAGCGCGAGGCTGAGCGGGAGCGAGCCGGAGCGCAGGAACAGGATCACGGCCACCGCCATGCCGACGCCAAGCGAGGCGTAGGCGTATTGCGAGAGCGACCAGCCCTTGCCGGTGCGGTCGAGGCGAACGGCCAGCGCTTCGAGGCGCGAGCCCGAACCGGCCTGCTTGAACTGCTTGGGTTTGCGCGACGCGATCGCCTTCTTCAACTGCGATTCCACTTTCGCATCGGTGCTTTCCGAGTGGCGATAGCGGACCTGCTGCAGGCGGCGCTGGCTGGCCTTGCCGGCGCTCGGCCCGGCGAAGGCGGAGACGCCCAGAGTTGCCAGGACAAGGAGGCCGCCGGCTACCAGCACGAGCTGGATCATGTTCATCTTACTACTCCGTCCCGTCCGTTAATCTGCGTAGGATCGGGGGCGGCGCGGCATCAAGCCACCTCGCCCCCGATGCCCGTCATCAGGCGTCAGCCTTGTCTTTCTTGACCATCAAGCCCTTGAGGTCGAAGAGCGACTTCTTCCCGGCCGCTTCCGCTGCCTCGTCGCTGTCTTCGTCGCCAAGGCCGATGATGCGGCTAGCGACTTGCTTGATGCCGCTCGAGACCTTGCTCGAACTGCTGGCATCGATGAAGGTCTTGCCGAGCTTGGCGGCCGCCGTCGCGCCCTTCTGGTCGAAGGGCAGGGTGACGTCGATCTTGCGCTCGATCGAGGCTTCAAAGTCGGCCTTGCTGATTTCGGCAGCGCCGGCCTGGACCTTGTTGGCCACGACCAGCGGGGTGACGTGACCCGCGTTGGCCTTCAGCCAGCTCAGCACGCGGATCGTGTCGCGGGCCGAGGCCAGCGTCATCTCGCACACGACCGTGGCGACGTTCACGTCGTTCAGGACATGCGGGAAATTGATCAGCATGTTGCGCGGCAGGTCGACGATCGTCATCTCGAAGGCGTGGCGGAATTCTTCCTGCAGCTGCAGGAAGGCCGCGCCGTCGGTCATCAGCGGCGAGTTGATCGGCGCCTCTGCCGAGAGAATGGCGAGGTTGTCGTTCGCACGGATCATAGCGCGTTCGATGAACAGGCCGTCGATACGGCTCGGATTGTCGATCGCGTCGGTCAGGCCGCGGCCTGGCTCGAGGTCGAGCGTGAGCGCGCCTGTGCCGAAGTGCACGTCGAGATCGAGCAGCGCGGTCGGCATCGCCTTGTCGGCGCTGTAGTGCCAAGCGAGCGAAGTGGCGAGGGTAGAGGCCCCCACACCGCCGCGCGTTCCGATGATGGCAGTCGAGATGTGGCGCTTGACCGTATCGCTCTCACTGCCACGCGGGGCGCTGAAGACGGCCTGGGCCGCGTTGAGCGAATCGCGCAGAACCGAAGCCGACAGCGGCTTAAGAAGGTAATCGTGGATGCCGCTCGCGAGCAGGTCGCGATAGAGGCGCACGTCGTTGACCTGGCCGATGGCGATCACGACCGTGCCGGGTTCGCAAACCTCGGCTAGGGCGTTGATATCGTTGAGCGGGTCGCCGCTTTCAGACAAGTCGACCATCAGGATGTTCGGGCTGGCCGACACCGAGAGTGACTGGACCGCGTTGCGAAGGCCGCCTTTGTTGCACTTTTCGGGCTGCCAGCCGAGCTCGATAACCACCGGGCGCAGGACGTCCAGAGCCGTCTCGTCGCAGATATAGGCTGCGAACGGATCGCGATTGCCGGGCATACCGCCGGGTTTGGATAGGGTGCTCATGGCTCAGCTGCCTCCTTCGGTGCTGCTAACTTCGGGAAGGCCGCCGGCTCCGGTCGGTGCCATGTCCCGATAGGCCTCAATGGCCTTGGTGGAAGTGGTCACGATGGTTTCGCCCGTGCCCTGCTGGCCCTGGACGAGGTCTTCCGGATTGGCGACCATGCTCGCAAGGTTGCTGTAGGTCGCGCACCCGTAATTGGGGTTCGTGGCATTGCCGTCGTTGGCTTCCACCGTGTGCGACCAGTCCGGGCAGCCCGGCACCGAGGCCGTGCTGCGGGTGATCACGACACGGGCCTGGCCCGGGCCCAAATTGCCGGCGGTGACTGGTGCACCTTCGGCAACCAGAATTCCGTAGCGGCTAGCGATTTCGGCGACATCGTCGCGTACGGCAAGGCTGTTGCTGCCATCGTCGATGGCGACACGATCGCCGTAACGAAGGCCCATGCTCTCGAACCAGCCGGTTAGGCGCTGCTGTTCGGAAACCGGCAGGCCTTCGGCGGTGGTGTTGAGATCGAGCACGTAGTTCGACCGTTCCACGACCGGCTGCTTGACGCTATAGAGCGTGCGGTTCGACATGTTGGTCCCGCCGCAGGCGCCTAGGGCGAGGGCCAGCGAGACCACCAGCGGGCCTGCGAGTTTGCGAGTGTTGAGATTACGCATTGTCCTCGTCTCCCTTATTCGAAGCTGAAGCCGGGCGTGGCCGCCGCGGTCTTTTCGTTGCGGCGTGCCTCTTCCGGCATGACCAGCTGTTCGTCGCCTTCGACCGGGCTTTGCGAGATTCCCGGATTGGCACCGGTGCCGTTGGCACTCGGCATCGGACGCACGAGGCCGGCTTCGCTATCGCCTTCGCGAAGCGCGATCAGGCGCTGCATCTCGGTCGGCTTGAGATAGCCGTCGGTCGGCAGGCGAATATCGTTCGCGTTCACCGGCTTCACCAGATACGGCGTGACCACGATCACCAGCTCGGTTTCACCCTTGCGGTAGGTGGTCGAGCGGAAAAGGTTGCCGATGACCGGCACGTCGCCGAGGCCCGGAGCCTTCTCGATCGAGTTCTGGGAGTTGTTCGACAGCAGGCCGGCGATCATAAAGCTCTGGCCGGACCCGAGTTCCACGGTCGTTTCCGCACGGCGGGTGATGAGCGCGGGAACCTGGAAGCCGTTGAGAGTGATCGACCCCTGGCTCGAAAGTTCCGACACTTCCGGACGCACGCGGATCGAGATGCGGCCATTGGCCAGAACCGTCGGGGTGTAGGCGAGGCTGACACCGTAGTTCTTGTACTCGATTGTGGTGGTTCCCAGACCCTGGCTGAGCGGGATCGGGAATTCGCCGCCGGCGAGGAATTCGGCCGTCTCGCCCGACAGGGCGGTCAGGTTCGGCTGCGACAGCGTGGTGACGAGGCCCTGCGTTTCCGCAAGGTCGAGCGCTGCACCGATGTCGAGACCGAGCAGGTTGCCAAAGGCGCCCAGCGTCGAACCCGGCGTGATCTGATCGATGATCGTCGCACCTTCGCCTTCGAATTCCTGGCCCACGGCAAGCGGACCCTGAATGCGCTCGCCCGTTACCGGGTTCACGAAGCTGGGCTGGAACTGCGACACTGCGCCGCGGCCCTGACCGACACCGAACTGGAAGCCGCTGCTCGAATCCACCGTGGCAAGGTTCACGCCGATAGCGCGGACCACCGAACGGCTGACTTCGGCGATGCGGACCTGCAGGTTGACCTGCAGCGGCGTCGCCATGCGCAGGCGGCTGATGACATTGGTGCCTTCACCGACATAGGCCTGGACCAGCGACTGGGCGTCGGCGGCATCCTCGGGCGCAGCCACGGTGCCGGTCAGCAGCACGGTGTTGTTGCCCATGGTGGCGACGTTGATCTTCGCTTCGGGCATCGCCAGCGAAAGCATCTGGTCGATGCTGCCGATGTTCGATCCGACGCGGACGTTGGCCGCCCAGATGATGTCGCCGGCTGCGTTGCTGGCGTAGACGGTGGTTTCACCGCCCGACTTGCCGAACAGATACAGCTGGCGCCGCGACTTGACCTGCACATCGGCGACGTTCTCGTTCGAGATGAAGACGTCGGCCATGTTGCCGGGCACGTTGACGAGTTCGCCGCGGCCGATCGAAAGGACGATCTCCTGGCTCGGGCTGGTGACCGACTGGGCCGTAGCCGTCGAAGTCGGAGCGGCTGCGATCGGTGCAAGCGCAATGCTTGCGAGCAGCAGTTTAGTGGTAAGACGACGTTTCATGGAATGGCCCCCTGAATGGCTTCCTGTCTGTTCTAGGCTCAACGAAGTGTGCTCATCGCGACGGGCGCGGTCTGGCCGGCCTTGCGCGTTCCGGCACCGGCCGAGGCTGCGACGCCTCCGGCCCGGCCGACGGTCACGACTTCTGCTTGCTTGCCGCGGGTAACGATCACGGTCGGACCGCTGCGGACGGGCGCTTTGCTTTCGCCGCCGCCATTTCGCGGAGCTTCTGCACCGCCACCGCCACGGTTCTGCGAGGGCATCGAGCTGCGCTGGAAGCGAGATACGTCGCCGCCGGTCACATAGGTGCTCTTGCCATCGTCCGGGCGTCCGGCGACTTCGCGCAGCATGCGCTCTTCTTCTTCGGGCGTTGCATCTTCGGGGATCACGAGATCGCCCGAAGCGATGGCGCGTTCCAGTTCGCCCTGGCTATCGGCCAGCGGACGCAGCGCGAGGCTGAGCGTGCCGAGGGTCTGCGCAACAGCAACCTTTTCCGCGATGGTAGGCGTGACTTCGAGCGTCACGGTACGGAAGGCACGAACCTGGGTCTTGCCGTCGACAGTCGTCTGCGTGGTCGACTGGTCGGTGGCAAGGACGCGAAGGTTGCGAAGGATGGTCTCGGAAGCTTTCAGCGCCTGGCCTTCGCCGCTCACGGCCTGGGTCAGCACCATGTCCACACGGTCGCCCGGGAAGACGAAGCCGGCAACGCCGCTCTTGGCATCGACGGGCACGGTGATGGCACGCATGCCCGGCGTGAGGGCAGCCGCAAGAAAGCCGCGGTCGCCCGGGCTGACCAGCGAACCCTGCGTGACCGGCTCACCAGCGGTAACCGGGTGGCGAACCACCGTGCCGATCAGCTTGGAAACATCGGCCTCGCCGTCAAGGAAGTAGGCGTCCTGCACCAGTTCTTCCGGCCACAGCTGGTAACCGATGGCGTCGGCCGTGATAATCGTACCGGTCGGCAGCGCACGCTGTGCGACGAGCACCTTGGGTCCCTGCGATTCGACGACCGCTGCGGCCTGGGCCTGGGGAGCCGAGGCTCCGGCGAACATGCTGCGGGCAACAAGAGCGGTACCGATCGCAACGATCAGCGCGCCTACCAGCAGAACCAGCTTCTTCCTATCCATGGCTATAAAGCCCCCTCATATGGCCCGCGAAGGATTCGGTGCGGGCTGCTATGGTTTCCATGTGTAAGTGGTGATTGGTTAAAATCGGGTTTCAGCCCGCGGCAGCCGCGGTCATCCCGGAAAAAATTCCGCCGCCGACGATCCACAGGCCGGCCATCGAGATGGCAAGACCGTACGGAACGCGCGGTTGGTGTTCGTGTCGGCGGATGATGCGGATCGAGGCCAGCGTGACCACGGCCAGGATCGCCATCGGCACCATCGCAAGGATCAGCGTGGCGTTGGGCAGGGTAGCAAGCGAATCGAGCAATCCCTGCGGTATGGCGAGCTTCGGACCGCCCAGGACCGCGCTGGCGAAATTGGCGGCTACCAGCGTGCAGGCGACCAGTAGCGCGGTGTCGCGCAAGGGTTTGGTGCCGACGACACGCGAATGCGCCACGCCCCAGATGCCCATGACCAGCGTCAGCACCCAGCCGAGCATGGCCATGACGAGCACGAGGCCGAGGAAGTTGGTCGGCGGGAACCACAGGGCGAGCGCCGTCAGTAGCTTCACGTCGCCGCCGCCCATCTGGCGAATGGCGAAGAACAGCGTGCAGATGGCGAAGGTCGCTGCCGCAATGCCCAGCTGGATGCCGACGCCAGGCCAAAGGTCCAGTCCGGTGGTCCACCAGAAGAGCGGTGCCCCTGCCGCAATGGCAAGGTTGAGCTTGTTGCCGATGGTGCGGCTTTTGAGGTCGGTGAAGGCCGCAACCAGCAGCGCCATTGCCAAGGCGCCGAGCAGAACATAGGTGAAAATCTGTTGGTCCATGACCCGTCCCGAAATTTCTGTGTCGGACGGGAGAGCTACAGAAACATGCTTACCAAAGAGTAACCATAGGCAAGATCGCGACGGAGGTTTGCATTACCGATACCCATCATTCCGCAAGCGGCGCTAAAATCGATCGCCGCGCGATCCCCGCGCACGCGGTCGAGAGCATCTGGCAGGCCGAGGACGGTCACGAGCTACGCCGGATCGACTGGCCGGGCGCGCGAGAGCCCGACGGCGAGGGGGCAAGGGGGTCGATCCTGTTTCTTCCCGGGCGGGGCGACTTCTACGAGAAATACATCGAAAGCCTCGAGGAATGGCATCGTGCGGGCTGGAAAGTCACCGCCGCCGACTGGCGCGGACAGGCGGGCTCTGGACGGTTGGGCGGTGACCGTCTCACCGGTCATGTCGACGATTTCAGCGTCTGGATCGAAGACCTCGCGCATTTCTGGCTCGCGTGGAAAGCCGACACTCCGGGGCCGCACGTCCTGATCGCGCATTCGATGGGTGGCCACGTCGTGGCGCGCGCGTTGGTCGATGGCAGAGTGGATCCCGACGCCGTGGTATTGTCCGCTCCCATGCTCGGCATGGCAGGACCGCCGCTGCCCCTCTCGCTGCTGCACTCGGCCGCCCGCCTCATGGCGCGCATCGGTTCGCCCAAGCGCCCGGCCTGGAAGTGGAGCGAAAAGCCGGGTGAGATGCCGGCGCGCCGGCGCGACCTCCTCACCCATGACGACGACCGCTACGAGGACGAATTGTGGTGGCGCGAGAAGCGTCCCTATCTCCAGATGGGGCCGGGAAGCTGGGGCTGGGTAGAGCGTGCCTATGCCTCCACCCGCGAACTCGAAGCGCCCGGCGCGATGGAAAAAGTCGATGTTCCCGTGCTGATCGCCTCCACCTCCAGCGACAAGCTGATCAGGCACGACGCAGCGGTGCGCGCCGCCGAACGCTTTCCCAAAAGCGAACTGGCCGAATATGGTGAGGAAGCCCATCACGAGATCTTGCGCGAAGTCACCGGGGTTCGCAGCAAGGTGATGGCCGCAATCGCAGACTTCCTCGACCGGGTGGCACCGCGCAGGACGTGACAACCTACGATTTCATCCTTGTCGGCGCTGGTATCGCGGGCGCCAGCCTCGCCGCCGAGT
This sequence comes from Erythrobacter sp. SD-21, assembly GCF_000181515.1. Classification (GTDB taxonomy): domain Bacteria; phylum Pseudomonadota; class Alphaproteobacteria; order Sphingomonadales; family Sphingomonadaceae; genus Qipengyuania. The sequence continues at coordinate 201,759 of NZ_ABCG01000005.1, read as the reverse complement.
TGGGCGAAGCGGGAGCAAAGGTGCTCGTGTTAGAGGCCGAGGACCGGCCGGGCTATCACGCCACCGGTCGCTCCGCCGCCTTTTGGGAGGAATGCTATGGCGGCCCCGAACTCGTGCCGCTGACGCTCGCGTCGGGCGAATATCTGCGCGCGAACGGCTTCCTCACACAGCGCGGCGCGCTCTACATCGGGCGGGAAGAAAACGCGGGCGACCTCGGCGCCTTCATGAGACGGTTCGCACCTACGGGTGCAACGATCGAACGGCTAAAAAGCGAGGCTCTTCATGCCATGCTGCCGGGACTACGGGAGGAATGGACCGGTGCCGTGTGGGAGCCGGCCTGCGCCGATATCGACGTCGCTGCCCTTCACGCCCATTATCTCAGCCGAGCCCGTGCCGCCTGGGTGGTTATCGAGTGTCGGGCGCGGTTGACCGGAGCAATCCGTGAGCAAGGGGTCTGGTCGCTCGACTGCGAAGACGGGCGCAGATTTGCCGGCAGGGTCTTGGTGAATGCGGCGGGCGCATGGGCCGATCGGGTAGCCGAACTGGCCGGTGCGACCCCGCTCGGCATCCAGCCGCTGCGGCGCACTGTGGTGCAAGTGCGGACAGATCCGGCCCCGCACGCAGACCAGCCGCTGGTGCTCGATATTGCGGGCGGTTTCTACTTCAAGCCGGAGGCGGGTCGCTTGTGGCTGAGCCCGCATGACGAGGAACCGAGCGAGCCTTGCGACGCCGCTCCCGAAGAATTGGCGGTTGCCGAGGCGGTCGACCGACTGCAGGGCGTCGTCGATTGGCGGGTCGAGGCGGTCGAGCGCCGTTGGGCCGGACTGCGCAGCTTCGCGCCCGACCGCCTGCCGATATATGGATACGATCCGCACGTCGAAGGCTTTGCGTGGTTCGCCGGGCAGGGCGGCTACGGCATCCAGACCTCGCCGGCGGCCGCTCGACTGGCCGCACAATTGCTTCAACGAAGGCCTCGCGATGAGATGACGCAGCGTCTCGATGCCTCGCTCTACGACCCCGCGCGCTTCGGCTAGTCAAGCGCGTATCATTTGTTAGGTTGTCCCTTCCATCATCCCGGACAGGAGAGACCTTCGTATGGCGCATCATTTCAAGATCAAGAAAAACAAGGCCGGCGAGTTCGTCGCCTATTTCATGTACAATTCCGAAGCTATCTTCTGGACCGAGGGCTACAGTTCGAAGGCCAGCGCGCAGAACGCCATCGAGTCGATCAAGAAGAACGGCCCCGGGGCCGAGACTGTCGACGAAAGCTGACGACTAAAGGGCCTCGCCAGCGGCGATCCGTTCCGCGGCGTCGCTAGCGAGCTGGTCCACCCGGTCGTTCTCCGGGTGGCCAGAATGGCCCTTCACCCAGAACCAGTCGACCTTGTGGCGCGCGGTCAGTTCGATCAATTCGTGCCACAGGTCGGCGTTGCGCACGGGTTTCTTGCTGGCGTTGACCCAGCCACGCTTCTTCCAGCCGTGCACCCACTTGGTAATACCGTCGATCAGATACTTGCTGTCGGTATGAAGCGCGACTTCGCACGGTTCGATCAGGGCGGATAGCGCCCGGATTGCCGCGGTCATTTCCATGCGGTTATTGGTCGTGTCCGGCTCGCCGCCGGACAGTTCCTTTTCGTGCCGTCCCATGCGCAGCAAGGCGCCCCAGCCGCCGGGGCCGGGATTGCCCTTGCAGGCGCCATCGGTGAAGATCTCGACCTTCTTCATCGTCCTGCCTCTAGCTTCTGTCTGGCCTCAGGCAAACGCCCTGTCGCCCATCTCGACGTAGAAATCCCAGCGGCGAACGAAATCCATCGGGTCCTTGCGAAGGACACTCGCATCGGGAGGCGTGTCGAGCCAGTCTTCCGCCCGGCTGGCCACGAAACGCAGACACGCGCCCTCGGCCAGTTTCGGCAGGGCTGCACGCTCGGCCGCTCCCAAATTGCGAACCGATTCGTAGCCTGCCACCAGCGCCCTGCCGATCGCAGCGTCGAAGTGCTGTCCGCGCTTGTCGAAACACCACGCCGCATGGGCAACGGCGAGGTCGTAAGCCATCATGTCGTGCGCGGCGAAGTAGAAGTCGATCAGCCCCGTAACCCGGTCGCCCAGCATCAGGACATTGTCCGGGAAAAGGTCGCTATGAATGATTGAGGAGGGCAGGTCGCCGGGCCAGCTTGCCGCGAGCGCCTGCGCGCGTTCGATCACGCTGCCAAGATCCGCATCGATTCGCGTCAGCGCTTCTTCGCCGCAGCGGGAGAGGATGGCGGCCGTATCCATCGGGGAAAGATCGTTCGGCCGTTGCGGCGAAAAATCCTGCGCCGCCAGATGCACCCGCGCCAGCGCGGCGCCGACGGCGTGAGCCTGCTGGGGCGTGGCCTCGTTCGGCGATACGCCGGGCAGGAACTCGATCAGCGCCACGGCCTTGTCGTCCACCTTGCGATAGGCCGCACCCGTCCGATCGTGGATAGTGGCAGGGACCGCGCAGCCCCTGGCGGCGAGGTGATCGAGCAGGCCAAGGAAGAAGGGCAGTTCGCCGACATTGATCCGGCGCTCGTACATGGTGAGGATGAACCGCCCTTGCGTGGTCTCCACCAGCCAGTTCGAGTTCGACACCCCTTCGGCAATGCCCTTGGCCGAAACCAGTTCGCCCACGTCGTATTGCGCGATCAGGCGCGCGAGGTCTTCCGCCCCGAGATGGGTATAGACGGCCACCTAGTCGGTGAGCTGCCGGGGCAGCTTGAAGATCATGTTTTCTTCGGCTGCCGTGACCGGCTGTTCGTCGACGAGGCGCCATTCGGATATGCGATCGACGACTTCGCGCACGAGTTTTTCGGGAGCCGAAGCGCCTGCCGTGAGGGCCAGCGTCCCGACCCCTTCGAGCCACTCGGGCTGGATTTCATCGGCGCGCTGGATCAACCGGGCGTCGGTGCCCAGACGCTCGGCAACCTCGACGAGGCGCAGCGAATTGGAAGAGTTCGGCGCACCGATCACCAGCACGAGGTCACTCGAAGGAGCGATGATCTTGACCGCTGCTTGCCGGTTGCTGGTCGCGTAGCAGATATCCTCGGCCTTGGGCGCGACGATCTGGGGATAGCGTTCTTCCAGAGCATCGGTGATGGCACGGGTATCGTCCACCGACAGCGTGGTCTGGGTGAGGTAGGAGAGCTTGTCTTCCTGCGTGAAGGGGAGGGCAGCGACATCCTCCACCGTCTCGACCAGCGTGATCTCGCCTTCGGGTACCTGCCCCATCGTGCCGATCACTTCGGGATGGCCTTCGTGGCCGATGAAGAGGATGTGCTGGCCCTTCTCGATCTGCCGTTCGGCCTGGCGGTGGACCTTGCTGACCAAAGGGCAGGTGGCATCGACATAGAGGAGCTTGCGACGCTCGGCTTCCGCCGGGACCGCCTTGGGGACGCCATGCGCGCTGAAAACGACGGGGACGTCGTCGGGTACGTCGTCCAGTTCCTCTACGAAGATGGCGCCCTTGGCCTTCAGGCTATCGACCACATAGCGGTTGTGGACGATTTCGTGGCGCACATAGACCGGCGCGCCATACTTTTCGAGCGCGCGTTCGACGATCTCGATCGCGCGGTCCACACCGGCGCAAAACCCGCGCGGGGCCGCGATCAGCAGCTTGAGCGGAAGGCGGGGGTCCGAGGGGTTTGGATTCTCACCCGTGGATTGAAAGGGAGCGTTCATACGCGCCCCTCTAGCGCTTTGGGTCGCGCCAAGCTAGGGCACGCGAGCCTCCTAGTGGGGTACGCATACGAACACATGAGGAATGCCGCCGACATGACCAATCGCTTTCGCCTCCTGACCGCCCTTTCGCTGGGTCTTGCGCTGGCAGGATGCAAATCGTCCGGTGAACTGGTGGTTGACGGCGGCGGCGCCGGCATCACGGCGATTCGCACGACGTGCCCGGCGGTGGGCATTCCCGACTATACCGGCGATGTGACGTTGTTCCGCAGCGCGACGTCGAAGACGCAGGCCGATCTCGACGTGACCGCAGCGATGACCGACCTGACCTCGAACTGCAACGAGACAGGCGAGCGCGTTTATACCGAAGCGAGTTTCAACGTCGTCGCCCGCCGCGCCGATGCGCGCGGTGCACGCAGTGTCCAGCTGCCCTATTTCACCACCGTCTTGCGCGGTGGCAGCGCAGTTATTTCGAAGCGCGTGGGCACGGTGACGGTCAACTTCGCCGATGGCCAGGAGCGCGCCGAGGCGACCGCTCGCGCCGGGGCCTATGTCAACCGCGCCGAAGCCACGCTGCCCGCCGATATTCGCGAGAAGATCACGCGTAAGCGCAAGGCCGGCGATCCCGATGCCGCGCTCGATCCGCTGGCCGATCCCGAAGTGCGCGCCGCCGTGCAGCGGGCGACCTTCGAACTGCTCGTCGGCTTCCAGCTGACCGAGGACCAGCTGGCCTATAACGCCACCCGTTAAACGGGGCTGCGCGATGCGCTGACATCTTGCCATTTCGCGCCATTCGTCTAGGCGCGCGGTCATGTCCGACATCCAGACCCTGCACGCCGGTTTTGCGGCGAAGATCGACGCAGTTTTCAACGCCCTCGAGATGGAAGGAAGCCTTCCGCCCGAGACCGATCGCTCGAACGTCACCGTGGAGCCGCCGCGCGATCCCTCGCACGGCGACCTCGCGACCAACGCCGCCATGGTGCTCGCCAAGAAGGCGAAGACCAACCCGCGCGCGCTGGCCGAGAAGATCGTCGAGCACCTGACGCGCGAGCCCGACATTACCGAGGCGAGCATTGCCGGTCCGGGCTTCATCAATCTGTGCCTGTCCGAACAGGCCTGGCTGCGCGAACTCGAAGCTATTGCAGCTCTCGGCGCGGATTACGGCCGGTCGCAGATCGGCGGCGGCAAGACCGTCAACATCGAATATGTCTCGGCCAACCCGACCGGCCCAATGCACATGGGCCATTGCCGCGGCGCGGTGGTGGGCGATGCGCTGGCCGGACTGCTCGAGTTTTCCGGCCACACGGTCATCCGCGAATATTACGTCAACGACGCTGGCGGCCAGGTCGACGTGCTCGCGCGCTCGGCGCATTTGCGTTACCGCGAGGCGCTGGGCGAGGACATCGGCGCCATTCCCGAAGGACTCTACCCCGGGGATTACCTGAAGCCCGTTGGCGAGCGTCTGGCGCAGGAATTCGGCGCTGCCTACAAGGACGCGCCCGAAAGCGACTGGCTGCCGCTCTTCCGCGAACGCGCGGTCGCCGCGATGATGGACATGATCCGCGAAGACCTCGCGCTGCTTGGAATCCATCATGACCTGTTTTCGTCCGAGGCGAAGCTGCAGGCGGCGGGCAAGCCCGAAGAGGCCGAGGCGTGGCTGCGCGAACATGGCTTCGTCTATGACGGCGTGCTCGAAGCGCCCAAGGGCAAGGCGCCGCCCGAAGACTGGGAGCCGGTGGAATTGCCGCTTTTCCGCTCGACCGAATTTGGCGATGACCAGGACCGCCCGATCAAGAAATCGAACGGCGCGTGGACCTATTTCGGGGCCGATCTCGCCTACCACTTCCAGAAGGCCGAGAACGCCGACGCGCTGATCGACATCTGGGGTGCGGATCATGCCGGCACGGTCAAGCGCATCAAGGCCGCCGTCGCCGCGCTGACCAAGGGCGCGGGCCGCGATGTGCCCTTCGACGTCAAGCTGGTGCAGATGGTCAATCTCGTCCGCAATGGCGAACCGGTGAAGATGTCCAAGCGCGCCGGGACCTTCGTCACTCTGGCCGATGTGGTGAACGAGGTGGGCAAGGACGTGGTGCGATTCACCATGCTCACCCGCAAGCCCGAAGCCCAGATGGAATTCGACTTCGCCAAAGTGGTCGAAGCGAGCAAGGACAACCCCGTTTTCTACCTCCAGTATGCGCATGCCCGCATCCGCTCGACGCTGCGCAAGGCAGGGGTGGAGCCGAGCGACGCGCATCTCGACCGTCTCGGTGCGGACGAACTGGCGCTCGTGCGCGAAGCCGCGCAATTCCCGCGCGTGGTCGAAGCGGCCGCGAAGGCGCGTGAACCGCACCGTATCGCTTTCTTCCTCGGCGATCTCGCGGCGGCCTTCCACAGTTTCTGGAATGCGGGTAACGATGACCCGGCAAAGCGGATCATCCAGGAAGATGACGCCGAACTGACCGCCGCGCGCCTGTTCGTGGCGGCGCAGGTCGGACAGGTGATCCGCAACGGTCTCGGCATATTGGGTGTCGAGGCGGTGGAGGAGATGTAAGCGATGGCGCGCAGCCCTTACGAACACGACGAGGACTGGCAGGCCTCCGATCTGGAACTGATCGAGGGCGACGAACACCTGCCCTGGCTCGACGCGGACGAAAACGAAGGCGAGCACGAAGTCGGATTCGCCACCTCGCGGCTCATCATGCTCGGCGCGCTTTCCCTGCTCGTGGTCGGCGCATTGGTAGCGGTCGCATGGTTCGCCATCGGGGCGAGCAATGACGAGCCTCCTGCCGACGGAAGCCTCGTCCGGGCGCCCGAGGGCGATTACAAGACCAGGCCCGAGGACGAGGGCGGCAAGACCTACGCCGGTACCGGCGACACGAGCTTCGCCGTGGGCGAGGGCCAGACCCGCGAAGGCCGCCTCGCCGACAAGCCGGTGACGACGGAAGTGGTTCGCGGACCGCCGACGGAACCCGAAGCACAGGAAGACGTCGCCGGGCCTTCGCTCGCCACGACGCTCAACGAGGGCCCTCGCAGCAGCGAACCGGCCGCCGGCACCCTGGTGCAGGTGGGTGCCTACCCCACGCGGGGCGATGCACAGGAGGCCTGGGGCCGCCTGATGCGGCAGACGACCGTGCTCAACGGCGTTCGTCACCGCGTGGTCGAGGCGAAGGTGGATATCGGGACGGTCTATCGCCTGCAGGCCCTGAGCGGCAGCAATGCCGAAGCGCGCTCGCTTTGCACCCGCCTCAAGGGCGACGGGCTCGCCTGTTTCGTGAAATAACGCGCCCCATCGGCTCGTCCCGCCGCAATTTCCACACCTGACGACTCCGCTGCGCTTGGCTTGCGCGCGGAATCGGCGCAGTTTCGCGCCATGACACCGGCTATTTTCGGCATTTCCGGCCTCGCACTGACGGCCGACGAGCGCGCCTTCTTCAAGGACGCCGATCCGGCCGGCTACATCCTCTTTGCCCGCAATTGCGATAGCCGCGAGCAGATGCGCGCGCTCACCGACGATCTGCGCAGCATCCATGGGCGCGACCGGCTTATCGTTTCGATCGACCAGGAAGGCGGGCGCGTTGCGCGCATGAAGCCTCCCGTCTGGCCGAGATACCCGGCGGGCGAGGCCTTCGCGAAGCTGTACGAAATCGCGCCTGCCTCGGCGATCGAGGCCGCGCGGGTCAACGCGGAGGCCCTGGCGCGCGAACTGGCGCTGGCGGGCGTAAGCGTCGACTATCACGCGCCCTTCGACGTGCGCCGCCCCGAAACCGACGAAGTGATCGGCGACCGCGCGCTCGGCAGCAAACCGATGCAGGTGGCGGCGCTGGGCCGCGCCGTGCTTGACGGCATGACGCGCGCAGGCGTGGTCGGCTGCCTCAAGCATATGCCAGGGCATGGCCGCGCGACGTCCGACAGCCACAAGGTACTGCCTGTCGTCGATGCCAGCGACGCGGAGCTCGAAACCGATATCGAACCTTTTCGCTCGCTGTCCTCACACCCGTTGGGAATGAGCGCGCACATCGTCTTTACCGCATGGGACGCGGAGCACCCCGCGACACTGTCCGAAACGGTGATCCGCGAGGTGGTGCGCGGCAAGATCGGCTTCGACGGGCTGCTATTGTCGGACGATATCGACATGGAGGCGCTCGACGGCACGATCCCCGATCGCGGGGCGGCGGCGCTGGCGGCGGGCTGCGACATCATCCTAAATTGCTGGGCGAAGATGGACGACCAGCAGGCGATCGCCAACCGCTTCCCGACAATGTCGGACGAAACCGCCGCGCGGCTCGAGCGCGTCCACGCGGCAATGGGCGATTTTCCCGATGCGATCGAGACTGCCGAGCTGCTGGCCAAGCGCGACGCGCTGCTCGCCATTGCGGAGAGGGCGGCGTGACCGACGGGCTGCTGTTCGCCGACGTGCCGCAGGAGGATGCGGAGGACTGGGACGGCATCGCCGCCGAGGCCCCGGTCGACAAGGACGCCCTCTATCTCGAACTCGATGGCTGGGAGGGGCCGCTCGACCTCCTGCTCGACCTCGCACGGCGGCAGAAGGTCGACCTGCGTGAAATCTCGATCCTCGCGCTGGTCGAGCAATATCTCGACTACATCGACCATGCCGAGGCGCTGAAGCTGGAACTGGCGGCCGATTATCTCGTGATGGCGGCGTGGCTGGCCTATCTGAAATCCGCCATGCTCCTGCCCAAGGAAGAGCAGGAAGATCCGAGCCCCGAAGAATTGGCGCTTAAGCTGCAATTGCGCCTCCAGCGTCTCGGCGCGATGCGCGAGGCAGCGGGACGCCTGATGGGCGGCGACCGGATCGGCCGCGACGTGTTCCTGCGCGGCGCGCCCGAAGGGCTGGCCATCGTCCGCAAGACCCAGTGGGAATGCGACCAGTTTGCCCTGATCGAGGCCTATGGCCGGGTGAAGGCCCGCACGGCTCCCGCCGTCCACATGGTCCGCGAACGGCCCGTGATGACGCTGGAATCGGCGCTCGAACGGGTCTCCAACATGCTCGGCGTGACGCTGGAATGGATGGAACTGCGCGATTTCCTGCCGCCCCATGCCGAACCGCGGCTGCGCAAGTCTGCGCTCGCCTCCAGCTTCGTCGCCGCGCTCGAGCTGGCGCGGCTGGGCAAGGCGGAAATCGCGCAGGACGAGGTCTTCGGGCCGATGCGACTGAGGCGGGCGAAGTGAACCCGCTCGAACGCTCCGTCGAAGCAGCGCTCTTCGCTGCCGAAGAACCGATGAGCGTCGATGCATTGGCGGGTTTCCTCGGAGATGCCGACAAGTCCGAAGTGCGCGCAGCGCTCAAGGCCCTTGCCGAAACCTACGAAAAGCGCGGCATCCACCTCGTCGAGCGCGGCAAGCGCTGGCATTTCGAAACCGCGCCCGATCTTGCCCACCTCCTGCGCAAGGAGCGCGAGCAGGTCCGCCGCCTCAGCCGCGCCGCGACCGAAGTGCTGGCCATCATCGCCTATCACGAGCCGGTCAGCCGCGCGGAAATCGAATCGATCCGCGGCGTGCAGACCTCCGGCGGGACGCTGGACGTGCTGATGGAGGCGGGTTGGGTGAAGATCGCCGGGCGCCGCGAAGTGCCGGGGCGGCCGACGATTTACGCGACCACGCCCGAATTCCTCGACCATTTCGGCCTCTCCAGCCGCCGCGACCTGCCCGGAATCGCGGAATTGCGCGCTACCGGCCTGCTCGATCCCGTAGAAGACGCCTATGAAGACCTCATGGGCGAGAACGATACGGACGGTGCGCAGACCGGCACCGAAGGCGATGAAGAGCCCTCCGACGCGGCCTGACTGGCTTTCGCCCGCGCACAGGCCTATATTGGGCTGCAACACACTTAGTTTTTAAAGGTAGTTTCCCATGTCGCTCGGCCCCTGGCAGCTCATCATCATCGCTCTCGTCATCCTCGTCCTGTTCGGGCGCGGGCGCATTTCGGAAATGATGGGCGATTTCGGCAAGGGCATCAAAAGCTTCAAGCAGGGCATGAACGAAGACGACGCCAAGCCGACGCAGCAAATTTCGCACGAGGCGAAGCCTGCCGACCAAGGCCTGAAGGAAGACCAGGCCAAGACACCTTCTGAACCCAAGTAATCGCCGACAAGAGCCGCTAATCCATGTTCGATATCGGCGCGGCCGAATTGCTGGTGATCGTCATCGTGGCGATCCTCGTCATTGGCCCCAAGGACATGCCGCGCGCCATGCGCAGCGCCGGGCGCTGGATCGGCAAGCTGCGCCGCATGTCCGCCCATTTCCGCTCCGGCATCGACGAGATGGTCCGCCAGGCCGAGATCGAGGAAATGGAAGAGAAGTGGTCTCAGCGTAACAAGGAGATCATGGCGAAATATCCGACGGGCAACGAGCCCGAAGGTGGGGCGCCGGAAGAGCTGGTGCCGCCGCGGATGGAACCGCTGGCCTCCGCGGGCGAGACGGCCGATCCCGATCCCGATCCCGAACCCGATCCCGATGCCGCTGCCGAGGCCGCGATCCGTCGTGCCGCGCTCACCAAGGCGCCCGAGCATGGCGGCGGCGAAGCGCCAGTAGACCCTGCGCCGAAGCCAGCCGCGAAACCTGCCCCGAAACCCTCCGACGAGCCGAGCCTACCCTTCGGCGATGCCGAGGGGCAGCGCTGACATGGCTTTCGACGTGAAGGATATCGACGACAGCCAGGCCCCCCTGCTCGACCATCTGATCGAGCTGCGCGGCCGCTTGGTGCGCTGCGTGGCGGCGCTGGTGGTGGCGTTTGGCGCATGCCTCTATTTTGCCGACCAAATCCTCGGCTTCCTGATTCAGCCGCTCAAGAAAGCCTTCCCGGACGGGCAGGGCCAGTTGATCTTCACCAAGCTTTACGAGGTCTTCTTCGTCGAGCTGAAAGTCGCGCTCTTTGCAGGTTTCTGCATCGCCTTTCCCTATATCGCGAACCAGCTCTGGGCCTTCGTCGCACCCGGGCTTTACGCGAAGGAGAAGAAGGCTTTCCTGCCCTTCCTGTTCGCCACACCCTTCCTGTTCCTCGCCGGGGCGAGCCTTGCGTATTACGTGGTCATGCCGACCGCCTTCGAGTGGTTCCTCGGCTTCGAGGGCAGCGCGGGCGGGTTGGAAATTCAGGCGCTGCCGACGGCGAACGAATATCTCGGCCTCGTGATGCAGTTCATCCTCGCTTTCGGGATGAGCTTCCTGCTGCCGGTCCTGCTGTTGCTGCTCCACCGCGCAGGCATCGTGACGCGCGCGCAACTGGTCGGCGCGCGGCGCTATGTCATCGTGCTGGTGGTGGCTCTGGCGGCGATCATCACGCCGCCCGACCCGGGCTCGCAGCTGCTGCTCGCCGTGCCGTTGCTGCTGCTCTTCGAAGGCTCGCTGGTCCTAATGCGCATTTTCGAGAAGCGCGAAGCGAAGGCGAAGTCCGAGGAAGAGGTGAGCGAGCCCGAAGCCGATCAGTCGGCCTCGTAGACCTTCCGCCCGCCGACCCAGGTTTCATGCACCGTGGTGGCGCGGATTTCTTCCGGCGTCGCCAGCAGGGGATCGGTGTCGACGAGGATGAAGTCGGCCCTCTCGCCCGGCAAAAGACGTCCGAAGCGCCCTTCGGCAAATCCCGCATAGGCGGCGTCGGCGGTGAAGCCAGCCAGCGCCTGTTCGCGCGTCACCCGCTCGGTCGGCCGCCAGCCGCCGAACGGCTCGCCTGCCGCGTTGCTGCGCGTGATCGCAACCGCCAGTCCGGCGAAGGGATCGGGCGATTCCACCGGCGTGTCCGACCCGAAGGCGAGGCGGCCGCCCAGCTGGAGAATGCTGTTCCACGCATAGGCGCCGCCCAGCCGGTCCTGACCCAGCCGGGCTTCGGCCATGAACATGTCGCTCGTCTGGTGGACGGGCTGCATGCTGGCGATGATGCCGTGCTGGGCGAGCTTGGGCAGGTCGGCGGGGTCGACGATCTGGACGTGTTCGATCCGCCAGCGGCGATCGCCATCGTAGCTTTCGGCGATTTCGGAGATGGCGTTCAGCGCCTCGGCGTTGGCGGCATCGCCGATGGCGTGGACGGCGGGTTGGAAATTGCCCTGCGCCGCGCGCACGAGGATGTTGCGCAAGGCGGCCGGCGGGGTCAGCGGCAGGCCGGTGTTGCCCGGATCATCGGCATAGGGCTGCTTCAGCCAGGCGCCGCGGCTGCCGAGCGCGCCGTCGAGATAGAGTTTCACCCCGTTCATCCGCAGCTTGTCGTCATAGAGCCAGGGTGAGGGGGTCGCGCCGGCGATCAGCGTCATCTGGTCGGGTCCGGCCGCGTAGGACATGATCCGCAGGGTGAGCGAGCCATTGTCGCCTGCCCGGCGGAAGGCCTGCCAGTCCTCGATCGTGGTGCCCATGTCGGCGATGGCCGTGATGCCATAACTGTGCAGCACCTTCTGCGCTTCGGCGAAGGCGAGGTCGCGCTCGTTGGGGCGCGGGGCGGGGACGGCGGCGTTCATCAGTTCTTCCGCCGCATCGACGAAGATGCCCGAAGGCGTCTTGCCGTCGGCCAGCTTCTCGATCCGGCCACCGGCAGGCGATTTGCTTGAAGCGGTGATGTTGGCCGCACGCATGGCGAGGCTATTGGCCCAGCCCGCGTGGCCGTCGACGCGGGCGAGGTAGACCGGGCGATCGGCCACGGCGCTGTCGAGTTCGGCGGCGGTGGGGAAGCGTCCGAGGCCCCATTTTTCCTGGTTCCAGCCGCGGCCCAAGATCCACGGGCGCGCCTCGTTCTCGGCCGCGAAGGCGCGGATCCTGTCCAGCGCTTCCTCGAGCGAATTGGTGTCCGATAAATCGAGCGTCAGCGCGCCGAAGCCCACGCCCATGACATGGCCATGCGCATCGATCATGCCGGGCAGCATGACCTTGCCTTCGCCATCCTCGAGATAATCGGTACGCGGGCGGTCCTGTTCGCGCTCGATCAGCTGGGCGATCTTGCCGTCGTCGTCGATCACCAGCGCTTCGAAGCGCCTCACCGCGCCGTTTTCATCGAGCGTGATGCCCGTGACATTGTCCACCAGCACGTCAGCCTGCGCAGGCATGGCGATGGCACTGGCGAGGAGGGCGGCAGTAAATCGAAGCTTCATCAGGCGATCCCGTTCGAGGAGTGAGCGGCCAGCGATAAGGCATAGCTTGGCTTGCGCAAACCCTTTCGGCGATTGCGCGCGAGGCTCGCGAACCCTAGGGGCAAGACTATGACCCAGGCATCTTCCCAGCGCGCCGAAGCGCGCGCGACCGACCTTCTCGCCCTTGCCGATGTGCGCGCGGCAGCGCAGCGCATCGATGGTTCGGTGGTCAAGACGCCGATGCTGCACTCGATCACCCTGTCGGAAATCACCGGCGCCGATATCTGGCTGAAGTTCGAGAACCACCAGTTCACCGCCGCATACAAGGAGCGCGGCGCGCTCAACGCGCTGCTGCAATTGTCGGACGAGCAGATGGCGAAAGGCGTGATCGCGGCCTCGGCGGGCAATCATTCGCAGGGACTGTCCTATCACGGTCGCCGCCTCGGCGTGCCGGTGACGATCGTCATGCCGTCGACGACGCCTTCGGTGAAGGTGATGCAGACGGAAAGCGTGGGCGGCAACGTGGTGCTGTTCGGCGAGACCTTCGACGAGGCCTATGCCCATGCCCGCGAACTGGAAGCCGAGCGCGGGCTGACCTTCGTTCATCCCTTCGACGATCCGCAGGTCGCCGCAGGGCAGGGCACGGTGGCGCTGGAAATGCTCGAGCGGAAACTCGATTTCGACTACCTGGTCGTGCCGATCGGCGGCGGCGGGCTGATGAGCGGCGTGGCGACGGTGGCCAAGGCGCTCAATCCCGATATCCATATGGTTGGCGTGCAGGCGAAGCTCTATCCCTCGATGTACTCGGTCGTCACCGGGGTCGAGCTTCCCTGCGGCGGTGATACGCTGGCGGAAGGGATCGCGGTCAAGGAACCCGGCGCATTCACCCGCCAGATCATCTCCGAACTAGTCGACGAAGTGCTGCTGGTCGAAGAGCCGCAGCTCGAGCGCGCGGTGTCGCTATTGCTCCAGATCGAGAAGACCGTGGTCGAGGGCGCTGGGGCTGCGGGTCTTGCTGCCGTCCTGTCGCATCCGGAAAAATTCGCGGGCAGGACCGTGGGTCTCGTACTGTGCGGCGGCAATATCGACACGCGCCTTCTGGCCAATGTGCTGGTGCGCGACCTTGCGCGTTCGGGCCGCCTCGCGCGGTTGCGTATCACGCTGCAGGATCGCCCGGGCGCGCTCTACAAGGTGATGCGCGAGTTCAACGAGCACAACGTCAACATCATCGAAATCTACCACCAGCGCATTTTCACCACGCTGCCAGCCAAGGGGCTGATCACGGAAATCGAGTGCGAGGCCCGCGACGGGGCCCAGATCGACCGGCTTGTCCGTGAGCTGGAAAGCAAGGGTTACAGCGTCGAACTCGCCGAACTCGCCTGACAAGCGTTAACCGAAAAATCCCTCGAAAGCGGGCGACTCGCGAGGTCGTCCGCTTTTTCGTGGTTAATAGTCTTTAAACGCGGGCACGGGTCATGCATAAAGGAGTTGTTAACGAATTGAACGTCGCAACGAGAGGACCCGCAGGCCGTGACGGCACCCATCCGCTTTCCCAGGTTTTTCGTGACCAGCCCCGCGCCGTGTCCGTACCTGCCCGGGCGCAGCGAACGGAAGGTCTTCACCGAACTGCGCGGCGACAGCGCGGACGAGCTTAACGAGGCGCTGGGCCGCATCGGTTTCCGCCGCAGCCAGACCGTCGCCTACCGCCCCTCCTGCCTCGACTGCCAGGCCTGCGTCTCGGTCCGCGTCGTGGCGAAGGAATTCAAACCCTCGTCCAGCCAGAAGCGCACGCTCAAGGCGAACGACGATCTGATCGCTTCGGAGTGCCGTCCCTGGGCGACCGAAGAGCAATACGATCTGCTTCGTCGTTATCTTGCGGCACGTCACCCCGGTGGGGGCATGGCGGAGATGGACGAAAGCGATTTTGCGGATATGGTGGAACACACGCCGGTATCCAGCTATGTCATTGAATATCGGGAACCGGGAGTGGGCAACGAACCAGGCAGACTGGTCGGCGCTTGCCTCACGGACGTACAGGGCGACGGGCTGTCGATGATCTACAGCTTTTACGACCCTGAGATTGAGGATCGGGCCGGGCTTGGGAACTACATCATTCTCGACCACATCAGGCGCGCCGCCGACAGCGGATTGCCCTATGTCTACCTCGGCTACTGGGTCGAAGGATCGGACCGTATGCAATACAAGGTCCGCTATCGTCCGCTCGAACGGCTCACTCGCGGCGGCTGGGAACGCATGCCCGAACCCGAGCAAAAGCGCCTCATCGCGGCCGCCACGGCACCGCGGAGCGACCGGGACGGCGAACCCAGGCCTTCGAAAGACGGCAGCCAGCGCGAATACAAGCTCGCCGACTAGGCAGATCCGGCTGGCTCCGGTCCTTTGCGCCGCCACGCTCGCGTTGGCGGCGGCACCCCTTGCCGCCCAGGATCCGGACGCCCCTGCGCAGCTGGAAGACCTCATACCCGATAGCGCCGTCGACAATCCTGACGATTGGGCCGAACAGGGCTCCGCGGAAGCGGTAGAGATCCCGGATGCTGCGGCGCCCGATCCCGAGACGCCGATCGCCGAACCGCCGGGTCTCGACCTGCCCTGGCCCAATGATATCGCCATCGACGGGTTCGAACCGCTCGAACCGGACGAAGACATAGAATTCGCAGACCTCGATCTGGGCCAGTCGCAAGTCGCTTTCGACGAGGCGGATATCGAGCGCCTGGCCGACAATTTGGTGCTCGGCTTCCCGCAGACCGAGCCACCCTTTTCCGAGCGCGGCGATTTCGTCGAGCGATTCGAGGCGCTCTCCACCCTCGAGCAGCTCGAGGACGAGGACGCCAACGTCGCTCAGCTCGCCGCGCGGGCACGCGAGGACGAAGAACTGCTTGGCAACCTCCTGCGGGTCTATGGCTACTACGATGGACAGGTGATCCGTTCGACCGGCAGTATCCGGGCCGGTGATACCACCGCCGATGAAACGCCCACGGTCCGCTTCGATGTCATCCCCGGCGATCGGTACAAGGTCGGAACCGTCAATCTCGGCAATCTCGATACCGCGCCCGATTACAAGGTGCTGCGCGAGACCTTCGGCATTTTTCCGGGGGACTACCTGCAAAGCGACATGATCCTGCAGGAGCAGTTCAACCTCGACCGGGCGCTGGGCGAGAACGGCTATGCCTTTGCCGCCATCGACGAACCGCAGCTGCTGATCGATCACGAGCGGGTCGAAGGCGACCTGACACTCAAGGTCGATCCCAACGGCAAGTATGTGTTCGGCGAAGTCGTCAGCAACGATCCCGAATTCCTGTCGGGCCGCCATCTTGGAAGGATCGCCCGCTTCGATCCGGGCGATACCTACCAGCGCAGCCTGTCGATGGATTTGCGGCGCGCCGTCACCGCGACGGGGCTGGTCTCTTCGGTCTCGGTCACTCCGCGCGAAGTGACGCCGCCGCAGGGCGACGAGCCGGGTGTGGTTGCCATGGATGTCGAACTCAGCCGCGCCAAGCTGCGCACGATTGCCGGTGCGATCGGCTATGGCTCAGAAGAGGGCTTCCGCTTGCAGGCGAGCTGGGAGCATCGCAATCTGTTTCCGCCCGAGGGCCTGTTGCGCCTGCGCGGCGTCGCCGGCACACGTGAGCAGATGGCGGGCATCACCTTCCGCAAGAACAACTTCACCGGTCGCGACAAGGTGCTGACGCTCGACGCCTATGCGCGCACGCTCGACACCGATGCCTATGACGCCAACACCGTCGCGCTGACGGGCACCTTCGAGAAGCTGTCGACGCTCTTGTTCCAAAAGCCCTTCAGCTGGGCGGGCGGGGTCGAGGTGCTGGCGACCGACGAGCGCAACCGCGTGATCGGTGGCGTCCCGCGTCCACGGCGGACCTATTTCGTCGGTTCGGTTTTTGGCCGCGCCACGCTGGATACGACCGATTCCCTGCTCGATCCGACGCAGGGTTTCCGCATCGGCGGCTTCGTCGCCCCGGAAATCTCCTACACGGCGGACCGGGAGTTCATCTATTTCCGCCTTCAGGCCGATGCCAGCTACTACCAGCCGGTGAGCGAGCGGATCGTGCTGGCCGGGCGCCTGCGCGGGGCGACGATCCAAGGCGGCGAACTCTTCGGCGTACCGCCATCGCGCAGGCTCTATGCCGGTGGCGGCGCGTCGGTACGCGGCTATGGCTACGAGAAAATCGGCCCGACCAACGATTTCGGCGAACCGACCGGCGGCGCCAGCCTCGTCGAAGCTTCGATCGAGGCGCGTATCGGCACCGGCTTTTTCGATGGCGCGGTCTCGATCGTGCCCTTTTTCGATGCTGGCGCTGTGTCGATCGATTCCGTGCCCGATTTCCGGTTCGTGAAATACGGCGCGGGGGTGGGCTTGCGCTACGCGACCGGTTTCGGGCCGCTGCGCGTGGATGTCGCGACCCCGCTCAATCCCGATCCCGATGACGCGCCGATTGCCGTTTACGTGTCGCTTGGACAGGCCTTCTGATGGCCGAAGAGCATACGCACGAAAGCCCGCCGCCGCGCCGCCGCAGCCGTGCGCGCAGCTTCTCGAAATGGGCGGCGACCCTCATCGGCGGACCGATTCTGCTGGTCATTGCCGCGTTGGCGCTGCTCAACACACCCCTGGGTGAACGTTTCCTCGCCAGCCAGATCGCTAAGCAGACCTTCCCCAACGGGCTGGTCGTGCAGATCGGCCGGATCGAGGGCAATCTCTACGGCGAGGCAGTGCTGCACGATGTGAAGCTGCTCGATCCGCAAGGCGTCTTCCTCACCATCCCGCGCGCCGAGGTGGACTGGAACCCGGGCGCATGGCTGGAGGAACGGCTCGAAATCGACCGCTTCACTGCGCGCCGGGCGACCCTGCAACGCTTGCCGGAATTCTTGCCGAGCGAGGACGACGGCCCGATCCTGCCCGGCTTCGACATCTCGGTGGACCGGTTGGAGATCGACAATCTTACCCTCGCACCGGGCATAGCGGGCGATGCGGCCCAGCGCGTCGATCTCGAGGCGGAAGTGCTGGTCGAGGATCGCCGCCTCTTCGTCGATGGCGACGCGCGGCTGGGTCAGCGTGACCGGGTGGCGGTGCTGGTCGATGCCGAACCCGATGGCGATTCCTTCGATCTGGCGGCGCGCATAACGGCGGAAGAGGAGGGGCCGCTGGCGCAGATGCTCGGTCTCCCGCGCGGTTACGAGGCAAGGTTGCAGGGCGATGGCAGCTGGTCGCGCTGGACGGGCGGCCTGCTGGCGCGTTCGGAAGGCGAGCGCATGGCCGCGCTTCGCATCACAAACGACAAGGGCGTCTTCGGCGTTCTCGGCAAGATCGACCCCAGCGATTTCACGAGCGGCACGGTCGCCAACGCCTTGGGCGACGACGTGGCGATCCGTTCGCGCCTACGGATCGACAACCGCGCCTTCGACGGAAGGACCACGCTGGTCGGGCGCGGCATTCGTCTCGATGGCGAAGGCCTGGTCGATCTCGCGGAAAACCGGGTCGAGGCTTACGAGCTTGCCGCGGTGTTGCGCGATCCGGCGCTCTTCGGTGAGGACCTGCGGCTGGAGAACACCCGCGCCGAGGCCAGCGTCAACGGCGCGTTCGACGATCTCGCCATCGTCCACGATCTCACCATCGGGCGGTTGGTATCGGGCACGACCAGCCTTACCGGGCTTAGCCAGCAAGGCACTGCGCGTTACGACGGCGCGCGCTGGACCGTCCCGCTGTCGCTTCGCGTCGCCCGCGTGGAGACGGGCAACGCACTGGTCGACCCGCGGCTGGTCAACGGCACCGGCCGCGGCCGGCTGGTTCTTTCCGGCAGCACGCTGGTTGGCGAGGACCTCACCATTGCCTTTCGCGGCCTCGCAGCCAATCTCGTCCTGCGCGGCGACCTTGAGACAGGCCGCTACCAGCTCCGCGGACCGGTGCGGGCCGATCGCCTTGCGCTCGACAATGTCGGGACGGCGGGCGGGACGGCGTTGATCGATTTCGATCTCCTGCCGTCGGGATGGCGGCTCGGAGCGACGCTCGATGCGCGCATATCTCCGGTCAGCAACGATACGCTGGCCAATCTCGCGGGGCCCGCAATCCGCGTGCGCGGCGGGATCGCAACCAGCAATGGCGCGGCGATCGCTTTCGACCGGCTGCGGGTGAACTCGGAAAAGCTCACCCTGGCGATGGACGGCGCGATCGACGGCGGCACGACCACGCTCGCGGGCACGGGCGAGCACACCCAGTACGGTCCGTTCACGGTCGAAGGACGGATCGAGGACGGTGCACCCACGGCGGAACTCGTCTTCGCACGGCCCGTAACGGGGCTGGAGGATGTCCGCCTCGCAATCGCTCCGACCGAGGAAGGTTTCGCGATCGACACCGAGGGCAATTCGCTGCTCGGTCCCTTTACGGGCGCGCTCGGCCTCGTTGCGCCCGAGAGCGGACCGACACGGATCGCGATCCGGCAACTGACCGTTTCCGAGACCGATGTCTCGGGCGATATCCTGCTGGTCGAAGGCGGCGTGCAGGGCACGCTGGCGCTTGGCGGCGGCGGACTTGACGGAACGGTGGGTCTTGCTCCGAGAGACGGCAGGCAGGGGGTCGATCTCGACTTGACCGCGCGCAACGCGCGGTTCGGCGGCGATACGCCGCTGACGATTGCGCGGGCCGATATCGACGCCTCGGGCCTGCTAGGAGACGGTTCCTACAGCTTCCGCGGCACGGCCAACGCACAGGGCCTCCAATACGGCACGCTCTTCATCGGGCGGATGGCAGCCAGGGGCGAGGTAGTCGACGGCGTGGGCAGTCTCGACGCGGCGCTCACAGGACAGCGCGGCAACCGCTTCGCGCTCGACGTTAACGCCCGCTTCCGGCCGGACCGGATCGCAGTGGCCGCCGACGGGCAATTCGCCGGCCGCACGATCACCATGCCGCGCCGCGCCGTGCTGACCGCGCTGGAAGGCGGCGGATGGCGCCTGGCGCCAACCCAGCTGAACTATGGCGGTGGCGGAGCGATCGCTTCGGGTGTCTTCGCGCCTAACGAAACCGCCCTCGAACTCAAGCTGGCAGGCATGCCGCTCTCGCTGGTCGATGTGGCCGTGTCCGACATCGGGCTCGGCGGGACCATGTCGGGCACCATCGATTTTCGGCAGCCGAAGGGCGGACTTCCCACCGGGATCGCCCGTGTGAAAGTGGACGATCTCACGCGATCGGGTCTGGTTCTGACGAGCAAGCCGGTCGACCTCGCTCTCGTCGCAAGGCTCGAGAGGAACCAGCTCGAAGCGAGGGCGGTGGTGGCGAACGAAGATATTCGCCGCGGCCGGATGCAGGCGCTGATCACGAACTTGCCGTCGGGCGGCGATCTCACGCAGCGTTTGCGGGCGGGGCGGCTCGATGGACAATTGCGCTACGAAGGAGCCGCGGAAAGTCTGTGGCGTCTCGCAGCGGTCGACGCCTTCGACCTCACCGGGCCGGTCGCGATCGCTGCCAACGCCACGGGCACACTCGCCAATCCGGTCGTGCGTGGCCGGGTGACGAGCGACGACCTGCGCGTGCGCAGTTCCCTGTCGGGGACCGATATCCAAGACGTGACGGTGCGCGGCACCTTCGCCGGCTCGCGCCTCAATCTCACGCGCTTTGCGGGAAGCACGGCGAACGGGGGTACGGTGACCGGAAGCGGTATCGTCGATCTCGAAGGGCTGGGCGAACGCGTGGTCGGTCGCTTTACCGAGATCCGCGGCCCGACTCTGGACCTGCGCGCATCAGCCAAGAATGCGCGACTGCTGCGGGCAAACGGCCTTGATGCCACGATCAGCGGACCCTTGCGGATTGTCTCCAACGGTCTTGGCGGCACCATCGCCGGCCGCGTGCGGATTAACCGCGCCAGCTGGAAACTGGGCACGGCTGCCGAAGACATGCGCCTGCCGCGCATCGCGACGACCGAGATCAACGCCCCTGCCGACCGCGCGCCGAGTGTGACCGGAAGCCGCCCGTGGCGCTATCTCATCGATGCGCGCGGCAACAGCCGGATCGATGTCGACGGAATGGGTCTCGACAGCGAATGGGGCGCCGACATCATCCTGCGCGGCACCACCGACGAACCGCGCATCGGCGGCAGCGCCCGCGTGGTGCGCGGGGACTACACCTTTGCCGGGACGCGCTTCGAGCTGACCCGTGGCGAGATCGACTTCGACGAGAACCAGCCGATCGATCCCACCCTCGATATCAGGGCCGAGAGCGAGGCGGACGGCGTCTCCGTCATCGTCACCGTAACCGGCACGGTTTCGCAGACCGAGATCGCCTTCTCTTCCGATCCCGCCTTGCCCGAAGAGGAAATCCTCGCCCGCCTGCTGTTTGGCGGTTCCATCACCGAGCTTTCCGCGACCGACGCGCTGCAATTGGGAGCGGCCGTCGCCAGCCTGCGTGGCGGTGGCGGGCTCGATCCGATCAACCAGCTTCGCTCGGCCATCGGGCTCGACCGGCTGCGCATCGTGTCCGCCGACCCCGCGCTCAATCGCCAGACCGGCGTAGCGCTGGGCAAGAACATCGGGCGCAGGTTCTACGTCGAACTGGTCACCGACGGGCGCGGATACAGCGCGACCGAGGTCGAGTTCCGCGTCACGAGCTGGCTATCCCTACTCGCAAGCGTCTCGACCATCGGTCGCGAAAGTGCCGTCGCGGAAATCAGCCGCGACTATTGATCTGGCATTTCAGGCCGTGGGCGTCTCGGTCGGCACCATCACGGTGTCGAGCGGAATGATCACCCCGTTGGTGGCGGCGGTCGCCGTACCGGTGAACCGGGCCGACGAGCCGTTGCCGTTGGAGACCGTGATCGCCTCGCCATCGCGCGAGAAGGTGACGGCGGTGCCGCCCAGCGTGGTCATAGTCACATCGCCGCCTTGGGTGTCCAGCGCCTCGCCGATGTTCTCGGGCGTCAGGTGCCCCGGCAATATGTGTTCGCGCAGCAGGCCGACGAGGAGAGGACGCTGCTCTTCCTCAAGCAGCGCCTTGCCGGAATCGCCCAGCCTGTCGAAGGCGGGATCGTTGGGGGCGAGCAGTGTGTAGCTGCCCGGGCCATCGAAGATCGAGCCGAGTTGCGCCGCCGAAATCGCGCCGTTGAGGCTAGCCATGTCGGGGAGGTCGCCGAGCGAGGCGGCGAGGGTGCGGGTGCCTTCATCCTGGGTGGCGGTCGAACCTTCGTCGGCCGTGTCGGCATCGCTCGAACAGGCGGGTAGCAGGGCCATGCCTGCGATTGCACCGGCCAGCACGATGGGCTTGGTGAAGTTCTTCATCATGTCTCTCCGGATCAGATCAGCAGTTCGATGGCAGCCGCGACGAGGCGGGTCTCGGGATCGATCTGGTACACGTAGCCATCCGAATAGCGATACATATAGTCGGGGGTGTCATAGTAGCGATCGCGATAGGCGTGGGGGACGTTGTAGACGTCGTAGCCACGCGGCATGGCCTGCCCGATACGGAAATCGTCACCCGTAATCAGCGCCGCGATCGAGGTGATCGCCGCGTCTTCGGGGGCGACGCGGTAGATGACGTTGTCGGCATAGCGATAGCGGTCCGGGCTGCCGAGGTTGTAATAGTCGACATAGTAGTCCGGCACGCGATAGCTCTCATAGCCGCGCGGCCATACGTTGCCGATGCCCAGCGCTCCGCCGAGGAGCGGAATCCAGCTCGACACACCCCGATCGCCGTACCGCACGAGATAGCCGTCGTTATAGTAATAGTCGCCGCGCCGGTCGTAATTGGTCAGGCCGAACAGGCTGGGGCGGTAATCGTAGCCGAACAGGTTGCGCTGGTAGCGGTCCTTGACCTGCCCCGGCGGGTTGCACCCGTTGCGCTTCTTCGCAAGGCCCGGGGGGCAGCCGTCGATCAGGGTGCGATCGCGATCCTGCACCAGCCAGCGCGTGTCGCGCTCGCCGCGCAGGATGCGGTGGCCGTCGCGGCGGTCGCGATCATCATAGCGCACGCGCACTTCGCGCCGATCGTCGCGCCGATCATTGCGGTCTGCGCGCCGGTCGTCATAGGAGCGTTCGTTCCGCTCGTCGCGTCGGCCGTTCCCGCGCTTGTCGTTCTGGGCCTGGGCGGGACGGCCCTCCCAGTCGCGATCGCGGTTGTCCCTGCCGTTGCCCTTCTTTTGGGCGCGCTGCCCCTTTTCCTGACGGTCAGGGCCGCGATCGGCCTTTTTGCCGCCGTTTCCATTGCCCTTGGCCTGACCCGCGGCGTGCTTGTTTCCGCCGCCATTGCCCTTGCCGTTTCCCTGGGCGTAAGCGCCGCTGGCCGCGAGCGCGATGGCTGCCGCCCCTGCCACGATGATACGCATAGCTGATACTCCTTTGACCCTGCAAACGGGGTAGAGCGCGAGTCGGTTCCGGTTAATCTGGACGCAAGGAAACGGCGGAAAACCGTCAGCTGCGGTAGAGTTTGGCCTCTTGCCGGCGTCGCCGTTCCAGTCCCTTAAGCACTTTGCCCCCTGCGTAGCGCCAACGGGCGAACTCCTCGGCGGCCGCCTCGTATTCTCCTGCCCGGTGTAGCTTGGTGAGCGAGGCGCGGCGGATCGCGCCGGTGTTGAAATGGAAGCTCACGAGGGCGTCGAACTGGCCCTGCGTCGTCGGGCAATTTCCGATCGCCGACGCGACATCCTTTGCGTGCCGTGCGATATCCTGTTCCAACCGTGCATCGCATTGCGCCTTGGTCCACACGGTGTCGAGACTGATATCGGTGCCGGTTGCGCCCCAGCCGATGGTCCAGGGTGCGCCTCCGGTGCCGGGGTCGGGATAGGCTTCGAAACACCCGTCGGGTCGCTCGCGGGCGCAGCCCTCGAACCGTTTGATAAGCTGGATGCCCTCTGGCGACACCCTACAGGATGGAACGGATGGAGCAGGGTCCTGGGCGGAAACTCCCGCCGACGCGTCGAGCGCAGCGTCGAGAGCGTCGACTTCCTGCTGGTCGAACTTGCGACCAAGCAGGCGGCGGACGGCGTCGAAAACGGGCTTGCGGTGCATAGGGAAGGCCTTTCATCGGAGACAGGCCGCCCAATCATGCACACTCAAGTTAAGTAGGAAATCCGGTTTGAGGATCAGCCCTCGGCACCGGGGGATTCCTCGCCGTCCTTGTCCGAACCTTCCGGCCGGCCTTCCGGATAGAGCGTTGCATAGACCTCGTCCAAGGTCAGTCTGCCATAGGCCATGTCAGGGGCTTTGTGGGGATTTTCGACCTTGCCGAGACGCATGTTGAGGATGTCGAAATCTTCCGCCGACGGGGACCAGACTTCCTTGCTCCGGCCAAGGCCCGAGGCATCGTCGCTAGGCTCCAGCTCGGCGCAGAACTCCTTCACAAGGAGCGACACGTCGAAATCCTCGAGGAACTCGAGGCCGAACTGGCGGTCGACAGCCCACCGTACACGGGCCGCGATATCGCCGGCGTTGGCGAGCGATAGCGTGACGTCCTGTCCCACCGCAAGATCGACACTGTCGGCAAGCGCGATCATGGCCCCGCTGCGCGAAATATTGCGCAGGCGCGCGGTCGCCTCGCGCTTTTTCCAACGCAGTTTGGCGACGAAGACGAGGTTGTGGCGGGTCGAACGCTCGCGCCGTTCGGACCCTACGGCGAGGCCCGCCGCACCTCCCGCCGCTTCTAGTTCGTGCCGGATCGTCTTGACGACATAGTCCTGCACACCGGCATCGGCGATGATCACCGTCTCGGCGATGAATTCGAGACCGATTCGCCCCGAGCGCAGCCAACGCACCGCAGTCGTGATCGGGGCGCAGTCCTCGATCGAGAGGTACACTTCCTGTCCGATTGCCAGATCGAGGCCGCTTTCAATCATAACCCCGTTGGATGAGATGTTGAGCAGGCAAACTTCGTGGATATTGCCGCCGATGTCCGCGCGGGCCTTCTTCCCGCGCAGGACGTGGCGATCCTCGTTGCGCTGGTGGATCGCGCGCGGACCGTTGCGCGGAATAGCCACCGCGCCGAGACCCGAGGCCTGGGGGTCCTGCTTGCGCTTTTTCTTCTGGATGATCACGTCGGCGCGCGTCTGCGCCTCATCCTGAGGTATGTCCTTGCGCCAGAAATTCATGCCTGTCCTAGGTCCGCCGTAAGCTCTCAAAGGGAGCCTAGAGCGGTGATACTAAGAAACAGTTTAGGCTCATCACTCTCCTTTCCGCGCAAAAGAAAGGGCGCCGGGCAGAACCCGACGCCCTCATCTTTTTGGTGCGAGGCTTAAGCGCTGTAATACATATCGAACTCCGCCGGGCAGGGCGTGGTTTCGACGCGCAGGACTTCGTCCCACTTCAGTTCGGCGTAGGCGTCGACCTGGTCCTTGGTGAAGACGTCGCCCTTGAGCAGGAACTCGTGATCGGCTTCCAGCGCCTCGAGCGCCTCACGAAGCGAACCGCAGACAGTCGGAACGTCGGCGAGCTCTGCCGGGGGCAGGTCGTAGAGGTTCTTGTCCATCGCTTCGCCCGGATGGATCTTGTTCTGGATGCCGTCGAGACCGGCCATCAGCAGCGCGGCATAGGCGAGATAGGGGTTGGCCATCGCGTCTGGGAAGCGGAACTCGACGCGCTTTGCCTTGTCGCCCGCACCATAGGGGATGCGGCACGATGCCGAACGGTTGCGCGCCGAATAGGCGAGCAGCACCGGCGCTTCAAAGCCCGGCACCAAGCGCTTGTAGCTGTTGGTGGTCGGGTTGGTGAAGGCATTGAGGGCCTTGGCGTGCTTGATGACGCCGCCGATGTAGTAGAGGCAGTTTTCACTGAGACCGCCATACTGGTTGCCGGCGAAGGTCGGCTTGCCACCGTCCCAGATCGACATGTGGGTGTGCATGCCCGAACCGTTATCGTCCTTGATCGGCTTGGGCATGAAGGTCGCGGTCTTGCCGTAAATATGCGCGACCTGGTGCACGACATACTTGTAGATCTGCATGTTGTCGGCGGTTTCGACCAGCGTTCCGAAGGTGAGGCCAAGCTCATGCTGCGCGGCGGCCACCTCGTGGTGGTGCTTGTCGCAATTGAGGCCCATTTCGATCATGGTCGAGACCATTTCGCCGCGAATGTCGACGGCGCTGTCGACCGGGGCCACGGGGAAATAGCCACCCTTGGCGCGCGGACGATGGGCAAGATTGCCGCTCTCGTATTCCTTGCCGCTGTTGGTCGGAAGTTCGATGTCGTCGATGGCGTAACCCGATCCTGCATAGCCGTCTTCGAAGCGGACATCGTCGAACATGAAGAATTCGGCTTCCGGACCGACGTAGATGGTGTCGCCGAGACCGGTCGACTTGAGGAAGGCCTCGGCGCGCTTGGCGGTCGTGCGCGGGTCGCGGGCGTACCATTCGCCGGTCGAGGGTTCGACGATGTCGCAGAACATGATCAGCATCGGTTCTGCGCTGAACGGGTCGACATAGACGCGTTCGAGGTCGGGCTTCAGGATCATGTCGCTTTCGTTGATGACCTTCCAGCCGGCGATCGACGAGCCGTCGAACATCAGGCCGTCTTCGAGTTGGTCCTCATCGAGCGTCTTGGCGACCATGGTCAGGTGCTGCCACTTGCCCTTGGGGTCCGTGAAGCGCAGGTCGACCCACTCGATTTCCTCGTCCTTGATACGCTCGAGGACGTCCTTCGCACTTGCCATGAATTCTTCCTTCTTCAATTCCCCTCCCGCCTGCGGGAGGGGCTAGTTGTGGGTTGGTGGAGAGCGGCCCCTGTGGCCCACCCCCCGACCCCCTCCCGCAAGCGGGAGGGGGAGGTAGCTAGATCGCGTCGTCGTCTTTCTCGCCGGTGCGGATCCGCAGCGCGCTTTCGATGGAGGATACGAAAATCTTGCCGTCGCCGATGCGGCCGGTCTGCGCTGCGCTGGCGATGGCTTCGACAGTGCGTTCGGCGATATCCTCGGGCACGACCACTTCGAGCTTCACCTTGGGCAGGAAGTCGACGACATATTCGGCCCCGCGGTAGAGTTCGGTGTGACCCTTCTGGCGGCCGAAGCCCTTGGCCTCGGTCACCGTGATGCCGGATACGCCAATTTCGTGCAGCGCCTCCTTCACCTCGTCGAGCTTGAAGGGCTTGATGATCGCTTCGATCTTTTTCACCTGTCCACCGGTCCCGTCTCTGGCCTGTGCGCGAAGAGGCCGCACACAGACCTAATGTGTTCTTTCGCGCGGTGTTCCAAGAAACGTGCCAAGCGCGCGAATGGCGGAAATGCGCGGTGATGGGTTGGCGGCTTGGAGCCTAGTGCCCAAAGTATGGCCTGAGGCTGCACAATAATTAGGCAATCGGCAAGTGCAGCCCCGCTGTTTCCGGCAGGCCGCACAGGAGGTTGAGGTTCTGCACTGCGGCCCCGCTCGCTCCCTTTCCGAGATTGTCGAGGGTGGCCATGAGGCGCGCCTGCGAGCGATCGGGAGAAGCGAAGACGAACAGTTCCATGTCGTCGCGCGCGGGGGCATCGGGCTTGACCAGCAATTCGACGGGCAGGCCGAAATCGGGGTGGACGCGGACGATTGGCGAGCCTTCGTAGAAGCGTTCCAGAGCCTCGAGCAGCGCCCCAGCATCGACGGCACCATCGATCAGCCCCAGCGCCAGCGGCACTTCGACCACCATGCCGCGATAGGCATCGACCACGGCCGGGGAAAACACCGGAGGATGGGTGAGCTGCGCATGGGCCTGCATTTCGGGCAGGTGCTTGTGCCCCATCGCCAGGCCATAGGCGCGAAAGGCGGGGGAGGGTTCGAAGATCTCGAACCGCTCGATCAGGCCCTTGCCCCCGCCGGAAAAACCGCTGACGGCGTGCACGGTGTAGGGCCAGTCGGCGGGCAGAAGTCCCTTGCGCACCAGCGGCGCGATTAGAGCGAGGAAGCCGGTAGGATAGCAGCCCGGATTGCTGACCCGGCGCGCGTCGGCCACGCGTTCGCGCCCGTTGAGTTCGGGAAAGCCGTAACACCAGTTCTCGGCGGTGCGATGGGCGGAAGAGGCGTCGATTACCCGCGTGCCGCTGGCCGGGTCGAGCAGTTCGATCGCCTCGATCGCCGCCTCGTCGGGCAGGCACAGGATCGCGACATCGGCATCGTTCAAGGCTTCGCGCCGGGCGTTCGCATCCTTGCGCTGCGCGTCGTCGAGCGTGATCAGCGTAAATTCGCTGCGGCCCTTGAGCCGTTCGGCAATCTCGAGGCCGGTCGTCCCCGCCGCCCCGTCGATGAAGACGCTATGCGTCAATGTCGGGCGCGAGCGCGCTGATGTGCGCGTAGCCGCTGGGGCCTTGCGGGCCGCGGGTCAGCCATACCCAATCGCCTTCGCAATCGAGCAGCTCGACGTCCGATCCGGCGGACAGGGTCGCGCCGTCTTCCGCATCGTCGCGCGAGTTCAGCTTGAGCGTCACATCGGCATCGCCGATCTTGTGCGCGTGCGGGATGACGTAATGCGCGGCCAGATAGCCATCGGCCAGCGCGACATGCGCAAGGTCGCCGCGCAGGGGCAGCGTTCCCGGAGCAGGCTTCTGCACCGGTCCCTTCAGTCCCACGATCCCTTCAGGCAGTGTGTAATCGGCGGCTGCGCTCACGTATTTCTTTCCCTTTTGCGGTGCGGGAGCGCTTAACCCCGTCCCTTGCGCTGGGCAAGTCGGACGCACGGACTATGCCGCTTTGAAACGGTTCTGGAGCATGTGCCAGGCGGCGCGCAGGCCGTAGGCATCGCCGCCCTTGGGTCGTCCCGGCTTGGCGGAAGGCCGCCATGCGAAAGTGTCGAAATGCGCCCAGTCGATGCCGTCGCCCACGAACTTGTCGAGGAACAGGCCCGCCACGCTGGCTCCGGCGAAGGCGTTGCCATGCGCGTTGTTGGTGTCGGCGATCTCGGAATTGAGCCACTCGGCATAGGCTTCGGGCAGGGGCAGGCGCCAGGGTTGGTCGTCATGCGCCTTGCCGGCTTCGATCAGCGCATCGGCCGTCGCGTCCTTGCGCGCCATTAGGGCGGGGAAGTCGGGGCCGAGCGCCACGCGCGCCGCGCCGGTCAGCGTGGCGAAATCGAGGATCAGTTCCGGTTCCTCCTCGCTCGCGCGGGTGAGTGCATCGCCGAGGATGAGGCGGCCTTCGGCATCGGTGTTGCCGATTTCCACGGTCAGCCCCTTGCGCGACTTGAGAACATCGCCGGGGCGGAAGCTGTTGCCGGAAATCGCGTTCTCGACCGCCGGGACGAGGAGGTGGAGCCGCACCGGCAGTTTCGCGCCCATGATCAGTCCGGCCAGCGCGATGGCGTGCGCCGCGCCGCCCATGTCCTTTTTCATCAGCAGCATTCCCGAGGAGCTCTTCACGTCGAGGCCGCCGCTGTCGAAGCACACACCTTTGCCGACCACCGCAATCACGGGATCGCTTTCCTTGCCCCAGGTGAGGTGCATGATGCGCGGGGCGTGGTGGCGCGTCGCGGCGCGGCCCACGGCGTGGACCATGGGATAGCCCTGTTCGAGCTGGTCGCCGCGGGTCACTGTCAACTTGCCGCCGTGCTCCTTGGCCAGCCGCTCGCATTGCTCTTCCAGCGCGGCGGGGCCCATGTCCTCGGCGGGCGTGTTGACGAGATCGCGCACGAGGCACACGGCGCGCGCCTCGGCCAGCGCGGCATCGATCCGCTTGGCATCCTTGGTCAGCAGCACGCGCGGCCCCACGGGCTTGTCCGGTTTCTTGTACCGGGTGAAGCTGTATTGCGCGGTCTGCCAGCCATGCACGGCAGGGCCGGGCTCGCCCTCGGCGCGGCGATAGGTCCCGGCAGGCAGCGCCTCGGCGAGTTTCGCCATGCACCAGCTGGACAATTCATCCGGATCGGCCACGCCGCCTACGGCAAACCAGCCATCGCCATCGGGCACTATGCCGACTTGGTAGCCACTGCCGTCGAACTTTTGCGCCTCGAGCGCGGCACGCTGGCCGGAAGAAAGCGACTTGGCCCAGTCGTTGAACCCGTCCTTGTTCACGAGATGGATGGGGATAGCGTCCTGTCCGCGGTCCGCTTGAACTAGGTTGGTCTTGTCGGCCATGGTATTCCCCTCGGATTAATCTGCTTCGTGCCAAGGTAATTCGATGCGTACGCCCCTGTTCCTGATTTCCCTCGCCCTGTCGAGCGCGGCCTGCGCGCCGGGTGGGGACGAAACTGGCCAACCGATTGCCGGGCCGGAAAATCCGCGAGCCCCCGCATCACCGAAGGCGCCGGACGCCCTGAATGCGGACGCGGTGCAGGCTTTCACCTTCGACGATCAGGAGCAGCGTGACGGCGGAACGCGGGAATTCAGCTACAGCTGGCCGCGCGAGGTCGCCCGCATCGAGCCACTCGCCGTTCAGCTCGATAAGGAACGGACCAGCGCGCTGACAACGCAAAGACGCGAGTGGGAGCAATCGCTGGTCGACTTCCCCGGCGATTGCGTGTCGTGCAAGAGCCGCGGCTACGAAAAGGAATGGCAGGTCGTGGCCGATCTTCCCGGCTACCTCAGCCTTTCGGCAAACCTTTACGAATATACCGGCGGGGCACACGGCATTTACGGAAAGCAGTCCCTCGTTTGGGACAAGGAGCGGGCTCGCTCGCTTGCCGGCATCGAGCTTTTCAACTCGCCCGTCGCGCTCGAGAATGCTTTGGGCGCACGCCTTTGCGAGGCCCTGGATCGGGCGCGCGAGCGCAAGCGCGGAATGGCCGTGGACCGCTCGTCAGGCGGCGCCTTCAATGATTGCCCGGGTCTTGACGAGGCAAGCCTCCTCATCGGTTCTTCGAACGGGCAGACGTTCGACCGCATCGGGGTCTATTTCGGCCCCTATGTCGCAGGCGCCTATGCCGAAGGGGATTACGAGCTCAATTTTCCCGTCACGGGTTCGGTGCTCGACGCCGTAAAGCCGGAATATGCCAGCGCTTTCAGCGTAAAGCGTTAGGATACTCGCAATTTGGGCGCCGCGTCGCTACATGGACGCGCATGACCGAATATCAGGTAATCGACAGCGACCAGACCGTCTATCGTGACGGGACCATCAAGCTCCACGGGCCGGAAGGCTTCGAAGGCATGCGCAAGGCCGGGCGCCTTGCGGCGGAAATCCTCGACGAGCTGACCGGTTTCGTGAAGCCGGGCGTTACCACTGGCCAGATCGACGACAAGGCGCGCGAGATGATGCTCGACGCCGGCGCGGTGCCGGCGACCATGGGCTATCGCGGCTATGCGCACAGCTGCTGCACTTCGATCAATCACGTGATCTGTCACGGCATCCCGTCAGACAAGGCGCTGAAGGATGGCGATATCGTCAATATCGACGTGACCCCGCTGCTCGACGGCTGGCACGGCGATACCAGCCGGATGTTCTTCGCCGGCGAACCGGCGCTGAAGGCGCGCAAGCTGGTCGACGTGACCTATGAATGCCTCATGCTCGGCATCGAGGCCGCACGCCAGCCGGGCGCGCGGCTAGGCGATATCGGCGCGGTGATCGAGGCGCACGCCCGCCAGCACCGCTATGGCGTGGTACAGGAATTCTGCGGCCATGGCCTCGGCCGCCTGTTCCATGATGCGCCCGAAGTGATCCACACGGGCCGCAAGGGCACGGGCCCGCTGCTGAAGCCCGGCATGTTCTTCACCATCGAACCGATGATCAATCTGGGCCGTCCGCACGCCAAGATGCTGAGCGACGGCTGGACTGCAGTGACGCGCGACAAATCGCTTTCCGCCCAGTTCGAACACTCCATCGGCATTACCGAGGACGGGGTCGAAATCTTCACCACCAGCCCCAAGGGATTGCACAAGCCGCCCTACGCCTAAGTCTCCCGAGCGGCCCTTATCGCAGCTGCCGCGGCGAAGGGCGCCAGCGCGACCAGGCCGAGGCTTATCGACGCGGTCAGCAACAGGGCGGACGGATCGGGCCGGCCCAGCGCGCCAGCCCCGAAGATCAGGATCGGGACGGCAAGCGGGATCACCATCAGCCCCGCTAGCGCCGCGCCGCCGCGCATCGCCGCCGTGAGCGCGGCCACTGCAAGGCCGACGGCGGCAAGACCCGGCGTGCCGGCCATGAGGCCGAGAAGAACGGTGCGGGTCGTCTCGCCCGTCAATCCCAGCAGGGCCGCAGCGGGCAGGGTAGCGAGTAGCAGCAGCGGAGCGAAGGCGAGCCAGTGGGCGGCGAGACGCACCATCATGGCAAGCTCCTCCGAAATGCCGCGCAGGTGCAACTGGTCGAAGACGCCCGCCTCGAGATCGCTCGCGACCAACTTCTCCAAAGGCAGGATCGCGGCCAGCAACGCCGCGACCCAGATCACGCCGCCGCCCGTGCGCGCGAGCAATTGCGCATCCGGCCCGACGGCGAAGGGATAGAGCATCGCCACCGCGAGGAAGAACAAGAGCGGCAGCACGCCGCCGCCTCCGCTCCCGCCGGGCAGGAGCAAGCCGAGATCGCGTCGGAGCAGAGTGATGGCCGCGCTCATGCCGCGAAGTCCTCAATCGCGAGTGTCCGGCCACCGGGAAGGGCAATCGCCTGGTGCGAGGCGACCACGGCGATGCCGCCGCCTGCGCAATGCTGCGCCACCAGCGCTTCCACGCTCGCCTGAGCCTGCGCATCGAGACCGTTCAGCGGCTCGTCGAGCAGCCAGATCGGGCAATTACGGTTGAGCAAACGGGCGAGCGCGGCACGCTTCTTCTGGCCGGTCGAGAGGTATCGTACCGGAATGTCGAGCAGCTCATCAAGCTGGAGCAGATCGAACGCTCGGCCTGAATCGCTGCAGCCGTCGAGCCGCTCCCAGAACGCAAGGGCGCGTCCCAGCGGCTGGTTCGCGTCCAGCGCAAGCCGTTCGTCAATGAGGCCTATATCGCCGGTCGTGGAAATTTCGCCAGTGAAGGGGCGCAAGAGGCCGGCAAGGATGCGGATCAGGCTCGACTTTCCGACCCCGTTCGCACCGGCCACATGCAGCGCATCGCCCGCCTCGCACGCCAGCGACAACCCCTTGAAGAGCAGTCTCTCGCCGCGGCGGCAGGCAATATCTTTCGCGGTGAGCTGCGCTTGCATGGTTGGGTGCGATAGGCAAAAGCCGCGCTAGCCACAAGCAACACAGGATTCGCTCAAGATGCCCGTCGAAGAACTGACCGCCGAAGAACGCGACACCTGGCTGCGCGCGCTGCCCGAATGGTCGCTGGCGCGCGAAGGTAAGGCAATCGAACGCAGCTTCGAATTCGCCGATTTCGCCGAGGCTTTCGCCTTCATGACGCGCATCGCGATCATCGCTGAAAAGCGCGATCACCATCCCGAATGGTTCAACGTCTACAACAAGGTGGACATCACCCTGACCACGCATGACGCGGGCGGCCTCTCCCTTCGCGACGTGAACATGGCCAAGAAGATCGACAAGCTGGTCTAGAAATTACCCTCGCGCTGCCGGGGTGTGAGGTCCAGCGTCATCTTCGAGCGTGCCCCTACTTGCCGAGCGGGCGGGCCGAGGCGCGGGTCTGCTTGCGGACCTTGCCGGGCATCCAGCGCGCACCGAAAGCAAGTTGCTTGGCGGTCTTGCCGACGGTGGTGTGGAGCTTGTCGCCATGCACCGCGTCCCAGGCGGCCTTGGCCACTTCCTCGACCTGCGTGATCTCCAGCCCGGCGTCGGTGACGCGGGTGCGGATGTCCTCGTTGCTCTTGGCATTGGGATTGTGATCGAGCAGCGGCGTGTCGATGAAGCTGGGCATGATCGAGCGGACCTTGATGCCGTCCTCCGCCCATTCCCCGTCGAGGCTTTCGGTGATGGCGCGCACCCCGAACTTGGTCGCCGAATACACGCTCGCGCCGGGCGTGCCGTAGATGCCCGCCGCGCTCGCGGTGTTGAGCAGGCAGGAACCGGGCGCAGTCTTCTTGAGCCAGGGATAGACCGTCTGCGCGCCAAACAGCACGCCCTTCAGATTGATATCGAGGCAGCGTTCGATTTCCGCCACGCTGTTTTCCTCCAGCGCGCCGCCCAGCGGAATGCCCGCGTTGTTGGCCAGCACGTCGATCCGGCTGCCGGCGGCAGTGGCGAAGCCATCGAGCGCACGGTCCCACGCCTCGCGGTCGCGCACGTCGAAGGTGTGCTGGTAGCTGAAGCCGTGCTTCATCAGGCCGAGAGTTTCGCGCATGCCAGCCTCGTCGACATCGCCCACGCCCACGAACCAGTCGCGCTCCGCAAAATAGAGCGCGATGGCGCGCCCGATCCCCGAAGCGCCGCCAGTGACGAATATTGCCTTGCGCGTGGTCATAGTCCCTCTCTCTTTTTTGGTTTTGTCGCTTCAGAGCGCCGGGTTGGCATAGGCATGCCAGGTAAAGATGGCCATCGCGCCGCGATACGGCTTCCACCCTTCCGCAAGCGCACGCGTCCGCTTTTCGCTGGGCCTTTCGGACAGGTCGAACAGCTTCCCGCAGGCCGCCTGCACGGCAAGGTCGCCTGCAGGCCAGATGTCCTGACGGCCTTCTGCGAAGAGCAGGTAGATTTCCGCCGACCAGCGCCCGATGCCCTTGATCCGGGTCAGCTCGGCAATCGCGGCCTCGTCGTCCTGCGGCAGGTTTTCCAGATCGAGTTCGCCGCCTTCCACCAGTTCGCACAGGCTTCGGGCGTAGCCCTGCTTCTGGCGCGAAAGGCCGCAAGCGCGCAGCGTGTCGAAATCGCGCGCGAGAAGTTCGCCTGTGTGCATATCCTCGCCCAGTTCGGCTTCGAGTTTGCCCCAAACCGAGGAGGCCGCGGCGACGCTGACCTGCTGGCCCACGATGGTTCTGAGCAGCGTGCGGTAACCGGTCGGGCGGATGCGCTCTTCGGGATAGCCGACCCGCTGGATGGCGCCGGCCACCACCGGGTCCTGCGCGGCGACGGCGTCGAGGTGGTCGCGCAGCTGAGCGTTGGTTAACCCCATGTCTTTGGCTTGCCTTCCCGCCTCGCTTTGAATAGCAGCCCCTCGCATAGGGCCCGCGCGGCGGGCAAGGCAACACAGGACATGCATCGATGCCCAAGCTGATCGTCACTACCCGCGAAGGCGAGACTTCCGAAATCGAGGTCGAAAACGGCCTCACCGTGATGGAAGCCATCCGCGACAACGGTTTCGACGAACTCCTCGCCCTGTGCGGCGGCTGCTGCTCCTGCGCGACCTGCCACGTCCATGTCGACCCCGCTTTCACCGGCAAGCTGCCGGAAATGAGCGAGGACGAGGACGATCTGCTCGAAAGCAGCGATCACCGCGTCGATACCTCACGCCTGTCCTGCCAGATCCCCTTCACCGGCGAACTCGACGGGCTGAAGGTTACTATCGCCCCTGAAGATTGATGTTGTTTGCGCGCGAGTAGGGCGCCCTCTACCTCGGCCAGCATGACACAGATCCCCGTACGCGAGCGCACGCTCGACCTCATCGGCAACACCCCGCTCGTCCGTCTTGCCGGGCCGAGCGAGGAAGCCGGCTGCGATATCTACGGCAAATGCGAATTCGCCAACCCCGGCGCCAGCGTGAAGGACCGCGCCGCGCTCTATATCATCCGTGATGCCGAGGCGCGTGGCGAGCTGAAACCGGGCGGCTGCGTGGTGGAAGGCACCGCGGGCAACACCGGCATCGGCATCGCGCTGGTCGCTAACGCGCTGGGCTATCGCACGATCATCGTGATGCCCGACAACCAGAGCCGCGAGAAGATGCAGACCCTGCGCGCTCTGGGGGCGGAGCTGGTGACCGTGCCGCCGACCAAATACGCCGATCCGCAGCATTTCCAGCACGTCTCGCGCCGGATGGCGGAAGAAACCGATGGCGCGATCTGGGCGGGCCAGTTCGACAACATTGCCAATCGCAAGGCGCATATCGAAGGCACCGCCAAGGAACTTTGGGAGCAGCTGGAAGGCCGGATCGACGGTTTCACCTGCGCAGCGGGCACCGGCGGCACCATCGCCGGTGTCGGCATGGGGCTGAAGGAACTGGACGAGACCGTCACTATCGCGCTGACCGATCCGCATGGTGCGGCGCTCTACAATTACTACGCCAATGGCGAATTGAAGGGCGAGGGCTCCTCGGTCGCGGAGGGAATCGGGCAGGGCCGCATCACCGGCAATCTCGAAGGCGCTCCGATCGACACGCAGTTCCGTATTTCGGACGAGGAGGGGCTGAACTGGGTCTCCCGCCTGCTGCGCGAGGAAGGTTTGTGCCTCGGCCTGTCGAGCGGGATCAACGTTGCCGGCGCGGTGGCGCTGGGCAGACATCTGGTTGCCGAGGGGCGCGAGAACTCGAGGGTTGCAACCATCCTGTGCGACACGGGCTTCCGCTATCTCTCCACGCTCTATAACGCGGACTGGTTGCGCTCGAAGGACTTGCCGGTGTTCGACTGGCTCGAGGACAGCGATTGACGAAGCGCGCCGCGAGGCCCAAGATTCGCCCCATGCCGCGTGGCCTCGATCTTACCCGCAACGCTCCCGGACCGAGCGATCCCACCGATCTTCCGCTCGGCGGGACGCGCTCGCAATCGGTGCAGCGTCTCCAGTTCGGCATTGGCGGTGTCGTTCTTATGGTGCTGCTGGTCGGCCTGGCCAGCCTGATCCAGGATCGCACGCGCGAGGTCGATGCCGCCGCCGTCCCGGCCGCCGCGCCGACGACCGAGCCGAGCGAGACGGTCACGCAGAACGATCCGCTGGTCGAAGCGGGCGTGGTACCCGACCTCCCGGATGCGCCTTCTCCCACGCCCAGCCAGTCGCCCGCCGTCGTTCCCGAACAGGCCACTCCCGAAAATGACCAGCGCCAGCCTTAGGCTCGCCGCACTCTTCCCTGTCCTGCTTGCCGGTTGCCATGGCGAACCGGAGCCGGCCACGGACGCGATCGCGCCGCAAGCGGAAGCGGCCAGGAGCATCGATGGGCAGGAAGGCGAACGCCTCGGCCTCTTCTCCACTCTGCCGATCTACTGGGGCGAGGGCGGTGATGTCGCGGCAATCCTCGAGGGGGCAGGCGAACAGGGCTGGGTCCGCAGCGTGCTGGAGGAAGAGGGCAAAATCGTCCCCCTCGACACGCTCGAAGAAGACGCGCTGCTAGGGCTGGATCGTGTCATCCTCGCCCAGCCGCGCCCGCTGGCGCCTTCCGAGAACGTGGCTTTCGACGCGTGGGTGCGAAACGGCGGAAGTGCGCTGGTCTTCGCCGACCCGATGCTGACTCAGCACAGCGACTATCCGCTTGGCGACCCGCGTCGCCCGCATGACATGGTAGTGCTCTCGCCGCTTCTTGCGCATTGGGGGCTTGTGCTGCGTTTCGATGAGGGGCAGCGGGCGGGATTACGCGGCGTCGCTGCGGACGATCTCGTCCTGCCGGTCGAGCTTGCGGGTCACTTCGAATTGCGCGGCGGCGCGGGCGGGGACGAATGCGCCTTGCTCGTCGACAGGCTGGTGGCGGATTGCCGTCTCGGCAAGGGGCGGGCGCTAATGGTCGCCGACGCCGCCCTGCTCGACGACCACGAAGAAGGTGCTGCCCGCAGCGGCGCGCTTCGCGATCTTCTCCTTCGTATTTTTCCAGGCTGAACTCTGACACGGGAAATCGCGGGACTCGGGCGGGGATTTCCCGGGAATGGCACGGGAGGTTCACGGGAAGTGACGGAACTTCTGCGGTTTTCCATAAGCGACGTTAACGAAATCTTAGAGATTTCAACAGGCTTTTAGGAGTAAAAGTATAACTAAATCAATTTGTTGCGGGTTAATCCCGTAAAATCCCGCAGTTTTCCCTTCCATCCCCGCGCCTTCCGCGATAAATCACTCAGACATCGGACATGCCAGTGTCGTTGCGCGCGCCGCTAATGCGGGCGCGCCGTGAAAGCGCGTGCTTTTGCGGACGGAGGAGGTGTGTCTGGTGGAGAGGTGAAAACGCCGACTGGGGCCAGAGCGCGGGGACAGGCAGTGCAATTCGGAGGGTACAGCGGACAAGCCTATTCGCCTGCGGGCGATAAGGGCCGCTTTGTGCTTCCGCCTCTGTTCCGCAAGGCCGTGAAGGAAAGTTCCGACGGCCGCGTCCTGTGCCTCATGAAGCATCCCACCTGGAACTGCCTCGTCGGCTTCGGTCTCAGCCGCAAGGAAGAGCTCGATGCCCAGCTCGACCGCGAGGAAGAGATGGCGATCCGCCTGAACCGCGATTTCGACCGCGACACCCGTGCCAGCCAGCTGTTCGGCTTCGTCGAAATGCCTTTCGACGACAGTGGCCGCTTCGTCATGCCCGAACATCTGCGCGCCCTCGGCAAGATCGAGGACGGCCTCTATTTCCAGGGCGGCGGTCGCTTCTTCACGCTGTGGAACCCGAGCGAGCTCGCCGAGATGGGCGACGACTGGGCCAGCGCCAAGGCTGCCTGCGAAAGCCTGCTTGCCGATGCAAAGGCGAAAGGCAAATGAGCGGCGCGCCCCACATTCCCGTCCTGCTTGACGAAGTCGTCGAAGCGCTGAACCCGCAGCCGGGCGATGTGCTTATCGACGCCACGTTCGGCGCGGGCGGCTACACGCGCGCGCTGCTCGAACGCGGCGCGACCGTTCATGCATTCGACCGAGACCCCGACGCCATTGCTTCGGGTCGCACGTGGCGGGAGACGGAGCAAACTCCGCCCCGCCTAATCCTCCACCCGCATCGCTTTTCGGAGATGCTGGAAGTCATGCGCGCTGCCGGTGTGGAGCGCGTGGACGGCGTGGTCATGGATATCGGCGTCTCCTCGATGCAGCTGGACCAGGCGCATCGCGGCTTTGCCTTTTCCGCCGACGGCCCGCTCGACATGCGCATGAGCCAGGATGGCGAAAGCGCGGCCGACTTCCTGAACACCGCGGCGGAAAGCACCATAGCGGACGTGGTCTACCAGTATGGCGAAGAGCGCCAGTCGCGCCGCGTTGCCCGCGCGATCGTGGCCGCGCGTCCGCTGGAGACGACCGGCGACCTCGCCCGTGTCGTGCGCAAGGCGCTGGGTCACAAGCCGCATGATAAGAAGGACCCGGCCACCCGGACCTTCCAGGCCATCAGAATTCACGTGAACGGCGAACTCGACGAACTGTCCCAAGGGTTGTCGGCCGCCGAACACCTGCTGCGCGAAGGGGGCCGCCTTGCGGTGGTCAGCTTCCACAGCCTCGAAGACCGGATCGTCAAGCGCTTCCTGCGCGAGGCATCCTCGACCCCGAGCGGCTCGCGTCACGTCCCCATGGCAGCACAGGTCGATCCGGTCTTCTCTCCCGTTTCCAAGGCGATCAAGCCCACCGAAGCCGAGATCGACCGCAACCCGCGTGCGCGCTCTTCGGTGCTGCGCCACGCGGTCCGCACCGCCGCACCGGCGAGGGAGGCTGCCTGATGTCCCGCACCTCACGCGTTCGCCAGATCGGCTGGTTGCTCCTTCTCGGGGCCTGCGTTGCCCTGTTCCTCGCGCTTACCTTCCAGGTGAACGCCGTGAAGAGCGACGTGCGCCTGATCGAACGCCAGATCATTGCAGCGGAACGCTCCAAGCTGATGCTCGAAACCGAATTCCAGACCCGTGCCAGCCAGCAGCAGCTCGCGGCGTGGAACCAGGTGGAATTCGGCTACAACGCCCCGCGTGCCGACCAGTATGTCGAGCACGAACGCCAGCTTGCCGCGCTCGGCACGCCGCGCGGACTGGGCGCGCCCCAGCCGATCCGCGTTGCCAAGGCCGACACCGGCCCGGTTGAGGATGACAGCCTGTTCGGCGACTGGATGAGCGATGACGAACCTTCCGAGGGTGGTCAGGCGCTTGCCGTAGCGGTGGTCGAAAGCCAGCCTGCCGAGCGGCTTGCAACCAGCCTCGCCCAGCGCCTTGCGCGGCCGGCCAGCGCCTCGGTAGCCATGGCCGAGGCAGCCCGGTGAACGCATTCTCCGCTCTCCACGGAGGACCGGGAGCGGTGAGCATGGCTTTGGCGAGCGGCCGCGTGCAGCTCGTCAGCATTCGCCAGAAATCGCTCGACCTGGCGCGCTGGCGCGTCTTGTGGATCGCGCTGGGCTTCGCGCTCGTCGCGGTCATGGCGCTGGCTCGCATCATCTATCTCGGTGCCGGGGGCGATGGCGCGCGCGCGACGTCGCTCGAGGCGGCGCTCTTGCCCGATCGCGGCGAGATCGTCGATCGCAATGGCGTGCCGATGGCGCGCGCTTTCCCGGCTTATGCCCTGTGGTTCAATCCCGAGGCGCTGGGCGAGGGAGAGGCCCCGCTCGTGGCCGAGCCCGCAGCGGTCGCGGCAAAGCTCCAAACGATCTTCCCCGCTCTGGACGAGAAGGCAGTGACCGCCCAGCTCGCCAGCGGGAGCGGCGGCTACATCCGGCGGCGCCTGCTGCCCGAAGAGGCCAACCGAGTGCAGGACATCGGCGAGCTGGCGCTCGAAATGCCGATGGAGGAAGACCGCCACTACCCGCAAGGCAAGATGGCCGCGCATGTGCTCGGCTATGTCGCAGCCGACGGCAAGGGCCGGGTGGGCATGGAGCAGGTCTTCGACAAGCACTTGCGCGATCCGCTGACGCGCGGAACGCCCGTCGCGCTGTCGATCGACGTGCGCGTGCAGGGCGCGCTCGAAGACGAATTGCGCCGGGGCATGAAGCTGACCCGGGCGCAGGGCGGCGCCGGCATCGTGCTCGATGTCGATACGGGCGAAGTGCTGGCGCTGGCCTCGCTGCCCGAATTCGATCCCAACAAGATCGACGCGGAAGGGCAGAAGCTCATGTTCAACCGCGTCACCAACCAGGTGTACGAGCTGGGTTCGACCTTCAAGCCGCTCACCGTAGCCGCAGCTATCGATAGCGGCACGATCCGCGACCTGGGCCGCCGGTTCGACGCCTCGTCGGTCAAGGTAGGCCGCTTCACCATTCGCGACAGCCATGCGATGGGCGCCGATCTCAACGCGGTGGAAACGCTGATCCATTCTTCCAATACGACGACCGCCCGCATTGCCGACGAGGTCGGGCCGGAACGCATGCGCCAGTACATGATAGACCTCGGTATGAACGCCCGTCCCGAAATCGAGCTGCCG
Organism: Erythrobacter sp. SD-21; assembly: GCF_000181515.1. Taxonomy (GTDB): domain Bacteria; phylum Pseudomonadota; class Alphaproteobacteria; order Sphingomonadales; family Sphingomonadaceae; genus Qipengyuania. The sequence continues at coordinate 161,032 of NZ_ABCG01000005.1, read as the reverse complement.
GCAAAGGGCTTCCCGCTGTGGCCGGGCGAGAAATGGGCGCGCCTCACCAACATGACCGTCGGCTTCGGCCACGGTATCGCCGTCACGCCGCTGCATCTCGCCAGCGCCTATGCGACCATGGTCAATGGCGGTGTCTATCGACCCGCGACACTCAAGAAACTGGGCCCGGGCGAAGCGCCCAAGGGCCGCCGCGTATTCAAGGCCTCGACCTCCAGCCGGATGCGCCAGATGCTGCGCGCCATTGCGATCTACGGCACGGGCCGCAACGCCGATGCACCGGGCTACCGGGTCGGCGGCAAGACCGGCTCGGCCGAAAAGCCCGGCGGCAAGGTGGGCTATCGCCGGACCGCGCTGGTTTCGACCTTCGCCGCCGCCTTCCCGATGGACCGCCCGCGCTATGTCGTGATCGCCATGCTCGACGAGCCCAAGGGCACGCTTGCCAGCTCCTACCAGCGCACCGCAGCCTGGAACGCCGCGCCCATCGTTGGCCGCCTCGTACCGCGCATCGGCCCGCTGATCGGCGTGCGACCCGACGACACACGCGACATCGACATTTCCGCCATCACCCCGCTCATTCCGGAGGCCCAGAATGAAGCTGAGTAAGCTCTGCGTTGGCGCCGGCATCGACTGCCCGAGCGGCGCCGAGATCAACGTCACCGGCTTTGCCATCGACAACCGCAAGGTCGCTCCGGGCACCGTTTTCGGCGCGTTTCAGGGCGCGCAGGTCAATGGCGAGGATTTCATTCCCGCCGCGATCGAGGCGGGCGCGGTCGCCGTGGTCGCACGCGCAGCGGCCAAGGTCGAAGGCGCGCTGCACATTGCCAGCGACATTCCGCGGAAATGCTTCGCGGAACTCGCCGCCGGCTTCTTCACCCCGGCGCCCGAGCATATCGTCGCGGTTACCGGCACCAACGGCAAGACCAGCTGCGTCGAAATGACGCGCCAGATTTGGCGCATGTCGGGCGAGCGCGCGGCCAGCATCGGCACGCTCGGTGTGACCACGCCCGACGAAAGCGTGTCGACCGGCCTGACCACGCCCGACATCGTCACCTTCCTATCGAACATGAGCGGGCTGGCGCGCGAAGGCGTGACCCATGTCGCCTACGAGGCCTCGAGCCACGGCCTCTCGCAATACCGCAACGAGGGGGTCGCGGTCGAAGCGGCGGGCTTTACCAATTTCAGCCGCGACCACCTCGATTACCACGCGGACATGGAAGACTATTTCGCCGCCAAGATGCGCCTCTTCGACGAGGTCGTCTCGGACGGCGCTACCGCGGTCATCTGGATGGGCGCGGGCGAGAGCGGGTGGAACGCCCGCGTCGTCGACCATGCGAAACAGCGCGGTCTCACGGTCATGACCGTCGGCGAGCAGGGCGAGGACATCCGTCTCACCCACCGCGAGCCGACCCAGCTTGGACAGTCGCTGACCGTCGAACACGCAGGCACCGAGCGGACCATCAACCTGCCGCTGATCGGCGCCTACCAGGTGTCGAACGCGCTGGTGTCTGGCGGCCTCGCGCTTGCGACCGGGATCGACGCGAGCCGCGTCTGGGACGCCGTCGCGCGGCTCCAGCCGGTGCGCGGCCGCCTTGAACGCGCCGTCATCGCGCCTTCGGGTGCGCCGGTCTATATCGATTACGCCCACACGCCCGACGCGCTGGAAGCTGCGATTGCCGCATTGCGTCCCCATGTGACGGGCCGCCTTATCACCGTCTTCGGGGCAGGCGGGGACCGCGACCACGGCAAGCGCGCGCCGATGGGCGAAGCGGCCGCCAAGGCCAGCGACCTCGTGATCGTCACCGACGACAATCCGCGTGGCGAAGATCCTGCGGACATCCGCCGCGCAGTGCTTGAAGGCGCAGGCGAGGCGCGCGAAGTGGCCGGGCGCCGCGAAGCCATCCATGCCGCCATTGCCGAAGCGGGCAAGGACGACATCGTCCTTATCGCGGGCAAGGGCCACGAAACGGGTCAGATCATCGGATCGGGAGAAAACATGCGGGTCCATCCCTTCGACGACGTGGAAGTCGCACGCGAATGCGCAGCACTCATCGCCAGAGGTGACGCATGAGCGCCGCCATCCTGCGCCACCCGGCCTATATGGAATGGCCCGCGGAGGATCGCGACCGGCTGCCGCTGACGCTGTGGCATTCGAAAGCCATCGCCGAGGCCGTGGGCGGGACCGCAAGTAGCGATTTCCAGGTCGCCGGGGTCGAGATGGACAGCCGCGACGTCGTCCATGGCGACTTGTTCGTCGCGCTCAAGGGTGAGGCGATGGACGGCCACCGCTTCCTCGACAAGGCCTTTGCCAACGGGGCCGCTGCGGCCATCGTCGACCGCCCGGTCGACTACCCGCACATCCTCGTCGAGGACACGACCGAGGCGCTGAAAGCGCTCGCCCGCGCGGCCCGCAACCGCACCGAAGCCAAGATCATCGGCGTGACCGGCTCGGTCGGCAAGACCGGCGTGAAAGAAGCGATCTTCGCCAGCCTCGAACGCGCCAGCCGCGGCGCGGCGCATCGCTCGACGCGCAGCTACAACAACCATGTCGGCGTTCCGCTGAGCCTTGCACGCATGCCCGCGCGCAACCGCTTCGGCATCTTCGAGATGGGCATGAACAACGCTGGCGAGATCGAGGGGCTGACCACGCAGGTCCGCCCGCACGTCGCGGTCATCACCACCATCGCGCCCGCGCATATCGAGAACCTCGGGTCGATGGAGGCGATTGCCGACGCCAAGGCCGAAATCTTCGCCGGGCTCGAGCCGGGCGGCGTTGCGGTCATTCCCGCCGATAGCGAACACTTCGAGCGCCTGCGCCTCGCCGCGCTGCGCATGAGCGCCAGCGTCGTCAGCTTCGGCCGCGCAGCGAACGCCGATGTCCGCCTCCTCGACGCGATCCCGAGCGCGAATGGCGGCAGCCTCGTGACCTGCGAATTCGGCAACCCCGCCAAGGGCGGCGGCCGCCTTTGCTACACGGTGGCCGAGCCGGGCGATCACTGGGTGATCAACTCGCTCGCCGTGATGGCGACCGTCCGCGCGGCGGGCGGCGACATGGCCGCAGCCGGCCTCGCTCTCGCCGAAATGGGCGGGCTCAAGGGCCGCGGCGCCCGTCACGGGATCGATGCGCCCGGCGGCAAGGCGCTGCTCATCGACGAGAGCTACAACGCCAACCCTGCCAGCATGCGCGCCACGCTGGCGCAGCTGGGCCAGACCCCATCCTCTCGCCGTATCGCGGTGCTCGGTTCGATGAAGGAACTCGGCGACTTCGCGGCCAAGTTCCACGCAGGGCTTTCCGAACCCCTGATTGCGGCCGATGTCGACTATGCGTTACTGGTGGGCGACGAGATGCGCGCACTGGCCCGCGAACTGGGGAAACCCGCCTTCAACTCGCTTGGCAATCCGCTCGAGTGGGAGCATTGCAATTCGGCCGAAGAGGCAATCGGACTGCTTCAGGAATTCGGCATCGTTGCGGGCGATGCCGTGCTGGTCAAAGGCTCCAATTCGGTCGGGCTGGGCAAGCTCGTGGATCACTTCACCCGCGCTAGTTAGGAGCCGACGAGGCCGATGCTTTATCTCCTCGCCGAGTATTTCAATTTCGAGGGCCTTTTCAACCTCGTGCGCTATCAGACGGCGCGCGCGGGAGCGACGCTGCTGACCGCGCTGATCATCGGCCTGTTCATCGGGCCGCGCTTCATCGACATGCTGCGCGTGCGCCAGGGCAAGGGCCAGCCGATCCGCGAGGACGGGCCACAGACGCACCTCGCAAAGGTCGGCACACCCACGATGGGCGGGTTGATGATCCTCGTCAGCCTGTTCATCTCGCTGATGCTGTGGATGGACCTTTCCAATCCCTTCATCTGGGCCTGCTTGGCAGTGACGGGCGGCTTTGGCCTCATCGGTTTTCTCGACGATTACGACAAGGTTTCGAAAGCCAGCCACAAGGGCGTGTCGGGCAAGGTGCGCCTGCTGCTGGAATTCGCCGTCGCGGGTATTGCCAGTTACCTCATCGTCAGCCAGATCAACACCTTCGTCTATGTGCCTTTCGTCAACGACTTCGGGATCGAATTGGGCCCGCTCTATTATGTCTTCGCGGCGACGGTGATCGTCGGCGCGGGCAATGCGGTGAACCTGACCGACGGGCTCGACGGCCTCGCTACCATGCCGGTCATCATTGCGGCGGGCACCTTCGCGGTGATCGCCTATCTGGTGGGCCGGGTGGACTATTCCGAATACCTCGGCATTCCCTACGTCGAAGGTGCGGGTGAGCTGGCGATCTTCTGCGCCGCGATCATGGGGGCAGGGCTTGCCTTCCTGTGGTTCAACGCGCCGCCCGCCGCCGTCTTCATGGGTGACACCGGCAGCCTTGCTCTTGGCGGCGCTCTCGGCGCGATTGCCGTGGCCACGCATCACGAGATCGTCCTCGCGATCGTCGGCGGGTTGTTCGTTTTCGAGGCGCTGTCGGTCATCATCCAGGTCTTCTGGTTCAAGCGCACGGGCAGGCGGGTTTTCCGCATGGCGCCTATCCACCACCATTTCGAGCAGCTTGGCTGGTCCGAGAGCAAGGTCGTGATCCGTTTCTGGATCGTCGCCATCGTGCTCGCACTCCTGGGGCTGGCAACGCTCAAGCTCAGATGATCACCTCACCCGCCTGGAAGGACACAAAATACGCGGTGCTCGGCCTCGCGCGGTCCGGCCGGGCGACGGTCGAGGCGCTACGGGCGGCGGGCGCGGATGTGCTGGTGTGGGATGACCGCGCCGAGGCGCGCGAGCCCTACAGCGGGCGCTGCGCCATCGGCGATCCGCTGGAGGCAGACCTTACCGGCTATGCGGGAGTCGTCGTCAGCCCCGGCGTCCCGCTCAACACCCACCCGATCAAACCGCATGCCGACAGCTTCGGCGTGCCGGTCATCAGCGATATCGAGCTTTTCGCGCAGGCGAGGGCGGATTTACCGCCGCACAAGGTCGTCGGCATCACCGGCACCAATGGCAAGTCGACCACCACCGCGCTGGTCCACCACATCCTCGAGACCGCAGGTGTGCCGACCACCATGGGCGGCAATATCGGCCTGCCGATCCTCGAACAGGAGCCTTTGCCCGAAGGCGGGGTCTACGTGCTGGAATTGTCGAGCTACCAGATCGACCTGACCTATTCGCTCGATTGCGACGTGGCGGTGCTGCTGAACATCACGCCGGATCATTTGGATCGGTACGATGGGAATTTTGAGAAGTATCAGGCTTCGAAGCTGAGGCTTTTCGAAATGCAGGCGAGCCAGCACGCAGCCGTCACAGAGAATGTCCACCGGTACCCCGATGATCCAACCGATGTTTGGGGACCTTGGGATAGCGAAGACCGTGCACGTGATGCTCGACCGCTTGGCTCGCAGCGGGATTGGCCCACTTTACAAGGACCTCATAATGGCCAGAATGCTTTTGCAGCTATCGAGGTGGCTTATGAATTGGAGCTGTCAGAAGAGGCGGTGAGCCGAGCTCTCCGCACCTTCCCCGGCCTCCCGCACCGCATGGAGCGGATCGCGGAAATTGCCGGCGTCGCTTACGTCAACGATAGCAAGGGCACCAACACCGCCGCCTCCGCGCCTGCGCTCGCGGCGTTCCACAATATCCACTGGATCGTCGGCGGGCTCGCCAAGGAGCCGGGGCTGGGTGAATGCGAGGCCGAATTGGGCCTTGTGAAAGCCGCTTACACCATCGGCAAGGCCGGGCCGGACTTCGCCGCGCTGCTTGATGGCCGCGTACCGGTGGAGCAGTGCGAATCGCTCGACCGCGCCGTGACCTCCGCTGCCGCCAAGGCAGAGGCAGGCGACACCGTCCTCCTCTCGCCTGCCTGCGCCAGCTTCGACCAGTATGCCGACTTCGAAAAGCGCGGCGATCATTTCCGCGAGCTGGTGGAGCGCCTGAAATGAACGGCATGCAGCCCTTCGTCCCCGGCGCCAAGCGCAAGCCCGCCCACATCCCGGGCGGCAAGCTTTCGCGCTGGAGTCAGCTGAAGATCTGGTGGCGCGAGATCGACTGCGTTTTGCTAGGCCTCATCCTCTTCCTGATGACGCTCGGCACCATTGCCGTCGCTGCGGCCAGCCCGGCCAGCGCGGATCGCCTGTCGACCTCCAGCGTCACGCTCGATCCGCTGCACTTTTTCTACCGCCACCTCGCCTGGCAGGCGGTGGCGCTGTGCGTCCTCTTTGGGGCCTCGCTGCTCAGCCGCGAAAACGCGCGGCGGCTCGGCATCCTGCTGGGGGCGGGCATGCTCGGCCTGCTCTTTTTCGTCCCGTTCGTCGGGGTGGAGATCAACGGAGCGCGGCGTTGGATCAACCTCGGCATGCAATTCCAGCCGTCGGAATTCCTCAAGCCCGCCTTTGCCATCGTGCTCGCCTGGATCCTGTCGTGGCGGATGCGCGATCCGAACCTGCCGGTGCTACCGATCGCCACCGGCCTCCTCATCCTCATCGCCGCGCTGATGATGATGCAACCCAATTTTGGCGGCACCATCCTGTTCGGCGGCGTTTGGTTCGTGATGATCATCCTCTCGGGCGTCCCGGTGAAGCGGCTCGGCATACTCCTCGGCGGCGGCCTCGCGCTGCTGACACTGACCTATTTCCTCTACGACAACGCGCGCCACCGTATCGACGCCTTCTTCGGCGGCGGTACCGCCTTCGACCAGGTCGATCTTGCCAGCCGCACCTTGCTGGCCGGCGGCTGGACCGGTGCGGGATACGGCCTTGGCCTCAGGAAGATGAGCCTGCCCGAGGCGCATACCGACTATATCTTCAGCGTCATCGGCGAGGAATTCGGGCTGATCGCCTGCGCCTTCATCGTGCTGCTCTACCTCGCAATCGTGCTGCGCGTGCTGATGCGGCTGGTGGATGAGGAAGACCTCTTCGCCCTGCTGGCCGGCACCGGTCTCGTCGCGCTGTTCGGCGGGCAGGCTTTCATCAACATCCTCGTCAACCTCCAGCTCTTTCCCTCCAAGGGGATGACGCTGCCGCTGGTGAGCTATGGCGGGTCGTCTACCATCGCCGTGTGCCTCGCCGTGGGCCTGCTGATCGCGATCACGCGCCGCAATCCCTATCTCAAAACGACGACAAGGGGACTTGGCGACCTGCTGGGCATAGGGCAGGGGGGCGCGATGACGACACCAGAGGCGCGCATCACGCGCGAAATCCACCAGTGACGGGCTCGAGCCGCCATTTCGTGCTCGCCGCGGGAGGGACCGGGGGACACCTGCTACCCGCCTTCGCGCTGGCGACCGAACTCGACCGACGCGGGCATCATGTCGCGCTGATCACCGACGAGCGCGGCGCGCAGATCCCCGGCAAGCCCGATTCCATGCCCGCCCACGTCCTGCCCGCGGGCCGCTTCGGCAAGAACCCCCTGCAATGGGTGAAGGGAGCCAAGGCCGTCCTCGAAGGGCGCAAGATGGCGCTACGGCTGTTCGAGAGCTTCCAGCCGAGCGCGGTGGTGGGCTTCGGCGGCTACCCCTCGCTGCCTGCGATCCTCGCTTCGACATCGGCGCAAATTCCCACTGTGGTGCACGAACAGAACGCGGTTCTCGGGCGGGTCAACCGGCTGTTGTCCGGACGGGTTCAGGCCATCGCGACCGCTTATCCCGAAGTGCAGCGCCTCAAACCGGCGCATCAGGGCAAGGTCTACCTGGTCGGCAACCCTGTCCGCGCGAACGTGCTGACCCTCAGGGACGAGCCGTTCCCGAGCTATGGCGAAGACGGCCTCCTGCGCGTGCTCGTAACCGGCGGCAGCCAGGGCGCGCGCGTGCTGTCCGAAGTCGTGCCCGACGGGCTGGCCATGCTGCCCCCCGCTATCCGCCAGCGGCTGCAGGTCACCCAGCAGTGCCGCCCGGAAGACTTGGACGCGGTGCGCGAACGCTATCGCAATCACGGCATTCCTGCCGAACTGGCGACCTATTTCGAAGATATGCAGGCGCGCCTCGCGGATGCGCATCTCTTCATCGGCCGCGCCGGCGCTTCGACCATTGCGGAACTGACCGCCGTGGGACGCCCGGCCATCCTCATCCCGCTGCCCATCGCGACCGACGACCACCAGGCGTTCAACGCGCGTGAAATGGCCAAGGCGGGCGGCGCGCGGATGATCCGGCAAGACAAGTTCGAGGCAAAGGAACTCGCCAAGCAGATCCGCGTACTCGCGGACGATCCGCAGGGTCTCTCGAACGCCGCCCATGCGGCATGGAACTGTGGCCGTCCCAAGGCTGTGGAGGACCTTGCCGACCTCGTCGAAAGCTTTGGAGGGGCGGATATGATGGATGTGATCCGCGTCGGCGGAAACAACGCTCGCGGAGCCACTCAAGGGGTGCCTGCGGGCCAGACTTCCAAGATTCTGGGCGCGAAGATGGAGAGCGCATAATGAAGGGCGTTCCTACCGATATCGGTGTGATCCACTTCGTCGGCATCGGCGGCATCGGCATGTCGGGCATTGCCGAGGTGATGAACAACCTCGGCTATACGGTGCAGGGTTCGGACATCAACGAAAGCCCCACGGTGGAGCGCCTTCGCGAGCAGGGAATTTCGGTCCACATCGGGCACGAGAAGGAGAACGTGGAGGGCGCGGCCGTTGTCGTGACCTCAACTGCCGTTCGCCGGACCAATCCCGAAGTCGCCCATGCGCTGGAAAACCGTATCCCGGTCGTGCGCCGTGCAGAAATGCTCGCCGAGCTGATGCGTTTGAGGTCGACCATTGCGGTGGCCGGAACGCACGGCAAGACGACCACCACCAGCATGATCGCCAGCCTGCTCGACTGCGGGGCCATCGACCCGACCGTGATCAACGGCGGCATCATCGAGCAATATGGCTCGAACGCACGGCTGGGCGACAGCGACTGGATGGTCGTGGAAGCCGACGAGAGCGACGGCAGCTTCCTGCGTCTCGACGGGACGATTGCGGTCGTCACCAATATCGACCCCGAGCACCTCGACCATTACGGCGATTTCGATGGGGTGAAGGACGCCTTCGTCGAGTTCATCCACAACGTGCCCTTCTACGGCGCGGCGGTGCTGTGCATCGACCATCCCGAAGTGCAGGCTGTGATCGGCAAGGTCCGCGACCGCCGCGTGGTGACCTATGGCTTTAACCTGCAGGCCGACATCTGCGGTGTGAACGTCCAGCCGCACGAGGGCGGCAACCGATTCGATGTGATCGTGCGCCAACGCGGCGAGGAAGACCGCCGGATCGAGAACGTGTGCCTGCCCATGCCCGGCCGCCATAACGTGCAGAACGCGCTCGCCGCGATTGCCGTCTCGATCGAGATGGGCTGCCCGGACGAAGTAATCTGCAACGGCTTCTCCAGCTTCGGCGGCGTGCGTCGCCGCTTCACCAATGTCGGCAGCGTGGCCGGGGCGACGGTGATCGACGATTACGGCCACCACCCGGTAGAAATCCGTGCCGTGCTGGAAGCCGCGCGCGAGGCGACGAAGAACCGAGTCATCGCCGTCATGCAGCCGCACCGCTACACCCGGCTGCATGATCTGATGGACGACTTCCAGAGCAGCTTCAACGAGGCCGACCAGGTCTACATCACCCCGGTCTACGCTGCGGGCGAAGACCCTATCGAGGGCGTTAGCGCCGAGGCCCTGGTCGAAGGTCTCAAGTCCCGCGGCCACCGCAACGCCGCCACGGTCGAGGATCGCGACGACCTGGCGAAAAAGCTCGCCACCGACGTCGAAGAAGGCGACCTCGTGGTCTGCCTCGGCGCGGGCGACATCACCAAATGGGCGGCCGGTCTTGCCGATGCGGTCGGGAAGGAACGCGCTTCGTGAGCGATCAGGAAAACGACGTCTGGAACTGGGACAGCGGCATGGCGCCGGACTGTTCGGTCGAAGGCACCATCGAAGCGCCGATCGACACCGATGGCCTCAAGGGCAAGCTGACGCCGGACGCACCGCTCGCCAAGCTCGTCTGGTTCAAGAGCGGCGGCAAGGCCGACTGGCTGTTCGAGCCGGAAGACCTCGCCGACCTCAAGGAATTCCTCCGCCGCCTCGATGGCGACTTGCCGGTCATGGCGCTGGGCCTCGGCTCCAATATGATCGTGCGCGACGGCGGCGTACCGGGCGTGGTCATCAAGCTCGGCAAGCCCTTCGCCGACGTTGCCATCGACGATGAAAGCTGCGTCGTCGATTGCGGCGGCGGCGCGCATGGCATCCTCGTCGCCAGTGCCGCGCGCGATTGCGGCGTGGCGGGCCTCGAATTCATGCGCGGCATCCCCGGCACGGTCGGCGGCTTCGTGCGCATGAACGGCGGCGCTTATGGCCGCGAGGTCAGCGACGTGCTGATCGATTGCGAAGTCGTGATGCCCGACGGCCAGTTCCACACGCTGCCCGCCTCCGACCTCCAGTATTCCTATCGCCACTCGGCCCTGCCCGCAGGGGCAGTGGTGATCCGCGCACGCTTCAAGGGCGAGCCGGGTGATCCCGAGGTCATCGGCGCGAAGATGGACGAGATCGCCGGAGCGCGCGAAAACTCGCAACCGCTGCGCACCAAGACGGGCGGTTCGACCTTCAAGAACCCGCCGGGCCGGAAGGCCTGGGAACTGGTCGACGCGGCGGGCTGCCGAGGCCTGACGATGGGCGGCGCGCAGGTGAGCGAGAAGCACACCAACTTCCTGCTCAACACCGGCGACGCCACCAGCGCCGATATCGAAGGGCTGGGCGAAGAAGTGAAACGCCGCGTTTACGAACATTCGGGCGTCGAGCTCGAATGGGAAATCCAGCGCGTGGGACGCCCTTGAGGGAACCTTATGACTGATCTCCCGACACTGCCCGATAACATCCACATCGCCGTTCTCATGGGCGGCTGGGCGAACGAGCGGCCCGTCAGCCTGATGTCTGGCGAGGGCGTCGCCAAGGCGCTTGAAGAGCGCGGCCACAAGGTCACGCGGATCGACATGGATCGCCAGGTCGCTGCGCGCATTGCCGAAGTGAAGCCCGATGTCGTCTTCAACGCGCTCCACGGCGTGCCGGGCGAGGATGGCACGGTGCAGGGCATGCTCGACCTGATGGGCGTGGCGTATACGCATTCCGGCCTTGCCACATCGGTCATTGCGATCGACAAGCAGCTTACCAAGCAGGCGCTCGTCCCCCACGGCATCCCCATGCCCGGTGGACGCATCGTGAAAAGCGCCGATTTGTTCGACCGCGATCCGCTGCCGCGCCCCTATGTGCTCAAGCCGGTCAACGAAGGCAGCTCGGTCGGTGTCGCCATCGTCACCGACGAGAGCAATCATGGCAACCCGATCTCGCGCTCGGCCAAGGGGCCGTGGCAGGATTTCGCCGAACTGCTCGCCGAACCCTATATCAAGGGCCGCGAAATGACCGCCGCGGTGGTCGATTTCCCCGAAGGCCCGCGCGCGCTCGCCGTGACCGAGCTGAAGCCCAAGAGCGGCTTTTACGATTTTGACGCGAAATACACCGACGGGTTGACCGACCATGTCTGCCCCGCAGACATCCCCGAACACATCCGCGACCTCTGCCTTGAGATTGCGCTCAAGGCCCACAAGGTATTGGGATGCAAGGGCACAAGCCGCACCGATTTCCGCTGGGACGAGGAAGAGGGCGAAGATGGCCTCTTCGTGCTGGAAACCAACACGCAGCCGGGCATGACACCGCTCAGCCTCGTTCCGGAACAGGCAAAGTTCGCCGGCATCGAATATGGCGCGCTGGTCGAAACGATCATCGCCGCCGCGCTGCGCGATCATAAGGTGAAGGTGGGCCGGGGAAGCGATGGCTAAGGTCAGCCGCAAACCGACCGGCGTCCGCCGTTCCGCCGCTGCGCGCAGCCGCAGCCAGAAGGCGCGCGCGGCCAAGAAGCATACCTCCGGCCTGCTCGACCGGGCGATGGCCGCGCTGCCCTTCACCGACGAGCAGTGGCACAAATTCTTCCTCTCGCTCATCGTGGCGGGCACGCTGGGCATCGCCTGGGTCATCGCAAGCTACGCCGGGGCCTTCGATTATGCCCGCAGCGAACTTGCCAAGTCGGCCAGCCGCGCCGGTTTCGAAGTCGCCCGCGTGCGGGTGACCGGGGCCGAGCGGCTGAACGACCAGATCGTCTACGAACGCGTGCTCGGCGAGCAGGATCGCCCGATGCCGCTCGTCGATGTGGAGGCGATCCGCGAACGGCTTCTCGAACTGTCCTGGGTCAAGGATGCGCGCGTCTCCCGCCAGCTGCCCGATTTGCTCCGGATCGATATCGTCGAACGCGAGCCGCACGCCGTGGTGGTCAAGCCCGACCGGCTCATCCTTGTCGATGCGACCGGCCACGAGCTCGAGCCTGTCTCGCGCGAGGAAGCGGGCGAAATGCTGCTGATCTCCGGCCCCGGCGCGCAGAAACAGGTCGGCGAACTCGACAAGCTGCTCGATGCCGCTCCGGCGCTCAAGCCGCAGATCGCGGGCGCTGAGTGGATCGGCAACCGCCGCTGGAACCTCACCTTCAAGACCGGCCAGATGCTCGCCCTGCCGGAAGGCGACAAGGGACCCGCCGCGCTGGTCAAGTTCGCCGAGATGGACGGGCGCAACCGGCTGATCGGCGGCAAGGCCGTGGCCATCGACATGCGTGTGCCCGACCGCGCCTATCTGCGCTGCGCCAATGGGCCGTGCCCGCGCGGATTGCAGGCGCACGGGAGCGCGGAATAATGGCCTCCTCGCCGCATACGCCGCTGCCGCGCATCGCCCGCGTTCACGCGGCGGTGAACATCGGCTCGTTCCGGATCTCGGCTATGATCATGGGCCAGAGCGAAGATGGCGAAATGATCGTGCTCGGCTCTTCCCACCGCAAGGCGGAAGGCATCAAGCGCGGCTATGTCACCGATATGGGCGCCGCCACCCACGCGATCCGCGCGGCCGTGGAAACGGCAGAGGCGAACGCCAACACCAGCGTTTCGGGCGTCTGGATCGGCTGCGCGGGAGCCGGACTGTCGAGCAAGATCGCCAGCGTCGAGATCGCCATCGGCGGCCGCCGCATTGACGAGGACGATGTCGAGCACCTGCTGTTCGCCGCGCGCGACCACATCCAGCCAGACGGGCGCATGGTGCTGCACGCGCAGCCGGCGCATTACACGCTCGACGGGGCGCATGGCATCGCCAACCCCATCGGCCTCCACGCGGAATCGCTGGGTGTCGATATCCACGTCACGCTGGCCGAAGGCGCGCCTGTGCGGAACCTCATCGAAGCGGTGCAGAGCGCGCATCTCGACGTGGAAGGCGTGGTCGCAAGCCCGCTCGCCGCGGCCTATGCCTGCCTGTCGAACGAGGAACGCGATCTTGGCGTGGCGCTGGTTGAGATCGGGGCGCAGGTGACCAATGTCTCGGTCCACGCGGGCGGAATGCTGCTGGGCCTGCGCTCGATCCCGGTCGGGTCGAACGACATCACCGATGCCATTGCCAGTTCGCTCGGTATCCGCCGCGGGCAGGCCGAACGCTTGAAATGCGTGTCCGGCTCCGCCATCGCAACACCGAGCGACCACCGCGAGATGATCCCGGTCAACGGTCCGGGCGACGAGTCCGGGGGACGCCTCGCGCGCGGCGCGGACGAACAGAACCGCATCGCCCGGGCCGAGCTGGTCTCGATCGTCACCGACAGGCTCGGCACGATGACCTCGGAGATCAACAAGGGTCTGAAGACGATGGGGTTTTCGGGCGCTAATGGCGGTCAGGTCGTCCTCACGGGAGGCGGGGCCGAACTGCACGGCATTGCCGAATTCATGCAGGGCGCGCTGGGGCTTCCGGTGCGCCGCGGAAAACCCCCGGCACTTCGCGGTCTGCCCGAGGCGCATTCGACGCCCGGCTTCGCCACGCTGGCGGGCCTGTGCCTCTACGCCTCCGAAGATCCGGTCGATATTCGCTCGATCGGGCCGAGCTACCAGCCCACCAAACGCTATTCCGGCCTCGGGCTGGTTAACCGGGTGGTGCAGGCGGTGCGCGAGTATTTCTGATCCGGTTCCAATTACTGCCGGATTTCCGCGTTACGCGCGGTGGATAAAGCCATTTAACCTTTGCATGCGTGATTCGCTTTGTGCCAAAAGCGAGTGCAGCACGGCCACGGCCAGAATTTTTTCCCAAGGGAACGCCTAATGAGCATCAATATCGGACCCGCTTCCAGCGACGAAATGCGCCCCAAGATCATGGTGGTCGGCGTGGGCGGCGCGGGCGGCAACGCCATCGCCAACATGATGGATTCCGAAATCGAAGGTGTCGATTTCATCGTCGCCAACACCGACGCGCAGGCGCTGGCAAGCTCGCCGGCCGAAAAGCGCATCCAGCTCGGCCCGGACATCACCGGTGGGCTCGGTGCCGGTGCACGCCCCGAAGTGGGCAAGGCTGCGGCCGAAGAGACGGTCGAGGACATCGAGGACTCGCTCGACGGCGTGAACATGTGCTTCATCGCCGCTGGCATGGGTGGGGGTACGGGCACTGGCGCCGCGCCGGTCATCGCCGAGGCTGCGCGCCGCAAGGGCGTGCTGACCGTGGGCGTGGTAACCAAGCCGTTCCTCTTTGAAGGCACGCGCCGCATGCGCGCCGCCGAAGCGGGTATCGACGAGCTGCAGAAGCACGTCGACACGCTGATCGTTATCCCGAACCAGAACCTGTTCCTGGTCGCCAAGGCCGACACCACCTTCAAGGAAGCCTTCGCGCTGGCCGACGAAGTGCTGCAGCAGGGCGTCCGCTCGATCACCGACCTCATGGTCATGCCAGGCCTCATCAATCTCGACTTCGCCGACGTGCGCTCGGTGATGAGCGAGATGGGCAAGGCAATGATGGGCACCGGCACCGCCGAAGGCGAGAACCGCGCTCTCGAAGCGGCTGAACGCGCCATCGCCAATCCGCTGCTCGACGGCGTCAGCATGGCTGGCGCGAAAGGTGTCATCATCTCGATCATCGGCGGCGAGGACATGAAACTCCTCGAAGTCGACGAGGCGGCGAACCACATCCGCGAGCTGGTCGACGACGATGCCAACATCATCTGGGGCAGCGCCTTCAACCCCGATCTCGACGGCCAGATCCGCGTGTCGGTGGTCGCGACGGGTATCGACGAGGGCGGCAGCGCCAAGCCTGCCCAGCCGCGCAATTTTTCGATGGCTCCGCAGCGCGCGCCGCAACGCCCGGTTCTGGACCTGCAGGCGAGCGCACCAACCGAAGAAGAGCCGTTTGAGCTGAACGAAGGCCTTTCGGCAGAGCCGGAACCGCAGCCCGAGCCTGAACCTACCTACGAGCCCGAGCCGGTGGCGTATGCCGAGCCGGAACCCGAATCCGCTCCCGAGCCCGCCTATGATGGCAGCGAGGACGAAGAAGGCCCGCTGATGAACCCCGCCGGCCTCTCTCCCGCCGGGGGCAATGACTTTGGCAAGGACGAGGATTACGGCGAAGAAGACGAAGACGTCGACGGCATCGTCGACCCGCTCGCCGGGATGCGCAACGAGCACACCGAGCGCTTCGACGGCAATCAAGACGATGAGGACCAGCTTCCCCCGCCGGCAGAAGACCACGGATATGCTGCTGGCGCCAGCGAGAACGACGGCTGGACCGACGAGGCTGAAGCCGGTGCCGGTTCGCCGCTCAACCTGTCGGACGAATATGGTGACGACGACGCGCTCGAACTCGGCAGCGACCAGTATGCCGAGCAGCAGAGCCCGCTGTCGCAGAAGCCCGCACGTCGTCCGCTCTTCTCTCGCGAGGGTGGCGGAGCCGGTGATGCCGGCGCAGGCGCAGGCGGTGCTGCTGGCGGCGGCGCTGCAGGCGGCGCTGGCGCAGCGCCTACCGGTGGTGGTTCGCCGCAGGGAAGCACGCTGTTCGAACGCATGGCCAACCTCTCGCGCGGCTCCAGCTCGACGCAGGACGACGAGGACGACGAGGACGAGGATGAAGGCGGTAGCGGCGGCCTCAACATCCCGCGCTTCCTCGGTCGCCAGAACAACCAGTAAGCGGTTCCGGACCATCGCGCCTGCTGGCGCGTTGGTTCCTTGTCATGCCTATACGCAAAGCCAGAAAATGGGCTACCGGCGCAGCGCTGGTCGCCCTTGCCGCCGGAGCGCCTGCCATGCGCGGGCAGGAAGTCGTGCAGGCGCTTCCGCCGCCCGGATCGCAGGAGCTGGGCAACGCGCTCCAGCGCCTGGCGCGTGACGGCAAGGATGTCGCCGCGCTGATCGATGCTGGCGACGCCGCGTTGACTTTGAGCGATGTGACCGCGGCGATCGGTTTCTTCGGTCGCGCAAAGGCGCTCTCGCCTTCCAACGCACGTATCTCGCTCGGCCTTGCGCGCGCCTACACGCTGTCCCGGCGTCCGGTCGAAGCACTGCGCCTCTATGCGGAGGCGGAACGCGGCGGTATTTCGCAAGCAGCAATGGCCGCCGACCGAGGCCTCGCCTTCGATCTCGTCGGCGACGCGCGCAGCGCGCAGGAGCTTTACCGCATGGCGCTGGCCGCCGGGGCGGATGACGCGGTGCGCCGCAATCTTGCGCTGAGCCAAGCGATCTCAGGCGACAAGCAAGGGTTCGAGGCTACGCTTTTGCCGCTGTTGCAGCAGGGTGATTCCGCAGGCTTCCGCACCCGCGCTTTCGGCCTCGCTATCCTTGGCGAAACCGAAGCGGCGGTGAAGATCGCTCGCGACATGATGCCGCAAGCCATAGCGTCGAAGATCGAGCCTTACCTGCGCTACATGACCCGACTTACACCGGCACAGCAAGCCGCGGCGGGCGCGCTCGGCGTGTTCCCGCGCACGGCGGCGATCGGCACCGATGACGGGCAGATCGCAGCCTACCGGCCTTCAGCGCCCGCAGCGGTGGCGCGTGCCGATGCCGCCCTCGTGCCCGCCGGTGAGCCGATGGGGTCAACCCGCGCACCGACAGCCCGGCGGGAGGGCGATACACGCGGCGCGACTATCGGGCGTTGGCAGGGAAGCCGTGCATCGCGGAGCGGGCGGGATCGGACCGAACGTGCGAGTGGCAGGTCAGGTAACGTATCCAGCGAATTGCCCGCGGTTTCGGCAACGCTGGCTGCTCCGCCGTCACCAGCGCCACCTTCACCGCCGCCCCGTCCGTCTGGGACATTTGCGGGCGAGCTTCCCGCCGTCTCGCAAGGGGATACACAGGCCGCCCCGGCGCGCTCTGCGGCTACGCAGCCGGTCGATCTCGGCCAGCAGCCGGTCACGCGTCCCGCTCCGCCGCCGCCGGCGCCTCCACCTCCTCCGCCTCCGCCAGAGATCGGTATGGCCGAAGCTTTTGCCGATTTCGCGCTCGCCCAAGACAGCAGCGCCAGCCCGCGCGCAGGGGCCGTGGATATCACCGCCATCAGTGTCCCGCGCGAGCGCAACGAGCCGCCCCCTCCGCCCGAGCCGGTGCGCCATTACGTGCAGGTCGCGACCGGGCGCGACCTAAAGGCGCTCGGTTTCGACTGGCGGCGCATCGGACGCAGCGCGCAGGGTGAGCTTGCCGGAAAGAGTGCCTTCACCGCACCGTGGGGTGAAGCAAACCGCCTGCTTGCGGGTCCTTATCCCAGCGCCGCCGCAGCACGCCAAGCTGTCACGCGACTAAAGGCGATCGGCGTCGACAGTTTTGCTTTCTCCAGCGCCGAGGGCGAGCGGGTTTACCCGCTCGACGGTGCACGACCCGCGCCGGAGGCCGAGAAACCCTCCCACCCCTCGCGCCACTGGGTGCAGGTGGCTACCGGCCGCGATCGCAACGCGCTTGGCTTCGACTGGCGGCGCATTGCGCGAAAGGCCCAAGGCGCACTTTCCGACAAGGGGCCATTCGTCGTCACATGGGGCGAGGCGAACCGTCTTCTGGCGGGACCTTACGATTCGCCGGAAGCCGCGCGCAACATGGTGAACCGCTTGAAACAGCTGGGAATAGACGGCTTCACCTTCACCAGTGAAGAAGGCGAAGCGATCGACACGCTCGATTGACCGGCACGCGCCCCTATCCGTAAGCGGGAGCTTGTTCACAAGCTATGCACAGGCGCTTTGCGTTCTCCCCAACACCGGGAGCCGGCGCGATTGCCAAGTGCCTTAACCATTCGTCAAATGGGCGCATGGCTTGGACGGGAAACCACTGATGCGCGCCGTGGAACGGCAATTCGAATTCGAAGAGGACGCAGCGCCGCTCGACATGCTTGTCGCGCTGTTCGAGGCGCGCGGCTGGCCCTGCGAGGCCAATGCAGAAGAAATCTGCGGCGAGATCCAGGGCAGCTGGGCGAAATACCAGCTGCGCGGCATCTGGCGACCCGACGATCGCGTCCTGCAGATCCTGTGCCTGCCCGAGGTTCGCGTTTCGGCAGAGAAAACGACCGCCGCGCACGAGCTGGTCGCGCTGGCCAACGAGCAGATGTGGCTCGGCCATTTCGATATCTGGTCGAACGGCGGCGTGCTCCTCTACCGCAACGGGACACTGCTCGGAAACGACGGCATGCTCAGCCTCGACCAGGCGCAATCGCTGGTGGAGATCGCGGTGGAGGAATGCGACCGCTTCTATCCCGCCTTCCAGTTCGTTCTGTGGGGCGACAAGAGCCCGCGCGACGCGCTAAAGGCCGCGATGGTCGATGCTGCCGGTGAAGCTTAGCGTAAATCCTTGATTTGGCGTTAGGCATACCCCTTCCGGTTTCGCTTGAAATCGGGCGCTAAAGACACGATATTGTTCATAGAAGCGGGGCCGGGTTCGCCTCCGCGCAAGGGAGAATTTTGCAATGGCCGATTGGAACGAAACCAACCGCAGGCCGGACATGACGTCCGTTCCGCGCGCTGGCGACGCGGCTACGCGCGGTACCACCTTCGACGAAGGCCTGCGCAAGCACATGCTGTCGATCTACAACATGATGGCATCGGGCGTGCTCCTGACGGGCATCGTCGCGCTGCTGTTCGTCAATACACCGCTGTTTGAAAGCGCCTTCAACGTCGTGCAGACGCCTTACGGCCGCTCGCTCCAGACCACCGGCCTCGGCTGGGTGATCAAGCTTGCGCCGCTCGCCTTTATCCTCGTGATCAGTTTCGGCGGCGTCCAGCGCTTCAGCAAGACCACGCTGCAAGCGATGTTCTGGGGTTTTGCGACCCTCATGGGCCTCTCGCTCTCGACGATCTTCGCGGTCTATACCGGCGAGTCGGTCGCTTCGGCCTTCTTCGCGGCGGCGGCCGCCTTCGCCGGTCTCAGCCTCTACGGCTACACGACCAAGAAAAACCTGTCGGGTTGGGGCAGCTTCCTGATGATGGGCCTCATCGGCATTATCGTCGCCATGCTGCTCAACGCCTTCATCTTCCAGTCAGGCGCAATGGGCCTCGTGATCTCGATCCTCGGCGTGCTGATCTTCGCAGGCTTCACCGCCTATGACACGCAGCGCCTCAAGGAAGAGTATCAGTACCTGCGCGGCACGGAATTTGCCGGCAAGGCCGTCGTGATGGGCGCGCTCAGCCTCTATCTCGATTTCATCAACCTCTTCCTCTTCATCCTGCAGTTCCTCGGCAACCGCGAGTAACGGCAGGCTGCAAATGCGGACCGGAAAAACGTGCCCGGGGCGAAACTCTCGCTCCGGGCATTTTCTTTGTCCGGTCAAGGCGCTAGGACGTCCTGCTTCATGTCCCGTCAATGAACGAGGCGCGATCATGAGAGCCAAGACTTGAGGAGGGTCGGCACACAGTGAGCCGCATGTCAGCACAATCTATCCGTCTCGCAGCCGTAACGGCTGCTCTGGGCGCGCTTGCCGCCTGCACAACCGCACCGCCGCCACCCCCGCCACCCCCGCCGGCTCCGCCGCCTCCGCCGGTCGTCATCCCGCCGCGGCCGGCGCCGCCGATGGGCGCGACCACCAGCATGACGATCCCGATGGTTGCGGCAACGGGCGTGCGCCAGACGGTGAACGCCAATCTGACCCCGGCGCAGACCACTTGGAACCTTCGCTCGGCGCTCAATGTCGCGGCGCTCAACTGCCAAGAACTCAAGTACACCGGGCTGGTCGACAATTATGGGGCCTTCCTCAAGCGCAACGCGCGTGAGCTTTCGGCGACCAACCGCGCCCTGCAGAGCGAATTTCGCCAGCGTTATGGCGGCACCTATCGCGACGTGCAGGATTCCTACATGACGCAGGTCTACAACTATTTCGCGCTGCCGCCTGCCAAGGCGGATTTCTGCGATGTGGCTTTCGCCATTAGCCAGGAAGTGAACACGATCGAGGTCGGCACTCTGGACTCCTATTCGGCGACCGCGCTGCCGCGGATAGAAGGCGTGTTCGAGAATTTCTTCCGCGCTTACGAGCAGTACCGTGTCGACCTGCGCGCGTGGGATTCCGAATACGGCCCGCCGACGGTGACCACCACCGTGCAGGGCTATACCAATCCGCTCGACCCTTCCGTAGACGTCGCTCCGGGTGAGACGGTGGTGAACTCCATGCCCGCGACCGCGCCGCTCGACGCACCCGGCGAACCGCAGGCACCCGTCGACATTCCGCCGTCCACCGGACAAGAGCCGGTCGTGATTGCCACAGGCGAGGTAGACGCGAACGGCCAGCCGGTCACGACGCTGCCCACCGAAGGGCCGATCTTCCAGTCGGGTGAAGTCGTGCAAGGCGAAGCGGGCCTCGGCGAAGACATCGATTCCGATGATGAGGACGACGAGCCCGTTCCCTGAGCGGAAAGATAGTTCGGAGAGAAGGGCGGCGGGAGCGATCCTGCCGCCCTTTTTGTGGGCTATAGCGGCGCGTAACCGCCGAAGTTGGTGGCGCAGGGGGTCAACGTGGCGCGCACAGCCTCCACATCGCCCCTCGGCATGCCTTGGGGTACTGGCTGGAGCTTTTCGCGTGGCGGGAAACAGCCATAGCCGGCAAAGAGGCAATGCCAACTCATCGGCGCATAGGCCGGTTGCTGCCCGTAGATCGAGCGGTTGGCCGCCGCGATATCCTCATGGGTGAACCAGGTGGTCATCTTCAATTGAGGCGTGGAGCCTTCGCCCACACCGATGATGCCGATGGAAGGGCTCTCAACAACGGTGATTTTTCCGCCCCTTGTTCCCCACGCATGGTGCAGCAGGCAGGCGGCAATCCAGCCCGAGTTGCCGCCGCCAAGTATCACTACGTGGGGAGGGCGCGGTTCGTTCACTCCTGCGGCACGAATTCGCTCGCAAAACCGCCAGCCGGCGCAAGGCGCAGGTCGACGCTGCGCACGCGCAAGACTTCAAGGTCATCCTCGATCTTGTCGCCAACCATACGGCGTGGGACAACGATCTCGCGAAGCAGCACCCTGACTGGTACGAGAAAGACTGGAAGGGCGATTTCCGCCCCACGCCTTGGTGGGACTGGTCCGACATCATCGATCTCGACTGGTCGCAGCCCGGCGTGCGCGAGCATGTCGGCGGGGCGAAGGAATACTGGGTGCGCGAATACGGCGTGGATGGCTACCGGGCCGATGTGGCGGGCTATGTCCCGCTCGATTTCTGGGAAACCGCGCGCGCTCGGCTCGAAGCGATCAAGCCGGTTTTCATGCTGGGCGAGGTGCAGCAGACCGCCTTCCACCACAAGGCCTTCGACGCGACCTATGCGTGGGACTGGCACAATACGTCGAAGAACGTGGCCCAAGGCAAGGGCAACGCGACCAGCCTCTTCGGCTATTACGCCGAGAATGAGAGCCTTTGGCCGCGCGAGGCGATGCGCATGACCTATATCGAGAACCACGACAGCAACGCGTGGGAAGGCACCATGCGCGAGAATTACGGCGATGCGCTCACCGCCATGACCGCGCTGTCCTTCACGGGCGAAGGCTTGCCGCTGATCCACAACGGGATGGAAGCCTGCAACGCCAAGCGGCTGGAGTTCTTCGAGCGCGACCCGATCGACTGGAGCCAGGACGAAGGGTGCACCTATTGCGACCTGCTCGCCAGCCTCATCGCCTTCCGCAAGGCCAACCCGGCGCTGGCCAACGGTCAGTGGGGTGCGGTCATGCACAAGGTCGAGAATTCCAATCCCGAACAGGTTCTGTCCTGGGTGCGCCAGCGCGACGGCAACAAGGTGCTCGGCATCTTCAACATGAGCGATCGTCCCGCATCGGTTGCGCTTACCAGCGCGCTTGCCGCCGGGACCTATCGCGAGTTTCGCGCAGGGAGCGAGTCCAGCGGCGAAGTCACCGTGCGGGAAGAGCAGCAGCTCAACCTTGAGCCGTGGGAATGGACGCTGCTAAGCAACGGTTCGCGATAACAATTTCAATACGATTGCACAGCCAGGGGCGGAGACGAAAGCCACAACCCGCCCATTGTGCTGCGCGGCAAGTTCTCCTATCGCGCGTGCCATCAATCGCAGCTTGTGAATCGACGCCGCGCGCGCAAGGCGTGCGCATCCCGTTTCGCACGACAGAACGACACAGACGAGAACCCATGTCCCTCACCCATTTGCAGCGGCTCGAAGCCGAGAGCATCCACATCATGCGCGAAGTGGTGTCCGAGGCCGAAAAGCCCGTGATGCTCTATTCCATCGGCAAGGATAGCGCGGTGATGCTCCACCTCGCCAAGAAAGCCTTCTATCCCTCGCCACCGCCGTTCCCGCTGCTCCATGTCGACACGACTTGGAAGTTCAAGGCGATGTACGACCTGCGCGAAAAGAGCGCGGCGGACGCAGGCATGGAGCTACTCGTCCACCAGAACCCGGAAGCCGAGGAAATGGGGGTGAACCCCTTCGACCACGGCCCGCTCCACACCGACATGTGGAAGACGCAAGGGCTCAAGCAGGCGCTCGACAAATACGGTTTCGATGCGGCCTTCGGGGGCGCACGCCGTGACGAGGAAAAAAGCCGCGCGAAGGAGCGCATCTTCTCCTTCCGCACCGCCAGCCACGGCTGGGACCCGAAGAGCCAGCGCCCCGAGCTGTGGAACATCTACAACGCGAAGAAGAAGAAGGGCGAAAGCATCCGGGTCTTCCCGCTGTCGAACTGGACCGAGCTGGACATCTGGCAGTACATCCATCTCGAGAATATCGAAATCGTGCCGCTGTATTTCTCCGCCGTGCGGCCGACCTTCGAATATGAGGGCGGCCTGTTCATGGCCGACGACCTCGAACGCCTCGAACGCGTCATGGGCAAACGTCCTGAAATCACCGAACGCTCGATCCGCTTCCGTACGCTGGGCTGCTTCCCGCTGACCGGCGCTGTCGAAAGCGAGGCGGCGACGTTGCCCGAAATCATTCAGGAAATGCTCCTCACCACGACCTCCGAGCGGCAGGGCCGCGTGATCGACAAGGATTCCGGAGACGCTTCGATGGAGAAGAAGAAGCAGGAGGGCTACTTCTGATGCCTGAGAACGCAAACGATCCCATTTATCAGACCGACGCCCTCATCGCCGAGGACATCGACGCCTATCTCGAAAAGCACCAGCACAAGACCATGCTGCGCTTTATCACCTGCGGCAGTGTGGATGATGGCAAGTCGACCCTTATCGGTCGCCTGCTTTACGATTCCAAGATGATCTTCGAAGACCAGCTTGCCGCGCTCGAAAGCGACAGCAAGCGTGTTGGCACCCAAGGCCAAGAGATCGACTTCGCGCTGCTGGTCGACGGTCTTGCCGCCGAGCGCGAGCAGGGCATCACCATCGACGTCGCCTACCGCTTTTTCGCGACCGAGAACCGCAAGTTCATCGTCGCCGACTGCCCGGGCCACGAACAGTACACGCGTAACATGGTAACCGGCGCTTCGACCGCCGACCTTGCCTGCATCCTGATCGATGCGCGCAAGGGCGTGCTCGTGCAGACCAAGCGCCACAGCTTCCTGTGCCATCAGCTCGGCATCAAGAACCTCGTGCTTGCCGTTAACAAGATGGACCTGATCGATTACGACCAGAAAAAGTATGACGCGATCATCGCTGACTACGCGCATTTTGCTGAAAGCATCGGGATCGAGAGCTTCACCGCGATTCCGATCTCGGGTCTTGCGGGCGATAACATCACTTCGCCCTCGGACAACACCGGCTGGTATGATGGCCCTACGCTGATGGAGCATCTCGAAGCGGTCGAAGTGCGCTCGGACGCAAACCTTGCCCACCCGTTCCGCATGCCGGTGCAGTGGGTGAACCGCCCGAACCTCGACTTCCGCGGTTTCTCCGGCCTCATTTCTTCGGGCAGCGTGAAGCCGGGCGACACCGTCCGCTCGCTGCCTTCGGGCAAGACCAGCACGGTCAAGTCGGTCGTCACCATGGGCGGCGATCTCGAAGAAGGCGTGGCCGGCCAGTCGGTCACCATCACGCTCGACGACGAGATCGATTGCTCGCGCGGTGACGTGCTGGCGGCAGCCGACAGCCCGCCCGAAGTGGCCGACCAGTTCGAAAGCACGATCGTGTGGATGGACGAGGACCCGCTGGTCGTCGGCCGTGCTTACTGGATGAAGCTCGGCACGCAGATGGTCAGCGTGACCGTCGCCGAGCCCAAGTTCGAGATCGACGTCAACACGATGGAGCATCTTGCAGCCAAGACGCTGCATCTGAACCAGATCGGCGTTGCGGAAATCACCACCGACAAGCGGATCGTGTTCGATCCCTACACGGAAAACCGCGCGCTCGGCGGCTTCATCCTGATCGACAAGATCACCAACCACACGGTCGGTGCCGGTATGCTGCACTTCAGCCTGCGCCGCGCGCAGAACGTGCACTGGCAGGCGGTGGACATCACGCGTGACGATCACGCCGCGATGAAAAACCAGAAACCGCGCGTGTTGTGGTTCACCGGCCTTTCGGGTTCTGGCAAGTCAACCATCGCCAACGAGGTCGAGAAAAAGCTGGCGATCATGAACCGCCACACCTTCCTGCTCGACGGCGACAATGTCCGCCACGGCCTCAACAAGGACCTGGGCTTCACCGAGACGGACCGGATCGAGAACATCCGCCGCATCGGCGAAGTCGCCAAGCTGATGACCGACGCCGGCCTCATCGTGCTGACCGCCTTCATTTCGCCCTTCCGCGCCGACCGCCAGCTGGTCCGCGACATGATGGGCGAGGGCGAGTTCATCGAAATCCACGTCGACACGCCGCTCGAAGTGGCGGAACAGCGCGACGTGAAGGGCCTCTACAAGAAGGCACGCGCCGGGGAGCTGAAGAACTTCACCGGTATCGACAGCCCCTATGAAGAGCCCGAAAGCCCGGAAATCCGCGTAAACACGGTGGCGATGAGCCCTGAAGAAGCCGCGGACTACATCATCAAGCAGATCCTGCCGCTCAAGTAAGCGGCAGGACCGGCTGACGATACGGATACGAAGCCATGCGCACGTGCATCCTTGCAGGCCCCACGCGGACCGCCACGACCTCGCTGTTCCGCTATTTCGCGCGGACGAAGGGCGTCGCCCCGTCGATTCACAAGGAAACGGACTATTTTCTTTCGCGGCTGATCGAGGGGGTGGAATGCCCCTATGATCGCTACGAAGCGTGCTTCCGCGATGTGTCCGGGGCGACGGCGCGGCTCGAAGCCTCGCCGCTCTATTTCGCTTTCGGCAAGCGGGCCGCCGAGGCCATCCACGCCGAAGCGCCCGACGCGCATATCGTTTTCACCCTGCGCGAGCCGACCGAGCGGTTCTTCTCCGCCTGGACGATGATCAACAACAAGCGCTGGCCTCACGTCAAGGAGTTTGAAGGGTACACCGCAGCGGAACTGGTCGATCTCGGCATTGAACAACGCGATGCTGAGATAAGCAATTTCGGCGAGATCGACCGGCTCACATTGCGGGAGGGTTCTTACGCCAGTGTTTTGCGCGAATGGATGAACATCTTCCCGAAAGAGCAAATACACGTCGTCTTTCAGGACTGGATGGGCAACGAAAAGGGGCAGGCAAAGCTTCGTGCGGTAATCTCAAGCGCACTTGGTGTGACCGACGCGGAACTGCCTGTCGAACCTCTTTACCACGAAAACAAAGCGCGCGACGTAAAAGTCGGGCGGTTGCATGATGTCGCTGTCCGTCTCAACGCCATTCTCGAACCCGTCTTCAATCGTATAAAACCTGCTCGCGATCTAATGCGCGATGTCTACTATTTTTTCAACGAAGACACGCGCGAGTTGCCGGACAAGGCGACTCGAAAGCGCGTGCAACAATTTTACGCTCCCGAATTACAAGCCTTGCCGGAAGTTCTTGGCAATCTCGATGTCACTGATTTTCCCGATTGGGTAGGATAGGCCCTACTTAAGCAATTTCGGCTTAAGACCTCGCAAACTTACGGCACGCGCCAGTGCGGGGATTCGCTGCAGGAGTAGTGGATTGCCGATCACATAGCGGCGGAACAAGCGCTTGGGTTCCCTCATCAAGCGATAGAGCCATTCGAGATGATTGTTGCGGAAGAAGGCCGGGGCGCGGTCAAACCGTTCGGCTATCCAATCCAAAATAGCGCCTCCGCAAATGATGAGAACAGGCCAATCCGCCTGTTGCTTTATCAGCGCTGCGACACGCTCCTGCTTAGGCATTCCCATGGCGAGAAGTACTGTGTCGGGCCGGGTCTCGATTACCTTTCTCACATAGAACTCGACATCCTCGAAGCCATGATGGGTAGCAACAATGTCGAGCCCGCTGTCACTCAACTTTGTAGCGGCGTCATCGAGCCATGGTGCCTGAGTGCCCAAGAGAGTTACGGAACCACGTCGATGACTTAGTATCCGAGGAATGAAATCGGTCCCATTGAGGTTCGCACCACTTGGCCATCCCATCTTTTCACAACAGAGGCGGACGCCGATGCCATCGCGAAGCAGAAAGTCGAGAGAAGCAAAATTTCGCGCGATGTCCGCATTTTCCCAGCACAAATTCACGCCATGGGCGTTTAGGAAACCCAAGGTGGAAGGTTTCGCGACGGTCGCAATCGAGGGAAGAAGCAGTTCTTCCACCTCGGCGCCTTCGGCGATCGTCATGTTGCTGAGGACGACAGCTGCTCGTTCCTCGTTCGCAGAGCGCGAAAAATCCATGATCTGACTGTTCTTTCGATCGCTCACGTTTCTCTGTATTTCTACAATCACGCCTTAGTCCGATGCGCAAGAGCGTGGACCTTGAAAGATTGACTTTATCATCGGTGACTATAGGCGCGTTCGCTCGCTGGGATGCCTAATTGCGCGGCCTTATTTGAACGAAATCCGGCATTTGCCGGGCCGGGGAAATTCAATGATTTTGTTTCGTGGTCGCGAAGCGCATTCGCGCAGCTTCGCCAAGGCCCTCAGCTGGCGTATTCTCGGCAGCCTTGACACCTTCCTGCTGAGCTGGTTCTTCACCGGTAGTCCGAAGGCCGCAGGGGCCATCGCCATCAGCGAAGTGCTGACCAAGATGGTGCTCTACTACTTCCACGAACGCGCCTGGGCGAACGTGTCCTGGGGCTTTGCCAAGGATGAAGGCGAGGCGACCGAGAAGACCGCCTGACGCTACCTCGCGTCAGTCGACGAAATCGTCGACGCGCTCGATGATGATGGCCGGAGCCATGCCTCCAGCCGCGCACATGGTGACCAGCCCATAACGCTTGTCCTGCCGCTCCAACTCGTCGACCATCGTGCCGATAAGGATCGACCCGGTTGCCCCGATCGGATGGCCCAGCGCGATCGAGCCGCCGTTCACATTGACTTTATCCCAATCGAGGTCGAGATCGCGTACGAACTTGGCGGCGACGACAGCGAAAGCCTCGTTGATCTCGTAAAGATCGATGTCGTCCTTGGTCAGTCCCGCCTTCTCCAGAACCTTTTTCGCGGCAGGAACGGGGGCGTTGAGCATCAGTGTGGGATCGTCACCCATATTCGCAGTCGCCACAATGCGGGCGCGGGGCTTGAGGCCATGCTCTTTCGCATACTCCTTGCTCGCCACCAGCACCGCCGCCGCGCCATCGACCACGCCCGAGCTGTTGCCCGCATGGTGGAAGTGCTGGATCTCAAGATCCGGATACTTGGCGTTCACGAGGCCGGCGAAGGTCGTGCCGTTCTTGTCGAGCGGGACATTGGCGATCTTGGCGAAGGCGGGCTCCAGTTCGGCGAGGCCTTCGCGCGTCGTCTGCGGACGCGGATATTCTTCCTCGTCGAGCACGACGTTGTTCTCGTCATCGGTGACCGGCACCACAGACTTGTCGAAACGCCCTTCCGCAATCGCCTGCGCCGCGCGCTGCTGGCTGCGATAGCCGACTTCGTTCAGTTCCTCGCGGGTGAAGCCTTCCATCGTGGCGATTGCATCGCCGCACACGCCCTGGTGGCTTTGCGGGTGGCTCGCCTGCAGGCGCTCGTTGTAGCTGCCCATCATCGGCGGTTTGAGGCCCGCCTGCATCTTGTCCTTCGCCATCTGCGCGGTGAGGCTCATCATCTCGGTGCCGCCCGCGACGACGCAATCCTCCATCCCGCTCATCACCTGTGCCGCGGCAAGTGCAACCGAGGTGATGCCGCCGCCGCAGAACCGGTCGAGCGTGGTGCCGGACGAGGTGATGTCGAAGCCCGCGTCGAGCGCGGCCATGCGGCCCATGTCGCCCGCCTGCATACCGTCCTGTGTGCTGACGGACCAAATCACGTCGTCGACGGTAGCGGTGTCGAGATTGTTGCGGTCCTTGATAGCCTTCAGGACCGTGGCCGCCAGATGCTGCGGATGCATGGCCGCCAGCGAACCCTCGCCTTGCTTGCCGATGCCCCGGGGCGTGCGGACGGCATCGATGATATAGGCTTCGGGCATGGCGTAATCCTCTCTCGGCTTGTCGAAACTTGCGGCTTTTGCCGGTTGACGTTTGCGTAAACCTCAAGCAGCAAGGGCGCAAGAACAGTTTCAGAATGAAATGGAGAGAGCGAGCATGTCGGATGATGTCCTGACCGAAGTCGATGAGGGCGTATTGATCGTCACGATCAACCGTCCCGAAGCCAAAAATGCGATGAACAAGGCCGCGGCCGAAGGGATCGCGGCGGCGATGGACCGGCTGGATGCCGAGGATGACCTGCGCGTCGGCATCCTCACCGGCGCGGGCGGCACCTTCTGTTCGGGCATGGACCTCAAGGGCTTCCTGCGCGGCGAATCGCCCAGCATCAAAGGCCGCGGGTTCGGCGGCGTGGTGCAGGCTCCGCCGAAGAAGCCGCTGATCGCCGCCGTCGAAGGCTATGCGCTGGCCGGTGGGCTCGAACTGATGATCGCCTGCGACCTCGTCGTCGCGCACAAGGATGCAAAATTCGGCATTCCGGAAGCCAAGCGCGGCCTCGTGGCGGCGGCTGGCGGGGTTATGATGCTGCCCGACCAGATCCCCGAGCGCGTTGCCATGGAGCTGGCGCTGACGGGCGATTTCATCGGCGCCGACCGCGCATATGAACTGGGCCTCATCAACCGCGTCACCGACGGTTCGGCGCTCGACGGGGCGAAGGCGCTGGCTGCCAGCATTGCCGCCAACGGCCCGCTGGCGGTGCGCGTGTCCAAGCAGATCATGAAGGAATCGCGCGGCTGGGCGATGGACGAGCGCTACGACAAGCAGGCGCAGCTCATCGGTCCGGTCTTCGTCTCGGAAGACGCGCGCGAAGGCGCCGCCGCCTTTGCCGAAAAGCGCAAGCCCAACTGGAAGGGGAAGTAAGATGAGCGTTCTCAACGTACCCCAGCCCGAATTCATGGATGACGAGGAGATTTCGATCTTCGCCGATGCCGTGGGCAAGTTCTACCAGCAGCACGCCCCGGAAAAGCGCGTCCTCCAGTGGCGCGAGGATGGCCAGGTGGAGCGCGATTTCTGGCGCGAGGCCGGTGAGGCCGGTCTGCTCGGCAGTTCGGTGCCCGAGAAATATGGCGGCCACGGCGGCGATTTCCGGCACGAGATGGTCGTCATCGACCAGCAGGCAAAACACAATGTCGAAGGCTTTGCCGCCAGCCTGCACAACACCGTGATCCTACCCTATCTCGTACGTCACGGGACCGAAGAGCAGAAGAAAAAGTATCTTCCCAAGCTCGTCAGCGGCGAACTGGTCAGCGCAATTGCGATGACCGAGCCGGGTGTCGGCTCCGACCTCCAGAGCATCACCACGACTGCGCTGAAGGACGGCAACGGCTACCGCATCAATGGGGCCAAGACCTATATCTCGAACGGCCAGACCGCCGATTTCATCATTGTCGTCGCCAAGACCGATCCCAAGGAGCGCGCCAAGGGCATTTCGCTCATGCTGCTCGAGACCGAAGGCGCCGAGGGATTCCAGCGCGGCAAGAAGCTCGACAAGATCGGCATGGATGCGGCCGACACCAGCGAGCTGTTCTTCGACGATGTCTTCGTGCCGGCCGAAAACGTGCTCGGCGGGGAAGAGGGCAAGGGCTTCTACCAGCTGATGGGCGAACTGCCGCAGGAACGCCTGATCATCGCCATGGGGGCCATGACGGGGATCGAGAAGGCGCTCGAGACGACCATGGATTTCGTCAAGAATCGCAAGGCTTTCGGCCAGACAATCTGGGACTTCCAGAATACGCAATTCGTGATGGCCGACCTGAAAGCGCGGGCGACCGCGGCCCGGGTGTTCGTCAACGATTGCATCGCCAGGCATCTCAAGCGAGAACTGAGTGTCGATACGGCGTGTATGGCCAAATACTGGGTCACCGAACTGCAGGGCGAAGTGGTCGACAAGTGCCTCCAGTTCCATGGCGGTGCGGGCTACATCAACGACTACCCGATCGCGCGC
The DNA here is from genome assembly GCF_000181515.1 of Erythrobacter sp. SD-21. Taxonomy (GTDB): domain Bacteria; phylum Pseudomonadota; class Alphaproteobacteria; order Sphingomonadales; family Sphingomonadaceae; genus Qipengyuania. The sequence continues at coordinate 130,430 of NZ_ABCG01000005.1, read as the reverse complement.
ATGTATCGCGACAGCCGCATTACCCGCATCTTTGGCGGGTCGAACGAGGTCATGAAGATGGTCATTGCCCGCTCGATGTGACGACCGTGCGAGGGGTAGCCGGCTACCCCTCCACGACCTTCTGTTCGATGGCGCCGAAGATCGAACGGCCCTCTGCGTCCTTCATCTCGACGCGGACCGTGTCGCCGGGCGCCATGAAGCGCGTCTTGGCCTCACCGTCGGCAATCGTCTCGATCATGCGGATTTCGGCGATGCAGCTGTAGCCAAGCCCGCCGTCGGCCACCGGCTTTCCCGGATCACCATCGGGACCCTGATTCGAGACCGTGCCCGAGCCGATGATAGTGCCAGCACCCAGATCGCGGGTCTTGGCGGCATGGGCGACGAGATCGGCGAGGCTGAAGGTCGCATCGACGCCGGCGTTGGCGCGGCCGAAGGGCTCGCCGTTGTAGTCGACCATCAGCGGCAGGTGAATGACGCTGCCCTTCCATGCATCGCCCAACTCGTCGGGCGTGACCGCGACGGGGCTGAAAGCGCTGGCGGGCTTGGACTGGAAGAAGCCGAAGCCCTTGGCGAGTTCGCCCGGGATCAGGCCGCGCAGGCTCACGTCGTTAACCAGCATGACCAGTTTGATGTGATCGGCGGCCTCTTCGCTCGAAACGCCCATCGGAACATCGTCGGTGATGACGGCGATCTCGCCTTCCATGTCGCAGCCCCATTTGGTGTCTTTCAGCGGGATGTCGTCGCGCGGGGCGAGGAAGTTGTCGCTGCCGCCCTGGTACATCAGCGGGTCGTGGTAGAAGCTCTCGGGCACTTCGGCTCCGCGCGCCTTACGGACCAGCTCGACGTGGTTGATGTACGCCGAGCCATCCGCCCACTGGTAGGCACGCGGAAGCGGCGAATGCGCCTCGCGCTCGTGGAAACGCTCGCACGGCACGGCTTGGTGTCCGACATCGGTGTAGAGCGCTTCGAGCTTGGGCGCGACCTCGTCCCAATTGTCGAGTGCGGCTTGCATCGTCGGCGCGATGTTGTCGGCAGCGCAATAGCGGGTGAGGTCCTTGGAGACGACCACCAGCTTGCCGTCGCGGGTTCCGTTCTTGAGCGTGGCGAGTTTCATGGGAGGTCCTCTCTTTTATTGGTTTTCAGGGTTGTCGGGCTGCGCGTCCGGATGGGCGCGCTGGAAGGTGGGGAGGGCGAGGCAGGCCGCCTCGATCCGCTCGATATGCGGCTTGTCGGAGAAATCGAATTCGAAGCGGCGCGCGTTGTAGACCTGCGGCAAGAGGCAGACCTCGAAGAAGCCGGGTGCATCGAACAGGAAGTCGCCCGTGCTCAGCTGCGCGAGGCGAGCCTCCAGCGGGTCGAGCGTACGGGCGAGCCAGTGGCGATACCACCCGCCGATCTCGTCCTGCGACTTGCCGTACTCGTTGGCGAGGTACTTCAGCACCGGCAGGTTCAAGGGAGCGTGCAGTTCGGTCGCGATGGCATAGGCCAGTTCGCGGGCAACGTAGCGATCCTCGATGTCGGTAGGGAGCAGCGGGTTTTCGGGATACGCCTCGTCTAACCATTCGATCTGCGCCATCGACTGCACACGATCCCTGCCGTCCACCTCGAGCAGCGGCACCGAACCGAACGGGTTGCGGCTGGTGAACGCCTCGCCCTTCTGTTCGCTGGTGAGCAGGTTCACCGGCACATACTCGTATTCGAGTGCCTTCAGCTCCAGCGCGATGCGCAAACGGTAGCTGGTCGAACTGCGATAGTAGCCGTGCAGGCGGATCATGCGGTTTCTCCTACAGCTTGGAACACATGGAACACGGTCCTGCGCAAAAAGGCTCCGGGCGCACCAATCCGGCCAATCTCAAGGGTTTTGGCGGGATTGTGCGTGCTCATCCGGCCCTGATGCTCCATATCCGATTTGTAGGAAAGGGCATCAGAATGCGGCGATCCCCGTAATGGCGCGGCCAAGGATCAGCGCGTGGACATCGTGCGTGCCTTCGTAGGTGTTGACCGTCTCGAGGTTCACCATGTGGCGGATGACCTGGTATTCTTCCGAAATGCCGTTGCCGCCGTGCATGTCGCGCGCCTTGCGGGCGATATCGAGCGCCTTGCCGACATTGTTGCGCTTCACGATGGAAATCATGTCGGGCGAGAACCTGCCTTCGTCCATCAGGCGGCCGACACGAAGCGAACCCTGCAGGCCGAGCGAAATCTCGGTCATCATGTCGGCGAGCTTGAGTTGGTAAAGCTGCTTGGAAGCCAGCGGCACGCCGAACTGCTGGCGGTCGAGGCCATACTGGCGCGCGGCGTGCATGCAGAATTCCGCCGCTCCCAGCGCGCCCCAGCTGATGCCGTAACGTGCGCGGTTGAGACAGCCGAAGGGACCCTTGAGGCCCTGCACCTCGGGCAGCAGCGCGTCCTCGTCCACTTCGACCTCGTCCATCACGATCATGCCGGTGGTGCTGGCGCGCAGCGAGATCTTGCCTTCGATCTTGGGGGCCGAGAGGCCCTTCATGCCCTTTTCGAGCACGAAGCCGCGAATGCCGCCGCCATGTTCTTCGCTTTTCGCCCAGACAACGAAAACGTCGGCGAAGGGCGAGTTGGAAATCCAGGTCTTCGAACCGTTGAGGACATAGCCGCCGTCGACCTTCTTGGCGGTGGTTTTCATGCCGGCAGGGTCGGAGCCTGCATCGGGTTCGGTCAGGCCGAAACAGCCGATCAGCTGGCCGCTGGCGAGGCCGGGCAGATACTTCTGCTTCTGTTCTTCCGAACCATAGGCGTGGATCGGGTACATCACGAGGCTGGACTGTACGCTGGCCATGGAGCGATAGCCGCTGTCGACGCGCTCGATCTCGCGCGCGATTAGGCCGTAAGCGACATAGGTTGCGCCCGCGCCGCCATATTCTTCCGGGACCGTCGCGCCGAGCAGGCCGGCTTCACCCATCAGCGGGAAGAGTTCGGGCGCGTCGAGTTCCTTGGAAAAGCCCTCGATCACACGCGGCTGGAGTTCGCCTTGCGCAAAGCCGTGCGCGGCGTCGCGGATCATCCGCTCTTCCTCGGTCAGCTGTTCGTCGAGATTGAAAGGGTCCTGCCAGTCGAACGGCACCATCCCACTATTCGGGCCAGCCATGGGGTCTCCTGTGTAACTTTATGCGCCGCCGATGGCAGAGTGACGCAGGCTGCGCAAGGTCCGGCGAGCCTCCGGGCTCAGACCGGTTCGCCCTCGCTCGGAACGAGCAATGAGTAGCGCTCCTCGTCGCATAGACCCGTCACCCACTCTTCGCCAACTTTGCGCCAGGCGTGGACGCGCGGAAGGCCGGACTCGTCGCGCTGTGTGCCGATATACAGGCTCGCCTCTATTCCGCGCCGGCCGAGCATCCAACGGGCGGCCAGCGCCTGCGGCAGGCAGTTGGTCGACGCCGGAACGGTGTTCAGCGCGCGCATCATGGCGAGGCGCACGCGGCGCACAGTTGCCAGACCGCTCGGGGTGTCGTGGCTTGCAGCCTGGACATTGCGGGGCGGATCATATCATATCACGCCCCGTATCGATTGCCTCACTCAACGAGCGGAAGGGCCTTGCGGCAGTCCTCCGCGCATTCGCGGCACATCTTGGCGCAAAGCTGGCAGTGCGGATTGTCATGGCCCTCGCATTCGGCGGCGCAGGTTTCGCACGCCTTGATGCAGGTTTCGAGCTGGCGGCGCAGGACATCGATATTCTGCGCTGTACGGCGGGTGGCGAGGCGCGCGGTGGCGGCGCAGACATCGGCGCAATCGAGGCAGTTGCGGATGCATTGCGCCATGTCCATGTCCTCGGCCACGCAGGCATCGGCACAGCTGGTGCAGAACAGGGAGCACAGCATGGCATGGCGCGCGGCGAGGACGAGCTCTTCGGTCTCGTCCTGCACCTGCGGATGGGCGTGGATCATTTCCTGCAGGGACATTCGGTTTCCTTTCCTTGGGTTTGTGGCCAAGGAATGGTCAGGGACGACCGAGCGTTCCGGTCGGCGTCCGGATAGCGTTCAGTGGTGGGCAGCGGCGCGGTGGACCGAGTGGATGACATCGGCCGGGGGGCAGGGCTTGGAAAGCGCCTGGGCCCGCGGAAACCGCGTCGCAACTTCCTGGGGGCTGAGTTGCCCAGAGTGGAAAATGACCTCCACATTCTCGGCCATCATCTGCTCGGCCAGCGGATAGACGATGCCATCGTCCAGCTGGACATCGAGAATGGCAATGTCGGGTTTCGTCTTCTGGTAGGCGAGCATGGCGCTCGACAGGTCGTTATAGGGTCCTTCGACCAGATATCCGGCCTCGGAAACGGTGTCGCACAGATCGTAGCCGACGATCATCTCGTCTTCGGCGACAAGCACTCGCAAGGGTTGCTGTTGTCCCACCCGGACTCTCCTCGTTCGATCGGACCCAATTGTTCCTAATGGGTCGGAACGCGGAAGGTTCCTGACTTATGCGCCGGCGCCGTATTTGCTCTGGAACCCGGCCCTGTCGCCGGCTGCCAGAAGCCGCGCCTGGCCGGTCCAGTCGTCGCGGCGGATACGGCCTTCGAAGCGGCCGAGCTGGCTGTCGATACGGTCGATTTCGGCATCGTCCCAGGCAGCGATCTGGGCAAAGCTGGTGACGCCGAGGCTCTCGAGCGTCGCTGCAAGCTTCGGGCCGACGCCCTTGATGCGGGTGAGGTCGTCGCCGTTGCCGTCGGACACTTTCAGCTCGGGCGCATCGCTCGTGGCGGCGGGCGGCGCATCGACCAGAGCGGAATTGCGCTGCGCGCGTTCCGCACCTTCGTCGAGGACATCCTTCTTCGTGCCGGTCACGCGGGTGCGGCGAGTGGTCCGGAACAGCAGCCAGGCGACCAGCAGGCCGACGACCAGCGCGATCGCGAGCAGGATCCAGTTTTCGGCGAGAAGTTCGCTCATGTTTCGTCCTTCGTATCTTCGATTTCTACCGGCGCAGCGCGCCCCCACAGCGCCCAGCCGATGGTCAGGCCGATCAGATAGGCGACCAGCATTAGAGCGATGACTTCGAACCAGATAGGCATTTCGTCCCTTTCCCTATCTCGGCCCGGGCATGTCGACGGGGGTGGGGGTTAGCGGTTCGAGGCGGATAACGGAGAATTCGATCCGGCGGTTGGCCGGGTCTTCGGGCTTCAGCCGTTCGGCGGGTTCGCTCGATCCCATACCGCGTGCGCGCAGGCTGCTGCGCGGGATGCCGCGACGGACCAGCGCCTCGCGGACCACGCGGGCGCGGTCCATGCTGAGCGCGAGATTGGCCGCCTCGCTCCCCGATTTGTTGGTGTGTCCGGTGATCGCGATGATCGCTCCAGAACAGGGTTCGAGCGCTGCAGCCACTTCGTCTAGCAAGATGCGGCTGGCCGGTAGCAGGGCGGCACTTGCTTCCTGAAACCGGATCGTACGCGTCCGCAGCAGGCCATCGACGTCTTCCTGACAATGGAGTGGTTCGAAAGCACGTTCTCCGCTTCGTGCACTGACGCTCCCGTCAACCCAGCTGACGCCGCCCACGCCGCGCACGGAGCTCACTATCTGCGCCGCGCGGGTGCGCCGGACGTCGTCGAGCCGCTCACCGCCCGAGAGGACGGGATGGCGCGAAGGCGCGCCATAGCGGTTCGCGAATTGCGCTTTGACCTGGCCGAGACCCTCAGCGGCAAGGGCGGCACCGGCGTCGGCGGACAGGCGTTCGGCCATGCGGTCCGCGCGGCCCGACCAGTTCGAGACCGATCCGATCGCGATCACCAAGAGAGCCCCCAGGGGTATGTAGGCACGCTTTCTCATCGTTTGGGGTCCTAGCCGCGAGGCTCTCTGCATGCAAAGCCGCTTGTTCCACAGCTTCGGACATTCAGGTCACTCCGCATCGCTCGCCCCTTGCGTTTTGGCCGCCTTCTTGTCGCGCTTGAACAGGACGCGGTCTTCGGGGCCGAAGCCGCGCTTCCAGATCACGAAGCCATAGGTGGCGAGGATGGCGGGCACACCCACCGCCAGTTCGGCCCATTCGGGCAGGAAGGTCGCCAGCCAACCCACCAGCACCGCCGGCGCCACCGCATAAACCAGCGCCCAGCGCCAGTTGTTGATACTGTGCCCGAGGATGCGCGAGAGCAGCATGGCCTTGACGAGACTCGCGATGCCCAGCGCGATCATCAGCGCCATGGCCGCGGCGGCGGCCTTGAACGGCTCGCCATAGCCCTGCGCGACCATCAGCTGGATGAAGACGATGGTGAGCACCGCCTGCAGCGCGATGGTCGCAATCGAGATCCACAGGTTCCGGACGCGCGCGACATAGATCAGCACCGCCTCCGAGACGACCGCCGTCGCCGCCACCACTTCGGCGGTCAGCAGGAAGGCAAGCGCGCCGGTGCCACCGACATATTCGGGACCGAAGAGGCCCATGATCGCTTCGCCCGGCACGCCCAGCGCCAGCGCGATCCCGGCCTGTGCGGCGATGATCCAGAAGCCCACCTGGCACACCTGTTTGGCGATGGCGGCGTAGTTCCTCGTCTTCAGGTTCTTGGTGATGACCGGTCCGAGGATCGGCTCGAAGCTCGTCTTGAGCTTTTGCGGCAGGCTCGCGAGCTGCTGCGCCATGTAATAGACGCCGACCGCGGCGGGGGCGGCGAACAGGCCGAGGATGAAGATGTCGACGCGGCGCGTGCCCCATTCGATCGCATCGGCGGTCGCCAGCGGCAGCGCGCGCAGCGTGATCCGGCCCATGTAGCGCGGGCTGGGGCGCCATCCCACCGGACGGCCGTAGCTGCGGAAGAAAGCCCACAGCCCCACGGCGAGACCGGCGTAGATCGAGGTGAGATAGGCCATCGCAAGGCCCGATTGCGACAGCGCGGGCACGAAGAAATAGACCCCCGCCATGATCGAGATCGTCCACGGTTCGACCACCGCCCGCGCGCGCACGGTGGTGGCGATATCGTATTTGTAGGCCTGCGCGGCGAGCACGATCTCGGTCAGCGCATAGCCGGGTATCGCAAGAACGATCAGCCGGTCGAGCTCGGTGTATTCGCCCGAGGGGAAGAGCGGGGCGGGCACCAGCCAGAAGAAGGCGGCGGCGATGGCCGAGAACAGGAGCGCCAGCAGCACGCCGTCATAGACGAGGTTGGCGGGGTGCTGCTCTTCGCCTTCGGAAAGGCGCTGCGCGAGGCCCCGTTTCTCTCCCATCGAGCACATCAGCGCGACCAGTTCGACCACGACCAGCGCCGAAGCGAAGCGGCCCACCGCGTCGACCCCGTAGAGACGGCCTGCAATGAACAGGAAGGGGATGCGCGCCAGCAGCCTCAGCAGGAAGCCGAGCACATTCTGCTTTCCGCCCTTGGCGAGGGCGGAGAGGTCCTCGTCGCTGGTCTCGGCACTCATCCCAGGCTTTCCTGTTCGGCCTTGAGCGGACGCGCCAGGATGCCCTGCACGACTTCGCGCGGGTCGTCGCCCTTCAGCAGGTCATAAACCGCCGTGACGATGGGCATGGCCATGCCGTGGCGCGCGGCCAGTTCCACCAGCACCGGCGCGGTGTGCGCGCCTTCGGCCACGGTCCGGCGGTCGGCCATCAGCGCCTCGGCGCTTTGGCCTTCGCCCAGTGCCTTGCCGAGCGAAAAATTGCGGCTGGAGGTGGAGGAACATGTCAGCACCAGATCGCCAAGGCCGCAGAGGCCGGTGAGCGTTTCGGGCTTGGCGCCCTTGGCCTCGCCGAAGCGCAGCATCTCGGCATAGCCGCGCGCGATAAGCGCCGCGCGGGCGTTCTGGCCCAGCGCAAGCCCGTCGACCACGCCGCAAGCAATGGCCAACACGTTCTTGACTGCGCCTCCGATCTCGGCGCCGGTGACGTCGTCCGAATAATAGGGCCGGAAGGTCGGGCGCGCGATTTGGGGGGCGATCCTGTCCCACTGTGCCTCGCCGCCGCCACAGGCCAGCGTCGCCGCGGCGGGAAGACCGGCGACGACTTCATGCGCAAAGGTTGGACCGGAGAGGACGGCGATGTCGCTATCGGGCGCGACATCGCTCGCAACGCCGTTCATCAGGCGGCCCGATCCGGCCTCGATCCCCTTGGAACACAGGATGAGATCGCGCGGGTGTTTCGGCATGTCCGCAAGGACCTGGCCCATGTGCTGGGCGGGCGTGACCACCAGCATGACATCGAGGTCGGCCATGTCCGCCAGAGCATCGGTCGCGCGGATCGTGGGGGAAAGCGGTGCGCCGGGAAGGTAGGCGGAATTGGTGTGATCGCGGTTGATCTCGTCCACCAGTTCGGCTTCGCGCGCCCACAACAGCACATCGCTGCCGTCGCTCGCGACCATTTGCGCCAGCGCGGTTCCCCACGCGCCAGCGCCAAGCACGCCGATCGTCATGCCTTGACTCCTGCCCCGCGAACGGGTTCTGCTGTCGGGTCGAGCGGCCAGCGGGGCCGCGCGGAAATGTCGAGCGGGTCGGGGGTGAAACCGGGAAGCGCCAGCCGCTCGATCCCCGCCCACGCAATCATCGCGGCGTTATCCGTGCACAGCTTGGGCGGCGGTGCGGTGAAGCGCATCGCGTGGGCTTCGGCCACCCCTTCGAGCGCGGCGCGTACCGAGGCGTTGGCGGCGACCCCGCCGGCCACCACCAGCGTCTTGCAATCCTGCATCTGGACCAGCGCGATCCGCAGGCGGTCGGTGACGCAGTCGATGGCCGCCTGCTGGAAGCTCGCGGCGATGTCTTCGGACCTGTATCGGCCGCACTCATGCGCGCGCAGGACCGCGCTCTTGAGACCGGCGAAGCTGAAATGCGGCTCGCCGCTGCCGACCATGGGGCGGGGCAGGGGGACCGCTTTGGCATCTCCCTCCTTCGCCACGCGCTCCACCGCAGGGCCGCCGGGGAAGCCGAGGCCCAGGATCTTGGCGGTCTTGTCGAAAGCTTCGCCCAGCGCATCGTCGATGGTAGTCGCGAGGCGGCGGTACTGCCCGACCCCATCGACCCGCAGGATCTGGCAATGGCCACCCGATACGAGCAGCAGTGCATAGGGAAAATCGAGAGACGCGTCGGCAAGCCGCGGGCTCAGCGCATGGCCTTCGAGATGATTCACCGCAATCAGCGGCACATCGCTCGCCATGGCCAGCGCCTTGGCGCTCACCAGCCCGACCATGACCCCGCCGATGAGGCCCGGACCCGCGGTGGCGGCAATCGCATCGAGATCGCCCAGAGCGACATTCGCATCGGCCAGCACGCCTTCGATCATCGGGGCGAGCCGCTCGGCATGGGCGCGCGCGGCGATCTCGGGCACGACACCGCCGAAGGGCGCGTGCTCGGCATCCTGCGAGGCGATCCGCTGCGCCACGATGCGCCGCTCGCCGTCGACAAGCGCGGCGGCGGTTTCGTCGCAGGAACTCTCTATGCCCAGTACGAGTGTCATTGCGCTTCCCCTTAGCGGTCTCGCTCGTTAGGGCAAGCAATCGCATGCCTGATAACGCTCCTTTCCGCCTCGGAACCCGCCGCTCCCCGCTCGCCATGGCGCAGGCCCACGAAACACGCGCGCGGCTGTGCGCAGCCCATAGCTGGGACGAGGCGCGGGTCGAACTGGTCCCCGTCATTGCCAGCGGCGACAAGGTGCAGGACCGCCCGCTTGCCGATATCGGCGGCAAGGCGCTGTGGACCCGCGAACTCGATATCTGGCTGGCGGAAGGCCGGATCGATGCCGCCGTCCATTCAATGAAGGATGTCGAGACGATCCGCCCGGACGGAATCGCCATCGCCGCCATCCTCCCTCGCGAGGACAAGGCCGACGTGCTGCTCGGCGCGACTTCGCTGGAAGCGATCCCGCAAGGTGCCAAGGTCGGCACCAGCGCGCCCAGACGGGCGGCGCAATTGCTTTACGCGCGCCCCGATCTGGAAGTGGTCGGCATCCGCGGCAATGTCGCAACGCGAATGGCCAAGCTGCAGGCGGGCGAGGCGGACGCGACCTTCTTGGCCGCAGCGGGGCTTGTCCGGCTAGGCGAGAAGAGTGTCGGCGTGCGGCTCGAACCCGAAGACTGGCTTCCCGCCCCGGCGCAGGCCGCCATCGGGATCGAGTGCCGCGCCTCGGACGAGCGCGCGCAGGAAGTCCTCGCCGCGATAGACCACGCGCACAGCCGCGAGGAAGTGTTTGCCGAACGAGCGCTGCTCGAAGGGCTGGGAGGAACCTGTCATAGCCCCATCGCTGCGCTGACCCGGCGCGAAGGCGACGCGCTGCGCATGACCGCTGCGATTTACAGCCCGGACGGCGCGATCCGCATCGCTCGCGAAGCCCGTTTCGAGCCCGGCGACCTCGCTGCACCGCGCCAACTGGCCCATGAACTGCTGGGCGAGGCACCCGACCATGTGAAAACGCATTTCGGCAGCTTTTCCTGATGCGCAAGCTGTTCGTCTTTCGCCCCGAGCCCGGTCTTGGCGTAACGCTGGAAACCGCCGGGGCGCTCGGGCTAGAAGCGCTAGGCTGCGCGCTTTTCGAGGTCGAACCGGTCGAGTGGACGCTCCCCGATCTCGAGGGCATGGACGCGCTCTTGGTCGGCAGTTCCAACGCCTTTCGCGAAGGCGGGAAGCTGTTGGACAAGCTCGAAGGCCTGCCGGTCTACGCTGTCGGCGAGGCCACGGCGGAGGCCGCGCGCGAGAAGGGCTTTCTCGTCACGCTCACCGGGAAGGGCGGCCTCCAGCAGGTGCTTGATGAGGTGGCGGGGCGCGAACTCGATTTCCTGCGGCTGGCGGGGGAGAAAATGGTGGAGCTCTCGCCGCCCGTGGGCATCGGGATGGAGACGCGCGTCGTCTACCGCATGCGTCCGCGCGACATTTCGCCTTCGGTCAGCAAGGAGATGCGCGAAGAGGGCGGGGTAGCCCTGCTCCATTCGGGTGAGGCGGCGCTGCGCCTGATCGAAGAGTGCGAACGGCTCGGGATAGACCGGACAACCCTTACCGTGGCCGCCCTCGGTCCGCGTATCGCCGAAATGGCGGGTGGGGGCTGGGAAGCTGTCCACACCGCGCACGCGCCGCGCGATGCCGAGCTACTGGCCTTGGCGCAGGCTTTGTGCCAAGGCTGACCGCGGGGAATATCGCGGCGTAATGACAGCCGCGAACGGGTCGCGGATTGGAGTGGAATGGACGAGTTTACGAGCAACCGGCGCACGCGCAGCCGCTCCATGCGGCCGATGCTGCTCGCGGTCGCGGGCTCCTTCGCCCTTGGCGGCGCACTGGTCGGTTACGTTACATGGCGGATGAACCAGGACGAAGCGGTCGACGCTGCGCCGAATGAGGGCGAACAGGCGACCCTGGCCCAGACCGTCGCCGAGGGTGAACCCGTGCCCTCTCCCAGCGCCCGGCCAACCCGCGCCGCAAACGCGGAAACGGTCGAACAGATGGCCGAACAGCAGGGCGGGATCGACCAGCGCCTTGCCGCGGCCGAACAGCGCCTGTCGCGCCTTGACCTGCAGGCGCAGGCTGCCGCTGGCAACGCCGCGCGCGCCGAGGGCCTTCTCATCGCCTTCGCCATCCGCCGCGCCATCGATAAGGGCGCCGAACTCGGCTATCTCGCGGACCAGCTGCGGCTTCGTTTCGGCGACGCGCTGCCCAACGCGGTCAACACCATCCTCACCTTCTCGCGCGAGCCGGTCACGCTCGACCAGTTGACCGCGCGGCTCGACGGGCTTGCCCCGCAATTGCAGTCGGGCGACGATCGCGGCGGGTTCGAGCGTTTTACGGAGGAACTGGGCGCGCTTTTCACCGTCCGCCGCGAAAGCGCGCCTTCGCCGCAGCCCGAAATGCGCATCGAACGCGCGCGGCTGTTCCTACTTTCCGGCCGGACCGACAGCGCGATTGCCGAAGTGCGCGAAATGCCCGGCGCGGCCAACGCCCAAGGCTGGCTGCGCGATGCGGAACGTTATGCGGCAACCCAGCGCGCTCTCAACCTGATCGAGACATCTGCCGTGCTTGAACCGCGCCGCCTGCGCGATGGCATGGGCAACCGGATTTCGCAGCCCAGTCCGGCGGAAGAGTAGGTTTCAGGCCTTCATCAGCTCGGGCACATCGCCCGAAACGCCGCGCGCCTCGTCCATGAAGAAACGCTTGAGCCAGCCCGAACGCTGGACTCCGGCCATGCCGAAGCGGCGAACCGCGCTCGCGGTCTTACCCGGCACCCCGAACAGGCGGGTGAGCGTGTCGGTCGCGCCCATGACCATGAGGGAATCGAGCGCGCGCCACTTCTCGTAACGCTCGAGCACCTGCGCATCGCCGAGGTCGAGGCCGAGACGGCGGGCATCGCCCAGCACTTCGACCAAAGCGCCGACATCGCGCAGGCCAAGGTTAAGGCCCTGTCCCGCAATCGGGTGCATGCCGTGGGCGCTGTCGCCGACCAGCGCCATGCGCTCGCCCACGATCCGCGCGGTGTGCTGGAAGCTGAGCGGATAGGAGGACCGTCCGCTGTTGAGTTCGAGGCGGCCAAGAATGTCGCCCATGCGTTTCTCGACTTCGGCAAGGAAGGCGCGGTCGGACAGCTTGAGCACGCCGGCGGCGTCCTTCTCGTCCACCGTCCACACCAGCGCGCTGCGGTGCTTGCCATCGGGGCCGTCGAGCATGGGGAGGAGCGCGAAGGGGCCGTCCTCGTAGAAGATCTCCCACGCCACGCCTTCATGCGGCCTGGAATGGTTGAGCCCGGTGATGATCGCGCGGTGCGAATAATCCCAACTCGCCATCTTGAGCCCCTCTTCCTCGCGCGTGGGCGACCCTCGCCCTTCCGCGCCGACGAGGAGATCGGCTTCCAGCACCGTGCCGTCGCCCAGCGTGGCGCTGGCGGTGAAGTCGTCGCGGTGGCGACTGGCGACCTCGACCGGCGCGTGCATGGCGATCAGCGGCTCGTTCTCGGCGGCTTCGAACAGGGCGATGCGCAGCTGGCGGTTGGCGAACATCCGGCCCAGCGTGCCTTCATGCGGTTCGGGGCGGAAATCGATCCGGCCCGGCTTCATCTGGTCGACGACCGCAATCGCTTCGATCGGGGAGCCGTGTTCTTCGAGGATTTCGGCGAGGCCGATGTTGCGGAACAGGCGCCAGCTGGCGGTCGAGATCGCCGAAGCGCGCCCGTCGAAGCCCTCTGCGGTCAGGTCTGCCGGGTCGGCCCGGTCGACGAGGTGGCTCGAAAGCCCCTGTTTCGCCGCCGCCAGCGCCAGTGTGGTGCCGACGAGGCCGCCGCCGAGGATGAGCAGGTCGCGCTTGTCTGTCATGGTGTCAGTCCCTAATGCCGCAGGCGTGACGGACGCAAGCAGAATGGACGGCTTTAGGGGGACGCTGCGCCTGCTGCTGGCGCTGCTGGCCCTCGTCCTGCCCGCCAGTCTCGCAGCGCAGGAGGTGCGTTTCGGCGACGAGAATATCGCCGTCGAACTGCGCGCCGACGGGCCGCCGGTGCCGGGTGAGACCTGGATGCTGGCGCTGCATTTCAACCCGTCGAGCCTTGAATGGCACGGCTATTGGTCCAATCCCGGCGATGCAGGGCAGGGCATGAACCTCGCGCTCGACTTGCCGGAAGGCTGGGAGGCGGGCGAACCGCTCTATCCCGTGCCGCAGCGGCTGGTGATCTCCGGCCTGATGAACCACATCTACGAAGGCGAATACGCCGTGCTGGTGCCGGTGGAGGTCCCGCTTCAAGCGGCGGTGGCCAATATCGCGCCCATAACCGGCTATGTCTCCTATCTCGCCTGCACCGATCGCATCTGCGTGCCGCAGGACGCGCGGCTGGAGCTGGAACAGGGCGGCGATTTCACTCGGTGGCAGGCAAAGATCGCGCCGCAGCTCGACAGCGTGGCGGGCTACGAGATCCAGCGCAACCGCCTGCGCGTAGGGATCCCGCTTCCCGCCGATCTCGAACTTGGCGACCTGCATCTCTTCGTCGGTACGAGCGATCTGGGCAGCGGCCTCGCGCCCGATTACGCCGCCGTGCAGACCTTCGTGCGCGAAGGCGATCTGCTGGTGGCCGAGGTGCCTTTGAAACAGCGGGACGGCTTCGACCCATCGCCGCTGCCGGAAACCGTGACCGGAATTCTTTCGCTGGGCGAGGGGCAGGGCCTGCGCTTCGAGGCCGAACAGCGCGATGTGCCGCTGGAGGGCGTGAAGCCCCTGCGTGGGCCGGTCGATACGCCGGCGCTCTGGGTGCTCCTGATCGCGGCGCTCGCCGGCGGGCTGCTGCTCAATATCATGCCCTGCGTTTTCCCGATCCTCAGCCTCAAGGCGCTGGCGCTGGCCAAGGCGGGCGGGGACGAGATTTCGGCGCGCCGCGATGCGCTGGCTTATACCGCAGGGGTAGTGCTGGCCTGCGCGGCGCTGGGCGCGTTGATCCTGCTGCTGCGTTCGGCCGGGCAGCAGATCGGCTGGGCGTTCCAGCTGCAGGAGCCGCTGGTGGTCGCGGCGCTGCTCATGCTCGCGCTGGCGATCACGGCCAACTTCCTCGGCCTGTTCGAAGTGCCGGGCCTTGCGATTTCGGGGCGCGGGGCGAGCACGGGGGGCAGTTTCGCCACCGGCCTGCTCGCCGCCTTCGTCGCGACGCCCTGCACCGGGCCTTTCATGGCGCTAGCGCTCGGCGCGGCGCTGGTGCTGCGGCCGGTCGAGGGGTTCGCAATCTTCACCGCGCTCGGCGTCGGCCTCGCGCTCCCCTTCCTGCTGATCGGCTTCATTCCCGCCTTCCGCCGCCGGCTGCCCAAGCCGGGACCGTGGATGGAGCGTTTCCGCCGCTGGATGGCGCTGCCGATGGGCCTCACCGCACTCGCGCTGGCGTGGCTGGCCTGGAGGGTCGGGGGATGGGATTTTCTCGCCCTCGCTTTGGTTCCTGCACTAGCGGTTGCAAACGCACTGATGCATTTCCTACCGGCTGCACCGCGAGCGTTAGAAAATAGGCGAAGGGACGGCTATATATGGCTCGCAGTTGCGGTCATGGGTGCGACTTCACTCGTTCTGAGAGGGCCTGGCGAAGCACGTTCCGAGATTGTGAGCGTACTCGACCCACAGCCTTTCTCGGAAGCCGCGCTGGCCGAGGCGCGCACCTCGGGCAAGCCCGTCTTCGTCTGGTTCACCGCCGACTGGTGCGTCACATGCAAGGTCAACGAAAGCGTGGCGATCGAGCGCGAGGATACGCGCGCCGCGTTCGAGAGAGCGGATGTGATTGCCCTGCGCGGCGACTGGACGCGGACCGATCCGGAAATCTCCGCCTTCCTCTCCCGGCAGGGGGCAGCCGGCGTGCCGCTCTATCTATGGTATCAGCCGGGCGGCGACGCGCAGCAATTGCCGCAGGTGCTTACGCCGGATCTGCTGGTGGATCTTGCGGCGGAGCCATCGCGCTAGCGCAGGCGATGATATACTCGCCCGGCGCGCGGCTGGGGTTGAGCTTGACCGAACCGGCGCCCGGAACCGTCGCCTCGACCTGGCGGGGGCCGGTCAGCACCTCGAGCCGCGGATCGTCCGCCGGAACCCGTCCGCGCCACAGCCAGACGCCTTCGTCCTCTTCTTCGGCGTCGATCCACAGCCGTTCGACATGGCCGTTGCCGATAAGCGCGAGGACCGCCTTGGCCTCCGCATCGGCGCGGACATAGCGCGTATAGGCGATCGTCCCGCCTTCGCAGGCGAGTGAGAGCAGCGGCGTTTCGCCCGGTTTGCCATAAAGGAGTCGCCCCGATTGCCCGCGCCCCCATGTCGCCCCTTCGGTCTCGGGCGAGGCAATCGGATCGATCGGCCGCGTGCGTTCATCCGAGACCTCGTCCCGCGCAAGGTACTCGTCCGAAGCTGCCGGTTTACAGGCGGCGAGGATCATCAGGGGGGCGAGAATGGCAGGGCGAAGCATGCGCGCAGCTATGCCACGCGGCGCGGCCACCGCAAGAGGGCGACCGCGCGTTTCACCGGTCAGGGCTTTCCGTCCATCCGCTTGTAGCGCGTCTTGCCATAGCGGGTCTTGCGCGTGCCCGGTCTTCCTGCATCGCTGCGGCCGACGCGGGGCGCTTTCTTCTCTTCGTCGCCGAGCCCGAGTTCGTCGTTTTCGAGGTGGCGGATTTCGTCGCGCAGGCGTCCGGCCTCTTCAAACTCCAGATCGGCTGCGGCCTTGCGCATGCGCTTTTCGAGGTCTTCGATGTAAGCGCGCAAATTGTGGCCGACGAGGTTGTTGCGCTCGTCGTCGCCGGTTTCGACCGTAACTCCGTCTTGCGCCGCAGTATGCGCGACGATGTCGGCGATGTTGCGCTTGATCGTCTTGGGCGTAATGCCGTGTTCTTCGTTATAAGCCTTCTGCTTTTCACGGCGACGGTCGGTTTCCGCCATAGCGCGTTCCATGCTGCCGGTGATGCGATCGGCGTAGAGGATGACACGGCCTTCGACGTTGCGCGCGGCGCGGCCGATGGTCTGGACGAGGCTGGTCTCGCTGCGGAGGAAGCCTTCCTTGTCGGCATCGAGGATGCAGACGAGGCCGCATTCGGGAATGTCGAGGCCCTCGCGCAGCAGGTTAATCCCCACCAGCACGTCGTAGACGCCCAGGCGCAGGTCGCGGATGAGCTCGATACGCTCGAGCGTTTCGACGTCGGAGTGCATGTAGCGGACCTTCACGCCCGCCTCGTGCATGAATTCGGTAAGGTCTTCCGCCATCCGCTTGGTCAGCGTGGTGACGAGCGTGCGGTAGCCCATCTTCGCGGTCTTCTTGCATTCCTCGATGCAGTCCTGGACCTGGTCCTCGACCGGCTTGATCTCGACCGGCGGGTCGATCAGGCCGGTGGGGCGGATGACCTGTTCGGCGAAGACGCCGCCGGTCTGCTCCATCTCCCATGTGCCCGGGGTGGCCGAAACGCAGAAGGTCTGCGGGCGCATCGCGTCCCATTCGTTGAAGCGAAGCGGGCGGTTGTCGATACACGACGGCAGGCGGAAGCCGTATTCGGCGAGCGTGATCTTGCGGCGGTGGTCGCCCTTCGCCATCGCGCCGATCTGCGGCACAGTCTGGTGGCTTTCATCGACGAATAGCAGCGCGTTTTCGGGCAGATATTCGAACAGGGTCGGCGGTGGTTCGCCGGGCAAGCGCCCCGTGAGGAAGCGGCTGTAGTTCTCAATCCCGGCGCAGGAGCCGGTCGCGGCGATCATCTCGAGGTCGAAATTGGTGCGCTGTTCGAGCCGCTGCGCTTCGAGCAGGCGGCCGTCCTCGTGCAGTTCCTTGAGCCGTTCGGTCAGCTCGAACTTGATGGCTTCGGACGCCTGTTTCATCGTCGGGCCGGGCGTGACGTAGTGCGAGTTCGCGTAGACGCGCACCTTGTCCAGGCTCGCGCCTTTCTTGCCGGTGAGCGGGTCGAATTCGCTGATTTCCTCGATCTCGTCGCCGAAGAAACTGATCCGCCAGGCCATATCCTCGTAATGCGAGGGGAAGATTTCGAGGCTGTCGCCGCGCACGCGGAAATTGCCGCGCGAGAAACCCGCATCGTTGCGCTTGTATTGCAGGGCGACCAGCTTGCGGATCAGTTCGCGCTGGTCGACCGTGCTGTCCTTCACGATGTCGAAGATCATCGCGGAGTAGGTTTCCACCGAACCGATACCGTAAAGGCAGGACACCGAGGCAACGATGATGACATCGTCCCGCTCCAGCAGCGCACGCGTGGCTGAATGGCGCATCCGGTCGATCGCCTCGTTCACCGAGCTTTCCTTCTCGATGTAGGTATCGCTGCGCGGGACGTAGGCTTCGGGCTGGTAGTAGTCGTAATAGCTGACGAAATACTCGACCGCGTTTTCCGGGAAGAAGCTCTTGAATTCGCCAAAGAGCTGCGCGGCGAGGATCTTGTTCGGCGCGAGGATCAGGGCGGGGCGCTGCAGTTCCTCGATCACCTTGGCCATGGTGAAGGTCTTGCCCGAACCGGTGACGCCGAGCAGCACCTGCGTCTGTTCGTCCTCGCGCGCCGAGGCGGTCAGTTCGGCAATCGCGGTCGGCTGGTCGCCGCTGGGCGTGTAGTCGCTGACGAGTTTGAACTGCTTGCCCGGCATCGACTTCTCGGGACGTGCCGGTTTGTGCGGGACGAATTCGCCGGTGGTATCCGGTTCTTCTAGTCCCCTGCGAATAACGAGTTCTGCCATGCGCGCACATATGGGGAACATGGGGCAGGGGTGCAACGGGTGTTGCGAAGACCGCCGATAGTGCTAGCGTCACGCCACGCTTTCAGGGGATTTTTCATGTTTCGTTTCGTTACCACCGCTTGCGCCGCGCTGGCGCTTGCCGCCTGCTCTTCGGGCAGTGAAGATGTCGACGCCGATGGCGACGGCTCGGTTTCCGCCGAAGAGGCGGAAGCTGCAATGGCCAAGGTCCGTCCGCTTGAGCCGGGCGAATACACGATGAGCATGGAAATCGTCGAGCTGACCGACCCGACCATGAGCGAGGAAGAGGTTGCGCAAGCCAAGCAGTTCTTCTCCGCCATGAGCGGCATGGCCCCGCCGCGCTGCCTCAGCGAGGAAGAGGCCAAGGAAGGGATGATGGGCGTCGCCGAGACGATTCAGAACGGCGATTGCACGATCGACACCCTCACCTCCAGCGAAGACGGCATGAAGGGCGAGATGACCTGCAAGGCCGAGAACGGCAATAACGCCAAGGTCAACATGACCACCACCTCGACCGGCACGGAATCGGAAATGACCATGAACGTGGTGGAACCGACCGCCGATGGCGATCGCACCGTCACCATGAAGGTCGGCATGACCCGCACGGGCGACTGCACGCAGGGCACGACGGCACCGTAAACCACAGCCGTGCCTGAGGTTTCATTCAGGAACCGGCCATCGTTGCGGCGCATTATTGCCGCACGATGGAAAGTCTACCGTTTCAGGAAACACGGGCCGAATGGGGCCGCCGGCTGGCGCTGGCGGCCGAGCCTTGTCCCGATGACGCGCGCGGACCCCGCGCGCTCCTGCTTGCAGGCGAATTTCTCTGGCCGTTCGAACCGCTGAAGCGGCGGTTTTCTACGCTGGAGATCACGACCGCACGCCACCCGAGGCACGTGATGCTGCTGCCCGGTTTCGGCGCGCATCCGATCCGCATGCGCTGGATGGCCAGACAATTGGAGAAGGCCGGACACACAGCGAAGAAGTGGGGACTAGGATACAATCTCGGCGCCACTGCCGATCGGTTCGCCAAGGTCGAAAAACGCCTCCTCGCTCTTTTTGAAAGCAAGGGCGAGCCGATCGTGCTGGTCGGCTGGAGCCTCGGAGGTGTGATGGCTCGCGAATTGGCGAAAAAGCATCCGGACAAGGTCGCCAAGGTCGTGACCATGGGCTCGCCCTTTTCGGGTAGCCCGCGGGCGAACAACGGCTGGCGTGCCTATCAGGCGATTGCCGGTCACCGCGTCGACGAGCCCGAAATCGAGACCGATGTGAAGGAAAAGCCCCCCGTGGAAACGGTCGCCTTCTGGAGCCCGCGCGATGGCGTGGTCGCTCCCAAATGCGCTTGCGGCAAGCCGGGCGAGCGCGACCGCGCCGTCGCCCTGCGCTGCACGCATATGGGCTTCGTCCTCTCCAATGAGGGCGTGTCCGCGCTTCTTTCGGAACTGGACCGCGCCTGAACCTTTAGTCCTGTAAGACCGCGGGCGTCCTGCCAGGCGGGATCGGACTTCAAGGGGATCCATGAGCGGCGACGCCGAGTTTTTCAACGAGATGCGCGGTGCCGACGGCACGGTGCGTCCCGCCTATTCCGACTATTGCAAATGGTTCGACAACCAGGACCAGAAGCTCCTGCGCCGCAAGCACGGCGAGGCCGAGACCAACTTCCGCAAGACCGGCATCACCTTCAACGTCTATGGCGAGGACGAGGCCGAGGAACGCCTCATCCCCTTCGACATGGTGCCGCGCATCATCGATGCTGGCGAATGGCGGCGGCTGACCCGCGGGATCGAGCAGCGCGTGTCGGCGCTCAACGCTTTCATGCACGATCTCTACCACCGCCAGGAGATCGTGCGCGCCGGGCGCCTGCCCGAACGGCTGCTACGCCACAACGAGGCCTGGCTGCCGAACATGGTCGGCTTCACGCCGCCGGGCGGGGTCTACACACATATCGTCGGCATCGACCTCGTGCGCACGGGGCCGGATGAATTCTTCGTGCTCGAGGACAATGCCCGCACGCCCTCGGGGGTGAGCTACATGCTCGAGAACCGCGAAACGATGATGCAGATGTTCCCCGAGCTGTTCCTGCGCTGTCCGGTGGAGCAGGTGTCGGACTACCCCCGCCGCCTCGCAAAAAGCCTCGTCGCCTGCGCGCCCGATTGCGCAGGCGATCGTCCTGTAGTGGCCGTCATGACGCCAGGCATCTTCAATTCCGCCTATTTCGAACACGCCTTCCTTGCCGACCAGATGGGCGCGGAACTGGTCGAAGGCAGCGACCTGCGCGTGGTCGACGGCCGCGTCGCGATGCGCACGACCAGCGGCTACAAGGCGGTCGACGTGATCTATCGCCGGGTGGACGACGAATTCCTCGATCCGCTGACTTTCAATCGCGACAGCGTGCTGGGCGTGCCGGGCATCATGGATGTCTACCGTTCCGGCGGCGTCACCATCGCCAACGCTCCGGGCACCGGGGTGTGCGACGACAAGGCGATCTATTCCTTCATGCCCGAAATCGTCGAGTTCTACACCGGCGAAAAACCGCTGCTGTCGAACGTAGAAACATGGCGCTGCGCGGATGAGGACAGCCTCAAATACGTGCTCGACAACCTCGCCGAGCTAGTCGTGAAGGAAGTGCATGGATCGGGCGGCTACGGCATGCTCGTCGGCCCTGCCTCGACCAAGAAGGAAATCGAGGAGTTCCGCCACAAGATCGTCGAGGATCCGGATAACTACATCGCGCAGCCTACGCTTTCGCTGTCGACCTGCCCGGTCTTCACCAAGAAGGGCCTCGCGCCGCGCCACGTGGACCTGCGCCCCTTCGTCCTCGTTTCGCCCGACAAGATCGACATCACGCCCGGCGGCCTGACCCGTGTGGCGCTGAAGGAGGGGTCGCTGGTGGTAAATTCGAGCCAGGGCGGCGGCACGAAAGATACTTGGGTGCTCAAAGACTGATGCTGGGAAGAACCGCAAACGGCCTTTTCTGGATGTTCCGCTATCTCGAGCGGGCGGAGAATACCTCGCGCCTGCTTGACGCAGGGCTGCGCATGTCGCTTACTCGCGATCTGGTTACGGCTGAAGAGGAATGGCGGTCGGTTATCTCCACCGCAGGCCAGCGCGAAGCTTACGAAGCCAAGCACTCCTCCTACACAGGGATGCAGGCCTGGGACTTCATACTGCGAGACAAGGACAATGCTGCCAGCATCATCTGCATGTTCAAGTTAGTCAGGCAAAACGCTCGCCTCGCGCGCAACGCAATCAGCGGCGAGTTATGGGAAGCGATCAACGAGAACTGGCTGATTATCGAAGAGCAGCTCGCTAAGCCGGTGGGCGAAAACAAGGTGATAGAAACCGTCGCAACGATCCGCCGCGCTGGCACCATGGCGCGCGGCGCGCTCAATGGATCGATGCTGCGCGACGAAGGCTATAACTTTTCGCTAGCGGGAATGTTTATCGAGCGCGCCGATGCCATCGCCCGCATTCTTGATATCAAATATTACTTACTGCTTCCGTCGCTTTCCTACGTCGGGTCCAGCCTCGACACAGGCCAATGGGATACTGTGTTGCGCTCGGTATCCGGTGACCGTGCCTATCGCTGGCTGAATGCAGGGCACATTGACGCACGCAATATCTGCGAGTTCCTGATCCTCGACAATCGTTTTCCACGTAGTCTTGCCTTTTGCCATTCTCAGCTACGCGAAAACCTTGCCGCGCTCGCCCGGCTTCATGGCACGGAAGGCAGGAGCAATGCATTGATGCGCGATGCGGATACGCGGCTTAGTGAAATGAATATCGATCAGATTTTCGAGCAGGGGCTGCACGAGTTCCTGATCGATTTCACCGCCACCAATGCCGCTATCGGCGAAGCCATTGCGGCCGATTACAGGTTCCTCAGCTGATGCGTCTCTCGATCCGTCACACCACCCGCTATCGCTTCGACAATCCGGTCGTCCACGCGCTCCAGCGCCTGCGGCTGACCCCCAAGGAGACGCAGGGGCAGGAAATCCTCGAATGGTCGATGGCTTATGATCATGCATATGAAGAGTTGGTCTACGAGGATCAGCACCACAACACGACCGTGCTTGTTGGCGTGGAGCCAGGCACGCGCGAGGTGACGATTACCTGCCGCGGGAAGGTCGACACGCATGATCACGCCGGTGTCATCGGCCGCCACGCCGGCCACTTGCCGCTCTGGAGCTTCCTTGCGCAGACAACGCTTACACGGCCCGGCAAGGGTGTGGGGCAGATGGTCAAGGAACTTCGCGGCTTCGAAGGCGAGCGGCTCGACATGCTGCACGAACTCTCGCGCCGCACGCTCGACCGCGTGGAATACAAGATCGGGACAACCGGAACAGATACGTCTGCCGAGGAGAGCTATGCAGCGAGGTCCGGCGTGTGTCAGGACCACGCGCATATCTTCATCGGCGCGGCGCGCGCGCTCGACGTGCCGGCGCGCTACGTTTCGGGCTATCTCATGATGAACGACCGGATCGAGCAGGAAGCGACGCATGCCTGGGCGGAGGCCTTTATCGAAGGACTGGGATGGGTCGGCTTCGATATCTCGAACGGCATCAGCCCGGACGAACGCTATGTCCGGGTGGCGACGGGGCGCGATTATCGCGATGCCTCGCCCGTCACCGGCATCAGTTTCGGCAACACATCGCAGGTGACCGAAGTCGACGTTGAAGTCGAACAGCAGCAACAAGTGCAGCAGTAAGCGAAAGAAAACTATGACATATTGCGTGGGAATGGTGCTCGACAAGGGCCTCGTGCTGATGAGCGACACGAGGACGAACTCGGGCGTCGACAACATCTCCGTCTTCCGCAAGATGTTCACCTGGCAGGTGCCGGGCGATCGGATCATTACGCTGATGACGGCGGGCAATCTTGCCACCACGCAGGCGGTGATCAGTCAGCTCGAAGAGCGCACCAAGGAGCCTGACGAGCGCGACAATATCCTGCTGAAATCGCCGACCATGTTCCAGGTCGCCACCGAGATCGGGCGGCTGATGCGCGGGATCATTTCCGAACGGCAGGAGGCCAACGGCGTGAAGGGCAGGGGGCGCTTTACCGCTTCGATCATTGTTGCAGGACAAATTAAGGGGATGGAGCCACGACTCTTCATGGTCTACCCAGAAGGCAATTTTATCGAGGCGGGTGTGGATACGCCCTTCTTTCAGATAGGCGAAACCAAATACGGCCGACCGATCATTATTCGAGGGTACGATCGTAAAATGAGTTTGGAAGATGCCGCCAAATTGTTGATGGTAAGCTTTGATTCCACGATAAAGGCGAACCTGTCTGTCGGCCTGCCGCTGGATTTGCAAGTAATCGAACGCGACACCTTCGAGGCTGGTCACCAGCACAGGATCGGCCATGATGATTCCTATTTTACCGCAATCTCCGCTGGTTGGGGCGATGCGCTAAAGGATGCGTTTCATTCTCTGCCGGATTACAGCTTTTATAGATCCGACGATTAGCGATTTTATCGCCCTACATCATTTTATATAAACAAATGATGTATTCCATATTCGTATCTGGCAAATATATCACGATACGTACAGTAACATCCGTATTTTTACGGAGTGCGCAAATATACGGATTGCCTGTAATCTTTTCTCATGGAAAAGAACGTCAATCTTCATATTGTCGATGCATCGTACCGTTCTCGAGCAGAGCAAGCGCGAATCGGATTTGAACTAGGTTATCATTGTGAGATCTACGCTGATCTCCAAGAGTTGAGAAAATTCCCACCCGAGCACGGTATAGTGCTTGCTCGCGATGATACCGGATATGGTAATGTGGCCGATGTGCTGTCGCTCTTGAATGCAGCTGGTGTTTGGGTCCCGGTGGTGGGAACCTCGTTGGATCCCCGACCTGCCCAAGTGGTCGAAGCGATCAAAGCTGGAGCACTGGATTATCTTCGCCTTCCTTTACAAAAGGGCCGGCTGGAAGAGACGGCGGGCCGCATAGCGGCTGAGGCGAAGGCATATGGCGAAGCGCGGCGTAAAATGATCGAGGCCCGAAATCGTATCGCCAGCCTGTCTCCTCGTGAGCGTGAAGTGCTCGAGTGGCTTTCCGAAGGCCGCAGCAATAAAATGATCGCGCGCGAGTTGCATATCAGTCCTCGCACTGTGGAAATACACCGAGCGAATATGATGAGTAAGTTGGGCGCTCACCATGCGGCCGAGGCTGTACGCTTGCGTTTGGAGGCTCATCTCGATGGACGTGAGATAATCCGGGCGGGCTGAAACCCATCAATCTATAGCCCTGTGCGTAACGGCTACTGCCTAGCGGCAGAAACTGCCCGAACCGAGCTCCAGGTGGAGATGGTCGCGATGCGCAGCGTTGTAATCGGGGCCGAGTACGGTGCCGAAACGCTTACAGGCGCTGCGGTGGATCGTGCGCAGGAAGGCGCGCTCCTGCTCGCTGCCGTTCCAGCCTGACACCAGGCTAATGCGTCGCCCGTCGGCCAGCACGAAGGCGCTGACATCGATCGCTTCGGCGCGCGAGTGGGCGGAGAGGCGGCCCGTCCCGGCGACATTGCGGCAGGAATAGCTGCCCATGGTCTCGATCCGGACCAGCGGACTGCCGAGGATCTGGCGCGCGGCGCGGTCCACCCCGTAGCGCGCCCAAGCCGAGAAGGTGTTCGCCAGCGGGCAGGCAAGGGGGCCGAGATTTGTCACGGTGAGCGGCCCGAGATCGCCGCCGACCCGTTCGAGCTGGACGCTGTCGAGCGCCGAGCAGCCCGCGCCATAATAGCGATCGGCCAGCGGCGCGAAATCTGCGCCCGCACTGCCCAGTTCCGCCACGCATTGGCGGGCCTGCGGCTTTTCCCAATTGGCGCCGGTAGATGTGGTCGGAGTGGCCCGTGCGACAGGCTCGCGATTGTCCGGGGCAACGCCGCATCCCGCCAGCACAAGGGAAAGTAATGCAAGAACGGGATGGCGGCGCATGTCCATGAGGTAGGCGTACCATGGTTAACACCGCGCTAACACGCCGCGCACCGAACGCTCTTGAGCTTGCGCACTATTTAGCTTATTAGCTAAATTACTATGACGAGCGTATTCGATGCCCTTTCACACCCGATCCGGCGCGAGGTGCTGGAGTTGCTGAAGGACGGCGGCAAGTCGGCGGGCGATCTTGCGGATCACTTCCCGGTGTCCAAGCCGACCATGTCGGGGCATTTCGCCAAGCTGAAATCCGCAGGATTGATCCTTGGAGAGAACCGGGCCGGAAGCATCATCTACACACTCAACATGTCGACGCTGGAAGAGGCGTTGCACGGATTCATGGCGCGCATGGAAATCGCGCAGCCCCACGTTCCCGATACCGACCGAGGAGAAACTGCATGAAAGTCATGCGTCCCCTGCTGGCCAGCCTCGCTCTGGCTGCTGCCATGGCCGTGTTTGCCTTCGTCACGGCGGCACGCCTGCCGGCCGACGCGGTGCTGCCGACCCATTGGGATGCGAGCGGCACGCCCGACGACTTCAGTCCGGCGATCTGGGCGCTGCTCATGCCGGCGGCTCTGGTGGTGTTCACCTCGCTGGTCTTCGCTGTCATCCCGCGGATCGAGCCCCTGCAGGACAAGCTCGAGGGCTCCGCGCCGCTGCTGCGCGCAGTCTGGATCGGGATCGTGCTGCTGTTCGTCATCATCCAGGCGACCATCGGCCTTCCGGCCTATGGGATCGACATGCCGGTTAACGCGATCATGCTGGGGATCGGCCTGATGCTGGTGATGCTCGGCAACGCGCTGCCCAAGAGCCGCCCGGGCTTCTTCGTCGGCATCCGCACGCCGTGGGCGATCATGGATGCCGACAACTGGATCGCGACTCATCGCCTTGGCGGAAAGCTCATGATGCTGGCGGGGCTTGCGATCATCGTGACGAGCCTTGCGCCGGTCAGTCCGGAGACGACCGCAATCGTCGTGCTGGTATCGGTGTTCGCCGCCGCGCTCGTGCCCTTCGCCTATAGCTGGTGGCTGTGGCAGAAGGGGCAGGGCAGTAAGGCCTAGTCGGGCGCGAGGACCTGCTGCCAGAGCTCGATCTTGACCGCGTCGGGATCGAGCAGCCATGCGAACTTGCCATAGCCTTCATCGACGCTGTCGAGCACGTCGACGCCCTTGTCCTTCAACTGGGCAACGAAGGTGTCGAGATCGTCCACGCGCAGGTTGATCATGAAACCGCCCTTGCCGGGTTTGATGTATTCCTCGTCCTTGAAATGGCTGATGAGCGAATAGGGCTTTTCGCCCGTCTCTTCCGCCCAGTCGAGCTGCGGGCCATAGGGCCCGTCGATGCCGAGCGTGTCGCGATACCACACGCGGGTCGCTTCGGGGTCGCTCGCCACATAGAAAACGCCGCCAAGGCCGGTGATCTTCGCCATTAGTCTCTCCCGCTGGTGTTCGCGCGATGCTAGGCGCGTGGGATGAGCTTCGACAAGCATGGAAGCCAGAAAACTGCGTTGTTTCACAGGCAAGCGCAGACAAGGCGTTGAGCAGAAAAGAGGTTTGATCAGCGACCAGAGAGAAGTCGACCGGTTCCGAAGGCACCTCGCCCGGATCATCGGCGACATCTACGCCGCCGATGCGGAAAGCTTCGGCTACGCGTTCTGAACGGCGGGCTCGGCCGTTCCGGCGGTCGCCTTGCTCACCAGCACGATGGCCAGCCAGGCGGCGACGAAGCCGGGCACTATCTCGTAGAGTCCGCCATCCATCCCCGGAAGCTGCGCGTTCCAGCCGAGAGCGATCCATGCCGCCACCGTCCCTGCGCCGACCACGAGGCCTGCAACCGCGCCCGCACCGGTCATCTTGTCCCACATCAGCGAGAGCAGGATCAGTGGCCCGAAGGCGGCACCGAATCCCGCCCAGGCGTTGGACACGAGGCCGAGGACCTGGCTGTTCGGATCGCTGGCGATCCAGATCGCCGCCAGCGCGACCAGCGCCACGCAGATCCGCCCGACGTTCACGCTCTCCCGCTCGCTCGCCTCCTTGCGGAAGAAAAGCTTGTAGAAGTCTTCCGTCAGCGAGCTGGATGCGACCAGCAGCTGCGAGCTGATCGTCGACATGATGGCCGCCAGCAATGCCGCCAGCAGGAAGCCGGTGATGAGCGGGTGGAACAGCAGGTTCGCAAGCACAATGAAGATCGTCTCGGGGTCTTCGACGACGAGGCCGTTACGCTCCACATAGGCGCGGCCCGCGATGCCGATGCCGATCGAGCCGAGCAGCGCGACGCCCATCCAGGTCATGCCGATATTGCGGGCGGGGCGGACCTTCTCGACCGTGTCGATGGCCATGAAGCGCACGATGATGTGCGGCTGGCCGAAATAGCCCAAGCCCCATGTAACCGCGCTGATGAAGCCGAGCAGGGTGAGGCCCTGCGTGAGACTGAGGAACCCTTCCACGGGCACATCGGTCAGCGAACCGCCGCCTTCGCCGCCCGCGCCGAACATCACCACCAGCGGCATAAGCACCAGCGCCACGACCATGATGCAGCCCTGCACGAAATCGGTGAGGCTAACCGCGAGGAAGCCGCCGACCATGGTGTAGGCGAGCACCACCAGGCAGGTGATCCAGATGCCGAGCATGTAATCGCTCATGCCCACGTCGGGCAGGAGGCCCGTAAAGCTCGTCTCAAACAACTTTCCGCCGCCGACGAGGCCGGCTGCGGTGTAGACGGCAAAGAACACGACCACGATCAGGGCGGATATGACGCGCAGCGCCACCGCCTTGTCGGGGAAGCGGTTGGCGAGAAATTCGGGGATGGTCAGCGCGTTGCCGCGTTCCTCGGTCTGCTTGCGCAGGCGGGGTGCGACGAGGATCCAGTTGGCAAGCGCGCCGAGGAAAAGGCCGATGCCGATCCACGCCTCGACCAGCCCGGCCGCGTAGAGAGCTCCGGGCAAGCCGAGCAGCAGCCAGCCGCTCATGTCTGAAGCTCCGGCAGACAGCGCGGCGACCGCAGGGGGCAGGTTCCGTCCGGCAAGGAGATAGCCTTCGGACGTATCGGTCGATCGCTTCCAGGCCCACAGGCCGATGCCGATCATCGCGATGAAATAGAGGGCGAGTGAAATGAGTGTTCCCGTCTGCATGTGCGGGCTGGTAACAAATGATACCGGTCTTGGCTAGCGCAGCCCAGACAGGACCTCCAGCGCGTTTAAGAACGCGATTTCCTCTTCTAGGCCGAAGGGTATAGGCCCGTGGGATGACCAAGGCAGTTCCGGGGTGCTTAAGTGGCGAAGAGGCCTATACCATTGCCATGCTTTTCGCCGAGGCTGCCAGGCGCCACGACAAGCGGCCCTACGTCCAGATATTCGCGACCGACATAGACGACAAGATGCTCGATATCGCGCGCGCCGGGGCCTACCCGCTTTCGGCTATCGTCGATATCCCGCAGGCGCTTCATGATCGTTATATCATCGGGGGAAGCGACAAGTTCCATGTTTCCACTGCGATCAGAGACATAGTGCGCTTCAGCTTGCATAACGTGGTGCGAGACCCCCCTTTTTCGAAAATTGACCTGATATTCTGCCGTAATCTCCTGATCTATTTCGGCGACACGCTTCAACAGTCGGTGATCCCGCTGTTCCATTTCGCGCTGACGGAGGAGGGCAAGCTATTCCTTGGTTCATCGGAAGCGATAGGGCGCTATGAAGACTTGTTCGAAACGATCGACCAGAATGCACGGGTGTTCCAGCGAAAGCCTGCCAAGGGTAAGTACACGCTGCAGCTGGCTAGCGACCGCCCTCTTCGTCCACGCCGGAGGTTGAGGCCCATGTCGGCTCTCGGCGCTTCGCCCACTGAAGGAAACGAAGTAGGAGCGCTCAAGGCCATTGCGCAGCGCTATGCGCCGGTTAGCCTGCTGGTGGACAGAGAGGGCGTGCTGCTTGAACGCTGGGGGGCAGCGGGACGTTATCTCGATTTCCCCGACCGTCTCGAACGCAACATCCTCGTCACGTCCCTGGCACGTCCGGGGTTACGAGAGCTCATTGGTCCTTTAATCCGACAAGTGATCGAAAATGGGCGCCGGGCCGGAGCGAAGGGCATCGAAATCAGCACCGATTTCGGCGTGATCGAGGCGACCGTAGTATGCGAGCGCATCGACGATGACAGCTTCCTGATCGTGATCGAAGAGACGGGGCACCTCCGCACCGGCGAAGAGAGCGATTTCGAGGATTTCGATGTCGAGCACAGCCAGCAGAAATTTCTCGAGGAAGATCTCCAGGCGACCCGGCACCGGCTACGTTCGACGGTCGAAGAGCTTGAAACAACCAACGAGGAACTGAAGAGCTCCAACGAAGAATTGATGTCGATGAACGAGGAGCTCCAGTCCACAAACGAGGAGCTGACGACCGTCAACGACGAGCTGAAGAACAAGGTCGATCAGGTGATGGTCGCCAATTCCGATCTCAAGAACTTCTTCGACAGCACTCAGTTGATGGCGCTGGTGGTGGACGAGCATCTCCACCTGCGCAGCCATACCGACGAGGCGCTAAATCTCTTTCCGCTCGAATCCAAACACATCGGTATGCCGCTCGAAATGCTTCCGACGAAGCTGCCGTCGAAGCGGTACATCGAACTCGCGCGCCGTGCTGCACGAGGCAGCGAGATGCACGAGGGGCGGCTCGAAGAGAACGGGGCGGAATATATTCTGCGCGCGATTCCCTATCGCAGGATGGACGGCGAAGTCGACGGTGCAACGGTCATCTTCAACGATGTGTCCGACGCGCTGGCAATGGAACGCGACCTGCGCGAGGAGCGGGAGCGACTCAATCGCGACCGGGTGAACCAATCGCTGCGTCAGGCGATGGATGGCGACCGCGCGTTCGACGAGACCTTCCGCACACCACTTGAGAACGGTGAGTATCGCTGGCTGTATGGCCTGGGACGCCGGATGAACGGCGAGAGCGAAGGGGCTGGCAAGTTCATCGGCGTGACTTTCGATATCACCGCAGAACGCTCGCTACTTGAACAGCGCGAACTGATGATCCGTGAAATGAACCACCGGGTGAAGAACCTGTTTTCGGTCATCAGCGCCATGGTCACCATCGCCGCCAAGGGCTCGGATGATGTCGGCGACTTTGCCGAGGCCTTGCGCGCGCGTATCCATGCGCTCGGTCGTTCACACTCGCTAACCAACGATTCAGCCGTGGATGGTTCTGGCCCCGTGTCCTTGCGGGGACTGATCGACACGGTTATCGATCCAAGTGCCGCCGATCAGAAGGTGAAGGTTCAGGGCGACGATATCGACGTCCCCAACAGCCAGATCACCTCCTTGGCGCTGATCCTTCACTAATGGGCGACCAACGCCGCCAAATACGGTGCCCTTTCGGTGCCGGAGGGATCGCTCGCGGTCACGTGGGAAAAGAACGGCGATTGCCTGACCCTTGATTGGCGCGAACGCGGTCAGTCGAATTCAGGCAAGGGCGAGGAAGAAGGCTTCGGCACCCGCCTGGTCAAGACAGCGGCGCGGCAATTGAAGGGTGAAATCGAGGGCAGACCTGAAGAAGAGGGTTATGTCCGCCAGCTGAAGTTCACGCTCGAGCAGCGATAGCCTGCGGTTCCACCTGAGCGGTACCAAGAAGTCTTTCCAGCGTCATGCCGATCTGGTCGCTCGAAGCAGGCTTGTCGATGAAGCCGGCATCGGCGAATTCGCCTTTCAATTCCTGGTGCGCGCCATTCGCGCTGACGAAGGCGATTGGGCAGCCGCGTTCCTTAAGCACGCGTGCGAGCGGCCACACCAGTGTTCCGCCGACATCGATATCGAGCAGGGCAGCATCGGGGCAATCGTCGCCGAGGCATTCGAGGGCGTCGGGCACGCTGATGCTATCGCAGAAAACCTCGTAGCCCAGGTCCTCCACGGTCATGACGAGATCGAACAGGACGAGAGCCTCGTCATCCACGACCATGATGCGTTTCATTGATTGCCTCCTAGAGGCTCGAAACCCTCTGAACTAGAGCGGGTTCCAACAATTGGACGCAAAAACGTAATATCTCGCTACACTTGTGCTGCCCGGCTCGTGCGGTCATGAAGCGATCATGGATCTCACGCTCGTGACGTTCGCCATGGCACTAGCCTTTTCGGCGGTGCACATCTTCGTAGGTCGGTTGCGTTTTCTCGACCGAAACCCGCGTAGTCGCTGGCTATCCTTCGCCGGCGGCGTGGCGGTTGGCTATGTGTTCCTGCACATCCTGCCCGAACTGGGGGCCCATGCGGGGACGTTCGAGAAGGCGATCGGCCTCGATGCTCGATTGGCCGAAGGGCTGGTCTACACGCTCTCGCTGGTGGGGTTGGCGCTGTTCTACGGGCTGGAGCGCGCTCTTTCCGTGTCGCGCGATGAGCGAATGGAGCGAGAGGGCAGGGACCGGCCGCACCACCCGGTGTTCTGGCTACACATCGGCGCGAGTGCGCTGCTGGTCGGCCTCATTGCATACCTGCTCAATCATCGGGAGGACCCGAGCGCCGCGGGCCTCATGCTCTATTTCGCAGCCATGGTGCTCCACCTGGTGACAGCAGACTTCGGCACGCGCACGAACCACCCCGAGATTTATGACGCGCGCGGACGGTGGGTGCTGGTCACCGCCACTCTGGGAGGTTGGGCCCTCGGACTGGCGGTGGAACTGCCCGAATTGGCGATCGGCTGTATCTTCGCCTTCGTGGCAGGCGGTATCGTTCTGTTGGTGCTCAAGGAAGAGCTGCCGGAAGACCGAAAGAGCTTCTTCCTGCCGTTCTTCGGTGGGGCGCTTCTCTATGCCGCGCTGGTCCTGGGCGAGAGCTGGCTCGTCGCAGGATAGCGCGGGATAGGAAAGATCAGCTCTGCGCGGCGCGCTTGGCGCGCTTGCGCTCGTGCGGATCGAGGATGGCCTTGCGCAAGCGGATGTTCTCCGGCGTCACTTCGACCATCTCGTCGTCGTCGATGTAAGCGATGGCCTGTTCCAGCGTCATCACGCGCGGCGGAGTGAGGCGGATGGCGTCGTCCTTGCCGGTCGAACGGAAGTTCGTCAGCTGCTTCGACTTCATCGGGTTCACTTCCAGATCGTCGGGCTTGGCGTTCTCGCCGATCACCATGCCTTCGTAGATCTTCGCGCCGCCGCCGATGAAGAGCTCGCCGCGGTCTTCTAGTGCATTGAGCGCATAGGGAACGGCTTCACCCGGCACCATCGAGATAAGCACGCCGTTCTGGCGACCTTCGATAGGCCCGCGATAAGTGTCGTACTTTTCGAACAGGCGGTTCATGATGCCCGTGCCGCGCGTATCGGACAGGAATTCGCCGTGGTAGCCGATAAGGCCGCGCGACGGGGCGGAGAAGGTGATGCGGGTCTTGCCCTGGCCAGAGGGGCGCATTTCGGTCAGCTCGGCCTTGCGGCGCTGCATCTTCTCGACAACCGTGCCGGAGTGCTCGTCATCCACGTCGATGACGACGGTCTCGAACGGCTCCATGCGCTGGCCGTTCTCTTCACGGAACAGCACGCGCGGACGGCTGATGCCGAGTTCGAAGCC
Organism: Erythrobacter sp. SD-21; assembly: GCF_000181515.1. GTDB lineage: Bacteria > Pseudomonadota > Alphaproteobacteria > Sphingomonadales > Sphingomonadaceae > Qipengyuania. The sequence goes on along the minus strand of NZ_ABCG01000005.1, from coordinate 97,849 downwards.
TTCGCGGCGCATCGTTTCGATGAGCACACCGAGCTGAAGTTCGCCGCGGCCGGCGACTTCGAAGCTGTCCTTGTCGGCGCTTTCGGTAATACGAATGGCCACATTGGTTTCCGCTTCGCGGTAGAGACGGTCGCGGATCATGCGGCTCGTCACCTTGCTGCCCTCGCGGCCTGCCAGTGGGCTGTCGTTGACCGAGAACTGCATGGCGAGCGTTGGCGGATCGATCGGCTGCGCTTCGATCGGCGTCTTCACGCTGGGATCGGCGACGGTGTTTGAAACGGTCGCCTTCTCGAGTCCAGCAAGCGCGATGATGTCGCCCGCTTCTGCATGCTCGACCGGAACGCGGTCGAGGCCGTCGAAGCTCAGGAGCTTGGTCGCGCGGCCGACTTCGACGACATTTCCATCACCGTCGAGCGCGTGGATCGGATCGTTGACGTCGATCTTGCCTGATTGGACGCGGCCGGTGAGCACGCGGCCCATGAAGTTGTCGCGGTCGAGCAGGGTGGCGAGGAAGCTGAAGGGCGCTTCGGTGTCGAGACCCGGTGCGGGGACATGGTCGACGATCAGCTTGAACAGCGGCTCCAGATCGCCCGAACGCGCGGTTTCGTCTTCGCTGGCGTAGCCGTCGCGGCCCGAAGCCCAAAGCGAAGGGAAGTCGAGCTGATCGTCGTTCGCGTCCAGCGAAGCGAAGAGGTCGAACACTTCGTCGAGCACTTCCTGCGGACGCGCGTCGCCGCGGTCGATCTTGTTGACGACCACGATCGGGCGCAGGCCGAGACCAAGCGCCTTTCCGGTGACGAACTTGGTCTGCGGCATCGGGCCTTCGGCGCTGTCGACCAGCAGGATGACGCCGTCGACCATGGAGAGGATGCGCTCGACCTCGGCGCCGAAGTCGGCGTGACCCGGAGTGTCGACGATGTTGATGCGCGTGCCGTTCCATTCGACGCTGGTGCACTTGGCGAGAATCGTGATCCCGCGCTCCTTTTCCAGGTCGTTCGAATCCATCGCGCGCTCTTCGACGCGCTGGTTTTCGCGGAAAGTGCCCGACTGGCGGAAGAGCTGGTCGACGAGCGTGGTCTTGCCATGGTCGACGTGGGCGATGATCGCCACGTTGCGAAGGTCGCGGGACATAATATGTGCTTTCGTAAGGATGCCGTAGCGGCGCGCTATTCCGGCGCTGCCAATTCGTGCGCGCCCCTAGCCGAATCGGTGCAATGCGGCAAGCGGTGCGGTGCACTGTCCGGGTGTGTTACTCGAAAAGCACACTTTGGGATAGCCTGTGTAAGGCTTGCGCTAAACACTTGAGTGGGCGGCACTCTCCCAATAATTCCGCATACGTCTGCGTGGTTTGGGGACTTTTTGCAGGCCAAAACACGTGATCGTTTGAGAGGACGCTATAACATGAAATTTACCCGTTTCGGTCGCGGTGCGACCGTTCGCTCCGCCCTTCTGGTCGGCACTGCCGCACTTGCCATGCCCACAGCCGCGCTCGCGCAGGATGAAGGCGAAGACCAGGCCGCCGTCTATGACGACGCCGAAGAACAGGCCGAGAGCCCGGATCCCAACGTTATCGTCGTGACCGCGACCAAGCGCGAACAGACGCTTCAGGAAGTCCCCGTCGCCGTCAGCGTGACCACCGCCGAAACCATCGAACAGGCGCAGATCCGCGACATCGCCGATCTTGCCACCGTGGTTCCCTCGCTCCGCGTCAGCACGCTGCAGAGCGCGTTCGCAACCAGCTATTCGGTCCGCGGCTTCGGCACGGACGGCAACAACATCGGTCTCGAACCGTCGGTCGCCATGTTCGTCGACGGCGTGTACCGCAGCCGCGCCATCGCGCAGATTTCGGACCTTCCCGACATCCAGCGCGTCGAGGTCTTGCGTGGCCCGCAGTCGACCCTGTTCGGCAAGAACGCCAGCGCCGGCGTGATCTCGCTGGTCACCAAGCGTCCCGAATTCGACTTTAGCGGCAGCGTGGAAGCGAGCTACGGCAATTTCGAAGCCAAGGTAGTGAAGGGTTACATCACCGGCCCGATCAGCGATTCGATCGCGTTCAGCGCCGGTGCCGGCTGGAACAACCGTGACGGTTACCTCACCAACGGTTTCAACGGCGAAGACGTCAACGATCGCAATCGCTGGTTTACCCGCGGCCAGCTGCTGTTCGACAATGGCGGCCCGCTGCAGGCCCGCATCATCGCCGATTACGACGAGATCGAAGAGCGTTGCTGCGGCGTCGTCAACGTGCGTCCGTCGCTCGAAACCTCGGTCATCCGCCTTATCGGCGGCCAGGTGAACGACTTCAACAACAATCCCGATGGCGATGTCATCTTCACCGATGTCGACCCGATCAACGAAGTCCAGAACTACGGTATTTCGGGCCAGCTCGATTACGAGTTCGGCGCAATCACCGCGACGTCGATCACCGCCTATCGCGAAACCAGCCTCGCGGCCGACCAGGACGTCGACTTCACCAGCGCCAGCCTCGCGACCGGTGCGAACATCGGCGATGCCGACATCGACACCTTCACACAGGAACTGCGCTTCTCTTCGGACTTCGACGGTCCGTTCAACTTCCTGTTGGGCGGCTACTATTTCGATGAGAGCGTGAGCACTCGGGACCAGATCGTCTACGGCAGCGACTTCCGTCCCTATGCCGATCTTCTGGTCCAGGGCCTGACTGGCGGTACGCAAAGCATTCCGACCCTTGAAGCGACACTGGGTGCGCTGAACGGCACCGACTTCACCGGCCAGTTCTTTGCCGAGGGCCAGGGCTTCTTCAACAGCATTTCGCAGGACAACGAAGCCTACTCGATCTTCGGCAACGTCGATTTCGAGTTCACCGATGCTCTCGTGCTGACGCTTGGTGCGAACTACACCAAAGACAAGAAGCAGATCGTGACCGACTCGGTCAGCACCGATGTCTTCTCGAACATCGATCTGGTGGCTTCGGGCAACCGGGCGATCTTCGCGGAAGGTCTTGCAGGACAGGTCGGCAGCATCCTGATGCTCGGCCGCCCCGCTTCCCAGGCCGAGATCGGTGCCTTCGCCGCGGCCAACCCGGCTGCGTTCGGCCAAGTTTCTGCGGGTGTCCAGGCTTTTGCCGACGCGAACGACACGAACCCCGCAGTCAACCCTCTGCTCGGCCTGACGCCGCTGCAGTTCCTGCCGCCGCTGCAGAACTGCCCGAACGCGGTCGAAGATTGCGCCACCGACGATGATCAGTGGAGCTACAGCGTCCGTCTCGCCTACGAGATCTCGCCGACGCTCAACGCCTATGCGAGCTGGGCAACCGGCTACAAGGCGCCGAGCTTCAATCTCTCGCGCGACAGCCGTCCGCTTCCAGGCGATTTCGCCGCGCTGCAGGCGCAGGGCCTTGCCGTCAACAACCTTCGCCCCGGCACCCGCTTCGCGGCTGCCGAGACTTCGGAAGTCTTCGAGGTCGGCATCAAGGCGAACTGGGACTATGCGGCTGCGAACCTGACGATCTTCCAGCAGAACATCGACGATTTCCAGGCCAACACCTTCGTCGGCTCGTCCTTCGTGCTCAGCAACGCAGGCAAGCAGGAAACTTTCGGCATCGAGTTCGACGGCAACGTCCGCCCGACTGACTCGCTGACGCTGAATATCGCCATGACCTATCTCGATGCGATCTACGACGAGTTCACCGGTTCGGCCGTGGGTGACCTTTCGGGCCTGCAGCGTGCGGGCGTTCCGGAACTGTCGGCCGTCTTCGGCGCGAGCTGGAACAAGGAAATCAATGACGCAGGCGATCGCTTCATCCTGCGCGGCGATTTCTCCTACCAGTCGCAGATCCCGGCGCTCGACGGTTTCCCGAACTTCATCGAAACCGATCCGGCCACCGGCGAGCAGAACTTCCAGCCGGCCCGCGACATCGCGCAGTTCTACACGCGTGAAGTCAACAGCCTGAACGCCTCGGCGACCTATGCTTTCGCCATGGGTCTGGAACTCACGGTCTGGGGCCGCAACCTGCTCGACGATCGCTACCTCACCACCTTCTTCCCGTCGGTGGCGCAGGGTCAGTCGATCTCCGGCTATCCCAACCAGCCGCGCACCTATGGCGTGGCCGCGAAATTCAAGTTCTGATTTCTTCGCAAGAGCAGTGAACTGGGAAAGGGGGCCTTCGGGTCCCCTTTTCTTTTGCCTGTGCGCGGCAGACGTTGGACATTCGGCATGCGAGGGGAGTGGAGCGAAAGCGCACGCGACGAGGCACATGCAGTCCCAAGGGTTCGTTTTTGTGTGAGGTACGGCAAGGCAGACCTCGCCAATCCACCGGCTTCTACCAAGTGCGGCTTTCCGCCTTAGAGCGCCCTCAGTGCCTGGGCGGGTTTCGCACGCAGCAGCGGCAGGGACCCGCCAACGGCAAAGACCAGAACCACGGCCAGCCCGAGGCCGAGTACGGCGAAGACCTCTCCCCAGTCGGGGAGCCAGTCGAATTCGAACAGCTGCGTCACCACCAGCCACGCGGTGAGCGAGCCGAGCCCGAGCGCGACGATCGCCAGCGCACCGGCCAGCAGCGCGTACTCCGCCAATTGCATGGTCAGCACCTGCCGCCGGTCCGCGCCCAGAACGCGCAACACCACCGTGTCATAAGTCCGCGAGGCGCGGGCTGCGGCTATCGCTCCCAACAGGACGGCAAGGCCCGCCAGCACGGCGACACTTGCAGCGGCGAGGGTGGCGAGTCCGACCTGTTCGAGGATCGTGCGGGCCTGCTGCAGCACGCCACCCACTTCGATCACCGAGGTGGAGGGAAATTCGCGCACCAGTGCCTGGAGCAACGGACCGGTCGGCGTGCCTTCGGTCAGCTCGATGGTCGCGGCAAGGTTGTGCGGCGTATCCGCCAGCGCATTGGGGCTGAGCACGAAGACATAGTTGAAGCCCATGCTTTCCCAATCGATGCGGCGGGTGCTGGCGATGCGCGTTTCGATCTCTGCGCCCAGCACACCGAAGGTCAGCCGGTCGCCGATTTCCAGCCCGGCTGCGCGCGCAAATTCCTCGTCCACCGAGACGAGCGGCTCGCCCTGGTACATCGAACCCCACCACTGGCCGCCGGTGACCTCGTTTCCGGGAGGAACTTCGTCGGCATAGGTCAGGCCGCGTTCGCCGCGCAGGGCCCAGGCCCCGTCGGGGATCTCTTCCAGCTTCGAGGTGCGGGTCATCGCGTCTTCGGGACCGAAGGCCAGCACCGATCCGCGGAGGGCCGGGACGGCGCGCACCTGCGCTTCGGCGTCCGTTTGCGCCACCAGCGCCTCGAAATCGGCCTGCCGGTCGCGTGGCACGTCGAGCACGAAATAGTCGGGCGCTCGTTCAGGTACGCGGCTCTGGATATTGCCGTCGATGCTGCTTTGAATAGCGGCAAGGAGGACGAAGGCGGCGAGGCCGAAACCCAAGGCGGTCACGAGCGAGCCGGTGCTCGAGCCGGGGCGGTGGATGTTGGCGAGCGCGGCACGCGCGATGGGACTCTTGGGGCGGGGAAGGGCACCTGCACCCTTGCGGATGAGCCAGCCAAGGAGCGCGAGAAGGCCCAGCACCACGGCGGCCCCGGCGAGGAAGCCGCCTGCCAGCATCGGGCGGCTCGATGTGACCAGCGCGAGCCCGACGATTGCCGCGAGGCCCGCGATGACGACGAGGATCGCCGCCTTGTCGCGCGCGAGCGGGGCGACGCGGGCGCGCATCAACGCCATCGCCGGGAAGTGCCGCGCGCGCATGAGCGGGGGCGCGGCGAAGACGAGCGCCACCAGCAGGCCATAGGAGGCGGCCAGCAGCAGGGCGCTCGGGTCGAATACGAAGCCCGCGTCGACGGGAAGCAGCCCCTTCAACGCGCTGGCGAGGATCGGGACGACCGCCACGCCCACCGCAAGCCCAGCTAGGCTTCCCACGGCGGAAGCGGCGAAGATCTGCAGGGCATAGACGCGCGCGATATCGCGGCTGTCGGCGCCCAGGACCTTGAGCGTGGCCACGGACTGGCGCCGGGCGTCGAGATAGGAGGAGACGCCGCCGCCAATGCCGATCCCGGCGATGACGAGGGCGGCAAGGCCGACGAGAGTGAGAAATTCGCTCATCCGTTCGACGAAGCGGTCGGTCCCCGGCGCGGCGCGTTCGGCGGTGTCGATGTCGAAGCCGGAGTCGGGGAAACGGGCCTCCAGATCTTCCTCCACCGCCTCGAGATTACGCGGCGCGGGGAGCGCCACGCGGGTCTTGCTCTGATACATCGCGCCCGGAGCCAGCAGGCCGGCGCGCTCCGGAAGGTCTTCGGCGACGATGATCGTCGGGCCGAGCTGGAAGCCTTCGCCCAGGCGATCCGGCTCATCTTCGATAATCCCGGCCACTTGCAGATTTTCGGTTCCGATGGCGATGCTATCGCCCACGGCCACACCCAGCCGGTCGGCCGCTCCGGGCGCGAGAAACGCCTCGTTGCCCTCCGGTGCGTCCGCCTCGCGGCCACCCTCGAGCACCAGCGTGCCATAGAGCGGATAGGCTCCGTCGACCGCCTTCAATTCGATGGGAGCGGCAATATCGTCCTTGCGCGCCATGGCCTGCAGGCGCGTTCCCGCCGACACCGTGCCGAGTTCCTCCAGCGCCGCGCGCTCATCGTCGTTCAGCGAGCGCTGCCACAGCTCGATCTGCACGTCGCCGCCGAGGAAAGCCTGCCCGTTGGCGGCCAGTTCGCGCTCGATCGCGGCGGTCAGCGAACCGATCGCCGCCAGCGCCGCCGTGCCGAGGAAAATGCACACGAGGAGGAGCCGCAGCCCCTTGAAGCGCGCGTTGAGATCGCGCCGCGCGATCCGCCAGGCGGTGGCCCAGCTCATGCGGCGGGCGCTTGCGCGGTGTCGCTGGCGATCCGCCCGTCGCCCAGCGTCAGCACGCGTTCGCAATGCTCGGCCAGTTCGGGATCATGGGTGATGACGAGCAGCGTCGCGCCCGTCTCCGCGCGGCGGTTGAACAGGAGTTCGACGATTTCGTGCCCGGTCGCGGCGTCGAGATTGCCGGTCGGCTCGTCGGCGAAGATGAGGTCGGGACGCGGCGCGATGGCGCGGGCGATGGCCACGCGCTGCTGCTCGCCGCCCGAAAGCTGTTGCGGGTAGTGGTCCAGCCGGTGGCCGAGGCCGACCGCTTCCAGTTCGGCCTTGGCGCGCGCCTGCGCGTCTTCATCGCCAGCCAGCTCCATAGGCGTGGCCACGTTTTCGAGCGCGGTCATAGTGGGCAGGAGGTGGAAGGCCTGCAGGACAATGCCGATGCGGCCACGGCGCGCGCGAGCCAGCTCGTCCTCGTTCAACGTGGCAAAGTCTTGTCCGGCCACGCGCAGGCTGCCGCCGGTCGCGCGTTCGAGGCCCGAGAGTACCGCCATGAGCGAGCTCTTGCCAGACCCGGAAGGGCCAAGCAGGGCTACCGTCTCGCCTTTGCTAATGGTGAGGTCGAGGCCCTTGAGGATTTCCACCGGTGCTTCGGCGGAACCCAGCGTGAGGCGCAGGTCGGTTGCGGAAATCGCGTCTTGAGAAGTCGTCACGCGGCTGCGATGGCAGAAGGCGGAAAAACGCACAAGGAAGTCCGCCGATGCGCCTAAGTAGTTTGTCGATGCCGCTGCTCGCCCTCAGCCTCGCCGCTTGCGGCAACGAGGCGCAGGAGGCGGCTCCTCCGCAAGCCGAGGCCAGCGAGGCGGCAGCTCCGGCCGATATCGAGGTGGAGGGCGTCGAACGGCGCATCCTTGCCGTGGGTGACAGCCTCTTTGCGGGCTATAACCTTGCCGAGCACGAGGGCTATCCCGAGCGGCTGGGCCGGGCCTTGCGGCAGGAGGGCATCAACGCCCGGGTGATCGACGCGGGCGTGTCGGGCGACACCAGTGCAGCGGGTCGCCAGCGGCTCGGCTTCGTGCTGGATCGTTTGCCCGCCAAACCCGATCTCGTCCTGCTCGAGCTGGGCGGCAACGACATGCTGCGCGGCCTTTCACCGGAAGAAACGCGCGCCAATTTCGAGGCCATGCTTGACGAATTGCAGCGCCGGGAGCTTCCCGTGCTGCTGATGGGCATGCGCGCGCCGCCCAATTACGGTCCGGATTACCAGCAGAGCTTCGATGCGATCTATGCCGATCTGGCCAAGGAGTACGGCGTCGGCCTGATCCCGTTCTGGCTGGAGAGCATCTACCAGTCGCCCGAGCTTTTCCTCGAAGATCGCATCCACCCGACCGCCGAGGGTGTCGACATCCTAGTGGCGGATACGCTGGACGATGTGCAGGCCGCGCTGCCGGAAGGGTGATCAGGCGCGGATTACGCGTCCGCCGGCAACTTTCCATACCGCGGCCTGGTCCGCGATGCTGTCGAAAGGGGCGATTTCGGTCCCTGTCATCCAGACCTGCGCACCGCTGGCGGCAAGCTGGTCGAACAAGGCAGCGCGGCGCACCGGATCCAGATGCGCGGCCACCTCGTCGAGCAGGAGGATACCTGCGCGGCCCTGCGCGGCCAGCCCGGCGTGGGCGAGGGTAATCGCCACCAGCATGGCCTTCTGCTCGCCGGTCGAGCTTTGCGCGGCCGGCACGCGCTTGGAGGCGTGGATGACTTCCAGCTCGTCGCGGTGGGGACCGGCCAGGGTGCGCTGCGCCGCCCGGTCGCGCTGCCGCCCTTCGAACAGCGCCTGCGACAAGGCTTCGGCGCTGTCGGCGCCGCCGGGCGCATAGGTGAGGGCGGGGCGGGCAAAGGGCTTGCTCGGCATATGGGCAATGCGCGCCATCAGTGTATCCACCAGCGCGGCGCGGCCTGCGATCAGGCGGCCGCCATGCTCCACCATTTGCGCCTCGATCGCATCGAGCCAGGCGCTTTCGGGCGGACGATCGTCCGACAGCAGCCGGTTGCGCTCGCGCAGGGCGCCCTCGTAACGCGCCGCGTGTTGGGCATGGGCAGGATCGAGCGCCAGCGCCATGCGGTCGATGAAGCGGCGGCGATCGGCGGCGGGGCCGGTGAAGAGCCCGTCCATCGCCGGGGTGAGCCAAGTCAGCGCAATCCATTCGCCAAGCGCCGCGGCGGAAGCGTCCGCGCCGTTGATGCGCACGCGGCGGCGCGAGGGCTGGGCGCTTTCGGAATAGGTGGCTAGCCGGACCGGCTCTCCCTCGTCGACCAGAAGGCTGGCACCGACGCCGAACCCTTCGTCCACGCCGTGCTGCACTATGTCGGCAAGATTGGCGCGGCGCAGGCCGCGTCCCGGAGCGAGCAGCGACAGGGCCTCGAGCACATTGGTCTTGCCCGCGCCATTCTCCCCCACCAGCAGGTTGAAGCGGGCCGTTGCGCCCAGTTCGGTCGCCTCGTGATTGCGGAAACGGGTGAGGGAAATGCGGTCGAGCATGGGGTGCGCCAGCCCTAGCGCGGAGCCGCTCAACCCACCAGCCGAAACGCCATATCCAAAATGTGGTGAAATTTCCCAACCTTTCGGATTGATTAACGAGGTCGGGGAGCGCTGTTAATCAGGAAATGGCGGATTTCTGCAGTTTTTCGAGTTTGGCACACACGTTGCAAGATGGTTGGTGTCCGCTGGATGGTCCGGCGGAGGGATTAGAAACAAAGGGATTTAAGACAATGTTCGCTTTCGACTTCGCCAACAACAAGGCTCTCGCTTCGGTCTTCGCTATCGGCGCTTCGGCCCTGATGATGGCCATGGCTATCGTCCCCGCTTCGCCTGCTGGCCTCATCGCCTGAATCCAGACACCCCATGTATTCGAAAGGTAACGCAATCATGTTCGACATCGACAAATCCGGCGGAAAGCTTCTCGCTGCCGTCTTCTCGCTCGCCGTCTCGGCGGTCTTCTTCGCCACGGCCATCATCCCTGCTTCGCCTAATGGAGTTCTCGCATGAGCCAGTTGAAGTACCGCGACAGCGACCACGCTGTCAGCCCCAGCCGCAAATTCCGCCTCGACCGGCAGAACGGCAAGCTGGCTGGGGTATGCTCCGGGATCGGCCGCTACTTCGGGATCGACACCACGCTGGTTCGCGTCGGCTTCGTCCTCGGCACACTGCTCGGCATCGGCAGCTTCATCCTCATCTACCTCGGCATCGCACTGATCGCAGATTGAACCGGGACGCGGGGGCAACACCGCGTCCCAAATCTCACATGGCCGAGATACCGCCGTCGAGCTTCAGCTCCGCACCGGTCATGAACTTGCTCTCGTCGCTGGCGAGATAAACCACAGCGTTGGCGATATCGTCGGGCTCTCCGACCTTGCGAAGGGGGATCTGCCGGGCGAGTTTGCCCATCAGCACATCTTTGTCGAGATTATGCGCCCGCGCCGTGCCATCGAGGATCGGCGTGTCGACGAAGGTCGGGTGCACCGAATTGCATCGGATATCCATGTTGTTCTTCGCGCAGTGGAGCGCGATGGATTTCGACAGCATCCACACTGCCGCCTTGCTGGAATTGTAGGCGGGCATGGTGTCGGAAGCGATCAGTCCCGCAATGCTGGAGATGTTGACGATCGATCCGGGCGTGTGCTCGCGCATCAGAGGCAGGGCCTTCTGGCAGCCGTGGAAGATCGAATCCACATTGACCGAGAAGCAGCGCTTCCAGTCGTCGAAATCGCAGGTCTCGATATTGCCGGCGACACCGATCCCGGCGTTGTTGACCAGCACGTTTAGGCCGCCAAGGTGCTCGCGCGCGGCGTCGACAGCGGCTTCCCAGGCCAGCGGATCGGTTACGTCGTGCGCGATCGCATAGGCCGTCCCGTCGCCCAGTGCCTCGTTGATAAGAGCCGCGCTCTCGGCCGCGCCGTCTCCGTTGACATCGGTACACAAGACTCGCGCGCCCTCTTCGGCAAGCCGCCGTGCATGCGCCCTTCCGAGCCCCTGCGCCGCGCCGGTGACCAGCGCCAGTTTCCCCTCGCAGCGACCTTTGCGTGCCTCGGCCATGCTCACTCTCCTTCGATAATGTTCTGTCCCAGCAGCAGGAGCATACGCACGTCCACGCCGCAACCTTCCTTGCGCTTGGCGTCGAGGAAAGCGGACAAGGCAGAGCGGGCCACGCGGTGGACCATAATGTTCTCGCCTTCCACCCCGCCGCCGTCGCCGACGCGTGTCAGGCCGCGCGCCCGCACCAGCGTGAAGCTTTCGCTGACCATGCCGGGCGAGGAATAGAAATGCCCCATGTCCTCGAGGTGCGCTGCGCGATAGCCGGTTTCTTCTTCCAGCTCGCGGCCCGCCGCGGCGAGGGGGTCCTCGTCCTCGCCGCCGTCGTCGTCGCCAACAAGGCCTGCGGGAAGCTCGATGCAAGTGCGGCCCAGCGGGACGCGGTATTGCTCCACCAGCAGCACGTGGTCCTCCTCGTCCACGGCGAGGATCACGGCAGCGCGGATGCCGCGGCTGCGCGAGACATATTCCCAACGTCCCCGCTTTTTCGCGGTGACGAACTTGCCCTGCCAGACGATCTCTTCGGGCAGGTCGTGGTCGGGTGCGCTCATCTCAGACCTCGATCAGGCGGTCGGGAAGTTCGTTCTCGTCGTGGTCGCCGCGCGGGAATTGCTCGGCCAGAACCTTGCCGACATCCTCGACCCCGGCCGCAAGCCCCTCGGCGATACGCCCGCGGCTGACATGGGCGAGCATGTCGACCATTGCCTCGCCCCAGATTTCAGCATGGACGAGACGCGCGATGGCATCGTCGGCCACGATCTCGGCGCGGTGTTCGCGCATGGAGAGATAGAGCAGGATCCCGGTGCGCCCATGCGTGCGCCCTTCGGCGCCCACCTTGAAGTGGCGCACGGCCTCTTCGCGCACACGTTGCGCGGTGACAGGCGAGGGGATCATGCGGAACTTGAGCGGCTGCCACAGCTGGATCGCCAGCATGGCCAGGAATTTTACAAGGCCTACCAGCAGCACCAGTGTCACGAACTCGCCCTGTGTCCAATCGCTCGTCCAGCCACCACGAAAGCCATCGATCAGGGACAGGAAGAAGTCGGGAAAGGCGGCGAGAACGCTCATGGCGGTAAAGCTCACCCCGATGGCCCACCACAAGGCAACATCGGTGTAGCCATCGGATCGGTCGGCCAGAACGGTGACGATCTCGCCGCTCGTGTTCTCTTCCGCATTGGCTACCGCTTGCGAGACGATGGCGTGTTCTTTTTCGCTCAAATATGCCATTTACCAGCCCCCCGAAGCGCCGCCGCCTCCGAAACTTCCGCCGCCGCCTGAGAAGCCGCCGAACCCGCCGCCACCAAAGCCTCCACCGCCGCCCCAGCCGCCGCGCGAGCCGCCATCGACGCCGCGCGCGATGGCCTTGCCGGCTTCCCATAGGATGATGTCGCGCGCCGTGTCGCCCCACGGACCCCGGCGATAGCGCCGCCGCCGCCCGCGACCGCGCAGCATCGGCAAGATGAAGAAGAAGAAAATGAAGGCGAACCAGATCAGCCCGCCGATGGGGAAGCCATTACCCTCGCTCGCGCGGCGCTGTTCCGATTGCTGCGCGACTTGTGCCGCTTCTTCGGGCGGGAGCTCTAGCTGAGCGATAATCCGGTCCGATGCCCAGTTGATGCCGCCGAAAAAATCGTTCTGGCGGAAATAGGGCTTCATTCCCTCGATATAGTCATAGGCAAGCCCGTCGGGGATGATGCCCTCGAGCCCGTAACCCACCTCAACCCTCATGGCGCGCTCGTTCGGTGCGACAATCAGGATGATACCATCGTCATTCTCGGCATCGCCCAGCTCCCAGAAGCGTCCCAGCTGGTAGCCGTAGTCGGCGATGTCGTAGCCCTCGAGGTCGGCAATCGTCGCGACCACGAACTGGCGCTCGCTGCGCTGTTCGAATTCGAGGAGCTTTCTTTCGAGCGCCTGCTCCTCGGCAGGTGTCAATAAGTCGGCCTGATCGACCACCGGGGAGTTGTTCAATGCCGGGAAGCTGGGCTGCGCGGCAGCCGGCACGGCAAGGCCGAGCACGACTGCCACGAGCAGCATCATACGCAAGAGCTGGGTCATCTGGTCTGTATGCGCTCTGTTATTCCGCGTCGCTGCGCATATCGATCTGCGGGGCAGTCTCGGCGCCCTCGCTCACGGCTTCGTAGGGCACCATGGGTTCGGCACCGTGGATGATGTTCGCGCCGATAGTATCGGGGAAGGTGCGGATGGTGGTGTTATACTGGCGCACCGCCTCGTTATAGTCGCGGATGGCGACCGAGATACGGTTCTCCGTGCCTTCGAGTTGCGTCATGAAACGACCGAAGTTTTCCTGGCTGCGCAGTTCGGGATAGCGTTCGACCGAAACTAGCAGGCGGCTCAGCGCAGTGCCGAGATTTTCCTGCGCCTGCTGGTACTGCTGCATCTTGGCCGAGTCTTGCAGGTCGTCGCCGTCGAGCTTGATCTCGGGGCGCGTGGCGGAAGCGCGGGCCTCGATGACCTCGTTCAGCGTCTGGCGCTCCTGCTCCGCCGAAGACATGGTCACCTGCTCGAGATTGGGGATGAGGTTGGCGCGGCGTTGGAATTGCGCCTCGACATCGGCCCACTTGGCCTTGGCGTTTTCTTCTGCGGCGGGGACCGAATTGATCCCGCAAGCCGACAGCGCGAGCGCGAATGCGCCCAGTATGGCAGTGCGAATGGCAATGATGCGGTTCATGATCGGTAATTCCCCTTCGAAAGACTGTCTTACCGAAATAGCACGCTTCTTCCCGCTTTCAAGCGAAGCAAGCCTTGAGGACGCGCCCCGGTCATGTCACTAACGCTGACGGGTTCTCAGGGTTGCAGGAGGGACTACTGATGCTGAAAGACTTCAAGGCCTTCATTGCGAAGGGCAATGTCATGGACCTCGCAGTCGCCGTCATCATCGGCGCGGCTTTCGGGGCGATCGTCAAATCGCTGACCGACGAGATTATCATGCCGGTTATCGGCGCGATTTTCGGCGGGGCGGATTTCAGCCGCTATTTCATCTTGCTCGACACGCCCGAGGGCTATGAAGGCCCGATGGACGATTACGCCGCCCTGCAGGAAGCGGGCGCCGCGATGATCGGCTACGGCAGCTTCATCACCGCTGCGATCAACTTCGTGATCCTGGCTTTCATCGTCTTCCTCTTAGTGCGCTACGCCAAGAAGGTTATAGCGGAGTTCGAGGAGAAGGAAGAGGCTGAGCCCGCCGGTCCGACCGAACTCGATATCCTCAAGGAAATCCGCGACGAGCTGCGCGCGGCGCGCCCGGACTACGCGCCCGAAGAAGGGCCGATGGGTTGAGAAGGCCCTCTCGCGGTTTCGCGAGGGGATACACTTCACATTAAGCGATTGGTCGCTATATGGGAGCTGCCGGTTTCGACCGGCTATGGCGATAAACTGCGCTGTGCAATAGGTACAACGGACCCGGGGGCAGTACCCGGCGGCTCCACCATAACCCGCGGATATCACGTGGTTTTTGACGGGGCCGAACTAGGATCGACGTGTGCTGAAAGACAGTGTTTTCGTCCGGGCTGAGTAACCCGTAAAACTGTTCACAACACACAAGTGCCAACGATAACGAAGCACTCGCTCTCGCAGCGTAATCTGACGGGCTAACGCCCTGATCTTACAAAGCTAAAGCGCGGTTGGACCCACCGGGCAACAGAAGCGGATTCCGGGGCTCCGGGGGTAGCTAGCAACAGAAACCCCCACCTAATTCCAGCATCAGGCACACCCTTTTTCTTACATTGTCGGGCGCGCGAGAGAATTGCGCGTGCGCTACCTAACCACCTGGACGGTAATTGCTTTGAGGAACAAATGTGCTGCTGCGCCATTCTCCTAGGCATCGATATCGATGGAGAGAAAAAAAATGAAAAAGCTTCTTACTATGCTCGCATTCGGCGGCACGATGATGCTGCTTCCGGCCTGCAATACCGTTGATGGCGCGGTGGAAGACGTAGAGTCAGTGGGCGATTGCGTCGACGGCGTCGAAGGCAACTGCTGAAAGCCAGTCTGAACCTAGCTCTAAACTCGGGCGCTGCCTTCGGGCGGCGCCTTTGTTTTAAGCGCCACGGTCAATGAACGGCTATGCAGAAATTCGAAGAAATCTCTAGATATCTGATCTGATCTGCTCGGCTGGCTCACTCTTCTTGCTATCCTGTTCGTAACGGATCGCATCAAGGATTTTGGCGCCGCCAAGAAACACCGCGCCAGCCGTAGCTGCCATGAGCAGCCAGCCGCCAACGCCGGGGTATTCGACGGTGTAGTGGGCGCCGCGGGTCATGGCGCCAAGGGCGAGGGCGTAGATGATCAGATAAGCTTCCCAGCGTGTCTTGATCACGAACAGCCTTTTGACCTTGGTCCACATGGGTGGGGCAGCGCTCCTCTTTCTTAGTTCCCGGCAGACCAACGGATCGCACATCCGCACGTTCCTGCCGAATCGGAGGGTTAAGAAAGAGTGTGTCGAAGGGGGACAGGAGAGTCGAGGTGGTTAAACATAGCGCACCCAACTCAAGCCAGACTGTCCAAGGATAGGACACTCAGCAGGGCCTCGCGCGCCTCGATCACGCGGACGGCCAGCGCCTCGCTGCCGATATCCTGCGGGTCGATGGTCTTCGGCCACATTTCCGCGACCACAGCTTCGATCCGCTGGGCCTTGGCCTCGTCGAGCATGAAGCGCTGGTCGACCGTGGCCGGGTCCGCCACCACGCGCAGGCGCAAACAGGCCGGGCCGCCGCCGTTGGCCATGGACTGGCGCACGTCGACGGGAATGACCTTCCGGATCGGGCCGTTGCTGGCGAGCATGCTTTCGCACCAGGCCCAGACAGTGGCGCTTTCCTGGCACTCGCTCGGCACCACCAGCGCCATTTCGCCGCTGGGCAGGGTGAGAAGCTGCGCGTTGAAGAGGTAAGTGCGGATCGCCTCTTCGAGGCTTACCGCGCTTTCGGGCACTTCGACCACTTCCAGAGCGGGGAAGGCTTCGCGGATCGCTTCGTAAGCGCCCTGCTGGTCGGCGAAGGCGCGTTCGTGGGTGAAGAGCACGCGTTCGTTCGCCACGGAGACCACGTCGTTGTGGAACGCGCCGGCTTTGATCGCTTCCGGGTTCTGTTCGATGAACACGCATTTTGCCGGATCGAGCCCGTGGAGGCGGGCAATCGCGCGGCTGGCCTGTTCGTGCTGGCGCGCGGGGAACTTGCCGCCCTGATTGCCCCAGACGAAGACCTCGACGCCCTTCGCGTCATGGCCCTCGCAAAAGCGCATGTGATTGGCCGCGCCCTCGTCTCCGAAGGCGGGGAGGATGGCATCGTGGATGGTGAAGTGCTCTTCGTCGCCGAAAGCGATCGCGAGCTGCGCCTGCGTGTCCTGCCATTCCTGCGCGCGGTGCGGCATGGTGACGAGGTTAGCAGGGGTCAGGTGGCAGCGTCCGTCCGCCGTATCGGGCGCAGGGCTGACGGTGGCGGCGTTGGCCGTCCACATGCTCGAGGCCGACCAGGCGGCTGCGAGCAACTGGCGCGGTGTGTTCTCATCGATTGCGAGACCACGGATGAGGTCGCCATTCGGGCGCGGAAGCGGCAGGAGGAAGCCCTGCGCAAGGCCCAGTGCCATGTTCGAGCGGATCTTCGCAATGCCCTGCAGCGCCGCCGCGCGGGGGTAGGAGGTGTCGCCCTTGTGGCTCGCGCTGGCGATATTGCCGAGGCTGAGGCCCGCGTAATTGTGGCTGGGGCCGACGATGCCGTCGAAATTGATTTCCACAAGGCTCATCGCGCAACGCTCCAGACTGTATCGCCCACGCCCACTTCCAGCGCTTTCGCGCTGATCTCGTCGATGCTGACGCTGCCATCCTCGCCGAATTCGCGCATGCCATACGCCGATTTGAACCCGCCCAATTCGCCACTCGCGATAAGCGCGCGCTCGCCAATGTCGAGATCGATGGCGCTTACCCTGGCGGGTTTCGCCTCCTTCACGCTTTTCACATTGTCGGTGCGCGCGGTCATCGAGGGGCCACCGTCGAATATGTCGACATAGCCTTCATAGGCGAAGCCTTCGTTCTCGAGCATCCGCATCGCGGCACGGCCACTGGGGTGGGGCACGCCGATGACCTTGCGCGCTTCCTCGCTCAGCATTTCGACATAGACCGGGTGCTTGGGCATCAAATCAGCGATGAACTGGTTGCCGTTGGTGGCGTTGAAATAGTCTGCTTCCTGAAAGGTCATGCCGAAGAAGCGGCCCGCCACGCCATCCCAGAAGGGGGAGCCGCCGCGATCGTCGATCACGCCACGCAGTTCGGCGAGGATGCGGTCGGAAAAGCGGCTGCGATGCATGGCGATGAAGAGATAGCGGCTACGCGCGAGCAGCAGGCCAAGGCCGCCGGCACGCTCGCCCGGGTGGAGGAACAGCCCGCCGACTTCGGAGGAGCCTTCGAGATCGGTGACGAGGCTCAGCAGTTCGGCGCGTACCGTGCGGTCGAGTTCCTGGCTGTGTTGTGTCAGCGTGTTGAGGCGGTAACTGTAAAAGGGCCATTGCTGGCCGACCTGGCTGAACACCTGGCAGGTGCCGCGGACCTGGCCGGTTTCGATATTTTCCAGCACCAGCGTGAAGATATCGTCGCCCAGCGTGTCCTCGGTGCGCGAAAAGGCCGCATCGGCGCGTTCGAGCTTCTTGGTCAATGCGGCCTTGTCGGCGGGCAGGTTGGTGAACCCGCCGCCGGTGAGCTTGGCCATTTCGTAGAGATGTTCGAGATCGGTAATATGCGCGGCGCGCAGGCGGAAGGTCACAAATGGTCTCCGGTGGACAGCTTCGACAGGACCAGCGCGCTCAGGGCCGCGCGTTCCCGCAGCGAAGGGACAATCATGAATTCGTCGGGTGAGTGAATGGCGCCGCCGCGCACACCCATCGTATCGACCACGGGCACGCCGGTGGCAGCGATGTTGTTGCCATCGCATACGCCGCCGGTCGGTTTCCAGCCGATGGTCTGGCCAAGCTCGGCGCCGCATGCCTTGACGAGGTCGAACAGGCGCTGGGCCTTCTCGTCGACCGGCTTCGGCGGACGGGTCACGCCGCCGTGGCGGTGAATGCCGACCTCGTGTTCGGCCTCGATGAGGCGCAGGACGGCATCGAGTTCGCCGTCGAAGCGGTTCATCGCATCGGTCGATTTTGGGCGGATGTTGAAACGCAGAATGGCAAGGTCGGGCACGACGTTGTTGGCCGCGCCGCCCTCGATCTTGGCAGGGTTCACCGTGATTTCTTCGGCCTCGAGCGCCTTTATCCGCAGCACGAGATCGCTGGCGGCGACGATGGCGTTGCGGCCTTCGTGCGGGTTGCGGCCCGCATGGGCGCTGCGTCCGGAGATTGTGATGGAGTAATTGCCCGTTCCGCCGCGCGCATGGGCGAGGGTGCCGTCGGGCAGCGCAGAGGGTTCATAGGTCAGCGCCGCGTATTTCCCGCGGGCCAATTCCTCGATCAGACCGCGGCTGGCGAGACTACCGGTTTCTTCGTCGGAATTGATCATCACATCGTAACCGACACGGGCAGAGCACTCCATCGTCTCGAAGGTCTTGAGCGTGTGGAGGATGATGTTGAGCCCCCCCTTCATGTCGGCGGTGCCGGGGCCGTTGATCGTCTCGTCGTCGAGCCATTTCACGTCTTGGAACGGATGGTCGACGGGGAAGACCGTGTCCATGTGGCCAGTGAGCACGAAGCGGCGCTCTGCCTCGGGGCGAACGCGCAGCACCATGTGCTGGCCATGCGGCTTTTCGAACTCGCGCCCTTCTGCGGAAATAGCGGTCACTTGCGCGGGATCGACAAGCTCCACTTCTCCGGGAAGGGCAGAGAAAGCATCGGCTAGCACGCCGGCCATTTTTGCAAGGCCTTCGATATTCGCCGTGCCGGTGTTGATTGCCGCCCAATCCTGTACTTCGGACAGCATTGTGTCCGCATCGATCGCGTCGAGAAGGGTTTGGGGGGCGCTATCCGGTTTCATCGGCAACTTCCTTAAGGCTCGCGCGGGGCAAGTCCACCCCGCGCCTTGCATTCGTCAACGGCTGGCGGCATAGGTCGTGCAACTCCTCCCCGGGTCCACATCGCTAATCGCTCGATAACCCTCAAGGAGTTCCATGACCCAATACGTGACCCGCGCCGGTATCGAAACCGATCCCGTCTTGGCGACCTTCGTCGAGGAAGAGGTGCTGGCGCCGCTCGGCCGCGACCCGGAAACCTTCTGGCACGGCCTCGCACGCCTGCTGGGCGAATTCGCCCCACGCAACGCCGCGCTGCTGGAAAAGCGCGAGGAGCTTCAGGCAAAAATCGACGCCTGGCATCAGAAGCGCGCCGGCCAGCCGCATGATGCGGACGTCTATCGCGCCTTTCTGGAGGAGATCGGCTACCTCGTCCCCGAGCCGGGCCAGTTCACCATTGGGACTGATAATGTCGATCCCGAGATCGCGACCATGGCGGGGCCCCAGCTGGTCGTGCCGATCCTCAACGCGCGTTTCCTGCTCAACGCGGCTAACGCGCGCTGGGGAAGCCTTTACGATGCGTTCTACGGCACCGACACGCTCGACGCGCAGCCCGCACGGCCCGGCGGCTATGACGAGGATCGCGGCGCGGCGGTGATCGCCGAGGGGCGCCGTTTCCTCGACGAGACGCTGCCGCTGACCGACCGGAGCTGGGCCGAAGTCGGAGGGCGCGACGACATCGTGTTGAAGGACGAGGGGCAAGTTGTCGGGACAACCGACAAGGGCCTCCTGTTCCGCAACAACGGCCTTCATATCGAAGTGCAGTTCGATGCCGAAAGCCCTATCGGCAAGTCCGACAAGGCAGGCATTTCCGACATCGTGCTGGAAGCAGCGCTGACCACCATCGCCGATTGCGAGGATTCGGTGGCGGCCGTCGATGCCGAGGACAAGCTTACCGCCTATCGCAACTGGCTGGGCATTATCCGCGGCGATCTGTCGGACAGCTTCGAAAAGGGCGGGAAGACGGTCACGCGCAAACTGGCCGCCGACATGACCTATACCGACACTTCGGATACGCAGCGCGCGCTTCCGGGCCGCAGCCTGATGTTCGTGCGCAACGTCGGCCATTTGATGACCAACCCGGCGATGCGCTGGGATGGCGCGGAGATTCCCGAGGGCATCCTCGACGCGGTGATGACCAGCGCGATTTCGGCGCAGGACATCGCGGGGCTGGGCACCTACGGCAACAGCCGCGAGGGTTCGATCTACATCGTGAAGCCCAAGATGCACGGACCCGAAGAATGCGCCTTCACCAACGATCTGTTCGATGCGGTGGAGGATTTGCTCGACCTGCCGCGCCACACGATCAAGGTCGGCGTGATGGACGAAGAACGCCGCACATCCGCCAATCTTGCCGCCTGCATCCATGCGGTGAAGGACCGGATCGTCTTCATCAACACCGGGTTCCTCGACCGCACGGGCGACGAGATCCACACCTCGATGCGGGCCGGACCGATGATGCGCAAGGGCGAGATGAAGAATTCTGCCTGGCTCAAGGCCTATGAGGCTCGAAACGTCGGTATCGGCTTGCGCCATGGCCTTTCGGGCCGCGCGCAGATCGGCAAGGGCATGTGGGCCGCGCCCGACCTGATGGGACAGATGATGCTCGAGAAGATCGGCCACTTGCGCGCGGGCGCCAACACGGCCTGGGTGCCGAGCCCGACGGCGGCCACGCTGCACGCCATCCACTATCACCGCGAAGATGTGTTCGCGATACAGCAGGGTCTCGGCGAGGTGCCGGGCCTCGGCGACCTCCTCACTATCCCGCTCGCCGAGGGTACGAATTGGTCCAAGGAAGAAATCCGCGCAGAGCTCGACAACAACTGCCAAGGCCTGCTCGGTTACGTGGTGCGCTGGATCGATCAGGGTGTCGGCTGCTCCAAGGTGCCGGACTTGGGCGATGTCGGCCTGATGGAAGACCGCGCCACGCTGCGCATTTCCAGCCAGCATATCGCCAACTGGCTGCTCCACGGGGTGATCACCGAGGATCAGGTGATGGATTCGCTGCGCCGGATGGCCGCCAAGGTCGACGAACAGAACGCGGGCGATCCTTTTTACGAGCCGCTGCTCGGGAACGAGGACGGCCCGGCCTTCAGCGCGGCCAAGGACCTGATTTTCAAGGGCGTGGAGCAGCCCAGCGGCTATACCGAGCCGCTGCTGCACCAGTGGCGCCTGCGCAGGAAGGCGCAATGCTGAACGTGGCATCAAGCATATCGTAAATCTTTGTGGCTAGGCAGGCAGGATAAGAAAGGGATCGCCAGACTTGCCCGCCGCAGATTTGAAACAACGCCGCGAGGAGCGGATCGACCTGTTCGTGCGCGCCAGCGTGCACTCGCAACCCGGATCGGGCGTCGTGCGCCTGTGTAACATGTCGCCGATCGGGGCGCTGATCGAGGGCGAGACCCTGCCGCTTGTGGGCTATGAGGTCGAATTGCGCCGCGGCGCGCTGTGTGTGCCCGGCAAGATCGTCTGGCGCAGCGCCGACCAAGCGGGCGTGTCCTTCTCCCAGCGCACGGTGGTCGAGGACTGGTTCCCCGATACGGAGCCGCAGCAATCGGTCGACAACGCCTTCCAGCGCCTGATGGAGGAAATGCGGGAGCGCGGTCCGGTGCGCGAAAGCAAAGCGCCGTTGCACAACAGCTACATCACCGCCGACGACATGCACCGCGTAGCCGGTTCGCTCGACGACCTGGCCGACACCTTGTCAGAAGACATGGACCTCGTGATGCGCCTGACCGAGGAGTTGCAAACACTCGACATCGCGGCCCAGCTGCTCCGCAAACTGGCCCAACAGGAACGTGCCCGACTAGGTTAGCGCGCGGGCGAGAGCGACGAATTCCTCGATCGAAAGTGTTTCTGCGCGTCGTTGCGAATCGATGCCGAGGGTTTCGAGCGTATCGACCGCTCCTGCCACGCCCTTCAAACTCTGGCGCAGCATCTTGCGGCGCTGGCCGAAGGAGGTTTCGGTGAGGCGCTCGAGGACCTTTGCCGACACGCCTTCCGGCATTGCGCCCGGTTCGACGTGGACGATGGCGCTCATCACCTTGGGCGGCGGGGTGAAGGCGCTGCGGTGGACTTTCATCGCCAGTTTCGCCTGCGCGCGCCACTGGGCGAGCACGCTAAGGCGCCCGTAGGCCGAAGTGCCGGACTTGGCGACGATCCGCTGGGCGACTTCCTGCTGGAACATCAGCGTGAGCGAAGTCCACAGCGGCGGCCATGCCTCACCCCCCATCCAGCGTGTGAACAGCGCCGTGCCAACGTTGTAGGGAAGGTTGGAAAGGATGGCGTAGGGCTCGCCGCCCATGATTGCGTCATGGTCCAGCTTCAGCGCGTCGCCGCGGATCACCTCGAGCTTGCCGGGATAGGCCTCGCCCAGTTCGGCGAGAGCCGGCAGGCAGCGCTCGTCCATTTCGATGGCCGTGACTTCGGCTCCGGCCTTCAGCAGCGCGCGGGTCAGGCCTCCCGGGCCCGGACCGATCTCGAGCACGCGCCTTCCGGCAAGAGCGCCGGGCAGCGCCGCGATCCGGTCGAGCAGTTGCTGATCGAAGAGGAAATTCTGCCCCAGCGCCTTGCTGGCGGAAAGCCCGTGGCGCGCGATCACTTCGCGTAGAGGGGGAAGGTCAGCCATTCTGGGCGCGCCGGTCGGCCATCTCGCCCGCAAGTCTCAGGGCGGCGATCATGGCGCCGGGATCGGCCTTGCCCTTGCCGGCGATATCGAAGGCGGTGCCGTGATCGGGGCTGGTACGAACGATGGGCAGGCCCAAAGTGACATTTACCCCCTCGTCAAAATCGAGCGCCTTGAGCGGGATCAGCGCCTGGTCGTGATACATGGCGATGGCGGCGTCATAGGACTTGCGCGCGCGCGGGGTGAACAGCGCATCGCCGGGGTGTGGGCCGGTAATGTCGAGGCCTTCCTTCTCCAGCTCGGCGACGGCCGGGCCGATGACGAATTGCTCCTCGTCGCCAAAGCGGCCGTCCTCGCCCGCATGGGGATTGAGGCCGCAAACGGCGATGCGGGGGGTGTCGATCCCGAAATCCTTCCGCAGCGCTTCGTGCACGATCCGGGCGCGGTGGAGGATAAGGTCCTTGGTGATCAGCTCGGGGACCTCGGCCAGCGCGCAATGCACGGTGAGCGGAACCGCGCGCAGATTCGGGCCAGCCAGCATCATGACCGCATCCTCGCGCGGGCGACCGAAGGCGTCGGCGAGGAATTCGGTCTGGCCGGGCTGGGTGAATCCGGCCTGCGCAAGGTGGCTCTTGGCGATGGGTGCGGTGACGAGGCCGCGAGCCTCGCCCATGGCGGCCCGGCTGGTGGCCTCAACCAGCGAAAAGAGCGCCAGCCGCGCTCCGCTTTCTTTAGGCTTGCCGGGGGTATAATCCGCATCGTCCGCGCCGAGCACGGGGAGGGCGTGGTCCCACACCTCGAGCGCTTCGGCAGGCGTAGAAACCCGCTCCACCGGAACCCGCAGCGCGCGTGTCAGCGCGGCGGCGGCCAGCACCTGCGCGCCGCCGACCACGAAGAAAGCGGGCACAGCGCGCTTTTCACGCTGCGCCCAACCTTCTGCAATCAGTTCCGGCCCGATTCCCGCCGGATCGCCGAGAGAGACGGCGAGGGGAAGCGGGGCGGCGCTCAATTGTATTCGATGTAGGCGTCGTTGCGCAGGTCGCGCAGGTAACGCTGGGCAGCCTTGTTGATGCGCTCATCCTCGATCTGCGCCATTAGCTCGTCGAAGTTCGGGCCTTCGCTGCTTTCCGGATCGTCACGACCGCAGAGCATCAGCACGCGCACGCCTTCCTCCAGCGAACCGAAGGGCGGCGTCGTCTCGCCGATCTGGAGCGAGAGCATGATGTTCTGCAGCTGCTCCGGGAGGGCGCGGGCACGAATCTGGTCGTTGGTCACCACGCTCGCACCCAGCGAAGAAGCGATTTCATCGGCGCTGCCGCAGCCACGCATGGTTGAAACGCCTTGAGTAAAGGCATCGAGCTTCTGCTTGTTGACCTCGGGCGCGGCCGCCGGATCGAAGTCGATCTGGATCTGCTTCAGGCTGAGCATGGCGTCACGTGGGTCGGCCATCAGGACCTGGCGCTTGTCGCGCAGGTAGACGATCCAGTAGCCGCCGGGGATCTTGATCGGACCCACGAGTTGGCCGGCTTCCATCTGTGCAACCACCGTCTCGAGCTGCGGATCGCCGAGCTGCGCGAGGTGGATCCAGTCGAGATCGCCACCCACGGCTGCAGTCGACGCCTCGGAGAACTGGCGCGCATAGGCGACGAAGCTGCCGCCTTGGCGCAGCTGTTCCATGATCTTCTGCGCGTTGGCCTGCACGGCGGCATCGTTTTCCGGTGTGGCGGACATGAAGATTTCCCACAACCAGTACTCATCCGTACCCTTCGCGGCTTCGAGCCGTTCCATCAGCTCGTTGACCTCTTCGGCCGACACGTTGACGAAGAACGAGACTTTCTGGCGCAGCAGGCGCTGCCATGCGAGCTCGCCCCGGATCTGGCGCTTGAGCGAGGCGCTCGAAGAACCGATCGAGGCGAGATAATTTTCCATGTCCTCGGGCCGCTGGTTGTTCTGTGCGGCGACGCGGGCGAAGGTCTGCTCCACCTCGGCATCCGAAATGACGATTTCTTCTGCTTCGGCCGCCTGGATCTGCAGCGTTTCGTCAATCAGATTGCGCAGCACCTGCGCTCGCACGCGCTGCAGTTCCTCGGCCGGGATTTCGGTCTGGTTGGCATTGACCAGCAGCGCGAGGCGCTGATCGAGGTCTGTGCCGGTGATGACATAGCCGTTCACGACCGCGGTGGCCTTGCGGACATTGGGATTGGCCGTGGCGAGCATGGTCGGCTGGGCGGGCAGGCCGAGCGGGTCGGCTTGCGGGGCAGGGCCCTGCGACTGAGCGGTGGCAGGGGCAGCAACGGCCAGCCCCATGGCAGCGGACAGGCCCAGCAGTTTCGAAACGATAGTTGCGTTCACGCTTGTATTCCCTTGCGGCGCGCAAATGGCGCCCGAATAGGCTAAGGTGTGGCCTTGGCAGGCTTAACCGTAGCTGATTGCGCGGGGCGGATAGCGCGTTTGGGCGGCGCTGCCAACACGCCCCCCTTAGCGAAATCCCAGATTCTTCAAGCTGAAGTACAACTGGAAGGTGTCGCCCCGGCGCGCGTCGCCTGCGGAAAGATAGTCGCGGCGCCATGTGGCGCCCATTTCAAGGCAGTCGTCCTGGTAGGCCACGCCGAGCCGCGTGCGGATCGGCTGGAAGCCGTCACTCGACAGGGTGGGATCTTCTTCACGGTCGGTAAGGTTGAAGACGCCCGATCCGAAGACCGACCAGTAATTGGCAAAAGCCACGCGAACGGCGGCGCGCAATTCCTCGCGGTCCTGGAGATCCTCGACCGTGGTGATATTGCGATTGAGACGCAGATAGCCGATCTCGGCGTAGGTGCGGCTGGAGCCGACAGTCGCGTCGAACTCGTTGCGGCGCACTGCGAAATTGTCCTTGTCGAGCCGGAACCGGTGCGCGAGCTTGAGGAAATCGCGGTAACGGATTTCCGTGCGGCCGACGAAGTCGCTCACCTTTTCCGACAGGCCCGTGCCGTCGGGCAGGATGTCGCGGTCGTTGTCGAGCCGGTAGGACTGGCCGAGCGTCGTGAAGAATTCCCAGCCCGGGCGGCGCAGTTTGTAATCGAAGCCGTAGGTAACCCGCGCCCCGTCTTCGATCCGGTCGTAGCCGGGAAAACGGTTGAGCGCGAAGAGGTTGGAATCCTCGAGATCGACTGCCCGCGCATCTTCGTTGGGGATGGCGAGGTTCTTGATTTCGGGCGTGACGACCAGCTGCACGCGCGGAGTGAAGACCTGCTCGCCACCGAAAATTTCGCCCACTAGGGGCCATTCGACATCGACCGCGCCCAGCGCCACGCCGCGCGTTTCCCACCCCGGATTGCCGCGATAGGCGGCGGTTTCATTGAACTCGTTCCCGTCAGAATGGTAGATATCGCCGCGCAGCAGACCGGTCAGCGTGACCATTTGACCAAGGCCGGTGATGGTGCGTCGGCTCCATTCCGCCTTGGCAAAGGCGCGCTCGGTTTCCTGGCCCAGCTTGCGCATGATGGCGAGGCTGTTGAGTTGCAGTTCTACCTGCCCACCGGCCAGCGGATCGTCGAGCCGGCGCCGCCAGTCGATCACCGGCAGCGCCACCGGGACCTGGTTCTGGTCCTGGTTGAGCCGCAGCGTCTGCGTCGCCCATCCGGCGATGGAGAGATAGGAGGAGCGGTCGATGCGTTCGAGGTCGACCATCGAACGCAAACGGTCGTCGCGGCTGATGTCGTAGCGCCGCAGGAAAGTCTTGTCGCTCGCCAGCCGGACCGAACCCGTCAGGCTCCATTCGGGTGAGAACTGGAACCGCCCGTTGGCGAACAGGTACCCGCGCGGATCGGCTTCGGAATTGTTGGTTAGGCCGGTGAAATCGGAGATGCGGCGGCTGTGCGTTGCATAGCCGGTAACTTGGTACGCACCCTTCTCGGTGAGCTGGCGCCATTGGGCAGAGACCATCGGGTTGGTTTTGGAGAAAACATAGGCCGACAGGGTCAGGTCCTTGTTGTCGGCCATCCGGATGTAATAACTGCCGGAGACCTCGAGCCCGTTGCTTTCCGAAACGCGCAAGTCGGGGACGAGAAAGCCCGAAACCCCGCCGTCGTCCGTCCGCACGGAGAGGCCAGGCAAGGGAATGATCCGCGCGCCGAAAAGCTCAAGATAGGCGCCGCGGAAGCGGACCTGGCTGCTCGCCGGGTCGTAGACGACGCGATCGGCCGTGATCTTCCAACTCGGTTCCTTGCTGCACCCGTCGGGCGAGACCACGGCGCAGGCGCTGTAGGCGGCCTGTTCGAGCAGGATCGTCCCGTCGCTTTCGCGAATGCCGCGATTGGCGGCGAGGCGACCACCCTGCCTTAGCGCCAGAAGCAAGTCCTCCATCGCGCCGGCTTCGAACTGGTCGGTCAGTTCGACCCGTTCGGTGTAGAGCTGGTTGCCATTCTCATCGACGAAGCGGACATTGCCGGTTGCCACGATCACGCCAGTTCGCCCGCTCCAGCTGACCAAATCGGCCCGCAGCGAGCGATCGCCCGAGCGCAGCACGACGTTGCCTTCGGCGGTCGTGATCTCGGCCTCGGAATCGTAGCTCAGTATATCGGCGGCGAAAGCGATCTGCCGTTCGCCTGCCTCGTTGAATTCCGCAGGAGGCGAAGGCAGGTCGTTGTCGTCGCTGACGAAAAAAGGGTCCTCCGGGCTATCCGGGGGCGGGGGAAGGTCGCTCGGGCTTTCGCCCTGTGGCTCTTCGACCGTGCCGGCGCCGGTGGCGGCGCCATCCTGTGCGAGCGCGGGCCCGGCCGCGACTAGCGCGAACACGGCGGCACCCGTGCCGAGCCGGTGCAACAGGTCGAAGGCTGAACGGGCGCTGCCGGGGTGCATGGCTTGCCTATCGCACCGGCCACGCCTAATCGCAATCGCGTTCATCCGGGCTGCCCACGATTTGGGCAGGTCCCGCTCATCGAAGAATCCGGGAGAATCCATGCACATCCAGTTCAGCCAGTCCCGTCCGCAAGGCGCGCGTCTCATTGCGCATGTGGTCGACAAGGGCAAGCTTCCTGCCGCCACCAACGCCGCCATTCGAGCTGGCGCGGAGGCCGCGCGCTTCAAGGGCAACGCCAGCCAGACCTTTGACGGCTTCGTCGAGGACGGCGGCCAGGTCGCGCGCCTCGCCATCGCGGGTGCGGGCGACAAGTCGGACGAGGCGCGTCTCGCCAATCTCGAGAAGGCGGGCGCAGCGCTGGCGGGCAAGTTCCAGTCGACCGGCGACAAGGACATGGTCCTCGACCTCAGCGAAAGCGGGCTTTCGGCAGAAGAAGCCAGCCACGTCCTGCTCGGCCTGCGCCTGCGCAACTGGCGCTACGACATCTATCGCACGAAGATGAAGGACGAGCAGAAGGTCACGCTCGAAAGCGTCACCGTCGTCGGCGCGCCCGAAGGTATCGAAGGCGCGTGGGCCGATACCGCCGCCCTTTCCGAGGGCGTGGAGTTCACCCGCGAACTGATCACTGAACCGGCCAACATCATCTATCCCGAAAGCTTCGTGGCGCGCTGCAAGGAGCGCTTCGAGGATACGGGCGCCGAACTGATCGTGCTCGACGAAGCCGAAATGGAAAAGCTCGGCATGGGCTCGCTGCTCGGCGTCGGCCAGGGTTCGTCGCGCGAATCGCGCATCCTAGCCATCCGCTGGAACGGTGGTGGCAGCGAAGCGCCGACCGCTTTCGTGGGCAAGGGGGTGACCTTCGACACCGGCGGTATCTCGATCAAGCCGGGGCCCGGCATGGAAGACATGAAGTGGGACATGGGCGGCGCCGGCGCTGTGGCTGGCGGCATGCTCGCGCTGGTGAAACGCAAGGCTAAGGCCAATGTCGTGGGCGTTATGGGTCTCGTCGAGAACATGCCCGACGGCAACGCGCAGCGTCCTGGCGACGTGGTCACGTCCATGAGCGGCCAGACCATCGAAATCCTCAACACCGATGCCGAAGGCCGCCTCGTCCTCGCCGATGCGCTTCACTGGACGCAGGAAGAATTCCAGCCCAAGCGCATCGTCGACTTCGCCACGCTGACCGGCGCGATCATCATCGCGCTCGGCCATGAATATGCTGGCATGTTCTCCAACGACGACCAGCTTTCCAAGGACCTTGCCGACGCGGGCGAGGCGGTGGGTGACAAAGTGTGGCGCATGCCGATCGGCAAGGCTTACGACAAGCTGATCGACAGCCCCATCGCCGACATGAAGAACATCGGCGGCAAGGCGGCCGGCTCGATCACCGCGGCCCAGTTCCTCCAGCGCTTCATTGCCGACGGCACGCCCTGGGCGCATGTCGACATTGCCGGGATGGCCTGGTCGGACAAGCCGGGCCGCACCTGGGGCAAGGGCGCCACGGGTTACGGTGTGCGCCTGATCGACCGCCTCATCTCCGACACGGCCGAAGGCTGACCGATGACACCGTCATGGCGAAGATGAGGCGCAAGGCAGACCTTCCGACTAAGGTCTGCGCTACGTGTGGCCTCAGCTTCGCCTGGCGCAAGAAATGGGCGCGGGACTGGGACAATGTCCGCTATTGCTCCGAACGGTGCCGGCGGAATAAGTCCGGTGAGGGGTAAGCGGCCTCAAGCAGCGAAGCGGTAGGACAGCACGTCCTCAAGCAGCGAAGCGGTAGGACAACACAATGCGCGTCGACTTCTACCAACTGAGCAATGACCCGGTCGATGTCACCGTGGCGAAACTGGCGCGCAAGGTTCTCCAGGCCGGAGAGCGGCTGGTAGTAGTCGCCGCGGACGAGAGGCTGCGCGAACACATCTCCAAGACCCTGTGGGAGCAGGGCGGGGGCAGCTTCCTCGCCAATGGCCCGGCCGACGGTCCGCACGCAGCGCGGCAGCCCATCCTCATTGCCGAGACCTGCGCGGCACCCAACGAAGCGCGCATGGCCATTCTCGCCGACGGCCAGTGGCGCGAGGATGCTTCGGGATTCGATCGCACCATGCTGTTGTTCGACGCCGAGGCGACCGAGGCCGCACGCGGGCTTTGGCGCGAGCTTGCCGCACGCGAGGATATCGACAACCGCATCTTCAAGCAGACCCCTGAGGGCGGCTGGCGCGAAGGACGCTGAATTTCAGGAACTTGGACCGCGTTCGCCCGTCGGTTGGGCATGCGATTGTCCCTGCTTGCCCTCTGTCTCACCGCCCCCCTTCTCTCCGCCTGCAGCAAGGAGAGCGAGGGGGATGGAAGCGCGGCAGTGACGCGGGATGAAGCCGATCCTGCCGGCTCCTACGACATCGATCCCGAAACCGGCGAGATACGCGCAACGCATACCGACACAACCGGGCTCACCACCACCATGCGCGCGGGCGAAAAGGTCGAGGCGCGTTATCCGGCGCCGTTCACCGGCTATCCGGGCGCAAAGGTCACCAACACCACGCGCGTCGAGCAGGGCGAGAACCTCTTCGTCACGATCGAATTCACGACGCCCGATGCGCGTGAGAAGGTGGTGGCCTTCTACCGCGCGCAGGCCGAGGAAGCCGGTATCGATCCCGAGATCGAAGTGAGCGGCGGCCAGACCACCACGCTGGGCGGCGAAAACGCCCGGGGCGGGGCCAGTTTCGCGCTCCAGGTCACCCGTGTCGGCGAGGAGACGCAAGGCCAGATCTCCGTCGCCAGCGGATTCGACTAATCCTTGCTCCTGCGCGCGCGCGACGCTAGGGGCGCGCGCGAGAACTCTCTCCCCATAAAATTCTTCGCAAGGAACACAGATCATGGCGGTTACCCGCACCTTCTCGATCATCAAGCCCGATGCCACGCGCCGCAACCTTACCGGTGCCGTCACCAAGATGCTCGAAGACGCCGGCCTACGCGTCGTCGCTTCGAAGCGCATCCACATGACCCGCGAGCAGGCCGAGGGGTTCTACGCGGTCCACAAGGAACGTCCCTTCTTCGGCGAACTGGTCGACTTCATGATTTCGGGTCCGGTCGTCGTGCAGGTCCTCGAGGGCGAAGACGCCGTGAAGCGCAACCGTGACGTGATGGGCGCCACCAACCCGGCCGATGCCGACGAAGGCACCATCCGCAAGACCTATGCCGAGTCGATCGAAGCCAACTCGGTCCACGGTTCGGACAGCGACGAAAACGCCAAGATCGAGATCGACTTCTTCTTCGACGAGAACGAAATCGTCGGCTAATCGACACGAGACAGCCCTTTCGCGACATTGGTTTGCGCAAAAGGTAAACTTGCTAGGTAATGGGCGTATCCTGCGTTAGGATGCGCCCATTATGCTGTCGGGCATCTTCCGCTTCAGGGGAGGGAAGGCTTCGCGCGAAAAGCTAATTCGCGATCTCGCTTCCTGTCTCAACGAACGCGCTTATGCGCGGCTGCAAGAGATCGTGTCCGAAGACATCGTGATCGCCGATGTGAACACGCGCCAGTTCTCGGGACGCGATTGGATGCTGTCGAGCGAACGCGAGCTTTCGCGCCGCATTCCCGATCGCAAGCTGGTGATCGAGACAATGCATCACTTCGAAGATGCCGTCCTGGTCAGCGGACGTTACGAAAGCCGCAACGCCGACGTGGCCGGGCCCGCAATGTGGCGCGTGGGCTTTTCCGGCGACAAGATCGTGCGCATCGACGTCACCCGTGCCGATAATCGCATGACGCTGCCCAAGTTCGCAGCGCATTTCGCCAACTATTAGCCGTCAGGTCGCGAAGCTTTCCACCTGTTGCCGATGGGCGACGTGGCGGTCCTCGCGCGCAATCTCCAGCTCCGCCCCGGCGGCCCCGCGGCTTTGGGCCGTAAAATCGTATCCGAGCTCGCTATAGGCTCTCTGCAGCGCGGCGATCGGATCGCTGTTCAGATCGGCAAAGGCGATCGCGCTTGTTGTCGCTTCACTGTTCGATCGGAAGCTCTGCATCCGCTGTTCGCGCAATCGGTGCTTGCGTGCCCATTCCTCCTCCAGTTCGTCAAACTGCAAGCCCCGGCACTGGAAGGCCATCTGGCTTGCGACCATCGAAACGCTGCTGGCCAGCGTCGAGTTTTTGTCGCGCAGACAGCGTACAATCCTAGCCTCGGGACATGCCGCCATTAGCGCCGACATGTCCTCGGCAAATTGCGGACATTTGAGAACGCGCGGACGGGCGGCGTTCCCCATTGTCGCAGCGTCGGTGCGCAGGATCCGGGCGAATTCGCGATAGATGGGCGAAGCTTCGCGGGCCTCGCTGAACCGCACGAAGGATGGAATGCGCCATTGCGCCTCGAAAGCCACGGGCGACAGCGCGGCTGCCAGCCACCCGATTTCCTCGTCGGTGCGCGTTGCGCCAATGGGGTGCATGGTCTCCAGCCAGGGATTGACGCGGTGCGCAACGGCAAGCGCGGCGTGCGCCTTGAACGGTCGCAGGTCGGGGCTTTCGGGGACAGGGTACTGGCTGTTGCAAAACCGCGTGCCGCTGAACTGAGGATCGGCAGCAAACAGGCGCTGGACCCGCGTCGTGCCGCTGCGCATCTGCCCCAGCACGATGAGCGGCGGGGCAATCGGCGTCTCTGCCAGTTCGGGCTTTTCGCGCCATAGCCGCCCCAGCGCATGGCGTTTGCGGATAGCCGAGGTGATCTGTCCATAAGCCATGGTGTGACCGAGCGCGTTGAGCCGCGCTTCGTCGCGCAGAGACCGGCACAGGTGATCCAGCCGCAGGCGAAAATCGGCAACATCCTCGTCGCTGCGGATCGAAACCTCGTCGGCCTCGCTGAAGCCCTTGCTCCCGACCTTCCAGAGATATTCCGGCTCGAGCGCGGGCTTCTCGTCCCAGCCCATTTCCCAGACCATGGCGACCAGCCAGTCCAGCCGTGCGGCGAGGCGCGAACGCGTGAAGGGGTGCGGGCGGGGCGGCGTCATTCGTCGCGCGACTTCCAGCGATCGAACAGGCGGGTGCCGATCATTCGCAGCAGGTGCGCGCCGATCAGCACGCCCGCGGTTATCAGCACGGCGTCGAGCATATCGACCTCTTCGGTCTGCCAGCTGTCGTCGGGCTCCAGCGCGATCATGGCGAAAGCGATAATCGCCAAAAGGAAGAAGATATAGGGCGTGAGGCGGCGCATCAGAATTGCTCCGCTGCGTCGATCAATTTTGTCGCGCTTTTCGGCGCCACGCTGCGCCAGCTGCGCTTGAGCCAGTCGGCGACATGGTCCCAGTCGAGACCCGGGCGATTGAGGATGACACCCAGCCATCCGCTTGCCCCGTAATAAGCCGGTTTGAAATAGGCCTGCGGCTGCGCTTCGACGAGGTCGAACAATTCGTCTATGCTTCCTGCCTTGACCAGCACGGCGATATGCTCGCTGCCGTGGTGCTGGTCATTGAAATAGGCGAAATACTTGCCCGATTTCTCGCTGCCCGCACGCCATCCGGGCGAACCGTGGCTCTCGCGCTCGTGGCTTTGGGGCAGGGCGAGCGCCAGTTCGCGGACCTTTTCGAGCAAGAAGGCCGGGTCGTTCTCGCGGCAGAGATAGTCGTTGACCACGCGCGGGTAGAGCTGGTGCTCGGCATAGCGCACGCGTTCGGCAAGGCTGTCGGCCGTCTCGCCCTTGCGGATGGCGACCTGCATCTGTCCCAGCACCTCACCCGCGTCGAGTTCGGGCGTGACGAGATGAACCGAGACGCCGCCATGGCTGTCGCCTGCGTCGATTGCGCGCTGGTGGGTGTCGAGACCGGGGTATTTCGGCAGCAGCGAGGGATGGATGTTAAGCATCCGGCCTTCCCAACTCGCGGCGAACGCGTCGGTCAGGATACGCATGTATCCGGCAAGCACGATGTAGTCGGCCCCCGCATCACGCGCGGCCCGTCCCATCGCCGCATCATGATCGGCGCGGGTCATGCCCTTGTGCGAGCGCGCGAAGGTTGCGACGCCTTCGGCCACGGCGAGGGCCAGACCCTCGGCCTCGGGATCGTTGGCGGCCACCAGAACCACCTCGTAGGCGGCGTCGGGCAAGCGCGAGGCGTAGAGCAGCGCGGCCATGTTGCTGCCACGCCCGGAAAGGAAAATCGCGACCTTCGCCTTGTCAGCCAAGGTGGACCGCCTCCCAGCCGGATTTGGAAGACCAGGTGCCCTGCGAACCGCGCACGGTGCAGCCCTTTTCGCCTTCGACGATGCGACCGACGGCGAGCACTTGCTCGCCAGCGTCTTCCAGGCGGCTGCGGACCAGCTCGGCCTTCGACGGATCGACCGCGAGCACCATGCCGACACCGCAATTGAAGGTGCGGGCCATTTCGGCTGGCTCGATATTGCCCTGCGCCTGCAGGAACGCCATCAGCCCGGGCTGCTCCCAGCCGTCCGCCTCCACCTCGGCGTGCGCGCCTGTGGGCAGGACACGCGGGATGTTTTCGAGCAGGCCGCCGCCGGTGATATGGGCCATGGCGTCGATCAGGCCATCGCGGACCAGCGGCAGCAGCGTCTTTACATAGATGCGCGTCGGCTCCAGCAGTGTCTCCACCAGCAGGCGATCCTGGTCGAACAGGGCGGGGCGGTCGAGCTTCCAGCCCTTGTCCGCAGCCAGGCGGCGGACCAGTGAGAAACCGTTCGAATGCACGCCCGAACTGGCGAGGCCCAGCAGCACGAGGCCGGGGGCAACGCGCTCGCCGGTCAGCTGTTCGCCGCGCTCCACCGCGCCGACGCAGAAGCCGGCCAAATCGTAGTCGCCGCTGGCGTACATGCCCGGCATTTCCGCCGTCTCGCCGCCGATCAGTGCGCAGCCAGCCTGCTTGCAGCCCTCTGCAATGCCGGCGATCACGCGCTCGGCGACGCCGTTCTCCAGCTTGCCGGTCGCGAAATAATCGAGGAAGAACAGTGGTTCCGCGCCCTGAACGATGAGGTCGTTCACGCACATGGCGACAAGGTCGATTCCCACCGTGTCGTGCCGGTCGGTATCGATGGCGAGCTTCAGCTTGGTGCCGACTCCGTCGTTGCCAGCAACCAGCAGCGGATCCTTGTAACCCGCGGCACGGGGATCGAAGAACCCGCCGAAACCGCCGATTTCCCCGTCCGCGCCGGGGCGCATGGTGGCTTTTACCAGCGGTCCGATCGCCTTGACGAGGGCGTTGCCTGCGTCGATCGAAACCCCGGCCTGTTCGTAGGTGTAGGAAGGCGTGTCGCTGCTCATCCGCCGCCTTTCGCGCAATTCCACCGCAATATCCAGTATTCCTGCTTGGATTTCCCGAATGCTTTGGGCAAAAGGCGGCTCGAACACCCCCATGCGGACCCTTTCCTCCCTTTCCCGGCGCTCGCGTATCGCCCTTTTCGCTTCCGGCCTCGCACTGGCCGGCGGAGCGGGCTGGCTGGCGAACGCGCAAGTGGGCGGGGATCGCGGGATCGCCGCCGTTGCCGCCTCGCGCGACATCCAGGTTTCCGACATCGAGGTCGACGTTCGAGCCGACAGCGGCGTGGAAGCTCGGGAGGAAGCCTGGGCCGAAGCGCAAGTGAAGGCTTGGGAAAAGCTCGACGGACCGGACCTACCCGCCTCGCGGATTGCCGGCCTCGTCTCGGCCATCGTGGTCCAGCGCGAACGGCTGGGCCCCAAGCGCTATGTCGCCACTCTCGGCGTGATTTTCGACCGCCAGCGCGCGGCCCCGTTCCTAGGCGATGGGGGCCGCGCCATGCGCAGCGCGCCCATGCTGGTGCTGCCCGTCACCGTCGCGGGCGGGACGCAGCTCATGTACGAGCAGCGCAACCCCTGGCAGCGCGCCTGGGCCGAGTTCCAGGCCGGGCAGAGCCGCGTAAACTATGTCCGCCCGCAAGGATCGGGCGGCGAATCGCTGCTGCTGACCTTCGGACAGACCACCCGCCGCAGCCGCGTATGGTGGAACAACATCCTCGACGAATTCGGCGCCGCCGATGTCCTCGTTCCCATCGCGAACCTGCGCTACACCTATCCCGGCGGACCTATCGAAGGCACCTTCACCGCGCGCCACGGACCGGACAGCGAATTCCTCGCCAGCTTCACCTTGAGGGCCGAGAACCCCGAGGAATTGCCGGACATGCTCGAACGGGCGGTTCGCCGGTTCGACGCCACCTTCCAGGTCGCCCTGGCCGATGGCACGATCCAGCCCGATCCCACGCTCAATGTGAAAACCGGCGAACTCAATCCCGCGATACAGCGGCTTGTCGACCTCGGCCGCCGGCTCCTTGCGCAGGACGAACAGCGCGAACAGACCACGCTTGCGCCCACGGCGGAGAGCGACGGGGCGATCAGCGCCGCGCCGATCAACCGCCCGCCGCCGGAGGGCTCGGTCGCGCTCTACACGGTCCAGTTCGCCTCGCCCGATGCGGCGGCCTTCGGTGCGATCCTCGCCGATGTCCGCGGCACACCCGGAGTGCGTTCGACCGGCGTCCGTTCCACAGCCATCGGCGGCACGTCGGTTATGACGGTCAGCTATTCGGGATCCATCGGCCAGCTGGCCGAAGCCTTGCGCGCACGGGGCTTCACCGTGCAGCAGGGGGCGACGGCCATCCTGATCAGTCGCTGAGCGCTTCTTCGGAGCGGCCGGACATGACGCAGATCGCGCTTCCCCTTTCGCATTCAGGGCCGCAGGAACCTTCCAGCATCGTGCTGGGCGAGGGCAATGCCCACATCGCCGAGGCATTGGCCGCCAGCGCGGACTGGCCGTTCGGCACGGCGATCCTTGCCGGCCCTGCGCGTTCGGGCAAATCGCTGTTTTCGCGCTGGTTCGCCTCGCACACGGGCGGCGGCGCGATCGACGATGCAGATCAGAAGGACGAGACCGAGATATTCCACGCCTGGAACCGCGCGCGCGAGGATGGCTATCCGCTTCTCCTCACGGTCGATGCCGGCGGGTGGGAGATCGCATTGCCGGACCTGCGCAGCCGCATGGGCGCCGCACTCCAGCTCGAAATCGGCGCGCCGGACGACGATCTGGCCGCCGAACTCATGCTCAGCCACGCAGCGCAGCGAGGGCTGGCGCTGGGGGAAGGCGCACCGGCCTATCTGATCCCGCGGATGGAGCGCAGCCACGCCGCGATTGAGCGAATCGTCGCCGAAATCGACCGGCTCAGCCTTGAACGCAAGGCGCCCGCCACCATGTCCATCTGGCGCGACGCGCTCGACGCGGTGCAAGGCCCCGAGCAGGCGCGCTTGCTTTGAAATGCCGAAAGTGGAAGGATTGAGCCCATGTTCGAACGGCTGATCGCCTATCTGGACTCGATCAAGGCGCGCGATCCCGCGCCGCGTACCCGCTGGGAAGTGCTGCTCTACCCCGGTGTCTGGGCGCTCGCCTATCATCGCCTTGCCCACTGGCTGTTCGAGGCCGACCTGTTCTTCCTCGCCCGGCTGGTGAACCACTGGAGCCGGATGGTGACGGGTATCGACATTCATCCTGGTGCCACGATCGGCCGAAAATTCTTCATCGATCACGGCTTCACCGTCATCGGCGAAACCGCGCAGATCGGCGACAATGTCACCATCTACCAGAACGTGACCTTGGGCGGCACGAATCCGACCAACGGCAAGGGTGGCAAGCGCCACCCGACGATCTCGGACGATGTCATCATCGGTTCGGGCGCTCAGGTGATCGGGCCAATTACCGTGGGCAAGCGGGCACGGATCGGGGCCAACGCCCTGGTGCTGGACGAAGTGCCGGAAGGCGCGACCATGGTTGCCCTCAAGGCACGCAGCCACCTGATCGCGGCGGAAGAATGGAAGAAGGACTTCGTCCCTTACGGCACGCCTTGCGACGATCCTTGCGCTCCGAGCCGTGACTGCATCGAAAAGCTGGAGAACGAGCTCAAGGCCCTCCGCAGCGAAATCGAGACCCTGCGCGGCGAGAGCCAGCCGCGGCAGCGAAGCGGTACCGACGACTGATGGCCATAACGGGCGGCATGAATGTCGTTGCGTTTCCGGGCCGCAAGCCCAACCAGGTCGGTTTTACGCGCGACGAGTTGACGAAGATCCTTGATGTCTACG
Organism: Erythrobacter sp. SD-21; assembly: GCF_000181515.1. Taxonomy (GTDB): domain Bacteria; phylum Pseudomonadota; class Alphaproteobacteria; order Sphingomonadales; family Sphingomonadaceae; genus Qipengyuania. The sequence continues at coordinate 60,397 of NZ_ABCG01000005.1, read as the reverse complement.
GACGGATGGTCGCCGCAGGACAATGGCGCGACTACGCGATGGATTTCACCAAGGACGCCGCCACCTTCGCCGCCTTCGTGCGTCACGCGGAGCGTCCGCAGGCGCGCCTCGAAAAGCGCCCTTCATTACGAGGCAAGCAGGGGATGTGGACGCTCTTCGGCGAGCATGGACAGGTGCTCAAGCGCGGGCATGAATTGCCCGGCGTGATGGCGCCGATCGAGCGCCGCCTGCTCAAGGCAGTCGAGGAATAACGTGACCTCTGGCGCATGAAAAAAGGGGCCCGCCGTAATGGCGAGCCCCTCCCCCTCGGTGGTCCGATGATCAGGCGGTGGCGGGAAGCCGCGCCTGCATGTCGCTCGGCAGCCCCTTCACCACGGCGCGGCGGATCGGGGTCCACAGCGCGCTCAGCGTGAGGAGTGCGGAGCCGATGACCAGGGCTGTAAGAGCAAAGTTCAGTTCCACGGCCCCGAATTCGCGGAACAGGAAGGTCAGCGCGATCAGCACGTAGGCGAGAGCCGAGACCAGCAGCGCGCGACGGTCGACCGCCAGCGCCACGAGGCCGAAGGCGATGTAGACCGCGAGCACCGCGACGGCGGCGCCAGCGCCGATGTTGTCGCCCTGCGTCACGCCGAGCAGCGCAAACACTGGATGCGCGATCATCGGCGCGGCCAGCAGGTGGAGCCAGAAGGCCACGTCGCTGCGGCGCGTTTCGCGGCGCGGGTCGCTCATGTCCCAGCGCATGGCGAAAGCGAAGATCACGAGACCGGCCACGAAGACGAGGCCGAGGATGATGGTCTCGAGATTGGGCGTCTTGGGTCCGATCCCCGCGATGATCACTGCAATGACGGTGCCGGCAATGGCCGCCGTGCCCGCCGCGATGGTGATCGGCACCATGAAGCGGCGCCAGTGCAGCCAGGCCGCGCCCGCCGTGAGCAGCGAGGAACCGCCGAGCAGCAGCACGCCGAGCGTTTCGTTCGGCTTCACCGAGCCTTCCATCGTCGCAATGATGAGGCCGACGAAGGTCATAAGCGTGCCGCCCACGAAGGCGAGCAAGAGGATGATGCTGGGCAGCGCCATCCGGCGCTTGGCGGTGAAGAATTCGGCCAGCATCCACGCCGTGCCTGCGACCAGCGCCGCGCTGACGGGCGAGGGGCCGTTGTTGTTGCTCCAGACCGAATCCCCGATCGCGGCCATGGCCATGAGCAGGATCACGGCCCCGATGCTGACGAAGATATCGTTGAAACCGGTGATGAGGCGGAAATGCTCCGCATCGGCGGGCACCGCGTCGCGCTGGGCGGCGACGTGAGCGCGCAGGGCATCGGCGGCATCGGCGCTGATCGCGCCTGCCGTCACTGCCGAATTAAGGTCTTCCTGGCTGTACATGGCCATTTCTCTCCCCGTTGAAGGAAGAGGCAGGCATAAACCTAGTGTATTAATACGTCAATACGGTCACGCTTGCTGGTCGGTGATGATCCGGACACGCATGCGCGGCGCTGTGTCATCTTCCAGTTCCATCGGTTCAACCTGTGGCAGGAAGTCGGACTGGAATTGGCTGATTCGGCGAGCCAGTCCTGCGAACAAAAGCGTCGAGCCAAGCTGCAGCGCGAGGGCGAAGGAGATCACTAGAAAATCCATCCACCAGGGTGTGAGAAAATTGAACGGGGTGCCGACGTTGATCGCGGCCTTGATCGCAATCACCACGAATATCATTAGCCCCACGGCTACCGCGGTCCACCATGCGGTGACATCGGACACGCTGGCGTCGGCGAGCTCCTGCGGCTCGCCCTCGCTACGGTTGTAGAGTTCGCGCATCGCCTCGAATGGAAGGACGAGGTTGAGGCCGGGGATGAAATAGTTCGTCACCGCCCGTTTCGGCGAATTCGACAGCCGGAAGCCATGCACCCGCATGTTCTCATGCGCGCGCCAGACCCACATCAACGCGAAAACGAAAAAGCAGATCGTCAGCAACAGCAGTGCGGTCAGAGCGATACCGGTGGGCGACTTCCACGATTCAAGCCACGATTTCATTGTGCCGAATGGCGAGAAACTTGCCGGCGGCGGAGGTGCGTATTCCTCTTCTAGCGGATAGCGTGTGGCGGTGACGTAGGTATCCGTTTCCTCGTCGTAATAGATAAATTCTTCCCCACCCATGTCGGGTATGGTGTAATCTTCGGATTCGTACTGGGTTTCATTGACGAAGGTGTCCGTTTCCGGATCGTAACCCTCGGAGTGGTAGTAGATACCATCCTCGGGTCCTTCGCTGCCGTAGCTCGCGAGTTCGGCCGGGCGGCTGCGATCCATCGGTACGACGGCCGGCGGGGCGGCTTTGGCTTCCGCAATCGTTTCGGATTCGACAGGCGCGGGGAAGAAATCTTCCTTGGTGGTCCAGCCAATCAGGCCAAGCCCGACAAGAGTAACCAGCGCGGCAAACACCGTAACGGCGAGCGACAGCTTGTTCAGCTTGCCCAAATTCGATTCCATGATTGTGCAACCCCCAAAGAAAAACCCCGCCCCGTTATGGAGCGGGGCGGGGTTATCTGCAATTCGTTTGGGAATATTTATCCGCGAGCGCTGCTCGGTCCGGTGCCCGTGACTTTCTGCATCGCCGTGAGGATCGCGCCCGACTGCTCGGAGCCCGACTGCGGGGCCTTGAGGTTCGAGAATTCGCTGATCTTGTCCCAGTTGGCGGCAAAGCCTTCGACCGTGCGCTCGCCATCGGGCAGCCAGACGGCGTCGTTCATGACAGTCCAGGCCGAGTGGAAACCGCCTGCACCGGCGCCCACGATGGCGTTGGTCGGCGCGTCTTCGCTGACGAGGAAGAGCGCGGCCGGGACGACGTTCACCGGATCGAACAGCTTGAAGGCTTCTTCGGGGAAGAGGTCTTGCGTCATGCGCGTCCCGGCGACCGGGCTGAGCGTGTTTACCTTGATGCCGTATTTCGCGCCTTCGAGCTGCAGCGTCTTGGTGAGACCCGCAAGGCCGAGCTTGGCCGCGCCGTAATTCGCCTGGCCGAAGTTGCCGAACAGGCCGGTCGACGACGCGGTCATCAGGATGCGGCCATAAGCCTGCTCGCGCATGGTTTCCCACACGGCCTTGCTGACGTTGGCCGAACCGTTGAGGTGGACATCGACGACGAATTCGAAATCGTCCATCGTCATCTTGGCGAAGGTCTTGTCGCGCAGCACGCCGGCGTTGTTGATTACGATGTGCACGCCGCCGAACTTCTGCTTGGCGTCGGCGACCATCTTTTCCATCTGCTCGAATTCGGTGACGCTGCCGCCGTTCGACATGGCAGCGCCGCCCATCTTCTCGATTTCCTCGACGACCTCAAGTGCCATGTCGGAGTGGCCGGTGCCGTCACGCGCACCGCCGAGATCGTTGACGACGACCTTCGCGCCGCGGCGGGCGAGTTCGAGCGCGTATTCGCGGCCCAGACCGCCGCCTGCGCCGGTGACGATGGCTACCTTGTCCTTGAAGTCGATGGTCATGGGGGGCTCCTGCTTGTGGTTGTTTGTCGTTTACGTAAAGGTCAATTGCCGCAGCGGACTGCCACTTTCCCTTCGCACTTGCAACAGGGGGCGCGGCGAAGCGCGGTGCCGTAAGGTCAGGACGTGGCTTTAAAGGCCTTCTAGTGCGGAAATCAGGCCGCTTAGCGAATCAATGGATGCGTCCGCGCCAAGTTCCTCCGGCGTGCCGTCACAATAGCCATAGCAGGCCGCGACAATCGGGATTTGCGCCGCGCGGGCCGCCTTCACGTCATAGCTGCTGTCGCCCACGAACACCGTCCGGCCGCCGCCGCCGAGCTCGCGCGCTTTCAGGATCGGGTCGGGCGCGGGCTTTGCGATGTGCTTGCCGTCCGGCCCCTTGCCGAGGCTGTCCCCGCCGATCACGAAAGCGAGGCGGTCGATCAGCTCCAGGTCGCCGAGGATGCCGCGCGCGAACTGTTCGAACTTGTTGGTCACCACCCCAACGGTTACGCCGCGTGCGCCCAGCGCGTCCAGCACCTCCACCGCATGGGGGTAGGGGCGTGTGTGGACCGCATAGTTCTCGCCGTAATAGGTGAGCATCGCCTTGTAGAGGTTGCGGAATTCCTCGTGCTCCAGCCCGCCTTGCGCGTCCACGGCCTGCTTGAGCATGATCTTCGCCCCGCCGCCGATCAGGTCGGTGGCGCTTTCGATGGGCACGGTGGCAAAGCCGCCCAGCGCCAGCGCGTGGTTGACCGCGGTGCCCAGGTCGCGGTGGGTTTCCAGCAGGGTGCCGTCGAGGTCGAAGGCGACGATATCGAAGGGAAAATCAGCCATCTGCGTCCGAGTGCAGGATGGTTCTTCAAACTGCAAGCGATTGGTGGCATGGCCCCTTGCCATGAACACTCGCAGAGATTTCGCCGTTGTCATCCTCGCCGCGGGCAAAGGCTCGCGCCTCAAGAGCGGGGTGCATAAGGTCCTTCACAACATCGCCGGGCGACCGATCATCGAGCATCTGATGGCCCAGGTCGCTATCATCGAGCCTGCACGGACCATCGTGATCGTGGGCGACGAGCGCGAGCAGGTCGAAGACCAGGTCTCCGACCGGGCGACCTGCGTTGTGCAGGAACCGCAGCTCGGCACGGGCCATGCGGTGGCGCAAGCGAAGGATGTGCTCGCGGATTTCGACGGCGACGTGATCATGCTGTTGGGCGATGCGCCCTTCATCACCGCCGCGACCATGGTGGAAATGCTTGAGCGGCTGCGCGCCGGTGACGAACCGGCCGTCGTGGTGCTGGGCTTTGAGCCGGAGGATGCGCTGCAATACGGCCGCGTCATCACCCATGCCGACATGACGATCGAAAAAATGGTCGAATTCAAGGACGCGAACGAGGCCGAACGCGCCACCCGCCTGTGCAATTCGGGCCTCATGGCGGCGAAGAGCGGCGACCTGTTCGACCTGCTCGAGCGCGTCGACAACGACAACGCGCAGGGCGAATACTACCTCCCCGACATCGTCAACGTGGCGGTGAAGGAAGGCCGGACCTGCGCTGCCGTGGTCGCCGACAGGCCCGAGGAAGTGCTTGGCATCAACTCGCGCAAGGAACTCGCTGCGGCAGAGCGCCAATGGCAGGATTTGCGCCGCGAGGAAGCGCTGGAGAACGGCGTGACGCTGAAGGCCCCCGAAACGGTCTTCTTCAGCTACGATACCGAGCTGGAAGCCGACGTTGTGATCGAACCCAACGTCGTCTTCGGCCCCGGCACCACGGTAAAGCGCGGCACGCGCATCCGCGCCTTCAGCCATCTCGAAGGTGCGCATGTCGGCGAGGATTGCGAAGTCGGCCCCTACGCCCGCCTGCGCCCCGGAGCGGTGATGGAGAAGGGCAGCAAGGTCGGCAACTTCGTCGAGATGAAGAAGGCCACGCTGGGCGAGGGCGCCAAGGCCAACCACCTGACCTATCTCGGCGATGCGACGGTGGGCGCGGGCGCGAATATCGGCGCAGGCACGATTACCTGCAATTACGACGGGTATTTCAAGCACCAGACCAAGATCGGCGAGCGCGCCTTCATCGGCTCCAACAGCGCGCTGATTGCACCGGTCGAAATCGGTGCCGATGCGATTGTCGCAGCCGGTAGCGCCGTCAGCCGTGATGTCGCCGCAGGCGAACTGCGCATGGTCCGTGCCGAACAGATGGTGAAGCCGGGCTGGGCCGACCGCTTCCACGACACGATGAAAAAGAAGAAGGCGGCGGAGAAGAAGTGACAGCCTTAAGGAGACTGGCCGAAGCCGGTGCGTTGCTCATCGCAATCGCGCTTTTAATTCCCGTCATTCCCTCGAACGATGGCTATGTGCACGAGTTCGGCCTTCTTCACGGTCTCGCCATTGCTTCGTTTGCGATAAGCCGAACCATCAGATGGAGCCGCCAATATTGGCTTGCCTTGCCCGAAACGATTGGATTCGCCGTTATCGTTCTGATTCTATTGATGGCTTATAATCTTCTTTGATAAATGCAGCGTGCAGTTGCTGGCTGTGCGAGCGCCCTCTTGGGCGGCAGGTGCAGCAGCATCACCCGGTGCCGAAATCCAAGAAGGGGCGCGAGACGGTTCCCGTTCATCCCATCTGCCACAAGACCGTGCACAAGGTCTTCACCAATGCGGAACTGGCGCGGTTCGGGGATGACCGGGCGCGGCTACTGGAAAACGAGGAACTGGCGAATTTCCTGCGCTGGATTGCGGACAAGCCGCCCGACTTCAACGCCCCTGTTCGCCGCAGCCGATAGCAAAAGGGCGGCCCGTACGGACCGCCCTTTCGTTTGCGTGTGAGAACGCGCCTATTCGCTCTCGCTCTCGTTGTCGTCCATCAAACGCTGCATCAGGTAGACGATCTGGAGCGCCTGCAGCTTGGCGCGCTGCGTGTTGTCGACGCCGCCCGAATGGCCGCCGGTCATGTCCTCGTAATACCAGTAGTCCTGGCCAAGGCCCTTGAGCTTGGCTGCGCCCTTGCGGGCGTGCGCCGGGTGGGTGCGGTCGTCGGCGGTCGACGCCCAGAAGAAGGGGGCAGGGTATTCCACGCCCGCTTCGATCTTCTGGTAGGGCGAATAGCCTTCGATCCAGGCGCGCTGTTCGGGGATGCGCGGATCGCCATACTCGCCGATCCACGAAGCGCCGCGGCCGATCACGTGATAGCGCAGCATGTCGAACAGCGGGATGGCGACGATGGCCGCATCGAACAGGTCCGGGCGCTGGGTGAAGGCCGTGCCGACCAGGAGCCCGCCCTGGCTGCCGCCCTGCACGCCGAGCTGACCGGGATTGGTGATCCCGCGCTTCACGGCGTCTTCGCCCACGGCGATGAAATCGTCCCAGGTGCGCTGCTTGTTCTCGCGGATCGCCATCTGGTGCCAGCCGGGACCGAACTCACCGCCACCGCGCAGGTTGGCGAGCAGGAACGCGCCGCCCTTTTCCAGCCACATCTTGCCCGTCAGGGCGCGGTAGCTGGGCAACTGGGATATCTGGAAGCCGCCATAGCCATAGAGCAGCGTCGGCGTGGAGCCCTCCATTTCCATGCCCTTGGGCTTGACGAGGAAATAGGGAATTTTCGCCCCGTCAGGGCTGGTCGCCTCGAACTGTTCGACTTCCATGCCGGTGCTGTCGAAATAACTGGGCGAGGTCTTGAGAACCTGCGGATCGCCCGTGCCGTCCGAATACCACAGCGTGCTCGGCGTGAGGAAGTCGGTGGAGGTGAACATGATCTCATCGGTTTCGGACGAGGTGGTCTGCACACTCAGCGTGGCGTTGTCGGGCAGCGTGACCGCGCGCTGGACCCATTCGCCATCTTCGAAGTCGATCTTCACGACCTTGCCCACGACATTGTCGAGGATCGCCATATAGGCACTGTTGGCGGTCGCGCCGCCACCGCGCTTGGTCTGGCGTTCGGCAGGGGCCCAAATCAGCGTCTTGGTCGCGCCGTTGGGATCGCGCTTGAACTCCTCAAGGTCGACGGCGACGAGCGAGTCGGCGGGGAAGACCTGACCTTGCGTTTCCCAGTCCACGTCGGTGGAGAAAGTCAGGTGGCCATCGACGATGCCGCCGATGCTCGCCTTCTTCGGCATGTCGAGCTCCAGCCACTCGCCCTTGTGCCAGACGTAATTGATGCTTTCGTGGAAGCTGATCGCGCGAAACGCGGTGCGGCCATGGACCACGCCCCTGTTGTCGCGGATGAGGCCCGCTCCGGCCCACACATCGCTTTCCTGACCGCGGAACAGCTCGCTCGCGTCGGCCAGCGGCGTGCCGCGCGTCCACACGCGGGTGGTGAAGGGATATTCGCTTTCGGTGATGGTGCCGCCGCCGAAATCACGGCTCACGAGCAGTGTGTCTTCATCGAGCCACTGGACCCCGCCCTGGCTCTTTTCCTCGATCACGAAGCCGCCCTCGACGAACTGCTTGGTGGTCATGTCGAATTCGCGCAGGATGGTGGCGTCCTCTCCCCCGTCCGAGAGCGCGATCATGCACAGGCGTTGGTCCGGCGGCAGGCAGGTGCTGCCCTTGTAGACCCATTCCTTGCCCTCGGCTGCGGCCAGCGCATCGACGTCGAGGATGATGTCCCATTCGGGATTGTCGGTCTTGTAGCTTTCGAGGCTGGTGCGGCGCAGCACGCCCTTGGGATTCTGCTTGTCCTGCCAGAAATTGTAGAGACCGTCCTTGCGGATCGAAACGTAGGGGATGCGGTCTTCGGCATCGAGGATGGCAAGCGCTTCGGCGGTCAGTTCGTCGAACCGCGGATCCTGCGCCATATGCGCCATGGTGCGGTCGTTTTCGTTGCGAACCCATTCGAGCGCTTCGTCGCTGCGCGCTTCTTCGAGCCAGATGTAGGGGTCTTCGTCAGGGCCGGGTACGCCGTCCTGTGCAGTTGCCATAGTCGTCATGCCCATTGCCAAAGCAGTGCCAAGCGCCGCAGTCGATACCAGTTTCATGAGATTGCAGTCCCTCTTCCCATTGAACCGACAGTCTTGCGGAAGGGGACGGGGGAGACAAGGGGGTTCGCCTATCGAACCAAGCAGTTGGTCGAACGAAAAAGGGCGACCCCGCAGGATCGCCCTTGTTCAATCAATTGTGCGAGGCGTTATTCAGCCTTCGACGTGTTCCGCGAGGACCGTCAGGCCCTTTTCGCCGACCTCGGCAAAGCCGCCGCGGACCTCGATGGTCTCCGGCGCAGCGCCTTCGGTCTTGTAGACCTGCACGGCGCCGTCACGGATGGTCGACATGAAGGGCGCGTGGCCCTCGAGCACGCCGAATTCGCCTTCCGCACCGGGCACGACGACCATGTGGACGTCTTCGGAGCGGACCAGCTTGGCCGGCGTGACGAGTTCGAAGTGGAGGGCCATGTCCTTACGCGTCCTCGGCCAGCTTCTTGGCCTTCTCTACGGCTTGGTCGATGCCGCCAACCATGTAGAAGGCAGCTTCCGGCAGGTGGTCGTATTCGCCGTCGACGACAGCCTTGAACGACTTCACGGTGTCTTCGAGCTGGACGAACTGGCCCGGGATGTTGGTAAAGACCTCGGCCACGTGGAACGGCTGGCTGAGGAACTTCTGGATCTTGCGGGCGCGCGCCACGGTGAGCTTATCTTCTTCCGAAAGCTCGTCCATGCCGAGAATGGCGATGATGTCCTGCAGGCTCTTGTACTTCTGCAGGGTTTCCTGGACGCGGCGGGCGGTCTGGTAGTGCTCTTCACCGACAACGCGCGGTTCGAGAACGCGGCTGGTGGAATCGAGCGGGTCGACGGCCGGGTAGATGCCCAGCTCCGAAATCGCGCGGTTCAGCGTGGTCGTTGCGTCGAGGTGGGCGAACGAGGTTGCCGGAGCGGGGTCGGTAAGGTCGTCGGCGGGAACGTAAATGGCCTGGACCGAGGTAATCGAACCCTTGGTGGTCGAGGTGATGCGTTCCTGCAGGTTGCCCATGTCGGTCGACAGGGTCGGCTGGTAGCCCACGGCCGAAGGAATACGGCCGAGAAGTGCCGACACTTCCGAACCCGCCTGGGTAAAGCGGAAGATGTTGTCGACAAAGAACAGCACGTCCTGGCCTTCGACATCGCGGAAGTATTCCGCCATGGTCAGGCCCGAAAGAGCGACGCGTGCACGCGCACCCGGAGGCTCGTTCATCTGGCCGAAGACCAGGGCTACTTTCGAACCTTCGCTGATGGCTTCGCCAGCGTCGTTCTTGGCGATAACGCTGCATCGAGGAATTCGTGGTAAAGGTCGTTACCTTCGCGGGTACGCTCACCGACACCTGCGAAGACGGACACACCACCGTGGCCCTTCGCGATGTTGTTGATCAGTTCCTGGATGAGGACGGTCTTGCCCACACCGGCGCCACCGAACAGGCCGATCTTACCACCACGTGCATACGGGGCGAGCAAGTCGATGACCTTGATGCCGGTGACGAGGATCGCGGCTTCGGTCGACTGGTCGACAAAGAGCGGGGCTTCGGCGTGGATCGGCATGGTCTGCTCGGCGCCGACCGGACCGCGTTCGTCAATCGGTTCGCCGATTACGTTCATGATGCGGCCGAGCGTCTTCGGACCCACGGGGACCGAGATCTGCGCGCCGGTGTTCACGACTTCCTGACCACGGGTGAGGCCGTCGGTGCCGTCCATGGCGATGGTGCGGACGGTGCTTTCACCGAGGTGCTGCGCGACTTCGAGAACCAGCGTGTTATCGCCGTTCTTCGTTTCGAGCGCGGTCAGGATCGGCGGCAGTTCGCCTTCGAAGGCGACGTCGACGACGGCGCCGATGACCTGGGCGATGGTGCCGTTGGGGCTCTGGTTAAGCTTGGGTGCGGTGGCCATGATCTGTGTTCCTACTGGCTCAGGAGTCTACGTGGTGCACGCCATGTTCGGCGCAAAGGGCTTCGGCGTCGGCGAGCATCCAGCCGGTCTTGTCTTCATTGACCGTCAGCGTTGCCTTGTGACGCAGGTATTCGTCTTCACCGAGGCCGAATTCGCAAGCGACGGTGTCGGCGCCCATGGCGCGGCGGCACACGGCCTGGTTGACCGGCTCGGCGCCTTCGCAGGTTCCGGCGAAGGTGGTGCGGAACAGGTCCTGGTCGGGCGCGGGAAGCGTGCTCACCGGCTCCGGCGTCGCGACCTCGGTGGGGGTCGCTTCCGGCGCGGGTTCTTCGCCGCAGGCTGCGACGAGGACGAGGGGAAGGAGGAGAGCGAGTTTCTTCATATGCATGTTCCGAATAGAGGGGGCTTCAGGCCGGGCCGTCAGAGGGCGCTCACGATTTTGGTGACCCGGTCCTTGTCGGCAGGCTTGGACCAGACCTTGATGCCGGGAATGGTGCCGCAGGACACGTATCCGGCTTCATCGAAGAAGGGGCGGCAGGTGTTGTCGTTGTCTTCCACAAGGATGACCGGCGAACAGCGCGTGACAGTCTCGGCCGCGCCGGCAAGGGCGTGGGCTTCGAAGCCTTCGACATCGAGCTGGAGCAGCGAGAGATCGTCGAGGCCGAGCGCGTCGATCTTCGTCAGCGCTGTCGCCTGTCCGGCCTGCGCTATGCGCGAGCTTCCGCCACGGTGGACACCGTCTTCGCCGCCGGTATCGATGCGGGCCGGCTTGATTTCGGTGCCGAGACCGGCGTTGGTCAGAACGACGTTGTCGAGGCCGTTCGCTTCCACGCCCAGCTTTGCCAGCACGTAGTTTTCGAGCACCGGCTCGAACGCGTAGAGCGTCTTGGGGCAGGCCTTGGCGAAGGTCGGGACCATGTCGCCGAAGAAGGTGCCGGCATGGACCATGCTGCCCGGACGATCTTCGAGCAGCTTGCGCACGAGAACATGCGTGGCGGGCTCGTAAAGCTCGCCGCTGGCAATCGCCTTGGCTGCCGGACGCTCGCTTGCGTAGGCAGGGACGAAATAGGCGTTGTCGTTGAACTCGACCTGCTTGAAGCGGACCGAGAACACGTCATCCTGGGCAAGGGAGAGGGCATGACGCTGGGCATGGTCGGTCGGCTTCTTGCCCGCAAACTTGCGGGCGAAGTTCCAGACCACCGGGGGCGTTATGGCCTTCAGGGCTTCTTTCATCAGAGCGCTTCCGCACCTGCGATGATTTCGATCAGCTCGGTCGTGATCGCGGCTTGGCGGCTGCGGTTATACTGGATGGTCAGATCGTTGATGAGGTCGCCAGCGTTGCGCGTGGCGTTGTCCATCGCGGTCATCGACGCGCCCTGTTCGGAAGCCTCGCGTTCGAGCAGCGCGCCGAAGACCTGTGTCTTCACGTAACGCGGCAGGAGATCTTCGAGAATTTCCTCTTCGCCCGGCTCGTATTCGACAACGGCGTCGCTGCTATCGCCTTCGCTTGTCGGCGAGGGGACAGGGATGAGCTGATCGACGGTCGGATCCTGTGCTAGGGCCGACTTGAAGATCGGGTAGACGAGGTGGGCGACATCGAATTCGCCGTTCTCGAAACGCTCGATCAGGTCGTCGGCAATAGCTTCGGCTTCGGTGAAGCCCGGGTTGCGGACGTCCGAAGTGTCGAAGTGCTTGGCGATGCAATTGGCGTAATCGCGCTTGATCGGCGCGCGGCCCTTCTTCCCGACGAGGTAGAAGGACACGTCCTTGCCTTCCGCGGTCAGCGCCTTCGCCTTGGCCTTGGCAGCCTTGACGATGTTGGCGTTGAGACCGCCGCACAGGCCCTTGTCGGTGTTCACCACTACCAGCATGTGGCGCTTGTCGGCACCCGTGCCGCGCAGCAGCTTGGGGGCGCTGTCGCCGCTCACCTTGCTGGCGAGCGATGCCATCACTCCCGAAAGCCGTTCGGCATAGGGGCGTGCGGCTTCGGCAGCCGCCTGCGCACGGCGCAGCTTGGCCGCTGCGACCATCTGCTTGGCCTTGGTGATCTTCTGGGTCGACTTGACCGAGTTGATCCGGCCCTTGAGTTCTTTAAGCGAGGCCATGACGGCTCCCTGTTAGGCTCGTGGGACTTAGGCGAACTGCTTGGCGAAGGTCTTCAGCGCGTCGACGACCTTGTCCTTGGTGTCGTCTTCGAACTTGCCGGTGGTGCGGATAGTTTCCAGCACATCGGCATGTTCGGAGCGCATGAAGCTCAGCATCTGGTCTTCGTAGTCGGTCACGCGGTCCACCGCGACATCGTCGAGATAGCCGTTGGTGCCGGCGAAGATCGACACGGTCTGCTCTTCGAAGGGCATCGGCGAGAACTGCGGCTGCTTGAGCAGCTCGGTCAGGCGCGCACCGCGGTTGAGGAGCTTCTGCGTTGCGGCGTCGAGGTCCGAGCCGAACTGCGCGAAGGCAGCCATTTCGCGATACTGTGCAAGGTCGAGCTTCATGGAGCCCGAGACCTTCTTCATCGCCTTGGTCTGGGCGGCACCGCCTACTCGGCTGACCGAAAGACCGACGTTAATGGCCGGACGAATACCCTGGTAGAACAGGTCGGTTTCGAGGAAAATTTGGCCGTCGGTGATCGAGATCACGTTGGTCGGAATGTAGGCCGACACGTCGCCTGCCTGCGTTTCGATGATCGGCAGCGCGGTCAGCGAGCCGCCACCGTTGTCACCGTTCATCTTGGCCGCGCGCTCGAGGAGGCGGCTGTGCAGGTAGAATACGTCACCCGGGTAGGCTTCGCGGCCCGGGGGACGACGCAGCAGGAGCGACATCTGGCGGTAGGCAACAGCCTGCTTCGAAAGGTCGTCGTAAACGATCACGGCGTGCATGCCGTTGTCGCGGAAGAATTCGCCCATCGCACAACCGGTGTAGGGTGCGAGGTACTGCAGCGGAGCGGGCTCCGAAGCGGTTGCGGCGACAACGATCGAATATTCCATCGCGCCGTTTTCTTCGAGGCTCTTGACGATCTGAGCGACGGTCGAACGCTTCTGGCCAACGGCGACGTAGATGCAGTAAAGCTTCTTCTTCTCGTCGTCGCCCTGGTGCGCGTCCTTCTGGTTGATGAAGGTGTCGATCGCGACAGCCGACTTACCGGTCTGACGGTCGCCGATGATCAGTTCGCGCTGGCCGCGGCCGACGGGAACGAGGGCGTCGATGGCCTTGAGGCCCGACTGCACCGGTTCGGAAACCGATTCACGCGGGATGATGCCCGGAGCCTTCACTTCGACGCGCTTGCGCTCGGTCGCTTCGATCGGGCCCTTGCCATCGATCGGGTTGCCCAGAGCATCGACCACGCGGCCGAGCAGGCCCTTGCCGACGGGGACGTCCACGATGGTGCCGGTACGCTTCACAGTGTCGCCTTCGGCGATGTCGGTGTCGGCGCCGAAGATAACCGCACCTACGTTGTCGGCTTCGAGGTTCAGGGCCATGCCCTGCGTGCCGTTGGAGAATTCGATCATCTCGCCAGCCTGGACCTTGTCGAGGCCGTGGATGCGGGCGATGCCGTCACCCACCGAGAGAACGGAGCCGACTTCGCTGACTTCGGCATCGCTGCCGAAATTGGCGATCTGGTCCTTGATGACCTTGGAGATTTCTGCGGCGCGGATATCCATGATGTTTGTCCTTTAAGCCTTCATGGCCTGGGAGAGCGAATTAAGACGGGTGCGGATCGAGCCATCAATGCGCTTCGATCCGATGGTGACGACGAGGCCGCCGAGGAGCTCGGGGTCGACCTTCGTGGAAAGTTTGACGGTGCGGCCTTCGCGGGCCGTCAGCTTGGTCTTGAGATCGGCCAGCTGCGCGTCGGTCAGCGCGTGGGCGCTGGTGACTTCGGCGGCGACTTCGCCGCGCTGGGCCGCGGCAATCGCGCGGAAGGCGCGGATGATGCCGGGAAGCTGGCCAAGACGACGGTTCTGCGCCAGCGTTCCGAGGAACTTCTGGGTCAGGTCCGACAGGCCCATGATGGCCGAAACGCCCCACAGCGCCTTTTCGGCCTGCGAACGCGTCACGCGCGGATTGGTGGTGAGCTGTTTCAGCTCAGCTGATTCGGCAAGGCCTGCTTCGAGCTTGTCCATGTCCGATTCGACCGCGGTCACGGTCCCGGCCTCACTGGCCAGATCGAACAGGGCCGAAGCATAACGTCCAGCAAGGCTAGCCTTGATACCGGCGGAAATTTCCACGCGTCTCTCGTCCTCTAGGGTCGGAAAATTGGTCTTTGCGGCCACGCCGTTGAGCGAGCGAAAATGAGTCGCTCCGGCAAGGTTGGCGCGCGCCTAGCAAAGGGGGTGCAGCAAGGCAACCCGAGTCACGCGGGGAATGATGGACTCTTTGCACGAGGCGCGTAGTCTGGTGCCGGATCGTATACGCTCGAGAGCGGGAGAGACGCGTTGATAACCGAACCCCTGGCACCCCACTGCGGGGTCGAAGTGAGGGATGTCGCGCTGGCTATTGCGGAGGGCGAGACGCTCGATGCGATCCGCGACCTTATATATAGGCACGGCGTGGCGGTGTTCCGCGACCAGTCCTTCAGCCCCGAAGAGCACATCGCCTTCGCGTAGCGCTGGGGCGGGATCGACATCAACAAGTACTTCCCGCTGACCGACGAACATCCCGAGATTGCCGTGGTCCGCAAGACCAAGGACCAGCAGACCAATATCGGCGGGGGTTGGCATACCGACCATTCCTACGACCAGATTCCGGCGATGGGCTCCATCCTCGTCGCGCGTACGCTGCCGCCCAAGGGCGGTGACACGCTGTGGGCGCATATGGGCGCGGCCTATGACAGCCTGTCCGACGAGATAAAGCAGCGGATCGAAGGGCTGGAGGCCTATCACACCGCCGATCACATCTACGCGCCCGGCGGAGTCTATGCGAAGACCGACCAGGGCGAGGCGCTCCGCGGGCAGGAGCGGAGGACCGGGGCGACCCATCCGGTCGTGGTCCGCCATCCCAGGACGGGGCAGAAGCTGCTCTACGTCAATCCCGGCTTCACGATTCATTTCACCGGCATGACCCGCGAGGAGAGTGTGCCGCTCCTGCGCGAGCTTTACGATCATGCGATGCAGCCGGCGCACCAGTGCCGCGTCGAATGGGCGCCGGGCACGGTGGCCATCTGGGACAACCGCACGACCTGGCATTACGCCATGAATGATTACCACGGTCATGCGCGCGAGATGCATCGCATCACGCTGAGCGGCGAGGCGCTGGCGGCCTAGGACCCGCCTTCGGTCGGCTCGCAGCGGTAGACCAGCCGCTCGTTCGGCTGTTGGGGCAGCATGCTCAACACCTCGCCCTGCAAATCGCCGAGCCGGGTGGCAGCGCCGTCTGCCCCGCATACGGGCGCCTCGTATTCGCTGCGTGCCGCGCGCGCGTCGTTCATGGCGCTGCGCGAAAGGAGATAGCGTTCGGAGCGGAAGATGCGGCGATCGGGGTCGTAGCTGTTTACCGAAACCGCATCTTCCTGGTTCGGCACGAAGACGCGCGACCAATTGCCCGAAGCATAGCCGTATTGCGTGCGTTCGTTGACGCAGCCTTCCTCGGTCCAGTCGAAGGCGATGTCCGGCGCTTCCGCGCTGGTGATGCGGCTGCGTTCCGGGATCAGTCGGCAGGTCAGCGCGCCATTGCCGTGACCGTTCGCCGCGAGGGGATCGTCCCCGCCCGTGTCGGGCGCGCCCTCCTGCATTTCGGCGGCAACCCGCCGGTCGATCTCGTCGAGACCGGGGCGCGTGAGGAAGGCGATCAAAGCGACCACCACGAGGAAGCCCGCGATGGCGAATGCGATGGTGATCTTGCGGCGCGCAAGTTCGGCGTCTTCCGCCTCCGCATCGAAGCGTTCGCGGCGGCTCCACGCCCATAGCGCGATGCCGAAAGAGCCGAGCAGCAGGACGAAGGCGAGCGCCATCCGGTCCTCGCGGTCCTGCGCCACGCCCAGCTGCGCCTTCAACAGCGCGCGCTCGCGGCGCTCGCGCGTTTCCTCGGTGCGCTGGGCCAGCGCCTGCAGCGCCTCCATCTGTTCGCGTTCGAGCCTTTCCTTTTCCGCATCGTCGAGGTCCTGCAGACTGCGGCAGGGGCTGTCGTTGATGTTCGGCTCGACCTCGTTGGCGCGCAGGAAGGGGACCAGTTCGCGGTTCGAGACCGCGAAGAAGAACTCCGCGTCGCCGCCTTCGTTGTCCGCGCCGAAACTGTTCACGCCGACCACGCGTCCGCAGGCATCGAGCAGCGGGCCGCCCGAATTGCCGCGCGCGATGGGGGCGGTATGGAGAACGGTGTCGAACTGGCGGCTGGGCCTTTCGCCCGAGACGTAGCCGAGGCTTTTCACCGGGGACATCGACTGGAAGATGTCGGACAGGTCCAGCCCCTGCGCGCGGTCGACATTCATCGGATAGCCGACGCTGGTGACCTGCGCCGCGCTGTCTACGGGTCGGCCCGCCAGCGCGAGCGCGGGCAGGTTTAGCGATCCGGTCAGCCGCACCAGCGCCAGGTCGTTGCGCGCGTTGACCGAAACCAGCCGGCCATACACTGCGTCGCCGCCGCCGCTGGGCACGATGCCGATCCGCAACTCGTCGTCGCTCATCGCGTCGCGCACCACATGGGCGTTGGTGACGATCAGATCGGGCGAGACCGCGAAGCCCGTGCCGTGGCTGACCGGGAAGAGCTCGTTGTCGTCACTGCCGATAATCACCACGCGCACCACGCCGCGCGCCGCCGCGTCGATATCGGCCGGGTCGGCCTGCGCCATGGCAGGGGAAAGAAGCGCCAT
This sequence comes from Erythrobacter sp. SD-21, assembly GCF_000181515.1. Taxonomy (GTDB): domain Bacteria; phylum Pseudomonadota; class Alphaproteobacteria; order Sphingomonadales; family Sphingomonadaceae; genus Qipengyuania. The sequence continues at coordinate 43,283 of NZ_ABCG01000005.1, read as the reverse complement.
TAGCGCTGCGAGAACCGAAAGAATACGTCCCATCCGGCTCTCCCTTAGCGGGGCCGCGACATTGACCGCAAGCTTCGGGATGCAGCCACCCGCAGCTTTTGCGAACACGCCACTTGCAAGCCTGCGTGACTGGATGAAAGGATGGCCGCGATGAAGGACAAGACCGCCCTGTCGGACGAGGAACGCTGGCGCATCGCGCTGGCCAAGGATCGCCGTTTCGACGGCGTCTTCGTGACCGGTGTCCATTCGACCGGCATCTATTGCCGCCCGTCGTGCTCCGCGCGTCGTCCCAAGCGGGAGAACGTGCGCTTCTACGCGAACTGCGAGGCGGCCGAAGCGGCGGGCCTGCGTGCCTGCAAACGCTGCGCGCCCGACCAGCAGAGCCGCGAGGAAGCGGCGGTGCTGGCGGCGCTCGAACTGCTGCGCGAGGCCGAGGAGACCGTCTCACTCGATCGGCTGGGCCAGCTGACCGACTATTCGCCGACGCATTTCCAGCGCATCTTCACGCGGGCCGTCGGCCTCTCTCCTGCCGCCTACCAGCGGGCCCTCCGGCGCGAGCGGGCCGAACGGGCGCTGGACGAGGGCGGCAGCGTCACGGATGCGATCTACACCGGCGGCTATGGCGCGCCCTCGCGCTTTTACGAGGGCAGGAAGGACAGCGGCATGAGCGCGAGCGACTGGAAGGTTGGCGGCAAGGGTCGCACGGTGCATTGGGCGGTGATCGATACGACGCTGGGCGCGATGCTGGTCGCCGCCACGGACAAGGGCGTGTGCTGCCTTTCCTTCAACGAAGGCGAGGAGGCGCTGCGCCGCCGTTTCCCGAAGGCGGAGCTGGTCGAAGCGGGGGAGGGCTTCCGCGACCTGTTCGACAAGGTCCTCGCCGCGGTCGAGGATCCCACCAGCGTCACCAGTGCCGCCATCCCGCTCGATGTGAAGGGCACCGCCTTCCAGCAGGCCTGCTGGGACGCGCTGCGGCAGATCCCCCCGGGCGAGACGCGTAGCTACGGCGAACAGGCCGCCATGCTCGGCAACCCCAAGGCCAGCCGCGCCGTCGGCAGCGCCAACGGAGCCAACAACATCGCCGTCCTCATCCCCTGCCATCGCGTGATCGCAGCCGATGGCGGGCTGGGCGGCTATGCCTACGGAACCGAGATCAAGGCCGAACTGCTGCGGCGCGAGCGGGGCGGATAGGCGTGTAGGACGCAAGTTGGAGTGGCCGAGGGTGGCCCCACAGGATGGAACACATGGAACACGGTCCTTGAAGGGAACGCTGGGCCGGCCGCGGGGCGCGTCGTAATAGTTGCAGGCGACGTGTGGCGGGGAACGAACCATGGTGCCCGATTGCCACTCGGCGAAAAGGTAGGAAAACGACGCCCGCCAAAGAGCCGATTGCCAAACTCAATATCGGAGCGGATGTAACGCTAGGCCGACGAATGTTCCTCGTGAGGCTCCACTCTCTTTAATACAGATAGCCTTATAACGCCTAGGTAGTCCCGATCCGCTCTCACGACCGGCAACCATCTGTGACACCCAGCTTTCATGAGCGCGCTTAACGTAAATATGTCATCGGTGACCAGCGCGGCATTCGGATCCCGGGTCATATAATCTTCGACGTGGGCCAAAAACCAATCATCTCCTTTAGCAATGCCCCGGTAAACGATATCTTCACAGGAGACGATGCCTTTGAGTTGATCGCCTTCCACGACTGGAAGAGCGTGAAGATAGTTTTCGCGCATCAGGCCTGCAGCTTGTTCGATACGCGCCAGAGGTGAGACCTTTGGAAAATCTGCTTCGATCAGATCGCTTGAAATCATATTCGAACTCTAGGTCAGCGGTGCCCGTCCACTCCCGACGTTGTAATATGCATCGATAACTATCGCAAATCAGGAAGCATCTCTCGGCCCTCCCCGGATTTGCAGCAGGATGTCCGCGTTGATAGGTAACGGGACAAGTATCCTTTATCCGAGCTAGCAAATCGAAGTGTCCAAATCCGGAAAGAGCCGCAAATGCCCCAATACACGCTCGAATTTGAAGACGATGGTTTTGGTGAGCCGAAGCGAGTGCAGTTCAACGCACAAAACCCTGCAGGCGCATTACCTCTTCTAAAAGGCGAGCATGCTTTCAGGCATGCAAAGGTGTGGGAAGGCGATAACCTGATTGCCGATGTTATGAGGGATGGTCAGGGAATCTGGCATATTGACGACCACACTTTCAGATAGCCGTTCGTCGCGCGGCTCTGTCCGCTACGCTTTCTAGAGAGGACATTGGTTTAACCCCGCGCCCACCCGCTTTCGGCAGTTTCGAGCGTACCCAAGAACGCCTCGGCGCTGTCGAGATATTCCTGCCGCCGCTCCTCGTCCATCCGGTCCCAGGTCGAGTATATGCGCCCGATGCGGTGGTTCTTTTCCAGCCGATCGCGGTGGCGGTCCATGAAGTGCCAGTAGAGCGGGTTGAACGGGCAGGCGCCTTCGCCGGTTTTCTTGTTCGGTGAGTAGGTGCAGCCGGAGCAGTAATTGCTCATCTTGTTGATGTAGTTTCCGGAAGCCGCATAGGGCTTGCTCGCGAGCTTGCCGCCATCGGCGTAGAGGATCATTGCGGCGACGTTGGGCAGTTCGACCCACTCATAGGCATCGGCGTAGACGACGAGGTACCAGTCCTGCACTTCGCGCGGATTCACGCCCGCCAGCAGCGCGAAATTGCCGAGCACCATCAGTCGCTGGATATGGTGTGCGTGGGCGTTCTCGCGGGTCGAGCGGATGCAGTCGGCAAGGCAGGCCATGTCGGTCTCGCCGGTCCAGTAGAATTCGGGCAGGCCGCGCTGGGCGTTGAGCGCGTTGGCCCTCTGCAGGTGCGGCATCTGGTGCCAGTAGAAGCCGCGCACATATTCGCGCCAGCCGATGATCTGGCGAATGAAGCCCTCGACCGAGTTCAGCGGCGCCTTGCCGTCCTTATAGGCTTTCTCGGCCCGCTGGCAGAGTTCGAGCGGGCCGAGCAGGCCGAGATTGATGCTGGTCGAGAGCATGGAGTGGAACAGGTCGTCCTCACCCGCGACCATCGCGTCCTGGTAGGGGCCGAAACATTCGATCCGCTCGGCAAAGAAGGCATCGGCTGCTTCCTCGGCCTCTTCGCGAGTGACGGGCCAGGCAAAGTTTTCGAGTGAGCCGAAATGGTCGCCGAAGCGATTCTCGACGAGGTCGATCACTTCTTGCGTGATCTCGTCCGGTTCGAACTTGGGGCGTTCGGGGGCGGAGAGGCCGTCCTTGGGCGGTTTGCGGTTCTCGCTATCGTAATTCCACTCGCCGCCTTCGGGCTTGTCGCCGTCCATGAGGAGGCAGGTCTTGCGGCGCATTTCGCGATAAAAATACTCCATGCGGAGTTCCTTGCGATCCTCCGCCCATGCGTCGAATTCGGCCTGGGTGCAGATAATGCGGTCGTCGCGCAGGATCTCGACTTCGCAGGAGAATTTGTCGGCCCAATGGTCCATGTCCTCGCGAACCCGCCACTCGCCGGCTTCGACCACGCTGATGAGTCGCGGGGCATGCTCCTCGATCGCGCGCGCCACTTCGCCGGTGAAGCTGCCTGCGTTGTTCTCGGCATCGAGCTTCACGTAATCGATCGTCCAGCCTGCATCGCGCAGTTCCTGGGCGAAATGGCGCATGGCCGAGAAGATCAGGACGATCTTCTGCTTGTGGTGTTTGACGTAGGTCGCCTCGTCCCAGACCTCCATCATCAGGATGACGGTGTCGTCCTTGGTCCGCCCGCGCAGCGAGGCGAGCGTGCGGGTCAGCTGGTCGCCAAGGATGGGAACGAGGACGGGCGCGCTGGGCTTTTTGGGCGGGCTATCGGGCATCGCCTGTGACAATGCCCGGACCACGCCGAAGTGCCCCGACGAGCGGCGCTGGGATCAGTCCCCGGCGGTTTCGTCCCCATCCTCGTCGGGAAGCTCGGGTCGGAATTTCGCGCCCGTTTCGCGCATCAATTCGATCCGCTTGACGGCCTTGCGGCCATATTCGGGGTGGGAACGGGCTTGTCGAATTCGCTGAACATGAAGTGGTGCGCGTATTCGTGGAACAGGATGCGCTGGCCGGACAGATCGCGCATTCCGCCACCCTTGTAATGGGCGACGGCGTGGGTTCCATCGACGCGGGGCGAGTAGAACCCGGCCACCGTACGGCTGTCGAGCAGGCTGGCGACCTGCCTCTGGTTTTGAAGCATGTAAATGTCGATCTTGTCGGCAAAGCCGCGATCGGGCTTCTGGAACCAGAAGCGGAGCAGCCCGTCGAATTTTTCCAGTTCGCGCGTAAAATCGACGAGATCGTCACGATCGCCCGAGGAGTAGATTGTGAAATGGGCGCTTTCGGCCTTGTGCCAGATCTCGACTTCACCGGCAGCGGCTAGCGGCATGGCAAGACACGCGGCGACGATCGCCGTAAAAAGCTTCCAGATACGCAAGATAGGCCCCCTTGAGCTAACGACACTGCGATTGCCGCCAAGACGTTCCTATCCCGCTACTATGCGCACTGCAAAGGTTTGCCGGTCACACAAAAGAATAGGGGTCGATATCCACGGCCACGCGTATGCCGGGTGGGTGGTCCAGCCGCCCGAGCCAGCGGCGGATGACGTCCTGCAATTGCACGCTGCGCCGCGCGTTGATGAGCAGGCGATAACGGTAGCGGCCGCGCAATTGCGCCATCGGGGCAGGGGCGGGGCCGAGGATCATGCAGTCGGCCACGTCGGGGCGGGTGTCGCCAATGCGCCGCGCGGCCTCGCGCGCTTCGCTCTCGTCTTCCGACGATACGATGATCGAGGCCCAGCGGCCGAAGGGCGGGGCACCGGCATCGCGGCGCATCTCGGTTTCGGCGGTATAGAAGGCATCGCGGTCGCCGGCGGCGAGAGCGGCGATAACGCTGGCTTCGGGGTGGCGGGTCTGGATCAGGACCTCGCCCGGTTTCGCGCCGCGCCCTGCACGGCCCGCGACCTGTGCGACCTGCTGGTAGGTGCGCTCGCCGGCGCGCAAGTCTCCGCCCTCGAGGCCTAGGTCGGCATCGACCACGCCGACCAGCGTGAGTTCGGGAAAGTGGAAGCCCTTGGTGACGAGTTGCGTGCCGACGATCACGTCGATTTCTCCCGCATCGACCGAGGCGATGAATTCCGCCGCCCGACCGGGAGAATTGAGCGTGTCGGACGTCGCCACGAAGACGCGCGCCTCGGGCAGGCGCTCGGCCACCTCGTCGGCGATGCGCTCGACACCGGGACCGCAGGCGACGAGGCAATCGGGCTCGCCGCATTCCTTGCATTGCCCAGGGCTAGGCGCTTCGTGCCCGCAATGGTGGCAGGCGAGGCGGCGGGTGAAGCGGTGTTCGACCAGCCAGGCGCTGCAATTGGGGCACTGGTACCGGAATCCGCAATTGCGGCAGAGCGTCAGCGGGGCATAGCCACGGCGGTTGAGGAACAGCAGCGACTGTTCGCTGCGCTCCAGTCGTTCGGCGATCCCGTCGACCAACCGCTGGGCGAGCCACATGCCGTGGGGCGGCTTTTCTTCCGTGAGGTCGATCGTGTCGATCGCAGGCATCTGCGCGCCGCCGAAACGGCTGGGCAGATCGACCTTCTCGTAAATCCCGCTCTCGGCCATCTGCAGGCTTTCGAGCGCGGGCGTGGCGCTGGCGAGGATAATCGGAAACCGCTCGAAATGGGCGCGCATCACGGCGACGTCGCGCGCGTTGTAGCGTACGCCGTCTTCCTGCTTGAAGCTGGTCTCGTGCGCTTCGTCGACGACGATGAGGCCGAGCTTGGCAAAGGGGAGGAACAAAGCCGAGCGAGCGCCGACCACGACCTGCGCGCTGCCGCTGGCGACGGCGCGCCAGGCGCGGCGGCGTTCGGTCGATTTGAGCGAGGAGTGCCAGAGCACAGGCGATGCGCCGAAGCGCTCCTCGAAGCGGTGGAGGAAATTCTCCGTCAGCGCGATTTCGGGAAGGAGCACCAGCACCTGCCGCCCCATCCGCAGAGCCTCGGCGACGGGCTCGAAATAGGTCTCGGTCTTGCCCGACCCGGTCACCCCGTCGAGCAGGAAGGGCGCGAATTTGGCCTCGCGCACGGCGGCGGAGAAGATGTCCGAAACCTCGCGCTGCTGCTCGCTCAATTCGACTTGCGCAAAGTCCGGTCGCGCGGCTTCGTAAGGTCGGTCGCAATCGACCTCGACGGGTTCCAGCACGCCTTGGTTGACCAGCCCGCGCAGCACGCCTTCCGACACGCCAGCTATGCCCGACAGTTCGCGGATGGTCGCCTGCTCGCCTTCGAGCGCCTCCATCGCCGCCAGCCGCTGCGGGGTCATGCGTTCGGGCATTCCGCCGGTGAGGCGATATTCGGTGATGCTTGCCGGGCCCTTCAGCGCACCGCCCGAAGACAGCGCCATACGGGCCACACTGGCGAGCGAGGCGACATAGTAATCGGCGGTCCATTCGATCAGGCGGCGCAGCGGGGCAGGCAGGGGCGGAATCGGATACAAACCCCTGAGGGGGCGCAGTTTCTCCGCCGGAACGTCTGTGCCGGGCAGCCGTTCAGCCTCCCAGACGATACCGATGACGGTGCGCGGGCCCAGCGGACATTCGACCACCTGGCCCAGCTCGACCGCCATGCCGTCCGGCACCTTGTAATCGAGCGGGCCGAGAGCGGCGTTTAGGACGAGGCAGCGGACGCGGTTCATCTGGCGGCTCATATGGAGCGGCTACCCATGACGAAACAAGGTGGGACTTTGTGAGGAGTGCAATAATGACCGATATTCTCGTGAAACCCCCGATCCTTGAACGAAAGACCGGCCGCCGCGCCTTTCTCGGCAGAATAGGCCTTGGCACCGCAGGCCTTGCCCTGTCGGGCTGCGCCGGCATCCCCGGCTTCAGCATGGTGGATGCCGTCCAGCGTATCCTGTTCCTCTCCAGCGACCGCGCCTTTTCCCGTATGCTCAACGCGGGCGGTTTCTGGGACCAGCAGGTCGCGACGCTCGGCCTCAACGATTTGCTGGGCACGCGCGGCGATATCCTGTCGACAATCCTGACCTCGGCCCTGTTCAAGAACCGCCTGCAGGACGCGATGGGCGACATCGCTTACGAAGGCGCCGAGCGCGCCGCGCCGCTGGTGACCGATGCGGTGCGCACCATCGGCATCCAGAACGCCATTGACCTCGTAAACGGCGGACCGACGGCGGCCACCGCCTTCCTGCGCAATTCGATGGGCCGGACGCTGGTAGAGGCCATGGTCCCCGAACTGGGCAATGCCATGCGCGTGGCAAGCGATCCGCTGGTCGGCCAGCTGGTCTCGGCGCTGACGGGCGTGAACTTCACCAACGCCACCACCCGCTTCGCCACCAATCTCGACGACACGATCTGGCGCGAGATCGGCGTGGAAGAAGCCGCCATTCGCCGCGATCCGCAATCCACCCGCGACCCGCTGATCATCGGCGTGTTCGGAGCCGGCAGCCGCCTCTAGCCGCGCCCTGCCATCACCGCTAAGGCTGCCGGGGAATCGAAACCGCTTCCCCGGAGCCTCATCGCATGAAATTCTTCGTCGACACCGCCGACATCGCCGACATCAAGGAAATGGCCGACACCGGCCTGCTCGATGGCGTCACCACCAACCCGTCGCTGATCGCCAAGTCGGGCCGCGACTTCATGGAAGTGACGAAGGAAATCTGCGATCTGGTCGATGGTCCGGTCAGCGCCGAAGTCGTCGCGCTCGATCACGAGACGATGATGAAGGAAGCCGAGACGCTGCGGAAGATCGCGGACAATGTCTGCATCAAGGTTCCGCTGACGATCGACGGGCTCAAGACATGCAAAAAGCTCACCGGCGACGGCACCATGGTGAATGTCACCCTGTGCTTCTCGGCCAACCAGGCGCTGCTCGCGGCCAAGGCGGGAGCGACTTTCGTGTCGCCCTTCGTGGGCCGCCATGACGACAACGGCTTCGACGGTATGGAACTGATCGCCGACATCCGCCGCATCTACGACAATTACGATTTCGGCACGGAAATCCTCGTCGCCTCGATCCGCAACCCGGTCCACGTCCTCCAGAGCGCGCGCATCGGCGCCGACGTCGCCACCATGCCGCCGGCCGTGATCAAGGGCCTCTTCAAGCACGTCCTGACCGACAAGGGCATCGAAGGGTTCATTGCCGATTGGGAAAAGACTGGCCAGACCATCCCGGCTTCCTAATTAGGAAGCCATGGCAGACCAGACCCCTCTCGACCTCTTCAAGCAGGCTTTGACCGGCACGGCCCGCGCCATCGCGCGCGAGCCGGAGGTCGAGGTTGCGTGGAGCGCTGACAGCCCGACGCAAAGCGGCAAGAATTTCCGCGTCCCCCTGCCGGGGCGCACCCTGCCGCAGGACCAGGCCCGCGAGGCGCGTGGCTTTGCCGACAGCTTTGCGCTCAAGCTGCGCCACCATAACGAGGCGATGCACGCAAAAGGCGCGCCGCCCGAACCCATCGCGCGTGCCTGCTATGACGCGATCGAACGCACGCGTTACGAAGCGCTCGGCTCGAACAACTTCTCGGGCATGAAGGGTAATCTCGACGCAGCGGTGGAACTGCGCACGGCGAGCGACCCGATTGCCCGCGCGACCGAGGCGAAGGAAGTGCCTCTACCCACCGCGCTTTCGCTCATGCTGCGCGAGGCGCTGACAGGCGAGGCCGTGCCCGAGCGCGCACGGCAGGCTGTCGACCTAGTGCGCGAGGAAATCAGCTCGCGCATCGGCACCGACATGGAAGATCTCGTCGGCGCATTGGGCGACCAGCGCGCCTTCCAGGACCTCACGCTCGACATGCTGCGGCATCTCGAACTCACGCTGCCCGACACGCCCGAGGACGAGGGCCGCGACGATGGCGATGATGAGGAAGGCGACGCGCCCGAAGAGGACCAGGATTCCGACGAGGAAGAGGATGGCGAGGCCCAGCCGCAGGAAAGCGATGCGCGCGGCGAGGTCGTCGACGGCGAGGCTGATGGCGATGCCGAACAGGACGTCGAGGGCGAGCAGGAAATGTCCGATGGCGACCCGTCGGACGAGGACGGCGAGGGCATGCAGCCCGTCCGCCCGAACCGCCCGTGGACGGACCTGCCCGAGGACTTCGACTACCGCGCCTATACCGACAAGTTCGACGAGGTGATCGAAGCGCCCGAGCTTTGCGACCACGAGGAACTGGACCGGCTGCGCACCTATCTCGACAGCCAGCTGGCGGGCTTGCAGGGCATCGTCACAAGGCTAGCCAACCGCCTCCAGCGCCGCCTCATGGCGCAGCAGAACCGCAGCTGGGATTTCGACCAGGAAGAGGGCCTTTTGGATGCCGCGCGCCTGACCCGCGTGGTCGTCAGCCCCGGCCATGCGCTCTCCTACAAGATGGAGCGCGATACCGAGTTCAAGGACACGGTCGTCACGCTGCTGATCGACAATTCGGGCAGTATGCGCGGGCGGCCGATCTCCATTGCCGCGATCAGCGCCGACATCATGGCACGCACGCTCGAACGTTGCGGCGTGAAGACCGAAATCTTGGGTTTCACCACCCGCGCGTGGAAGGGCGGGCAGTCACGCGAGGCATGGCTCGCCGATGGCCGCCCCGCCGATCCGGGCCGCCTCAACGATTTGCGCCACATCATCTACAAGAAGGCCGACGAGCCATGGCGCCGCGCGCGCCGCAATCTCGGCCTGATGATGCGCGAAGGGCTGCTGAAGGAAAACATCGACGGCGAGGCGCTGCTCTGGGCGCATACCCGCCTGCTCGCCCGCCCCGAAGACCGCCGCATCCTGCTGGTGATTTCGGACGGCGCGCCGGTCGACGACAGCACGCTATCGGTAAATCAGGCGGGCTATCTCGAAGGGCACCTGCGCAAGGTGATCGAGTGGATCGAGAAGCAAAGCCCCGTCCAGCTCGCCGCCATCGGCATCGGCCATGACGTAACCCGCTACTACAAGCGCTCAGTGACGATCATGGACGTGGAACAGCTCGGCGGCACGATTATCGAGCAGCTTGCGGGATTGTTCGAGGTGGAGGGGTGATTGGCAGAGTCTGATGTCGCTGGATTGAAAGTTGCAGAATCGCAGCCGCCCAAACCTCAAGGGAATTGGGCCTTATATGAGATTCAGCACATCTCATGGGATGGTCGAACTCTAACCATTCGTATGGACGACAAAGATAGGCAAGTCACTATTTGCTTCGACTTGCCCGCCAGTTTTCGATCACAAGATGAGGGCGATATGTTGGCTTACTGGTCAGCGCGAAGCGACGAAAAAGTCCCAATCGCGACTGTCTACACGATTGAGAGAAGTTCATACTTGGATTGGTTCAAAAGAAGTGGCGTTACAGCGCTTCGTGCCGATTTACAGCAATGGCTAATCGCTGGGATGAACCAGTGCGTAGAGGTGATTTGCGAAGCGGGTGAGGTCCCATCAATCGTCACCGAGAAAATGAGTAGCGAGCAATGACCCCCACCGAAGCCGTCCAGACCCGCCGATCCGTTCGCGCGTTCACCGACCAGCCGGTCGATCGCGAGGTGCTCACCCGCGTGCTCGATAAGGCGCAGCGTTCGCCCTCGGGTGGAAACGTCCAGCCGTGGAATGCCGTCATTCTCACCGGCGAGCCGATGCAGGCGCTGTTCGACCGGGTGGCGCAGGAATTTCCCAAGGGGCGCGCGGCGCTGAAGCCCGAATACGATATCTATCCCAAGGACCTCGACGGCGTTTATGAGGAACGCCGCTTCGGCGTGGGCGAGGACATGTACGCCTCGCTCGGCATCACCCGCGAGGACAAGGCCAAGCGCCTCATGTGGTTCGCCAACAATTTCCGCGCCTTCGGGGCGCCGGTGCTGATGCTGGTCCACACGCCCAAATACATGGGCCCGCCGCAGTGGAGCGATATCGGCATGTGGCTGCAGACGATCATGCTGCTGCTGCGCGAGGAAGGTCTCGACAGCTGCGCGCAGGAAGCCTGGGCCGCCTACAGCCCGCAGGTGCGCGAGATGATCGACATTCCCGATGACCACATCTTCTTCTGCGGCATGGCCATCGGCTACCGCGAACCGGATGCTCCGGTGAACCAGTTCGATGTGAAACGCGCAGAGCTGGATGAGGCGGTGCGTTGGGAGGGGTGGTGAGGTCTGTGGCTGCACTTCGACAGGCTCAGTGCGAACGGACGTGGTGACGGCGTCTTGGCACACAATCCGTTCGGCCTGAGCTTGTCGAGGGCACGCCACCAACCTATGCGCCACCCATGACCGAAACGCCGCTCAAGCTGTTCAACTCGCTCACCCGCGAGGTCGAGACCTTCACCCCCGTCCACCCGGGCGAGGCGCGCGTCTATACCTGCGGGCCGACGGTCTACAACTACCCCCATATCGGCAATATGCGCGCCTATGTCTTCGCGGACGTGCTGGGCCGGACATTGAGCTGGAAGGGCTACGACCTTACCCACATCATCAACATCACCGACGTCGGCCACCTCACCGACGATGCGGACGAGGGTGAGGACAAGATGGAGAAGATGGCTGCGGAGAAGGCGCAGTCGATCTGGGACATCGCGAAACACTATACTGAGGCCTATTGGGCCGATGTGAAGGCGCTCAACATCCGCCAACCGGCCAAGTGGTCGGTCGCCACCCATTACATCGACGAGATGATCGAGTTCGCGAAAGGCATCGCGGACAAGCACTGTTACGAGCTTGAAAGCGGGCTCTATTTCGACGTCTCGACGATTGAGGATTACGGCAAGCTCGCCCGCGCCGTCACCGAGGATGGTGAGGGCCGCATCGACACGGTCGAGGGCAAGCGCAACGCGGCCGACTTCGCGATCTGGCGCAAAACCCCGGCAGGCGAGACGCGCCAGATGGAGTGGGATAGCCCGTGGGGCAAAGGCGCGCCGGGCTGGCATCTCGAATGCTCGGTCATGGGCGGCAAGCTCCTTGGCTTCCCCTTCGACATCCACACCGGCGGGATCGACCACCGCGAGATCCACCACCCGAACGAAATCGCGCAGAACCAGGCGCATTGCTGCACCAACGGCCTCGACGTGGCCGAAAACAGCGGCGCGCGCATCTGGATGCACAACAACTTCCTCGTCGAGCGCAGCGGCAAGATGTCGAAGAGCGCGGGCGAATTCCTCCGCCTGCAATTGCTGATCGACAAGGGCTATCACCCGCTCGCCTACCGCATGATGTGCCTGCAAGCCCATTACCGCAGCGAGCTGGAGTTCAGCTGGGAAGGTTTGCAGGCCGCGCTCACCCGATTGAAGCGCATCGTGATGCAGGTCGAGCGGCTGGAGGACGATCTGGCAGGCGATCCCTCGCACCAGAAATTTGCCCCCATGCGCGAGAAGTTCGCGGCGGCTATTTCGGACGATCTCAACACCTCGGTCGCGCTCGTGGCCTTGGAAGAGGCGCTGGCGGTCAAGAAGGTCGATGGCAGCGTAAAGCGTGCCGTGGTCGAGGACATGGACCGCGTGCTTGGGCTAAACCTGTTCGACCTCACCCGCGAGAATTTGCGCATCCGCCCGAAGGTCGCCAAGATTTCCGAATCCGAAATCGAGGCCGAAATCCTCCGCCGCAAGGAAGCCAAGGTGGCGAAGGATTACGCCAATTCGGACGCTATCCGCGCGAGCCTTGCCGCCAAGGGTGTCGAGGTGATGGACGGCGATCCGCTCGGCTGGGAGTGGAAGCTGGGCTGAGTTGCGGTTAGGGACGAAAACCGAAGAGGAGAGTCCCCCGCATGTCCAAAGCCGTGATGTCCGCCCTGATCCGCCCGCTGGTGGAGCCGCGCCTGCCCGATTGGGTCGAGCCGCTGTGGTTCATGACCAAGGAACAGGCGCTGGAGTTCGCTCCCGAGGCAGAGATCGGCTGGTTCGACCTCAACGAGAAGGAGCCGATGGTCGAGATCGCGCATGCCGCGACCAACCTCAAATGGCTCAACTCGATCTACGCCGGGCTGGACTTCATGCCGCTCGACGTTTTGGCGAAGCGCGGAGTGACGGTGACCAATGGTGTCGGCATCAACGCGCTGACCATCGCCGAATATGTCGTCATGCTGATGCTCGCCCACGCCAAGGGCTATCGCGAGGTGGTGCGCGCGCAGGAGCGGCATGAATGGCTGCTCGACAGTCCGGGCAAGCGCGAACTTGCGGGCGAGCGCGTGCTGCTGCTCGGTCTCGGCGCGATCGGCAGCCTTATCAAGACAAGGCTCGAAGCCTTCGACATGAAGGTCATTCCGGTCCGCCGCTCGGGCGGGGAGGGCGCGCTTCGCCCGGGCGAATGGCGCGAGAAGCTGGGCGAGTTCGACTGGGTCATCCTCGCCGTCCCCTCCACCGACGAGACCCGCCACATGATCGGCGAGATCGAACTGGCCGCCATGCGCCCCAACGCCGTGCTGGTGAACATCGCGCGTGGCGACGTGGTGAAGCAGGACGACCTTGTCGCTGCGCTGGAGGCCAAGACCATCGAAGCCGCGTTGCTCGACGTCACCGACCCCGAACCGCTGCCCGAGGATCACCCGTTGTGGAGCCTCGACAACGCGCAAATCACCATGCACCTGTCCGGCCGCGCGCAGACGAAGATGTTCCAGCGCTCGGCCGACCGCTTCATCGAGAACCTCGAACGCTGGAACAAGGGCGAACCGGTGAGCCCGCAGATGGACCTTGCTGCGGGTTATTAGTCAGGCATCTTCCAGCAACAGCAAGTCGCACTGCACGACCAACCGCGGGCTGGGCGAAAGGCGATGTTCGACCTCGACGATACACGCATCGGCCACCAATTGGCCGGGAATGGCGAACTCGTGATCGGGCAGGGCGGCGATGAAGCGCTCGCCCGCTTCCATCGCCTCTTCGCCCGCGAAAAGCAGCGAGAGGCTGTGGCGCGTGCCGGCAAAAGTGATGCTCGCCCAGGCCTTCTCCGTGTGCGTGATCACCTGCCCCTGATGCTCCGACAGGACCATCAGCGCGGTGCGCAAACGGTCGCCGGCGGAGCGCCGACCGCGGGACGGGCGCGGGGGCTTTCCTTCACTGGACATGGGCGATCTCCCGGGCGCTGTCGCTGCGCGCCGCTTCGAAGCCAGACATGAAGCCGCGGATGCGGGCCTCGGTCTGGCTGCGCGGCTCGCGACCCATGCGCAGGTCGAGGACAAAGCGCGGATCGTGCGCGGCGAGGCGGCCGAACTTGGTCGGCGGCATATCGTGCGCGCTCAGGAATTTCTCGATGGATCGGATCAGCATTGTTCGGGCTCCCCATGGCATGTCCGGATGGCGAATCGCTCGCCCGGTTCTCTTTTCGTTCCACTCGAAATCCTACTTGTCTAGGAAAAATCCTATGCTATAGGAATTTTCTCACACAGGCCCTTGTTTGCCACACGATTTGCGGGTGGCAGGGGAGGCCCGAGAAAGGATCAAAGCATGGCGGACATGAGCCCGGAACGCGCACGGCTGGTCGAACTGACCGAGAAAAGCCGCACGAGCCTTGCCTCGCTTTCCTCAATATTGGGCCGCAATCCCAGCTACTTGCAGCAATTCGTGCGCAAGGGCTCCCCGCGCAAGCTGGAAGAGGCCGACCGCCGCCGCCTGGCGGAATTCTTCGGCGTGGACGAGGTGGAACTCGGCGCCGATCCCGCGCGCCCGACCCCTCGCGAATCGGAGGATTTCGTCGCCGTCCCGCGGCTGGCTCTGGACGCTTCAGCAGGCCCCGGATCGTTCTCGGCGGAGGAAATTTCCTTCGATTCCTTCCGCTTCTCGCGCCGGTGGCTGCGCGAGATGGGCCTGGATGGCGCGGACCTCTCCGCCATCCGGGTCGAGGGAGACAGCATGGAGCCGACCCTGCGCAGCGGGGACGAGATCTTCGTCGACCGCAACAAGCGCGTGGGTGAGGGGGTGCATGTCGTGCGCATCGGCGACACGCTGCATGTAAAGCAGGTGCAGGCCAGCGCCCCGGGCCGCATCGCGCTGATCAGCGCCAACGAGGCCTATGCCCCCATCGAACTCGCGCGCGATGAAGTGGAGATCATCGGCCGCGTGGTGTGGAAGGGTGGGCGTATCTAGCGTTTCGCCTTGCGGAACAATCGCTTGGGGCAGGCGTAATTTCTCCAAACCCCGCACGAGGACGCATGGCGGGGACAAGAGGAGAGAACAGTTGAGAAAAGCCCTTATCCCTGCCGCCCTTGCCGGAACCGTTTTGCTCGGTGGCTGTGCGACCTACGGTGACGGCGGCCTACTCGGCGGTATTCTCGGCGGAAACGATTATGGCTATGACGCGCGCGGAGACTTCGAACGCGCTGCCGTCGAGGCCTGCGGTCGTGAAGCCTCTCGCTATGGCAGCGTCAACATCCAGCGCGTCGATCAGCAGGGGCGCGACTATGTCTATGTTTACGGTCGCATCGAGACCCGGGATTACAACCGCGACGAGTTCACCTGCGTGTTCCGCGAAGACGGTCGCATCGTGGACTTCCAGACAAGGTGATCAACTCGCCGGACGTTATCTTCAGGATGGCGTCCGGCGATAGTCTTCCGACTGGAGGGTGACGATATAGTCGGCAATCGTCTCGACATCCTTGCGATCGAGATCGACATCCATCTGCAGCGGATAGTTGTGCGCGTCCGATAGGAATGCGACCAGAGTATCGCGCGTCATACCTGGACTGTTGGCGATGTCGGCAAAGCCCGGCGCCTGGGGGTTGGGCGAAATCTCGTTCGCGCGAACGGCATGGCAATCGCCGCATACAGCGTGAACGTAGACTGGCACTTCGCGACCTTGTTCTTCAATGATGCCTGCTGCTTGCGTCGTCGCTGCGTGCTGGCATGCCGAAGCCGTGATCCCGACTAGAAAAAGCGTCATCCACTTTCGCATTTCTCGTCCTCCTTGTGATCATCCATACAGGATTCAGCCCCGCTGTACCTTGTCTTGGATCAAGAAAGACCGCATTTCGGGTAAATGACCGACAACCGAACCCAGCCCCCGATGAAAGCCGGCATCGTGCCGGTGACCCCGCTCCAGCAGAACTGCTCGCTGGTCTGGTGCACTGCCACCAACAAGGGCGCGCTCATCGATCCCGGCGGCGATCTCGACAAGCTCAAGGCCGCGGTCGCGCAGACCGGTGTCGAGCTGGAAAAGATCCTCATCACTCATGGCCATATCGACCACTGCGGGGAGGCGGGCATCCTCGCCAAGGAACTGGGCCTGAAGATCGAGGGCCCGCACGAGGCCGACCGCTTCTGGATCAGCCGCCTCGACGAAGATGGTGCGCGCTACGGTGTGAACGGGCAGGTGTTCGAACCCGACCGCTGGCTGGAGGACGGCGACACAGTCACGGTCGGCGAGCTGACGCTGGAGGTAATCCACTGTCCCGGCCATACGCCCGGCCACGTGGTCTTCTTCCACCGCCCGAGCAAGTTTGCCGTGGTTGGCGATGTCCTCTTCCAGGGCAGCATCGGCCGCACTGATTTCCCGATGGGCAACCACCAGGATTTGATCGACGCGATCACCCAGAAGCTCTGGCCGCTGGGAGACGACGTGACCTTCATCCCCGGCCACGGCCCCACCAGCACGTTCGGCCAGGAGCGCAAGACCAACGCCTTCGTCAGCGACGCGGCGCTGGCCTAGGCTGCGTAATCAGGTTCCCGAGGGCAGTAAGTTGCGAGTACTGTCCAAAAGCGGACCGTCAGCTAACGACCCATTGCGGCCGTTGCTGCAGCGGATATAGTTGTCTGATGCCTGCAGCTTCGCCTCCCCTTCCTCCACAAAAACCAGCTTTGCTAGAACAGCACGAAGCAAAATTTATCCGGGAAACGATCAAGCGCTTCTATGGCGAAGACGCTGTCATTCGCAATTACGGGCCTGACCCGGATTCGTTGCAGCTCCACGTAGAGGCGAATGTTGGCCGGGACATGAGACTTTATGACTGTCTTGGTGTTCTATTCACTCGAATTGAGCGTCCATCGGTTAGTTTGGAAATAACAAAGCGTGGAAGCAAAATTCATGGCTCAGCCAAGATCGCTTACCGTCAGGGCGTGATTATCTAGCGTCCGCTTCCCACCCCAAATCGGCCGTTCGCGGCTGTTGAAAACCACACCAAAACCGGACCGGCTGTTTTCTAGCGTTCTGTGTTGAAACCGAACCTTCCGCTAACGACCGCGATTGCGGACTTCGAATGATCGGCTATTCTCGTGATGTGTCAAATAACCTTCAATCGAGGCCTAGGGCCGACACTCCTCAGTTTCGCACACTGTTGCTGCGGAAGCTAAAGAACCTTTACCCAGGTTACGGCTACTCAATCTCGACCGAAGAAGATGGGCTTTCCTTCCAGCTTTTAGATAGTGCTGGAAATGCGAAGGGCTCGCGTTGCCGATTCTATCGGCACAACAATTCGGACCTTGAACGAGCGACGCTTGTGCGTCTCACTGGCGTTGACCCTTGAGTCAGCTTTCCACCCCAAATCGGCCATTCAGCCGTATGGTCCATCATGCAAAAAGCAGACTGGCAGCTAAGATCGTATTTTAGATAAAAGCGGACTGGCAGCAAACGACCCCTTACGGACGCTTGCAGTCGCGAGGTCAACCTGCGCAAGGTTTAGGGCATGAACCGAAAATTCTTGGTCTTCGCAATTGGTATCGCGCTTTCGGGATGCAGTTCAAAGACTCAGCAGCCAGACTGTGGTGACTTTTCGTACGAGTATATGGACCCGGGACAACTTCTCGGGTTGCAGGTTGAAAAGACAAAGATCTCACAGGCCGTCTTGATGGCCGCAGAAAGCTGCATCGATTTCAACCCTATCGAACCCAGCTTGCTAGATGACAATGGGTTGACGCTGGATGAGGCCTACGTGGATGGCTCTTTTCGTTATCTTAGATACTCGTCACCAGCAATCGCACATCTCGATGTCCTAGTTCTGGTTGGTAACGACAATGAGGTCCTTGGCTCTAGACGGCTCACCAGATAGCCAGACGACAGCTTCCCACCCATTCCCGGACGTTCCGTCAGCATTTTCGAACGCCCGAAGCCGGACGGTCGATCTGGTCAATCCGGCCTCGCGCGTCCTGAATGTCTAGAGCACACCCAGCGTAATCAGCACCGCCGCGATGGCGAGGGCGAGCTGGGTCAGCATGGTGATGATCACGCCGATGCTGCGGCCCTTGGCGAGTGCGCCGCCGTCCATGCCGAAGCCGTGCGCCACGCGTCCCAGCATGTAGAGGCCCGCCACCCACGCCAGCCAGGGCTCGCCCCTGCCGGACAGTTCGATGGCGGCGATCAGGACCAGCACAAAGGCCGTATTCTCGACGAAGTTGAGCTGAGCGCGCATGCGGGCGGTCAGCGGGCCGCCAGCGCCATCGTCACCGATGGAAATATTGTGCTTGAGGCGCAGCTGGCCGACTCGGATCGACAGCCACAGATTGATGATGGCGGCGGCTGCGGCGGCGGTCAGCGTGACCGGCAGGATGATACCCATGTGCGTTCTCTCCCTTTGCGTACCCGTGCAAACAGGGCTAGGGGCGAGGGGAAGGCGCGGCAATCGTGCCGTGGCGATTATCCTCCGCTTGGCTTGCATCGCCCGGAAAAATCGCTATAGCGCGCGCCTTCACCGTCACGGTCGGGAAGTTCGTTGTCACCGCGCTCTTGTGCGTTGCCGGACCTTCCCCTAGGGCGGCCACCGAAATTGACTGAAATTGTTTGAGGAACAGGTGCCGAGATGGCCGTCCCCAAGAGAAAAGTATCGCCCCACCGCCGCGGCAACCGTCGCTCGCATGATTCGCTCCAGGTCGAAGCTCATCACGAGTGCTCGAACTGCGGCGAGCTGAAGCGTCCGCACAACCTGTGCCCGCACTGCGGCTACTACAACGGCCGCGAAGTGCTCGCGCCCGAAGGTCTCTAAGACTTTCTAGCTTGATTCGGAGAGCGTCATGAGTTTGCCGCGTATCGCCATTGATGCGATGGGCGGGGATGAAGGCGTGCGCACCATGATCGAGGGCGCCGCGCTTGCGCGTCGGCGCCACGATCGATTCAAGTTCCTGCTTGTCGGCGACGAAACCCGCATCAAGGCGGCGCTCGAAGACCACCCGCACATGGCCGAAGCCAGCGAGATCCTCCATTGCGAGGATGTGGTCGCTGGCGACGAGAAGCCTTCGCGCGCCCTGCGTCGTGCCAAGACCACCAGCATGGGCCTCGCGGTCGATGCGGTGAAGCGCGGCGAGGCGGGCGCAGCCGTGTCCGCCGGCAACACCGGCGCGCTGATGGCGATGAGCAAGCTCGCGCTGCGCACCATGCCCGGGCTCGACCGGCCGGCGCTGGCCGCGCTGTTGCCGACGCTCGGCGACAACGACGTCATCATGCTTGACCTTGGCGCGAACCGCGAATGCGACGCGCGCAACCTCGTGCAGTTCGCGATTATGGGCGCGGCCTATTCGCGCATCGTCACCGGGCGCGAGCGTCCGCGCGTGCGCCTGCTGAACATCGGCACCGAGGAAACCAAGGGCACCGAGGACATCCAGGCCGCCGCCGACCGTCTGCGCGCCGCCGATGGCCTGGCGATGGACTTCGAAGGCTATGTCGAGGCCGACAAGATCAATCGCGGCGAATGCGATGTGGTCGTGTGCGACGGGTTCTCTGGCAATATCGCGCTAAAAGCGATTGAAGGCGCGGCGCGGTTCGTGACCGACCTGCTCAAGCGCGCCTTCTCCTCCTCGATCCGGTCCAAGGTTGGCTTCCTTGTGTCGCGTCCTGCGACCGAGCTGCTGAAGCACCATCTTGACCCGAACAATCACAACGGCGCCGTCTTCCTCGGCCTTAACGGTGTGGTGGTGAAAAGCCACGGCAGCGCCAACGCCAAGGGCGTGGCCAATGCAGTGGAAGTCGCCGCCCGCCTGCTGGAGGACGACATTACCAACCGGATCAAGGACGACCTCGGCGCGATCGACACCGAGAGCCTGGGCGCGAAATGATCCGCGCGGTCATCACCGGCAGCGGAAGCGCGCTACCCAAAGACTGCGTTACCAACGCCGACCTCGAAGCCCGCGTCGACACGAGCGACGAATGGATCGTCGAGCGTACCGGCATCCGCCAGCGCTATATCGCGGGCGAGGGCGAAACCACCTCGACGCTTGCGACCGAAGCCGCGCGCAAGGCGCTCGACGATGCGGGGGTGGATGCGAGCGAGATCGGCCTGATCATCCTTGCGACCGCGACGCCCGATCACACCTTCCCCGCCACCGCCACGCAGGTCCAACAGGCGCTCGGCTGCCGTGGCGGCGTGGCTTTCGATGTGGCCGCGGTCTGCTCGGGCTTCCTCTATGCGCTGGGCACGGCGGAATCGCTGCTGCGTACCGGCATGGCTAAGAAGGCGCTGGTGATCGGCGCGGAGACCTTCAGCCGTATCCTCGATTGGGAAGATCGCACCACCTGCGTCCTCTTCGGGGACGGGGCCGGCGCGGTCGTGCTCGAAGCGCAGGACGTAGCCGAAGACGGCCCTGGCATCCTTGCCACCAAGTTGCATGCCGATGGCGAGCACAAGGACCTCCTCTATGTCGACGGCGGGCCCTCGACCACGGGCGAGGTCGGCAAGTTGCGCATGAAGGGCCGCGAGGTCTTCCGCCATGCTGTCGTGAACCTTGCCGATGTGCTGGGCGAAGTGCTCGCGGATGCCTCCGTTACCGCGGCGGACATCGACTGGGTGGTCCCGCACCAGGCCAACGCCCGTATCCTCGACGCGACCGCTCGGAAGCTTGGGCTGCCGGCGGAAAAGGTCGTGGTGACGGTTGACCAGCACGCCAACACCTCGGCGGCCTCGGTTCCGCTCGCCTTCGACGTTGCGCGCAAGGATGGCCGGATCAAACCCGGCGACCTCGTCATGTTCGAGGCCATGGGCGGCGGTTTCACCTGGGGCGCATCGCTCGCGCGGATATAGCTTTTGTTGGAATTCTCGCGCCCGTCCATTGCGCGAATCGCGGCAAGCTGTTAAAAAGTCTCGGTTACTTGAAACAGGGTTCGCACTCCACTCAGGGTCGCCGCTGAGGGGAAGGATTATGGATATGATGCGCTCGGTGGGCACTCTGACCCGCGCAGACCTCGCAGAAACGATCAACCGCAAGATGGGCCTGAGCCGTGCGGAATCACTCGACCTCGTCGAGGAGATTCTCGGCAAGATGAGCGATGCGCTTGCCCGCGGCGAGAATGTCAAGATTTCCGGCTTCGGGAGCTTCGTGTTGCGCGACAAGAAAGAACGCGTCGGCCGCAACCCCAAGACGGGTGTCGAAGTGCCGATCACCCCGCGCCGCGTGATGACCTTCCGCGCCAGCCAACTGTTGAAAGAGCGTATCGCCAACAGCTACTGAAGCTGGTAGCGTCGCTCACCATGGCCGAGTTCGACGATCACAAGGAAGACGGCGCGCTGCGCACTATTGGCGAGATTGCCAAGGCAACCGGCATCAAGACGCATGTGCTGCGCTACTGGGAACAGCAATTCCCCCAGCTCAAGCCTCTGAAACGCAGCGGCGGTCGCCGCTACTACCGCGTCGAAGACGTAGCGCTGGTCGAACGGATCGATAGCCTGGTAAATCGCGAAGGGTACACGCTGAAAGGCGCCAAGGCCGCGCTGCGCGGCGTGCCCGACCAGCAGGCTGCGGCGCAGGAGATGGCAACGCCCGGCGCTCTCGACGCCAGCGTCGTCACCAGGCTCAAGGCTATCCGTGACGATCTGAGGGCCGCGCTAGCCTCCTGAGCTATCGCGTGCCGCTCAGTCGAAAGGAATGAGTGTCAGCTCGGTCTGGCGCCCGTCGAGATAACGCACGGTTTCGCCGTCGAAATAGGCGTCTTCCTCGGATCGGAAATCGACCCTCTGTCCGCCCCATTCGGGGACTTCGAAATAGTTGGTGAACTCAATCGACCAGGTCGTGCCTGCGCGGACTTCGTAGGTGCCGCGCGGGTCGCTATCCTGATTGTCCCAGAAGCCGATCGACGTCCCCGCTCCGTGGCCATGGAAGCCGATGGGGTGGCTGTAAATCGACGGGTCGAGCCCTTCTGCAAGCGCTGCGTCGCGGGCCCTCGCAAGGATTGCGTTGCCGCTGTCGCCCGCCCGGAACGAGGCGGTCAGGATGTCCCCGACCCTGTTGGTGCGCGCCAGCCCCTCGCGAAGCCCCGCCGGAGCCTCGGTCTCACCGGGCTTGAGCACATAGGCGAGGTGCTGCGTATCGGTGTTGAGGCGGAGGTAGGTCAGGCCGAAATCGGTCCACAGCAGGTCGCCCGGCTCGATGACGGTCTCGCCCGACAGCATGCCGTCGGTGCCCTGCCGTTGGATGCCGACCGACGGGTGGAACCATGGGGCGATTCCAAGCGATGCGAGCCTTTCTCGATACCACCATTGGACGTCTTGAGCCGTGGTTACGCCCGGAGTGATGACCTCGCGCGAAAAGGCTTCGGTAATCAGCGCATGGGCTATGCGGACGATGCCGGGATAGAGCGCCAGTTCGCGCGGCGTCCGGCTTTCGAGCCAGCGTACCGACAGATCCTCACCGCTGACGATGCGGTCCTCAAGCTCGTCGGGGAGCGCGGCGGTCATCGCGCGGTACTGGCTCAGCGTCATGCCGTCGCCGAAACGCGTGGCGTCCGAGTAGTTGATTGCAATCGTCGCCGGATCGCGCGCGGCGATGATGTCGGCGACGGCCTGCCACTGGTCGGGCTGCTCGGCGGGGTCCCAAGCAGGCTCGACAAGGCCCGCAAGCCCGTATCGGCTGACCGTAAGCCGCTCGATCGGCTGCCCGTCACCGGGATCGAAGAAGATCAGGATGGTCCGCCGCCGCGCATGAAAGCTCTCGGCGTCGAGCATGGTGGCGAGCACCGGCTCCTCGAAATACTCGCGCGACATCAGCAGCCACATATCGATGCCTGCCTCGCGCATGATCTTGGGGATGATCGTTTCGAGCCGTTCCGCAAGGATTTCGTCGACGATCTCGGCCCGTTCCTTGAGTAGGAGGATGGGAGGAAGCGCGGGAGTGGATTGCTCCGTATCCGACATCGAAATCGTTGGCGTGTGGGCGAATGCAGGCGCGGCAAGGGCGATCAGGCCCGCTACGGCTAGGGTCCGGATCATCCTGGTCGGTCTCCTATTCCGCCGCCAGCAATTCTTCCGCGCCGCCAAGGTCAACGCTGACGAGGCGGCTGACGCCGCGTTCGATCATGGTGACGCCGAACAGGCGGTGCATGCGGCTCATCGTTACGGCGTTGTGGGTAACGATGAGGTAGCGGGTGTCGGTTTCCTTCACCATCGCTTCGAGGAGGTCGCAGAAGCGGTCGATATTGGCGTCGTCCAGCGGCGCGTCGACCTCGTCCAGCACGCAGATCGGCGCGGGATTGGTGAGGAAGAGCGCGAAGATCAGCGCCGTGGCGGTCAGCGCCTGTTCGCCGCCCGACAGCAGGGTGAGCGACTGTAGTCGCTTGCCCGGCGGCTGGGCGAAAATCTCGAGGCCGGCTTCAAGCGGATCGTCGCTGTCGATAAGGGCGAGGTGGGCCTCGCCGCCTTCGAACAGGCGCGAGAACAGGCGCTTGAAGTGCTCGTTCACCTGCTCGAACGCTTCGCGCAGCCGTTCGCGTCCTTCGCGGTTGAGGTTGCCGATCGAACCGCGCAGCCGGTTGACCGCTTCGCGAAGCTCTTCCTGTTCGGCGGCGTTGGTGTCATGCTCGCTCTCGATCTTTTCGAGTTCGTCGGCGGCAACGAGGTTGACCGGACCGATCCGCTCGCGGCTGGCGGTGAGGCGGTCCATTTCCTCGCTCTCGGCCTCGGCGGATTTCACGCTGTCTTCGGCGAAGTCGAACTTGCCGGGCAGGAGCGGGGGAGGGGACTGGAAGCGTTCGCCCGAAAGGCGCGCCATTTCCACGCGGCGAGCGTCCTCGTTTTCGGCCCTTGCGGACAGGCCGGCGCGGCTTTCGCGCGCTTCGGCCAGCGCCTCGTTGGCGGCGCTGAAGTCGCGGTCGGCCCCTTGCGCGACCTCGTTCGCGGCGGCGAGCGCCTTTTCGGCTTCGTCGAGTTCTTTGCCCAAGCGCTCGCGCACCGTGTCGCCCTGTTCGATCTCGCGCATCAGGCCTTCAGGCTTGGCGGCGAAGATGGCGCGCTGTTCCTCGATTTCCTCGAACCGGCGGGCCATGTCCGAGAGGCGGCGCGCGGCCTCGCCAGAGCGGGCCTGCCAGTTGGCCATGTCGCTGCGCTGGGCGGCGGTGCGTTCGCGCGCGACGGCGAGCGACTGGTCGTGCGCGGCGAGTTCGGCGGCGCGGGCCTGCAGCGCGGCGCGGGCGGCCTCGTTCTTCGCGCGCGCGGCTTCCAAGGACACGCGGCCGGCGGCCGGATCGGGCAGGGCGGCGCGCTTGGCCTCGCTCGCGGCAAGGTCGGATTTGGCGGAAGCGAAGAGGTCCGCGTGGTCCTTCTCGACCTCGGCCAGTTCGGCAAGGCGGGCGGCGACGCGTTCGCGGGCGGCTTCGGCCTGGTCGAGCGCGCGCAGGGCGTGGCGTTCGGCCTCGCTGGCAGAGGAGAGCTCGCGTTCGGCTGCGACGAGGTCGCGTTGGAGCGTGGACAGCGCCTCGGCGGCCTGGGCCTGCGTCGCTTCGGCGCGTATCACGGCGGCTTCGAGATCGGGGACCAGCGCGTCGAGTTCGGCGAAGCGGTTCTCCGCTTCCAGCCGCGCCGCTTCCGCTGCGCCTTCCCCGCGCACGACGAGGCCGTCCCAGCGGCGCAGCTTGCCGTCCAGTGTGACGAGGTTCTCACCCGGCGCGAGGGCGCGGCCGTCGTCACTTTTCGCCACATGGACCAGCGCCAGCTTGGCGCGCAGTTCCTCGGGGCATTCGGCCACGTGGTCGGCAAGGCTGTCCGCAACCGGTTTGGGCGCGTCGGCCCCGGTCCAGTAGCGCCCGTCGCTGCCCTCGTCGGGCAGGCCGAGCAGCGCCTTGCCATCGCGGCCCAGCGCTGCGGCAACGGCGCGTTCGTAGCCCTTTTTCGCGCGCACACCGTCGATCGCTTGCTGGCGGCCCGAACGCTTGGCAGCGGCGCGTTCCCGCGCTTCGCGGTCGCGCTTGAGAGCGTCGTATTCGCGGGCGACACCGGAAAGTTCGGCCTTGGCGGCGGAGTAGGCGCTGGCGGCCTCGTCACGTTCGGACTGCAGGTCCGCCTTGCGCGCCTGCATCTCCTCGATCGCGGCGCGCTTCGCTTCGACTTCGGCGGCCGCGTCCTTCGCCGCGTCCTGCGCCTGCTCAACCGCCCCATCGAGGTCTTCGCTCGCAAGCGCGGCGCGCTGGTCGGCCATGCGGCGACCCTCGGCCTCGACCCGGTCGAGCCGCGCCCTGGCCTGCGCCACTTCCGCCTCGACCACGCGCCACTCGGCTTCCACCCCGGCGTTGTCCGCCGTCGCCTTGGCGAGAGCGAGTTCGGCCGTGCGGCTGGCGCGCTCGGCATCCTCGCTCTGCGCGACCAGGTTGGGACGGCGCTCCTCGTCGGCGGCCAGAGCCTTCTCGCTTGCGGCGAGTTCCTTTTCGAGCCGCGCCAGAGCCTCGGCCGCATCCTTGGTCATGCGGTCGGCATCGCCGCGATCTTCCTCGAGCCGGACCTTCTGGCGTTCGAGATCGGCGAGTCGCTGTTCGGCGGCTTCGAGCTGGCTGGTGAGCGCGGCCATGCGGTGGCCATGCGCGCTGGCATCGTCGCGGCGATCGGCCTGCTCCTCGCGCGCCTCGGCGAGCTTCTCTGCCGCCTCGCGCTGCGCTTTCTGCGCCGCGTCGGTGCCTTTCTGCGCCTCGGCCACCCGCGCATCGGCGGCGGCGGCGGCTTTCTTGGCCTCGTCCGCCGCAGCAGTGGCATCGCGCCAGCGGGCGAAGACGAGCCGCGCCTCGGCGGTCTTTATCTCGTCGGACAGCTTGCGATAGCGTTCGGCCTGCTTGGCCTGTCGCCTGAGCGAGGCGATCTGGCTGTCGAGCCCCGCCATCAGGTCTTCGAGCCGCTCTAGGTTCTTCTCGGTCGACCTCAGCTTGCTTTCGGCATCGCGGCGGCGGACGTGGAGGCCCGCGATCCCGGCGGCCTCTTCCAGCATCATGCGCCGTTCGACCGGTTTGGCGGCAATGACCTGAGCGATCTTGCCCTGACTCACCAGTGCGGGGCTGTGCGCCCCCGTGGCCGCGTCAGCGAAGGTGAGGGCCACGTCCTTGGCGCGGACATCCTTACCGTTGACGCGGTAGGCGGAGCCAGCGCCGCGTTCGATGCGGCGCACGACTTCCAGTTCGTCGCCATCATCGTCCTCGGCGGAAAGGACCACTTCGGCAAAATCGCGCGGCGGACGGCTGGCCGTGCCGGCGAAGATCACGTCTTCCATCCCGCCCGAGCGCATGGACTTGGGCGAGTTTTCGCCCATGACCCAGCGGATCGCTTCGAGTAGGTTGGACTTGCCGCATCCATTGGGGCCGACAACCCCTGTCAGCCCCGGTTCGATGCGCAAGGTGGAGGGCTCGACGAAGCTCTTGAAACCGCTCAGCCTGAGCTGTTTGATGAGCATCGCCTGTCGCCCCCCGTCCTAGGTCTTACCTCGCGCCGGCGCGCTGGAGGATGGGTTCGAGCGCCGTCCACTGGTTGGCTTCGACACGCTGGCCATTGAGGAAGAAGGTCGGCGTGCCGGTAACGCCGTCGGCGCTGGCCTGCTCGCTCGATTTTTGGGCCATGGCGGTGATCGCCTGCCCATCGGCGAGGCATGTGCGCGCCTGGTCGGCGGAGATACCGCGCGCGGCGAAGAAGTCGACTAGGCCGGCGGCTTCGGCAATGCGCACGAACCGCTCGTTCTCGGGCGCGTTCATGGCCGCCTCATAGGCTCCGGCGTTGGACTGCAGCGCGTCGCCGAATTCGGGAAGCGAGGCCCAAGCCTGGTCGGCCAGCGCGTGGAAGCTCGCAGGCGAACCGCAGCGGGCCAGCGTCGAGATCGTCACGTCCAGCGGATCGCGCAACAGCGGGCGGATTTCGTAACTCACACGGCCGCTTGCGACATATTCTTCCTGCAGCGGGGCGGAGCCGGTCTCCGCAAACATGGCGCAGGCGCCGCAAGTGTGGCTGGCATATTCCACTAGCTTGAGCGGGGCGTCCGGATTGCCGATCACGAAGCCGCCTTCCTCGGTGCCGCTGGCAGTTTCGAGCCAGCTGCTGCCATCGGGTGCGGCGATTTCGGCGATCTGTTCGCCTTCGAGATCCCCGGCGGTTCCTTCTTCGGCGCCGCCATTGCAGGCGGCCAGCGCCAGCGCGATGGGGGCTGCGAGAGCGAAACGAATGCTGCGGTTCATGCAAAATCCTCTGAAATGAGCCCGAAAGGCTATGGCAAGGTCCGTCCTAGGTGAAGGAGGGGGAGGCCTGTGTCCACAGGGCTGTCCCCCACAAAATGGCCGTTTTCGCCCTGAAACGCGTCAGTATAGACGGTCGAGGATCGGCTGGAGGCTCTGCCAGTCGTGCGCCTGCAGCTTCTTGCCGCCCATCAGGAAGGTCGGCGTGCCCTGCAGGGCGAAAGTCTCGATGTCCGCCTGGCTCTGCTCGGCAATGGCGCGGGCCTCGGCCTCGTCGGTCAGGCACTGGTCGAGCTTTGTGCGCGAATAGCCGCGCGCTTCCATGATTTCGTAGAAATCGAGATCGCTCGCGATCGCCTGCGCGCGGCTGGCGAAGCTGCCGAATTTCCAGCGCGCCATCTGCGCTTGCGTCATCGACCGCGCCTTTGCCATCCATTCGGGATGCTTGAGGATCAGCGCCTCGTGATTGGCCGGGAATTTCGCCGGTTCTCCGCATTGCGCGGCCAGTGCAGCCGTGAGGTCGATCGGGTCGCGGATAAGGTGGCGGATCTCGTAGGAGATCTTGCCGGTGGGCACGTAGAGGAGCTTGATCGCGCCTTCTCCGGTGCGCGCGAATTCGGCGCAGTGCGAGCAGGTGTAGCTCATGTACTCGACCAGCTTGCCCTCGGCATCGGGATTGCCGATCAGGTGGCCACCCTTGGTCTCGGTGACCATTCCGCCCCAATTGCCCTTCTTCTCCAAGCCGGGGAGGAGCGGCTTGTCCTGTGCGGTTGCGCCGACGGCCAGCGCGGCGGCGGCGGCAAACATGATGGGCCTGGTCAAGCGGGCAAGTCGCGACACGTCAATCGTTCCTGTCTTCACTATCCGAACCGAAGCTGCGCGCGAGCGATTCGAGCACGGTGCGCAGTTCGGGATCTCCGATATCGCGCAGACTGTCGCCCAGTTCCATCGGAATCGGCTTGAGCGACGGCGGCGCTTTCGCCTTGTTCCTGTCCTCCGGCGGCTTAACCGCACCTTGCCGGAGCTTGATCCGCGCCACCGCCTTGTAACCGAAGAAGCGGTTCACCCGGTCGATGATCTCGGGCAGCACTTGCTGGATGAGCGGGGCATGGGCGGGTTTGACGACGAGTTCGAGGATGCCTTCCGACTTTTCCCCTGGCGGAAAACGGATCATTTCCGGCATGCAGACGCGCGCGTGCGTCTCGCCCACGATTTCGGGCCAGCGGCTGAGGATCGAGCTTTGCACGAATCCGAAGCGGCGGAAGGCCGGGCGGCCGATCTGCGGCATGAGGTCGCTGATCGCCTTTGCGGCGCCCCCACGCGGGCGTTCGTAAGGCTTGGGGGATTTTTTGCGGCCTACGGCTGCGCTGCTTGAGGCCGGGTCCTTGCCCCTGCCACTCTTCTTCGATTTCGGCTTGTCGCTTCCCATTGCGGGCACGCTCATGCCATAGGCGGGGCGTGGCCGCCATAGTTTCCGACAAATTGCTCGACTGGTACGATGCTCATGCGCGCGACCTGCCGTGGCGGGCGCGTCCGGGCGAGCCGGCGCCCGATCCCTATCGCGTGTGGCTGTCCGAGGTCATGCTCCAGCAGACCACCGTCGCGGCGGTGAAACCCTATTTCGCGGCCTTCACCTTGCGCTGGGCTACGGTGGAAGCGCTGGCCGCCGCGCCGGAAGAAGACGTCATGGCCGCCTGGGCGGGGCTGGGCTATTATTCGCGCGCCCGCAACCTCGTGAAGGCGGCGCGGGCGGTGGCCGATCTGGGAGCCTTTCCCGATACCGAGGAAGAACTGCGCAAACTGCCGGGGCTGGGCGCTTATACCGCTGCGGCGGTGGCGGCGATCGCTTTCGGGCGGCGCGCGGTGGTGGTGGATGCCAATGTCGAGCGGGTGGTGGCGCGGCTATTCGCGCTGAAGGAGCCGCTGCCCGGCGTGCGCAAGGCGATCCGAGCTGCGACCGATACGATCACGCCGGATAACCGCGCGGGCGACTTCGCGCAGGCGATGATGGATCTGGGCTCTTCGATCTGCACTGCGCGCGATCCGAAGTGCCTGCTCTGCCCGCTGGAGCGCGATTGCCGCGGCCGGGCGGAGAGCGATCCTGCCCTATTGCCCGTCAGGGCGCCCAAGAAAGCCAAGCCGGTCCGGCAGGGATGCGCGTGGTGGATCGAGCGCGAGGGCGCGGTGTGGCTGGTCCGGCGCGAGGGCACGGAGATGCTCGGCGGCATGCGCGCGCTGCCCGATGATGGCTGGTCGGCGAAGGGTGACGGCACAGGCGTTCCGACGGTCGAAGGCGACTGGGAGTCGCTGGGAATGGTGCGCCACACCTTCTCGCATTTCGCGCTCGAACTCTCGGTGCACAGGAGCGCGGCTCCCGAACAGCCGCAAGGCGCAGGCGAATGGTGGCCGCTCGACCGGCTGGAGGAGGCGGGCCTGCCGACGCTGTTCGCGAAAGCGGCCCGGCTGGCGCTGGCTGGTTAGATAACCCCGCCGCCGAGGCTCAGGCGGATAACGGCGATCAGCAGCACGACGAGGTTGAAGTTGCGCCCCGAATTGCTCGACGAGAGCTGGCCGACGATGACGCCGATCACGATCAGTGGCAGCGCGATCCAGTTGGCCCAGCCCAGCAAGGGGATGGTGGCGGGGATCACGATGACCAGCGAGATGATCCCGAAGAGGAAAGAGAGAAGGTTCAGCATGTGTCCTATATGGGTAAGGCACCCCATACTTGCAAGTCCTATCGCCTTTCGCAATTGACCGTTCAATTTCAAATCCGCATCAATCGCCCGAACGCATCACACTCCAAGAGGATCGCCCATGGCCTATCGTGAATTCGACGCTCCCCAGTACTCGCGCCGCTCGCTGCTGAGAGGCGGGGCATGGCTGACCGCCGGGGCGGTGCTATCCGCGATGCCGATGGGCCGCGAGGTCTTGGCGCAGGGAACGCCGGTCGGCTGGACCAATGTCGGCGCGATGGTCGATAAATATGTCGGCGAGCGCAAGGTCGCCAACATGGTCGCGGCGCTCGGTTGGGGCGACAAGAAGCCGGTCTATGTCGCGCGCGGCAACCTTGCCCTTGGCGGGACGGTCCGTGCCGGTGCGGACAGCCTTTATCGCATCTATTCGATGACCAAGCCGGTCACCGGCATGGCTGCGATGCAGCTGATCGAGGACGGCAAGATGGGTCTCGACCAGCCGATCGCCGAGCATCTTCCTTTGTTCGGCAAGATGATGGTGCAAAAGACCTATGACGGCTCCGTCACCGATCTGGTCCCCGCAGAGCGCCCGATCACCGTGCGCCACCTGCTCACCCACACGGCCGGTCTTGGCTATTCCATCGTCCAGAAGGGCCCAATCCGCGACCAGTATGTGAAATACGGCGTGGTGCCGGGACAGGTCAGCCGCCTGCCGATCCCGGGTCTGGGCCGCGAAGAAGCGATCCGCGGGCTCGACAAGTTCGCCAACAACCTGTCGCAGCTGCCACTCGTCCTCCAGCCCGGCACCAAGTGGAGCTATTCGGTCGGTCTCGACCTGCTTGGCCGGGTGATCGAAGTCGCCAGCGGGATGAAGTTCGACGAGTATTTGCACGCCGCGATCTTCGAGCCGGCGGGCATGAACAGCACCTATTTCCGCGTGCCGGAAAGCGAAGTGGGCCGCTTCACTACCAATTACGGCATCCTCAACGGTACCCCGCTGCCGATGGATCCGGCGGCATCCTCGGTCTATCTCGACGATCCGGCCTTCCCCTTCGGCGGGGCAGGCCTCGTCTCGAGTGCGCATGATTACGACCGCTTCCTCAAGATGCTGCTGGGCTACGGCATGATCGACGGCAAGCGCGTGCTGGCGGAGAACGCCGTGCGCGTCGGCACGTCGAACCTGCTGCCCGAAACGGCCACGACCAAGGGCACCTGGGTCGAAGGCCAGGGCTTCGGCGCGGGCGGCCGCGTGCAGGACGGCGCCTATGGCTGGGGCGGGGCGGCCGGGACGGTCGGCTTCGTCAGCTACAAGGCGGGCCTTCGCGCCACGCTGATGACGCAGTACATGCCGTCCGAAGCCTATCCGATCCACGAAGGCTTCCCGCGCGCCGTGCTCGCCGATCTTGCCGCCATGCAGGGAGCCTAGAGCCATCTCCCTTTCCTTTACCGGATCGAAGATCGACCGCGCCGATCACGTCCGCGCGGACCCGGAGCGGCTTGCGGGCTACATGAACTGGAAGGCGCGGCTCCTCCGCCTCGACGGGCTGATGCCCGCGCTGGACGATCGCGGGCGGCTCGCCTGGGGCACGCTGGCCGATGCGCCGGAGGAAGCCGAGCTGGTCTTTCTCGGTTTCGACCGCACCGATGGCGGGGAAAAGGCATGCTTCGCCGCCGTCCCCCCGCGCGGCGATGCCACTCCGCGATTGTCCAATCCGCAGCTGTGGTCGCTCATGGTGACGCTCGCGCCCGACGACCTTGCGCTTTACGGCGGGGCGCGCAGCATCGTGGACTGGCACGCGCGGCACCGCTTCTGCGCGCAATGCGGGGGCGACACGAAGCTCGCCAAGGGTGGCTGGCAGCGCGACTGCACCTCCTGCGGCGCGAACCATTTCCCGCGCACCGACCCGGTCGCGATCACGCTGGTCGAACATGACGGCAAGCTCATGCTCGGGCGGGGCAAGGGGTGGCCGGAAGGCCGCTTCTCCGCGCTCGCCGGTTTCGTGGAGCCGGGCGAAAGCATCGAGGAAGGCGTCGCGCGCGAGGTGTTCGAGGAAAGCGGCGTGCGCATCCGCGACGTGAGCTATGTCGCCAGCCAGCCCTGGCCCTTCCCGAGCCAGCTGATGATCGGCTGCCACGCCTATGCCGACGACGAGGAGGTGACGATGGACGAAACCGAAATGGCCGAAATCCTGTGGTTCACGCGCGACGAGATCGAGGCGGCCTTCGCTGGCGCCCCTTCCGCGCCCTTTCACAAGCCGGTGGAGCAGGCCATTGCCACCCACCTCATGCGCTGGTGGCTCGCGCGATGACCCGCACGCTCACCATCGACATCTGGTCCGACGTCATGTGCCCCTGGTGCCTCGTCGGCTGGGGCAATCTGGGCCAGGCGCTGGATCAGCTGGAAGGCGAAATCGCCGCAGATATCCGCTGGCACGCCTTCGAACTCAATCCGGATATGCCGGAAGAGGGCGAGGAGCGCACCGCGCATATCGCGCGCAAATACGGCCGCACGATAGAGCAATCGAAAGAGGTGCAGGACCAAATGCGCCAAGCGGCCGAGGCGGCGGGTGTATCTCTCGATTACGAGGGGCCCGAGCCTGCGCCCGAGGCGATGATGTGGAACACCTTTGACGCGCACAAGCTGCTGACCTGGGCGCTGGAGGAACACGGGGCCGAGGCGCAGACGCGGCTCAAGCTCGCGCTGTTCGAGGCGCACTTCAACCAGCGCCGCCGGATCGGGGAACGCGACGTGTTGCTCGCCGTGGCGGAGGAAGTTGGGCTCGATCGCGAAGCCGCCGCCAAGGCGCTCGACAGCGAGGACCTCGCCCGCAAGACCCGCGTCGAAGAACGCGCGGCGATGGAAATGAACATTACCGGCGTGCCAGCCATAATCGTGGAAGGCCGCTTCATGATCCCCGGCGCGCAGCCGCCCGAGGCCTATGTGAACGCGCTGAGACGGGTAACGGAAAGAAGCTCTCCCCGTGCGTGACCCGTTCGCCAGATCGCAATTCGCACGCTCCTCCAAATATCCGGACAGATTGATTAGACTATCCGCCGAATGCTCGTAAGAAGGTTTTTCAGGACCTGCTAGGCGTTGCGAACGTTTGCAACGAGAACCTGACGCATCGTGTTTTTCGGGAAGGGGCTTGATGGACAAAGGCGACGATAACAAGCGCGGCCTCAGATCGTCTGACCAGGCCCACCGTCCGATCTATCCGAACCAGAGTACGAGAATGAGTTTCGAAGGAGCGAGCGGGCTCCTGTTCGAGCAAGCCATGGCTCAGACACGGATGGCGGTGTGTCTTACCGACCCTCACCAGCAAGACGACCCGATCGTGTTTTGCAACGAAGCCTTCGAACAACTAACGGGCTACCGCAGAGAAGATATTCTGGGGCGCAATTGTCGCTTCCTGCAAGGTCCGGACACCGACCAGCGCCAAATCGCCAAGATCCGTGAGGCGATAGCGGCAGAGGAAGTCGTGGTGGTCGAACTCCTCAATTATCGCAAGGACGGATCCACCTTCTATAATACCCTTCATCTCGGGCCGATCTATGATGCCGAAGGGCGGCTTACCTACTTCTTCGGAAGCCAGTGGGATGTCACCGACATTCACCAATCCCGCGCGGAAGAGCGACACGCGAAAGCACTCGCTCGTGAAATTTCGCACAGGATGAAAAATGTATTCGCGGTCATCGGGGGTATCGTGAATATCACGGGACGTTCGATGAATGCGAAAGACGTTTCTCGTAAAATCAACGAACGAGTGCAGGCTTTGGGCCGTTCATACGAGCCAACCCTGGATGATGCCGCGCTGGGTACGATACAAGTCGGCCAGGCTATCCGCTCCGTTCTGGAACCTTACGATCCGGAGGGCGACCGGATAATATTCAAGGGAAATGGTGTGCGCACTGAACCGAACGCGATTTCGGCAATCGGCTTGGCGCTCCACGAGCTGGCCACAAATGCCACAAAATACGGGGCATTGTCCAATAAGACGGGGAAGATCGAAGTCGCCTGGGCCCACCAGAAGGACAAGCTTGATCGCAATTCTCTCGAAATTACATGGGTCGAATCCGGCGGCCCGGCTATCCTCGGTGAACCCGATTCGAATGGTACGGGTTTTGAAATCGCCGACACGCTGCTTTCCCATTCGCGGGGAACCCTTGACCGGTCGTGGAATGCGGACGGTTTGCGTGCGTTGATCACCGTTCCCATTGCAAACCGTTAGGTCGATCCTTGAAAAGAATACTCGTTCTGGAAGATGAGCCGCTCATCGCGATGGATCTTAAACTTGCGATCGAAGACTCCGGACACGAAGGAGTCACCGTCGTGACCAATGCCGAAGCGCAGAACGTTATCGACGAAGATGGAATTGCCGGTGCAATCCTCGATGTCAGCCTCGGAGGGGGAGAGACCTGTCGCCAGACAGCAGATCGGCTTTGGGAACGGGGTATACCGTTCATCCTGCATACCGGGGACTTGAACCGAGTGGGTGAATACCTGCGCGAGATCGATGCGCCGGTTATCGCGAAACCCCGACCGGCCGATGACGTAGTCGCTGCCCTCCTGCAACTAGTTGCATGACCGCCTCCAACCGGTGTCGGGACAATGCAATACGCCGTTTCTTAACGGAACTTGCAGCAGATGCGATAATGAATAAAATAGCAGCATGGACTATGAAAAGCGCGAACTTGACCATGAGCTTAAAAATGCAGAGCAACAGAAGCTTGCATTGAAGGGGCTGGTGAAACGGGCGGCGGATGAAATCGATGATCTCGCCGATGCCAACTGCTCGGAAGAAGCTGTGGAGAGTGCGAAAGCTCAGGCAAAGCGTCTGCGAGAGGCCACCAAATCGATCTCATCCGGCGATTGACGCCGACCGGTCGTTGTTTCTTGATTTCCACCACAATCGCCAAGGCAACCGCAGGGTCCAACGAAAGCAAATGACCCGCCGGCAAGGGCGGGTCATATTCAATCAGGTAGTGATTATGCTTTAGCTAGATCGCTCGTTTTGAATTGCCTGACGGGTCTTCTCCCCTTTCTTGGCATCCTGCGCCGGATTATCCGAGCCGACTTCCGGCTCGCGGTTATCGGGATCGAAGGCGCGGTTCAGTTCACCACGACTGCCGACCCGGCGGTTCACCTCGCCGCCCGAGGCGCTCTGCTGCGAAGGGGTGTCATACTCGGTCATCTTGTCGATGAGGTCATTGTCAGGGTGCATTGACTGGCGTTCAGGCATGAGAATTTCTCCTTTGCCTAGTCAACGGGTCGGACGCAGCCACCGTTCCGGATTTCATCGCACTTAGGGACCGCTTCGGAGAGGATGTCAGATCAGGCCCAGGCGCTCGAGCTTCCCGGCCAGCTTGCCGGGCAGGACGTCGCCGATATCCTCGCCCTCCTCGAGATCGCGCGGGGGTTCTCCTTTGAGGTAGCGCCAGCCCTGGTGGGCGCGCTTGGGGCGGGGGTGGACGCGGACCAGCTCGGGCTTCAGGTCGATCGACCAGCGGCCGGTCGCAGTCTCGCTGAAGCCGAGGATTTCGCTGCGGGCGACAATGCTGTGCTGGTGGATCCAGTAGAGCGAACCGCCGATGCACTGCTCCCACTTGGTGGGGCGATAGCGGGTGGTGAGGTTGGGGCTGCGCCGCTGCGCGTACCAGCTCTCGATATCGGCAAAGCTCTGCGCGCCGAAGGCGATCTTGGTCAGGTGAAGCGGCATGGGATGGAGATAGCCATTCCCTGCACAATCTCAACCGAGCGCAAACGTCTTTCCTACATTGCGCCGCCTGTTGCAGGCCGTGGGAATGCTCGCCCGCTCCCGCTCGCATTTCCTGCAATTCCGCCACTTCGCAGCCGCAAACCGTCCCCGGAGCCTTTTCTCCCAGGACCGTGCTCCATGTGTTCCAGCCTGTAGGAGCCTAGCCGACGATCCCGCTCGCCACGGCCAGGCCGAGGAAGGCGAAGAAGCCCATCGAATCGGTGATCATGGTGACGAAGACGCTGGAGGCCACCGCCGGATCCTGGTCCAATCGGTCGAAGGCCACGGGCACGAGCACCCCGGCAAGGCCTGCGGTGATGACGTTGACGACCATGGCAACGGCGATGACCATGCCCAGCATGGGGGTGAAGATGACCGCGGTGGCAAGACCAATCAGTATGGCGATGGTCACGCCGTTGAGCACGGCGACCCGCAGCTCGCGCATCAGGATGCGGCCCGTGTTCGAGCGGGTGAGCTGGTTCATCGCGATGGCGCGCACGGTCACCGCCATGGTCTGCGTGCCTGCGTTGCCGCCGATGCTGGCGACGATGGGCATCAGCACGGCAAGCGCGACAAGTTGCTCGATCGCGGCCCCGAAGGCGGCGATGATGAGGCTGGCGACCAGCGCGGTGCCGAGGTTCGCCACCAGCCAGCGCACGCGGCTGGAATAGGCCTCGCGGATCGGCTCGTTGATGTCGCCTTCGCCCGCGCCCGACATCAGCAAGGCGTCCTCGCCCGCTTCCTCGGCGATGATGTGGACGATGTCGTCGACCGTCATCTGGCCGACCAGCCGCCCGTCCTCGTCGATCACGGCGGCGCTGATGAGGTTGTACTTCTGGAACATCAGCCCGACCTCTTCCTGGTCGAGCGTGGCCGGGATCAGCGTCTGGTCACGCTTCATCACATCGCCCAGCTGCACCTCGCGCGGGGTGCGCAGGATCCACGAAAGCTGACAGGTGCCGACCGGATGCATGCGCTGGTCGATCACGAAGACCTCGAAGAAGTCCTCCGGCAAATCGCGCCCGTCGCGCAGGAAATCGATGAGGTCGCCCACCGAGATGTGCTCGGGCACGGCCACGAAATCGCGGCTCATCAGGCGGCCCGCGGTCTCCTCCGGATAGGAAAGCGCGGTCTGGATCGCGATCCGGTCTTCGGGTTCGAGTTCGGCGAGGATTGCCTTCTGGTCGTCCTCGTCCAGGTCTTCGATCAGCTGGACGGCGTCGTCGGTTTCGAGCTGTTCCGCGATCTGCGCCACCGCATCGGCGGGCAGCGCCTCCATCATCTCTTCGCGCACGTAGTCGTTGAGTTCGGCAACGACTTCCGAGGTCATCAGGTCGGTGATCTCGGTGGCGAGGCGGTGACGGTCTTCACGCTCGAACAGTTCGAGCAAGTCGGCCACGTCGGCGGGGTGGAGCGGTTCGACAAGGTCGTAAAGCTCGCCGCTTGCGCCCGCTTCCAGCGCATCCTCGACCGAGCGGACGAACTCGCGCTTGAGCGTGTTCTCCTCATCCATGCGCTCGTCGTCGATGCGGTCGTCCGGACGCGCGCCTTCCTCGGGCGTATCCGCCACGGCCAGTTCTTCGTCTTCGAGGCGCGTCTCTTCGACCATTGGGTGAGGGGCTTAGGCAGGCGCACATGAAAAGCAAGCGGAGGGTGACTTATGCCCCGCAATCCCTATGTAGGCGCCAACCGAATTACAGGAGACAATACCAATGGCCGACAAGCTGACCTTCACCCTCGACACCGGAGATGGCGAGAACAAGGACGTGGTGATCAAGCTGCGCCCCGATCTGGCACCCGGCCATGTCGAGCGCATTACCGAACTCGTCGGCGAAGGCTTTTACGACGGCGTGGTCTTCCACCGCGTGATCCCCGGCTTCATGGCGCAGGGCGGCGATCCGACCGGCACCGGCATGGGCGGCAGCGACAAGCCCGACCTCAAGGCCGAATTCAACAGCGAACCGCACACCCGCGGCACCTGCTCGATGGCCCGCACCCAGGTGCCCGACAGCGCCAACAGCCAGTTCTTCATCTGCTTCGACGATGCCGAATTCCTCGACGGCCAGTACACCGTCTGGGGCCAGGTCGAGAGCGGCATGGAACACATCGACGCGCTGCCCAAGGGCGAGCCGCCGCAGAACCCGGGCAAGATCGTGAAGGCGACGGTTGGGTAATGCCTGACAAACGTCGCCGCGCACCTGCCGAGAAAAAGGCGCTGTCCTACGCAAAGGACAGGCGCGGCGACTATTGTGGCAACAACGAAAAGCTGGCGAGGAAGTCAGTTCCAAAGAGTAAAGCTGGAAGCAAGCGTGCCGATCGCCGGAAGGCTTCGGAGAATCTCGCCAAGTATGAAACACTCGATAAAGGCGAAGCTGAGCTTGTCGAAAATGAGATCGTGAACGATGTCAATCGAGCGAAGCGTTTCAAGAAAGGCCCGGGTGTGCCGCTCGGTGAAGCCGTGAAGGGTTCTATGGAAGCCCGTGTGAGCCGGGTTAATCGGAAACAAAGATAAAGAAAACGGCAGGAAGCTATCGCGAACGCCGATACGATTGAAGACTTCGTGCGCGCACTTCAGGCTGACCATGACTGATTGGCGAGACATTGAACCTCTAGAGACAAACCGCTAAAGCGCCCACTCCCATGAAACCGACCAATTCCCCCAAGACCTACAGGGTCAAGAGCTTCGGCTGCCAGATGAACGTCTATGACGGCGAGCGGATGGCCGAGATGCTGGGCGAGCAGGGCATCGTGCCCGCGCCCGAGGGCGAGGAAGCCGACCTCGTCGTGCTCAACACCTGCCACATCCGCGAGAAGGCGGCGGAGAAGGTCTATTCGGACATCGGCCGCCTGGCCAAGGCCGGCCGCAAGGCGGGCAAGGAGCCGCTGATCGCGGTCGCGGGCTGTGTCGCGCAGGCCGAGGGCGAGGAGATCATGAAGCGCTCTCCGGCGGTCAGCATGGTCGTCGGTCCGCAGGCCTATCACCGCCTGCCCGAAATGCTCGACAAGGCAGTGAAGGGCGAACGGGCGACCGACACCGATATGCCGGCCATCGCCAAGTTCGCCGCGCTGCCCGAACGCCGCCGCACCAATCCGGCGAGCTTCCTCACCGTGCAGGAAGGCTGCGACAAGTTCTGCACCTACTGCGTGGTGCCCTATACCCGCGGCGCGGAAATCAGCCGTCCCTATGCGGATCTCGTGACCGAAGCGAAGAAGCTGGTCGACGCGGGTGCGAAGGAAATCACGCTGCTGGGCCAGAACGTCAGCGCGTGGTCGGGCGAGGACGAGAAGGGTCATCGCGTCGGCCTTGCTGGTCTGATCCGCGACCTTGCGAAGGTCGATGGCCTCGCACGCATTCGCTACACCACCAGCCACCCCGCCGACATGGACGACGACCTGATCGCCGCGCATGGCGAGATCGACAAGCTGATGCCCTTCCTCCACCTACCGGTGCAGGCGGGCAGCGACCGTGTGCTCAAGGCCATGAATCGCAGCCACACGGCGGAAAGCTATCTCAAGCTGCTCGACCGGTTCCGTGCTGCGCGGCCCGACCTCGCTCTGTCGGGGGATTTCATCGTCGGCTTCCCCGGCGAAACCGATGCCGAGTTCGAGGAAACCCTCGCGCTGGTCGACGAGGTCAGATACGCGCAGGCGTTCAGCTTCAAGTACAGCCCGCGCCCTGGCACGCCCGCCGCGACAATGGACGGGCAGGTGTCGAAAGAGGTCATGGACGAACGCCTCCAGCGCCTTCAGGCCGCGCTCAACCGCGACCAGCTGGCCTTCAACGAGGCGAGCGTCGGCAAAACATGCGAAGTCCTCGTCGAGCGCAAGGGCAAGCACGCCGGGCAATGGCTTGGCAAGTCGCCTTGGCTGCAGAGCGTGTGGTTCGAGGGCGAGGCGCGGATTGGCGATCTCGTGCAGGCCGAACTGGTCGAGGCCGGACCCAATTCGCTTGCAGGCCGCTTGCGCGAACCGGCGCGGTCAGCCGCCTGAGCCGTCGTCCGCGGCGAGCTCGGTGAAGTCCGGTTGCTTGGCGATCAGCACGGTTCCGGTCACGCCGGTGACCTCCGCCGGCTGGACCGTGGGGTTCGAGGGATAGCCCTCGCCATCGAACCTGAGGAGAGCGTCGCCCGCCTCGCCGCCGCCGCCCGAAATGGCGACGGTAATGTCCTTCCAGCCGTTGCTGCTGGTGTCCATCACGGTCACAGGCGTGCGCGAAACATTGATATCGGCCACCTTGCGCCACATCGGGCCCGCCGCCGTCAGGACGAGGGTGGGGCAGCCGCCGGTGCCGCAGAAATAGGAGCCGACCAGGTGCACGATGGCTTCGTCCGCGCCGTCACCATCCAGATCGCTCCACGCCAGCGCATAGCGCATGGGCAGGCCATCGGGATATTCCTGCATCAGGAAGTGGCGAATGTCGTCTTCCGGAGCGGGGGAAGGGGCGGCCTGCGTATCCGCGGCAACCGTGTCTTCGGCAGGCGGTTCGGATTCCTCTGCCGGCGAACAGGCTGCAAGCGAAACGAGCGAGGCGGCAAGAACGAGCGGACGGAACATGCTGATCTCCCGGGGCTTCGAGTCGGTGGCAGAGTGTGGTCGCGGGCCGTCCGGATGACAAGCCGGTTACTTTCCACCGCCATCACCCGGCCCCCTTCTTGCACGATACGCGTTGAAGAGTAACCTTCCGACTCGATAGCTAATGCGAAAGGAGCAGATGGCTCGCAAACCCGCCAAGAGGCAGCCCGGACAGGCCGAACCGGCCTTGACCAAACCGCCCGCACCCCAGCGCGGGGTTCGCCGCGCACAGGTCGATGTGAACTTCGAGAACCAGAGCCTCCTTGGCGCGCTGTTCGGACAGTTCGATGCCAATCTGGTGCAGATCGAAAACCGGCTGGGCGTGTTCATCTCCGCCCGCGGAAACGCAATCCACATCGAAGGGCCAGAAGACAGCGTGGCGCGCGCCCGCGATGTGCTCAACGAAATGTACGACCGCCTCGCGATGGGGCAGGATCTCGATGCAGGAGCGATCGAATCGCTGATCGCCATGTCGAACGAGCCGACGCTCGACGGCATTATGGACGGCAAGCCGGAAGGCCCGCCGATCATGATCCGCACACGGCGCAAGACCATCGTGCCGCGCAGCGCCATGCAGGCGACCTATATGCGCAGCCTTGTGCGCGACGACATCATCTTCGCGCTCGGCCCGGCGGGTACGGGCAAGACTTACCTCGCGGTGGCACAGGCGGTCGCGCAGCTCATCAACGGCAGCGTCCAGCGCCTTATCCTTTCGCGTCCTGCGGTCGAAGCGGGCGAAAAGCTAGGCTTCCTGCCCGGCGACATGAAAGACAAGGTCGATCCCTATCTGCGGCCGCTCTACGATGCGCTCTACGACTGCATGCCACCCGAACAGGTGGAACGGCGGCTGGCGAGCGGAGAGATCGAGATCGCGCCGATCGCCTTCATGCGCGGCCGCACTCTGGCCGATGCCTTCGTCATCCTCGATGAAGCGCAGAACACCACGCGTGAGCAGATGAAGATGTTCCTCACCCGCTTCGGCCAGAACAGCCGCATGGTCGTGTGCGGCGACCCGCGCCAGGTCGACATCCCGGGCGGTGACGGCATGAGCGGCCTCGCCGATGCCGTGGCAAAACTGGAGGGCGTCGAAGGCTTCGGCACGATCCGCTTCACTGCCGCCGATGTCGTGCGCCACCCGATCGTCGGTCGCATCGTGGAGGCCTATGAGGGGCCATCTGCCTAGAGCCCCGTCATTGGAGCCGCAGGCGACGCGGCAATTCAGAGTTAGCCCTGTGCCGCTCTGGATTGCTTCGCTACGCTCGCAATGACGGATCAAATAATGGACCTCGATATCGAAATCGATGGATGGCCGGACGCCGAGGACTGGGAGGTCATCTCGCAAAAGGCCTATGAGGCAATCGCGCAGGTCGAGTTTGCGCTTGCTCATCCGCGCCTGACGACCAGCTTGCTCTTCACGTCCGAAGAGCAGGTACACGAACTCAACAAGGAATGGCGCGGCAAGGACAAGCCGACCAACGTACTTTCATTCCCCATGCTCGAGCGAGTGGACCTGATTGCGCTGGAGGCGGACGGACCGCCCGAAATGCTCGGCGATATCGCGCTCGCCTTCGAGACCTGCCAACGCGAAGCGGACGAGAAGGGCGTGAGCGTTCGGGACCATACTGCGCACCTCCTCATTCACGGTTTCTTGCATCTCGCAGGCCATGACCATGTCGATTCCGACGAGCAGGCCGCGGCGATGGAAAAACTAGAGATCGAAGCGCTTGCAAAACTGGGTATTGCGGACCCATATGGGGACCGCTGAAATTTAGGAGTTTACGACCCGGCCCATGGCCAATTCCTCACCCCCCGCCGGAGACGCGGAGAGTAGCAGCGGGCTTTGGCCCGCCATCAAGAAACTGTTCGACGCCGAGGGTGGCGAGCGGAGCCTGCGTGCCCAGCTTGAAGAAGCCATCGACGAGCACGAGGGCGAGAACGGCTCCGAAGATACCGAGGATACCGGAAAGGGCGATCTTTCGGGCGTCGAACGGCAGATGCTGCGCAATTTGCTGCATTTCAGCGAGCACGATGCCGACGATGTCGCCGTGCCTCGCGGAGAGATTATCGCCGTCAACGCCGAGGCTAGCTGGGTCGAAGTAGTCGCAACCTTCTCCGAGCACGGCCATTCGCGCATGCCGGTCTATCGCGGCCAGCTCGACGATGTGATCGGTATGATCCACATCAAGGACATCTTCCCCTTCCTCGCCGAGAAGAAGGCGCCGCCGACGGACTGGACCACGCTGATGCGCCAGCCGCTCTACGTTCCGCAGACCCG
This sequence comes from Erythrobacter sp. SD-21, assembly GCF_000181515.1. Lineage (GTDB taxonomy): Bacteria > Pseudomonadota > Alphaproteobacteria > Sphingomonadales > Sphingomonadaceae > Qipengyuania. The sequence continues at coordinate 691 of NZ_ABCG01000005.1, read as the reverse complement.
CAACGCGCTGGACGTGCTGGCCGATATGCGTTCGCAGCGCATGCATCTCGCCATCGTGCTGGACGAGTTTTCCGGCACGGACGGGATCATCACCATCGAGGACCTGGTCGAAGAAATCGTCGGCGAAATCGAGGACGAGCACGACGACGCGCCCGAAATCTGGATCGCCTCTATCGGCGAGGGCATGTGGGATTGCGACGCGCGCGCCGAACTCGACGATGTGGCCGAGAAGATCGATCCACGCCTCGCAGAGGTCGAAGAATCGGTCGATACGCTGGGCGGCCTTGCCTTCGTGCTGGCCGAACAGGTGCCGCCGGTGGGCAAGGTGCTTGAGCATCCCAGCGGCTGGCGGATCGAGGTCACCGATGGCGATGAGACGCATGTGACCCGCCTGCGCCTCCATGCTCCGGAAGAGGTCGGCGCAGAACCCTAATGATTTCGTGACAGTTGCACGAAACCGCACATTCTCCCTCGACACCCTGCGCACAGGTGCATAACACACCGCCATGGCCACCCGCCGCCTTCCTCCCTTGCGCGCCCTCGAGGCCTTCGTGCGCACCGTCCGTCTGGGCTCTGCGCGGGCCGCGGCCGATGAATTGGGTCTAAGCCCCTCGGCGCTGTCCCGACGTATCGGCAATCTCGAAGATTTCGTGGGCAAGAAGCTCTTCACTCGCGCACGGCAATCGATGCA
>NZ_ABCG01000006.1 GCF_000181515.1 Erythrobacter sp. SD-21 | reverse complement strand
GCGTGATCAGCGAGGACGAGGCCGGACCGCTCGAACACCACATCGTCGAATGGGGTGACGGCGAAGAGGAGCGGGAGGAGGACGCGGCATGATCGAATGGCTTCGCGACGCGCATCCCGAGATCGAGATCGCCGGCCGCGTCCTGCCGATCGAGCTGCGCCGCCATCCGACCGCCAAGCGCCTGACCCTGCGCCTCGCGCCCGATGGAAGCGCGGTGCAGATCACCCTGCCGCGCTGGTGCGCCTCGAAGGAAGCCATCGCCTTTGCCCATTCGCGCGCCGACTGGCTGGCGCAGCAGGTGGCCAAGGTTCCGCCACGCCGCGATCCGGCGAGCGAGCGCGCCTTGGACTATCGCGGCCGCCGCCTGTCGGTCGACTGGAGCGCGGACGCACCGCGAAAACCCGCGCTGACCGACACGTCGCTCCGCATCGGCGGCCCCGAGGACAAGCTCGGCAAGCGCCTGTCGCGCTGGCTCGAGGCGCAAGCCCTGGCCCTGTTCGAGGAAGACGCCGGTTTTTACTGCTCGCGGGCCTCCCTGCCCGTGGCTCCCGTCCGCCTGACCCGCGCCAAGCGCCGCTGGGGCAGTTGCTCCAGCGAGGGCGTGCTGCGATTGAACTGGCGGTTGGTGCAGGCCCCCGACACCATCCGCCGGTCGGTCGTCGCGCACGAGGTCGCTCACTTGGCCCATTTCGACCATTCGCCCGCCTTCCACGCCTTGCTCGGCTCGATCTACGAGGACGATATCGAGACGGCGAATCGCTGGCTCTCGCAGCATGGCCGCTCGCTCTACGCCAGCTTCGGCTAGCGTTCATCGTCGCGGCGTATTAAGTAACCATCATGCGCTATCGATCGAGGTTCAACGCCGCCGGCGGCATTGCCGATTTCTGGAACGAGTGGAAGAAGCCAACGCCCTACCGCTGGCCGATCCTGGCTGCGTCCTTCCTGATGACCGGCACGCTGTTCTTCTGGCTGACCAAGGAAGAATATTACTACCCGCCCGAAGTGCCGCAGGTGACCTATATCACCACCTTCGCCGAAGGGCGGACGGACGAGGAAATCCGCCAGTCCAATCTCGAGAACCAGGCCCTCAAGGACGAACGCCAGGCCGAGCGCGAACGGATCGAGCAGCGCCGCCGCGATATTTACAAGGCGCTTGGTGCCGCCACCGGTGTCGATGTCGAGGCCATGGAAGCCGAAGCCGAGGCCGAACGCGCCGCCGAAGAACAGGCCGAGCGCGAGCGGCTCGACGGCCTGTTCGGCGGTCGCGACGGCAATTCGGGCGAGCAGATTGATCCCGACAGCGAGTGATGCGCGCTGGCTGGATGCGGCCGCGCGGCTTGCGTCGCGCGGACGGCCGCTTGCCCGGCCCAATCCGGCGGTAGGCTGTCTTCTCGTGAACAAAGGCCGCGTGATTGCGCGCGGCTGGACGCGTGAGGGCGGAAGGCCCCATGCCGAGGCGGTTGCGCTCGAACAGGCGGGCAGCGCGGCGCGCGGGGCCACCGCCTATGTCACTCTCGAACCCTGCGCCCATCGCTCGACGCGTGGTCCGGCCTGCAGCGACCTGCTGGTCAAGGCGGGCGTTGCCCGCGTGGTGGTCGGCGCGCTCGATCCCGATCCGCGTACTTCGGGTGAAGGCCTCGAACGGCTGCGCCGCTCCGGGATTGAAGTCTCGCAAGATTATACAGAGGCCGTCAAAGCGAGCCTGGCCGGCTATCTCATCCGTGCGCATCGCGGACGCCCTCATGTCACGCTGAAGCTCGCCCTGTCGCTCGACGGCTGCATCGCCATGGCCGACGGGTCGAGCCAGTGGATCACCGGCGAGGAAGCACGGGCCCATGTTCATTCGCGCCGCGCGATGAGCGACGCGATACTCGTGGGTGGCGGCACCTGGCGGCAGGACAAGCCGCACCTCGATGTGCGGCTGCCGGGGCTGGAGGATCGCAGCCCGGCGCGCGTCCTCCTCTCCCGCGGCGTTCCGCCCGACGGGGTGAAGGTTATCAACGATCCCGCCCAGATCGCGCAGCTCGAAGGCGTGCACTATCTCTATGTCGAAGGCGGCGCAGGCGCGGCGGCAAGCTTCGTGCGCGCCGACCTCGTCGACCGGCTCGAAATCTACCGCGCGCCGATCCTGATCGGGAACGGCGCGCCCGCGCTTGGCGATATCGGGCTCGGCAGCCTTGCCGAGGCGCATGGCCGCTGGGTACTGGCCGAGACCCGGCGGCTTGGCAGCGACACCTACACCGCCTATCGCCGCACCAGACAGGAGGATCAGGCCTAAATGTTCACCGGCATCGTCACCGCCATCGGCACCATCGAAAGCGTCGAGCAGCGCGGCGATACACGCGTGGAGGTCGCCTGCCCGTTCGATCCCGACACCATCGACATCGGCGCCTCGATCGCGTGCTCCGGCGTGTGCCTGACCGTAGTTACACTAGGCGGCACGAAGGGAGACGCGCGCATCGGCTTCGACGTTTCGGGCGAGACCGTCAGCCGAACCGTGCCCGGCATGTGGGAGCAGGGCCGCAAGCTGAACCTCGAACCCGCCCTGCGCCTAGGCGACGAGCTGGGCGGCCACCTCGTCACCGGCCATGTCGATACGGTGGGCGAGGCCGTGTCCAAACGCGAAGAGGGCGGCTCCTGGCACTTCGCCATCCGCATCAGCCGCGCCTTCGCCCCCTTCGTGGCGGAGAAAGGCTCGATCACCGTCGACGGCGTATCGCTGACCGTCAACAACGTGCGCGACCGCACCGACGGCACCTGCGACTTTGCGCTCAATATCATCCCCCACACCGCCGAAGTGACGACGCTGGGCGATCTCTCCGAAAGCGACAGCGTCAATCTCGAAATCGACGTGCTGGCGCGGTATCTGAGGCGGATGCAGAGCTTGGCGGGTTAGTGGCGGCTAACGACCCGATTGCGGACGGTTAGCATCAGCATCTATATGACCTCGAGCAGCATAGAGAAAGGTGCGTCAGGCTAACGCAAATCAAGTGGTTCGAACGGATTGCATGACGGCTATGAGCCGTTGGGCTCGTCGAAACCGGGGATCCCGGGTTCGATTTCCGCATACTCGGGCTCGTGCACCTCGACAATGCCCCGCCCCAAGTGGCTGTGCCTGCGACTGTAGGCAAAGTAGATTACCAGTCCGATAAGCGTCCAGATCGGCAGCACGAACATCGCCTCCGTGGGCAGGTTAAGGAACAGGAAGGCGCAACCGAAAATCGTCGCCGGACCGACCAGCCAAAGTGCTGGAGTACGGAAATCGCGCTTCCGGCCAGGATCGCTGCGGCGCAGCAGCATCACAGCCACCGCCACCATTAGGAAGGCATAGAGCGTTCCCGCATTGGCGATGTCTGCGAGCTGACCCACCGGGAAGAACGCCGCGCCAAACGCCACGATTACGCCGGTGATGGCGGTCACCACATAGGGCGTGTTCCACTTGGGGTGGACCTTTGAAAGCCCCTCTGGAAGCAGCCCGTCGCGGCTCATCACAAAGAAGATGCGGGTCTGCGCGAACAGCAGCACAAGAATGACCGAAGGCAGAGCGAAAAACGCCGCAATCCCGAGCATATTGCCCACGCTGGAAAACCCGATCTGTCGCAGCACATGGGCCAGTGCCTCGTCCGAGCAGACCAGCGAGGCAGCGTATTGCGGCATCGCGCATTGCAGAGCGAGCTCTTCCGAACCGGCCGGGAAAGGAATCCCGTCCGGCCCCATGATCGGTTGCCCGCCGATCGTGCCGATTGCACCCGCCGCAACGAAAATATAGAACACGGTGCAGAACAACAGCGAGCCGACCAGGCCGATGGGCACGTTGCGCTGCGGGTTCTTGGTCTCTTCCGCCGCGGTCGAGACCGCATCGAAGCCAACATAGGCAAAGAAGATCGTCGCCGCCGCGCCGACCGCGCCGACCCCGGAACCGAAGCCGCCGAATACTCCCGCGGGCAGGAAGGGATTGAACTTGTCGACGTCGAACTCCGCGCTGGTAAACGTCAGCGCGATGAAGACGGTGAGCGCGACCACCTTGATTAGGACCAGCACCGCGTTGACGCGGGCGCTTTCATTGGTGCCGATCATCAGCAGCCAGGTGATCAGCAGTGCAATCACCAGCGCGGGCAGGTTGATGAAGCCACCCGGTTCGCCCCCGAGCGCCAGCGGCCCGGCAGCCAGCCATTGAGGTAGCTCTATCCCAAGAAACTCGTTGAGGATCGTCCCGGCGAAATAACCCGACCAACCTACCGAGACCGCCGCTGCGGCGATGGCGTATTCGAGGATAAGCGCCCAACCCACCGTCCAGGCGAGAAACTCGCCCATAGTGGCGTAGGAATAGGTGTATGCCGAACCCGCCACCGGGATCATCGATGCGATCTCGGCATAGCATAGTGCCGCGACGATGCAGACAAGCCCGGCGATCACGAAAGCGAGCATCAGACCAGGCCCGGCCTTCTGTGCACCAGCTGCGGTGAGCACAAAAATACCCGTCCCTATGATACAGCCGATCCCGAACAGCATCAGCTGGATCGGCCCCAGAGTGCGCTTGAGTGCTTTTTTCTTCGCCGTCGCGAGAATCGCGTCGAGCGGCTTTACTCGGTCCAGAAGCATTGGCCGGAGATCCTCAGGCCCGCAGCGGAACGCTTCCGCCCTGCCAGCCCATCTTGTCGCGAATTAGTCACTTTTCGACGCTTGGCAAGCGACAAAGAGCAGCGTCCACCAAGTCCAGGCCCTTCAGGCCGGTCACGCCTTCCTTGTTTGTCCAAAAGAATGTCAGGACATCGAACTGCCGACGCAGGCTGAGGTCATTGGTTACAGATATGGCGGCATACGTCTGCCGGCGGGAGCCCTACGTTCGCTTCCCACCCAATACCTGCGATTTCCTACTGCCAAAGTCTTTGCCACATCCTCACGGATGGACCTGCACCGCTCACAAACCGAATTCGCGCGCCCGCTGCGCGGTTTCGCCTCGGAGAAATTTCCTACCCAGGACCGTGCTCCACCCGCTCCATCCTGTAGCGCTGCCCTGCGGCAGTCCAACTTCTCTCCTCCACTACGCAAGCGGTCCGCGCGCGAACGCCTCGCGGGTGATGGCATACACAAGGTGGACCACGCGCTTGCCCTGATAGCGTTCCAGTTCGTAGTGTTCGGTGCGCACCGCGCCGATAGCTTCCAGCGCGTTTCGCGAGCGGTAGTTGGTGTCGCCGACGCGGAACTCGACCACGTCGATCGCCTCGAAGGCATGGGCGAGCATGGCGCGCTTCATCTCGTGGTTAAGGCCCTTACCCCAGCACGTGGGCGCAAGGAAGGTCCAGCCGATCTCGACCGCATCGGCTTCCTCGTCCAGCTCGACCTCGCCATAGCGCGAGTGGCCGACGATCGCGGAATCGCTTGTGCGCACCACAGCCAGCCCGCCACCCGAGCCGAGGCTCTCATCGAAGAAGGCGTCGAACACCTCGCGCCGCCAGCGGTCGTGGATCGGGTGCTGTTCCCACACGCCAGGGTCCGACGCGATGGCGTAGAGCGCCTCGCGGTCAACCTCGGCCAGTGGGCGCAGGTGCAGCCGCTCGGTCTCCAGCACGGGTTGCCGGTCGAGCGTCATGCCCGCTCAGCCCTTGGTCACATTACCCAGCGCGGCGATGAACTTGTCAATATTGTCCGCGTGCAGCCCGGCCACGTTGATGCGGCCCGAGCCGGCCATGTAGATCGCGTGATCCTCGCGCAGGGTCGCGATCTGGTCCTTGGTGAGCGGCAGCATGGCAAAGAGGCCGTTCTGTTCCGCCAGCGCGGCAAGGCCGAGGCCCGGCACCTCGTTATCCGCCGCACCCAGACGATCGCGGACGCGGCGCATGCGGGCGCGCATCTCGTCAAGCTCTTCCAGCCAAATTGCCGTCATGCCCTCGTCTTCAAGCAGCAGGCGCACCGCCGCACCGCCGTGATCGGGCGGCATGGACCAGTTGGCGCGGGCCAGCGCGTTGGCGTTGGAGGCGATGGCGGCAAGCTGCCCCTCCTCGCGCGCCATCATGTAGAAAGCGCCCACACGGTCACGATAGAGGCCGAAGTTCTTGTCGCAGCTATAGGCGATCAGCGCCTCGGGCACCTTCGCGAGCACGGTGCGCACGCCGGCCACGTCTTCCTCCATGCCCTGCCCCAGACCCTGGTACGCAATATCGAGGATCGGGAGCACGCCGTCTTGCGCAAAAGCATCGGCAATCGCGGCCCATTGCGCGTCCGTATAGTCGATGCCGGTCGGGTTGTGGCAGCAGCCGTGCAGCAGCACCGCCCCGTCACCCTTTGCATCGCGGATGGCGCCCAGCACGGCGTCGAGATCGGCCGTGCCGTCGTCGCTCGCGTGGTTGAAGGTGACGATCTCCACCCCGACGTCCTCGAGAATCTGGGCATGGTTCGGCCAGCTCGGCACGCCGAGGAAGATGCGCTTCACGCCGGCCTTCACCGCCAGCGCGACGGCAAGGCGGACCGCGCCCGTCCCGCCGGGGGTCTGCATGCCTTCGATACGGGATGCCAGCGGCGATTTATCGCCGAAGATATAGGGCATCAGCGCCTTCACGAAGCCGCCATCGCCTTCGGGGCCGAGGTAGCTCTTGGAATCCTGCACCTCGAGAAGCTTACGCTCCGCCTGCTTGATCGCGCGGAAAACCGGGGTCGCGCCTTCATTGGTGCGGTAGACGCCGACGCCGAGATCGATCTTGTCCTCACGGCTGTCGTCTGCGTGCATCTTGATCAGGGCGAGAAGGGCGTCGGGCGCTTGTGCGGAGAGTGTGTCGAGCATGGCCCGCTCTTTGCGCAGATATGCTTGAGGCCGCAACCTCAAACGCGGTTGCGGCCCCTCAAATGGCGCTTGTTTTCGTATGCCGGACTAGAACGGCAGCCACTTCTGCTTCTTGGAGAACTTCATGTAGCCCGCGTTGACGCCGAGGCGCAGGCCCGCGCCGACGCGGATCGGGATCAGTACGACATCGCCCTTGCGCACATAGCTCGCGTTGAGGCCGCCCACCGCATAGGCCGTGCCTTCGGCGGCGGGGAAGCGTTCGTAGAGCTCTTCGGTGTCGTAAAGGTTGTAGACGAGGACAAAGGTGCTGCCCGCATTGGCGCCCGCGTCGAACCCGACCGAGGGGCCGGTCCAGTAGACGGGCATCTCGCCCTCGATCCTATGGAACAGCGTGCCCGAACCGTAGCGCGCGCCGATCACGAAGGCGCCGCCTGCCTCGCGCCCGACGATGTAGCCGTTGGGTTCGCCCTGGTCCTTGAGGAGCTTGCGGATCATCTTGGCGACACCTTCCGCGCCCTTGCCGAAGACGCCTTCGGCCGCCCCGATGAGGTCGTCCTCGCGATAGGTCGTGGCGGAGGGATCGACCGTAGCGACTTCGGTCGTCTCGCCGGTTGCGACGTCGGCTTCCGCCTCGGTCTCGTTCCACTGCGGCTGCGCATCCGCCTGCGCCTCGGCCTCCCAGCCGAAGCCGGGTTCGCTTTCGGCAGCCGGAGGGGCGCTGTCGTCCACCGGGGGAAGCTCGCTGCCGCCCGGCTGTTCCAGATCGCCATCGATCGGCGCGTCCCAGGCCGCGTCGGGGTCGACACTTTCGACCTGCGCGGCAAGCGGGGTCACGGCCAGCGAGAAGGCAGCCATCAGGCCGCTAGCGAATTTGGTGAAGGTGTTCATTTCGATCCCTTTGTCCGGCGTCGGGGGCAGGCGCGCAGGGCGCTGCACCGCAAACAGAATCCCATTCGAGCACCCGCGCAATGAAAGGGCGATGAACCGAATCCGAAATGCGTCGAAACGAGTCTGCGCGGCGGCAGGCGAACTGAATTGGAAAGCGCCCGATTTCTTCCTTGAAGGGTGCCCAAGTGCTGGCTATAGGGCGCCCCTCGCAGCCGATGGCCAGCGATGCGGAGACGTGGGTGAGTGGCTGAAACCAGCTCCCTGCTAAGGAGCCATACCTGGTAACGGGTATCGAGGGTTCGAATCCCTCCGTCTCCGCCACTTGTCTTTGATTTTACTGAAGAAAATCAAGAGAGCTGGTTATGTTACCAAAACCGCTCCCCTATAGACGCACCGCTTAGCCATCCATTCAGATTGTTGTCTGCCTATGGCGCGGTACGGCCCGGTTCCGAGGAAGTCGCCCCCGGGCGTCAAGGCACTAGGCGTGCAGTGACATGTGCTTCTGATTGGGACCCATTAGTTCGGTGCCCCTATTGGGAGGAACGGCCGCTCTTGGGATCGCTGATCGACAATCGGAATGACCGAAACTGGGGCGCAAAGCGGAATAAGACAAAGACATTGTACGGTGAGTCAATCACCGGTCTTACTTCGCGATCGGGAATACCGCCGTGCTTCTTGAGATAGGCATCTAGGGTGTCCAGACTTCCGTTCCGAAGATCGGTCGTGACGATCAAGGGATGGGCCGGTAACCTGTCCCTTTTTTCTACGCCCGCAAAGCTCTTAAACTTTTTGGCAGCAACGCTTCTGACGACAAACGGACGAACGGACTTCCTTTTTATATCCAACTCATTGCCTCGATCCTGTCCAATTTGAACTGCCCTGCTTCTAGTCCTCTTACCTCTTATGAACGCGTCCACTGCAGACAAGTGTTGCTGTGTCGATCAGTCAGGCCGTCATCGGATAGATCCACAATTGCGCTAAAAAGCGAGCTCCAACGGAGAAAAAATGAACTTCGAGATTCCTTCCGCCTTCTACACATCCGATGCGTTTGCGTCGGTTTCGCTTCTTCTGGTCCTGCTCGCCGCAAGGCTGATCGCGGGTCGGACGTTACGGCGTCGCGATGATCTCACCGAGCAGGTAGCCCGGCGTTGGACGGCGAACTTCCGTAATTTGCTCCTCCTGATCGCGGTCATAGGTCTGGTCATGATCTGGGCGCCGCAGTTGCGAACCTTCGCCCTGTCGCTCACGGCGGTAGCAGTCGCGATCGTCGTAGCGACCAAGGAACTCATTCTCTGTCTTTCAGGCGCTGCTCTGCGCACCTTTACCAGAGCTTTCTCGGTCGGGGACATGATCGAGATCGGCACGACCAAAGGCGAGGTTCTCGACCTCAATCTGTTGGCGACACGATTGCAAGAATTCGAAAGCCGGGAGGGATCGATCATGCCCACGGGTCGGATGGTCACTTTGCCATACAGCCTGCTGTTCAGCTCCCCGGCGAAAGTTCTTCCCCACGGTGGAAGGGACGTCGATCACGCCTTTGAAATGACCTTCGAACCCGACGTGGACGTGTTCTCCTTGCGTGAACAGCTCATGCAAGCTGCCGAAGAGGCGCTGGCTCAAACTAGCGGAAGTGAGGAATGCACAGGTCCCACCGAAGGACAAGCTTCGCGTTGCGACATCAACTTCGGAACGAGCGAGATCGGCAAATATCGCCTCGGGATCGTGCTGACGGGATCATTGCGAGATCCGCGAAGCGCCGAAAACGCGGTTGCTTGTGCGATCGGCTCCTTGTTCCATTCGCAGAGAAAGAACACGAGGAGCTCATAGGCAGAGATTGTTTGTTTCCGGGTCGTTAGCTGCTGGACCGCTCTTGGCACCGTCCTAGCTCGGCAAATCAGTCACGAAGTGGGTGGGAAGACGACAATCCGCCATAGGTCGAGGTTGTGCCGGGAAAACACGAGAAATGCCAAGATTGTGGTCCGACCTGAAATCGAAAGGCCGCGCCCTCTGCAAACGCGGCCATGGAGTCGGGCTACCGTGCTGAAGCTCAGCTACGAGGCATCAGAACACCGCTGATGGAATGGATAATGCCATTCGAATTCAGGATGTCTGCATTTTCTACATAAGCGGATGCTCCGGTTGCATCTGTGATCTTCACCTTATTGCCCTCCAGAGTCGCCCTGAGCTGCGTCCCTTGCACGGTCGTAAGCGTGGCGGTTCCGCCGCCGCTCCGGATGCGCTGCGTTAAATCTCCCGCGGAGAAGCGCCCCGGAACGACATGATACGTCAAAACGCCGCGCAGCATTTCGCGATTGGATGCTTGCGTGAGCGCATTTACAGTTTGCGACGGTACGCGATCAAAAGCCGCGTCAGTTGGTGCAAAAACAGTGAACGGGCCATCTCCCGAGAGGGTTTCGACCAACCCGGCGCTCTTGACGAGGCTTTCCAGGGTGGTGTGGTTGGGCGAGTCGACGATCGTCTCCACAATGTTAACCGAAATCATCGCGGGGTCGTTTGCCATAGAGTCGGCAGCGGCGGCGCCGTCGTAAGCATCGTTGCCATAGGTTGTGCAGGCGGTAGTGGCGAGTGCGGCAGCAAGTGAAAGGGTAGCGACTGTCTTCTTCATAAGAACACTCCTGATTGACGGTGAATGTTGTCACCTGATCAAGGGTGAGCGGCCCTTTTCGTTCCGAAAAACTGGACGCTCCTTTTCCTAGCCAGCTCCCGGGGGCGCTCGGGCTTTTAATCGTGAACAACCAAGTGAGAGAGCTCCGCATGTACAGAGCATCGGGCCAAGCTGAGTTGGGCGAGCGCTTTGCAGTGTCTCTCCCGGCACTGCTTTGCAGTGTCTCTCCCGGCACTCAATCCAATTGAAAACGGGAAGCACGATCAATCTCTCTCTTTGGCGTTCCGAATTGCAGCACTTTTTAGCAGCCGCTCGAAGCTATATTCGACAGCCAGTCGTCTGGACCCTAGCGCCCACGTTGAGCTACGGTCACATGAGCACGCCCGACGTCACGTTGGTCTGGGATGTCGCGATATGGCTGAAATTGGGTCGTTCCCCGCCCGACCGGTCCTTGTTCATCGCTAGCTCGACGAAGATGAGTGACGACAAATACGGCAGGGGTTCGTTTGCGCCGCCTGTACGAGACGTTGAGATTTTTTGGACTTCGATGGATTAATCGCCGCAGTCCACCCGTTTTCCCTTCAAGCGGATGCACCGACGCCCTTTGCATCCGCAAATAGAAAGGAACCGACCATGAAGACTCTCGTGCTTACCGCTTCGGCGCTTACCCTGATTGCAGCTCCTGCCCACGCCCAACTGCTTGGAGGCGGCGGCCCGGCGGGCGTTACTGGGTCGCTTAACGGCAAGATCGATTCCACTGTTCGTGCACCGACGGAAACCGTGCGTTCGACGACCCGCGGCACGCTCCGCGCCGATGCCGCCACGCGCGGCAGCCAAAATGTTGACCGAGAAAATGGCAGCGTTGCCATCGACCGCAGCGCGGACACAAGCCTAGATGCAACCACCAGCCAACTGCTCGACACGCCTGGCGGCCAGGCGTCTGGCAATGCCTCGGGCTCTGCCGATGCCGCGGGTTCGGGTAGCGCCAATGCTCAGTTGATCAGCACCGATGCTGTGACCGGCACAGTACGTGGAACAGCTTCAACAGTGGGCAACGTCGCGACCTCCGCCGCCAGCTCAGCCCGCCAGCGCGCTTCTGGCGCAACTGGCCAAGCTGGCAGCATTGCCGCTTCAGCTAGCGGTGTGGCTGCTGGCGCAGGCATGATCGACAGCGGCGTCTTCGCCCTTTCAGGCAGCGGCGCAGCGCAAGGCGAAGGTTCCTTTGCCGTAGCCCCGGGCATGCCGGTCCAGCTCCCGTCGGGCGAGCACCTCGGCACCGTGCGCGACATTGTCGCCACCCGCAGCGGCGAGGTGCGCCAACTGGTCGTCGAGACCAAAGACGGTCTCACGACCATTCTAGCCGGAAATCTGACGGCTAGCGGCACCCTTCTCATCGCAGGTCAGGCCGGCGGCTCAGCTTCCAGCGAGGCTGCCGCAGACGCGAGCGGCACTGAATAAGCAGCCGCCACGAAGAAGCGAAGGCCGGATCGCCTCAAAAGGTGACCCGGCCTTTTCGCCAAGCCTGCACACGAAGTTTCAGACAAAGGGATCGCCATGCGGAACGCAATACTAACTCTCATCTCAATTAGCCTGGGCGTCCCAGCAGCCGCTCAAGAGGCAGAAGTAGCGCCAAATACTGAAGAGGTCTCTGAAACGGATGTTACCTTGTTGGCTGGCGCCAAGTATGCCTCCGGGAATGTAAATGGCCAAGGCTATGAAACCGTTTCCCTGAGCACTGGAATCTCTGCACGTTCCGGTCGTTTCTCTCTTGCCACTTTTATCCCATATGTGGTCACAACAGCGCCCGAGGAGCTCATCGTCAGCAATGGCGGCGTGCTTGGCACACCGCTTCTCTCTCAGCCATCTACGCAGTCTCGCGAGGTTACCCGAGAAGGTATCGGTGATCTCATCCTGCAGGGCGGATACGCATTCCCAATAGGAAGTTTTGACGCGTTTGTCGCCGGCCACGTGAAGGTTCCTACCGCTTCTCGAGAAAAAGCCTTGGGAACAGGCGAGCTCGATTATGGAGTGAGCGGTCAAGTCTCGCGGCGAACTGGGCGGACCGTTCCCTTCGCTTCTGCCAGTTACACGGTCGTTGGCGAACTCGAAGGCTTCGATGTCCAAAACACCGTAGCCGGACGCGTGGGCAGTCATTTCCTTCTGAGCAACACGAGTTCGGTTACAGCATCCTATAGTTACGAGCAATCGGCCACCGCCAATGTCGAAGACCATCAATCACTCGGTGTAGGTTTGGACACCAGCCTTTCCACTCGCATTCGCTTGGGTGTCGATGCCCGCGCCGGATTGTCCAGCGATGCTCCAGACGCTCGTCTCGGGCTCAGGATCGGAATTGGATTTTGACCGGCAGCTTTCGAGACCACAGAGCTACCATCTGAATGTCCGAAATCAGAGCAACTAGAGGACATGGAGACAAGATTTAGTGATGGTCCGCATCCGGGTCGTGAGCTGACCGTCCGCTAGTGGCACAGCGCCAGCTCGGTGAAGGCGTCGCGAACTAGGGTGGGATGCGGTCACTGAGGAAGTGTCTTTAACGAAGCCAACAAAACAGGCGACGGTGCGCGATGCCTCCCGTGAAACCGAGAGAATCGACAGCTGCGAGTGCCTGCAAAAGAAGTCCGGAGATCAACCGAGCCCCTCCCGCTAGAAATTAAGCGCGGCCATGCCAAACAGGGGGCAGCCATATTCAGCCTGAACCGTTAGCCCTCAATCATACCCACGCATCCCATCGGGAAAGATGGAACCCGAAATGTCACGATTCGTTCATCTTTCAGAAAGAAATAGATCGAGGAGACGAGAAATGGCGGGATTCGAACAGTCTGAAAGTAACGCGGAAATTTTGAGCACTACGGATGCACCGGCCTTATTGAGCCGCGTTTCATGGGGCGCAATCTTTTCTGGAACGGTCATCGCGCTGGGATTGATCGCGCTTTTGGGAATGCTAGGTACTGCTTTCGGATTCCGTGCAATTGACCCCCAACAAGGTTCTGCTTTCGATGGCGTAGGAATTGGTGCCGGTATTTGGTGGGTCGTCACCAGTATAATTGCGCTGGCTGTGGGAGGCTATGTAGCCGGCCATCTGTCGGGCATCCCTGAAAAGCGCTCCGCAAACGCCCATGGCGCCAGCGTCTGGGGTCTTCTGACGATTGTCATGCTCTGGTTTTCTGCGAGCACAGCTGGTTCCGTAGCCAACACAGCGATGGGCGCTGTGTCAGGTGCTGCTGAGGCGGCAGCCACTGCCGCGCGGACTGGTACTGAAGCCGTGCTCGAGCCGGGCGGTGTGTCCCGTGAAGAGGCGATGAATCGTGCCGAAGAAGCAGTCGATGCGGTAGAAGGCGAGATCGCAAGCGTGGACGAAGAGCAGCTTCGCGCACAAGCAGGACAAACTGCCGAGAATGCGCTGGACGCACTCTCTGCAGCTAGCTGGTACGCGTTTTTTGCCTCGCTGCTCTCATTAGTGGCTGCGGTAGTCGCAGCCGGCGTAGGTGCACCGAATAGGACATTTATGACTGCACGCGAAAAGATCGACCTCTAGGGCGCACCACTTGCGCGCGCGGTCAGATGACCGACAAGTCCATTATTTTAAACAAGGGGAACGCTAATGATTATTCGCAGCCTTACGTCGCTGGCCGCCCTGTCTTCCCTCGCTGCTTGCTCGACAATTGATAGCGACACCGTCGGGTTCGTGGAAGCAACCTATGACGCGGAATTGAACGGTGCATCAGTTGTGGGAACAGGCGACCCAGACGGAACTGCGGTAGCCCAGGTGACCGTTACCCGCGACACGGATGCGGTCTGCTATAATGTTTGGAACGTCCGCAATATCGGTGCCGCTACTGGCGCGCATATCCATCGCGGTGTGGCAGGTCAGAATGGGCCTGTGGTAGCCGCTTTGGAGGGTGCTGAAGGGCAAGGCTGGAACGGCTGTGTCGAGCGCACTGGTCTCGCCGACGAAATTCTGACTTCTGGACCGCAGCAATATTACGTCCAAGTCCATACGTCGGATTATCCTAATGGCGCGATCCGCGGCCAACTGAGTATTGATTGAGGCCACGCTTCGGTCGACAGAAGCTGGAGCGCGAACATTACTTTACGATGACCGCTATCGGGTCGTTAGCTGCCTGTCCGCTTTTGGCAGAGCGCCCGCTCGGTAAATCAGTCAGGAACTGGGTGGGGTGCGGATAATTCGGCTAATGCGCTTATCGAAATGCGGCGAGCATTTGCGCTCCATAAGGAGCGGCCCCCTGTTCTTGCCGTTGCGCATAAAAAATGTGCCAGCGGATGGATTAAGCGGTCACGTCCGTCCGTTTTCCTTTCAAGCCGGTCGCAGGGGCGCCCGGCCGCAAAAGGAGAACGTCATGAAATTCACCGCTACCCTGCCGATGATCGTCCTCGGCCTTGCCACTGCCGCGACAGCCGCGGTCCCCATGCTGCATGAAGAAAAATACGCCCGCGACCAAGAGGCGCAGATCATTTCCAGCCCGATCGCCGGGATCGAGAACCGCTTCTGGTTCGACTACCGCATCGACATCACCGAAGCACAGAAAGAGCTCACGAGCGACCTTCGCCGCGCCTCGGACATCGAAGACCTGCGCGATGCGTGGGAAGAATATGGTCACGAACTCAAGGGCGAGCGCGAGCACTACATCAAGGAAATGGCCGAACGTGGCTATCGCTACGGCCAGGTGATCGTGGTCGAATAATCCCCTGACGAACTCCCGCGGTCTCGCGTGTTCCTGCACGAGACCGACCCTCTAGGAAGGATCGGTCGTCCCGCCGGTCCTTCCTTTTTCGTGCCTGCGGCGATAGACCCGCAAAAGTAAGGCCGCGATCCCGTTGGGGAGCGCGGCCTTGCCTGGGGGAGGGTGGGAACCGGTCCTAGCGCCAGCCCGCTTCGCGGGCGGCCGCTTCTGCTTCGGCATCGAGTGCAGGACCTGCGGCGAGTTCCTGTGCGATCGCGAGGATCTCGCCATCGCCGGCTCCAGCCATACTGTATTCGGTTTCCGATGCTTCGCTGCCTTCCCCGAGTGCTTCCAGTTTCCAGCCAGCCTCGTCGCGGCAGGCGATGCCGCCACCTTCCGAGCCACTGAAGGCCCGGCAGAATTCGGCGTCAGCATTGCGGAAGCTCAGCAGGATACGCGTATCGGCATCTCGCTGCTGCTCGGCGACCAGTGTCTGGTCGAGCGCAGAAGCGAGCTCGGTATCGGCATAGCCTTCGGGTCCTTCACCGCCGCGCGGCAAGAAGACGGCGATGGCGAGGGATGCAGCGAGGGCAGGACCAGCAATCCAGCCCCAGCGCGGTATCTTGCGCTTCTCATCGCGGCGCTCTTTTGCTGCGGCGAAATTGACGACTTCTGCCGGAGCTTCGGTCTTTGCAGTCGGCTGCAGCATTGCCGCAAGCTGCTCAGGGACCGGTTCTTCGGCGATCGGCTCGAAATGGCCCTTGAGCATCGTCTTGAGCGCGCGATGTTTGGCAACCTCTTCCATCAATGCGGAATCGGCAGCGACTGCGGCTGCCACTTCAGTCTCGCGCTCACCCGAGAGCTGACCGTCGGCAAAAGCCGCGAGTTCTTCGCTGGTGATGCTCATGTTGTTTCTCCCAGGAAGCCCATCAACGCGTCGCGCCCGCGTACGAGACGCGAGTTCAGTGTCCCCACGGGGCAGCCCACGATTTCGGCGGCCTCCTTATATGCGTAGCCTTCGACCATAACGAGCAGCACGGCTTCGCGCTGGTCTTCGGGCAATTTCTGCATGGCGCGGTCGATGTTGGACAATTCCACTGCCGATTCCTGTGCGCCGTCACCGCCGACGCCTGCGCCGGCTTCTTCGGCCACGAATGTCTCGCGGCTTCGCGTAACCTTGCGGCCCTCATCGATCCAGATATTGCGCATGATCCGGTACATCCAGCTGTCGAGCCGCGTGCCCTCGGCCCATTTGGACCGGTTGGACAGGGCGCGCTCGATCGTCATCTGGCAAAGATCGTCACCGTCGGACGGATTGCCAGCGAGCCCGACTGCAAAACGGCGCAGCCGGGGCATCAAGGCCAACAAGTCGGACTCGAACGATGTGCTCAGTGTCTTTGCCTTCCAGGGATTAAACGGATGACCCGATGCGTTTCATCCATGCTTAATGCGTTTTAGTGGAGTAGCGACAGAGCCATGCGTCCCTTTTTCCTCATTTGTGCGCTTTTTGCGCTGCTAGCCGCCCCCTTGGCTGCGCAGGTTTCGCTGCCTCGCGTCGGTGTGCCCGATGTTGGCGGGGTGCTCGACCAGGCCGATGACACCCTCGAGCGGAGCACGCGTGAGATCGAACGGCAGGTCGAAAAGCTCGCGCGCGACCGGCTTCGGCGGATTGATCGCCTCGTGAGGCGGAACAGCGATGCAATCGAGCTCGACGTAAGCGGGGCGCCCGCGCGTCGGGGTGAATTGCTGGTCATGGATGCGCCGGAGGAGGCGCTGGAGCGCGCGAGCCAGAGCGGCTTCACGGTTCTTTCTCGCGAAAATATCGAGGGGTTGGACTTCGCTGTCGTGCGGCTCGGGGTTCCGGAAGGCATGAGCCTCTCCGAGGGCCAAAAGGAATTGCGCGGCCTCCTTCCCGGTGCCGAAATTTCCGCCGACAATTTGCATTTTCAATCTGGCAATGCGGGTGTGGCAATAGTTGCGCTCTCAGCTTCTTCGACCAGTTCCGCAGGGGCGCCGGTCGGCATGATCGATGGTGCTCCCAGTTCTGCGGTCAAGGTCTCCGAAATCCGCGGATTTGCGAAAGGAGCTCCCTATCCGAGTAATCACGGTAGTGCGGTCGCATCGCTTCTGGCCTACGCAGGTGCCGGGCCTATCCGCGTCGCCGATGTCTATGGAACGGACAAGGCGGGCGGAAATGCCCTCGCCATTGCCAAGGGGCTCGGCTGGCTGGTCGCGCGGGGCAGCAAGGTGGTAACGATCAGTCTTGTGGGACCGCGCAATTCGGTTCTGGGCCGTTCCATCGCTGCGGCGCAGAGCAAGGGTACGGTCGTGGTCGCGGCGGTCGGTAACGACGGCCCTGCATCGCCGCCATCCTATCCCGCTTCCTACACGGGCGTGGTGGCCGTCACTGCGGTCGATGGCAAGCGGCGGCCGCTGATCGAGGCGGGGCGCGCGCTCCATCTCGATTACGCGGCCCCGGGTGCCGACATCTATGGCCGAAACGCGAAGGGGCGCCGGGTCGAACTGCGTGGAACTTCCTTCGCCACCCCCCTCGTCGCCGCGCGCACCTCGCAAGCAATCGCGCGAGGACGCAGCTGGCGCAGTGCGCTCGACAGCGAAGCCGAAGACCTTGGCGCAAAGGGGCATGACGAGATCTTTGGGCGCGGCCTTGTTTGCGCCTCCTGCACGGGGCGCTGACAAGTTTTTCGAGTTTTCTTGGATTAAGCGAAACCCCTCGCCCGTTTTCCTTTCAAGCGGATGCAGAAAGCGAAGATTTCGCATTCGCTAGAAAGCTAGAAAGGGAAACAGAATGAAACATCTCATGCTCGCCGCTTCGGCACTCACCCTTATGGCGGCTCCCGCACATGCCCAGATTCTGGGCGGTGGCGGCCTCGGCGGCGTGACCGGCACGATCAACAGCACGGTCGACACGACGCTGCGCAGCTCGACCGATCGTATCCGCTCGACCACTCGCGGTGCCGCTCGTGGCAACGCTTCGACCAGTGGCGATCAGAATGTGAATCGCGATAGCGGTGAAGTCTCGATCAACCGCTCGCTTGACGCCGGACTTGACGCGACGACCAGCCAGCTGCTCGAAACGCCGAACGGTATGGTTACGAGCGACGCATCGGGTTCAAGCAGTGCCTCGGGTTCGGGTGGCGCGAATGCCCAGCTGATCGGTACCGATGCGGTTCGCAGCGCCGCCGGTGACACCGTGGGCCGTGCCCGCAACGGAGTGTCCACCGTCCGCAATCTAGCTACCCCTGCAGTCGGCGCAGCACGCGAACGTGGCTCCGGTCTTACTGGACAGGCCGGGAGTGTCGCAGGAGCAGCCAGAGGTACCGCTTCGGGTGCAGGCTCGCTCGATAACGGCATGCTCGAAGTTGTTGGCAGCGGGGCGGCGGATGGAGAAGGCGCCTTTGCCGTCGCTCCTGAAACGCCGGTCAACCTCCCCTCTGGCGAGCAGCTGGGCAATGTCCGCGACATCGTTGCGACGCGCAGGGGCGAGATCCGCGAGCTGGTCGTCAACACCCGCGAGGGCCCCACCACAACCCCCGCTGACAATCTCACCGGTAGCGGGAGCGCGCTGATCACCGGTGAGGGAAGCGGATCGGCTTCCAGCGGCGATGAAGTCTCGCCGGAACCCGCGTCGGATGAGATCGCCGAGTAAGGGATCGACAAGGACTGGGGTCGCTGTACCCTAATTGGGTCGGGCCGTCTTCGGGCAGTCCGGCCCTTGTCGATTTGTCTGCAATCGGGTTGTTAGCTGCCCGTCTGCTCCTAGCGCATCGGTAGCTCGGTGAAAGCTTCACAAAATGGGGCCATAGCAGTCTGTCCGGTAATGGTGGCTTGGGCGCTTAAAGCCGACATACGGCTAACGACCCGATTGCGGACTCTGTTAACTGCGATTTCCCCGGTAGAGGCATCTCTGAAATTGTAGCAACCGACTCTCTGATCACGGGCTTTGATTAAATCAAACAGCAGCCAAATGGCGGCCCGCCCATTGCTGTTTTTGCGAATTCAAATCTTCTCGCCGAGTTCACCTTCCACCTCGCCTTTGAGGTTTTGCGCTTCCCCCTTGCGTTCCGGAACGCGCCCTTCAGCGCGGGTTTCTGGTCGTCAGAATGCTGCTTCGCTTCATTCGCTATCCCTTTGGTTTTGTCCTTCATCTCCCCCCTTTAGTAATCTCCTTATGCGGCGCGACCAACACGGTCGTCCTGCCAAAAGAACCGGTTTAGATGTTCCGGGCCGGACCCATGGTTTGGCCATTCAGCAGGTGACGCTAGCATCGAGCTAGCCTTGTTCTTATTCTGAGCAATTCACCCGCTAGTAACCGTTGCGGTCGGGGGAACCGCAGCGGAACACCCCGCAGGGGACGTCGTTCTTTGGGCATGAAAAACATTCTTCTAGCATCGCTCGCTGCACCGATCCTCGCGCTCGCCTCCTGCGGCGATGGATCGACTAAGGAGGCTAACGCCGCCATATCTCAGACCGATTACCCGAGTGACCGTTCTTCCCCCGATGGTTCGGCAAACGAAGACGAATTCGCCGCCAATTTCACCGACCGGGAGGGTTATGACGACGAGAAATCGGCCAGCCAGGAGGAGGCCAGCCAGCAGGACGGGCGGTTCTCGCTGACCCTCCCCGAAAACGTTACCTCTTCGATGCTGGGGGATCGCTCGAAGAAGCTGATCGCTATTCAGGTTATGCTCGACAAGAGCAGACACTCTCCGGGCGTTATCGATGGAAGGATGGGTGGCAATACCGAGCGCGCGATCGAATATTATCGCAAAGCGTATGGCCTGCCCCCCGGGACCGGCGTAGACAGTGAACTGCTTGCCTCATTGATGGACAACCACGGAGGTGACATCTTCCGCACCTACACGATCACCGAAAAGGACGTGTCGCGCCAGTTCTACGAAATTCCGGAAGAATTTCCCGAAATGGCTGAAATGAAAAAGTTGGGATACCGCGATGCCAAAGAGATGCTGGCCGAGCGTTTCCACATGGACCAAGATTTCCTGTCCGCACTCAATCCCGGCGCCAATTTTTCCGAGGCAGGAACCCAGCTTGTAATCGTCAGCCACGGCGACAACGCGCTCGATGCGGACATCGCTAAGATCGAGGTTCGCAAAGGTGAGAACACCGTGGCGGGACTCGACGAAGCGGGTAATGTCGTAGTCAGCTATCCCGCGACCATCGGAAGTTCGGACTTTCCCAGCCCCAGCGGACAGATGGAAGTGGCGGCGATCGCGCCTGCTCCGAATTACACTTTCGATCCGGACGACCAGCAATGGGGGCCGGACAAGACTTTCATCATCCCTCCCGGCCCTAACAATCCCGTCGGCGGCACCTGGATCGATCTCGGCAAGGAAGGTTACGGCATTCACGGATCGCCCGATCCGCAAATGGTCGCCAAGCGCGCTAGTCATGGATGTGTGCGGCTCACCAATTGGGATGCCGCCGCCTTCGCCAAGGCCGTGACGACGGGAACGCCGGTCGAGTTTATCTGAGCGGGGCTGGCAAAGCGCTAGGAGCAGACCGGCAGCAAACGACCCGACTAGGGCCATTCACAGCTAGAGGAGTTCGCTGGAAAACGCTCTGGGTTGGTCGCCGCTCATTGTTGCACGGGAGCCTCCGTAAATAGCTTTGGAGCGGGTCCGACGAACCGACACACTAAGCCCTCGGGACGGTAGTCCAGCGTAATTGAACCCCCTAAATCCGAGGCGAGGCCCTTCTCGAGCAAACTGCTGCCGAAACCCTTTCGGGTAGGTGGCTTGACAGTCGGTCCGCCGCTTTCCGTCCAGCTAAAAAAGAAGCTCTCGCGCATTTCATCGAGGCCCCATTCGATGTCGACCTGACCATCTGCATCTGAGAAAGCTCCGTATTTCATTGAGTTTGTGCACATCTCGTGAACTGCGAGGGAAATTGTGACGGCATCGCGCGAAGAGACAGGGACTTCTGGGCCGCAAATCGAGACTTTCTTCGAATCTACGCCCGAGCCGGCAATTGATCCCTCAATTAATTGCTGCAGAGAAGTCCCGTGAATGTTTTTCGAGATTAGTAAATCTTGCGCTCTTGCGATCGCTACCAAACGCCCTTGAAGAATGTTTTGCGCTTCCTGAAGCGTCGCTGCGGACCGAAAAGTCTGATGCGCGACGGCCTGAACAACCGCTATGATGTTTTTCATCCTATGGTTTAACTCATGAAGGAGCAGCGTTTCATGGTCGTGCGTCCGCAAGCGTTCAAACACGCGGCCCACTTGTTCGCCAAGAGCTTGGACAAGCATTAGCGTCGCTGGATCAGGTTGGACGGGCGACTGGGAGAAAAACTCGAGGATTGCGACAATACGTCCACCGCTTTTCAGCGGAAAGCCGAATGCTCCTCTGAACCCGCAGTCTTTGCGTACGAAATTATCTTCCGCAGCCGTGTCCGTTACCCATTGCGCCTCCCCGCATTGGAGGATCGTTCCTGGGAGCCCCACTCCCGGTGTGAACTCTATATCTTCCGTCAAGGCACGGAGCTGATCCGCCATGCCCGATTGCATTTCAAACCAGACGCCCGAGGAACGTGCGGTTTTCTGATTACCCACTGGGACAACAAAAGCGTGCCCAACAGGCCATGTGGTTATCTCGCAAATGGCGCCCAGCGCTTTCCGCAATGCGTCGTTAAATGACTCCGAGTCAGCCGCCATGCTGGCCACCTCGAACAAAAGTCGGTTAGTAACAGCTTCGCGTTCGACCTTCTGTTCCACCTCGCGACGCTTCGCTATGTCCCTGATGAATCCGACATAGACCTCACCAGCCGACGTCGGAGCGGTGGTAATGGAAAGTTCGACCGGAAACTCACGCCCATCGCGATGAAGCGCAGAAATCTCGATCCGGCGATTGATCACGTGAGGCTCTCCTCCCGCAGCAAGCCGCAATAGTCCTTCTTGATGCGCCTCTCGGTGTTCGGGAGGAACAACCAACTGGCCGAGACTCCGTCCGAGGGCCTCATCGGCAGTCCAGCCGAATGTAGCTTCCGCCACGCTGTTCCATCCGGTAACCAAGCCATGCCCCGTCATGACCACGACGGCGTCGAGCGCAGTTGCGAGCACGCCCTCAAGCGTCGGATCTAACGTAACTTGTGAATTGCATCTCATAGCGGTCCTATAGCCAGGAACCGAAATACCAAAAAGCCATTCGCCCTAACCCTTTAAGCGGAAGCTGCCGTCATGCTCGCGCCGATGATGAAAGGCGAGGTGTGAGACACGTTTATGACACGCGGACAAAGGCTTTCGTTAGCATATGCTCGAACCGTCCGCTATCCTCCCCAACTTCAGACATTAGGCAATGTCCGCTTTTCTGATGGGCGTCACATGGTCATCAGCCCTACCCTCCTGCGCGCAATAAGTGGCCCAATCCTCCATAAGCCGCCGCCGCTTGTTGAGCAGGTCGCCGCGCCGATAGGCCCGCTCGACCTTGCTCTCGATCGTGTGGGCGAGGGCCATCTCGGCCACGTCATGCGCAAGGCCGGTGCATTCGGCTGCCCAATCACGGAAGCCCGAACGGAAGCCGTGCACGGTCGCTTCAACCTTCATGCGACGCATGAGCATCGTCATGGCCATACCGGACAGCTTGCCGCCCTTCGCGCCGGGAAACAGGTAGACACCGCCAAGCGGCTGGAGGCTTTCGAGGATGGAAACGGCGCGCGGGGATAGCGGCACGCGGTGCTCTTTCGCCGCCTTCATGCGGTTAGCTGGGATCGTCCAGATTGCCTTGTCCAGATCGACCTCGGTCCAAGTCGCGCCAATCACTTCGCCAGAGCGCGCAGCGGTAAGGATCGTAAATTCCAGTGCTAGTGCCGCCACTGCCTCCCGCTTGTGCAGAGCGCGGACGAAGGGCGGAATTTCCTGATAAGGCAGCGCCTTGTGATGGCCGCGCGAGAGTCGGGTGCGCGCGGGGAGGATTTGCGCAAGGTGCCCCCGCCAGCGCGCTGGGTTCTCCCCTTGGCTGTAGCCGCGCGCCTTGGCGCTATCGAGCACGGTTTCAATCCGCCCGCGAATGCGGCTGGCAGTTTCGGCCTTCCCTTTCCAGATTGGTTCGAGGATTTTGAGCACATGCGCAGTTTCGACTTCGGCAACCGGCAAATCCCCGATCACCGGATAAACATAAGTGTTGAGCGTGTTGCGCCATTGCTGGCGATGCTTGGAGTTGCGCCAGCTTTCCTCATTCGCAGCGATGTAGGCCGCTGCGACGTCCTTGAACGTGGTTCCGGCCACCTTGGCAGCCTGAGCCGCCGCAAGCACCTGAGCGGCTTGCCTGTCCCTTTCTTGCAGCGGATCGATACCGGCCTTGACCTTCACTCGAAGCGCCGCCGCCTTGTCGCGCGCATCGGAAAGAGACATGCCGCCTTGACCAGCCGCGCCAAGACCAACGTCCCGCGACTTTCCGTTGAGCATGAAGCGATAAACCCATGATCGCGCGCCGGTCGGCTTCACCAGCAGATGTAGTCCGCTACCATCGGCATGCCGTCCAGGCTTGGCGTTCTTCACCGCGAGAGGCGTAAGCGCATTGTGAAGCTTCGTCGGCATTTCGCCTCCTTGTGCGGGAATCAAACCTGCCAGCGCACTGCCACATTAGCGGAAACAACAGCCGTTCCCATAACCGTTCCCCGATAATAGCGGGGTTTTATGGGAACGCAATCGAACGCATTTGAACGACGAAAGAAGCGAAGGCGCGGAAGCTAACGGGTTTTCTTCGGCTTCGCGGATGAATCAGAACTCATTAGGAGGGCAGTTCGGCGGACTCCGTCTCCGCCATTGCCTGCTTGATGCAGGCCGTGATGCACTCCTCCACCGCGCGGATCGACCACAGGGTGCGACGCCTACGCTAGACCCGGCCGTTCCCTCCGGCTAGAGCCCGAAACGCACTCCCGCCCAGAGCGTGCGCGGGGTGCCGAGGTCGACCGATCCGCCCTGGTTGCGGGTGACGATGGTCGCGTCGGTCAGGTTCTCGCCCCGTAAGACAATCGAGAAACGCGTCGTGACGGGAATACGGGCAAATGCGTCCAGCGTGGTGACAGCAGGCAGCACGTCACTTTCCAGATCGTCCTCGTACTGCTTGCCCACACGGCGCAGGGTAAGGGCGACGAGGCCGCTTTGTGAAAAACTGTACCGCACCGAGGCCGAACCGACCCAAGCGGGTGTCTGCGAGGGGCGGTTGCCGTCAAAGGCTGCCCCTTCCTGTAGAGCGCGGGCGTCCGTGTAAGCGAGCGAGCCGTCGAAACCCCATGATCCCATCCCGATGCGCGTCGTCGCCTCGATACCGCGCGCGTGGATCGCCTCGATATTGCGTCGCTGGCGGGTGACGGGATCGAGCGTCACATTGGCGACGGCATCCCTGACTCTGTTGTCGAAGGCGGTGAGCCCGATCCGGATGACCTCATGCGGCGCTACGTCGAGCCCGACCTCGAACCCTTCCAGGCGTTCGTTCTCCAGCGCGTCGTTGGCCAGCGTCGTCACCGGAAATACCACGAAGGGCCGGTAGAGCTCGTTCAGCGTGGGCAGGCGCAGGCCCATATAGGCGGCGGCGCGCAGGGAGATGCCCGCTCCTGCCTCGTACAAGGCGCCGCCGCGGAAGGAAGGCTCCCACCCCGACCGATCGGCGAAACTATCCTCGGCGAGCAGCGCCCCCTCGGGGTCGCGCGCGATATAGAAGCCGTCGCGGATCGTATAGCGGTCGAGCCGTGCACCCGCGGTCAGTGTGAGTGCGCCCAGCAGGAAGTCGTTTTCGGCGAACAGTCCGAGATCCGTATTCGTGCCGCCCGCGTTGCGCCGTTCGCGCACCTCGCCGGTGAAGGCGCTGAGCGCGGTTTCATAGAGTTCGCCCTCGCTGCGTCGGTAATCGAGGCCCAGCCGCAAGACATGCGCCTCGCCCACCGGAGGCCGCAATTCGATCTTCCCGCCGAGACCTGTCGAAGGCGTCGCCCGCTGGTCAAGCACGGGCACGAAACGGGTCGAGCTGATGACGACATTGGTGAAGTTCCGGGCCTGCAGATAGGCGAGCGCGTCGAACTCCCACGTACCCCGGCCCACCAGCCGAAGGCTCGCATCCTGCCCGCTGCTCGAACTGTCGGCGCCCGCGAAGCGCAGGGTCCGCCGGTCGTCATAGACAAGGCCGCGCGCCTGCAACTCGATCGTGTCGCCAATCGGGGCAACGCCTCGCGCTTCGACCGACCAGCTGTCGTAAGCGGCGCGGACGGTCGCATCGACACGGTCGGCTTCCGGCGTCGTGTAGAAGCCCTTCCCGCGGTCCCAGCGCGCCGAAACGACACCGAATCCGGAACCGAGATCGCCGGCAAGGTGCGCGCTGCTCTCGCTTTCGCCGCGCCCGTTGACATAGACATGGCCGCCGTAGGGACCCAGGGTACGGGCATCGGCACTGGCAAGCTCAATAGTGCCAGCCAAGGCGCCTGCACCGAAGGGCCCGGAACCGCCGCCGCGCGTGACCCGCGCGCTCGAAAGCCGCTCTGGCGCGATGGCTGGATAGGGAATGAAACCGAAAAAGGGATCGGCCATCGGCACGCCGTCGAGGAGGACCAGCGCGCGGCTTGTCGCGTTTCCACCCAAGGCGCGGAGGGTGGCGCCCTGTGCGCTGGGGTTCGACGAGCGACTGTCCGAGCGGCGAAATTGCTGGAAACCAGCTACCGTCGACAGCGCGTCCTCGATGCGCCCCGAACCCGTGCCGAGGATGACCTCGCGGTCGATGACTTGCGTATCGTAGGCAGGTGCAGCGGGCGTCGTTTCGAGTCCCTCGCCCGTCACCACAATAATGGGCGTATCGTCTTGCTCGACGGGATCGTCCTGCGCTGCAAGGTTCGCTGGCAGCAGCGCAAGAGCGGCAGCGTTCAAGCACAGGGTTGCGCGATGTGGCGGAACGATGGCGATAAAGCGGCTCCCGAGTTTGCCTCGCCCTGTTCGCGTGTCTGTGGGACATCGTCAAGCGGTCACGTGTGCCCAAGCATCAGGGTGCTTCACGCTCCAGATAGTCACGCAGCGAGCGGGCCAAATAATTCCAGGTGTCGAGCCCTATCGGCCTATCCATGACCACTTCGCCCATCTTGGCTATGACCGCGCCGTCCTCGCCCCGCAAGGTAACTATGGCCTCACCGGTCTGGCGCGCTTCCAACTCTATGGCGTGGATCGCATCGCCATCCGTGTCGCGCACAATCCGGGTGAACATCTGGCATAATCGCCCGTGGCCTTCCCCCGCCAACGCCTCCCCAACTAGGTGGCATGGGACATCGCGATTCGCCATCTCAGTTCTTCCTGCTGCGGCAACAGAGCTTGGTTGCAAGAGGCCGGCCATTGCAAGAAGGGCCACCGTCGCTGCGATGCGCGCCCTCATTAGGCGAAGAGCGGATCGGCCCCACTCAGAGGCTCCGCACCCGAGGCAAAGGGCGGAGGTGCGGCATTCCCGAAAGCTTCGAACGACTGCGCGCTGAGCGCCGTGCCGGGCGTAATTTGTGCAAAGAGCACGGGCGCGAGTGCACCGTTGCCATCGGCGTCGTAAAACAGTTTGCCGGTCGAGGACTGGTACAAAATGCGGTCGTCCGCATCCAGCGCCTGCGTGCCATAACGAAACGCGCCGAGATCGAGAGACCCCAGCTTGTCGATCGTGCCGAACAGCAGGCTGCGATCGAGGCCTATCTTGTCGCCCTCCTGAAAGTCGGTGATGGTATCGACGTTACCCGCGCCGTAATCGCCGAAGACAAAAAGATCGTTGCCGGCACCACCGGTCAGCAGGTCGTTGCCGGCCCGACCGGCGATACGATCGTCGCCGGCGCCTCCGAAGAGTTCGTCGTCGCCGTCACCACCCACGAGGAGGTCGTCCTCGCTCGCGCCATAAAGGCGGTCGTCGCCGTCGGCACCATAGATCGTGTCGCGACCGGCCTCGCCATAGACGAGATCGTTGCCGCTGCCGGCAATGACGGTGTCGAGACCGTCGCCGGCAAGGATTATGTCGTCGCCATCGCCGCCGAGCAGCGTGTCGCTGGCCCATTCGCCCTTGATGACGTCGTTTCCTGCCCCGGCATCGAGGTAGTCCTCGCCGCCGCCGCCGCGCAGAAGATCCGCTCCAGCACCGCCGTCGAGCGTGTCGTCGCCCGCGTCGCCGAAGAGGCCGTCGTTGCCATTACCGCCCGTCAGCGTGTCGTTACCCGGACCGCCGAACAGGTAGTCCCAGCTCGCCCCGCCATCGATCGTATCGTTTCCGGCTTCACCGCGAAGCGTATCGTTTCCGGCGCTTCCGACAAGCGTGTCGTTCCCATCTCCGCCCCAGAGAATGTCGGCCAAGATGCCACCATCAATCACGTCGTCGCCACCATTGCCCCAGAGCACATTGGTCACATCGTTACCGATCAGCTGGTCGGCGCCCGATCCGCCAATTGCGTCCTCGAGAATGACGCCTCGCGCAATTGCTACGTTGCCTATGTTCCCGCCTACGCTGGAGTACATCTCGGGACGCAGATCGATCACCTGGTCAGCTGCGAACCCGCTATAGTCGAGCGTGTCGTGCCCGCCGCTATCGTAGATAGTGTAAGCGATATCCGGATAGAGTGTCGCATTAAAGACCGCATCTATACCTACACTGTTAAACCCATAGATGTCGTCGCCAGTGCGGGTCGAAGGCGCGCCATACAAATTCTGGATAGCAACGATATCGGCCAGCATCGGCGTCCCGACATAGACCGAATTAAAACCTTGCTGCGAGAAATACGTGTTCTCGGACTGATCGAAATAGCTCATCACCGTCGTTGCCCAGCTATCGTTGAGATAGGTGGCATCGTTGGCATAGCTCGCAGCACCGTTGTAGTTTCCGGCATGCCCCAGTCCGAGTGCGTGACCGATTTCATGGAGATAGGTCTGGAAGGTATAACTGCCGAGCGTCGAGCCATATTGCGCGTACCAGGCCGCACTGACGTTTACAGTCGAACTTACAATGCCTCCGTTGCCGAATTGGACGGAAGATTGCGCGAATGCCCCTTCCTCGCTGTTCTGAAAAATCAAATTGGCAGGAGACGATCCACTGGATGCGGGTGAGAAATCGATGTCAGCCACTGTCGCCCAATATTGCATAGCTTCGAGGGCGAGACGTTCCTCTCCCTGGCTCAGTCCGACAAACTCGTAGAAGATCGGCTGTGTGAAGGCGCGTTCGTTGCCGCCCCAGTAGCCACTCGTAAGTTGGTTGGCGATCTGATCCAGGCTGTACAGCTCCAGCGGCTGCGCTTCGGACACGCTAAGAGTATATTCACCGATGCTCTGGCCGTTCCAGGAATTGGCCTCGATATAATAGGTGCCGGTTCTGTCTGCCGTTAGCCTCATCAGCGAATTGAGATCTGTACCGCCGTCGTCGTTTTCCGCGATGAGTCGGCCGGCCCCATCGCGAACACGCAGATATGTGTCCTCAACGGGACCAGCGCCGCTACCCGAAAGGGAAATAGAAACGGTTTGACCTGCGGTCAGGTCGATCCGGAACCAATCGCTGTCGCCGATGACCTCGAGTTCACCGACTACTGTCTGGCCAACAGAAATGGTTGCGGAAGTAGTTGCGTCACCAGGAATGTCACCTTCGGCAGCGCTGACCCCAACGGAGGCGGCGAATGTTGCCGCCTCGCCGTGCGAAGCGACAATCAAGCGCTTTGCGACCAAGTCATTGCCATCGGAGTGGCATGCCGAGCAGCCGCAACCATTTGTAGCCCAATCCATCCCAACCTCAGTAAATCTCGCATTTTCCGAACAGGTCCATGCGACCGCTTCCTTCGGAGCATCTATATCACACGGCAATTGCCGTCCGATTAACTGCGCCAACTCGACGCCGCCCTATTCCCGGAAGGCTGTCTCGCTCAAGCGCGTTATGGGTGTGAGGATGTATTGCAGCACTGTACGCTTGTCACCGAGCAGGCTGACGTCGGCGACCATGCCCGGCCCGATCGCAAGCTCCATGCCATTGGGCCCCTCGATCGCGCTTTGCTGCGTGGTTACCCGGACTAGATAGTAGATCTCGCCCGATTGCGGGTCCTGGATTGAGTCGGGAGAAATGGTCGATACCTCGCCTTCCAGCGCGCCATAGACCGTCTGATCATAGGCGGTAACACCGACTTTGGCCTTCTGCCCGATACGCACGTTGCCGATGTCCTGCGGAGAAATGCGCGCTTCGACAAGCAGGCTATCCTCCTGCGCAACCAGTTCGACCAGCGGTTCACCCGGATTGACCGCGCTTCCGCGGGTCGTGACGAGTACCCGGCTGACTTTACCGCCAACCGGTGCGCGCAGTGTGGTGCGCTGAAAACGTTCCTGCAGTGCGGGCAGTGTACTTGCCCGCGCTTCGTATTCCGCCTGCGCGCCGGCCAGTTCGCTGGCGGCCTGTTCGCGCCAATCCTGCCGGATACGCGCAAGATTGGCGCCAGCTTCGGCTACTTGCGCCTGTGTGCGTCCGAGCGCGGCCCGTGCGCCGGCCAGATCGCTTCGTGCTGATGCGGCATCGCTCTCCGCCCGCGTGAGGCTCATGCGCGGCTCGATACCGTTTTCGACAAGCGGACGGATGGCCGCCAGTTCGCTTTCGGTTCGGGTGAGCGTACTTTGGCGCGAAGCAATCGCCGCTTCGGCCTCCGCAACGCTCTGACGCGATCGCTGGAGCTGCGCCTGTCCGGCGGAAAGCGCGCTGCTAAGGTTCGCCTGGCGCGAGGCGTAGAGCGCTTTTTCGATCTCGAGCTGGCGTGCGGCCTCATCGTTTGCCGGGGCAGGGTAACGCGGCGAGCGCCCGGTCACTTCGGCGGTGAGTCGCGCGACCTTCATGTCCAGCGCTAGCGCGGTTGCCTCGGTACTGCCGAGACTCGCACCGGTTTCGGTGGGATCGAGGCGCAGAAGCGGCTGGCCGGCAATAACCTCATCGCCGGGACGCACGAGGATCTCCTCCAGCACGCCGCCCTCGAGACTGGAAACGACCTGCAATTCGCTACTCGCAATAACGCGCCCCATGCCGCGCACAGTGCGATCGATCTCGGCCCAGGCGGCCCAGCCGATGATCAGAACGAAAAAGGCGACGATGCCCCAGAAGAGGAACTTGGACGCCTTGCCCGGTTCGATATCGTCGACGAAATCCTCGAGGTGGCGTTCGTGCTCTTCTTCCTCGATCGTGATCGGCTGGTCGCCCTGGTGTTCGGCAAGCGAGTTCATGGCTGCTTGTTCCCTTCGGCCAGCTTCTTCAGGACCGCGTCCCGCGGCCCGTCGGCCACGACCTTGCCGCGGTCCATGATGATGATCCGGTCGACCAGCTGCAGCAACGGCTGGCGATGGGTCACCACCACCAGCGTGTGGTCCTTGAGCTCGTCCTTGAGGCGATTGATCAGGTCCGCTTCGGTCTGCGCATCCATCGCGCTCGACGGTTCGTCCATCACCACGATGCGCGGCTTGCCAGCCAGCGCGCGGGCGATGGCGATCGACTGGCGCTGGCCGCCCGAAAGCCCTTCGCCGCGGTCGACCAATTTGAGGTCATAGCCGTTGGAAATGCGCGAAACGAAGAGGTCGGTGCCCGAAACACGGCTGGCACGCAGCATTTCCTCGTCGTCGATATAGGGGCGTTCGAGGACGATATTCTCGCGGATCGAGCCGGAAAACAGCGCCGGTTCCTGCAACACCGAACCGATCTGCGCGCGCATCGAATAGGGATCGAACTGGGCAAGGTCGACACCGTCGACCAGCACCATCCCTTCCTGCGGTGGATAGAGGCCGAGCATCATGCGTGCGATGGTCGACTTGCCCGATCCGACACGACCGAGCAGCGCAACCTTTTGGCCCGGCTCGATCTTGAGGTTCACATTGTCCAGCGCCGGGGCCGAACCGCCCGGATAGGCGAAAGTCACGCCGCGCAACTCGATGGCGCCTGCGGTCGCGCCCATCTCGAGCGGTTCGCTCTCCGGCCCCTCGACCGGCTGCTCCATCAACTGGCGGACATGGCGATAGGCGGTGCGCGTGGCGGTGATGCGGCCGACCAGCTGCGATATCTGCGCCAGCGGCGCGATGGCGCGTCCGGCGAGGATCGAGCAGGCAATAAGGCCGCCCAACGTCAACTTGTTATCGGCTACCATGAAGACGCCGACAATCACCACACCGGCGTAGCTGATCATGCCCGCGCTTGTCGCGAAGGTCGTCCCCACCGACGAGATCAGACGCTGCCGCAGATTGCTGTGGGCGTGCTCGCGAACCGCTTCCTTCCAGCGTCGCTTGAGCATGCGATCGGCGCCTGCGACCTTAACATGCTCGATGCTGCCGACGGTCTCGATCAGCACCGACTGCTTGGCGAGGCCCTGCCCCATAGTCGTTGCTGCGATGCGTTGTAGGGCAGGCTGCGCGGCGAGGCCGACCAGGATCACCAGCGGCACCATGGCGGCGGGAACGGCGACCACCCAGCCGCCGATCATCGCCACCACGGCCAGCGTGATCAGGATGAAGGGCACGTCGACCACTGCCACGAGCGTGGCCGAGGCGAAGAAATCGCGAATGGTTTCCAGCTCGCGCATCATGCCGGTGAGCGCGCCGGTCGATCCCTGCCGCAGTTCGAGGCGCATGGCCGTGAGGCGCGCGAAGACATCCTCGCCAATTTCCTCGTCGATCTTGGCACCGGCGAAGTCGACGAAATAGGCGCGCAGCAACTTGAGAATGAAATCGAACAGCAGGATGATGCCTAGACCGATCGAAAGCGCGAGCAGCGAACCATAGGCCGCGTTGGGAACCACCCTGTCGTAGACCGTCATGGTGAACAGGGCGCTCGCGAGGCCGAACAAGTTGATCAGCACGGCCGCCACGGCGACCTTGGAATAGGTCCGCCAGTTGCGCCTGATCGGATCGGCGAGCCAGTCGGCGATCCGTTTCTTAGGGATTTCGACGAGCGACATATCGCTCACAGCGGCACCTCTTCTTCCTCGATTTCGAGCACGTCGAGCAGCCGCCCGGTGCGCAGGAGTAGCACATAGCGTGCCTGGTCTAGTTCGGTCAGCGCGCGGATATAGGCGCTTGCGGCACTAAGATAGGCGTTTTGCGCATCGGCCACGTCGAACAGCGATCCGCGCAACGCGCCGAAGCGTGTCACAACGATGTCTCGCGACTGGCGGGCAGCCTTGTAGGCTTCTTCCAGCGCGGCGACCTGGTCCTCAATTGCCTGGACGTCGGACCAGGCGATCTCGGCATCACGCCGGGCCTCCTCGCGGATGCTGTCGGCTTCGGCATCGGCCGCTTCGGCTTCGGCATCGGCAGCACGGGCGCGCGACCAGACGCCACCACCCAGGATGCGCCAGTTGAGGTTAAGTGTGGCGCGCGTGTCGAAATCGTTGCGATCCCGCTCGAGGATACCATAGCGGCCATGGTCGGCCCGGGCGCTCAACTCGGGGAACTTGCCCGCCTCGGCCGCCTTGGCCTCCTGTTTGCGCGCATCGGCAACCGCTTCTGCCCGCAGGACGGCAGGGACGTTCTCGGCGGCAAAAACCGCATACTCCCTCGTGTAGCGCAAGTCGGTCAACAGGGGCGGCCTCAACAGGCGATCCGGCGGCGCAAAGCCGCTCAGCTGTTCGAAGCGCGCCTCGGCGCTGGCGAGCTGGCGCCTGGCCTGCGCAAGCTGGACGAGCCCTTGCGAACGGAGACTCTCGACGCGCACCCGATCGCCTTCGGCCGACACGCCGCGATCGATCCGGATCTCGACCGCCTCGTCGAGCCCGTCCTGCGCCGCGACGAAACCCTCGATCAGTCTTACGAGCGCCTGGTATCCGAAAACCTGGGTCCAGGTAATGACCATGTCGCCGGCCACTTCACCGGTGCGGGCCTGGCGTTCGTAGCCCGCCGCCCTCAGCAAGGCGGCCGCCGAACGCACTTGCCCATCGGTCCGACCGAAATCTACGAGCGGCTGGGCGACCGAGAAGGTGAAATCTACCCGCTCTCTCGGGCGCGACCGTTCGACAAGATTGAAAGGATCGTCGGAGAAATTGCGCTCGAGCGTCTTGAAAGCCGAGACGCCGACGTCGATTGCCGGGAGGTATCCGCTGCGCGCC
Source organism: Erythrobacter sp. SD-21 (assembly GCF_000181515.1). Taxonomy (GTDB): domain Bacteria; phylum Pseudomonadota; class Alphaproteobacteria; order Sphingomonadales; family Sphingomonadaceae; genus Qipengyuania. Next base: position 162,146 of record NZ_ABCG01000006.1, on the reverse strand, counting down.
TCGTTTACCCGCGCTCTGGCCGCCGTTTCCCTGGCGCGGGCGGCCCGGTCGACCGGGCTTTCCTCAAGCGCGGCGAGCACGATGGTGCGGAAGGTATCGGGATCGGCCTTGGCTTCCGACAGAGCCAGCACGGGATCCCCGCGAAAGTCGATCGCAAGGGGGCGGTTTTCAGGGGTCGGAAGGCTGGGGGCATCGGCCGCCTGGATCGCCGTTTCCTGCGCGCGCGCTGCTCTGCCATCGATCAGCATCGACGTGGCAAGCGCAAGCGCGCAGCAAAGGGCTGTATCCCGCATGTCCGTCCAATAATCCCCGTGTTGCCCGAGGCTCTTACCAGCCTCTTTACCACAAGGCATTAACAAAACCAGCAGAACGCGAAGAATTCGGGAAGGTGGTGCCGCTTAGGTGACTCGAACACCTGACCCCATCATTACGAATGATGTGCTCTACCAACTGAGCTAAAGCGGCACATTCTCTTTTGCGAACAAGAGAAGTGGAGGCCCGAGCCGGAATCGAACCGGCGTGCAAGGATTTGCAGTCCTCTGCGTAACCACTCCGCCATCGGGCCTCGCCCGGCCTCTCGACACGGGAAGCGGCCCACTAGCGATTCTGCAGGCGCATTGCAATCGCCTTACGTAACGTCAGTCTGGACGAAGCGAAAAAGCCGCGCGATGAGGGGGCATGAGCATTGCCAGCCTGACCGATCCGATCACGCCTGACGGCGGGAATACCCGCTTCGAAAATCTCGATCACTGGATGCAGGGCCGCACGCTCTATGGCGGCGCTTCGGCGCTCATCGCCTACACGGCCGCCTTGCGCGCCTTTCCCGACCTGCCCCCCTTGCGCGCAGGCCAAGTCGCCTTCGTGGCGCCGACCGGGCCCGAGGTTGAGCTGCGGCGCGAGATCGTGCGGCAGGGGCGCAATGTCGCGCAGGTGCGCAGCGAGATCTGGTGCGAGGGGAAATGCACGCTGACCGCCTTTTGGCTGTTCGGCACCCAGCGCGAAGCCAACGCGCAGCATCCCGCCGCCCAAATCGCCGACTGGCCCGGCCCGCCCGAAGATGCCCCGGTGACCATGACCGACAAGGGCCCCGCCTTCATCCAGAACAATTTCGAGCTGCGCAAAGCGCAGGACATCAGCGGCCCGGGCGAGCCTGTCGTGCGCCGCTGGGCGCGCCTTGCAGACCGCGAAGGCCTCGATCCGGTCAGCGAGCTTATCCTCCTGGGCGACGTGCTGCCGCCGGGCGCCATGCGCGCGATGCAGCGAAAGGGGCCGATCAGCTCGATCAACTGGTCCTTCAACCTCCTCGACACTGCGCCCACCACGCGGGACGGCTGGTGGCTGTCGGAAAACGCCAGCCAGCACGCGGGCGGCGGCTATTCCTCCGAGCGGCTGCGGCTGTGGAACGCGGACGGGCAGCAGGTGCTCGACGGGATGCAGAGCGTAGCGATCTTCGGATGACGAAGGCGACAGGGTGTCAACCGCTACGCGTAGCTCTCAAGCCCTTGAATTACGGTATCAAACCACTCTTTTCCTGCGGGTGACACCCGGCCTACACCCCCGCCCCGAGCCATCACCGATCGCTGGCGGGCTTTTCGACGCTTTCCGCTTCGCGGTCGAGGTCGTCACGGGCGTCGAGCTCGCTGTTGCAATCCTTGTGCCACTGTTCGGGCCCGTGTTCGACCCGGTCGGCAAGCGCAGCTAATTCGTCGATCCCGAAAGCATCGGCAGGATCGTAGTGGCCCCGGGGCTGACGGTTGAAGGTAGCGCGCATTGCGAGCAGTGCCAACGTCAGGCGCTCGTCGTAACGGCGCGACGTACCGACCAGTTCGCCATTGTAATAGTGCGGCACCTCCACCCCGTTGAGCGCACGATCGAGCGCGGCGTCGGCCAGGGCATCGAAGCGCGATACGAAGGCCGCTTCCCAACCCTTGTCGAACGGCGTTCCGCGCAAGCGGGCGCGCAGCTTGTAGGCCGACTGGCGGCTCATTCCCACCGCGCGCGCGGCGGCGGACACATTGTGCGTCGCGGCCAGCTCGCGCAGGAAAGCCGCCTGCCGCGCCCTCGTCCATCCATCGTGGCGCCAGGGATCGCCCTGTGCAGGAGAACTAGTGGGGGCCGTGTGGCCATGCGCGGCATCATGCGTTGCGCGGCCAGGCGCGGCGGCATCGTCGCCGTCCCGCGCGAATTTATCGGAATCCGGATGTCTGGTCATCCGCGAGGTTAAGGCAAATTGCGCGGCTGTAGGAAAGAGGGCGAGGCAGCGAGGCGGAATCAGACGGCGAAGAGACTTGTGATCTGTGGGCTTTCGGGTGGGAAGCGGTCACTGCTTTGCTCCCAAAGCCGACGCGCCGACTGACGGGAACGTAATTACTGCTTCCACCACCAAAACATCGACGTGATGAAGGCACCTCCTTTGCCTGCTCGATACCTGCGGAACGCAATTAACCAAAAAACGGCCACAGCTAAGATAGGTATCGCAAAGACGATATCGGTCATCAGCACCTTTTCCGGAGAAGCAAGTAATGCAGAGCATGGCGTCTCACGTCCATGTCCGCAATCCGGTCGCAAGCGGAATGCCGGGTTTCAGCCAAACCGTGGCAAAGCTGCTAGTCCGCTCCTAAGCGGGTCGCCCCTTTGTCGAACGTCTGTTTATGGGGTGGAAAGCAGCCGCTCCCCTACTGTCGCTTGGAGTCCAGTGGCAACAATCGGTACAAGCCGCACAATTCTTTCGTCACTGAACCGAATTGCGTTGCCCGGATTTGCATCCTGCAGCGGGTTCCCTATGACTGGGAGGCATGTCTTCCGAAAGTGATGCGCCCATTGCCCCGCCTCTGGTGGAGCTTCCGATCAACACACACGACCGCGGTTTCTACGACGGATTCAGCCGGGCGGTGACGATCCCGTCCAAGATCATCGTCTCTCTGCTGATAATGTGGGCGATCTTCTTCCCGGTCAGCGCAAACGAAACGCTCACCGCGGCAAATTCGACGATCATCTCGAGTTTTGCCGGTTGGTATGTCTATCTGGTCGCTGCGCTGGTGACGGTGTGCTTCCTGCTCGCCTTGTGGCCATCGGCGGGCCGTCTGCGGATCGGGGCCGCTGGCGAAGAACCCGAGTTTGGACGCTTCAGCTGGTTTGCCATGCTTTTCGGAGCCGGCATCGGTATCGGGATGCTCACCTATTCCACTGGCGAACCACTGGCTCATTTCGCAAACAACCCAGATATCATTCGCGGGACGATCCAACCCCTCAGCGCCGAAGCCGTCAGGCCGGCTTATACTTACACATTCCTGCACTGGGGTTTTGCGGCATGGGCGACCTATGCGCTTGTCGGCCTGGCGATCGGATATGTCGCCTATCGTCGTGGCCTCCCACTGACAATCCGATCAGGACTTGCACCATTGTTCGGCCTTAGAATGTCGGGGATCTGGGGTCATATCATCGATGTTGTCGCGGTCGTGGCGACCATACTCGGTGTCGCAGTTACGATGGGTTTCGGTGTCGAGCAATTCGTGGCCGGGCTTGCGCGGCTGGGAATGGGCGACTGGTTGCTGGATGCAGACGGATCGTCATCCGCTGCGGCGGTTATTGTCTCGCTCTTCGTCCTCGTAGGCGCATCCACACTCAGCGCATTGTCGGGAGTGGGTCGCGGGATTAAATGGCTATCCAACCTCAATATGGGTCTGTCCTTCGCTTTGCTGGCACTCTTCATGATCGTCGGCTCGGGCCTGCTCGGGGTCGAGCTCCTGGGAAGCGGGCTGTGGGACTACCTACGCACGATCGTGCCGAATTCTCTCACCTTGTTCGACGAGGCCGGACCAAACGGTCCCGAACTGGTTCAATGGCAGCTCGACTGGTCGGTGTTTTACTGGGCCTGGTGGATCGCCTTCGCCCCCTTCGTCGGGATGTTCATCGCACGCATTTCGCGCGGCCGGACCGTCCGTGAATATGTTTTCGGAGTGATCCTAGTGCCCTCGCTCATGTGCTTCGTCTGGATGACGATCGTGGGTGGGACGGCGATTGACCTCGAATTGAGCGGGATCGCTGGCGGCAAGATCGTCGAAGCAGGCATTTCGGATCAACTCTTTGCCACCCTTGCCGTGCTGCTTTCGCCTGACGTGGCGGCAGTCGTGTCCGGCCTCGTGGTGATCCTGCTTATGACCTATTTGGTCACTTCTGCCGACAGCGCGATCCTGATCGTCAATACGATCAACGGCGCGGGCGAGACGAGCGGCCAGCGTCGCCGCCACATCGTGTTCTGGGGAGCCGCGCTGGCATTTGTCGTCGGTTCCATGCTGATCCTGGGCGGGATCGATGCGATCCGGATCACCATGATAATCGGTGCTTTGCCGTTCTCTCTGGTCGTGGCCTTGATGGCGATCTCAATCGTCAAGGCGGTCATCTATGATCTCAGGCGCAAGAAACACGGCGTGCCGACAACTGCGGCGGGGTGTGCGGAGGTCGCCTCGGCAAAGTAGAGTGCCCAAGAGAGGTTAACCAATAGACTCGATGCAATGATGTACAAATAAACTTGTACTTGAAATTACTTCGTTTAATTCTCTTCTCGGTATTCGTATAAAAAGTACCTTATCATGCCATCAAGATTTGATATTTGAAATATCTGCCGCATACTTGAAATAATGAATACACCATTGATTCCTGTTGTCTTATTGCAACATGCCATAATTCATTGGAAAAAACCCAAGGACTCCGGTGGTGAGTCCACAATCCCTCCCTTATTGATTAAGTCGAGCCAGATAATGAATGGGTCTCGCTCGCGAATATTGGCTTTTTCCGCTTGCCGGGTCTGCAGCCGAGAAAAGTTCGATCCACAACGGGGGAAATTTCCAGTCATGAAGAAACTAGCAAGCGGCGCGTCCGTAAGCGCGCTCGCCATCGCAGTCGCATCGCCTGCGCTCGCGCAGGAAACCACGGAAGCACAACCTGAAGCACAGCCGCGCGCAGGCGGCGTCCAGACCATCGTCGTCACCGCGCAGAAGCGCAGCGAAGACCTGCAGGACGTGCCCGTTTCCGTCGCCGCCATCGGCGCCGAGGAACTCGATGAACTCGCAGTCGACACCTTCGAGGATTATCTCGACCAGTTGCCCACAGTCACCGCAGGTGGCAGCGGCCCGGGTCAGAGCACGATCTACATTCGCGGCCTCGCCTCGACCACGCCGAACCTGACGACTGCAGGTGTTGCCGGTCTCGCCCCCAACGTGGCGCTCTATCTCGACGAACAGCCGCTCGCACAGCCGGGTCGTAACCTCGACGTCTATGCCGCCGACATGGAGCGTATCGAAGTTCTCTCGGGCCCGCAGGGCACGCTCTTCGGTGCAAGCTCGCAGGCAGGCGTCGTCCGCCTTATCACCGCCAAGCCCGACCTGTCCGGCTTCGACATGAGCGCCGATGCCGGCCTCTCCTTCACCAAGGGTGGCGAGATGAGCTACAAGGGCGAGGTCATGGTCAACCTGCCGGTGACCAACACGATCGCACTGCGCGGCACTGCCTATTACGACCAGCAGGGCGGCTACATCGACAATATCTTCGGTACGCGCGACCTGAGCGAAAGCGCCCGCTTCCGTCCGGCTGGTACGGTCCGTTCGAACGGCGTTCCGGTGAACGCACTGCGCGGCGGCTTCCAGGCCGGCGCCGACCTGTCGAACGTGACCTTCCTCGAAGCCGACAATGCCGCGCTGGTCGAAGAAGATTTCAACGACACCAGCTATGCCGGTTTCCGCGCCACCGCGCTGTGGGAAGTCACCCCCGACTGGACCGTGACGGTGGCCCACAGCCGCCAGGAAGTCGAAAGCGACGGCGTCTTCTTCGCCGATCCCGAACTCGACGGCCTCGACGATCTGGAAATCCAGCGCTTCGAAGAAGACACGCTGGAAGACGAATTCTCGAACACCGCCTGGACCGTCGAGGGCCGCCTCGGCATGCTCGACTTGGTCTACACCGGCGCGTTCACCGACCGTACGACCGACCAGCGCGTCGATTATACGGACTACCTGTTTGTCGGTCAGTACCTGCCGTACTACATCTGTGACGGCTCGGTGACATACCCCGGCGCAGCGGCCCCCAGTGGCACCTGTCAGGCACCCAACCTCTACGTCACCTCGTTCAGCGAAACGGAAGTCTTCACCAACGAATTCCGTTTCAGCACGCCGGACGACAACTGGATCCGGACCACGGGCGGCGTGTTCTTCTCCGATCTCGAGCTGAAGGAACGCAACGACTTCGCCTATCCTGGCAACGTCATCGCGCAGCCGTTCGGCGCTTTCGCACCGAACTTCCCGCAGGCGGGCTATACCTCGCTCGACGGCCCGTTCCCGGCAGAAACGATCTTCCGGAACGACATCCGCCGGACCGACAAGCAGTTCGGCATCTTCGGTGAAACCAGCATCGAAATCATCCCGGACCTTCTGACCATCACCGGCGGCATCCGTTACTACAACATCCGGGTCGACTTCGAAGGCAGCGCCAACGGCAGCTTCTGCAACAGCGGCGCTGCGCAGGACGCGAACGCGTTCGGCACCGACCTCAACGACCTGTATGACGGCGACGGTTCGTTCACCTTCATCGGTTCGTGCAACTCGGCCCTGCGCCAGACCTTCACGATCGACGACACCTTTGCCGACATTCGCGCAGCCGGTCTCAGCGTTTCGCAGGCTCGCGCGGTATTCAACGCCGTTCGCGCACCGGACGAAGCGAAGGCCGAAGGTGTGATCTACAAGGGTACGCTCACCGTCACTCCGACGCCGGACCTGCTGTTCTACGCGACCTATTCGGAAGGCTTCCGTCCCGGACTGCTCAACCGTCCGGGCGGCGCGACCAACGGCGCCGGCTTCGTAGTTCCCTTCGAACTCGATACCGACGAAGTGAAGAACTACGAATTCGGCTGGAAGACCGAGCTGCTCGACGGCCAAATGCGCTTCAACGGCAGCGCGTTCTACGTCGACATCAGCCGCCTCCAGACGACGATCTTCGACCCGTCGATCACGAACCTCTTCTTCTCGGCAAATGCTGCGAATGCGGAAATCCGTGGTGTGGAAGCAGACTTCACCGTGGCGCCGTATTCGATGCCAGGCCTGACGCTCTCGGGTGCCGTCTCGATACTCGACACCGAGATCACCGAAGTGCTCATCCCGACGAGCGACGTGATCGTGGGTAACGAACTTGCCTTCGCACCTTCGTTCCAGGGCAATTTGCGCGCACGGTACGAATGGTCGCTGACGAATGACTGGGAAGCTTTCATCCAGCCCCAGGTCACCCATTCGGCATCGAAGTTCACCGACGTGATCGAGATCAACAAACTCGAACTCGACAGCTACACCGTGGTCGACCTTTCGGCAGGCGTTAAGGGCGAACAGTGGAGTGTCGAACTGTTCGGCGAGAACCTGTTCGACGAACGCGCACAGATCTCGGGCAACTACGTCAATGACCGTCCGCGTATCGCGACCAACCGTCCGCTGACGGTGGGCCTTCGCGTCGGCTTCGAATACTAGGTCCGGCACCCTTCAAGGGAAATGAGGCGGCGGGAGCGGGCAAAGGCCATCGCTTCCGCCGCTTCCGTTTGTTAGGCGGCAATCATGACCACCCGCGAAGACACTCTCTCGGCAGCGCAAAAGGCCCTGCAGGCTGGCGACTTCGCGCGCGGACGCGAGCTTGCCGGCGACCTGCTGACCGAAGACGGCAAGGACGGCGAAGCGCTGTACATGGCCGCGGTCGCTGCGCGATATCTGAAGCAGTACGACGATGCCGAACGCTATCTTGCCTCGCTTCACGGGGTCATGCCGGAATATGGCCGCGCTTGGCAGGAAGCCGGGCATCTTGCGAAGGCGCGCGGCCAGTCGGCCGAAGCAATCTCCGCCTATGCCAACGCCACCCGCTTCAATCCCGCACTGGAAGCAAGCTGGCGCGCCATGGCCCCGCTTCTTACGGAGACCGGGCGCGTAGCCGAGGCACAGAATGCCATTGCGCAGGCCGACCGGATCGCTGGCCTGCCTAAAGAGCTCGTCGCGGTCACGCACCATTTCCACGAAGGCCGCCTGCTTCGTGCCGAGGAAATCTGCCGCCATTACCTGCGTAGCCATCCGAAGAACGTCGAGGGCATGCGCTTGCTCGCCAAGATCGGCATGCAGCTGGGCGTACTCGAAGATGCGGAGTTCCTGCTCGACAGCGCTGCCGCTTTCGAGCCGCACAACATCCAGGTCCGGCTCGACTATATCGACGCGCTGCGCCGCCGCCAGAAGTTCGAAAGGGCGCGCGAGGAAGCCGAGGCGCTTTACCGGCAGGACCCCGAAAATCCGCTGTTCCAGTCGCACCTAGCAATCGAGAGCATGCAGACGGGCGACTATGACAAGGCGTTCGAACTTTTCGATGCCGTGCTTGCCAGGCTGCCCAACGATCCTGCCACGCTGACCAGCCGCGGCCATGCCTTGAAGACAACCGGCAGGCAGGAGGGTGCGGTCGAGAGTTATCGCGCCGCCTTCGCCGCCAAGTCCGACCACGGCGACGCCTATTACGCGCTCGCCAATCTCAAGACCTACAGCTTCACCGACAGCGAAATCGCCGCGATGCGCGAACAGGTCGCCCGCCCCGGCCTCGCCTTCATGGACCGCGTCCACCTCTCCTTTGCGCTCGGCAAGGCATTCGAGGATCGCGGCGAATATGAAGCGTCATTCGGGCATTTCGAAGAAGGCAATGCACTCAAGCGCGCGCAGACCCGCTACAGCGCCGATGCCATGAGCGAGGAACTGGCGAAACAGGCCGAATTCTGCACGCCGGACCTGTTCGATACGCACGCAGGTTCGGGCCATTCCGCGCCCGACCCGATCTTCATCCTCGGCCTCCCACGCGCAGGCTCGACCCTGCTCGAACAGATCCTTGCCAGCCACAGCCAGGTCGACGGGACGCTGGAACTGCCCAATATCCTTGCGCTGGCGCACCGGCTGCGAGGCCGGAAGGCCGGCCAGTCGCGCTATCCGCTGATTCTCCACGACCTCACCCGCGAACAGCTGTCGCAGTTCGGCGAGAAGTTCATCGAGGACACCCGCGTCCACCGCCGGGGTGCGCCCTTCTTCATCGACAAGATGCCGAACAATTTCCGGCACATCGGCCTCATCCACCTGATCCTGCCCAATGCAAAGATCATCGATGCCCGCCGCGCGCCGATGGACTGCTGTTTCTCCGGCTTCAAACAACTTTTCGCCGAAGGGCAGGAGTTCACTTACGGGCTGGAGGAAGTGGGCCGCTACTATTCCGACTACGTTGCGCTGATGGATCATTGGGACCGCGTGCTGCCGGGCAAGGTCCTGCGTGTGGATCACGAGGACGTGCTCGACGATCTCGAAGGCCAGACCCGCCGCATGCTCGAATATTGCGGCCTGCCCTTCGAGGAAGCCTGCCTCGACTTCCACAAGTCCGACCGCGCAGTACGAACCGCCAGCAGCGAACAGGTTCGACGGCCGATCAACCGCAGCGGGCAGGACGCATGGAAGCCGTTCGAGCCTTGGCTAGACCCTCTCAAGGCAGCTTTGAGCCTGTCCGGATAGCAGGTGATCAGTCCGAACGGTTTCGACACACTTTTTTGACGCTGATGCCTTCCGCGCTGGATGTCCGCTATCGGGTCGTTGGCTGTCCGTCTGCTCCGGCACATCGCTCGTTCAGTGAAACTGTCACGAAAGGGGTGGTTAGCAGATACCCACTACTGTCCGCCTTTCCAGCGCCTCAATATCGAGAGAAGGCCCCAAGCCAGACCGCCACTAATCGCGAAGGCCGCGAAGAGTGCAGCCAAGGACCGCAACTCCAAGGAGCAGCCGCCTCAGATGCATTGGGCGGCGAAGCTTTCGAAAAACCAAACAAAGAGCATCACCGTAGAAGCCAACCAGAATAGGCAAACTAAGATACCCGTCGCTGATGGGCCCGCCTGATCAGAAAATGCCACGAAGGCACGGTAGAGAAAGAGCGAAACGTCCGCAATCGGCTCATCAGCGGAGATAGCCCCCTTACACGTCCGTAAACTTCGGCGCGCGTTTCTGCATTCCGGCCATTACCGCCTCGATCTGGTTCGGCCGCCTCATCACGGCCGCCTGCTCGACGCTTTCGGCCATCAGTACATCGTCGCCCGATTGCTCCAGCATCGCTTCCGACAAGCGCTTGGCGCCACGGATGGCTTCGGGATTGCGGTTGGCGATTTCGCCCGCGATGTCGTTCGCCTTGCCCAGCGGGTCGTCGGAAACAAAGGTGGCGAGGCCGTATTCCTTCGCCTCTTCGCCGGTGAACTCGCGGTTGGTGTAGACCAGTTCGCGCAGGACATCGTCGCGCACATTGCCGCGCCACAGATGGTAGCCGCCCATGTCGGGCACGAGGCCCCATTTCATTTCCATGATCGCCATGCGGGTGGCGGGATGGACCACGCGGATGTCCGCGCCGCTGGCGATCTGGAGGCCGCCGCCGAAGCACACGCCGTGGACCGCCGCGATGACGGGGACCGGGCACTTGCGCCAGGTTATCGCCACTTCCTGGAAGGTGTTGGAATTGCCATGCGTGCGCTCGGTCAGGGGCTTGCGCTCCCCGTCGGGCGCGGCGGTGAAGCTCGATACGTCGAGACCGGCGCAGAAGGCACGCCCCTCGCCCGCCAAGACAACCGCGCGCAGCCCTTTCATGTCGCGCAGGGTCTCGCCCGCCTCGATGATCGCTTCGAATTGCGCCGGGTCGAGCGCGTTCATCTTGTCGGAGCGGTTGAAGCGGACCTGCGCGACGCCGTTGTCGGCAAGATCGATCGTGACGCGGTTTTCGGTGCTCATATTCTCTCCGATCATCGCCCGTAATCGGCGAGGAATTTCTTGATGTTGCGCGCCGCCTGCCGGATGCGCTGTTCGTTCTCTACCATGGCGATGCGGACATAGCCCTCGCCTTCCTCGCCGAAGCCGACGCCGGCGGCGACCGCCACTTCGGCCTCCTGCAACAGGCGCTTGGAAAACTCGAGGCTGCCCATGTTCTCGAAACCCGGCGGGAGCCTGGCCCAGGTGAACATGCTGGCGGGCGGGTTCGGGATGGCCCAGCCGGCGCGGGTAAAGCTTTCGACCATCACGTCGCGGCGGTGCTGGTAACGCGCACGGTTCTGCTCGACCACTTCCTGCGGCCCGTTGAGCGCGGCGCAGGCGGCGGCCTGGACGGGAGTGAAGGCGCCATAGTCGAGATAGCTCTTCACACGCGTCAGCGCGGCGATCAGCTTCTGGTTGCCGACGCAAAAGCCGATCCGCCAGCCGGCCATGGAGAAAGTCTTGGACATGGAGGTGAATTCCACCGCGATTTCGATGGCCCCCGGAACCTCGAGGATCGAACGCGTCGGCTTGCCGTCGTAATAGAGCTCGGAATAGGCGAGGTCGGACAGGACCCACACCTCGTTGCGCTTCGCCCAGGCGACCAGCCGCTCGTAAAAATCGAGATCGACCGTCTCGGCAGTCGGATTGCTCGGATAGTTGACCACCAGCACGGTGGGGCGCGGCACGGTGTAGGCCATGGCGTTGTCGAGCGCGCGCCAGTAATTCTCGTCCGGCGTGGTGGGCACGCTGCGGATCGTGGCGCCGGCGATCATGAAGCCATAGGTGTGGATCGGATAGGCCGGGCTCGGCGCGAGGATGACGTCGCCCGGCGCGCTGATGGCGGTGGCCATGGAGGACAGCCCCTCCTTCGACCCCATGGTCACGACGACTTCGCGTTCGGGATCGAGCTCTACCCCGAAGCGGCGCTGGTAATAATTCGACTGGGCGCGGCGCAGGCCGGGAATGCCCTTGGACTGCGAATAGCCGTGCGCATCGGGCTTGGCCGCGACCTCGCACAGCTTGTCAATCACGTGCTGCGGCGGGGGCTGGTCCGGGTTGCCCATGCCGAGGTCGATGATGTCGCGCCCCGCCTGCCGGGCCGCATGCCGCATCGCGTTGACCTCTGCGATCACATAGGGAGGCATGCGTTTGATACGGTAGAATTCGTCGGACATTTAGGCTCCGTGGCGCGTTGTTCTGTCACACTGATTACCTATTCGCGTCCCAAGCGCAAAGATGCTCGCTATTGCACCTGCACGAATTATCTTGGAGGGCCGCGAAGAGCCGCTTGTCAGACCAGAGGATAGAGATGACCGAGACGCCCGACCCTTTCACCAACCTGTACGAACATCCTGCCAAGCTGATGCGCGCCATATTCGCGCCGATGACGGGCGGGATGGACCCGCAGATGATGATGGGCGAGGCGTCGATGAAGCCGGAGGACGCACAAGCCTGGGCGGAAACGGGTGCGCAATTGCAGGCGCTCTGGGCGCAGTACCAGGCCGAGCAGATGAGCAATCCGCAGGCGCTGGTCCCCTATTTCGACCCGGCGCGCTGGATGGCGCTCGCCACCGACTGGTACAGGCAGATGCCGATCGCGCAGGCCGAACAGCAAAAGGCGCTGTGGGACGAAGGCATGGAGCTTTGGAACACGGTGCTCGGCCAGTACGGCCTTGGCCCCAGGGCCGCCGATGGCGTGGACGGCGAAGTCGAACTGCCGCGCAAGGACCGCCGCTTCGCCGACGAGAAATGGCGCGCGCACCCCGCGTTCGCGCTGATTCACCAGACCTATCTCTTCCTCGCCGAGCGGGTCGAGCAGATGGCCGACAGCATGGAGGGCCTGAACCCGCAGCAGCGCGAACAGCTCAAGTTCACCACCAAGGCGATCACCGAAGCGGCGAGCCCGGCCAATTTCCCGCTTCTCAACCCCGTTGTAATGGAACGCACGCTCGAGACCAAGGGGCAGAACCTGGTCAAGGGCATGGAGCATTTGCTCGCCGATATGCGGCGCGGGCAGTTGAGTCATACCGACGCAAGTGCCTTCACGCTGGGCGAGAACATCGCCACCACGCCGGGCAAGGTCGTCCACGAGACGCCGCTCTACCAGCTGATCCAGTACACGCCGACCACCGACAAGGTCATGGCGACCCCGCTGGTCATCTTCCCGCCGTGGATCAACCGGTTCTACATCCTCGATCTCAACGAGAAGAAGAGTTTCGTGAAGTGGGCGGTGGATCAGGGCGTCACCGTCTTCATGGTCAGCTGGAAATCGGCCGATGCCAGCATGAAGGACGTGATCTGGGACGATTACGTCCGCGCGCAGATCGACGCCATCGACCATATCCGCGCCCGGCTTGATGTGCCAAGCGTCCACGCGATCGGCTATTGCGTCGCCGGAACGACGCTGGCCGCCACCCTCGCCCTGCTCCATCGCCGCGGCGAAGAGGACAAGGTCAAATCGGCCACCTTCTTCACAGCGCAGGTCGATTTCGAGAAGGCGGGCGAACTGCTCAACTTCATCGACGACAGCCAGCTGGGCACGATCAAGGCGCTCTCGCCGGACGGCTATCTCGACGGACGCTACATGGCGGCGACCTTCAACCTGCTGCGCGGGACAGATCTGATCTGGAACTACGTCGTCAACAATTACCTGCTGGGTGAAGATTACCCCGCTTTCGACCTGCTGCACTGGAACGGCGACGTCACCAATCTGCCCGCCAAGTGGCACCAGCAGTACCTGAGCGACCTTTATCGCGACAACCGTCTGGTCGAGGCCGACGCGCTGAGCGTCGACGACACGCCCATCGACCTCGGCACGGTCAAGACGCCGACTTATGTGCAGGCGGGCAAAGAAGACCATATTGCGCCGGCCGAAAGCGTCTGGCGCCTGAAGGAACACTTCACCGGCCCGATCAAGTTCGTGCTGGCCGGCTCGGGGCACATCGCCGGTGTGGTCAATCCGCCGTCCTCGGGGAAGTACCAGTACTGGACCAACGAGGGCGAGTCCCGCAACCTCGCGGAATTCCGCGAAGGCGCCGAAGAGCACCCCGGCAGCTGGTGGCCCGACTGGATCGGCTGGCTGCGCGAGCAGGACGGCGCAACCGTCGCCGCCACGGGCAAGCGCAACCCCGGCGGAAAAGGCGATAAGGTGGTCGAAGACGCGCCGGGGCGCTATGTCGCTACACGCTGATATGCGACCTAACCCGCTGTAAACACGTCTCGTCACGGCATATTGTGCACTGCACAAAAACGCTTGACTTCGCAGCTGCAATGCCTATTTTGTGCGGTGCAACATAAAGCGAGGTTATTCCCATGGCCGAGAGCCAGACCAAAATCGATGCTGCTGCCGAGAAGGCCTATGCCGCGGCTGCCGAAAAGAAGACTGCCGAGGTTAGCGCCGAGGCTGTCGAGAAGGCAGTCGAAGCGGACAGCCCGGCGCCAGTGAAGACCGACAAGGTCGCGAAGGCCGTTGCAGCTCCCGCGAAGAAGGCCCCTTCCGAGAAGGCTCCGGTGAAGAAGAAGCCGGCCGCAAAGAAGGCAGCTCCCAAGAAAACCGTGGCGAAGAATGCCGCTCCGAAGAAGGTTGCCGCCAAGAAGGCCGCTCCTGCGAAGAAGCCGGCTACCACGACCTCCGCTACCCCGATTGCCAAATTGAAGGACACCATCATGGCCACTGCCAATAACGCTAAGACCACCGACTACACCGCTAAGGCGAAGGAAATGGCTGCCGAAGCGCAGACCCGCGCCAAGGCTGCTTACGACAAGGGTGCTGAAATGACCCAGGGCGTCGTCGAATTCCAGAAGGGCAACTTCGAAGCGCTCGTCGAAAGCGGCAAGATCCTTGCCGGCGGCATGCAGGACATGGGCCGCACCTATGTCGAAGAAGCCAAGTCGGCTGCCGAAACCGTCCAGGGCGACGTCAAGAAGTTCGCTGCCGTGAAGTCGCCGACCGAGCTGTTCCAGCTGCAGGGCGAAATCGCACGTCGCAACTTCGACGCCATGGTCTCGACCACCTCGAAGAACACCGAAGCCATGCTCAAGCTTGCCAACGAAGCCTTCGCTCCGCTGTCCAGCCGCATGAGCCTCGCTGCCGAAAAGGTCCGCAAGGCCGCCTAAGCAATTACGATCTTCAACCCGCCGGGCATCTCTCTCCTCTCTCCCTTGCCCGGTAGTTGGAAACGGCGGGTCGGATGGCACCATGTGTCATCCGGCCCGTTTGCTTGTGCAGCGGATACTCGTGGCAGCGAACATGGTTTAGCCACTTGCGATTCCGCAAAGCCTTACGATATTGGCGCGCTGACATGACCCATCCCTTCCGCCTCCACACGATCCGCGCCGCCGAGAACGGCGATGACGATAGGCGCGAAGGCGACGGCCAGGTCGCCATCGCCACCAAAACCCGCGCCAAGCCCAAGAAGCCCAGCCAGTACAAGGTGCTGCTGCTGAACGACGATTACACTCCGATGGAATTCGTGGTGATCGTGCTGAAGCGCTTCTTCCGCATGGATATGGAAGAGGCGACCCGCGTGATGCTGCACGTCCACCAGAAGGGCGTCGGCGTCTGCGGCATCTTCCCCTATGAAGTCGCCGAGACCAAGGTGAACCAGGTGATGGACTTCGCGCGCCAGAACCAGCATCCGCTCCAGTGCACGCTGGAAAAGGCCTGAAACGATAGCCTTCTTCGGCCATCCCGAGCCCGATGCGGTGGGCGAAGGACAGGAAAGCGTCTGGGACTACCCTCGCCCCGCCATTGCCGTAGCCACCGACCGGCATATCGTAATCCGCCATCGCGGCGTGACGCTGGCCGATACGCGCGGAGCCTGGCGCACGCTCGAAACCAGCCATCCGCCGACCTACTACCTGCCGCCAGAGGACATCGCGACCGGGCATCTCCGGCCAAACCAGCAGCGTTCGCTGTGCGAATGGAAGGGACAGGCGCGTTATGGGGATGTGATTATCGGTGACGAGCGGATCGAAGCCGCTGCCTGGAGCTATGCCGCCCCCACCGACGCTTTTGCGCCCATCGCCGGATTTCTCGCCTTCTATCCCGAGCCGTTCGACGAATGTCTTGTCGACGGCGAACAGGTAACGCCGCAACCGGGCGGCTTCTACGGCGGATGGATCACCAGCCGCGAGGCCGGGCCTTTCAAGGGCATTCCCGGCAGCCGGTTCTGGTAGGGCATGACGCGCGCCGATTTTGCCGCTAGGGCCTTGCCCCAAGTGACCCAATAGCCGGAACCCGAGTGCTCAATTTCCTCCCCGCAATCGACCGCTACATCGCCCGGCTCGTGATCGTGCCGATGGTGGGCGTGTTCGTGCTGGCAGCGTCCTTGCTGGTGCTCGACAAGATGCTGCGGCTGCTGGATTTCGTCGCGGTGGAAGGCGGCCCGGTGGGCGTGGTCTTCAAGATGCTGGCGACGCTGCTTCCGGAATACGCGAGCCTTGCCATTCCCTTGGGCCTGCTGCTCGGTATCCTGCTCGCCTTTCGCAAACTGGCGACGACGAGCGAGCTCGATGTCTTCCGCGCCGTGGGGATGAGCTATGGCCGCCTGCTTCGCGTGCCCTTTCTGATTACCGGCGTATTGATGACGCTGAATGTCGCGCTGGTGTTCTTCATCCAGCCGGTCAGCCGCTTCACCTACGAACGGCTCGAATACGAACTGCGGTCGGGCGCGCTGGGCGCCTCGATCAAGGTCGGCGAGTTCACCACGCTGGCGGACCGCATGGCGCTGCGCATCGAGGAAAGCGAGGATGACGGGCGGCAGTTGAAGGGCATTTTCGCTCGCGTCGCCAACGACAAGGGGCAGGTGCTGTCGATCAGCGCCAAGGAAGGCAATTTCCTCGCCACCACCGACGATCCCGACACTATCATCCTGCGTCTGACCGAAGGCACCATCGTGCAGGATACGGGCAGCCAGACGCCGCGTGTGCTCACCTTCACACGGCACGACCTGCCGATCGACCTGCCCGCGATCGAGGAATTCCGCGCCCGTGGAGAAGACGAGCGCGAGTATATCCTGCCCGAATTGCTACGCATCGGGTGGGCCGACAACCAGACCGAGAGCAAGCGCGACGCCTCTCAGGCGAGTTTCAACTTCCGGCTGGTGGAGGTCGTGATGATGGCGCTGATGCCGCTGCTTGCGGTGGCGCTTGGTATCCCGCCGAAGCGAAGTACCAGCGCGCTCGGCGTCTTCCTCTCGATCATCATGGTCGTCGCCTATCACAAGGTGAACCAATATGGGGAGGACCTGGCCGCAATCGGCATGTTCGATCCGATCCTGGCGTTATGGGTGCCGTTTTTCCTCTTCGCCGCGTTGATCTTGTGGATGTATTACCGCGTCGCCTTCGTGCCCGGCGGACAGGCCATCGGCGCGCTGGAAAACTGGTTCGCCAAGGTTTCGAAGCGGTTCGGCAAGCTGTTCCGGCGCAAACGGCGCGTGGTGCATGACGAACCGGGTGAGGAACCCGCCTGATGCAGCTCGATTTCTTTCCCTCGGCAACGCTGACCAGATATCTCGCCAAGCTCTTCGTGGTTCGCATCCTCGCGGTGCTGGTCATGCTGGTGCTGGTCCTGATGATGCTCGACCTGCTGTCGAACAGCGGCAAGATCCTCGCGGTAGAAGGCAATGGCCAGGGCGAACTGCTGAAATACGCCAGCCTGCGCGTGCCGCAATTGATTCAACGCTTCCTGCCCTATTCCGTGCTGCTCGCAACGCTCATCTCGCTCGTCACGCTGAACCAGAACAGCGAGGTCATCGCGATGAAAGCGGCCGGCCTCTCGGCGCATCAGGTTCTGGCCCCGCTGCTGCTCACCGCGCTGGTTGTCGGCGGCGTGTCCTTCGTATTCAACGAGCGCGTCGTCACCCGCGCGACCGCCACACTCAAGGCGTGGGACGCGGCCGATTGGGGGCCGGTCCCGGAAGAGTCCTCCGTCCGGGCCAATGTCTATCTTGCCGACGGAAGCAATGTGCTCACCGCCGCACAGCTGACCGGTTCGGGCGACGCCATCCGCATGCGCGACGTCACCTGGTACCGCCGCAGCCCCGAAGGCACGATCGTCGAACAGGTCGATGCCGCGCGCGCGACTTACGCGGGCCCCGGCTGGCGGCTGGAGAATATCGAGCGCTTCGAAGTCGCTGCGGCGGCCTCCAGCACGGGTGACAGCCTGGTCGTTGGTGAAGGACTTACGCCCGACCAGATCGACCTTGCCAAGATCGACCCCGATGCGGTGCCCTTCTGGGAACTGGGAGAGCGGATCGACGCCTTCGAGGACGCCGGGCGCCGCACCGGCGAAATGCGCGCCAAGTGGTGGCACAAGCTGTCCGGCCCGCTGTCTTCCTTTCTCATGCCGCTGCTAGGCGCGGTCGCCGCTTTCGGCCTTGCCCGTTCCGGCCAGCTCTTCGTGCGCGCGCTGATCGGCATGGCGCTGGGTTTTGCTTATTTCGTGGTCGACAACGCCGCCCTCGCCATGGGCAATTTTGGCGGCTACCCGCCGCTGCTCGCCGCCTGGGCGCCTTTCTTCCTTTTTGCGCTGATCGGCGAGACGGTCTTGATCCGCACCGAGGAATGAGCGACTTCGCGATCCGGCTGGCGCGTGCCGAGGACGCGGCGGGCTTCCACGAGGTCGAGGAGGACGCCGCCACCATTCTGCGCGAAGAGCCTTCGCTGGCAGGCATTCCCGTCCCGCCTTCCGAAACCGCCGAGCATTATCGCGTACTTATCGGTAAGGGCAGCTGCCTGTCCGCCGTGGCCGAGGATCGGCTGGTCGGTTTCGCTGCCGCCACCCGCGTGGGACGCGAATTGCACTTGCACGGACTGAGTGTACGGCGCGATAGCCAGCAGATGGGCATTGGCAGCACCCTGCTCCGCGCCCTTGCCATCGATGCGCGCAATTGCGGCCTGCGGGCGATCACTCTCACCACCTATCGTGACATACCGTGGAACGCGCCCTTCTACGCGCGGCACGGTTTCGTCGAGGTCGAGAATCTCGAAGGCCGCGCGCATCTTGCCGAGAGCCTCGAGGCTGCCGTGGCGTTAGGCCTGCCGCGCGACCGGCGTATAGCCATGATCCGCTTTCTAAGCTGAAGACGAGACACCCGAAGGGTGCCCGCCCCCCAGTCCCCCGCCTATTTGCGGCCCATCGTGCTGCGCGCGATGCGCGCTACGAGGACGCCCATGCCGGCATGGTTGGCGCCGTGATAGGTCGAGGCCTCGCCCAGCTCTCGGGCGAGGCGGCGGTGCGCTTCGGGCAGCGAATGATAGGGCATCGAGGGCATGAGGTGATGCAGCGCGTGATAGCGCAGGCCCACCGGTGCCCAAAGTTCGGCGATCCGGCCCGGCGGCGGCACGTTCACGCTGTCGAGGAACTGGGCGGTGACGGTCATCGCCTCGCCCTCGTTCTCCCACAGATGGGCCACCAACGTGCGCAGCTGGTTGAGCAGCGCCACGACCGAGGCGACGCCCAGCGCCACCAGCAGAGGCTTCCAGCCGAAGGCAAAGACGCTGCCGATCAGCGCCCACGACCAGAGAAAGCCCCCGGCCTCCTGAAGCAGGACACGCGGGCGCAATTCGCCTTCGGGGGGACGGCGACGGAATTCGGGATTGATTGCGAGCGCGCTCGCCCGCTGCCAGGTCAGGCGGCGGATCGGCGGAATGATCGCGCCCAGCGGCACCAGCACGGCAAAGCGGAACAGCAGCGCCACCGGGGCGAGGATCGCGATGATGACGAACAGCGGCAGGCTCCACGCGTTCATAAGCGCGAGCGGGAGATATTCCGGATCCTCCACCGTGCCATATTGCGTGCGCTTGTGGTGGAGCGTGTGGACCTGCTCGTACATGAAGGAAGGCGTCAGCATGGGAATGCCGACCAGCGCGTTCCAGGCGGTGCGGAAACCGGGCAGCGCGCCGTTCCGGAAATGCGAAATCTCGTGGATGAAGAGCAGCGCGCGGTAGAGCGACAGGACCGATACCAGCGCGAAGGCGACCGCGACGACCATGTTCTGCGCCAGGATCGCGCCGGCGAGCGAGCCGTAGCCGACCAGCGCCGATCCGATCATGTCGCTCCAGTAGATGGCCGCGCGATGCTCGGCGATATCCTTGGTCAGGTCGCGAGCAGCGCGCAGCATCGCCTTGTCGTCAGCGATCTGCGAATGCCAGCCACGTGTCCGGGGAGCGGACGCGGATTTGGCAACAGCGATGGTCTGTTCGGCGTTCATGGTCGTAATTTCCTGGGACGCCCTTTAGGGCAAAGGCACGAAAAAGGACAGTCTCCGCTTTCGATCATTGTGATCGCGTGCGCGCGGCATCCTTGACAAAGATCGGCTAGCCTACACAGGGCTAACCGAGGCTGAACGAAGGAATGCTGGTGTCCAAAAACAATATCGTGATCGACCCGGTCGATGGCAAGAAGGGGCGCGCCGCCTTCGTCGATCTGGGCCGTGAATTCGCCGCGCGCGAGCCGAATCACGTGCCGCAGCTGCGCTCCGAACAGCTGGAACTGGTCGATCCCGCGAAGAATCCCTTCTTCGGCCACGCCACTGTCCAGCTCTTCATAGCGACCCGTTCCGGCAAGCCAGTCGGACGCATCGCGGCGCATATCGACCATCTCGCGCTCGAACTGCCGCGCGAGCAGGGCATGGGACCCGGCACGGGCATGTTCGGCTATTTCGACGCCGAGGACGAGGAGGTCGCCCACGCCCTCCTCTCCCGCGCCCGCGAATGGCTGCGAGCCAAGGACATGACCCGCATGATCGGGCCGATTTCGCTCTCGATCTGGGAAGAACCCGGCCTGCTGGTAAAAGGGCAGGACCATTCGCCCATGATCATGATGGGCCACCACCCGGCGCATTACGCCGGCTGGATCGAGAGCTTCGGCATGACCGAGACCAAGCGCCTGCTCACCTACGACCTCGACATCCAGAAGGGCTTTCCCAAGCTCGTCCAGCGCATCGTCGCCTCGGGCGAGCGCAATGAGCGTATCCGCATCCGCCCCATCGACATGAAGCGCTGGGACGAGGAAATCCGCACGGTGCTGCACATCCTTAACGATGCCTGGTCGGACAATTGGGGCTTCGTTCCCTTCACCGAGGCCGAGATCGATCACGCCGCGAAGAAGATGAAGCCGATCATCAAGCCGCGGCTCAACATGATCGCCGAGTTCGACGGGCGCCCGGTCGCCTTCATGATGGTGCTGCCCGACATCAACGAGACGCTGAAGAAGGTGGACGGCAAGCTTTTCCCCTTCGGTTGGTTCCACCTGCTGCGCTGGCTGCGCAAACCCATGGGAGCCGGCATGCGCGTGCCGCTGATGGGCGTGCTGAAGGAATTCCAGAGCTCGCGTCTTGCCAGCCAGCTCGCCTTCATGATGATCGAGTTCATCCGCCGCAACGCGGTCGAGGACTACGGCAGCACGCGCGGCGAGATCGGCTGGATCCTCGATGACAACAAGGGGATGGTCGCGATCGCCGACACGATCGAAAGTACCATCAATCGCGAATATGTGATCTACGAAAAACCGCTCTGATTCCGGCCCTGCGTGGCGCGCCTGCCACACCAGCTTGCCAATCGGTCCCGGGCGGGAACTGCGGGGCCTCTCCTCGTGTTTCGAAATCAGGGCGCTCGCGATTGGTTGGCGCCTCCTATTTCGTGGATCGATGGAACGCGCGTGAAAAAGCCCGGCAAGCCGAATAGCAAACTACCCAGTCGAATCTTGCTGGTTGAAGACGATGCCGTGATCGGCCTGACCATCGAGCAGGCCCTGCTCGACGCGGGCGTTGCAGACGTCACCATTTGCCCTACGACCGACCAGGCGCTGGCCGCCCTCAGGGACAAGCAGCCGGAAGTGATCGTCCTTGATGTGCACCTGGCGGATCGCGACGATGGCTGGGCGGTGGCCGAACTGGTGCAGACACTCGGGCCAGACAGCCCACGGATCATCTTTTCGACCGGCATGCCGCAGGATATTCCCAAGGACATCGCGGAAATGGGCTGCGTGCTCGAAAAGCCCTATGATGCGCAGGTGCTCGTCGACCTCCTGCGCGAGCCCCAGCGTCGCGGGATCATCTCGCGCCTGCGCGGCGCGCTTTCGCACAATTGACAATTCCGCACTGGTTCGAATGGGACTGACGTGGGCGCGCCCGCCTCACGTCGACGCATCTGTGACGACCACGAGAAAAAAAGGCCTTCGCTCTTGTGGAGCGAAGGCCTTTCGGGATCGTATCACCAGCCGCTTGGACGGGAGGGGGGGTCTCGGCGGTGACATAAGCTAAATGAGCCAGCGAGAATGGGGTTCCCGTCTGTGCGAAAATTTTTTCGACAACAGGGCCAAGCCATTCAGATGTAAGGTCGTCTGCCCCTGCTATCACGGTCGAAGCCAGCATAGTCGGCCGCGTGCTCCATGTTGGGCACACAGATTTCGCGCGGGCCCCATTCGACCAGGCCTTCCTTATCCAGCGTACGGATGGTCCGATTCGTATGAACCAGCGATAGGCCCAGCATATCGGCGATCTGCGACTGGGTGACCGGGATCGTCAGCGTGTTGCCCTCGTTCGCGACCCCCGTCGCAAGGGCCCGGTCGAGCAGCCACACCGCAAGAAAGACAACCCGCTCCTTTGCACTGCGCCGGCCGAGCGAGACGATATGGCCTTCCAGAGCCGCCTCTTCCTTCGCTGCGAGCCAGGTCACGTCATAGCCGAGCTGCGGGTTCTCTCTGATGAGACCTTGGAAGTTGCTTCGGTCGAAATGGCACAAGCGCGAAGATATTAGGGCCTCGATCGAATGGCTGGCTGGTTCGTCGAACGCTCCCTGCAGGCCGACCAGGTCTCCAGGGAACATGAAATTGACGATCTGGCGGCGTCCATCCTCAAGCGACCGGTAGCGAATCAGTACCCCTTCGATAACGGTGTAGAGGTGACGGATATGCTCGCCTTCGCGGAAGATTGGATCGCCACGCTCGATCAGTCTTTCGCCGCGTTTTATGGTGTTCATGTAAGCGCGCTGGCTTGGATCCAGCGGCCTCAATCCGGGGCAATCGAGCAAGGGGCAGGCGATGCAATCGTAAGGATTTGCAACGTTGATCAAACCGGCACCCTCTTGCATTACACGTTACAATTGTCTGGCGCTGTTCGTCGGAGCAAATATGTCTTTTGTCAAATCGTGTGAATTACCAGCGCAATAAAGGAACCGAACCGGAAGCCGGGCGTTCTCCACGCGCAAACCACGGAAGGGGTTATATGTCGCTTGGTGACCAGATTGCTAAAAACCTGCCTTATCTCCGTCGATACGCCCGCGCGCTTACCGGCTCGCAGGCTACCGGAGATGCCTTTGTTCGCGCCACGCTCGAAGCGGCGCTGGCAGACGAAAAACTCAAGTCCTCGCTCGAAGGCGGCCGCGTGCCGCTGTACCGCGCCTTCAACAAAGTCTGGTCGAGCGCCTATATGGATGTGCCGTCCGAAGAAGGCGACACGGGCCATGAAGGCGCTGCGCAGGATCGCCTGAAATCGATCACGCCGCTCAACCGCCAGGCCCTGCTGCTGACCACGCTGGAAGATTTCAGCGTCGAACAGGCGGGCGAGATCATGGATCTCGAGACGGACAAGATCGAAAGCCTGGTCCAGGAAGCCGTCGGCGAGATCGACCGCGAAAGTGCGACCAGCGTGCTCATCATCGAGGACGAGCCGCTCATCTCGATGCAGCTCGAAGACCTCGTGACCTCGCTGGGCCACGAAGTCTGCGGAACCGCCGCCACGCGCACGCAGGCGCAGGAAGTCGTTGCGGAAAAGACGCCGGGTCTCGTCCTCGCCGACATCCAGCTTGCCGACGGCTCTTCGGGCCTTGACGCGGTGGACGATATCCTCGCGATCGACAGCGTGCCGGTGATCTTCATCACCGCCTATCCCGAACGCCTGTTGACCGGCGACCGTCCCGAGCCGACCTATCTCGTGACCAAGCCGTTCCAGGAACAGACGGTGCGCGCAGCGATCAGCCAGGCGCTGTTCTTCGGATCGAGCCGCCCGCTCGGCTGATCCGCGATACGGATTATAAAGGGGACAAGGCCGCCCGGAGAGGATCCGGGCGGCCTTTTCTTTTGTCTCGAGACTATCGTGGCGTTGCCAATAGCAGGGCGATCAATGCCCTCGGCTGGTTCCGGCCGAGGGCCGCACGCTGCGGAGCTGGAATTCGTTGGGCTCGCGCACCGGGACGAGCAGGGTACAGCGCACGCCTTCGGGATGGAAATCGAGCTCGACCGGATGGCGCAGTTCGTGGGCGACGATCTTCTCGATCAGATCGGTCCCGAAGCCCCGCTTCCCCGGCAATTCGACGCGCGGGCCGTTGCTTTCGGTCCAAACGATTCGGGCGAGTTTACCGCTGACTAGTTCCCATACGACCGAAACTTTCCCGCCCGCGCAGGAGAGCGCGCCGAATTTCGCTGCGTTGGTCGACAACTCGTGGATCGCCAAACCGAGTGAGAGGGCATCGTTGGGAGCCAGTTCAACCGGCGGACCGCGCATTTCGACCTCGTGATCCTCGTCGCCAGTATACGGCGCGAGTTCGACCTGCACGACCGAAGCGATTGGCGTGGTCCCCCATTCAGACTGGGTCAGAAGGTCATGGGTTGCCGACAGCGCCCGGATGCGGTTGTCGATACCCGTAGCGAATTCGTCGAGTGAATTGGCACGCCGTCGTGTGAGCGACACGATTGAAAGCACATTGGCGAGGGTGTTCTTCACCCTGTGATTTAGTTCGCGGGTCAGCGAGTTCCGGATCGAGTTCTGCTGCGCAAACCATTCAAGAGAGCGGGTGTCCTCCTCGGCCTGCTGGGTCAACAGGCGCGCCACAACGAGCAGCAGGCTGGCGACCGCGAGACCGAAGAGCAGTGTTATCATTGACAGCGGCGAGAGCGTGGCTTCCCTTTTGGACTGGACGACCAGCATCATCCTGCGATTGGCGAGATCGATTTCCCTTTCGACCGTCTCGCCCTCTTCCGCCCAGGCGCTGCTCGATGCCATCATAATCCGATCATCGCCATCGAGGTCGTAGAAGCGGACATTGGCTTCACTACCGGTAACCAGTTCTGAAGCCGATTCAAGGAACTGCTGGGCGTTGAAGGGACTGTAGATAAAGCCTTTGAGCGAGCGCGTAGGGCCACTGCCACTGAAAACCGGCATGTAGATGAGGAAGCCGCTTGCCCCCTCCGCACCTTCTTGCACCAGCGTGACCCGGCCGCTCGCCGTGGGCCTCAGGCTGCGGGTGGCCTGATCCATGGCTGCTTGCCGGACCGGTTCCGAATACATATCGTATCCCAGCGCCCGGCGGTTTCGCAGTGTATCGGGCTGGATATAGAGGATCGGCACGAGTTGCTGCCGGGGAAGTTCTTCTAGCGTCGGCGTGACGCGGGACAAGGACACTTTCCTCGAATTGAGACGCCTCTCGAAATCGTCGACTTCTTCCATTCCTATAGCGGGTGCCCAGCCGATCCCCTCGGCCCCCCGATAGTCGGAATCGAGCCGCAGTTCCGACACGAACTCACGAAACAGGACATCGGTAATCTCGTTCTGCGATCCGAAGAGCGCGGCCCCCGCCCGCAAAAAAGACGAACTCGAATAGGCACGCCGTTCGATTGCGGACACCATGGACTGAGCCTGGCGGTTGAGATCGGCTGTCTCGCGCACGCGCTCGCCGCGCTCGATAGCGAACACGCTGACGACCGTCACGGCCGCCACAAGCAGGAAGATCGCAAGGGGTACGGCGCGCGGGTAATCGACGAGCCATCGTCGCCGGCTGCCCCTGCGCATGAGATCATCCTGTACCAGCTTGCGCCTCGCGTCGTTCTACCCCGGTTTGGCGATACTATCCGCCGCAGCCGCTAAAGTTCCGCCCTATCAGGACATCCCGGCATTTTGCACAATTGGCGGAACCGATCCCCCGTTATCGCGTTAGGGCGAAACTATGGGATCGAATGCGGGGCCAATTTGCGCGGGACTGACGCGCCGATTTGCGTCCGCGAAGGTAAGGACGTATTCTTTTAACGATGACTTCTGAAAAACCTTCCGAAGGCAGGTCCTCTATGGGCAAGGGCAAGGAAGCAAAAGGCGAAGCGCGGCAGGATCCCGAATGGGCGAACGGCTTGCGTCAGCTTTACGATTCCGTCGTGGAGGAAGAACTCCCCGACAGCTTCAAGGACCTCCTGGCACAACTGGACAGCAAGGACTGATGGGGGCGGAGAAACGGACGGTCTCCGAAAAGGCCGATTTCAAGCGCGAACTCACCGAGGTGGTGCCGCACCTGCGCGCCTTTGCGCGCGGGCTGTGCGGACGTGCCGACATGGCCGACGACCTGGTGCAGGAAACCCTCCTCAAGGCCTGGGCCGCGCAGGAGCGTTTCCAGCCCGGCACCAGCATGCGCGCCTGGACCTTCGTGATCTTGCGCAACGCCTATCTCACCGACATGCGCCGCAACCGTTTCCGCGGCGAATACGACGAGACCGTTGCCGAGCGCGTGCTGACCGCACCAGCCGGGCAGGAGGAGCCTATCCATCTGTCCGACATGCACCGAGCCCTTCTGACGCTCCCGCCGGAGCGGCGGGAGGCGCTGCTGCTGGTCGGTGCGGGCGGTTTTTCCTACGAGGAAGCGGCCAATATCTGCGGCTGCGCCGTGGGCACGATCAAGAGCCGCGTGGGCCGCGCCCGCAGCGCGCTCAACACCATGCTGGCTGACGGATCGATCCCCAAGCGCTCGATCGACGACGACACGGCGCATCGTGCGATCCTCGAGGAGCTCGACGATGTTGCCGCAGGCCAGGGTGTCGCGGCGCGCAGTTGAGCCGGCCGGGCGCGCGGTTGCCCGCAAGGGCGGCGCGCGGGAAATAGGATGGGAATGAGCGAGGGCGAACCACAGTCCAGCGAAATATCGACCCCGGCCGAAGTCCACCACGGCCGGCGCTTTTCCTTTGCCGAACAGGAACTGCGCCTCATCTCCGCCCTCGTCGTGCTGATCGGCCTCGGGGTGTTCTTCGCCCTGCCCTTCGTGCTCTCGATCGGATCGGTGGTCTTCCTGCCCGTAGTGACGGCGATCATCCTCACGGTGATCCTCTCGCCGCTTGCCGACAAGCTGACCGGCCTCGG
This sequence comes from Erythrobacter sp. SD-21, assembly GCF_000181515.1. Classification (GTDB taxonomy): domain Bacteria; phylum Pseudomonadota; class Alphaproteobacteria; order Sphingomonadales; family Sphingomonadaceae; genus Qipengyuania. Next base: position 135,193 of record NZ_ABCG01000006.1, on the reverse strand, counting down.
CCTGCCCAACGCGCTGTCCTCGCTGGTTTCCCTGCTCGTCTTCTTCGCGATCCTGCTCCTGGCCCTTGCCCTGATCCTGCAACCGGCGATCACCCTGTTCGACGAGCTCCCCGACCTGTTCCAGCAAGTTGGCGAGCGCTTTACCGAATTGCGCAACCAGTTCGCCTGGGTGGCCCAGATCAACGAACAGCTGGCGGCCCTCGTCGATCGCGGCGAGGGCCGCGAAGTGGTTCTGGCCACACCGAGCCTGCTCGAAGAGGTCGCCTTCGCCACGCCGACCATCGTGGTGGAAACGATCCTCACCCTGTTAATGGCCTTCTTCATGATCGAGGCGCGGGTGCGCCTGCGCCAGAAGCTCCTGTTCGGGAGGACCAGCTTCGGTACCAGCATCAAAGCGGCACGGGTCTTGCGCGAAGTGCAGGACCGTGTGGCAGCCTACATCCTGACCGTGGGCCTCATCAACGCCGGCGTTGGCGTGGTGGTCGCCCTTGGCGCCTGGGCGCTCGGTGTCGATGCCCCGATCATGTGGGGCGGACTTGCTGCAATCCTAAACTTCCTGCCCTATATCGGGCCAACGATCATGATCGGCCTGCTGGCGCTGTTCGGCATCGGCACCACCGAAACGGTGCTGCTCGGCCTCGTCCCGGCCACCGCTTATCTCGCGCTGCACACGGTGGAGGCGAATGTGATCACGCCTTCGATCCTGGGCGCGCGTTTCACCATGAACCCGGTGATGATCCTGATCGCCCTGTCCTATTTCACCTGGGTATGGGGCATCTTCGGCGCGCTTCTCTCGGTGCCGATCCTGCTGATGCTGACCGCCCTGTTCGACCATATCGGCCGCCCGAACCTTGTCGGCTTCATCTTCGGTGAGCCCCTGTTTTCCAACAATCTGCTCGACATGGGGCAGGACGAGGCCGGCGAGACATGAAAAAGCCCGCCGGGCGGATGCTCCGGCGGGCCTTCGATGTCTCTCAGGAAAGCTGCCTCAGCAGGGATACTGCCAAGTCGTACCGCGCGCGAGATTCTCGCTTGCGAAGCTCCAGTTGATCTTGCTGCTCACCGCATTGAGATATTCGGGGCGAGCGTTCTGGTGGTCGAGATAATAGGCATGTTCCCAGAGGTCGATCACGAGCAGCGGGTTGACGCCGTCCTGATCGGCCAGAGTGTCGCCATCGTGGGTTTCCTCGATGGTGAGTTCGCCGTTCTTGACCGCCAGCCAGACCCAGCCGCTGGCGAAATGACCTGCGCCGCGCTCTTTCAGCTTGTCCTTCAGCCCGTCGACCGAACCGAAGGCGTTGTCGATCATGGCCTTCAGTTCGTCCGAAGCGGAGGTTTCTTCCGCCGCCATCGAATGCCAGTAGAAACCGTGGTTCCAGCTCTGGGCGGAGTTGTTGAACAGGCCCTGGTCGCTACCGCGGGCGGCCGCGATGACTTCTTCCATGGTTTTACCGGCAAGGTCGCCGCCTTCGATGGCCGCGTTGGTCTTGTCGATATAGGCCTTGTGGTGCTTGCCGTGATGGTAGCTCAGCGTCTTGGCCGAAACGGCCGGTTCGAGAGCGCTATCGTCATAAGGAAGGTCGATCAGCTCGAACGCCATAGATATTTCCCCTTTGTGAAAAACTCGGTGTAAATCGGCACAGGCAATCGCCTGCTTGCGACCCTAACGCATGGAAGCGCCCGTGGTTGCACTAGGCCGCGACGAGCGGCACGGAAAGGGGGCAAGCGGTCTTTTCTTGTGTCGCCATTCACGCCAGAAGGGCGGCCAGGCAAACTCACGAAAGGCTTTCATGGCACGGACATACTTCGGCACCGACGGAATTCGCGGCCGCACCAACGAAGGCGTGATGACCGCCGAGACCGCGATGAAGGTCGGCCAGGCAGCGGGCACACATTTCCTGCGCGGCGGCCACAAGCACCGCGTCGTTATCGGCAAGGATACGCGCCTGTCGGGCTATATGGTCGAAAGCGCGCTGGTCGCCGGCTTCACCAGTGTCGGCATGGACGTGATCATGACCGGGCCGCTGCCCACGCCTGCCATCGCCCTGCTCACCCGCGAAATGCGCGCCGACCTCGGGGTGATGATCTCCGCCAGCCACAACCCATTCGAAGATAACGGCATCAAGCTCTTCGGCCCCGATGGTTACAAGCTGTCGGACGAGGCGGAAATGGCCATCGAGACGCTGATGACGCAGCAGCCTCTCCTCGTCAGCCCCGAGCGGATCGGACGGGCGCGGCGGATCGACGATGCCAGCGGGCGCTATATCCACGCGGTCAAGCAATCGGTGGCGAGCGATGTGCGCTTCGATGGCCTCAAGGTCGTGGTCGATTGCGCCAACGGAGCGGCTTACAAGGTCGCCCCAAGCGCAATCTGGGAACTGGGCGCGCAAGTGATCGCCATGGGCGTCGAACCCAACGGCACGAACATCAACCGCGATGTCGGCTCGACCTCCCTCGACGCTATCAAGGCCCGCGTGGTCGAGGAAGGCGCGCATATCGGCATTGCGCTCGATGGCGATGCCGACCGGCTGATCGTGATCGACGAGAAGGGCAACACGGTCGATGGCGACCAGATCATGGGCCTCATCGCCACGCGCCTGAAGGAGCGCGGCGACCTCAGGGGCGGCGGCGTGGTGGCCACGGTGATGAGCAATCTCGGGCTCGAACGCTATTTGGCAAGCCAGGGCCTCACTCTGGAACGCACCAGGGTCGGCGACCGCTATGTCCTCGAACGCATGCGGCAGGGCGGCTTCAACGTCGGCGGCGAGCAGTCGGGGCACATGATCCTGAGCGACTACGGCACCACGGGCGACGGCACGGTGGCGGCGCTGCGTGTGCTTGCCAGCGTGGTCCGCTTCGGCAAGCCGGCGAGCGAGCTGCTCCATGTCTTCGATCCCGTCCCCCAATTGCTCAAGAACGTGCGCTATTCGGGCGGCAAACCGCTTGAGAACGAGAGCGTGAAAGCCGTGATCGTCGAGGCGGAGAAGGAACTGGAAGGCAAGGGCCGCCTGGTCATCCGTCCCTCGGGCACCGAGCCCGTCATTCGCGTCATGGCCGAGGGAGACGACGCGCGACAGGTCGAGACGGTCGTCGACCGGATTTGCGATGCCGTGAGGGAGGCCGCCTGATGCTGGAGATGCGCCCCGAGTGCGAGCGCTGCGGCACGGACCTTCCGGCCGAGGCTTCCGGCGCCTTCATTTGCAGTTTCGAGTGCACGTATTGCGCCGATTGCGCCGATGCGCTGGACGATCTGTGCCCCAACTGCGGCGGCGAACTGATGGACCGGCCCACCCGCGCACAGGACCTGCTGGAAAAATACCCGCCCAGCACGACGCGGAAGTTCAAGGGGTGAGCGAGACTGCCGCCCCGCCCCGCATCCTCTCCATTGCCGGCTCCGATTCCTCGGGCGGCGCAGGAATCCAGGCCGACATCAAGACGATCACCATGCTCGGCGGATATGCGATGACCGCGATCACCGCCGTCACCGCGCAGAACACGCGCGGGGTGCAGGGGATCGAGGTGATGCATCCCGATCTCGTGATGGACCAGGTCGAAAGCTGCCTTGCCGATATCGGTGCCGACGCGATCAAGATCGGCATGCTTGGCTCGCCCGAGATCGCCATGCGGCTCGCCGAACGGCTCGATACCTTTGCCGGCGCGATCGTGTTCGACCCGGTCATGGTGGCGACCAGTGGCTCGGTGCTGGCCGACGAGGCGACCATTGCCGGCTTCGGCGCGCTGATGGAGATCGCAACCGTGGTGACGCCCAACCTGCCGGAACTCGCCGCGCTGACGGGCCGCGAGACCGTGGGCGCGGAAGAGGTGTTCGAAGTCGCGCTGGAACTGGCCGAGGCGCAGGACACCATCGTGCTGGCCAAGGGCGGGCACGCGGCAGGCGACCAGGTGATCGATTATGTCGTTTCTGCCAGCGGCAAGCTCGCTAGCTTCGGGCACGCGCGGATCGACACGCGCCACACGCACGGAACGGGCTGTACGCTTTCCGCCGCGCTGGCGACCATGCTCGCCCACGGCCAGCCGCTTACCCACGCCATCCGCATCGCCCGCGCCTTCACCCGCGTTGCAATCGAGCAGGCGCCGGGTTTCGGCGAAGGCAGCGGACCGCTTGGCCACGAGGCCGTGCGCAAGCTGGAGGCGGACGACTAGCGCCCGCCTTCCCGCTAACGCGTTACAGCTCGTAGAACGCGCTGATGTGGTCCCAGGCCTCGTCCGCGGTTTCGCACCAGCGGAACAGGTCCAGATCCTTCTTCGAGATCGTGCCTTCCTCGGCAATCGCCTCGAAGTTCACGACGCGGGTCCAGAAATCCTTGCCGAACAGCAGGATCGGCATGGGCTTCATCTTGCCGGTCTGGATCAGCGTGAGCAGTTCGAAGAACTCGTCGAACGTGCCGAAGCCGCCGGGGAACACCGCCACCGCCTTGGCTCGCAGCAGGAAGTGCATCTTGCGCAGCGCGAAGTAGTGGAAGTTGAGCGACAGATAAGGCGTCACATACTGGTTGGGCGCCTGTTCGTGCGGCAGGATGATGTTGAGGCCGATGCTTTCGCCTCCCGCATCGCTTGCCCCGCGGTTGGCCGCTTCCATGATCGAGGGGCCACCGCCCGAGCAGACCACGAACTGGCGCTTGCCGTCCTCTATGATCGACTTCTCGGTGACCATTCGCGCCAGCTTGCGCGCCTCGCCGTAGTACTTGCTTTTCGCGACCAGGCTTTCGACCACCTTGCGCTCGTCCTCGGGCAGGTCCTTTGCCCCTTCGAGCGCGGTTTCGACCGCTTCGGGCGGGGGAATGCGCGCGCTGCCGTACATCACCATGGTCGAACCCACGCCTGCCTCGTCGAGGATCATCTCGGGCTTCAGGAGTTCGAGCTGGAAACGGACCGGGCGCAGTTCCTCGCGCAGGAGGAAATCCTTGTCCTGGAACGCCAGCTTGTAGGAAGGATGCGCGGTTTGCGGAGTGTGGACCGCTCGGCCCTTCTTCTCGAACTCGGCTTCTTTTTCCGCGGGATAGAACTTGCGATCCTTCAGATCGCGCTTTTGCTTTTCTTCTTCTGTCATGACGGGGGCGATAGTGCGGCCATGCGTCAGCGACAAGTCATGAAGAGAAAATGGCAGGGGTGACAGGATTCGAACCCGTGGCCCTCGGTTTTGGAGACCGATGCTCTACCAGCTGAGCTACACCCCTGCAGAGGAAGGCGCGCACTAGTATAGCCTTGCGCGCTTGGCAAGACACGTATCGCAGCAACGCCAACAAACTGGTAGGACTTCGTCCATGCATGCTCCCGTGCCCGACACCATCCCGGCCGAATTGCTGCTGCGGGCCTATCGCAGCGGGGTCTTCCCGATGGCCGATCACCGGAGCGACCGGGAAGTCTACTGGGTCGAGCCGCGCGAACGGGCGATCATCCCGCTGGACGGGCTGCATGTCTCGAAAAGCCTGCGCAAGATCCTGCGGCAGGATCGCTTCCGCGTCAGCTGCGACGAGAATTTCGCCCGCGTCATAGCCGCCTGCGCCGAACCGCGCGAAGAACTGGCCGAAAGCTGGATCAGCCACCAGATCGAGGCGAGCTACATCGCCCTGCACAAGGCGGGCCACGCCCATTCGGTCGAAGTCTGGCAGAGCGGGGAGCTCGTCGGCGGGCTCTACGGCGTGGCCTTCGACCGGGTGTTTTGCGGCGAAAGCATGTTCAGCCGTACGGCCAACGCCAGCAAGGTAGCGCTGGCCTGGCTGGTCGCCGCCATGCGCCGCGCAGGCTATGCCCTGCTGGACTGCCAGTTCATGACCGAACATCTCGGCAGCATGGGAGCGGTCGCGATGCCTCAGTCGGCCTATCTCGGCCTGCTCGCGCGGGCGAGCAGCCCGGCATCATCGAGCATTCCTGCCGCGATTGCCGCGGCGAACGCTCACTCCTCGCCCGGGAATTCCATCGCGCAGGATTTCACCCAGACATCGTAGATAGGGTGCTCGACCACATTGATCGAAGGCTTGTTCTTGAACAGCCAACCCGAAAAGACACGCCGGAAATCGCTGGTCGACCCGCGTTCGCGCACCAGCACCTGAACGAAAGCGCCTTCGTCCTTTTCCATTTCCCACGGCGCGGTGCGTTCACAGGCGCGCAGGCGGATGATGACATCGCCGACCCGGCGCTGTTCGCCCGGCTTCAATTCGAGGTCCTGGCTGAGGTTGTTGCGCTTGTTGAGCAGCCCGATGGTCGCGGTGCGCTCTTCCATCGGGGTGCCGATTCCGGCATCCTCGGCAATCACTTCGGGCAATTCGACGCCCTTCAGTTCTTCTGGGATTTCGGTCTGGACCGGCTCGGGCGCAGGCGGATCGTCCGCACAGGCGGCAAGCGAGCAAACCGCTGCAAGAAGCGCGACCCGGCGCAGCATGGTCAGGCGTCCGGCGACCAGGCTTCGTAATCGCCGACGGCGCGGGCGCGTTTGCCGCCCCGCTCCAGCGCGCCCTGCGGCCGATAAGCCGTCTGCGTGCCCGTGGCGTTGGGCGTGTAATCGACTTCCCAGATGCGTGCGGGCGGAAGATTGCTTTCCGGTACATCGTCGAACGCCCCGTGCAGCCAGCCGTGCCATTCGCTCGGCACGCGGCTTGCGTCGTTGGAACCTTCGTAGATCACCCAGCGCCGTTCGCGCTGGCCTTCGCCGCGCTTCTTCGAACGGTAATAGGTGTTGCCCTGTGCGTCGGTTCCGACCTTCTCGCCGTTCCGCGAAGACCAGAGCATCGTGCCGATGGTCGCGCCATCCCACCAGGTGAAAATCTTGCCGAGGAAACTCATGGCGCGCGCCTAGCGGATTCGCAGGCAAAGGCCAAGATACCTTGCGCGCCTACCAGCTGACCCCGTCGCCGGGCTCGATCCCGAGTTCCGCGGCGCGACCGCCGGGGACTTCCAGCACTGCGCTGGCCGAGCCGACCGAATAGATCTGCTGTTCCGAATATGGTTCGGCCATGGCGGCGATATTGGTGATTCTCCCGTCAAGCCCCACGAAAATGATATCGAGCGGGATCGGGGTGTTCTTCATCCAGAAGGCCTGCGCGGTCGGCGCGTCATTGGGGAACAGCATCGCCTCGTCCGGGCCGAGCCGGGTGCGATGCATCAGCCCTTTGCGCTGCAACTCGGGTGTATCGGCCAGTTCGGCGCGAAAGGTATGCGAGCCCTCTCCGCTCGAAATGACCACGGGCACGATCCGATTGCCCGATTCGGCGTGGATTGCGGGTTCCGCCGGGTCGGCAACGGCCGTGTCGCCCTGGGGCGAGCAGGCCGCCAGGAGCGCTATGGCGCCCAAAATCAGTCCCGCGCCTCTGCAACCCATTCTTCAAGCTCCGCCTCGCTCTGCGCCTCGACTGCGCGCCGGGCGTGCTCGAACGAATGGCCTGCGCGCAGGATCGCGGCAAGCTGCTTTTCGCGCGCCTTGTGTGGCGCTTCGGGACCGGGGGCGGCGGATGGCCGGCCGAAGGGACCGAAGCGCCGTCTCCGGACATAGGCGAGCAGCGCTTCGCGGACTTCGGCCTCGGCGGGTCGGTTGCCCTCGCGCACGTCCTCGCCAAGACCATCGGCGCGCAGTTTCTCGTCCACCCGCCGCGCGCCATAGCCGCGCGCCAGCAGTCCGGAGGTTTTCATCCGGGCAAAGGCCTCATCGTCGACATAGCCCTTGGCGGCAAACCGTTCGACGAGTCCCGGAATATCGGGCTGCCCCTCCCCCTCCCAGCCGCGCTCGCGCAGCTTGCGTTTGAGGTAGGATTCCAGCTTGCCGGAGGAAGTCATGAAACGCGCCACATAGTGCAACGCGAGATCGTTCAGCCGCGTGCGGTCGAGCGGTTTGGGTATGCGACGAGTGCGCCTGCGTGTTGCATCACCATCAGCCATCGGCCATATTCGTGCCACAAACCTTGACGATTGGGAAAGGCTGAAAAGACTGTCGCTTATGGGAGGGTGGCATCTGTTCGCACGAGGGTCGCCGCTAAGGCATTGTTTTCAAAAGGTATAAAAAGCAAATATGACCGACGCCGTTTTGACGCCGACGCCGAACGACTGCAACCTGCCGCGACGCAGGAGCGATTTTGCCACTTTCAACGAGGCGATCGATTACGCTGCGCGCAGCGAAAAGGGCCTCAATTTTCACGATATGCGCGGCAATCTGTCGCGCGTGTATACCTTCTCGGAAATGCGCGCCGACGCGCTCGAGCTGGCCTACAAGATGGTTGCGAGCGGGATCGGCAAGGAAGACCGCGTGGCGCTGGTCGCGGAAACCAGCCCGGAATTTGCCGCGCTCTTCTGCGCTTGCATCTATGTCGGCGCCTGGCCGGTGCCGCTCCCGCTGCCGACCACCTTTGGCGGCAAGGACAGCTATATCGACCAGCTCAAGGTGCAGCTCGACAGCAGCGATCCAAAGATCCTGATCTATCCGCCCGAAATCGCCGAAATGGCCAAGGCCGCCGCGGACCAGCAGGGCTGCGAGGGCGAAAGCTGGGATGTCTTCGCAAAGCGCGAAGGGCCGGAATGCGACCTGCCCGAAGCCCGCCCCGATGATATCAGCTATCTCCAATATTCCTCCGGCTCGACCCGCTTCCCGACCGGCGTCGCTGTCACGCACGAGGCGCTGCTCCACAATCTTTACGGCCACGCCACCGGTGTTGATCTCGGCGAGAACGACCGCGTGGTCAGCTGGTTGCCGTGGTATCACGACATGGGACTGGTCGGCTGCTTCCTGTCGCCGATCGCCAACCAGGCTTCGGTCGATTACATCAAGACCGAACATTTCGCGCGCCGCCCGCTCGCCTGGCTCGACCTTATCAGCCGCAACAAGGGCAATACGCTCAGCTATTCGCCGACCTTCGGCTATGACATCTGCGCGCGCCGCATTTCCAGCCAGAGCCATGTTTCGGAGCGCTTCGACCTCTCGCGCTGGCGCACCGCCGGCAACGGCGCGGACATGATTCGGCCCGACGTCATGCAGAACTTCGTGAACGCCTTTGCCGAAGCCGGCTTCAACGCTTCGGCCTTCACGCCGAGCTACGGCCTCGCCGAGGCGACACTGGCGGTTACCGTCATGCCGCCGGGCGAAGGCATTCGCGTCGAACTGGTCGAGGAAGAGCGCCTTTCGGGCCGCCCGCGCGACCTCTCCAAGCCCGCGCGCTACCGCGCCATCGTCAATTGCGGCAAGGCGCTTCCGGGCATGGAAGTCGAGATCCGCGGCGAGAACGGAGCGGTGAAGGGCGACCACCAGATCGGCAAGGTCTGGTGCCGTGGCAAGAGCGTGATGCACTCCTATTTCCGCAACGAGGAAGCCACCCACGATTGTCTTGTGAACGGCTGGCTGGACACAGGCGACATGGGCTACCTTACCGATGGCTACCTGTTCATCGTCGGCCGCGCGAAGGACATGATCATCATCAACGGCAAGAACCTCTGGCCGCAGGATATCGAATGGGCGGTCGAGCAGCTGCCCGGCTTCAACCACGGCGACATTGCCGCCTTCTCGATCGACACGGAAAATGGCGAGGAAGCGCCCGCTGTGTTGGTGCATTGCCGCGTGTCCGAGCCCGAGGAACGGCTTAAGCTCCGCGACCAGATCGCCGATAAGGTCCGCGGCGTGACCGGCATGAGTTGCGTGGTCGAACTCGTGCCCCCGCGTACGCTGCCGCGCACCAGTTCGGGCAAGCTCAGTCGGGCCAAGGCTAAGCGGCTTTACCTTTCGGGCGAAATACAGCCGATCGAGCTCGACCTGGTCGCCTAAGGTTACTGAACAAGCGCCGGTGCCCGCACGTCATCGGACGTCTCATCGGAACGCTGGGCCGCTGATCCCTTACGCCAGAGTGCGCAGGTAGAAGGTCGCGGCTGGCCCCGAACTGTGCCACTCGACCCTGCTCGTGTGGCTGCCCGTCGAACCCAGTCGATCAAGCAGGATCATGCCTGCACCGACATGCTCCGGCGTGTCGAGCGGCTCGCCGATATCCTCGTGCCAATGCATGCAGAGCAGGTGCTCTTCCTGGGTGGCGGACAGGGTGATCTTGCCCTTGTCGTCCCGCAAGGCGCCGTATTTCAGCGAGTTGGTCTGGAGCTCGCCCACCATCAGGGCGAGCTGTTGCACGCCATCGTCGCCGAGCGGGACCTCCGGCATCTCGAGCACCTCGATCCGCTCGCCTGCCCCGCTTGCGCCCAGCACCTGCTCAAGGGCCGCCGCGGCCGATACCGGCTCTTCACGATGGACCGTGAGCATGTCCTGAGCTCTCGCCAAAGCGGCGATCTTCCGTTCTAGTTTCACCTGCATGTCGGCCGCGCTGTCCGAATGGCGCGACAGGAGTTTGGCAACCGAGCCAACCACTGCGAGCTGGTTTTTCAGCCTGTGACGCATCTCGTGTGCGACGCTGTCGGAATGTTTCGCCTGCTCTTCCGCCTCCTCGCGGCGCAGTTGCTCGCTCATCCGGCTCATGTATTCCGTCACATCCCGCGAAGTCGCCAGGATATGGCGGAGCCTGCCGTCGCGGTCGCACACCGGACCCACGCTGACATCCCACCAAGTCGGTGTTCCCGCCAGCGTCGGGCAGAGCGCCTCGAAGCGCGATTGCTGGCCGCGACGGGTCTTGTCGATCGAAGTCTCGATATGATGGCGCGCTTCCTCCGGCCACAGCGTGGCCCATTGCTTGCCGACAACCTCCGCGAAATCCTCGATCGCCAGTGCTCGGCGGCCGTTCTCGTTCATATATTCGATTTCGCCGGATGCATTGAGGAGCTTGATGCAATCCTGGCTCTGGTCGAGAATTGCTGCAAGCAGCAGTTCCGATTCTGCGGCAAGTTGCCGTATGGTACTGGTTGGCATGATGCGTCCCCGTCTGGCCTCAATCGGCCCCCCGGCGACTCGCATAGCATAGATTGTTGTTTTTCAGGACTCTTTAGCCAGCTAAGGTAAGTTCGCTTGAATATCCTGTCTTAGCTTCCTAATACAGGTCCAGGAATGTAACGGAGGTCTTCGCCCGACATGAGTGATGCAAAACCGCAGGCTGGCACGGCTGCTGCGCCCACGACCGCACCCACCACCACGGCGGCCCCGCCCGAATTCGACCTCACCCCGCCCGATCCTGTTCCGGCCGTCGCTCCTGAAAAGGCTGCGGGCCTCGTTCCGGTCTCGGAAGAGGTGAAGAGCAAGCTGGAAACCAAGGTCGACGGTTTCGTCGAGGACCTGATTGCGCAGGACGCCAATTCGCCCGAATTCGGCAAGAAGGTGGACCAGCTGACCAATATGGGCCGTAAGGAAATCATGGCGGCGGCCGGCATGTCAAACCGCTTCCTCGACCGCCCCGTGCGCGCCATGGACAAGGACGAGGGCGTCGGCGCCAATCTCGCCGAACTGCGCCGCGTCGTGGAGGACCTTGATCCGGGCAAGCGCGGCAAGTTGTCGGGCACCCGCAAGTTCCTCGGCATCATCCCCTTCGGCAACAAGCTGACCAATTACTTCCGCAGCTACCAGAGCGCGCAGACGCACATCCAGTCGATCCTCGGCAACCTTGCCAGCGGCAAGGACGAGCTAATCATGGACAACGCCGCGATCGACGTCGAACGGCAGAAGCTGTGGGAGGCGATGGGCAATCTGGAACAGATGATCCACATCTCCAACACGCTCGACGCCAAGCTGGAAGAAAAGGCCGCCGAACTCGACGCGACCGATCCGGCCAAGGCCAAGGCCGTGCGCGAGACCGCGCTGTTCTATGTCCGCCAGCGCACGCAGGACCTGCTGACGCAAATGGCGGTGAGCGTACAGGGATATCTCGCGCTTGACCTCGTAAAGAAGAACAATGTCGAGCTGGTGAAGGGCGTCGACCGCGCCAGCACAACCACCGTGGGCGCGCTGCGCACGGCGGTGACGGTGGCCGAGGCGATGACCAACCAGCGCCTCGTGCTGGGCCAGATCACCGCTCTCAACGACACGACCGCGGGCATCATCGATTCTACCAGCACCATGCTGCGCGAACAGACGGGCAAGATCCACGAGCAGGCTGCCGCAAGCACGATCCCGCTCGAAACGCTCCAGCGCGCCTTCCAGAACATCTACGATACCATGGACGAGGTCGACGAATTCAAGGTCCGCGCGCTCGAAAGCATGAAGCAGACCGTCACCGTCCTGTCGGACGAGGTCGAGAAATCGAAGGGCTATATCGCGCGCGCCGAGGGCCAGAGCCAGGCGCAAAGCCGCATCGCCGACGACAGCCTGCTGAGCATCGAAGGCTGACCATGGGCGACCTCACCCGCGACAGCGACCGCATCCTGGGCGATGCCGCACGCGTGCGCGACGACAACCGCACCGGCGGTCGCCATCGCCGCGAAGTCTCGATCGGACGCGGTTCGGCGAAGATCAAGAAGGACGTGTGGCTCAAGCGCATCCGCAACATCCTCATTACGCTCTTCGGCATCTGGGTGGCAGGCGGGATCGCCGGGCTGGTCATCGACGGCATCGGCTTTGCCGGTGTCATGGCCGTGCTGGTCGCCAGTGTGGTCGCTGTCGCCGTGCTCAGCAATTATCCCAAGCTCAAGACGCCCAGGCGCGAGAGCCTCAACAAGGGCAATGTGCAGGACATGGTCGGCCGGACTGAGCTCTGGCTCGAAAACCAGCGCCCGGCCCTGCCCGCCCCGGCAGCGGCGATCGTCAGCGATATGGGCGTGCAGCTCGACGCGCTCGGCCTGCAGCTTGAGGGTGTCGACCAGAACCACCCCAAGGCCCGCGAAGTGCGCAGCCTAGTGGGCGAGCAGCTGCCCGAAATGATCGACAGCTACCGCAAGATCCCGGCCCAGCTGCGCACGGAGAAGCGTGGCGGGGCGACGCCCGACGAGCAGCTGACCGACAGTCTCGGCAAGATCAGCGGCGAGATCGATTCGATCACACGCCAGCTTGCCGAAGGGTCGCTCGACGATCTGGCGATCAAGCACCGCTACCTCGATTACAAGTTCGGCGAAGGCGCCGAGACCACCCCGCAACTGGAGCACAAGGACTGATGCGCGTTCCCCTGCAGCACACGCTGGGCAAGGACGAAGTCCGCCGCCGCCTGCACGCGCGCAGCCACGAGATCGGCGACGCGATACCCGGCGGCGTGGCCGAGGTGACGACAAGCTGGCCCGACGAAGACTGCATGGCGCTGGACATCAACGCCATGGGCAATGTGGTTCGCGCGCAGGTGCTGATCGAAGAAACGCAAGTCGTATTCGAAATCGACTTGCCCCCGGCGCTATCCTTCGTCGAGCCCATCATCGCCGGCGCGATCCGGAAAAAGGGTCAGAAACTTCTCGAATCCAAGTAGGCTCGGCGAGCCGCCACAGCTCGGTTTCCATGTCGGAAACGCCTCGCAAGTCGGAACCAAATCCGCTTTCAATCGCTTTGCCCAGCGGAAGAAAAGGGTTCAGATTCCTTTTCCGTAATGCCTCGTTCGTGAATTTCCTTCGCAAGCCGGGTTCGTACTTGAGAGGACGGGGGTCCAGTTGAGAGAAGAGTTGAGGGAAGCGACTGGCGCGATTCACGCCCGGATCGATGCTTCGGTCGGACATATGGTGCTTGCTTCCGATGCCGATTACGCAGCCTTCCTTTCGGCGCAATACGCAGCGCGCTCCCTGACCGAGCGCATGCTGGCGGAAACCCCGCCCATCGATTTGCCCCCTCCCCCGCGGCAAACCGATGTTCTTGCAGAAGACCTGTCCGATCTCGGCGCAAGCGCCCTCCCGGCTTCCTTTGCGTTTACAGTCAATTCCCCTACCGAGTCCCTGGGCGCGGCCTGGGTTCTCGCAGGCTCCTCGATGGGTAATCGTACGCTGCTGGTCCGTCGCCGAAAGGCCGGGCTCGACGGCCCCACGCGGTTCCTTTCGGACCCGCGGATGCCTGCCTATTTCAAGGAATTGCTCACGATCCTGAACGCCCACCACTCCGATAGCACCATACGGGACGCGATTGCGGGTGCACGGAGGACCTTCGTCCTCTTCGAAACCGTTTTCTGCCGCTGCCAACTGGAGCAGGCCGCATGAGCACGCAGATGCACGATGTCGATCTGACCAATTGCGATCGCGAGCCGATCCACCGGCTTGGCCATATCCAGGCCTTCGGAGCGCTGATCGCCGTGAACGCCGACTGGTTTCTCGCCCAACGCTCAGCAAATCTGCAATCCATTCTGGGCACCGAGAGGGAGCCTGAAGTTGGGGTGCGCCTTTCGCAGATCATCGCACCTCGCGGAATGGAGCGCCTGAGAAGTGCGGTGGCAGCCCTAATCGATCCTGACCAGACGGAGCGCCTCTTCGGCGTCGATCTATTGGACGATGGTGGGCTCTTCGACTGCGCGATCCATACATCGGGCCACTACACGATCATCGAGATCGAGCCGCATGAAGAAGGCAAAGTCAATAGACAGATCGGATTGCTGCGTCCGATCGTGGCGCGGCTCGAAAAAATAGGCGAGAGTGATCGCTTGCTCGCGGAAGCGGCCCGCCAGTTACGCCTCTCGCTCGATATCGACCGCGTCATGGTCTATCGCTTCCACAAGGATCTTTCCGGCGAGGTAGTGGCCGAGTCCAAGCGTGATGATCTCGAGAGCTTCCACGGGCTTCGTTATCCCAAGACCGACATCCCGGCACAGGCGCGCGAACTCTACAAGCGCAACCGATTTCGCATCATCAGCGATGTAGAGGAAGCCCCCATCCCCATCGAGCCCGGCGTCAATGCCGAGGGCGAACCGATCGATTTGTCCATGAGCACGCTGCGCGCAGTCTCACCGATCCACATCGAATATCTACACAACATGGGTGTCGGCGCTTCCCTGTCGATCTCTATCATCATCGGCGGCGAGTTGTGGGGCCTGTTTGCCTGCCATCACTACGGCCCGAAGGTCTTGCCCTATTCGCAGCGCACTTCAGCCGAGCTTTTCTCGGAACTGTTCTCGCTCATACTCGAACGTTCGCTTTTCCGAGAGCGCGAGGAACTGCGCGAAAGCGGACGCAAGGTGCACGACCGACTGATGCGCGATATCGCGGCTGGCACGCCCCTGAGCGAAAGCCTTCCGCTCCTCACCCCGGTTATTCAGCAGATCATCCCACATGATGGAGCCAGCGTCTTCATCGATGATGTCTATGACGCGCGCGGGGCAGCCCCGAACGAAGAAGAATTCCGAGCGGTCGCACCGGCTCTCAACGCAGCCGCCACCAGCCGTGTGCTGGCCACGGACTCGCTACAGCAGCGCTTCCCCAAGGCCGACCGCTTCGCTGATCGTGCGGCGGGCGCGCTGGTCATTCCGGTCTCGCGGACACCGCGCGATTATCTCGTTCTTTGGCGGCGCGGCCTTACGCAAACCGTGCTGTGGGCCGGCAATCCGGAAAAGCCGGTCGAATACGGCCCCAATGGTGCACGCCTCACCCCGCGAAAGAGCTTCGAAGCGTGGCAGGAGTCGGTTGAGGGGCGCAGCCCGCCCTGGACCGATGGCGAATTGCAAGTCGCCGATGGGCTGCGCGTCACTTTGCTTGAGATCATCCTGCGCCTGACGGACGAGGCGGTTAAAGAACGCGCCCGCGCCCAGTCACAACAGGAACTGCTGATCGCCGAACTCAACCACAGGGTACGCAATATCCTTAACCTCATCCGCGGATTGATCAGCCAGTCAAAGCGCGAGGCGGGATCGATCGAGGAATTTTCCGACATCATTGGCGGGCGCATTTCCTCACTCGCCATGGCGCATGACAACATCACGAAGACCAACTGGTCGCCAGCGCCCCTCCGCGAACTGATCGAGACCGAAGCGCACGCCTATCTCGACGGCCGAGCGGACAGGCTGAACCTCACCGGTCCCGAAGTCCTGATAACTCCCGAAGCCTACACTGTCTTGGCGCTGGTGATGCATGAGATGATCACCAACTCGGCGAAATACGGTTCGCTTTCTGACAGCACCGGCCAGCTCGAAATTGTGGTCGAGCGAAACAAGGACGGATCGCTCCAGTTATTTTGGCGCGAAAAGGGCGGCCCTCCCGTGAAACCGCCCACGCGGCGCGGCTTCGGCTCTACCATTGTCGAGCGCTCGATTCCCTTCGAACTGGGAGGCGAGACCAAGATCGAATTTAAGCTGTCCGGGGTGGAGGCAGAGTTCTGCGTTCCCGCTCGCCACGTCACTTGGAGCGAGCGAACAACTCCGCAGTCAGATTCGCGCAGCAGGGCTGCAGCCGACACTGCGTTGCTGCCGGGTTCTCTCCCCGAAAGCATTCTGCTCGTCGAGGACAGCATGATTATCGCTCTGGATACGGAGGATAGCCTGCGCGAACTCGGCGTAGGCCGGGTCATGGTCGAAAGTACAGTGGCCGGCGCGCTGGATTCGCTTGAGAAGCACACACCCGATCTCGCAATCCTCGACTATAATCTGGGCAAAGAAAGCAGCGAACGGGTGGCCGAAGAGCTTTCCCGACGCGGGATACTCTTCTGGCTAGCCACTGGTTATGGAGAGATGGCTGACCGGGTCGAGGACATTGGAGGGATGGGCGTTCTCACCAAGCCCTACGGCAAGGCCGAACTGATCAAGATCTTGTCGACTTCAAATCCCGAGGCCGAGGACTAGCTACCAGAAGGCAGCGTTCGGAAAGGTCGAATTCGATTTCATACAGACTGCCAACCCAGGCTGAACCTCCGGCTGCTACGACGATATCCCCGATGCAGCACTGACCAGCCAGCGGTAGGAATTGAACGGCCCCCTCCAGGCGGGCTGCCAAACCATCGCTGGGCTTGCCAATACATTGGGCAAGGAAAAAGTGTGGACCGTCGACCAGCAAGAGTTCGCGCCCGGGGTCGATCCGTGTCCTTAGTTCGGGAGGGTGGGGGCCGGTCAGTATGGACGCCATCGCCTCTTCCAGATGGAGTACCCGCGGCCTGCCATAGTCGTAGAGGCGATAGGTGATATCGGTGTTTTGCTGAATTTCCACCACGGTTAACCCAGGCCCCATAGAATGGACCGTGCCTGCAGGCACATAGATGAAATCGTTGTCGGCCACTTCACGCCACGCCAGCATGTTTTCGATTGAACCGTCGAGCGCAGCCGCGCGAATCATCTCGGCAGAAAACTCTTCGCGGAAGCCCACTGCAAGGCGGGCGCCTTCCTTTGCATCCGTAACAAGCCAACACTCATCCTTACCTGACTGTGCCGGGCTGAAGTCCGCCGTTGGATGCACTTGAACGGAAAGATGCTCTCCGGTGAATAGATACTTTGCCAGAACCGTAGACATCGAAGGAGGTGTATCGAACCAGATCTCTCCCACCGGCTGGCTAGCCTCTGACCCAAAGGATGGAGGCAGATTGCGCCTGCCCCAAGGCTTGGTCAGCCGTTTCCTACCGAGCAGCCCACTCACCTCTCCTGCGCCCCCGGCAGCTCGCCAATATTCTGTGAGTGCTCACGAGTGGTCACGAGCAATTCGCCGTGCGAAACGACGATAACCACGTCTTTCAGGCCGAGGGCTGAGACTCGCAGCCCCTCACTACGCACCAAAACCCCGGAACAATCGACGAGATCTGCGCGGCCCTCGACGACATTGCCATGGGTGTCCCCCTCGGCGAGGGTCATCAAGGCATCCCAATTGCCAATATCCGACCATCCCATATCCGCCGAGACCATGGCGCCCCGTTTGGTATGTTCCATTACCGCATAATCCACGCTTTCGGGATTGATCTGTGCGAAGGGCTGACATGCGGCCAGAAAGGTTGTTCCATCGGCCAAGCCATTTTGATGGGCACGTTCGATCAGATCCATCATCTGAGGTCGTTGAAGTGCCAGCTCCGCGAGGAAATCCGCCGCGCGGAAGACGAAAATGCCCGTGTTCCAAACGAATTTTCCGGATGCGACATAGGACTGGGCGGTTGCGCAATCAGGCTTCTCGACGAAGCGAGCGATGAGGTGACCCGCTTCTTCCCGCGCGCCCCGTTCGATATAGCCATAACCCGTCTCCGGGCGCTCGGGCTCGACTGCCAGACACACCAACCACCCCTTGCGCGCAAGTTTCGCGGCCCGCTCCACTCCGGCACGAAAGGCGCTCTCGTTGGCGATGTGGTGATCGCTCGGGCAGACCAACATAACGGTCTCGGGTGGAAGTGTCAGAGCAGCAAGGGCAATGGCGGGCGCGGTGTTGCGTCCGACCGGCTCGACTATGAGCGAATGATGGCCGCCTTGTCGCTCGACCAATTCGCAATGGTCCTTGCCCGCCACCACGATTGACGGGGCGAAGCGCGACCGATCGGACACCCGCGCGAGCGTTTGCTCGAAAGGGGTTGCGTCCCCCATAATCCGCAGGAACGGTTTAGGACAGCCGGGTCGACTTAGCGGCCAGAGCCGCGTTCCCGAGCCACCGCACAGGATTACCGGCTGTATCGAATCTGGCGAGCGTTCGGGCATGCTGCACTTGTGGCGCGGCGATAGGCGCACAGGCAAGCCCTGTCAGTGCAGAGGGATCAGTTGAAGAAGCGTTGCTGGTAATAGAACGGCGCGGCAACAGGGTTGCCTTGCGTATCGCGCGCCGGATCGAAGCGGATCTGCTCATAGGACAGGCGGCAAACGACCGCGTCGGTTTCCGGGAACGGGCTTGGACGATAGATTGAGCAGGCTGTGACCCTCCCCTGAGGCGAAACCATCAGGCGCACTATGACCGATTGCCCAATCCGCGCCTGGCGGCCGCCCGGCGGGATAGGGAAAGCGCTGACATCGCTGATCGAGCGCGTGAGGACAGGTTTCGTGGCGGCCACTCCGCCCTGCCCGCCGCCGCCGCGCCCGGCCCCGGTCCCCGCGCCGGAACCTGCGGCTCCCGTACCGCCGCCGGCCTGCGTGGCTCCGGAGGTCGTGGCGCTACCCGTGGAGGACGCGCGCGGCACGGGGCGGTCTTCCCTCACTTGACGGCGCGGCGTCGGCGCCGTGACGGGCTGCGGCACAGCCTCTTCGCCCGGATCGCCCTGCGCGCCCTCGTCCGGCTCGGGTTCGACCACGGGCGTTTCCTCTTCGGGAGCGGTCACGGTGACGGGGAAGGCCGAGATGACCGAGCGTTCGACCGTGGCAATCGTTCCGGGCGCCAGCAAACGTGCGAGTGCGTACAGAAAAGCTAAGTGGATAAGCAAAATCAGCGCGATGACCCAAGGGTTGGGTCGCTTCTTCGATGTGCTGAAGTTGGTCGCGTCTTCGGGCATATCGGCACAAACGGGGGAACGGAGTTGCACGTTCCGAACGCTAACCGCGTTCGAA
Organism: Erythrobacter sp. SD-21; assembly: GCF_000181515.1. Classification (GTDB taxonomy): domain Bacteria; phylum Pseudomonadota; class Alphaproteobacteria; order Sphingomonadales; family Sphingomonadaceae; genus Qipengyuania. Next base: position 115,940 of record NZ_ABCG01000006.1, on the reverse strand, counting down.
AGAAAAAGGGCGGCCCCGAAGGACCGCCCTTTCCTGTTTGTCGGTCGCTGGTGCGGCTTAGAAGCCGATCACGAGCGAGACGCTGCCGGCGCGCGGTGCACCGATCTGCGCGAAGCCGAAGTCGTCCAGCGAACCACCGAAGTAGCCGATGTAGTACTCATCGAACAGGTTGGTGAGGTTCAGCTGCACCGCAACGTCGCCACCGGTCGGGAATTCACCCAGCAGGATGCGCGCGTCGAGGTCGACTACGGTGTAAGCAGGGACCTTGGCCGGGAAGAAGAATTCGTCGCCATTGGCGAGTTCACCTTCGAGCGGCACGTTCTGGTCATTCACGAAACGCGTACCAGTGCGCTTGGCCTGTGCACCGAGTTCGACGGGACCGAAAGCGATCTGGCCACGAGCACCGAAGGAGTACTGTGGCGTACCCGATTCCGTCTTGCCGCCGGTCGCGAGGTACTGGAGGTCGCCAACTGCGTTACAGCTGTAGAAGTTGTTGTCGACTTCGAACTGGTTGCAGGTGCCGGACAGGACATCGTCCTTAATTTCCGAGTCGTTGTACGAGCCGAAAACGTAGAGCAGCGTGTTGCGGGTCGGGCGCCAAGCGATCGAACCGTCGATGCCGTACTTGTCGACCGTGCCGAGGTTACGGAAGACGCGTGCGCCTTCACCATCGCGAGCGTCCGGATCGAACGCCGAAGCGAGGCGATCCTGATACTGCGTGTAGTAGCCGCCGATCTGGGCCTGGATCGAACCCGACTGGAAACGCAGGCCGACATCGAAGCTGTCGGTGGTTTCCGGGACCGGCTGCGAAGCCGGGTCGTTCGCATCGAGGAAGAGCGAGTCGTACAGCGGATCGGTGCCGGGGACCGAGAGACCCTTGGCGTAGTTCGCGAAGACCGAGACATCGCCCGTTACATCATAGGTGAAGCCGATGTTCGGCAGCAGCTTGTCGTACTTGTAGGTACGCGACTGCGGCGGCGCGAAGTCCTGACCGTTCTCGATCTTTGCCAGTTCGTAGCCGGCGGTGTCGAAGCCCGGGTTCGGACAGTCCACGAAACCGTTGTCCGACGTCGTGTAGCAGTTCTGGTTCAGTTCGCGGGTGAAGAACGGAGCGCGCAGAGCGAGCTTCGCGGTGAGGTCGCCGAAGCGGCCACGGTATTCACCCGAAATCTGGTGCAGGATTGCGTAGGACAGACGGTCACGCTTGTTGACCGGATTGCCGTTCACGTCGAGCAGCGGGTTGTCGATCGCGAACACATCGCTGATCTCGCCGTTGCCGAGCATGTAGGTGATCTGGCCGGTCTGGCGGTGACGCGCGTGGTCGAGCGTGTAGGTCGCACGGACGCGGTGATCCGGGTTGATTTCGTAGATCAGGTTGGTGATCACGCCGTAACGATCGGTCGTCGTCTGGCTCGGATCGTTACCGGCGATTTCGTCGTCGAGATCGCCGTCGCCGTTGAGGTCACGACCGAAGTAGTAACCGCCGTTGAAGGCACCGGTGTAACGACCCGTTTCGATGAAGTTGTCGTTCTCGTCTTCGTATCCGGTAACGAAGAAAGATTCACGCAGATCGTCGGGTCCGCCACCGTTCGCCTTGACGTACTGGTAGCTCGGGTCGACCGTGAGCGTCAGCGCGTCGGTGAGCGAGAACCGCGATGCACCGCGGATGTTCCCCGTGTCCGACGGGTTGAAGCGGCGGTAGAAGGCTGCGCCGCAACCGTTGCGGTCACTGTAATCGACGCTGTCGCCGGGGCTGCCAACGGCGTAGCCGGTTTCTTCGGCCAGCACGCGCGGGTCGACTGCGCAGGGGTATTCGCCCGCACCTTCGTAGACGCTGAAGCGCTGTTCCTTATCGTTGAAGCCCGAAGCGGGCTCGTAGTACGACAGGAGCGTTTCGAGACCTTCCGAGCCAGCGAAGTTGTTGCGGTTCACGTTCCAGTGACCCGAGATCGACACGAAGTCGCCATTGGTGCCAAGGTCCTGCCAGATACGGCCGTTGAACTGCGTCTTGTTGATGCGACCATACGGATTGTAGGGAACGCCATAGGTGGTGTAGCTGACCGACCCGAATGCCTTGGTGCCCATGCCGGTGATGTCACCGGTGTCCACCATCAGGAAGCCGCGGACATACGCGCTGTCTTCCACACCTTCAGCAAGAACATCGCCGTAAGTCATGGTTGCAGTCATGCCGAGCACATCGCCCGGTTCGCGGGTGCGAATATTGATGGTGCCGCCGGTGGCCGAAGCCGTCGGGCTATCGACGTCCGTCGAACCGAGGCTGACGCTGACTTCCTCGAGCACTTCGGGATCGACCATCTGGTTGGTGTAGAGCGCGTAGTTACCCGAATCGTTCAGCGGCAGGCCGTCGAGGGTCTGCGAAACACGGTCGGCGCCGAAGCCGCGGATGGTGAAGCCACCGCCCGACGAACCCCAGGGGTCGTTGTTCTGAAAGCTGACGCCCGGGACCAGGTTGACGATGTCGTTGACCGTCTGGCCGGGACGCTGACGACGGATGATCTCTTCGTTGAGGACCTGCTTCGCCTTGGTGGTGTCGGGAATTTCGACACCACCGACGCCGTTGAAGCGGGCGCCGGTGACGACGATGACTTCTTCGCCTTCGTCTTCGAAGTCGATCGAGCCGGTCGACTGGGCGAAGGCAGGCGACGCTGCCACTGCGGAAAGACCGACCACCGAGGTGGCCAGGAGATACTTGAACTTCATCGGAGAAGACCCCTTCGTCTCTTACGATTGAATATGGATAGCACTTGAGATGCGCAGCCCCGCTAGGCTGGCGATGTTTCGCCAAAGCTATCGTTTTATGACAGAGTCAAGACAACCGGCCGGGCGGTGTGGATGAGACACACCAGAGATTGCGAAAAGCTCTGTTTTTCAGCCATTTACCGCTGTTGCAAAAACCACACAGGCCCCGGAAAAGATTCCGGTTCCTGCGAAAGGTCGTACGCCGAGGCGTGTCTCAGGCGAGATTGATCTCGCGCAGACGCTGCATCAGGTAGTCGTGGCTGGAGATTGGCTCGGGGTGGTCAGTTGGGTTTTTCGGGTCGATGCACGAAGGCAACGTCTCGATCACATAGTCGGGCCTGAAATGCAGGAAGAAGGGCATCGAATAGCGGGCCCGATAGGCCGCTTCCCCATGCGGATTGACCACGCGGTGCTGGGTCGACTTCAGCTTGTGGTTGGTCAGCCGGTCGAGCATGTCGCCGATGTTGACCACCAGCGCGCCTTCGGGCGGCGCCACGGCCTTCCACTCGCCATCGGCGGTCAGCAGTTCGAGACCTGCCTCTTCCGCGCCCAGCAAGAGGGTGATGGTGTTGATGTCGCCATGCGCGGCGGCGCGGATCGCACCTTCCGCTTCCGCGCCTTCGAGCGGCGGATAGCGCAGCAGGCGCATCACCGAATTGCCGTCCTCGATCGTCGCGGCAAAAAATTCGCGCGGCAGGCCGAGATGGATGGCGATCGCCTCCAGCACGCGGCCACCTGCGGTTTCGAAGGCGGAGTAGAGATCGGAGAAAGTCTGCTTGAAGCCGTCGACCTCCTCGGGCCAGACATTGTCCGCCATGTATTGCGCAAGCGGGTGGCCTTCGTCGAGCTCGCGCCCGACGTGCCAGAACTCCTTCAGGTCATGGACCTTGGCGTCTTTGGCCTTCTCGGTGCCGAAGGGCGTGTAGCCGCGCGCGCCGCCGCCGCCGGGGATGTGATAGGCCTTCTTCACATCTTCGGGCAGCGCGAAGAACTCCTTCGACAGGCTCTCTGCCTTGTCGATCAGATCCTGCGGGATGCCGTGATCGCGAATGACGGCAAAGCCGTATTGCTGGAAACTGCGGCCGAGGTCCTCGGCAATGCTCTCGAGCGGCTGTGCCAGCGACACAACCGCAATATCGGTGTTCGAATCGGTCATAGTGGCTGCGCCCTTTAGTACGGAAGGAAGAGTCCTGCCAGCGCGGCACTCATCAGGTTGGCGAGGCTGCCGGCGGCGAGCGCGCGCAGGCCGAGCTTGGCGATTACCGGGCGCTGGTTCGGGGCAAGGCCGCCCGTCACCGCCATCTGGATTGCGATCGAGCTGAAATTGGCAAAGCCGCACAACGCGAAAGTGGCGATCGCCTGGCTGCGCGCGGTCAGCGTGCCCGCCTCCATCGCGCCCAATTCGATAAAGGCCACGAATTCGTTGAGCACGATCTTGGTGCCGAAGAGGCCGCCGGCGAACTGCGCCTGGTTCCAGTCCGCGATGCCGATCATGTACATGACGGGCGCGAAGACATAGCCGAGCAGCTGCTGGAAGGTGACGTCAGGATAGCCGAACCAGCCACCGATGCCGCCAAGGATGCCGTTGGCGAGCGCAACCAGCGCGACGAAGACCATGACCATCGCACCCACGGCAACGGCCAGCTTCACGCCAGTCTGGGTGCCCTGTGCGGCGGCCTCGATCACATTGGCCGGCTTGTGGCCTTCCTCGAAGGTCTCGGCCACCTCGACCTCGTGCGGCTTGCCGCTTTCGGTAAGCGCGGCCGGTCCTTCAGCGCTGATGCGCGTCGTGGGCAGGACGATCTCGTCCTCGGTGCCCGAAAGCTCGGCGGCGTTGCGGGCCAGTTCGCTCTCGTCATCGGGCATGATGATCTTGGCCATCAGGATACCGCCCGGCGCCGACATGAAGGCGGCGGCCAGCAAGAAAGGCACGGCGTCGGACCCGATGAAGCTGGCGTAGGCGGCAAGGATGGTCCCTGCGACGCCCGCCATGCCCACGGCCATGAGAGTGAACAACCGGCTCGGCGTGAGCGCGGCGAGATAGGGGCGCACCACCAGCGGGCTTTCCGACTGGCCGACGAAGATGTTCGCCGCGCTGCCCAGCGCCTCGACCTTGCTGATGCCGGTGATCCAGCCGATCGCGCCGCCGACCCAGCGCACCAGACGCTGCATGATGCCCCAGTGATAAAGGATCGACACGATAGCCGCGAAAAAGACAATCACCGGCAGGGCGGCGATGAGGAAGGTGTTCGTGAAGGGATTGGAGCCCATGGGGCCGAAAATTGCCTCGATACCGACCTTGGAATAGTCGAGCAGCGCGATGACCCCGTTTGACATGCCCTGGATCATATCCACTCCCCACGGCGTGCGCAGGACGAGCAGAGCCATCACGGCCTGCAGGGCGAACGCCGCCCCGACGATGCGCAGCTTGATCCGTTTCTTGCCCGTCGACAGCAGGAAGGCGATAGCCAGGATCGCGAGGATCCCGAGGAGATTGATCACTATAGGTGGCATGCGGACCCCTTCGCAGTGCACTGGGAGCAACAAGGACTAGTTGCGGATGAAATCGGGCGCTACCTTGCGCGGCGGCCCCGATTAGTCAATTTGCGGTCGCACTTCCAGCTTCGGCTATCACCAGTCACGAAGGCACGCCCGTAATCACCATGACCGCACCGGCCAACGAACCCCGCATTCACGCTGCCACGACGCCGCTGGGCCTCTTCGTCTACACCCTCGTCTACGGCGGGATGACGGTGCTGGCCGGCGTGCTGGCCTTCAAGCAGGTGCAGCTTTACCCCACCGACCTCGCGGTCGAGGCGGGCATTTTCGCCTTCCTTCTACTGGTTGTGATCTCCAGCACCATCGCCCAGCTTTACGGAGAGAAGCTGGCCAACCGGATCGTTTGGTGGGGTTTCCTGCCGCTGCTCTTGGCCGCCCTGCTCATGCAACTCGTGCTCAACCTGCCCGCTTCGCCCGAAATGGCCGGTGGCCGTGCAGAGGACCTTGCCGCTTTCGAACGTGTTCACGCCACGATCTGGCGCGTCTGGGCGGCAGGCCCCGCGGCTTATATCGTTTCGCTCCTGCTCAACGTCTGGATCTTCTCGCGTCTTCGCGGGAACGACGAGAACACCGGTACGATCTCGCTCATGATACGCGGCGCGATTGCATCGGCCTTGAGCCAGGCCATCGATTCGGTGATTTTCATCACGCTGGCCTTTTATGGGCAGTTTCCGATCACCAACCTGCTAATCGGGCAGATCCTCGCCAAGGTCGTGCTCAGCATCGTGTTAGTCCCGTTCCTGATCACAGGCGGTGTGGCCTTCGCCAAATGGCTCGATAGCCGCAAGGCCTAAGGCCGGTCGATACCGTCCACGATATCGTCCTCAAGCTTATCGCCATGCAGGACCGATATATCACCGGTGGTTTCCAGCACGACGGCCCGTACCTTGCTCATTTCGAGGACGTTCGCCTCGCGCAGTTTGGCGATGACGTCATCTTTGGCGACGCGTGACGTTCGAAGCGCCTCGTCGATGAATTTTCCTTCCCACATGAGGAAGATCGGCCCGTTCTGTATGGCCTGCTCGAAGCTTTCGGACTGCTGACGCAATTTTGCGATCAGGAGTTGCAGACCGAACAGCGCCGCCAAAGCGCCCAATGCCTGAGCGAAAGCCGTCCATTCGCTGGCTTGTACGGCCCCGGCCAATAGCGAACCCGATGCGATGGTGACGACGAAATCGAAATTCGTCATTTTCGATAGGGATCGAAGGCCGATCAGGCGAATAACCAGAGTTACCCAAGCGATACCGATCAAGGAGAGGACGAGGGTTCGGGCGGCAATATCGAGCCAGGTTTCTTCGAAGAACATACGCCCCCAACCCACACGTGGCAGTGAAGGTCCGGACGTGATCTAGATTAGGCCGAACAACTCGCCCCGCCGAGCACGCAAAAGCGCGCGCAATGAGGGTGGTTGAGAGCCACGTCGCACGACGCCTCGGCCAATGTCTCGCCGAGATTGAAACCGGGATCATAGGGTATGAGCGTGCAGGCGACCACGCGTGGGGCCGCCTCGCCCTTGCGGTGCACGACCATGCGGCTGGTATTGCACATGACGTCGATGGGGGACTTGCCGAGGATGCCCCAGCAGGCGGTGGTGACCTCGGCGATGTCCTTGTCGGCGTCCATTTCGGGGAAGAGGACCAGCCGCGCCGGATCACGCGCGTCGATGGCAATGGCTTCGCTTTCGAACAGCGCCGCGTAGCATTCGCGCGCCTGCGCCTCGCCCTCGCCCGGCAACAGCCGTCCGGCGACCGCAATCGAAAAGCCGTGGTCCGAAAGCCAGCGCAGACCCGCGATGGCCGGCGCCCAGCTGCGCGGCCCGCGCTCGCCCTCGTGCACCTCGCGCGAGTGGTGGTCGAGGCTGACGCGCAGGGTCAGCCGGTCGCCATGTTGTTCGCGCAAGGCGAGCAAAACCTCTTCATGCCGCCGCATCGGCTTCATGGCGTTGGTCAGCACCAGCGCCTCGAAGCCCTGTTCCAGCGTGGCGGTGAGCATGGGCAGCATTTCGGGGTTCATGAAAGGCTCGCCGCCGGTGAACCCGATCTCGCGCGTATCCAGCCCCTTCGCCTCGGCCAGGAAGCGCGCAGCGTGATCGGCCGACAGATAGATCAGCGCGTCGTTGGTCGGACTGCTCTCGATGTAGCAGGTGGCGCAGGCGAGATTGCAGAGTGTGCCGGTGTTCAGCCACAAGGTCTCGAGCCTGGAGAGCGGCACCTGTGCGCGCGCTTCGCCCTTCGCAGTGACCCGCGGGTCGCTGAACTTTTCACGCGGGAGCGGCGCGGCATGGACCGCGAAGGGCGACGGCCCCACCGGAGCCTTGCGCGATTCCGTTCGCGCGCCGCTCATGCGAACTTCCGGCGCATGCGGGCGAGAAATTGCGCCCATTTCTTGGGGATCGGCCCAAAGACCGTCGGCTCCCACGCGCTGAAGGCCGCCGCTTTCGAAATCTCGCTGCGGGTCGGGTAGGCGATGATTGCGGAGCCTAGGGCAAAGGTGCTGCTCTTGCCGGTAATCGATTGCGCGAAGGGCAGCAGCAGCTCGCCGACGTTCTTGCCGACGATGCTCGCGCCGAGCACCTTCTTGCCCTTAAGCACCAGCTTGAGATGCCCCTTGTCGCTGGCTTCGGCGAGCGACCGTTCGTTGTGGTGGAAGGTTTCGGTCACCACGGTCACTTTCTCGCCATGCTTCTGGCGCGCTTCCTTCTCTGTCATGCCGATATGCGCCACTTCGGGCTCGGTATAGGTGACCCAGGGAAGCGCCGACCAATCGACCTTAGTCGGCACGCCCAGCGTGATCTCCAGCGCGACGTTCGAACCTTCATAGCCCGAGACATGCGTCAGGCGCGGTCCCTCGCGGCAATCCCCCACGGCGTAGATGCCCTTGACCGAGGTTCGGCGGCGATCGTCCACCTTGATGCCATTTGCGCCCATTTCGACGCCGATTTCCTCCAGCCCGAAACCCGTGCAATTCGCGCGGCGGCCGGTGGCGATGAGGAGATGCGAGCCCTCAACAGCCTCGCTGCCCACCTGCACGCGGACCACGCCATCGCGAGCCTCCACCCGCTCGGCCCTGCCCGATACGAAGCTCACGCCTTCGCCTTCCAGCACACTGCGGACGACGGCGACGCTGTCCGGATCGTCGCGGCCCATCAGTTCGCCCGGCTCGATCACCGTGATTTCGCTGCCGAGGCGGCGGAAGCCTTGCGCCATTTCCATCCCGATGACCCCGCCGCCGACGATCACGAGATGATCCGGCAGTTCGCCGAGATCGAACAGGTTCTCGTTAGTGAGGTAGGGCACTTCTTCCAGCCCCTTGATCGGCGGGACAGCGGGCTTCGATCCGGTGGCGATGACGATGCGCGGTGCGGTTAGCGTGCGCCAGCCGACCTCGACCGATTGCGGCCCGACCACCTGCGCCCAGTCGCGGAACACCTCGCAGCCCATTTCTTCGAACCGTTCCTCGCTGTCGTGCGGCGCGATGGCGGCAATGGCATCATGGATGTGCTTGTGCACTCCCGTCCATTCGACCCTGGGTGGTTCGAGCGTGACGCCGAACCGGCTCGGTTCGCGCGCTTCGGCGGCGCGCTTGGCCGCGGCGAGCAGCGCCTTAGACGGCACGCATCCGTCGTTGAGGCATTCGCCGCCCATCTTGCGCGCTTCGATCAGCGCGACGTCGAGCCCGAAGAGCGCGCAGCCACCTGCGGCGGTCAGACCGGCAGCACCGCCGCCGATCACGATCACGTCATGAGTGAATTTCATCGCTTGCTCCGTAACCCAATTTACCCGAGATGCGAATGAAACCCGCGAAATCTCTCGCCTTCCTTCGGTTGTCCGGACTGACCGGTTACATTGCATTGGCCATGACATGTTGAAAATTCTCGTGACCGGAGCGGCCGGCCTGCTGGGCGGCGAAGTGTGCGCGCGGCTGGTCGAAGCGGGCCACGCGGTCACCGGCCTTACCCATCGCAATCCCGAAATCCGCGCCAACGACGGGTCGCCTGTTCCCGTCGAAACGCTTCACGGCGATATTTCCTTGCCGCGCTTCGGTTGGGACGAGGATGAGTTTGCCACGATCGCACAAAGCCATGACCTGCTGCTGCATTGCGCGGCCACCGTGCGTTTCGATCTCGCGGAAGACGACTATCATGCGGTGAATGTCGAGGGCGTTCGCCACGCTCTCGCTCTCGCAGCAGCGGGGGGGATGGGTTTCCTCCATGTCTCGACCGCCTATGTCTGCGGCGCCCGCGATGGCGCGATCGCGGAGACCGATCCGCTCCCCGAAGGCGGTTTCGCGAACGGTTACGAGGCGAGCAAGGCGGCAGGAGAGCGCCTGGTCCGCGCAAGCGACTTGCGGTGGGCTATCGCGCGTCCGTCGATCGTGGTGGGCGAGCATCAAAGCGGCGCAATTCGCCAGTTCGACACGACCTATGCGGCCTTCAAACTGATTGCCGAAGGACGCGTGAAGCATATGCCCGCGCGCAGCGGCGCAACGCTCGATTTCGTCCCGCTCGATCATGTCGCGGCGGGACTGGTGGCGATGGCGGAGCGGATCAACGAGGCATCGGGGGGAACCTTCCACCTCCTATCCGGCCAGCCGCTGGCCGTGGAGGCCTTCACGGGGGCTATCGGCGCCTACCCGCAGTTTCACGAGCCCGAACTGGTCGCGCCCGAGGCCTTCGAACCGGCGCAGCTCCCGGCCTTGGAGCGACGGCTCTTCCGGCGGGTGGCAGGGCTCTATGCGAGCTATTTCCAGCGCGACCCGCATTTCGGGGATACGGGTTTTCGCGCGCTTACAGGTCTCGCGTGTCCGCCAACGGGCGACGCCTATATCCGGCGGCTGATCGACTATTGCATCGAATCCGGCTTCCTGCCGCGGGCCTAGCGGATATCGGGATAATGCTCGGCCATGCGGTGCCGGAGGCCGAACGCCCACAGGATGCCCACCTTGAAATAGATCCAGTTCGCCTTGAGCGGACCCCAGGCGGCGATCCTCCGGTCCGATGTATAGACCCGACGCGGGACCATTTTCACCCGCCCGAGCCGGGCAAATTTCACGCAGAGATCGGCTTCTTCCATCACCGCATCGCCCGGGGTGCAGCCTCCGATGGTCAAGAAATCCTTCCGGCGAAAAAACATGGCGTGGTCGCCGAACAGCAAGCGCACGCCGCGGAAGAAGAGATGCGGTCGGGTGATCAGCGGCGCATACCAGGTCTTGGCCCAATTGTGCAGCGTCGTGCCCCAGCGGGTCTTGTCCGCACCGCGGATGACGGGCGTGAAACTGGCAAGGGCAATCGCCTCGTTCGCCAGCGTCTCCTCGATGACGTGGACCATGTCGGGAGGAGGCAGCGTATCGGCATGCACCACGCAGATCGTATCGCCGGCGGCCTCTTCCACACCGCGATTGATCTGCAGCGCCCGCCCCCGCTCTTCTTCGAGCACGCGCCAGCCAGCAGCCCGCGCGATGTCGCGGGTCGCATCGGTGCTGCCGCCGTCGACCAGCAGGATTTCGAGCGGCTGCGGGTCGAGCTTGGCAAAGGCGTCGGCCAGCGCCGGCAGCGCCCGTTCTTCGTCGAGCGTCGGCACGAGCAGGGTGACGCTCATTCGAACTCCGGCCATTGCGCCAGGTCTTCAGCCGTGTCGATATCGGCCAGTTCGGGCAGCACTGCCGGACCGATCCCGTGGCGCACCAGCCGGGCGAGCGTTTCGGAGAGGACCGAGGGCGTGCTCCACGCCATGTCCCCGAAAAGGAAACGCACGGGCTCGCGGAAGCCGATGAGGTAATAGCCGCCGTCATTCGCCGGACCCAGAACGACGCGGCGGTCCTCCAGCGCGCCGGCGGCGGCTTGCAGCAGCGGCGCGGTGATGCCCGGGCAATCGCTTCCGATGAGCAGCGCAGGAGCGCCTACGCGCGCCATTTTCGAGCCGAGGTCGCCCTCGCCCTGATCGACGACGGCGACATCGCTGCCGAACAATTCATGAAAAGCCGCTATCTCCCCGCCGGTCACGCGCAGCTCGAAGTCGAGCCCGCTGCCCCGCGCGACCTCCACCGTCTGCGCCAGCAACCGCGCGTAGAGCCGCGCGGCCCCTTCCTCGCCGAGGGCGGGAATGAGGCGCGTCTTGACCTTGCCCGGCACGGGCAGGCGCGCAAAGATCGAAAGCCTGGGAGAAACCATCGCGCCCCACGATAACGCGCATGACGCGCGGCGAAAGGGGCGATGGCAGAAAAGGTGGTGAGCCGTGCTGGGTTCGAACCAGCGACCTACTGATTAAAAGTCAGTTGCTCTACCGACTGAGCTAACGGCCCGACCACGGGCGCTCACCTAGGGAGGGTCGCGCGAGGGGTCAAGCGTGGTTTGGCTTGCTTTTGTTTGTTCGGCCAATTTAGGTTAAAACACAGTCAGGAAACGCGCGCTGCGATCTGACGCAGGGTGAAACCGGTCACCGGATCGCGCCAGTCGGCCGCGACCTGCGCTGCGGGACCGGCGACGAAATCCCGCTGCCGAAAAAGCGGGTGCGGGATGGTCAGCTCTGGCGACAGCCATGTCCCGCCGCTCCAGAGGATGATGTCGAGATCGAGTGGCCGTCCGCGCCAGCGGCTGCCCTGCCGCCTGCGACCGAAAGCCACTTCGATGGTCTGCAATTCGCGCAGCATGCGCGGCGGGTCCCACGGCGCTTCGACAAGCGCGGCACCATTGGCGTAGAGACGCTGCGAGGGCCCGACGGGCCGGCTGGCACGGGTCCGCGACGCATCGATCACCGCGATTTGCCGCTCCTCCATCCGCGCCAGCGCCGCTGCCAGCACCCGTCGTGGATCTCCGAGGGAAGGCACCCGCATGTTCGACCCGAGGGCGATGACATAACGATGCGTCACGCACTGTCTCCGGGCAGTCGCGGGTGGCTCATCGCGCGGCCTAGATATCCTCGCAGATGCGCCCGTAGAGCTGGGGCCTGCGATCGCGGAAGAAACCCATTCCCGCCCGGTGCTTCGCCGCGCGGTCGAGGTCGAGGGTCCGGACCAGCACGCCGCTGTCGGAGGCTCCGTATTCGCAGGTGAGATCGCCCCATTCGTCGCTGATGAAGCTGTGGCCGTAAAAGCTCTGCTGGCGGTCGGCAGGACCTTCGTGGCCGATGCGGTTGGCCGCGCAGACGGGCATGCAGTTCGACACGGCGTGGCCGATCATCGCGCGGCGCCACATGCGGCTGGTGTCGAGGTCGGCGTCGTAAGGCTCCGAACCGATCGCCGTCGGATAAAACAAAACTTCGGCGCCCTTCAGCGCCATGACCCGCGCGCATTCGGGATACCACTGGTCCCAGCAGATGCCGACGCCGATGCGCGCGCCGAACACGTCCCACACCTTGAAGCCGTCATTGCCAGGACGGAAATAATATTTTTCCTCGTAACCCGGGCCATCGGGAATGTGGCACTTGCGATAGGTGCCCATGATCTGGCCATCGGGACCGATCATGGCGAGCGTGTTGTAATAGTGATGCCCGTCGCGCTCAAAGAAACTGGTCGGGATGGCCACGCCGAGTTTTCCGGCAAGCTCCTGCATGGCGCGCACGCTTGGGTCCTCGGCCAGCGGGCGAGCACGGGCGAAGAGTTCTTCTTCCTCCTCGCGGCAGAAATAGTCGCCGGCGAAGAGTTCGGGCGGCAGGATCACCTGCGCGCCCTTGCGCGCAGCCTCTTCGACGAGCGCGCCCACGGCGGCGATATTGTCGGCCTCGTCAGCCCGCGCGAGGGCGAGTTGCAGGACGGAAACAGTGAGTTCTCTCATGGGAGAGGAGCGTTATTTCTCCTTCAGCGCGAAGTCCACCTGGATATAGACCTGGCTGCGGCTGGTGCCGATCATCATGCCGGGCGATCCGCTTTCGGGTCGCGGGCCGGTCAGGACCGGCGGCGGCGGGGCCACGGGCGGCGGGGCGGCCACCTGGACCGCCATTTCGTTCATCGCTTCGGCGCCGCGCAAATACTGCTGCCCCTGCTGCCCGCCTGCATCGCGGATGTAGAGCACGCGGCTGATTTCCATGCCGGCCGCCTCGGCATAAGCCTCGGCGCGGTTGCGGGCGGCCTCGTAGGCATCGGCATAGGCGATGTTGGCGACTTCTTCCGGGTCGCTCACGGTGAGGCTGGGCCCGGACAGGACATTGGCCCCGGCCTCGGTCACGGCCGAAACGGCAGCGCCCGGGCGGTCCGGATTGTCCATCGTGACTTCGAACACATTGCTCGCCTGATACTGGCCCTTGCGGTCACCCCAGTCGATCCGGCGCACCGAGACGTTCTGCGTCTGGATATAATCTTCCTCGACGCCCAGTTCGCGCAAGGCCGCGACGATTTCCGCGATCTTCTCGGCATTGGCCTCGCTCGCCGCCTTGGCGCTGCGCGAATAGGTCTCGATACCGGCGTTGAACTGCGCGCGATCGGGGCGGCTCTCGGCCTGCCCGCTGGCGCTGACGGAAAGCAGCGTCTCGCCGTAATCGACACCGCGCGCTTCGTCGCTGCGGTCGGCACAGGCGGCCAGCGCCAGCGCCAGCGGCAGCGGCAGCGGCAGCGGCGCGGAAGCAGTCAGGATCAGTTCACGCATGAAAAATCCCCTCGATGTAACACTATTACGTCTAGGGGATTGGCTGCTCGCGAATGAACGCTGGCTGACGAAGTGGTCAGTCGGATTTCTTGAAGAGCAGCGTCATGCGGTCGCTCTCGCCTATCGCTTCGTAGCGCGCGCGATCCTCATCACCGAACTGGAGGACGGGAGGCAGTGTCCACACGCCGCGTTCCCAATTGGCGGGGTCGCGCGGGTTGGCGTTGATCTCGCTTTCGGCGGCCAGCTCGAATCCGGCGGCCTCGAAGATGGCCACTACGTCCTGAGTGCGCATATAGCCGCGCTGGCGGGCGCCGTAATCGTTATAGCTTGCGCCCTCGGGAGCGCGGTGCTGGACCACGCCGACCATTCCATCATCCTTCAGCATCATGCGCGCCGCCTTCAGAACCGTATCGGCTTCATTGCCCATGTTGAGGCCGTGCATCGAGCGGAAGATCAGCACGCGGTCGACGGTGCCGGCGAGCTCCTCGGGCATTTCGTCGATTTCGAAGGCGGCGGCATTGGCGGCGTTCACGCCCGCCATTTCGCCAACGCTCGTGGTGAAACGTTCGGTCCAGCCCTTTGCACGGGCTTCCTGCGCGCGGTCGCGATAGTCCTGCCCGTCGCTGTCGGGCTGGAAGGCGATATAGCGGCCGGCGGGCGAGAGATAGGGCGCCAGCACGCGGGTGTACCAGCCGCCCCCCGGGCCGAATTCGGCCACGGTCATGGTGGGCTCGACACCGAAGAAGTCGAGTGTCTGTTCGGGGTGGCGATACTGGTCGCGTGCGCGGTCGTCATCGCGCAGGTCGGCTGCGAGGACCGCGCCAATGGTCGGCACGTGATCGTCGGCGGCAAGCGGCGATGCCAGGAGGGCGGTCGCGGCGGCGGCAAGCAAAAAGCGCATAGTTCTGTCTCCCCTTGTGAAACGATTGATGCCCTCCTGCCCGTGCGCGCAGGCGATGACAAGCGTGCCTGCGCTTCCTACATGGCGCGGCAAAGGAGAAAAACATGGCTCAGGAACAGGTTATCGTCGCAGGCGGATGCTTCTGGTGCACCGAAGCAGTTATGAAGGATGTGATCGGCGTGACCGGCGTCGAAAGCGGCTATATCGGCGGCGACCAGCCAAATCCGACCTACAAGGAAGTCTGCACCGGCAACACCGGCCATGCCGAGGGCGTGCGCGTCACCTATGATGCGGACCAGATCGGCCTAGAGCAGATTCTCGATGTGTTCATGGGCACGCATGATCCGACCCAATTGAACCGGCAGGGCAACGATGTCGGTACGCAATACCGCAGCGCCATCTTCCCCGCCGAAGACCAGCGCGAAGCCGCCGAGGCCGCCATCGCCCGCTGGAACGAGGAGCACCCCGGCCAGAGCGCGGTGACAACAATCGAGACCGGTGAATGGTATCCGGCGGAAGACTATCACCAGGAATACTGGGAGGGCGAAGGCCAGCGGAACCCCTATTGCCTCGCGGTCATCCCGCCCAAGCTGATGAAGCTGCGGAAGAGCTTCCAGAAGTATCTCAAGGACGACGCCTAACAAAGAAGGGGCGGCCCGCGAAAGGCCGCCCCTTCTTTTTGTTCTTTGGTCAGGCTCAGCCTTCTTCGGTGGCCTTGCTGACGAGGATGTTCACCGAAACGCGGCGGTTCTGCGCCTTGCCTTCGGGAGTGCTGTTGTCTGCAGCCGGATCCGATTCGGACATGCCGGTCGGGGTCAGCATGCGCCAGGGCTGCCAGCCACACTTTTGCTGCAGGTAGTTCACGACGCGGCCTGCACGGCGCTCCGAGAGGACCTGGTTGTAGTCTTCGTTACCATCCGAGTCGGTGTAGCCGACGACAAGCAGGAGAGCGTTGTCCATGGCTTCGGCCTGCGAAGCGATGTCGCAGATCTCGCGCTGGCCTTCCGGCGAGATGTTCCACTTGCCGCTGTCGAAATAGACATTGGTCACGCCGCGGACGTTGTACTGGTCGATGTTCGCCATGCGGCCCTTCAAGGCTTCGGCAGCGGCGGCGTTGGCGTCGATGTCGGCGCGGTGTTCGGCGAACTGCTGCTGAGTCGCACCGCGGATCATCGCAGCGGTTTCCATGTCGCTCGCCTTGAGCTTGACCTGCTTGGCGACGAGACCGCCCTGGAACTGCAGGGTTTCGACTTCGACCGGCAGGCCATTCATCAGCTGGTCGGTGCGCAGCGTCTTGCTGCCGAGGCCGAGGAAGCCGCCGGTGGCCTTAACTTCGGTGCCTTCATCGACGATGATCGTTGTGTTCTGGCCGTTTTCCATCGTGACCTGGATCCTGTCGCCGCTGCGTGCGGTGATGATGCCTTCAACTTCAGGGCCTTCGGTCAGAGCCGAACCGTAAACGTCGATGTCGGTGCTGTCCTGGGCGGCAACCGGGGCTGCGAGCGGAAGGGCCAGGGCGGAAAGCAGGAGGGGGATACCTGCGGTTTTCGTAAATGCAGTCACTTGGGGTACTCCTAGATTATGCGACGCCGGATGGGGGGTATCGGCATCATGTCCGGTCACCCAGGGATGGGTGGTCCGGTTATGGAATGTCTACCTGATAGGCTTAACGTATATGCAGGCCGAAAGAGCCCACGGTCGAACTAACGAGGGCCTAGCTGTTGCCAGCGGCCTTTCACGAAAATGAACGAAGCTTTCAGGCTGGGCCGGCAGGGGGCGGTTCGGGCCGGGGGTGCGACGAGTTGAGCCGCACCCTGCCCTATTTGTGCCGCAAATCAATCCGTGCGGATCGCCCGGACGATGAAGAATCCATCGATTCCCCCGTTTTCGAGCAGCATTCCCGGGTCGGTGCGCAGGGTGCCGTCGTCCGAAGGGTTGATGCCATCGGGCAAATCGTCCTGGGCAATAGGCGCGATTCCGAGGCTGGAGGGTAGTTCCTGCCCCTCGCCTTCTTCGCGTTCGAGTGAGCAGGTCGCGTAGACAAGGACCCCTCCGGGCTTGAGCCATCCGGCGGCGCGGGCGAGCAGCGAGGCCTGGAGTTCCGCCATCTCCTCGATCTGGCGCTGGCCGATCCGGTGGATGACGTCGGGGTGCCGCCGCGCCGTCCCGGTCGCCGTGCAGGGCGCATCGAGCAGGATCGCGTCGAACTGGTGCTTGGGCTCCCACGCGAGCGCGTCGGCGCGCACGGCGGAAGCCTTTAGACCGGTTCGCTTGAGATTCACCTTGAGCAGGTCGAGCCGCCGTTTCGAGATATCGAGCGAGGTGACCTGCCAGCCCTGCGCGGCCAGCTGGAGCGTCTTGCCACCGGGCGCGGCGCACAGGTCGAGGACATGGCGCCCCTCGCCTGCCCCTAGCAGGCGCACGGGCAGAGAGGCGGCGAGGTCCTGCACCCACCACTCACCTTCCGCGAACCCGGGCAGCTTCTCGACATTCTCCCCGCGCGGCAGGCGCAGGTGGCCGGGCGTCAGGCTGTCGGCGGCGAGCCTGGTCTTCCAGATCTCAGTCTGGTCAGGATCCTTCAGCGTGAGGTCGAGCGGCGGCGGTTCGGCGAGGCCCCGCGCGATTGCTTCGGCCCGCTCGCCCCAGCGCTGCGCAACGTCTTCGGGCAGGGTGGGCGATTCAGGGAGCGCAATTTCGCGCTTTGTGAGGGTGGAAAAGACACCATGCGCCAGCCGCCGCGGACCGCCCGCCAGCAGCGGCAGGCAGGTCGCGATCACGGCATGCGGCGGAGTGTCGAGCCGCAGCCACTGGGCCAGCATCATGCGCAGCACCATGCGCGCCTTGGAATCATCCGGCAGCGCTTTCTTCGTCGCGCTGTCAATGCCTCTATCGAGATCGACCAGCCAGCGCAGCACTTCGCTCGTGATGGCGCGGGCGAGCGCCTTGTCCTCGAACTTGCGCACATCCTTCGTCGCTGCGTTGAAAGCGATGTCGAGCGTCTCGCCGCGCCGGAAGACAGCATCGAGCAAACGAAGCGCGGCGCGGCGCGCGTGAATTCCGGGGGGCTGTGCCATTGCCATGCGCCCCTACCCGCACTTGAAACCCTGCGCCAGCCTGCGCATTCTAGAGCCATGACCCATTCGACACGCTCAGGACAGGCAAAACGCGCGACCAAGCGGCCCGAGACATTCGAGAAGCCCGAACACTGGAGCAGCGAACCGCCGCCCAAGCCGCAAAAGGTCGACAACGAGGAAGACCTCAGTCCGACGCGCTATGGCGACTGGGTGAAGGACGGCATCGCGATTGATTTCTAGCTAGATCGCCTTGAGCGAAATCCTCAGGCCGTCGCGCGGCTTGGGGATCGGCCAGGGCTGCCAGTCCGGCTCCTGCACCAGTTCGATGCGATAGCGCGGCAGGAGCTGCGCCATCAGGATCTTCACCTGCATATAAGCAAAGTGCAGGCCAAGGCACATATGCGCGCCGCCGCCGAAGGGCACCCATGCGTATTTGTGCCGCGCCTTCACCTTTTCCGGCGTAAAGTGCATCGGGTCGAAGGCATGGGGGTTGTCCCAATTCTCTTCCTCGTGATGCACGAAATAGGCGTTGATGCCGACATGCGTCCCGGCCGGGATACGATAACCGCCGAACTCGAATTCGCGCAGCGCGCGGCGCGGGGTCGAGGGCACGGGCGGGACCATCCGCAGCGCTTCCTTGAAAGCCATTTCGAGCAGTTCGAGCTTGCCCATGTCGTCATAATCGAGATCGCGCGGGCGCCCGTCCGCGCCGATGCCGCCGGTCACGCTCTCCACTTCCTGCCGCAGCTTTTCCTGCCAGTCGGGATGCTTGGCGAGCAGCCAGATCAGCGAGGTCGCCGAACTGGTGATCGTGTCGTGCGCCGCCATCATCAGGAAGTTCATATGGTCGACCACTTCGTCGACCGGCATGAGGCTGCCGTCCTCATACTCGGCGGTGGCAAACTGGCTGAACATGTCCTGCCCCCCGCCCTCGGCGCGGCGGCGGTGGGTTTCGGCGGTAAAGAAATCGACGAGGAATTTGCGGCCGTCCACGCCGCGCTTCATCTGCGTGAAGGGCAAGGGCTTGCGCACCGGCGCCACCGAGGCCTGCACCATGTCGATAAAGGCGGTGTTGATCTTGTCCGCTTCCGGCCCCCATTCGATCCCGATGAAGCTGTCCGCGGCCAAATCGAGCGTTAGCGTCTTGATCGCAGGGTAGAACTGCATCGGACCTTCGCCCCAATCCTCCACCTTCTGCGCGATGCCGCGGTTGAGACTGCCAGAATAATGGCGCATCGGGCCCGGCTTGAAGGCGATCGACAGCGCGCGCCGATCGGCACGGTGATGGTCGAAATCCATCAGCATCAGCCCGCGCGGGAACAGCTGGTCGAGGATCGGGCCCCAGCCCTGCTCGGAGGAGAAGTTCTTGTTCCGGTCGAACAGCAGCAGCTCGTTCGCATCGGCCCCGATCAGGCCGACGTTCCAGCCGCCGAACGCCTTGTTCTTGTACACCCGGCCATAAATTTCAACCATGCGCCGCGTGAAGGCGTGCGGGTCCTTCAGCATCTTCAAGGTGTTGCCGACCAAGGGCCAGCCGCCTTCGCCCGGGATGTGGGCGAGATCGACTGCTGAGGGGGCACCCTCAGTCCAGTGGGTGGGGATCGGGTCGTGTGCTGCGAGAGTTGCCATGGGCCGACTATGCCAAGGCAAGAGTTAAGTAGCAATTAGCAATCTAAATCCAGCCGGAAATTTCGCGCCGGAGAAGTGTCTCCAGCATGACGAGGCCCGCATCCGAAGTGTTGAGACAGGAGAGCGCGGCAAATTTCTCGCCGCCTTCCTCGATAAACTGGTCGCGGCCCTGCATCGCCAGCTCTTCCAGCGTTTCGAGACAGTCGGCAGAAAAGCCCGGCGCGGCGATTGCCATGCGTTTCGTGCCCTTGGCCGCTTCCTCGGCGATGACGTGATCGGTGGCTGGCTCCAGCCATTTCGCGCGCCCGAAGCGGGACTGGAAGGTAGTGCGAATGCGAAACCGCCGGCCGTCTAGGCGCGCCTGCAGCAGGCGCGAGGTTTTCATGCAGTGGCAGTGATAAGGATCGCCGAGGTGCAGCGTGCGCTCGGGCATGCCGTGGAAGCTCAGGAGCAGGACCTCCGGCTCGAAGTCGAGCGCGCTCAGCTGGCGGGTGAGGTCCGCTTCCAGCGCGTCGATATAGGCCGGATCATCGTGATAGGGCGGCAGGGTGCGCAAGGAAGGTTGCCAACGCATCTTCCCTAGGGCTTCCCCAGCCTTGTCCACAACCGTCGCCGTCGTCGCGCCCGAATATTGCGGGTACATCGGGGCGAGCAAGATGCGCTCGCAGCCCTTGTCCATCAGCGCCTTCAAGCGCTCCGGGATCGAGGGCGTGCCATAGCGCATCGCCCAGTCGACCGTGACGCCATCGCCCAGCCGCACCTGCATGGCCTCGGCCTGCTGGCGCGTGATGACGGCGAGAGGCGAGCCGTCCTCGGTCCAGACTTGGCTGTAAGCGTGCGCGCTCTTCTTCGGCCGCGTGTTGAGGATGATGCCGCGCAGGATCGGCTGCCAGGCGATCGGCGGGATCTCCACCACGCGCCTGTCGGAGAGAA
Organism: Erythrobacter sp. SD-21; assembly: GCF_000181515.1. Taxonomy (GTDB): domain Bacteria; phylum Pseudomonadota; class Alphaproteobacteria; order Sphingomonadales; family Sphingomonadaceae; genus Qipengyuania. The sequence continues at coordinate 95,506 of NZ_ABCG01000006.1, read as the reverse complement.
ATTCGGCGAGATAGCGCTTCACCGGCCCCGGCTCGGGCGCGTCGGGCGTGCCGAGGTTGACGATGAGGACGCCCACGCTGCCGGACTTCACCGGGGGGTGGTCTGCGGGAAGGTTCTGCGGCTGCCAGGTCATAGAGAAACCGGCAAACGGTAAGAACGCTCGCCCGTCAAGGCAAAGAGCGCGTTGGCGACCGCCGGGCCTGCGACCGCCACGCCCAGTTCGCCGGGATCGAAGGGCTCGGCATCGCTGGCGACGAGATCGATCCGCATGTCGGGCACTTCGGCCAAGCCCGGCAGGCGCATCTCGCCCAGCGTGCGCGGCACGGGATGGCCGCTGTCGAAGGTCAGCGGCGCCCCCAGCGCGAGGCCGAGACCATAGAGAAGCCCGCCCTCGATCTGCTGGCGGGCAAGGTCGAGGTTCACCACACGGCCGATGTCGGCCACCGCGCTCAGTTGCGTCACCGCGATCCCGCCCTCGCCGCGGCGTACGTGGGCAACACAGGCGATGTGCCCTGCGGACAGCGGATCGCGGCCCATGCGGACCATGGCGACGCCCTCGCCGGAGCCGGACTGGCCGCCGTCCCAGTCCCCCAGCCGCGTGGCGCGGCGCAACGCCTCGGCCATGCGCGGTGCGCCGCCCAGCATCGCCATGCGATAGAGGAAGGGATCGCGTCCGGCGTTGCGCGCCAGTTCGTCGACGAAGCACTCGGTAAAGAAGGCGGTGTAGCCATGCGCCCCGCCGCGCATCCTTCCGGTCGGCAGGCCGATGCGCGCGGGAACGTGTTCGGTGGCGACATGGGCGATGGTATAGGGGGGCACGGCGCCCTCGACTGCGAAGGGATCGGCCTCTCCCACGCTCTCGCGCCGCGCAGCTTCGGGCACGTAATTGTCGAAGAGGCGATGGCCGGTTTCGCGCATCCACGAGGGCGCGGTGATCCGCGCGCGCCACGCCACGGGCTGGCCCTGCGGACCAATCGTGGCGCTGATCTCGCCCAAAACCGGGGCGCGCGGCGGCACCATCTGCAGGTCCTGCGCGCGCGACCATGTGAGCTGGACCGGTCGCCCGATCTCGGCGGCGATCTGCGCGACCTCGATCGCGTGCTGCTTCTCCAGCCGCGCATCGAAACTGCCGCCTGCCGAGACGGGATAAAGGATTACGTCGGAGGGTGACAGACCGATGGCCCTGGCCGCCGCATCGCGTGCCGCCGCTGGAGCCTGCGAGGCGATCCACAGTTCGAGCCGCCCGTCGGCCAGCCGCGCGGTCGCGGAAGCGGTCTCGAGCGGCGCGTGGAGGGCGGGCGCGACATCGTAGCGGCGCATCACCTGTGCCTCACCGATAAGGGAATCGGGTTCGCCGATCGTCTCGATCCGCTCCGCCCGGTCGCCCGCGTCTTCGCGAGCGCGTTCCATCGCGGTATCGAAGGCTACCTGCTCGACCGCGCCCGGCCCGGTGAAATAGGGACGCATCTTCGACAATGCCTGGTCGGCAATCCACCAGCTTTCGGCCACCGCGGCGAGCCAGCGCTTCGATTTGACCACGCCGACCAGCCCGCGCGTGCCTGCCGCCGCGTCCTCGTTGAAGCGCAGCAGTTCGGGCAGGCCGTGCGGACCGTGGCGGATCGAAGCGTAGACCATGCCCGGCAGGCGGATGTCGGCGGCGAAGATATGGCTGCCGTCGACCTTGGACGGCAGATCGAGCCGGGGGAAGATGGTCGGCGTCTCACCCTCGCCCGGCAGCGGTTCCTCGAAAGCGGGCATGGGCCGCAAGGGTGCCGGATCAGGCAGATCCAGTTCCGCCGCCTCGTCCACCAGCGCGCCAAAGGGCAGGCGGCGTTCCTGATGGATGACGAAGCCGTCGGCGACCTCGCATTCCTCCGGTTCCACCTCCCAGCGATCGGCGGCAGCGCGCACCAGCATGTCGCGCGCGCTGGCTGCCGCTTCGCGCAAGGGCATTTCGTAAGCGGCGAGGCTGGTCCCTGCCGCGGTGACGGAGAAGTCCCGGGTGCGGGCGAAGCGGGCGACGGTGCTGCCCTGCGGATCGTCGCTTGCGCCGAACAGGCCCTCCCATAGCGGCGACCACTGGGCGGCCAGCGGGAGGTTGGCGAAGAAGCCCGCCGGGGCGACGGGTTCGATCCCCACCTGCCGCCAGTCCGCGCCAAGTTCGGTCGCGGCGATCTGGGCGAGCAGCGTGCCGACGCCCTGCCCCATTTCGAGCTGCGGTACGGCAACGCTGACCACGCCGTCCTGCCCGATGGTCATCCAGCCGCCAAACAGCGCCTCGCCCTCGCGCGCGATGAGCGGGCTGGGATAGGCGCGCGGCCAGAAGGTCCAGGCGAGGAGCAATCCCCCGCCTGCCGCTGCGCCCGCCAGGAGCTTGCGGCGCGAGACCGGAAGGGCGCTCAGCTTCTCGCGGAGATCCATTCATCCAGCCGTGTCGCAATGGCGTGGAAGGGTTCGGCCATCGGCCCGTCGCCCGCCGCCGGGGGATCGCCCGTGTCGCTGCCCTGCCGGATCGCCATATCGAGGGGGATGCGCCCGAGGAAAGGCAGTTCCAAACGCCCGGCAGCCGCCTCGACCCCGCCCGCACCGAAGGGGTCGGAAACCTCGCCGCAATGGGGGCAGGCATAGCCCGACATGTTCTCGACCAGCCCGATGACCGGAACGCCCGCCGTGTCGAACAACTGCCCGGCGCGCGCGGCGTCGATCAGCGCCAGGTCCTGCGGCGTGGAAACCAGCACTGCTCCGGCAGGCTTGAATTTCTGGATCATGGTCAGCTGCACATCGCCCGTGCCCGGCGGCAGGTCGACCAGCAGCACCTCGGTCTCGCTGCTCCAGTGCGCTTCGAGCAATTGCGTGATCGCGCCCGAGGCCATCGGACCGCGCCAAGCCAGCGCCTTGCCGGGGGTGACGAGGTGCCCCATCGAAAGGTGCGGGACGCCGTACTTGCTCTCGATCGGCACCGGCTTGTTGTCGCGCGCATCCGGCCGCGTGCCCTGGCTGCCGAAGATCACCGGCTGCGAAGGCCCATAGATATCGGCATCGACGAGACCGACCTTCACGCCCTTCTTCGCCAGCGAGATGGCGAGGTTGGCGGTCAGTGTGGACTTGCCCACACCGCCCTTGCCCGAACCCACGACGATGATCATCGGCCCCTTGCGCTCGGCCGTCATGACGACGCGCACATCGGTAACGTCCGCGCGGCCGGAAAGCGCCTCGGTCACGGCCCGTTCGAGCGCGCCGCGCGCGTCCTCGCTCACTCCGGCAACGTCCATCACGACAGTGGCGCGCCCCTCGTTGAGGACCGACCCGGTAACGCGGGCGGCAATTTCGGGCGGCAAATCGGCGGAAAAATCGGCGCGGCTCATGGATCGCGCTGCTGTATCATCGAAAAGCGCACCGCAACCCCTGTTTTTCCTCCAAACCCTTCCTATAAGACACTTATGAAAATTCTGGACGGGTTTGGACAAAGGATCGGCCTCGCAATGGCTGGCAAGAATCCCTGGGGCGCGGGCGGCGATGGTTCGTCGGGCTCCGGTGACGGTGATGCGCCGAAGGGCGACAAGGGAAGCGGCGACAAGGGCAACGGCCCGCGCAACCCCTGGCTTCCCCCCGGCTCCGGCGGCGGCGACGGACGTCGCGGCCCCAATATCGAAGACATCTTCAGGAACCGCGGCCCCGAAGGCCCGCGCCGTAAGGGCGGCGGTGGTGGCGGCGGCCCCAATTTCCGCTTCCCCCAGCGCCCCGGCGGCAAGAGCTGGTTCCCAGTCGCCGTGGTCGGGATCATTGCGCTCGGCCTCCTGGCGACAAGCGTGCACCTGATCGGTCCGCAGCAGCAGGCCGTGGTGAAGACCTTCGGCAATTTTACGGACACGCTCGATTCGGGCCTCCAGTTCTCCGCCCCCTTCCCGATCCAGACGGTCGACGTGGAAGATGTGCAGGGCGTTCGCGCGGTGCGCATTCCGGGGAACAACAACCAGGTGAAGCTGATCCTGACGGGCGACCAGAACCTCGTCGATCTGAGCTATATCGTGCGCTGGAACATCAAGGACCTCGGCGATTACAAGTTTCGCGTGGTCGATCCGATCGAAACGGTGAACGAAGTCGCCGAAGCGGCCATGCGTGCCGCGGTTGCCGAAAAGCAACTAGACGAGACCTTCTCGGGACAGGGCCGCGCCGCAATCGAACTCGATGTGCGCGAGCGCATGCAGCGCACGCTCGATGGGTATCAGGCCGGCATCCGCGTGCTGGGTGTGGAAATCGAAAAGGCCGACCCGCCGGGTCAGGTGGTCGACGCCTTCCGCGATGTGCAGGTGGCCGAACAGAACGCCGACGCCGCGCGCAATCAGGCGCAGGGCTATGCCCAGCAGGTGCTCGCGCAGGCACAGGGTGAGGCCGAAGCCTTCGACAAGGTTTACGAACAGTATCGCCTCGCCCCCGAAGTGACCCGCCAGCGTCTCTATTACGAGACCATGGAGCGTGTGCTTTCGAAAACCGACAAGACCATCGTGGAAGCCACGGGCGTGACGCCCTACCTCCCGCTTCCCGAAATCCGGCGCCGGGCGCAGCAGACCGAAGGCCCCGCCACCACCGTGACCGCGCCGGGAGGACAGTAAGATGCAGCGTATCTGGGAAGATCACCGCTATTCGATCATCGCGGCCGGCCTCGCGCTCGTGGCGCTGATGCTGAGCGCCTATGTCGTGCCCGAGGAAGAGCAGGTCGTCATCGTGCGCACCGGTGAACCGGTCGGCACGATCAACACGCCGGATGGCAACATGGGCGCGGGCCTGCACTGGCGCTGGCCCTTCGTCGACAAGGTCGTGCGGATCGAAAAGCGCCTGCTGGACCTCGAAATGAACGACGAGGAAGTCCTTTCGAACGACCAGCAGCGGCTGCTCGTCAACGCCTATGCGCGCTTCCGGATCACCGATCCCGTGCGCATGGTCGAACGCGCCGGCTCCACGGAAGGCGTGCGCACCGCGCTCGAGCCGATCCTGAACTCGGTACTGCGCCAGGAATTGGGTCGCCGCACCTTCCAAGCCATGCTGACCGCCGAACGCGGCTCTGCGCTGCAGAACGTGCGCGCCAATCTCGATCGCCAAGCCCAGCAATACGGGGCCGAGGTGGTGGACGTGCAGATCACCCGCACCGACCTTCCCGAAGCGCCGCTGCAATCGGCCTTCACCCGGATGGAATCGGATCGCCAGCGCGAAGCGCGCACGATCCGCGCGCAAGGCGGACGCGATGCCCGCATCATTCGCGCCGAAGCGGACGCGGAAGCCGCGCGCATTTATGCCGACGCATTCGGCAAGGACGCGAACTTCTACGACTTCTATCGCGCGATGCAGAGCTACGATGCGACCTTTGCGGCCGAGAACGGCGATGCGGCTAGCAGCATCATCCTCTCGCCCGATAACGAGTACCTGCAGCAGTTCCGCGGACGGCGTTGACGCTTCGTCGAAGCATTCCGTCCCGCGATCAGGCCGTTCAAGACGCGTTCAGCGCGCGGGGCCAGCATGAGGAACCGGAACCGCAGGCGTGGGGCTGCATACGATATGCAGGGGCCCTCGCCCGCGACAATTTTACGAGGATACTGAGAAGGACGTGAAGCCAGTGCGATATGCCTATTCCGTAACCGCCACCCTCCTTGCCGGTGGCGCCGCCCTTTCCCTTGCCGGGTTCCCGGCCGGAGCGCAGGTCGCCCAGAACGACGACAGCCAGATGGCCCGCGTGGTACCCCGCGCCGGCGCGCCCGAAAGTTTCGCCGACCTGACCGAACAATTGCAGCCGGCGGTGGTCAACATCTCCACCCGCCAGCGGATCGAGATTGCGAGCCGCAACACCAATCCCTTCGCGGGCACGCCGTTCGAAGACCTCTTCAACCAGCGGCGCGGCGAAAGCGGGGATGCCGAACCGCAGTTCCGCGAAGGCCAGTCGCTGGGTTCGGGCTTCATCATCTCGGCCGATGGCTATGTCGTCACCAACAACCACGTGGTGAACCCTCCCGGCCAGCGCGCCGAGCTGGAAGAGGTGACCGTCACCCTTCCCGACGGCAACGAATACGAAGCCGAAGTCGTGGGCACCGACTCGCAGTCCGACCTTGCCGTGCTCAAGATCAGCCGACGCGAGGCCTTTCCCTTCGTGACCTTCGGCGATTCGCGCCAGGCGCGCGTGGGCGACTGGGTGATTGCCATCGGTAACCCCTTCGGCCTGGGCGGCACGGTCACCAGCGGCATCGTTTCCAGCGTGCTGCGTAGCGCGGGTGGCGGCGCTTACGACCGCTACCTCCAGACCGATGCCAGCATCAACCGCGGTAACTCGGGCGGTCCGCTGTTCGACATGCAGGGCAATGTGATCGGCATCAACAACGCCATCATCTCGCCGACCGGCGGCAGCGTGGGCATCGGTTTTGCGATCCCCGCCGAAACGGCCGAGCCCATCGTCGACAAGCTGGTCCGCGGTGTCGAGATCGAGCGTGGCTATCTCGGCATCCAGATTCAGCCGGTGAACGACGATGTCGCCGCCTCGCTCGGCTTGGCGCGTAACCGCGGCGAGATAGTGCAGATGGTCCAGCCGGGCGAAGCCGCCGCGCGTGCGGGCATCGAGCCGGGCGATATCGTGCTTACGGTCAACGGCCGCGAGGTCACGCCCGACCAGACACTGTCCTACCTCGTCGCCAATATTGCGCCGGGCACGACCATTCCGGTCGAAGTCATCCGCGATGGCCAGCGCCGCCAGATCAACGTCACCGTCGGCAAACGTCCGAGCGAGGAAGAGCTTCGCCAGAGCCAGATGTTCGATCCCGACGCTGAGCCGGAAGACGACATGGCGCCGAGCGACAACGAGGTGATCGAGAACAGCCTCGGCCTGCAGGTTCTCGAGCTGACGCCTGCAATCGCCCGCCAACTGGGTGCAGATGCCGGCACCCGCGGCCTGGTGGTTGCGTCGGTCGACCAGAACTCGGACGCAGCGCGCAAGGGTCTGCGCCGCGGGGACATCCTGCTGACAGCGAACTACAACCCGATCGTTGCAGTGGAAGACCTGGAAAAGATCGTCCGCGGCGCGCAGTCCGACGATCGCGATGCGGTCCTGCTGCGGGTGCAGCGCCGTGGCGGTTCGCCGCAATATATCGCGGTGCGCATGCGCTAAAGCGCTCTGGCTTCCGCAAACGAAAAGGCCCTCCCGGTTCGCGCCGGGAGGGCCTTTTGCTTTATCGCCCCAAGTTCAGGGCCGGTCGGGCGACCGGGTCGGCGTCGGCGAGGGACGCGGCCGGTCGCGGCCGATGACCCCGTCGAGGAAATCGTCGTCGACCGCTTGCGGTGCCCCGTCGGCCCCGCGCCCGGTGGAAGGCGGCTGTCGAGGCGGCGGGACGCGCTGCATCGGATCGCGAGGGCGGGCCCCGTCTTCACTGCCGCGCTGGCCTTCGCCGTCCGGATAAGGCAGCGCGCCATCGGGACCCGGAGCGCCGCGGCCCGGTTCGATCAGATTGCCCTGCTCGTCGATATAATAATACTCGTCCGGATCGCCGAAGAAGAAGTCGTCCTCCTCATCAAGCTGCCACTCGGGAAGCTGCAACTCGGTGTCGAATTCCTCGACCGGACGATCCTTGACCGCATAGCGCATGAAGGCGGCAAAGGCCTTCGCGGGTGCCCGTCCGCCCTGAAGCCCGCCGACGCGCTTGTTGTCGTCGCGGCCCATCCATACACCGGTGGTCACGCCCGAAGAGAAGCCGACGAAATAGCCGTCTTTGTTCGAGCTGGTCGTGCCCGTCTTGCCGGCCACCGGGCGGCCGATCTGCGCAGCCCGGCCCGTACCGGTCTGCACGGCCGCCTGAAGAAGGTCGGTAATGCCGCGCGCGACATGTTCGGGCACGAGCTGCGTGCTGCGTGTGCGCTGGTGCTGGTAAAGCAGCTCGCCATCGGCGGTGGTCACCTTGACGATTCCATAGGGTTCGACCGAAGCACCGCCCGCCGAAACCGCTGCGAAGGCGCGCGTCATATCGAGCAGGCGTACCTCGTTCGATCCAAGGACCATGGCGGGGTAGGTGTTGATCGGCGTCGTAACGCCGAAGCGCCGGGCCATGGAAGCGACCTGGCTGAAGCCCACCTCGTTGCCGAGTTGGGCCGCCACGGTATTGATCGAATAGGCAAACGCCGTGCGAAGGTTCGTCTCGCCAATGTTGCGACCGTTCGAGTTGCGGGGGCTCCAGCCGCCAATTGAAACCGGCGTATCCACCACGCGATCGTTCGGCGTGTAACCGGCTTCCAGCGCGGCGAGATAGACAAAGAGCTTCCAGCTCGACCCGGGCTGGCGCAAGGCGTTGGTGGCGCGGTTGTAATTGGTTTCGACATAGTCCGTACCGCCGACCAGCGCGAGGATTGCCCCGTCGCGGTCGAGACTGACAAGAGCGCCCTGCGCGCCATCGGGCGCGTTGCTCTGGATCGCGGCCGAGGCAGCCTTCTGCATACCCGGATCAAGCGTGGTCCACACCTCGATCGGCTCATAGGTTTCCGGCAGCAGCAGGTCGAGCTGGGGCAACGCCCAATCGGTGAAATAGCGCACCGAATTCGTACCCTGCTCCTGCTTGAGCTTGACCGCCGAGACGTCGACCTGCGCCTCGCTCGGGCTGATCCGCCCCTGTTCGCGCATCAGCCGCAGCACCACGCTGGCGCGGCCGACGGCGGCATCGACATCGGCGGTGGGCGAATAGCGGCTCGGCGCCTTGACCAGTCCCGCGATGATGGCGGCCTCAGCTGTCGAAAGCTCGGTCGCGGGGTGGCTGAAGAACTTCCGGCTCGCCGAATCGATGCCATAGGCACCGCCGCCGAAATAGACCTTGTTGAGATAGAGCTCGAGGATCTGTTCCTTGGAGAATTTCCATTCCATCGCCATGGCGAGGATTGCCTCGCGCAGCTTGCGATCAATCGAGCGGTTGGAGTTCAGGAACACGTTGCGGGCGAGCTGCTGGCTGATCGTCGAGGTTGCGCCGAGCCGGTTCTCGCCTGTCGCCCAGACATAGACGGCGCGCGTGAGGCCGTAGGGATCGACACCCGGATGCGCATAGAAGCGGCGATCCTCGACCGAGATCATCGCATCCTTCATGACTTGCGGAATTTCCTCGCTGCTCAGCCAGCGGCCATAGCTCGGACCGATCTCGACCAGCTCTGATCCGTCGCGCGCGCGCACGACGATGGTTTGCGCGTTCTGTGTCGCCTTGAGCTGGTAGAAGCTGGGAAGAGAGCGGGCGGCAAAGCCCACCGAAATGGCGAGGAACACGAGGCCGAGCAGCGCCAGCCCGCCACCCCACAGGAACAGCCGTTTGAAGATGCGCCTCACGCGACTGTAGTCGCGCTGGCCTTCCGCCTCGGCGCGGCGAGCCCGTTCGGCACGCTTGCTGCCCTTGCGGCGGCTGCCTCTCTTATTCATTCGTTCCGGCTTCCCTCGTCATTCTGGGCCCTGCGGCCCGAACGCCGCCCTATATCCGCCACAATCTGCCATGGCGAGATGGAACCTCGCGTGAACACGGATTGGCGTGCGCCTTTCGCAAGGCGCTCTCAATCCTCGGGCTCGAAATCGAGCGCGGCGGAGTTGATGCAATAGCGCAGGCCCGATTCGCCGGGTCCGTCCGGGAAGACATGACCCAGATGCCCCTCGCACTTGGAACAGACCACCTCGGTCCTCACCATGCCATGGCTCACATCGCGATGCGCCTCGACCGCGTCGTCCTCGGCCGGCGCCGTAAAGCTCGGCCAGCCCGATCCGCTGTCGTATTTTTCGCTGCTGTCGAACAGCCGCTGCCCGCACGCGGCGCAGTGGTACTCGCCGGTCGCCTTGTTCTTCTCGTATTTGCCGGTGAAGGCGCGCTCCGTGCCCTTTTCGCGCAACACGTGATACTGTTCGGGACTGAGCTTTTTGCGCCATTCGGCGTCCGTCATCTCGAGCTTGTCGGTCACGGCTTGTCCTTTTCCTGAGGCTTACCCATATAGGGGCAACAGCAGGCAGCGCGCGCGGTTCCTTTCGGGGGATCGGGCTGCAGGCGACGATTTGCTTGACGATTCGCAGCCTCGCCGCTAAGTGCGCCGCTTTCCGGCGGTCCTACCGCCTTTTTCGACACGACCAGAAGATTTTTCGCCGCTCTTCCTGCGGCCCGACCGAGGACAAACATGGCCAATACGCCGCAAGCCAAGAAGCGCATTCGTCGCAACACCCGCCGCGCCGAGATCAACGGTGCGCGCATGAGCCGCATCCGTGGCTTCGTGAAGAAGGTCGAAACGGCCTGTGAAGCCGGCGACAAGGACGCCGCCCAGACCGCTCTGAAGAACGCCCAGCCCGAACTGGCTCGCGGCGTCGCTCGCGGCGTGATGCACAAGAACACCGCATCGCGTAAGCTGAGCCGCCTCACGAAGCGCGTCGCCGCGCTCTGATTCGCTTCCTGGCTTCGGCCGGATAAGCATTTTTCGAAGGGGTCGTCGCGTCATGCGACGGCCCCTTCGTGCTATCTTGGGACGCGATGGGTTGCATGCCAAAATGCAACGCCGGTTGCCTCTCAAAAGAACTGAAGGAATCCCCGCGATTCGCGTTTGATTTCAAGCGAAATCGTAGGCTTTTCAAACACATCAACGCAGCCCTGCGGGACAGGGGTGAGTCAACAACTATATTTCGACTTTTTACAGTTATCCCCCTTGCGACTCATCTCGTGAGCGACCTACACAATAGTCCTGCTCGGGGGGGACAGCCCGAGTATTCACATCGATGGCCTATGGGGAGGGACCACCCGTGAATCACGCGATTCCGGGTACGGCAGAGCCGTGCCTATTCACCCTCACCGGCCTTTGAAAAATACGCGTAACTGGCGGCCTTGGACGGGTCCGCTCGGGGGGAATGTTTGTAATGGCAAAATCGACAAGCGGGCCTTTGGGCAAGCGGAAGGCAACTGACGAAATGGAAGATCTGGATGCGGTAAACCTGGCGGCCGATTGGGCCGACATCAGCCAGGGGCTGCGCAAGGATCTGGGCCACCAGCTTCACAGCCAGTGGATCAAGCCGATCCAGTTGGGCAAGATCGATGCCGAAACCGGCACGCTCGATCTTTTCCTGCCGACCGAATTCAGCGCCAACTGGGTCAAGGACCGGTTTGCCGACCGGCTGAGCCTGGCGTGGAAGATCGCCCGCAGCGAAGTGCGCAAGGTCGCCATCTCGGTCCACCCGGGCCGCCGCCAGGTTGCCGACCTTCGCCTGCACAGCGATGGCCGCCGCCCGGCGAACGACGCCGACACCTCGATGATGGCCATCGGCGCCGACACGCTCGGCGATACCGGCTTCACCTCGAGCGTGGGCCTCGACGCCAGCCTCACCTTTGCTGCTTTCGTCACGGGCGAAGCGAACATCCTCGCCTTCAACGCTGCGCAGCGCATGGCCGCGACCGAGAAGCCGCAGTTCAGCCCGCTCTATCTCAAGGCCGCCACCGGCCAGGGCAAGACGCATCTGCTGCACGCCATCGGCCACACCTTCCTGCAGACGCACAACCGCAGCCGCATCTTCTACTGCAGCGCCGAGCGGTTCATGGTGGAATTCGTCCAGGCCCTGAAGGCCAACCGGATGATCGAATTCAAGGCGCGCCTGCGCAGCTTCGACCTGCTGCTGGTCGACGATATCCAGTTCATCATCGGCAAGGCTTCGGCGCAGGAAGAACTGCTTTACACGATCGACGCGCTGCTGGCCGAAGGCAAGCGCCTGGTCTTCGCCGCCGACCGTGCCCCGCAGGCATTGGACGGGGTCGAACCACGCCTTCTCTCGCGCCTCTCCATGGGTCTTGTCGCCGACATCCAGCCGGCCGATATCGAGCTCAGGAAGAAGATCCTGCACTCCAAGCTCACGAAGTTCGCACCGCTGGCCGTGCCCGAGGATGTGCTCGACTTCCTCGCCCGCACGATCACGCGCAACGTGCGCGAACTGGTCGGCGGCCTCAACAAGTTGATCGCCTATGCGCAGCTGACCGGCCAGGAAGTCTCGCTCCAGCTCGCCGAAGAGCAGCTGACCGATATCCTTTCGGCCAACCGCCGCCGGATCACGATCGACGAAATCCAGCGCACCGTGTGCCAGTTCTACCGCATCGACCGCAGCGAGATGTCGAGCAAGCGCCGCGCGCGCGCCGTCGTCCGCCCGCGCCAGGTCGCGATGTACCTCTCCAAGGTGCTCACCCCGCGCAGCTATCCCGAAATCGGCCGCAAGTTCGGCGGCCGCGATCACTCCACCGTCATCCACGCCGTGCGCCTGATCGAAGACCTGCGCCAGCGCGATGCCGACATGGACGGAGACGTGCGCAGCCTGCTGCGCCAGCTCGAAAGCTGATCGCCCGCATCATCCCAGCCCTTCGGTTCGCTTCCAAAAGGGGGGACTGCTCGTCGACAGGTCCATCGCAGAGGCCTGTCGACAGCCAACACACATGATGCCAACAGGCTTTCCATGAGCCTGTCCACCGACCCGACCGACGATGGCAACGCCCGCTACGCCCTGCCTGCCACGCTGATAGCGTGCCTGCTGCGCGGCGTGTCCGGCCGCTGCCCGCGCTGCGGCGAGGGCAGCCTATTTCGCAAGTGGTTGAAACCCGTCGACGCCTGCGATCATTGCCAACTCGACATCTCCGGCCAACGTGCCGACGACTTGCCGGCCTATATCGGCATCTTCGTGACCGGCCATCTGCTCGCGCCGGTTATCATCGCACTGGTGACCGGCTTTGCGCTTTCGGCCATGGCGCTGCTCGCCATCGTCATTCCGCTGGCGGTGATCATGCTGATCGGCCTGCTCCAGCCTTCCAAGGGCGGCGTGATCGCTTTGCAATGGTGGAACGGGATGCACGGCTTCCGGAAAGAACGCGCCGAGGAGCCGCCCGCGTGAGTCTGTCGCCCGATCGCCTCGATCGCTTCGCGCGCCACATCGTCCTTCCCGAAGTCGGCGGGGCGGGACAAGTCGCACTAGCGGGCAAGCACCTCGTGCTGGTCGGCCTCGGCGGCATCGGCAGCCCGGCGCTGCAGTATCTCGCCGCCGCCGGGATAGGAAGACTGACGCTGGTCGACGACGACAAGGTCGACGCCTCAAACCTCCAACGCCAGACGCTCTACAACGAACGCGACATCGGCCACGGCAAGGCCATTTCCGCCAAGCGCTGGGTCAAGCTGTTCGACCCCGAACTCGACGTCGAGATCAGCGACCGCCGCATCGACGCCGCCCGTGCCGACACACTGGTGACAGGCGCGGACCTCGTGCTCGACGGGACCGACAATTTCGCCACCCGCCTCGCCGTTTCCGATGCCTGCGTGCGCGCGGGCGTTCCGCTCCTTTCGGCCGCCGTCGGTCGCTTTCAAGGCCAGGTCGGTGCCTTTGCGGGCCACCTGCCCGACCAGGCCTGCTACCGCTGCTTCGTGGGCGACGCTTTCGATGCCGAAGACTGCGACACCTGCGCCGAAGACGGCATGCTCGGCGCCATGGCCGGCTGGGTCGCCACCTTCGCTGCCCTGCACGCGTTACGCGTCCTGCTCGACGGCGTGAGTGCATACGGCGACCCGCAATGGAGCCGCGTGAACCTGCTCGACGGGATGAAGCCGGGCATGCGGCAGTTCACCATTGCTAAGGACCCGGAGTGCAAGGGGTGTGGAGGCGCCTAACTACTTCCCATTGTCACGCCCGCGAAGGTGGGGACGACCTTTCGGAAGCTAGAACCTCACCCACCCATTCCGGCACGAGCTTGCTCGCCCGGCCCTGACGGCTTTCGTGAAACCAGTAGGAGCCTTCGCCGCGTTCGAGGTTGAGTTCGAGCGTGCGTGCACCGAATTCGCGGGCGTCGCGCACGAAGCCGGCAGCAGGATAGACCGCGCCCGAGGTACCTATGCTCACGAACATGTCCGCGCGGCGCAGGGCGTCGTAAATGCGCTCCATCTCGTAGGGCATTTCGCCGAACCAGACGACATCGGGGCGCAGCGCCGCCTCGCCGCAGCCGGGGCATTCGGGGCGACCGAACAGCGGCTCGCTCCAGCGGTGGCGCGCATCGCAGCGGGCGCAGAGCGCGCTCAGCAGTTCGCCGTGCATATGGAGCACGCGGCTCGCCCCGGCGCGTTCGTGCAGATCGTCGACATTCTGGGTGACGATCAGGAGGTTGCCGTCCCACCTCTTGTCGAGCAGCGCCAGCGCCTCGTGCGCGGGATTCGGCTCGACCTGCTGCACCGCCTCGCGCCGCGCGTCGTAGAAGCGGTGGACGAGGTCGGGATCGCGGCTGAAGCCTTCGGGCGTGGCGACGTCCTCCACCCGGTGCTGTTCCCACAGGCCGCCCGAGTCGCGAAAGGTGTCGATGCCGCTCTCGGCGGAAATCCCTGCGCCCGTGAGGACGACGATATTGCGGATGTCGCTCATAGCCGCCATGAACCACGGGAAACGAGGGGAAGACAATGGCCAATATCGGTGTGATCGGCAGCAAGGGCGCCATGGGCGAAGCCCTGCGGCGCGTGATCGAGGCTTCGGGCCACGACTGTGCCGGCGGTGCCGACAAGGGTGACGATGTGGGCGAACTGGCCAAGGTCAGCGACGCTCTGGTCGATTTTTCCGCTCCGGCCGCGCTGCAGGCGAACCTCGATGCCGCCGTGCGGGCGGGCGTGCCCATCGTGATCGGGACCACCGGGCTCGATTCGAATCACCATGAAATGATCGAGACAGCGGCACGCGAGATCGCCGTGTTGCAGACCGGCAACACCTCGCTCGGCGTGACGCTGCTTGCCCATCTGGTGCGCGAGGCGGCGGCGCGGCTGGACGAGGACTGGGACATCGAGATCGTCGAGATGCACCACCGCCGCAAGGTCGACGCGCCTTCGGGCACGGCGTTGCTGCTGGGCGAGGCGGCGGCGAAAGCGCGCAAGGTGTCGCTCGACGATGTGAGCGAGAGCGGGCGCGACGGGCAGACCGGGCCGCGCACTTCGGGCGCGATTGGCTTTGCCGCGCTGCGCGGTGGCTCGGTGGCGGGCGATCACAGCGTGATCTTCGCGGGCGAGGAAGAACGCATCACCCTCTCGCACAGCGCGGAGAACCGGACGATCTTCGCGCGCGGCGCGATCCGGGCGGCCGAGTGGCTGCGCGAGGCAGAGCCGGGCCGCTATTCGATGGAAGAGGTGCTGGGCATCTGAAGCCATGACCCTGCGCAACTATCTCCACCAGCAGATCACCATCGGTTCGTGGCCCGACGGGCGGCTGACGGGGCTCAATAAGCTGCTGATCTGCATGATCCTCGCCGCCGTGCTGGTGGGCGTCGTTTCCACCGAGCCGGCGATCCTGAACGAATGGCGCAGCGAGATCCTGATCGCCGAGATCCTCTTCGGCGCCTTCTTCCTAGTCGAATATCTCGCCCGCATCTATTCCGCGCCGGAGGAGGAAGGCCTCGGCTCGCCCTGGGGGAAGCGCTGGCGATTCATCCGCTCGCCTATCGGGCTGATCGACCTTGCGGTTGTGCTCGTCAGCCTCGCGCCTTTTTTCATTGCCAATGCGGCGGCGCTGCGCTTGTTGCGCCTGATGCGCGTGTTCTCGCTCGCAAAGCTCGGGCATTTCTCCGCCGCCATGCGCGAGATCCTGACCGCGCTGAAGGAGCGCAGCTACGATCTGCTGGTCTGCGCCGCGCTGGCGCTCAGCCTGCTGCTGGTCGGCGCGAGCGGGCTCTACTGGCTTGAAGGCCATTTGCAGCCGGATCATTTCGGCAGCATCCCGCGCGCCTTGTGGTGGGCGGTCATCACGCTCACCACCGTGGGCTATGGCGACGCCTACCCGATCACTGCGGCGGGCAAGCTAGTGGGCAGCTTCGTCGCGCTGGGCGGGGTGCTGCTGGTCGCGCTGCCGACCGGCATCTTCGCTGCCGCCTTCTCCGACGCCATGCAGCGCCGCCGCGAGGCCGTGGCGCGCGCGCTAGCCGAGATCTAGAACGGATGACGCTCCGCCCATGACCAAGGACCAGATTTTCGAGTTCTTCCGGCGGCTCGCCGAGGACAATCCCTCGCCCGAGACCGAGCTGAAATATGGCAATTGCTACCAGCTGGTGGTCGCCGTGGCGCTCTCCGCGCAGGCGACCGACGTGGGCGTCAACAAGGCCACGGCCAAGCTGTTTCGCGAGGTCACAACGCCTGCACAAATGATTGAACTGGGCGAAGAGGGGCTGAAGGAGCACATCAAGACCATCGGCCTGTTCAATTCCAAGGCCAAGAACGTGATCGCGCTGAGCCAGCTGCTGGTCGACGAGTATGGGGGCGAGGTTCCGGATACGCGCGAGGACCTGGTGCGCCTGCCCGGCGTGGGCCGCAAGACGGCCAATGTCGTGCTTAATTGCTGGTTCGGACAGGAGACCTTCGCGGTCGATACGCATATCCTGCGCGTCGGAAACCGGACGGGGCTGGCGAAAGGCAAGACCCCCGAACAGGTCGAGGCAAAACTCGAGAAGCGCGTCCCCCAACCCTTCCGGCTAGGCGCGCATCACTGGCTGATCCTGCACGGCCGCTACGTCTGCAAGGCGCGTACGCCCGAGTGCTGGCGCTGTCCGGTTGTGGACTTGTGCAGCTATCGGAAGAAGGTGCTGGAGAAGCCGAAGGGGCGCTGAGCGATTTCGCTCAAGGAGCTACGTTTCGACCCCATCGCCGCGCAGTTGCGAACTGCGCCGCAACAGCGCCGGTTTCAGAAATCCCCACCATATCGCGTTGTAGGCTGCCGACGCATAAAGCGCGATTTCGTCGGTAAGGAACGGTATGTCGGGAAGACTGATGAAGCGCGCATAGACAGCCGAACTTAGTGCGAGCCAGACCAGTCCCGCCACACCGAGAACCCGCTGATGGCGGCCGAACCAGCGAACGATCCCATCGCCCGGACGATCCCCTGCCTCAGACATCGTCCGCCGAGACCATCTCGCGCCGGTCGATCTCGCCCGTCATCACCGCCACCGTGGTCGCTACGGCCGCGTCGCCGCTGACGTTGGTGGTGGTGCGCATCATGTCCATGATGCGGTCCACGCCCGCCACGAAGGCAATCGTTTCCAGCGGCACGCCGACCGCGCCGAAGACCAGCGCCATCATGATCAGGCCCGCGCCCGGGATGCCCGCCGCGCCGACCGCGCCGAGCGTCGCGAGGATCGAGATCAGGAAATAGTCGCCCATCGACAAATCGACGCCGAATATCTGCGCGCCGAACAGCGTCGCAAGGCCGAGATACATTGCCGTACCGTTCATGTTGATCGTCGCGCCGAGGCTGATCACGAAGCTCGCGACCGAGTTCGACACGCCGAGGTTCCGCTCGGCGCAGCGCAGGGTGACGGGCAGCGTCGCGTTGGACGAGGCGGTCGAATAGCTCACCGCCATCGCATCGATGATGCCGCGGAAGAAGTCGCGCACGGGCAGCTTGGCAAGGAACTTGATCATGCTGCCGTAGATGAGGACGATGATAAGCAGGCAGCCGAGGTAATTGAGGCCGACCAGCTTGGCGAGGCTGACCAGCGCGTCGAGACCCAGCGTGCCCGCGACCCAGGCCATCAGCGCGAAGACGCCAAAGGGAGTGAGTTCCATCACCACCATGGTGACCTTCTGCATCACGACGGCGCCGCTATCGAAGACCTTCTGGACCGGCGCGCCCTCTTCCTTGGCCATCAATATGCCCACGCCCACCAGCAGCGAGAAGACGATCAGCGGCAGCACCGCCACATCGGCCATCACCTGCACCGGGCTTTCCGGCACGATGGAAAGGATCATGTCGACCGCCGTGGTCTCGTTGGGGACAGGCGTTTCGCCGCGCTGGATGGCGCTGGTGTCGACGCCGGAGCCGGGCTGGATGAAAGTGCCGAGCGCTAGGCCCAGCCACACTGCAATCTGGCCAGTGATGACGAAGAGCAGCATGGCCCGTCCGCCCACAGCGCCCAGCTTGCGCAGATCGCCGATGGCGGCGACGCCGGAGACGAGGCTGAAGAAGATCAGCGGGACAACCAGCATCTTGATCGACTTGATGAAGAAGTCGCCGATCCACTTGATGCTTTCCGCTTCCGGCCCCCAGGCGTAGCCGGTCAGCACGCCCAGCAGGAGCGCGGTCAGCACGCGCTGCCACAGCGGAATTTCGAACCAGACCCTCAGCATTGCTGTCCCCTCAGACGTGTTCTTTTATGCCAGCGCGTCTTTCGCGATCGCCGTATAGATGCGGCTTAGCGTGGAAAGGTCCTCGATGGCTACAGCCTCGTCGCGCTTGTGCATGGTGGCGTTGACGAGGCCGAATTCGATCACCGGGCACACGGCGCGAAGGAAACGCGCGTCCGAAGTGCCGCCGGTGGTGGAAGGCTCGGGATTGACGCCCGTTTCCTCCTTCACCGCGCGCGCGATGATGTCGCTGAAGGTGCCCGGAGGGGTGAGGAAGGGCTCGCCCGAGATGATCGGCATGGCCTTGCCGCCGTGCTTCTCGGCAATCGTTATGACTTTTTCGGACAGCGAGGCGCCCGAATGCTCGTCGTTGAAGCGGATCGAGATGCGCGCCTTCGCCGCTTCCGGAATGACGTTGTGCGCCGGGTTGCCGACCTCGAGATCAGTTATCTCGAGGTTGGAAGCCTGAAACCAGTCGTTGCCTTCGTCGAGCACCAGCGCGTCGAGCTCGGCCAGCATGGCGACCAGCTTGGGGATCGGGTTTTCGGCAAGATGCGGATAGGCGACGTGGCCTTGCGTGCCTTCGACTTCCAGCCAGATGTTCACCGAACCGCGCCGCCCGATCTTCATCATGTCGCCGAGGCGATTGACGCTGGTGGGTTCGCCGACGAGGCACAGGTCGGGCTGGTGGCCCGTCTCGCGCATATAGTCGATCAGCGCGCGCGTACCGTGGAGCGCGGGGCCTTCCTCGTCGCCGGTGATGATGAAGCTGATCGTGCCAGCGTCCTGCGGCACGTGCTTCACCGCTTCGACCATGCAGGCAATCGAGCCCTTCATGTCGACCGCGCCGCGGCCGTAGAGCAGGTCGCCGCGGACTTCGGGCTCGAAGGCGTCGCTCGCCCAGCCGCCGCCGGGAGGGACAACGTCGAGATGGCCGGCAAAGGCGAAGTGCTTCGAACCTTCGGGTCCGCGTCGGATTGCGAAGAGGTTTTCGACCGGAGCCTCGGGCGTGCCCGGCGCGCCCTCACCGCGGGTGAAGCGATGCACTTCGAAACCGAGCGGCGCGAGCATCGCCTCCATCCGGTCGAAGACGGAGCCCGTGGCGGGAGTGACGCTTTCGGCGGCCATCAGCCGCTTGGCGAGTTCGAGAACTTCGGTCATGTTCGTTCCGCTAGCAGGAGTGCGCGCCAATGCCCAAGCTCGATCTCGACGCCATCCCCCAGACCAATGCGACGGGCTATCCGCCGCCCTATGATGCGGACGTCGAAGGACGTCACTATCGCCGCCTCGCGCCGGTCGGTGGGCTGACCAAGCTGGGGGCAAGCCATGTCGTGCTCCAGCCCGGCGCCTTTTCCTCGCAGCGGCACTGGCACGAGGGGCAGGACGAGCTGGTGGTGATCCTGCAGGGCGAGGCGATACTGATCGAGAACGAGGGCGAAATCCCTGTCGGGCCCGGCGACATCCTCGCCTGGCCGGCGGGCGAGAAGAACGGCCATCGCCTGCATAATCGCGGCGACATTCCTTGCGTCTTCCTCGCCATCAGCGGCGGCGACCGGGACACCGACCGGGGCGAATACCCCGATATCGACATGGTCTTCACGCCCGAGGGATACTTCCGCAAGGACGGCACGCCCTACCCGACCAAGCGCGTGCCCTAGTCGCGCTCCGGTTCCGGTAGGGGCCCCGGCGCAAAGGCTGCATCGAGATATTCGGCCATGCGGATGCCCGCCTGCGTCACGCGGCGCT
This sequence comes from Erythrobacter sp. SD-21, assembly GCF_000181515.1. Classification (GTDB taxonomy): domain Bacteria; phylum Pseudomonadota; class Alphaproteobacteria; order Sphingomonadales; family Sphingomonadaceae; genus Qipengyuania. The sequence continues at coordinate 75,625 of NZ_ABCG01000006.1, read as the reverse complement.
GCGAGATGGGGATGGCCCGCTCGATATCCTCCTGCGTCAGCGCGGTCTCGTCGGGCAGGTCGTCACCTTCGCAAGGCGCGCGGTCGAAGGCGTTGGGGTAAACGAAATCGCGGCTCGTTTCCCAGCTCTCGCGCCCCCAGTCGGCGGGCGCGCCGCCGCCCAGATCGGCGCGTTCTTCGGCACTGTAGCGGCGCACCAGCGGCACCTCGGCCGACGTGATCGCGCGTTCGGCCAGCGGGCCGTCCCAGATCCAATGCAGGTTCAGCCCCGGCGCGATGCCATAAGCGGTGTCGATGTCGTTGCCGCCGCGATCCTCGTGATCGCCCGAATGGAGCGGCATGTGCACATCGCCGATGAAGTGGACGAGGAAGGCCAGCGCCTCCAGCCGGACGTTCGCGGGCAGGTTCTCGTCTGCGAGGATGCGCTGGTTGCGCTCGATCTGGGCGAGGATGCAGTTCTGGCCCGAGCAATTCCGCCTCGGCTCGTACGCCTCGCACACTGGCGTGGTGCGGTAATGCCATGCGAAGGTGTAGCCCCAGCGCCAGTAGTCCTTGCGCAGGCAATCGGGCCACACGCTTGCATCTTCGAGGCTCGCAAGATCGCAATCGGGCACACCCAGTTCGGGCGCGGCCTTCAGCAGGCGCGCGATCCCGGTGCGGGTTTCCGGCTTTACATTCTCCAGCGCGATTTCGGCCGTCGTGCGGTGGGCGAAGAAGCCCCATGCCTGCGCTTGTGCGGGCAGCAGCGCGAGGGCTGCCGCAAGCAGCGTCAGGAGACGGTTTCGTATTGTTCGATGACCCATTCTTCGTTTTCCGATGCGGTGATCCACGCCTGCATCCATTCGTGCTCCCACACGGCCTGCATATAGGCCGCGGCAAAGCCCGGGACGGGGATCTGGTAGCTGATGAAGCGGCTGACGACGGGGGCGAAGAACACGTCCGCCGCGCCGAAGGTGCCGAAGAGGAAGGGCCCGCCATTGCCGAACCGGCTTCGCGCTTCCGCCCAGATGGTGAGGATGCGCAGGATGTCGGCGCGGCACGCCTCGCTCGGCTCGAAACCGTCGAAGCGTTTGCGCACGTTCATCGGGCATTCGCTGCGCAGCGCCTGGAAGGAGGAGTGCATTTCGGCGACCATAGAGCGGGCCATGCCGCGCGCGGTATCGTCCTTGGGCCAGAAGCGTTCGCGCCCGACCTTGTCGGCAAGGTATTCCAGGATCGCGAGGCTGTCCCACACCACCGTTTTGTCGTCCCACAGCAGCGGGACCTTGCCATGCGATGGCTGGATCTCGCCGCCCTTGCGATCGGCCTCCCAGTTCTCGCCGAACAGGGGCACGACGATTTCCTCGAACGACAGCCCCGATTGCTTGGCCGCGAGCCAGCCGCGCAGCGACCAGCTCGAGTAGTTCTTGTTGCCGATGATGATCTTCATGCGGGCTCCACCTTTCCCGTGTTGTCCGCGCCCTAGGCGTTCATCCTTGCGCTGTCGAGCCTGAACGGTGGAACGCCTGGAACACAGTCCTGCGATGTAATCTGCCACCACGGCGCGCGCCTGTTCGGGAGTTATGTCCTTGTGCATTCGCAAGGGCTTGCACGGGGTCAGGGGAGTAGGAAAATGCAATTCGCGCGCCTAGGGTGTGCCCATGACCCTGCGCCCCTTCCACCTCGCCTTTGCCGTCCACGATCTCGATGCCGCCCGCGCCTTCTACGGCGAGCTGCTCGGCTGCGCGGAAGGGCGCAGCAGCGACGACTGGATCGACTTCGATTTCCACGGCCACCAGATCGTCGCCCACCAGGCTCCCGGCCTCGTCGCCGACCGCGCGCGGACGAAGGTCGACAGCGAAGACGTGCCCGTTCCCCATTTCGGCGTGGTGCTGACGATGGCCGAATGGGACGCGCTCAAGACCCGCTTGGAAGCCGCCGATGTCGACTTCATCATCCCGCCCACCGTGCGTTTCAAGGGTAAGCCCGGCGAACAGGCCACCATGTTCTTCCGCGACCCCAGCGGCAACGCGCTGGAGATGAAGGCCTTCGCCGACGACGCGATGCTGTTCGCTACCTAGCCGGACATTCCAAGTCTTCGCCATCGCCCCTCGCTGCCTGCGGAAACGGAACCGATTACGTGGCCCGTGCGCTGTTTCGGTAAGCGCAAATCGAAGGAGCAAGAAATATGGGAAGCCTGTGGACCCTCATTGTCATAGCCGGACCACTGCTACTTCTCGCCGTGATCGTTTACGGCTGGAAGAAGAACCGGGACGCTCCCAAATGGAAAACGCGTCGGGCCGAACATGGGGCGGAAGAACTCCGCGAAGATATGGCTGAGGAGCCTGACAAGAAGGTCGACCTATAACCGGCTGCCGCCTCCAAATGGCGGATGACGCCCGCCGGTCGGCTAGCAAATGTGGCTAGACTCCGGCATCCCGTAGCAGCGCGGCCCTCAGCTCCCCGATACCCATGCCCTTCTCGCTCGAGGTTACGTGGATCTGCGGATAGGCGGCGACGTGTTTCTTCGCCTCGGCCTCGACCGCGGCGACGGTCTTGGCCAGCTCGCTTGCCTTGATCTTGTCGGCCTTGGTGAGGACCACCCGATAGCCCACCGCGGCTTCGTCGAGCATCTTCATCATCTCGCGGTCGACATCCTTCAGCCCGTGGCGGCTGTCGACCAGCACGAGGTTGCGAACCAGCACCTGCCGTCCGCGAAGATAGGTCTTCACGAGGTTCTTCCACTTCTCGACGACCTTCACCGGCGCCTTGGCAAAGCCGTAACCGGGCATGTCGACGAGGCGGAACTGGGTCGGTTCGCCCACTTCGAAGAAGTTGAGTTCCTGCGTGCGGCCCGGCGTCACCGAGGCGCGCGCGATCTTCCTGCGCCCGGTGAGCGCGTTGAGCAGCGAGCTCTTGCCGACGTTCGAACGGCCCGCAAAGGCGATTTCGGGCACGGTCGGCTCGGGCAGGAATTTCAGCTGCGGGGCCGAGAGGAGGAACTCCACCCGGCCGGAGAACAGCTTGTTGGCGCGCCGTTCCAGCTGGGCGAGTTCGGCGGCTTCTTCGTCGGTCACGGCTTCGCCTCTGCCGCTTCGGCGGCTTTTTCGGCCTTTTCCTTCTCGGCCGCCGCCTTCAATTGCGGGTGCTTGGAATAGAGATACTTCTGCTGCGCCAAAGTGAGCACGTTGGAGGTCACCCAGTAAAGCAACAGCCCGGCGGCGAACGGCGCCATGATGAACATCAGCACCCAGGGCATGATGCTGAAGACCTGCTGCTGGACCGGGTCCATCGCGCTGGGGTTCAGCTTGAAGGTCAGCCACATGGTCACACCCAGCAGCACGGCGAGGATGCCGATGGCAAGGAAGCTCGGCGGGGTGAACGGCAGCAGGCCGAACAGGTTGAGGATCGTCGCCGGATCGGGCGCGGAAAGATCCTCGATCCAGAGGAAGTTCTGGTGGCGCATCTCGATCGCGAGGTAGAGCACCTTGTAGAGCGCGAAGAAGATCGGGATCTGCAGGATCAGCGGCAGGCAGCCGGCCAGCGGGTTGACCTGTTCTTCCTTGAACAGCTTCTGCATTTCCTGCTGCTGCTTCACCTTGTCGTCTTTGTGGCGCTCCTGCAGCTTCTTCATCTTCGGCTGGATCGCCTTCATCGCGGCCATGGAAGCGAACTGCTTCTGCGCGATGGGGAACATCAGGCCACGCACGATGATCGTCAGGATGATGATCGCGACGCCGAAATTGCCGACGAGGGCGAAGATGTTCTTCAGCAGCCACAGGAACGGTTTTTCGAACCAGCGGAACCAGCCCCAGTCGATGGCTAGGCCGAACTGCGGAATTCCGGCGTCCTGATAGGCGTCGAGGATTTCGCTGTCCTTGGCGCCGGCGAAGAGGCGCGAAGTGGTGGTGACCTTGCGGCCCGCCTCGACCCGGACGGGGTCATAGATCATGTCGGCGCGGTAGAGGTCGCCGCCGAGGGAACGGAAGGTCGCATCAGGATCGGTACCGGCCTGCGGCACAAGCGCGGCGAGCCAGTAGATATCGGTGAAGCCGAGCCAGTCGGTCGTGCCCGAGGGGCTGACCTTGCGCTCTTCCTCGACGTCCGAATAATCATAGCCGTATTCGACGGCCTGGCCGAAGGAGCCGATGGGACCCGAATGGGCGATGAAGAAGTCGTCGCTCATCGTGGTGCTGGTGCGCCCGACGAGGCCGAAGGGCTGCGCGACGATGCCGTTCTCGCCCCTGTTCGACACCGCCTGCTCGACGGTGATCATGTAGTTCTCGTCGATCGAATAGGTCTGTTCGAGCAGCACGCCGTTGCCCGCATCGTGGCGCAGGGTGACCGGGTTGCCGACCGAAAGCGTGTCGCCGTCGGATTCCCACAGCACATCGTCGGAGATCTTGGCGCCGTTCACGAGGAAACCGAACTGCGCGTATTGCTGCACATCGGTGCCGCGCGGGGCGAAGATGCGCACCGGCTCGCTGTCGCCATCGGGGCTGGCGGCGTAATCCTTGAGCACGATGTCGTCGATCATCGCGCCGCCAACTGCGATGGAGCCGGCGACCTTGGGCGAATCGATGCGAATGCGCTCGGCCGCGCCGAGCGAGCTTTCGAGGTCGACGCTGGTGGCCGCGCTCTCGCCGATTTCGCCGCTGGCGGCCGCCGCTGCTTCAGCCGGCGTATCGACCGTTTCCGCGGTGACCGGAACGTTGTCCGGCTGCGGATAGAAATGGTCCATCGCCCACTGCCAGCCGATCAGCACGGCCAGTGAGAGGGTGAGCACGAGCACGAAATTGCGTGAATTTTCCAAGGTCGATCCCGGTGGTAGTTGTCTTCGTCAGATGGGAAGGGTGTGTTGCCACGTCAAGACACCGGCCCCTCAAGGAACCGGGTCATGGCCGCAGCCCCCCCAGGGTTGGCAGCGCAATAGCCGCTTGAGCGTCAGCCATCCACCCTTGATTGCGCCATGCTTCTGCAAGGCCTCGATGGCGTATTGGCTGCACGACGGCGTGAAGCGGCAGGTGGGCGGCAGGATGCGGCTCGGGCCGAGCTGCCACAGGCGGGCGATCCAGATCAGCGGGTACTTCACGCGCGCCGCGATCGGGAGTGGCGCAGGCGGCGGGCGCGGTCGCCTTCGCCGCGGCTTGCGCGGGCCAGCGCTGCTTCGAGTTCCTCTGCGAGCTTTGCAAAGTCGCGCTCCACTCCGCCCTCGCGACCGATCAGGATATGGTCGTGATCGGGCAGGCCCCCGTCCGGCAGCGCGGCCCAGAGCAGTTCACGAAAGCGCCGCTTCATCCGGTTGCGGACCACGGCGTTGCCGATCTTCTTGGTCACGGTGATGCCGTAACGCTTGCCCTGCCCCTCGTTCGGGCGGGTGAGCAGCACGAAGCCCGGCTTCGCGTTGCGCGTACCGCGATTGGCGGCGAGAAAATCGCTGCGTTTGCGGATGACGGACAGGCTCGGATGCATCGGCGTTACATACGCGAACGGGCCCCCCGAAGGGAGCCCGCAGCTTCGCTCAGACTGTAAGGTCACGCGCGAGGCGCGACCGGTCAGTCAATCACGCACAAAGGTTCTTGCGGCCGCGAGCGCGACGTGCACGAAGAACCTTGCGGCCGCCCGGGGTGGCCTTGCGCGCGAAGAAACCGTGGCGACGGGCGCGCACGAGGTTCGAGGGCTGGAAAGTCCGCTTCATGGGAACACCTTCAGTAAAATACGTTGCTGCCGGGCGAATCGCCGCGACGAAAAAGGGCCGCCAGTGGCAGGCGACCGCTCTTGGAAGGGGCGCGCTTAAGGAAATCGGGGACGAAGGTCAAGCCTGAAGGCGCGCCCGCGCGCTCCCGATCACGCAGGCCTCGACAATATAAGGACTTCTTGCCAGACCGCCAGACAACAAGGGGGAATTGGTTTGGTCGCACTGGTTCGTACGGTGGCCTATCTCGGGCTGGAGGCACGCCGCGTCGAGGTGCAATGCAGCCTCGCGCCGGGCCTGCCGAATTTCAACATCGTGGGGCTGGCCGACAAGGCGGTGGGCGAGAGCAAGGAGCGGGTGCGCGCCGCGCTGTCCTCCATGGGCCTCGCGCTGCCGCCCAAGCGGATCACCATCAACCTCTCGCCCGCCGACCTGCCCAAGGAAGGCTCGCATTACGACCTGCCCATCGCGCTCGCCGTGCTGGCGGCGATGGGAATCACCGATGCCGAGCAGCTGGAAGACTGGATCGTGGTCGGCGAACTGGCGCTCGACGCGCGCGTCCAGCCTTCACCCGGCGTGCTGCTGGCGGCGATCCACGCGAGCGAGGCAGAGAAGGGCCTGATCTGCCCCGCCGCGCAAGGGTCGGAAGCCATCTGGGCGAGCGAGGTCCCGGTCCTGGCTGCGCCCGATATCGCCAGCCTGCTCAACCACCTAAAGGGCACGAGCCAGCTGCCCCCGCCCGAACAGGGCTCGGTCGAGGATGCGGGCAAGGCCCCGGATCTCAAACAGGTGAAGGGGCAGGAAACCGCCAAGCGCGCGCTGGAGATCGCAGCGGCGGGTGGACACAATTTGCTGATGATCGGGCCGCCGGGCGCGGGCAAGTCGCTGCTGGCGAGCTGCCTGCCCGGCATCCTGCCGCCGCTCTCCCTGCCCGAGGCGCTTGAGGTGAGCATGGTGCAATCGGTTGCCGGACTGCTCGAGGAAGGCCGCATCAGCCGCGCCCGCCCGTTCCGCGCGCCGCATCATTCGGCGAGCATGGCCGCGCTCACCGGCGGCGGGCTGAAAGTGAAGCCGGGCGAGGTCAGCCTCGCGCATCTGGGCGTGCTCTTCCTCGACGAACTGCCCGAATTCCAGCGCGCCGTGCTCGATTCGCTGCGCCAGCCCCTGGAGACCAACACGGTCGATGTCGCGCGGGCCAATGCGCATGTGACCTTCCCCGCCAATGTCCAGCTGGTCGCAGCGATGAACCCGTGTCGCTGCGGGCATCTGGGCGACCCCGCACTGGCGTGTTCGCGCGCCCCCAAATGCGCCGCCGATTACCAGAGCAAGGTGTCCGGCCCGCTGCTCGACCGCATCGACCTCCATGTCGAGGTCGACCCGGTCAGCGCTGCCGACCTCGCCCTGCCCCCGCCCACCGAGGGCACGGCGGAAATCGCCGCACGCGTGGCAGCAGCCCGATCCGTCCAGTCCGCCCGCGCCGAGGCCAGCGGCGCGCGCACCAACGCCGAACTGCAAGGCGACGCGCTGGAGGAATTCGCCGGGCCCGACGAAAAGGGCCGCGAACTGCTGATGCAGGCGGCCACCGCGATGCGGCTGTCGGCGCGCAGCTACACGCGAATGCTGAGGGTAGCGCGGACGATTGCGGATCTGGCGGGGGCGGAGAAGGTAGGACGCATCCATGTGGCGGAGGCGCTCAGCTACCGGAGGCAGCCGCCGAGAGCGTGAAGTATTGAAGGGCAGCTATTGGGTGGATTCCTGCCGTCAGATCGTCAGGCCATTCCAACTGCCATCTGTTAAGTCGGGCTGATCGCTTGCGAACGCTGGATCGAAGTCCGGCTGCCACGGAAAGATCCCCGCACGGTCCGGCCAAACGAGCTGGAGGCACGGGAAATTGTCACTGCGGTAAAACCACTGGCTCCAGCCGAGATGCTCGGCGTAGAAGTCTCGAGAGACAGGAACGAACACAGCCTGATGTTTGCCGAATATACCCGAGAGTTTTGTCTCCGGTTTCGGAAAATTCCCCTCGCGAATATTGCGGTGAATGTCCCAGAAAATATCGTGCGACACCTGCTTCGGCAATGAGAACACAATGATTTCTGGGTGGCCTAGGCCATGGAAGAAGCCGGTTGAGTAGGTGAAGTCAGGTTCCTGCTTCTCTAGATCGAAAACGCGTGTGCCGAACCACCCATGCTCCCGGATTTGGGCAAGAAAGTCGCGATCTGCGGGGTCAATTTCAGTTTCAGGGAGTTCGAGTGCTGTTTTCATGCCCCTGAACTTGAACGGAAATAGTGCTCTTCACAATGACCGTTATCGGGTCGTTAGCGGAAAGTAGCCTGGCCTACTGTTCCTCGCTCATGTCGAGGTTGAGCTTGACCGTTTCATGCTCGTGGTCGCCCTCGAACTTGGCGAGGAAGTCGGCGATGGGCATGGCCTGATCGGGCACTTCGCCCACACCGGGCGCGGGTGCGGGCGCAGCCATCCCGTCGGCAGGCGTGGTCTTGACGTGGAGGTAGGGCACCCAGACTTCGCCGTAGTCGGCCTGCTGGTACCACACGTCGAGCACGTCGTAGCTCGCCCAGGTCCCGTCGGGCTCCTTCAGGCGGAGGCCTTCGCCAATGCGCGGCACGCTCATCGCCTTGATGCGAAACTGCGTCTGGTGCGTCTCGTTCTGGACTTCGATTTCGATCACGTTTTTTATCCGGCTTAAAGGGGCATGCGCCCCGATTCACCGCAAGGTATCTCACAAAGGTGTTTCGATGGTTTTAACGATGACGTCACACCGCCAGAGCCTGATTTGACGTCACTTTTGCAAAGCCTCGTTAACCAGGTTGCCGAAGTGGCTGCGAGGCCTGGCGAGCGCACTCAGGTCTCGAATTCCGCAGCATAGGGCGTGTTTTTCACGAGGTGACGGTTGAAATCGGGCGCGCCGTCGTCCCACCAGACCGGCCCGCGTTCGCCCAGCCCTACCTTGGCGTCATGCACACGAGCGCGCGCCGCCTTCTCCGCTTTTGCATCATCGGAGCGCCTGGCCGCCGCGACGGCGCGCCGCGCGTCCATCAATTCGTGCACGAGCGATTCGCGTTTCGCTTCAGGCAAGGCCGGGTTGCTCGCCCGCCATAGCCTTCCGCGCACCACGATATAGCGGCCGTCGGCGGTTCGCTGGATCTCGTCGGTCAGGCTGCGTCACGGCCCTTGCGGCGGGCTTCCAGCTCGATCACCGAACCGCATTCGAGCGCCTTGCCCGGCTTCGCCTTGGTGCCATCGGCGCGCACGCCGAGATTGGCGCGTTCGACGAGGTGGAGGTCTGCGGGCCCGAGGATGCGGCCATCGTGACTCAGGATCGAGGTCGGCCCGATCGGCAGGCGGTCGCGCTCGTCTACCAGAACGGGATTTTCGGTGACTTCGTGACCGTATTTCTGGCCCCACTGGCGCAGCGCGACCATGGCGGGGAGGAGGTCGAAGCCTTTTTCGGTCAGGCGGTATTCGATCTTGCGGCGGTCGTCCGGGCAGGGATCGCGCTTGAGGATGCCGTGTTCGACCAGCTTGGCCAGCCGGTTCGAGAGGATGTTCCGGGCAATGCCCAGCTCGCTCAGGAATTCCTCGAAGTGATGCAACCCGTTGAAGCTGGCGCGCAGGATCATGAAGCTCCAGCGTTCCCCCATCACTTCGAGAGCCTGCGGCAGGCCGCATTCGGTCAGTTCACGCAAGGGTTCACGGATATCGCCCATAAAATCAGTCCTTCCAGAGCAACCTATCTAGCGCAATTCCGGCCCATGCCAAATTATTCGAGAAAAGGGTTGTGGAATGCAACCTATCTAGGTAGGTAGCGATTCGCAACCAGTTGTAAAGAGAAACTGATATTGTAGTTATCGCAACTGGTGTTGAGCAAATTGCATCAGCCGAAAGGTATCGACCATGACCCTCTCCAACTCCCCCTCCACCAAGCTCGGCGTGTTCGGCGCCGCTGTCCTCTACACCGCCGCCGGCTTCGGCGCGCTCGTCGCCCCAACGGTTGTCGAAGCTCGCAGCAACGGCCCGTTCTACACCGCCGAGCTGGCCCAGCCCGCTGCCGAGCGCACCGTGATCGCAGGCGGAGTCGCCTGGACCTGCGAAGGCACCAAGTGCGTCGCCGGCAAGGGCACCTCGCGCCCGCTGCGTGTCTGCCGCGAACTGCAGCGCGACACCGGTGACGTGGTTGCCTTCACCTCCAAGGGAAAGGCGCTGGAAGCCGACAAGCTGGCCAAGTGCAACGGCTGATCCCGGCCACGAAATCCCCTACCCCCTCTCCATCAGGGTGGTCCTCGATGCCCCGGCACTTTCAAGCGCCGGGGCTTTTTCGTGAGAGGTCAGATAAGTCCGCGGCCCGTGAGTTCGCGTTCGAGCGAGGCCGCATCGGTAAAGTGATGGACCTGCCAGCCGCATCCGCGCGCGGCCTCGATATTGGCCGGGTTGTCGTCGATAAAGAGCATGGCCCCCGGCGCATGGCCGAAACGCGACGCCGAAAGGGCGAAAATCGCCGGATCGGGCTTGGCAATCCGCTCCTCGCCCGAGACGACGATATCGATGAAGCGGTCGAAGATGCGTTCGTGCGGGCGGAAACCCGCCCAGAACTCGGCACCGAAATTGGTGATCGCGAAAAGCGGAACGCCCGCTGCTTCGAGCCGCTCGACCAGCGCGTGGCTGCCGGGGACGGGGCCGGGAATGGTCTCGTTGAAACGCGTCGCATAGGCGCGGATTTCTTCGGCGAAATCGGGATAGAGCGCAATTCGCTCGGGCACCATCTGCGATAGCGGACGGCCCGCGTCATGGAGGAAATGCCATTCCTCGGTCACGACCTCACCCAGCACCTTTTCAAGGCGCGCGGGATTGTCGGTCATCTTCTCGAACAGGGCGGACAGCTGCCACTGGTACAGCACGCGCCCGACGTCGAAGACCACCGCTTCGACCTTTCTATCGCTCATCGTTCACCTGCAAATGCGAACGGCCCGCACTCCTCGCGGAGCCGGGCCGGTCGATAGACACTCGCGGAAGAGACCTTCCGCGCAGCCGAGGCTTAGCCCTGGCGGGCCTTGAAGCGACGGTTGGTCTTGTTGATGACGTAGGTGCGGCCGCGACGACGGATCACGCGGCAATCGCGGTGACGGCTCTTGAGCGACTTGAGGCTGTTGCGGATCTTCATCGTTTCTCTCTGATCAAATAAATACGCGCCGGAGATAAGGTCCGGCGCGCCGAATTCAAGCGCGCCCGTTAACGGCGCGGGTGATTCTGGTCAAGGGTTTCCTCACATTGCTCAAGGCCTGTGCTCGTTTAGTTGCTCATGCAAGCGGTCGTCGCCAAACAGAAGTATCGAAGGCGGGCCGCTCACGGGTAGCACACGATTTGGTAAGAGCAATTGCCTAGAGGGCGCTGCGACATGGCCGGTCCCGGCCAGAGATTCAGCCCTTGCGCATCGCCTTTCCAACGCCCATTCGGGCCGGCACGCCTTGGGCTAGAGGAACAAAGAGAGGTTTTTACGTGAGCGATATCCGGATCGATTCCGCCTTCGACAGCGGCAATATCGAAACCCTGTCGGTGGACGGCGCAACTGCGCGGCTGGCGATCCCGCTGGATACGAACAGCGAGTTCAAGCAGTGGTTCCACTTCCGCGTGGCAGGCGCAAAGGGCCGCGAGCTGGTGCTCAAGATCACCCAGCTTTCCGACAGCGCCTATCCTGACGGCTGGCCCGATTACGACGCCTGCGTTTCGGAAGACCGCGACTATTGGGGCCGCGCCGCGTCTTCCTATGACAAGGACGAGGAAGGCGGCACGCTCACCATCCGCTACACGCCCGCCAGCGACATCGCCTGGTTCGCCTATTTCGCGCCCTATTCGATGGAGCGCCACCACGATCTCGTCGCCGAAGCCGCGGCCTCGGAAGGGGTCGACCATGTCGCGCTCGGCAACACGCTCGACGGCCAGCCGATCGACTGCCTCGAAATGGGCGAAGGCAGCTTCAACGTGTGGCTCTATGCGCGCCAGCACCCGGGAGAAACGCAGGCCGAATGGTGGATGGAAGGCGCTTTGGAAGTGCTGACCGACCCCGCCGACAGCGTGGGCCGCAAGCTGCGCCAAAAGTGCCGCCTGCACATCGTGCCCAACTGCAACCCCGACGGGTCGAAGCGCGGGAACCTGCGCGTCAACGCGGCGGGCGCGAACCTCAACCGCGAATGGGAAAATCCGAGCGCGGAACGCAGCCCCGAAGTGCTCGCCATCCGCAACCACATGGACAAAACCGGCGTCGATTTTGCCATGGACGTCCATGGCGACGAGGCGATCCCCGTCAGCTTCCTCGCCGGTTTCGAAGGCATCCCTTCGTGGACCGACGAGCAGGGCAAGGGCTATTACGAATACGAGGCGATCCTCGACCGCCGCACGCCCGATTTCCAGACCGAGCAGGGCTATACCAAGGCCGCCCCCGGCAAAGCGAATTTGTCGATGAGCACCAACCAGGTCGCCGAACGCTTCGGCGCGACGGCGATGACGCTGGAAATGCCCTACAAGGACAACAAGGCCGATCCCGAGCCCGAACAGGGCTGGTCGCCTGAACGCTGCAAGATGCTCGCACGCGACTGCCTTGCGAGCCTCGTCGAATGGATGGACGCGCGCGGGGCCTGATCCCGCCCTACCGGGTCAGCGCACGATCGGCTCGAGCAGCCTGATCGTGCGCGCGCCCGCGTCCACCTCAACTCTCGCCCCATGCGGCAGGCTCAGCTGGCCGCGGTGATGGCCGATGTTCGCGCCGACGAAGGCGGGAACGCCGAGCGACGCAAGATGGTGGTCCAGCACCTCGTCGAGCGTCTGGCCGCGATAGTCCGCATCGGTGCTGGCGCAGCTGCGGCAGCGGCCGAAGACCACCGCCGACGCCTTGCCCAATATGCCCGCAAGCGCCAGCTGCTGCAGCATGCGGTCGATGCGGTATTCCTCCTCGTTCACATCCTCGAAGAACAGCACCGCGCTGTCGCAATCGGGCAGGTAAGGCGTGCCCATCAGCGTCGAGAACACGGTGAGGTTTCCGCCCAGTAGCCTCCCCTTGGCGAACCCTGGCGCGATCGTGCGCCCTTGCGGCCCCTGCACGAGGTCTGCCCGCTCGCCGCCAAGCGTGGGTGTCTCGCCAGTGAAGGCCAGTCGCCACAGGCTCTCCCAGCTCTCCTTCGGCCAGGGGCTGGCGGCGTTGGGCGCGTGGAGACTCGCAAATCCGGTTTTGGCAGCGATGGCGAGGTGCAGCGATGTCACGTCGCTATAGCCCACCAGCAGCTTGGGATTGCGCCCGACCAGCTCCCAATCGACCAGTTCGAGCAGGCGCGCTCCGCCCCAGCCGCCGCGAATGGCGAAGATCGCCGCGATTTCGGGATCGCCGAATAGGGCGTTGATATCGGCGGCACGCTCGCTGTCGCTCCCGGCGAGGTAGCCCTCGCTGCGCGACACATGGTCTGCGAGCTTTGGGACCAGCCCCATGCCAGAGATGTTGTGCCGGGCGTAGGCGATCTCGCCTTCCGAGACCGCGCTCGCCGGAGCGATCAGGCCGACGGTGTCTCCAAGCGACAGCCGACGCGGTCGCCTCGCGCTGCGGGCTGCGGCCATTGAGGGCAGGCCGAGCGCCGCTCCCGTCGATGCAAGGAAGCCAAGGGCTGTGCGCCGGTCCATCATGCCTGCCGCATCTAGCGGAACATGCCGGCCCGGGCCAGCGGCGGGTCAGGTCGCGGCGAGTTTGGCCGCGACGCTTTCGGGCGTGCCGGTCACGAGCAGCGGCTGGCTGCCCACCATGCCCACCAGCGTCTGGCCGTTTTCGCCCACACGCAGCCACGCCACATTGCTGGCGACGACCAAGTAATTGCCGCCGCGCGATTCCAGTTGGACGAATTTCATTGTCGCTGACTCCGGACGCATGGTGCGCCACGACGTCTTGCTAAACGTAAATGGTGAAGGAAGCGTTAGACCAGGCTCGCCGGACCGAAGGCGTCGGGCAGGAGCGCGCTCAGCCGCGTGCGGCGGACTTCGTCCGGGCCGACGCAGAGGATTTCCGGATCGGTCCCGCCCAGCTGGGCCAGCTCGTTCAGCACCTGGCGGCAGCGGCCGCAGGGCGTGATCGGCATGTCGCCCGGCCCGGTCACCGCGACCTTCTCAAGCCCGCCGCGCACTCCGTCGGCCATGGCCTTGGACACGGCGACCGTCTCGGCACAGAGCGCCAGACCGTAGCTCGCGTTCTCGATATTGGTGCCAGTCACCACGCTGCCATCGGCGAAGAGCAACGCGCTGCCCACGGCAAAACGCGAATAGGGAGAATAGGAATGTTCGGCTGCGCCGCGGGCGGCAGCGATCAGGTCGTCATCGGTCATGGGGTCGGTTCCTAGGGGCGCACGACCAGCCAGCGCAAGGGCTTCTCGGCGGCGGCGCTGTCGTAGGCGGAATTGGCGGTCCAGACGGTCCACGGCCGCCCGGCGTAGAGGGGTTCCTCGACATCGCCGGTCAGCCAGAGCGCGCGTTCGAGGCGGCGTGCGGGGCGGTAGAGGTCCTCGAATTCCTCGCTCGGCGCAAGCACCACGGGCGCGCCGGTATGCGCCTCGATCTGGTTGACCAGAGTAAGAAGTTCGCTCTGCACCGCGGCATCGGAGACGCGCTCGAAACATTCGTCGGTGGTGCGGGTCAGCTTGATGGCCGCGGGCAGCAGGTCGGCATCGCGCGGCACGATGGTGACGTAATTGGCCGACTGGCCGTCCGCCGTCTCGCACGGGTCAAACAAATGCACCGCGCCGACCTGCAGCCCCGCCTTGCGCGCAGAGGCGAGATTGCGCGAGAAATTGGCATCCTTGCCGCGCGCCCCGCGGCTGGCCTCAAGATAGACGAAGCTGGCTCCCAGCCCCTTCAAGACCTCGAAATCGATAGCGCCGTCATTCTCGCCGACGAAAGCGCCCTGGTCGGGATATGCGGTTTCGTCCGGGCGCCAGCCGCGCTGTTCGTATTCGGCATAGAGCCAGTAGCCGGCGCCGATCAGCCCTGCGAGCAGCAGCAGTTTGAGGAACAGACCGGAGCGGCCCTTCTTCTTGCGTTTCGCCATCGCCCGTCAGCCCTTGATATGGAGGACGCAGATGAGCGTGAAGAGGCGGCGAGCGGTGGCGAAATCAGTTTCGACCTTGCCTTCCAGCCGTTCGAGCAGCAGCTCGGCGGCGCGGTTGTGGACGCCCCGGCGAGCCATGTCGATCGTCTCGATCTCGCCCGGCGTCGCCTTGCGGATGGCCTGGTAATAGCTGTCGCAAATGGCGAAATATTCGCGGATCGGGCGGCGGAAGCGCGCAAGGCCCAGCAGCAGTTCCTCGACCAGCGTGTCCTCGCTGTCGGCGATGGTCATCAGCAGCCGCCCGTCTTGCACCGCAAGCGTGAGATGATAGGGGCCGCTCGCTCCGCGCTCCGCCGCGCGCAGCGGTTTGAAAGTGTTTTCCTCGATCAGGTCGAAGATGGCGATACGCCGTTCCTGCTCGATATCGGCGTTGCGCCAGATGATCGTCTCCTCGTCGAGCTCGATCTTGGCAATGCGGTGGTCGCCGGAAGGGGTGGTTGAATCGCTCATCGTCCGATGCTGCTTTCGCAAGCACAGCGATGCGGGGCAAGTGGACTTTGAGTCTTCCCCGATATCCACAAGCTGCTGCGACAAATCAGCACGGGCAATCGCTTGTCCCAAGAGTCCCCGACAGCCATGGTGCCGCGCATGGCCGACACCGATCTCCTCTTTCCCGCTACCGATTCGACTCCTGCCAAGGACGTGCAGGGCACCACGCTACCCAGCAATGTCGAGGCCGAGGCCGCCTTCCTGGGTGCGGTGTTGATCGACAACCAGGTGGTGGGCGAGCTCAACACGCCCTTGCAGCCGCACCATTTCTACGAGCCGGTGCACGAGCGTATCTACGAACGCGTGCTCAAGCTGATCGACCGCAACTCGGTTGCGACGCCGGTGACACTGAAGCCCTATTTCGAAAGCGACGAGGCGTTGAAGCAGCTGGGCGGCGTGACCTATCTCGCCCAGCTCACCGCCGACGGGCAGGGCCTGCTCGCCACCGGCAAGCTGGCCGAACAGATCTACGACCTCGCCCTCCTGCGCGAGCTGGTCCATGTCGGGCGCAACCTCGTCGAAGGCGCGCTCGACACTTCGGACGAAGTCGCGCCGATGGAAAGGATCAGCCAGGCCGAGGCCGATCTCTACAAGGTCGCCGAAGGGGCAACCACCGGCAACGAAGCACAGGATTTCCGCACTGCAGCGCTCGGCGCGCTCAAGATGGTCGAGGCGGCGATCAATTCGGGCGGCAAGTTTTCCGGCAAGACGACCGGTCTCGAAACAATCAACGACAAGACATCCGGCCTGCACAATTCCGATCTCATCATCCTCGCCGGGCGTCCGGGTATGGGCAAGACCTCGCTTGCTACCAACATCGCCTTCAACGCCGCGCGCCGCCTGATGGACGACAAGAAGATTGGCATCGAAGGCAGCGAGAGCCCGGGCGCGGCGACCGCCTTCTTCAGCCTTGAAATGAGCGCCGACCAGCTGGCCACGCGTATCCTTGCCGAGACGGCGGAAATTTCCTCGGAAAAGCTGCGTTCGGGCCGCTTGAGCAAGGAAGAGTTCCAGCGCCTCTCCTTCGCCAGCCAGGAATTGAACGAGCTGCCCCTCTATATCGACGACACGCCCGGCCTAACCATCGGCGCGCTGCGCACTCGCGCCCGCCGGTTGAAGCGCCGCCACGATATCGGGCTCGTCATCGTCGACTATTTGCAGCTGCTCCAGGGCTCGGGCCGCGCGAACGACAACCGCGTGAACGAAATTTCGGAAATCAGCCGCGGCTTGAAGACGCTGGCCAAGGAACTGCACGTCCCCGTGATCGCGCTCTCGCAGCTCAGCCGTGCGGTGGAGCAGCGCGAAGACAAGCGCCCGCAGCTCTCCGACCTGCGCGAATCGGGCTCGATCGAGCAGGATGCCGACATGGTGTGGTTCATCTTCCGCGGCGAATATTACCACAACGCGCTGAAGCCCGACACGCCGGACGAGACCAGTAGCGAAGAAGTGCGGATGAAATACGCCGATTGGGAAGCGCGCCACCTCGAACTGGTCAACCGCGCGACGCTGATCGTGGCCAAGCAGCGTCACGGTTCGACCGGGAACGTGCCGCTGCTGTTCCAGAGCGAGTTCACCAAGTTCTCCTCGCCCGAAATGCGGGGCGGGTACGAGGATGATTACGAATAGGTCATGCCTCCGGCTGCGAGCCGCATTCATAGCGACCTTCGACCGACACCTCCTGCCCTCCGCGGGCAAGGGTCATTGTCGCGACCATCGGGGCAGGTCCTGTCGCCGGTGCCGGCGTTTCCCGAATTTCCGCTTCCTGGGTGACCATAATATCGACGGACAGCCCTCCCTCGCCGGTGAAGCTCGCGGCCGATTGCAGCGCGTTATAGCCGCCATCGCCATCCAGCGAGACTTCTTCGGGCTGCCCATCGAGGACCACCAGCCCTTCGCCGCCCTCGATGTTGGCGGAATTCGCAACAGCTGCAAACAGCACTTCGTTACCGCGGGAGAAAACGCAGCCCAGCTCGCCCATCAGATTGCGATCGCGCCGCAGTCCTTCGTCCAAGATGCCCGGGACCAGCGTTGCCTGCGAGACCGGAGCGGCGGGAGTGGGATCTGCGGACGAGGTCAATGTCTCGTCGGCCCGCTCCTCAATGGGATCGGAACAGGCTGCCAGGGCGAGCAAGGCGACGGGCGCGAGTGCAAATTTCATGGGTATCTCCTATGCTATCCCAAGGCAGGGAAGCCAGATGCGTTCCACAAAGGCGTCAGAACCCCAGGTTGGTCCGCCGCGCCACGGTGTAGTCGATCACCGAAACCAGCACCCAGCCCGCCCACCAGCGCACCCGGTTCCACAGCGTCGCGCGCTGCTTGTGCTTTTCCGGCGTGATGCGCTCCGACGCTGCGATATGGTGGCTGACGAAATCCCGCATTCGGTCGGCCAGCGCCTTGTCCTCGATCCGCAGCATGATCTCGAGATTGAGATAAAGGCTCCGCATGTCGAAATTGGCGCTGCCCACATAGACCGCGTCATCTAGCACCAGCAGCTTGGTGTGCAGCTTGCAGGGGGAAAATTCCCAGATCTTCGCGCCGCGCTTGAGCAGGTATTTGTAGAGCGAGCGGGTCGCCCCGATGGTCGCGCCATTGTCGCTCTTGGCGGCCATCAGCAGCCGCGTCTGCCCCTTTTTCGCCACCCGCGCGATCCGCTTCAGCAGCGTATAGGGCGGCGAGAAATAGGCCATGAAGATGTCGAGCCTCTCGCCCTCCTTCAGGTCCTGCGTGACGCAGCGTGCCCAGGTCGAGAGGCCGCGCGTCGGCCCGCCGACCAGCCAGCGCGCGTGGCCGTGCTTAGAGGTCCAGGACCAGTCGCGCACGGTCTTCTTGATAGCGGTGAAATGCGCCTCGTCGTCATCGGTCCAGTCGCGCAGCCGCGCGAACCAATCGGTTAGGCCCTGCACGCCGTCGCCCTCGATGCGGATGCCGATATCGTTCCAGCCGTTACGCTCGGGGGGAGCGAAATAGTCGTCCTCGATGTTGAAGCCGCCGAACATGGCGCGGGAATTGTCCGCGATGACCATCTTCTGGTGGTTGCGGATGAGATAGCGCAGGCTCCAGCGCGGGCTGAAACACAGGTAGCGCCCGCCGCAATCCACCAGCGGCTTCAAAAATTCGTCGCTGGCCGAGGCACCGAAGCGGTCGATGATCAGCGTCACCTTCACGCCGCGCCCGGCCGCATCGCACAGGGCGTCGCGAAGCTCGGTCGAGACCTCGTCCTCGGCGAAAATATAGAAACAAATGTCGAGCGTTTCGGTCGCGCTGCGGACCAGTTCGAGCATCGCCTCGAGCCTGTCCTTGCCGGCGGGATAGAAGGTCAGCGACTGGCCCTGCGCCTCGGCCGTGAAGGGCGGAGGATCGCGATAGACGCTCGCGATGTCGACGGTCGGTTCTGCTCCCATGCGACCCACCTCTTAGCGCGCTGCGCGAAAGGCGCAAATCCTTGACTATCGCGCGCCCACCCCCTATTTGCAGCGCTTTCCGAGATTCTCGAACTTATTACACCGGAGTGCCCATGGCGCGCGTTACCGTCGAAGATTGCGTAGACAAGATTCCCAACCGTTTCGATCTCGTCCTGCTGGCTGCCCAGCGGGCGCGCGAAATTTCGGGCGGTGCGGAAATCACGCTGGAGCGTGACCGTGACAAGAATCCGGTCGTCGCCCTGCGCGAAATCGCCGAGCAGACGGTGAAGCCCAAGGACCTCAAGGAAGCCGCCGTCACCAATTTGCAGAAGATCCTGCCGGACGACGACGACGAGATCGATGAAGTCGGCTCGCTCAGCCAGTCGGCCGAAGCGCTGCGGATCACCGCATCGGCGCCGACCCGTTCGACCTCGATCGGGGCCGATTACGAGGGCTGATCCCTTCGCATTTGCGCAAGACATGAAGACCCGCCCCTCACCGGGCGGGTTTTTCATTTGCGAAACGGCAAAAGCAGGCTCCAGCCAAGTTTGTGCGGGCGGGTGTCCTGGTATTCTTCCAGCCCGATGGTGAGCTGCCCCCCGGCCTTACGCGTGTAGGTCCCGAAGAGCCGGTCCCAGCCCGACAGCAGCGTGCCGTAATTGCTGTCGGTCTCGCGCTGGATCGCAGAATGGTGGATGCGGTGCATGTCGGGCGTGACGAGCAGCGCGCGCACCGGTCGCTCCAGCCCTCGGGGCAGCGCGAAATTCGCGTGGGTGAAAAGTGTTGCGAGGTTGAACACCAGTTCGAACGCAAACACGCCCCAGACCGGCAGGCCGAGCGCGACCACCACCGCCATCTTGAAGCCCATGCTCAGCACGATCTCGAACGGGTGGAAGCGCGCCGCCGTTGTCACGTCGAACGCGGGATCGCTGTGATGGACCTTGTGCAGCCGCCAGAGCAGCGGGACGCGGTGGGTCGCCCAGTGCTGGACATAGAGCGCAAGGTCGAGGGCGAGGATGGCCATTGCCCCGCCGGCCCATGAAGGCAGTTCGAACTGGTTCAGCAGCCCCCACCCCCGCTCTGCTGCCAGCGCCGCGGACCCGATCATCAACAGCGGCACGATGAGGCGCACGGCGAGCGTATCGAGCGCAAACAGGGCGAGATTGGTCACCCAGCGATGGCCGCGAGGTGCTTCGCGAGCCGGGCGCAGCCATTCGACCAGCGCGAATAGGGCGAAGACCAGCGCCATCGCGCCGAACGCGCCCAATTCCCATTGCATGGCGAACGTATCCATTCCGGTTATCTCGCAATCGCCAGTCCAATGTGCAAGGCGGCGGCGAGACTCTGGCCTTCTTGCGACAGGCACTTATACTTGGGCGCGGATTAGGTGGGGGAAAGCGTGAGCGATATCGGCGACGCCATCGGAACGGCAGTGGAAGGCGGGCTTTTTGCCAAGGCGCTGGACGTGCGCTCCGGCGACAAGACCCCGCTCGAGAAAGGCCATTTTGCCGAAGGGCAGTGCCTCAACTGCGGGACCGAGCTCATCGGCTCGCATTGCCACGGATGCGGCCAGCAGGCGCATCTCCACCGCACGCTCGGGGCCTTCCTGCACGACCTGCTGCACGGCGCGCTGCATTTTGAAGGCCGCACCTGGCGCACTCTGCCCAAGCTCTTCTTCAAGCCCGGTGAGCTGACCCGGCGCTATATCGAAGGCGAACGCGCGCGGTTCGTTTCGCCCATGGCGGTGTTCCTGTTCAGCATCTTCCTCATGTTTGCCGTGTTCCAGTTCGCCGGGATCAGCGCTCCCACCGACATTCGCGGCGACAGCACCGAAGAGCTGGCCCAAATGGCCACCACCGAGTTTGAGCGGGTCGAGACGCAGCTGGCCGAGGTCGAGAGCGAACTGGCCGATCCCGAGACGCCGGCGGAAGAGCGCGAGGAACTGGAGCGGCGGCGCAAGGAATTGTCCGACCAAGCCGCCGCAATCCGCGAGGCGCAGGAGAACGTGCCCTTCTTGCGCAGCGACAGCGAACCGCTCGAAACCGATTCCGACGGCAACACGATTGTCCCGCTCACGAACAGCGACGGGGCGACGATGAAGGTAAAGTCGTCCGGCTTCGACTGGGTCGATGGCGCGGTCGACAAGTGGCGCAAGAATCCAGGGCTCATGCTCTACAAACTGCAGACCAATTTCTACAAGTTCAGCTGGCTGCTGATCCCGCTATCGATCCCCTTCGTGTGGCTGCTCTTCGTGTGGAAACGGCGTTTCAGGGCCTATGACCACGCGATCTTCATCACCTATTCGATCTCGTTCATGACGCTGCTGATCCTCACTGTCACTCTGCTGGCCATGTTTGGAGTGGACGAAGCGGTGTGGGGGAGCATGCTGTGCTTCATCCCGCCGATCCACATGTACAAGCAACTGCGCGGCGCCTACGGCCTGTCCCGCTTTTCGGCGCTCTGGCGGCTGTGCCTGCTGATGGTCTTCATCGTGATCGTGCTGGTGATGTTCCTGCAGCTGCTGCTGGTGATCGGAGCTTTCTGACTATTCCGCGGGGTCTTCACGGTCCTTGTTGAGGTCCTGCCCGGTGATCGGTGCGGGGCCCGGCGTTTCCGTGTCGCCTTCCTCGATATTGCGTTCAAGGTTTGCTGCGCCTTCGCTGACCGCGCCGGCTGCATCCTTCGCGCCGTCTTCAAGCGCCTCGCCCACGACGGCGGCGTTGGCTTCGATATCGTCGCCCGCAAGGTCGGCGGTGCGTGCGGCGTCGTCCTGCGTCTCCTGCGAACAGGCGGCGAGGCCCGAAAGCATCAAGGCAGTGGCGGTGGCAAGGGTCAGGCGGTTCATCGGCAAATTCCTCATGGTTCGGGCCGCTCTTGCGGCCCTCGTGCCTCCCTCAACGCAAGAAGGGCGCCGCCGGTTTCCCGAGCGACGCCCTTCGCGTGTCCATTGACTGGATGATCAGGCCCCGGCGGGAGCGCCCTCGCCCGATCCGCCGAACTTCTTGCCGGCCTTAGGAACAGTGCTGCTGCCCGGCTGGCTGACCGAGACCGGACCCTTGGGCTCGTCGGGCCGGTCGATCTTGCCGTCCTTCATGAGTTGGTCGATCTCGTCGCCGGTCAGCGTCTCGTATTCGAGCATCGCCTGGGCGAGCAAGTGGAGCTTGTCCTCCTGCTCGGTCAACACGTCGGTGGCGCGCTTGAGGCCGTCCTCGACCAGGCGCTTGATCTCCTCGTCGATGAGCTTGTTGGTCTCCGCGCCCGACATGGTACGCGCGGTCTGGCCCATGCCGAGATAGCCTTCCTGGCTCTGCTCGTACTGCAGCGGCCCGAGCTTGTCGCTCATACCCCATTTGGTGACCATGTTGCGCGCCAGGTCGGTGGCGTACTGGATGTCACCGCTTGCGCCGCTCGAGACTTTCTCGTGGCCGAAGATGATCTCTTCCGCCACGCGGCCGCCCATGGCGACGGCAAGGTTCGCGTGCATCTTGTCGCGGTGGTAGGAGTAATTGTCGCGTTCCGGCAGGCGCATGACCATGCCAAGCGCGCGGCCGCGCGGAATGATGGTGGCCTTGTGGATCGGGTCCGATGCCGGCTCGTTGAGGCTGACCAGTGCGTGGCCGGCCTCGTGATAGGCGGTCATCTTCTTCTCGTCCTCGGTCATGACCATGGAGCGGCGCTCCGCGCCCATCATCACCTTGTCCTTGGCGTCCTCGAATTCCTGCATCGCGACGAGGCGCTTGTTGCGGCGCGCGGCCAGCAGGGCGGCTTCGTTACAAAGGTTTGCAAGGTCCGCGCCGGAGAAGCCCGGCGTGCCGCGCGCGATAGTGCGCGGGTTCACATCGGGAGCGAGCGGGAGCTTGCGCATGTGCACGGCAAGGATCTTCTCGCGCCCGTCGATATCGGGAACGGGCACCACGACCTGGCGGTCGAAACGGCCCGGACGCAGCAGCGCAGGGTCGAGCACATCGGGACGGTTCGTCGCCGCGATGATGATGATGCCTTCGTTGGCCTCGAAGCCGTCCATTTCGACCAGCAACTGGTTCAGCGTCTGCTCGCGCTCGTCGTTCGAATTGCCGAGGCCATGGCCACGGCTGCGACCGACCGCGTCGATTTCGTCGATGAAGACGATGCAGGGCGCGTTCTTCTTGGCCTGTTCGAACATGTCGCGCACGCGGCTTGCGCCGACACCGACGAACATCTCGACGAAGTCCGAGCCCGAAATGGTGAAGAAGGGCACCTCTGCCTCGCCGGCGATGGCGCGGGCGAGCAGCGTCTTGCCCGTACCGGGCGAGCCGACCAGCAGCGCGCCCTTGGGAATCTGGCCGCCCAGCTTGGAGAAGCGGCTCGGGTCCTTCAGGAACTCGACGATCTCTTCCAGTTCCTCGCGCGCTTCGTCGATGCCGGCCACGTCCTCGAAGGTGACGCGGCCCTGCTTTTCGGTGAGCATCTTGGCCTTGGACTTGCCGAAGCCCATCGCCCCGCCGGCGCCGCCGCCCTTCTGCACCTGGCGCAGGGCGAAGAAGGCGATGCCGAGGATCAGCAGGAAAGGCAGGATATTGATCAGCGCATAGACCAACAGGCTGCCGTTATCGGCTTCCTTACCCGAGTATTCGACACCGTTCTCTTCGAGCAGCGGAGTCAGACCCGGGTCGTTTTTTACCGGGATGGTGTTGAACGTCTCGTTGTCGTTCGTCACGCCGGTAATTCGATCATCGGCGATCTCGACCGATTTGATCGTGCCTTCGGCGACCTTTTCCTTGAAGTCGGAATAGAGCAGCGAAGTGCCCGCGCCCTGACCGCCACCGCCGAGCATGGAGACCACCAGCAACAGGCCGAGGAATACGCCGCCCCACACCATGAGGCTCTTGATCCACGGATTGGGACCGTTGCCTTCGGGTTCGGGAGGCTGGTTCTGGTTATTGTCGCGCATTGCGGTGGCAATCCTTTCCTAGACTGTAGGAATGTAGGAGCACGCTGGTGAATGGCAAGTTTAGAGGCCCGCGATTTTTCGCTTAGTTGCGGTCACAGTCATCGACTGCATAGGCGCGACAAAATACCTCGACCGCGCCTTCAATGCGTTCGCGGTCGCGATTGGGGTCGCCGGGGTGGCCGAACCGCCGTTCGAGATCGCCCATGCCCTTGCACATGGCGGCGAATTGTTCGACCGCCAGGTCAACGTCGTCGATCCGTACTTCGCCTGTCTCCACCATGGCGCGCATCAGCCCGGCAAAGGCCGCCTTCATACGATGCGGGCCCGAGGCGAGGAAAGCCGCGCCGATGGCCGGTTCGTGCTCGGTCTCGGCGGCGATGCGGCGCTCGAACTGGACCATTTCGGGGCGCGAGAGGAAGGCTACCATGGCCTCGCCGATCGCGGTGAGCCGGTCGCGCAAGGACCCGCGCATATCGGGCGCGGCGGCGAACTGGTCGCGCATCTTCTCGCATTCGCATTCGACTGCGGCAGCGAAAAGCCCGCGCTTGTCGCGGAAATGGTTGTAGACGGTGACCTTCGATACGCCCGCATCGGCAGCCACCTGCTCGATCGAAGTCGCCGCGAAGCCGGATTCGAAGAAGGCGCGCGAGGCCGCCGCGAGGATCGCCTCGCGTTTGGCGGTATCCGCCGGCCGGCCTGCCTTTTTCGCCTCGCTTGACAAAGTGAACGGTCCCGTTCAGTTGAACGCCTGCGTTCACCAATGGACGAGTCGCAGGCAATAGGCAAGCGGAGGCACCGAGGCAGATGATCTGGATCGCGATCCGCATGCTGACCGGCGACGCCCAGAAGTTCTTCGGACTGGTGTTCGGCATCGCTTTCTCGACCCTGCTCATCACGCAGCAGCTGACGATTTTCGTAAACCTGCTCGAACGCGGGGCGAGCGGGGTCTACAACGTCTCCAGCGCCGATGTCTGGGTGATGGACCCGGTCAGCCGTACCACCGATGTCGCTTACGCCATGCCTTCCACCGCGCTCGACAAGGTGCGCGGCGTGCCGGGCGTCGAATGGGCGGTGCCGCATATCCGCGCGCAGGCCTCGGTCCGCACCAAGGACGGCGACCTTGAAGGCGTGGCGGTGATCGGGGTGGACGATGCAACGCTGATCGGCCTGCCGAGGAACATGGTCGAAGGATCGGTCGATGTCCTCTCGCAGCCCGACAGCGTCATCATCGACGATGTCGGAATGACCCGCATGTTCCCCGGCCAGTCACCCATCGGCGAGCGGCTTGAGCTGAATGACCAGCGCGCCGTTATCCGCGGGATTGCCGATGCCATTCCCAGCTTCACCAGCACGGTGGTGCTCTATACCAAGTACAGCCAAGCGCTGAATTACGTGCCCGGCACGCGCAACCGCCTGTCCTTCGTCCTCGTCGGGGCTGAGAACCCGGCCGAGGCCAAGGCGCTGTCCGAACTGATCGAGCAGGAAACCGGCCTCAAGGCCCAGACCCGCGAGGAATTTGCCCGCGACGGCGTCGATTTCATTATCGAGAATACCGGCATCCCGCTCAACTTCGGCATCACCGTGGCGCTCGGCTTCATTGTCGGCGTGGCGATTGTAGGCCTTACCTTCAGCCTCTTCATCCGCGACAACATCAAGCAGTTCGGCGCGCTAAAGGCGATTGGCGTCACCAACGGCAAGATTCGCAAGATGGTCGCCGCGCAGGCGGGGCTGGTCGGGTTGATCGGCTATGGGCTCGGCGTGCTCGGCACGGTTGGGTTCATCAGTGCTTTTTCCTCCGATCCCACCTTCAAGGGGTTCTACATCCCCTGGCAGATCCCGATCATCAGCCTCGTCGCCGTCACGCTGATCCTGGCGCTGACCGGCTGGCTCGCGCTGCGCAGCGTCCTAAAGACCGAACCGGCGGCGGTGTTCCGGTGAGCGGTCCGGCCATCTCCACCCGCGGAGTCACGCGCGATTTCAAGGCGGGGCAACAGACGATCACCGTGCTGCACGGCATCGATCTCGATGTGCGCGCGGGCGAATTGACCTTCCTTGTCGGCGAAAGCGGATCGGGCAAGACGACGCTCATCTCGATCATGTGCGGCATCCTCTGGCCGACCGAAGGCGAGGTCGAGGTCTTCGGCACCGACATCTACGACCTGTCGGACGACGCGCTGGTCGATTTCCGGCTGCAGAATATCGGCTTCATCTTCCAGCAGTACAATCTCATCCCCTCGATCGACGCGGCCAGCAACGCCGCCGTTCCGCTCATCGCGCAGGGGATGGACCGGCACGAGGCGCGCGAGAAGGCCGTCGCCATGCTTGAGAAACTCAACATTGGAGACCAGGCCGCCAAGCTCCCCAACCAGCTTTCGGGCGGCCAGCAGCAGCGCGTCGCCATTGCCCGTGCGCTGGTCCACGAACCGCGCCTCGTGGTCTGCGACGAGCCCACTGCCGCGCTCGATGCCGCTTCGGGCCGCCGCGTGATGGACCTGCTGCGCGAAGTGGCGGTCGCCGAAGACCGCGCCTGCATCATCGTCACCCACGACAACCGCATTTTCGACATGGCCGACCGCATCCTCGTGCTCGAGGACGGGAAGGTCACCCATGACGGCAAGCATATGCCGGAGGATCACTGATGGCCCTGAACCTACGCAACCTGAGCTTTTCGCGGCAAATCCTGCCGGTGATCGCAGTCATCGGCCTGATCTTCGCGGCCTTCTACATCCTGTCGGGCCAGCCCGACCGCGAGCTGTCCGAACCGGAACGCGAGCCTCCGCGTGCGCCCGAAGCGCTGGCGGATGAGGCACGGGTTGCAGGCTCCGGCGTGGTCGAACCGTCGAGCGAGCTGGTGCAGATCGGCTCGGCCCTGTCGGGTCTGGTCACGGGCCTCTACGTCCAGCCCGGCGACCGCGTATCGCAAGGACAGACGCTCTTCACCGTCGACGACCGGCAGGCGCGATCGCAATTGCGCGAAGCCAACGCCGCCATCGGCGAAGCGCGCGCGGCGATTGCCGAGGCGCGCAGCGCGCAGTCCACTGCCGCGAGCCAGCTGGAGCTCTACCGAAATGTCGACGATCCCGCAGCGGTCAGCCGCAGCGAAGTCATCCGCGCCGAGGGCGAAGCGAGTGCCGCCGACCAGCGCCTCTCGCTCGCCCGCGCGCGACTCGAAGCGGCCGAGGCGCGTGCCGCCTCCGCACAGACCGAACTCGGCCGCCTGACCGTGCGCGCGCCCATTTCGGGCGAGATCCTCGCGGTGAACATCCGCAAGGGCGAATATGTCTCGACCATGGGCGGCGGCGGCTCGCGGCCTTTCATCGAGATGGGCCAGACGCAGCCGATGCATGTGCGCATCGATATCGACGAAGAACAGGCTCCGCGTCTCGCCATGGGCGAACCGGCGACGGTGTCCCCACGCGGCGCTTCCGGCCGGCAGGTGCAGGCCACCTTCGTGCGCGCGGAGCCGCTCGTCGTTCCCAAGCGCTCGCTCACCAATTCGGCCGCCGAGCGCGTCGATGTGCGCGTGCTGCAGGTGATCTACGAGCTTCCCGGCGAAGCCGTAGGCGATGGTGGCATCTTCCGGGTCGGCCAGCAGGTCGATGCCTATATGCCCGCGAAGAAGGCCCAGTAATGCGCCGCGGTCTGATCCTTGCGGGCACGCTGGCTCTCGCGGCCTGTGCGGGCGGACCGCCGCCCGAAGTGGCGACGCCGACGCCGGTGCTGCCGCCCGAATTCCTCTATGCGCCCGACGCGCCGACCGGGACCGCGCTCGCTGAGCTCCTCCCGCAGTCCGACCCGGGCTTCGATACACTGGCCGCGCAGGCGCTGGCCGGTTCGCCGACGCTGGGTGAAGCGCTCGCGCGGATCGACCAGGCGCGCGCCGGGGCTGACCGCGCAGGGGCCGAGCGCCTTCCTTCCTTGGGTGCCAACGCCTCGGTCACGGGCCAGCGGACCAACCCCGCGCAGTTCGGTGCCTCCTTGCCGCCGGGCGTAGCCATCGATACCGAGCGCGTGAGCTACGCCGCCAATCTCACTGCGCGCTGGGATCCCGATATCTTCGGACGGCTGCGCGCGCAGGAACGCGCCGCGCTGGCCCGCGTCGACGCTGCCACCGCTTCCTCGCTCGCCGTGCGCAACGCGCTGGTCGCAGAGATTGGCGCGAGCGTGATCGACTGGCGCACGCTGGATGCACGGCAGGCCGCGATCGAGGAAGACATCGCGGCCGCCGAGGAACTCGCCCGGCTCGCCGGCGTGCGCGAGGAGGCGGGCATCGCGCCCGGATTCGACCGCGTGCGCGCGACAAGCGCCGCCGACGCCTCGCGCAGCCGGTTGGCCGCGCTGGCGAGCGAACGCGCGCGGCTGACCGGACGGCTGGTCACGCTGACCGCGCAAGGAGCGGCGCAA
This sequence comes from Erythrobacter sp. SD-21, assembly GCF_000181515.1. Classification (GTDB taxonomy): domain Bacteria; phylum Pseudomonadota; class Alphaproteobacteria; order Sphingomonadales; family Sphingomonadaceae; genus Qipengyuania. Next base: position 47,574 of record NZ_ABCG01000006.1, on the reverse strand, counting down.
GTGCGCAGCGCGCTGGCGCCCGATGCGCCGGAGCCCGCCCTGCCCGAATCGCCGGTCGCATTGCCCTCGACCCTGCTCGCCAACCGCCCCGACGTGCTGGCCGCCGCCGCAACGCTCGCCGCAGAAGATGCCGAGCTTGCGGCCACCGCTCGGCGCCGCTTCCCGGTCTTCGACCTCTCCGCCGTGATCGGCCTCCTCGCCTTCAGCCCCTCCGACCTCTTTGACGAGGACAGCCTCGTTGGCACGCTAGCGGCCTCGGTCGCAGGGCCGCTGTTCGACTTCGGCCGGATCGAGGCGGAGATCGACGGCGCGGCTGCGGAGGAGCGCGCCGCCTTCCAGTCCTATCGCGGCGCGGTCTACACCGCGCTGGGCGATGCCGAGGCGGCTTACGGTCTCGTCGCAGCGGCCGACCGCGAACTGACCGCGGCGCAAGCCGAGGCCGCGAGCCTCCAGCGTGCCGCCAGCCTTGCCGAGACACGCCAGAAGGCCGGCCTCGCCGACTTCCTCACCGTGCTCGAAGCGCGCCGTGCAGCCGATGCCAGCGGGGAACGAGCCGCCGCCGCGCTCGGGCGGGCGCAGCGGGCGCGGGTGGTGCTATGGCAGGCGCTGGGCGGCGAGGCTCAGCCGACCAGCCGGTCGACCAGCCAGTAGGCACCGGTAATTCCGATCGCATAGGAAGCGAAGCGCAGGGCCGGCGTTTCGGCCGCCGGTCGGGCGCGGCGGATTGCGGCCAGCACCATGAGCGCGAGGCCAATGACGAGCAATTGCCCCGCTTCCACACCGAGGTTGAAGCTGATGAGGGCCGCGGGCACCTCTCCTTCAGGGAGGCCGATTTCGCGTAAGGCGCCGGCGAAGCCGAAACCATGGAAGAGGCCGAAGAGGAAGGCGACCAGCCAGGGCAGGCGGCGGGTCAGCGTATCCTTCGTCCCGCGTGCGACCTCCACCGCGAGGAAGACGATCGACAGCGCGATGAGCACCTCCACCGGTCGCTGCGGCAGGCCGGCGACGCCGAGCGTCACCGCCGCCAGCGTCAGCGAATGCGCCACGGTAAAGGCCGTCGCCGCCTTCACCACCGCCCAGCCGCGGCCGACCAGCAGCACCAGCGCGATCACGAAAAGCAGGTGGTCCCAGCCCTCGAGTATGTGCTCGACGCCGATGCGGAAATAGCTTCGCCAGACCTGCGCGGCACTGGCGCGCGGCTGGATGACCGCCATGGGCTTTTCGGGTGTCAGCCTATGGACCTGCATCGACCTGCCGAGCGGGGCGACCCGCAGGATCGCTTCACCCGGCGTTGCAAAGTCCCAACCCAAGGCGCGCGTGTCCAGCGTTCCCTCGCACATGACCCTTGCTCGGCCACCGACAGCGATGGGGGTTACATCGTAGACGGGCTTTTCGGCCATGTGACAAGTGTCCGGCAGGATCGGGACAACCGTGTCGGCGGTCGCACCCGGGACAACCGGCTGCCTCCAGCCAAGCGACCATTCGGCCTGCCCGACCTGCTTGAAGTAGATCGAAACCGGCCGCAGCTCGTCCGCGAGCAGCGGGGCCGGGATCACCGCCAGCAGCCAGGCCAACAGCCAGCGGATCATTCGATATCGACCGTGTAGGCCTTGTGCAGCAGGTCGAAGGCTTTCTCGCGGCGCGCGGCGGCGGTGCTGCTGCGCCAGTCGGCTTCGACTCGTTCGCGCATATCGCCAAGCGGGCGCGCGCGGCCCCGGGTCCGCTCTTCGAGGTCGACGAGGTGCCAGCCGAAACCCGATTGCAGCTGCGCACTGCGGGTCGGTTTCATCCGGGCAATCCGGGCTGCGAATTTGCTACCGAACACAGCCTTGACCTCTTCATAGCTCGCCCCGTCCATGCGCGGCGGCAACGAGATCGGGAAACCTTCCTCGCGCCCGTCCCCGTCGAGGGCGGAATGCAACGCATCCTCATCGGGATAGTAGCTGTGCGAAAACGTGAAACGTTCGCCTTCGGCAAACCGCCCGGGGTGGTCCTGGAGCCAACGGGAAAGGACATCGTCGGACACGGCAGCGGTTTCCACTTCGGCACTGGCCAGCTCGTCCATCTTGCTCGCCAGCCTGCGCCTTACCACCGGGTCGCCGCGATCGAGTCCGAGCCTCAGTGCCTCGCGGTAAAGCACTTCCTCGCGCACCCATTGGCCGATACGCGCGTCGAGTTCGGCGTCGGTCGGCGCGCGGCCCATCGTCCGCTCGAAGGCGAGCGCAAGACCGGCCTGCTGCTCGCGGCTCAGCGTGATGCTGCGCTCGGACGGATCGACCGGCTCGCCAACAAGCGCCAGCACGCCCCAGATCGCTGCCCCGGCGAGGAGGAATGCGCAAGCGGATCGCGCAACGCGGCTCGGATCATTCGCCCTCCATGATCGGCGGCGCATCGCCGATTTGCGGGCGCGATTTAGGGCGCAGCCAGACCGGCGAGGAATAGGCGCGTTCCCGCATGACGTTCGCCTCGACCACGTTCGCGGGCAGTTTCAACCCGAACCGCACGGCGTCGTAGAGCACCCAGCTCGGTGTCGGGATCTCGATCACCCGCACGTAGTAGAAGGCTCGCTGCCCGCGGCGGTAGTCGGGGTCGGTCCAGGTGGCACGCAATTGGGCGGCCCCGATCGAATTCTCGTAAGTGGCCTTGGCCCGATCGACCGTGTCTCCCACCGGCGGGACAAGCGAATCCGAAGCGCCGTCCATTTCCCTTTCGCTCCAGGCTACGTCGTAGACCTTCTCCTGCGCCGCGCCGCTCGCGTCGACCCAGCCCTTGACCACCTGCACGCGGTCGAGATTGGCCCCGTCGGGGTCCTTGAGCGCGCTGATCAGGAAGATCGGCGCGCGGCCCGTATCTTCCAGCTCTCCACCCATCGGCACGCCGCGCGTGTAGCCGGCGCGCACCCAGTCGCCGTCCCAGTCCTCTTCGGAGAAATCGAAGCCCGCAAACAGGCGCACGACCATCCGCGGACCGGTGGTGGCGTACACCTCGTGCCGAAGGAAGGCATCGAAGATTTCCGCACGCGTATTGCCTCTCGCCCAAGCGGCGGCATAGCCGCCGGCAAGGTAGTGCCAGCCGAACCGCCCCTGCCGCGTGCCGAGGTTCTGCGAGGTCAGCGCGCGGTTTTCGCTCGGCTCGTTCCCGGTATGCTTGCCGAAAAAATTGTCCTCGTCGCCGGTGGCGAGCGCGGTGTGGCTGTCGGTCGAGCCGACAAGGCCGAAGGCGTAGGGATTGACGCCGAGCTGCTCCTCCAGCGTCAGCCCGCGCAGCAGGGCCGAGCGCACATAGCTGCCCGCGTACATGTCGGGCGTGCTGCGCGCGGTGAGCGGGAGGTTGCCCAAGTCCCAGCCTTCCACGCCGAAGCCAGCGAATTCGTCGTTTGGCGAGAGGAAGGGATGCGTCTCGCTGTCGCCCTTGATCTGGGTCGCCTCGACCACCGGCTCGCGCGCGGTGCGGCGGCGTGCGTATTGCGCCGTCATCGCCCCGCCATCCGGGCCGGTGAGCTCGAACATCATCCCGTTGGAAAGGTTCGAATTATGCGGGATGGCGAGCGCCCGGCCGCCGGTCGTCTCCTCATAGGCATCCATATAGTCCCACAATTGCACGACCGTCGTGCCGATACCGGGGAACGGCAGTACTTGCCGCGTCCGCGCGCTGCCGTCGCGAAACATGACCACTCGGTGGAGGTTGTTGCCGCCGGGCATCAGCGTCCATTCGAACCCGGCGAAGGCCGTGAAGCGGCCGGGCTCGTTATAGCGGTCGAGCACGTCGAGATGGCGGTCCCACAATTCGCGCGTGGCCGCCGCCTGGCGTTCGGGATCGCGGAAGGCTTCGGGAATCTCGTTGTTCGCCGCCGCGGTTATAAGCTCGGCCACCGCGCGGGTCGATTGCTCCGGGCTCTCGTGCATCATGTCGTACCAGCGCCTGAGCGTGGGATCGCGGACCATCATGCGCGGTGCGTCGTAAAGCCGGCGGGTCGCGCCCATGGCGTCGGAATGGTCGGCGATGACGAGGAAATCGAGCGGGCGATCGAGCTGCGCCTTCATGCCCGTGGTGGCGGTCACTTCCTCGCCGCGGGCGAAGCGCAAGGCCTCTTCCGGTCCAAGGCGCACGCCGAACCCGAAGGCGTCGACCGAGACATCGGTGTGTAGGTGGGTGTCGCCCCAATAGGGCCGGTCGGGAAATTCGGCGAGCTCCACCGTGTCGGTGCCATCGCCTTGCTGGGCCTCGGTGGCCTCGCCCGGCGCGCCGTCCGAACAGCTCGCGAGCAAGAGGCCCGCCGATCCCAGTGCCAACAGATATCGCATCGGCTCTCCTCCCGATGCGGACTGTGCGCCTGCCTATGGGATCAGGTCAAGCGGCTCGCTCCATCGGTTGGCTGCACAAGCACCATACCGCCCGAGCTCTCGCCCTCCTCCTCCTCGGAGGTGTAGTAGTAATAGGTCCCGCCGCCCAGCGCGGCGATGGCCAGCGCGAGGGCGAAGAGCATGACCAGTCCGTCGCGCACGATCAGCGCAAGGCCAATGGCGGCAATGGCTAGCATGGGGCCCGAACTGGCGAAGGGCAGCACTTCGAGCGGCGTGACGGTGATGCACAGGATCAGGATCGCCAGCGCGGCGATCTTCAGCCACACGCCTTCGGTAAGCGCGCTGAGCCGGTCCCTGCTGTGTTCGTCGAGCCAGTGAGCCACCCCTCGCAGCTTGCCGATGGCCTTGTGTAATCTCTTCGACTCCACCGAACGGTTCTGGATGAACTGCGGCATCCAGATATGGTCCTTGCCAAAGAGCAGTTGCAAAGCGATCAGCGCGATAATGGAGGCGAGCGCGGTGGGCACGCCGGGAATGGCGCCGATGGGCGTGATTTCGATGAGGGCGAAGATCATGATCACGGGGCCGAAGCTGCGCGCGCCGAAGTCGTCGAGCACCTCGCCGATGCAGACTTCATCGCTGCCGGCCGCCAGCTCGTCGAGCTCGCCGATGACGTCCTCGACGCCTTCGGGATCCTTGCCGTCTTTCGCTTCGCTCATTCCTTTCCCCTTCGCCCGTCAACGCGCGAAGGGGAGGAATGGGTGCAAGCGCCCGTGATCAGGCGCTTTTCTTGAGCAGCGCCGAGCGTTCGCAGCGGCACACGACCTCGCCGCGCTGGTTCACCGCCTCGTGCAGGAAGGTGACGATGCCGGTGTCCGGGCGCGACTTGCTTTCGCGAAGCGCGATCACTTCGCTGGTGGCGTGCAGCGTGTCGCCGATGAAGACGGGCTTGGGCATCACCAGCTTGTCGTAACCGAGATTGGCCACAAGGGTACCGAGCGTGGTGTCGCCGACGCTCAGCCCCACCATCAGCGAGAAGGTGTAGGTCCCGTTGACCAAAATCTGGCCGAATTCACTTTCCCGGGCCGCTTCCACATCGAGGTGAAGCGGCTGCGGATTGTGGGTCATCACGGTGAAGAAGAGGTTGTCCGCCTCGGTCACCGTGCGGCGAATTTCATGGGTCAGCTTGTCGCCGACCTGCCATTCGTCGAAGTGCCTGCCCGCCATTACGCGCCCGTGCCCATGACGGCCTTTACCTCGAGGAAGTCGTGAAAGCCCCACTCGCCCCATTCGCGGCCGTTGCCCGACTTCTTGTAGCCGCCAAAGGCCGCGTTCATGTCGTAGCCGCCGTTGATGGCGACACGGCCTGCACGGATGCGCTTGGCGAGCTTCTTCGCGGTTTCGATATCCTCGCCCATGATGTGGCTGGCGAGGCCGTATTCGGTGTCATTCGAGATGCGGATGGCGTCGTCGTAATCGTCATAGCCGATCATCGCGAGGACGGGGCCGAAGATTTCCTCGCGCGCGATGGTCATGTCGTTGGTGACGTCGGCGAAAACGGTTGGCTTGACGTAGTGGCCCGTTTCCAGCCCCTCGGGCTTGCCGGGGCCGCCCGCGACCAGCGTTGCGCCTTCGTCGATGCCCTTCTGGATGAGGCCCTGGATCTTGTCCCACTGGGCCTTGGAAACGACCGGTCCGATTGTGGCGTTGCCCTTGGGGTCGCCGGGGATGACACCCTCCGCGGCTTCCTTCGCGGCGGCCTTGGCTTCTTCCATGCGCTTGTGCGGGACAAGCATACGGCTCGGCGCCGTGCAGGTCTGGCCCGAATTGCCCATCATGGCGGTGGTGCCGCGCATGACCGACTTGGTGAAGGCGCTGTCGTCGAGGATGATATTGGGGCTCTTGCCGCCCAGTTCCTGCGCCACGCGCTTGACCGTGTCGGCGGCATTCTTGGCGATGAGTACGCCTGCGCGGGTCGAGCCGGTGAAGCTGATCATATCGATGTCGGGATGGCCACTCATCGCTTCGCCCACACCCGGCCCGTCACCATTGACGAGGTTGAACACGCCCGCAGGCACGCCTGCCGCGTCCATGATCTCTGCAAAGATGTAGGCGTCGAAGGGCGCGATCTCGCTGGGCTTCAGGATCATCGTGCTGCCCGTCGCCAGCGCGGGGAAGACCTTGCAGGCGATCTGGTTCAGCGGCCAGTTCCACGGCGTAATCATGCCGACCACGCCGATCGGCTCCCAGACATGGAGCGTCGGGCCGTCCTGGCGTTCGAATTCGAAGCCTTCGAGGACCTCGATGGCGGTCTGGCAGTGGCCAGCGAGAAGGCCGGTATGCGGGCCGTTGGCGAGGCTCATCGGCGCGCCCATTTCCTCACTCACGGCGAGCGCAAGATCGTCCTTGCGGTTGGCAATCTCGGCCTGGATGGCGCGTAGCAAGGTGAGACGCTCTTCCTTGGTGGTCTGGCTGAAGCTCTCGAACGCGCGGCGCGCGGCAGCCACGGCCTTGTCGACATCGGCCTTGGTGCCGAAGCTGATGTGGCCGATGGTTTCTTCGGTGGCGGGATTTTCGACGGCCTGCGTGTTTTCGGTGACCGGGTCGACCCACTGGCCGTCGATGTAGAACTTAGTGCAATCGCGCATGGGAATCTCTCTCCTTATGCGCGGCTCTCTAGCTCCCTTGCGACCAGCGCGCCACCACCTCTTCGCCGTCTTCAGCACTGTCGCGAATGACGCCCGGTGTCCGGTCGAAGCGCGGCGCGGGTGCGGTGTGCGAGCGGCCGCCGTGATCGACGAACGCCCCCCGCGCCTTCATGTGCGGATGGTCCTTCGCCTCGTCGAGTGGGACCACAGGCGCGAAGCAGGCGTCGGTTCCTTCGAGCAGCGCAGCCCATTCGGCCTGAGTCTTGGTCTTGAACAGCGCGGCGAGCTTTTCGGTGTAATCGTCCCAATTGGAGGTATCGAGCTGGCCATCGGCCAACTCCTTGGGCGCATCGGCGCGGGCGAGAAGTTCGGCATAGAACTGCGGCTCGATGGCCCCGACGCTGACTTCCTTGCCATCCGCGCATTCATAGCAGCGGTAGAAATGCGCCGCGCCGCCCAGCAAGCCTGCGCCGCGCTCGGTGGTGCGCAAGGCGCTATGCGGCTGGCCGTAGAAGAAGCTCATCAGGCTGGTCACGCCATCGACGATGGCCGCGTCGACCACTTGCCCCTTGCCGCTAACCTCGCGCTCGTAGAGCGCGGCGAGGATGCCAAAGGCGCAATACATCGACCCACCGCCGAAATCGCCGACGAGGTTTTGCGGCGGGACCGGCAGTTCGCCCTTCGCCCCGATGCTGTCGAGCGCGCCAGTGATGGCGATGTAGTTGAGGTCGTGCCCCGCCGCCTGCGCTAGCGGGCCATCCTGCCCCCAACCGGTCATGCGCGCGTACACAAGGCGCGGGTTGAGCTTCAGCATTTCGTCGGGGCCCAGTCCCAGCCGCTCCATCACGCCGGGACGGAACCCTTCCACCAGCACGTCTGCCGCGGCGAGGGCCTGCTTTACGAAGGCCTTCCCCTCTTCGCTCTTCAGATCGACCGCCGCACGGTGGCGCGCACGCTCGACCACGGCGTTCATCGGCTGGTGGCCCGGCCGCTCGATGCGCACCACCTCGGCGCCCAGATCGGCCAGCAGCATGGCGACATGCGGCCCCGGCCCGATGCCCTGGAATTCGACGACACGAAGGCCTGTCAGCGGTCCGTTGCTCACTCAGTCTCTCCCAAAATCCTCGCCGCTACACAAAGCCAAACGGGGCGCAATTGCAACAGCCATGGTTCTCGCCCCGCTGTCGGTGCTGCGCGAAGCAGGCTCTGCAAATCGTTACAAGAGAAAGCCTTCGTTGCACCTGCGAGCGCTGCGGGATACTATCGGGCTACGAAATGGCCGTCGGGGAGACGGCGATTAGGGGGATCCAGACGTGGACATGCCATTGGACGAATTGCGAAAGAACGCCGCGCGCGCGACTTCGCTGCTGAAATCGATGGCGAACGAGTCGCGGCTGATGATCCTGTGCCAGCTCTCGCAGGGCGAGATGACGGTGGGCGAGATGTCGAAACATGTCTCGCTATCGCAATCGGCCCTGTCACAGCACCTCTCGCTACTCCGGCGCGAAGGGCTGGTGAAGACTCGGCGCAGCTCGCAATTCGTCTATTACGGTCTCGACAGCGAAGAGGTGAAAGCCGTGATCGGCACGCTCTACGACCAGTTCTGCGCCTGCGACGAGGAAGGCGAAGAAGCGGCCGAATAAGTCGCACCGCCGCTAAAGCCGGTCGCGCAGTTCCGACAAATCGTGTCCGGCGCGTTTCGCCCGCTCGAGGCGTTCGTCAACGCTCAAACCTTCCGGATTGCACAGAGCCCAAAGCACGGTGGCGCGCTTGCCGCTGCCGTAATAGGCCAGCACCTTGCCATCCGCTTCGCGCAGTGCCTCAGCCTGCTGCTGCACCGCCTCCGGCGTAATGCCGCCGGGGCTAACCGGAATGTAGGAGAAAGTGAGACCGCAAGCTTCGGCGGCCTCGCGAATATCCTCGGCGTCCGGCTGCCCCTCGGCCTCGCCGTCGGGACGGTTGCATACGATGCGGGTGAAGCCTGCGTCTTTGGCCGCTGCGACATCTTCGGGCGTTACCTGCCCTCGCACACACAGGTGGTCGGTAAGCTGATTGCTATCCATGGGCAGTTTCCTTTGCGGGGCTGTCGAACACCATGCGGTTGAGCGCGAGGCCCGCGAGCAGGGCGGTCGAGAACACGGTCGCCTCCAGCGGAGCGATGGCGAACGAGGCGATACCGGGCCCGGGGCACAGGCCGGCCATGCCCCAGCCGATACCGAACAGCGTCGCTCCGGCAATCAGTCGCGGGGTCATGTCGCTGCGTTCGGGCAGGGCAAATTCGCCGGCGAACAGCGGGTGGCGCATGCGCGGAACGAAACGCCAGGCGATGGCCATGACGATGACCGCGCCGCCCATGACGAAGGCCAGCGTCGGGTCCCAGCCGCCGAAGATATTGAGGAAGCCGCGCACGCGCGCCGGATCGGTCATGCCGCCGAGCGCAAGGCCTGCTCCGAACAGCGTGCCGGACACGAGCGGGGGAAGATAGGTGCGGATCATGCGAAGGCTCCCATGACCGCGACCGTCGCGATACCGGCGGCCATGAAGGTGATCGTCGCGACGATGGAGCGCTGCGAAAACCGGCTGACCCCGCACACGCCATGGCCGCTGGTGCAGCCGCTGCCGAGTCGTGCGCCGAAGCCCACGATGACACCGGCCACGGCCAGCACGGGAAGCGGCATGAACTGAGGCTCGAGGCCACCCTTGAGAAGCGCGACGAGGCCTGCGCCCAGCGGCAATCCGATGACGAACATCCACGCGCTGGAGGGCGACATTCCGCTGTCGTTGATGCCAAAGGCGCGGCCGACGATGCCGGAAACGCCCGCGATACGGCCTGCGCCCAGCAGCATGAGCGCTGCGGCGAGGCCAATCAGAAGACCGCCGAAGAGGCCGTCGAGCGGGGCGGCGTCGGGAAATCCGGGCAGCATCACAGCGTGTTCACCGGGATCTTGATGTAGCTCACGCCATTCTCCTCGGGTTCGGGCAGATGCCCGCCGCGGATATTAACCTGCACGCTCGGCATGATGAGTTCGGGCATCGAGAGCGTGCTGTCACGCTGGGTCCGCATGGCAACGAACTCGTCCTCACTCGTGCCTTGTTTGACGTGGACGTTCTCCTCGCGCTGCTGACGAACGGTGGTCTCCCACGCGTATTCGTCGCGGCCGGGTGCCTTGTAATCGTGGCACAGGAACAGCCGCGTTTCGCCGGGGAGCGACAGCAGGCGCTGGATCGACCGGTAGAGCTGGCGCGCGTCACCGCCGGGAAAGTCCGCGCGCGCGGTGCCGAAATCGGGCATGAAGATCGTGTCGCCGACAAAGGCCGCATCGCCGATAATGAAGGCGTAATCGGCAGGCGTGTGGCCGGGGACGTGAAGCGGAATGCCCTCGATCTCGCCCAGCTTGAAGGTCTCTCCATCCGTGAACAGGTGATCGAACTGCGACCCGTCGCGCTCGAAATCGGTGCCCGCGTTGAACAGCTTGCCGAAGACGTCCTGCACCTGGATGATCTCGCGTCCGATGGACAGTTTCCCGCCCAGCTTTTCCTGGAGGTAGGGCGCGCCCGAGATATGGTCGGCATGGGCGTGGGTCTCGATCAGCCAGGTGACGGTGAGATCGTTGGCCTTCACATATTCGACGATCAACTCGGCCGATCCGTGCGAGGTGCGCCCGGCAGCCGCATCGTAATCGAGCACCGAATCGATGATCGCCGCTTCGCCGCTCGCCGGATCGTGGGCGACGTAGGTAACCGTATTGGTCGCCTCGTCGAAGAAGCCTGCGATGGAGGGGCGTTTCGCCTTATCCTGCGCGGCGCGGCGCACCTGTTCGGTCGCAGCGGAAAGCGCGTCGTCGGGAATGGAAGATGTTGCTGGCTGGCTCATATCAGTATTATCTAATATACCTCGGTCGCCTGTCAATGGGTCGAAGCGGCGCGTCATAGGCTGTGGCCATGCTCCGCAGCAGGGTGTAGGCGCTGGATAAATGGCGCTTTCGGACCCACCCTTGCCCGATCAAGTTTCGAGCCGCGACCTTGGGTCCCGGCGGCTCGAAGACGGGTTCGGGCGGCGTTTTTCCTACCTCCGCCTTTCGCTGACCGACCGTTGCAACTTCCGCTGCAGCTACTGCCTGCCGAACGGCTTCGTGAAACAAGACGGACTGCCCCCCGAGCTCTCGCGCGAGGAATTGCGCCGCGCCGTCTCCGCCTTCGCGCGGCTCGGCCTGTGGAAGCTGCGCCTGACCGGGGGCGAGCCCACGGTGCGCCGCGACTTCACGGAGATTGCCCGCTACCTTGCCTCAGTGGAGGGCATTAGGCGCGTCGCGATGACCACCAACGGTTACCGGTTGGCGCGCGAGGCAACTGCGTGGCGCGCGGCAGGCGTGGACGCGGTGAATGTCAGCGTCGACACGCTCGATGAGGAGAGCTTTGCCCGCGTGACGGGTCACGACCGGCTCGGCGACGTCCTTGGCGGGATCGACGCGGCGCTCGCTGCCGGTTTCGAAGCGGTCAAGGTCAACAGCGTCCTGCTGCGCGAATTGGAGGGCGACGGGTGGCAGCAGGTGCTCGATTTCGTAGCTTCGCGCGATGTCTCCTGGCGCTTCATCGAATTGATGCGGACGAACGACAACGCCCGTTTCCACCAACGTCAGGCGACTCCGGGCGAAGCAATCCGCGAACGCCTTCGTGACGGCGGCTGGACCCCGCTAGACCGCGCCGACGGGGCAGGACCGGCGGTGGAATACGCCCATCCCGATTACCGCGGGCGGATCGGCCTGATCACCCCCTATTCGACGGGTTTTTGCGACAGCTGCAACCGTCTGAGGTTGTCGAGCCGAGGCAGACTGCACCTCTGCCTGTTTGGCGAGCAAGGGCTGGACCTGCGCGACCTTCTCCAGCACGACGACCAACAGGACGAACTGGTAAACCGCATCCTCTCGGCCATGCCATCCAAAACCCGCGGCCACCGGCTACATGAGGGCGACAGCGGCGCGACCCCGCATCTCGCCGCGATCGGTGGCTAGGCCTAACCCGTGATCGGTTTCGACGAAGCGCTTGCGATACTTGCCCATTCGGTGGCGGCGCTGGATAGCGAGATCGTGTCCCTCGATCAGGCCGCCAATCGTTTCCTAGCGCAAGACCTGCACGCGCGGTACGACGCGCCCCGATGCGATGCCTCCGTCATGGACGGATACGCCGTCCAAGCGAATTCGGCCTCTCAAGATAAGCCTCTGAAACTGAAGGGCGAATCCCGTCCCGGGGCGCCCTTCGCGGGCCGCGCGAACGAAGGAGAGGTAGTGCGCATCTTTACCGGCGCGCCCGTTCCCGAGGGCGCCGATATCGTCATCATGCAGGAATACGCGGAAGCCTCAGGCAACACCGTGCTCTTCTCCGAGGGCTGGGGCCCGGCGCGCCACATCCGCCGCGCGGGGAGCGATTTTCGCGAAGGCGAGCGGCTGCTCGCGGCAGGCGCACGGCTCACGCCACAAGCGATGGTCGCGGCCGCCGCCGCCGACCGTGGGCAACTGGACGTCGCGCGCCGCCCCCGCCTCACCCTGATCGCCACCGGCGACGAAATTGTCCCGCCCGGCGAAGCGCACCGCCAGCCTCTCGCCCAGCCCGACACCGCCAGTCACGCCGTCGCCGCGCTCGCCAGCCGCATGGGCGCAGAACTTGTCCTCCACGAGCGCGGGCGCGACGACCGCGACGCGCTATCCGCCCTCGCCCACAAGGCTCTCGAGGCCGCCGATTGCGTGGTCGTCACCGGCGGCGCTTCGGTGGGCGATCACGATCACGCGCGGCCCATGTTCGCCGAGACCGGCATGGAGCTGCTGTTCTCGCGCATCGCCATCAAGCCCGGCAAACCCGTGTGGCTCGGCAAGGTCGACACGAAGCCGGTGCTCGGCCTGCCAGGCAATCCCGGCTCGGCGCTCGTCACCGCCCGCCTGTTCCTGCAACCGTTGCTGGCGGCGATGCAGGGGGGCGATCCGATGGGCGAGGTCGCCACCATGCCGCTCCCCCTCGGCGCCAATCTGGAAGCCTCCGGTTCGCGCGTGACCTTCTTCCGCGCGACGGCCACGCCGCAAGGCCTCGTGCCGGTGAGCAATCAGGTGAGCGGCGCGCAAGCCGTGCTGGCCGAGGCCGACTGGCTCATCCGCCGCCCGCCTCATGCGCCAGCCGCGATTGCGGGCAGCCTCGCCGAGGCTCTCCCGCTCTAGCGCCGCGCGGTCAGCGGTTCCGCCGCCCCTCGATCAGAGACTCCACCACGCCGGGATCGGCCAGCGTCGAGGTATCGCCCAGCGCGCCGAACTCGTTCTCCGCGATTTTACGCAGGATGCGGCGCATGATCTTGCCGCTGCGCGTCTTGGGAAGCGCGGGCGTGAAGTGCAGATGGTCGGGGGTCGCGATCGGTCCGATCTCGCGCCGCACCTGCTGGCGAAGTTCCGCCTCCAGCGCTTCGGACGGCTCCTCACCCGCGATCAGCGTGACGTAACAATAGATGCCCTGCCCCTTGATATCGTGCGGGAAGCCGACGACCGCCGCCTCCGATACCTTGGGATGCAGCACCAGCGCGCTCTCGACTTCGGCGGTGCCCATGCGGTGGCCCGAGACGTTGATCACATCGTCCACGCGGCCGGTGATCCAGTAATAGCCATCGGCGTCGCGCCGGCACCCGTCGCCGGTGAAATACTTGCCCGGATAGGTGCTGAAATAGGTCTGCACGAAGCGCTCGTGGTCGCCATAGACGGTGCGCGCCTGCCCGGGCCAGCTGCGGGTGATGCACAGATTGCCTTCCGCCGCGCCTTCCAGCACGCCGCCGTCGGCATCGACCAGCTGCGGGCAGATGCCGAAGAAAGGCTTGCCCGCGCTGCCCGGTTTCATGTCGTGTGCGCCGGGCAGCGTGGTGATCATGACCCCGCCCGTCTCGGTCTGCCACCAGGTGTCGACGATGGGCGTGGTGCCGCCGCCGACATGCTCGTGATACCAGCGCCAGGCCTCGGGATTGATCGGCTCGCCCACCGAGCCGAGCAGGCGCAGGGCGGAAAGATCGTGCTTCGCCACATGTCCTTCGCCCTCGCGCATCAGCGCGCGGATCGCGGTCGGTGCGGTGTAGAAGATTTTGACCTTGTGCTTCGCGCAGACTGCCCAGAACCGGTCGTGATCAGGATAGTTGGGCACGCCTTCGAACATCACCGCCGTCGCGCCGTTCTGAAGCGGGCCGTAGACGATGTAGCTGTGCCCAGTGACCCAGCCGATGTCGGCGGTGCACCAGTAGACCTCGCCCGGCCGGTAATCGAAGACATAGCGGAAGGTCGTCTCGGTCCAGACCGCATAGCCGCCGGTGGTGTGCAATACGCCCTTGGGTTTTCCGGTCGACCCCGAAGTGTAAAGGATGAACAGGGGGTCTTCCGCCTTCATCGGCTCGCAGGGGCAATCAGCGGCGACATCGCGCGAAAGCTCGTGATACCAGTGGTCGCGCCCGTCCTTCATCGCCACGTCGCCGCCCGTGTGGCGGATAACCAGCACGCCCTTGACCGGCACCTTTTCCAGCGCGGCATCGACATTGGCTTTCAGCGGTATCGGCTTGCCGCCGCGCACGCCCTCGTCGGCGGTCACGATCCAGTCGCTTTGGCAATCCTCGACCCGGCCCGCGATCGCTTCGGGCGAAAAGCCGCCGAAGATCACCGAATGCACCGCGCCGATGCGCGCGCAGGCGAGCATGGCGAAGGCGCCTTCGGGCACCATCGGCATATAGATCGTGACCCGGTCGCCCTTGGCCACGCCCATCGTCTTGAGCGTGTTTGCCATGCGCACCACTTCGCGCTGCAGATCGGCGTAGGAGATATGGCGGGTTTCGCCGTCGGGATCGTCGGGCTCGAAAATAATGGCTATGCGCGCACCGTTGCCGCCCTCGACATGGCGGTCGACGGCGTTGTGGCAGATGTTGAGAACGCCGTCCTCGAACCACTTGATGTCGACCGGGTCGTGGCTCCAGCCGGCGATCCGTTGAGGCGTGCGCACCCAGTCGAGCCGGTCGGCCTGCTCGGCCCAGAAACTATCGGGTTCCGCGAGGCTGCGCGCGTATAGCGCTTCGTATTGCCCGCTATCGCAGAGCGTGCCCTCGCCAGCAGCGGCAGGGCGGCGGACCCAGTCCTGGTCGTGCGAGATCGTGCTCATGCGGTGCTCCTCAACCCTTTGGGTATCTCCGTGTCCGACCTTACCGGCAGCAGGATCAGGGGCAAGCGTCGAATTCGCATGCCGGAAGAGACAGCCCAAGGGGTTCCAATACCCCTAGCACCTCTGCCATAGCCCATGTTTCGAAGGGGAGACAAAATGGCCGCCGCACCGGAAACCATCCGCCTTAATCCGAGTGGGCTCGAGGCTCGCGGACCTTTCACCCTGCGCCGCTACTCACCTGTGCCCGACCCGAAGCGGACGATCCTTGTGCTCGACGACAATCTCGTCGGCGACTCTGCCATCGCCGCTCTGCGCGCTCGGACGGTGAGCGGCTTGCTCGATGATGTCGAGCTGCTGCTGGTCGGCTTTGACGCGGAGAACTTCGGAGCGCTTCATGCGATGCGCGGTGAATATCTGACCTTCGGGGAATACGACCTCGGGTTTGCCGGCTTGCCTGCAACGGGCAGTGCCGCGCAGCTGACCGAATTCCTTGGCGGGCTCCTACGCGAGGAAAGTACCCTTGTGGGCGTGCTCGGTTATTCCCTCTCCGCCTCCTTTGCGATGCGCTTTGCCGGGCAGTTGGAGGGGCTCGAGTTTGTCGGCCTGCTTTCGGCCCCCCTGTGGCTTGACGCTGGCCTGGAGGACGAATTGGCCGCGACCCTGCAGGCCCATCCGAAGGCAAGGCTTTACCTCGCCGTTGGCAGCCTGGAGAACGACCCCGCACCATTCCGGCCTGGTAGCATGGTTAGTCTTGCCGAAGCGCTCGCAGCCCGGCTAGCCCCCGCGATGGAAGAGCGCCTTGATTTCCTCATCCTGCCGGAAAGCGACCACACAGCCGTGATAGTGACCGGCATGGATCGCGCCATCCGAAATCTCTGATTAAAAGTTGTCGAGTCCACCCAATTGGGTGGGTTCGCGCCAACGATCTTGTGATACCGCCCCTCCCATCGGAGGGCTCACGGAATAATCCACGCTGATCGGCGCGCCTGTTGTGGCGCGCCGCGGCTCTCCGTTACTCGCGGACCAAGGGCGCAACCTTTCGCGCCACCGGTCCCGAGCTTTGTTATTTTACGGGGGTCGAACGATGGGCGATATTACTGGAACGCCGAACAACGATACGCTTGTCGGAACGCTGTACTGGGACTGGATTGAAGGCCGCGCAGGCGACGACACCATATCGGGCCTCGCTGGCAGCGATTACCTTCGCGGTGAGGATGGCGACGACACAATCGACGGCGGCGCGGGCGATGATGAAATTTACGGTGGCGGCGGCGCCGACATCCTTCGCGGCGGCGATGGCGACGATTCGATCTACTCGTCCTTCTTCACCGGATATTATGTGCCGGACGTCAACGACATACTTCTCGATGGTGGCGCCGGTACCGATTTCCTGTCGCTCGATGTGGGCGACTACGCTGGTTCGATCACCTTCTCGCTTGTCGATCCTTCGGTCGAACAAATTGTCGCCGGCATTCGCATAAGCGGCTTTGAACAAATCGATTACGAGGGCGGATACGGCGTTGACACGATCACCGGCGGCGCGCTCGACGATCGTATCATCGGCTGGAACGGCGACGATGTCCTTGACGGCGGCGCAGGCGATGACGAGCTCGATGGCCGTACAGGGCGCGACACTCTGCGAGGGGGCGATGGCGACGATACGATCCGCAGCATTGATACGGAGGGCGAAAGCGACCTTCTCGTCGACGGCGGAGCGGGGACGGACCTCGCCGTCATTTCGAAAGAGGACGCCACCACGGCGCTGATCTTCGACTTATCCGATCCATCACAGGCTCAGACCATCGGTGGGACGGTAGTCGTCAATGTAGAGCGTGTCGAAATCTATGGCGGCCTTGCCGGCGACACCCTGACAGGCGGGGCGCTCAACGACATCATAACCGGCCGTGACGGCGATGACGTGGTGGACGGGGGCGCCGGGGACGACGAGGTTTACGGCGAAGCGGGCGACGACATCGTTTACGGCGGTCTCGGCAACGATTTCGTTTCGGGTGGCGACGGTAACGACGTACTCGAGGGCGGCGCGGGCAACGACGAGCTTCACGCCTTCACCGGCCTCGACACCCTTCGGGGCGGGGAGGGCGATGACATCGTCTGGGTCCGGCTCGAGACCGGGGGCACCGCCGACGCGCTCGCCGATGGCGGCAGCGGCAACGACATGCTCAAATTCGAGGCGCCGGACTATTCCGAGGCGATCACGCTCGACTTTTCGAACGGCACCAAATTCGATTACTACGGGACCACCATTCGCGGGTTCGAGCGCTACACTCTGCTGGGAGGAGCGGCGGGCGATTACATGGTCGCCGGCGCTTCGGACGATGTGCTGAGTGGACGGACAGGCAATGACGTCCTGGCTGGCTTTACCGGAAATGACACCGTGTTCGGCGAGGAAGGCGACGACCGAATTTACGGCGGCGATGGCAACGACGAACTTCTCGGCGGCGCCGGGGCAGACGAAGTCTACGGCGGCGCTGGCGATGACACGGTCTGGACCGTCTTCACGCCGGGCGAGGTGCATGACGCCGTGCTCGATGGCGGAGGCGGGATCGATACTCTCTCGCTTGACCGCAAGGCCATGGCTGGCGCGACTGTGATCGATGTGAACGCGGCAGGCACGCAAGTGCTGGACGGGACTTCCATCGCAAATTTCGAACGTCTCTATTTCTATGGCGGATCGGGTGACGATATCGTCACCGGCGGAGACTACCGCGACGTCCTGGACGGGAATGCAGGCGACGACACGCTGGACGGCGGCGGCGGCGATGACGAACTCGACGGCGGCGACGGCATCGATACCCTGCTGGGCGGCGAAGGCGATGACGCACTCGACGGCGGCAACGGTATCGACACCCTGCGTGGCGGCGGTGGAGACGACAGCATTAACGGCGGCGCTGATGACGACACCCTGGAGGGCGGTGGCGGCGCCGACGTTATCAACGCTGGCATCGGCAGCGACGTTGTCGATGGCGGCGAGGGTCACGACACCCTCGATGGCGAAGCGGGCGACGACACGATCGACGGCGGCGCGGGAGACGATGTCATCTACGGTCAGGCCGGCGCCGATTCCATGAGTGGCGGCGATGGCAATGACCTGATCTACAGCAATTTCAGCGGGGACGTCGCCGATACCCTTATCGATGGAGGCGCGGGCGAAGACACCGCGCTCATCGACATGACCAGCTCGATCGCGGCGCTAACCTTCTCGACCCTTGCCGTGGGCGACCAGCTTGTCGACACCACGACCATACGCTCGATCGAAAAGGTCAACTTCTACGCCGGAAGCGGCGACGATGTTCTGACCGGCGGCGTTTACGAAGACATCTTGTACGGCAACGACGGTAACGACGTGCTCACCGGCGGCGAAGGTGACGACGAACTCATCGGTTCGGCCGGCGACGATGTGCTTGCCGTGGGCGGCGGCGCAGACATCGCCGATGGCGGCGAAGGTTCGGACACCCTTGTCCTCACCGGCAACCGCGACGACTACGATTTTACCACGAGCTATTACACCACAGTGGTGGTGGACCTGCGCGAAGGCTCACCCGACGGAACCAATTCCGTCAGGAATATCGAATACGTGCAATTCGCCGATGGGACTTTCCTCTTGGCCGACGTGGCGCAAACGACCTGGTTCGGCACGGAAGGCGACGATCGCTACAATGGGACCTACGCCAGAGACATCATCTACGGTTTCGGCGGGGACGACCGGTTGAGCGGAAGCAGCGCCGCCGATACGATTTATGGCGGAGACGGTAACGACTATATCGATGCCTACAATTGGGATGGTGACATCCTTCTGGATGGTGGCGAAGGGACCGACACTCTCAACATCGCATTGGCGTACATGACTGCAGGAGTGGTCATTGACCTCTCCTCTTCGAACGATTTCATGATCGCAGACACGCGGGTCGTCAGCATCGAGCAGCTGAGCATTACGGGCACCCCATTCGACGATACGATTATCGGTGGCTCCGAAAACGATAGCATCAGGGGCGGTGCAGGCGCGGATTTGTTGTCGGGTGGGGGCGGCAACGATTACATTACTGCCGAGGCCGACGACGTTCTTGCCGATGGCGGCGAGGGTGAGGATTATCTATACCTAAGCGGCGTGACGGAATTCTATTTGCCAAGTGATGGCGGTGAGGTCTTGGTGGGCGGTCTTACCGTCCGGGGCTTCGAAAGGCTGAGTTTCCAAGCTGCCGCCGCAGGGTCGATCGCCACGGGCGGCGACCTGGTGGACTATCTGCGGGGCAATGCAGGAAACGATACGCTGTCCGGCGGTGGCGACAACGACTGGCTCACGGGCGCAGCCGGGAACGACGTGCTGAACGGTGGTGCTGGCAATGACCGCATCGAAGGCGATGATGGTGCCGACGAACTGCACGGGGGCGCTGGTAACGATCGGATCGAAGGCGGTTTGGGCGTCGACGCACTCTATGGAGGCGATGGCGACGACTACCTGAACATCGATAATATAAACTATAGCTATGTCGATGGCGAATACGTTTATCTAACAGAGTCCGTGTTTGATTCCATGATCGACGGCGGCGCAGGTACCGACCGCGCAACGATTCGACTGGCTGGCGCCGACACGGATGTGACACTCTCCATCGCCAATCCCGACGTTGCTTACGTTACCAACGGGTCCACTATCGTCGGCGTCGAGATTCTCGATTATCTCGGGGCGCTGGGTCAGGACACGATCACCGGCGGCGCATTCAACGACAGGATCGACGGCGCCGAGGGCAATGATCGGCTATTTGGCGGCCTCGGAGATGACTCTCTTTTCGGTGACGATGGAGACGACGTGCTACGCGGTGGCGACGATGCCGATTTTGTCAGGGGCGGGGCGGGAACGGACACCCTGTATGGCGACGCCGGCAACGATCGCATCTATGGCGATGCGGGAGCGGACAACCTCTATGGCGGCGACGGCGACGACCTTCTCGATGCCGGGGCCGGTGCGGACTCCCTCTATGGCGAATCCGGCGATGACGTGCTGATTTCGCGCCAGCCTTATGTCGATGGCGGCTACGATACGGCGCGCCCGGTGTGGCTCGATGGGGGCGACGGAAGCGATTACCTCACACTCGAATTGTCAACGGCGATCTGGGATTACCAGTTCGACATTTCCGATCCGACACGCTCGACAGCGTCCAACGGGACGCGGCTCGTCAGCATCGAGCGCCTGTCCTTCCGCGGCGGTCAAGGAAACGACTTTGTTGTTGGCGGCGCCCTGGACGATTCGCTGCGCGGCGATCTCGGCGACGATACGCTCGTCGGCAATGCAGGTCGCGATTCGCTTATCGGCGAAGAAGGCAATGACGAACTGTCCGGTGGTGCCGGCGACGACTACCTCTACGGCGGTGTTGGCAGCGACATCATGTATAGTGGCGATGGCGATGATAATGTCAACGCCGATGCCAACGATTGGTTCGCAGACGGCGGGGAAGGGATCGACCAGCTTACTCTTGATGCCAGTGACGCGGTTGGTGCCCTGACGGTCGACATCACCGACCCCGCCGCATCGCATACGCTGGGCAGCCTGACCTTTACCGCCTTCGAGCAGATATCGATTTCAGGGGTGACTGGACCTCTAACCTTCACCGGGGGCGGCCTGAACGATGTGGCGCGCGGTGGAGACGCATCGGATGCGCTCGATGGCCGGGAAGGCGATGACTTCCTTTTCGGTCATGGGGGCGAGGACGTCCTGCACGGGTCAGGGGGTAATGACCGGCTCGAAGGTGGCGCGGATAGCGACCAAGTGTTCGGCGGAGACGGCGATGACCGGATCTATGCCGATTTGGCCGACAGTATACTTTCGGGCGGAGCGGGGTTCGACACGCTCTGGCTCGACATCCGCGCTTCCAGCGAGACCACAGCCCTCGATTTTTCGGATATCGCGACTACCGCCCTCGTTTCCGGGATGGAGATCAGCGGCTTCGAAACGCTTACGTTCTACGGCGGCAACGGCTCGAATAACATTACCGGTTCGGCGGGTGACGACTACATTGTCGGCGGGACAGATACGGACGATTTGCGTGGCCACACCGGCAACGACCGGCTCGAGGGCGGACTGGGCGCCGACTCTCTGTCTGGTGGAAGCGGCGACGACCATCTGATCGGTGCCTCTGGCGACACTCTCCTCGACGGCGGAGAAGGCTTCGACCGTGTCAATCTCGATTTGAGCGCGGAAACCATTGCGCTTGTTTTCGAGATTTCGACTGACAGCGAATGGTCCGCTGCGCGCATTACAATACGCGACATCGAGTTTTTCGATATCCGCCTGGGATCAGGAAACGATCGCGTTTCGGGTTCAGGAGATACCGACAATATCTATACCGGAGCTGGTGATGATATCGTCCATGGCGGCGGCGGTGATGACGTGATCTTCGCCCAGGGCGGAAATAACGAGCTGCTTGGTGGAATCGGGAACGATATTATTCGGTCCAGTTACGGCGAAAACCTGCTCTTCGGCGAGGAGGGCGACGATATCCTATCGACAGGTTCCGGCGCCGATTTTGTCGATGGCGGTAGTGGCAACGACACGATCAATCTTAATCGTGGCGCGCATATCGTCCTGGGCGGCGCTGGCGATGATACCGTCGTTACTTATGATTATATTTATGACGGCGCCAACGCGACCCTGCTCGATGGTGGAGAGGGCTTCGACACGCTCGACATCGAGCTTGACCGTTACGGAGCGGCCGTATCGGCCGATTTCTCCGATCTCTCGCAGGAACAGACGGTCGGCGGCATCCTGATCCGCAATTTCGAAAGTATCGGACTGGTTCTGACCAACAATGGGGACACCGTCACCGGCGGCGCCTTCGACGATAATCTGGACGGGTACTACGGTGACGACACCCTCGCCGGAGGGGCAGGAGACGATGTGCTCGTCGGAGGATATGGCAATGACACGCTCAGCGGCGGAACAGGGAATGATACTTTCGATGTCACAGGCGGCTCGGACACGGCCAATGGCGGAGACGGCACCGATACCGCCATCTTGAGGTTCAATCTCACGCAGGGCCTGGATATTGATTACACCTCGGCGGACGGCGGCGTGTTTCAGCTGAACGATACCGATGTTGCAACGCTGATATCAATTGAAGCGCTGACCATTTTTGTCACATCTCACGACAACCGCATCCTGCTCGGCGATCACGACGATAGCGTTTATGGCGGCCAGGGCGATGACTATTTCGATGGCGGCGCAGGTGACGATTACCTGAACGGCTCGTCGGGCAACAACCAGCTCTTCGGAGGTGATGGAAACGACGAAATCGTCACGCGCGGCATCGACATCGTAGATGGCGGGGCGGGCGACGATCTGATCTACTTCTATGGCGTTAGCGCGACAGTCGACGGCGGGGCCGGCCTCGATACTTTGAGGTTGTCCTCCGGCACCTTCGGCGGCTCGGGAGCGACGGTCGATATATCCGACGGCTCGGCCACTATCGGTGACGCAGGGCAGCTGCAGGTCAGCAGCATCGAAGGTCTGATCGGCACCCATCTTGCCGATACGCTTGTCGCAGGCGCCGGGACCAACCGGCTCTGGGGCGATCGAGGCGACGACGCCCTCTACGCAGGAGGCGGCAACGACCTTCTCCACGGTGGCGCAGACAATGACGCGCTTTCTGGCGGCACCGGCTGGGACGATCTCGAGGGCGGTGAAGGCGACGACACGCTCGATGGGGGCAACGGTTACGACACGGCGCGCTATTCCAGCGCGGCCGCAGGCGTCACCGTCAGCCTCGCCCTTGTCGGCGCTCAGGACACCGGCGGCGCCGGGATCGATACGCTCGTCTCGATGGAGTACCTCGTCGGCTCGGCCTTCGGCGATACGCTCACCGGCAGCGACCTTGCCAACCAGATGTACGGCGAGGATGGCGACGACACCATGGCGGGCGGGATCGGCAACGACCTCGTGATCGGCGGTGAAGGGTCCGACACCATCTACGGCCAGGCCAGCTGGGACGTCCTGCGCGGCGATGCCGGCGACGATACCCTCTGGGGCGGCAATGGCGGCGACGTACTGCTGGGCGGCGACGATGCCGACAGCCTCAACGGCGAGGCGGGCACCGACCGCCTCTATGGCGAGGCCGGCAACGACACGCTCGATGCAGGCGCCGCCAACGACCAGGCCTATGGCCAGGCGGGCGACGACACCGTCAATGGCGGCGACGGCGATGACTTCATCATGGGCAACAAGGGGACCGACACGCTCGACGGCGGCGCGGACAACGACACGGTCCACGGCGGCGAGGGCAACGACATCCTCGCCGGGGGCAGCGGCGACGACATCCTGATCGGCAGCTGGGGCGTGGACACAATGAGCGGCGGCACCGGGGCGGACACCTTCCGCTTCGACGACGGCCATTCAGGCAAGTTCACCACCACCGCCGACACGATCCTC
The DNA here is from genome assembly GCF_000181515.1 of Erythrobacter sp. SD-21. Classification (GTDB taxonomy): domain Bacteria; phylum Pseudomonadota; class Alphaproteobacteria; order Sphingomonadales; family Sphingomonadaceae; genus Qipengyuania. Next base: position 24,019 of record NZ_ABCG01000006.1, on the reverse strand, counting down.
GACTTCTCCAGCACCGAGAGCGACCTGATCGACCTTTCCGCGATCGACGCGATTTCGGGCGGCAGCGACGATGCCTTCGCCTTCCTCGGCGATGCAGACTTCAGCGGCACGGCGGGCGAGCTTCGCTTCTACGCCAGCGGCAATGGCGTGATGCTGGTCGGCGACACCGATGGCGACGGCGTGGGCGACCTCTTCCTCGCACTCGACGGGGTGACCGACCTCACCGCAAGCGATTTCGTGCTGTAAGCGTCTGATTCGCTATGGTTGCCAAACCACCGGCGTTCTGGTTGAGAAGCCCGATGGGGCTTTCGATCGAACTGCTGGAGCGACGCTGCCACGACGCAGCGACGGGAGCCTATGCGTGGGACGCCCTGCTACGCGATATCGGGGAATGGGTCGGCGGCTCAAAGGGCATGATGCTCGGCAACGGCATCGTCGGCCCCCTTCGCCATTCGCTCGACTGGAACCACGACCCCGAAGCGCTCGCGCTGTATAATTCGCATTACAACCGCTTCGATCCCCGGGCGCGCTATTCACGCCTGACCCCGCTCCACGGTGCGCAGCTCGGCCAGGCATACGTGCGCAATGAGAGCATTGCCCAAACCGAATATTTCGAGGCAATCAACCTCGGCGGAGACGTGAAGGACTCGGTCCACGGGATCATCGCCAATGATGCCGAGCTCGGGCGTCGTTCGCTTAGTATACAGCGGGGTTTCAAAGAGGAGTTCTTCAACGAAAGGGAAGCGGACCGGCTGGCCGTGATCCTGCCCACACTCGAACGCGCGATGAAGGATTCGATCCGCGTCGCACGCTCCGTGGCGGGCCATATGAGCGGTGATGGCTATTGCTATGTGGTTGTCGACCGGGCGCGGCGCGCCATTTTTGCCGACAGCAGCACGGACGATCCCTTCGCGGAGCAAGGCCCCCTATCCCTAACGGGTGACCTGCTCGCCAGCGGCAACCAGAGTGTCGATCGCGCCATTGAGCAGGCGATTGACACCGCGCTGTACGAGCGACCGGTCTCGCTGCACCTCGCCGGCGTAAAAATGGAATTCGGCCGGGTTCCGCAAGCTCTCGCCTGGCTGGCCCACGACGATCATTGCTTCCTTGCTATCGTCGCGCAGCAAAAGCAGGCGGAAACAAGTGCGCGCCTTTTTGCGACAGCGCATGATTTCTCGGCCAGGGAAGGCGATATTCTCGCCATTCTGTTGGCCGAAGACGACCTGCGCCTCGCCGCACGCCAGTGCGGCCTGAGCTACGAAACGGTGCGCTGGCACCTCAAGAACATGCAAACGAAATGCGGCGTGTCGCGCCGGGAAGCCATGCTCTCCGCCGCGCGCAAGGGAAGGATCGGCTGAGCGAACGCACGCAAGCGCTCGGGCCGGGATATGCGCTTATCGCCATGCGAGGAATTGGTGCCAGAAGAGGCATCGCATTCGGGCCATTTTCCATTGTATTCTCAAAGGTTTAGATAATTCGGCTTACCCGAAAAGCCCGCAAAAGGCCCGCAAATACCGTTTAATGCATTGGTTTGATGCCTTTTTCAGGACTCGAAACCCATTCACGCCTTGGACGCCAAAGGCGAAGTTTCACCACCAATATGCCTTTCGTCAAGCTGCGCTTACTTGTGAGCAAGCGGCAAACGACCAGAGGCGCGGGGGGTAATTTCGTCATCTATGAACAATGCTGCATTTTTGCCTGAGACGATCGAAGAATAGCGCTACATCGGGCTGAGACATTCACGCGTCGTCGGGACCATCATGTTTGAAAACAGCATAATTCTGCTCGACTGGATCGGCATCGTGGTGTTCACGATCACAGGCGCCTTGGTTGCCTCGCGCAACCAGATGGATGTGATTGGCTTCATTCTTCTTGGCACTGTTACCGGCATCGGTGGCGGAACCATTCGCGATCTCATTCTCGATGCGCACCCGGTCCTGTGGTTGGATCGCCCGCAATATCTCGCAGTCTGCGTCGCTGTTTCGATCGGTGTCTTCTTCACTGCACATCTCGTGACTTCGCGCTACCGGCTGATCCTCTGGCTTGATGCGCTCGGCCTCGCGCTTTTCGCGACGGCGGGCGCAGAGAAAGCCGCAAGTCTCGGCGAAGCACCGATCGTTGCAATTACCATGGGCGTGATCACCGCCTGTTTCGGTGGAATCATTCGCGACGTGCTTGGGAAGGAGGATTCGATCATCTTCTCCCACGAGATTTATGTGACCGCAGCCGTGGTTTCGGCAGCAAGCTATATCAGCTTCAGCGCCTTGGGGTTATCCCGAGAACTCGCAGTCGGCTTGGCGCTGGCCGCGGGGTTTGGGTTGCGCGCAGGGGCGCTCGCGTTCGGATGGTCGCTACCCCGTTACAAGCCGCGCGCTCCCGACACTTGAAAACCGGGTTATAACGCTCTCTCGAGCGCCTGCAGCAACCATGCCGTCGCAGGACCCGGCAGCCGGTCCTTGCGCCACAAGGCCGAGAGCCGGTAATCCACGCTCGTGCCTTCGGGGAGATCAAGGATCCTCAGACGATCTTCGGCGATGTCATCCGCGACCAGATGGCGAGGCATATTGCCCCAACCGCTGCCCCCGATAAGAAGCGCGCGCTTCGCCCCAAGGTCCGCCAGTCGCCAGCTGCGCGGGCTCACTACCGAAAAGTCCTGCCCTTCGGTATAGGTGGAACGGTCGGTCAGGACGAGCTGCAGGTAATTGCGGGCCTGGCCAGGACGGATTTCGGCCAGCTGCGAGAGTGGGTGTCCTGGCGCGGCGACCGGTACCAGTTCGACGCTGCCGATTTCCTTGCGCTCGAGTTCGGGCAGATCGAGCAGCACGGGGCCGGCCACCGCCAGGTCGGCGCGCGAATGGAGGAGAAGTGCGGCCACGGCGCCCAGCGCCTCGACGTGCAGCCGCAAATCGACCAGCGGGAACGCCTGCTGAAAATCCTGAAGGATCGCCGACACCGCACCGAACGGCACCATGACATCGAGCGCCAGCGACACTTCGGTTTCGACGCCTGCATGGATGCTGCGCGCCCTGGCGACAAGATCGTCGGCATCGTCGATCACGGCCCGCGCCGACGCCAGCAGCGACCGGCCTGCAGCGGTCAGCCGCGGGCGCCGCGATCCTTCGCGGTCGAACAGGCTGACGCCAAGCTGCCCCTCGAGCGTGACGATCCCGTAGCTGACCACCGAGACCGCCCTGCCAAGCTTGCGCGCCGCGGCGTTGAAGCTGCCTTCGTCGTGCACCGCAAGGAAGAGACGCAACTGGTCGAGGGTAGGCTGGCCGATTTGCACTGTTCAACTCCATGGAACATTTAGGCCAAGTTTATCCGGGTTTTCCGATCGCAATTCAAGGTCCATATCGGGTTCAAGACGCTGATACGGAGTAAATCACATGATCGAGGTCAGGAAATTCGACACGCTGGGGTCCGCCAATCACGGCTGGCTCGATGCGCACCATCACTTTTCCTTTGCCGGTTACCACGACCCTGCACGGACAAGCTGGGGCAGCCTGCGTGTCTGGAACGACGATACCATCGCCGCGAGGTCAGGTTTTCCGCCGCACCCCCACAACGATATGGAGATCATCACTTATGTCCGCGAGGGCGCCATCACGCACCGCGACAGCATGAACAACGAGGGCCGAACCGAGGCAGGCGATGTCCAGGTCATGTCGGCCGGCAAGGGCGTAACGCACTCAGAATACAACCTCGAGGACAAGACGACCCGCATCTTCCAGATCTGGATCATTCCCGACCAGCGCGGCGGCGAGCCCGCTTGGGGTGCACGCCCGTTTCCCAAGGATGACCGTACCGGCAGGTTCGTGACGCTCGCTTCGGGGCTGCCCGGAGACGATGATGCACTCCCGATCCGCACCGGGGCGCGGGTTCTCGGCGCGACGATCCGCGCCGGGGAGAGCGTAACCTACGAAACCACGCCCTACCGGCACCTCTATTTGGTTCCCGCAACCGGCAGTGTCCGGATCGAAGACCAGACTGCCGAGGCACGCGACGGCGTCGCGATCACCGGCCTCGACCGGTTCACGATCACAGCGGTCAACGACAGCGAAATCGTCCTGGTCGACGCCGCCTGATCCACCGTTTCATTCATCCAGAACTATTCTCAGGAGATCCTCATGTCCAAGTCCTACAAAGTCGCCGTTGTCGTCGGCAGCCTGCGCAAGGCGTCGGTCAACCGGAAAGCCGCCGAGGCGGTCACCCGGTTGGCGCCCGACAATCTCGCGTTCGAGTTCGTCGAGATCGGCGACCTTCCCCTCTATGACGAGGATGTCGAGGCCGCCGGCGCACCAGCCCCGTGGACGCGTTTCCGCGAGCAAATTTCTGCCGCCGATGCGGTCCTGTTCGTGACCCCCGAGTACAACCGCTCGGTGCCTGGTGCGCTCAAGAACGCGATCGACGTGGGCTCAAGGCCTTACGGCCAGAGCGCCTTCGCGAAGAAGCCCACGGCGGTAATGTCCGTGTCCCCGGGCGGAATCGGCGGGTTCGGCGCGAACCATCACCTACGCCAGTCGCTGGTGTTTCTCGACATGCCGGTCCTGCAGCAACCCGAAGCCTACATTGGCGGCGGCTGGGAGCTGTTCGACGATGCGGGCGAGTTCAAGAGCGACGACACCCGGAAGTTCTTCAAAAGCTTCGCCGATGCCTTCGCATCGTGGATCGAGCGCACCGCCGCCTGATCACCGTTCCCCATCAATCAGTTTAGGCCTGCCCCGACTGCGGGGTTCGGCTCTCCATCGTCCAAGGAAACCACCATGAACCACAAGTATGCCATCATCGCTGCGTTAGGCGTTGCCGTCCTTTCGGGAGGCGCCATCGCGCAGAGCGACGCTCTGACGCAAAATCCGGTGGAGGTCCGCTCGGGTAGCTATGTCCTCGACCCTGCGCACGGCAAGATCACCTGGTCGGTCGATCACATGGGCTTTTCGACCTATGTTGGGCAGTTCACCGATGTCGCGGCCACGCTCGATCTCGACGTCCGCAATCCTTCCGCGAGCACGCTTTCGGCCACCATCGATACCGACAGCGTAGGGACGCTCAACGATCAGCTCGACAGCCACCTCAGGACAGCCGATTTTCTCGACACGGCAAACTTCCCGCAGGCGCAGTTCGCCGCCACTTCGATGAGGCTGATCGACCGGGATAGCGCGGCGATCACTGGCAACCTCACATTACGCGGCGTGACCAGGCCGGTGACCATCGAAGCCGATTTCAACCAGGCTGGCATTAACCCGGTCGATCAGAAATATACCCTCGGCTTCGACGGCGAGGCCACGATCAAGCGGTCCGACTTCGGCATCATCTACGGACTGCCAATGCTGGGTGACGAGGTCACTCTGACCCTGGAGGCCGAGTTCAAGCTCAACGAGACGGCGAACGGCAACTGACGGCACATTCCTGCGTCCCTTTCGTTGATCCCCTGTCTCATTACCCTGCTGGAGACTCCCAATGCCCCGCATGCCCGCTCTCTTCATTGGCCACGGCAGCCCGATGAACACGCTCGAAGCCAACGGCTACACCAATGCGTGGCGGGCATTCGGGCGAACGCTGCCCCGGCCCAAGGCAATCCTCGCGGTGTCGGCGCACTGGTACTTCGGCGCGACCGCAGTGACCGCGATGGCGAGGCCAAGGACGATCCACGACTTCTACGGCTTTCCGCAGGAGCTCTTCGCATTCGATTATCCCGCGAAGGGCGATCCCGATCTCGCCGGCGAAATCGTTGAAGCGGTCAAACCCCAGTGGGTCGGTCTCGATCAGGACCAGTGGGGCCTCGACCATGGCACCTGGTCGGTGCTTGCGCATCTCTATCCCGACGCGGACATTCCGGTCGTCCAGCTGTCGCTTAACGCGACGCGGCCCCTCGACTACCACCTCGATCTCGCGCGGCGTCTCTCTGCCTTGCGGGATCGCGGCGTGATGATCCTCGCCAGCGGCAATGTGGTGCACAATCTGCGCGCGCTGCGCTGGGATCAGCCCAACCTTGGCTTCGACTGGGCCCAGCGGTTCGACGACGCGGCGGCCGAACAGCTTCTCCGCGACCCCGCCGACATTCTCAAACTCGCCGAGCATCCGGACTTCGCGGCAGCCGTCCCGACGCCGGACCATTTCCTGCCGCTGCTTTACGCTGCCGGCCTGGCATCGGCAGAAGGCGCGGCGCTCGAAGCGCTGGTGCGTGGCTACTCGATGGGATCGATCTCGATGAGCTGTTACGGTCTCGGTGCCGAGATCGAACTGCGCAAAGACCCGACATGCGCGGCGCGCCTGCCAGCTGGTGTGCCGCCAGAACAAAGCAATATCTGAGTGGTCGTCCGCCTCGAAGAGAAAACTAAATCCCATCCGGACATGTCGGCGAACGCGTTGACCGCCGCAATCATGTGGATTGAAGGAGTAGGCCGAGCTGAAAAAGTCATTTCTGGCGAGGCAGAAACCAATGGCTTTCGCGTTGGTTTGCATATGATGGCGACCACCCCTTACGAAACCGACAGACATTCCCTTGCAGTCCGCTGGCTCGTGATCGCGGCCGCTGTCCTGCAGGTCCTCGTTCCGGTCCTTCCGAGCCTTGGTATCGGCGAGCGGATCGGCTCGCAGTCGGATGACGTGCGGACCCTGATCACTCCCGCCGGGTGGGCGTTTTTGATCTGGGGTCCGCTCTTCACCGGCTCGTTGGCGTTTGCGATTTACCAGGTTCTGCCGCGAAAACGCGATGACCCGTTGCTCGCACGACTGCGTTGGCCGGCGGCAGGAGCCTTCATGGGTAACGCCGTATGGGCCTTGTACACGCAGTCCTTTGGTCTTTCGGCGATCTCGGCCGCGATCATTATTTTCACGCTGGCCTGTCTGCTTTGGACGTACCGGGTGTTCGCCGGGTGGGAAATCGCATTTACGCGGATAAAGCGCTGGCTTGTGGTGCTACCCCTCAGCGCTCTCGCAGCCTGGCTCACGGCCGCAACGATCGTGAACATCGCGGCATCGCTGAGGTATCACGGAATCGAGGGCGGTGATGCTGCGGCTGCAATTAGCGCCGGAATCGTGATCATCGGCGGCATTATCGGGGCCCTCGCGGTCGCACGCGGACGCGGGAACCCGCCATATGCGCTGGTATTCCTGTGGGCTCTGGCAGGAATCTACGCCGCGGGCGGACAACAAGCCGGTATCGTCGCCGTTGCTACCGGGGCCTCGGGCTTGCTGGTCATTGCGGGGCTCATTACCGGATTAAAGGGCGCCCAGCCCGGGACATGGCTGGGATCTCCGGACGCTCAGAACCGGTAATGCTAGCCAGATAAAAAGAGTCAGCGCCGTCGTGATCGAGATATTTCATGTGCACGCAGCGCCTAGTCAACCGTTTGCATCCTCCTAAGACGGCACTCCATAATCCTCAAGACGCGGATGTGTTTTGCATTGGTCTTCGTGTTGGATATCGAAGCCGTTCGTAACATAATTACGAACGATCATAGCGAGAGCAGGCAATACGATATCCTGATCAAGTCGACTGTGCTGAAGCCGATCATCGGGCTGTTGCCTCCGGCGCGGGTGATCTTGCGCCTTGCGGGGCGGATGCTTGCTGGCGTGTTCATCGGAGTCGTTGTTGACCTGTTCAAAGAAATCCGCGCATCCGTCGGACGTTGTCTTCGATCCGGTGAGTAGTCAGCTTGTAGGTGTCACGGGCTGAACCGACTTCCTCTACCGTGAAATCCGGGCGAGCCTTGCGAAGCGCCAGCGCCTTTCCGACCAGAGCCTCTGGCACGCGCGCGCCGAGGATCACGCCGGCGATCAGGTCGGGGTCAATCGCATGGAACAGCGCTTCCTTGCCCGGCGGCCCGGTCACCACGACGCGGTGCTCGGCTTCATAGGCCCAGTCCGACGATTTGGTCAGCAAGACCGGCAGCATGATGTCTTGGGGCGGTCCGGAAAACCAGCGCAAGTCCGGCACCGCATCGCCATAGACAACATCGCCGTGCATCTCGTAATCGGGCAGCGTCGCGAGCGCGGTCACGATCTCGCGCTTGTAGCAGATCGCGAAGCCATGATGCGCGCTAGTATAATGCGACCACATGAGGTGGATGTCCCAGCGCTGCGCGAGGCACAGCACATAGAGGTGCTCGAGCATTGTCATGCGCGGCACAAGCCCGCTGTTCCAGTCGGCTTGCTTGCCGGTCAGCGCTTCCCAGCCATGGTCGCGCTGCGCCGCGGTCACGTCGGGCCGATGCGTGCGGTGCCAAGCCTCATACCATCAGCCAAGTACGCTGTAGCGGTTCGACGTCAAAACCAGGCAACCTCGCGAGATATCGGCTGACTTCTTCGACAGAGTTGCGATCCGGTCTGCGCGGGTTGAGACCCAGACCGCTGTCTGTCAGAACCCAACCGCAACTGGTAACGCCTTCAAGCGGAGTTGCGATGATGTCCGGTTTAGCTAGATGCTTCATGGGTGCGTCGGCCCTACTTCTCCAGACTGACGTGACGCCCAAAGGCAGACTGAGCAAACCAACCCAAGCATCAGCCAGAATCCAGTTAGAACGACCGCGACCATGAATTGGAGCGTTGTCGGTTTGACGCGATCCGCGACCAACCGGTTGAGCAAAGCGATAGCCGCGCCCATGAAGGTGACCTGTTTCGCGCAGTTCAATGCAACTACCAGCAGGCCCGAGAGAACAAAAATTAGCATTCAGATGCAGCGTCCGCTGGCATTGACAGATGCTTTTTGCTGGCCTTCGCAACCCGACGGCCAACGCCGTAGGAGGCCGGCAGGCCCCTACATCATCACTGACGTCCCTGCTCTTCGCCATGGGCGAACAGGGCCTGCATGAATGCGGAATCGAACTGCTCGTCTGGGAAGGCGTCATCATCGAAATCGTCACCGATCTGGTAGACCGCAAGCGTTACGCCATGATGGACGGCGAATTCGCGATAGGACCGTAGGATGTTCCTATCGGCATGGGCGATCATGGTTTCGATCGAGCGGCGCAGGATCGAAAAAGCCGTTGGCTCGACGCCTTCGACCTGCGGCGCAAGGCGGCCATTATACAGAATGGTGAAGGAGCCGTTAGTCACATCCGCTCGCTCACGGAGCTCGGCCTGTCCCCACAGGATGCTGGGCGGTATCGCGAGGAAGCTTCCTGCGGTGCCGCCGTCAACATGCATTTCGCGGAAGGGCTGCCCGTCCGCCTCGACATCGATCATTACGGGCGGCATCAGCGCAGGGACGCTCGAGGAGGCTAGAAGGAGACTCTCGATAAGATGCTCGCGGTTGGGCATCGGCGAGACGGCGATAGAACCCAGATCCCAGATCGTGCCGCGCTGCGTGTCAAGATTGGTCGTAGTTACCAGAAGGCGGCGACCCTTCAGGTGTTCCTCTGCGATCCGCTCGACAAGTTCGGGCGAAACCTCGCGCTCGATCATTTCGAGCAAGGGACGGCTGGTTGCAAAAGCTGGTCCACCGAGCAGCCCGGAGATCGCACGCTGACGGTAGATGTCGTCCGCGTCGATTGTCGTGTAGAGGCGGCGCAAAGCGTCGTCCTCGCTTGGACCTAGAAAAGCAAAAGGCGCGATAAGCGCGCCGGTGCTGACCCCGATGACGAGATCGAAGTCGGGCCGGTCGCCGCGTTTGCTCCAGCCCGTAAGGAAGCCTGCCGAGAAGGCTCCTTTGTCCGACCCGCTGGAGATGGCCAGCAGGTCGATCGGTTCGTCGTCACCCGAGGCTCGCCTCTCCGCCATCCAGCGATCATGCCATGGCCGGATAATCTCGATTGATGCCTCTGTATCGAACCGCGTGCCGGTGAAATCAACGAGTTGTCCACCCATCCGCGCCGCCGAGGAAACGTCTTCGCGCTCGGGCAGAGTTGCGCAGGCACCGAGCGCGGCAGAAAGGACGATCAAAAGCATCGCTCCCGGCGATGTCCGTCTTGGTATCCGCGAGGCGATACCAGGCCTGCGTCGCATGCTCCTATTTGCCATATCGCGCCATGAAGGTCTGATACGCGGCCGCAGCAATCCGGTGACATTCGTCGATCGACGCCTTCTCGCGCGAGCCGTACAAGCGCGGATCGAAAATCCCGACCTTGCAAAGTTCACCCAATTGCTGGGCGGCAAGTTCATGATCGTCGCACGCTAGCTCGCCCCGCCCGGCCCATAGCGCGATCATGCTCGCTACTTCGCGGTTGCCGCGTTGGGGGCCGCTATACATGAAGGTCGAAGTAGCGAGCGGAAAGCGGTCGAAGCCGCCGATGCAGATGCGGCACAGACGCAGCACGTCGTCGTCACGCCCGAACATGCGTGCGAGGCGCGTGGTGATGACCTTGAGACCTTCGGTCGCGGTCATGTCACGCAATTCCGGTGGTACGATCTCGCTGCGCACCCGGGTCAAGGAATGCTCGACCACCGCAACGTAAAGTGCGTTCTTGTCGCGAAAGTGATTGTAGAGCGTCGGCTTGGCGACTTTCGCCTCGCGCGCCACTGCATCCATGCTGGTACCCTCGAACCCCTCGCGTACGAACACGCGCTGAGCCCCGGCGAGAATAGCCGCCCGCTTCTTCGTCTGCGTGATCTTGTTCATCTGCTCCACTTCGTTCCGATCTGAAAGTGGCCATAGGCGATTCGGTTTCAGAAAGCCAACCCGAAGGTTCATGATGAACTTTTGGGTAGCTTTTCTGCTTGGCGTTCGGAATCGATATACCTATTGATCTCTCGCTAAGTTATTCGACATATTTCGTATCTTCTCAGCGCCTTAACGCGACTTTCGCGCAGGAGCGGCTGCTGAAATCCTTCAGGAACAAGCGACTGACTTAGCAAATTCGTTCTAGATTGTACTAGACGGTTCAGAGCGAATCGCCTAGCAGGCCAGCCCATTATGATCAGACTCACAATGCGACCAGGCCACCATCGCCGATGGATAGCCGCCGTTTTTTCGGCGGGTCTGGCAGGCTGCGCCACGGTCGGTCCTGATTACGAGCGGCCTCCTATCGAGGCGACAGCGACCGACTGGATCGATCGGGAAAGCGTACCGGTCGCCGAAGCGGAATTCATCGCCTGGTGGCGCAATCTGGGCGATCCGGTGCTCACTCGGCTGGTCGAAGCTTCGCTGCAGGACAATCTGACGATCCGACAGGCACTCCTTCGGGTCGAGGAAGCGCGGGCGCGACGCGCGCAAATCAGGGCTTCCGCGCTTCCATCGGTCGGAGCCGATGCCTCCGTCACCGCGCTGCAGCAAAGCCTCAACGCCAATCCGGGTTTTGCACAGATCCCCGGCTTTCAGCGAGAACTTGAAATCTACGATGTCGGGGGGTCGCTCGCCTGGCAGATCGACCTATGGGGCCAAACGCGCCGCGCTCTGGAAGCGGGCGATGCGCGCATCGAAGGCGCGATTGCAGCCGCCAACGGTGCACGGCTCGCCGTGGCCATCGAGACGGCTTCGACCTATCTTGCCCTGATCGGATACCAATCCGAGCGCGGCGCGCTTCTCGCCAGCATCGCGGCGCAGCGCGAACTGCTGGCGCTCTCGAATATTCAGCTTCGCGAGGGCGAAATATCGCGTGCCGACCTGCTGCTCGTTGAAAGCGAGCTCGCCCGCATCGAAGCCGAGCTTCCGCGCCTCGATGTCGAGATAAGGGCTGCTGCCCTGGCTCTCGGGCCGCTGATCGGCGGGTTGCCGGAACGAGAGATCGCGCTCGCGACCGAGGATCGGAACGAGGTCGCGCTGCTCGACGTGCCTGTCGGCCTGCGCGCCGATCTGCTCCGAAGGCGCCCCGATATCGCGCGCGCTGAACGCGAACTGGCGGCCGAGACCGCCGAGATTGGCGTCGCGAGGGCCGAGCTTTTCCCGCAGCTGCGCCTCAACGCGGCAGGGGGCTTCTCATCGATCGCGCTAGATACGCTCTTCGATGGCGACAGCACCAGCTATTCCATCGTGCCGTTTTTGTCGTGGCGCGTCTTCGAAGGCGGTCGAATCCGCGCGGAAATCGATCTCGCTCAGTTGGAAGCGCGCCGGGCTGCGCTTGCTTACGAGCAAAGCATTCTAACCGCGCTCGAGGAAACCGAGACGGCCATCGCCCGCTACGACCTGGGACGTGAGGCACTTGCACTGAGCGAGCGCGCCGCGACCCTTTCGGCAGAAAATTACCGCCTCGCCCGCATCCAGTTCCAGTACGGCGCGATCGACCAGCTTCGCTTGCAAGAGGCTGAGCGGGGTCTGCGGAATGCGGAACGCGGCCGAGCGATTGCCTATCGCCAGGCGAGTCTTGCCATGGCGGGGCTGTACGCCGCACTCGGCGGCGGCTGGCAGGCCGCACCATCGGGAGACCCATCGTGAAACATACCCTCGCCCTTTTTGGGTCAGCCTTCTTGCTGGCTGGCTGTTCCGAAACGGAAAAACCGCCCGAGCCCAGACCTGTCGCCTGGGTCGAAGTCGGCGCTTCGGAAACCACATCCGACGATCAAGTGACCTTCCCGGCGCGCGTACGCGCCGAACAGCGCGCGTCACTCAGCTTCGAAGTCGGTGGGACCCTCACCTCCGTACGCGCCGAGATCGGCGATCGGGTCGGACGCGGCGCGGTGGTCGCGACACTCGATTCCGCGACCTATCGCTTCAATGCCGCGTCTGCCGACGCGCAGGTCGTCGAAACCCGCGCGCGGCTTGCGCGCGCCCGACAGGAAGCGGAGCGACAGCGCGCGCTCTTTGCCGAGGGTGCAACCTCCGAGACGCGGCTGGAGACCGCCGATGCCGAGGTAAACAGTCTCGAGGCCCTTCTAGATGCCGGGCAGGCGCAGGCTGGCTCGGCGCGCGAGACGCTTTCCGATACCCGATTGCGCGCCCCCTTTTCGGGTCGTGTGGCGCGCAGGATCGTCGAGCCGGGCACCCAGGTCTCCCCCGGCCAGCCGGTGCTCGAGCTCGACGGTTTCGGAACCGAAGTGGTCTTCAGCGTCCCCGGAACGCTGCGCGATCGGCTTGCCACCGGTCAATCGGTCGAGGTGCTCCGACCGGGACGCGACGTGCCAGCTCTTGCGGCGACCATCACCGAGATTTCCAGCCGCGGCAGCGGGCCGGGCGCCTTCGAAATCGTCGCACGGGTGATGGCCGGTGAAGGGACGATCGAGCCCGGCGAGGTGGCCGAGGTTCGCCTGTCTCGCGACGCCGGTAACGAAGAACCGCGGCCACAGTCCGCCACTTACGCGATACCGCTGACCGCCATCATGCCCACCGGTCCCGATCGCGGAGAGGTATGGGTCGTCGACACGCAAACCGATAAAGTTTCCGCGCGCACCATCCGGTTCGAAGCGGCGAGCGAGAACCGCGTTACGGTAACGAGCGGGCTGAAGAGCGGCGACGTCGTCGTCAGCAAGGGAGCAGCCTTTCTGCAAACCGGTGAGCGCGTCAGTCTGATCGGCGCCGGCGCGCGGCGGTTCGCATCGTGAGCAATCTTTCGGAACTCGGCTTCCGCTACCGCGCGGCGGTTTTACTCATCGTCGTGCTCGCGATGATCTACGGCGTCGCGAGCTATTTCACGCTTCCCGCGCGCGAGGACCCCACGATCACTATCCGCGAAGCCGTGGTCGTTACCGCGCATCCGGGGATGGACGCGACACGGGTCGAGACCCTCATCACCACCCCGCTCGCCGAAGCTATCAAGACGATGCCCGAGGTCGACGAAGTGCGTGCCACTTCAATGGAGGGACAATCGATTATCCATGCCGAAGTCGCCTTCGCCACCGACGATCTTGATCAGGCGTGGGACGAACTGGACGAAAAGGTCGAGGAGACTGTGGGCCAGTTCCCCGAAGGTACGATGGCGCCAATCATCAACGACGAGTTCGGCGATGTCGCGGTCATTACGCTGGCGTTGCAATCTGCCGATTTCCCGATGGACGAGCTGGGCGATCTTGCGGAGCATGTGCGCGACCAGCTCTACACCATTCCCGGCACCAAGCGCGTCGACATCCTGGGTCGACCGCAGGAGCGGGTCTATATCGAGATGAGCAATGCGGTGCTCGCCCAACTCGGCGTTCCGCTCGATGCGGTCGCTGCGGCGCTCGCACAGCAGAACGTCGTGGCGCCCGGTGGCGCAATCGAGACCGAAAGCCGCCGATTGTCGATCGAACCGTCGGGCGCCTTCGAAACACTTGAAGACGTCAGAAACCTTTATCTCGACCTCGGCCCGGCAGGGACCATCCGGCTCGGCGATTACGCGCAGGTCAGCAAACGATCTATCGATCCTCCGTTGCAGCGCGCCTATTTCAACGGTGATCCTGCCATCGTCTTCGCCATCTCGATGGACGAGGCGCAAAGCGTGATCAACTACGCCGATCGCGCGCAGGAAACGATCGACGACGTGCGCCAGTCGCTGCCCGCGGGCATAACGCTTGAAACCATGACCTGGCAGGCCGAGCAGGTGAAGAACGCTGTCTACGGCGTTAGCTTCAACGTCCTCCAGACGTTCGCCATCGTGCTTGCGACCATGATCCTCTTCCTTGGCCTTCGCACGGGGCTCGTAATCGGCGCAGTGGTTCCTGCGGTCGTGCTGATCACACTCGCAATCATGGGCATGTACGGCATCAAGCTAGAGCGTATGAGCCTTGCAACCATCGTTATCGCGCTCGGCCTGCTGGTCGATAACGGCATTGTGATCGCGGAGGATTTCGAACAGCGCCTCGCCGAAGGCATCGACCGGCGCAAGGCTATCGGTCAGACGGGCGGAGAACTCGCCGGGCCGCTCCTCGCGTCGACACTCACCATTATCCTTGTGTTCCTGCCGCTCATGCTCGCGCAGCAGGAATCGGGTGAATACACGCGCAACATTTCGCTCGTCATCCTGATCGCTCTGTCGAGCTCTTGGCTGATCGCGGTCACGGTGATCCCCACCCTGTGCTATTGGTTCGCCAGGCCACCCGAGGAGCAACAGAAGGGCAAGATCAGGGCCAAGGTTGACGAAACGTTCGACTGGGGATCGGCGCGCTACGAGAAGCTTCTTCGCTGGGCGCTCGCGCATCGCAAGCTCTATCTTGGCGGCATGGCCGCGCTGTTTGCTATCGCAGCGGCATCGCTGCAGCTGGTTCCGCAACAATTCTTCCCCTCGTCCGACCGTGCGCAGATACTCGTCTATGCCGACATGCCCGTAGGAACCTCGAGCGTTGCGATGGACGAAAAGGTTCAGGCGATCTCCGAGTTCATTGACGATGACGAGCGCTATCCAGACTTCGACAGCGTGGCTTCCTATTCAGGGTTTGGGGGACCGCGCTTCGTGCTGTCGCTCGCACCATCGGACCCAGCCCCCAATAGGGGTTTCCTCGTCATCAACGCGAAGGACGCGGAGGTGCGCGATGCCGGTGTCGAGCAATTGCGGCAGGACATGGCCGTGGCCTTTCCCGACACTCGGATGCGGATCGCGGGGATGTTCCTCGGGCCGAGCGATCCCAACGTGATCCAGGTGCAGGTTCGCGGCCCGGACCCCGATGTCCTGCTTGAAACGGGCGACAAGCTCGCGGGCATCCTGCGCGAGGTCGAAGGGACGATCGACATCTTCTCCGATTGGGAAGAACCGTCCATGCAATACAGGGTCGAGGTCGACCAAGCGGCCGCGCGTGCGGCGGGCGTGACCTCGGCCGACGTCTCGCGTGCGCTCACGACCTATTTCTCGGGGCAATCCGTAGGCGTCTATCGCGACGGCGATGATCTCGCGCCGATCGTCATTCGTGCTCCCGAAATCGAGCGCACCGATCCGGCCCGACTGGAAGCGGTGACGCTTGTCGGGGCGGAAGGAGCGGTCGTACAGTTGGGTGAAGTAGCGATGGCTTCGCTTGTCCCGCAACGGGGACGCATCCAGAGCGAGAACCTGATCAAGACGCTCACGGTCGAAGCGCGTCCTACCTCGGTCACCCCGCAGGACATGGTTCCGATGGTGCAGGACAAGCTCGACGAGCTCGAGGCGATGCTGCCGCCGGGTCATCATATAGAATGGGACGGCATTATCGCCGAGAGCTCGGAAGGCACCAGCGCGCTGCTCGCCAATCTGCCCCTGATGATGGGGCTGATCGTCATCATGCTGGTGATCCAGTTCGGTGCGTTCCGACAGGCCGGTGTCGTTCTCCTAGTCGTTCCTCTGGGCGTGATCGGTGCGGCAGCCGGGCTTCATATCATGCAGGCCGATTTCGGCTTCATGGTGATCCTCGGCCTGTTCGCTCTGTTTGGCATTATCATCAACAATGCCATCGTTCTCGTCGACCGCTGCGAGATCGAGCGCAGTGAAGCGGAGAAACGTGCACACGATGAAGGCAAAACGCGCGACGATGCTGACGTTGAGCAAGTAGCCGAAGCGGTGGTCCAGGCCGGCATGCGCCGGTTCCGACCAATCCTGATGACGACGATCACCACGATCCTCGGACTCCTACCGCTCATCATCGGACAGGACGTGCTTTTCTACGGCTTGGCCAGCGCTATCGCGTTTGGTTTGGTGTTTGCTCTGGCAATCACATTGGGCGCGGTGCCCGTTCTGTACGCGTGGTTCTTTGGCGCACAGTCCGCCAGCTCGAAATCAGGAAAGTGATGATTGTACCGTCAACATCCGGGGCTCGTAATTGGCATTCGACATTCGTCAACTAAGATATGCAATCGCTGCAGCGGATCACGGCAGCTTTTATCGCGCCGCCCGCGCCCTTGATGTTGAACAATCAACGCTCAGTCGCTCAGTTATGAAGCTCGAACGATCGGTCGGCGCTCAGCTATTCTTGAGGTCACACTCGGGTGTAGCTCCAACGACCGCCGGGTTGCGATTTCTGCGCAGCGCCCGACCTATGGTCGCCAATGCGGACCGGATGATCGCCAACACGCGCGCGGCGGGCAGTGGCCGTGCAGGAGGTTTCGTTGTCGGGTTCAACAACTCCGTCTCTGCTGGAAACCTTCGTGCTACGCTGGTCGCCGCGCAACGCGAGAACCCTGACCTTAAAATCAACGGCGTCGAATCGGACCGCAGTGCACTTTTCGCGGGTCTCGACAGCGGCGAGATCGATATAGCCATCTTGATGGGCGAGATCGCCCGCGATGATTGTCGGCACGCCTCGTTCTGGAGCGAGCACGTCGTCGCTGCGATGTCGAAGGGTCACGCACTCTATGAGCGTGACACTGTCAACTGGACTGATCTGCGTGGGCAGCGCTTTATGCTGCCGACCGCCGATCCCGGCCCGGACATCCGCGACATGCTGATCGGTAGACTTTGGCAGTCGGGCGCGCGTCCGGACATTCAGCTCCGTCCGGTCAGTCGCGAGACGATCCTCAGCTTTCTTGGAGAGACCCGAATGCTTTCGGTTTCCTGCGCGGGCACGACCGGCGCCCTCTATCCCGATGTCACCTATCGCCCGGTGCATGGCGAGCAAGGTCCGGCGCTGATCGCATATTCGGGATATTGGCGGGAAGACAACCCCAACCCTGCCCTCAAGCGGTTCCTCGCTTTCGTGCGCAGTCGCTACGCACTGTCGTTCGAGATCGCGGCGACCACAGAAAGGATATAGTCTCCAAGAGAACGGCCATGACGCAAAGCAAGGCTGGGATCATCATGCTCGTCGTACTGGAGATCGGGTTCCGCGCGGGATTCGTACTTACGTCCGATCATCGCTCTTCCCGCCGCCCCGTCGGTTCCGTCGCCAGTTTCCGGGTCAGGGTCAAATGAGCCGCGCGGCGTCCAGAATTTCGTTGAGCACGTGGCAGAAGCGCGGCAGGTCGTCGTAGACTGCCGCGACGGCTCGGTGCGCGGCACGGAATGTGCCGATGCCGAAGAGGCATTGATCAAGAACGACGCAGAGGAACGCCGCAGGCGGTTTCTTGGCGAATGAGCTTCTGATAGCTGTCAGCCGCTGGCCTTGCGCCGCGCCTTGGCGAACTCGCGATCGGTTGTCATGAACCGCGCCAGCATCGGCGCGACCAGTTTCTCCGGCGCGACGGCATCGCCGCCGGTTTCAGCCGCAAGCGCGTCGGCATAGGCGACAAGATCGCGATGCACCGCAGCCGGAAGCTCGACGCTAAGCTTGACCGGCTTGTCGTCGACCAGCGGGCCGAGTTTGAGTTTGGTCATCGATTTCCTCCGACGGGTTCGAGGATCAGATCGCGGGTCAGGATCACCCGAAGCGGATGGCCGGGCCTGATGGTGAGCGTTGGTTGTACATTGAGCTGCCGATCGACGATCCGCTGGCCGGCCTGGTTGATCGTACTTTGCGGACCGCGACGCAGTGCGCGGACGAGATCGTCCTCCCCGTCCGCGCCCAATTCGGCGCCGACGCCGAGCAGCGTCGAGACGGCCGCGGCCCTGAGCAGATTGCCCCGGCGCTGGTCGACGCGGTCCTGCAGCCCAGCAAAGCCGGCTGCGTCGGCGGCGAGTTGGCGCTCGAGAATGATCGAAAGGCCACCCGGCATGATAAGCCGGTTCCAGGCGAGCAGCACGCGGGTCTGCCCGGCGGCGATCTCGCTGTCATATTCACCGATCGGCCGCGCGCCCTGCGGAACGAGCAGGATACGGCCGGTCGGACTGTCATAGACGTTCGCCGTCAGCGGCGGGCCAAGCTGCGGGACATCAGCATAGTCGCGCGGCCCTGAGGTGACCGCCTCGGACTGCGATCGGCTCTCGGTGTTGTAGAGCTCTTCCGAAGCGCGCTCCTCGGCGGGCAGGAGCGCGTAGATCAGCGACCCGCCGATGCCGAGTCCGGCGACGACACCCACGACCGCGAGCACCTTGCGCGACAGGCGCATGACCCGCGGCGGATCGCCGCGGAGTTGGAACGGGCGCGGATCGGGAGGCACCGTCTGCGACGTCGCCGGCGGAGCGACCGGTTCGGCGTCAGGCGCGTGCGTATCGTCGCTCATCGCCGCCGCTCCCGGCGCGTCGCCATGTTCGCCGGTTGCGGCGTCGGTCCATTTGCCGGTAGCGCCTTTGCCCGCCTCGGGTCCGACGAGCCGCACGAACAGGCTGCGCCCAGGCGTGCCCTCGACGTCGCCCACGAGCCAATAGCGCCCCTGGCGGCGTCCGTTCGGCAGATAGTGCCGGCAGACGCCTTCGGCATTGCGCGCAAGCCGGCGCGCGAGGTCGGATGCGTCGTGCATCTCATCCTCCTTGAGACAGAAAGAGGGTCCGCCGGGGGGATCGGCGGACCCTCGAGGTGGAGCAAGTCCGGGGAGCGGGGACCTACTCGGCGGCGACGGCGAAGGGGGTATGGCCATAGGGAAAATCGAGCCCGACCTCGATCCACTTCCAGCCCTCGGACCGGACCGCCTCCGCTTCCTCGTTGAGCTTCTCGGTGACGAGCATGTCGACCAGGCCGACATCCTGCAGCCAGCCGCCGTCGTCGCTCTCGAACAGGTCGCGCATGACCGACCCGCCCGCTTCGACATAGGCGTCGATGCCGACGAACTGCACGCGCTTGTCGGCGGCGCGCACCGCGTCCTCGGTCAGCATGCGGCGGATCTGGTAGGGCTGCTTGTTGTAGCTCTGCCGTACCGCTTCCCACACCTGCTCCTGCCGCGTGTGGTCGGGATTGACGGTGAACGCCATCAGCTGGTCGAGGTTCATCTCGTCACCGGCGAAGGCGTCGAGCAATGGTTCGCTGACCGACGTGAGCTTCAGCCGCTGCTTGACGACGTTGGCCGAGACGAAGAACGCCGCGGCGATCTCCTCCTCGGACATGCCGGTCTCGCGCATCGCCTGAAAGGCGCGAAACTGGTCGAGCGGATGGAGCGGGGCGCGCTGGACGTTCTCCGCCAAACTGTCCTCCTCGGCGCAGCCGCCCTCGCGCACCACGCAAGGGACGGGCGCGTTCTTCGGCAGGCGCTTCTGCTTCACGAGAAGTTCGAGCGCGCGGTAACGCCGCCCGCCCGCCGGCACCTCGAACATGCCGGTCTCCTTGCCACGGGCATCGGTGACGGCGCGCACGGTGATGCTGGCGAGCAGCGTACGCCGTGCAATGTCTTCGGCAAGTTCCGCGATCGAGACGCCGGCCTTGATCTTCCGGACGTTCGCCTGGGAGAGCACCAGCTTTTCGAACGGGATGTCCCGCGAGGGGCTGAGCGCGATGGTCTTGACTGACTTGGTCATGGGTCTTCTCCATGACGGGCCGGCCGGAAGCCTCTCTCCCGATCCCTCGACCCGTCACGAAGCGCAGCGCCGCCCTCTTCCTCTGAAGAGAGCGACGCCGCGTACTGGACGGATGGCCGGACTGAAGCGCTACGCCGCCAACCGGTCGAGCAGCTTCTTGGCGCGGGACTCGAGGTCGAGCCGGGCGTCCTGCTGCGGCTTGCCCCGCGCATAGGCGGTGATGCCCTGGACAAAATCGAACACGGACTCCGGCGGCCGGCCTTCCTCGGCGAGCACCGTCTCGACGATCTTCGCCGTCTCCGCCTTGCCGAAGCCGCGCTTCCTCAAGAAGTCGGTGCGGTCCTCGTCGGAGCGCGCGACGATACGTTCGCGGGCCTGACGGATGCCGTCGACGAACGGCTGCGGCGAAGAATCGGCAAACCGGGCCAGTGCCGGCGCAGCTTCGTGCGCGAAGCGATTGGCGGCATATTTGGAGTGCCGGATGCTGATCTCCTGGAAGTCCTCGACGCCCCAGAGATTGCGGTTTTGGCAGACGGCACGCAGATAGAAGCTGGCGATGCCGAGCGTTTTCGCGCCGACCTCGCTGTTCCAGCAATAGAAGCCGCGAAAGAACAGATCGGGCGAACCATCGGGCAGCTTGCCCGCCTCGATCGGGTTGAGATCGTCGACCAGGAACAGGAACACGTCGCGGTCCGACGCATAGAGCGTCGTCGTATCCTGCGTGACGTCGACCATCGGATTGTAGACGCCGGTCGACCAGTCGAGAACGCCGGGCACCTTCCAACGCGTGTCCCCCGTGCCGTTGCCGGCGATCCGCTGCACCGCCGCGACGAGATCATGGTCGTAAATACGGCCATAGTCCGGGCCGGTGACGGCGCGCAGCTCGGTGCGGCCATCCTCGGTCTCCAGCGTCTTGACCTGTTCGGCACGGTGATTGCTGAGACCATATTGCAGGTTGATCGCAGCGAGCGGCGCAGGAAGCTGCCGCAGATACGCCGCAGGCGCGCTCACCAGGCTCGCCAGCTGGCCAAAGCTCCAATGGGTTGGCGCGACCGGTTGCTCGGCGTCCGGCAGGACCAACGCGAGCCGCTCGGGATCGTCGCGATTAGCCTCGACCCGAATCGCCGCGCTCTCGACCGTACGCGTGCGACTGCGCTCGGCACTACCCTTCACCGCCGTCATTAGATCGGTCAGCGACAGATAGCGCTGGTCGGCCGGGCGGCTGAACCACTCGGACGAAACCCGGTCGATCCGCTGACCGCGGCCTACGTCCACCTTGTAGCCGCCGCTCCGGTCGGGGCTCGCGTCGAGAACTTGAATTTGTGTCATGACATGTCTCCGCGACGGCCCGGCCGGGAGCCTCTCTCCCGACACTCGAACCGTCACGGCGATAGCCGCCGCCCTCTTCCTCTCTCGGACCAAGCCACGAGATGTCGATCAGCGCCCGGAGCCGCCCCGGGGAGAAACCCGCCGCAAAGCACCGCCGCAGATCAGTATTTGCCGACACATCCCCGTTCCTTTTCGATACCGGCGGAGAATGGGTTGCGGGCTGCAAATCAGTCGGCAATCTAGTCTCAGGGAGCGCCGCTAACTCACAGGAAATGGAAGGGCATCCCATGCCGAACGCCGATCGGATCATACGCCTCAAGACCGTACTCGATCAAACGGGCCTCACCCGTTCGACGCTCTATCGCAAAATCGACGAGGGCACGTTTCCTCGGCAAATTCGGATAAGCACCCGAGGAACGGGGTGGCGGGAATCCGAGGTGAAACGCTGGATCGCCGATCCGATGGGCTACGATGCCGACGAGCTTGATGGCTTAGCTTGAATGCGTCGCTCGCTGACCGAAGTCGCCTTTCAAAACCTTTGCTCCGGCGCGCAGTTCATCGAGATAATCGGACCAGTGCTGCATCATGCGAACACGCTCTTCCCAAAACTCCCCGCGCGCGTAGGCGCGACGAACGGCATTGCTGTCCTGATGTGCGAGTTGCCGCTCTATCGCGTCGGGGTTCCAAAGGCCCATCTCGTTGAGAAGCGTCGCCGCCATCGCGCGGAAGCCGTGGCCGGTCATCTCATCCTAGGCGTAACCCATGCGCCGGAGGGCGGCGTTGATGGTGTTCTCCGACATGGGTCGCTGAACCGAGCGCAGCGAGGGAAACAAAAAGCGACTGTAGTCTGCGTCGTGCTCGATCGATGCGATGATTTCCAACG
The DNA here is from genome assembly GCF_000181515.1 of Erythrobacter sp. SD-21. GTDB lineage: Bacteria > Pseudomonadota > Alphaproteobacteria > Sphingomonadales > Sphingomonadaceae > Qipengyuania. Next base: position 1,738 of record NZ_ABCG01000006.1, on the reverse strand, counting down.
TTTGGCGTGACAGCGGGATTGCGTGCGGCCGACGCATTTTCGTTTTCTCCGCCGGAATCGTCCATACGTTTGCGTCTAAATCGAACTCGGTCCATTCGGCGTGGCGTAACTCTCCCGGCCGAACGAAGACATGCGGGACCAGCTTTAGCGCAATCTGTGTAGTGGGGTGACCGTCGAACGACTCGATTGAGCGCAGTAAGCCGCCGACTTTAGAGGCATCGGTTATCGCCGGTCGATGGACCGCTTTCGGTACAATCAGTGCTCCTCTGAGGTCCACGGTCACGTCACGTTCGGCGCGTCCCGTGGCGATTGCATATCGGAAGATCTGGCTGCAGGTGCTGCGGAGCCGCCTCGCCGTTTCGTACTTCCCTTTCTTTTCCATTTTGCGAAGGGTGAGCAGCAGTTCCGGGGCCGAAATGGCGCTGATTGGCCGCTTGCCAATGGACTTGTCGATGAAGCCGATCAGCCACCGTTTCTTCTTCATGGTGACGGAGGAGCGACCCTCTTTTTCGATCTTCGCGAGATATTCCTCCGCCACAGCCTCGAAGCTGCTTGCGGACGCGACACTAGCGGCAATGCGCTCAAGTTTCGCCTGCTCGCCAGGGTCGTCTCCGCGGGCGAGCACCTCGCGCGCAGCGTCGCACTTCTTGCGTGCATCTGCGAGGCCGACCGCCGGCCACCTTCCAAACGTAAGCGTCTTCTGCTTGCCAAGGTAGCGGTAGTTCATCCGCCAGCTGCGGGCGCCCGTCGGCGAGACTTCCAGATAAAGTCCGTCGCGATCGGCAAGCTTGTACGGCTTATCACGACTCTTTGCAGCTTTGATCGCCACCGCTGACAGCGCCATGATGGTATCTCCTCATCCACCCTTGCCTATACCATCAAAAATACCATCAACTTCATGGTATGTGATGGTATCAAGCCGTTTCCGGTGAGAAACATATACCACAAAAAAATGTCGGAAAACAGCCACTTCTGGGACGTTTTGAGCTGTCCTGAGAAGGGTAAATGGTGCCAGAAGAGGCATCACATTCGAACTTCTTTTCCGTTTAATTTCTGATGTTTAGATATTTCGGTCAAGCTGAAAAGCCCGCAAAAGGCCCGCAAAATCCCTCTAATGTATTGGTTCGATGCCTTTTTTAGGACTCGGAATTTCAATTTCAAACTTGACCGCGGAGTAGGTCGTTATCCGCTTTGCGCTCCAATCTCCGCTATTCTACGGGCTGCGCGCTCTGCCCGGAAGCAGTCATCCGTTCGGTTTACTTTAAATCATCGATATTCGTTCCAGCTTCTCTTCTTTTTGGCCGATAGTCTGGGAGGGGAGGATTTGATGTAATTCCCTCAACCTGAATATCTTCGATTTTTTCACTGAGAGGAGCAAGTTCGCGACTAAGCTCGCGAAGGTCCGTTTCACCTTCAACCAAAGAATCTTCGACCGCCGGAATGCCACTCCTTATCTGGGAAAGTTTGTTTTCAGCGTTCTGCACCCCCTCCCTGAATTGGCGAAGGCGTCGTTGCGCGATAGCAGAAGCGCTCCGCCCTGAGATCCGCCGATCTGCATCTCGAAGATTATTTCCCCATCCACCAACCCTTTGCCCTAAGTCTAACAATCTTCCTTTTGTTGAGGCCAATCGTTCGTCCCAACCTTCGGCGTCCGATGCGAGTGCGGCCGTCGTGACTCGAAGCCGGACAAGATCGGAGGTGATCACCCGTTGCTTTTCTGGCTCCAGTCCTTCGTTCA
>NZ_ABCG01000007.1 GCF_000181515.1 Erythrobacter sp. SD-21 | reverse complement strand
GCACCCGTTTGCCGAAGAGCTGCGCGCCTTTTCCGAAATGCACTTCGACGAGCCTGCTTGCCGGCGGCTCGAAGAAGATCAGGCTGCCGCGCTCGATCCGCGCGTGCTTGTCGAGCCAGAAGGCCCAGTTGGGCAGGCTCGGGCTGGTATTGATGAGGAAGGCATGGTCTTTTGCGAAGGCGTCAACCGCGCCCCATCCGAGCGGCAACAACACCAGCGCGGTCAGGACGAACGGCCGTTTGATCGTGCGGACAAGGCGAGTGGCAAAGTGCGTCACTGACCGCCTCCCTGCTCAAGCTGGCGGGCGATCCGTGCGCGCAGTTCGTCGGTGGCATCGGGGGCATCGCCCGCGAGCACCGCTTCGCCGACCAGCACCACGCGGCCATCGGTCCCCATTTCTGCAACGGCGCGCTCGGACGCCTGGAGGAAAGCGAGCACGCGCGCCTGGCTGGCTTCGGGATCCTGCTGCCCGCGCGCTTCGGCATCGACGAAACCTGCGATGGTCTCGGCAAGCCGGACGGTGACGATCTGCTGGCGCGGCTCGGACAGTTCGCGGCTGACCCAGGCTGCCCAGAGTAGTGCGACCACGAGCGCGAGCACGCTGAGAATTCTCAGCAACAGCGGGCGATTGAAGGATGGTAGTCTGCGCGTGTCAGTCACGGTTCGCCTCCCGGGCCGGATGGTTGTCGAGGTCGGCCGCGAGCCGCTTCAGGAAGCGCGGCATGCGAAACAGCGTCACCGCGCCCGTCAGCACGAGAAAGCAGCCCTTGAGGTCCTGGCTGAACAGGCTGCGGCGCAGGCCGTCGGCTTCGAGGTAGCGATCCGACAGATTGGCGAGCTGGGTGAAGAGGCCGCCAAGGTCCCAGCCCGCAACGAACAGGAACAGCGCGAGCGGCATTCCCAGCACGATCAGCAGCGAGGTCGCGGCAAAGCGCGCGGTCTCGATGAGGACGAAGCAGCTCCCTTGCAGGAATGGCATCAGGCTGCGGATGTTGGCCGGAGGGGTCCGGTCGACGAGGTGCGAGACCATCATTGTCCGCCTCCCGCCACGATGCGGATGGCATCGGCGAGGCTGTGCCCACGCCGCTCGCAGTCCTGGATCGCCGCATAGGTGTCGGGATCGGAGGAGTAGATCGTCGCCGAGAAGGGATCGAGCACGAGCCGGCCGACCGCCTCGGTCTCGGGACCCTTGATGAAGACCTCGCTGTACTCGGTCCCCGAACGCTTGAGGCTGCGGATCAGCGTCTCGGTGCGGTCGTCCATGTCGAGCCGCGCATTCGCCCTGAAATCGGCGATCGTCTCGGCCTTCTGCTGGAGCACCAGCATCCAGTCGCTGTTTTCCAGGGCAGCGCGCGCGCCATCGGACTTGTAGTAGTCGTTCAAGGACTGGGTCGCGGTCGCGAGCGCGCCGCCATATTTGCGCGCGGTGCGGGCATAGGTCTCGACGAACTCGCCCATCGACCCGCCCTTGAGCATGGCCCAGGCCTCGTCGATCAGCAGCAACTTCTTGGTCGCCCGAGATGAGCGCGTCATCGCCTGGCTGGTCATGAACATGATCGCCGAAAGGACGACGCTGCGCAGTTCCTCGCGGGACGCGAGGTCGCTCATCTCGAAGACGGTGAAATCATCGTCGAGCGCGAAGCTCGCCTTACCTGCAAAGAACCCGCCGTAGCTGCCGCCGCGACAGAAGGGCGCGATCGCGGTGGCAAGATCGCGGCCCGCCTCGCTTTCCGAACCGTGGAGAGCGTGCGCGACATCGTCGACCGATGCGCCGCTTCCCAGGGCCTCCCAGGTCGCAGTCACCGCCCGGTCAATCAGTCCGCGTTCGGTATCGCTCGGCGCGGTGCCGGGTCGCGCCATCTGGCCGACGATCGCCTTGATCATGGCAAAGCAGTCGAGGCGGTAGTCCTCGTCGTCGTGCGCGCGGGCATCGTCGACCATCGAGAAGGGGTTCAGGGAAAAGCCCGAGGCGAGCGTGAACTCGACGAAGCGCCCACCCTGCAGTTTGACCGAATGCTCGAAGCTGCGCCCGTCGTCGATCACCACGACCTTGGCGCCCGCGCCGCGCAAGGCGGCGCAGAGCTCCTGCAGCAGCACCGACTTGCCCGAACCCGACTTGCCGCAGATCGCGATATTGTGATTGCCGGCAGAGTTTTCGAACGGCGACCACCAGAAGGGCTGGCCGCGCCGACCGACGAGCAGAAGGTGCGGGATCACGCCGCCGAGATATTCCCCCTGCATCGGCGCGATATGTGCCGCTGTCGTCGAGAGCATGGTCTTGAGACGCTTCAGCCGCGCCATGTCGTCGGCGAGGCCATCGGCAAGGCTCAGGGGAAATGCGGCGACGAGGCCCTGCAGCTGGAGGAAGCGCTCGTCTGCCAAATCCCAGCCCGCTGCCTTGTAGATCGCCTTGATGATGCGTTCGTGCGCGTCGCCCTGGCCGAGCGGCGAGATGCTGGTGAGCCCGTAGAACAGCTTCACGAGCTTCTTGCCGGCCTGGAGTTCTGCCTGAACGTGGCGCCATTCTGCCGACTGTTCGGCGAGTTTGGGGAGAAAGCGCGCGCTCTTGGTCTGGCTGAGGCTGGTCGTGCGCATGAACTTGAAGCCCGCGCGCGCCGATGCGGCTTCCTGGTCGGGGTAGACGAGGCACAGCATGGTCGCCGTCGGACAGGGGAAGCGCAGCTTGTCGGTGAACATGTCGCCGATGAGCCGCGCGCATTCCCAGGGTGCCCAGCGCTCAGGGGTAGAGCGCACGGCATAGTGCCGCACGTCGAAATGGTCGGGATAGCATTCGCCGACTTCGGGATTGCCCTCTTCGTCGCGGCCGGTCTCGCGAAAGCGCTCGGTCCTGAGCATCAGGCGATCGTCTTGGACCTCGAGCTCGATGTCGCGGCGGATGGCCTGGACATCGAGCGTATCATGCGGGTTCCACGCATGGATAGCGGTCTCGTGCGCGGTGGTCGGCGAGGTGAGCTCGTCGATCAGCGCCAGCAATCCGCCCGGGCGCAGCTCTTGCGCGTGGAGTCCGAGCGAATGGAGCATGCCCATCAACCCTTCGCGGCATTCGGAGAGTTCTGCGTCGGTCACACTGCCGGGCACCGGTACGCCAAGCGAGACGATCAGCCGGACGTTGCGGGCGTGGAACGGCGCATGCGCCGAGCCCGAATTCCAGACGAGATCGTAAAGGCGCTTGGTGCGCGCTCTGGCGATTGCCTCGTAGATCCCGCCCTGCTCGTAGCGCGGAGCGAACCAGGGGCCGACCACGCCGCCGATACGCGGAGATGCGAAGTTCAGGACCTGGAGGCAGGCCCCCTGTGGCAGGCCTTCGGAGAAGAACTGGCCGAGGATCTCGCCGGTCCGTTCGTCGGCCCCGATCAGCGGGGTGACTTCAAGGACGAAGCCCTTCGAACGGGCGTTGCGGTAGAGCTTCGCCCCCTCGTCATAAACCCGGTAGGGCAGCCAGTCCGAGAGCATGTCGAGCCCGAAATGTGCTTGCGGATTTTCAGGCCGAGCCGTGTCGGCAAACAGGCCCCGCGAGAGTGCGTCGCGTGCGGCAGCAAGGGATAGCGTCACTGGCTCTCTCCTTCGGTCATGTCAGGGTGGGGGACCGGCTCGCGGGGAGGGGAAAACGAGCCAGGTCCCCCGGGTTCCGGCGCGTCAGCGCCGGGCATCGCCGGAACGGGCTGCGAGGGGATGAACAGCTGTTCCGGCAATGTGTCTGTGGGTTGGAATTCAGGTGCGGCTTTGCCCTCGCGCGTCGCGGCAATGGTCGATGCCAGCGAGCGCAGCACTTCGCGGCGGCCCTGCGGCGCGCGCCAGCCTGTCCCTGCCTGTTCGGGCAACGTCAGGTGAACGACGCGCGCCTCATGGTCGCGGCCCGCAGCGTCACGGTAGGGCGTCAGCACGACCTGCAGGCGGCGAACCGCTTCGCCGTTCGGGGTCACCGTCCGATGCGCCTCAGACGTGTCGGCCTTTTCGATGCCGGTCGCCCCGGCATCGATCGCGGAAGTCGGCGCGCAGGTCCCTTCGGGAGCGCGGCAGGCAAAGCTGCCTTTGACGTTGCCGCCAAGGCTGGCGCAGCCACTGGCCAAAAGGAGCGGCGCAGCGAGCACCACGGCGCGAAGGATCGGGAGCCGGCTCATTGCGCCTCTCCCTTGCCCTCGGCGACGAAGCGGCGGATCGCCGCGGCATCGCGGTAACCATGAAGCACCGCCCCATCGCGGGCGCGCACGATGACCGGAGTTCCGGCAAACCCGTTGGCCTTTGCGAAGGCTTCGTTGGCATCGAGTGCCTTGGCGTCCTTGCAGGTCTTGCCGGTCGCCGGAGCCTGGCCGGCGTAGGCCGCATGGAGGGCCTTTGCCGGATCCTTGGCACACAGCACGGCCTCGGAAATCTTGCGGCTTGCCGCGCCGAAGATCGAGATCGGTCGCTCTTCGACATGAACCTTGGCCTTGGCGAGTTCGGCGGTCAGGCGCTGGCAGTAGCCGCACTGGAAGTCCGAGAAGACAACCAGCCTTTCGCCCTTGGGGTTGCCCCAGTGGATCGCGCCGGCAGCCGGAAGCGACGAGAGGTCGACATGGTTGGCGGCCGCCTGGACAGGCGTTTCGTCGCGTCCCGCCGGCGCATCGCTCGCTACGCGTGCCGCACCGGCCGCAAGCAGGTCGGGATTGAGTTCGAGCAAGCGGGCGGCGGTCACGTCGCGCCGCTCTTCCATGTCGTAGAGACGGCCCACGAAAAGGTAGCGGGCGGTCTCGTCGATGTAGAACAGCGTGTCGCCCGAGACGACTTCGCACCAGGGGCCCAGCGTGTCGCAGCTGATCGCATCGATCGGGGTCTTGGGCAGCCGCAGTTTCAGTGCCTGCGCGACATCACTCGCCATGCCCGCAGCGCTCGCAGGCATCGCAGTGACGGCAGAGACGCCGAGCGTCAGCACGGCGGCGGCGCTCGAGAGGGCAAGGGCAAGGTGGGCGGCGCGGGCCTTCAGGCCCGGCGGCGAGTCATTGTAGTTCATTTGGAGGGGCTCCTGACGTGGACGCCGTCGAGAAAGACGATCTCGACCTCGATGCCGGTCGGCATCTCGACGACGGGTTGGTATTGTTCGGCACGTTCGATGAGGTATCGGCTGACGGTGTCGGCAGCCTCGCCGGCACCCTGGCCGAAGCCACCGGCGAGAATGTCGGTTGGCGACAGCGCTTCGCGCTGACCGTTGGCGCCGACCTGGCCGGTGAAGATGCCGTTGGCGTTGGCTGAGAATCCGCGACCGAAGCCGCCGACAATCCCGGCCAGCAGCGCCTGGCTGACAAGGCTGCCTTCGCGGCTGACCACGCGGCCGCGCACGCCTGACTTTCCGGCAAAGGAGATGAACCCCTTGACCTCGCTCACCGCGAAGCGCCCACCGGGTTGCGCGCAGGTCATGCGCACCAGCTTGACGTAGACCTTCTCCGCCGAGAGATCGCCGCGCGCCGCGCCATTGACGAGGCAGCCGGTGATATCGGTGGTGAGCAGTTTGTTGCCGCGCATCACCGAGCGGGCCGGACCGGTGATCCGGAGCACCACGGGAAGCGGATCGCTCTGGCTGGCAACGCCGGTCGAGGCATCGACACCCACGATGACCGTTGCCGGTGCGTAGCTGTTGGGCGGAAGGTAATCGCGGCTCGCTTCGAGCAACAAGGCTGGCGCAGTCTCTGCCGCACGCGGCTTGCCGTCCTTGCCCGTCTCCGCGCTGAAGCTCATCAGGCTGAGCTGTCCGCCTTGCGTTTCCGGCGCTCCTTGCGGTGGCTGGACAGCTCCGCCGGTGCCGACGCCGGGTCCATAGGCAGGTGGCGGTGGCAGTGGCGGCGCGGCGGCAGGTGCCTTCGCAGCTTCGCTCAGCTGTGATCGCAGATTGGCATTCTCGGCCGAGATCGCGTCGATCGCCGCCTGGCCGTCGGAGCGCATCTGCGCGTTCTCGCTGCGCAGGGCTTCGAGCTCCTGTTCGATCTCGGGGCGCGGCAGCTGGGCCTGCTGGAGATCCTTGATCGCGCGGCCCTGTGCATCGAGCCGGTTACCGTAGCTCGCGACGAACTCGCGCTGCGAGAGGTTACGATTGACGAGGCCGCCGGTGTCGATTGTCGCCGCACCATTGGCATCGGTGCCAGCCTCGTCGCCGTCGCCGCCGAAAATGAACATGCCGCCGCCGATGAGCGCGATGGCCCCGATCCCGGCGAGCAGCATCTTCTGGCGCTGTGCGATCTGCGAATTGAGGTTGCGCCGTCCGCTTTCTCGCGCTTCCGGCGAGCCCGGCAGAGGCCTCTTTCCGGCGTCCTTCTGTGGTGCCTCGGCCATCAGTCGAGTCCTCCCTTGGCAAAGACTAGGAAGGCACTGGTCGCTTCACCGGGAGCGAGTGCATCGCGGCCATAGGCAAAAGCGAGCGCGCCTGCGGCACCTTCGCGCTCGGAGCCAAGCGCAAGGCTTTCCTGGCCGAGGTTGCGCACGAGGAAGCGCTGTCCGGTAAGTTCATCGCCCTGGTATTCGGCGACCAGCTGGACCTCGATCCCGCCGGTACGGCGCGGAGCCGACAGTTCGGCGCGGGCAGTGAATCCGGGCAGGACGGCATCGCTCGCCATCGCCTCGATCAGGCGGATCGCGGCGTCCTCGGGACCGGTCTCGGTCTCCCATTCGGTGGCCGCGGCTTTAGCGAGCGCGGGATTGGTGATGAAGAGCTGGGTCGCTTCCTCGCCGCCGAGACGGCAGGCGAACTTGTAGACGTAGCCCGCCTTGCTGGTCGCAAAGAAGCTGACCCGGGCAGCGGCAAATTGCGGGGGCACGGAGATATAGATGTCTCCGCGCACTGGCTCGTGCGTCACCTGGAAATCATTGTAGGGAAAACCGCTCGCGATCTTCGAGACATTGGCAAAGCCGTCATCGATAAGCGCGATCCGGGTGAGTTCGCCGCGAGCGAGCTCGCAGTCGATGGTCGCGTTGTCGGCCGCTTCGACGAATTGGTCGGCATACGCCGGGACCGGCGCGAGCGCGAAGGCAAGCACGGCGAGGCCGGTCAGCTTGAGCCCGGGATCGGGGCGCCTTGTCGCGCCGATCGCGAAACAGGCAAGGCCGGTTCCGGCAAGCGCAGCAGCGAGGGGAGATGGGAGAAGGCTCATTGGCCGGGTTCCTCCTTGTCGGTGGGAAGTTGCTCAAAGCCGGCGAGCGCAAGGCTGAGGCCACGCTTCGACCAGCGGAAACGGAAGGAGCGGCGCTGGCTCGCGATCACCTGCGTGCCGACAAAGGTCTTGAGCGTGCCGGTGACGGTCGAGGTCAGGGCCTTGGGGTCGACGTGCATTTCCGCGATCACGAAGGCCTGGCTGATGTCCGAGCCGCGCTGTTCCTCGACGATTTGGACGAGCTCGGCCTTGAGGCGGCCGTGCGCGGCGGGATCGGCGAGCTTCAGGATGTTCGTCATCCAGTAATCGAGGCTTTCGGGCGCCCGGTTGAGGAGCATCAGTGCCGTGTCGCGGGTGACAAGTTCGAGATAGGGCGCGTCGATCCCGCCGCTCGAGACGGTGATCCGCTCTGAGGTGATCGGCACCAACACAACCTGCTCGTCGCGGGTGACCGCGGCGCCGAGGCTGACCAGCGTGGTCAGGCCCAGGACACCTGCCAGCACGGCAAAGCGGTTGCGTTGCCGCAGGTAGGTCTGCGCCTGTTCGTGCGCGAATTCTGCTCGCATGGTTCGCCTCCCTCAGCCCGCCAACAGGCGGCAGTGGGAGGGCGGCGTGGCCTTCAACCCGAGAAAGCTCCCGGGTAGGTACCAGTACGCAGCATGCACCAGTGCCGAACCGGCGCCGCGTGCCTTTGCCTTCCGCAAGGCAAGCCAGGCCCCGGCGGCCAGGCCGATACCGATGAAGATATGCTGCGAGAGAATGCCCCAGGCGAAGGGAATAAGGATCCCTGCAAACTCGTCGATGGTCCAGAAGCCGATGAGCTCCGGGTCGTCGAGCCGCCGTGGAACGAGGTACCTGTCGGCCATGCCGCCCTCCTGTCGTGACCGGATCCGCTGATCAGATGACCGCGGTCACGACCGAGGTGACGATCGGAACGCCGGTGCCGACACCGATGCCGACGCCGACCGGCACCGCGACCTGGCCGAGCGAGAAACGCCCGGAGGCGAGACCGATCAGGCCGCCCGCAAGGCTGAGCACAGTGATGATCTTGCCGCCCGAACCTTCGAGGAAGTCGGTGAACTTGGTCAACGCGGGATCGAAGGTGGTATCGGCCCCGGCAAAGGCGGCACCGGCGCAGGCCAGCGCCACGCAGGCGGGAAGAATGTAGTCGCGGCCGCGAGCCCCGTTGGGCGAGCGCTGCTGGACCGGAAGGGCAGTCTTGGTGGTCATGGATGGAAACTCCGAGGATTGAACATCAGCCAGCGATGCGTTCGCTGTATGTTCTTTCCTCTCCCCGGAGCCGGGCTGTAGGAAATCGGGAATTGGATTTTGGGGCTTTCGACCAAGCAAAAAGCGACATCGGGAGGTGCGATGCACGGGATTCGCGCAGGCTGATCGCGCAACAGCGCTGACTGTGCCGGCATCTGAGCGAAGAGAGCCGCGATATGCGCGCAGGCGACCGAAATTCGCGCGAATCGTCGGAGGAAGCTGATCGTTCCTTCCTCTATGTTCTCTAAATGTTCTTTTTGTTTTCCTACAGGCTTCCTTCGCGGTTAGCCGGAGAGTCGATCACTCTGGAGATAAGGATTCGTCGATGACCAACATGGCGCTCTTTGCCGAACAACAGGTTCGCGCCGACCTCGCCCGGCTGCTTTTGGCCGCCGTCGAAGCCAGCGGCCGTGCCCGCTGCGACATCGCTCGCGACGCGCAGATCCATAAGGATGCCCTGCGCCGTGTTCTTGCGGGCGAACGCTCGGCCAGCCTCGGCGAAGCCTTGCGCATTCTTGCCGCGAGCGGCGTCGCGCCGCACGCACACCTGCTCCTGTTCCTCGTCAGCGGCGGCGATCACGCGATTGCGTGGCTGCAATCGGACCTCGCGCAATTCTTCGAGGACTTTTCCGGCGAACTGCCTTCAGCGCTCGAGCGTGTCTTGGGCAACCAGGTTCACGATGTGAAGCCGCGCTGGGCCAAGGGGACCGCGCACCGCGTCGCCCGCTTGCTCTCCGACCACATCGACGAGCTCGAACGCAAGGATGCGCTGCTTGGCGATGTCTTTGCCGGTGCCGAGGGAGGCCATCGTGGGTGAAGAGATAGACAAAGGAGCGACCGAAACCCGGCGGGTGACGCGGCTCATTCGCCTGCCCGAAGTTCAGCATCGCGTCGGGCTTGGCCGTTCGACAATCTATCGCTGGATGGCCGAGGGCAAGTTTCCGAAGCCCGTGCAGCTGGGTGGATATGCGGTCGCATGGGCAGAAGACGAAGTGGAGGCCTGGATTTCGGACCGCCTGAAGTGACCGCTTATTGGTCTGGAGCTGACTGGTTGGAGGCGGACGTGCCATCGACAGGGGCAGTCAAAGGCATCCTTTGCGCGGTCGCCGGATCGAAGCAGTCGGCCCGATACCCTCGAGTATTGGGAGCGCTCGTCGCTGCAAGAACCGAGCTGATTTCGGAAGCCACCGGCGCCTATTAAGGAACATACAATATTGAGTAGGTCGAGCCGATCATGACAAAGTGCATCGAACAAGATTTCCCGTGTCAAAATCAAGAGTACGATGCGTTCGATCAAATAGCGCTCTTAGAACTAAGCCAGCCAATTTCTGCCCATGAGTTGGTGAACGAGAGCGCATTTTGTGCGGAACTGCCGGTCGACGACGAACTTCGTATTGGGAACATAACGTACAAGCTCTATCTTAAATTCCTCCGTGGTCAGACAGGCCTCTATCACCTGTGGGTAGACTATGACGCCTGCGACGACCATGGCAATTACACGATGTTATGCGTGTATGTCGGGAAAGGGTTTGCTGAGCTTCGCGTTGATAGCCACGTCAAAAAAATGGCCGAAGAATGCCCAGCTATACGTGACATTCACCAGCATGGAGAATCGTCTCTCTAAGTACTACGAGCAATTGTTTCTCGATGTGTACGATTTCGAATTAAACAACATTGAGAATTCTGGCGCAGAACATCTGTTTGCGGTTTGGGATGAGGAACGCCATCACTTGGAAACGCACTTGAATGAGGTTTCCAATCTGAGCAAAATTCAAAGTTTCGACGACTGGTAAGAAGTCGTAATCCGACCGGCCTCAGGTCGAACGAACTCCAGTCTACAGCCCACGCCGTTACCGGTCTGGACGTCTGGTGTTTTGGCGCAGAGCGGCGGCTATATTACACCCCAAAAGCGACCGCCGAGCACGAATATGGCCGCATGATTCTTCAAGAGATCGCACACCTGCGTGGAGCAATGAGAGCTTCCGGATCAGATCGGCTTAATGCCTTCGAATTGGACATCGGCAGCGTGTCCCCGCCAGATGGGCCTTTCAACGTTTTCCGCCAACGCAAAGCCAAAAGATGCGAAATTCCCCAAGTGACTGAGAGCTTCGCATTGCTTAGCGATGGCCTCTACGTTGCTCGGGATCTGAGCCACCTTTTCTGGATATCGCGCTGCTCGTACGATTACCCACTCGGGTCCATTGTCTCCGACAAATCAGATGTTCGGATCGACGTTGGGATTTGAGTGAGTGGACATGATCTCGAAACCCTTCCTTTGGAGCCATTGCTTGACAACTTGAACTGCAAAATCAAGTAGTTCCCAGTCGGTAACCTCAATGAGTTCATCTGAGGCCAGGGAAAACGGATCGACCGATTGCGCGTTTCTAAGGTCGATCAAGCCCCAACCGCCCAACTGCGGTTTCCAGCCTGTCAGCGTCCTTCCCATCGGCCAGAGGTGACCTTCCCCCCGAAAAGTGGTCCGTTTTGAGAGTTAGGATTTCGGCTATTTACGGCTTGAAAGGGGCTGATGAATGGCACGGAAGAGATACACGCCGGAACAGATTATCGGGATACTGCGTGAGGCCGAAGTTCGGCTCTCGCACGGAGAGAAGATCGGGGAGATCAGCCGATCGCTGGGGATTTCGGAGCAGAGTTACTATCGCTGGCGACGCGAGTACGGTGGGCTGAAGGTCAGCCAGGCTCGGCGATTGAAGGATCTCAAGAAGGAGAACCAGCGGCTCAGGAAGGCGGTGTCTGATCTTACGCTCGATGCGCTGATCCTGAAGGAGGTTGTCGAGGGAAAGTACTGAGCCCTTCACGGCGTCGGCTGGCCATCGACCATGTGCAGGAGGCATTGGATATCTGCCAGCGCCGTGCCTGCCGGGTCGTTGCCCAGCACCGCTCGACCCAGCGCAAGCTGCCCGCACCACCAGCCGACGAGAAGCCGCTGACAGCTGCAATCATCCGGCTGGCCCAGCAATATGGTCGCTACGGCTATCGCCGGATCACGGCGCTGCTGCGCAATGAAAGTTGGTTGGTGAACGCCAAGCGGGTCGAGCGGATCTGGCGCCGTGAAGGGCTCAAGGTTCCGCAGAGACAGCCAAAGCGCGGGCGTCTGTGGTTCAACGATGGATCATGCGTGAGGCTGCGTCCGCAATATAGTGGCCATGTGTGGAGCTACGACTTCGTCATGGATCGCACCCATGACGGCAAGGCCTTCCGCATGCTTACCGTGATCGACGAGTACAGCCGCCAGTGCCTGGCGATCCATGTCCAGCGCAAGCTCAAGAGCGATGATGTCCTGGCCGTGCTGACCGAGCTGTTCCAACGCCATGGTCCGCCTGATCACATCCGTAGCGATAATGGCGCTGAGTTCACTTCTCATGCCGTGCGCGACTGGCTCTGGCGGATTGGTGTGAAGACTCTCTACATCGAACCCGGATCACCATGGGAGAATGGCTACAACGAATCCTTCAACGGCAAGCTCAGGGATGAGCTTCTCAACGGGGAGATCTTCTACACTCTGAAGGAGGCAATCATCCTGATCGAGCGCTGGCGTATCCACTACAACACCGTCCGGCCACACTCTTCGCTGGGCTACCAGCCGCCGGCCCCACAAACGATCTTGCCTCGTCCTGCCATGCTGCCTTACGCTGCGCTCCAGGCCGCCCAGCAGGGCGACCCCAACCGCCGGAACTCTAACTTAACCGGTGGACCACCCTGATGGGGCAGGTCAGCAGCATGGTGGCGGCAGGCACCGCTTCGGCAGGTTTCTGTTCGGTCATTTCCACTCTTCTCCCTTGATGTAGCCAATATCGGTGCCGGGCGGCCGTGGTCTAAGCGTTCATTGTGTGTGGTCTTATCAGTTCCATCTAGGAATGAGTGCTATTCCCGCGAAAGCCAGAACAATTCCTGCCAGTAACAACGATTGGTCGGCCAGCAATGCGGCAGAGATGATCAACGCTGCCACCACCGGACCCTTGACGGGGGTGCTGCGGTCCTCTTCCCGCGTCAGATGGTTCAGACTGGCTGGGTCGATGGATACCTGAATCGTACCTGATCGAGCGACCGAGGCAACGTTATCGATTAGCTCGGGCAGCGATGCCGAGAAATCAAGCAGGCCACTGCGGACCTTGGCCAAATGATCCCGCGCGGCTCCGATCGAAAATCGCTCGGCAAACAATTGCATCACGATCGGCTTCGTTTCTTCGGCGATATTGTAGTCCGGCGCCAAAGAGCGAACGAAGCCCTCTGCGGTCAGCAGGGTGCGCAGCAAAATAGCGAGGTCGGGCGGCAATACGAGGCGATAATCGCGCAACAATCCGAAAACCCGATCGAAAATTGCCGCGAATTCTATCCCGGCAAGAGCTGTGCCGCTAAATTCCGCGATCAGCTCATCCAGGTCCATCACCAATTGCGCGCGATCCACGAGTGGATTGCCTGCCCAGTCGAGCAGCAGATCGGCCACCTTGTCTATCTGTCCGTTCGCGATAGCGAAAATCAGTCGGACGATTTCCTGACGCCGCGCGCCGCTGAGAAAGCCGACCGAGCCGAAATCGATGAAGCCTACCTGGTTCCCTTCCATCCAGAAGACGTTGCCGGGATGCGGGTCGCCATGAAACTCTCCATTGAGAAGGATCATCCGTAGCACTGCATCGGCATAGCGCTTCGCGAACTGGGCATTCCCTGCCGGATCAGTTGCCGGGTGCCGCGACGCGGGCTTTCCGCCCAGGGCTTCCTGCACATTGATCGTCAAGCCTGTGAGTTCCCAGTGGATCGCGGGCGTCTTCACCCCAAGCATCTCCAGATAACCGCCAATCCTTTCACAGGCACGTGCTTCTGCCGCCAGGTCCATCTCCCGCGCTAAATTCTTGGCGAATGTCTGAAGGAATTCCACGGGTCGATAGCGAGCAATGTCGCTTGACCGACGCTCGGCGAGGCCCGCGAGCCGTGTCAACAGCCTCATGTCCGCCTCGATCCTGGACGCCATGCCGGGTCGGCGGATTTTCACGATAGTCTCGCTTCCGTCCAGCAGGGTTGCGACATAAGTCTGCGCGATAGAGGCTGAGGCGATCGGGTTTCTCTCGAAAGCGGCGAATTCACGTTCCCAGTCGCTGCCCCAAGCCGATACAATCACCGGTTCGATCTTATCGAACGGCAGCGGTTCCACCTGGTCGTGGAGAGTGCCGAACGCGGAAATCCAGGGTTGTGTAAACAGATCGCTTCTGGTCGCCAGGAGCTGGCCAAGCTTTATTCCGACAGGGCCGACATCGCGCAACAGCGCCACCACCGATGCAGGACGCAAGTCCTCGGTATCTGGCTCATTCTCCGAAACCGGCATAAAGCCAAGCAAGCTTCCGAGATTTTTCAGACCGTGCCGGGCGAAAATCTGACCGAGTTCTGCTAGCCGCGTCAGTTCACCGACACTGTTTTCCAGATCATGCTTCATCGGCTTTCTTCGCAAGTGTCAGCCTGCTTCTGATTCTCCGCAACTTTTCGAAGCATCGTACGCAGGAGGTCGATTTGAGGCGCAGACATTCCCTTCCAGAGAATTTCGTGGAGTCGATCAGCCGCTTCGCGCAGTTCCGGCCAGATGGTTCTTACTTGCTCGGTGAGGTGGAGGTTCCAAACCCTTCGATCGTGCGCCGCCCGCTCTCGCTCGATCAAACCTTTTTCAACCAAAACTGCGACAGCCTGTCCTATCGTCGCCGATTCAAGCTCGAGCAGGCGAGAAATCTCGGTCTGTGTTAGCGTAGGTTCTCGCAACAAGGACGCGATGATCCGCCATTGTGTTTGATTGAGGTCGAGCCCCACGATCAGAGCGTCGAAGGTCCGCCGAGCGGTCCTGTTCACCTCTTCTAGCAAATAAAGGATGTCATCCTTTTCGTTGGGGGCGTAATCACGTATCTCATCTTTCGGCATATGCTTATCCATAGCGCTATCTTGGAAGGCTCGCGCATGCCTGGCGTGTTCAAGCTCAGCGTCAACCATATTCGCTAGCAGTGCCGCCATGCAAACACTCGCTGATTTCACGCTACAGCAGAAACTGAATCCGATGGTCGCTCAAGCTGATAAGGAACCGAACGGCGCTGGGTGAGTGCGGGGGCTCCGGCCACCTCGCCTGCCACGACTGCCGGGATGTTATGATCGCATGCGCTCGGCGTCCCTCATCTGAGCATCAGACCCCCTGAAGGGCAAACGCGGGCGTGAACGCGGGGCATGGGCTCGATTTCGAGTGATTATGGCTCGCTGCCCAGATTGTCATGCATCCTAGCCAGCGATCCGCGTAAGCGCTCCAGTTCCCCAAAACGGATCCCCCCGAGCAAGCGAGCATACATTGCATCAGCTTCTACTCGCATCTTGGGAAGTAGCTCGATTGCGGCAGGGCGTAAATGAACCCGCCAAACGCGCCTGTCGTTCTTCGCGCCTGCGTCTTTCCACCAGCTCAAGTTCTTCCAGGCGATCAATAGTCTGGCCGATGCTAGCGCGCTCTAGCTTCAGTTCCCGAGCCAGCTCTGTCTGGGTCATGCCTGGACTCCGAAAGATAAGCCAATATACTCCATTGCGTCCGCGTGAGCCCGAATTGTTCAACCGAAGAATCGGCGGTCCTGCGCAAACGCCGGGTCACTTCCTCCATAAGAAAGAACAGCCGATCGGTATCGGTGAGGGAACTTGCCCCCCTTTGTATCCGCGTCATAGCCCGTCATGGCAGCCATCTAGGGCAACCTACCATAGCGGATCAGGAAATAAAGCCGTTTACTGTAAATCGATTTACAATATGAGGTTGCGGTATGCAGTCGCAAACTTTCCATATCGGGGGAAATGGTGGCATCTCCATAGCAGCCGAAGCGACCGGAAATGCCGATGCTTTACCGGTCTTGCTCGCGCATGGGGGCGGCCAGACCCGTCACGCATGGAAACGTGTCACAGCCGATCTCGCCAATGCGGGATTTCGTCCGATCGCAATTGATATGCGCGGTCATGGCGACAGCGAATGGTCTGCCGAGGGCGCTTACGAAACGCGCGACTTCGCTTCAGATCTCGTTGCGATCGCTTCAAAAATGGACCGCAAGCCAGCGCTCGTCGGGGCCTCCCTTGGCGGGTTGGCCGGACTGATCGCCGAAGGACACCTTGCGCCGGGCCGCTTCGCGTCGCTCACTCTCGTCGACATCGCGCCGCGTATGGAGACGGGGGGCGTTATGCGCGTAGTCGGCTTTATGGAGGAGCACGTGGAGACCGGTTTCTCTTCACCGGACGAAGCGGCAGAGGTCATCGCGCGCTACATGCCACATCGCCGCAAGCGCGGAGCCGGCAAGGGCTTACGGCGCTATCTGCGAGAGAAGGAAGACGGCCGCTACTACTGGCATTGGGATCCGGCCTTTATCCGCAACATCACACTAGCCAAGCGAAGCGATCCGGCTCATCAGGAACGCCAGTTTGATGCGCTGAACGATGCAGCCAGCAGGCTTTCGCTGCCATTGCATATTATTCGCGGCGGATCGAGCGATCTGGTTTCCGAAGACGCGGTCGCGCAATTGCTCGAACTTGTTCCACACGCTGAATACACCGACATCGCAGAGGCAACACATATGGTGGTTGGCGATGCCAACGATGCCTTTTCGGCAGCGATACTCGATTTTCTCAAGCGTAATCACAGTCCGCAGGGAGCCGTTACATGACCGATAATCTGACAAGGATCGATCCTAAGCGCCTCGAAGAGATCCTGCAGATTGCCCCGTTTCACCGGTGGCTTGGCCTCACTTTACGGTCATGCTCGAACGAGCAGCTTGAACTGGAGATGCCTTGGCGCGACGAGATCGTGTCAAACCCGGCAATCGGTTCAGCGCATGGCGGCGTGCTCGCCTCTCTGATCGATTTAACCGGGCTCTACACCTTATTGTCGCAAGGTACAGGGGCCAAGGCGACCGCCGATCTGAGGGTCGACTACCACCGCCCGGCAACCTCGGGACCACTCGTAGCATCGGGCAAAATAATCAAGATCGGTAAAAATATCTCGGTCGCTGAAACACGTGTATACGGTCCTACTGGCAACCTTTTGGCTAGCGGCCGCGGTGCCTACGTATGCTAACAGCGTTATCCTAATGGAACTAACTGCAGGGCGAAAATTAGCAGGTCTGTTCCTCGAAGACCTGCAAAATAGTCCCACGACTTTCAGAGCGAATTGCGTCGCGATAGCCGCCTTCCAATGAGTGACGTGACCCCCTGATCTTCCCCCCAGCCGGGATTAGAGCCGAGCTGCGTTGATGCGTATGAGCGCGGTTGAAGCAATGGGCTGCGCAGCGGAGCCCGTAGGGCGTGGCGAAGCAGGCCATTGCTTATCTAGTTCGGCGGCGAACGCCGCCGGTGTCGCGTAGCCAAGGGATGAGGGCGGTCTCTCTCGGTTGTAGTCTTCCACCTGACCTGCCCCATCAGGGTGGTCCACCGGTTAAGTTAGAGTTCCGGCGGTTGGGGTCGCCCTGCTGGGCGGCCTGGAGCGCAGCGTAAGGCAGCATGGCAGGACGAGGCAAGATTGTTTGTGGGGCCGGCGGCTGGTAGCCCAGCGAAGAGGGATTCATGCAGCGAACACCGCTGCCGGCCTCTCCCTATCACATCATCGACGATATTGAGCACACGGAACTTTTGTTCGGACGCCACCTAGTCGTGAGCAAATAAAAGTTCGAAAAAGAGGGCTCGACACAGCGAAGCGCCGAACCCTCTTGCAATTAGCGAGTAAGTTTAAAACTTGCCGCGCACGGTGATGCCGTAAGTCCGCGGTTCCGCAAGAAAAGCGGAGAACGTTTGTTGCGGAGCCACGAAAGGCGTGTTGAAGGCCACCTGCGTATACCCAACGTCAAACAAATTATTGACCCATCCCTCGATCGCGAAGCGATCCGCAATATTGGTCAGACCCACACGCCCGTTCACTACGACGAAGCTGTCCTGTTCCTTGCCGAAGAGCAGGTCGGAGCCGGTGTTGTAATCACCAGCCATACGAGCGTTCACGAAGACCAGGCCTTCGAGCCCACTGTCGCCGATTGGCGGCGTCCACGTAAGCGACGATGTTGCCACGATCTCTGGTGCATTCGACAGGTTGTCGCCTGGCAGCAAGCGTAGTGCGGGGTCGAGCGGTGCCCCGGTATCGTCCCCGATAAGATTGTCTTCAAAGCTCGTATCAGAATAGGTGACGCCAAGGGTAATATCCAAATCACGAGCGGGCCGTAGATAGGTTTCGATCTCGACACCTTGAGCGATCACACCTGGTGCAACTTCATCGGAAGAGCATGCACCGGTTGTCGCGCTTGCGTCTCTGTCGGCCCCGCCGAGATCGCTATCGCAACTATTGACCGTCTGCACAATGTAGAACGCCCCATTGAACGTGTTCAACTGGAAGTTACTGAACTCTTGCCGGAAGCCTGCAATGCTAACCCCGAACTCGCGTGTCGAGTATTTGAGGCCGATCTCATATGCATCGACTGTTTCTTCATCGAACTGCAGCGCGGCTGCCGAGATATTGGCCGGATCGAACGCAAGCGGATTTGACAGTGCAGACCTGTCGAGGTTGAAACCGCCCGCCTTGTAGCCGCGTGAATACGAACCGTAGACTAGCAGATCGGGAGTTGGCTTCCAGCTCAGGATAGCCGTGCCGGTAAACTCCTCTTCTTCGCGCGAGTCTTCGAGAGAAACTCCATCGAGCTCCGATGTCGAATTGCCTTGGCAGGAAAGGCTGATGATACCACCGGCCAGAGGTGCCAAAGTCGGAACACCCAGAAAGCCTCCGAGCAGATTGCGGTTTGTCGGACAAACCGTGTTGTCGTTGCGGAAAGTTGCGTCGAAGTCCTTGGTTTCGTTTGTATAACGAAGCCCCAGCGTCAAATCGAGCGTATCCGTGATCGCAAAGATATTATGCGTGAAGAACGCGAAGTTCTCACTCGTCTGATTGTAGACCTCGCTGACCGTTCCCAAATCGCTGATGCTTGCAAGGTTGTTGATACCTGCGAGGATCGCCGGGGTTGCAGCGCCGAATGCCGGGCTTCCGGTCAGCGTACCGTCCAATGCCGCCACGTTGGCACCCAGGCAATTGGAAGCCCCCGGATTGACCAAAGCCGGGTTGATCGCGATAGCGATGCGGCACGCTACGAAATTGCCGTACTGGGTGCCGAACCGCAGATTGTCACGCACCTGCAGTTCTTCATTGGCGTAATACGCGCCGATCAACCAATCGAGTTTGCCATCGAAGGCCTCACCGGTAAGGCGCAGTTCCTGAGTGAATGTTTCAAAGTCTCGAGCAAGAGCATTCTCGGTCGGAGCGCGGTAGAGAATATCGACAGTAGTGTAATCGGTGTCAGATCCCTGGCTGTTGGCATATTCACGGTAGCCCGTGATAGACGTCAACGTGACGTTCCCGAAATCCCAATTGATCTCAGCCGAAATACCGTAGTCTTCGGTTTCGCCTTCATAGCTTCTGCCCGGCGTAGGGTACAGGTCGCGGTTGAATGTATCCTGGGTGAGGGCACGCGGATCCTGCCCAAGCGCAAGCAACACGGGAACGATCGGATTTGCGGTACTCGTCAGGGCGGCCCCATCCGATGGCCTCGTAAAGGGATCAAATCCAGCGCTGATCCGTGCAAGCGGAGCAAACTCGGGCTGGACGAACGTCGCGGCACAGCACGCTTCGTCCTTTTTGGAATAATCCCCGACAAGGCGAATGGACAGGTCGTCATTGGGTTCGAACAGGAGCTGACCGCGGACCAGATAACGATCGCGATTGTTGATCGTCCCGCCGTTGGTAATATCGTTGTAGAAGCCGTCGCGCTCAAAATACACGCCGTCCACACGCGCAGCTACGGTGTCGCCAAGCGGAGCGTTTATGCCACCTTCGACGCGGATCGCATCATAGTTGCCATAAGTGAAGGCCCCGTATGCGCTGAAATCGAACTCGGGCGGTGCGGTGTAGATATTGATCAGGCCTGCCGATGAGTTCCGCCCGCCCAGAGTACCTTGGGGACCGCGAAGGATTTCGACCCTGTCGATAGGGCCGAGCTCACTCAGGGCGCTTCCCGAACGAGAGCGATAGACTCCATCGACAAAAACCGCGACCGAACTTTCCAGACCAGGGTTGTCGCCGACCGTGCCGATACCGCGAATACGCGCGGAACCGTTAGCTTCGTTGCCGGTGGAAGACACCAGCAGGGACGGTGCAACCTGGTTCAGCTCACGTATGTCGCTGGCGCCCGAATTCTGGAGGGTTTCTCCGGAAACAGCTGACACGGCGACTGGAACATCCGCCAAGACCTGCGATCGCCCTTGCGCGGTAACAATGATTACGTTTTGGTCTTCGACATCGGCCCCTTCAACCAGATCCGCATCGGGTTCGCCAACATCCTGGGCGAAGGCGGCTGTCGGTGTGAAGGCAAGTGCCGCTGCCAATGCACCAAGGGCGCAATGGTGGCGTGATGGAAATCTTTTCATGTGCCTCTCCTCTAAGAATGTGCCCCATCCTAGGCACTAGTCGATGTTAGAAACGATGCCGATAAGCGCGTTTCATTTCAAGACTTGGTAGATGAATTGACGGATTATTTCACATTGTCGACAAGCATGTGGCAAAAATGCCATGCAGGTCACTACATGCAGGTTTCTAGTAGCCAGAAAGCTTGGAAAATCGGTCCTTTAACCAGCTCGACGAACCGAAGCTCTGCTCCAGCACGCGGGCGCGCTTGAGATAGAAGCCGACGTCGTACTCATCGGTCATGCCGATCCCGCCGTGCAGCTGGATGCCCTCGTTTGCCATGGTGTGCATAACGCGGTTGGCTTCCGCCTTGGCGATGGTCGCCGCGCGCGCCACGCCGAAGCCGGCATCGACGGCTTGCAGGCCCGCCTCGACCGCGCTGCGCATCTGGGCGAGATCGGCGAAGAGGTCCGCCATGCGGTGTTGCAGCGCCTGGAAGCTCGCCAGCACCTGGTTGAACTGCACGCGCTGCTTCAGATAGTCGAGCGTGTCGTCGAACACTTGCTGCGCCATGCCGAGCATTTCGGCTGCGGTGAGCACGCGCGCGCGGTCGAGCACGTCATCGAGCAGGTTGTCGCCGCCATTGGCGAGCTTCTCCGCCGCCGCGCCGTCGAAGGTGACGTCGGCATGGCTGCGCTGGTCGGTCAGCTTGCGGGTGGTGAGCGCGACGCCGTCGCCTTTCTCGACCAGGTAAAGCCCGTCCTTCGCCGCGACGACGAACAGGTCCGCACCATGCGCTTCATGGACGAAGGCCTTGGTGCCGCTCAGCTTGCCGTCGGACACACTGGTCTCGATCTTCGCAGGATCGTGGCTCGGCCCTTCGTCGACGGCGAGGGTGGCGATGGCCTCGCCGCTCGCCAGCCTGGGCAGCCACCTGGCCTTCTGCTCGTCGCTGCCGCCAAGAACGATCGCCGAGGCGGCGACGGTGTTCATCACCAGCGGGCTGGCGGTGAGCGTCTTGCCGAGTTCCTCGACGACGAGGCCCGCGGACAGGAAGCCGAAGTCCGACCCGCCATGCTCTTCGGGGATGATGACCCCGGCCCAGCCCATCTGCGCCATCGTCGCATAGGCGTCGCGGTTGAAGGCTTCGGGCTCGCCGCTGGCGCGGACCTTGCGGAATTCGGTGACCGGGCTTTCGTTGACGGTCCATTCGCGCGCCATATCTCGCAGCATTTCCTGTTCTTCGTTGAGAACGGCCATTGTCCTTGCTCCCCTCTCTTACTGGTGGTCGAGCATGCCGAGCACGCGCTTGGCGATGATGTTGTTCTGGATTTCGGTCGAGCCGCCATAGATGGTGGTCGCCTTGCCGAAGAGCCACGCGCGCACGGCCCCGAGCTCGCCGTCCGAAAAGCCGTCGCCTTCCCAGCCGAGGCCCTGCAACCCGCGGATTTCGATCAGCAATTCGCTGCGTTCCTGGCTCAGCTTGGTGCCGAGCTTCTTGAGCACAGAGCTGATTTCGGAGACGCCGCCAGCTGCCTTGCTCTCTTCCATCGCGCGGCGCGCGGTGAGCAGGAAGCTGTTCCAGCGGATTTCGAAATCAGCGATCTTGTCGCGCAGCACCGCATCGGCGAGTTCGCCGTCGGCGCCCGTCGGCTGGTACTTCTTGGCGATATCGCCAAGGCTCTGGCCCATGAGTCGGGCGAGGCTGCCGCCGCCCGAGATGTTGGTGCGCTCGTGCTGCAGAAGGCGCTTGCCGATGGTCCAGCCCTGGCCTTCCTCGCCGACGAGGTTTTCCTTCGGGACCTTCACGTCGGTGAAAAAGGTTTCGCAGAACGGGCTGGTCCCGCTGATCATGGTGATCGGGCGGACTTCGACGCCGGGCGTGTCCATGTCGATCAGCATGAAGCTGATGCCCTTGTGCTTGTCGCTCTTGTCGGTTCGTACAATTGCAAAGCACTTGTCGGCCCATTGGCCGCCGCTGGTCCAGGTCTTCTGGCCGTTGACAAGGTAGTGGTCGCCCTTGTCCTCGGCAAAGGTCTGGAGGTTCGCGAGGTCAGAGCCGGCATTGGGTTCCGAATAGCCCTGGCACCAGCGGATTTCGCCGCGGCAGATCGGCGGAATATGCTCCTGCTTCTGTGCCTCGTTGCCGTATTCGAGCAGCGTCGGGCCGAACATCATGACGCCCATGCCGCCGATCGGGTTGTAGGCACCCGCCTTGGCGAATTCCTGGTCGATGATCTTGGCCTGCGCCTTGGTGAGGCCGCCGCCGCCGTATTCCTTCGGCCAGGTGGGGGTGCCCCAGCCGCGCGCGCCCACGGCTTCGCGCCACTTGGTCTGCGCCGGCGTTTCATTGGTGGGGCCGTCCACGCCGGCCAGCGCGTTCGACTGGCCCTTGAGTTCGGCGGGAAAATTGTCCGCCAGAAACTGCTGCACTTCCGCGCGGAAGGCGTCTTCGTCGGTCTGGGTTGCGGGCTCGATTTGTGTGGCCATGAGTGTTTTCTCGAAGAATCAAGGAAAGACAGATAAGAATGTAGGCTACGGGGACGAGGATCCCTCCGTCAGTATTGTTGTTCGGGTAGGTGAAGAACCAATCCATCCAGCATCGGCTTCATCGGAATCTGACAGGCAAGGCGACTGTATTCAGTGGTGCCTTCGGCGAACTGCAAGAGGTCGGCCTCCATTCCATCATGCATAAGCCGACCCACCTTGTCGATCCATTCGGGATCGACATGCACATGACAGGTCGCGCAAGCACATACCCCTCCGCAATCGCCATCGATACCCGGCACGTCATTGTATAGCGCCGCTTCCCTGGCTGTCTCGCCTTCTTCTATTTCGACCTCCCGTCGCTCACCATCGCTAGCCACGAACGTAATTTTGATCATCTTGAACTCCGCATTTCGATCTCGAGAGTCAGCGGGCGCGGAGCCGCACCGGCAGCCTGGTGATTCCGCGGACGAGGTTTGAAAAAAGACGCTCTGGTTCACCTGTAACCTCGACCCGGGAAAAGCGCTTGTGAATTTCTTCCCAGATGATCCGCAGCTGCAGTTCCGCGAGCCGGTTTCCCATGCAGCGGTGAATGCCATAGCCGAATGAGAGGTGATGGCGCGGATTTTTGCGGTCGATGATGAACTGGTCCGCGCGCTCGATAGCACTCTCGTCGCGGTTGCCTGACAGGTACCACATCACCACCTTGTCGCCCTTCTTGATCTGTTTGCCGCCGATCTCCCAATCTTCCAGCGCGGTGCGGCGCATATGAGTGAGGGGGGTCTGCCAACGGATGATTTCCGGAACCATTTTGCTAATGAGCGAAGGATCCGCGTCGAGTTTCGCGTACTCGTCCGGGCTTTGGTTCAAGGCGAGCACGCCGCCGCTGATGGAATTGCGTGTTGTGTCGTTTCCACCGACGATCAGCAGCATAAGATTGCCGAGAAACTCGAGGAACGGCATGTCGCGCGTGGCGGGAGAATGAGCCATCATCGAGATGAGGTCGTTCTTCGGCTCCTCGTTTATCCGTTCGTCCCACAGAGTCTTGAAATACATCGCGCAACCGATGAGTTCTTCGCGCCGCGCCTCGTAGGATTCGACGATCCCGGTTTCAGGTGCCGCAGTTGCTACATCGGACCAGCGCGTCAGCTTGCGCCGCTCCTCCCAAGGGAAATCAAACAAGGTTGCCAGCGTCATCGTCGTCAACTCGATCGCAACCTTATCCACCCAGTCGAAATCTTCGCCAATCGGGAGTTCATCGAGAATCTCTCCCGCGCGCTTGCGGATGATCGGCTCGAGCAGTTGCAGGTTGGACGGAGCCACTGCCGGAGTCACCGCCTTGCGCTGCTGATCGTGCTTGGGCGGGTCCATCGCTATGAACATTTCAAGTTCGAGCGCGCCTTCCACCGAATGCATGTCCTGGATTGCAATTCCGCCTAGCTTCGCTTCCGAAGAGAAGACCTTATGATTGGTGTCCACCGCCATGATGTCGTCGAACTTGGTAATGGACCAGTAAGGGCCGACATAGCTCTCGCGGCAGTAGTGGACAGGTTCTTCGGCGCGCAACCTGTCAAAAAATAGACCGATGGTATCGTTCTGAAACAGGCTTGGCCGGGCCACGTCGATTTCCTCGATCGGAATTGACGCGATCCTCGCCGCGGCATCCGGCTCGGCGATCTGGCTGTCCATAAGAACTATTCCTTCTACATCTCAGGCCTGATCGGCCTTCAGTCATCCTTAAGGGAGACATCTCGTGCAGTCAATAAATCGTATACTCTTTTAGTCCCTTGCAGACACCAATCCCATCGGATAGTGTGCCGATCCAACGAAGGTTTGCTAATATCCTTATACTTTTTATTCGAGAGGTGCGGGTGTGCTGATGAGTGGCGGATGTCAGCGGTGAAGAAGGCCAAGCGTGCCCTTTCTCTTGCGCAAAGCATCGTGCGGGACATCGAGGCGGGTCGCCATAACCCGGGTGACAGGCTTCCGCGCGAGGATGAAATGCTCGCGCGTTACGAGGTTGCGCGCGCAACTTTGCGGGAGGCTTTGCGGTTCCTGGAATTGCAAGGGGTCATCCATCTCCAGCTCGGCCGTGGTGGAGGTCCCGTCGTAGCCCGTCCGCAGACCGGCGATTTTGCAAGCAGTTTGTCATTGATTCTGCATTTCATGGAAGCCGATTTGCGTGGTTTGCTTGAATTGCGCGAAGCAATTGCTCCCGATGTCGCAGGGTATGCAGCCCAGCGTGCAACTACCGCTGATCTCAGCGCGTTGGCAGGGTGTCTGGCGGAATTGAGGCATCATGAAGCCTCTGATCAATTCGAGGAACTTAATCGCAGATTTCACGACTTGTTGGGTTGGGCGAGCGGCAATCCGCTGTTCGGTTTGCTGACCTCTGCGATGCATCTGTTGACCCGCGAGTTTTCCCATTCGCTGGGATATTCGGCACAGGAACGGGCGGTGCAGATGAAGTTTCTGGTGCGGGTGCTCGAGGCAGTGCGGACTGGCGACAGCGCCGCGGCCCGTCAAGCAATGAGCCGGTTGGTGGCCGGCTCTGCCGTCTATCTTTCGGAGCGCAGCCCCGAGCTGGTCTCGCAGCGGGTGCGGTGGGGGCAGCTGTAGAATTTTCAATAGTTTGAGTGTGCGTTTAGGCAAGTGGCTGGAGAGGAAGAATGGCGTTGAAGAGCCGAATATGCGAAATGCTGGGGATCCGGTACCCGATCCTGCTTGCCGGGATGGGCGGAGCGAGCGTTCCGGCGCTGGCGGCTGCGGTTTCGAATGCCGGCGGGCTCGGGGTCCTGGGTGCCGCGGCGTGTTCGCCCGATCAGTTGCGTGACTGGATTCGCCAGACCCGGGAATTGACCGACAAACCTTTCGGTGTCGATACGCTGCTCCCCGCGTCGGTCAGGCGCGGCTCTGCCCCTCAAAGCGGTGCTGCACCCCAAAATCCCATGGATCTGATGGGTGAATATCAGCAGTTCGCGCGCGACTTCATGGATCGTGAAGAGCTTCCGGAGGTCGATGCTGCCGCCGCCATGCGGGCGGCGGGCGCGCCTGAAATGGGCAAGGGCGGCCCGCAGTTGTTCTCGAAGGAATTCTTTGAGGCGCAGATGGAAGTGGTGATCGAGGAAAAGGTGCCGGTTTATGCTGCCGGCCTTGGCAATCCTGAACCGTGGATGGATCGGCTCCATGCCAATGGCACCAAGGTCATGGCGGTGATCGGCAAGGTCAAGCACGCCGAACAGGTCGTCGGGTCGGGCATCGACATGATCGTCGCGCAAGGGCACGATGGCGGAGGTCACAACTCGCCGATCGGGACTATTTCCTTGATTCCCCAGGTGGTCGACGCCGTTGGCGATCGTGTTCCTGTCCTTGGGGCCGGCGGTATCTCGGATGGCCGGGGTGTTGCCGCTGCGATGATGCTGGGGGCAGAGGGCGCGTGGGTCGGCACGGCATTTCTCGCGACCGAGGAAGCGGGCATCGAGCGCTTCCAGAAAGAGGCGATCACCGAAAGCGGCGATGCCGATACGGTCGTTAGTCGATCGCTTACCGGCAAACCGGCGCGCATGATCCGTAACAAATGGGCCGACGCCTGGGTGCAGGCCGGAAAGGAGCCTCTGCCGATGCCCTATCAGTCGATGATCTCCGGCCCGGTCATGGCCTCCGGGATCAAGGCAGAGCGCAAGGATGTCATCCCCGGCTTCGCGGGGCAAGGCATCGGCCTGATCGATTCGATCCGGCCTGCCGCCGAAGTGATGCGCGACCTGGTCGATGGAGCCGAGAAGGCGTTGGCGTCCGCTGGTATCTACAAGTGAAGCGCAGGAGGCAAGAAGATGGCTTACGCCAAAGGTCATGAATTGCGCCGCCCCGTAGAGCCTCTCAGAGCGCTGGGGCAATGAGGCAGTTGATTGCCGACAAGGAGGATACGGCGCAGGTGTTCCGTATCGTCAAGGCATTGTCGGGCAATTCCTATTATCGGAATTTCAATCGCTTCATGAAGTCGAGCGATGGGCGGCGTATCGCTTCCGACCGGGCCGACCTACTTGAAACCTTGTGCGATCGCAAACGCCTTGCGACCTGTGCGTCTGGCACGCTTGGCCGAGCCTACCTCGATTTTGTTTACGGGGAGGGTCTGACAGCAGAAGGTCTGGCGGAAGCCAGCGAGGCCGGAGGTCTGGAGGACCTCGGCGACCCCGATGTTTCCCTCTATCGTCGGCGCCTTCGCGATTCGCATGACCTGTTTCATGACGTCGCCGGATACGGCAGGGACGCACTGGGCGAATTGTGCGTGCTGTCCTTCGGAAACGCGCAATTCTATAATCACGGGATCGCTTTCATCTTGGGCGTCGGCATTCCCAAGATGAAACTGGAAGCTGCCCAGTTGCCAGTGGCGCGCGCTGCATTTGAAGCGTGGCGCCGGGGCCGGGCTGCAGCCGATCTGACCACCTTCTACTGGGAAGAAAATCTCGATCGTCCGTTGGAGGATGTCCGCCGCGAGTTGCGACTGCGTCCGCCGGAGACCTATCAGAGGGTGCGCGCTCTTTCCGAACAGCTCGAACGCGATTACCAGGCGGTCAGGCAGGCATGAGCTTAAGCGACAAATCGGCCATCACCGGAGTGGGCGAAACCGCTTTCGTGAAAGGCACCGAGAAAACCGCGGTCGACATGATGCTGGAAGCATCGCGCAAAGCCATAGCAGATGCAGGGCTGAAGCCGTCGGATATCGACGGCATGGTTCCTCCGCCGATCTACACCACCTCGGAAGAGATGGCGGCTAACCTCGGTATCGAAGTTCTGCGCTATGCCTCTACGGTCCACATGGGCGGGGCGAGCCCTACCACGGCACTCCAGAACGCCGCGATGGCAATTGCCAGCGGCTTATGCGACCATGTGCTGGTGACGCTCGGGTGGAACGGTTATTCCGCCTTGCGGCCCAAGCCTGGCGCACCGCCGACGCGGCCGATGAACATGAACACCCTGACGAATACGATCCAAGGCTATTACATTCCGTATGGCGTGTTCCTGCCGGTGCAGATGTATGCCTGGCTCGCCACCCGGCACTCCCGAATTTACGATATCGGCCCGGAAGCGATGGCGGCCGTTGCACTGGCGTGCCGTCGCCATGCGCAGATGAATCCGCAGGCCTTCACTTATGGCCGGGAACTGGATGCCGAAACCTACCATTCCGCGCGCTGGATATCCGAACCCTTTCGCCTCTACGATTGCTGTCTGGAGACTGACGGGGCATGCGCAGTCGTGGTTTCGCGAATAGACCGCGCCAGGGACATGCCGCATGTTCCCGTGAGCATCGCCGGTGCGGCTGAAGGGCATCCTTACCCCGCCGACGATATCCCTTCGCGTCCCGACCCCTTCAAGATCGGCCTGAGCTACGCCGCGCCGCGCGCGTTCGAAATGGCGGGGGTCGATCGCGAAGACATGGATTTTCTGCAGATCTACGACTGCTTCACCTACGTGGTTCTCCTTCAGCTGGAGGCCCTGGGCTATTGCGAACCAGGTGGACAGGCAGAGTTCGTCGCGAATGGCCAGATCGAGCTGGGCGGGCGCTATCCCGTCAACACCCATGGCGGCCTGCTGAGCGAGGCCCATGTTTGGGGACTGAACCATGTCGTCGAGGCGGTGCGTCAGTTGCGCCACGATTGTGGGGAGCGGCAGGTCGAAGGCGCCCAGACCGGCCTGGTGACCGGCTGGGGCGATCTGGGTGACGGCAGTATAGCGATTTTGAGGAGGTTTGCGTGAGCGACGAGAAAGATCTGCCGCCCAAGATGCGCCCCTCGGCGCAGGCCGCACCAGCCAAGCCAAAGCCGCGCCCGCAGGATCCGGTGGAGCAGGAATTCTGGAACCGGTGTCAGGACGGCAACCTTTACTTCCAGCAGTGCGAAGGATGCGGCAGTTTTCGGCATTTGCCGCGCTATATGTGCGCCCGATGCGGTTCTCCTGAATGGTCGTGGGAGCGTAGCACCGGCAATGGCACGCTGTTTTCCTGGACGGTGACCCATCAGGCACTGCATCCCGCCTTCGCCGGCGAGATTCCCTTCATCGCTGCGGTGGTGGAACTGGAGGAGGGAGTGCGCATGGCAACCCGGCTGGTCGATTGCGCGCTCGACGAGCTTGAGCTCGATCTGCCGGTCACGCTGGATTTCGAGCCGATCTCCGAAGATTTTCGCCTGCCAGTATTCCGACCCGTCGCGATCGCGCGCGCAGAAGGATAGACCAAGATGGATCTCGACTACGGACCCCAGTATGACGCGTTTCGCGAGGAAGTGCGCCAGTTCCTGCAAACCCACGGTCACCGCGCACCCGATGGCCAAGGCCGTGCCGCGCGCCCTTCCCCCGAAGCCGTCGAATGGCAAAAGCTGTTGATCCTGCATGGTTACACGGCGCGTACGATTCCCAAGGAATACGGCGGATACGGAGCCGAGCCGGACATCCTGAAATCGCGGATCATTGCCGAGGAATTTTCGCGCGCTGGCATCCCCGCAGGCCTTGCGAACCAGGGCATTTCCATGCTCGTTCCCACGCTGCTGGAACTCGGAACCGAAGCCCAGAAATGGCAATGGATCGAGCCGACCCTAAATGGCGAGATAGTCTGGTGTCAGGGATATTCGGAACCTGGAGCGGGATCGGACCTCGCCGCGCTCAAGACCAGCGCCCGCGTCGAAAATGGCGACTTTGTCATCAACGGACAGAAGATCTGGACCAGCACGGCCAAGCAGGCGGACATGATCTTTTGCCTTGTTCGGACCGAACCGGACGCGCCCAAGCACGGCGGCATCTCCTACTTGATCTTCTCGATGGACACACCAGGGATCGAGGTCCGACCACTCAAGACCATGACCGGTCATGCCGAGTTCAATGAAACGTTCTTTACCGACGTGCGGGTTCCCCTGGATCAGATCGTCGGGCAGCGCGGGCAGGGGTGGTACGTGGCCAATGCCACACTGGGCCATGAACGTGGCATGCTGGGCGACCCCGATGCACTGGAAAACCGGCTCCAGGCGCTGGTCAGGCTGATGCAAAAAGAACGCATCGGCCAGGGTTGCGCAATGGACAACGCCGTTCTGCGTGACCGGCTGGTTGCATTGCAAGCCGAAGTC
This sequence comes from Erythrobacter sp. SD-21, assembly GCF_000181515.1. Lineage (GTDB taxonomy): Bacteria > Pseudomonadota > Alphaproteobacteria > Sphingomonadales > Sphingomonadaceae > Qipengyuania. The sequence continues at coordinate 153,918 of NZ_ABCG01000007.1, read as the reverse complement.
GCGGCGATGAAATTCAACGGCATGCGCATCCTGTCGAACAGCCTTAGGGGGGATGCCGGCGGCATGGCGAAACTTGTCGTGAAGCTGCAGAGCTGTGAGCTCGCCCATCAGATTTCCGCGCTCGCGATCGACGCAATGGGCGAGATGGGCATACTCTATCACGGAAGCGAGCGCGAGCGCGAAGACGGTGCCTGGCAGTGGAACTACATGTTCCAGCTTGGTCTGATCATCGGTGGAGGCACCGCCCAGATCCAGAAGAACATCATCGCCGAACGCGGGCTGGAAATGCCGCGCGAACCCAAGTTCGCAACGCCTCCCGCCGTCGAACAGGCGACGGCCGTTGCAAGCGGGCAGAATAAGGGAGCCGCCTGATGGATTTCGGACTTTCGCAAGACCAAGAGATGCTCTGCGACGCGATCAGCCGCACTCTTGCTGATACTTGTCCGCTCGATCATGTGCGCGAATGCGCGGAGGGCTCGGTTCCCTTCAGCGACAACGTGCGTTCGGCGCTGGGCGAAATCGGCATTTGGGGAATGATGGTTCCCGAGCAACATGACGGGCTCGGGATGACAATGCTCGATGCCGCCGCTGTGGCCGAGCAGCTCGGCTATGCCGTCGCGCCGGTGCCTTTTATCGGTGCCCATGTACTGGCACCCCTTGCGCTGGCACAGGGCGGTAGCGAGGAGTTGAAGGCGCACTGGCTGCCGAGGATAGCGAAGGGCGAGGCGCAAATCGCCGTCGCGATCGCGGAAACGGTGGAGATCCGGGACCGGGCAGGCGTGGACTTCGACGGCGCAAAGCTCGACGGAACGGCTTTGTTCGCGCTCGACTTCTTGGAAGCCGACGCGTTTCTGGTAGCCGATACCGCCGGTCGTATGCACTTCGTAGCTGGCGATGCTGCGGGTCTGGAGAAGGTTGCTCTCAAAACGATCGACCGCACCCGGAGCGTAGGGGAGCTGCGGTTTTCTGGCGTAGCGGGCGAGGCTCTCGCGGACGATGGTGGGGCCACAGTCAGGCGCCTGCGGGACGCCGGCCGGGTGCTCCTGGCCGCCGATAGCCTCGGTGCGGGCCAGGCTATGATCGAAAAAGCGGTCGACTATGCCGGGCAGCGCGAACAGTTCGGACGAGTGATCGGCAGCTTCCAGGCGGTCAAGCATGTGTGCGCGGAAATGGCTGCCCGCCATGAACCATGCCGTTCGCTGGTCTGGTATGCCGCCCATGCGTTCGATGCGACGCCCGACGAGGCTTCGCTGGTGGCATGCCATGCCAAATCACATACGGGCGAAGTCCACCGTTTTGTCGCCCGAACCTCAACCGAGGTGCATGGGGGGATGGGTTTTACCGATCTCCTAGGTCTGCATTTCTGGTTCAAGCGAATCGGTTTCGACCGCCAGGTTCTGGGAAGTCCCGAAGCGGTCCGGGCCGAAGCAGCGGCCTTGCAGGGGTGGACGCAGGTCGCATGAGACGATGAATTAGGCGCACGCTACCGACAAAATCGTGGCCACCAAGGAGAGAGGAATTAATACGTGATCGACTGGAACCTTGGCGACATCCTTGATGCAATCGAACCTGCGGTCCCGGAAGATGCTCCGGCGCTGATTCACGGCGACCGGATCATTAGCTGGCCCGAAATGTCGAAGCGTTCGAACAATTTGGCGCGCAATCTGCGCGCGCAAGGTGCAGGCGACGGGGCGAAGATAGCCTTCTACATGCGCAACCGTTCCGAATACGGGGAATTGATGGCCGCGTGCTTCAAGGGCCGCCTCACGCACGTGAACATCAATTATCGTTACCGTCCCGAGGAGGTTTTCTACATCTTCGACGATTCCGATAGCGAGGTAATTGTTTACAGTTCCGAGTTCCGCGACTGCATTCTTGAACTGAAGGAACGGTTGACCAAGGTTCATACATTTGTAGAAATCGGCGATGCTTCGCAGATCGCTTCCTTCGCGCTTCCTTACGAAAAACTTGTAGAAGGTAACGGCGCGCCTCTCGATATCGAGCGTTCTCCCGATGACCTGCTGTTCATATATACAGGCGGTACCACCGGCATGCCCAAGGGCGTGATGTGGCGACACGATGATATGCGCAAGGCTCAGCTCGACGCGCAAAAGCTGCTGGGTCCGGTTCCCCAGACCATGGAGGAAATGGTGGCCCTGGTGAAGCAGGGCGAGCTTGCGCGCATCACTTTGCCGGCGTGCCCGCTGATGCATGGAACCGGGTTCATTACTGCTATTGGCACGCTCATGTCGGGCGGGGCCATCGTCACGCTGTCCGATCCATCCTTCGACGCGGAAGAATTGTGGGATGCGGTGGACCAGCACAAGGTGCAGAGCATCGCCATTGTCGGTGACGCTTTTGCCAAACCCATGCTGCAGGCGCTGGACGCCCACCCGAAGCGCTGGGACACGAGCAGCCTGATTTCGATCATCTCGTCCGGCGTCATGTGGAGTAAACAGGTAAAGGCGGGCCTGTGCAAACATATCCCCCAGGTCATCCTCATGGACAGTTTTGGCGCTTCGGAAGGGCTGGGCTACGGCTTGTCGGTGACGACCGCACAGGGCGGCACCAACACCGCGAAATTCGGGATCGGGGAATTTTGCGACGTATTCGACGAGAACGACCGGAAGGTCGAGGCGGGGAGCGGCGTGCCCGGCTTTATTGCCCGCAAGGGCGCAATCCCCACAGGATACTACAAGGACCCGGAAAAGTCGGCCAAGACTTTCAGGACGATCGATGGCGTGCGTTACTCCATCCCGGGCGACTGGTGCCGGGTGGAATCCGATGGAAGCCTGACCTTGCTGGGCCGCGGCAGCGTCTGCATCAACACCGCAGGTGAAAAGGTTTACCCCGAGGAGGTGGAGGAAGTGCTCAAAACCCATCCCGCCATTGCCGACGCGCTTGTCGTCGGGGTGCCTGACGAAAAATGGGGCGAAGCGGTGACCGCTGTGGTGCATTTGACCCAGGATGCGGACTTCGACGCGCAAGCGATCAAGGATCACGTGCGCCAGCAACTGGCAGGTTACAAAACGCCCAAGGCGATTTGCCCAACGCAAACCGCCTTGCGCGCGTCAAACGGCAAGGCGGATTATACTACGGCTAAAGACATCGCGAAAGCGGGTGCCGGGGCCTCGTGAGCCATTCGCCCCCTCCTGACTATGATGTCGTAATCGTCGGGGCCGGGTTCAGCGGAATATACCTGCTTTACAAGCTGCGTCAGGCGGGGTTCGATGTTCTGCTGGTAGACGCAGCGGAGCAGCCGGGCGGAATCTGGTACTGGAACCGCTATCCGGGAGCACGGGTCGATTCCCAGGTTCCACTTTACGAATTTTCCATTGCGGAAGTATGGAAAAGCTGGACGTGGAGCGAACGATTTCCAGGCTGGGAAGAACTGCGCGCCTATTTCCTCCACGTCTGCGATACGCTCGACCTCTGGCCGGCAATGCGAATGAAAACACGGGTCGAAAGCGCGCCGTTCGATGAAGACACCGCCTGCTGGCGATTGAAGCTCGACGATGGCGGAAAAGTAAGCGCGCGTTTCCTCTTGCCGGCCCTGGGGTTCGCCTCGAAACCCTACATTCCCGATATCCTGGGCCTTAGCGATTTCGAAGGCGAATGGTGCCATACCGCCCGCTGGCCGCAGGAAGGCATCGACCTTTCCGGCCGCCGGATCGCCCTGATCGGCACGGGTGCCAGCGGCGTACAGGTGGCGCAGGAGGCGGCAAGCTGCGCGGAGCAGCTGACGCTTTTTCAGCGAACCCCGATTCTCGCCCTTCCCATGCGGCAGGAAAAACTGGACGCTGATCGTCAGCTTCGCGAAAAATCCGAATATCCCGCTGTCTTCCACAAAAGGCTTACGACAAGTGGCGGTTTCGAATGCCAATCGCTGGACATCTCGGCCCTGGCTGTGACCGAGGAAGAGCGGACTACGCATTTCGAGGATTTGTGGCAGCGAGGAGGGTTGCGCTTCTGGTATCATAATTTCGCTGACATACTGACGAACGAGGACGCCAATCGCCACGCCTACGAGTTCTGGTGTGACAAGGTGCGCGAGCGGATCTGCGACCCGACCATTGCCGAGAAGCTCGCTCCCGATGAGCCGCCACATCCCTTCGGGACCAAGCGACCATCGCTCGAACAGAATTATTACGAGATCTTCGCACAAGACAATGTTACGCTGGTCGATCTGAACGACACCGCGATCACTCGCGTCACCGAGGCCGGGATAGAAACAGCCACTGGCATGATCCCGTGCGATCTCATTGTCTTCGCGACCAGCTTCGATGCCGGTCGTGGCGGGCTCATCGACATGAACATCACCGGCCGCGGTCGGCTGGCGCTGGCAGAAGCATGGAAGAGTGAGATCAAAGCCTATCTGGGCATGGCCGTCGCCCAATTTCCGAACATGCTGTTCGCCTACGGCCCGCTCAGCCCTTCAGGCTTTTCCAACGGTCCGACAAGCGCCGAAATCCAGGGTGACTGGATCTGCGATTTCCGGATCTGGCTGCGCGATAACAGGATCGGCCTTTTCGAAGCCGATGCGCTGGCCGAGCGAAGCTGGACCGATATGGTCGCCCAAGTAGGGTCGATGACGCTCTTCCCCAAGGCTGAATCGTGGTACATGGGCGCCAATATTCCCGGCAAACCCCGACAACTGATCAATTTCCCCAGCGTATCTGGTTACGCCGATCTATGCCACGATGTCGCACGGCACGATTATCGTGGTTTTATCAGGAATACACTATCCGGTATGGAGACTGCGCCGAAATGAATGAAATGAAACCAATCCACGACGGGTCAACAGATATTGATCCCGTATGGGCCGGCGACGGGGCGGATATACCCGAATGGTTCGCCTGGGCGCTGAGCGTGCCCCGTGAGGAAGGCTTCGTAGAGGTTGGTGGCGCGCGGGTGCATTATCTTCGCTGGGGCAGGCGTGACCGGCCCAAATTGCTCATGACTCACGGTTTTCTCGCCCATGCCCGCTGCTTTGCCTTCATCGCACCGTACCTTGCCGAAGACTACGACGTGGTGGCGTTCGATCTGGCCGGTATGGGCGATAGCGAGATGCGCGGCGTGGCCGATATAGCTGCGCGGGGAAAGGAATTTGTCGAGATCAGCGAAGCGCTCGATTTGTTTGCGGATGGAAGCAGACCGACGATCATCGCCCATAGTTTCGGCTCGGGTGCAGCGCTGACCGCCGTTTCCCAATCGCCGGATGCCTTCGCCGGCGTTATTGTCTGCGATCTCATGGTGATGCGGCCCGAAAAGCTGGAGAAATACTGGACCATGGGCAGATCGAGCCCCGGGTCGGGTAATCCTGACAAACCGGTGCGACGCTACCCGACCTACGAAGCGGCGCGCGAGAGGTATATCCTGTCGCCGCCGCAGGCAGTTGGTGAGCCGTTCCTGATGGATTACATGGCCTATCACTCTCTCCGCCGCGATGGCGAGGAGTGGACATGGAAGTTTTCTCCCGAAGTGTTCCGGCGCAGCAACAAGCCCGACGAATGGCTGACAGTAGGCCAGAGGCTGGTCGATGCGCCCGGGCGCAAAGCGATTGTGTACGGCGAGAAAAGTCAGCTCTTTGATCGCGTTTCCGCCCGCTATATCCGGGAACTGGGAGGGGGAAAGATACCAATTGTTGCAGTGCCCGATGCACGCCATCATCTCATGCTGGATCAGCCGCTCGCGTTCGTCGCTGCGCTTCGGGCGGTACTGGCCTTTTGGAGCCTCTGAGATCCCCCATACTAAGAGGCTGGTTCCTGGTCAGAGGCCAGCGAGATGGGGGCAAAGGGCGTCCATATTCATCTTGTACTATATCCGAACTATTGTCGCCGTCGGCACGGCGAACGCTTCGTTGGTCTCGATGCCAGCTGGGGCAAAAGCTTTATCGGGAGCAACTCGCTTAGCGCGCCAACCATTGCTGATCTTTAGCAAACGTTCACTCCGCGTGCGATCTGGATCGTGGCCCATGGGGTCAAAAGATAAGGCGCTTTACTAATATCACGCGGATGTATATGCCCATGGACGGGGATTGGGCTAATTCTCTCCCTCTCCTCTCCACAGACTAAGGGGCGACCCTCGAGGTCGCCCCATTTTGCAGTAAGCGGCGGAGCCAATTATCGTCGCACTGAAGAGATGGGAAGGGATGCTATATGACACTGAGAGCGATGGTGCTCGCCACTTCGGCCATCTTGGCTTGGCCGCAGATGGCTTTAGCGCAGGATCCCACAACTGATGAGGCGGAACCCCAAGGATCCGTAATCATCGTTACGGCCCAACGCCAATCTCAAAGTCTGCAAGAGGTGCCGATCGCGGTCAGTGCCTTCGATGCTACGGCTCTCGAAAGCCAGCAGATCGAAAACGCTGCTGACCTTCAATTGACGCTCCCGAACGTCTCATTTTCGAAGGGCAACTTCACCGGGTCGTCCTTCACCATCCGTGGTATCGGCGATCTTTGTGTTGGTGTGACGTGTGACGCAGCGACGGCTATCCATATCAATGGTTCCCCTCTTTTTGGTACCCGGCTGTTCGAAACAGAATATTTTGACCTTGAGCGAATTGAGGTCCTACGGGGGCCGCAGGGCACCCTCTTCGGCCGCAACGCTACCTCGGGTGTTGTCAACCTTGTGACAGCCAAGCCTGACCTCGGTTCTTTCGGCGCGGCCGGAGAGTTCGAGTATGGGAATTACAACAGCATCAAGGCCGAAGGGATGGTCAATGTCCCGATCGGCGATTCTATCGGCGTTCGGGTAGCCGGATTCTTTCTGAATCGCGACGGTTACACCACAAACCTTTTCGACAATTCGGATGTCGACGACCGAGACATGTACGCTGTTCGTGGTTCTCTTCGTTTTGAACCCGGTGCCGATACCACTCTCGACTTCATGGCATATTATTTCAGGGAAGATGACACCCGTTTACGTAATCAAAAGCAGGCCTGCCAGCGTGACCCGCTCGGCGTGCTGGGTTGTCTGAACAATCGCCGCGACTTTGACATCACCAATGCCAATTCCACAGTCGGCGCAACGCTCAGTTCGCAAGAGTTCTTCGCTATTCAGGGAATTCCCTCAGTACTGGGATTGGGAAGCCTGTACGGCCCCGACGCATTTGCAGGATTCGATAAGCCCGACGATGTGCGCACGGTAAACACGGCGTATACTCCATTCTATTTTGCCGATGAAGTGCAGCTACAGGCCCGTCTCGAGCAGCGCATCGGAGCTATGACACTGACTGCAACCGGTCTTTATCAGGACACCGAAGTCGATTCCCGGCAGGACTACTTTCTGGGCATTCAGGATCGTACCGGCTTTGCTACGGCCTTGAACGTGTTGTCCGGCTTCGCGGCCAACGGTTTGCCTACCGGCCTCCCCGCACCTGCACCGGCGTTCGTGCCAGGTTCGTCGGCGTATTTTACCCCGATTGTGGAGGCTCTCATCCCCAATGGCCCAGGGGGCGTATTGTGCACCTCCGATAACGATGATGGGAACAGGGGCGCGTTCGAAGGTAATGTATTGTGCGGCGAAACGCCGCTATCCTTCGACAGGTCTTCAGAGCAACGCGAATCCTGGAGCGGCGAAATCCTCCTTTCCAGTGATTTCGACGGAGCATTCAATTTCCTGCTCGGAGGGATCTATGCAAAGTCCAAGACTACCGACAACAGTTACTATGTAAACTCATTCGCGCTTGACTACGCCAGTGCCATTCTGGGATCGTTTGGTACTTTGGCAGGCGGTGCACCGCCATCCTACTTCGCAACATCCATGTACCGCAACAATTCTCTCGAGGCTAATCTTGAGAGCTTCGGTGTGTTCGGGGAGATCTACGTCGACCTGACCGAGCGTCTGACCTTCACCGGAGGTTTGCGGTATAACGACGACAAGAAAGACGTGACTGCGCGCACGACCTTGATTAGCTTCCTCAATCCTTACGCGAATGACGGGGAGCCGTTCGACAGCCCGATCACTCCCTTAACCGGTCCCTCTGGTCTTTTTGATGCCGATCCTGGTACGCCAGGTGAGCAGCTAACGCAATTTAGAGAAGTAGGTTTCGATGAAATAACCGGGCGTGCGGTGCTCGACTACGAAGTTACGCCTGACAATTCGATTTACGCATCTTATGCCAGGGGCTATAAATCCGGGGGTATCAACCCGCCCCTTTCGCCCGTTTTCGATGTGGCTGAAAGCTTCGGATCAGAAACCATCGACGCATTTGAAATCGGATCGAAAAATACCTTTGCGAATGGCGCACTGCAATTAAACGCTACTGCATTCTACTATAAGTATAGCGGGTTGCAGCTTAGCCGCATCGTCGCCCGTACCTCAGTTAATGATACTATCGATGCCGATATCTGGGGTGTGGAACTAGAGTCCGTTATCCGGCCCGATCCCGATTGGCTTGTCAACTTGACGTTCAGTTATCTCAACGCGGAAGTTGCCGGCGACCAGTTCTTCTCCAATCCGCGCGACCCGGGTGGCGGCGATCCTGATGCCGTCATCATCAAGGATATTAGCAACGGTGCTAATTGTGCCGTAACCGGGCCAGCCCCCGGCGCGGCCGACGCATTCGTGGCCGGAGTGAACGCAGCTCTGGGTCTTCGTGGTCCCGAAGAATTTCCTAATGACGGCAATCTTGCGTCAAGCGGCGCATTCAGCATTTGCGATGTCTTGGCCGGAGCCGTTCCGGCGGGCAGCGGCCTTGCGGTATTAAGCCCTGGCGTAGAGGTCAACATAAAAGGGAACAAGTTGCCGCAGGCCCCCGAAATGAAGGTTTCGATGGGTGTGCAGTACACCGCCACTTTCGACAATGGCATGACTCTGGTTCCTCGCGTGGACGTAGCGCTGACTGGTGAGCAATACGGCAATATCTTTAACGGCAGGGTCAACCGGATCGAGCCATTCGTGCAAGCCAACGCGATCGTGCAGTTGAACAGTGCGGATGAGCGTTGGTTCGTGCGCGGATTTGTTCAGAACATTTTCGACAGCAGCTCGGTGACAGGATTGTACTTGACCGACGCATCCTCGGGGAATTTTACCAATATCTACACTTTGGATCCTCGTAGATATGGTGTTGCTTTGGGGTTCAGTTTCTAACAGGTCCAGATCGTGTTGGCGGGGAGATCGGTGGTCCTCCCAACGACCCGAACGGACAGTGCCAGCTAGTTCGTATTTCGACCCATGACTTTATAGCTTTTCCAGAGCGGCGTAATGCTCGATGACCGCCTCGTAAGCCTACCGACGAGGCGGTCATCGAACCGGCCAAATGCGAGCTGCACTCGAAATGCCTGTACGATCGCTCGTTGATGTCGCTACGAGATGCTCGCGGAAAGCTTAAGGCCTTACATAGAAACGACAATGAAGAGTCACCGAATAGTGCAATCGGGATATCCGATGGTGATACTGGCAAACGCACTCTGCGAAAGGCGGAAACATGCTGACCCCTATGATCCAAGATTGGGTCGTAGTGCACGAGGTGCTGACGCGTTAGGAAAAGTTGGAAGGGGCTGCGGGGCAGACTTCTGAGAAAACTTATCCTAACTCTGTTCAGGTTTCATAACTGATTTTCGATCGACCGGAGCTGGCTCAACCGACGTGCGATTGTCGCGAGACAATTCGACCCATCCCAACCCAAGCGACTTCTGGATCGCGATCCAGCCATTTGTCATGGCGGCGATCGCCCGATCGAGATTTGCTCTGGCCTGTTCGCGCTTGCGGATCGAAGTGTTGAGTTCGCCTTGCGAGATTACCCCCGCGGCGCGGCGTTGCTCGTTAAGCTCCGCAGCCGTGTCGGCCTGCCGACTGATCTGCGCCAGCGCGGCTACGTTGGCTCTTTGTTGCCCGAACCGAGCAAGCGATTGTTCGGCGTCGCGTAGTGCGCCCAGGACCACTTCAAGATAGCGCGCTTCGGCCTCGTCGCGCGCACTCTCGGCCTGATCGATCGATGCTGCCGTGCGGCCGAAATCAAGCAGGTTCCACTGCAGCCGCGGCAAAGCGATTGCCGATAAGTTGCCCGGGTCCAGGATGTCGTCGGGCTCCGATCCGCCCAAACCGAGAATCCCCATGAAGGAAATCTTGGGGAAGCGAGCAGCCTCTGCCACGCCAATGCGCGCATTCGCCGCGGCCAGCATGCGTTCGGCGGCTCGAACATCCGGCCGCCGCGCTATTAGCGCTGCGGGATCGCCCACCGCGACCCGTTCGGGGGGAAGCGGAATTTCGGCCTGAGCCGCCAGGAGCCCGTCGAGTGCGCCGGGCGCTTCGCCCGTCAGCACCGCGAGCGTGTCTTTGAATACATCGATGTCCGCTTGAGCTTCCGCGATCTGCGACTTGAGCAGTTCGAGCTCGGCGTTCGCGTTACCGACCGGGAACAGCGCGAGAGCGCCCTGTGTATAGCGCTGATAGGTCAGTTCGAGAATTTGCTGCTGCAAGTCGCGCTCTCGCTGGACAAGCTCGAGCCGCCCTTGCGCTTCTCGCAGGCTCACATACGCCCGCGCGATTTCGGCGGCGAGCTGGACTTTCGCATCCTCGGCGTTCGCCACCGAGGCCGCAGCCTGAGCGTTAATGGCCTCGACACGCCGTGCCTGCCCCCCAGCGAAATCGATCTCCCAGTTTGCATTGAGCCCGACGTTGTAGACGCTGAGGCTGTCCTGCTCTTCGGTGTCTGCAGGAGCGCCGGGCGATCCCGGGGGCGGGCCACTGCCGATATCTAGCCCTGGGATATTCGCCTGGACCGCAGTCGCCTGCGCAGCCACGGCGGGTAGCCGGTTGGCGCGCTCCTGGCGGACAGAAGCCCTTGCCTGTTCGATGCGAGCGCGCGCCGCGGCCACGCCCGGATTGCCGACCAGCGCGCGCGCCTCCAGTTCATTGAGAACCGGATCGCCGAGCAGCGTCCACCAGTCGCCGGCAATCGGCGCAAACGGATCGATTTCGGGGCCGGCGCGTACGAACGCATTGCCTGCGGCGGTCGCAAGTTGCGGGGGACCGGCATAGTCGGGACCGGACATGCAACCCGCGAGGAGCGCCATGGGAGCGAGGAGGGTTAGGGTCTTGCGCATAGAGTTCTCAGTGCATCGAAAGGGATAAGTTCTTCGGGAGAGGCTTGAGGAACAGTACCAGCGGCACCGTGACCAGGGTAATCGCGCCCATGGCGAAAAAGACATCGTTGTAGGTCATCACGAACGCATCGCGCTGAATGATGCCGGAAAGCATCTCCAGCGCGGCCTGTGGGCTGCCCAGCGACGCCGTCATGCCGTCCAGGTATTCCTGTAGCCGGGGGCTGTTAGCGTTGAGGGTTTCTTCCATGCGTCGACTATGATGCCACTGGCGCTGATCCTGGAACGAGGCAAGCCCCGCGAGCGCGAACGAGCCCCCGAGGTTTCGCGCCGCGTTGAAGATGCCCGAAGCATCGCCGGCATCCTCCTTGGCAACCGAAGCTACCGTCGCCTGGTTGAGGAACATCATCGTGAGGATCATGCCGATGCCACGCAGGAACTGGCTTTCGGTGAACACTCCACCTCCCGATTCCGCTGTCAGATTTATGCTGACGAAACAGCTTAGCGCCATGATGAACATGCCCGCGCCGACCGCAATGCGGATGTGAATCCTGCGGATCATGAACGGGAGAACGGGCATCAACAGGAAAGCCGGAACGCCCATCCAGAAGATCACAAGTCCGGTCTGCAAGGCATTATAATCGGAAATTATCGCGAGAAATTGCGGGATCACGTAGGTCGAGCCATACATGACCATGCCAAGCGCCAGTGCCATCACCACGACGCTGGCAAACTGCCTGCTGAGCATCAGGCGCAATTTGAGCACGGGTTTGCGCGCGTAAAGCTGTCCGTAGGTCAGAAGTGCAAAACCCACGACCGTCATCAGTGTGAGCTGGACGATCAGCGTGGAATCGAACCACTCCTCGCGGTGGCCTTCTTCCAGAACGATGGTCAGCCCACCCAACCCAAGGATCATACCAGCTATTCCCGCCCAATCAGCCTCGCGCAGGTAAACCCAGTCGGGCTTTTCATGGGGTAGCCCGATGAATAGTAAAGCAAGGAGCAACGCGCAGACGGGCACGTTGACGAAGAAGGCGTAGTGCCAGCTCAGGTTCTCGGTAAGCCAGCCCCCCACCAACGGGCCCATTACCGGCCCAAGAACCACGGTCATTCCGAAGAGCGCCATGCCGATCGGCTGTTGCGATGGAGGCAGTCGCTTTGCGACGATGGTCATAGCGGTTGGAATAAGCGCGCCGCCCATGAACCCTTGACCGGTGCGACCGATGATCATCGTCGTCAGATCGGTGGCAATGCCGCACAACACCGAAAAGGCCGTGAAGGCAGAAACCGCGACGATGAGCAGCGTGCGAAGGCCGAGCAGTCTTTCCAGCCACGCGCTCAGAGGGATGATGATGATCTCGGCAACAAGGAAGGCTGTCGCGATCCAGGTGCCTTCGGTTCCGGTCGCGCCGATTTCCCCCTGGATCGTCGGCAGCGCCGAATTGACGATCGAGATGTCAAGCGTTGCCAGCATCGCCCCCAGCGCACCGGCGGCTACGGCGATCCAGGCCGTAGCATCGGCCTTTTCGACCGGCGGCGAAACCGCTGCAGCGGCGCCTGCCATCGGTCAGTCTCCGGCCGCGTTGCGGATCGAATCGAGTTGGTCTCTAGCGGCGCGCGTATCGACACTCGCGACAACAGACATGCCCGGCACCAGCAGACGCAGGATCTCGGGCGAAGCCTGAATGGATATGCGCACCGGGACGCGCTGAACGATCTTGGTGAAATTACCCGTCGCGTTTTGCGGAGGTAGGATCGAGAATTCTGCCCCGGTCCCGGGGGCGATGCTTTCCACTCTTCCTAATAGCTCGAGGTCCGGCAGCGCGTCGATTTCCAAGGTGACGGGTTGCCCCGGGCGGACAAGTCCGAGCTGCGTTTCCTTGAAATTTGCTGTCACGTAGAGGCGGTCGGTCGGTACGAGGCTCATAAGGCGTTGGCCAGGCTGGACAAATTGTCCAGGTCGGACCGTGAGGTCACCCACCCGCCCGGAAATACTGGCCTGGAGCGTGGTCGATGCCAGGTTCAGACGGGCGGCCTCGAGTTGCGCACGAGCGGCGTTGGCTTGCGAATTGGCCTGGTCTATCTGCTCGCTAAGCGTGTTCTGTCGGCGCTGTGCCGCCGTGAGCGCGGCGCGCGCTGCCGCGACTTGAGCCTGCGCTTCTCTGGCCTGGGCCTCCAGCTGATCGAGCCTCTCGCGCGGCTCCGCTCCCGAAGCGGCAAGGGGGCGGTACCGGACAACCTGCTCAGCAGCGAGACCAGCCTGTGCAGATGCTGCTGCGAGCTGTGCACGGGCCTGGGCAATTGCCGCGTCCTGCTCTTGTTGCTGGGCGCGTACCGTATCTGCTCCGGCGAGCGACGCGGCGATCTGGGCTTCGACCTGGTTCGTTTGGGCACGATAATCTCGCACGTCCAGCTGGACAAGTGCATCGCCCGACGCGACCGTTTGATTCTCCGTCACTAATACGCGCTCGACGTAGCCCGCAATTTTGGGGGAGATGATGACGCTGTCGGCGGCAATATAAGCGTTGTCGGTGGACTGCTGGAATCTGCCGTACGTCTGATGATTGTAATACCAGTAGCTCCCGGCGAGCAGGACCAGAATGCCGGCGATCAGCAGACCCAGCCGGACCCGCGGACTGGACAACCCCGTCGGACGTGCGCCTTCATCGCTAGCCCCTGCTGTCTCGTCCGCCATGATTATTTCGCTCCTCGCCATCGTTTGAGCCGCTGCGCGAGCGATATAGCGGCCAAAACAAAATGCGAAAGTCCTTTACTATTTTTCTCCGATCGATAGGAATGTCTCATGCCAGAAGATGAGGGCACTCTCGCACTCGACAATGTCATCACCCACGATGATCGAGCGATCTTCATGATGGACCAGATCAGCCGCGCCGCGCGCAAGGCATTCGATGACCGAGCACAGCCGCTGAGCCTCAATCGTACGCAGTGGCGTGTGTTGGCGCAGCTCATCAGAGCTCCTGCCCTGAACCAGACGGACATCGCCAGGAGACTTGAAATCACATCCTCCAGCAGCGGCCTGGAAGACATGACGCCTTCGCGCTTGAGTGACCGGACGCGGCTTGCGCAAGTCATAGCAATATTCGGTCGCCACGGGCGGGGCGGCATCACGCCCGTGTTGGGACTAGGCCGATCTCAAACCAAAACACATTCGACGCGCCCGGATGCCCCGCTCGTGGCGATTGCGCCAGGGGACGAACCTCGGTCATGTTCTATAGCGGACAACCGAATGGAGCATGCGGGACGCGAACTTTCATTGCACCGGCCCTCTGCCGGACGAACAAACCGCTGGCGGCGTGCTAGATGGAAACTAACGCAAACTTCTCCCTAGTGGCGTGGATCGTTGGCATTCTGATGCTTACGACCATCGCTTTCGCGATGTGGCTAATCGATCCCAGACCAAATCAGGAAACATATCAGATCAAGTTTGATCGCTCCGTGGAAGGCCTTCAGTCGGGATCGACTGTAACACTATCGGGAGTCCCTGTGGGACAGGTAACATCGGTCCGTCTGGCGGAAAATGAACCGGAAAACGTGGTCGTTGTTCTGACTCTCGATCCTTCTGCGGCGAAAGTCCACGGCCTTGAAGCGACAATCAGCACGGATCTGATAACTGGAGAGGCTGCGCTCGTGCTCGAGGGCCGACGGGGTCGTCAGGGCATTTACACCGACAAGTCAGGAAAAAAGATCATTCCCGCCGCGGACGAAACCGGACTATTGGGGAGGGATGCGACCGCCACTGTAGAGACCGTGGCAAATAGCATTCGCGCTCTGAACGAAGGACTGGAGCCAGAAAAGCAACGGGTGATCACCTCCGATCTTGTCCGGCTTCGAGTCACGACGGCCGCACTCGCATCGGACGCCGAAGGTTGGGACGAACGATTGGCCTCAACAAAAGGAAGATTGTTAGACTTAGGGCAAAGGGTTGGTGGATGGGGAAATAATCTTCGAGATGCAGATCGGCGGATCTCAGGGCGGAGCGCTTCTGCTATCGCGCAACGACGCCTTCGCCAATTCAGGGAGGGGGTGCAGAACGCTGAAAACAAACTTTCCCAGATAAGGAGTGGCATTCCGGCGGTCGAAGATTCTTTGGTTGAAGGTGAAACGGACCTTCGCGAGCTTAGTCGCGAACTTGCTCCTCTCAGTGAAAAAATCGAAGATATTCAGGTTGAGGGAATTACATCAAATCCTCCCCTCCCAGACTATCGGCCAAAAAGAAGAGAAGCTGGAACGAATATCGATGATTTAAAGTAAACCGAACGGATGACTGCTTCCGGGCAGAGCGCGCAGCCCGTAGAATAGCGGAGATTGGAGCGCAAAGCGGATAACGACCTACTCCGCGGTCAAGTTTGAAATTGAAATTCCGAGTCCTAAAAAAGGCATCGAACCAATACATTAGAGGGATTTTGCGGGCCTTTTGCGGGCTTTTCAGCTTGACCGAAATATCTAAACATCAGAAATTAAACGGAAAAGAAGTTCGAATGTGATGCCTCTTCTGGCACCACCCCCGGTCAAAAATGGGCACTTCGCCCATGTCGGGGTTTGCGTTTGCAACCAGCGCCTTCTCTAGGGCATCTTTCGTGCCGAAGATCCGCACTTCGTCGTTGGTCAGTTCGACCTTCCCAACAAACAGGCGAACGTATGCGGCTCGAAATTTTGGGTCACCTTCCCGCAAGGCATTTGAAATGCGCTTTGCGAAGCCCTCGATCATCTTTCCATCGATGCGAGCTTTCGAGGTCGAAAGCTGAAGCTCAAGGCTTTTCTCCTCTGCCTTGAGTGCAGACTTTCGTGATTGGTTGTGCGCCATTCTTTGGACGAAAATCGGATCGGCAGCCTGCATGGCTCCAGACTCGATCATTGTGAGCAAGTTGCTGATAGCCTTGTCCACCTTGGTAAGTTCCGATCTGGTCATCGCCAGATCTTTGCGCCGGTTGTTCTCGAGGCTTTCGGATCGAGCCAGCAAATGCTCCAGGAGCTCAAGGAGACGATCGCGACGGAAAATGCGCTTGATGAGCTGCTCGATAACGATTTCGTCTAGGTCCTCACGGCGGATGGCTTTCAGATTACAGGTGTGCGCGCCCATATTCACGCGGGCCCGGCAACTGTAGTAATGGTACTGTCCGCCCCTACCGGTGCGCACGGTAAGGCCTTCTCCGCAATCTGGGCAGCCGCATCGGGCTATAGATGCCGGGAGCATGGTCTTCCCGTTCGTAACTCGAGGGGGCGTTACCGTCGGTGCTCGCTTCGCTCGCAATGCCGCCACTTCCAGATACTCGGCTTCCGAAATGATCGCGGGACATGGGACGACGATCCAGTTTTCTTCGGGGATCGGTTCCTTAAACTCGTTACGTTTGCCGTCGAAATAGTAGCCTCGGTAATGCGTTCGTTTAAGAATGGCGTCCGTATTTGAGTTGTTGAACCGTCCACCCCGAAGAGTGAAGCCTCGCTCATTGAGCCACATCGCGATGCCACGTGCACCCAATGGTCCCTCACCATCGCCATGGCGGGCGAGTCGAAAAATCTTACGGACGACCTCTGCCTCATCTTCGATAATATCCAGCTTCTTTTTCTCTTTGTCGCCGCGCTTTTCGACCACGATTGATTGGTAGCCGAAAGGGACTGGCCCACCGTTGAAGAACCCTTCCATCGCATTGGCGTTCATGGCCCGAATCGTGTTCATCGCGCACTGATCGGAATTGTGCTGATTGAAGGCGCCCACCATGCTGCGCATCAGGTTACCGTTCGCGCCCTTAACGAAATTCTCGGTTACCGAGCGAAAATCAACACCTGCAGCCTGTAATTGTGCGAACGTTGTGGTCTGTACCGCCAGGTCGCGGGCGAAACGGCTGAGTGAGTTGACAACAATCAGGTCGTAGGGATGAGACTTGTCCAACGCGCGTCTGAGCATCTTATTGAACTGGGGTCGATCTCCACCTTTTCCGCTTACTCCAGGCTCTTCGAAAACCTCGACAAGCTCGATAGCGTTATCATCGCAAAACTGCTGAATCTTGTGGATTTGACTGGTTAGGCTTGTGCGATGATCTGCTTGGTCTTCGGTGCTAACTCGGACATATGCGCAAGCGCGCAATATCGGCTGTGAAGCGGTCATTTGCGAATTGTTCCATAAGATAAACAATGCCGAGCGCTGTCGTGCGAGACGCGTGGCAATGGATGATAGTCGACGTCGACGGTCGCACTATGGTGAGGCTAGAGCGCCGACGTTCAAGGCTGCGATGACATGGGAGGTGCCTCTGTACGCCCCAACTTACTCGGGATCATTTTCCTCCTCTGGACTAATTTCGCTTGCTGTCTCTTCACGACATCCAAGCAAATCCTCCAATGATGCTCCAAGGTAAGACTGGATCACGGCAATTTCGTTTTCCAATCGTCCGATACGGTCGGGAAGATTGCACACGACGCGCCGCTCTGGGCAGGCACCTGCCCCAAGCTTGTCCTTAGAAAGTGTGGGTATAGGCGAATGAAACGACATTCGCTTTGTTTGGAGAGCGGCTCAGGTCGCCTTGGCGACCGGGTGGCCTAATACATTCTACAATCTACTGCCATCCCCACCTTCTCCTCTCGAGAAACGCAGCCTAACCGCGTTTTTTGATCACCTTTTCACTATCACATTGCCAGCCGAATGGAGTGCTGAAGCGCCAGTCCTCGGGCTGGCTGTTGAGCGCATCCCACGCGCGATCAAAAATCTCTCGACCGCGACGACGCTGGTCGAAGTCCAGTTCCAGTGGCGGCTAAAAGCTCTGTGCCTCTTTTCCCTTCATACTCTTGGGTAGGTGTTCACCGTCGCGCAGAAACTCGATGCGAAAGACGTGAAAGAGCTGGCGCAGACGTAGCTTGTGCGCGTCCTCTGCCTTCTTGTCGGAAGCTTTCAACACTCGCGGAAGGTGGGTGTTGAGCATGGCGCGCAAGTCATCAGTGGTCGATGCCGTCCCCGCCAGTCTCGAAAGTTCATACGCGCGGGCAGCGACAATCGCAGTGCGGTGGACGGCCGATATTCTGGCGGACAGCATGTCGGCTCCCTGGCCGGCTTTGCTGTTCCCATCTGGGTGCTTCATCAACGCCTGAAGGCTATCAAAATACGGATCGGCGAGCGCCTGCGCACCGCTGAGCATTGCTTCGACTCTCTCGATGGAAGGGCGGCCGAAACTTGCGATGATCGCCGCTTCGTTTTCGCGATTCAGCCGACCGTACCCATGCCTTTTTGCTCTCGCCTCGATCTTGTTGATCACACGCTTGTCCGTGATGCGATCGACGCCGCCGTCAACGCAATTGCGAAAGTGCACGACCATTTCCTCAGCTAAGCGATATTCCTCAAGCTTGGGCCGAAAGACTTGGCCGATGGTGTATCGCTTCGTCGGCCCCAATTCCCTTGCACCGTCGATCGGCTGGTAAAGCAAGCGCCATCCCAGACACGCTTCACGCTGCAGTTCGAACAGGGCCCAAATTACGTACATCGCCGCCGCAGCTTGGATCAGGGCTACAAGGGCATTTGACTCTTTCCCGGCTCTTTCGATCATCGCTGGGACGGCTTCGAGTTCGCCAGAAAGAAGCGCTTGGACGATGTCAGAGTGAGCGTGAGCGATCTCATAGAGACTTTGCGCTATCTCCTCCGGTTCGCAGGGAATGGGCTGGCCGACGTGAGACAAGGCGTGTCGTCCGCTCTCGCTTGGGTCTGCCTCTCCCCACACAAGCTGATCCAGGATCAACTCGGAGGCCTCGATCGCCCTGTCCTTGATTGCACGATCTTCAGAAGACGTACGGCAATTTATCATCCATTCAATTCGGCCGCGTATTGCATCGACGCCGGCGGGAAGGTCAGCGAAGTGAATATGCGGCGCCTGCAATAAGGGATTTCGCGCCTCGCAAAGATCAGAAAGCTCAAGAAGAGCGTCTCCGATTGTATCGGGAGAGACGGTGTTTGCCGTGGAGAAGTGTCGAGGGTCGCTCGCAAGGCACTGGGCGATCCCAGTGGCGGTGCTCGCTGGCAATAACTGAGCGAGGGTAAAATCTTCAGGCTTGTTCTGGAACACTCAAAACTCCATTTTCGACCGGTTCTCGGATGAACCGTGATGAGTCCTGAGTGCTCCCTGAAATTAGAAGGCTTTCGGGGTTCGTCAAGAACAAACTGGAAACGCGTGCATTTGAGCCAGCAGATCAAGAGCATCGTCGAGTTGGCGTTCTATTAGCGCCAGGTCGTTACTCAGCTTCTCGCGTTGGTCAGGGTCGGGTGCAATTGAGCCGGTCTCTAGGATGGCATGCGCCAAGGCCTCTTGCCGACCTTCCACGTCTTCCAGGATTTCGATCAATTCGAGCGACAACCGGAGAAAATCATAAAGCTCCATAGCTCAGCTGCCCCACCAAGGTTCGGGTGCAGGCGGTGCTTGCCAGAAGCGAGGATTGCCGCCCGCCGCGGCGATGTAGTCGTACGCTTCGCCGCGGGTTGCCAAGCTTGGTTTGCTCTTACCAAGAATGCGGTGAATCTCGCCGATGAGGTAATGCTGTGAGCGGCTGATGATCTTGCTCCGCCACCCCTTGCGGTGAAATGCATCAGATTGACGAAAGTCATCGATTTCTTGCCGATAGATCCCTTCCAGCCGCCGCCACTGGAGCCACGTGCCCTGGGCTAGGCACCAATCCCGCAGATTCGGCACCTCAAGCGCACGGCGAATTGCTTCAACGAAAGTTTCCTGGCGAGAGTTCGGACCTTGGAGCCTTCCTTGCAAGGCGGCCCAAGGCACAGAAAGCAAGCCAGTCAGCGCCAAACTGTCGAGATCGAGACCACCGTTAACTTCGAAGGCGAAGCCGAGATAGTATTTCAGGTTATCGCGGCTCGCCTCGACGTCGCAGCGTCGCTTCCCGTATTGCCAAATCTCTCTCTTCAAATCTTCAAGCGGGACTATCTCGCCATGCTGTTCTGAGTCTTCGTCGAACCGCGCGAGTAAGTCGCGAAGGCGCGGATCTGGGTACTTGATTGCTGCCACAGCTGCCTCCTCGGATGTGAGGGACTCGGGCTAGCGAGAACACCCGGCGGCCTTGGCGACCGGGTGCCCTGATAGTTTATCATCTCATGGCCCAGCGAGCTGGGCGAAAAGGTAGCCCCGGACTGCGTGAATGGATTCCGCGTTGCCGTCCGCCATCAGCTCGAGCGCTGAACGGCCATTGAAAAGAGGCGCCTTATTTGCCGCGCGCATCCATTCGTCCGCGCGCGTGGCGATTGGCAGCAGGATGTTGATAGCTCCGAAAATCTCGATCAGGCCCGACACCCGATCAACCAAAACCGGGTCCAGATCCGCAATGGTATGGGTTCGCAGGCTGGTGAGATCTTTTCCGCTATCGAGCCCGAGAATAGATAGGAGTTCCTTTCGGCTTAGACGCCACGCATCGGCGAGGCAGTCGATGACCTTGAAAGCTTCTACTCGGACCTCATGCTGGGATCGAACCAAGAATTTGGTCTCGACCTGACCCATTGTCTCCAGCACCGCCCACATGGCAGAGTCTCGAAGCGCCTCACATAACTCAGTCGCCTTCACGTCGTGAAGATTGCTCGGTACTGCGCCATCGCTGTTCGCTGCCAACTGGATCATTAGCACGAATTGCAGGCGCGTGAGCCAGCCTAGGTTATCTGCCATTTTCGCGCTCCAGCCACTTGGTCCACGCCTGGTCGACGACTTCGCGGCCGTCATCGGTCGCTAAAGGCTTGGCAAACTTCCCGAATCCAGATGGCAGGATTCGTCTGGCAGGGAGAAGGATGTGGACATGTGGAGCACCAGGCCGAGCCGCGCGTGCTGGCACGTGCATCACGCAGACCGCCGCTAAATTATACACTCGCACCATCTGTTCGAGGGTAAATGCTCGAGCTGTTTCCCACGCTTCGTGGAGTGTCATGACCTGAGGCAGCAATTCGGTTTCGGGAAACCGCAATGTGACGATGATAGCGAGGTCTTTCAGGCTAAATCCCTGATCGTCATACGCCTTGGCGAGGGTGAGGGGGTCACTCCATGCATCTGGAGCGCCGGCAGGCAGGAGAACGTCGTGACGGTAGCAGGTCGGCATTGACCAGTTGCTTGGATCATCCGGTCGCGAAACCGGAAACAGACGACGAAATATCGCCGAGCTCGCTGTGCGAGTCTCTCCGTTGTTTGACGAAGCTTGGATTACCCCGAAACTGATATTCGTGTGGTCGCCGGTAAGCGGCTCGTAATCCAAGCCGGGCGGCGTGTTATGTTTCTTGATCGCCATCTCAGAACCGCCCCAAATGAAAGCTTTTGCCGAGGTGAGTGATCTGATTGGTACAACGGCGCAAGAATACGCCAATCTTGTAAGTAAGTAACATGTGGGAACCTATGTTGCTGTTCCGGACGCGCCACTGTGGCAGCGCCCGGGGCTCCCTTGAATTTTCATTCCTTCAGGAAGCCCACCACTTCCCTTCCGTCCTTCCCGGGCTGCGCAGCAGGCCTAGTCCTTCTCGTTTTCTCCCTTCCCGGACAGACGAATCTTGCCAGTCGCTACCGCGTCTCGCAGCAGGCGTTGATAATCGTCATCACCATCTTCCACTGACGGTGGCTTCGGCTTGGGTCCTCTGGTTAGACCCGCAAGCGGGTTCTCGTGCTTTGGCCTCCGATTATCGAGCGACGGGGTCTCAGCGGTGTCAGCCGAAGTGTCTTTCCTTTCCGAAGCGCCAGCCTCGCTTGAGCTTGGATCAAGTTGTTTTTTGCGTTTATTGTCAGAAGGTCCACGCGTCAGATGAGCCAGGCAAGGTTTGACAGGTCTTCCCTGTTCCTTCCTAGCCTGTTCGTATTCCTCTTTTGTGAATACGACGATTGGCTCCTTCAGTTTGATGTGACCATACGGTCTTCCCTGATCCTCCCTGAGCCGCAGGTATTCTTCTTCTGTGAAAACGGGAATGGGCTCTTTCAGTTTCTTATGACCGTATTTCCCAAACTCTTCCTTTTCCTTCGCGGCGGCGTCCTCCTTTCTGGCCTCCCTTTCGTCGATCAGGCGGCGGTGCAGTTCCACGATAGTGTCTTCGACAATGTCGGGTAACGTTTTCTGGGCTGCGAAAGTCCGGAAGGGTTCAGCGATTTCGCTTTTCTTCAGCCGAGGACGTCCTTCATCGTCTTCGATCACTGAGCGCCACTTCAGTTTCAATTCGGCCTGAAGGGCGAGGGCAGGTGCATACCACTGATCTGCCTCGCGATCCTGCTCGGAGTAAGTTAGAATGTCTCTGTAGGTCAGGCCACGCAGGCGCCTTGGATTGGGGAACCGTTCTTGCAAGGTCGCGAGAGCCGAAGGTATCTCTGCTGCCGACAGTTTATCGATTTGCTCTGAAAGCTGGCGCTGACGGCTGTGTTTATCTGCTACCTGCGCTGTGAGGCCCTGCAAGAGTCTTTCCTGTTCCCGACCATCATTGTCCGCCCTTCGCTTGCGGGCAGTGAGCGCAGGTCCGTCGTGGGCTTCGCCAGTAGAGGGAACGCCGCGCTTTGCCTGGGACAAGCCGCTATACCGCTCGGTCCGTGCTTCCTCCTCCAACACTCTATTGAAAGACTCGGCAGCCCTGTCGCGGAGCCAGGAGATGCCACATGGCAGATTAAGCTCGGTCGCCTTTGCCGCTTCGAAACTCCACTCGAGCGGACCCTCAACTTCGAAGGGACGCGGCGAAAGCAGGATGTGTGCATGGTAGTTGCGTGCGTCCCCATCAGCGTCGGGTTTGTGAAGAGCCGCCACGTAAGGCAATTGAAGTGACCGCAATGTCAGGCAAAAATCGGAGAGCGCCTCTGATCTTCCCTCCGAAGACAGTTCATGCGGCATGGCCAGAATGAGATGGCTGAAAACATTACCGTCTGCGTCAGCTTCTGACTCAAGGATTTCCAGCGCGTTCCAGAAGGCTGCAATCTGCGAGGCGCGCTTCTCCTCGATGACCGGAAGCTCTGAACTAAAAAGCGCCCTCACTCCTTTGAACTCTATGACGTTCGTGAAGGTGGCTTGGATCTCCGGCTCCAGGCCTTCATCGCGCAAAATGTATCTTACAAGGTCAGCCGCTTCCCCCATTCGGTAACCGCGAGCACCGATGGTCTTTCGCCCGAAGCCTCGAGAGTGCTTTCTGAGGACGATGTTCTTGTAACCGTCGGCGGCAACCCGAGAGCGCTTGGTCGCTCCATCCTTCCGTTGACTTACCTCGTCATGGAGCCGCGAATACAAGCTGCGTGAGCAAACGGTTCGAAATCTCGGAGCGCTCGCTACCTGAACTCTTACCCGCACTCGTGTCATCGCCTCGGCTTCTTTGGCACTGCGCTTGCTGAGATAACCCACCCGCTGGAGAAGCCTTTCCAACTCCCTCGCGTCGCGCTCGTCGGCACGCTTCTTCTTGGCTACTGCGGTCGCCTGCGCCTTGGCTTCCCTTTCCGCTTCCGAGAGCGCGCGGTGCCGTCTCTTCTTCGTTGCCTTCGCTTCCCGATTATCGCGTAACCAGGCGAGAGAAGCCTCTTTGACCTCAGTTCGGAGTTCGGACGGCGAGACGGCGCGCCCGCTGATGGTCATCGCGGGGCGTTTCATTTCCTTATCTTCCTGATTTTCATGAGGAGGGGGGTGGTCGAAAAGGACAAAAATAGCCCTAACGTCGGGGCGAATTTTGTCCTTAATTGCGCACCACCCCATAATTCTTCTTCTTAGCTTAGTCCGACGTGTCGCTTACAAGTGCAGCTCGGATCACCCTTCTCCCCCGCGCTCCGCCTGTCGTAAAATCGCGGACAGCCGCGAAGAGTCCCAATTCAGATCATACAGGAGTTTGTCGACGAGCTCATGAGGTTCGAAGGCTTGAATCGCTTTGCGACCGTTCCAGCGCTTAGCTTCCGCCGGTGCAATGCTCAGCACCCGCGCCTCGATTGGCTTCAGTTCCTTCCTGTTCAATCCAGGAATCTCGAAAATGACGGCACGGCAATATTCGCGCGCAAAACGTGTCCGTAGCGCCTTTGCAATCTTGCCATCCTCACCGCAGGTGCGCGGGTCTTTGCGCGAATGAAACATTCGGCCGGCGTTGTAGACAGTCGAAAATTTGTGACTGTTTCCGTCCCCGCTAGAGTGATTCTGGTAGATCCTGTGCCGGAAATCCGTTGTTTCACCGATATATGCTGGGCGATGCTCATGATCGTAAAGCGCGTAGATTCCTGATTTGCGCGAGTTAATGTCCTCTAGCTTGAGCGGAGGCGTGCCGAGCAAATGATCTAGAATTGCCTGTGCATCAATGGTCACTGCGCGTCGTCCATTTCATCGCCCGGTCCATCCTCGCCTTCCGAAACGAGTTCAAGAAGCTCAGATGTCTGGGGGCCTTCGAGAGATTCCACATCACGCAATTTTCGAGTGACGACGCGCGTTCGACGACCAGCCTCATCGACAGTGCGCTTCGCCGTATCGAGCTGCTTGCCAAGCTTCTCCCAGACTTGGCCATACTTTTCGAATTCGGCTTTGGCTGCGCCGAGAACCTGCCAAACTTCGCTCGAACGTTTCTCGATAGCCAAAGTCCGGAAACCCATCTGTAGGCTAGTCAGTAGCGCCGCGAGCGTCGTCGGACCCTGGACCATCACTCGGTGCTTGGATTGCAGTTCCATGGCGAGGCCCGGCCTCCGAATGACCTCAGCGAACAGGCCTTCGGTCGGCAAATACATGATCGCAAAGTCAGTCGAATGCGGGGGGTGAACGTACTTTTCGCTGATAGTCTTCGCTTGCAACCGGATTGCCCGCTCCAACGCTGCAGCTGCCTTGTCGACATCTTCGCCGATGCCAGCTTCTTGAGCCACCAGCAGGCGATCGTAATCTTCATGGGGGAATTTGGCGTCGATCGGGAGCCACAAAGGCTCATCTTCACCACTCCTGCCAGGTAGACGGATCGCGAACTCCACCATTTCCCCGGAGCTGGGGCGGATCTTCACGTTGGTCTCGAACTGGTCGCGGGTAAGCATGTCTTCGAGCAGCATGCCAAGCTGGACCTCGCCCCAGCCACCACGAGACTTCACATTTCCCAATACTCGCTTGAGATCGCCTACACCGGTTGCCAGGTTCTGCATCTCACCCAAGCCTTGGTGCACTTGCTCAAGACGATCACTGACCAGCTTGAAGGATTCACCAAGACGCTTCTCGAGCGTTCCCTGAAGCTTCTCATCGACCGTCTCGCGCATTTTCTCGAGCTTCTGCGAGTTCTCGGTCCTCAGTTTGTCTAGGCTGTCCGAGACCGCTTGGCGAAGCGCTTCCTGACGCTCGTCATTCTTCTCGATAAGCTGGCCGATCTTGTCGGTAACTTTCTCGAGGCCAAATTGCTGTTCGCGGCGGCCATCGGCCGCCTCCTTGCGCATGTCGGTAAGTTGGCCGCGAAGCTCATCGCGCCCTAGTCTGGCTTCCTCTCTGAGGGTGCCCGGCAACTCACCCACTTGCTTCTCAAGGGTCGCAAATTGGCTGAGTAGTTCGCTGGGCAGGGTTGCTGGACGGCTCACATGGTAGAGAATGAGGAAGCAAATAACTGCGGCAACCACCACAGCCGCAAGTATTGTGTAGAGAATAGTTTCCATGCCGCTTCGGATCCTTTCTGTTGATCAGACGCACCTGTTGATCAGGCGCACCTGCTGATCAGCTGTTGCTAGCGAACCCGGGTGACAAAAACAGTCACCCACAAACTTTAGCTCCGAGCCTTTTCAACTCAACGGGAACTGGTGGTATCAAAGAGTTCTACTCGCTTAAAATGAAACAAACTGTCAGTTCTTTATCTCAGCTTCCCTTCGTGTAAGAGGTCCGAAGCGAGGGGGCTCCGAATGGATGATCTTGAAAGTGCGCGAGCACGCCTAGCGGCCCATGAGGTCGTTTTGGGGAGAGGCGGAGTTCTCGGCTTTCTCGCCGCGGCACTGGTATTTGCCGCCTGGTCCTTTGAAGTGCTTCAATGGATAGCCCTGATAGCGATCCCAACCATTGTGGCTTTGGTTCTGCTGGGCTCTCTGTCAGTAACATTGGGTCGCAGGGCGAGGCGTAAACTCGATGAACTGGCTCGAGCCGAGCAAGATCTAGCAAGCGCTCTTGCGTCGACGTCCTTCGAATGGATCGCGCTGATGCGCGAAGATCTGCAGGAAGCATCGACGCATAATGCACTTATCCGTCAATTATATGATTCGTTCGGCGACGAGATCGGCCTGCATTTTGAGCGTGTCTTCGAAGTTGAAATCGCTCAGGCTCGGCGCCAAGCGATAATTTCGCAATGCCATGAAGCTTATGAGGCGGTTTCCTGCCAAATTGAAGAACGGCGTGTAGCCTCCCCTGCGGTGCGCGCCGAACGCGAACTTTCCGAAGCAATCGCAAACTTGCGGCAAATTAAGTCCGATGCAGATAAGTTATTGGATGAACAACGCGCACGCAAGAAGCTCAAGTGGTGGTTCGACCTCAATCGGCCCAATTTCGCCGAAATCGACGAGAAAGTTGAGCAGCTCGAGGCCGCGAAGGAGAAGCTTTCGAAATCGGGCGATATCACGCGCACAAACGAGTATTACCGTAAGCTCAACTCTCTGGTCATAAGCCGAACTTCTCAAGTTCAAAGAGCCGCTGCAGCATCTATCCCAACTAGCCGTCACCAAGCGTTTGACAGTGAAAAGATTACACAAAACGCGCTGATCTTGTCGGCATTGTCTGTGCCGATCTCAGCTTGGCAAGACATCACGCAGGCAGGCAGTATTTACGACAGCTTGCGCTCTGTGAATGGCAATTTCGCCGATATGAGCGATGCCGAAATTTGGCTCGAGACCTTAACAATGTCGGGCTCACAACTGGCAGGATTGGCAAGTCTCACAAAGGGCGCGCTCTTCGAAGATCACGTTGCAGACCAATTTGGTGGCGAGTTGTTCGAACCCTTCAATCACCCTGACACCGACATCGTAATCGATGGAGTTGAGTACCAGATCAAAGCCACTGACAGCGCGGCCTATATCGAGAGCGTTCCGGAGGACATCGAGGTCATCTCCACATCAGCGGTTGCCGCTGTCACGGGGTCAATCGACGGTGGCCTGACCAATGTGGAGATCACCGAAAGTATCGACCTCGCCCTAGGAGGAACGATGATCGATATGGGCGACACTGCGCTCGATGCCGTGTTGACCGGTATCGGCGGAGTCGGCCTTTTTTCGCTTCTAACCGGTGTGCGACACGCTTCCACGAAATACAAAGAAACCGGCGATATTGACAAAGCTGTTATCGCCGGCGGAACCGCGGTAGTGCGCGGCACAGCTAGCTCGGTCGTCAATGTTTCAGAGATTGCGGTCAAAGGGACCGTCGGCATCGTCACTTCGAAGCCCGCGCGGTTTGCTGGCAGGCTTGTCGGCGCAGGATTTCGAAAGATTGGCCAGAAAATCGAGGAAGCGGAACGCGAATCCGTGCGCACCGCAAGTCTCGAGGCCAGGCGAGGATCGAAAAACGGGTGACCTAGGCCCCTTTGACCCAAAAAGCCGACGCAACGACCCCACTCGGCATCAGTCGGAAACGGCTTCGCTCTCTAACCAGGCTAAAGTGTTCACCAGCCTTAGGTGCTCTACAGTAGACGCTTCGAGTTCGAGTAGCTTGGGATTGACGAGGACGATCGTCAGCGTGCGGGCACGGCTGATCGCAACGTTGAGACGGTTCTTCGAGTAGAAGAAGTCGACATGCCGCGGCAGATCAGCCGGGCTGGATGTCGCCATACTGACTATGACAACCTCGGCTTCTTGTCCTTGGAACTTGTCGACCGTACCCACGCGAGCCCCATCGGGCAAAGCAGCCTTGAGCGCGTTCACCTGCATGTTGAACGGGGTCACCACGAGTATGTTGTCGAGCCCGATTGTGCCCTTGTCCCCTTCGCGGTCGATGAAGGCCTGCCCCAGGAGCCCCGCTACCAGTTCGACAACCTTCGTCACTTCCTCTTCGCTTGATTGGCGGCAGCCTTCGTGCGCCATCGGAAGCATGCGGATGCCATGTGGAAGTGCTCCGCTTGGCGCCTTGTCGTCAAGGAGCAGCTCCTGCTTGGCGCAGTCCGGGTGCGACTTGAGCCGGCCGTCATAGACCGCTGCGGAAATGAAACCGCTAATATCCAAATGCATGCGCCAGCTGGTGTCGAGCAGGATGCCTCGATCGGGCGCGATTGTGGCCTCGTCCTGCAGCAGATAGTCGAGCGTCGACATTCCGCTTTCGCCAGGATGCGCGCCCTGGATGGGTTGGCCCAGCTGCATCTGATCGCCGACCAGGATGATGTTCTTGGCGGACGCACCCATAGCGAGCAGATGGCCCAGCGATACCTGGCCCGCTTCATCCACGATCAGATAGTCGAAGCGTTGATCGAGGTCGCCGCGCGCGAACAACCACGCAGTCCCGCCGACCAGCTCGTAATCACCATCCTCAATGTCTTTGGCATCGGTGACATCCTCCAGCATGCCGCCCCTGAGGTAGCTGTCCTTGTCACCCGCGCTCGCCTTTTTAGCTCCATGAATATGGTAGCCATCCTCCAGCGCGACCTTCTCCACTTTCCCCAGCAGATTGTTGATCGCCTTGTGGCTGTTCGACGAGACGCCAATACGCTTACCCGCTTTGAGCAAGGCGAGGATCATGTGCGCACTCGTGTAAGTCTTACCGGTCCCCGGCGGCCCCTGAATGAAGAGCGAGGAATGGTCCAAGGCTAGAGCGCCTGTTGTGGCTGCTTCGATCAGCGACTGTCCGGGCTGGACGAGATCGCCTGAGGTTCCGTCAGTGAACCGCGGCCGCGCGCGTTCGATCACATCCACCAAAGCGTAGTAGGGAATTGTCGCGCTGCCGCCCGCGCTTGCCAAGCTTCGCACCACGCGCTCGACGGCAGCTTCTAGTATGTCTGTGCCGATGGGCCAGCTCGGAATGACCGATCCATTCTGCGGCCAGTCGGTTCCACTTTTCTTGCCGCGCTTGAGCTCAACAACGCCGCTGTCAAGATCGAGGTCGAACACGGTGCCAAGCCGTTCCAGGCTTGGCGCATGCAAGACCGTGCTGCCAATACGCAGCTTGGTGTCCTGGTGCGCGAAGCGGTAGCGCGCCACGATCGACTGCTTTTCGGGTCGCTGCCAATCCTCGCCATCAGGCTCGATCCCGCCGATGCATTCTCCATCATCGACTAGCTCGTCCTCTTCGCGCTCGCAGCGATCGAAGATCGCCCAAAGCTCGGGCTTGCGCGCGCGGTAGTGAAAGTCGAGCAGGTGGCTTGCGAGCTCGCGCCCTCGCTCTGACAGGCAGAGCGCTCCCGTGCGTACCTTGTTGCGCAGCGCTTCGCGCGCCTCTTCGGCTTGACGTGCTTCTTCGGTCTGCTCGTCTGACGGAGTCTCGGCACTCGGCTGCCAGAACGGGATCTCAGGTCGCAGCGACAAGAGCCAATCGCGCAGGCCTTCGGTGTTCTCACAATCGACCTTGTTATAGGCGAGGATCCCGTCGAGCAGGGTCTGTTCTCCGCTTTCGCGCCAGCGATGGTAATGCACGATCGATTGGTCGGCCTTGGTGACATCCTCGCCGCGGCTTTCAGCAAAGAAAGTCTCCAGCGTCTTGAGGCTAAGGTCGGGTTCCGAAGTGCGGATCGCGCCGCGCACGATGGAATAGAGATCGACGAACTTCTCAGCGCGAAGCATCTCGTCGACCGCGTGTTCGCGGCTAGCGAAGCGCGTCGAGAGGCGGCGCAGCACCGTCACCTCATAGGGCGCGTAGTGATAGATGTGCGCCTCGGGATGCTCGGCAAG
Organism: Erythrobacter sp. SD-21; assembly: GCF_000181515.1. Classification (GTDB taxonomy): domain Bacteria; phylum Pseudomonadota; class Alphaproteobacteria; order Sphingomonadales; family Sphingomonadaceae; genus Qipengyuania. Next base: position 124,083 of record NZ_ABCG01000007.1, on the reverse strand, counting down.
GTGATCGCGAAAGAAATCAACGATGGCCTCGAACGCCTCTCGCTCGGCTTGGCGGTTATGGCCCCATTCGTAGCGAAAGACCGGTTCGCCGTGAGCATCGCGAAGATGCACACCCCAAAGATACTCAAGCCCGTCGGGATAGAGCGGATCGCCCTCCAGATCGAAGAAGAGATCATGCGGGCTGGGCGCCGGCATGCGGGCAAAACCGCGACCTGGCTCGATGGGAAGCAATTCCGTTGTCGGTACGCCGCCCCGCCTGTCCACCTGCAGCGCGGCTTGCGCGCGCAGGCGCTCGAAGGTTTTGGGAGCGAGCTTCGGAATCGAAGTGCCCGCCTCAAGCGTAGCCAGGTCCGCCACCGACTCAATCCCGGCAGCCTTGAGCTTGGTGATCTGTGATGTCTGAATGCCAGCCACCAGGCTCAAATGGTCTTCCTCGCGCCACCGGCCCGCGCAAAGATCGCGCCACCCGCAATAGGTGCAGGCACTGCACGGCTCGGGCCGTGTCTCCGTGATCTCTTGGTCCACAAAATCGAGATAGCGGCCCTGCGCGGAGGCAAGCGTGTGCTCGAACTCAACCCGGCGGAAGCTTGCCTCGCTCTTGTCACCAAGGACAAGATGCATCTCATGCGGAGCCACGCCTTGGGCCTTGGCAATCAGGTCGGAATAGAGCGCCAGTTGCAGCACGTGCTTGGGGCTGGGCGTGCGCGCAAGTTTGGTATCGATCACCTCGTAGGAGTGATCGCCGAGCTGCGAAGGTACATCCACTCGGCGCAGGAAGTCGGCGAAACCATGCCAGGGCTGATCGAGGAAAGTGGCTTGGTAGATTATGTCCGCGCCATCACGCATTGCCGCCAAAGTCGCTTCGGCCTGCGTTTCGAGCGAGGCGTTGTTGTCGATCTCGATTACCCGTAGCTGCAGCTTCAGGTCTTCGAGATAGTTTCCCTCATGCGCGTGCCCCGCTTCCTGCACGAGGATTGTTGATTCGTCATCGACCGCGCGCTCGGGAAGCGACGAGGGGTCACGCAGCTTCTGCAGATTGAGCGCGACCGCATGACGGCAGCCCAGGAAGGCATTTAGGTCGCTTGCTGAATGGAGAAGCTGGCCGTCGTAAAAGCGCATTAGGTTGAACTCGCCGTTTGGTGTTGCGCCACTTCGTATCTCGAGTGACGGCCGCGATCGCGGTATGGTCGTTTATCGCAGATGGACATGACAAAAGCAGTCACCCCAAGGGATCTTGAGGTGCTTCTCATGGGTATGCTGGGAAGTCGTGACGGCGAAAGGGGTGCACGAGCTCGGCGAGCTGGGGAGGCTCCAAGACTTCCACTCCATCGCCCCATGCATAAAGATGCCAGGCCATTTCCAGATGGCCGGAGGCGTTAAAGCGCACCACCAAAGAGCCGTCCTCGAGAACCTCACTGGTCTGAGACGGGTGGAATTGGAAACGCGCTGCTTGATTTGCCGCATCGGGGGCAAACCTCCACACGACCTGGCCATACTCCAGGTCATTGTGAAATGAGCCGAAGGCACGCTCTGCATAGGCGTTGAGATCGAAATCGTCGGGGTACGCAAAACTCTGATCCAGCACCTCAGCCTCACCGATGTCTTCGACTCTGTAATGCCGATTGCGTCCGTCCCTCTTGGCCGTGTCGATTCCCACCAAGTAGCGGCGTGTGCCAAGCAACAGACCGAGCGGCTCAATCTCCCGCCAAGTGGCAGCCTCGTCAGCGCGGCTTTGGTAAGCAATCCGCAGCCGGAACGGTCCCTTGAGTGCTTCGGCAATGGCTCCGTCGACGGCGCTGTCGTGATCAGGGCGGGGGCCTGGCCTTGCGGCATATCCCATGGCCTCCAGGATCGCTTCTTCGTCAGTTGCTAGCCGCGATGAGCTTTCATTAGGGATCAGCGCGTGGACCTTTTGATCGAGTTCTCTAAGTGCTCGGACTTCAGCTTTCATGCCTGCACGGTCGAGTTGCTCGATCGCGCTCTTGAGCGCGACCAGTTCGTCCACGCTCGGAGACAAGAGCGGCGCCACAGCGCGAGCCGGGACGCGCCAATAATGGCGGCCGTCGTAGCCGACATAATGCTCGGTTGCGGGAAAAGCTTCCTGCAGGGCCGCGACCATTCGTTGAGCGGTTCGCCTTACACATCCGAACTCACGTTCAATATCGCTGAGACAAACCCCTGTTCGTCCGCCGGCCATCATGGCTAGCCGCAGCAGATCAACGGCTTTGGAAAATGACATGCAGCACAGCTCCTTGCTGGGGTGACCGATTTTGTCGCCCCGCTTCCGTAGATTGGATTCGTCACCAAGCAAAGAGGAAAAAAATCATGAACTTGACCCATCACGCCGCCGCCCGAATCCAGCAGCGCGGCATCCCTTATGCAGCGGTCGATGCCATTTTGGCCTATGGTTGTCGGCGCCGGCACGATGGCGCCGATGTTTATTTTCTCGACAAGAAAGCCAGGGCGCGCATGGCTCAGGCGATGGGAAAGAAGAGCTACTCGAAGCTCGAGCGCTCGCTCAACAGCTATCTCGTTGTGGCGGATGACGGTGCGGTAATCACTGCCGCTCATCGGCTTGGACGCCTCAAGTTCTGAGCGCCGCCTGATAGTTCTTGACGATCTTAAGGAAATAAATAGTTCCAGTTACTTACGGCAATGCCGGGGAGGGTAGATGATTCCAGTTGGTTCACGTGTACGGCTGCGGAATGATCCAAGTGTGGTCGGTGTCGTTACTGATGAGCCTCCATCTGAGCGTGGAGGGCGACCGTTTCAGAAAATCGAGCTGCCAACTGGGCGGAAGCGGGTCGTGCCCGCCAATCAGCTCGAAATCGTGCAGGAAGAGGCTGATGCATTTGCCGACCTAAAGGACGGCAAGTTTTCCGCGCCGTCTGACCTGCGCCGCGCCATCACGCATTTGCGGATGACCGGTCGTCTGGCTGACATGATCTACAGTCTGGGCGCGACCAACACCGACTTTCACGCCTATCAGTTCAAGCCGGTTCTCAAGCTGCTCAACTCGCCCTCGCGCGGATTGCTGATCGCAGACGAAGTTGGTCTCGGCAAAACCATCGAAGCGGGTCTTGTTTGGACCGAGCTTGTTGCTCGGTTCGATAGTCGGCGTTTGCTGATTGTCTGCCCGAAACCGCTGTGTGAAAAGTGGCGCGACGAGCTGCGCAACAAGTTCAACATCACAGCGCATGTCTGCAAGGCTGACCAGCTACTGCAACTCCTCAAAGATGATCGTGTCGGCGGCGATGGTTTTGCGGCAATCGCATCGCTCCCGAGCCTTCGTCCACCCAAGGGCTGGGAGGATCAGGATGAAGAGAAAACCGGAGCGCGCGTAGAGCTCGCCAAATATCTCGAAGAGGCTGACGACGATCTCTTCGATCTCGTCGTGTTCGATGAAGCACACCATCTTCGCAACACCGACACGATGAACCACCGGCTGGGCCAATTGGTGTGCGAGGTCGCGGATCATAAGCTTTTCTTGTCGGCAACACCGATCAATCTGCGCGCCAACGATTTGCGTGCCCTGCTCAAACTCATCGACCCCGATACGTTCGAACGCGAGTGGCTCTTCGATCTGCTGCAGGATGAGAACGAACCTTACGTCCGTGCCTGGGAAGCTGCGCGCGATCCGCGCGCGTCATTCGGCGATCTTGAAGAGCTCATTTCAGAGCTTCCAGCAGGTCAGGTCTTAAAGACTGGAAAGCGTCTCGAACGTCTGCGTGAGGAGCTGGCCAAGGGCATGGAAGACACGCCTGCCAATCGTGTGCGGATTGCCTCTCGTCTCGAAGAGATGTCCTTGCTCGGCACGATCATCAATCGCACCAGAAGGCGAGATGTGGCGGAGTTCAAGGTCGAGCGGCGTCCAACCACTGTCCGATGGCCGATGGCGCAAGTCGAACGCGACTTCTACGAAGCCGCCAGCGACGAGATCGCCAACTATGCGCTCATCAACGACATCAACGAGCGTTTCCTGCTTGCGCAAACGCAGCGCTTGCTCGCCTCAAGCCTCCCTGCCGGCTACCGACATTGGGGCACCCGAACCGGCAATCTCTCGCTCGATGATGAGGACGACGACAACGGAAACAAGACCCTGCCTGGTCCTCTGACTGAAACGCTTGGTGCGATTTGTGATAATTCTCGTGTTCTCGCTTCACTAGAGGCAAGCGATACCAAGTTCCAGCGGCTCGTGGAGTGGCTGCGAAAGATCCGTCAGGACCATCCCGATGAGAAGGTCATCATCTTCTCCAGTTTCCGCAAGACAATCGATTACCTTGCGCGCCGCTTAGAGGATGCCGGCTTTGAATCGATCGAACTCCATGGCGGGATCGATCTTGATCGACAGACAATCGTCAATAGCTTTGCCGACGCCCCCGCCGGCACGGTCTTGTTGACGTCAGAGGTAGGCGGTGAAGGTCTTGACCTGCAATTTTGCCGAATCCTCTTCAACTGGGATTTGCCTTGGAATCCGATGCGCGTCGAACAACGGATCGGCCGTATCGATCGTATTGGGCAGCAATCTCCTTCAATCGACATTATCAACCTCATCGCCGAGAAGACGATCGAAGAGCGCGTCTACGAACGTCTCTATGAACGCTTGGGGATCATTCGAAGCACGCTGGGCGATTTTGAACCCATTCTCGGCGAGATCATTCGCGATATCGAGCTCGCCCTCGTCAATCCCGAACTGACCGAAGAACAAAAGGTCGCCGAGCTCGATCGGTCGGTTCTCGCCGCGGAGAAACGCAAGGCGATCGCCGAAGAGCTTGAGCAGGAAGCACCGGGTCTTATCGCTCATGGCGACAGCATTCTTCAACGGATCAATGAAGCTCAAGCGCCGCACAAACGCCTCACGCCAGAAGACTTGCGCGATTACATCGCTGACGTCCTTGTTTCCGCCTACAAAGGGACCAGCATCGAGCCGATCTCAGATGTCGAGATCGAAGCTTACAAGATCAGGCTTTCTGCGTCCGCAGACGTCGAATTCAATCAATTCCGAAATGCAAGAGCGCGTCGGTATCCTACAAAGTTTTCGCGCGACGCGACCAACGGCGTTCGGTCAGTCTTCGGGAGCAATCCACAGCCTTCGAAATACCGCGCTATCGAAGCAATCCCAATGACGCATCCTTTGTCGCGGTTCTCCGCCGAGCAATTGGATAAGCGCCAGGCAAGCCTGCGCGCAAAGCCGGTAACGGCGTTTGAAACCGCCAATCGAGCGGAATGGAGCCTTCCTTCAGGGCGCTATATCTTCCTTGTCGAACGTTGGTCGATTGAAGGTATCGTCCCCGTCGACAAACTGGCCTTTGCAGCGTGCTCCTTCGCAGGCGACAGGCTGCTCGAAGAGGACCAGGCCGAACGTATTCTCATCGAGAGTCTCACCGGTGAAGCGCGCATGACAAGCCTATCGAGCGCGGATTGCGGTCGTGCTCATAAACTTGCGGCAGAAGTCTTGACGGGAAGGTTGGAAGAACGGCGCTTGGATTTCGAAGATGCTGAAGCTGCCCGCCACTTCGACCTGGTCAATACCCAAAAAGCCTTGATCGAGGAGCACCGCGCTCGCGAGACCAAAAAATATGAGGAACGAAAATCCGATGCGCTGTTCTCGCAAAACCTCAATCGACGCAAGCTGATCCCAGCCCTTGAGGGCAAGTTGCAAAAGGTACTGGCTCGTCTCGAGCTTCGCGAAAACGAGATAAGGCAGCGTGAAAATCTGCTCAGCTACGAGGAGCCCCTTCTCGTTGGCATAGCGGTCATCGATCTTACTGGAGACGCCGCATGAGCAAGTCGAGCGGTAGCCTAGCGGACCAGCTGCAATCGCTTGGCGTCGCAAAGCAGAAAGCACCCAAACAGCCCGTTAAGAACAAGAGCAAAAAACCTGTTTCCAATTTTCGCTCAAAGGCTGCTCGTGAACCAGGTGTCGCCGACCCCGAATCGCAGATCAGGCAGAAGCTCGCTGATGCCAATGCGCAGAGCGAGGACGCCGAACAGACAAAGACGCGCGAGATCAAGCCGGCCAAACGCGACGCGCCGCATGTGATTATCGAGACACGAAAGAGGCTTCCCTCTCGAGCTGTGGACCCGAGCCGCAAGCCCAGCAAGCCAGTGCAACCGGTCAAACAGCCGAAGGGGCAATTGACGCAGTCAGCAGCAAGGCGGCTTCATTACGAGCCAAAGCCCCCGGTGAAGGAAGTTCACGAAGCTGCGGCCAAACCCGCTCTCGCTCCGACGCACAAGCCAGCACCAGCGCCCGAACCTTCGCGTCGCGAAATTCCAGGCGAGACCCGGCCGTTTACCGCGGCTGAGGCGTTCGCGCACATCACGCGGATCGTGGGTGCCTCAACGCCTGCCATCGAAGAGCGGCCCACCAGGATTCAATCGAAAGAAGCGCGGCGATTGGATGAGGCCGTTCGAAGCGGAGCTGAGTGGCTTCGCGACAATCCTGAACCCGATTTCGACAATGGCTTTGTCGTGGGCTTCGACTTTGGCACCAGTTCATTAAAGGTCGTGGTTCGCGACCCTTATGTCGCGGGCAATCCTCTCGCGGCACTGCCGGCGCCTGTGGAACTCCGTTCCCAAGGTCACCCGTATTTGTGGCAGACGGTCGTTTGGTTTGATCCTGCCGTCGAAATCTTCCGGCTTTATCCGACGCCCGGCGCTATTACTCTAGACGGTTTCAAAACGGGCATTATCGCTGGGAACGGCTCCGAGGCCATTTTCGACGAACCCAAGATCTCTCGATCAGAAGGCGCCACCGCTTTTATCGCGCTGCACCTTTGCCACCTGCTCGGATGGTATGCGAAGGAGCAACCTCTAGAGCGGAGCAAGGCGAAAAATTTTCTCGCTATCAATATCGGAGTGCCGGTTGCGACCAGCGATAACCCCGCTGCATTACAGCCATTTAAGGAAGTGGTGCGCGCAGCTGTCGAATTGGCTAGATCCTGTGAACCTTTGACCCTCGAAATGGTCCGAGCGGCATTGGAGATGGTTCACGCAGAAGATCTGCCCGACGGGTTCGACCTCATTCCCGAACTCAGCGCTGCGCTCGTGGGTTACGCCAGTGATCCGACCTCGCCACTGGGATCTCATGTGCTCGTCGATGTCGGAGCATCGACACTGGACATGGTCGCCTTTAATTTGGTCGAGGATGAAGACGAAGCAGAGATAAAGGCTTTCTCGGCCACCGTCGAATTGCTTGGGTCGTCAGCCCTAGAGGTCGCTCAGAATAAAGGCGTTCTTAAGTCTGATTTTCTCAAGGCCTGTAATCATCAATTCGGCAACACGTTTGCCCAAGCTTGTCGCCTGGCCCCCCTGAATTTCAGTCTGGCGAAAAACCCAAACCGAAAAGACGTTTATCTGGTTGTGACCGGTGGCGGCTCAAATTCCATTCTGCATAAAGAATTTTTTGCCCGCCTCAGGGATCCTCATAGAGCCCTTGGACCGGGCCGCATAGATCAGCCCGCGCCACCTAGTGAGATAATTGCCTTGGATTGCGACCGAACCCGACTGCTTCTGGCGTTCGGATTGGCGCATGATATTCCCGACATTGTCTCGACGACCAATCCCTCGAGAATTCCGCGCCTCCAAACCAAACAGGCCACTGGCCCTGAGTATGTTGGAGCTGAACAAACGTAGTGACTGACTGCCTTTTCCAATCGCTAGACTTCAGAAACATAGCGGATCTGATCCGCCGCACAGAGACGGCGTTGTGTTTTGCTGCGCCTGGCATTCATTCCGAGCCGGCTGGAGCAATAGCTGCGGTTGCTCAGCGCCTGGGTCCGGAACTTGTCACGGTCTGCCTGGACTTCGATGAGCATGTCTTCCGGTTGGGATATGGGAGTATCGAGGCGATCGAACTTTTGCGTGATCAGAAGATTGAGATCCAGTCGGCACCAGGATTGCGGACAGGCCTGATTATCGTTGACCGACAAGGCTTCATGTTCACCCCTACAGCATTGCTCCTTGAGGCAGATGAAAGGAGCTCGACGGCTCCAAATGCCATGCGGCTTTCGCATGATCAAGCAATGGAGGCTTTGGCGCGTTTGTCTCCGGCCGCGAAAGCGATCGCGTTGGCGCAATCAAAGACTGAAGAAGAGCGAGAGGCTCTCAGAACCAGAACGGTCGAAATTACTTCCAACAAGGTCGAGCAGGCTGATTTTGATCGAGTGGAAAAGCAACTGCTCAACGTGCCTTCTGCTCCCTTCGATGTCGCCCGCCAGGTTCGAGTCTACAACGCCATGCTCCAATATGTCGAAATCAGTCTGAAAGGTGCATCCATCCAACGCCATAGGTTGCGGATTCCCAAGGCAATTCAGGATCTAGGCGGGAGGAAGGACTTGGAGGGCCGTCTCAAGACGACCTTCGATCTGTTAGAAAGTGAGGGTGCGCTGTCATCTCGCGAGCTGGAAAAGGAGCTAAACCAGATCCGCTCTGATTTCACTCGGACCATCGGCCGGGAAAGGGTCATTCTGAAGGTTGTTCGAAAGGCATTTGAGGAGAGGATTGATGCCTTTCGTAAGAAACTCGAAGCGCACCAGAAGAAGGTTGAAAATCAGATCGACGCCCACCTGTCAAAATCCCTTGCTTCGATCGTCCAGTACTATTTGCCAATCGTCCTCAAGAACCCGCCTGACGCAATGCGAGGTCAATTGCCCTTGCTCGATGAAGAGCATGCGGCTCGATGGCTAGAATACGAACTGGCAAAGAGCATGCCGAAGATCGACAAACTAATTAGTCGGATGCAGCTCGAGGTGCGATACAAAGACCTCACGTTTGAATCCCTGAATGAGGAAGGCTTCTTGGAGACGGTCCGAGAAGCTTATCCAGCAATGAACTGGGACAAAGCATACTCGGAATATCTTGCTGTCGGGGAACGTATGCAAAATGAAGGACCAGCGTAATAGAAACCATCAGTCCTCGGCGCCTTGGACGATTTGGTCGCCCGCTGCAGATACCGCGAACAGGTTGGCAGCGCGCAATTTTTCTTCGCCGTTCCAGCGGTAAATCCCTAGCTGGCCATTGCCGGCTCCCACGCTGAAATCGAGGCATTGAACATTGGGTGTCCGAGTTAACTGCGGAATGCCTGTCTCATTTCTCAGCCAATAATGCCCAAAGAAGACCGGCGGTTCATCTGGCGAGTATGCGAATTCCGAAGTGTCGAACTCATCCATGCCAGAGACCACATCAGCCAACGAAGGTGGTCCGATCACGCGGTGTTCAGGGCTTTGGCTATCCGATCACCAGAGGACCCTGGCGTGTCGGCGTTTATGGCCGTCTTTGTCGTAGAAGGCCCTGCCATTAGGGAGCTCCTTTTCAGGCCCCTTTAGTAAGACTTCGATTGCGCTGTGCTGACGGTGACCTCGCTTAGATGTCTGAAGCCAAAAATCCTCTCCGCGTTTTGCGCCAGAGATTTCAGCTTCAGTGAATTCGCTAAGGTACTGCTCATTCCAGCATGCATGGACTGCCCGCATCCCATCCAGCTCGACCATCATCGGTAGGGTGCGGAAAAAGGCCAAGTCGATGGTCAGAGCATCCCGTTCCTCTTTTCCGCGATATTCGTGAAGGAATGCCACATGCTGAAAGAGGTTCTTATCGGTGCGCGGCCTAAGAAATCCTTCAGTTTCGGGATGGGGTTGCGCGAAGTGAACAGCATTGAGCTCGTGGTTGCCCATAATGCAGACCGCCTCGGCATGCTCGACCATCATGCGCACAGTGTTGACCACCTGCCGACTCTTTGGGCCACGGTCGATCAAGTCGCCCAAGAAGAGTGCCTTGCGCGCTTCGGGATGACGCCAAACACCTGAGCGTTGCTCGTAACCAAGAGTTTCCAATCCAGCATGGAGCGCCTCAGCCTGGCCGTGGATATCGCCAAAGATATCGATGCCGCGTGCTACCTCAAGAACAGTCTTGGGTTCATCTGAGAAAACTAGATTATCCATGATTCGGCGATCTCCACATTGAGTCGCAGGGAACCGACTAAATTCGTTTGTCTTTGGCCACTACGCTCTCGAATGAGAGTAGAGCGGCGAAGCTGGGTTTGTCTGCGGTCAGCCACCCGGACTGAAGCAGGGCGAGGGCCTTGGCGCGCTTCGGATATTGTTCATCGCTAAATGTGATCGTATCAACCCGCTCGTGCGCCAAGCTTGGACTGAAATAATGGTTGGCTAGGGCTGCAAGCGCCGGCTGTCCGACATCTGCCTTCAAAGCTTCGAACTGAAAGTAAAAATCGAACTGGTCTCGATTGAGTGTCGAAAGATTGAGGTATGTCATCCCACAAAGCGTGATCGCGGGCTGTAAGTCGGCCTCACGCCATTTCTTGTCGCAATCGATCAACAATGACTGATTGACAAATGGGGCCTGTGACTTCGGCTTCGGGAAGCGCGTGTAAAAGCCAAAGTCACCATCTCGGATCTTCCCCAGCAACAGTCGCGTGTTTACCAAGAGGAGGCCGTTGGCGAACGGAATGGCAGTTGCTCTTCCCCCAGCGTTTCCAGTCCAAAGCCCCAGCGCCTCGGCCATACCAAGCTTCGCCATTAAATCAGCGACGTGAGTGTTGATGAGCGAACCTAACTCGGCATGGTCAACTCCAGTCCGCTCATAGACCCGGCTCAACATGTGCTGGGTAAGAGCAATCCCTGAAAAGCCAATTCCGAGGAAGCCTCTTTTGCGACGAAATTCGGCCCTTGCCACACGAAGGAGAAGGGCATTCTCGACATAAGGGCGCAGGCCCTCCTCGTGAATCCCCTCGCCGAAGGTTACCGGCTCCATGTAGAACCCTGTAACGCGCTCATATTCGCGATTTGGCAGCCCCTTAGTGCCCTTCTTTGCCGTTCTCGTAATCTCAAAAGCACGCGAAGCTTTGAGGGTGGCGTCAAAGCTATCGCCAAGCTGCTTGACCTGATCTGACGAGAGCCTGGGCTTTTGGTAAGCAGCCTTCCAAGTGCGGTATGGTTCCTCGCAAAGGCTGTCCATCAGGTGGTCAGAATTCTCGCGTTGCTCACGAAAATATCTATTAATCGCGTGGTGGGCAGGTAGCTGAAACCCCTCGATCTTCACGCCATGCCTCTCTTGCGCATTTCAATCCGCAGCCATACCTCATCAAGCGTGATTGGCCCCCAACCAGTCTTATCGACGGACACCGAGACGAACCTCGGATCGGGCTCATCAGGCATGGAATGCGTATGGCCGTGGAGAACCGGCACATCATTTTCGGCGGCGTCATTGGGCCGATGGATCAAGAGCATCGAGCCGTGATCTGACCCATGGATTTGCGAATTGGAGTAACTCGCGAACGCACCACTTTCTTTGAACATGCCCTTGGGCTTGTCGTCGTTACCGAAGATCAGGTGCTTGGTGCCGGGGAGATCGCGCAGGGGATTGAGCGAGCCAACATCTCCAAGAACCCAGACGATATCGGCATCTGTAACCCGTCCGCGCCATGCTTCAATTAATGGCGGCATCCATATCAGCGGAAGCGGCGAATTTGCGCCATTTGGCATTGGACGCACTTCCAAAGTGCATGTCCGCAATGAAGAACTCTGTCACGCGACCCCCATCATCGAAGTCGCTTAATGCTAGATCTCAAGAGAGCAATCAAGTCAGATACTTACACACGCTCACCGTGTGCAATTTCAGGACCGGAAATTTACTATCCGCTCGCTTTTTGAGGAGTAATTGCTGACGAAACCACTGGAGATTTCGCCACTATGGACGAAGAAATGCAGCTTTTTGCGATGAGTGATATGCAACGCGAGGCGTTTGCTAACTTCATTGATGATTTCCCGCTCGTAATCCGAAGCCTACAGCATCGCTATCCGGCCGATCAGGTCTGCGAGCGCGCCATGGTCATGCAGGACATGATGGAGCAGTTCTGTGTCCCGAAAGAGCTTACGCAAATTGACCGTGCGATCCTGAAGGCAGCGATCGAGGACAATGATTGGCTGGAACCATACGAAGGCCAGAGCGAGGCATCAAAGGCGCGTCGGCCCAGGCAGCTTGAAGTACTCCGGGAATGCGCGAAGCGGCTTGAAGGCATCGGAATTGAAGTAGATCGAATGCCTGCCTGACCTGAACTTCCGGTCTTTCAGTTCCAGATATATAGTTACGCAAGAAGCTTGTTTCGATGAGCGCCTCGTCAGGATCAGATATTCGATGAAATTTACTGAGATTACCCGAGAGAATGATGGTCGAGTGCTCTGTTATCGTCCCCTACCTCAAGGGGCCGAAATCGCGATCTGTTTGTCGGTCTCAAATGGCGATCTAGAACCTTGCCCCGAACTAAAAACAGTTGAAATACCAAGAACGACGCGCCGTTGGATTGGTCATGCCTTGAGCACACTGTTGTGGAAGCAAGGGGATGTTGAATTTGTAACCGCCACGCTGCGAGACCCTCGGCTAGAGATGTATCACACCAATCCGGCGAGAAGCCTGGAGCTCCCAAAGCCAAACCATGCCATGCCCCAAGATGGATACCGGCAAGTGGGAAGTGTGTGGTCTATCGAAGGCCAAGGGTTCGCGGCGTGTATTTCAGAGGATGCCAATCAACCTGAATGGTGGGGCGATCAAATTGCCAGTCTAATGGTGAGGATCGTGACCGGTAATATGCAAGATGAAATGGATCGAAAGACTGCTCTTTCTATCGTTTTGACAGGCTATGAGAACGCGTTGCGCCAGCCTCCGGAAGACATGAAACTTTTTGCGAGCCGATATGATTGGTTCATAGCACGAAGGACGATTGAGGCTATCTCGATTTGGCACGCACCGGGCAACGAAACGCTCGCGCTTTGGCGAAATGACCTGTTCGACGAACCTTATTGGTGGGGCGTCGCCTGCGCGTCTCTGACACACGAGGTAGTTGAAACGCTATGGGTAGAGCGCGAGGAACAACGGCAAGCGATAATCGACGCTTTGACCCCCCCGTATTTCGCTCGACTTGCGGAGGCACAAGTCGCGTTTGAATAGGAGAGAGCAACGGTCCAGTAGTCCCTTGCGAACTCTGTTCAATATATTCGATCACCCGCTCCACAGAGAACTAATGGTGACGCTCGAACCGAGCGCGCTTAGAACCTTCGACCAGAAATCTATCGTAGCAAGTGTCTTTCATGGCTGAACGCACCGGCCCAGTCCCCGCGACCACGTTGGCCCAATATTGTGGCCTCAAGGCACTGTCGGGAAGTTTCTTCCCGATGATGGTCTCGATTTTGTGAAACGGCAGTTCGAACTGTCTCAGTTTTTGTTTACGGCAGTATTCCGCTAGCGGCGTAAACATCCCCATGACGATCTCCTCCTCATATTAGAGACTAGCGAAGAAATATAATCGCACAACCGCCAGCACGGGTGAAGGATCAAGCCCAACACAGCACCGGCGTGGGGCTAACGCTATGTCTGGACCTGCGACCTATAGGCCAATAGCTTACCGCCCGCTCTCGGCCCTTTGCTGCCGTTTGTGATTGGACTCTTCTCGCGACGATAACGGGTAGGGGCACCGACTTTAATCGTAGGTTGTCGGTTCCATCGGTGCGTTGCGCATGCCGCCCGTTCTTCGGTGCTCGGGCTCCTATAAGACGGGAAATGCGACCTCGGGTCTCATCGCCTAAATAAAAATGGCACGAGCCTTCCTCACGCCTTTCACTCGCTCAATATCGTTTCCTCGACCAAAAGCTGGAGTGCCTTTAAGATTACTATCCGTGGGAAAGTGGCAAATAGAATAGTGTACACCGAAGAAGCCAACGGAGTGGAATCCTCGCAGCGTCCTGGTAATGCCCTCGCGCCTGCAGCGAGCAGCCTTTCGATCAGAAGCTCCTGAAAGATGCGATCATTCAGGTCCCAGTAGCTCTCCTCTCCAGCTTGGCTAGCTTGCTCATACTTGGATTGCTGCCAAAGGCGCTCCAGATCTGCCTTCTCGAAGGCTACGCTTTCTGCGCCTTTCAGGCGCTTCGAGAAAGCCGCTTCTACAAGGTCTCGGAACTCGCCGTCTCGGTCAAAGATCTCCCCACCATAGCAATCAAGAAAGGTACGGTCGAAGACGGCCACTAGGTGGGGGCAGTCCTCCCAATCTTCTTCCGGCAGGTCGCAAAAGGGGCACGAGGGCTTTCTCCCGGTGTCGACATCAAAGGTCATTGTTCGCCCCGCTGATTTAAAGTTCACTAGGTACAAGCCACGTTATTAGCCGCCCTGATTTGACCCCCAGATTTCCAACAGCTGGGATTAGGGTCTGCCCTTAAGGAAGGACGATCTCTACTCCAACTTGGAGGAAAATCAGAGGTAGCGTCAAGTCGACGTGACCGCCTGGAGAATGCGTATATAGTTCTCTCTGACGATGGGACTGCGATTTCTGTGGCCCATAGCTATCGTAAGTTCAGCCATTGAGGAGACCAGTCGCAGTTAAATAAAATTCTGGGTCAAAAGGCGACAAACTAAGGATGCACCGAACACCCATCGCGCAGAACGTATTGAATGCCTCATAGGTTGTCGCGGAGCTAAAATAGCCTGAAGCAGCGACGCCAAATCTCCGCCCTACTGCGCGTCAAGCTGTGCCTAACATCTTTGCGGAATGGTTAGAAAAGGCTTCCTTGTATAGTGTCATCTTGTCGCGCATTGCTTACATCCAGCGACCTACAATAATTGAGAAAAGTCTCTCTTTTTTCGAGGACTTCGTCCACCATTCCTTGTTTGTAAAGTGAGCAAAAAAGTGCCGCCGAGTAAGCTTGGCAGTTGATGGACTTCTTCGGATTGAACTCAATGTCGGTGAAACCATCGAAACTAAGGATGGCATCAGCAATTTCCGGATTTTCTCTCAACGCAGAAATATATAGCCAATCATAAAATGCTGTTTGCGGTTCTATCGGCCAGTTCCCTCCATCAAAATCAAATGCTTTTAGGTTGCCCGACGATCGCAATCGCACATCACGCTTCGCATCAATCGGGCGCGCCTCATAAAGATCGGTAAACGGACCTCCATTCAAAAAAACTTTGCTTCCTTGGAAGGCACATTCAACGCTGATCGGGAAGTTCGCGACGGAGGAAAGCCACTTCAAGTTGAAGGCGCTGGACCGCACTCCCAGATCCTCAAGAGACTTACTTGAAATTTCCAGAATCTTCTCGATGCCTTGGCATTGTTCTCTTGCGGCCTGGTGCAGGGAAGCAATTGATTTCTGTTTTTGAGACAGCGACATCCCCGGGTGCCACTCGAAGCTTACCATTCGGGTCGTCACTGCAGCACGCCCGCTAATGTTTGGGATGAAGATCGGTCTTTCAGCCATAAGCTCCCTTAAAATTGAATGTCGTCACCCAAGTTGCCGCTGTTAGTACGGGAACCCGTGTGCCGAAACGGGCTTCTTACAAGACCGTAGTTGTATTCTCGCACGCCAAACAGGCCAGTATTGGGTTGCACGCACGAAATATCCCTATTGCCTAAAATATTGCTATACCTCGCCATTGCCCCAAGGCTGTCGAAGACAGCACCGAGGATCAGCCGCGGTTCGATTTTTTGAAAGGCGAGCACTTCTGCCTGCACATCAGTAGTATCCTGATCCCGTAATCCCAGCTCCGCTCTTTTTGCGAACCCATCAATCTCAGCGAACATACCTTCGAATGCATCGACCCCTTTCCTTGCGGATAGCGGCCTTGAACTCATGCGTTTATCGGCCGCATTGTGGATATTAAAGGCTAGATCTCGCCGGCGCAGGATGGATGATTCGATCAGGAGAACGACCCAATCTTGAGAGGGGTCTTCCATTCGCCATTTATAGAACAATTTCTCGTTCGGGTGTGTGATGCTCAACGAACTGGCATTTATTTGGTAGTCATACCTGGAGATATCATTTTGTCGGAAGCTGATACCGCGCCGTCGAAGAGACGAGACGGAAAGGATGCCGTTTTGCATGATCGAGGCGAGGTTTTCGGCTTGGGTGAAATGCACAAGATGGCCAATTTCCCTGCTCCCAAACTGGAATCCGTCCGATCGAGGCGGTTTGGCCCGCTCGTCAATCGAATGCGGAGCCAAATAGATTGAGGGTAGCGGCTGGGTTTTAGTGTCCGCTTTCGGCCTATTAGCCTTCTCCATGATTTCGATGATGTCGAAGTCTTGAAGCCGGAGAAAAGCCCAAAATTTGTTGCGTGAAAATGCCTGCCATCTCCAGCGGTTCTTGTATCGTTCGAGCAGTTCGACCGACCAAGGCAAACCGGCGTTAAGTGATAGAGAAGACCAGTCCCAGCGCTCCTTGTATCGTTCGAGCAGATCTAACGACCATGCCAAACCCTTGTTGCGAGAAAGAGTAGGCCAGTCCAAGCGCTCCTTATGTCGTTCGAGCGTTTCGACCGACCAAGGTACACCCGAATTTTGGCAGAGATGCTCCCATTTCCAGCGATCGTTGTACCGCTCGATCAACTCTCTCGACCATGGCAAGCCAGGGTTAAGGGGTAAGCCCGAGTCACCCCATTCCCAGCGTTCCTTGTATCGTTCGATCAGTTCGACTGACCACGGCAAACCAGGGTTGAGGGAGATAGAAGACCAGTCCCAATACTCTTTATATCGTTCGAGCAGATCTAGCGACCAAGGCAAACTCTCGTTGTCCGAGAGGTGATCCCATTTCCAGCGATCCTTGTATTTTTCGAGCAGCTCAACCGACCACGGCAAACCCGGGTTGAGGGAGAGGCCACGGTCACCCCAGGTCCATCGCTCTTTGTATAGTTTGAGCAGTTCGACCGACCACGGCAAACCTCGGTTGAGCGAAAGAGACGACCACACCCAGCGATCCTTGTATCGTTCGAGCAGTTCAACTGACCACGGTAAACCTGGGTTGAGGGACACAGAAGACCAGTCCCAGCGCTTCTCGTATCGTTCGATCAGCTCAACCGACCAAGGTAAGTCCGGGTTGCTAGAAAGGGCACCCCAATCCCAGTGCTCCACATACCGCTCGAGCAAACTTTCCGAGACCGGCTGAAAACGTTCAATAATTCGAACCGCTTGGTCTTGGCCCAGGCTTTTCAAGATAGCGACCCGGTTAGCATTTTCCATATTGCTATACTTTGTCTGCGTCGAAAGCCTCGCAGCTGCTGATTGCCATGATTGCTTGTCAGAAGTCTGTTTGGAAGGAGATTTACGAGTACCTTGAGAAAGGGAAATCGCTGGCGAGCCTTTGTTTTGAGCCCTCGAACCCGACGTCGCTTTGTGACTGTGGAGCTTTGCGGGAGGGCTGGCAGGCGGCGGCAAAAAGTTGGGCTCGTCTGGCCGATGTTTCGGCGCTACGATGCTGTAGGTAACCCAGATTACCGCCAACTGCAGGAGCACGAGCGGCGTTGCAAAAACCATGGCCAAGGTAAAAATGGTCCATGCTATGGAAACTAGGACCAACTTGTCCGTGGCGACGATACGCGTGACCAGGATCGTAAATATGACGAAGGCCTGGAAGATCAGAACAGCAGTCGTCATGTCTTTTCCGTGTTTTTATGGGCTGGAGCAGCTTCCAGAGTGAATGGCAGAAGACAGCACAATCGTAAATTCTTTATAGCTTATGACCTTCCATCGACCCTTGCACCAGACTTGAACTAATAGCGGACTGTCGCAATCCGGGTCGTTAGCCGAATGTCAGCTGTCCCTGCCAAAGCAATCATTACCGGACTGACTGCTCTCGGCCCCATTCTTGCCGTTTGTGATTGGAAAGGGGCAGGGGACCGCCTTAATCGGAGGTCGTCGGTTCCATCGGTGCGGTACGTGGAGGATAGCCCAACTGAGCCTCCATCAATTTGGTGGCTAGCCGTAAGGCGTCAGGCGCTGCGCGATGAGGGATTGGTGAGCGCCGCAACAGATAGGCCAGGTGGCTATGCTGATCTGCACTGAAGCCGTGTGTAAGCACTTCGAAGTGGTAGATCGTGAATTGCTGTTCCTGACCCGCTGCGTCGATTAATCTGTCGAGCCAGTCCTGATCGTATCTGGGAGCATCCGTAGCCACGATCACGTGCTGCCCGAGGAGGGCATTGAGCCAACTATAAACCTCGCCTGGATCATGACCGTGCTGATTGAGAGTTTCGACCGAAAGGCCGTGGACTGCCTCCGATGCCGGGGACCAAGTACCGCTCTTCCGCCACGAAGGTGTCGGGCGGATAATCCTTGCCCCGGTTTCGATCGGTTTTGGCCCACCCTGAACCAGCGCCACGCCGACTTCGATCGGATAGCTCCCTGCACCCAAGGCTGAGGCTTCAATATCAAGGATCGCAACGCGCCTATCGGTTTGGGTCAATATGTCTTTCACTCTTGAGGCATCCTTTCACCTCAGACCCTTCCAATTCATGGCCAGAAATGTTTTTGCACCAATTGCAGGTGGTGCCGCCATAGGCTGATCACGAATGCCATCGCTTCGCTCTCAACAAGCACTGCTAGGCAGACAACCGTGACGTTCTAAGGGCGTGGGACCGAAATTTCCCAATGATTTGAGTGCCCATTTTTGTCTTCTATGGGGCACCATTTATTCTTTTCGTATTGCTGCGATTAGAGCTACCAGCCGCGGTGCGGTGCGGTGCGGTGCAGTGCGGTGGGTCGAAGCCTTGTTCTTCGTCACTAGCGAATAGGGCTTCGCTCTCGAACAACCCTTCCACCCCGTCGACTGTGACCGCCAATTCCGCTTTCCCGAGTTCATTTTCAAGCCATTCCTTGTCCTTTGCCGTTCTCGGAGGAAGGGAAGTCCCTTTCTCTCGCGAAAGAAACTTAACGTGGGTCTTCAGCCGATCACGCTTCTCGAAGCGGGCCGCGACCCTCTCAAGGCTTTCAAGGCGACGATTATGGACGTGATGTCGCCGTAACGCTACCAACCGTCGCTCCTCGATATCCATCGCCCGTTTCCTCTCCTGTTCTTGGCAAATCTGATCCTCTCGCTTCGCCTCGGAGAGTACGGCCATCGCAATTCCGATCTCGCTCGCCATGTTCTCGAGGCGTTGAATTTTGGCATCCTTAAACGAGCGCCGGATCGACGAAGAGCTACGCAGAAAGATATCGAATTCGAATGTTACCTTGCCGGTCGGCGTATAATCCCATTGCCGCCAATGGCGGGTGAAACTGGAGGCAGGAGCGGGTCTCCAGCCACTCCTCTTCCATCGACGCTCGCGATCTTTTTGATCCGCTTCTTCTTTGGCCAACTCGGTGGGCGTAGGATCGTGTTTCAGACGTTTGATGCCATCGGCGCCGATCTGGGCTTCATTATGGCGGAGGATTTCCGACGCTCCGTAGGTTTTGCCGGGCCTGCTTTCACCAATAAGTGCGCAAATGCTTCCCCGGCCATGCAGTCCACCCTCAACGGGTTTGTGGAAGCGCTGAATCGCTCTCGTTGCTTCTTGATGGTTCGCATGCTCGACGAAGCTATCGTTCATCTTCGTCTGACGCTCGGCGATGGTGTGGTCACGAAGGTCAGGCATCCTTTCTGCTCGCTGATTTCACCGCGGCAGCGAGTGCAATTATGTCGTCGATGTCGTGGTTCGAGGCGGAGAATTCGACAGAAGGCGAGGTGTTCTGGGGACTTAAAACGTCATCCGCTTGATACGGCTGGTCCTTGACCTAATGAATGAAGGTGGGTTCCTCTGCGACAGAACTGAGCGGGATAGGTTCATCGCCTCCTGAAGTCGCGGGAAACGATTGCAAGGTACTTTCCAGCAAAAGCGAGCTTTCGCCGTAAAGGCAGCGTGTCAAATTTCGCTCCAACTGTTTGCCACGATGCTGCCTCAGCTGGCCCTTGCCAGCTTCGATCAGCGCCACAAGCCTTCCAGAGTGCTGTTGGGTCGTTACTCTGTCCCTCGCGGACCAGTTCATGCTCGCGGCAAAGCCGATGCTCGTGCTGTGATAGGTTCTGCGCATAATGGCGCCAGCGATCGGCGACCGGGACCTCTATCACCTCGTTCGCTTGATGATTGGACAGGTAGACCTCGGAAAGATCGAACGGATCCCGACGGATCTGGTACTTGGCCGTCCGGGTAGAGCTTCTCTCGGCGCTCTTTGCCAGCGTCGGTCATA
The DNA here is from genome assembly GCF_000181515.1 of Erythrobacter sp. SD-21. Taxonomy (GTDB): domain Bacteria; phylum Pseudomonadota; class Alphaproteobacteria; order Sphingomonadales; family Sphingomonadaceae; genus Qipengyuania. The sequence goes on along the minus strand of NZ_ABCG01000007.1, from coordinate 104,081 downwards.
ACAAAACGAACAGGCCTAGCGATCCTCGACGGTGGTTCATTTTTGTCCGGATAGGCAAGCGAGCCCCATAGCAATCGGGTCTCAACTGCTGGAATAATATTGAGTAGCCCCACGATTCCACTAGGCCAAACTGGCCAGGGAAAATATCGCCGTTGAGGAAATTAATCCGCGTATGCCTCCAAGTTGAAAGAGGACGTCACTTTAAAATCTTAGCAAATTGGACAAGGGGCGCCTGCGTTAAATATTTTGTCCAAACATCTTAGACATCGTCCAATTTGTTCTGACGCCCTACAATGAGGTGGTGCCGGCTAGAGGAGTCGAACCCCTGACCTGATGATTACAAATCAACTGCTCTACCAACTGAGCTAAGCCGGCACGTAATGGTTATGGTGGCGCGCCTCTGGCGGAAAATGCTCCGCGCGTCCAGTGCGATTGCGCTGCCGCTTGCGCAGGTCTAATCGCCCGAACATGGATCTGGGCGCAATCGTTTCCGAAACTTGGGCAGAATTGGCCGACGAGCGCGGCAGCGGCAACCCCGCGCGGTATATCCCGGCGCTGGCGCTGGTGGACCCAAACAAGTTCGGCATCGCGCTGGCCACCAGCGACGGCGAGGTCTTCTGCGCGGGCGATACCGACGAGGCGTTTTCGATCCAGTCGATTTCCAAGGTCTTCGCCCTGGCGCTCGCGCTGGAGCGCGAGGGGCCGGCCCTGTGGGATGCGGTGGGCCGCGAGCCTTCGGGCAACGCCTTTAATTCCATCGTCCAGTTGGAACGCGAAAAGGGCATCCCGCGCAATCCCTTCATCAATTCCGGTGCCATCGTGACGACCGACCGCTTCATCGGCGACCGCTCGCCCGACGAGGCGGTCGGAGATTTGCTCGTGCGCCTTCAACGGATGGGACGCGACGAAGCGATCCGGTTCGATCCCGAAGTGGCGCGCAGCGAAAGCGAGACTGGTTCGCGCAATCGCAGTCTTGCGTGGTTCCTTGCCGATTTTGGGCGGCTGCTGAACCCGGTGGAGGATGTTCTCTCGGTCTATTTCCGTCAATGCGCCCTCGCCATGAGCTGCCGCCAGCTGGCCGAGAGCGCGCTTTTCCTCGCCTTTGATGGGACCGATCCGGTTACGGGGCAGCAGATGTGCAGCGCCAGCAGAGCGCGGCGGATCAACGCGCTGATGCTCCTGTGCGGCCATTACGACAATTCGGGCCAGTTCGCCTTCGAAGTCGGCTTTCCCGGCAAGTCGGGTGTGGGCGGCGGCATTCTCGCTAGCGTGCCGGGGAGGGCGGCCATCGCGGTGTGGTCGCCGGGGCTGAACCGCGCGGGCACGAGCCTGCTGGGCGCCAAGGCGCTTGCTCAGATTGCTCGACGCACGAGCTGGTCGGTGTTCAGCGGGAAGCTGCCCGAAATCTAGAGCGCGCCGAAGGTCCAGCCTTCGGTTCGCGCGATGTCGGACGTTAGCTCCTTGGGCGACCAGCGTTCGGGCTCGTCCGCCACCTTGCGCAGCCAGGCGGCGGTGAGAAGGGCGTCGGTGGCGTGATCGTCGATATCACCTGTCCGCTCTACCGGAGGGGAGCCGAGCGTCACTAGCGCTTCGTTGAGCGCCTCGTAGCTGCGCATCTTGGTCTTGGCCGCGCTGCGTCCGGCTTCGAGCGCGGCGAGGCTGGTGTAGATCTCGACGATAACCGAGCCTTCGTGCGGGAGCGGGTCAATAGGCCAGACCGGCAGGTGTCCGCGCAAGTGATGCAGCATACGCATCCCCGTCATGCTGGACTTTCCAACCTGCGCCGCACCGACGAGGTTGAAGTTGGAGTAGGGCTTGCACCCCATGGCGGCCTGCGCCTGCTCGGTGACGCGAAAGCGGCCGCGACCATGACTTGCGCCGTCACAGCCGAAATGCGTGCCGGTCTCGCTGCCATCGCGGAAATAGGGGCGCAGGTCGGGATGGGCGACGAATGTGTTGGCCCCGAGATTGGGCTCTTGGGCCGCGATCCTGTCAATCAATTGCCACAGGGAAGGCGCATTCTCGGGTGTTTCGGACAGGCCCGGGAAGTAGTCTCCGCAATCGGCATGCGGCAGCGCGATGCCAAGGTCGAGACCGACTAGCGTATTATCGGGCAACTCATCGCGCAGGATTGCTAGGACATCTTCGCGCGACCAACGGTGTTCCACCAGCACCGGCGGCCCGCCAGCCGCATCGGCGATCGCGAGAGCGATGCCCTTCTGCCGCGGGCTTTTGGCTCCCGACCAGTCGATTGCAAGATAATGCCCGAACCTATGAGCGTTCACGCCGCAGCTTGTCCCAGTAATCGAGGCGTTTCTTCACCTCGCGCTCGAACCCGCGTTCGACTGGCTCGTAATAGCTTTGCGGGTCCATCTCCTCGGGCCAGTAATTGGCACCCGAAAAACCGTCCTCGGCATTGTGGTCGTAACGGTAGCCTGCGCCATAGCCGATATCCTTCATCAGCTTGGTGGGCGCATTGAGGATATTCTGCGGCGGCATCAGGCTGCCGGTTTCCTTCGCCGATTTGAACGAGGATTTCTGCGCCTTGTAAACCGCATTCGATTTGGGCGCGGTGGCAAGATAGGTGCAGGCCTGCACCAGCGCGAGCTCGCCCTCCGGACTGCCGAGAAACTCGTACGCGTCTTTCGCTGCCATGCATTGCACCAGCGCTTGCGGGTCGGCCATCCCGATGTCCTCCATCGCCATGCGCACGAGGCGTCGGGCGAGGAAACGCGGCTCTTCGCCGGCGGTGAGCATGCGCGCGAGATAGTAGAGGCTCGCCTGCACATCGCTGCCACGCACGGCCTTGTGGAGCGCGGAGATGAGGTTGTAATGCCCCTCGCGGTCCTTGTCGTACACCGCGACGCGGCGCTGGAGGAACTTGCCGAGCGCGCCCGGATCGAGGGGTTCCTCTATCTTCGCGGTGTAGAGCATCTCGGCCTGGTTGAGCAGGAAACGCCCGTCGCCATCGGCGCTTGCGACCAGCGCATCGCGGGCTTTCGTTGTCAGGGGCAGGGGGCCTTCCAGCCCTTCCGCCCGGTCGAGCAATTGACCCAGCGCGCCGTGATCGAGCCGCTGGAGGATCAGCACCTGCGCGCGGCTCAAGAGCGCGGCGTTGAGCGCGAAGCTAGGATTTTCCGTCGTCGCGCCGACCAGCGTCACCGTTCCACGCTCGACAAAGGGCAGGAAGCCGTCCTGCTGCGCGCGGTTGAAGCGGTGGATCTCGTCCACGAACAGCAGGGTGCGCTGCCCGGCTTCCGCGGCCTTGTCGGCAGCGGCGAAGGCCTTTTTGAGGTCGGCCACGCCCGAGAACACTGCCGAGACGCTTTCGAACCGCATCCCCACGCTGTCGGCGAGCAGGCGGGCAATCGTCGTCTTGCCTGTCCCCGGCGGCCCCCAAAGGATCATGCTCGAAAGCTTTCCGGCCGCAACCATCCGCCCGATCGCGCCTTCCGCGCCGGTGAGGTGGTCCTGCCCGATCACCTCACCGAGGCTCGCAGGACGCAAGCGGTCGGCGAGCGGTGCATCCTCGCGGACACCGTCCTTGGTGGAAGTCTGGGGTAGTGCGTCTGGAAACAGGTCGGCCATTGGTCGGATGACATAGTGTTTTCGCCGAGGAATTGCAGGGTCCACTTGCAACTCATTCAGTAAGATATATCTTAGCAGTATCGAAGATGCAGCAAGGAAAATCACCATGCATGAGGCACACAAGCTGAGGAAACTCTGCAAATTGCGCAGGATGGGCGCTTGGCCCGCAATGGAAATGATGGGCGGCTGGGACGATGCATTCGGACCCAAAGGCCCGTTCGGACCGGGCGGGCCGTTCGGCCCCGGCGGTCCTTTCGGAAAACGCGGGGGAGGGCGTCGCCGCCGGATGTTCGCATCGGGTGAACTGCGACTGGCCCTGCTCAAGCTGCTCGGCGACGAACCGCGCCACGGCTACGAATTGATCAAGGCGATCGAGGAACTGACCGGCGGCAGCTATGCGCCGAGCCCCGGTACCGTCTATCCCACCCTCTCGCTGCTGGAAGACGAGGGCGCGATCGAGCCGGCCAAGGGCGACGAAACGCGCAAGGCCTACGAGGTCTCCGCCGCCGGTCGCGAGGAACTCGCCGAGCGCGGCGAGGAGGTGGAAGCGCTCATGGAACGGCTCGCCGGACATGGCGAACACCGCCGTGCTTACGCGACGCCGGAGATGTTCCGTGCGGTTGGCAACCTCGCAACCGTGCTCAAGAACCGCGCGCGTTCGGGCAAGCTGAACGAGGACACGGTACGGGAGATCGTCGATCTGGTGGATGATCTTGCCAAGAAGATCGAGCGCCTGTGATTTCGCCCCGAACTTGCGTCCTCTGCGCTTGGCGCTAGTCTGCGGGGCGAGGGACGCGAGAGGGGAGAAAATCGCATGGTCTTAGCTACCAAGAGGCCGTGGCACCTATGGGTGATCGGCATTATCGCCACGATCTGGAATGCGGGCGGCGCCTACGACTACACGATGACGCAGACGCGCAACATGGACTATCTGTCCATGGGGGCGGAACGCGCGGGCGTGCCGGTCGAGGTCATGCTCGATTATTACACGAATTTCCCGGCCTGGGCGGATGCCCTCTGGGCCTTCGGCGTCTGGGGTGCGCTCGCGGGCTCATTGCTCCTGCTGTTCCGCAGCCGCTTCGCCTTCCACGCTTTCGTGGTGGCGTTGCTCGGGCTTGCCGGTACGACCGTCTACACGCTGAGCGAGGATCTGCCGGCCGAGCTCTCCACGCCGACGATGTGGCTATTCTCGGCCGCAATCTGGATCTCGATAATCCTGCTCGCCTGGTATTCCCGGCGCATGACCGCCGCCGGCGTGCTGCGGTCAGCGCAGGCGGGGTGATGGCCCCGTGGCACCTCTGGCTGGTCGGCGTGCTCGGCGCGCTCTGGAACGGCTTCGGCTGCTACATCTACACGATGGCGATGACCCGCGATCCGGAGATAATGGCCTCAGCGCCGCCCGAAATGGTCGCCGCATTCGAAGAGGCGCCGGCCTGGTCCAACGGGGCCTGGGCCCTGGGTGTGTGGGGCGGGCTTGCCGGATCGTTGCTCCTCCTGGCCCGGAGCCGCTTCGCCTTGCATTCCTTCGCGATTTCGCTGCTCGGCCTGATTGGCACGACCACATACGAGATGAACTGGGATGTCCCCGTGGACGAAGTGCAGCGGCTGGCCATCTGGGCGGCGGCGCTGGTCCTGCTCGGCTATAGCTGGATCATGCGCAAGCGCGGTTTGCTGCGTTGAATTAGCTCGCGGCTGCGCGCTGGTCGTGCAGCCGCAAATAGGTGTCGACCACCGCTTGGTTTATCGCATCCCAGCTATAGGCGCGCGCGGCCATCTCGCCCGCTGCACCATGCGCAAGGCGCAGATCGTCGTCGGTGCAATAGGCTGCGAGAGCCTCGGCGCAGGCTTTTGAGAAAGATTCGGTCTTGCTGGGCGGAATGAGGCGGCCGGTCTCGCCATCGTGGACGAGGCTGGCCGCGCCCGTCGCACCCGCAGCAACCACGGGCAGACCGCAGGCCATCGCCTCCAGCGTAACGTTACCGAAGGTTTCCGTGATCGAGGGGTTGAAGAAGATGTCGCCGCTCGCGAGCGCCCGGCCTAGGTCCTTGCCGGTCTGGAAGCCGACAAAGGTGCCGCCGGGTAGCGCCTTTTTGAACCAGTCGCGCGCCGGGCCGTCGCCGATTACGAGCACCTTGTGCGGCACCTGTCGCTTGCGCAGTTCGACCACCGTATCGGCGAAGACGTCGAGGCCCTTTTCCATCACGAGGCGACCGAGGAAGACGATCGCCACGTCGCCGTCGGCTAAGCCGTTGGCGCGCCGCCACTCCATGTCGCGGCGGGAGGGATCGAAGACTTCGCGATCGACGCCGCGCGACCAGATGCTGATATCCTCATGCATCCCTTGCGCTTTGAGTTCGTCGATCTGGCTTTGCGACGGGGCCACCAGCGCATCGGTGCGGTGATAGAAGCGGCGCAACAGAGCCTCGACCGCCGGCTCGAGGAAGCCCAGCCCATAATAGCGCGGATAGGTTTCGAAACGCGTGTGGACGCTGGCGAGGATGGGAATGTCGTTCTCTCGCGCCCATTTGACCGCTGCGTGCCCCGTCGGATCGGGGGCGGAGACATGGACGAGGTTGGGCTTGAAGGCCTCGAGGTCCTTCTTCGCGTCCCTGCCAAGGCCGAGTGTCAGGCGGTATTCGCCGCGGTTCTTCACCGGCATGCGCATGTTGGGAACGTCCACGAGATCGCCGGTCGGCGGGAAGTCGGGATTTTCGACGACGGGGGCGTAAACGCGCAGCGCCGCCCCCTGCCGGAGGATATAGTCGGCGAGCCGGTTCAGCGCCTGATTGCAGCCGTCGCGGGTGTAATTGTAGTTCCCGCTGAACAGCGCGATGCGGAGGTCTTTTGCTTCCATTGCGCGCGGCCATAGGAAAAGCTGCGGGCTTTGGCGAGTGGTTAGGGTCTTTCCACGCAGCACCGCCGGGAGACATCGTTCCGTCGCACGCGGGGAGGGCAGTCGGAACGCTGCGCACCGTCACGCAGTTGGTGCAGCGATGCAGCGCCTTTTCCCACGCATACCTATTTCACGTTGACTTGAGGCCAAGCAACTTTATTGCCGCCAGCGGGCCACGCGGTCCCAACGCCGCGCGTGCTCTCTGCAAGGAGAGAATACATGACTGAACCGACGCTCAAGCCTGAGCGCCCCTTCTTCTCGTCGGGGCCGACCGCCAAACACAAGGGCTGGTCTGCCGCCAATCTGAAAACCGAATCGCTCGGACGCTCGCATCGCAGCGCTCTCGGCAAGTCGCGGCTGAAATACGCCATCGACCTGTCCAAGGAGATGCTCGGCGTGCCAGAGGATTACCTTGTCGGCATCATGCCGGCCTCGGACACGGGCGCGCTCGAATGCGCGATGTGGACGATGCTGCGTCCCGATCGTCCTGCCACCGTCGCGGCGTGGGAAAGCTTCGGCAATGTCTGGATCCAGGATGCGGTCAAGCAGCTCAAGCTGCCGCAGCTGACCACGCTCGACGCCGACTATGGCGAAATCCCCGACCTTGCCTCGATCCCTCAGGAGAACGACGTCGTGTTCACCTGGAACGGTACGACGTCGGGTGCAAAAATCCCGAATACAGACTGGCTCGCGCCGGGCCGCGAAGGCGTGACGATCAACGATGCCACCAGCGCCGTCTTCGCGATGGAGATGGACTGGGCCAAGCTCGATGCCACGACCTACAGCTGGCAGAAGGTAATGGGCAGCGAAGCCCAGCACGGCATGCTGATCCTCAGCCCCAAGGCCATGCAGCGCATCGAGGAATATGATCCTGAATGGCCGCTGCCCAAGCTCTTCCGCCTCAAGAAGGGCGGCAAGATCAACACCGGCATTTTCGAAGGCGCGACGATCAACACGCCTTCGATGCTGGCCACCGAAGACTACATCGAAGCGCTCGAATGGGCGCAGGCGATGGGTGGCCGCAAGGCGATGTTCCAACGCGCCGATGCAAACGCCAAGATCGTGAAAGACTGGATCGAAGCGACCCCGTGGTTGCGCAACATGGTCTCCGACCCGGCCAAGCAGACCAACACCGGCGTTTGCTTCGTCTTCCAGGGTGATTGGTACGACAGCCTCTCCGACGAGGACAAGGCAGGCGTGCCGAAGAAGATCGTCAAGCTCCTCGAAGAGCGCGACGTCGGCTATGACTTCAACGGCTATCGCGATGCCCCGCCGTCCCTGCGCATCTGGTGCGGCGGCACGGTCGAGCAGGAAGACCTGAAGCGTCTCCTGCCGTGGATCGAGTGGGCCTACGAGCAGGTCAAGAACGGCTGATCCGGCCGGCGGCCCGCATTTCGGGCCGCCGCCTTCTTCCTATTACAGCCCGGCCATATGTCGGGAAAACGACAGGAATATTCCGTCATGAGCAAACCCAAAGTCCTTATCAGCGACAAGATGGACCCGAACGCTGCGCGCATTTTCGAAGAGCGTGGCTGCGACGTCGATGTCATTACCGGCGAAACGCCCGAAGAGCTGAAAGCCCGCATCGGCGAATACGATGGCCTTGCAATCCGTTCCTCGACCAAGGTGACGCCCGAGATCCTAGACGCCGCGACCAACCTCAAGGTCATCGGCCGCGCCGGTATCGGCGTCGACAATGTCGATGTCCCCTATGCCAGCGGCAAGGGCGTGGTGGTGATGAACACCCCCTTCGGCAACTCGATCACCACCGCCGAACACGCGATTGCCATGATCATGGCGCTCGCCCGCCAGATCCCGCAGGCCGACCGCCGCACGCAGGCCGGCGAATGGCCCAAGAACGACTTCATGGGCGTCGAGGTGACCGGTAAGACGCTGGGCCTGATCGGCGCGGGAAATATCGGCTCGATCGTCGCCGCTCGTGCGCAGGGCCTGAAGATGAAGGTCATCGCCTTCGATCCCTTCCTGACCGAGGACCGCGCGCTGGAAATCGGCGTGGAGAAGGTCGATCTCGACACGCTGCTTACGCGCGCCGATTTCATCACGCTGCACACGCCGTTGACCGACGAGACGCGCAACATCCTGAGCCGTGAGAACCTCGCCAAGACCAAGAAGGGCGTGCGTATCGTCAATTGCGCGCGTGGTGGTCTTATCGACGAGGCAGCGCTGGCGGAAGCGCTCGACAGCGGCCAGGCGGCAGGTGCCGCGCTCGACGTGTTCCAGACCGAGCCGGCCAAGGACTCGCCGCTCTTCGGCAAGCCCAACTTCATCTGCACCCCGCACCTTGGTGCCAGCACCACCGAAGCACAGGTCAATGTCGCCCTGCAGGTGGCCGAACAGCTAGCTGATTACCTCGTCAACGGCGGCGTTACCAACGCACTCAACATGCCCTCGCTTAGCGCGGAAGAAGCGCCCAAGCTGCGGCCCTACATGAAGCTCGCCGAAAATCTCGGCAGCCTCGTGGGCCAGCTCGCCCACGGCAATCTCACCAAGATCAATATCGAGCGCGAAGGCGCGGCAGCCGAGCTGTCGGGCAAGCCGATCGAGGGCGCTGTCCTCTCCGGCCTCATGCGCCAGTATTCAGACACGGTGAACATGGTCAACGCGCCCTTCCTCGCGAAGGAACGTGGTCTCGACATCCGCTCGATCCGCCATGAGAAAGAAGGTGCCTACAACACGCTGCTGCGAGTGACGGTGGGCACGGACAGCGGCGATCGCTCCGTCGCCGGCACGCTGTTCGGAGCCGACGCACCGCGTCTCGTCGAAATCTTCGGCGTGCGTATCGAGGCCGAACTCGACGGGCACATGCTCTACATCGTCAACGAGGACGCGCCGGGCTTCATCGGCCGCATCGGTTCGCTGCTGGGCGAGAACGGCATCAACATCGGTACCTTCAACTTAGGCCGCCGCGCCGCGGGCGGAGAAGCGGTTTTGCTGCTGAGCGTCGATCAGCCTATCCCGAACGAGGTGGTGAAGAAGGCCTGCGCGCTGGAAGGCGTGAAAACGGTAATGCCACTGGCATTCTAATTCGCGATAGGGCAGGGGTCGCCGCGCTATGACCAAGCCAGACGATCTCCTGCCCATCGGCCTCGAAGACGCGCTGCCCGTGCGCGCCTCCACGATTACGCGCACAATGCGCGACATCCTGCTGGCGATGGACAGCCATGGCTACGACCGGGTGCGCCCGCCGCTGATCGAATTCGAACAATCGCTCGCCGGGCGAATGGAGGGCGTGGCGACGCGCCGGATGGTGCGTTTCACCGATCCCGAAAGCCTGCGCACACTGGCCCTGCGCGCCGACATGACGGTGCAGGTGGGGCGGATTGCCGCCACCGGTCTTGCCGATGCTCCTCGCCCCTTGCGGCTGTGCTACGCAGGCGATATCGCCCTGCTCAAGGCGGACCAGCTCGATCCCGCACGCCAGCGCCTGCAGCTGGGCGCCGAACTGATCGGGCGCGGCAATGTCGCCGCTGCGGTCGAGGCCGTCACCGTCGCGCTCGACGCGCTGGAGGCGGCAGGCGTAACCGGCCTCTCGGTCGATTTCACCTTGCCCGATCTCGTCGATACGCTGGCCGAAAAGGCGCTGCCGCTCGCCGACCACAAACGCGAAGCGGTGCGGCGCGAACTCGATATGAAGGACGCCGGCGCGCTCAAGGCCGCTGGCGGCGAAGACTATTTGCCACTGCTGTATGCCACCGGTCCGTTCGAGGACGCGATCGAGAAACTGGCCGCGCTCGACGCGGGCGGCGCGCTGGCGAGCCGTATTGCGGGCTTGCGCGAAGTGGCTGCTGCGCTCGGTAACCGGGCGCGGCTGACACTCGACCCCTCGGAACGCCACGGCTTCGAATATCAGAGCTGGTTCGGCTTTACCCTGCACGCGAAAGGCGCGCGCGCCGCGCTGGGACGTGGCGGGACCTATGCGATCAAGGGCAGCGACGAGGCCGCGACCGGCTTCTCGCTTTACATGGAGCCGCTGCTCGAAGTGCTCGGGACCGAAGGTGCCTCAAGCGCTCGCACCGTCTTCCTCCCGCTTGGCCATGACCGCGCGCTGGCAACGCGCCTGCGCGCAGATGGCTGGCGTACGGTCGCCGCGAATGCGGAAGAGGACCGGGCGGCTGCACTCGGTTGCACCCATGTTCTCGAAGGCGGCGAGCCCAAACCGCTCTAGGCGGACTTCCACGCTTTATGCTTCGCCATGATCGCGGCGAAGAGGTCCGAATTCACCAGCCCGTCCAGCCAGCGGCGGACATGCGGCAAGTCCTGCGCGGCGAACCACTCGCGGTCGGCGTTGGCGAACTGGCGCACGAAAGGGAAGATGGCGATGTCGGCAAATCCGCGCTTCTCGCCGCACAGATTGGGATGGGCTGACAGGCGGGAGTTGAGAACGCGCAAATGTTCGACAGCCGCTGCGCCGTGCTCCTCCGGGTCAACGTCCTCATAGCGCGTCGAATATTTGTAGCGGTCGAGGTGGTGCTTGAAGGGGCCGTCATTGGCGGCGAGCAGGGCTTCATCCTGCCGCTCCAGCCAGCCCTCCGGATCGGCCTCGGCCAGGGCCCAGCGCATGATGTCGAGGCTTTCTTCGAGCACTCTCGCGTCCTGCGTGACCAGCACCGGCACCGTGCCCTTGGGCGATGCTTCCAGCATTTCCGCCGGCTTGTCCCGCAACACCACCTCGCGATGCTCGTACGGCGCGCCGCTGACATGCAACGCCATCCGGGCGCGCATGGCGTAGGGGCAGCGGCGAAAGCTGTAGAGAATCGTTTCAGTCATCCTCGCCCCCGGTCTCGCTGCGCCCGATGTGCTCTTCCCCGCGCGCGGCGGCGAGCTTTTCCTGTCGCTGGCGCTCGCGGTATCGGGCGCGCTGTTCGTCGCTGCGCTCGGGGAAGCACTGGTGGCAGGACACGCCTTCCTCGTAGTGCTCGTGGGCAAGGTCGGGCTCGCTCAGTGGGCGACGACAGGCGCGGCACAGGCTGTGCGAGCCGACGTCGAGGCTGTGTTTCACGCTGACCCGCTCGTCGAAGACAAAGCATTCGCCCTGCCAGCGGCTCTGGTCCTCGGGAATGTCCTCGAGGTATTTGAGGATGCCGCCCTTGAGGTGATAGACCTCGTCCAACCCTTCGGACTTCACGAAGGCGGTCGATTTCTCGCAGCGGATGCCGCCGGTGCAGAACATGGCGATCTTCGGCGTGCGCCCCTCGGCCTCGAACTCGGCACGGCGGGCGCGGAACCACTCGGGAAATTCGCGGAAGCTTTTGGTCTCGGGATCGATCGCGCCTTCGAAAGTGCCGATGGCCACTTCGTAATCATTGCGCGTGTCGATCAGGATCGTGTCGGGGTCGGCGATCAGCGCGTTCCAGTCCTGCGCATCGACATAAGTGCCGACGCCGTTCACTGGGTCGAGATCGGGCTGGCCCATGGTCACGATCTCGTGTTTGAGGCGCACCTTGGTACGGTGGAAGGGCATCTGAGCCGCACGCGATTCCTTCCAGTCGAGTTTTTCGCAGCCCGGAAGCGAGCGGATATGGTCGAGAACTGTCTCGATCCCGGCGTCGCTGCCTGCGATGGTGCCGTTGATCCCTTCCTGCGCCAGCAGGAGCGTCCCGCGCACGCCATTCGTCTCGGCGCGGGCGAGCAGGGCAGGGCGCAGGGCTGCGGGATCTTCGAAGCGCGTGAAGTGATAGAGCGCCGCGATACGGATAGGCATGTCGGTCATGATGGCGCGCCGATAGCAGCCCAACGCGCCTCATGCATCCCGGTTCTTATCCGTTGAAGTCGGCCGGGTCGGGCCCCATCCGGCCCTTGGGATCGTCGAGCGCGTCGATCCGCCCCATCTGCTCGTCCGACAGTTCGAAGGACAGCGCCTTGAAGTTCGCCTCGATATGATCGCGGCTGGACGCTTTTGGGATGGGGCAAAGCCCGTGCTGGATATGCCAGCGCAGGATCACGGCAGTCTCCGGCTGGCCGGTCTCCTCCGCAATCGCTTCGATCACCTCGTTGGACATGCCCTTGCCTTGGCCAAGCGGCGACCAGCTCTGCGTTACGATGCCAAGGTCCTCGTGCACCTTGCGCATGTCGCGCTGCTGGAAACTGGGATGCAGTTCGATCTGGTTGAGCGCGGGAGTCACACCGGTCTCGTCGATGATACGCTTCAGGTCTTCCTCCCGGAAATTGGATACGCCGATGGACTTGGCCTTGCCCGCATCGCGCAGTTCGATCAGCGCTTTCCAGGTGTCCACGAACTGGTCCTTCTCGGGGCAAGGCCAGTGGATCAGCAGCATGTCGACGTGCTCGCGGCCCAGCCGTTCGAGGCATTTTTCCGCTGCGCGCAGGGTGCGGTCGTAACCTTGGCTGTCGTTCCAGATCTTGGTCTGCAGGAAGATATCGGACCATTCGCCGACGCCTTTCCCGACCCCTTTTTCATTGCCGTAGATCGCCGCCGTATCGATCAGCCAGTAGCCGACATCGATAGCGGTGGATACGGCTTGCGGCGCATCCTCCTCTTCCATCTGCCAAGTGCCGAAGCCGAGCTGGGGAATCTGGCGGCCGTCGTTGAGGTTGAGAGTGGGGTAGTCGGTCATAAGGTCTCCTTTGCAACACCAATGGAGAAGTGGCGCGAAGTTTCCGGTTTGCGCCTTGCCCCGTGCTGCATATGAGCCTAGTTCCGCGCGCGTTTGAGCTTCCTTCCAGCTGAAAGATTTCCCGATGGCCAATGTTACCGTGATCGGCGCCCAGTGGGGCGATGAGGGCAAGGGCAAGATCGTCGACTGGCTCGCCAGCCGCGCCGATGCCGTGGTCCGTTTCCAGGGCGGGCACAACGCCGGCCACACGCTGGTCATCGACGGCACTACCTACAAGCTCTCGCTGCTGCCGTCGGGCATCGTGTCGGGCACGCTCTCGATCATCGGCAACGGCGTGGTGCTCGACCCGTGGGCGCTGAAGGCGGAGGTCGAAAAGCTCGAAGGCCAGGGCGTCACCATCAACGCCGACAATCTGGCGGTTGCGGACAATTGCCCGCTGATCCTGCCGATCCACCGCGATCTCGATGGCTTGCGCGAAACCGCAGCCGGTTCGGGCAAGATCGGCACCACGGGCCGCGGCATTGGCCCGGCTTACGAGGACAAGGTCGGCCGCCGCGCCATCCGCGTGTGCGACCTTGCCCATCTCGATGCCCTCGAGCCGCAGCTCGACCGTCTCTGTGCTCATCACGATGCGCTGCGTGCCGGTTTCGACCAGCCGCCCGTCGACCGCGAGGCGCTGCTGGAAGAGCTGCGCGGCATTGCCGATTTCGTGCTGCAATACGCCCAGCCGGTATGGAAGCGCCTGAAGAAGGTACGCAAGGCAGGCGCGAAAATCCTGTTCGAAGGCGCGCAGGGCGTGCTGCTCGATATCGACCACGGCACCTATCCCTTCGTGACCAGCTCCAACACGGTGAGCGGCACGGCGGCCTCGGGCAGCGGCCTTGGGCCCAACGCAACCGGCTATGTGCTCGGCATCGTGAAGGCCTACACCACGCGCGTCGGCAGCGGCCCGTTCCCGACCGAGCTCGAAGACGAGATCGGCCAGCGCCTCGGCGAGCGTGGTCACGAATTCGGCACTGTCACCGGTCGCCAGCGCCGCGTCGGCTGGTTCGATGCGGTAATCGTGCGCCAGAGCTGCGCGATCAGCGGCGTGACCGGCATCGCGCTCACCAAGATCGACGTGCTCGACGGGCTGGACGAGGTGAAGATCTGCACCGGCTATCGCCTGCGGAACAACGTCTACGATTATTTCCCCAGCCACGCCGCCGACCAGGCCGCGGTCGAACCCATTTACGAGACGATGGAAGGCTGGAAGGAATCCACCGCCGGCGCGCGCAGCTTCGCCGACCTGCCGGCCAACGCCGTGAAATACGTCCAGCGTATTCAGGAACTGATCGAAACGCCGGTCGCGCTGGTCTCGACCAGCCCCGAACGCGACGACACGATCCTGATGCGCGATCCCTTCATGGATTGACCCGGGCCACGAAGAAGGCTCTTTACGCATCGACCTTCCCGGATCGGAAAACCAGGGCCGGCGGATTTGTAGGCGGCGACTGCTTTCGCTTTTGACCGGCGGTGCCGACGCGCGATGGCGCCGTTGGCTTGGGCAGAATCCACGAAAAATCCAAGTTTCGTTTACAGCCTGCTTACCCTTGAACTTCTATGGGTAGCTGACGGGCCCGTAAGCGCAATCGCGTGCATGCGGGGGACTTTAGGGATCGATCTTCGGGGTCATGCCGCGCGCCACGCGTGTATGCGGCCTAGCAGTTTGTGTGATGCCGGCGGAATGCCGGCCCTCCTCCTGCGCACCTTGCTGGTCGTTTCGCCATAGTGAAGACGGGACGCCAAAAAAATTATGGCCAATGCACGGTATTTTGACGAGAGCGGGATCACCAACGAGTATCTCCGCACCCTTATCTACGGGACCTATTACCGGGGCACGATCCTCTATTACCTCTCGGACGACGATGCGACGCTCGATGCCTACGGCAACCCGACCATCGGCGGCTGGGAAGCAACCAATTCGGACGACATGTTCCGTCTTGCGATCGATCGCTGGTCGGCCGTGGCCAATATAACCTTTCAGGAGGCGAGCGACCCTTCCGAAAACCCTGACTGGACCGAATACATCGTCTCCGGCCAGAACTACGGCTATGGCGCCTATCACTATACGCCGGGTGGTCCGGGCGGGGCGTACAACGCCTATTACGTCAACACCGCCACCAATGTGGAAGGCGGTTATGGCCTTTACACCTTCCTCCACGAAATCGGCCACGCGCTTGGCCTCAACCACACCTTCGAAACCGATGGCGACGGCCCCTTCCCTGGGGTGAGTGGGTCGAACGATCCGGGCGACAACAATCTCAGCACCGGCCTCTATTCGGTGATGGCCTATGTGTTCCAGAACCCCGACTACGCAAGCGGCTATTCGAACATCGGCTACGCGGCCACGCCCATGGCCTTCGACATCGCGGCCATCCAGGCGATCTACGGCGCAAACATGACGACCGCGACAGGTGACGATGTCTATTACCTCCCGCCCAGCACCGGTACGCAGGCCTTCGAATGCATCTGGGACGTCAGCGGCACCGATACGATTAGCGCCGAACTGAGCGACGGCGGGACCACGATCGACCTGCGCGCAGCAACGCTGCTCAACGAAGTCGGCGGCGGCGGCTGGCTCAGCTACCAGGACGGCAGCAGCGGGGCGGGCGTCGTCTATGGCGGCTACACCATCGCTAACGGCGTGGTGATCGAGAACGCGGTCGGATCGACCTATGCCGATACCATCACCGGCAACGACGAGGCCAATGTCCTCGATGGCGGGTCCGGCGACGACACGATCTTTGGCCTGGGCGGCGACGATAGCATCGACGGCGGTGCCGGGGCCGACGCCATGGCCGGCGGCACGGGCGACGACACCTACTACGTCGACAATGCCGGTGACACGGTTACCGAGCTTGCCGACGAGGGCACCGACCACGTGGTGACCACGCTGGCCACCTATGCACTCACCGGCAATGTCGAGGACCTGTCCGCAGGCGACGATTCCTCCGCCTATGCCCTGTCCGGCAACGCGCTCGACAATGTCATCACGGGCAGCGCGAACGGCGACAGTCTCAATGGCGGCGACGGCGACGATATCCTGGACGGCGGCGCCGGTGCCGACACCATGGCCGGCGGTGCCGGCAACGATACCTATCGTGTCGACAACGCATCGGACTTCGTCACAGAGCAGGCGGGCGCCGGCGCCGACGAGGTCATTACCGAAGTCCAGAGTTACATGCTGAGCGTGCATGTCGAGAACCTGACCGCCGGCGAGACGGTGCAGGCCTATCTCCTGACCGGCAACGACGAAAACAATGTCATAACCGGCGGCTCGAGCAACGACTTGCTGGTTGGCCTTGGCGGTAGCGATACGCTTGTCGGAGGGGCTGGCGACGACTCCATGCTCGGCGGCACCGGCGACGATACCTATTATGTCGACGACGCAGGCGACACCGTCTCCGAAGATGCCGACGCAGGTACGGACACGGTCCACACCGGGCTTGGCGGTTACACGCTCGGGGCAAACGTCGAAAACCTCGTGGCGTACGATTCGCAGGAATCGTCGTATCAGGGCAACGAACTCGACAACGAGATCACTTCCTATGGCTCGGTCGATTATGGCCAGGCAGACATCTACGGCCTCGGCGGTGACGATGTCATCCGCTTCATCGCAGCCGAATCCGCCACCAATGCCTATCAGGTAAACGGCTTTGGCGGAATTGGTGAAGACACGCTCCACGGCGCTTCGCTCGTTGGAGTCGCCATTTCCAATTACTTGAGCGGCGGTGACAATAACGACGTCATTTACGGCGGCACTGCTGCAGAGACCATCAACAATCTGATCGGCGGCAGCGGCGACGACACGCTCGTTGGCGGCAATGGCGACGACCTGCTCGACGGCGGCACGGGCGCGGACGACATGACCGGCGGCGCCGGGAACGACACCTACAGGGTCGACGATGCCAACGACACGATCACCGAGCTTGATGGCGAAGGCACCGACACCGTGGAGACCACGCTGGCAACCTACACGCTGGGTGACCATCTCGAGATTCTGACCGCGGGTGACAACGCCTCGGCCTACGTGCTGACCGGCAACGCGCTCGCCAACACCATTACCGGCAGCGACAATGAAGATACGATCGACGGAGGCGAAGGCGCGGACACCATGGTCGGCGGGCTTGGCGACGACACCTACTACGTCGACAATCGCAACGATGAAATCGTCGAGGAAGACCTTGGCGGCACCGAGACGGTTCATGTCGACAATTTCGGCTACACCCTTGCCGACAACGTCGAGAACCTCGTCGCCTACGACACGCAGGAAGCGTCCTACTACGGCAACGATCTCGCCAACGAGATCACGGCCTATACCTCCGACCAGTGGGGCTATGCCGGCCTCCTGGGATACGGGGGCGACGACTTACTCACGCTCCATGCTCCGGAAACCAGCATCACGTCGCACTACGGTGGTTATGCGGACGGCGGATCCGGCGACGACATCATCTATGGTCTCTCCGCGGTCGGCTATTCGACCCGGAACACTCTCTACGGCGGCGACGACAACGACCAGATCTATGGCGGCGCGAGTTCGGAGACGATCAACGAAATATATGGCGATGCCGGAGACGACCTGCTCGTCGGCGGGGCCGGTGCGGATACGCTCGATGGCGGTACTGGCGCCGACGCGATGATCGCCGGTGCGGGCGACGATTACTACACGGTCGACGACGCGCTGGACTTCGTAACCGAGGAGGAAGGCGAAGGCGACGATGTGATCCACGCATTCGTCGACTACACCCTCTGCGCGAACGTCGAGTGGGGGATCGCGGCAGAGGGCGTCACGCTTACCGGCAACGAACTCGCCAATTCACTTTATGCGGAAGGAATCGCCACCCTCGAAGGAGGCGACGGGGACGACGAATACTACCTTGATTTCTCCGGCGTCACGGTTGTCGAGGAGGCCGACGAGGGCATCGACACCGTCTATGTCCTTTTCAGCTACACGCTGACGGCTAACACCGAAATCCTCGTGCTGGACTGGACGGACAGCGACGGCACCGTGCTGACCGGCAACGATCTCGACAACACCATCATCGGCGAGCGCGACAATGATACCCTCGACGGCGGGGCCGGGGCGGATGAGCTGATCGGCGGCCAGGGCGACGACACCTACTACCTCGACAATGTCGGTGACATAGTCACCGAATACGAGGGCGAAGGGAATGACACGATCGTCACTACGATCACCACCGTGAACCTGAGCGATGACGGCCATGTCGAGAACCTGACCGCAGGCGACGATTCCGGCGATTATGCCCTTACCGGCAACTCCGCGGTCAATGTCATCACCGGCAGCGCCAACAACGACACGCTCGACGGCGGTGCGGGAGCAGATAGGCTCGTCGGCGGCCTCGGCGATGACACCTACCATGTCGACGATGCGAATGACGTGGTGAGCGAAGGCGTCGACGAAGGCACCGATCGCGTCATCGCCACCGCTTCGCAATATGCGCTGGACGCCAATGTCGAGAACCTCGAAGCTGTGACCGACACGGCCTTCACCTACGAGGGCAACGATCTCGCCAACGACATTACCGTCACCGGCGCCGACGAGGGCGAAATTTTCGGCCATGGCGGTGCAGACACCATCGAAGCCTATCTGGGTGAGGCCATTGGGGAGGTCGTAATCGATGGCGGAGAGGGCGACGACACGATTACCGTTCACGACGGCGACCTGGAACTGATCATCGACGGCGGGGCCGGCGCGGACATCATGGACGCAAGCGACACTGCTGCGGAGGCGACTTTCTATGTCGACGACGAAAGCGATGTCGTGATCGCATCCAGCTATGCGGGTGAAGGCCTTTCCGGAAATACGATCCGCAGCACGGCATCGACCTACGTCCTGGGCACCGGTATCCAAGCCTATTACCTGGACGGGATTAGCGCCCAGAGCGTTACCGGGACCGATGGCGATGAGAGCTTCTACAATATCGACGGCAACGATACCGTCACCGGAGGTCGCGGGAACGACTATTATTCCGTCACCGAAGACGGCTTCACGATCGTCGAGGAGGACGATGGCGGCTATGACATGATCGCATTCGGTAGCGTCGACTTCGATTACGCGATGGATGCCAATATCGAAGCGGTCTCCTACTACGGTGGCGGTACGGTAACCGGGACCGCGAATGACGATTGCATTTCCGGCGGGGACGATGCGACCCTCGAAGGCGGCCTTGGCGATGACTACTATCAGGTCCAGCGCAATACGGTCGTATTCGAGGAGATCGGCGGCGGAACCGACACGGTCCGCGTGTATTTCGACTACACCCTCAGCGACAATCTGGAGAACCTGGTAAACCTCGGTTCGTCTAGCGGTGTGGTCCTGACCGGTAATGCGCTCGCCAACATCATCGAAGGCGGCGCTGGCGGCGATACGCTTCACGGTATGGACGGCGCGGATACGCTTTTCGCCGATCAAGCAGACGAAGAGGCCTTCGAGGGGAGTATGGACACACTCTTCGGCGGCTTCGGCAACGACATCCTCTACGCGGTAATCGGCAACGACAGCCTCTATGGCGGGGCTGGTTTCGATATGCTTCACAGCGGCGCGGGCGACGATTTGCTCGATGGCGGGAACGGCAACGACACGGCGAACTATGCGAACGCGGTCGCGGGCGTCACGGTCGACCTGTTGGATGCCGCTGCCCAGGACACGATCGGCGCCGGCGTGGACACGCTCGCTTCGATTGAATACCTCGTCGGCTCGGCCTTCGCCGACATCCTGACCGGTAGCAACGATGCCAACCAGATCTATGGCGGCGGCGCGGCAGACACCGTCTATGGCGGCATCGGCAACGACCTGCTCATCGGCGAGGAAGGCAACGACACGCTCTACGGCCAGGCCAGCTGGGACACCATCCGCGGCGACGCCGGGGACGATACGCTTGTCGGCGGCAATGGTGGCGACGCGCTGCTGGGCGGCACGGGCCTCGACACGCTCTGGGGCGATGCGGGCACCGACCGCCTCTATGGCGGAAACGATGCAGACACGCTCCACGGCGGCGATGACAACGACCTGCTCTTCGGCCAGGCGGGCGACGATGTCGTCAACGGCGATGGCGGGGACGACCTCGTTCAGGGCAACAAGGGCAACGACACGCTCGACGGCGGTGCGGACAACGACACCGTCAACGGCGGTGCGGGCAACGACACCCTGTTCGGCGGCACCGGCAACGACGTGCTGATCGGCGGCTGGGGTGTCGACACCATGACCGGCGGCGAGGGAGCGGACACCTTCAGCTTCACCCAATCGGGCCATAGCGGCAAGTTTGCGAGCGTCGCCGACACGATCATCGACTTCTCGAGCGCCGAGGGCGATCTCATCGACCTCTCGGCCATCGACGCGATTTCGGGTGGCAGCGACGATGCCTTCACCTTCATCGGCGATGCGGCTTTCTCGGGCACGGCGGGCGAACTGCGCGCCTATGCGGGCGAGAACGGCCTGATCGTGGTGGGCGATATCGACGGCGACGGCGCCGCCGACTTCCTCATCAAGGTCGACAATCTCACCGACCTGACGGTTGCGGACTTCGTGCTCTAGGCCGGGAAACGAACGAACAAACGGGCGGCCATCCACTCCAGATGGTCGCCCGGTTTGCGTTTCGACAGGGACTTCTGGGCAGGCAGCGCATCACACTACCCGGCCCAAAGGACAGGCAGCGCGAGCATGATGTCGAAGAAAGCAATGGTGGGCGCGGCAAGGATTGAACTTGCGACCCCACCCGTGTGAAGGGTGGGAATGACGGGAATCTGCGGTTTTCGAAAAGCATAAAACCTAATAAAAACAAAGCTTGATGCCCGCGGGTGTTCGCCGCTGCCCACCCAAGTTTTTCATGTTTTTTTCATGGATTTTAGGATAGCGATTCCGAATGCCAGATTTGAGCCGCATCGGGGATCGTGAAAAGTTGAAACCAAAAGCGGGCGATGAACCGCATTGGCATCGTCTACGCCAAGGCGTTTACCTCGGTTATCGGCCGTCGAAGAAGACGGCTGGCGGCACGTGGTTCGCCAGGTTTTATGACGCGGATAATAATCGCAATAAGCGAAAGCGGCTCGGCGATTATGGCACCTTGTCAGGTCATGATGTTTTTAGACAGGCGAAGGCTGACGCAGAGGTATGGGCTGCCACCGTCGAATCTGGCGGCGAACTTGCCCGCAGCATGGTGACGGTGAGGGATGCCTGCGAAGCTTACCTGGAGCAAAAGCCCGGATCGATTGCCGAAGGCGTTTTTCGACGGCATGTCTATTGCGATCCCATCGCCAAGGTGAAGCTCGAAAAACTGCGCCGACACCATTTGCGGAGTTGGCGCAAGCGACTGGAACAGGCGCCCGCACTGGTCAGCCGGAGCAAAACTGGAGAGAAGCGATGGAAGGAACGAGCTAAGTCGACCGTCAACCGGGATATGGTTCCCTTGCGGGCAGCACTAAGGCAAGTGCTGGAGCCCGGTAGACCAGGCAGTGATGCCGCTTGGCAAGAAGCGTTAAAACCCTTCAAGGGCGCCGGCAAGCCTCGTGATCTTTATCTGGACCGGGTTGAGCGCAAGCGGCTAATCGATGCCGTCAGCGATGAGGCGCGACCTTTCGTGAAGGGGCTATGTTTGTTGCCACTTCGGCCCGGTGCGCTCGCAGCTCTGACTGCGCGCGAATTTGATCAGCGCACCCGTTCCTTGATCGTTGGCAAAGACAAGAATGATAGGTCTCGTCAGATTTCCCTGCCCAAAGACACGGCAGATTTCTTCGCCGAACAAGTCGAGCAAAAGCCACCCGCCTCTTACATCTTTGTTCGATCGAGCGGTAAGGCTTGGGCTAAGGACTCATGGAAGCGCCCTATCAAAGAGGCGACCAAAGCAGCCAATCTGCCGATTGCCGTTTGTGCTTATACGCTTCGACATAGCGTGATTACGGACCTCATCCGCGCTCGCCTTCCTATACTCACCGTTGCACAGTTATCGGGCACGAGCGTCGCCATGATCGAGAAGCATTATGGGCACCTAGTGCACGATGATTCAGAGGATGCACTGTCTACACTCGTGCTTGAACAGTAGACTAGCTGTATCGGGCTTCGCGCGAATGATCGTCGTCGTAACCCATCGACAATGAGCAAACCTTGTGCGGAGCCTCGGCCTAGAATTCGCTGTTAGCGCATTCGAATCCGGCGGAAGGATTCGAATGATAAATTTAACTCGCTAAGACTGTAAGGTGGGCTACGGATGCTCTGGAATTGTACCTCGTATAGCAACCCGCATTCCTTCTCCGCCTAGTTGCGACCGATGCAAGTGTAGGGTCTGCTGTGCGCCGCAAACTGACTTCAGTGAAGTCCCCATCACCGCAATGGCCGCGCCAGACTTTCGACGATCCGACATTCACCAATGCGGTCTGCCTGGCATGATCGCAGCATGTGCTGGAGTTCGTCTTGCAATGACGTCAGATCGGCGATCTTGCGCGTGACCTCGCCTAACTGGCGCTGGACGAGCTGGTCCACATCGCGGCATGGTTTGTCTTCGTGGTCAGACAGGGCGAGCAGTTCACGAACTTGGGCCATCGTGAATCCTAGTGTCCGGGCGCGTCGCACGAAAATCAGCGTTGCGAGATGTCCGTCAGAATAGTCACGATAGTTGCTGTCTGTTCGGTCCGCCGCAGGCAGGATCCCTTCCCGCTCGTAGTAGCGTATGGTTTCCGCCTTGGTGCCGGTTGCTTTCGCCAGTTCGCCGATACGCATCACTTGACCTTGTAGTTACTACAAGGTGCATATGTCAGTGCGACTCGAACGTTGCAAGGAGCGCGGCATGGGAAATTCCTGCTGCCAGACCCCAGAAACCTACCAGAGCGCGCACAACAACCCGCGCTGGAGGATGATCCTGTGGATCGCCCTGATAGCGAACGCTGCGATGTTCGTGGTCGAGATTGTCGCTGGTATTGCGGCCGACTCCCGCGCGCTTCAAGCCGATGCGCTCGACTTTTTCGGCGATGCAGCCAACTATGCGATCAGTCTCGGTGTTGCTGGCATGGCGCTTTCCTGGCGAGCGCGGGCTGCACTATTCAAAGCGGCGACGATGTTTGCCTTCGGTCTCTGGGTCATTGGTTATGCGGTCTATGGTCTCGCCGTTGGCTCTAGTCCCGAACCGCAGACGATGGGTTTGATCGGAACGCTGGCGCTGCTGGTGAATGCAGCGGTTGCGCTGCTGCTGTTCCGCTATCGCGAAGGCGATGCGAACATGCGCTCCGTCTGGATCTGCTCGCGCAATGACGCGATCGGCAATATCGCCGTTCTTGCCGCCGCACTGGGCGTGTTCGGCACCGGTCAGGCTTGGCCTGATCTGCTTGTCGCCGGGATTATGGCGAGCCTCGCGATTTGGGGGAGCAGCGAAGTATTCACACAGGCGCGTCAGGAATTGGCGCATGATTGACCGCACACCTCCGGCGATCGCAGCATTTCTCGCTCGGGAATATCAAGCTGCGCGAGCGGCAGAAGATCAAGCCCAGATCGATCAGTCCTGGCATCATCTCGAGCGCGCGCACATCGTCGCGCAGAACTGGCTGAAAGCCCATTGCTACTCGCATTGGCGCATGCTGGCACTCGCTTACCGGCAGCGCGACTGGAGGGAGGTAAGCGGTCAGATTGTTCGTCTGGCTCTCGCACCGCTGGGGAATCTCATCGGCGGCTTGCCTGTCGGAAATAGCGGGCGCTCCGATGTCAGCGCATTCGCCCGGATGGGAATTCCGAGCGATTTGCGGGCAATTCTGCAATCGACACAATGACAGTTGGAACGGAAAAAGTATTTACCAGCGAATTCATTACAATGGGTCGTTTGGTGTCCAATAGTGAAAGCAGCGCATCCCGGATAATGTTATGAAATCACATGCTATTCCGAAAATAATCTCTTTTGCAATCCGAACCCGGCTGCTAACCGCTCGCCGATGACCCGGCTCTTCGCCCGATCCTTCATGCTGCAGTTTATCACGCTGTTCACCGCGATTGGTGTCCTGTGGGCTCCGGTCGCGGAAGCAGCTGAATGCGCGGACGAGCCTGAAGTCGCTTCACTGATAGAGCAGCACGGCGAACCGGGTGAAGAGAGCAACGCGCCCGAGAAACACGGCACCTGCGCACACGGTCATTGTCACCACGTGTCGCAGACGGTGGGGCGATCGGGAGAAGGCGTTTCAATGCCTTCGGTTGTCGCACTGAACTCCGGCAAGCGCCACGCTGCGCTCGATTCAGGCGTTATCGAACTGGATACGCCACCTCCTCGAGCCTGACGTACTTCGCGCATCGGACCCGTTCCGATGCCGTTTTGAACGTCAGCAGAGGAATTCACCCAATATGTTCGCCACATTCCGGCGGAGCGCCCTCTTTGCAGGGTTAGCTCTCGCTATGCTCGTGCAGCCTGCCATCGCGCAGGATGCGTCCATCGTGTCGCTTGAAGAAGCACTCGATCTCACAGGGGTCGCCGACGACGCGACTTCCAGCACATTCAATCCGCGCATTGTCGGACCGCGCGCGGAATCCGAAGCTGCGCAAGCGCTCGTCGGCCAGGCCCGGTTGCGGCCTAATCCCGAGGTCTCGCTAGAGGTCGAGAACATCGCAGGGAGCGGTGCCTTCTCTGGGCTAAGCGCTACCGAATATACTTTGGCGGTCGGGCAGAGGATCGAACTTGGCGGAAAGCGCGGCGCACGCGTCGCAGCAGCTGAGGCACAGGCACAGCTTGCAAATCTGCGGACCGACCTGGCCGGTGCAGAACTCGGCTTCCTTGTCCGTGAGCGCTACGTTGCAGCGGCGGCGGCAGCGTCGCGGGTCGAGCTTGCCCGCGATGTGGTCGACCGAAACGAGGAACTGGCCCGCATAGCTGGCGTCCTGGTCGAGGTGGGCCGCGAACCACCGCTGCGCGCACTACGGGCAGAGGCCACGCTGGCAGAAGCGCGTGCCGAACTTCAGGCAGCGGAGGCGAACAGCCTGGCAGCCCGCACGGCGCTTGCCTCGCTATGGGGCGAGCAAGACACACCGCCGCTCGTTCCCGGTGCGTTTCCCAACATCGAGCCTCCGGCCGCAGTGCTTGCGTCGGCGACCAGCTTGCCATTGCAGGTTGCCCGCGGCCAAAGCGCGACAGCAGCGGCCGAGATCGACTACGAGCGCAGCCTGCGCATTCCGGATCCGGTCGTTTCCGCCGGTGTTCGACGCTTCGAGGAAAGCAACGACAGCGCCTTTCTTGTCGGCGTATCCATTCCGCTTCCCTTCTGGAACCGCAATCAGGGCAACATCGCTGCGGCCGAAGCAAGGCTACGCGCTGCCAACGCACGCGAGGTTGTCGCGCTGGCCGATTTTGAGCTGACGGTTACGCGCGCACGATCACAATATCTTGCCGCCGAAGCGCGCGTTGAAACACTTTCCACGACATCGCTTCCTCAGGCCGAGGAGGCGCTGCGGCTCGTCCGCATCGGTTACCGCAACGGCCGATTCCCGCTGATCGAGGTGCTGAGCGCAGCCGAAGCGCGTGATGCCATTCGCGAGGCGCTGATCACCGCTCAAGAAGACCGGGGACAGGCTGCCGCCGAGCTCATCAGGTTGGCCGCACAATGAGGAACATTCCAATGAACCGGAGAAGACTGGCGATCATCGCCGGTATCATCATTCTCGCTGCAGCGCTGTTGATGTTGCTGTGGCCTGATAATCAAGCTGACCCTCGTACAGAAGACAAGGTCGCCGAAACGGAACTGCCTGAGGGCTTCGTCCTGATCGATGACGATCAAATTCGCGCAGCCGAAATCAAGGTCGCCGCGGTGCAGACCGGGGCTACTGTCGAACTGGTATTTCCTGCAACGGTTGCGGCAAGCCCGACGGCCAGCGCGCGGATCGATGCGCGGGCTTCGGGCGTGGTCCGTAGTGTTGGCAAGACGCTTGGCGACTATGTCCGCCAAGGCGAGACCGTCGCTCGGATCGAAAGCGCCGATGCAGCTGCGCTCGCTTCACAGCTTAGCGTTGCCCGCGCCCGCGCAACTGAGCTTTCAGCTGCCTATGACCGCGAGCGGCGCTTGTTCGAAGCCAATGTAACGGCAAGGCAGGACCTTGAAGCAGCGCGCGCAAATCTCGACGTTGCCCGCTCCGAACTGAACCGCGCTCAGGCCGCTGTGGCTGCAGCGGGTGTCAGCGGCGATGGGCGTTCGCTCGCTGTCACCAGTCCGCTATCGGGCCGCGTTACCGCTGCTCCGATCGTGCTTGGCTCCTTCGTCGATGCTGGTGAAGAACTCTACCGCGTGATCAATCCGAACGGGCTGCAGATAGAGGTGGCGTTGCCTTCGGAAGATGCGTTGCGCATCCAGCCGGGCGACGAGGCCGCCGTGATCGTCGGCGATGGCCGCGAGATCGGTGCACGCGTGCGTTCGGTCACGCCTTCACTCGATCCCGAAAGCCGCAGTGCCACTGCCGTGCTCAGTCTGACGCGGGCGATACCAGGTCTCCAACCTGGCGCTTTTCTGCAGGCGCGCATCCGGCCGTCGGGCGAATTGGACCAGAGCCGTATCGCGGTTCCCGAGGACGCCGTGCAGGTGCTCGAAGGCCGCGACGTCGTGTTTGTGCGCACACAGCGCGGCTTCCAAGCTCGCGAGGTAGCGACAGGCAGCCGGTCCGCCGGAATGGTGACGATCTTGTCCGGTCTTGAACCGGGGCAGCGGATCGCGACCGACAACGCCTTCCTGTTGAAGGCCGAACTCGAAAAGGAGGGCGCCGAACATGGCCATTGATCATACCGCGGCTCCCGCTGACGAGGGTAGCCACCGCCATGGCCTGATCGGGATGGTTCTTGATATTGCCGTGCGTTTTCGCTGGGCGATCATCGTCCTGACTGTTTTCGCAGCAATCTACGGCGCGTTCAATCTAGTGCGCCTGCCGATTGACGCAGTGCCGGACATCACGAATACGCAGGTCCAGATCAATACCAGCGCTGCTGCGCTTTCGCCGTCGCAGGTCGAGACGCAGGTGACCTTTCCGATCGAGACCGGTCTTGCCGGGATTGAGGGGCTGGAGATGACCCGTTCGATCTCGCGCAACGGCTTCAGCCAGGTCACCGCGATCTTCGAGGAAGGCACCGATCTATACTTCGCCCGCCAGCAGGTAAACGAGCGGCTCGCACCCATTGGAGCCTCGCTGCCAGAGGGAGCGGAGCCCACCATGGGTCCGATTTCCACCGGCCTTGGCGAAGTGCTGATGTATACGATCGAATATGAGCACCCTGGTGGCAAGGGTGCTACCACTGGCGGCCGGACAGGCTGGCAGTCCGACGGCAGCTTCATCACCGAACGTGGTGACCGCCTCGAAAGCGAAGTGGCGAAGGCGGCCTATCTGCGCACTGTGCAGGATTGGGTCGTCGCACCACTGATGCGCTCTATCGACGGCGTGGCCGGCGTGGATTCGATCGGTGGGTTCGAAAAGCAGTTTCTGGTTCAGCCCGATCCCGCGCGCTTGACCGGCTATGGCCTGTCGTTCGATTCATTGATCGATGCGCTCGAGGCCGCCAACCTCGCGGCCGGTGCCAACTTCGTGGACCGTGCCGATGAAGCGCTGCTCGTCCGCGTCGATGCGAGGCTGGGCAGCATTGCCGACATAGAAGAAGCCGTCATTGCGACCCGCGAGGGTGTGCCCATTCGTATCGGCGATGTGGCCGATGTCGAGATCGGCGGCGACCTGCGAACCGGCGCGGCTTCACTGAACGGCGAAGAGGCGGTGGTGGGCACGGTGCTGATGCGAGCAGGCGAGAACAGCCGCACCGTCGCAGCCGGTGCAGCAGAAAGGCTGGACGAGGTCCGTTCATCGCTCCCAGACGGCGTTGTGGCCGAGATCGTCTACAACCGGTCCTCGCTCGTCGATGCGACGATTTCGACGGTTGAGAAGAACCTGCTTGAAGGCGCATTGCTGGTAATTGCAGTGTTGTTTCTCCTGCTCGGCAATATCCGCGCCGCCATAATCACCGCACTGGTCATTCCCGTTTCGATGCTGATGGCAGCGGTGGGGATGAACCGGCTTGGTGTCTCGGGTAATCTGATGAGCCTGGGCGCGCTCGACTTCGGCCTGATCGTCGATGGTGCGGTCATCATTGTCGAGAACAGCGTTGCTCGGCTCGCCGCGCGGCAACAGCGTGAGGGACGCTTGCTATCCTTGGGCGAACGGCTAACCGAAACGCGTCTGGCAGCACAGGAGATGATCAAACCGACCGTCTACGGTCAGGCGATCATTTTCCTCGTCTTCGCGCCGCTGCTCACCTTTACCGGGGTCGAGGGCAAGACCTTCTCCCCTATGGCGATCACGATGATGCTCGCGCTGGCTTCGGCCTTCGTTCTGTCGTTAACCTTCGTCCCGGCGATGATCGCGGTGCTGCTCAACAAGAAGCTGACCGAGGAGGAAGCGAAGCCCATTCGCTGGTCGAAGGAGCGTTATGGCCCAGCGGTTCGCAAGGCCATTGCCCGGCCCTGGCCAGTTATCGGCACGGGGGTCGGGATCTTTGCGATCGCGGCTGTCATCTTCGGGTTTCTGGGTAGCGAATTTACTCCGCAGCTCGACGAACGCGACATTGCGGTGCAATCCTTGCGAATACCGTCGACGTCGCTCGAACGTTCGCTCGCGATGCAGCGGCGGGTCGAGAACAGGCTTGAAGAGTTTCCCCAAGTCGAGCTGGTGTTTTCGCGGACGGGCACGGCCGAGGTCGCCAGCGATCCCATGCCGCCCAATGCGTCAGACGCCTATGTCATGCTGAAACCGCGCGAAGAATGGCCTGATCCGGACTTGTCGAAGGATGAGCTGGTAGAGGAGATGGAAACTGCGCTGGGCGGTTTGATTGGCAACCTCTACGAGTTCAGCCAGCCAATCGAATTACGCTTTAACGAGCTCATCGCTGGGGTGCGCGGTGACGTGGCGGTCAAGCTCTACGGCGATGACCTTACCGCACTCACCGAAGCGGCGGGCGATGTAGCCGGCGTGCTGCGCGGCGTCGAAGGCGCGGCAGACGTCAAAGTGCAACAGGTGACGGGCTTTCCGACCCTCGACATAGCTTTCGATCGCCCCACCATCGCGCGTTACGGCCTGACTGTTGAAGACGTGGCCCAATCGGTCGCCATCGCGCTCGGTGGACGTCCGGCAGGCCTCGTGTTCGAAGGCGATCGCCGGTTCGATGTCGTGGTGCGTCTCGAAGACGCGACGCGCGACGATTTCGACCAGCTTGGCGCGCTCCCGATCGTGCTTGAGAACGGCGTCACGGTTCCCCTGCGGACTCTGGCAGAGTTCCAGGTGGTCGATGGCCTTGCCGAGGTCCGGCGTGAACAGGGACGCCGGCTCGTGGTCGTGTCGGCCAATGTGCGTGAACGCGATCTCGGCTCCTTCGTCGAAGAAGCGCAGGAGGGTGTTTCGGCCGGCGTCGATATGCCGCCGGCATCCTTCATCGAATGGGGTGGGCAGTATCAGAACCTGCAGGAAGCGCAGGCACGGCTCGCCATCGTCGTCCCGATTGCCTTCGCTCTAGTGCTGCTCTTGCTGTTCATGGCTTTGGGCGGATGGGTTCCGGCGCTTGCCGTGTTCAGTGCCATTCCCATGGCCTTGGCTGGCGGGGTGTTCGCTCTGGCACTGCGGGGGTTGCCGTTCTCGGTCTCGGCGGCGGTCGGTTTCATCGCCCTGTCTGGTGTGGCGACCCTCAACGGCCTGGTAATGATGACCGCGATCCGGCAGCGGCTCGAGAACGGAATGCCGCTCGACGAAGCTATCGCCGATGGCGCGCTTGCGCGCCTGCGCCCGGTACTGATGACCGCGCTGGTGGCTTCGCTTGGCTTCGTGCCTATGGCCATCGCTACCGGAACGGGCGCGGAAGTGCAGCGTCCATTAGCTACGGTCGTCATCGGCGGATTGATCACCGCGACCGCGCTGACCCTGTTCGTTCTGCCCGCGATCGCACGGCTTGTGCTGCACCACCCGGATGACGAGCAAAGTTGGCGCGAGAAGTGGTGGGAGCGGCTGCGACGCAACGTCACGCGCGAGGAGCAGCGCGAGCTCGCTGACATTGCGTGAGCGGAACTATCAGGAACGCAGGTTCTTGAATCAGAACATTAATGAAAGGAATGCGTCATGAGTGGCGAAGGTGAACTCAACCTAGACTCGGCGGACAAGCGCCAAACTTTGTGGATCGTCCTCTGGCTGAACGTCGCGATTGCCATCGGCTTCTTCGTGGTTGGTTATTTCGCTGATTCCAACGCTCTGCTTGCTAACGGCCTCGACAATTCGTCGGACGCCGTCGTTTATGGGCTCAGCCTCCTCGCGCTGACGCGGTCACGGACCTGGAAGCGTGGGGCTGCGCGTTTTTCAGGCATTATGCTCCTCATTTTTGCCGGCGGCGTCATTGCCGATGCCATCCGGCGCTTTCTGGAGGGGTCTGATCCAGGTGGGATCATGATGATGGCAATGGCGGCGGTGGCTGCGGTGGTGAACCTGATTTCGCTGCGATTGCTGCAAAAGATGAAGTCGAAAGACGTCAATCTTCGGGCAGCCACGACTTTCAGCTTCAATGATTTCATCTCGAACGGCGGTATTATCATCGCCGGCATTGTTGTGATGCTGACCGGTGCGAACTGGCCTGATCTCGTGGTCGGTGTCGCAGTTGCCGGCATCGCGCTTTACGGCGGCATCGATATACTGCGGGATGCGCACATGGACGTCCATGATGAGGAAGGCACTGAACACCGCAAGGGTGACGAGTTCGGAAGATAAGAGGCCGAATTGGCGTTACCTGCGGCTTGTTCGCTATGCGACCGAAAATGGGCCCGGTCATCGGCCCGGCAAGATCAGTCGGCGACCCGGGTTCTCAGAACGGGTTGGCTTGCATGCCCCACAACTGACCGACAGGCGTGGAACCAGCACTCGGAATGCCTCGTTTCCTCCGTTGTAAGTTCGATTACGAATGAGGAGACAAGTCATGAAAGCCCAAGACGTTATGACATCGAACCCTGCATGCTGCAGTCCATCGAGCACCGTGCAAGAGGCAGCTTCGTTGATGGTCGATAACGATTGCGGAGAAATCCCGGTTGTCGATGATTCCGGTGCGTTGGTGGGAGTAGTAACCGACAGGGACATTGCATGCCGCTGTGTGGCCAAGGGGAAGTCTTCCGACCAACGCGTTGAGGAGGTTATGACATCGTCTCCTGTTACTGTCACCGCCGATGCCAGCGTCGACGAATGCTGCACCAAGATGGAAGACAATCAGGTTCGTCGGCTTCCGGTGGTCGATGACAAGGGCAAATGTTGCGGCATCGTTGCGCAGGCCGACATCGCCAGAAGTGCAGCCGAGAAAGAAACCGGCGACCTCGTGCGCGAGGTATCCGAAGCTAGCTCGGAGCCAGCTTCGGCGGGATGCTGCTAGTCACAAAAGACTATTTATTTCACGCGGTTAATGCGGACGGGGCGATCTGATTGGTCCCCGTCCGCCATCACTCATTACTTGCCAATCGCCTCGACCCAGACTATCTGGACCTAGTGAAGTTCATTCGTACCTTGACCTTAATCCTTTTTGGATTCGGACTTTTCGTCCAGGTTGGAGCGAATGCAGCAGGCCTTCCTCAGATTGAGGCGGAGGCGATGAGCGATTGTGCCGAGATGGCCGATAGCGAGACTTCCCGCGATCCTGCAGGACCATGTTCCAACATGACGCTCGATTGCGTGATTGCCATGAATTGCTTGCCGCCTCTGGCTCTGTCGGCAGCGACTGAAATGGAGTGCGCGCCCCTTCGCTTGATGCCGAGCTACCTTGTTTCTGCGGCCCCGTGGTTTCAAACAGATTCACCACGACCGGAATCACCCCCTCCAAAACCAATCCTCACCGTCTAGTTTTTCCTGAAGGCGCGCTGCGCTTTTTGCGAGACTGACGAACGATGCAACCGCACGAACCGGTATCGCCGGTGCGGTATGTTTTGTCTTGTCAGCTCGCTCTGCACGAGTGAGATTTATGAATTGGCGAATTGGTTGGATGCCGTTTTCGGCGCTGCTCGTCGCTCAGACTGCGCAAGCGCAGTCGGTCGGCTATGAAGAAACCCTTGCGGCGGCGCGGGCGGAACAGCCCATGCTCGAAGCGGGCGCATTCCGCATACAGGCGAGGCGCGATGCCGCCGAAGCAGCGGACGAATTGCCCGACCCACGCGTTCGTGCAGGCGTGATGAACTTGCCGGTCACCGGACCGGCCGCATTTGATCCGTATGCGCAACTGCCGACGCAGCTAGCGGTTGGCGTCGAACAGGAAATTCCTAACCTTGCCAGGCGGCGAGCGCGATCCGGCCTTGCCGGGTCCGAAATCGGTATTGCCGAAGCCCGTCTTGGCTTGTCCGAACGTTCCATCCTCGCCGACGCGGGGACGGCTTGGATCGGTCTGTATTACGCCCAGCAACGCCTCGCTCTTGCGCGTAACGCTCTGGACGGCCTGAGGGATTTTGTTCCGGTCGCCGTCAGTGCCGTCGCTTCGGGATCGGCGAGGCCTGCCGAGAGCCTCGCGATCCGGCGCGAGCTTCTTGAAATCGAGGATGCCATTACCCGGATTGAGGCCGCGCGCGCAACCGCTCGCGCCCGGCTGCAGCGCTATATCGCCGAAAGCGAGCCTGTCGCTGCGGGGGCCGCTCCCCAAGCTACCTTGGACCCGGAAGGCCTTCGGTTCACGTTGGAGGCCAATCCGGAATTGCGCTTGGCGGATGCAGAGCAACGTCGTGCTGAGGCTGCAGCCAATCTGGCGCGCGCTGAAAAACGGCCCGATTTCGGTGTCAGCGTGACTTATGGTCACCGTAATCCCGATTTCGGCAGTGCCGTATCGGTCATGGGATCGGTCACTTTGCCCATCTTCACCGACAGGCGGCAGAACCCGCGCATCGCGGCAGCCGAAGCAGACGCTGCTGCCGCCTCGGCTGAGCGGGTCGATCGCCTGAGAGCGATCAGGGCCCGGTTCGAAGCCGATCTGGCTGCGTGGCGCAGCGCGGTGCAGCAGTGGGAACGTGCGAGGGACGAGCTACTACCGCTCGCGCATGACCGTGCCGAACTCGAAACCGCCAGCTTCGCTGCTGGCCGCGCCGACCTCGTTGATGTGATCGCGGCCAAATCTGCGCTGGCATTGCTCGAACTCGAGATTCTCGAACGCGAACAGATGGCTGTCGAAGCCGCTGCAACTCTAAGTCTTACTTATGGGGAGGACAGGCCATGAAAGCCGTGTTCGAACGTCTTTCTCCGCGCCAGCGCTCTTATGCAGCGGCGGCCGGTATTGCCTTGGTCAGCCTAGGGGCTGGCTACGGTCTGTCGATGCTCGGCGGCGGTAGCGATGGCGGTGACGCCGCTGCCGATACCGGCTGCGAAGAAGTGCTCTACTGGTACGATCCGATGGTGCCCGATCAGCGCTTCGACGAGCCGGGCAAATCCCCCTTTATGGATATGCAGCTGGTCCCGAAATGCGCGGGCGGTGATGCGCAGGCCGGCGAGGGTGTCAGCATCGATTCCGCATTGGTCCAGAACTTCGGCATTCGCACTGCCGAGGCCGAATACGGCGTGCTGGAACCGGAAACCACGGTAACTGGCACGCTTGCCTACAATGGCAGCGAGGTTGCGATCGTCCAGCCTCGCGCGGGCGGCTATGTTCAGCGGACTTATGGCCACGCCCCGCAGGATCTTATCGCACGAGGCGCGCCAATCGTCGACCTGCTGGTGCCCGAGTGGGGCGGCGCCCAGCAGGAATTTCTTGCCGTAGCAGCTACCGGCGACGCGGCGCTTACCAATGCTGCCCGTCAACGTCTGCGACTGCTTGGGATGCCGGAAGGCGTGATCTCCTCGGTGGCTCGAAGCGGCAGACCGCAATCGACAATCACTGTCACCGCGCCGCAATCGGGTGCGATTACCTCGCTCGGTGTCAGGCCGGGCATGACCGTGATGGCAGGGCAAAGCCTCGCCGAGATCAGCGGCTATAGCCCAATCTGGCTCGAAGCCGCCGTGCCCGAGGCGCTTGCGGGAAGCGCTCGCGTGGGACAGCCGGTAAGCGCGACGCTCACGGCTTTTCCCGGAGAGCGATTTGCCGGACGGATCATTGCCATCCTGCCCAGTGCGCAGGAGGCAAGCAGGACGATTACCGTGCGCGCGGCGATGCCCAACCCCGGGCTTCGCCTGAAACCGGGCATGTTTGCGCAGGTCATGATTGCTCCTGAACGGCGTGAAGCCTTGCTCATCCCGTCAGAGGCCGTGATCCGCACCGGCGAACGAACCTTGGTTATGATTACCCAAGAGGGCGGAGGATACCGCCCGGCCGAAGTCCGGATCGGCCGAGAAGCAGGCGGTCGGACCGAGGTTCTCGCAGGGCTCGCGGCAGGCGAGGAGGTCGTAACCTCCGGCCAGTTCCTGCTCGATTCCGAAGCGAGTCTCGCGGGTATCGATGTGCGTTCCATCGAGGACGCACCGACGACTGCCGGTGAAAACGAAACGCAGGCGGATGCGGACGAACCGCGCACCTATCGAGCCACCGGCACGATCGAACGCATCACTGCCCGCAGCATCACCTTGCGGCACGGGCCGGTCAAAGCTCTGGACTGGCCAGCCATGACGATGGGTTTTGCCACTGAAGGTCCGGCTCAGGTTCGCGGTTTCCAACGCGGTGATCGGGTAACCTTTACCTTCGTTCAGGCAAGCACCGGTCCGCGCATCGTCTCGATCCGGAAGACCGGCCAATGATCGCGCGGATCATTGAAAGTTCGATTGCCAACCGCCTGTTCGTGGTTCTGGCGGCGATCGGTCTGGCGCTCGCCGGCTTCTGGGCCGTGCGGACCACTCCTGTCGATGCGCTGCCCGATTTGTCGGATGTACAGGTTGTCATCCGCTCGAACTATGCCGGGCAGGCTCCGCGTATCGTCGAGGACCAGGTCACCTATCCGCTGGCGACGACCATGCTCTCGGTACCGGGGGCGAAGACCGTGCGTGGCTATTCGTTTTTCGGCGATAGCTATGTCTATGTGATTTTCGAGGACGGGACCGATCTCTACTGGGCGCGCTCGCGCGTGCTCGAATACCTCAACCAGGTCCAGAACCGCTTGCCCGAAGGCGTCGAGAGCACGCTCGGCCCCGACGCAACCGGCGTGGGATGGATCTACGAATACGCCTTGGTCGACCGCAGCGGCGGCCACGATCTGGCCGGACTGCGCAGCCTGCAGGACTGGTTCCTGCGCTACGAGCTGAAGACTATACCTGGGATCGCCGAGGTCGCCAGTGTGGGCGGCATGGTCAAGCAGTACCAGATCGTGCTCGACCCCTACCGCATGGCTTCCTTCGGAGTGACCCACGGCCAAATCGTGAGCGCGATCCAGGCAGGCAACCAGGAGGCAGGCGGTTCCATCGTCGAGATGGGCGAAGCGGAATTCATGGTGCGTTCGTCGGGCTATCTCGGCAGTCTCGATGATTTCCGCTCGATCCCTTTGCGCGCCGAAGCGGGCGGTGTGCCGGTGACGCTTGGCGATGTCGCCAATGTGCAAATCGGCCCCGAACTGCGCCGCGGTATCGCCGAGCTGAACGGCCAGGGCGAAGTCGCAGGCGGCATCGTCATTCTGCGGCAAGGCGCCGACGCGCGCGGTGCGATCGAGGCGGTCGAAGCGAAGCTCGACCAGTTGCAGGCAAGCCTGCCCGAAGGGGTCGAGATCGTCACCACCTATGACCGATCGCAGTTGATCGATGCCTCAGTCGATAACCTCACGACCAAGCTGATCGAGGAATTCGTCGTCGTTGCGCTCGTGTGCCTGTTGTTCTTGGGGCACGCCCGTTCTGCGCTGGTCGCCGTGGTCACCTTGCCCTTGGGCGTTCTGGCAGCCTTTCTGGTGATGCGCTTCCAGGGCGTGAACGCCAACATCATGTCGCTTGGCGGCATCGCCATTGCGATCGGCGCGATGGTCGATGCTGCGGTGGTGATGATCGAGAACGCGCACAAGCACATCGAGCGATGGACCGAGGAAAATCCCGATACGGTTATGTCGGGTGAGGAGCGCTGGCGGATCGTCGCAGATGCTTCCAAGGAAGTCGGTCCGGCGCTGTTTTTCAGCCTGCTGATTATCACCCTTTCGTTCCTGCCGGTCTTCACTTTGCAGGCACAGGAGGGACGACTCTTCGCTCCGCTGGCCTTCACCAAGACCTATGCGATGGCGGCGGCGGCGATCCTGTCGGTCACGCTGGTTCCAGTGCTGATGGGATGGCTGATCCGCGGCAAGATACCGAGGGAAGACAGCAATCCGATCAACAAGACGCTTACTCGCGCCTATCGTCCGGGGCTCGACTGGGTGATGCGGCGTCCGAAGGCGACGCTGGTCATTGCTGGGCTGATCTTCGCGACGACGCTAGTGCCTTTCACGCGGCTGGGCGGCGAATTCCTGCCTCCTCTCGATGAAGGCGATTTGCTTTACATGCCAAGCGCGCTTCCTGGGCTGTCGCCTGGTGAGGCATCATCCCTGCTTCAGCGGACAGACCGCCTGATCAAGACAGTTCCCGAGGTCGACACCGTTTTCGGCAAGGCCGGCCGCGCTGATACGGCCACCGATCCCGCGCCGCTGACGATGTTCGAGACGACGATCAGCTTCAAACCGCGCGAGGAATGGCGCGAGGGGATGACGCCTGACAAGCTGGTCGAGGAGCTCGACCGCGTGGTCCGGGTTCCAGGCCTTGCCAATGTCTGGGTGCCCCCAATCCGCAACCGTATCGATATGCTCGCGACGGGCATCAAGAGCCCCATCGGGGTCAAGGTCTCGGGCGAGGACCTGGGCGAAATCGAACGCGTGGCCCTTCAGGTCGAGCAGATTGCCAAGCAGGTGCCAGGCGTCAGTTCGGCGCTGGCCGAAAGGCTGTCCGGCGGGCGCTATGTCGATGTCGATATCGATCGCATGGAAGCGGCCCGTTACGGGCTCAACATAGCCGATGTGCAGCAGATCGTGTCGGGCGCGATCGGCGGAGCGAATGTTGCGCGCACGGTGGAGGGGCTGGCCCGCTATCCGGTCAATGTCCGCTATCCGCGCGAGATCCGCGACAGCGTCGATGAACTGCGCAATCTTCCGGTCCTGACCCCTGCGGGACAGCAGATCACGCTTGGCACGGTGGCGGATGTTCGCGTGACCAGCGGTCCGCCCATGCTCAAGAGCGAGCAGGGCAGGCCGACCAGCTATGTCTATGTCGATGTACGCGGGCGCGACCTTACCTCGGTGGTGGGCGATTTGCAGGAGGCTATCGACGCCGAGGTCGATCTGCCTGCCGGCGTCAGTCTGTCCTATGCAGGGCAGTTCGAATATCTGACGCGCGCCTACGAGCGGTTGCAGATCGTCGTGCCGGCAACACTCGCGATCATCTTCCTGCTGCTCTATCTGATCTTCCGCCGCTTCGACGAGGCGCTACTGATCATGGGCACGCTACCCTTCGCGCTGACCGGCGGGTTCTGGCTGCTCTACCTTATGGGATACAACCAGTCCGTCGCCACCGCCGTCGGGTTCATTGCGCTGGCAGGCGTCTCGGCGGAATTCGGCGTGGTCATGCTGATCTACCTGAAGGCCGCGCTGGAACGGAGAGAGGGCGAGCTGGATGCCGACGAGGTATCGGCAGCCATCCGCGAAGGCGCGCTGCTGCGCGTCCGGCCCAAGGCGATGACCGTCGCCGTTATCCTCGCCGGCCTGTTCCCGATCCTGATCGGCACCGGTGCCGGATCCGAGGTGATGAGCCGTATTGCGGCCCCGATGATCGGCGGGATGATCACCGCTCCGCTGCTTTCAATGTTCGTACTTCCCGCCGCCTATCTGATGATGCGGCGTCCCCGGACCAATCGGTCCAAACCCCTCGAAGGAGAAGAAGAATGCGTATTACAACCCTCGTGACCTTGCTGGCAGCGCCGCTGGCACTCGCCGCCTGTGGCTCCGGCGACGATACCGAAATGATGGACGACACGGCCATGGTAGACGGTCAGATGGCAGACGGTCAGATGCCGATGGACGATGGCGATATGCCGATGATGGGATCGGACAGCACGATGCAGACCGCCAGTGCGGAAGGAACCGTAACCGCCATCGACGCCGATGCAGGAACGATCACTGTCGATCACGGCGCTGTCCCCGCGATCGAGTGGCCCGCCATGACGATGGCGTTCGACGCCGACGAGCAGCTGCGTCAGGATGTGGCGGTTGGTGACACGATCTCGTTCGACTTCACAACCGGTGAAGGCGGAAACACGATCACTTCGATCACCAAGCAGTAATTTGCGAACCGGCCCCGGATCGTATTCCGGGGCCGGTATAATTAGGAAAAGTTCGATGATGAATGGTGACATGCCAGCGGCCATGATGGGGATAATGGGTTTGTTCTGCTTATTGCTGACCATCCTTCTTGTGTTGGGCATCGCTGCGCTGATCAAATATCTCCGGAGCAAGTGAAATGGACCAGTGGGCGAACGCATCCGGCCTTAACCGACGTGCCTTGCTGCGACGGGCTGGCACAGCGGCGGCGGGCCTTGTGGCTCTTCCCTTGTCAGCGTGCGAAGCGCGAAATTCCCTACTTGGTGCCGATGGAGCCGGCACCAATCCGCTCGCCATTCCCAAGCTCGATCAGGGAATTGTCGAGCAAGGCGAACGGGTCTTTCGACTGTCGATATCCGCGGGGCAGAAGGAATTCGCTCCCGGGGTCGCTTCGCCTACCATCGGAGTGAACGCGCCCTATCTGGGTCCGACATTGGAGATGCGCCGCGGCGAGCGCGTCCGGCTGCATGTCGACAACGGCCTGGACGATGGAGCCACAGTCCACTGGCACGGGTTCGAACTACCCGCCGCTGCGGACGGCGGGCCGCACCAGCTTATCCGCCCCGGCGCGCGCTGGAGCCCGTCTTTCGAAGTTCGGCAGCGTGCCTCTCTCTACTGGTATCACTCGCACCTGCATCGCGGCACGGGACCGCAGGTCTATGCTGGTCTTGCCGCACCGATCTATGTCCGCGATGATGAAGAGGATGCGCTGGATCTGCCGAGCGAATACGGCGTGGATGATATTCCGCTTATCGTTCAGGACCGCTTGCTCGATAGCTCGGGCAAGCTCCTCTATCCGCAGAATATGCATGCACAAATGATGGGCGTGCGCGGGGATCGTCTCTACGTCAATGGCACGCAAAACGCGGTGTTTGAAGCGCGGACCGGCCTGTTACGTTTGCGGATCCTCAATGGATCGAACGCTCGTTTCTACGATTTCTCGCTGTCCGGCGGTCAGACAATGAAGCTCATCGCAAGCGATGGTGGCTTGCTGGACCGTCCGCATGCGGTCCGTTCGCTCAGGCTCGCACCGGGGGAGCGGGCGCAGATCGTCGTCGATCTTTCCGAGGGGCGCCCACTCAGCCTTGTGGCGACCAGTCCCGACAATTCGATGGGAATGATGGGCGATGGCGCCGGCATGATGGGCGGCGGTATGATGGGCCGACGCCGCGACGACACCGAGATGGACGAGCCGTTCCGCGTCCTCGATATCAGACCCTCTGACTCCTCGCGGCGAAAGAATCTGCCGCCGCAGCTTGCCGCGCTACCGGCACTCGACCCCTCACTTGCAGTGCGAACCCGGCGGTTCGTGCTCGATATGGGAATGATGGGCGGCGGGATGTCTATCAATGGTGCCAGCATGGACATGAATGTGATCAACGAGAGGGTGCCCGTCGGCCAGTGGGAAATCTGGGAAATCGCCAATGCCTCCATGAGGGCGCATCCCTTTCATATTCATAATGCACAGTTCCGCGTGATCGACCGCAACGGCCGCACTCCGCCGCCATTGGAGACTGGTTACAAGGATACGGTTATTGTCGACCCGCGCGAGCAAGTGCGCCTGCTATTACGGTTCGAGGAACACACGGACCCGGATTTGCCGTATATGTATCACTGCCACATTCTCGAGCATGAGGATGCCGGAATGATGGGGCAGTTCGTCGTCGTGAACAGCTAGGAAGGGTCACCGATGGGCATTAGCCCTGCGGCGATTTTCCGCCGATCTCGTGCAGATGCTCAACCGCTTCTTCCACGCAGTCACCGCACTTCAAATTGGCAGGGACGGCAACGTCGATCTTCTTGGGATAGGGCAAGTCGAGTTCGGCCATGATCCGCTGGAACTCGGAAAGCGAAATTTCGTCGTTCAATCGAGGATTGCGGGTACGCTCTTGGATGATCGTCGAGACTCGGCGGCCTGAATAATCGTGCGCAGGGTAGACCAACGTGTCTTCCGGCAAAGCGAACAGCTTTTCGCGAACTGACTTGTAAAGGGTCGCGGAATCGCCGTTCTGGAAATCGGTGCGACCGCATCCATCGATGAGCAGCGCATCGCCGGTGAAGACCTGCGTATGGCCGCCTTGCTCTATTACGTAACTATGATGCTTATCGGTATGCCCGGGCGTGAACAAGGCGCGGATGGTCAGATCGCCTACAGACAAAGGCGCTTCCTCGCTCACTTCAACATCCGCGCAAGAAAGATTGTCATCAGCGGGATAGGCAACCTCGCACCCCGTCAGGCTACGCAGCCGACATGCGCCACTGATGTGATCGGCGTGAATATGGGTGTCGAGCGTGAAAGCAAGGTTCAGGCCCAGCGCAGCAACTGCCTCCATATCCCTGTCGCAAGTCTCGATTACCGGGTCGAGCAGAACGGCCTCGCCCGTGTTTTCGCATCCGATCAGATAGGTGTAAGTCGACGATTCCGGTTCGACAAGCTGCCTGAAGATCATCGCGCATTTGCCTCGTTTACATTGAGCAGTGGCGATAAATCGCCTTCACTGATTTCCAGCCCGGACTCGCGGCCTCTTTTCGCTGCCGTGGCGGCATTACAGTCCTTTTGACGCGCCCAGGACGCAAGGCCCAACAAGCTCGCCCGACGTCCACTGGCGCAGTGAATGGCCACAGGACCGGGAAGCTGTTCGAGCCTAGCCGTGAAGTCCTGCGCCTTCTCAGCCGTCAAATCCGGCGGAGAAACGGGATAGTGAAGGTACTCCAATCCGTTCTCGCGCGCTTCTTCCGCTTCTGCCTGCGGGTTCAGCTTTTCGCCCTGCTCGCCGACCTGCCTCAAATTGACAATCGACTTGAAACCAGCGTCCGCAAGAGATTGCAGGTCGTGTGCTGCGGGCGGGAATGTCAGCAGGGAGAGGTTCTCATCGATTCTGGCACGGTCCATCGTTGGCTTTCCTTCGGGCGTTTTGAATACGCCAATCCAACCTTTGCCTCGCAGACGAGTTCCTTTAGTTTAACTTAGCACGATCATCTCGTACAAGCCGATGGGGTCGGCCGGTTCTGCTTAGGAATGCTTGCAGACAAACCCTCTGCCCAGTTATTTCTCCTTCGCTAGTTCCGGGGTAGCGCGTAGGCCACTATTGCATCGCTGACAGGTGTCTTCATGAAATGATGCCCGCCTGCCATAATCACGACATACTGGCGGCCGCCCTGAGAGTAGGTCATTACGTTGGCCTGCCCGCCGCCCGGCAGGACGTCGGACCAGACCGTTTCGCCTGTTTCGACATCGATTGCGCGAATCAGATTGTCGGTCGTCGCTGCAATGAACAGCAGTCCTCCCGCTGTTACGACACCGCCACCATTGTTCGGCGTGCCGATCGTGAACGGAATGCCAAGGGCGAGGGCCCAAGGACCGTTCGCGCGCGCCGAACCGAAGGGCCGGTCCCATAGCGTCTTGCCGCTATTCATATCGATCGCACGAATGCCGCCATAAGGTGGCTCTTTGCACAGAAGGCCGGTCAGCCCGAGCCGCCAGCCAGCGTTGACGTCGATGGCGAACGGCGTACCGGTCTGAGGCGAGCCCTCACCTTCAGAACCACCGCCACCTTGATTGCCCTGCGGGCCGCGCGGCTCCCAGCCCTTTTCGTTCGCCACTGCGCGAGGGACGAGGCGGTTGTGGTTGGGCATGTCGTTATAGTTGGCGTAAATCACTCCGCGGCGCGGATCGATCGCCACCGATCCCCAGTCGGATCCGCCATTGTAACCGGGATACTGGATCCACCGGCGATCTGACGTGGGAGGCGTATAGTAGCCGTCATAGGCCGACTGCCGATACTGGATGCGGCAGATCATCTGGTCGATCGGCGTCATGCCCCACATGTCGCGCTCTTCGAGCGAGGGCCTGCGCAGCGTCGCAAAGCCCGAATAGGGTTGCGTGGCGGTGCGCTCGGCGGGCTCCACACCACTTTGCGGCACGGCGCGTTCGATCATGGTGTGCAGTGGTCGACCGGTACGTCGGTCGAGAATGTAGATCTCGCCCTGCTTCGATGGGAGAATGATGGCCGGTGTTCCGCCCGGCAGATCGACAAGCGTTGCCTGGCTCCCGAGGTCGTAGTCCCAGACATCCTTGTATACGGTCTGGAAACGCCAGCGTGGCTCGCCTGTCTCGCCGTCCAGCGCCACGAGCGCCGTCGAAAATTCGTTTTCCTGTGGACTGCGATCCGAACTCCAGTAGTCGACCGCGCTGTTGCCCATGGGTAGGTAGACGAGCCCCAGTTCCTCGTCCGTCGAGGCCG
Organism: Erythrobacter sp. SD-21; assembly: GCF_000181515.1. GTDB lineage: Bacteria > Pseudomonadota > Alphaproteobacteria > Sphingomonadales > Sphingomonadaceae > Qipengyuania. The sequence goes on along the minus strand of NZ_ABCG01000007.1, from coordinate 61,413 downwards.
TCGTCCACATATTGGGCGTTCCGCGCGTAAATTGTTCGCCGGGTCCGGGTGGGCCATTTTCTCCCGGACGGCCCATATCCCATGCCCATGCACGCTCACCGGTGACGGCGTCAAACGCTTGGATTACGCCTGACGGGGCGCTGTTCCGCTGCCCGTCAAGAACTTGATGGCCTGTCACGATGTTGCCGCGCACGATCACCGGAGGAGCCGTGATCGCCACCATGCCTGGATATGTCTGGCCCATGCCCTCTTTGATATCGACCTCGCCGTTGACGCCAAAGTCGGCACAGGGGCGGCCGGTTTCGGCATCGACGGCGATGAGACGGCCATCGAGCGTCCCTTCGATGATGCGCATCGCGCAATTCGCTGCAGTTCCCGAAGGTACGACCGGCGCGCCTCGATTCTGGGAAGAAGAGCCTTGGGTGCCTCCGGAAAGCTGTGTGCCGCTGTCCAGCGGGCGGTTGTAGGCGGTCACGCCGCGGCAGGAGGCCGAATAGGGGATGGCGGCGGTGGAGACTTGTGGATCGTGGCGCCAGATTTCCGCGCCGGTTTGCGCGTCGAGCGCGATGAGAATATTCATCGCCGAGCACAGATACAAACTGTCGCCGATTTTAAGCGGGGTCGTCTCGGGGCGTATTTGCCCTCACCCGCACCTTGGGGCAGATCCCCGGTATGTGCGATCCATGCGCGCTCCAGTCCGCCGACATTGGCCGGAGTAATCTGATCCAACTGCGAATAACGCTGACCTGAATGGGTTCCTCCCCATGCTGGCCAGTCACCGCCCACATCCTCGACCTCTATTCCTGCCCGGGGTATCGGGAGTTCCCCCCTCACCGGATCGGGGCGCGATGCCGATGCAACCCAGAGTGCAACCGCAAGGAACACCACCGCTCCCCCAGCCCCTGCAAGTGCAACTGGCCATCTTGTTGGCCGATAAAGGCGGGGCGAAACCAGAGCGAGGAGAACGGTCGGACCAACAAGTCGCGGCACGAGCGCCCACGGATCATTGCCGCTCTCCCATAATGCCCAAGGCACGGTCACCATATAGACGCTGACGTAAATCCACGCGCCCAAGGCTTTCCCGCGAAAGATGAAATAGGCGGAAGCAAGCAGCGCCGCGCCGGTCAGCCCATAGTAAAGCGAGCCGCCAAGGATTGCGAGCCAGATGCCACCGGCAAACAGTGTTGCACCGATGAGCCCGATCAGAATCGCGACTATCCGTGGTAGGATCGAGACTTTGGATGAGGGTGCGGTTTGTTCAGAACTGCTCATGACGGATCTCGCTGTCAGATCTTGGCAAACTTTACCGATACTTCTTGGCAGGGATGACATTGCTTGGCAGGGATGACATTGCGCCTTTATATCATTAGTGCGATCATCGGATACTTCCTTGGGTAGATCACCGGGCCTTTCTGCGGCGCAGTTTCGGGAACCGGTTCGCCAAGAGGATAAAGCCCGAAACCGCGATGACCGTTCCACCGATTCCGAAAAGCAGCAGCCACCAGCTGTTGATCCGGTCGCGCTGGGTCCAGTCCATGATGTGCAAGCCCCAGACGAAGTCGAAGAAGCGCCAGGTATCGCTTCTTGCGCCGAGAATCGCGCCGCTTGAGGCATTAAGGTAGAGCCTCGTCCCGTCTGGATCGGAGAAGGTGATTTGCCACGCCGGAAATGGACCGCGGAACTCTGTTCCTATCGGGGTCTCGATTAGCTTCACACTGGCGATCGAAGTCTCGGGTCCGGTCCAGGCGCGTAAAGCGATGGCTCGGGCATCAGCAACCGGCAGGGGAAAAACTTTCGTTCCGGTCTCGGTCTCATGAAGCGTCATCGAGCCATCGCTACGCTCGATCTGGACGAGGGGACGGCCAGCTACGGATTTGGTTGTGACAGCAACGACGCCCTGTCGATCTACCAGCCATCGCGGTGCCGGAAACTCAGGATCGAGTGTTTCGGCTTCGCGCGATATGACGTGCTCGGACCGTACCTGCTCGATCTTGAGAAAGGACATGATCGCGCCGGTTCCCATCCACAAGAGCACCTGGACGCCGACAAACAGCGCGAGCCACTTGTGCAGCTTGCTACCGAATATGTGCAGCCGAAGCTTGCGTGACGGCTTTCGTAGAGCTGGAACCGACGCCATGAGGTCTTATTGGTTGCGGGGAGGACGGGACGATGAATGGTATTGCACGATCTTCCAGCCATTGGCGTCGTGCGTGAGCACCGATGTCGCCACGCCTTCCCGGTCGATCACGCGCCCATCCGCCAGTTCGATCCGGTAGGTATAGGTTTCGCGTCCGTAGGCCAGGTGCCCCATCCGGGTGATCGTCATGGTCGGCTCACCAAAGGAAAAACTGGTGATCGCATCGAGTTCGGGCCCGAGATGGTGTTCCATGTAATTCGTGAAACTGCCTTCATCCTTCCCGTTTTCGTAAACGAAGGATTCTTCTGCAAACAGGGCCGTCATCGCATCGGCATCGCGACCAGTCAGGGCATTGCGATAAGCGGTCAGCACCGCTTCTGCACCGGCGACATCATCGTTCATAGCCGCCATGTGCTCAGCATGCTTCTTACATTGAGCGGGTTGCTCCATGGGCTGCGTTGCAGCTTTCTCTGCATGCGCAGCATGATCTTCCATGCTCTGCGCAATCGCCGGTGTGGCAACCGCAGCCAGAACGAGGGCGAGAGCCCCGCGTGTAATGGTAGTATGCATTGAAATTTCCCTTCCTTTAAAACCAGAACCGTATGCCGACGACGTAATTCGTCACGCTCGGGTCTTCCCCCGCGGCTCGCGCAAAGTCGACGCTTTGGCCGATTTTCCATTCCTGATCGATCCCGATATACGGCGCGAACTCGCGCGCGAGCTCATACCGCAGGCGCAGACCGGCTTCGACCGAGTCCAGTCCGGCACCGATGCCCAGTTCAGGCACATCCTGTGCAGAAAAAGACGCTTCGACACGCGGTTGGACGATCAGGCGCTGCGTAATCCTCTGATCGAGTTCGACCTCGACGCGGGCTGTCAAATCGCCTCGGTCCGACAGGAATGCGGCTGCATCCACTTCGAATAAATAGGGTGCGAGCCCCTGGATGCCGACCACCGCATACGTGCGGTCGATCGGAGCCAGATCTTGGCGGACCCCCGCTTGCAGATCGAAAAAGGGCGCGATTGCACGACTGTAAAGTGCCTGGATTTCGGCACTCTCGATCTCTTCGCCGAAGCTGCCTTCCCCTTCCGATTTGAACCAGAATTTGTCGAGATCGCCGCCATAATAGCCCTGCACGTCGAACAGATAGCCATCGGCACCGTCGCGGGCGCGATATTCCACGCGGTCGCCCTGGAACCAGAAGAAGTTCTGGCCGCCCTGCTCATCGCGCAATTGCTCGCGGCTCTCGCGCATCGCATCTGCACCCCAGATCGCGTCTGCGGCTCGCGGGGGACCAGAACCGGCTGCAGCGGGCGGCGGCACCGACGGGATATCCATTTCCATAGGCCCGTGACCCATGGCGGCATGATCCATTGCTTCGCCGGTGTCCTGTGCGGCGGTAGATGGGTCTTCTTCCATGCCGGAATGGTCCATCTTCGAATGATCCATGAGCATTGTGGAAGGCTGGTCCTGATCATCCGCTTCCGCGCCATCGATGTCGTCTGGCTGCCCCTCGGCCTGTGGTTCGGGCGGGGTCGTCGGCATGGAGTGGCCCTGATGCTGGGCAAGTGCGGGCGTCGCCGTTGAGGCGAGGATAAGGGCGATCAGATATTTCATCCGCTTTCTCCCACGCGCTTCACATCCGGCTGACCGGCCCGATTGGCGACGGTCACGATCTGAAACATTCCGGCATGCATGTGGTAGAGAAGGTGGCAGTGAAACGCCCAATCGCCGGGCTCGTCGGCAGTCAAATCGAACTGGGCAGAGCCGCCTGGCTGCACGATGACCGTATGCTTTTGTGGCTGGCGATCGGCAGGAGCGCCGTTGACGAGCTCGAAGAAATGGCCGTGCAAATGGATGGGGTGCGCCATCATGGTATCGTTAACCAGTTTTAAGCGGACGCGTTCATTATAGGCGAACCGGATCGGTTCATCGCTGACGGCCGAGAATTTCTTCCCGTCGAACGACCACATGTAGCGTTCCATATTGCCGGTTAGATGGATTTCCATCTGGCGCGACGGTGTGCGCAGGTCGTCGTTCGGTTCGAGCGCGACCAGATCCTTGTAAGTGAGAACCTTGTGCGGAACCTTGTCGAGACCGATGCCTGGATCGCCCATCCGGTCCACCGGGTTCATCGCGACCATATCGACACCGGGGCCTACCTTCACATCGGGCGGGAGCAACGACGTGTCGCGCATATCCATGCCGCTCATGGACATCTCGCCCGACGGCTCGGTCCCATGGCCCATCGCACTGTGATCCATACCGGGATCCATCCCGGCCATATCACCGCCGCCATGGTTCATGCCCATATCGGCCATGGTCAAAAGCGGGGGATCGCGGAGGGCCGGCACTGGCGCACGCGCACCCGGACGGCTTGCAAGCGTGGCGAGTGCCATGCCCGAACGATCCATGCTTTCTGCGACGATTGTGTGCGCTTCGCCGGTCGGCTCCACCACGATATCGTAAGTCTCTGCCGTGCCGATCTGGAATTCTTCCACCTCGACCGGCCTTACGTTGAGGCCATCCGCCGCCACCACCCAGAACTTCATTCCGGGGATGCGGACATTGAAGAACGTCATTGCGCTGCCGTTGATCACGCGAATTCGAACCCGTTTGCCGCGCGCAAACAGATATTCGAGCCCCTCCTTAGGGCCGTGTCCGTTGGCTAGATAAGTGTAGGTGGATCCAGATACATCCGAAATGTCGGTCGGCATCATCCGCATTTCCGCCCACATCCGCCGCTCCTCGCCGGTCAACGGATAGCCGTCGGTCAGCGTGCGTTGCTGATAATTGAAATAGGCTTCGCCCTTTTTCAGTTTGGCCATGATGGTGTGGGGATGCATCGGCGTGAATTCGCTCAGCAGCATGACGTAGTCGTAATCGGCCTGCACCGGATCGGGACCGGCGGGATCGACGATGATCGGGCCGTAATGGCCGGCCTGCTCCTGCAAACCCGAGTGGCTATGCCACCAATAGGTGCCAGCCTGCCGCAGCGCGGGCATTTCGTAAGTGAAAGTCTGCCCCGGCTTGATCCCGGGGAAGCTGACGCCGGGCACGCCGTCGAATTGAAACGGAACCAGCAGTCCGTGCCAATGGATCGAGCTGTCTTCGTCCAGCGCGTTGTGCACGTTGAGATTGACGGCCGCGCCCTCCTTCAACCGCACCAGCGGCCCCGGCACGCTGCCGTTGACGGCAACTCCCATTCCGCGCCGACCCTGTACTGTAACGGGGCCCCGGGCGATGGTCAGATCGATGTTCCGGCCGGACACTTCGTCGAAGCCCTGGCGAATCGTCGCGCCATTCATATTGCCGCCGCGCGCCCAGGCAGGAATCGCGGCTCCGGCGCCCAGCAGACCGCCCGCCGCGATACTCGAGCCGAGGAATTTCCGCCGATTGATTGATTGCATCATAATGTCCTGTGTGAACGGGGTTTGCCTTACCCTACGCAGCCCGGCGCGGCTTCCCTCATCAAATTCACTCGCCGCTGGGCAATTTTTCTCTCAGTATCTTGCGCGCCCGATAGACCAAGGCCTCCACCGCTTTGGCCGAAATCCCGAGCAGCTCCGCCGCCTCGCTTTGACTTCGACCATCGATGGCGACGAGAATCAGGGCCTCGCGAAGCCGCAAGGGCAGGCGCCGGATTTCGGAACGGGTTTGTTCGAGAAGCTGGCGGTCGACGGCTTCGGTCTCGGGCGAAGGCGCGGGATCGGATGCGAGCTCCGGCATCGAAGCCCTGCCGAAGCCAAGAAAGTCGGCTGCCTTTCGCCGACGCAATTTGTCGCGGCATTTGTTGAGCGTAATCGTGGTGAGGAGCGGAAGGAAAGACCGTGATCGATCGATCCGGCTCCGTGCGATCCATGCCGATGCCAACGCATTCTGCACCGCATCCTCCGCCTCGTCGCGGGTTCCCAGCAAGCGCAGCGCGGTGGCGAGCAATCGTGGTACGAGCGGCTCTACAAGCTGGGTGAACGCGCGGCGGTCCCCAGCCACGACCCTTGCAACCAGTTCCCGCTCCTGACTGTCGTGCCGCTCCTGCACTCCGGCGTCATTGCGGCGGCGGTCCGGTCAGCGACCGGGCGACCTGTTGATCGAATGCGCGCTGCTGGTCTTCATTCAGAATGCTGCGCATCGCGAAGACATGACGAACCGTCGCCTTCTGCAATTCGCCCATGCTGGCATGGACCCCGTCGATGGCAGCGCTGACCTCGGGGCCGTATTCATGCTCGTTGTCGATCGCGGCCGCCAAGTCCGCATTCGCGCGCCGCACCGCCAGTTCGCGTTGCGCGTTCTCGATCGCATAGCGTTCCTCGAGCCGGTCGAGCCGGTCTTCCTGCTGCGCATCGAGTTCCAGCTGTTCGTGCACAAACTCGTGGAGACCACCCGGCTGGGTGGGCGCAAACCAGCGTTCGGCGGCAACGGCTCCAAGGAATCCCGCCAATACCGCAAGCAGAACCGCAACCATTAATTGCAGTTTCCGGTCTTTCATGGAGCGACATGCAGCAGCGCGGCGGGAGAAAGCCGGACATCGCTTATCAACGGATAGGTCGGCTCCTTCGCGTAGGCAGGCGCTTGGACGGTGATCGCGCCTGCGCCCAGCCCGACGGCGAAAAGTCCTGCGAACAAGGCGCTTCGCAAAGTGCGTTCCCGGCGCGCGTTGATATCGCCGACCCGCTCCCACACGCCTTCCATGAAACCACCGGACACGCCGACCGGAGTCTCGTGGGCAAGCACGTCCAGAATGGGGTCCAATTGATGTTCCATCGCTAGGGGTCGATCCTTGAAGTAGGTGGCCGTTCTCACAATACGTCCGGTCTGCCCATTGCCCTCATAAATTTTCGTGAGGGGAGGCGTCTTGCGGTGCGTATCAAGGAGCATAGGTCTCGTGAACCCACCGTGAAAGAGCATTCGCCATTATGAAACCCATCCATCTCCTGATGCTCGTGTGCGCAGGTTTTCTGTTGGTCGGCCCGGCCTATGCGCATGGCGAGAAGGGACATGATACCGCTGCCAGCGCTGCCGCCTCTTCCGATCCAACCCATGACGCATCCAGTGCGGGCGAGGCGCAGGCCGCGTCGACTCATGCTGCGGAAGGGCACGACGAAGCGTCGGGGGGCCATGAAAGCGCTGCAAATGCGGGAGGTCTCGCCTTCGTCAAGAAGCTGCACCCCGCAACGATACATTTCCCCATTGCCTTGTTCCTGATGGCGGCGCTGGCGGAATTGTTCATTATGACTGGACGGGGTGCCGGTATCGAACCGGCCGTTCGCGTACTGATCTACGGCGGCGCGGGCGGTGCCGTAATCGCGGCCTTGTTCGGCTGGATTCATACCGGCCTCTGGTTCGGCGGTGATACGGTCATGCAGCTTCACCGCTGGAACGGGATGCTGATCACTGCGCTGGGCCTCGCGCTTGCTCTACTTGCCTCCAAGCCGCGGGATGGAAGAACCCTCCTGCGTACCGGACTTCTCTCCATGGCCGCGCTGATTCTGCTTCAGGGATTCCTCGGCGGGGAACTCGCTCACGGGCCGGATCACCTCGGCTTCTCGTTGATATGAAGGAAGACCTGATGCACCGATTCAAACCGATGAAAATTGCTGGAGCGCTGTTGCTCGGGACCGCCCTGGCGGGTGTGGCGGCGTGCGATCAACCGGTTGAACCGAGGGCCGAAATCGATGATTCCACTACGCTCGACACCGCAGCGCCGCTGACCGCGTCGTCGCCCAGCGAAGCCGCAGCCGATAGTCCGGCCGTAGCCAGTGTCGATAGCGCACCGGTCGCCGGCAACTCGGCTCCAAAGCGCGTGCCGGCCGGCCCTGGCACAGCACGACCCGCGCGGATGCAGGCAACCGGTTCGGCGCCGGCACCCACGCCGACGAAGCGCGAAGTCGCTGAAACCTCCGACCCGCATGCAGGCCATGACATGGACTCCATGGCCGACCACGACATCGATGAGATTTAGGAACATTGAAAATGGAATTCGGACATTCCAGCCACCCCACTCGCCGGACGCGCGGGGCATTCACGACATTCGCGATGATCCTCCTGGCGGCCTGCACGAGCGCCGCACAGGCAAGCCCTTATGTGATGTTTCGCGATCCGCAGTGCGGATGCTGCGAGGAATGGGCCAAGCATGTCCGTAGCGGCCTCGATAACGCGGTCACGGTGCGCGAGGACCGTCCCATGGCCGCTGTGAAGGCCGAGGCTGGCGTGCCCGATACCCTGCTCTCCTGCCATACCATGCAGGTGGAAGGCTATGTGATCGAGGGCCATGTGCCTGCGCGCGAGATTGCCCGCCTGCTCAAGGAACGGCCCAAGGGCGTAACCGGCTTGGCCGTTGCAGGGATGCCTCTGGGTTCCCCCGGCATGGAAGCTGGCGATCGGGCGCAACCGTATCAAGTCATCGCCTTCGGCCCGGCAGGCGACAGCGTCTTCGCGAGCTACCGGGGTAGAGCTGAGGCCGATGGAGTGATTGCCATTCAACCGGCTCACCACTCTCGGCGCGCGAATGTCCGCGGCGCACCGGTTGAGTGGGGGGCCGACAGACCTCTTATGCATCGCGGATCGGAGAAAACATGACTGCGATGAATCACGGCGCCGATAATACGATGGATCACGAGCTCGAGACCGCTGGCAGGGGGACCATCAGTCTCGCCGGCGGTGTCGCCATGGGCACGGGCGTGATGATCGGCGCGGGGATTTTCGCTCTTACCGGCCAAATTGCGGAACTGGCCGGACCGCTGTTCCCGCTCTCGTTTATCGTGGGCGCGCTCGTCACCTCGCTTGCCGCCTATAGCTACATCAAGATGTCTAACGCCTGGCCGTCTTCGGGCGGCATCGCGATGATCCTCCAGAAGGCCTATGGGCCCGGCGTCGTCGCGGCGTCGGCATCGCTGCTCATGGCGCTTTCGATGGTCATCAACGAAAGCCTTGTCGCGCGAACCTTCGCCACTTACGCATTGCGGCCGTTCGGTCTCGAGGAGAACGCATTCCTGCTGTCCGCCTTGGCGCTCGCGCTGATCGTCTTCGCCTATATCGTGAACAAGGCCGGCAATCGGTCGGTCAGCGGCTTTTCACTGATCATGTCGGCGATCAAGATCGGCGGGATTGCGCTGTTCGCTGTGGCGGCCATTGCCGCGAGCGGATTTTTCTCCGGCGCGTTTGCCGAGCCGGCAAATATTACGAGCGGCGGCGCGTTCCTGGCGTCGGTCGCGTTCTCGATCCTGGCGTTCAAGGGCTTTACCACGATCACCAATAGCGGCGGAGAGATCGTCGATCCGCATCGCAATGTGGGCCGCACGATCATGATCTCGATCGCGATCTGCGTCGTCACTTACCTGCTCGTCGCGTTCGCGGTCGGGTCCAGCCTGACGATCGGCCAGATCGTCGAGGCGCGCGATTATTCGCTCGCTGCCGCCGCCCGCCCGGCGCTGGGCCAGCTCGGCTTCTGGTTCACCATCGTCATCGCGATTGCGGCGACCACTTCGGGCGTGATCGCAAGCGTTTTCGCGGTCTCGCGCATGCTCACCATGCTGACCGAGATGAAGATGATCCCGCACCGCCATTTCGGCATGAAGGGACCGATCCGCGGTCACCTGCTCGTCTATACGGTGGTGATCGCGGGCACGCTCGCGGTGCTGTTCGACCTGTCGCGGATCGCTTCGCTCGGGGCGTTCTTCTATCTCGTGATGGACATCCTGGTCCATTGGGGCGTGTACCGCCATCTGCGCAACGAGATCGGGGCCAAGGGTTCGGTCCTGCTTGCGGCAATCGCGGCCGACGGCGTCATCCTCGCCGCCTTTGCCGGGGTGAAGCTCGATTCCGACCCCGCCATCGTGGTGATCGCGGCGGTCCTCATCGCCGCCGTCTTCGCTCTCGAAGCCCTCTTCCTGCGCCGTAAACGCGTAGCGGATGGGAACGACCATCGGGACGCCAATGGCGATGAAAGCCAACCTCCTAGTAATGGAGCAGAAAATTGATCGGCCTTGCAAAACCAAATCCGGTCGCGGCGCACCGACAGATCGCTCCATCCCTCTCCGATACGGCGATCACGCGATGACCCAGGCAATACTTCTCGGCTTCGCCCTGTTCGCCGTCTCGCTCTACTTTCACATGTGGATGCTGCGGGGCGCGAAGGCGATTTCTCCGCCCGGCAAGAATCCGCGCCATCTCCGGCTGCTGGCCGGCTCGTCGCTGGTTCTCGCCAGCCACCTCGTCATCGCGGGCATCTTCGCGGGCGGCATGTATCTCGCGTCGGTCTGGGGCCTCGGCAGCCTCGAAAAGGACGTCATCGATAGCTGGATGGATTATTACTACTTCGCGCTGATCACGATCTCGACCGTCGGGCTGGGCGACATTCTGCCCGCCGGTCACATGCGCGCAATTTCAGGTATCGCGGCATTGACCGGCTTCCTGATGATCAGTTGCACCGCCCAGTACGTCTACAAAACCATGAGCAAACAGGAGGATTGATATGGCGCAAGACAAGCAGCATGACCACGATGGAGGGGGCGGCAATTACTGGCGCTTCATGGCGATGGTCTCGACCTCTACCGTCCTCATGTTCTTCCTGATGTATGCCAACACCTTCGATGCCGATCACCTCTTCTGGAGCGAGACGCGCTTTTGGATGATGTTCGTAATGGGCGCAGTGATGATGGTCGTCATGCTGCTCTTCATGTGGGGTATGTATAAGGACCGGACCAAGAATTTCATGATCCTCGGGGTGGCCGCGGTGGTCTTCGCGCTCGCGCTGTGGCTGGTCCGCAGCCAGACGACGATCGACGACGAGGAATACATGGCGGCGATGATCCCGCACCACTCGATCGCGATCATGACCAGCGAGCGGGCGCATATCCGCGACCCGCGGGTGCGCAAGCTGGCGCATGACATCATTCTCGCCCAGCGCCGCGAGATCGCGCAGATGAAATATCTGATCGCCGATATCGAAGCCAACGGCGTGCGCACCGAGAAGCGTCTGCCGGAGGGAATCGATGCTCCTTCTGCCGCTGCCACGCAGCCGACCCCAGCCGAAACACCCGAAGGAGCCGTGCAATGAAGACGAATTTTTTCCTTATCGCCGGTTTGGCTGTGACGCTGGCCGGGTGCAACGAAAACACCGCCATCGGCAATGATCGCGAAGCGCAGCTCGATCCGCCGGCGAAAGCGTCCGCGATCGAACCTGCTTCCAGCGCCTTGCAGAACGTCGCCACGGCAATCGTGAAGCCCGAAACGATGAGCGATGCCGATGTCGCCGCGATCGGCGGCACGAAGGGACGCTGCGTCTTCCGCCTGACGGAGATCGGCTATCCCGTGTTCGTTTACGAAACGGGAACCCGAGGCTTTATCAAGCTCAACGGCAAATTGATCCCGGTCGGCGCTGATGGTGCGGATCGTTTCACGAGCGGCGATCTCGTGGTCACCACGCGAATGCTTGACGACCAAGGCAATGCAGGCCTGCAAACGCAGGAGATGATCGTGGTTCCCCCGGCTGCGGAAGACGAACTGGGCTATCGCGGCTACAATATCTGCTACCAGTAACGACAGAACACCGGAGCCTCGCGCGCGATAACTCCCTTGCGCGGGGCTCCCGCCCTCCAGATGCCCGATAGAGGAAGGTGACTATTGACCGATAATCTAACCCTTGCCGTCTTCGGCGCAGGCGGGAAAACCGGATCGCTGCTGCTCGAACGCGCGGTGCGTAAAGGTCACCGTGTGCGCGGTCTCGAACATCACCTGCCGGAGCAGGCCGATCGGATCGCAGGTGTCGATTATATGCGATGCGACGTGCTCGAAGACGATTTGACCGATCCGATCAAGGGTTGCGATGCGGTCATTTCCACTCTCGGCGTCTCGTTCGCGCCGTCGACCGCGATTGACCCGCCTCCGCTCTACTCCGAGGGGACACGCCGCATCGTTGAAGCGATGGGCCAGGCGGATGTCGACCGGATCGCCGTTATCTCCGCCGCTTTCGTAGATCATCAGCCAAGCGTTCCCTCCTGGTTCCAGCTGACCGTCGTTCCGGCCTTGACGAACATCCTCGACCAGATACGGATCATGGAGCGCATGCTCGAAGCCGAGCGGGGCGTCCGGTGGACAGCCGTCAGACCCGGATGGCTCATCGATCTTCCCTATAGCGGAGCGGCGCAGGCGCAGACGCGAAAATTGCCCTCCGACTGTTTCCGCTGCCGCCACGCCGATCTCGCGGGCTTTCTGCTCGATACGATCGAGAGCGGAACGTGGATCGATGACAAGCCCGCGGTGGGCAAACCGGAAGCGGACGAGGATGAGGGAGTGCTGGCCCTGCGCGAGGAGCTCGAGAACATGTTCTCGTCCGCGTCGCGATAGGCGCGCAGAGGCGGTGTTTGCCGCCCCGCATCACGCAGGCAGAGAACGGTAATTTCATCAGGAGCTATAGACATGGCACACGACAAGAAAAAAAGCGCAGTTTCACGGTGGGAGGATGAGGGCGGAGCATTGCCCTGCGGCCCGCAGGAAGCTTTAGCCGCAGCATGCGTGGACGGAGATGTCCCCGTCCTGTCGGATGCCGAAATGATCCAGCTACGCATCCGGGTGATCGCTTTGGAAAACATCGTCCTCAGCCTGTTGTCCGAGGCTGACGATGCCCAGCTCGAGCGGGTTGCCGAAATGGCGGATCTCATCACGCCGCGTCCCGATGCAACGCAGCATCCGCTCACCATCCATGCTGCAACCCAGATGCGGCAACTGGTGGAACGCGCCAACCATTTCCGCTCGTAAGCCGTGGCAAGGAGCCAGTCATGACCCCCCTCTCCATATCCCGAACCATCCTGATCTGGGGCTCGACTTTCTCGGTGTTTCTGATGCTCAGCCTGGCCGCCTGCATCATTTACGGCCTGATGCTGCCCGCAGGGTTCGAGATGCACCGCGCCTGGTCGCCCTGGCTTCCGGGGTTCGAGTGGCTGACTCTCGGCGGCATTCTAGCTGGCCTCCTGTGGTGCCTGATTTACGGTTTTTGGGCCGCGGCGCTGCTCGTTCCGCTGCGCCGGCTGATGGGGCACTGGTTGGGAGACGCACATGACTGATCACGAAAACTGCTGCGAGCCCGCCAAGGCGCCCCCCGGGGCCGACGGTGTCGCGATCGATCCCGTTTGCGGGATGAGTGTCACGATCGAGGGCGCCGAGCACCGCGCCGAGCACGACAATGCCCAGCATTATTTCTGCTCATCGCGCTGCCACGATAAGTTTCGTGCAGATCCCGAACTGTACTTGTCGGGCGAGCACCTGAACGTCGTCGAGGATATGCCCGAGGGCACGATCTACACCTGTCCGATGCATCCCGAGATCCGCCAAACTGGCCCGGGCTCCTGCCCGATCTGTGGCATGGCTTTGGAACCGGAAACGGTGTCATTGGATGACGGGCCCGATCCCGAGCTTGTCGATATGCGCCGCCGCTTCTGGTGGAGCGCGCTGCTTACGCTGCCGCTCTTTGTCTATGCGATGAGCGACATGATCCCATGGCTCAGTTTCGATCAGTTGATCGAACCTGCCCGGGCGCAATGGGCGCAGTTCGTGCTCGCCACTCCGGTGGTGTTGTGGGGCGGCTGGCCATTCTTTGTCCGCGCGTGGGAGTCGCTGAAAACACGCAACCTCAACATGTTCACACTGATCGGTATCGGCGTCGGGATCGCTTATCTGTTCAGCCTGGTGGCGACCGCGATGCCCGAGCTCTTTCCGCCGGCCTTCCGTGATCATTCCGGACGGGTGGGTGTTTATTACGAAGCGGCAGCGGTCATCACCGTGCTGGTCTTGCTGGGCCAGGTATTGGAACTGAAAGCTCGCGGTTCGACGTCGAGCGCATTGCGAGCTCTGCTCGAGTTGGCACCGCCGTCAGCCGTGAAAATCTTCGGGAGCGGTGACGAGCGGGAGGTGCCGCTCGACGAGCTAGAGTCCGGCGACCGACTGCGTGTTCGCCCCGGAGATAAGGTTCCCGTGGATGGAGAGATCGAGGAAGGGTCGAGCGCGATCGACGAATCAATGGTCAGCGGGGAACCGCTTCCGGTGAAGAAGGGCGCTGGCGACACGGTGATCGGCGGGACGGTCAACCAGACCGGCGGGTTCATCATGCGGGCGACCAACGTGGGCAAGGACACCATGCTGTCCAAAATCGTCCAGATGGTGGCCGAGGCGCAGCGTAGCCGCGCACCGATACAGCGTTTGGCCGATCAAGTCGCAGGCTGGTTCGTGCCCGCCGTGGTGATGGTCGCCGTCGTCACATTTGCCGTCTGGGCGATATGGGGTCCCGCTCCCGCACTAACCTATGCACTGGTCAACGCGATCGCGGTCCTGATTATCGCGTGTCCGTGCGCATTGGGTCTTGCGACGCCGATGTCGGTGATGACCGGGACGGGTAAGGGCGCGCAGCACGGGATCCTGATCCGCAATGCCGAAGCACTGGAGACGCTGGAGAAGATTGATACGCTGGTAGTCGACAAGACCGGCACCTTGACGATGGGCAAGCCCGATCTGGTGGCGGTGAATCCTGTCGAGGGCATCGACGAAGCCGAGTTTCTTGCCGCGGTCGCCGGGGTCGAGATGGGTAGCGAGCATCCTTTGGCTCATGCGATAGTCGAGGGCGCGCGGTCACGAGGGGTGTCGCCAGCAGACGCGACCGATCTTGCCTCGACCACGGGCGAGGGTGTCGAAGCGGACGTGAACGGTCGCCGGGTCGCGATCGGGAACGAAAAGATGATGCGCCGGGTCGGGATCAGCGACGAAAGCTGGCTGGGTACGGCCGAAGCCGGACGGACGAAGGGGCAGACGGTAATGTTCGTCGCTTTTGCCGGGAAGCCCGCTGGTCTGATTGCCGTGGCGGACCCGATCAAACCCACCAGCGCAAACGCCATCGCGGCCTTGCACGCGCGCGACATTCGCGTGGTCATGCTGACCGGTGACAGCCGCGGAACTGCCGAAGCGGTCGCGCAGGAAATGGGCATTGACGAGGTTCACGCCAACGTCTCGCCCGAAGACAAGCACCGCGAGGTCGAGAGGCTGAAATCCGAAGGACGCCGGGTCGCCATGGCAGGCGACGGTATCAACGATGCCCCAGCGCTCGCAGCGGCCGATGTCGGTATTGCCATGGGAACCGGCACCGATGTCGCGATCGAAAGTGCCGGCGTAACGCTGGTGCGCGGCGATCTGACCGGCGTGGTGCAAGCTATCGTCCTGTCAAGGGCGACGATGCGCAACATTCGGCAAAACCTGTTTTTCGCCTTTGCCTACAACACGCTTGGCATCCCGGTCGCCGCAGGGGTGCTGTTCCCGGCTTTCGGGCTATTGCTGAACCCGATGATCGCGGCAGCAGCGATGAGCCTGTCGTCAGTCTCGGTGATTGCCAATGCGCTGCGACTGCGCGGTCTGCGATTATCGACCAGCGACGGCGTCGCAGAACAGCCCGCCTGATGAAAGCGGTGAAGAAACTCGATAGACCCGAAACCTGGCTGGCGATTCACGGCTACCTGATCGCGTTCCTCTGGGAAATGCTGCAGATGCCGTTCTATGCGATGGGCCGTCTCTCAGCATGGGAAACAACCATCAATTGCAGCCTCGCTTCACTCGGTGACGCGGGCATTATGGTATTTGCCTATTTCGTTGCATCATGGACCGTGAACGATCGCCATTGGCTAAGTAGCCGTAACCGAAAGCCGGTCATCGCCTTCCTTGTGACAGGATTGGTCATCACGCTGGTGGTGGAGCACTTCGCAACGGGCGCAGCTTGGGGGTGGAGATATTCTGCGAGAATGCCCACCCTTCTCGGTATCGGCATAGTGCCGATCGTAATGTGGATCGTTGTCCCTCTCATCGCGCTTGGTCTGGCATCGCGCTCCGTAGCCCACCGAATTGAACGGTAACGGTACACAATATCGGCTTTGCTATCCGCAACAGGAAGATTCGCGCCCCTCTTCTCGGGCCTCTTGGATCGGCGGGCATGGTACATCACCAAACGAGCAGAACACGCAACAATCGCCCTCAAGCGGTTTCAAGCGTACTTGGCAGTGCGGACAGGTGTAGAAAAACCAGCACGCATTTGTCGGCATGCTCTCTGTCGTGGACCGACCGCACTCGGGACAGGTAATGGTCGAACAGATCTGCATCAGGTGCCTCCAATCCACCGCATCAGCGGTTGTTCGAACAATTCCCATGAGGCCGAAATCAAGATAACAACCGTCGCAGCAATCAGGACGATCCTAGTCGTTTTGATCCGCGATGAGGCTTCGCAATTATCCATCGCGCAGCTGCGCGATATTCGTAAGTGAAACACCCAGGCGAGCGTGAGGATGATAAGGGCGGCGATGGTCAGCGGCCAATGGTAGGGGACGAGAAAGCCTAAAGCCCCCGACCCGATTCCGAAGGCTGCCAGTGCCAAAGGCAAAACGCAGCAGGCCGCGCCCGAAATCAATGCGGCCAGACCGGTGAAGGCACTGCTCACAGCGAGAACGCGCTCGCCCGGTTGCGCCGCTTCAATTTCATCAAAAACTCGGTCGGTCACGTTTGAACTCCGTTGATCCATGGCCTATTGCCACCTGTAGCTACTACAGGATCAAGGAAATTCGACATGGCAAATTGGTCGATCGGCGAACTCGCTCGAAAAACCGGGGTGCATATCGAAACCATCCGCTACTTCGAGAAGGTCGGCTTGCTTGAAACATCTGGGCGGACCGAAGGCGGACACAGGGTGTTCGGCGACAGGCATCTGCGATCGCTCAAGTTCATCAAGCGAGCACGAGAATTGGGATTCTCACCCCAAGAAGTTCGCGCGCTGCTCGATATGGGCGGCCCGGAAGACGCTTGTTGTGACGAAGTGCGCGATATCGCGGTGCACCACCTCGAAGACGTGCGCCGGAAGATAAAAGACCTCAAGCGGCTCGAGGAGCTGCTGGCCTCCACCGTCGACCGATGTTCCGGTTCGCATGTGAGCGACTGTGCAGTGATCGATATGCTGGAGGAGCCAGTCCGCTAGAGCATATAGCCGATGTCCGATGCGCCCGTCGGATATGCGAACATGGTAGTCTTAAGATCCTTCACCGTCAGCCCATGCCGGATCGCCAGGCCGAAGATGTTGATCACCTCTTCCGCATGCGGCCCGACAAGATGGGCGCCGAGGATTTTACCCGAATCGCCTTCGACCAATGTCTTGTAGCCATAAACGGGTTCGTCGACCCGTCTTGCGGTATACCAATCCGAGGCGCGACCGCACTTAACCTCAAAGCTTCGGCCCGCCTTTTTCGCCTCCTCTTCGCTCAACCCTACGCGAGCGAGGGGAGGAAGCGTGAAAGCGACGCTTGGCACCCCGATGTAGTCGGGCTTCTTGTGATTGCCCTCGATAAGGTTGGCCGCAACCACCTTCGCATCGTGGCTCGATACCGGGGTAAGCGGCGGCCCGTTGGAAGCAGCATCGCCTGCCGCATAGACTGCCGTATTGCTTTCGCTTTGCAGGAAGTCGTTCAGGCTAAGCCTGCCATTCTCGGTAGCTATTCCCGCTGCCTTGAGATCGAGTTGATCGAGGGCAGGAACCCGCCCTGCAGCATGAACGACGAGATCGGCATCGAATTGCATTGCCCTGCCGTCACCTTCGGCGTGAACGACATAGTCGTCACCTCGCTGATCTATCGCAGTCACGTCCAAATCGGTCTCCACACAAACTCCGATCCGGTCGAAGGCTTCCATCAGCCAGTCCACCAGCTCCGGCTCGAAGCCGGTCAACATTCGGGGCCCACGCTGCACCACGGTAACCTTTGCCCCTGCGCGGGCAGCGATATGGGCGAACTCGGCCGCGATGTAGCCGCCGCCGACAAGGACAATTCGCTTTGGTAAGACCGCCAGCGAGAGGAAGTCCTCGTTATCGACGAGGTGTTCTTCGCCCGGAATGTCGAGACGCCTTGGCTTGGCCCCCGTGGCGATGAGAAAATTGCTGGCGGTCAATTCTCGCTCGCCAACGCGCAGCCGATTGGAGCCGGAAAAGCTTGCGGTGCCATGCAACGTGGCGATGCCAGCCTCTTTGTATCGCTGCTCATGCTTTTCCGGCACCGGATCAGTGAAGCTGCGCTTGAAATCGATAAGTTCGGGCCAGTCTATTCGGGCTTCTCCTGCAACTCCGTGGGGAGCCATCCGTTGCTGCGCGTCGATCACTTCCACACCGGCCACTAACATTTTTTTGGGGTCACAACCTCTGAGTGCGCAAGTCCCACCAAAGGGTTTCTCATCGATAACCGCAACGCTTTTACCGGCTTTCGCTACACGCATCGCGCATACCATCGCCGCTGTTCCGGTCCCGATTACTGCCAGATCATAGTCCATATCTAAGCCTCCTGACCGACCAATGAATCTGGAGTGGCTACGGGTTTCAGAGATGATTGATTTCGCGAGATTGGGCCAACCGTCGGGCCGTTTCAGTTGCAGGTGGAGTGCCGACACAACGGTCTAACTCAAGCCCTCCAATCATTGAGGACGCGGTCCCTATTGGGCAGATCGGATCTGCGGGAAGCCGAGTTTCAGGCCGCACACTACACCCTCGGACGCCGGATTCCGGAAATTACACCCGCTCCGATATAGCCAACGAATGGCGATGAAGGGGTAAAATCAGGCATTGAACGTACAATTTTCGGAGACCAGATTCCGATATGGCTGCACTTGTCGATCGAGCCGAAATTGGCTTGACCAGACGCATCAACTACGAAGTCTGGTCCGTGGATTCCGTGGAAGAAACCGTCATCAAACAGACTGTCGAAGCCGTCTTGATGATGCCGCGCAAGCAGCACGAAGATCCAGTAGCGGGCCAAATCCTCGGCTGCTTCCCGCCGCCGCGCAGCGCCGCGCTCGGCTTGCGAAAGGAAGTGGTTTGGCACTTCGCGTGCCAGTTCGGCAAGTCGCAAATCAGCTACGCCGCGCATAGCATCTGCAAGCATGACGGCGTCGCCTTCGGGGATCACTGTGTCGGGTCTAGCCGGGGAACCAAAGGCTTTCAGTGTGCGAATATCGTCCTCTGGCCAACCCAGCGCTTCCCCATACCAGGAAAGGCGCGAATGCGGTGGAAGCATCAGCGGATGGGAAAGTCCCAGAACCTTTGACGGGCCAGTCAGCGTCGCCGCTTTCCACTGTCCTTCGCCGATCTCCATCCGGCTCAGGTCCACAGGTTCGATCGGACCTTCTTTCCCTTCGCGTGCAGTCAGGTCCGGGTGAAGGCGGAAGCCCATGAAACAGAATGGGTCTGGATCGATAGTTGGGCGCCACATTGTGAAAGGCTTATCGAATGTCGACCTTGAAAGACCTGTCGACCTTGGGAGATCGGCGGAAATGCGGCGAAGCTTGAAGTTTTCCGATGGCCTTTGATCCAGCGTGGCAGGGTCGAAAGCCACGGTCTTCGGGTCTACCGGCGGTAAAGTCTCGTCTCGTTGTTTCTCCGTCTTGTTTTCGGTGCTGCTATCGAACTCGCTGTCGCGATTATGGTCCGCTGGTGCCCTGCTGACATCATGTTCCTCGCAGAGGTTTGCACCATGACCGCGCGGCGCCCCCGCGTGAATCCACGAGTCGACCGATGCAAAAACCAGCCGTCCCATAACGTCCAAGCCGGCATCAAAATCGACCGCCCGGGTCAGGTGATCAACCCGTCGCCGGGCCTCAGCGACCATCGAATATTTCTCTTCGGACGCTTCTAGGTTCTCTACATCGGCGCAAGCCTGCGCCAGCGCGGTGCGTAGTCTTTCCTTGCAGCTGGCAAAGGAGTCATCGGCAGACCCATGGGCAGTTTCATCCTCCTTCATAGCTGAGATGAACTCGTCCTCCGTCCTTTTTGCTGCGGTGGAAAGCTCCTCCCTATCTACCTTGCCATCGGACCATTCGACCAACAGATCCCGCATCCTGTTGAACAGCCGAGAGTTGATCTGAATGTCCTTTGTCCTGACGCCTGCAGCAAAAATCATCGAATAGATCGGAAGCATAGGCTTGGGCAGCAGGTGCCTCCATTGCTCGTCCAGGGTCTGCCGCTTGACTAGCTCTTGCAGAAGCATGGAGCGCACTGCGTCATGCTCATCGACCCATCGTTCATAGCCTGCACGAGCCCTGTCATTCACGATTAGCGCACGAAGAATGTCTTCTTCGTTATCCAGCAATGAAGCGAAGTCCGGATTGTCGGTGAAGAACCTCCTGCGGTCGGTTATGTCGAGCGGCGAGCGCGTCTTGCGCGTGAAGAATAGCTTAGGATGACGGACCCTGAGATCGTCCAGCGCATGCTTGAGCCGATCTCCTACGTGCTCGGCAGTCGACATCCTTGAAGGGTCCGGCATGAGTTCGGCTATGAGTGCGAGTAGCCTCTTCGTCTCCTCGTCATCCATGTTCATGGCCTTCGCCAGTTCTTCGATCCGCCGGCGCCGGCCACGTCGTTGAGCACGCTGTTCGGAAGCGGTCATGGGGGGCGGGCCGCCCTGCGAATCCGACACGGCGGGACCGCCGTGAGCGACAGTATCGCTGCTGTCTTCAAGCCCTGCCGACTCCTTGTAATCGTCATCGTGCGGTCCGTGCTTTGGGCCGGTTTCGTCGTCATTCATCGCCATCTTCAATCTTCTTTCGCCCTCGTCCGGAGGGGGGCTTGTTTCCTATATCCAGCGGGATCCGGTGCTTGAGAGGCACGAACCAGGTCCGCAGATAGATTCTAGGATGGAATGCTCCGCAACCATAGGAGTTTGTTTTGCTTGCTATAATCGCGCAAACCACACTATTCTGCCATTCTGTCCATGTCCGGAGGGTGTCCTGCTTCCTATAGGGCAGAATTTTCGACGAGCGCGGTGCACGCTTGCTATAATGGGGACGTGATGGATCCGAACGCTCAATTCCCCGCAATTTGTCCGGAGGGGTGGTTGCTTTATATATGCAATTTGGGCGTTGGAGATAATCGCAGAACTCAGGGGTTTTTCCGTGAGCATCTGCCGGCTGCCCACCCGCGGAACTCGGCTTTTCGATGGACAATTGAGCAGAATTCGCGAGCTAGCTATCCGCTTGCTATAAATAATATTGCTACTAAGGCAAGTAACGACCTAATCAGGCATAAAAAGTGTCCTAGATTTGAGGCGCAATACCACAATAAGGGGTGCAAAATTGAACCCCTTTTTGAGGCGCAATACCTCAATAAGGGACGCACGAGTGCATGCCCTTTTTGAGGCGCAATACCACAAAGTCATATGCACTTGCGTGCAGATGACTTTGCAACGCCTTTTCGTACGTTCCGTACTGCAAGGATTAGTTCGCTTCGCTCACACGTCGTCTCGGCGCAGCCTTCCTCCTCGGGGTGCGACCGCCAGCGGTCTTGGGCGGCGTCGCAACGCCTTGGAAGAGGTGCAGACCCTGCGCTGACAGCTTCGTGCCGGAAAAGACTTTTTTTGGACCTGCCGTTTGAAACCGGCAGGGGGAGAGGAAAAGGAGAGGCGAAGAGCGCGTCTCCGCGCCTTGCCGGTTTCACCAGAACGGAGAAACCCAAATGATCGATACAGACCACCTGTCGCCAGACGCCGAAGCGCTGGCGCAGGAACTTGCAACGCATGGCGATTACCGCGTGCTGCGGCGCGTGCCGAAACCCTATCCATCGATGCCGCACATGGGACCTGTGCCCGATGGAAAATGTGTTGCCATTGTCGACACGGAGACGACGGGCCTCTCGGCCGAGACCGACGTCATCATCGAGCTTGCCATCATGCTCTGCTTTGTGGGTGATAATGGTGAGGTGATCGGACATTTCGGCCCCGTCAGCTGGCTGCAGGATCCGGGGCAAGAACTGGACCCAAAAATTACGCTGGTCACCGGTCTCGGCGCACAGCATTTGAAGAACCAGAAAATCAACGACACCGTCGCGCGGGGCCTGCTCGATCGCGCTGACTTGATCGCCGCTCACAATGCAAAATTCGACGCTGGTTTTATAGAGCGTCGCTACCCTGATCTTGCAGGTAAAGCCTGGGCCTGCTCGTGCAGCGAAATCGACTGGCTGAAATTGGGTTATGAAGGACGCTCGCAAAGCGCTCTCCTCGCCCATGCGGGGTGGTTCAGCGATGCCCATAGGGCAGCGGCAGATGTCTGGGCCTTGTTCTGGCTCCTGCAACACCGCCAACGCGATCCAGGCGGCGGGCCGATCCGCACGCATCTCGCGCGCCTGATCGAGGCTGCCGACACCCCGACGGTCATGGTCCAGGCCGAACGCGCGCCGTTCGCGAAAAAGGAACTGCTGCGCGCCCGCGGCTATCGGTGGAATCCGGACGGACCGTTCTGGCAGATCGAACTGCTGCCGGAGAAAGTCGAGCACGAACAGGCTTGGGGCTATCGCAGCGGTCTGCCGGCGATGACCACCCGGACCGTCACCGCGCACGAACGGCATCGCTGAGCGGCGACAGACGCTTTCTCAAAACCATAAATAAATCTGCGTGCGCTCGACCCTCGGGCCGATCGCGCGCGTCATAAGGAAATTACCATGAGCAACATTGTATCGCTGGATAGCGATCTCGACCGCCTGGCCCGTCAACTCGAACACGAAGCGCGGGTCCTCGTCGAACGTAAGCGTGACGGCCGGTCCAATACTTCAAAGCGCTGGATCGTGTTCGATCTGGAGTTCCTGTTCGATCGCATCCGCCATGATGCCTACACGGGCATCGAGGGCAAAGAAGCGACAGATGAGAAAATCCGCTGGCCGTTCCACCAGGTCGCCGCGATCAGCTGGATGTCGCTGGAGTTTGTCTCCGGCGAACCCGTGCCGCGGATCGAAGGTCCATGCCTTCTAACTGCGGACGACATGGACGAGCGCGCCATGGTCGCGGCGCTGTTTGCAGCAATCGAGAACGATCCCGCAGCCATCGCCACGACCTGGGGCGGAGAGGTGCGCGATCTTGCGGTCCTGCGCCGCGCCGCAGCCTCGCACGATCTCCGGCTGCCGCACCAGCTGATCGATGGCTCGCCGCACGCAAAGGCACGCCTCGACCTATGCCGTGCAAGCTGTGTGCAAGCGGATAGCGTGCACCTGCCCGAACTGGCGACAGCTGTGGGCGTACCTTCCAAGCCGAGCCCATCGGAAGAAATAGGCAAGCTATGCGAAGCAGGCGATTGGTCGAAAGTGCGCGAACAGGTGATGGCCGATGTCCTCACCACGGCCATATTGGCGGTGCGCCATCTTGCCGCTCACCGCGACATCGAATGCCATCAGGCCGATACCGTGATGGCAATCGCCGATGCTGCTGTTTCAGCAATGCCCAACAGCGCGTTTGCGCGGCGGGTTTTTGCCCCGTGGGCGAGAGGCCAGAAAGCCGCCAGCGGGCTAAAAGGCGTTGTCTACCGTGCCGCTGCCTGAACCACGCGCAATCTGCTTTTGAAATGGCAGGATCATGTAACCGGAGATGAGGAGGAAAAGGATGAATTAGCAAGCAAGAGAAGGGGGTCGGCACGCGCCCTGATTACCAACCATCGTGCCACGTAAGGTCTGCCGAAAGCGCAGATCAATCTGAAGCCGCCTGTCCATCCCGGACAAGCGGCTTTTTTCGTATCCAAAGGAATTTGAAAATGCCCAAGAAGAAATCCAGCACCGGCCGCACTGTCGCGACCGCGAAGAACATCAATCTCGCCAAATTGCCCGAGCGCATCACGATCGGCGAGCACGAGGTCAGGCCCGAGCAGCTCTACGTCATCAAGGACCGGCGACCGAGCGGCCAGGGACCGTGGTCGGACGAGCCGTTCGACAAGATCGCCTGGCGCGATGCCGAGACTGGTCTCGACTGTATTCTTCTGCGCCAGGCGTCGGGTGTGTGGGGAGGCTTCGCTGCGGTCGTGCCCGGACACCCGCTCTACGGATACCGGGAAGATGCTATTCCTGCAG
This sequence comes from Erythrobacter sp. SD-21, assembly GCF_000181515.1. Lineage (GTDB taxonomy): Bacteria > Pseudomonadota > Alphaproteobacteria > Sphingomonadales > Sphingomonadaceae > Qipengyuania. The sequence goes on along the minus strand of NZ_ABCG01000007.1, from coordinate 37,395 downwards.
CGCTCGGTCTCACGCCGCACGGCGGCATCGACTATGCCGAGGCGTGCTCGCGTGACGAGGACGAGGCGGTGCAGGTCTGCCATGTGCATCTCGGTACCCGGGCCTATATGCACGATGCACCGACGGCAGATGACCAGACAGCAGACAACGCCTGGTGGTTCGGCTTTGCGGCCGACAAACCTGGTGATCTGGTCCCGTCTGGCTCTAAGCCGGTCCTCGCGCGCGAGGAGGGAGAGGTCTACCGCGGCATCGATTACATGTACGAGGAGACCACCAAGCTGGCGCGCCAGTTGAAGGCAATCGAGGGTAGCAGCGCTCTCGACACCGATCCCGTATTGCCCCCGATTCCGCGGCGGCTCGGCAAGCCGGGAGGGCGCTGATCATGGAACAGGACATTCCTTATGAGCAGCGCCGCAACGCGGCGCTGCCCTTCGGCTATTGGTGTATCGCGGACCCGGATCGCTACCCGCATCTCATCGACGAACACGGACGACGTTGGCCGTCGCTGCGCGAGTATATTTGGTGCAGCCGTCTCGGCATGGCACGCGGCTCGAACTTCGAATTTAACGCCATGACCGAGTTCCTGCTTGCGGTGCTCGCGGCCATCGACCGGCGCGTGGTGTATATCGAGGAACAGGTGAACGACCTGTTCGCCGGCGCCTGGGACCTCGCCCGGAACTACTCAAGTTGGCTCGAAGGACACCAGCTGTCCGAGGGACTGACCGGTGACCTGACCCCGGAGGGAAGGGCAATCCTCGTTGCGCTTGCCAGCACGCGCGGCGGTGACGCAGCCCCCATTCCGATCGGTCTCCCGACAGTCGCGCCTTGGCGTGGCCTCGATGGCGGAGAGACCCTTGAAGAGCGCGAGCGGGTGTTCAAAATCAGCGAGGCGTTCGCGATTGGTCTGCCGGGCCGGTTCGTGCGCGAGCGGATTTCGCGGCGAGCCGGGATCAAGCTGATCGGCGCGCCCGAAGGCGCGAACATTCCGCTTGGCCGCGTGCTGTGGACGATGACCTTCCCCGACGAGCACGCGCGCGACCGCCTGTTCGCATGGTTGATCCATCGGATCGACCGGTGGGAAGCCTGGGCCAAGATCGCAAGCGACGATGGGGCGCAAGCCTTCACCGAGCATATCCTGCGCATTCGCTTCTCGGACGAGACCATCGATCTCGGCTGAACGGCCTTCACCGCCACTCAATATAACCAATCATGCAGCGGGCGGCATCTCCACAGATAGCCGCCCGCTGTGCTGTTCCGAGGATTTACCATGCGATACCCTTATTCAACGAACCTGCCTGAAAGGGTGATCGTTCTTTCGCTTGCGCTGCCGCCGCTGCACCACGAACCGGCAGCGCCGTTCGGGTTCGGCGCGTTCATAGTCAGCCGGCGCTGGCGCAATGATGCAGCGTTTGCCGCCCATGCCCACGGATATGGTGCGGGCTACGATCCGCGCCGTATGCGCGTTGATATCGGCAAGCTGTTCACCCCCGAAACCAAGGCGCTGATCCATATTCCAGCGCCTTCGCACTCGCCAGCAGGCAAACTTGGGCATATGCCATTGCCATCCCGGTTTCTGGCTTACGTGCCCCGGTCCGGGCTGGCAGCAAATATCCATGCTCGCATACCGCACGACCAATTGGTCAACGCAGCGAATATCGGCGTCGTTGAGATATGCGGACCGAGCGCCTCACCGCTCCAGCGGATTGGGCGGATCGGCGATGAAGCGCAGGCTGCATGGATCTTCTGGCTGCTTACGTCATGCTCGCCGCATATTCGACGTGGCTTGCTCGCTAGCTTTACCGCATGGCGGGCGTTGGAACAGGCGAGGCGGCGACAGCTAACCACATGGTAGAACGGGGCATCCGAAGGATCGCCCCCATTTTCTTGAATCCGCATTCGCCCAATCGCCGAAGAGACTGCCTACCGATGCCCGGAGCTTGAGATGAGTTTCACCTCGCTGCCTCATCCAAAGGTTCCGGAACTGGCCAAATTCGAGACCAATATCAGGATGAGCGTCGACTGGAGCGGAGCGAACATTGGTTGTTTCAGCGATATGCAGACCATTACGACCCTACTTACGATCGGCATGCCGACGGTCCGTTAAGGGGCCGGTAGCTGACTGTCCGCTCTTGGCTTCACCTTCGGCAATGTAGACATCCACGGGCCCATAAGTCGGCGCGAGACGTTACCATTACATGACCATGCACCACACGCGCACGGGGCGCGGAAAACCCCTTCTCCTTGTCCACGGACTGGGGGCAACCTGCGGCTCGTGGGACACTATCTCGCCTGCGCTTTCTCAAGTCAGGGAGGTGATTGCCCTCGACCTGCCCGGCCATGGGCAGACAAGCGAGGAGGCCGACAGCGGCACGTTCGAAGGACTCGCGCGCAGTCTCGACGAATGGCTCGGCGCGGAGAATTTCACAGGTATTGATATGGTTGGCAGCTCGCTGGGTGCTCGCCTGGTGCTCGAGATGGCGCGGCGCGGCCGAGCGGGCGCGGTTGTCGCACTGGATCCGGGCGGCTTCTGGCAGGGGTGGGAGCGCACCTTCTTCAAAGCCACCATAACGCCATCAGTTGCTCTGGTTCGCGCGCTGCGACCGGCTCTTCCTGCTATCACCGGAAATGTCGCAGGACGGACCGCGCTCATGGCCCAGCTCTCTGCAAGGCCGTGGGCGCTCGACCCGGCATTCGTCGCGCGTGAATTGAAGTCATTGGCTGATACGCGCACCGTCAATTCGCTTGTGAAGGACCTCGCCGACGGCGCAATGCAGGAGGGCGCTGCGGCAACGACTGCGCCCGTGGTCATCGGCTGGGGACGTAAGGATCGGTTGTGTCTACCGCAGCAGGCATATCGCGCGACCATAGCCTTCCCTGAAGCGACGGTGCATTGGTTCGAGCGTAGCGGACACTTCCCGATGTGGGATCAGCCAGAGGAGACCGTTCGCGTAATACTGGATGCAACAAGCATCTCGGAATCGAAATAATACTGCAACTGGGGGATTAGCAAAACGAGGGCCTATGCAGGGGCTGACCCCATTGTAGGGTCCTTTGTTGGGCCGGTTGCAGACTGTCTTCTGTTGACGAGCCCGACACGGAATGCTGCCGTCTCGTCCCAGACCATGTTGCCAGCTTTAGCGCTTAGATCGGAGATTCATCTTTCGTTGCTGTGCACTTCGGTTTGTCCTTGGAAGTTACTACGATTAGTCTCAAGATCTCGAGTTGTTGTGGTGGTTTGATTCCAATTGCGGCTCGCAATGTGCCATAGCCACGCTCGTGCAGAGGTGGGCCGTTTGCAGGAACAGAGCAAAGTGTGGTTGCGGTTGCCCGCTAGGCTAGGGCAACTCGACGGTTGGACCATAAGCCTCATTACCCGTTTTGCGCAGACGACGCTTGATGGCAGCGGGGGTGAGGTAGAAAGTGCCGAGCTCATCTTTTTCGACTTGCCGGAGCAAAACCTTACCCCGATCACCCGAAAACTGAAGGTAAAAGGTAGTTTCTCGTCCGTCGCAGATGGGGAATATCATCTCTGCCTTGCGCTGCCTAACGATGCCCTGCCAATTGCGTACATCGATGGAGGAAGGCTTAAGAGAAAACCCGGGATGGCTGTGCCATTCGCCAATCCAGTCCATCTTTCCGCCGGATTTACGCCACCTCCTAAGCGCAGCTATTCTGTGCCCCTTAGGCGAGCGCTGGAAGCGCGTCGAACTCTGTCGATCCCAGGGCAATGGACGGGTGATCTCAGTCACATGAAGGTAGAGACCCTTGCGCAGCCCAAGTACCAGCCCCCCAGCTTCTAAAGGGCGATATTGCCGCGTACATTTCAACATGTTTTCTGCAGCTTCATGATCAACAAGAATGCCCTCGATCACGACCCATACCTCGCGAGGCATGATGGGCACGTTTTGTGTGCTGAAGGAGACGTTGGTTTACGCTCGATGCCGCGTTCGTGGTCGAGTACGATCGTGCGAAGCCGCGCCCCTGGCTTGTCGTTGGCCCAACCTATCGCCATGTCGCAAGCTAATCCGGCGGCGGTGGCAGGCGCAGCAACGGAGTAAGGAATATAGTTCCCATCTCCGCAGGTCGCAGGGGCCAGGTTGGCATCGACCCCCGGTTTGAGAGCTGGGAAACGCGGCCCTGCGTCCATAGACGGCCTCAGACAGCGAAAGCAGCACTTATCGCCGCGGACATTCAGAAACGCCTGAACAGCTGCGCCGTTACCGCTTATCCAGCAATGTAAAATGGCATCAGCCGATATGCCGTCCTCATAAAAAAGTTCATTCAGCGCATATTGCGTGTTCCAATCACCTGTCGCGTCGACGTGTAGATTGGCGTCAGCCAGCACCGTCGTTTGAGCTAGCGCATCGCCAACCGTGGCCCGGATATCGCATTGGGGGTGAAAAGATTTTAGCTCCTCAGCCAGTGCGCTCGCCTTCGGCTCGCCTATCCGCGAATGACCGAGATAATGACGCCCAATATTGCCAGCAGAAAGCACCTGACCATCAACTAGGGTAAGGGGGGCACTGACGCCCGCGCCACTCTGGATGAGGAATTTGGCAAGATGGCTTCCAAGCGTGCCGCAACCTACAAGAGCGATGGCCTTCCCATCCAATGTTTTGATCCCGTGCAAATTACGTTGAGCGATCTCAGCCAATCCCGTCCAATAACCACCGGAGCGCTTGATATCGAGTTTAGTTTTCTGTTTGGCTAAAAGTGGCTGCAATTTCGAAGATCGCAGTTTCTTCGCACGGACCGCCACTGCAATGTTAACCGGTAGTTCAACTGTGACGCCGAGAGTGCAGTTGTTTGCTGCGAGGCATACGAATTTCCCCGACAGAAGCGCTCTTTCACATTCGCTCCAGCGATCAGCAACCACAGCCGTTTGCCCACGAAACCATTGCTCAAGAGACAAGTAGCTGTTCGGTACCACTCGATCAGCGGTCGGTCCCAACTCGGCATCGAAATGGAATACAACGGCTCCAGACAATCGGGTTGCCTCGTGGTCATGTAGACTGATCGTATCAGCGATCGCGAAAAACGGACTTCCCGTTTCAGGTTTGAAGACCGCGTATTGCAAACCGGCTTGTCGCCCAGCAGTACCATCCCGGCTTACGAGAACTCGGAACTGCGGCTCCTTCGTTATCCAATACTCTTGGTACTCGGCCGCAACTTCGGCGCCGCCTTTCCCGGCAAAACTCTTCTCCAGCGAAAGCTCGGCCTGTCTGAGCACGCGCAAAACGGATCCGCCTGGATTGTGAAAGTCGAGTGGCAGGCCTGTTGCGGGGGCAAAGCAAACCACAGTGCCTTCGATGTCGTCACGGCTTATATGTCCAAATGCGCCAGTGGGGAGTTGCTTGCGATCGACAAGCCGAACAATGGGTAGCTTCACAAACTTTGAATCTGGAACAACCAGTTCAATATCGACCGCACGGCCATGGACGTTTATCGATCCGCGAAACTCTGGCGATACCCCTTGCTGTTCGGTGAAGCCTTTATTCGCAAGCGTAGCTGCAATTGCGCGCCACCGATCGGCTTGCGACCTCATCCGGAATCGGAACTAGTAATGTGCGGTGTGGCCACGGTCGCCGCAGGAGCGGCACGTACAGCTGCAGCCGTGTCGCTCTCAATCGCAATGATATCTGGCCTGTAGGGAATGCGTCGTCCGAATGCATCGCGCAGATGCTCGATAACCCGGTCGGCGTCGCCAGTACGCTCGAGCGCAGCCTCCATTGTCGCAGCAAGGGCTCGCGTTTCCGCCAGAACATCTCCGCGCTCTTCCTCGCTCCAGCTGTTCAAACAGCTCGCCTTAACCACCGGGTTTTTGATCTCGCCTGAAAAAATCGGCGGAAGCAGTCGCGCGACATCGAGTATAGTCTTATCATCGCGGTTTTCTGCGCTCTGACCGAGTTCGAGTAGAGCCGCATCGATCGCACACATGAGGCAGATTGAGGATAGCGGGCTGTCGGCCCAGACATGATTGCGCCAGCCCTTAAAGAAGCGGCTCATTCGACGGAATGAAGGGCCGTGGCGATCAACTCGGTTTTCAACCCAGTCATGAAGCTGTTTGGGATCCGATTGAACCCATTCTCCGCTGCGCTGGGCCAGCATCACGCGGTCGCTCGGAATCGCAGGAACGCTGTCAAATGTTAGGTTGCGCGCGCTGAAGGCGGCTTCCTCAATGGCTGCCTTCATGATTCTGAAGCGCTCCTCTGGAACGGAATAAATCGGGATGTCGATATGCGCGCCTCGCCAGAGCCTGATTCGCACGCACGTGCTCTTGCTGGAGTCGAGCGACCAGCCGTTAGCCCGGCAAACCGGGCGAAGTACTTCTTCAACGAAGGTAAACAGTGCGCCAGCCGCTAGCGCGGGATGATTGTCGCTCAGAAACCGGACCGGAACGTACATGCCATCGTCAAGATCGATCTCCTGCAAAGCCGGCTGCGCTGGAGCATTCAGCGTCTTATACGCGAAGCTGCCTTGCGTCATGAACTTGACCTTCACATCGTCCTGGATGCGATTGGCAGTCTCGATCAGATAACCACGCCGCCAAAAGCTTTTGTCTGTTTCGAGGCGATGCGTTGCATTGCGAAGGGCCGTGCGGATGGTTTGACGGGCATTTAAGAGGCGCTGCCGCTCGTTATCTTCGATCTCGAGGCTTGCAAGATAGCTCGGGTTCTTTTGAAGCCCGACAAATAGGGCATGCGCGTTAGCTAAAGTCATGGCGGCACTCCTAAATCAATCGGGCCTTTCCTACAGAGATGCGGCAGGTTACAGCGAAATCAAGAGGCGAACAAACAATGTACAGAATTTTCCCGGTAAAAGCGCTGATCTACGCTGCGGCACTCTTGGCCGTGGGCGTTTTCCTGGCGATAGAATTCGCTACGTCTGCATTCGATATCGAAGTTCGAAGGCTGGCAATACCAAGCATCGTTTGGGCAATCTGTGTTGCCCTTACATGGAACCCGATCTGGCGATGGGTTTGGGCGGTGAGTAAAAAGGTTGGCTGGTTGCCCGATCTCGGGCACCACGTGTTCCCGGACCTCAACGGCAAGTGGGCTATGACGCTTCGCAGCAATTGGTCGCGTCAGATGCAGTTGCTTGATGCGGCCTCCGATCGGCGACGTAGTTTCGACCCTCGAATTTGCGAAGCGGACGAGCTTGCCGAGTTGTTGCCTGTCTCACTGGTCGCCGAGATTGAACAATCGTGGTGGTCCATCAAGATCAAAGTGACCAATCCGCGCGCTGATACACCGATTAAAAACTCGACAAGTTATATCGTCATGCCGCGCATGCGTTCGGAAACTGAACGGCCCTCGCTCTGCTATTTCTTTAGCCAGCAAAACGACACCGATAACCAAGCGGATGATCCCAGTTTCGATGCAGCAGCCTGCTTGTTCTACGATAATGAGAAGGATCAGCTTGAGGGAACATTCTGGACAGCGCGACAATGGCGACGCTCAATAAACACTGCTGGAACGCTGACACTTGATCGTCTCCCTAATCAAACGGTTTAGGCGCGCGCGGTCGAAGCGTAGAAGCCATCGAAATTCGCTCGGGCTACAAGCGGATCCACCGCACTCTTCGCTGTTGGGTGGCCAAGAAAGAATTCGAAACTCTTTAACGAGAAATCACAATCGTATCTTAGCAACCCCCTTCTCCGCGCGGCCACCCGCGTTCATCGACCTATGCGAATGTCCGCTCTTGGGAGCTAAAATCTCGGGTGGCTACGTCTTGGATTGGGGCGCAAAGCAGCCGCCGTTAAACGACTGCGAGGGAAGGATCATGCGACATCAGCGAGTGTGTTCTATTGTCTCACCTTCACGCCGACATATCGTTCGATGCTCTCGACGGTAATCAGTGTGCGCCTGCCGGCTTTCGTTCTGTGGAGCGTGCCGTTCCGCATAAGCTTATCGATTGTGGTTCGTCCCAATCCAGTCGCTTGCATGGCTTGCGCGACAGAAACAGTCAGCGCTCCTGGCTTTATCGGCTGGACATCCTCGTTTGTTGGCTTGCAACTTTTGGAGGGCGGAAAGGGTTCGTTTAGCGTCGTGTCCAAATTCGGAGTGGGGGTTCGCTTCGCAAGGTTAGTAGGCGTGGTGACGCAGTAACGATCGAGAACCTTGACGAGCGAGGTTTCGGAAAAGCTGATGCCGGTAATTCGCACCGAAGGTGTTCCGCCGTGGAGAGTCGATCCTTCAAGCCGGACAGTTCCACCTTTCAATGCGACGCTGACCTTCTTGCATGCGATAATCCTTTCCCAATCCTCGGGCGGAATTTGGGCATCGCGCACCATTTCTGTCGGACCTCCAACGGGTCTTACTTCCCGCTTAAGCGCATATGTTTTAATCAGACCGGCAGCAGCAAAATCGGCAAGAAGACAATCAGCTCCATCGAGGTTTCTGAATTCCACAAGCTCGATGGCTTTGGTCGGAGGGATCGGTTGATGGATTGACATGCTTTCTCTCGGTTCTTGTCGGCATTGCATGCCAATCAATCGTGAAAAAGCGGTAACCTTCTGGTTCAGTGATGAAAATCTGGCATGTCGCCCATGCCGAAGACCGAACTCTCAGCGAGCGCGGACCACTGCCGATGTTCGCGGAAGTCCACCTATGTTTTTCATGTTTTTTTCATGGAAACGCGGGCCATCTCTTCTAAGTCATTGAAAAGATGGTGGGCGCGGCAAGGATTGAACTTGCGACCCCACCCGTGTGAAGGGTGTGCTCTACCACTGAGCTACGCGCCCGCCCTTTTGTGGCAATGATTGCCAGGCAGGGGCGCGCCATTACGCGGCGAATCGCCTAATGGCAAGCGGCTCAATCGGAGAAAAGCGAAGCCAGTTTGGCCACAAAGCCGTCGAAGCTGCGCTGCCCCTGAACCCTGGCGCGGGCGGGCGAAGGACAGACGAGGCAATAGGCCTGCGCTCCGCTCGTGCCGAGGAGACGCTGGGTGTCGGCCAGGACCATCCCGGCTTTCGCGCGTTGATCTGCGGCGATCAGGGCGAACACGTCGCGCCCACCGGCTTCTTCTTCCCCGATCAGCCACTGGCGCAGGATGGTATCCGTCGTGCTGCGATCGTCGCCGAGATAGACGGCCGACCATTTCTCATCGCCAAGTTGGGCCTGCGCGGCGACCCATTCGAGCGCGTCGGCCATGCCGCCATATTCGTCGACAAGGCGGATCTGCCGCGCCGTGCCGCCGTCCCAGACGCGGCCCTGGCCGACGCGGTCGACCTGTTCGAGCGTCATCTGGCGCGCGTTGGCGACACGCGTCAGGAAGTCGGTGTAGCCGTCCTCGATCGAGGCCTGCAGGATGCGATCGACCTCGGGCGTGAAGCCGGCGATCGGATCGGGCTGGCCCGACAGCGGGCCGGTCTGCACGCCGTCGCTGTTGACGCCGATGCTGGCTGCCGCGTCTTCGAAAGTGGGGATGAGCGCGAAAATGCCGATCGAGCCGGTGATGGTTTCGGGCTCGGCAAAGATGCGGTCGGCCGGCGTCGCGACCCAGTAGCCGCCGCTTGCCGCGACATTGGCCATGGAGACGGCCACCGGGATATCTTTCGCCTTGTGGCGCAGGATGGCGTTGCGGATTTCCTCGCTCGCGAGAGCCGAACCGCCCGGGGAATCGACGCGTACGACCAGACCTGCAAAGTCCTGGTCAAGTGCCTCGTCGAGCAGCGTGGCAATACGCGTGCCGCCCGCCGTACCGGGGCCGGCCTCGCCATCGACAATTTCGCCCGCAATGGTGACGACGCCGATTTCGCGTCCTTCGCGGGGCCAGGGATTATCTTCAAGCCACGCGGCGAGCTGGGTCGAGGGATAGGCTCCGGGAAGCTCGCTCCACTCGTCTTCACCCACCAGTTCGACCACGCGTTCGTTGAACTCTGTGCGCGAGCCCAGCTTGTCGACCAGCCTGGCGTTGAGCGCGGCGGTGGCAAGGTCGCCCTTGGCCGCTTCGACCCAGGCCGCCGGATCGCCGCTGACCAGTTTGAGGTCGGCAGCGGGGCGGGCCTTCTTCACATTGGCCTGCCATTCCTCCCACAGCGCGCCGTAAAGCGCCTGCGCGTTTTCGCGCGCCGGTTCGGACATGCTGCTTTCCGTGTAAGGTTCGACCGCGCTCTTGTAGGTGCCGACCTTGTAGACGCGGGCGTTCACTTTCAGCTTGTCGAGCAGGCCGGCGTAATAGAGGCGATTGCCTCCCGGCCCGGCGACGAAGGCACCGCCCTGGGGGTTCACCCAGACCTCGCTGGCGTGGGCGGCAAGGAAGACGCCGTCATCGGCGTAGGCGGTGGCGTAGGCGAGAACGGGCTTGTCGGCGGCGCGTACGCGGTCGAGCGCCGCGCCCACTTCGGCAAGATGGACCTGGCCGGCGCCCATGAAACGATCGAGATCGAGGACGACGGCGGTGATCCGCTCGTCGCTTGCGGCCGCATTGATGGCGCGCACGAGGTCGCGGGCCTGGTATTCGCCCACCGGCGCGCTACCCGAAAGCAGGGCGGCGAAAGGATCGATCGGTGTGCGCTCCTCGACGATCACGCCGTCGAGTTCGAGCAGCAGCGCCCCTTCGCGCACCTGCGCGGGGCTGGGCCGTGCGGTGAGAATAGCGAAAAGAGCCGCGAAGAACAGCAGCATGAAAAGAAGGACGAGCCCGTCCTTGATGCCGACCAGCAAGCGCCAGACCTTGCCTGCAAAATGCATGAAATTACGTCCCCAGTATTACTCTTGGCGCAAGCCTAGGGAAGGGCGCAGCCTTGCGCCACAGGAATATGCTTGAGGGGGCGATAGGCCTCGACTAAGGGCATGGCTTTAATGACACCTTCGGACACCTCGCCCCATGCGGCCCGTTATCCTGCGGGTGGCCTCGCATTCCCGCATCGCGACCTCCTCGGCATCGGCCAGCTGGAACGTCACGAGATCCTCTTCCTCTTGGATGAGGCAGAACAGTGGGTGGCCTTAAACCGGCAGAGCGCCAAGCATGTCGACGCGCTGGCCGGGCTTACGATCATCAACGCCTTCTTCGAAAATTCGACCCGTACGCTTCTGAGTTTCGAGATCGCCGGCAAGCGGCTGGGCGCGGATGTGGTCAACATGCACGCCGCGCAGTCGAGCGTGAAGAAGGGCGAGACGCTGATCGATACTGCGATCACGCTGAACGCCATGCGCGCCGACGCCATTGTCATCCGCCATTGGTCGAGCGGGGCGACGGGGCTGATCGCCGACAAGGTCGACTGCCCCGTGCTCAACGCAGGTGACGGGCAACACGAGCACCCGACGCAAGGGCTTCTCGATGCGCTGGCCTTGCGCAACGCCCTGCGCGAGCGCGGCGAAAGCGCGGAGGACTTCACCGGCCTCAACATCGTGATCTGCGGTGACATCCTCCACAGCCGCGTCGCCCGCTCCAACCTTCTCTGCCTGCAGGCGTTGGGCGCGAGCGTGCGCCTCTGCGCACCGCCCGCGCTGATGCCGGTGGGGATCGAGGCGATGGGCGCCGAGGTGTTCCACGATTTCGACGCGGCGCTGGACGGCGCCGATGTCGTCATGATGCTGCGCCTCCAGACCGAGCGGATGAGCGGCCAGTTCATCCCCTCGGCACGCGAATACCATCACCTTTACGGGCTGACGAAGGCGCGGCTGGAAAAGGCCAAGAAGGATACGCTGGTCATGCACCCGGGGCCGATGAACCGCGGAGTGGAGATCGACAGCGAGGTGGCTGATATGATCGACCGCTCGATCATCACGCGGCAGGTGGAAATGGGTGTGGCCATCCGCATGGCCTGCCTGGATGTGCTGACCCGCCGCGCCCGCGGGGTCGACGGATGGGAAGAGGCGGCATGAAGAAGACCGCACCCGTCACGATTTGCAACGCGACTCTGGTCACTCCCGATGGCTTGCTCGAAGGCGCACTGCGCATGGAAGGTGGCCGGATCACCGCGTTGGGTGATTTCAATGCCGATGGAGGCAACAGCATCGATGCCCGCGGCAAGCTGGTCGCACCGGGCCTCGTCGATGTCGGCGTTTTCGCGATCGACAAGCCGGCGTTTCATTTCGGCGGCATCACGCGCGCCGCGCTCATGCCCGATCAGTCGCCACCGCTCGACCTACCGAGCCGGGTTTCCTACATTTCTAAGAGCGGCAAACCCGATTTCTGGGTACACCCGCTCGCCGCCGCGACGCGCGGCCTCGAAGGTCGTGAGATCGCGGAAATCGCCCTGATGCGTGAAGCCGGTGCGCGCGGCGTGGCAACGGGCCGCCAGTGGATCGGCGACAGCGGCGTGATGCTGCGTCTGCTGCAATACGCGGCCATGCTCGACATGCCCGTGATCGCGCACGCCGAGGATGCGGCTTTGGTGGGCGAAGCCGTGGCCACGGCAGGCGAATACGCTACCCGACGCGGATTGCCGAGCGCGCCGGTAGAGGCCGAGGCCATTGCCATCGCGCGCGACCTTGCGCTGGCCGACATGGCGGGCGCGCGGCTGCACTTCCGCCAGGTGACGACGCGCGCAGGACTGGACCTAGTGCGCCGCGCCAAGGCCTCGGGCCAGCGGGTGACCGCCGGTGTGACGCCCGCGCATTTCATGCTTTCCGATCTCGCAACGGCGGAATTCCGCACTTTTGCCCGCCTTTCGCCGCCGCTGCGCAGCGAGGACGACCGCCACGCTGTGCGCGAGGCGATCGCCGATGGCACGATCGATCTGGTCTCCAGCGGGCACGATCCGCGCGGGCCGGAAGACAAGCGGCTTCCCTTCAGCGATGCCGAACCGGGCATGGCCGGGGCCGAAACGCTGCTTGCCATGGTGCTCTCGCTGGTGCGGGACGAGATGATAGAGATTACGCGCGCCTTCGAGCTGGTGTCGACCAATCCGGCGCGCCTCCTGGGTGTCGAGGCGGGTAGCCTCGCCGAGGGTCATGAGGCCGATGTCGTGTTGGTCGATCCGGAGAAGCCCTGGGTAATCCAGAGCAGCAAGATGGCCGCCACCGCCGGCAATACGCCCTTCGACGGGCAGCCGACGCAAGGCCGCGTTACCGCCCTGTGGAAGGGCGGGGTCGCGGTCGAGATCTAGGGCTTTCAAACAAAAGAAAAGGCCCCTTCCGGACGGATCCGGAAGAGGCCGAGGCTCGGTGGTAACTTTTATGTGCGCGTGTGGTTTTTAGCGCGCTGCGACCCGTACGGTTCCGTTGTCGAGCAGGGCACCCGGAAGCGGGTTGGCCTGCGCGTAGGCGATGCAGCCACCGCCCTTGCCCTTGACGCTCGAGCACAGGGCCCGGGCGCTGTTCTTGGCATAGCCAACGGCGGCCACGCGGAAGTAGAGCTTGCCGTTGACGCGGGCGCGGCTGATGACGCGCTCCGCACCGGCGAGTTCGGGATACATCTGCTGGAACTTGGTCCAACCCAGTTCGGCGTCTTCCATCGAGAAGTAGGAGCCAAGCTGGATGTTGTAGTCGCCGTCCGCGAGGTTGAGCGCCGGGGCAGCTGCCGCAGCCTTGCGCGGTGCAGGGGCCGGAGCTTCGGCCTTGGCAACACGCGGAGCGGGCTTGGCGGCCGGAGCGGTCTCTTCCGGAAGCGCGGCGACGATCACGGCGCGCGGCGCCTCGTCTTCGGCTTCGGCCTTGCGCTCGCTGAAGAAGGGATCGTCGAACACGATGCGCTGCGGCGGAGCGGTCGGCGCTTCGGCGGGTGCTTCGTCGGCAACGGCAAGCTCGATCACCGGTTCGGTGGCCGGCTGTTCAGCCTCGGTATTCTCCGAAGCGAGCATCTCGACGCTCGGGTTGTTCGAAAGCGCGAGCATGGCGGGCTGGCCCTGGTCTTCGACGATGTCGACCTTCAGCAGACCGGCCACGCGCTGGCGATAGAGTTCGGGATGCGCGGTGGCGCCCCACTCGGCCATGCGCTCGCCAACCTTGTCGGCCGGAACGTCTTCGGAAACCATCAGGCGCGCTTCGCGCCACTGGCCGCTCATCGCATAGGCATAGGCGAGGTTCTGGCGAACCTTGGCCGTGTTGTTGCCAGCGCGAAGCGTGTTCGAAAGGATGTGGACGCCGCGCTGCGGCTGGCCGGCCAGCGCAATGGCAAGGCCGAAGTCCGACGGATCGATCGCGGCTTCGTGACGCTCGAGCGTGTAGATCGCGGCGGGACGGTCGCCCATGCCGGTCTGCGCGAGCGAGAGGCTGATCACGGTGCGCGGCGAGGTGTCGCCGAGCGCGATGGCGTCTTCGAAGCTCTGCGCTGCCGAAGCGAAGCGGCCCGCTTCGAGATAGGCGTTGCCGAGCAGGGTGCGGGAATAGGCATCGCGCGGCGAGGCCAGCACGGCGGCTTCGGCGTGCGTCAAGGCCTTGTCGGCCTTGCCCTTCTGGAGGGCGACCTCTGCCTTGCCGGCCGAATGGGCGGCCGTGGGCGCAACCTTGCCGGAGCAACCGGCGAGGGCCGTCGATGCAAGCGCCGTGGTGACGGCGAGCTTGATGAAAGTGGAGTTGCTCTTTTTCATTCTATTACCCCTCAAAAGGCGATCCCACGTCCTTCAAGTTTAATTCGGGCCGCGCTGCACCTGGGCAGCGAGCATGGCGATTTCCGGCATCTCGGCCAAAAGGCCGTCAAGAGCGTCGGTCACAAGCTGCTGTGCGCTGCTGCCGCGAACGGTGCAGGCCAGGCGCAGCATCAGGTGACGCTCCGGATCGAGACGCAGCGTGAAGGCTGCGCGCTTGCCCTTGGCTGCCGCCTTCGAGCGGGCCGGGGCGGGCTTGATGGCTTTGGGAAGGACGACCTTGGCGACCGGTGCGGCCTCCTCGATCTCTTCCTCGAATTCCTCGTTGTCCTCGTTGTCGGCTTCGACCGAGGTCTTGTCGTCGAGCTGGCTGGCGATGCGATCGAGCGATTCGCGCACTTGGTTTCGGCCCGAAGACGGGTCCTTCTTCTGGAGCGGGGTGATCGGAACCACGCGGGGCTCTTCGATCTCCTGTCCGACTTCCAGTTCCGAGGCGTCGTAGTCCTCGCGCTCTTCCAGCGGGGGAAGGGCGGGCTTCTTAATCAGGCTCGATTCGGCGAGCGATGCGGATGCGTGATTCGCAGCAGGCGCTGCGGCAGCGGGCATCGCATCGGGCGAATCTTCACCCATGTCGTTCCAGCCCAGGTCTTCCAGGTTCGCGGCCGCGGCTACGCCGTCGACCGGTCCCAGCACTGCCGACTGAGGACGCATGGCAGGCTTGGCGCCGCCCTTGCGTGCAAGCAGGGTCGAAGACAGGGAAGCGAAATTGGCGTCTGACATCCGGCTGGCCTCCGCCTTTCCTTACGTTGCTCTTACTGGGCGACCCGACGGCCGAAGCCACCGGCGGGACGATGATGACCGGGCTGCTGCACGGCTGCGGCCTGCTGGCCGGGCGCGGCGAACACGGTCCGGCGGAACTGCTTTTCCAGCCGATCGGAAATATACTTCCACAGCGCGGTGATCTCGGCCGAGGAACGGCTTTCCGGATCCACTTCCATCACCGTGCGGCCATCGATCATCGAGGCGGCGAAGTCGGTGCGGTGGTGAAGGGTGATCGGGGCAACCGTGCCGTGCTGCGATAGCGCTACGGCGGCTTCCGAGGTGATCTTGGCCTTGGGCGTTGCCGCGTTGACCACGAAGATCAGCGGCTTGCCGGCGCGTTCACACAGGTCGACCGTGGCGCCCACGGCACGAAGATCGTGCGGGCTGGGGCGAGTCGGGACGACGATAAGCTCGGCCACCGAGATCACCGACTGGATCGCCATGGTGATCGCGGGCGGCGTATCGATGACCGCGAGCTTGAAGCCCTGCTGGCGCAGGATCGCAAGGTCGGCTGCGAGTCGCGCAACCGTGGTCTGCGCGAATGCGGGCAGCTCGGCCTCGCGCTCGTTCCACCAGTCGGCGAGCGACCCCTGCGGGTCGATGTCGATCAGGACGACCGGGCCTGCGCCCGCTCGCTGGGCCTGAACGGCCAGATGTCCCGAGAGCGTGGTCTTACCCGATCCGCCCTTCTGTGATGCCAAAGCCAGTACACGCAAGGCTAGGTCCCCCTGTAGCGCCTGTATCAATCCGTTTTGCCGCTTGTGTGCGGCGGTCTCGAATTAGGGGGATCGCAGACTACCCCTAATTTAGGGTTAATATCGTTCAACATTTGCCCGGAAGCGCTTGCTGCCACTTGCAGAAGCGCCCCTTGTGACCCTCACCCTGCATAACGAAACCTGTGCAAGTGCGAGCCGCGGGGCTGTGGGTCTCGCCCGTTTCCCCGCTAGGGCTGCGAGGGGCCGTTCTAGGCACGAGGGGTAAAGAGAAGATGACGAGCAGCGAAAACGCATCCGCAACACCCGACCGTCCGCAACCGATAGCGGTGGAAGGGGGACGAATCGCCAGTCTCGACTTCATTCGCGGGATCGCGGTGATGGGGATACTTGCGGCGAACATCGTATCGATGGGCCAGCCCTTCACGGCCTATATGTATCCCGAGGCGTTCACTACAGGGCATTCCGCTGCCGAGGACTGGATGTGGGCTGCGCAGCTGTTGCTGATCGACGGGAAGATGCGCGGGCTCTTCACAGTCCTCTTTGGCGCAGGCCTCTATCTCTTCATGGGAAAAGCTTGGGCCAAGGGCGCCTCGCGCTGGCTGCAGGTTCGTCGCCTCCTCTGGCTGGGGCTATTCGGCCTCCTGCATTTCTACCTGATATGGCGCGGGGACATCCTGTTTGCCTACGCGGTCAGTGGCCTGATCGCCGTGTCGTTCTTCATCGGGATGAAAGCCAAGACCCAGCTCGTTCTCGGGCTTCTGGGCTATCTTTGCGGTGGCATTTTCTATGGGGTCAGCATGATATTCATGCAGATGACGGTCGACGGGCCGGAGCCGGACAGCGCGGCGCTCAGCCAGGTGCGCTCCGAGTTCGTCAAGGCGGCGGAAACCGACCTTGCCGACGGTCGGCGCGAAACCGCAATCCGACAGGACGGGAGCTATGCGGAACTGGTGGAGCACACGCTCGACAAGCACGGCTTCGACCCCCTCGTGAACATCTGGCTCTTCGCCTTCGAGACCCTGCCGCTGATGCTGATCGGGATGGCGCTCTATCGCTTCGGGATATTCAGCGGCAGACTGGACCAGCGCAGGCAGCGGCTCTGGGGCTGGGCGGGGCTTGTCGTCGGGGGCGGGCTGACAGCCTGGATCGCCATGGCGACCATGCAGGGCGGCTTCACCTACTACGGCGTGCTGGCTGCTTTTCTCGGGTGGTCCCATTTCCCGCGCCTCTTCATGACGTTGGGACTCGTCGCGCTGCTCGCCGCGTATGCGTCGCGCGCAGGTGGCTGGCTGGCCGAACGCGTTTCGGCGACGGGAAGGGCGGCGTTCACGAACTACCTCGGGACCTCGTTGGTCATGCTGGTGGTCTTCGGGAATTGGGGGCTGGACCTGTTCGGCGTTCTCGGCCGTAGCGAGCTCTATCTCGTGGTGCTGGCGGCGTGGCTCGTGATGCTCGCCTGGTCGAAGCCCTGGCTTGAGCGGTTCCGCTATGGCCCGCTGGAGTGGCTGTGGCGCTGCCTGACCTACGGCCGGGTCTTCGCTCTGCGGCGTTGAAGACTTGCTATTGCGAATAAGTCGCATTACATCTGCTTTTGCGAATCAATCGCAAAGGAAGTCGCCAAGTTATGTACGTCTGCATCTGCAACGCTATCCGGGAAAACGAGCTACGCAATGTAGCGCGCCGGTGTCCGGGCGATGCCGAGGCCTGCTACGCCGCGCTAGGCAAGCGCCCTGCCTGCGGTACCTGCCTCGACGATGCCGACGCGATCCTGCTTGAGGAACGCGAACTCTCGTTCGAACCGGCCACCGTCACCGCGTAATACTCGCTACTGACAATCGGTCGCAACTGGCGGAATTCCGCCGTTTTTCGGTCTTGTGCCCTTGCTGGCCCTCCGTGCGAGGCGCATAAGCGTGCGACTCGAACTGGAGCGGAGAGCGACGCCATGAAGGGCGATCCCAAAGTCATCGAATTCCTCAACAAGGCGCTCACAAACGAGCTGACCGCGATCAACCAGTACTGGCTGCACTACCGCGTGCTCGCCGATTGGGGCGTAACCAAGCTTGCCGAATACGAGCGGCACGAGTCGATCGACGAGATGAAGCACGCCGATATGCTGGCCGAACGCATCCTCTTTCTCGGCGGGCTTCCCAACTTCCAGGCGATCCACAAGCTCAAGGTCGGCGAGACGGTCGAGGAAATCCTCAAGGCCGATCTTGCGATTGAGATGGAGGCGATCCCGCTGTTGAAGGAGGCTGCCGAGCATTGCCAGTCGGTACGCGATTTCACCTCCGGGCAGATATTCGAGGACATCCTTTCGAGCGAGGAAGAGCATGTCGATTTCCTCGAGACCCAATTCGACATGATCGCGCGCATGGGGCTGCAGAATTACGTCCAGCTCAATTCCAAAGCGGCTGGCGAAGGCGAAGACGGTTAGTTCAGGCCGAGTTCCCAGAAAGTCGCGTGACCGCCGCCATGCTTGATGAGGCGTCCCAACCGGCGTTCGCCATCCCATAGTTCAGCGCTGCCCTTGCGCAGGTTGATATCCGCGATGGCCAGGGCGGTGTGCACGTCCAGCGCTTCGACGATCATGGGGTCGTCCCCGGTCGAAAACCGCCAGCGCCGAGTCGGACAGGTTCAGGGGCCGAAGGTCCGCTCTTCCATCCGCTCGCGATTGCGCCGTGCTGCCACTCTCGTTTCGAGTAGGAAAGCGGCAAGACCGGCCATCAGCAGGCCCATCGTGATGAGCCATGTGAGAGCCACGAAAGTGCCCAGCGGCGCTTTCACGAACGCGCTGACGAACAGCAGCATGATGACGATGCTGATCGTGAACGCGGAGGCCGTGCTCAGCATCACCGCGCGCTGGGCGAGGACGCGCCGCCGCTCCAGCGCCGGGAGTTCGACCAGCAGTTCGTTGCCTTCGTCACCATCGCTGGCCTTGAGGATCTTCTCGATCTTGTTGGCGACCCAGATCAGGCGGTTGGTCATGACGTTCATGACCGCGCCAATCCCGGCGAGCAGGAAAGCCGGAGCCATCGACAGCTGCACCACGTTCTGGACCCTGATCGAGGAGCTCGTCCGCTCGAGCAGCTCGATCCCGGGGATAAGCAGCAAGGCGTCAGTCACGGCCCTCTCCGCCCGAGAACTTGCCGCCCCCTCCGCGGTTCGAATCGTAAGGATTCTTGGGACTCTTCAGGACCACCCGCACCGGCACGGCATCGAAACCCAGCTTGGCGCGGATGCCGTTCACGAGATACCGCTCGTAGCTCTTGGGCAGGTCGTCGAGACGCGTGCCGAAGACCACGAAGCGCGGCGGGCGTACACTGGCCTGTGTGATGTAGCGCAGCTTGATGCGGCGGCCACCCGGTGCGGGCGGCGGGTTGGCCTCCAGCGCATCGTCGAACCAGCGGTTGAGCGCGGCGGTCGGCACACGGCGGCTCCACGCCTCGCGCAGCTCGAAGGCGGCCGACAGCATGGTGTCGAGGCCCTTCCCGGTCTTGGCCGAAACCGCGAACAGCGGCACGCCGCGGACCTGCGAAAGGCCCTCGTTCAGCGCCTCGCGGATGCCGTTGAAGAGGTAAGAGGCGTTCTCGGCAATGTCCCACTTGTTGATCGCGACCATCAGCGCGCGGCCTTCCTCGAGCGCCTGACTGGCGATCTTGAGGTCCTGGTGTTCGAGGCCCTTGGTCGCATCGAGCAACAGCACCACGACTTCGGCAAAGTCGATCGCGCGCTTGGCATCGGCGACCGACAGCTTCTCCAGCTTCTCGGTGACCTTGGCGCGCTTGCGCATACCGGCGGTGTCGATGAGGCGGATTTCGCGTTGCTCGTTCGCCTTGGGATCGAACCAATCCCAGTCGACTGCGATGGAATCGCGCGTGATGCCCGCTTCGGGGCCAGTCAGCAGGCGATCTTCGCCTAGCAGGCGGTTGATCAGCGTCGACTTGCCCGCGTTGGGCCGTCCGACGATGGCAAGCTTGAGAGGACCGGAGAGGTCTTCCTCGTCCCGTTCCGCTTCGGCCTGCGCTGCCGCTTCGGCGGCTTCCGATTTCGCGCCGATGATCGGCCACAGCCCAGCAAACAGGTCCGCGATGCCCTCGCCGTGTTCGGCGGAGATGCCCATGGGTTCGCCAAGGCCAAGGCTGTAACTTTCGAGGATACCGGGCTCGGCCGCTCTGCCTTCCGCCTTGTTGCAGGCAAGCACGACGGGCACGTCTTGGCTGCGAAGCCAGCGGGCGATCTCCTCGTCGAGCGGAGTGATCCCGGCGCGCGCATCGACCACGAACAGCGCCGCATCGGCGCCTTCGAGGCTGACTTCGGTCTGCTTGCGCATCCGGCCCGGCAAGCTTTCGGGATCATCGTCTTCCCAACCCGCCGTATCGACCACGGTGAACTCGAGCCCTGCAATCTCGGCATCGCCCATGCGGCGGTCACGCGTCACGCCCGGCTGGTCGTCGACCAGCGCGAGCTTCTTGCCGATCAGCCGGTTGAACAGCGTCGACTTGCCGACGTTGGGCCGGCCGATGATGATGACGGTGGGTTTCTCGACTTGGGTCATGATGCTGCTCGGCGAGGTGGGCGATGGTTTGGGCTTTGGCAAGGCCGGAACACCGATCCAACAGCATGGAACGGATGGAACACGGTCCTGGAAAGAAAAACGCCGCCGCGCGAAACGGGTGCGCAGGCGGCGGTTTTTTGCAGGTTCCGGCAGCAGGACTGGGTCATTCCCGAGGTCCTGCCATCGATGCCCCGATGTAGGAAAGGCGCGATCAGCCGGCCTTGGCGACCGGCGGATTGTCGCCGAGGTCTTCGAACCAGGCTTCCACAGGGCCGTTGAGCTTCAGCGTCAGCGGGTTGCCGTTGCGGTCGACAGTCTTGCCGGCCTGCACGCGCACCCAACCTTCGGGGATGTTGTATTCCTCGATATCGGTGCGCACGCGGTCCTTGAACTTGATGCCCACGCCGCGCTGGAGGACGTCCACGTCGAAATGCTGGCTTTTCGGATTGACCGAAAGCTGCATCGGGGGCGTCTGGGGCTTGGTTTCTTCGGCTTTGGTGTCGTCAGTCATGGCGCGCGCCTCTACTGCGCGGCGCGGTTTCCGGCAAGCGCATTCGGGCCGCCCTCAATCCGGGAGCGGCGGCGTCTCGTTCGGGGCGGGGGAGGGGTCGTCGTAATCGGGCTGCAAGGGTTCGAAGCCGGGAGGCTCCTGCATCGGCGCCTCGTTCGGCGGACCGCCGGGCGGCATCTCCTGGGGAGCACCGGGCTGGATATCGGGGGTGGGTTGGATGTCGGGGGTGGGCTGGGTCGCCATCTCGTGTCTCCTTCGTGCTGCGATTAGTCGGGCGGCAGCATGGTTGCTGCATCGAGCGCCTGTTCGCCTTCGCCGCCGCGCCCGCCATCCATCGCTGGGCGCATGGCTTTTTCAGCCTCGGTGTCGATCTCGTGGGGCTTGGTCTTATCGGCGAGGACATCGCCTTCGGTCTCGCCGTCGGCCTCCATTTCGGCCGCAGTCTTGGGATCGACATCGGGGTCGATGGCGGGAGGCGTTGCAGGCGGGACTTTCGGAGTTTCGTAGTCGCTCATGATTGCGATCCTTTCGCCTTATCAACGCCTCACCGTGAAAGGCTGTTCCTTGAGCGGTCGCCGCGCTTGCCCTTTTGGTCGCATCCTTCTAGAGGCACGCGCCTATATGCGCGGCGGGCAACCGTCGGCGCAGCCCATGCTTTTGCGGTTTGCGGGCGTGGCGGAATTGGTAGACGCGCTGGTTTTAGGTACCAGTATCGAAAGATGTGGGGGTTCGAGTCCCTTCGCCCGCACCATTTCCGCTCCTGTCGCAGGCCATTCGCACAGACAGACAGAAACCTTACGAGTCCCAACCCATGCAGATCAAAGAAACCGCCAACGACGGCCTCCAGCGCGCCTACGCGATCACCATTCCGGCAAAGGAAATCGATGCCCGCATCGATTCGCAGATCAAGAAGATCGCCCCGCAGGTGAAGATGCCCGGCTTCCGCCCCGGCAAGGTGCCCGCGAACCTCGTGCGCAAGATGCATGGCGAACAGCTCCACGCCGAAGCCGTGAACGAGATGATTCGCGAATCGGTCGACAAGACCATGGAAGAGAACAAACTCAAGCCGGCGATGCAGCCGAAGGTCGAGCTGGGCGAAGGCTATGAGGCGGGCAAGGACGCCGAACTCACCATCGAACTGGAAGTGCTGCCCGAAATCGAGACGCCGTCGACCGACGATATCGCGATCGAGCGCCTGACCGTTCCCGTGTCGGATGACGAGGTCATGGACGCGATCGGCAAGCTGGCCGAGAACAACAAGAGCTACAAGGAAGCCGCCAAGACCAAAAAGGCGGCCGATGGCGACCAGCTGATCATCGACTTCGTGGGCCGCGTCGACGGCACCGAGTTCGAAGGCGGCAAGGCCGACGACGCCGCGCTGGTGCTGGGTTCGGGCATGTTCATCCCCGGTTTCGAAGAGCAGCTGGTTGGCGTGAAGACCGGCGACACCAAGACCATCGAAGTGACCTTCCCCGAAGATTACCAGGCGACGCATCTCGCCGGCAAGAAGGCCGAATTCGACGTCACCGTGAAGCAGGTGAAGGTCGAAGGCGACACCAAGATCGACGACGAGTTCGCCAAGAACTTCGGCCTCGACGGTCTCGACAAGCTGAAGGAACTCCTGCGAGGCCAGCTCGAGCAGGAAACCGCCGGACTTACCCGCACGCAGATGAAGCGCTCGCTGCTCGACCAGCTGGCCGCCGGTCACGATTTCGCCGTGCCGCAGGGCATGGTCGATGCGGAATTCGACCAGATCTGGACCCAGCTCCAGCAGGAAGCCGCTCGTTCGGAAAATCCGGAAGAGATGCTGAAGGAAATGGAAGCGGAAAAGGATGACTATCGTTCGATCGCCGAACGCCGCGTGCGCCTCGGCCTGCTGCTTTCGGAAATCGGCCAGGCGAACAACGTCCAGGTCACCTCGCAGGAAATGAGCATGCTGATCCAGCAGGCGGCACAGCAGTACCGCCCCGAAGATCGCGAACGCTTCATGCAGTACATCCAGCAGGAACCGATGGCCGCCGCCCAGCTGCGCGCGCCGCTTTATGAAGACAAGGTCGTCGATTTCCTCTTCGACAAGGCCGAGATTACCGACCGCGAAGTGACGCGCGAGGAACTCGAAGCCGCGATCGAAGCAGACGAGGGCGAGGAAGCCGCCAAGAAGCCGGCCAAGAAGAAGGCTGCTGCCAAGAAGGCTCCGGCCAAGAAGGCCGCTGCGAAGAAGTCCGACGACAAGAAGGACGAGAAGAAGCCGGCTGCAAAGAAGGCCCCGGCCAAGAAGGCTCCGGCGAAGAAGGCCGCTGCCAAGAAAGACGAGGGCGATAAGAAGCCCGCAGCCAAGAAGAAGGCACCCGCCAAGAAGGCCGCTGCCAAGAAGTAAGCTTCGGTTGGCTTGAAGAATTGCGAAGGGGCGGCGGGAGCGATCCTGCCGCCCCTTCCGTATGGCTCTTCAGGGTTTCTCTGTTCGGGGCGCCACGGTGCCATGTGGGCTGTGACTTTCCAGGCCTTCCTCCTCACCTGTATGAATATGTCGGCCTTTCTTCTCGACCGCGAGTATCATGGGGCCCGCTAAAATACCGTGCACTACGATCGATACGAGGATCGTAAAGCTCGCGATCGCCCAAAGCTGG
This sequence comes from Erythrobacter sp. SD-21, assembly GCF_000181515.1. GTDB lineage: Bacteria > Pseudomonadota > Alphaproteobacteria > Sphingomonadales > Sphingomonadaceae > Qipengyuania. The sequence continues at coordinate 13,688 of NZ_ABCG01000007.1, read as the reverse complement.
TCGAAATTGTAGAAATTGCCATGGTTCTGGCCATAGGCGAGATAATAGATCGAACCCATCCCCCGCACGCCGAGAAACGCCACGGCGAGAGTTCCCAACATCGGCAGGCGCGATGGATATTCCGAGATGAAGCCCGCCACCGGTCGAATGACAAAGATCAGCGCCAGTCCGAGCAACGCGCCCTCCCACGTCAGGCTCGCTAGGACGCCGCTGGCCAGCATGGCGCCAAAACCGAACAGCACGAGAACGAGCACGATCTGTTCGATCTGATCGATGAAATGGTGGCTGAGCTTGTGGTAGCGGCTTCGGTTTTCCCGTTGCCGTGCCGTGACAGCACCCGCGAACACGGCCAGAAATCCATAGCCCTCGGCGAGTTCGGCCAGCCCGTAGGCAAGGAGCAGTGTACCAAGCACGACCAGCCCCTCGCTCGTCGAATACTTGGGCTGGTCGGCGCTTTCGCTGGCCTCGTCGATTTCTTCCATTGGAGCGTCGGCTTCCCGCTCGAATACATACCAAGCGCCCGCACGCCCCACGGCCCAACCGACCGCTATTCCTGCGGCAACCCGCCAGACCAGGTCGCGCGCAGCCCATTCGAGCGTCCAGTTTCCTAGCGAGGTCATGCCGACAGCGGCAATGGCCAGATAGGTAAACGGAAAGGCCAGACCGTCATTCAACCCCGCCTCTACTGTCAGCGAAAAGCGGACATCGTGCCGCTTGTTCTCGCCTGGCGGACCAACTTGCACGCTTCGCGCAAGAACAGGGTCTGTCGGAGCGAGTGCTGCACCAAGCAACAAGGCGCTCGCAGGAGCAAGGCCGACAATCCACCACCCCAAAAGTGCAACGGCGGCGATCGTCAGCGGCATGGCGAAAACGAGCAGTGGCCAGATCTGACTCCAGTTCTTCCAGCTCACCGGCCGGTCGATCGCGATCCCCGCCGCCATCAGCGAAGCGATCACGATGAACTCGGTAACATATTCGAGCGCCAGCGCATCGAAGCCGTCATAGGTCGGATTGATGTTGGGCAGGTCGAGGGGCAGGGAATAGAGCGCAAAGCCCGCTGCTACATAGACGATCGGCAGCGAGAGCCAGAAACGCGCGAGCCATTTCTCCAGCGTGACGGCCAGCATGAGTCCGAGCCCGAAGACGACGAACAGGAAGATGCGCGGGTCGAACTCCACGCTTGCTTAATCCGGTCAGAGGGCCGCCGGTTCCCACGGGCGAAAGGACGGTTCCGGTAAAACAGCGCTGCGCACTCGCTCATAGGCCGCGCCCAGTTGCAATACCTCGAAATCGCGCCACTTGCCGCCGAAGAAGCTGATCCCGACGGGCAGGCCCTCGATGGCACCCATGGGAACGGTGAGGTGCGGGTATCCGGCAACTGCCGCAGGCGTGCCGAAGCCGATACTGCCGTTGAAATTGTCGCCGTTGACGAGGTCGCTGGTCCAGGCGGGGCCGCGCGTGGGGGCGATGAGGAAAGCGACTTCGTTTTCGGCCATGATCCTGTCCAGCGTTTCTGCGCCCGCGATGCGCAGGGCTTTCGCGCGGGCTTCCTCGTAGGCTTCGCGGTCGGTCGTCGTTTCGGCAAGTTCGAAAAGGTCCTGCCCGAACCAGCGCATTTCCTCTGCCGGATGGGCGGCGTTGAAGGCGATGAGGTCGGCGAGGCTGCGCGCCATGCCGTCACCCGGCAGGCTGGCAAGATATTTGCCCATCTCCTCGCGCAGTTCGAACATCAGCACGGTAAAGCTGGCGTCATAGACCTCCTCGTCGAGCTCGAACTCGATATCGACCAGAGTGGCGCCCGCGGCTTCCAGATCGGCCAGCGCCGTTTCGAAGACGGTCTTCACATCGTCCCGGTTGCCCATCTGGTTGCGCATCACGCCGATGCGCGCGCCGTCGAGCGAGAAATCGGCGAGGCCCGTGTGGTAGTCCGCGCGGCGCTGCGCCCCGAGAGTGGCGCTGTCGGCCGGGTCCTCGCCCGCGATGGAGCTCAGCAGCAGGGCGGCATCAGCCACGCTGCGCGCCATCGGTCCCGCGGTGTCCTGCGTGCTGGAGATCGGAACGACATGGGTACGGCTGACAAGGCCGACGCTGGGCTTGAAGCCGACCACGCCGTTGATGCTGGCGGGGCAGGTAATCGATCCGTTGGTCTCCGTCCCGATCGCGGCCCAGGCGAATTGCGCGGCCACCGCCGCGCCGCTGCCCGAGGATGAGCCGCAGGCGTTACGATCGATGGCGTGCGGGTTGCGGGTCAATCCGCCCACGCCGCTCCAGCCGCTGGTGGAATCATTGTCGCGAATGTTGGCCCATTCGGACAGATTGGTCTTGCCGAGCACCACGCCGCCCGCCGCGCGCAGATTGGCGATCAGCGGCGCGTCGCGGCCGGTCAAATTGTCGGCGAGCGCGAGGCTGCCCGCAGTGGTCGGCAGTTCGCGCGTCTCGATATTGTCTTTAACGAGGACAGTGCGGCCCTGTAGCAGCAGGCCCGCCGCTTCGGCCTCGCGCGCCTCTTGCGGGCCTGCGGGGTTGACCGCGATCACCGCATTCAGTTCCGGTCCGGCATCGTCAAGGGCCGCGATGCGATCGAGATGGGTCTGTGTATCCGCCTCGGCCTGTTGGGCGGCGAGCGGCGCGGCGAGGAAAAGGAAGGCGAGCGGCAGCGTGCGAGCGATCATGGCCGCACACTGCCAGCGAGGCGGGCGAATGCAAGTGCGCTAGAAGTCGCCGCTGACCGAGAAACGGAAGATCGGCCCGATCCGGCGGTCCGTTTCCTCGACGAACGCGATTTCCCCATCGGGACGCGGCGTGTCGTAGACGGTGCGGTAGAACTTGTTCCGCGCGCCCAGTACATTGGCGACGCTTGCCTCCACCGTCAGGCCGAAAACATCCTTGTTCTCGACGAAGACGCTCGCAAAGGTCGGACCTTCCCAACTGCGCCCGGCCTCGTAGAGGCGCGAGTAGGGCGCGTCGTCCTGGCTGAAAATGCCGGCACCGTAGGCCCAGTCCGTCTTGGGGATATCGTGGCGATAGCCGAAATCGAGCAAGCCGCGCTGGTCGTAGGAGAAGGGACGGTCCTCGCCCGTAAAAGGGTCGATGACGCTCATCCAGCGCTTCACGCCGCGCAGGTCCAGCCGCGCGCCCTTCACGCCTAAGGGATCGAGATTGATCGTGGCGTTGGCTTCCAGATGCAGCCTCTCGGCATCGCCGATATTGCCGCGCGCTTCCCCGCCGCCTTCGAGCGGGAACCAGTCGATGAAATCCTCGAACCAGGCCTGCCGGGCAGTGAAGGTGACCGAACCCCAAGGGCCCAGGCGCTTGTTGGCTTCCAGTTCCACATTCCAGCTCTGGTAGGGGACGAGCTCGTTATTGCCGCCGTTCTCGTTGTCGTCGTTGAGGGAGACGCTGGCGAGAAAGTCGCCGAAGGAAAGCTGGCTGATGCGGCGGGCCAGCGTGAGTGAGACGTCGAAATCGTCCGCCGGCTTCCATGTCGTCGCGAGCGAGCCCTTGGGGCGCTTGAACGAGCGGGAGTTTGCAGCCGCACCGGTCTGTTCGATGCGCGAGAATTCCATTGCGCCGATCGCCTGGACGGAGAGCGTGGAGGACAAAGCCTTCGATACGGAGAGGCTGCCTTCGTAGCGGTCCTCGGTCACTCCGCCGGTTCCTTCGGGGAAGGCAAGCTGCACGAACTGGCCGTCGGGCGCGAGTTCGAAAAGCGAAGAAACCCGGTCGAGCCGGTTGAACGCTGCCTCTCCAGAAAGCTGCCAGTCGGCGCCCAGCATCGCCCAGCCGTATTCGGCGCGTCCGATCCGCTCGCCAATGCCGTTCGTCTGGCGGAAGCGCGATCCGACAGCGTCGCTGCCGTCGTCGAAGCTGTCGACCAGCGTGATGGAGAAGTTGTCGCGTTCGTACCGTTCGAGCCCGATGAGCTTGAGCTTGCCCGGTCCCAGGGGGAGCTGGATGTCGGCGCCGATTTCGTACTCCGGCCCGTTCTCGCGCACTTCGACATCGCGAAAGCGGGTGGGGCCGCTGGCGCGGAAACCCGTTTCGGGTTCGTTGCGGAACAGGAAGTCCTCGCCATAGCTGAGCGTCAGATTGGCCACGGTCTCGCCGCCGAAATCATAGGCGAAGGCGGTGGAGAGCTTGGGGTTGTCGAAGGCGCCGGAGAATTTCGTATACTGCTCTTCGATCAGGGCACCCTCGGCGTCGGTGATGATCGTCGGGCCGTCGGCGCCGAACCGGTCGTTGTCGTTGGAAAGCGACACGGTGTAGTCGAGCGCGCCTTTGCTGCCGGTCAGCGAAATCTCGCCGCCATACAGTTGGGCCTCGGTGTTGTGCGGGCGGAAGCCTGAGTCCCAGCGAAACTGCCCCGACGCGCCGCTGCGGGTGTAGATAACATTCGCCACCAGGCCGGTGAGACCGGGAATATCGAGCGTGTTGCCATCGACCAGTTCGATCCGCACCACGTCGCTTGCCGGGATGCGGCGCAACTGGTCGCGGAGCGAATCCGACTTGCTGGAAAAGCGTTCGCCATTGACCAGTACATTCTGGTCGGCCTGCCCGAGGCCGCGCTGGCCGTTGTTGTTGCCGCCGGAGATGGTGAAACCGGGGATGCGGCTGACCATATCGAGCGCGTTGCGCGGCGCGAATTGCGCGAAATAGGCAGGTTCGAAGACGCGGCTGGCATCTGCATCCGAAGCCGGGACTGCCTCGGTGTCATTCTCCCCATCGTCTTCGGCTTTCGCCATTGAGGGCAGCGACAGCGCGCAAGCGAGGACAATCAGGCTCGTGGCGTTTGGATACGACATTCTCTCTCCCGGATTTCTGTCGCTTCAACTACAAGTGTAAGCAAGCGCCCCAAGGTGCCGTCGACAAAGCGCTATTTGGAGCCGACGAGCGGCCATTGCGCTCGACGAACGGCAATCGGCTGGAAAGGATGGCAACGTGGCAAGGGAAGCGTGCCGGATAGTTAACGCTTCTCTTACTCCCGCCCCCCTAGGACCCATGGTCAGAGGCTGCCGGATTGATTCGGTGGTCCGCCACCAAACCGAACACATAAAAGCGGGTCGCGGTGGAATGGGGGATGCAGGGAAGGGGCGCAGGGTTTTCCTGCCGCCTCGCCCTGCGGCCCGTTCACGCCTCGAACAGCATGTCGGCGCCTGTCGCCGCATGTCCTCGCCCAAGACTGCGAGTTTCCAGACGTGTCCTATTCCGAAGACTACGAAGACGGCTTGCCCTCCCAGCGCTTTACCGGTGGTGGCAAGTCCATCGCGCGCCAGATGAACGGGCTGTTCGCGGCCTTCGCCGCCGGCGTCGTCGTGCTCTGCCTGGTGGCGACTTTCGGCTTCCAGCGGATCGAGGCGCATTCGGAAGAACTCACCGGGATCACCGAGAAGGTCCTCTCCGTTTCGCGCACTCGCGCCGATGTCCACGCATCGCAGGAAATGCTCGGCACCTTCCTCGACGAGGGCAACCAGGAGCAGGATCTCGATACGGCAATCGAACTGGTCGATCGGGCGATTGCCGAGAACGAGAAGCTGACCGGCATGTTCGATGCCAGCGATCCGCAGGCGCTCGGCGAGATCAAGCGTATCGCGGATCACCTCAGCGGACTCGAGTCCGCGCTGACCGCGCTCTACACCACGCCGGAGGACGAAATTTACGCAGGGGTCATCCCCGCTTTCAAGCATGGCTATGCCGTCGGCCAGATTTCCAACTCGCTGCGCAACCGCGAGGAAGCCCATCTCTATCGCCTCGAACGGGTGAAGATGGAGGAGATCGAGATGTTCATCGCCGTGATGGTGCTGCTGGGCATCGCCTCGCTGGTCACTGTCCTGCTTGGCCGCAAGCTGATGGCTCGCCGCGTGGTCGGCCCGATCCGCAACATCGGCGAAACCAGCGCGCTTCTGGCGGAGGGCGCGAGCGATCTCGAAATTCCCGAAATCCATCGCGATGACGAGATCGGCGAGATGGCCCGCGCGCTCGAAAGCCTGCGCATGATCCAGGAAGAAGCGCGGGAGGCTGCCAATCGCGAGCTCGAAAACCAGGTCGCCTCGGCGGACGACCGCAACCGCAAGGTCGCAATGATCCAGGACCTCGCCGACGCCTTCGAACGCATGGTGGGTGAAGTTGCGCAGGACGTCGCCGCAGCAAGTGGACAGCTCAAGGACGCGGCGCGGACCATGGCCGACAATGCCGAACAGTCCAGCGCGCGCGTGGTCAACGCCTCGCGCCTCCTCGCAGAAACCAGCGAAGGCGTGACCGGCGCAGCCGCCGCGAGCGACGAATTCGTCATGTCGATCGGCGAGATCAGCCGCCAGGCCGCCTCCAGCGCCGATCGGGCCGGACAGGCCAACACAGCGGCCCGTGATGCCGATCGCACGATTTCCGATCTCGACCAGATGGCGGCCCATGTCGGCCAGGTGGTCGAAATGATCGGCCAAATCGCCCAGCGCACCAACCTCCTCGCCCTCAACGCCAGCATCGAGGCGGCGCGCGGCGGCGAGGCGGGCCGCGGGTTCGCCGTGGTGGCGAGCGAGGTGAAGGAACTCGCCGCGCAGACCGCGCGCGCGACCGAAGAGGTCGAGGCGCAGATCAAGCTCATCCAGGGTTCGTCCTCGGCCAGCGCCGGCGCGCTGCGCAAGATCACCGAGGAAGTCGGCCAGCTCGGCGTCACCTCGACCTCGATCGCGGCCGCCGTCGACCAGCAGGCCGTCGCGGGACAGGAGCTCGCCCGCAGCATCGACAACGCCGCCCGCAACACCGAGGCGGTCAGCAGCGACATGGACGAGGTCAGCCGCATGGCGCTCGCCACCGGCGCTGCGGCAGGGCAGGTGCTCAATGGTTGCACTTCGCTGGAAAGCCAGGCCGAAGTGCTTCGGGCACAGGTCGCGGAATTCCTTGAGCACGTCCGCGCGGCCTGAGGCCGGTGTCACGCTTGTTGGTGGTAGTTCGCCGGGTGCGTAATCAAACCCCTTGAACATCGCGGCTGCGATGGCGACATAGGCGCTCGATATTCAGACGGAAGGATTTTCATGATCGACCTCTTCGGCAGCGAAGCACACGGCACGCCCAATGCTTTTGGGGGCCGGTTCACCCGCGATCCCATCACCGGGGCGCTGGTGCCGACCGTGGTCGAACAGTCGAGCCGCGGCGAGCGCGCCTTCGACATTTTCAGCCGCCTGCTGCGCGAGCGCATCGTCTTCGTCACTGGCCAAGTGGAAGACACCATGGCCTCGCTCATCGTGGCGCAGCTGCTGTTCCTCGAAAGCGAAAACCCGTCCAAGCCGATCAGCATGTACATCAATTCGCCCGGCGGCGTGGTGACGGCCGGCATGGCGATCCACGACACCATGCAGTACATCAAGCCGCGCGTGTCGACCGTGTGCATCGGCCAGGCCGCCTCGATGGGGAGCTTCCTCTTGGCCGCAGGCGAGCCGGGCATGCGTATCGCGCTTCCCAACGCCCGCATCATGGTCCACCAGCCTTCGGGCGGGGCCCGCGGCATGGCGTCGGACATCGAAATTCAGGCGCGCGAGATCCTGCGGATCCGCAAGCGCATGAACGACCTTTACGTCCAGTACACCGGTAAGAGCCTGACAGAGATCGAAAAGGCGATGGACCGCGACACCTTCCTCGAAGCGGAAGAAGCGATGAAGTTCGGCATCGTCGACAAGGTGTTCGAAGCGCGCCCCGAGAATGAGGGCGACGACGAGCCGGTGAAAGACGAGGACAAAGGCTCGGGCGGCGCGCCGGAGTGATCTTTACTCCGCAGTAACCCTGGGCGCGTTTGTCTCCCAGGGGGACTGTTGCAGATTTGTCCTAGCCACCGGGCAACCCTATCGCCTTCAGCTTATGGCAAGGGGTAGCTGGTAGTGAGATATTGACCCATCCCGTCACCGGCCTAGAGTCGGCGAATCCCTGTATTGTAGGGCTAGGCGGGGGCAGAGCAGGAAATGACCAAGTTGAGCGGAACCGATAGCAAATCCACGTTGTACTGCAGCTTTTGCGGCAAGTCGCAGCACGAGGTGCGCAAGCTGATTGCAGGCCCGACCGTGTTCATCTGCGATGAATGCGTCGAACTGTGCAACGACATCATCCGCGAAGAAACCAAGGCGGGCATCTCGGGCAAGAAGGACGGCGACGTCCCGACCCCCAAGGAAATCTTCGAGACGCTTAACGATTACGTGATCGGCCAGGACCGCGCCAAGCGGGTTCTCTCGGTCGCGGTGCACAACCACTACAAGCGTCTGAAGCACGGCGGCAAGGCAGGCGATGTCGAGCTTGCCAAGTCGAACATCCTGCTCGTCGGCCCGACCGGCTGCGGCAAGACGCTGCTGGCCCAGACGCTGGCCCGCACCTTCGACGTGCCCTTCACCATGGCCGACGCCACCACGCTGACCGAAGCCGGTTACGTGGGCGAGGACGTGGAGAACATCATCCTCAAGCTGCTGCAGGCGTCGGACTACAACGTCGAGAAAGCCCAGCACGGCATCGTCTACATCGACGAGATCGACAAGATCACCCGCAAGGCGGAAAATCCCTCGATCACGCGCGACGTGTCGGGTGAGGGCGTGCAGCAAGCGCTCCTGAAGCTGATGGAAGGCACCACCGCTTCGGTCCCGCCGCAGGGTGGCCGCAAGCATCCGCAGCAGGAATTCCTGCAGGTCGACACGACGAACATCCTGTTCATCTGTGGCGGCGCCTTTGCCGGTCTTGAAAAGATCATCGCCGATCGCCTGCAGAAGCGTTCGATCGGCTTCGGCGCACATGTCGCCGATCCGGACAAGCGCCGCATCGGCGAACTGCTCGAAAAGGGCGAACCGGAAGATCTTTTGAAGTTCGGCCTGATCCCCGAATTCGTCGGCCGCCTGCCGGTGATCGCCACGCTGCGCGATCTCGACACCGATGCGCTGATCACCATCCTGACCGAGCCGAAGAACGCGCTGTGCAAGCAGTATGCGAAGCTCTTCGAACTCGAGAACGTGGAACTTACCTTCCAGGAAGACGCGCTCAAGAAGATCGCCGAGAAGGCCATCGCCCGCAAGACGGGTGCCCGCGGCCTGCGCTCGATCGTGGAAGGCATCCTGCTCGACACGATGTTCGACCTGCCCGACATGGACGGCGTGACCGAGATCGTGATCGACGCCGATGTGGTCGAAGGCAAGAAGAACCCGATCCAGGTTCACGGACCAAAGGAAGAAGCAGCCTAGGCCAGCCTTCTCACACACCATACGAAAGCGCCGCGAAGTCTCACGATTTCGCGGCGCTTTTGCTTGGTTTCGAAAAAAAGGCCCCGCCGGCCGGATTGGAAGGCGGGCGGGGCCAGTCGCGCCGCGACAGAGGGGGAAACCCTGCGGCGCTGGAGGAAAGCGGCTGATCAGCCCGGCAGGAAGACGCCGTTGGTGACGTGGATCACGCCATTGGTGGTCTTCACGTCGGCCATGGTCACGGTGCTCTTGCGGTTCGCGCCGTCCGTGATGACGATGTTGTTGTCGCTCGAGAAGCTCGCGGTCAGCGTCTCGCCCGCAACGGTCTCGAAGCTGTAGCTGCCGCCGCTCCGCGTGATCGCGGCGGAGAGGGCCGAGGCGGCTACGCGCCCGGCGACAACGTGATATTTCAGGATGTCCTGCAACTGGTGCTTGTTCTCGGGGAGAAGCAGGCTGTCGACCGTGCCGGCTGGAAGCGCTGCGAAGGCGTCATCGGTCGGTGCGAAGACGGTGAAAGGACCGGGCGAAGAAAGCGTGTCCGCAAGGTCGGCGGCCTGCACTGCGGCAACGAGCGTTTCGTGGACGCCGGTGCCGCTGGCGGTCTGGACGATATTCGCCTGCGCCTTGGCGGGCTTTTCCTTGTGGTTGTGTGCTAGTGCCGGGGCGCCGGTGGCAAGGGCGAGGCCGCCCATCGCGAGGACGGATGCGGCCGCTGCGGCCTTGAGCTGCTTGGAAATGGTCATCGTGTAACTCCTTTTTCTCACAAGCCCCGTCCAACTTGTGCATTGAGTTACGAAGCGCCTCCTGCGGCGGATGCAAATCTCTTCAGATTTTTTGCAGGCGCCCTTCGGCCACCACCGGTCCGGCATCGGCATCGCGCGGCTTTCCACCCAGCGGTTCGCGGGTGAGCACCAGGCCCGAACCATCGGCCATTTCCGCCGCGACTTCGGCGGCGAGCGGATAGCGGCGCTCCTCGCCCGGTGCGACCACGCCCAGCGAGAGCAGCGGCGTGTTCTCGCTCTGCGGGACCAGCCAGAGCTCGTGATCGTGGACGCCATCGGCGGTCAGGCCGCTGGCCGAAACGAGCAGTTCCTGGCGATCGGGGAGATAAGTCACCGCGAGGCGAAGCTGCGTGTCCGCAATCGGGATCGAAGCAGCCAGCGGGGCTTGGGAAGTGGCGGGAACCGGCGAGGGGCTCTGCGTTGGTGAGACCACCAGCAAGGTGACGGCGGCAACCGCAGCGGCGGTGGCGACGCTCGCGGCCAACTTCCAGCGGCGCAGTCGGGATGCGAGCGAGACGACTTCTCCGGATTCGCCAGTGTCGGCGAGCGCGGCGGAAATTCTTTCCCACACCTCCTCGCGCGGGGTTGCGGCATCGACCTCGTCGAGCAACGGCGTGAGCCGGTCCTGCCAGAACGCGACCTCGGCAGCGAATTCGGGATCGCGCGCTTCGCGCCCGCGCGCGGCCAGCAACTCCTCACCTTCGAGCAGGCCGAGGGCGTATTCGGCGGCCATCATGTCTTCGGGAGCGGGATCGTCGGTCATTCGCCCTTCTCCAGACAGGTCTTGAGTTTTCTGAGGCCGCGGCGGACCCAGCTTTTCATCGTGCCCAGCGGGACGCCGCGCGTTTCGGCAATCTCGGCATAGGTCCGGCCTTCGAAAAAGGCCGTGCGGATCGCCACGCGCGGGTTTTCCTCCAGCGCGTCGAGGCAGGTGTGGACGCGGGCCTCGCGCTCGGCGTCGATCAGTATGGCTTCGGCCAGTGGGGCCCTGTCGGCGACAGGTGCGGCGGCGTCCTCGGGCACGCTGCCCTGGCGCACCTTGCCCACGCGCAGCCGGTCGATCGCGCGGTTGCGCGCGAAGGTGGCCAGCCAGCTGATCGGGCTGGCTCGCTCGGGATCGTAGCGATCGGCTTTGCGCCACAAAGAGATATAGACGTCCTGCAAGGCGTCCTCGGCTTCCTTTTCGTCGCCCAAGATACGCAGGCAAATCCCGAATAGTTTCGCCGAGGTCGCGCGGTAGATATCTTCCAGAGCCACGCGTTCGCCCGATGCCAGTCGCTCCATGGCTGCTTTCAGCCGTTCGCGTGCTTCGCGACTGGCTGGCTGCATCAGCATCCCCCCGTGCATTCGCGGGAATGTTCGATCTGGATCGTCGTGTGCCCGATCCGGTGATGGTGCTGCAATTCTTCGGCTACCTCGCGCAGAAAGCCATCGCCCGGGTGGCCGCCCGGCATGACGAGATGCGCGGTCAGCGCCGTCTCGGTGGTCGACATTGGCCAGATATGCAGCTCGTGGATCTCTTTCACTCCCGGAAGACTGGCGAGATAGCCGCGGACCCTGCTCTCCGAAATGCCCTTGGGCACGGCGAGCAGGCTCATGGCTACACTATCCTTGAGCAGCCCCCAAGTGCCCCAGGCGATCACAAGCACGATCAGGATGCTGACCAGCGGATCGATCCAGTTGGCGCCGGTGACGATGATGAGCACGCCGGCGATCACCACGCCGAGCGAAACCAGCGCGTCGGCCGCCATGTGCAGGAAAGCGCCGCGAATGTTGATGTCGTGCTTGCGCCCGCGCAGGAAGAGGAGGGCGGTCCCGGTGTTGATCGCAATACCGATCCCGGCAACCATGACCATGGTCATGCCCTCTACAGGCGCGGGTTCGGCCATGCGGTGGATTGTCTCGAAGGCAATCGCGCCGATGGCGATGAGGAGGAGCCCTGCGTTTGCGAGCGCGGCGAGGATGGTCGAGCTCTTGTAGCCATAGGTGAATCGCTCGGTCGGCGGGCGCTTGGCCGCCACGCTCGCGCCCCAGGCCAGCAGCAGGGCCAGCACGTCTGACAAATTGTGCCCGGCATCGGCGATGAGCGCCATCGAACCCGACAGCCAGCCATACACCGCCTCGACGATGACGAAGGCCGTATTTAGGACGATGCCGATCAGGAAGGCCTGGCCGAAATCGGCCGGCGTGTGGCAGTGCCCGCGACCATGCGCGTGGTCGTGCCCGTCCGCATGATCGTGGCTGTGTCCGATGCCCAAGCGCTGTCGTCCTTTCCTCTGTTTATCGGCGTGGACTAGGCGAATACCCGGCATGCCTTCAATAAAAATTCACGAAAATCAACCTGATACGGAATATCAGAACTGCTATGTTATATCATTTAGTGGCTGGGGCAAGACGCAAATAGATGAAGGGATGGGGCAATCCGGTGCGGTGATGCCTGGGGCTAGTCGTATACGCAGTAGTCCAGCCCGTCGCGGCGGACCTGGCCCATGCGCGCGGCGATCGTGCTGCCATGACCGCGCAGCCACCCCCTCGGGTTCTTGACCGAGCGCTCCTTGGGCAGGGGCAGGGCTGCGGCCATGCGCGCGGCCTCCAGCGGGTCGAGCGAGGCTGCGCTCTTGCCGAAATAGCGCTGCGCCCCGGCTTCCGCGCCATAGGTGCCGATCCCCGTCTCCGCGACGTTGAGATAGACTTCCATGATCCGCCGCTTGCCCCAGATCTTTTCGATCAGCAGCGTGAAATAGGCCTCCAGACCTTTGCGAAAATAGCCGCCGCCTTGCCACAGGAAGACGTTCTTCGCGGTCTGCTGGCTGATGGTCGAGCCACCCCGGATGCGCCCGCCCTTCGCGTTGTTCGCCATGGCATCTTCGATCGCCTTGCGGTCGAAACCGTCATGGCTGCAGAACTTGCCGTCCTCGGCCGCGATCACGGCCGAGACCATGTTGCGGTCGATCTCTGCGAGCGGCTCCCAGTCCTTGGTAATGCCATTGCCGTCCATCACCATGGTGGCAGTGACCGGGACGGGCACGAACTTGAACAGCAGGACCAGCAACAGGCTCAGGCCGATGAAGCCTGCCAACAGTTTTATCAGGAACAGGGAGATCCGGCGCATGGGCGAGAGCCTTAAGCGGCGCCCCCAAGCGGCGCAATCGGATCATGCGATACGCTGCGCGATTGCTACGCGCCTCAGGGGGCCGCGCTTGCCGGCATCGAAGGGGTAGCAGGTCGCGAGGAGCAGGGTCTCCCGGTGCAATTGCGCAGGTTGGGCAAAGCGGTCCCACTTCACGGTTTGCATGTGCGTTACGCGGTACCGGGCCGTGCTGCCATCGATGCGCTGGAGCGAAACAATATCGCCCTCTTCCAGGTTGCGCATCCAGGCAAAATGCGAATCGCGATGGGCGGCGAGCAGGGTCAGGCGGCGGTTCAGCCGGGTGGGAAATTCCGCCGGACCGAAGGCCATCGCTTCGCCCGATGCGCCCGCCAGCACGATATCGCTCACTCCCAGCCGGTCGACAGTGAGCCGCCCCATCGTCGTGATATCGGCCCAGGGCCATGGTTTGGCGGATGTCCCCGCGGCAAGGCTCGTCTCGAAGCTGTGCTCGAGCAGCAACTGCGCCAGCGCAGCTTTCGCCGGCATCCACGCTGCCGGGATCGCGAGGGCGGCGCCGCTGCAGAGCAGGGCCGCCGCACACAGCTGGGGGAG
>NZ_ABCG01000008.1 GCF_000181515.1 Erythrobacter sp. SD-21 | reverse complement strand
GCCTGACATAGGCCTGCTCGCCAAGCAGACTTTCCTGATCCACAACGAACTTCCCGAGAGCTTTCGTGCATGGAAGGACGAGCTGAACCTGCACGATCTCGAACCGGCGGCCATCGACCATTTCGATTCCGGCCAGCTGATGCTGGAGGCCGCCGCCCAAGGGCTCGGCATCGCGATCATGCATGACGATCACCTTCGCCGGGCCAGGGACGGTCGCCTCACCAATCTATACGGGGTGCAGGTCGAAAGCCCCTACAGCTACTGGTTCGTATGCAAGCCGACCGCGCTGGAGGAACGCCCGGTCCGGCTGTTCCACGACTGGCTGGTCAAGGCCGACCTCTAGCCCTCTCCGACCTTGGGCGGGTTATAGCGCACGGCTTCCACCACGTGCTGATAGTCGCGCAGCGGTCTGCCGAGATTGGCTTCGAGCTGCTCGACGATTTCCGCGCGCGCTTTGGCGGCGATCGCCTTGCGACCACGATGCTCTTCCGGGCTGAACGGCTCGAGATAGGTGATGCGCAGGCGGAACGTGCCGCGGCGCGCCATGATGCGCATGGCGTTGTGGAGGCCGCTCTCTTCGCCGATCCAGGAAATCTCTTCTGAGTTTTCGCCGTAGTCGAGCACGGCGGGCTGCACCATGACACCCGGGGGCGGCGGTTCGAGGACCGAGATCATCGAGGACTTGAACGGCAGGAGCGAATGCCCGTCGGTCACCGTGCCCTCGGGAAACACCGTAACCGACCAGTTGTCCTGCAGCGCTTCCTTCAGCGCGTTGATCTGCTCGGCGACGCCCATGCGGTGCTCGCGCTTTACGAAGACGGTCCGGTTGAGACTGCACAGCCAGCCGATCACCGGCACTTGGCTCAACTCCCACTTTGCGACGAAGGCCGTGCCACTGGCTCCGGCCATGGCGAGGATGTCGATCCAGGAAATGTGATTGGAGATGAAGAAGACGTCGCGTCTCAGCGGCGTACCGCGCACCTCGACCCGCGCGCCGACCACGCGAGCCGTGTAACGCAAGAACAGCATGGGGAAAGGCGAGCCGTAGGCGAAGATGCGGTAGGCATAATGTAGCGGCACGAAAATGAGCAGCAGCAGCAGGATGCCCAGCGTGCGCAAGACGAACCGCACCCAGCCGGCGAGCGTCAGCGGCACTTTCTCGCCGCGTGCGGCGGCGAGGCGCTTTTCGGTATAGCGAGCGAGCCGGCGCTCAGCTTTTGCGGTCGAGCCGGACGCCATAGAGCTCCATGCGGTGGTCGACGAGGCGGTAGCCCAGCTTTTCGGCGATCTGTTTTTGCAGTGCTTCGAGCTCGGGGTCGACAAATTCCACGACCTTGCCTGATTCCACGTCGATCAAGTGATCGTGATGCGCTTCGGGAGCGGCTTCGTAACGGGCGCGGCCATCGCCGAAATCGTGGCGGTCGAGAATGCCGGCTTCTTCGAACAGGCGCACGGTGCGATAGACCGTGGCGATGGAAATGCCCGGGTCGATCTTGTTCGCGCGTTCGTGCACCATCTCCACATCAGGGTGGTCGTCACTTTCGGACAGGACCTTGGCGATCACGCGGCGTTGCTCGGTGATGCGAAGGCCCTTGTCGGCGCAGAGCTGTTCGAGATCGATATGCTGGTGCAATTCGGTTTCCTGAATGAATAAACGCCCCGCACCCTTATCGGGCCGGGGCGTCTACCTCAAGGCGAACCAAAGGGCTTTTGCCAAGGAGCGCTTCTACGCTTCCTTTTTCTTGCGGCCCCGCTTCTGGCCGGGCTTGCGACCGAGACCGATCTTCTTGGCGAGATCGCGCCGGGTATCGGCGTATTCGGGGGCAACCATCGGGTAATCCGAAGGTAGTTCCCACCGCTGGCGATAATCGTCGGGCGTCATGTCGTGTTCGGTCGACAGGTGACGCTTGAGCATTTTCATCTTCTTGCCGCAGTCGAGGCAGATGATGTGGTCTTTCTTGACCGAAGCGCGGACTGATACGGCTGGATCGGGGCGCGATTCTTCGGCCACACCCGTTCCGCCGAGGCCGGAAAGCGCAGAATAGACGTTGGAAATCAGCGTCGGCACGTCGTCGACGGCGACACTGTTATTGGAAACATGGGCAGCAACGATATCCGAGGTCAGCGTAATCAGCGTCTCAGTCATATCGGTTTCGAATTCTTCCATAGATCAACTCCACCTTTTAAGGGTGCCTATTTGGGCTTATTAGCAGAGTCTACTATAAATTGTAGATTCTCGCCATTTTGTCGCGTGCTTACAACTTGCCTGTATCCGAATTTCGGATCAGAGCTGTTTTGCGAAGGTCAGTGCGTCTATCGGGCTGCCCAAGAGAGTGCGGTAATAGTCGCGGCGAAGTCCGATCTGCTCGAAGCCTTCCTTTCGATACAATCGTTCCGCAGGATTGTTAGCCCGCATCTCCAAAAATACTTGCGCGGCCCCCCGCTGACGGGCGCTATCGCAGAAATGACGAAGAAGGGCTCGCCCGAGACCAATCCCGCGATGGTCCGGGTGGACAGCGATCAACAGCAATTCGATCTCGTCCAATGCCTGGCGGGCAAGAACGAAACCGGCCGCATCTTCGCCGTTCGACGGTATTCCTCCGTCGGCATTGATGAGGATCATGTAGGTCGAGGGCGTGGTGAGCGAATCCGCGACCTGCTTGCGGGTCCAGGCTTCGCGATAATGCGGATCGAAACTGGCCTCCATCACGGCCATCAGCCGGTCGAGGTCGTCCTTCATGCGGGTAGTTTCGCGTCCGGGGCGCGGCCGTAAATAGGGGAGAGGTCTGCTGTCAGCAGCTTTTCGGAAAGGTGCAGAACGTGTCGCGCATCGGGCAGGGTGTCCAGCGCATCGTGCGGCGAGGACGTGATCAGTCCGGCCAATTCCTGCGCCCGATTTCCGGCGATAAGCGGATGCACATGTCCGGTCGCTGCCTCGTCCGGGACGAGTGACGCAGCGTCTCCTTGCGGGAGTCCGTCGGCCTCGTAGTTCTGGACGAACCATTGGCCATGGCCGCCATTCATGCAGACGGTGACGTCGCCGCTGGCGTGGCAATCCTTCGCGATCGCGGCCACCAGCGCCAGCGTCGGATAACCGCGCACCTCGGATTGCCAGGCAAGGCCGAGCGCCCGCGCAACGGCGAGGCCGATGCGGACGCCAGTAAAGCTGCCCGGACCAAGCGAGACGCGGATCTGGTCCGCACGCCCCTTGCCGGGCAGCCTCTCGACCATCGGGACCAGCCGTTCGGCATGGCCGCGGCCCAAGACTTCGTGATGCGCATCCACCAGCTCGCTGCCCTCGAACAGGGCGACGGAGCAGGCTTCGGTAGCGGTTTCGATGGTAAGCACGCGCATGGCAGCGCCCTGCCTCAGACCGCTTCGCGCATCAAGTCAGTTGATGCGGTTGAACTTGTCGAAATCGGGACGGGGCGAGCGACCGAAGATCGTTTCCTTGTCGCCATAGCCGATGGCGCAGACCCAATCCGCGCGGTGACGGGGGCTGTCGGCGAAGAAATGCTCGGTCACCTTGTCGAGATCGACGCCCGACATAGGGCCGCAATCGAGGCCCAGCGCGCGCGCCGCGATCATCAGGTAAGCGCCCTGCAAGGCGGAATTGCGCGCGGCGCCTTCCTTGCGGCCCTCCTCGTCGCCTTCGAACCAGCTCTTGGCGTCGGTGTGCGGGAAAAGCCACGGCAGCTCTTCGTGGAAGTCGATATCGTAACCGATCACGACCACGACCGGCGCGGTCTTGATCTTTTCCTTGTTACCCTCTGACGCGAATTCGGCCAGCTTGTCGCGCGATTTCTGGCTCTTGCACCAGACAAAGCGACCCGGCTGCATATTGGCCGAGGTCGGACCCATCTTCAGCAATTCGTAGATCGCCTCGATCTGCTTCTCGCTCACGTCCTTTTCGTGCCAGCCGTTGTAACTGCGCGCTTCGCGAAAGATCTGGTCAAGCGCGTCGGCCGACAGGTGGTTGTCGTGGAATTGCTTGGTCATGGAAGTCCTTGGAACGTTAGAAGTGAAGTCAGGCTGCGCGGACTTCAACGACCTCGGGGACGTAATGTTTCAGGAGGCCTTCGATACCGTGCTTCAGCGTCGCGGTGGAGGAGGGGCAACCCGAACAGGCGCCCTGAAGCTGAAGGTAAACCACGCCGTCCTTGAACCCGCGGTACTGGATGTCACCGCCGTCTCCGGCCACGGCCGGGCGGACGCGCGTTTCGAGCAGTTCGTTGATCTGCGCGACGATGTCGGCGTCGGCTGCATTCTCCTCGACCAGCAGCGCTTCGTCCTCCGCAGGAACGGCGATGCCGCCCGCGGTGCCGGGCACGAACAGCGGGGCTTCGGACACGAAATGGTCGAGTAGTATCGAGAGGACCTGCGGCTTCAGATCGCTCCAGCTGACACCGGGCGCGGAGGTGACGGTGATGAAATCGCCACCAAAGAAGACGTTCACGACCTCGCCAGTGTCGAAGATAGCTTGTGCGAGCGGGCTCGCTTCGGCAGCTTCCGGGTTGGCGAACTCCCGCGTTCCCTGGCCCATGACCGGGCGGCCGGGCAGGAACTTGAGGCTGGCGGGATTGGGCGTGGTTTCGGTTTCGATGAACATGGCCGCGATGTAGGCGCGAGGGGGCCGGGCTACAACCCATTCCTGCCTCGCGCCCTGACGGTTTTCCTTTGCTTCGCGTCCCCATTCACTGGCGCTTCAGACCCACCGTTCCTATATGCCGCGCCATGACCGATCCTTTGCGCGCCGCACGGCGTCTCGCGTTAGTTCTCCCCTTCCTTCTGCTGGTTCCGCAGACCCTCCCTGCGCAGGAAGCGGAGCGGCCGGAGTCCCTACAGGCGGAAAGCGAAACACCGTGGATCTACGAGAACAGCGATGTCCCACGGGACGAGGAATGGCTGTTCGGCGAGCTCGACAACGGCCTGCGCTACGGCGTGCGCGAGAACGGCGTGCCGCCGGGGCAGGTCTCCATCCGCGTGCGCATCGACGCCGGATCTCTCTACGAGAATGACGACGAGCTGGGCTATGCGCATTTGCTGGAGCACTTGCTGTTCCGCGAGAGCAAATATCTTGGCCCCGCGGAAGCCATTCCCGCCTGGCAGCGCCTCGGCGCGACGTTCGGCAGCGACACCAACGCCGAGACCAGCCCCACGCACACGGTCTACAAGCTCGACATTCCCGATGTGGATGCGGCAAAGCTCGACGAGAGCATGAAGCTGCTGTCGGGCATGGTGCGCGCGCCGGTGCTGTCCGACGGCAACGTGCGCGCTGAAGTGCCGATTGTTCTGGCAGAAAAGCGTGAGCGTGGCGGCGTCGGCGAGCGGGTCAGCGAGCGGACGCTGCAGACGCTTTTTGCCGGCCAGCGCATGGCGGAGCGTATCACCATCGGCACCGAGGACAGCCTCCAGAGCGCGAGCGGCGCATCGGTACAGGCGTTCTACGACCGCTGGTACCGCCCCGAAAACACCGTGATTTCGGTGGTCGGCGACCTCGATCCAATCCTCTTCGCCGCGACGCTCGAGAAGTATTTCGCCGACTGGAAGGGGAGCGGGACCACGACATCTGCGCCCGACTTCGGCGATCCCGTGGCGCCCAGCGGCGCCGATCCGGCGAACCCGGTGGGCGAAGTCGCGGTCATTGTCGAACCCTCGCTCCCGCGCGCCTTTACCTATGGCTATTTCCGCCCCTGGCGGCAGGTCGACGACACGATCGTCTACAACGAAGGCCGCTTGCGGGAATCACTGGCGCTGCAGCTCATCAACCGCCGCCTTGAAGCGCGTGCGCGTGGTGGTGGCAGCTATCTCTATGCTCAGGTCAGCGAAGACAAGATCAGCCGCTCGACCCACGCAACTCTGGTGCAGTTCGCGCCGCTGACCGAGGACTGGCAGGCCGCGCTCACCGACGTGCGTGCAGTGATCGCGGATGCGGTTGCCAACCCTCCGACGCAGGAGGAGATGGACCGCGAGCTGGCCGAGATGGAAGTCGCTTTTGCGAACATGGTCGAACAGCGCTCGGTCCTCGCAGGCTCGAATTATGCAGACGATCTCGTCAACGCGGTCGATATCCGCGAGGCGATTGCGGCTCCCGAGACCTTCTTGATGGTCTTCAATTCGATGAAGGCGAAAGCCACGCCGCAGACGGTGCTGGCGGAAACGCGCAAGCTGTTCGGCGGCGAGGTCATCCGCGCTACCTACATCACGCCCGATGCTGACGAGGCCGACGAAGCTGCGCTGAAGATCGCCTTGCTCGAACGTGTCGATGCCGACGCCAACGCACGTCTTGCCGCGCAGACCGTGAGTTTCGAAGACCAGCCCGCCATCGGCGAGCCGGGTGAAATTATCGCCCGCGAGCCGCACGGCATCGGCGCTGTCGAGCGGGTGGAGTTCGCCAACGGCGTGACCGCCCTGCTGATGGCGAACGATCACGAGCCCGGCCGCGTGGCGGTCAAGGTGCGTTTCGGGGCGGGCCTTCGGGCCTTCGCGCCTGAGGATGCCCCATACATCGGCCTCGGGCAGGCCGCGCTGATCCAGTCGGGACTGGGTGAGCTCGGGCAGGAAGAGCTCGACCGTATCTCAACGGGCCGCAAGATGGGCTTCGACTTTACGATCGAGGAAGGCACCTTCACCTTCGGCGCGCAGACGCGGCGGCAGGACCTTGCCGACCAGCTTTACCTATTCGCAGCTAAGCTCGGCATGCCGCGCTGGGATCCGAACCCAGTCGCGCGCGCCAAGGCAGCGGGACGGCTTGCGTACCAGAGCTATGAAGCCAGCCCCGGCGGCGTGCTCAACCGCGATCTTGAATATTACATCTACGACCAGAACCCGATCTTCGAGACATCCACGCCCGACGAACTGGCCGCGACCTCGGTCGAAGGCTTCCGCAAAGTGTGGGAACCGATCCTTGGCCAGGGTCCGGTCGAAGTGCTGATCTTCGGCGATTTCGACGGTGAGGAAGCGGTACAAACGCTCGCGAAGACCTTCGGCGCCTTGCCCGACCGCAAGCCGATTCCGGCCGAAGTCCTCGTCCGTACGCTCGACATCGCGCCCGCCGGCGAAACCGTGGTGCGCTATCACAAGGGCGAAGCGAACCAGGCCGCGGCGGTCATCGCATGGCCGGCGGGCGGCGGCATGGGCGAGATCCGCAAATCGCGCCAGCTTGCCATCCTGACCGAAGTGTTCAGCAACCGCCTGCTCGACGCCATGCGCGAAAAGGCAGGGGCAAGCTATGCTCCCTCGGTGCGCCTCGACTGGCCGAGCGATGTCGAAAGCGGCGGCTCGATTACCGGTTTTGCGCAATTGCAGCCGCGTGATGTGCCGGTCTTCTTCGCCGAGGCCGACCGGATCGCGCGCGAGCTGACCGAAACGCCGCCGAGCGCCGACGAACTGGCCCGCGCCACCGAGCCGCTGCGTAACTATTACGAGCGTATTTCGAGCGGCAATTACTTCTACCTGCTCGAACTGGAAGGCTCGACACAGGATCCGCGCCGGATGCGTGCGCTGCGCGGCCTGATCACCGACTATTCGCAGACCACGCCCGAAGCCATGCTCTCGCTCGCACGCGAGTATTTCGCCGGCACCTCGGGATGGCGCATGGCAGTCATCCCCGAAGGCCAAAAGCTGGCGACCTCCGCCATTCGGGCGAATGCGCAGAGCGGCCGGTAAAAAGCGCCCGCCCGCAATCGCTCTTTTGGAGGGTCCAAGTTTATGCTGCTTGCGCTAGAATGGCGGCTGGGCTTGGATTCCCGCCCGTATTGAATGGAACTGGACCTGGTAATGGCACGCGAATGGGCACCCGATAGCTGGCAGAACTTCGAAGCGAAGCACCTGCCGCGCTATGACAGCGCCGAAGCGCTAGACGGGGCGACCGGTGCGCTTGCCAGTCACCCTCCGCTGGTCTTTGCAGGCGAGGCGCGTGCGCTGAAAGCCGACCTCGCCGAAGTCGCGGCGGGCAACGCTTTCCTGCTGCAAGGCGGCGATTGCGCGGAAAGCTTCGCCGAATTCCACCCCAACAACATCCGCGACACCTTCCGCGTGTTGCTGCAGATGGCGGTCGTCATGACCTTCGCCAGCAAGAAGCCGGTGGTGAAAGTCGGCCGCATGGCGGGGCAATTCGCCAAGCCGCGCAGCTCCGACACCGAAACGCAGGGCGACGTGACGCTGCCGAGCTACTTCGGCGACAACGTCAACGGCATCGAATTCGATGCGGCGACCCGCACCAACGATCCGCAACGCATGGTCCGCGCCTATTTCCAGGCTTCGGCCACGCTCAACCTGCTGCGCGCCTTTGCTGGTGGCGGCTATGCCAATCTGCGTCAGGTCCACCAGTGGACGCTCGATTTCATGGGCCGCAGCCCCTGGGCGGAGAAATTTTCCGACGTTGCCGAAAGGATCGGGGAAGCGCTCGATTTCATGGAAGCTTGCGGGGTCACGCCGGAAACCTTGCCGCAACTGCAAGGCACGAGCTTCTACACCAGCCACGAGGCGCTGCTGCTCCCCTACGAGCAGGCGCTGACCCGCCGAGACAGCCTGACGGGCGACTGGTACGATACAAGCGCCCACATGGTGTGGATCGGCGACCGCACGCGCTTCGAAGGCAGCGCGCATGTTGAATTCGCGCGCGGCATCGGCAATCCGCTGGGCATAAAATGCGGGCCGAGCCTCGATACCGACACGATGCTCAACCTGCTCGACACGCTTAATCCTTCGCGCGAGCCGGGCCGCATTACGCTCATAAGCCGCTTCGGCCACGACAAGGTCGAAGAAGGCCTGCCGCGTCTCGTGCGCGCCTTGAAGACCGAAGGGCACCCGGTGGTGTGGAGCTGCGACCCGATGCACGGCAATGTCGTGAAGTCGGAAAGCGGCTACAAGACGCGACCTTTTGATCGCATCCTGTCGGAAGTAAAGGGCTTCTTCGCCGTCCACCGCGCCGAGGGCACCCATCCGGGCGGCATCCATGTCGAGATGACCGGACAGGACGTGACCGAATGCGTCGGCGGCGCCGTGGCGATTACCGACGAGGCGCTGAAAGACCGCTATCACACCCATTGCGACCCGCGCCTCAACGCTGCGCAATCGCTGGAGCTGGCCTTCCTGATCGCCGAGACACTCAACGCCGAGCAGTCGCAGCAACAGGCCGACGCTGCCTAGGTGATTGCGCCTAGGCCTTAGGCGACGCTACCTTACCGCGCAGCGGCCTATCCGCTCCTTCCGATCAGGAGAGGCCCGTGCGTCACGTCAGAATGCCACCGGTAAAAATCCCTTCGCTGGTAGCCTGGCTGACCGCAGGGCTGCTGGCGGCGGTAGCATATCTCAATCCTGGTCCCGTCGCCGGGGCTCTCCTGCTCATCCTCACCCTCCTTTTCCTTGCCGCGTACAGCTGGCGCGCACGCCGGACCACGCGCCATTTCCGCACCGAAGCGCAGCAATTCGCCAACAACGTATACATGTTGCAAACCGCGGAGGGACTGGCTGGCTATGGCCGTTGGTGCATCGAAATCGAACCACGGCGGCACCTTTGGTCAACCGAGATGTGCAGTTTGGTCGGATTGGCGCCGGGGACGCCACCGACGGAGGAGACACTTCAGGCGATCATGCCGGAGGGTATGGGGCAGTTGGAGACGGCCCTCTGTGCCCATGCCAAAGATACCGCGCCCTATTGTGTCGAATTCGAACTCGGTGCAGAAGATCACTTGCCCCGGATGCTCCGCGCCAATGTGCGGCATTTCTTTTCGCCCGAAGGCCAGTGCGAACAAGTCTTCATGGTCGTTCGCGACGTGTCGAAGGAATACGCGCTGCTACGCGATCGTGACGAGGCGATTGCGCAGGCCGAACGAGCCAAGAAGGAGGCCGAAACCGACGCACTGACCGAGTTGGCGAACCGTCGGTCTGTCATGGCGGAACTCGACCGCGCGGTTGTGCGGGCGAGACAAGATGGCGAAAGTCTTTCGGTCATCGTCTTCGACGTCGATCACTTCAAGCATGTGAACGACAGGCATGGCCATCCCGCGGGCGATCGGGTGCTCGGCATGATCGGCAAGATCGCCGCGCGCCAGGCGCGCGAGCGCGATGTCGTGGGCCGGATCCGCGGCGAGGAGTTCCTCTGGATCATGCCTTCATGCGACGTCCAATCGGCGTTGAGGGCGGCCGAGCGGCTGCGCTGGGCGATCGAGGCCGGCACACACAGCGCGCCTGTCCCTTCGGTGACAATCAGCGCCGGCCATGCCGAACTTCAGGACGGCGATGCCGCGCTCACCCTGTTCGCGCGCGCCGACACCGCGCTTTACAACGCCAAGCGGGAAGGGCGAAACCGTGTCGCACAGGCTGCGTAAGACAGACTAACATATGATAAGGTCATGAGAATTTCGTTCAGACCCTTTAAACTGCCACACAATTGGTTCAATGTGGACCTTGGTTGCCGCTTGCTGGCAGCTGCGAGGGGAGAGCAGGGTCATGCCCGAGCTTCACGCCAGCCAGTCCGTACCCGCGAGCGATCTTGCGGATAGTTACGCAAGGGTTCGCGCCCTTAGCGAAGCGATCGTCGGGCCGCTTTCCGAAGCGGATGCAACCCTCCAGTCGATGGAAGATGCGTCGCCTGCCAAGTGGCATCTCGCGCATGTTACGTGGTTCTGGGAAACCTTTCTCCTGCGCGATCATGCGGCTGGCTATCGACTCTTCGACGAGGACTGGCCGTTCATCTTCAATTCCTATTACGAAGCCGAAGGCGAGCGAATCGCCCGCTTCTCGCGCGGCATGCTTTCGCGGCCCACGCTGAAGGATATCCTCGCGTGGCGCGCTCATGTCGACGAGGCGATGCAGCCCCTGCTCCGCCGTGCGGAACTGCGGGGCCTCATCGAGCTGGGCCTCGCGCACGAGCAGCAGCACCAGGAATTGTTGCTAACCGATATCAAACACGCCCTGTTCCAGAATCCGCTGGGGCCCGCCATGTGGGACGAGGCATCGCCCGAGGCCGCGAAGCAGGCCGAGGGTTGGCACGAATATCCCGGCGGCATCGCCCGCATAGGGCACCAGGACGATAGCTTCGCCTTCGACAACGAAGGGCCGGTCCACCGCGTGCTGATCGAACCTTTCGCGCTCTCCTCGCGCCTCGTGACGAATGGCGAATGGGACGCGTTCATTGCCGACGGAGGGTATCAGGAAGCGCGGCTATGGCTGTCGGACGGCTGGGCCTGGGTCCAACAAAACGGCATCCTGGCGCCGTCCTACTGGCAGGACAATCGCCACTTCACGCATAGCGGGTGGCAGGATCGCGATCCCGACGCTCCCGTCACGCATATCTCCTATTTCGAAGCCGATGCCTTCGCCACATGGGCCGGGCTGCGCCTGCCGACCGAGTTCGAGTGGGAAGCCATCGCAAGGGGACAGGAGGGCGAGGCACCGGCCCACGATCCAAGCGGTGGAAACCAGCTCGACGAGGCTGCTCCGCCCTTGCCACGCGGTTCGGACGGTTTGTTCGGGGATTGCTGGCAGTTCACCCGCTCGGGTTACCTGCCCTATCCGCGGTTCGAACCGGCAGCGGGTGCTGTCGGCGAGTATAACGGCAAGTTCATGTCGGGACAGTTCGTTCTGAAGGGCGCGAGCTGCGCCACGGCGCGCGGCCATTCGCGCGCTAGCTATCGCAACTTTTTCTACCCCCACCAGCGCTGGCAATTCACCGGCCTGAGACTGGCAAGAGACATATGAAGACGGAACAGGGAATTGCCTTGGTGAATCGCGACGAGGACGGGGTCGATCGCACCTTTCGCGAAAACGTCCTTGCGGGGCTCGCCCAGCCGCAGAAGGCCATACCCGCACGCTGGCTTTATGACGATGTCGGTTCGCAGCTGTTCGAGGACATTACCGACCTTCCCGAATACTATCCGACCCGCGCCGAGACCGAAATCCTCGAAGCGCGCGGCGAGGAATTCGCCCGCCTGATCGGGCGCGATCGTGCGGTGGTCGAGTTCGGATCGGGCAGCTCCGTCAAGACGCCGCTTTTGCTGCGTGCGATCGAACCGGCCGCCTATGTGCCGCTCGATATCTCGGGCGATTTCCTGCGCGAATCCGCTGCCGCCCTCGCGGCAAAATTTCCTGCGGTCGCCGTGTATCCAGTGGAAGTCGATTTCATGCGCGAGGTCGAATTGCCGAGCGAAGTCCTCGGCATGAAGAAACTCGGATTTTTCCCCGGTTCGACCATCGGCAACATGGTCCCGCGCACCGCCGTTGATTTGCTGCGTTCGATGCGGGCGACACTGCGGGGCGAAAAGGGCGAGCGGTCGCTGCTGCTGATCGGCATGGACCTGGTCAAGGACCGCGAAGTGCTGGAAGCGGCTTATGACGATTCGCGCGGAATTACGGGGGAGTTCAACCTCAACCTCGCCCGGCGCATCAACCGCGAACTCGGCGGGACAATCCCTATCGATGCCTTGCGCCACAAGGCCCCGTGGAATGACGATTTCGCGCGTATCGAGATGCATCTGGAAGCCACGCGCCACATCGCCTTCGAGGTCGCCGAGCAACAATTCAGCATGCGCGAGGGTGAGACGATCCACACGGAAAACAGCCACAAGTTCACGCGCCGGAGCGCAAACACGCTCCTGCTGGCCGGCGGCTGGACCCCGCTGACGCGCTGGACCGACAGCGAAGAGCGTTTCTCGCTGATCCTTGCCGAGGCTACCGAGAAGCGGGACGCTCCGTGATTTTTTCGTCCGTTTCATCGACGGGACCGGACTTGCCACCTATATCCACCTGATGGACCCGCAAAGCGTACTCGATGCCCTAGCCGAAGTGATCCGCGCTATCCCGCGCTCCGGATTGCTGGCTGGCACGATCGCCGCGCTGTTTGTCGGCTGGGTCGGCGCCATGATGCTGCGCAAGAAGATCGCGGGCGGAAGGCTGGTGCGCACGGTCAGCACGTTGGCGCTTGTCGGCATTCTCGTGACGGTATTCCTGCAGATCGCACGGTTCGATCCGCGCCTCGACGTGGTGACGGATCTTGGCATGCCCGATCAGCGCATCGTCGGCGAAGAAACGCTGGTCCCGCTGGCATCGGACGGGCACTACTGGCTGGTGGCCGAGGTGAACGGCGTGCCCACGCGTTTCCTTGTCGATACCGGCGCAACGCTGACGGCCTTCTCCGAAAAATCGGCGAGCGTTGCGGGGCTGGTCCCGCGAACGGGCGGGCTCCCCGTCATGCTGAATACTGCGAACGGTACGGTGACCGCCGAGCTGACCACCGTCGACAGCCTGCGCTTCGGAAATATCGAGGCGGAGGAGATCGATGCGGTCATCGCGCCCAACCTCGGGCGGACCAACGTGCTGGGGATGAATTTCCTTTCCCGCCTCGATGGCTGGCGGGTCGAGAATGGCGATCTTATCCTGACGCCGGATGCCGCCGCGCAGGAGTGAGAATTTGACGCGCGCCGCCGAGGCGTTAAGGCGCAAGGGCGATGGCAAGCCGCACTCCGCTCCCATTTCCGCCTTCGCTGGCGCAGCTGCTCGATAGCGGGCCGCATTCGCTGTTCCTCGATTTCGACGGGACCCTGGTGGGCATTGCGCCGCGACCGGGCGATATCGATGTGCCGGACGATCTTTCCGGGCGACTACACCACTTGCAAACCCGACTGGAGGGAAGGCTGGCGCTGGTGAGCGGGCGCTCGCTGGACGACCTCGAAAGCCATATCGGCGGCGTCAGCATTGCGCGAGCCGGGTCGCACGGTGCCTCGCGCTTCTGCGCCGACGGGTCGCGCCTCGGCGCAGCGCCCTCGGGCCTGCCGGATGAGGCGGTTGCCGAATTGCGCACCTTCGCGCAGGACCATGCGCTGTTCTACGAGACCAAGAGCCACGGCGGCGCTCTGCATTTTCGCGGAATGCCGGAAAAGGGGGAGGTCACACTCGCCTTCGCACGCCAGGTTGCCGAGCAGTTCGGGCTGGAGGTCACGAGCGGGAAGGGTGTGGCCGAACTGGTCCGGCCGGGCGCCAACAAGGGCGCGGCGCTCCAGGCCTTCATGGCCATCGGACCCTTTGCCGGAAGCACTCCCGTGTTCGTGGGCGACGACGTAACCGACGAAGACGGAATGCGCGCTGCAATCGAATTCGCGGGCTTCGGCATTGCCGTCGGGGAACGGGAGAGCAAGGCTGCGCGCTATCACCTCGAAACCGTTTCCGCAGTGCACCATTGGCTGGATATATGACGCAAGCGAACCTCGAACTCTTCCCCATCGGCAATTGCCAGGTCAGCGCACTGGTCGACGAGGAGGGCGGGTTCGTGTGGGGGTGCGTGCCACGGGTCGATGGCGATCCGGTGTTCTGCTCGCTGCTCAACGGCGGCGAGCGTGACAAGGGCGTGTGGCGTTTCGAGCTCGAAGGACAGGTCTCCTCGCACCAGCGTTATGTCCGCAACACACCGATCCTTGTCACCACGCTCGAAGCCGAGGACGGCAGCGCGCTCGAAATTCACGATTTCGCTCCGCGTTTCGAACGGTCGGGCCGCATGTACCGACCCGTGGCCTTCATCCGCATCCTGCGCCCCGTCGCGGGTGCGCCGCGCCTGCGCGTGCGGCTGGCGCCGATGAAGAACTATGGCGAGGCCGAGGTCGCGACCACCAACGGCACCAACCACATCCGCTACCTGCTGGGCGAGCAGGCCATGCGCCTCTCCACCGATGCGCCCGTCGGCTATATCCTCGAAGGCCGCAGCTACCGGGTGGAAAGCGACCAGCATTTCTTCCTCGGCCCTGACGAGCCTTTCGTGGGCAATATCCGCAGCGAATTGAGGCGGATGGAGGCCAACACGAAGAAGTACTGGCAGCATTGGGTGCGCGGCCTGCACATCCCGCTCGAATGGCAGGAAGAGGTGATCCGCGCCGCCATCGCGCTCAAGCTCTGCCAGCACGAGGAAACCGGCGCGATCGTAGCTGCACTGACCACCTCGATCCCTGAGGCACCCGGCAGCCAGCGCAACTGGGACTATCGCTACTGCTGGATCCGCGACAGCTACTACACCGTGCAGGCGCTGAACCGGCTGGGCGCGCTCGACGTCCTTGAGAAATACCTCGCCTATCTGCGCAACATCATCGACCGTGCGGGCGGAGGGCAGATCCAGCCGCTCTATTCGGTGATGGGCGACGCCGAGCTGCACGAATTCGAGGCGGAGCATCTTGCCGGCTATCGCGGCAACGGGCCGGTGCGGGTGGGCAACGCCGCCTATACGCAGGTGCAGTACGATTGCTATGGCCAGATCGTCATGCCGACCGCGCAGGCCTTCTTCGACACACGCCTGCTGCGCATGGCCGACGAGCGGGATTTCGTGCATCTGGAAGAGGTGGGCGAAGCGGCATGGGACAAGCACGACAAGCCCGACGCGGGCCTGTGGGAATTCCGCACGAGGCAGGAAGTTCATACCTATTCCGCGGTCATGTGCTGGGCCGCCTGCGACCGGCTGGCCAAGGTCGCCGCGCAACTCGCCAAGGGTGACCGCGTGCTCTACTGGCAGGAACGGGCCGATGCGATCCGCGCCAAGATCGAGAGCGAGGCGTGGAGCGAGGAGGGGCAACATTACGGGGCCAGCTTCGAAAGCGATTACCTGGATGCCAGCCTGCTGCAGATGGTCGAATTGCGTTTTCTCAAACCCGACGACCAGCGTTTCCTGAAGACGTTCGAGGCGGTCGAACGTGACCTGCGCCGAGGCGATCACATGCTTCGCTATGCCGCAGAAGACGATTTCGGCGCGCCCGAGACGGCGTTCAACGTCTGCACTTTCTGGCTGATCGAGGCGCTGCACCTGACCGGCCGCAGCAAGGAAACGCGCGACCTGTTTAGCTCCATGCTCAGCCACACGACGCGATCGGGGCTGCTGAGCGAGGATCTCGACTATGATACGGGCGAGCTTTGGGGGAACTTCCCCCAGACCTATTCGCTGGTAGGTATCATCAACTCTGCCGGCCATCTATCCAAGTCCTGGAGCGAAGTACGTTGAGTACCGACGCCCGTCTCGTCGTGATTTCCAACCGCGTCGCTGTGCCCAAGGCGCGGGGCGCGGCAGGGGCGCAGGGCGGTTTGGCGGGCGCGCTGCACTCGGCGCTCACGTCGCGCAGGGGCCTCTGGTTCGGCTGGTCGGGCGAGGAAAGCGAAAGCGGCCGCACCGGCAATATCGCCACCCAGACCAGCGACGGTGTGACGACGGCGACCATCGATCTCTCCAAACGCGACGTCGAGGAATATTACAACGGCTATGCCAATTCGACGCTGTGGCCGCTGTTCCACTACCGGCTCGACCTCGCGAAATACGAACGTGAGACCGGCAAGGGCTACGAACGCGTCAACGAACGCTTCGCCGAACTCGTCACCCCGCTGATCGAGCCGGACGATGTCGTCTGGGTCCACGACTACCACCTGATCCCGCTGGGCGAGAGGCTGCGGGCGCAAGGGTGCAAGAACCGGATCGGCTTTTTCCTGCACATCCCCTGGCCCGCCACCCGGCTGTTCGTGTCGCTGCCCTACCACGAGCGGCTGGTGCGCACGATGCTGCACTACGATCTCGTCGGCTTTCAGACGAAGGAATGGCTCGACAGTTTCCTCCACTATTGTCGCTCCGAACTGGGCGCCGAGGTCAACGAGGAAACCAGCGAAATCACGCTCGACGGCAACACCACCATGGCGCGCGCCTATCCAATCGGCATCGACTGGGAGCATTTCAGCAAGCTCGGCGAAACCGGCGAAGCAAGGCAGGCGCAGCAGCGCCTGATGAGTTCGACCCGGCGGCGCACGGCGATGATCGGCGTGGACCGGCTGGATTATTCGAAAGGACTTCCCGAACGCCTCGACGGCATATCGCGGTTCTTCGATCGCCATCCCGAACGCGTTCGCGATCTCGTTTTCGCGCAGATTGCCCCGCCGAGCCGCGAGGATGTGGATAGCTACCAGGCCATTCGCGCCACTCTCGAGCAGAAGGCAGGCCAGATCAACGGCGCGCGCAGCGAGGTCGATCTCGTCCCCGTCCGCTACGTGAACCGCGGGTACAGCCACGCCGAACTGTTCGGATTTTTCCGCGCGGCCAAGATCGGTCTGGTGACGCCGCTGCGTGACGGGATGAACCTCGTTGCGAAGGAATATATCGCTGCGCAGGACCCGGAAGACCCCGGTGTGCTCATTCTCTCGCGCTTCGCCGGCGCGGCCGCCCAATTGCAGGATGCGGTGCTGGTCAATCCGCACAGCCCGGACGATCTCGCGCACGCGATCCGCGTGGCGCTCGATATGCCGCTTGAAGAGCGCAAGGAGCGCTACGAGAACCTTGTCGCCACAGTGCGCGACGACGATGTGCAGGACTGGACCGAAACCTTCCTGACCGATCTCGACAATATCCCGATCGCCTGATCAGGACACGGCGCGACGCGAAGGGGCATCGCGCCAGCGACCCGTCGCATATTCGAGATGCTCGACCAGCGTTCGATGACGCGGCTTGTCGCTGCGGGGCTGCAGGATTTCCTCGACCGTGCGGATCAGCGCCTCGGCTTCGAAGGGTTTTCGCAGATAGGCCTGCGCGCCGTTGAAATAGGCGGTGTTCTCGCCCTCGGCCCCCGTGACGCCGGTGAACATGACGACCGGCAGGTCGTAATTCTCCGCCGAACCGCGGAGCGAACGCAGCACTTGCGAACCGGAAAGGCCGGGCATGTCCTGGTCGAGCAGGAGCAGGTCGGGGCGCCGCCAGCGCAGCAGGTCCACCGCCTTTTCGCCATCGGTCACCCAGCCGCAGGCGTGCCCGGCATCCATCAGGACCTCGCTCGCCAGCTGCGCGATGATTTCGTCGTCGGCGGCGATGAGGATATGCGCCATGTCGTCCAGCTCCCTGTTGTGCCTGTAAAGGTGCGGGCTTGCTAGGAGCGGACACGGAAAAAGGCGGTGTCGCCGACCTAAGGCACTATCCCCTAAGCCAAGGGGCTGCCACGCTGCGCGCCATGATTCGCGATCCCTTTCTCGACACCGAAGGCATTCACAATTTCCGCGACTATGGCGGCTGGAAGTCGGAAGGCGGGGCCCGGGTGAAGACCGGCCTGCTATGGCGCTCCGGCCAGCATGTCGGGGCGAGCGATGCCGATCTCGCGGCAGTCCATGCGCTCGACATCCGCACGGTGATCGACTTGCGCGGCCTGTCGGAGCGCGAACGCAATCCCTGCCGGAGGCCCGACGGGTTTCAGGGCGAAGTTTTCTTCTACGAGGGCGAGACCAGTTCCAGCCCGCCGCACATGGACGTGGACGAAGGAACGACCACGGCCGAATTCGCCCGCCAGCGGATGATGGGCGTCTATACGCGGATGCCGCGCAACCCGGCGATGGCCACCATGTTCGGCCGCTACCTCCGCCTGCTGGACGAGCGGGAGGGCGCCAGCCTCGTGCATTGCTTCGCGGGCAAGGACCGTACGGGCGTTGCCGCCATGCTGGTGCTGCATATCCTTGGCGTGAGCCGCGAGGACCAGATGGCCGAATTCCTGCGCACCAACGAGGCGCCGACGCTCGAAGTGCTCGCCGCGCAATCGGTCCCGGGGATTGAGGCGCGCCTCGGTCGCACGCTCGACGAGGACGCGATCCGCGCCTTGCTGGAAGTGGACGAGGCCTATCTCCACACTTTCTGGAAGGAGGTCGCGGACGAGCATGGGTCGCTCGATTCCTACATCGCGAATGCCTTAGGTGTGGACGAGCTGTTGAAGGACCGGCTGCGCGCGCGTTACCTGACGTGACTCTGGCGAACCCAGTCCCCATATAGCCACTTCCTTCCCATCAATACCCTCCAAGAGACTTTGACCATGGCTACCCATCGCACCAAGATGCTCATCATCGGCTCCGGCCCCGCTGGCTATTCCGCCGCCATTTACGGCGCGCGCGCGATGATGGAGCCTATCGTCGTGCAGGGCCTTCAGCCCGGCGGCCAGCTGACCATCACCACCGATGTCGAGAACTATCCCGGCTTCGCCGATGTGATTCAGGGCCCTTGGCTGATGGAGCAGATGCAGAAGCAAGCGGAGCACGTCGGCACGCGCATGATGTGGGACACCATCGTGGACGTGGACGTTGCAAATGGCTCGCCCTTCAAGGCCATCGGCGACAGCGGCGACGAATACATCGCCGACGTGCTGGTGATCTGCACCGGCGCGCAGGCCAAGTGGCTGGGCGTGCCGGGCGAAATGGAACTAGGCGGCAAGGGCGTGTCGGCCTGCGCCACCTGTGACGGCTTCTTCTATCGCGGCAAAAAGGTCGCGGTGATCGGCGGTGGTAACACCGCGGTTGAGGAAGCGCTCTACCTCACCAACCATTCCGACGATGTGACGCTTATCCATCGCCGCGACGAGCTGCGCGCCGAGAAGATTCTTCAGGAACGCCTGCTCAACCACCCCAAGATCACGGTGATCTGGAACAAGACGGTCGAAAGCTTCGAGGCCGGCGACAACGGCGCGCTGCACCGCCTCAACCTGCGCGATACGGTGACGAGCGAGGACAGCACGCTGGAAACCGACGGGGCCTTCGTCGCCATCGGCCACGCGCCGGCCACCGAGCTGTTCAAGGGCAAGCTGCCGATGGACGAGGGGGGTTACCTCCTAACCGAGGCGGGTTCGCCCAAGACCGACATTCCCGGCGTCTTCGCCGCTGGCGATGTGACCGATCACGTCTACCGCCAGGCGGTCACCGCTGCGGGGATGGGCTGCATGGCCGCGCTCGATGCGGAGCGCTTCCTTGCGAACCTTGAAGTCGACGCTGACGGCCACGCCCACGCGGCAGAGGCTGCGGAGTAACGATCGGGAACGGGGCTCGCTTCTGACGAGTCCCGTTGTCCTTAAAAGTGAATATCGAACGCCCAGATCGCGGCGTGGAAGATCAGCGCGATCAGCACCAGGCTCGACAGGGCGAACAGCACGAAGCGCACCATCACCTTGTTCGCCGTGACCTGCACGATCGAGTGGTTGATCCTGAGGCCGACGTAAATCCACGCCAGTAGCGCGTTCATCCCTTCGCCCCAGCCGACCATCGCCAAGACCAGGCAAACCGCGTAGAACACGGTCGGCTGCTCATGCAAATGGTTATAATTGTGGGCCTTCCACTGGATTTCGGCAGGCAAGGCGTCGTCGAGCCCCTTGGTGCGGCGCGCGTCGTCCGGCTGGATACCGGCCTTGCTCATGGCAGGAATGCGGGTTGCGTACATCCAGACCCACATGACCATGGTCCAGGCAAGCAGGACGACGACCGGCTGGAGGATGGCGGATTCGGCTATTGTGTTCATGATCTCGGTCTCCGCTCAGGCTGCGACAAGCGTCGGGTCGTTGAACAGCGTCGCCATCACCGCACGAATGGCAAGGATGGTAAGCGCGATGCTCGACAACAGGAAAAACAGGAAGCGGACCTTCACGACGTTTACCGTCGCCTGATAGACCGAATGGATGATGCGCAGGCCCACATAGATCCAGGCGAGTAGCACATCCCACGATCCCGGCCCCATGACCGCAAGGATCAGGACGGCGGCGTAGAAAATGGTCGGCTGCTCCATCAAATGCGCGTAGTTGTGCGCTTTCCACTGCACCTGGTCGGGGATCACGCCTTCGAGATCCTGTCCGCGCCCGCCGGGCTTGGCGTCGCGCAGGCCGCCACCGCCGCCCAGTTTTTTGAGCGCGGGCAGGCGCGTGAACGCCATCCAGTAAAGCATGATAAGCGACCAGAGCACGAGCACGGCGGCCGGTGCGAGCAATTGAGCCTGCATGGAATTCCCCTCTTTTTCTGCGCTGCGACGATAATTGCGCGCAGGCTGGTGTCAATTCGCGCGCAGAGTCTCGGCAAAGCTATCCGCATCGGTGTTGCCGCCGGTGACCATGATCACCGCGTCCTCGTCGAGCGGCACCTTGCCCGCCAGCGCCGCCGCCAGCGCCGCCGCACCGCCCGGTTCGACGACGAGGTTGAGACGCGCGAAGGCGAAACGCTGGGCTGCGCGAACCTCTTGGTCGGTCACTGTCACACCCGGCTCGGCACGGTCCTGCAGGACGGCGAGATTGATCGGCTTGGTCGCATCGGGCTGGAGCGCGTCGCAAATGGTGGAGGGCGGATTGTCGCCCACGCGCACGATTTCGCCCAAGGCCAGCGCCTGTCCGACCATGTCCCACCCCTGCGGCTCGACCACATGGATCGCGCTGTCGGGGCAGGCGAGGGCGAGTCCTGCGGCAAGGCCGCCGCCACCGCAGCACACCACCAGCCGCGAGGGTGCGCGGCCGAGCTGACGTTCGATCTCGATACCGGCACTGCCCTGTCCCTCGATCACCCACGGATCGCCAAAGGCGTGCACCAGCGTCGCGCCGCGCGCCGCCACCTCGCGCGATGCCACTTCGTCGCGGTCTTCGCCGGGGCGGTCGTAGAGGACGATTTCGGCGCCCAGCGCGCGGGTCGCTTCCAGTTTTACCTTGGGCGCGTTGCGCGGCATCACGATGGCCGCGTCGATCCCCAGCCGCCGCGCGGCCCAGGCGACGCCTTGCGCATGGTTGCCCGACGATACCGCGACCACGCCGTGCGCCTTTTCCTTGTCCGACAGGTTGGACAGCCGCCACCAGCCGCCGCGGATCTTGAACGCGCCCACCGGCTGCAGGCTTTCCGCCTTCACATGGAGGCACACTCCGCCGATCTCGACCGGCAGCAGCGGTGTTGCAGGGAGGATCGTGCCCACCGATGCAGCGGCGTCCAGCACGCCTTGCCGCGTGGGTTTTCTCATATCGTCTCGGACCATTTGGCTAGCCTAGTGCATTTCGCTAGAGGGCGCGCAAGATTCGAATTCACATACGAGGTTTCTTCATGTCGACAGTTTTGGTCATCGGTGCGGGCGGCGTCAGCTCGGTCTGCGTTCACAAGATGGCGATGAACAAGGATATCTTCACCGATATCCATCTCGCCAGCCGCACCAAGTCCAAGTGCGACGCCATCGCCAAAAGCGTTAAGGAGCGCACCGGCGTGGAGATTTCGACCTACGAGATCGACGCTGAAGAAGTACCTGCGATGGTCAACCTCATCAAGAGGGTGCAGCCGAGCCTCGTAGTGAATCTCGCGCTGCCCTATCAGGACTTGCCGATCATGGACGCCTGCCTCGAGGCGGGCGTAAGCTATCTCGACACCGCGAACTACGAGCCCAAGGATGAGGCCAAGTTCGAATACCACTGGCAATGGGCCTATCACGACCGTTTCAAGGATGCCGGCCTGATGGCGCTGCTGGGTTCGGGCTTCGATCCGGGCGTGACCAGCGTCTTCACCATGTGGCTGAAGAAACACAAGCTGAAGACCATCCGCCAGCTCGACATTCTCGACTGCAACGGCGGCGACCACGGGCAGGCCTTTGCCACCAACTTCAACCCCGAAATCAACATTCGCGAAGTGACCGCGCCCGCCCGTCACTGGGAAGATGGCGAGTTCGTCGAGACCCCGGCAATGGGCAAGAAGGTCGAATTCGACTTCGAGGGCGTAGGCCCCAAGAACATGTACATGATGTATCACGAGGAGCTGGAAAGCCTCGCCAAGTTCAATCCGGAACTCGAACGCGCGCGCTTCTGGATGACCTTCGGCGATGAGTACATCAAGCACCTCACCGTGCTGCAGAACGTAGGCATGACGCGGATCGACCCGGTCCGTTATCAGGGCAAGGACATCATCCCGCTGCAGTTCCTCGCCGCCGTGCTGCCCAAGCCCGAAACCCTAGGCGAAACGACCAAGGGCAACACCAATATCGGCGTGATCGCGACCGGCGAAGCGCTCGACGGATCGGGCGAGAAGACCTTCTACATCAACAACATCTGCAGCCACGAGGCCGCTTACGAGGAAACCGGCAACCAAGCCGTTTCCTACACCACCGGCGTGCCCGCTATGATCGGTTCGGCCATGATGGTCACCGGCAAGTGGTCGGGCGACGGCGTGTTCAACATGGAAGAGATGGACCCCGATCCGTTCATGGACATGCTCAACGAGCACGGCCTGCCATGGCAGGTGAAGGAAATGGACGGCCCGGTCGACTTCTGATGCGGCTAACCGGTCTTCTCCTGCTTGCCCCGCTGGCCCTGTCCGGGTGCGTCGTGCCCGAGCCGGAAGCGGGCCAGCAGGGCGAACCGGTGGACGAAACGACGACCGTTTCGCAAGGCATGCCTGCTCTCCCCGGTGGCGCCATGTCCGCCGAGGACCGCCGCGCCTGCGAGGGGCAGGGCGGCACGGTCGAGAGGCGCGGAATGGCGCAGACCGAACTCTGCGTCACGCCCTATGCCGACGCGGGCAAGGCCTGCACCGATGGCGACCAGTGCGATGGCCGCTGCATCGCCGAAGGGCAGGTTGGCGCACCTCACGGAGAGCCCGTCACCGGCATCTGCCAGCGCGACGATCGCCTGTTCGGCTGCTTCGGCATTGTCGAGGACGGCGCCATCGAGGCGGGGCTGTGCGTCGACTGATCCTTGCTGCGGCTGCGCTGGCGCTATCCTCCTGCAGCGGCAGCAAGCCTGCGCGCGAGGAAGCTCCGCCGGTCACCATCGACGAAAGCTGGCCCGACATCCCCGAGAGCGCGGTGTTCGGCGAGCCCACCGCCATCGATGTCGACAGCCACGGGCATATCTTCGTGCTGCACCGCGCGGGGCGCGAATGGACGCAGCCGTTCCCCTCCGATCCGATCTCCGAACCCACCGTCTTCATGTTCGCCGCCAATGGCAAGCTGCTCAGCAAATGGGGCGCAGGCGAATTGGTGATGCCGCACGGCCTTTCCATCGATGGCGACAACAAAGTCTGGATCACCGACGTCGCGCGCGAACAGGTGCTGCGCTTCACCCATGAGGGCGCCGAGGAACTGGTGCTGGGCACGCGCGGCGAGACCGGGCAGGACGAAAGCCATTTCGGGCGTCCCGCCGACGTAACCTTTGTCGGCGACCGCGTGCTGGTGGCCGATGGCTATCTCAACCGTCGCATCATGGTGTTCGACCGCGCGGGCAATTTCCTCGAGCAGTGGGGTAAGGAGGGCGAGGACGCTGGCGAGTTCAACCTGCCCCACGCCATCGCCGCCGATAGCGAGCGGATCTACGTCGCCGACCGCGAAAACGCGCGGGTTCAGGTTCTCTCGCTCGACGGCGAACCGCTCGCCCGGTGGCGGCAGGACGGGACGGGCCATCCCTATGCGGTGAAACCCATCGGCAGCGGCTATGTATTGGCGATCGAGGGACGCGACCGCGCAGGGCGCAACACGGCGATCGGGCGCATCTACCGAGCCGACGGCGGGCTCGAGCGCGTTTTCGACGCTGGCGTCGAACCGCACACTGGTACCAGCCTCGGCCACGATGTCGCCATCGGCCCCGACGGCAGCGCTTATATGGTCGACAACAAGGCGAACCGGGTGATCAAGTTCGACCTCTCCCGCGCCGGGGTGGAGGAGGCGGACGCCGACTGACATCTTCCCCTTTCGCATCGAGGCCGGCGCGCCTAGATGCGCTGCCATGGAAACAAAAGCCGGCGATCCGGGCGCCTTTGCCCAATTCGATTTGAACCGTGTCGACAGCCCCGCCTTCGTGGTGGATGCGGCCAAGCTGCGCGCCAATTGCCAGATTCTGGCAGACATCCGCGACGAGGCGGAGATCAAGGTGCTCTCCGCGCTCAAGGCCTTCTCCATGTGGAGCGCTGCGCCGATTATAGGCGAATATCTCGACGGTGTGTGCACTTCGGGCCTTTGGGAAGCGCGGCTGGCAAGCGAATTCTACGACGGCGAGATCAGCACCTATTGCGCGGCCTACAAGCCGGAGGAACTGGACGAGGTCTGCCGCCTGTCCGACCACGTCATCTTCAATTCGCCCGGCCAGATGAGCCGCGCTGCGCTCATTCTCGACAACGCGCGTGCGTCGGGTCAGGATTTCGAAGTCGGCCTGCGCATCAATCCGCAGGTGCCGACCGGCGAGGTGCCGCGTTACGATCCTTCGAGCCCCGGCAGCCGTCTCGGCTTCCCGCTCGACCAGCTGACGCCCGAAATCATGGAAGGTGTCGAGGGCATCCATTTCCACAATCTGTGCGAACAGGACCTCGAGCCGCTCATCCAGACCTGGGACCGCGTGTTCGACGCGATCGAGCCGTGGTTCGGGCAACTGAAGTGGATCAACATGGGCGGTGGCCACCACATCACGCGCGCCGATTACCAGCGTGAGGAGCTGATCGAGTTCCTCAAGGACGCGAAGGACGACACAGGCGCGGAGATATACCTCGAACCGGGCGAGGCCGTCGCGCTCGATGCTGGCATTCTCGTCGGCACCATCCTCGACACCGGCTATAACGGCCTGCCCGTCGCCATCGCCGACGTTTCTGCGACCTGCCATATGCCCGACGTGATCGAGGCGCCCTACCGCCCCGCCATGCTCGGCGAAGCGAGCGACCACGAAACGCCCGAAGTGCGCATCGGCGGCCCCTCCTGCCTCGCGGGCGACGTCATCGGCGACTATCGCATTCCGGGCGGGGCAGAGGTCGGCAAGCGTTTCGCCTTCCTCGACCAGGCGCATTATTCGATGGTGAAGACCAACACCTTCAACGGCGTCCAACTGCCCAGCATCTATATGTGGGACAGCGAAACCGACCAGCTCGAGCTGGTGAAAGAGTTCGGTTACGACACCTTCCGCGACCGGTTGAGCTAAGCCTCAGCCCACCTTGCGAGACGCCCGACGCGCCCCGCTGAAACTTGCGGACAAGCGCATCGATATTCACTTGCGTTTCATGATCGACGATTTATATGCGCCGCTCCTGCTGCCCCAAGGGGACTTCCTAACCGCAAGGCAGCTTGTCGTTTCATGGTCCGCAAGGACTGTTTAGGGGGTCCCTTGAGTTGCAGCATTTTCCTGACGCCCGGTCCGTAGTTCGCGCGCTCGCGCCCGACGAACCTGTTATCCTCAACCGCCCGCACGCCGCTGCGCGCGCAGCGCGTTTCTTCGTCGAGAAATTTCCGGGCAAATCGCTCTACGCGGTGAAGGCCAATCCTTCGCCCGATCTCGTGCAGATCCTGTGGGATAACGGCGTGACGCATTACGACGTCGCGTCGATTGCAGAGGTGCGCATGGTCCGTTCGGTCCTGCCCGATGCGACGCTGTGCTTCATGCACCCTGTCAAATCACCCGGCGCGATCCGCGAAGCCTATTTCCAGCACGGCGTGAAGACTTTCAGCCTCGACTCGTCCGAAGAACTGCTGAAGATCGTCGAGGCTACCCGCGGCGAGGATGGCGAAGCCGCCACCGACCTGCGCCTTTGCGTCCGTCTGCGCGTCTCGTCCGAACACGCGGCGCTGAGCCTTGCCTCCAAGTTCGGTTGCGACCTTACCGAAGCGCCCGCGCTGCTACAGGAAACCCGCCAGTATGCCGACTGGCTGGGCGTGTGCTTCCATGTCGGCAGCCAGGCCATGAGCCCGTTTGCCTATGTGCAGGCTCTCGATCGCACGCGTGCCGCGATTGCGGAGGCTTCGGTGGTCATCGACATGATCGACGTAGGTGGGGGTTTCCCCAGCGTTTACCCGGGCATGGAGCCGCCGCCGCTGGAAGATTACTTCAAGATCATCCACCAGCATTTCTACGCGCTGCCGATCGCCTATAACGCCGAGCTGTGGTGCGAACCCGGCCGCGCGCTGTGCGCCGAATACTCGAGCCTCGTGGTGAAGGTGGAAAAGCGTCGCGGCGAGGAACTCTACATCAACGACGGCGCTTATGGCGCGCTGTTCGATGCCGCGCATGTGGAATGGAAATTCCCGGTCCGCGCGTTGGAGGACGACCTCATCAAGCCGGAGATGGACTTCGCCTTCTACGGCCCGACCTGCGACGACGCCGATTACATGCCCGGTCCCTTCGGCCTGCCCGAGGACATCCAGGCTGGCGATTACATCGAGATCGGCATGCTCGGCGCATACGGCGCGGCGATGAAGACCGACTTCAACGGCTTTGGCGCCGCCGAACGCATTATCGTCACCGACGAACCAATGGCGAGCCTGTACGACGGCAGCCGCGTTCGCCCCGAAGCGGACAATGTGGTGAACCTTCGCTGACCTCTTATCCGTGCTCGGCCTTATGCGCGTCGAGTACGGATTTGACCCTTCCGAGCGCCGCTCCGATCTGATCCGGAAACTCCTCTGCTCCCAGTTCGCGCACCGAATTGTGCGCCGCGGCTATCCGCTTGGCGTCAGCCCATTCGACACCCAGCCCAATCGCCCATTCGCGAAACTCGTCTGCTGCGCCTGCGCGCGGCTCCAGCGCCTTGGCCAGCGTCGGGTGGAAATCGACGCGGCGGTTCAGTGGTAGCAGGCTGAAGGGAAAACCCTTGTCGAGATAGACCAGCGTGTCGTCGATATGGATCGTCCCGCTCTTGCGATGAAGCGCGAGGATGGAGGAGAAATGCACGCTCTCATCCTCGCACACCAGCGGGACGCCTTCGGGAATTGCAAAGTCGAAATCCGCCCCGAAGCGTTCGGCCAATACGCCGCTTTCGCATCGCGCGTCCTGCCACGGCAGATCGGGTAGCTGCCGAAGGTGGCGGGCGGTTCCGTAGAGCGCCGCCTCGGGATAGGCTCGGTGCATCCATTCGCAATGGAGCGTGTGGAACGGGTGCAGGTTCAGGATCGCGGCCAGCTTGCTAGTACCTTCGGTCAGCCGATCAACCTCGGCCTTTACGCTGTCGGGCAAGGTATAGCTGTCGAGGAAGACGAAGTTGCCGTCGCCAAGCCGGACGAGGGACGCCTGCGTTCCGAGGTTCAGCAAACCTCCGATGCGGAAGTCGCCTTCCACCCGCCAGAAATCCTCGCCAATCTTCGTCAGTGTGCCGGTCATAGTAGTCCTCCTGCATAGCGAACCATCCTCCGCGATCTTCTTTCCCGTCCCGCCGCGGCAATCGCCATTGGCCAAAGAATTGCGGCCCGCGCACAGGGCGCGGGCCGCAAGCCGGAGAGGAAACCGGCCTTGGCGCCTGCTTGGGGTTTGGGGGAGAGGGGCAGGCGCCCTTGTCAAAAAGCTGATGTCAGTTGTCGCCTTCTTCCGGATCGATTTCGGCGGCGTCGGCGGCCGGCTCTTCTTCGCCTTGCGCCGAATGATCCATGTCGCCGTGATCGAGCGAGGCATCGGTCGAGGCCTCGGCGGTATCGGGTTCGGCGACCACGACGGCACCGTCCGTTGAGCTGTCTTCCGCCTGCATGGCGTCGATTTCGCTGGCAACCTCGTCCATTGCTGGCGACGTCGTGACCGCTGCATCGGCGTCATCGGGTGCAGGCGCAGTCGTTTCGGCTTCGACGGGAGGTGCGTCCTGCGCAGCGGCAGATACGGCATGCAGGGCGAGGAAAGAGCCGCTCGCGACAAGGAGGATATTCTTCTTCATGGGTGTCTCCACTCTGGGCCGGAAGGGGGCTTTCCGACCTCGATAGACGGTCGGTCGACCTCCGGGAGTGAATTCCAGATTAATGCAAAAGGCATCCATCGCAGGGAGCGAACCACTCGCTGCCGAGCCGTTCGCACAGAGCCGCTACCGGAAAAGAATCTTCCCGGAAGTAGGAAGGGAATTCAGCGCGCGGTGGCGAATTCCGCGTTCAGCCAGTCGCTAGCGAATCGAAGATGAAGGCTCAGTCGAAGCCGACGAAACGCGCCGCTTCCTCCACGCTCTTGCGCGTGCTTACCACCGCATTGGCGGGAAATGTCTCGTCGGGCCATCCCATGGCGACGGCCTTCATGATGACCTGGTTATCGGGAATGCCGGCGTGTTCGCGCACCACGGGGCTTTGCATGATCCCTTGCGAATTGATGACGCAGCCGAGTCCGCGCGACCATGCGGCGTTGACGAGGGCCGTGGTCACTGCGCCGCAATCGAACGGCGTGTCATCGCTGCCGGACAATTCCTTGTCGTACGTGACAATAACGCAGACGGGCGCATCGAACTGGCGGAAGCCGCGCAGGACCCAGTCCTGGCGCGCTTCCTTGTCGTCGCGCGCGATGCCCATGGCGCCGAACAATTGCTTGGCGACACCGACCTGGCGATCACGGTGGACGCCGGCAAAGGGTTCGCCGCGGCGAAATTCGCGACTGTCGGGCTCGCCGGCGAGGATGCGCTCGGTGTTGCCCCTGCGGATGGCATCAAGCGGTTCGCCGGTGATGACGTGGAAGTGCCAGGGCTGGGTGTTCATTGAGGTGGGCGAGCGCATCGCCATCTCCAGCACTTCCTCGATCAGCGCGCGCGGGACAGGCTTGTCGAGATAGCCTCTGATCGAGCGGCGTCCCATCACCACGTCCCTGTAGGTCTGCTCCGGATTACCGCTCATGCTTACTCCCTCGGGTCTCTCCTGAGGGTGACTAGCGCAGCGCGGGGATACGGCAAAATCCCCTACGGCGCGGCAAGGTCACGCATCGACCCACTTGCGGGCGGATTCGCGGCGGTGGGGGCAGCCGGGCCAGCAGCAGGGTCGCTTCTTGCCTTCGAGAACTTCCTGATGGAGCCGGGCGCGGCGCTTGGTGCGGGTCGCGTCCTGCTTGGCGGAAATCGTCCAGCAGATCCATTCGTTGCGCGCCAACGGGGTCAGCGCTTGCCACTTTTCAGATAGCGTAGCATCGCCGTCGAGCATGGCCTTGATTTCGGGCGGTGTCGTGTGGCGAAAGTCTGGATCGGCCGCTTTCGCCACTGGCCTAGGCTGCCTTGCGCAGTTCCAGCTCCATCCGATCCCAGATCTCGACCAGCGCGGTGACCAGTTCGTCCATCATCTCTGCGGTATGCGCAGGACCCGGCGTGAAGCGCAGGCGCTCCGTACCGCGGGGAACGGTGGGGAAGTTGATCGGCTGGACGTAGACGCCGTATTCGGCGAGCAGGATGTCGCTGATCTGCTTGGCGCGCACCGGGTCGCCAATCATCAGCGGCACGATATGCGTGACCGAAGGCATGACCGGCAGGCCCGCCTTGCGCATCTTTTCCTTGAGCAGGGCAGCAGCGGCCTGCTGCGCGTCGCGCTCCTCGTTCGAAGACTTCAGGTGCTTCACCGCGGCGAGCACGCCGGCGACCAGCACGGGGCTGAGCGAAGTGGTGAAGATGAAACCCGGGGCGTAGCTGCGGATGCAGTCGATCACGCGCGTATCGGCTGCGATATAGCCGCCCATCACGCCGAACGCCTTGCCCAGCGTGCCCTCGATGATGTCGATGCGGTGCGCAGCCTCGTCGCGTTCGGAGATGCCGCCGCCGTGTTCTCCATACATGCCGACCGCGTGGACTTCGTCGATATAGGTCAGCGCGTTGTACTTTTCGGCGAGGTCGCAGATCGCATGGATCGGGGCGACGTCCCCGTCCATCGAATAGACGCTTTCAAAAGCGATGACCTTCGGCGTGTCGAAATCTTCGGCCGCGAGCAGCTGTTCCAGATGCTCGAGATCGTTGTGGCGGAAGACGCGCTTCTCGCAGCCCGAATTGCGGATGCCGGCGATCATGCTGGCGTGGTTCAATTCGTCGGAGAAGATCACGCAGCCCGGAAGCAGCTTTGCCAGCGTCGACAGCGTCGCGTCGTTCGAGACATAACCGCTGGTGAACAGCAGCGCGCCTTCCTTGCCGTGCAGATCCGCCAGCTCGCGTTCCAGCTCGACATGGAGGTGCGTGTTCCCGCCGATATTGCGCGTGCCGCCCGAACCCGCGCCGACATCGTGCAGCGCGTTTTCCATCGCTTCGATGACCTTGGGATGCTGGCCCATGGCGAGATAGTCGTTGGAGCACCACACGGTGATCGGCTTGGGGCCGTTATGACCGTGGAAGCAGCGCGCGTTGGGGTAGGCCCCCTT
Organism: Erythrobacter sp. SD-21; assembly: GCF_000181515.1. Lineage (GTDB taxonomy): Bacteria > Pseudomonadota > Alphaproteobacteria > Sphingomonadales > Sphingomonadaceae > Qipengyuania. The sequence continues at coordinate 117,452 of NZ_ABCG01000008.1, read as the reverse complement.
GTTCCGCATGATGTCGATGAACACACGGTAGCGGCCCTCTTTGTGAAGACGACCGATCGCTTCGTCGAAAACCTGTCCGTAGTTCATGATGCCCTCGCCTATAGCCGCTCAATCCCCAGCGGCAATCCCCTATGCCTGAATCGCTATCGGAAACTGCCGTGGGCCGCCATTGGCCATTGGTTCTATAACCCTCGATATATGGTGCGCTGCGCGCCATACGCCAGTCTGGTGGGCTGCTCAATTTCGAAATTGGCAAGCTGCGTCCCGCCGTGCGCAAGCCCCGGTAAACGGTTCAGAAGCGCTTGAGGCGGGTAATACCGTGCCGCTCGAACGCGCCCGCCAGGCGGCGGAAATCGTCGAGTTCGCCAGTCGTGACGGCAAAACTCTTGCTCCAAAAGGAGAAACGCTCGCCCTCCAGCAGGTGCGCAATTCGGCGGGCAATACCCTGCGCTCCGTGGACGAAGGTGACGTGCTTGCCGAAAGCCTCGCGCAGTTCGGGTTCGAGCAGGGGGAAGTGCGTGCAGGCAAGCACGACGGTGTCGAGATCCTCGCCGCCCACCTGCAGCACGAGGCCGCGCGCCGCTTTGGCAACTTCGTCGACGCTGACGGACTCGCCGCGCAACTTGTGTTCGCCCAGCGCGACCAGATCGTTCGCCCCGTAACGCAGCAGCGTCTTGTCCGAGGCGAACTCGCGCTCGAGATCGTCGACATAGCCCTGGCGCACGGTCGCCTGCGTGCCGAGCAAGCCGATCGTGCCCGTTTTCGTGAGCGCAGCGGCGGGCTTGATCGCCGGGACCGTGCCGACGATGGGCGTTTCCAGCACTTCGCGCACCATGCCCAGCGCGATCGTGCTCGCCGTGTTGCAGGCAATGCAGATCAGGCGCGGATTGTAGCGTTCGGCCATCCGCCCAAGCAGGCCGGCGACACGCGCGGCGACTTCGGCCTCGGTCTTCGTGCCATAGGGCAGTCCGGCCATGTCGGCGGCGTAGATCACGGGGGCCTTGGGCATGAGCTGGCGCAACTCGGCCAGCACGGTCAGCCCGCCCACGCCGGAATCGAACAGCAGGATCGGGGAGGAAGAGTTCAAATCGGTCCCTTTTGGCAGCTCGCCGCTTGCCGCAGCGGAGCAAATCGCTCTAGATGCCTCGCTAGACAAAAAGGCAGGGCTTTCACAAGTCTTGCGGCAATGCCGGGGACTTACGGGATGGATTTCGGTACAGACTTTTCGATCAGCGTCCTGTGGGCCGCGCTGCTCGGCTATGCCTTCGGCTCGATCCCCTTCGGCCTGATCCTCGCGAAACTGGCGGGCAAGGGCGACATTCGCCAACAGGGCAGCGGCAATATCGGGGCGACCAACGTGCTGCGCACCGGCAGCAAGGGGCTGGCCGCGGCAACGCTCCTGCTCGATCTCGCCAAGGGGCTGATACCGGTCCTGATCGCCAAGCACTTGTTCTGGGAAGACGCAGGCTGGACCGCGCTTTTCGCCGTGATCGGCCATTGTTTCCCGGTCTGGCTGGGCTTCAGGGGCGGCAAGGGCGTGGCGACCAATGCCGGGGTCAGCTTCGGCCTAGCCTGGCCGCTGGGCGTGGTCTACGCTTTGGTGTGGCTGGGCATGCTCGCGATCACGCGGATCAGTTCGCTCGCAGGGATGAGCGCCGTCGTCGCGACCGCTGTGGCAGCCTTCCTGTTCGGCTGGCCGACCTGGGTGAAGGTGCTGGTGCTGATTGCCGCGCTGGTGATCTTCCTGCATCGGGAAAACATCAAGCGCCTCGCCGCCGGGACCGAACCGAAGGTCGGCTCCAAGGGGTGAACGAGGCGGTCCATCCCGCGCCGGCCACGCTGACTCAGGACGAGGCGTTCGCCCGCATCCGCCTGCTGCGTTCGCCCAATATCGGCCCGGTCAGCTACGCCATGCTGCTGGCGCGCTTCGGTACCGCGGGTGAGGCGCTGGAGGCCCTGCCGGAACTCGGCAAGAAGGGCGGGCGGCAATACCGCGCCGCGCCTCGCGACAGGATCGAGCGCGAGGTCGATGCTGTGCGCGCTTCCGGCGCAAAATACCTGTTCCACGACCAGCTTGACTATCCGCGCCTCCTCGGCGAAATCGACAGCGCGCCGCCGATCCTGACCTGGCGCGGCGACCTGTCGCTGGCCGCCAGGCCCTGTGTCGCCATGGTGGGTGCGCGCAACGCCAGCGCGGCCGCGGTCAAGCTGGCGCGCGATTTCGGGAAAGGGCTAGCCGAGGCCCGTTTCACGGTGGTCTCGGGGCTGGCGCGCGGGATCGACGGTGCGGCGCATGAGGGCGCACTCCCGCAGACCGTCGGCGTCATCGCCAGCGGGATCGACATCGCCTACCCGCCGCAGCACAGTGAATTGCAGGAACGGATCGCGCGAGAAGGCTTGCTCATCGCCGAACAGACTCCTGGCACGGAGCCGCGCGGCAGCCACTTTCCCAGCCGCAACCGCATCATCGCCGGGCTCGCCGCAGGCACGCTGGTGGTCGAGGCTGCGATCAAGTCCGGCAGCCTCATCACCGCCCGGCTGGCAGGCGAGGTGGGGAGGGAGGTCATGGCGATCCCCGGCAGCCCGCTGGAGGCGCGCAGCCACGGCTGCAACCACCTCATCCGCGAAGGCGCCGTGCTGGTGCAATCGCCCGAAGACGTGGCCGAACTGCTCACCGGTTTCGATGGAAGCCCGCGCTCGACCTTCCGCGAGCCGGTGTCGCATTTTGACTTCGAACCGGCCGAATTCGCGGAGGCCGAACCCGCCGACATCGCCAGCCTTCTTACGACCGCGCCCATCGCGGTGGACGAGCTGGTGCGCCAGTCCGGTAAGGGCGCTGCTGCGGTGCAATTGGCGCTGCTTGAACTCGAGATTGCCGGACGGCTGGAACGCCATGCGGCAGGGCGGGTGAGCCTCTCTTCCTGACATTTGGCTCTTAATCTCCGGTCGCACGTCAGGAACCGTTCATCTTCCATCCCTGATCAAATGTGATACAGTATCATTTCGCGTTCGATCGGGGAGAGTCGTGATGAAGAAGATGATTGCCGGGGCCTGTGCCCTTTCTCTGCTGGTTCCAGGCCCTGCCGTCTTGCAAGCGCATGGCGAACAGCCGGATCTCCGCGCCACCGTCCCGCCGCCTTCGCGCGACCTCGGCTATTGCCGTACGCCTGCGCCTTTGCCCGACCTCGGCGAGGAAACCGTGATCGACCAGCAACAGCGCCCCCGCCATCTCGCACCGCCGCCTGTGGCCATGGAAGCAGCGCCGCCCCCTCCGCCACCACCCGCCGCCGCGGCCGCGGATGAGGGCGACCGCATTGTCGTGACCGGTCCGCGCATGAAGCGCGAGTCCATGGAAAGCGCGAGCCCCGGTGCGACCGTCGATGCCGAGCGCGCTCCGCCGCCCACTGCGGCACCGCCTCCGCCGGCGAGCAGCACCATGCCCGGCTATCCGCCGCCGCCCTATCCTCCGCGCCCGCCGCAGCCGCGTCCGCAGAGCGGCCTGCTGACCGCAGGTGAGCACGACGACCTCCTCAATCCCGAGCTTTATGCCGCCTATGTCCGCAAGTCCGACCTGGGCCAGCGCATCGCATCGCTGCCCGTGCTCGACACCTCGCGCATCTTGCGGGTGGAGGCGAAGGACGCGCGCGGGCAGGCGGTTCCCTTCATGCCCATCGAACTGCGCTGCGAGGATGGCAATTCGATCACCCTCAATTCGGTCGCCGATGGCAGCGCGGTGTTCTTCCCAGCGTTGGACCGGCTGAGCGAAACCGTATGGGTCCGCGCCGGTCGCAGCGAATGGCGCATGGTGCGCCTGTCTGCAGGTGAAGGCGCGCAGAGCGTCACCATCCGCTCCGATCGTGCCGCTGAGGCCGTGCGCAAGCTCGACCTTGCGCTCGTGGTCGACGTCACCGGCTCGATGGGCGACGAACTGCGGTTCCTCAAGGAAGAACTGCGCTCGATCATCGACCAGCTCGAGGCGCGCCACCGGGACATCGATATCCGCGTCGCCTTCAGCTTCTATCGCGACGAGGGCGACGATTTCGTTACCCAGACTTTCGACTTCGACAGCGATGTCGCCCGCGCCCAAACCCGTCTTGCGGCCCAACACGCCGGCGGTGGAGGCGATTACGAGGAAGCGATGCAGGACGCGCTGGTCCGCGCCGCCCAGCTCGAATGGCGCAAGGATGCGGTGAAGTCGCTGCTGCTGGTGGGCGACGCGCCGCCGCATGACGAGGACATCCCGCGAACCTGGCTCGCCGCTGAACACTTGCGCGCCGAACGCGTGCATGTCGTGCCGGTCGGCGCTTCGGGCGTGGCGGATGTGGCCGAATACGTCATGCGCGCCATGGCCGCCGCCACCCAGTCGCGCTACACTTTCCTCACCGACGATAGCGGCATCGGCAACCCCCACGCCAAGCCGGCGCTCGACTGCTATCTCGTCACCCGCCTCGACCAGCTGCTGCGCCGCGTGATCGACAGCCAGATCTCGGGCCGCCGGATCGAGCCGGAGAAAAACGAGGTGATCCGCGCGGTCGGCGAGTACGATGCAGGCCGATGCATCCTCCCGCCCGATTTCGCGCAAAGCTCAACTCGGGACAAAGCGGGATAAACTTTCGAGACCCACCCAATTGGGTGGGGTCCTCCGGGGTAGGGCCGGTTAGGCAGGCTCTGCGACCCGAAGGGCTTGATCGGTTTCGAGCAAGTCCTTTTCCTTTATCCCGGAGCGCGCCCTCGGGCCGCTCCGGGTTTTTTGTCGCTTGACGGGTCTCGGGAGCGGTCCCCATTTTCGCGCGTATACGCATACGCACACGTAAGGGACGTTTTTCCACCTCATGCAACTGGTCATCGTAGAATCGCCGGCAAAGGCGAAAACCATCGAAAAATACCTCGGCAAGGACTTCAAGGTCCTCGCCTCCTACGGCCATGTCCGCGACCTGCCGCCCAAAGATGGCAGCGTGCGCCCGGACGAGGACTTCGCGATGGACTGGGAGCTCTATCGCGACAAGCAGAGCCGCTTCAAGGAAATCAGCGACAACGCCAAGAAGGCCGACCGCCTCGTTCTCGCGACCGACCCTGACCGCGAAGGGGAAGCGATCAGCTGGCACGTTCGTGAATTGCTGCGAAAGCGCAAGGCGCTGCCCGAGAAGGTCGACCGCGTCACCTTCAACGCAATCACCAAGCAGGCCGTTACCGATGCGATGAAGGCTCCGCGTGCGCTCGATCAGGATCTGATCGATGCCTATCTCGCCCGCCGCGCGCTCGATTATCTCTATGGCTTCACGCTTTCACCGGTGCTCTGGCGCCGCCTGCCGGGTGCGAAGAGTGCGGGCCGCGTGCAGTCGGTCGCGCTGCGATTGATCGTCGACCGCGAGATCGAGATCGAACATTTCAAGGCGGACGAGTACTGGTCGGTCCTCGCCAAGCTGGAGCAGGACGGGACGCAGTTCGACGCGCGGCTGGTGAAGTTCGACGGCAAGAAGTTGCAGAAGCTCACCTTGGGCGACAAAGGCAGCGCCACGGCTGCCAAGAAGGCGGTCGAGGATGCGCGCTTCACGGTCGAGGATATCGAGACCAAGCCCTTGAAGCGGAGCCCCGCACCGCCATTCACCACCTCGACGCTGCAGCAGGAAGCCGCGCGCAAGCTGGGCTTTTCCGCCAGCCATACGATGCGTCTTGCCCAGTCGCTCTACGAGGCGGGGCACATTACCTATATGCGTACCGATGGCGTGCAGATGGACGGCAGCGCGATCGACGCCTGCCGCAAGGCTATTGCCGACCGCTACGACGCCTATTACCTGCCCGACAAGCCGCGCTTCTATTCCACCAAGGCCAAGAACGCGCAGGAAGCCCACGAGGCAATTCGCCCGACCGATTTCCGCAAGGACCGCGCCGGTTCGGGTGACGAGGCCAAGCTCTACGACCTGATCTTCAAGCGCGCGATGGCAAGCCAGATGGCATCCGCCAATCTGGAACGCACGACCATCACGCTGCGCGATGGCACGGGCAAGCACGAGCTGCGCGCCACCGGCCAGGTGGTCAAATTCCCCGGCTATTTCGCCGTCTACCAGGAAGGCCGCGACGAGCCTTCGGAGAATGACGAGGATGGCGTGCTGCCAAACGTCAGCAAGGGCGACAGTCCGCTCAAGAAGGCGGTCGAAGCGAACCAGCATTTCACCCAGCCGCCGCCGCGTTTCAGCGAGGCGAGCCTTGTGAAGCGTCTTGAGGAACTCGGCATCGGTCGCCCCTCGACCTATGCTTCGACGCTCCAGACCTTGCGCGATCGCAACTATGTCCGGATGGAGAAAAACCGTTTCTTTGCAGAGGAATCGGGGCGTCTCCTCACGGCGTTTCTTGAGCGGTTTTTCGAGCGCTACGTGTCCTTCGATTTCACCGCCGGGATGGAGGATGAACTCGACACGGTTTCGGACGGACGCGAAGAGTGGAAGAAGCTGCTCGCCGAGTTCTGGAAGGACTTCAAACCCAAGACCGAAGAGATCATGGAGAAGAAGCCCTCGGAAGTCACCGAGGTACTCGACGATTTCCTCTCCGATTATCTCTTCCCCGAACGCGCCGATGGCAAGGATCCGCGCCATTGCCCGCTGTGCGAGACGGAAGGGCGCGAAGGCGGACGCCTCGCGCTGCGCGGCGGCCGCTACGGTGCCTTCGTCGCCTGCGCCAATTATCCAGAGTGCAAGTTCACTCGCCAATTCGCCAAGCCCGGCAGCGACGGGGATGACGGCGCGGATGATGGCGTTATGGGTAAGGACCCGGAGACGGGCCTCCCGGTCGAGCGCAAGACAGGTCGTTTCGGTCCGTACATCCAGCTGGGCGAGGGCAAGGACGCGAAACGCGCGAGCATCCCCAAGGACCTCGACGATTTTGATCTCGAGTGGGCGCTGAAGCTACTCAGCCTGCCGCGCATCGTCGGTGCGCATCCGGAAACGGGCAAGGAAATCGAGGCCAATATCGGCCGCTACGGCCCGTACCTGCGCCACGACGGCAAATATGCCAAGCTGACCAGCACCCGCGATGTCTTCGAGACGGGCATGAATGCAGCGGTCTCGCTCCTCGCCGAAGCTGCCAACCGCAAGGGCGGTGGACGGGGTAAGGCCGAACCGATCAAGACGCTGGGCGAGCACCCGACCAGCGGCGGCGAGATCAAGGTCATGCCGGGCCGCTACGGCCCCTATGTCACTGACGGCACCACCAACGCCACGATCCCTAAGGAAATGAAGCCCGAGGACGTGACCGAGGCGCAGGCGATCGAACTGATCGATGCCCGCGCGGCAAAGGGCCCGGCGAAGAAGAAGCGCAAGGCTCCTGCCAAGAAGAAAGCTCCTGCCAAGAAGGCAGCGGCGAAGAAGAAGCCCGTGGCCAAGAAGAAGGCCGGCTGATGGGCAAGGAGCGCTTCGAGCGGCACCAGCAACCCTGGACGGGCGAGGAGGCGGGCCAACTCCGCACCCTCGCCGGCAAGGGCCAGGGCCTCAAGCAGATCGCAAAGGCGCTGGGCCGAAGCGAGGAATCGACCAAGAGCTTCGCCAAGCAGAACAAGATCAAGATCGCGAAGAAGCGGTAACGTTCGAAACGAAGTTCCAAAGAGGATCGATGAGCGCTTCCGCGGACGACGTCAAAAATGCGGCGCAGGCTTACCTGAGTGGCGTCCAGCAAGACTTGGAAGCGTACGGGGGCGTCGACGTTTGCCGGGTAGAGCCCTTGCGTCGATCCAAGGATTTCGCGATTGCGACTTTCAATGCCGTCGCGGTTGTTCTTGCGCGGCGCTACCGGTCAGGAGCGCTCGATCACGAAACTGCGGATTGGATCGCCAACGTTGTCGAGGGCGAGATGCTGGAACTCATGCTCCAGCTTCAACCCAACGAAACGCACATCGAGACGCCTCAGGATTGGAGCGAAGTATACGAAGCTTTTGACGCCGGAGAATTTAACCACTTCGGACGGTCTCAAGATCCAGTTCGCGAATTCACCGATCCCGGAATTCAAGCGTTTCTGACTCGGGTTGAAAGTCGGGGCCAATTACCCCTTCCACTCGAGCCCCATTTCCTCGAACATTTCCTTGTCCTCGCTCCACCGTTCGTCGGTCTTGACGTGGAGGAAGAGGTGGACCTTCTGGCCCAGCAGTTCGCTCAGTTCCTCGCGCGCGGCGGTGCCGATTTCCTTGATCCGGCTGCCACCCTTGCCGAGGACGATTGCGCGCTGGTTGTCGCGCATGACGACGATTTGCTGGTGGATTTCCACGCTGCCATCGGGGCGCTGGATGTATTTTTCGGGCCGTACCGCGCTGTCGTAGGGCAGTTCTTCGTGCAGCTGCTTGTAGAGCTGTTCACGGGTGATTTCGGTGGCGAGCAGGCGTTCGCTGGCGTCGGAGACCTGATCCTCGGGATACATCCACGGGCCTTCGGGCATCATCGCCGCGAGCGATTCCTTGAGTTCGGGTACGCCGTCGCTGGTCAGCGCGGAGACGAAATAAACTTCGGCGAATTCGACCTTTTCGGCCAGCTCCTGCGCCAGCGCGAGCAGCGGTTCCTTCTTCGCCGCGTCGACCTTGTTGAGCACGAGGATCTTGCGTTCGGGGCGCTTCGCAAGCGCCTCGACCAGCGGTTCCAGTTCGTGGCGGCGCTGCTTGATCGGGTCGACCATCAGCAGCACGGCATCGGCGCTTTCCGTCCCGTCCCATGCTGCGCTCACCATGGCGCGATCGAGCTTGCGCTTGGGCGAGAAGATACCCGGCGTATCGATGAGGACCATCTGCGTATCCGCCTCTTCACTCTTGTGCAGCGCAATGCCGAGCATCCGCGCGCGCGTCGTTTGCGCCTTGGCGCTGGTGATCGCGACCTTCTGGCCGACGAGCTGGTTTACCAGCGTCGATTTGCCCGCATTGGGAGCGCCGATGACGGCAACGAGGCCGCACCGCGTTTCCGACCCGTCCTGAGCCTGTCGAAGGGTCATCCGAACTTCTCCATGAATTTCTTGGCGGCGGCCCTTTCGGCCTCGCCCTTGCTGCCGGCGGTGGCGGTAGCCTCCCCGACCTTGTGTACGCTGACCTTGACGGTGAACTGGGCCGCGTGATCCGGTCCTGACCGCTCCACCACCTCGTATTCGGGCGGTTTGCGGCGGTTGCCAGCGGCCCATTCCTGCAGCGCGCTCTTGGGGTGCTTGCTTTCGCCCGCTCCACTTTCCAGCGCGGGGCGCCAGAGCACGTGCACCAGCTCACGCGACTTCTTGAAGCCATTGTCGAGGAACTGCGCGCCCAGAAGCGCTTCCATCACGTCGCCGAGGATATTGTCGCTGTCCTTGCCGCCATCGGCGCGCGCCTGCTTGGATATGCGCATATGCTCCGACAACTCGATCCCGCGCGCCACGATGGCGCACATCTCGCGGCTTACGATGGCGTTGAGACGCTGGGCAAGCTTGCCTTCAGGCGCGTCGCTCTGTTCGTAAAGCCAGTGGGCGATAGACAGGCCGAGCACCCGGTCGCCGAGAAATTCGAGCCGTTCGTAGTCGTCCTTCTCGCCCATGCTGCCATGGGTCAGCGCGGCCTGCCAAAGCGCCTCATTGTTGACGGTGAAACCCGTTTTTTCGAGCCACTCGCGAGTGTCGGGTTCGAGCGCGCTCATATGTCGCTTCCGATCCGGTCCCATCGCGCAGCCGTGAACCACGTCCAGGGCAGCAGCCATTCGGCACTGCCGTCGGTCGACCACAGCACCATGCTCGCGCGCGCGACGAGAAAATCGGTATCGACCAGCCCGACGCCGCCGCCCGCGACCGGAGGGAAGCGGCTGTCGAGCGAGTTGTCGCGGTTGTCGCCCATGACGAAGATCTTGCCCTGCGGCACTACGATGGGGCCGAAATCGTCTTTCGGCCGCGGTCCGAAGTCGATCGTCGCGTAGCTTTTCCCCGAGGGCATCGTTTCGGTGATCTGGCGGTAGCGACAGGTGCTCTCGCCCACGACGATGCCGCCGTCGGCGCGGCAGCCGGTATTCACGCTCATCGGGATGTCGACATACTCGCCGCGGCGCTGTTTAAGCGGTTCGCCATTGAGAAAGATGGTGCCGCCACGCAAGGTCACGGTGTCGCCCGGCAGGCCGATGGCGCGCTTGACGTAATCGGTGCCGTCGACCGGGTGCTTGAAGATCACCACGTCGCCGCGCTCGGGCATGTCGGCGAAGATGCGGCCCGGGATCAGCGGCGCTTCGAAGGGTAGCGACAGGCGCGAATAGCCATAGGGCCACTTCGCCGCGACGAGGTAATCGCCGTTCCTGAGTCCCGGAAGCATGCTCTCGCTCGGGATCGTGAAGGGCGAGAAGATGAAGCTGCGAAAGATCACGACGACCAGCACCAGCTTGAGCACGAACTTGGCGAAATCGCCCCAGCTTTCCTGCTCTTCGGCACTCGTGTCGACTGCGGTCACGGCGTCCGGATCGGCGTCGGCATCCGGTTGCACAAGGCGGGGGTTCTCATTCATCGCCGAAAGCCCTAGTCGCGAGGCAACCGCCCTTCAAAGGATTTTTGCCCGCCATGACCAAATCTGCCGCCGATATCTGGAGCGAACTGGCCGCGCTGCCAAAGCCCACGCTGCTCGAACTGTTCAGCGCAAGCCGTGACGGAGGTGAGGGGGCGGACGAGCCGGGCGGCAAGGACCGCGTGGCAATGCTTTCGGGCCGGATCGAACTGGCGGGCGAGGCCAAGGGCGATCCCATGGCGCCTGGCGGAATACTGTTCGACTGGTCGAAAACCCATCTCGACTGGGCCGTGCTGGGCAAGTTCGCCGAGCTGGCCGAGGCGATGGATTTCGCCGGAATGCGCGCCAAGCTCTTCGGAGGGGAGATCGTCAACCCGACCGAAGGCCGCGCCGCCGACCACGCTACCCTGCGTGGTGTGGGCGACGAGGCGAAGGTGGAAGAAGCCGCCGCGCTGATCGACCGCATGGGCATGCTGGTCGAGGCGATCCACGAGGGCGCGCTTGGCGAGATCGAGCACCTCATCCACATCGGTATCGGCGGCAGCGCGCTCGGCCCGGCTCTGGGCGTCGACGCGCTTGCCCGCGAATTCGCCCGCTGCGATGTCCATGTCGTCTCCAACATCGACGGCGTGGCGCTGGAGACGGCCTTTGCGAAGTGCGATCCGGCCAAGACGCTGATCGCGGTGGCCAGCAAGACCTTCACCACCATCGAGACCATGACCAACGCCGCCAGCGCGCTGAAATGGCTGGGCGAGAACGGCGTGTCCGATCCGGGCGGCCGCGTGGTGGCCCTGACCGCCAACCCCGAAGCCGCGGTGGAATGGGGCGTCGACGAGACGCGCGTCCTCCCGTTTCAGGAAAGCGTCGGCGGGCGCTATTCCGTCTGGTCGAGCATCGGGTTCCCAATCGCCATGGCGGTGGGCATGGACGAATTTCGCGAAATGCTGGCCGGGGCGGCCGAAGTCGACGCGCATTTCCGCGACACGCCGCTGGAGGACAACCTCGTCCTACGCGCAGCCTTCGCCGACCTCTATTACACCCGCGTGCGCGGCTGCCAGACGCGCGCCGTTTTTGCCTATGACGAGCGGTTGGGGCTGTTCCCTGACTATCTCCAGCAGCTAGAGATGGAGAGCAACGGCAAGCGCGTGACCGCCGATATGCAGCCGGTCGACGGCCCCACCGCGCCGATCACCTGGGGCGGGGTGGGCACCGACGCGCAGCACGCGGTGTTCCAGCTGCTCCATCAGGGCACGCATTTGATCCCGGTCGATTTCATCGCCAGCATCGCCCCGGGCGACGCACTGGATCCGGCGCATCACCGCATCCTGCTGATGAACTGCTTCGCGCAAGGAGCGGCGCTGATGGCGGGCAAGAAGGGCGAGGACCCGGCGCGCAATTATCCGGGCGACCGTCCCTCGGCTACGATCCTGTGCGACGATCTCGATGCCGCCACGCTAGGCGCTCTGATCGCCTTCCACGAACACCGCACCTTTGCGGGCGCCGTGCTGATGGGGATCAACCCCTTCGACCAGTTCGGCGTCGAGCTGGGCAAGCAGATGGCGAAGGCAATCGAAAACGGCGAGGCCGATTTCGACGCCAGCACGCGGAGGCTTCTCGAGCAAGCCGGACTTTGACGCCGCGGAAATTTGGCTGCCAGCACTGCATCGCTTCATGTGGCGAGACTGAACTGGGGAGGGTGTCTAGAAAATCCGCAATATTTCCGGCGCTTTAACCAATGTGAAGGCCGAATCGGTTCACTTCATCTTAACCTCGACATTCAAGTCGCGAGGTGGATCGTGAATTACCTTGGCAAGCATCATTTCGAATTGATCTACGAGCCAGACGGTAAGGGCTCGGCGGATGTTCGGCATTGTTATGGCGACGATGCCGCGCCGCTGTTCTACTACATCGAACGGCAACGGCTGAACGGTCTCTGCCGGATCACGCGCGACGGAAATAGCTTTGCCAGCCTTCGCTATTCGCCTGACAGCCGGATCTGGGTTGTCGTCGGGGCAGTATCTCCGGCGATGGAGCTCCAAGGCGCACAGGTACCGTAGAGCGGCCCGGCGGGGCAGACAATTGCGCCGGTCAGACCGCAGCGGGCAGACCGCGAGGCCCGGCGGGGTAGAGATAGTTTCTGTCGAACCCCGCTTCCGCGCACATCGCGGGCATGTCCAGGACGATCATCGTGCGGCCGAAGCTGCGAACCAGCCCGCGCTGGCGCAGCGTCTGCAGCGAGCGGTTGGTGTGCACCGCGCTCAGCCCGGCGGCGTCGGCGAGATCGGTTTGCGTTACCGGCATCTGGAATTCATACCCGTCGCTCTCGCCGATATCCTGCAGCCGGTGCGCGATTTCCAGCAGCAGATGCGCCACCCGGCTGACTGCCGACCTGCGCCCGACATTGAGCGTCCATTCGCGGAAGATCGCCGCGTCGACCAGCGTGTCGAACCAGAGGACACGCGCCCATTCGGGAAATTGCTGCGCCAGTTGCAAAACCGCGCGGCACTCGATCCGGGCCACCCGGCACGGGCTGTGCGTGCGTATGCTGTGATCGGATTTCAGCATCAGCGCCGATTGCAGATCGACCATGTCGCCGCGGAAGTGGAACGAATTGATCTGCCGTTCGCCATTGGCCAGCGTTTTGAAACGGCTCGCGCAGCCGGAAACGATCAATGCGCAATGGTTGGTCAATTCGCCTTCGCTGACGATCTGGCGGTACATTTCGTAATCCTGCAGTTTCACGTCGAGCGACAGGAACGCCTCGCGCGCTTCCTCCGACAGAGCCCCGCGCCTGTCCACCTTACGCAGGTAGAATTGCAGCGCTTCGCGCCCTTCGGATGTATTTCGGAAAATCGCCCACTCCTCCATGACCGGGGGAGCGCAAGCTTGTCTCTCAGCCGCCGGTGCCCAGAGATTGTGACCGACGATAGCATCATAGTATACTATTGCGGGTTAGATTTTAACATTGATTAGCGAGTTTTTCTGACGCTGCATCGCCAAGTAATTCCAAGCGGTTACTCTCTCGCCTGCTGCGAATGACAATTCGGGCAAGCGCTCGGCTTGTGCGCTGCACAACCGTGTATTGACTTTTTGCATTGCAGCATCCACATGGCGCCCATCGAAGCGCGCAAGCCAGCGTGAAGCGGCGATGTGAGAGACATCCATCGCCCCGGCCGCGCCTCGGTCCAGTTTTTTCAGACTTCCCATTTCACGCGGGTGGTTCCAACCCCCGCGACGTGCGACGATTCCGCCCGGAATCCGTCAGCGCGCCGCATGTTTTGCGAGTTTATTCATGACACAATTTACCGACCTCGGGCTGTCGCAGCCCGTGCTCCAGGCCCTCGACATTAAGGGCTATACCACGCCGACGCCGATCCAGGCGCAGGCCATTCCGCCCGTGCTCGAAGGCCGCGACCTTATGGGCATTGCCCAGACCGGCACCGGCAAGACCGCCGCCTTCATGCTGCCCAGCATCGATCGGCTGCGCGACGCAGACAAGCAGTCGCCGTTCAAGTCCTGCCGTATGCTTATCCTTGCACCGACACGCGAACTGGCAGGCCAGATTGCCGATAGCGCGAAAGACTACGGCGCACTTGCCGGGCTAAAGGTGCACAGCATTGTTGGCGGCACGAGCGTTAACAAGGATCGGAACAAGCTGCATCGCGGTACCGACATTCTCGTCGCCACGCCCGGCCGCCTGCTCGACCTGATCGACCAGAAGGCCTTTACTCTCGACAAGGTCGAAATCCTGATCCTCGACGAGGCCGATCAGATGCTCGACCTCGGCTTCATCCATGCTCTGCGCAAGATCAGCGAGCTGGTGCCCGATGACCGCCAGACGCTGTTCTTCAGCGCCACCATGCCCAAGCAGATTCAGGAACTGGTCGGCAAATATTGCCGCAACCCGGTCAAGGTCAGTGTGACCCCGGAAAGCACCACGGCAGAGCGCATCGACCAGTATCTCTTCATGGTCCAGCAGGACGAGAAGCAGACGTTGCTCGAGATGATCCTGTCCGAACGCCACCAGGTCCCCGGCAAGTTCGAGCGCGTGCTCATCTTCGCCCGCACCAAGCATGGCTGCGACCGGATCGTGAAGAAGCTCGGACAGAGCGGCATCCCCGCCAACGCCATCCATGGCAACAAGAGCCAGCCGCAGCGCGAGCGAGCGCTGGACGAGTTCAAGCGCGCCAAGACGCCGATCCTCGTTGCCACCGATGTCGCCGCGCGCGGTATCGACATTCCGGGCGTCAGCCACGTGCTCAACTACGAACTGCCCAACGTGCCGGAGCAATATGTCCACCGCATCGGTCGTACCGCACGCGCAGGCCGTGACGGCGTGGCCATCGCCTTCTGCGCCGAGGACGAGCGCGATTACCTCAAGGACATCCGCAAGAAGACCGACGCGGAATTCGAGCGCCTGCCGCTGCCCGACAATTTCCGCGCCGTGGTCGAAGGTGTCGGCCCGACCAAGCGCGAACAGAAGCCCAAGCTTGCGCGCCCCAAGGTGCGTCCGACCGGCGGTGCGGCAAAACCTAAGCCCAAACAGAAGCATCCTGCGCGCAAGGGCAAGCCTGCCGGCGCCGGGCAGGGCGGAAGGCCGGGTGGTCGGCCCGGCGGCAATCGCAATCGCAGCCGAAACCGTCGTAGTAGCCAGGGCTGAGTGAAGCGGCGGTTGCCCTTGCAGCCGCCACTCGCCATATCGCGCGCTCACTCAGACAGGAGCGCCCTATGGCCGAGACCTACGATTACGACCTTTTCACCATCGGCGCCGGGTCCGGCGGGGTGCGTGCATCGCGCGTCTCGGCTGCGCATGGCGCGAAGGTTGCGATCGCCGAGGAACACCGCGTCGGCGGGACCTGCGTCATTCGCGGTTGCGTGCCCAAGAAGATGCTCGTCTACGGCGCGCATTTCGCCGAGGATCTCGAGGACTGTCAGCGCTTCGGCTGGGAGATTGGCGAGAAGAAGTTCGACTGGGCCAAGCTGCGCGACAACGTGCTGGCCGATGTCGATCGGCTGGAAGGCGCCTATACCGACACGCTGAACAACCACGAGGTCACGATCTTTAAGGAGCGCGCCGAGATCACCGGCCCGCACGAGATAACGCTGGCCAGCGGGCGTAAGGTCACGGCCAAGTACATCCTCATTGCAACCGGCGCGCGCCCGCGCATGCCCGAATGCCAGGGCGCCGAGCACGCGATCAGCTCGAACGAGGCCTTCCATCTCGACGAGCTGCCGAAGAAGATCATTATCGCGGGCGGAGGCTATATCGCCAACGAATTCGCCGGCATCTTCAACGAGTTCGGCTGCGATGTGCACATCGTCAATCGCGGCGATCGCCTGCTGCGCAGCTATGACGAGGCCGTGCGCGACCGCCTGCTGCAGATCAGCACGATGAAGGGGATCAAGTTCCGCTTCAACACGACGTTCGAATACATCAAGCCGTGCGACGAGGGCGGCTATTTCGTAAAGATGAGCGATAGCGACGAGGAAAAAGCCGACCTCGTGATGTTCGCCGTGGGCCGCATTCCCAATACCGAAGGCCTGGGCCTCGACAAGGCGGGCGTGGAACTGGGCGAGGGCGGCGAAATAAAGGTCGACCGCTTCAGCAAGACCAGCGTCGACCATATCTACGCCGTGGGCGATGTCACCGACCGCGTGCAGCTTACCCCCGTTGCCATCCGCGAGGGCCAGGCCTTTGCCGACATGGTGTTCGGCGGCTGCGATCCGGTTGCGGTGGACCATTCCTGTATCCCGAGCGCGGTGTTCAGCCACCCGCCAATCGCCGCCGTCGGCATGACGGAGGGCGAGGCCAAGAACCAGCTCGGCAGCGTGAAGGTCTATCTTTCCGATTTCCGCCCGATGAAGAATGTCCTTGCCGGTCGTAACGAGCGCAGCCTGATGAAGATGGTCTGCGATGGAGACAGCGGGAAGATCGTCGGCATTCACCTGATTGCGCCGGAAGCACCCGAAATGATGCAGGCCGCCGCCATCGCCGTGAAGGCAGGGCTGACGAAGGCAGATTTCGACGCGACCACCGCGATCCACCCGACCATGGCTGAGGAACTGGTCCTGATGCGCTGACGTTCAGCCTCTGGACAGACCGGAGCGCGGAAAATGCCAGCATGATCAGGATGATGAGCCTAGCGCTGCTGGCCTGTGCGGCCTGCGCTCCTGCCGACGATAGCCCCGAGGCGGCGCAGACTGCTCCGGAGGATGCGGCGACCTATGCCACGCAAACAAACGCACCGACGCCTGATTACAAGGCGCTTCTGGCCGAACCGGCGCTTGGCACAGGCAGCTGGGTCCGCCGCGAGGCCAGCTCGCCGCTGCCCGCCGATGCAAAGGCGATAGGCGAACGCTGGATTGCCCGGCTGGACGCACGAAACGCGCTGAACGGCTACGGCCTTGCGGGGAAAGGGCCTGATGGTCCGGTCAAATCCATCGACACCGGCCTGACCGCGAGCGAATTCGAGAACTGGGCGCAGCGCAACGGCTGGAGCGTCCCGACCCATATCGCCTGGACCTTCGTGCCCGAACTCGTCCTTCCCCGCGTCTCGGATGCGGCCAGTCCGGGTATTCGCGTGTGGCCCGCATCGACCGCGCGCACGGGTGCGCAGAACGAGGCGCTGTTGTGGGGCAGGGTCGAACTGCGCGATGGCTGTTTCCACGGCGATCTCGGTGACGGGAAACCGGAAAAGCTGGCGTTCTTCCACGAGGAAATCGGGCTCGATGTCGATGGCGAGGGCTTCTACATCCTGCGCGACCGCGTTTCGGGGCGCACGCTTGCCCGCATCGGTGAGCAGATGAACTGGGGCGGCCCGCCATCGGCCTATATCGCGCCCGAACTGGAGCGCGAAATCATGGACAAATGCGGACCAGGCGAGATTCTCGTGGTCGGTTCGCCGGAATCGCAGGAGCGCTTCCTGACCCAGCATCCGCATTTGCGCGATCCGGCACCGCCACCTCCGCCCCCGCAAGGTTAATTGCAGCGCACAGACCCTTCGCCTAGGCTCCTCCGAAAGGGAGGCTGAGACATGGCAGGCACTGTTCTTGTAACCGGTGGCACGGGCTATATCGGCGGCGAGGTCATCGACCGGCTGCTGGCAAAGGGATACACGGTCCACACCACGGTGCGCGATGCCGCGAAGAGCGAACCGAAGCTGCGCACACGCTGGCCGGAGGCTGGCGACAAGCTCAAGGTCTTCTCCGCCGACCTCCTCTCCGACGATGGCTGGGCAGAGGCCAATGCAGGCTGCGACGCGGTGGCGCACGTCGCCTCGCCATTCCCGCTCGACGTGCCGAAAAACGCCGACGATCTCATAATCCCTGCGCGCGACGGCACGCTGCGTGCGCTCGAATTCGCGCACAAGGCGGGCGTGAAGCGCTTCGTGCAAACCAGCTCGGCCGCCGCCATCGCCTATGGCCATCCGGACAAGGACCACTTCGACTACACCGACTGGACCGATCTCACCGCGAACCCGCCGCCCTATATCCAGTCCAAGACCGTGGCCGAGCGCGCCGCGCGCGACTGGGTGGCGCAGTACGCGCCCGACATGGTGTTCTGCTCCATCAATCCGGTCGCTGTCTTCGGCCCGGTCTATGACGAAGACATGTCCACCAGCGTCGAGATGGTGAAGAAGATTATCGACGGCTCGATCCCGCTCATTCCCAACATGGGCATCTGCATCACCGACGTGCGCGACGTGGGGGAGGCGCACATCCGCGCGTTGGAGGCGCCTGCGGAAACCGTGCGCGGCGAACGCTTCCCGACCTCGCAGAAATTCCTATGGATCCGCGAGATGGCCGACACGATACGCGCCCGCGTGCCGCAGCATGCAGGCAAGGTTCCCACGCGCCGCATGCCCGACTGGCTGGCGAAATTCCTCGCGCTCTTTATGCCCGAAATGCGCCAGGTCAAGGGCGAACTCGGCAATGTGCGCGATGTCTCCGGTCGCCATACCGAGGAAAAGCTCGGATTCACCTACATCCCCGCCGAACAGACGCTGGAAGACACGGTAAAGAGCCTCGTCGAAAAAGGCATCGTGAAGGCATGACGGCTTTTACCGGCAAGCACATCCTCGTCACCGGCGGGAGCGACGGCATCGGGCGCGAATTGGCGTTCCAGCTGCGGGATCGCGGAGCCGAGGTGACGGTGACCGGGCGCGCCGCGCACAAGCTGGCGGCGATGGAAGCGGAAGGCTTCCGCACGATCGAGGGCGATTTCGCCAACGCGGCGGGCGTCGATGCCGTTGCCGCTGCCTGGAGCGACGCTCCGCTCGACATCCTCGTCAATAACGCCGGGATGGGGCTGGAGCATGATTACCGCACGGGAAAGATCAGCTCGGCCGATATCGAGGCTAACATTCACGCCAACCTCACCGCGCCGATCCTGCTCTCGGCCCGCTTGCACGAGAACCTGAAAGCCGGGCGCGATCCGATGATCGTCAACGTCACCTCGGGCCTCGCCATCACGCCGAGCACCTCGGCTCCGCTCTATTGCGCGACCAAGGCAGGCCTCAGGTCCTATTCCATCGCCGCTCGCGAGCAGTTGCGCGAAAGGGGCATCCATATGCTCGAAGCGCTGCCGCCGATGGTCGATACCGAGATGACGAGGGGGCGGGAGGCGAAGAAGATGTCCGCGCCCGATTGCGCCGCGGCGATCGTGGAAGCGATGGAGAAACGCCGCGAGGAGGCGCACATCGGCCTCGTGAAGACGCTGAA
Source organism: Erythrobacter sp. SD-21 (assembly GCF_000181515.1). GTDB lineage: Bacteria > Pseudomonadota > Alphaproteobacteria > Sphingomonadales > Sphingomonadaceae > Qipengyuania. Next base: position 98,254 of record NZ_ABCG01000008.1, on the reverse strand, counting down.
GCGCCTGCACTCCGTCTCGCCGAAACTCGTGCAGAAGATCCTCCTGCGCTTCTGAGCGCGATTGCAACCAATGCAATGCCGCGCCACAAGACGGCTAACGATTCGGGGCGCATCGAGGGACCTTCACACATGAACATGCTGGCTTCACGCGGGCAGCTTCGCGCTAGTTTGATCCGCTGGGCACTGTTTCTTGTGCCGCTCTGCGTGCTGCTCGGCTTCCTGTCGGGCCGGATCGGTTCGGCCGATACCGAGTGGTTCCGGATGCTCGCCAAGCCCGACATTTTCCCCGAGCCCAAGTGGTTCGGCATTGTCTGGACGATCCTTTACATCATGATCGGCTTCGCGGTCGCGCTGGTCGCTGCGGCTTGGGGCGCGCGGGGGAGGACGGCGGCACTGTGGGTCTTTGCCGTGCATTTCGTGCTCAACCTCGCCTGGTCGCCGGTCTTCTTCGGACTGCAGCAGATCACGGGGGCGCTGGTGGTGATCGGGTTGATGATCGTGACGCTGCTGGCGGTGATCGCGCTGTTCTGGAAGGTGCGCCGCCTCGCGGCCGTGCTCCTGCTCCCATATCTCGTGTGGATCTGCTTTGCGGCGCTGCTCAATTACGAGTTCCTGCGCCTCAACCCCGATGCCGACGGCGGCGCGCAGGGGGAGCGGATCGAGCGCGTGCGGATCGGCAATTGAAACCCTGCACGCGCACGCCTAGATAGCGGCCATGCAGAGCCAGAGCCCCATGATCGCCGACTTCGTCAAACTCGCCAATTCGGCGGCCGGAACGCTGGCCGGCATGACCCGCGAAGCGCGCGAGACTGCGCGCGAACGGGCCAAGGAAGCTTTCGGCGGCATGGATTTCGTGACCCGCGAGGAATTTGACGCGGTCAAGCAGATGGCCGCCAAGGCGCGCGAACAGACCGAAGGCCTCGCCGCCCGAGTGACGGCGCTGGAAGCCAAGCACAAGTGACACCAGCCCCTGCGGGCAGGTAAGGCGGCGCGATGCATTTGCGCGCCCCTGCCATCCTGCTTGCCGCCCGACCGCATGGCGAAACGGCCGTCATTGCACGCCTCCTGACCGAGGAGAGCGGCGTTGTGGCGGCCTATGTCGCGGGTGGGCGCGGGCGACAGCTGCGCCCGGTCGTGATCCCCGGCAATCTCGTCGAAGCCGAAATCCGCGCCAAGTCCGACAGCCAGCTGCCCTTCGCGCGCCTCGAACTGGCGCAGAGCCGCGGGCCTTGGCTGACCGAACCTTTGCCTGCTGCCGCCATCGCATGGACCTGCGCGCTGACCGCCAGCGCCTTGCCGGAGCGCAACCCCTATCCCAGCCTTTACAGCGCGCTTGCGGCCCTGCTCGAGGCGATCTGCAACGCCCCCTCGGCGCGGGGTTGGGCGGGCGCTTTGGCGACCTACGAAGTGCTTCTCTTGCGCGAGCTCGGCTATGGGGGAACGAAGCCTGTGATAGAGGGACTTGAGCAAGCTCTGGAAATTCTGCGCGCGAATGAGGCCCCGATCGCGCGCTACCTGCTTGCCGACACCCGCGCCGACGTTCTAGCCGCACGGGTACTCCTGATGCACCGGCTCGAACGGATGGCCTGACATGAAACTCGCGATATTCCCCGGCGACGGAATCGGACCCGAAGTCATTGCCGAGGCTGTACGGGTGCTCGATGCGCTCTTTTTCCCGCAGCTCACTCTGTGGGAAGGCGATGTGGGCGGAATCGCCTACAAGCGCCATGGCCATCCGCTGCCGACGGAAACGATCGAGATGGCCTGCGCTGCCGATGCCGTGCTGTTCGGCGCGGTGGGCAATCCCGAATGCGACGATCTGCCGCGCGAACATCGCCCCGAACAGGCGATCCTCGGCCTGCGCAGCGAGCTCGGTCTCTTCGCGAACCTGCGCCCTGCGGCGGGCTATCCGGGGTTGGAGGACATGTCCTCGCTCAAACCCGAGATTGCGCGCGGGATCGACCTGCTGGTGGTGCGCGAACTCAACGGCGACGTCTATTTCGGCGACAAGGGCGAACGCGCGAGCGACGGCGGGCGCGAGGGATGGGACGCGATGTCCTATAACGAAGCCGAGGTGCGCCGCATCGCCCACACCGGTTTCCGTGCTGCGCAAAAACGCCGAGGAAGGTTAACCAGCGTGGACAAGGCCAATGTCCTCGAAAGCAGCCGCATCTGGCGCGAAACCGTGGTGGAGGTGGCGAAGGACTATCCCGATGTCACGCTCGATCACATGTATGTGGACAACGCGGCCATGCAGATAGTCCGCAGCCCCGGCCAGTTCGATGTGATCCTTACTGGCAATCTGTTTGGCGACATCCTCTCCGACCAGGCGAGCGCCTGCGTGGGCTCGATCGGCCTCATGGCCAGCGCCAGCATGGGCGAGCGGCAGACCGAGTACGGCACTTTCGGCCTCTACGAACCGATCCACGGCAGCGCGCCCGACATCGCGGGGCAGGGCAAGGCGAACCCGATTGCGGCCATCCTCAGCCTCGCCATGCTGCTGCGCCATTCGCTGGGGCGCGAGGGGGAAGCGGGCCGGATCGAGAGAGCAGTAGCCAAGGTCGTGGCGGGCGATGTGCGCGGGGCGGACCTCGGCGGGACGGCTTCGACCAGCCAGATCGGCGACGCCGTGCTGAACGCTCTCGCCGCAGAGTCTTGAATTCGAAGCGAAAGCGCGCCACGCCGCGCGCATGACGCTCGAGCTTGCGATCATCCTGCCCACGCTCAACGAGCGCGAGAACTTGGCCCCGCTGGTCGAGCGGATCGAGCAGGCGTTGGGGACGGAGGGCTGGGAAGTGCTCGTCGTCGATGACAATTCGGCCGACGGCACGGCCGATGAGGCTCGCCGGCTTGCGCGAGAGGATGGGCGGGTGCGCGTCATCCACCGCATCGGGCGGCGTGGCCTCGCAAGCGCGGCCATCGAGGGCTTCTGCGCCACGGCTGCGCCCTTCGTGGCGGTGATGGATGCCGACCATCAGCACGATCCGGCCTTGCTCGTGGAGATGTTGGAGGCGGTCCGTTCGGGCGAGGCGGACGTCGCCGTCGCCAGCCGCTTTATCGATGGCGCGAGCACGAAGGACTGGGCCAACCCGGGGCGCGAAAAGCTGTCGGGTGTCGCCAACCGCCTCGCCCGCAAGCTCACCGGCGTCGACCTGACCGATCCGATGAGCGGGTATTTCCTGCTGCGCACGCAAACGGCGCTGGCATTGGTGCCGCGCCTTTCGGGGATCGGCTTCAAGATATTGCTCGACCTTCTCGCGACCGCAGACACGCCGCTGCGCGTGTGCGAAGTGCCCATGCAGTTCGCCGCGCGGCGGTCGGGCGAAAGCAAGCTCGACCGGGCGATCGCGGTCGATTTCCTCGCCGGGCTTTATGACAAGAGCTTCGGGCGGATCATCCCCACGCGGTTCGCCCTGTTCGGCACGGTCGGTGCACTGGGCGTCGGCGTGCACCTTGCCATCCTCTACCTCTGCCTGTGGGCGGCAGGGGCGCAATTCGCCTGGAGCCAGGCCATCGCCACACTGGGCGCGATGACTTTCAACTTCTGGCTCAACAACTTTCTCACCTATCGCGACCGGCGGCTCAAAACGACGAGCAAGCTCCTGCGCGGGTGGGCCAGTTTCGTCGTCGCCTGCTCGGTCGGCGCGCTTGCGAATGTGGCAATGGCGAGCCTGCTCTATGCGCGCGGCCTCCATTCGCTGCTCGCCGCGCTGATCGGGATCGCCATCGGCTCGGTCTGGAACTACGCCCTGTCGAGCCGCTTCGTCTGGGGCCGCTACTGAGCGGTCATTTCCACGAGGGGAGCCAGGCCCAAGCCTTGAAGCTCATCGGTCCCGAAAGCGGTTCTGCGGCGAGGATGGGGTAGAAATACACGAAAACCACGAGGCTTACTGCCGGCACGATCCACGCGGTTCGCCTCCAACCCGCACTCCGCAAATCGTCCAAGGCCAGCGCCAGCGCGACCAGCAGCACGGTGCCGGGCAGGAAATAGTGGTGGTAGAACTGCACCGGCTTGGCGGCGAAGATCCAGAAGCCGAGCGATACCGCATAGAGCAGCGCCAGTGCGCCATGCGCCGGTCGACGCGCCGAAACTCCCCGCCACGCGCACCACAGGAGGGCGGGGAGGCCGAGCAGCATGGTCAGCGGGTTGCCGATGAGCATGACGCCTCGCTGCGCCCCGTCGGCAGGCTCGTAAAGATACCAGAGCGCGCGCCAATTCGCGATCCATTCCGGCCAGGTCGATTGGTAGTTGTGCGGCGGCAGGACCTGGGTCTGGAGGTCGAGCATCACCCTGTGTTGCGCCACGATCCCCTCGGTAATCGGGTTCACGGCGAAGAAGTAGCCGGGCGCAAAGGTCAACCAGTAGACCGCGAGCGGCAGCAGGCCGAGCCAGACGAAGGCTTCGATCAGCGTAATTCCCGGCACCGGCATCCCGCGGCGGCTGAGCAAAAGGCGGCGTCGTCCCGCAAACCAGCGCAGCGCAAGGAACCCAAGACCCGGCAGCGCCGCTATGATGAGCGCGTTCCACTTGGCTGCCATGGCAAGACCGAGCGTGATACCTGCGAAGAACAGCCGCCTGCGACCCGTTTCTGGTTCGCGCATCGCGGCAGCCAGTTGCCAGAAGGCGACCGCGAGCGCGGCGATCATGAAGATGTCGAGCATGGCAATGCGCGCGTGGACGAACAGGTGGAAGCCGGTCGCGACCAGCACGCCGCTCGCCAGCGTGGCGTAGCGGCTGAGCGTTGCGAACCAGACGGCGCGCATGGTGGCGAACAGCGCCAGCGCCCCCGCGAGCGAAGACATGAAGCGCCAGCCCCAAGGATTGTCGCCGAAGACCGCGATGCTCAGTGCGATCATCTCTTTGCCGAACAGCGGATGCTCGCGGTTGGAAAATTCGCCCAGCACGAGCAGGTCGCGGGCGGCCGGGACGTAATGGACCTCGTCGAAATAGGGCGTGGTCGGGATCGCGAGGTTCCACAGCACCACCACCCAGAAGGCGAACGCCAAAGCGGCGCACCAGTGGATCGGATCGACAGGTTGCTCGGGCGCGCGGCTCATCGTGCTCAGCGATTAAGCGCGCGTTTTTCACCTGACAACAGCCTTTACTTGTCGCTCCACCGCGTCATGCTATCCCGCCCGCCATGAAGAAGACTACCGGAACCGACCGCTCGATAACCTCGCAATGGCGCCCCGCAACGCAGGCGGTGCGCGGCGGCACGTGGCGCAGCGAGCATGGCGAGACGAGCGAGGCGCTATTCCTGACCTCGGGCTACACCTACGACGACGCGCAGACGGTGGCCGATCGCTTCGCGGGCGAGGCGCAGGGCATGACCTACTCGCGCCTTCAGAACCCCACCGTCGCCATGCTGGAAGAGCGCATTGCGTTGATTGAGGGCGCGGAGGCCTGCCGCGCGCAGGCCAGCGGAATGGCGGCGATGACCACCGCGCTCCTGTGTCAGGTCTCGGCCGGCGATCATGTGATCGGGGCGAGGGCGGCCTTCGGGTCGTGTCGCTGGCTGCTCGACCATCTCCTCCCGCGCTTCGGGATCAAGACGACCGTCGTCGACAGCGCCGACAACGACGCGTGGGAGGCGGCGATCCGTCCCAACACCAAGGTCTTCTTTTTCGAGACCCCGGCCAACCCCACGCTCGACGTGGTCGATCTCAAGCATGTGTGCGAGGTGGCCAGGGCGCACGGCATCACCACCGTGGTCGACAACGCCTTTGCCACCAGCGCGCTGCAGCGTCCGATGGATTTCGGCGCCGATGTCGTGGCCTATTCGGCGACCAAGCTGATGGACGGGCAGGGCAGGGTGCTGGCCGGCGCCGTCTGCGCTTCGCAGGAATGGATGGACGAGGTCCTGCTGCCCTTCCAGCGCAACACCGGCCCCAATATCGCACCCTTCAACGCTTGGGTGGTCCTGAAAGGCCTCGAAACCCTGAGCCTGCGGGCGATGAAGCAGAGCGAGAATGCGGTCGAACTGGGCAAATTCATCGAACCGCGCGTGCCCCGCATCCTCCATCCCGGCCTGCCGAGCCACCCGCGCCACGCGCTGGCGCTGGAGCAGATGACTGCCACCGGCCCGATCTTCGCGCTCGACGTCGAGAGCCGCGAGCGCGCCTTCGCCATTCTCGACGCGCTACAGCTGGTCGATATTTCGAACAATATCGGCGATGCGCGCAGCCTCATGTGCCATCCGGCGAGCACCACGCATGCCGGCATGACCGGCGAGGACCGCGAGGCGATGGGCGTGACCGAGGGCTTGCTGCGCATCAACGTCGGGCTTGAGGATGTCGAGGATGTGAAGGAAGACCTCGACCGCGCCCTGAAGGCGGCGGGGCTTTAGTCGGCTTGCTCGGCATTTCCGTCGGCCTGCGATCCCGGGTCCCATTTTTCGGTGAAGGGTCGGCTCGCGATCAGAAGGATCAGGACCAGCGCCGACATGATTGTCGCCAGCCAAAGTTCGCCCATGCCGCTGACAAGCCCGATGGCTCCTGCACACCAAATCGAAGCAGCAGATCCTGCGCCTTGCACATAATTGCCCTGACGGAACATTGCGCCCGCTCCGATGAAGCCGATGCCGGTGATAACTCCCTCGATAACGCGTGTCGGATCGATCCGCGCCTGCTCGTCGGCTTGTGATTCCAGGAGCTCCACCGATCCGATCAGCAACCCGCACGCCGCCACCGAAATGATCACGAAGGGCCGGAAATCGATCGGCTTCTTATGGAAAAAACGTTCGAGCCCGATGATGAGCGGCAGCACCGTGGCAAAACCCAGGCGTAGTGCGACATCGAGCCAGCTCATGGCGCTGGGGTGGAATTGTTCGGTCATAGCCTAGCCAACGTTGCTTGGGCGCGAGGTTTCCACCATCAGGTGGGAAGGGAGAATTTTGATGTCCAAAACCGTCGAATACATCTTCGATCTCGCCGCACCGAATGGCTATCTCGCGTGGTATCCGCTCAAGGACATCGTGGCGCGGACGGGTTCGGAACTGTCGGTCACGCCCGTGTTTCTCGGCGGGATGCACAAGCTTACGGGGAACGCCCCGCCGATGATGCGGGATGCGGATGTGAAGGGGAAGGTGCCTTATGCGGCGCTGGAATTCCGACGCTTCCTCGATCGGCACGGGATGGACCGGTTCTCGATGCATCCCGACCTGCCGTTCAATTCCATACTGCTTCAGCGCGTGCTCGTTGCCGCCGAGGATGAAGCGCAACGCCAGGCGCTGGTCGAGGCCCTGCTGCCTGCGGTTTGGGAGCGCAATATCGATTGCAGCGATGCAGAAGCCGTAGGCCGCGAACTCGCCGAGGCGGGTTTCGATGCGGAAAACCTTCTTGCGCGGACCCAGGATGATGCGGTGAAACAGAAACTGGCCGACAACACCACCGACGCGGTCGAACGCGGCGCGTTTGGTATCCCGACCTTCTTCGTCGACGATGAAATGTGGTTCGGCAAGGAACGCCTCGAACAGCTCGAAAGCTATCTGGGCGGTGGCAAGCCCTGAGGGCTGCTAGGTCCTTTGTATCAGAGGACGATGACGGCGAGCACGACCTGCGCGGCGAGCATCAGTTCGATGCGTCCTTCCCCGTCCTGGTCGGCCATAAGCCGGTTGATGAATGCGAACAGCATGGCGCTACCCCTTTCCGTGAACAGAAAGTGGCGCATGTTGCTTATGAATTCTTCATCATGTGCGGTTAACCGATCTTAAGACGGTGGGATAAGGCGTATGGGCTCTTGCACGACCGGGCACAGCCATTAGGTTGAGGGCGTGATCAAGGAGCTTTTCCAGCATAGCGCCATGACCGATGGCATCACCGTGCGGGTCGCGGTGAACTTCCTGCCCGAGCAATCCCAGCCCGAGGCGGACAAATGGTTCTGGGTCTATCACATCCGTATCGAGAACGCCTCGCACGAACGCGTCCAGCTGATGACCCGCCACTGGCGCATCACCGACGGGGCGGGATTGGTCGCGCATGTCGATGGGGACGGTGTCGTGGGCGAACAACCGGTGCTGCGGCCGGGCGATAGTCACGATTACGTGTCGGGTTGTCCGCTCGACACGCCGCACGGGTCGATGGAAGGTTTCTACACCTTCCATCGCGAGGATGGGACGCCCTTCGAAGTGCGTATTCCCTTCTTCCCGCTTGCCGCACCCGCGACTGCGGGCTGAATGCCCGGACCCCGCGCATGCTCGACCGCATCGTCGGATACCGCATCAACCGCGCAACTTATTGGGCAAACCTCCTCGGAATTGTCGCCATAGTGGGCATCTTGGTGACCTTCGGGATCGTCGGCGAGCAAGGCGGGACCGGGGCTATCGAAGTCGTCCTGGCGATCCTTGCGGGAACGCGCCTGCATGATGTGGGCTATTCGGCCAAATACGCTCTGGCGGGCGTCCTTCTCCACGCGCTCCTCACCTTTACGGTGCTCGCAAGGTTTGGTTACGACGAGGCGCTGACGTCGCTGGGCCTGCTCAATCTGGCCTTCCTCGTCCTGCTGGTGTGGTTGGGGCTCGTGCCGGGCCAAAGCGGGGACAACCGATGGGGCGCACCACCGCCCGCCGGTGTCAGCTGGAAACGGCCAGAGAGGCGTTTTTCCGAAGATTGAGAGTCAGTCGACCTCAGTCGTTTCTTCCAGCTCGCTTTCGAACCGGTAATCGCCGATTTTTATCTTCGCCTCGCGGTCCAGCCAGTCGGCAAGAATCTCGAAATCCCGCGTCAGCAGGCTTGTGGCCAGAGGGGCACGGCTTTCGTCGAGATAGAGCACAAGCGCCTTTGGCTTCAGCCGCAACCGGCTGTTGGCGAGCGCTAGGCGCGAACCCGCCCCAAGTCGTCGCGCAAGCCGGAACCCCAGCCCCCAGGTGATGCCTTCGCGCAGGTCATCCTCGCTCGCCAGATCGCTAAGTTTGGAGGGAAGTTCGGTCTTCCCCAGACTGCCGAACAGCGCGGCGCAGATCATGCCGCGATCCCGCGGACTGCAATCGATCCAGCGCTTGTCGAGCGACCACTCCTGCGCATGATGGATGCGTAGATTCGGCTCGACCCGCTGCAGCGCCGAGGCCAGTTGCGCCGCTGCCAGCCGCAGACGCTCGTTGCGCTTGCCGTTGCCGTTGGCAAGGTCGACCGTCCATCCCGCCACGCGCGTCGCATCGATGACCGGCGCATCGCGCGGCTCGGCAAAGGCGTGGACGCCCGAGAGAAGAGGGTCAAGCGAGCGTTGAAGGTCGGTCAGTCGCGAATAGAGCAGGCCCTCCCGGATACCCCAGCTCGAAAAGACGAGGTGGTCGGGTTCCAGCTCGTCGAGCAGTGGCAGCAGCAGCGCCGCCGCATCGGGCAGGTAGGAGGCGCGCATTTCGCTGATGCCGGAAATGTTCTGCAGCTTGTCCGGCAAGGCCTCGATTAAATCGCTTGCCAGCCGCCGCGCGTCCTCGACCGAGAGGATGTAGCCGTGAGGATCGCTCAGCGGGTAATCGGCCTCCTTCATCGCGAAATAGGCAAGCGCACGCCAGGTGCCGCCGATCATGTAGAGGGGGCCGGTGTGGCTGCGCATCCAGCCGACATCGGAAAGATGCTCGCGCACGGTGTCGGCAAGATCGCTTTCGGCGGCGCGGAAAGCTGGCAGGCGCAGCGTTCCGAAAGGCAGGCTCACCGCATCGCGGCAATCGCCTTCGCCGATCGACACCAGTTCCAGGCTGCCGCCGCCCAAATCGGCTACGATCCCCTGCGCTCCCGGGAAGGCCCCGATGGCCCCGAAGGCCGAGGCGCAGGCCTCTTCCTCGCCGCTAAGCAGGCGCGGATTCAGGCCGAGATCGGCGACCTTCGCGAGGAATTGAGCGCCGTTGGTCGCGTCGCGCGCGGCGGCTGTGGCTACGGTCTGCACGTCCTCGATCTTCCGGTCCTCGACGATGATCCGGTAGCGCGCCAGAGCGGTCAGGGCTTCGCTGGCCGCTTCCTCGGGGATCCGGCCGGTATCGGAAATGTCGCGGCCCAGCCTTGCTGCCACCTTCTCGTTCCAAGCGGTCTCCGGTGCGCGTCCGGTTCCTTCGTAGATGACGAGACGAACGGTGTTCGAGCCGATGTCGATCACCGCGCGGGGAGGGTGGATCAGGCGGCGCTGCCATTGCGGCATGCGGGTACGGCCCCGGCTCATGCCTTTGCGCCCGGCAGGGTGAGATGCGGCACGTCGTGTTTCTCCAGCGCAGAGCCGCGACCCGACAGCGAGGGATTGGACATGAAATACTGGTGGCAGTTGAAGCCGTCCTCGCCCTTGCCCATGCGGCGATACTGCCCGTCGGCGTCGAGGCGCCAGCTGCGTTCGGTGTCGAGAATATTGGCGAGCATGACCTGTTTCAGGAGCTGGTCGTGCACGGTCTTGTTCGTGATCGGCACCATGACCTCCACCCGCCGATCGAGATTGCGGCTCATCGCGTCGGCGCTGGTGAGGTATACTTTCGCCTGACGGCTGGGCATCGCCTTGCCATTGGCAAAGGCCCACATGCGGGCGTGTTCGAGGAAGCGGCCGATGATCGACTTGACGCTGATGTTCTCCGACATGCCCGGGATGCCCGCACGCAAGGAGCAGATACCGCGCACCACCATCCGCACTTCCACACCCGCCTGGCTGGCTTCGTAGAGCTTGTCGATGATCGCCTTGTTGGTAATCGAGTTCATCTTCACCCAGATGCCCGAAGGTTTGCCGGCCTTGGCATTGACGATTTCGGTATCGATCAGCTCATAGAGCTTCTCGCGCATGCCGATGGGCGAGATGGCGATCTCTTCCAGGTCGTCCGGCTCAATATAGCCGGTGATGAAATTGAACATTTTCGCTGCATCGCGTCCCAGCGTCTGATCGGCGGTGAAGTAGCTGAGGTCGGTGTAGATCTTGGCGTTGATCGGGTGGTAGTTCCCCGTCCCGAAGTGGCAATAGGTGGCGTAGCCATCCTCCTCTCGCCGTACCACGAGGCTGACCTTAGCGTGGGTCTTCCATTCGGTGAAACCGTAGATCACCTGTACCCCTGCGCGTTCCAGCTCGTTGGCCCAGCGGATGTTGCGTTCCTCGTCGAAGCGCGCCTTTAATTCCACGACCGCCGTTACCGCCTTGCCGTTCTGCGCCGCTTCGACCAGCGCGGCAATAACGGGCGACTGGTCGCCGGCGCGGTAGAGCGTCTGCTTGATCGAGACCACCGCCAGGTCGACCGCGGCCTGGTGCAGAAAATCGACCACGACCTCGAAACTTTCGTACGGGTGGTGGATGACCATGTCCTTCTCGCGGATCGCGGTGAAGACATCCCCGTCGTGGGCCAGCACGCGTTCGGGATAGCGCGGGGAGAAAGGCGGGAACTTGAGGTCGGGCCGCGGCTCGTTGCAGATCGCGTCGAGATCGGAAAGGCCGAGCATGCCGCCAGTCTTGACGATCATCGCGGCATCGACATCGAATTGTTCGCGTAGCAGCGTTTCCGCGGCCTCGTCGCACTCGTCGTCGAGTTCGAGCAGGACCGCTCGGCCGCGCCGGCGACGCTGTATCGCGGTGCGGAAGTAGCGCACGAGGTCCTCTGCCTCGTCTTCCACCTCGATATCGCTGTCGCGCAGGACCCGGAAAATGCCGTCGCCAAGGATCTTGAAGCCGGGGAACATCTGGTCGGCAAAGCGCGTGACCAATTGCTCGATGGCCACATAAATCGCCTGTTCCTGCCCCTTGTCCTGCGGCACGCGCACGAAACGCGGGACACCGCTGGGGATGAGGACCATTTCGACCAGCTCGCCCTTTCGCTTGCCGCGCTTGAGGCGGAACAAGACGCCCATTCCACCGCTCGCAACAAAGGGGAAGGGGTGCGAGGGGTCGATCGCCTGCGGGGTAATCAGCGGGACGATATCGTGTTCGAAATATTCGGCGAGCCACTTCTGCTGGCCCTTGGACAATTCGTCCGGGACCATCAGCATGATGCCTACCTCGGCCAGAAGCCCCCGCAGCACCTCGAGGCTTTCCTGCTGGCGGTCCTCCAGCTCCAGAACCTGTCCGCGGATTGCGTCGAGCTGCTGGCGCGGGCTTAGCCCGTCGATTCCGGTGGTCTCGATCCCGCGCTGCACCTGCCCTTCGAGCCCGGCGATGCGCACGGTGGTGAACTCGTCGAGATTGCTGCCTGAAATCGACAGAAAGCGCAGGCGTTCGAGCAGCGGGTAATCGGTGTTCTCGCTCTCGGCGAGGACGCGGCGGTTGAAGCTCAGCCAGCTCAGCTCGCGATTGACGTAGCGATCCTCGGCTGCCTCGGGCGCGACCGGTGCGTTGTCACCGTCCGGCTCCCTGGCAGCGGTTTCGAGGGCGGGCGCGGGGGTATCGCCAAGCGTCACGGGGCACCTTTCGTATCGTATGGTCGGGGAGGGTAGGCCGGGGGCTCGTACTTGAAAAGCGTTTCGACGCGCCACCGATCCAGAGACTGCGTCAGACAAGCGTCACATTTGCGCGTAACGCTGCGCCAGTTCCTCCCATAATTCGGGGGTCGAGGCACCGAGCAAGCCCTTCCGGTCCCATTCGTTTACCCGGTAGGGCGAGCCGTCGGGCCGGGCAACCTTGCCGCCCGCTTCTTCGAGCCACAGCGCGCCCGCCGCATGGTCCCACGCCAGCGTGCGTTCAAAGATCGAGACATCGTTCTCGCCAAGGCCGAGGCGCGGATATTGCTCGGCGGCGCAGAAGGGAATGTCGACCAGTTCGTAATTGGGCGAGATATGGCGGCGGGTGGCCTGGCGGCGCTCTTCTTCCATGAAGATGAGCGAGATCGCGGCAATGGGCGGGGTGCGGCCCGTGGCGCGCGCTTCGATGCGGGACCCGTCGACGAAGGCGCCCTTGCCTCGATGCGCGGCGCAAAAGCGCCCGGTGAGGCAATCGTAGAGCCAGCCCGACTGGGTGAGCCCGCCCTCGGCGCGCGCGATGATGATGCCGAAGGGCGGCTTGCCGCTCGCGAAGTTGCGCGTCCCGTCGACAGGATCGACGATCCAGCAGGGAGCGTCGAGGCGCTCGAGGATCGAGGGATCGGCATGCGCGGTCTCTTCGCCCACAAAACCGAGGCTGCCGTCGAGCCGGCTCAGGCCCTCGCGCAGCAGAACCTCGGATTCCTTGTCGGCGATGGTGACGGGGTCGTTGCCGCCCTTGTCTTCAACTTCGCCTTCGGAAAGGTTGCGAAAGCGCGGGAGGATGGCCTCCTCGGTCGCGCGCTGCATCAGGGCGAGGATCTCGCCATCCAAGACCCGCTCGCCCTGAGCCTGTCGAAGTGTCAAGAGCGGTAGTCCGCGTTGATCGAGATGTAGCCATGCGTGAGATCGCAGGTCCACACAGTCGCGCGGCCTTCGCCGATGCCGAGATCGACGTCCATGCGGATGTCCTCGCCTTCCAGATGCCTGGCCACGGGAGCCTCGTCATAGTTTGCCAGCGGCTGACCGTCCTTTGCGGCCCAAGTCCCGCCGAAGCCGATCGAGAGCCGGTCGCGATCCGCCGGTTCGCCGGCCTTGCCCACGGCCATGACCACTCGGCCCCAATTGGCGTCTCCGCCGGCAATCGCAGTCTTGACCAGCGGCGAATTGGCGATGGCAAGACCGACGCGGCGGGCGCTCTCATCATCCTTGGCTCCTGCTATCGCAATCTCGATGAACTTCTGCGCGCCTTCGCCATCGCGCACGACGAGCTGCGCCAGCTCGCGGCAGATATCGAGGAGGGCGGCATAGAAGGCGTCGGCACCCGCATCGTCCCACGAGGCGAGCGGAGTGTTGCCCGCAGCGCCCGTGGCGAAGGCCAGCACCGTGTCGCTAGTGGAGGTGTCGCCGTCCACCGTGATGCAGGAAAAGGTCGCTGCGTTGGCCTTGGAGAGCATCTCTTGGAAGAACGCCGCTCCGATGGCGGCGTCGGTGAAGATATAGCCGAGCATGGTCGCCAAGTCAGGTGCGATCATGCCGCTGCCCTTGATAATCCCGGCCAGTTCGACGCGCGTCTCGCCTAGCAAGGCCGAAGACTTCGCGCCTTTGGTGAAGGTGTCGGTTGTGCCAATGGCGCTCGCGGCTTCCTCCCACCCACAAGGTTCGGCTTCGAGCACGGCAGCAACGCCCGCGCGCGCCTTGTCCTTGGGCAGCGGCACGCCGATGACGCCGGTCGAAGAGACGAACACCGAACTCGGCTCGCAATCGAGCGCCTCGGCGACCTGCGCCATGATCTGTTCCACCGCCTCGCGTCCGCGCACGCCGGTAAAGGCGTTCGAATTGCCCGCATTGACGACGAGCGCGCGCGCGGAACCGAGCCGGACCTGCTCACGCCCCATTTCGACCTCGCTCGAGGCGCAGGCGGACTTGGTGAACACCCCGGCGACACTGGTCGCAGGAGCAAACTCGGCGAAGGTCAGGTCGGCCCTGTCCCAGTTCTTGTAACGCGCCCGTGCCACGCGCAGGATGACCCCGTCGATGGCGGGGAGGTCGGGGAAGGGGCGTGCAAGAGGCGACTGGGCAAGGTCCATGCAAAGCGCGCTATACGGCTGCAAGGGGGCAGGCAAGCGCGCTCGCATGCGCAAAAAATCGCGCCTGGTCTTTAATCGATCAGAATTGTGCGCTATCTGCGTTCCCGACCATGGTTCGCCAACTGCTCGCCCTTATTGCCCTGCTAACCGGCCTCGCCGCGATGGGTACGCCTGTGCAGGCAGCGGTGAACAGCGCCGTGGGCGTGGGCGTCGAACGCCCGACCGACAGCCGCGATACCGAAAGCCGCGAAACGCAGAACGCCTGCACCGAAAAGCAGCGCAAGCAGGAGCTGCGCGGCGAACGAGTCACGCCCTGCAAGCCGCAGGAACCCGTCACCGTCTATATTCCCTCGGTGATGTTCGGCGTCGACCGCGCTTACGAATAGCTTGTAGCCAGCTCCCGTATCCCCATGCCCGGCACTATCGGTGTGCGCGGGCATTTCCCGTATAATTCCCGTTCAAATCGAGGCTCCCGCCCCATCATGCTTAAATCCATCGGCAAGGCCATCTTCGGCTCGTCCAACGACCGTTACGTCAATTCCATTCGCAAGATCGTCGACCAGATCAACTCGCTCGAGCCGCAGCTGCAGGCGCTGAGCGACGAGGAACTGCGTGCGCAGACCGACAAGTTCCGCGCCCAGCTCGCGGACGGAAAGACGCTGGACGATATCCTGCCCGAAGCCTTCGCCACCGTGCGCGAGGCCTCGGTCCGTGTCCTCGGCATGCGCCACTTCGATGTGCAGATGATCGGCGGCATCGTGCTTCACCGCGGCGAGATTGCCGAGATGCGCACGGGTGAGGGCAAGACGCTGGTGGCAACGCTGGCCACCTATCTCAACGCGATCGAGGGCAAGGGCGTCCATGTCGTCACCGTCAACGATTACCTCGCCAGCCGCGACGCGGAATGGATGGGCCAGCTCCACAACTTCCTCGGCCTGACCATCGGCGTGATCGTGCCGAACCTCGGCGAACAGCAGCGCCGCGATGCCTATGGCGCCGACATAACCTACGGTACGAACAACGAGTTCGGGTTCGATTACCTGCGCGACAACATGAAGCACGAGCGCAGCCAGATGGTGCAGCGCCCCTTCAACTTCGCCATCGTCGACGAAGTGGATTCGATCCTGATCGACGAAGCGCGCACCCCGCTGATCATCTCTGGCCCAACCGAGGACAAGTCGGAGCTTTATGTCACCGTCGACGAGATCGTGAAAAAGATCGAGTCCGAGTGGTACGAGGCCGACGAGAAGACCAAGAACATCACCTGGACCGAAGAAGGCACGGACGCGATCGAGCAGATGCTCAAGGACGCCGGCCTCCTCGAGACCGACAATCTCTACGATGTCGAGAACACGCAGGTGGTTCACCACCTCGACCAGGCGCTGAAAGCGAACATCATGTTCAAGCGCGACACCGATTACATCGTGAAGTTCGAAAAGAAGATGCAGCCCGACGGTACCATGGGTGAAGAGGGCAAGGTCGTCATCATCGACGAGTTCACCGGCCGCATGATGGACGGTCGCCGCTGGTCGAACGGCCTGCACCAGGCGGTAGAGGCGAAGGAAGGCGTGAATATCGAGCCGGAGAACCAGACGCTAGCCTCAATCACCTTCCAGAACTATTTCCGCATGTATCCCAAGCTGTCGGGCATGACCGGCACGGCGGCTACCGAAGCGGCGGAATTCTGGGACATCTACAAGATGAACGTGGTCGAGATCCCGACCAACGTCCCCGTCCAGCGCATCGACGAGGAAGACGAGTTCTACAAGAACACGCAGGACAAGTTCAAAGCCATCGCCAAGGCGATCAAGGAAAAGCACGAGATCGGCCAGCCGGTCCTCGTGGGTACGGTCTCGATCGAGAAGAGCGAGCTCCTGTCCGACTTCCTCGACAAGGAAGGCGTGAAGCACGAAATCCTCAACGCCCGCCAGCATGAGCGCGAGGCGCATATCGTGGCGCAGGCGGGCCGCATCGGGGCGGTCACCATCGCCACCAACATGGCCGGTCGCGGCACCGACATCCAGCTCGGCGGTAACGTCGAGTTCCGCACCGAGGACGAGCTTTCGGAAATGCCCGAAGGGCCCGAACGCGATGCCGCGATTGCGAAGATCAAGGAAGAGGTCGCCGCGGAGAAACAGCGCGTGCTCGAAGCGGGCGGCCTGTTCGTGCTTGCCACCGAGCGCCACGAAAGCCGCCGTATCGACAACCAGCTGCGCGGCCGTTCGGGCCGCCAGGGCGACCCGGGTCTGTCGCGCTTCTACCTCTGCCTCGAAGACGATCTCCTGCGCATCTTCGGGCCGGACACGCTGTTCGCCCGCATGATGAACTCGAACCTCGAAGACGGCGAGGCGATCGGGTCCAAGTGGCTCTCCAAGGCTATCGAGACCGCGCAGAAGAAGGTCGAGGCGCGCAACTACGAAATCCGCAAGCAGGTCGTTCAGTACGACGACGTGATGAATGACCAGCGCAAGGTCATCTACGAGCAGCGGGCCGAGATCATGGATAGCGAAGCGGTCGACGATGTCGTGGTCGACATGCGGCACGATGCGATCAACGCCATGGTCGGCGAGCACTGCCCGCCGGGCTCCTATCCCGAACAGTGGGACATGGAAGGCCTCAAGACCAAGGTCGAGGATGTCTTCGGCATGTCCTTCCCGATGGAAGAGTGGCTGGAAGAAGAAGCGATCGAGCCCGAACTGGCGGAAGAGCGCATCCGCGAGGAAGCCGACCGTCGGATGGACGAGAAGATCGCCAAGGCCGATCCCGCCATCTGGCGCCGGATCGAGAAGAGCCTGCTGCTGCAGGAGCTCGACCACCAGTGGAAGGATCACCTCGCCACGCTCGACGCGCTGCGCCAGGTCGTGGGCCTGCGCGCCCATGCGCAGAAGCAGCCGCTCAACGAATACAAGCAGGAAGCCTTCGCGCTGTTCGAAAGCATGCTCGACAAGCTGCGCGAGGACATATCCTCCAAGCTGCTGACGATCCAGCTCGCGGAACCCGCGCCGCTGCCGCAGATCGACCTTCCCGAATTGCCCGACTTCCTGACGGGGCACATCGATCCGCTGACCGGGCTCGACAATTCGAACGATGGCGACGGGTCGGAAAGCCGCGCCGCGCTGTTCGGCGCGCTGGCGGGCAGCGCTCGTGCTGCGGCCGGTTCCGGCGGTTCTGCGCAGGAGAACCCTTATGCGGGTAAGAACATCAGCCGCAACGAGCCGTGTCCCTGCGGTTCGGGCAACAAATATAAGCATTGCCACGGCGCCATCGGCGCCCGCGTGTAGGCTTTGTGAGAATGGGTCCGCGCGGCGTTCAGGCGCTGCGCGGCTCGCGCACCATCGGCAAAAGCGGCGGTGCATCCTCGGTCGGTCGGATTTCGCCGCACGGTGCAAAGCCGAGTGAGGTGTAGAAGCCGGTGTTGACCGGGTTCGAATTTTCCAGATAGGCGCGCACGCCTCTCCGATCGCAAGCATCGAGCACAGGCTGTATAAGCCGGCGGCCCAGCCCCTTACCCTGCGCGCGCGGCTTCACTCCAACGCTGAACAGGTAGGCGTGTGCGAAGTCCGGGTGGACTTCATCCATGGCCCGGCCGGTCTGCACGCCGCGCACAACGGCACCGGGGCCGCTCTTGGACAGGGTGGGGAGGGCGAAAGCCAGATAGTCGGCCAGACTGAAGCTCCCGTTCCCGCCCGGCAACATCCACATGCAGGCGCCCTCGTCGCCAGAAGTATAGCAGAAGCCGCGCGGAGCATAGATGCGTCGGGCCTGGAGGCGGAAGAGATGCTCTACGCCGGCGAAATTGCCGAACAGCCAGCGGTTGAAGGGATCGTCGCGAAAGGCATCGGCGGTGATATCGCCGAGTTTGCGGGCCTGAGCCGGACCAGCGCGCACCAGCTCGCTGCCCAAGTCTATGTCTGCTGCCTGCATCTCTCGTCTCCCCCGACACAGGCACTAGCCCGGCCAAGCACCCCGGTCTAGGCAGGCCGGATGGTCGCACTCGCCATCGCTTTCCTGCTTGCGGCGCTTCTCTACGCCAGCGTCGGCTTCGGCGGAGGCTCGACCTACAACGCCTTGCTGGCGCTCTCGGGCGTCGATTATCGGATTCTCCCTCTGATTGCCTTGAGCTGCAACATCGTTGTCGTGGCGGGAAGCACCGCGCGCTTTGCTCGAGCGGGCGTCACGCCGTGGCGCCGAGCTTTGCAACTGACCGCCATCGCGGCGCCTGCTGCGCTTCTCGGAGGCCTAACGCCCATCGGCGAAGGCACATTCTTGACCATATTGGGAGCAAGCCTGCTGCTGACCGCTGCCACCATGCTGCTCCCGGTGAAAAGCACCGACGAGGCACGCGGCAAGGGCGCCGGACTGGTTCCGCTAGCCGCCGCCCCGCTGGGCTATCTCGCCGGCCTGGTTGGAATCGGAGGGGGGATATTCCTCGCGCCGCTTCTGCATCTCACCCGGTGGAACCACGCGCGCGCAATCGCTGCCACCGCGAGCCTGTTCATTCTCGTGAACTCGCTCTTCGGCCTCGCCGGGCAAATCTTCAAGGGAGGGGAGGGCCGGTTCCTCGCGGCGTTCGATCTCGGTCTGCCGCTTATCGTGGCCGTGGCCATCGGGGGACAAATCGGCAGCCTCCTCGCCCTCAAATTCCTCCCGCAGCGCTGGATACGCTGGGGCACGGCGCTGCTCACCGCGTGGGTGGGCGCCCGTTTGCTGCTGGCGATGTAAGGAAAATGGCTCCCCGAGTTGGGGCGACACAATGGCGGAAATCTGCGGAAAAATTTGTCTAACCGGTCCAAATCGCGTGACGAGAATCTGCGGCATCCCAAGGGTGATGTCTAACCTCATAGGTACGCTTTGCTCCCTCATTCGGGACGCTCAAGCGCTCCCTGTGTATGCCTGAAAGCGGACCGACAGCTTTGCTCCGGTATTGAGCACCGTGGATGTCCGATTATGGGGTGGAAAGCGGACAAGAGCTTCAGAAGCAGATTGTGTTGAATAGAGGAAACTTAACTTGCGGGAGAGGGGTTCGAGTCCCTCCTCCGCTACCAAATTATTCGAACTGTCGGCGAGCGCCATGCTACTGCGGAGCGCTCTGACCGCCTTGCGCACCATCACTCTCGAATTGGACGACCTCACCATCGAACAATACGGCATCGATGTCTCTTGTGGCTGCAATGTCGACTAACGGGTTGTTGCGCAGCAACACGAGGTCAGCTTCCTTGCCGACTGCGATCGAGCCGATGCGGTTATCAGCGTCCAGATACCGCGCATTGGTAATAGTCGCCGCCCGCAACACTTCCGCATTTGTCAAACCGGCACGCACCAGCTGTGCCAGCTCCTCGTGCAGCGAGATACCGGGCAGGACGAACGGATTTGATGCATCAGTCCCGACTAGGATCGCGACGCCCGCGCGGTGCATATCGCCAACCAATTGGCGCTGGCGGAGATGAGCCGCGAGCCCGTCGGTCACGGTCGCAAAAGGCCCTCTCGGGTCGTCGGATGGCGTGACGATATTACTATAAATCTCGCTCAACCGCGCCACCAGGGCCGGGTCCGGTTGAGCGGAGGGATATCGCCAGCGGGGATCGTCCAGCACCACGAGAGTTGGAACGATGCCAACCTCGTTGTCCCGGAGCAGACTGAATAATGCCGCTGCCTTTTCGTGGTCGTAGGTTGCCGCAATCTCCAACAGGCGACCGTTGGCCAAGGCGTAGGTTTGTGAAGCGTCTCCGCTTAGTGCCGCCAATTCGTACATGTCGCGCCAGCGGTCTTCCTCGCTGGATGCATCGATGAAGAACCCGCGCAGGTGCTCGGCGGTGGCCAAGTCCATTTCTGCCGCTTGTGCATAGCCTACACGTCCGGGCACATGACCGACCATCGGCAAATTTCTCGCGCGCGCTCTCGTGGCAATCGCGTGAAACACATCGGGGTCGAGGTCAGTGTAGATTTTAATGAAATCTCCGCCCGCATCGGCGACCTGATCGACCAGTGCTGCTCCTTCTTCGGGGGTGTCGGCATGGGCAAAATGCATTAGCCAGCGGTCGCGCTCAATTCCATCGAGAATGCGCAATGAGAGGAACAATTCGGGGCCTGCGACGATACCGCGGGCCACGTCGGAACGCAATTGCAACTGACCGCCAGATCCGGCCTCCAACGGCGCAAAATGGGTGCCCATATCGCGGACTGTAGTGACGCCGTGTTCCAAAAACAGCGGCAGTGCCGAACGGTCGGTATGCACATGCATATCGATGAGACCCGGTATCAGAAATTTGCCGGTCCCATCAATAAGCTGTGCGTCCGCACCTGGCGGTTCCTCATCGGATGGCGCGACAGCCGCGATCATGCCGTCCACAATCATAACTGTGCGGTTAGGTAAAAATTCTCCGTTCTCGACATCGAGAACCGAGACGTTCGTGATCCTGATTTGGGCTTCCACGACCGAAGGAGCGGCGATTATCGATGCGAAGGCCAATGCGGCAAACTTGAGTATACTCACGGCTACCCCCTTGTTTGCCAAACATTGCAGCAAATCGCGGTGCGTGGCAAATAGGGCTAGGAAGTCAGGTTTGACGCGAGCGTTTCCGCCGCTTTCGATGGGACGCGTCCATCTGCCCTTTCATTTGCAATCATACACCGCGTGCCGCGGGTTCAAGTCTCTGATCCACTTGCAACCGTAGCAACATGGTTTTCAAAGCGCGCGCTTCGCAGCGGTTTATGCGGACGTCTGCTTTCGGGTCGTTAGCTGCCAGCCCGCTTCTGGCACATCACTAGCTCGGTGAAAGCGTCGTAAGATGGGTGGCACGCGGACATGAATTGTGAGCTGGTGAAGAACACTGGTCCCGAGAAAAGCGTTGAGGGTCGCATGCCAACGGCATGGCCTCATTCTCTCTCAAGCTGCTGAAGATGCCTTTCGTGCATTCGCTGGGTTGTTTTTAACTGATCAAGAGTATCGCGGGCCAACCCGATAGGCTGACATTTTTATTTTCGCAGACTAGCTCACGCTGTCTTCTGATCAGCCTTTGGCCAAGCGACACATGTCGCTGCACCATCTCAAGTTCTGATTCGCCCCGTCTCATGAGCGGAGGCTATCATGAGCGCAGGTGAATTCTAAATTCTCACGCAAGTGCCAGAATGTCACACTACGGGACAAGCCCGCATTTCACCGGAACGTCCCCCACCCCCTGGCTTTTATCAAATGATGTAGAATCCCGAGGAGGACCGCGGGTGACCGACCAATTCACGATTCTTATCGTCGAAGACGAGGCGTTAATTCGCATGGATCTCGTCGACATTTTTTGAGGAAGCAGACTTTCACGCGTTGGAAGCGGTGGATGCGCTGGAGGCATACGAGATAATGGCAGACAGCGAGGTTCGGATAGATGTGCTTTTGACCGACATAAATCTCGGGAGGGGCCCTGATGGCTGGGATATTGCTAGGCGTTCACGCGAATTGATTGGTGAACTGCCTATCATCTTTGTTTCTGGCGATAGCAATTCCGACTGGAAGAAACAGAACATATCCAAGAGCGTGATGTTTGCGAAACCGGTGGCGGGAAAAGATTTGCTAGGAGCTGTGAACGCAGCCATGAATTGAGAGCCCACGACGATCTTGTCGTCAGGAGACAGGCTGATGAACCGCCGCAGTTGCAGTCTTTCGACTTCACCATCCCAAGTCCTAGCTGGACAGGTCGAGGGATTTCAGAGCGTCATCACCGGTCAACGAAAGCTAGAAAGAAGCATGGTGCGCCAAGGCCTCAAAAGCAACTCGGCCGAGGATCTGTTGGTGAACTTCGAACAAAGACTGACCTTGACCCTCATGCGGCAAGAACGCCTCTCGCCACCGCCAGATCCTGCACGATACGGTGCTCGGCCAGATTGTGACCATCAAAGAGGATAGCCGCAAGCGGCGCGTCACTGCGGCCGAAGCCTTTCTTCTTCAACTTACGCAGAAGGGCTCGCTGGAGACAGCGCGGCTGCGCGATCATCTCTCGAAGCAATCGAGAAGGCGCGATCGACCCGCGGCGAGGATCACGAAATGCTCGAGGTCATCATCATCTTTAAGATGGTCGGACTCCGCGTGGACTCCATTCTCGAACCGCTCGGAATTGCCATTAAGAAATATCCGACCGACGAGGACCGGGTGAGGTGGGAACTCAATCCATGGATCGTCGAAAACGCGCTTGATCGGCTCGGGGACCGGCAACTCTCGATCGCGGAACAAAAGGAAGTGTGGATCGCGACACGAGCTCCGCGCAAAGTCGCTTGGCCGGACTGGTGGAGTTGCAAAGGATGATAGGATGAGATGCCCAAGTGAACACTTCTGCGCAGCATCTCCTTCGCAGCGGGATGCTCTACCAGACGAGCTGTTTCGCCTGCCTGCGATAGCACCGAAGAGGGGAGTGAAGTGTTACCAGCATTGCGAATGCCTATGGGCGTGCGATGAGGACGGCGTCGCTTCTGTCTGGTACGAAAGGACGATCTAGCTTTAGTCCGCTTTGCGCCCTCTAATCGGTCAAATACCCTCTTCATTGGCGAACCCGAAAGCGGACTTTCATTATAGCGCGAATAGCGGCCACCTTGCCCTATACCGGTCGTATGTGTGCAGCCGGAGCCCTCCGATATTGAAGAACCGGACCACCTTTGGCTGATCATTTCCCCGAGCCGATGAAGTTCATTTCTTTTGCTGCTTCAAGACGCCCCGTCCCCTTTGCGCCTTTCGACTAACCTTTGTTCGATCAGGGAACATCGACCTCTACCAGAGCTTCGAATGACAGGATCGAAAGGAAACCAGTCATGCCTAAAGAATTCGAGCTCTCCAAAGGCGGAGCCAATCATCAAAGGCCGAGAAGCGATGAAGACGTGATGACCACTGCGCAGGGTCATCCGATTGCGGACGATCAGAACTGGCTTACTGCCGGTCCGCGGGGACCGCAGCTGCTCGAAGACCAGATTGCGCGTGAAAAGATCTTCCACTTCGATCACGAGCGTATTCCCGAACGCGTGGTTCATGCCCGGGGTTATGGTGTGCACGGCCATTTCGAGCTGAAAAAAGCCATTCCGCAATATTCTCGCGCGCGCATCTTCAATGAAGAAGGCGTCAAAGTGCCTACCTTCACGCGCTTCTCGACCGTGGCAGGCAACAAAGGTTCTCCCGATCTAGCGCGCGACGTGCGCGGGTTCGCGACCAAGTTTTACACCCAGGAGGGCAACTGGGACCTCGTCGGCAACAACATCCCGGTCTTCTTCATCCAGGACGCAATCAAATTCCCCGACCTGATCCACGCCGCCAAGCCCGCGCCCGACCGCGGGTTCCCGCAGGCGCAGACCGCGCATGACAATTTCTGGGATTTCATTAGCTTGAGCCCGGAGGCGATGAACATGGTCATGTGGATCATGTCGGACCGCACGATCCCTCGTTCCTTCCGGTTCATGGAAGGCTTCGGCGTCCACACCTTCCGGCTGGTGAACGAGAAGGGTCGGAGCCATTTCGTCAAGTTCCACTGGAAACCGAAGCTGGGTCTCCAGTCGGTGATCTGGAACGAGGCGCTCAAGGTCAACGGGATGGACCCCGACTTCCATCGCCGCGATATGTGGGATGCGATCGACGCAGGCGACTTCCCGCAGTGGGACTTAGGCATCCAGGTATTCTACGAGGAATTCGCCGATCAGTTCGAATTTGACGTGCTCGACGCGACAAAGATCATTCCCGAAGAGCAGGTGCCGGTTGAAATCATCGGCACACTTACGCTTGACGCAAATGTCGACAATTTCTTCGCCGAGACCGAACAGGTCGCCTTCTGCACGCAGAACCTCGTGCCCGGTATCGACCATTCGGACGATCCGCTGCTGCAAGGGCGCAATTTCAGCTATCTCGACACGCAACTGAAGCGGTTGGGCGGCCCCAATTTCACGCATCTGCCGATCAATGCGCCCAAGTGCCCGGTGCGTCACTTTCAGCAGGATGGCCACATGGCTATGACCAACCCCAAGGGCCGCGTGAATTACGAGCCCAACAGCTGGGGCGACGGTGACGGTGCCGAGGAAGATCGCGGCCCCCGAGCTTGTCCGATGAGGGGGTTCCAGAGCTACGAAGCTCCGGTCGAAGGTCCCAAATTGCGCGTGCGCAGCGAAACCTTTGCCGATCACTACAGCCAGGCACGCCAATTCTATGTCTCGCAGACTCCTGTCGAGCAGACACACATGGCCAACGCGCTGACTTTCGAACTGTCGAAGGTGGGCCGCATGAGCATTCGCAAACGGATGATCGGCCATCTGCGCCATATCGACGAAGCCCTCGCGCAAGAGGTCGCCGACGGGATCGGCCTTCCCGAACTGCCCGGAAAAGTCCCGGCGGCGCGCGAACCGATCACCGACCTTGCCGAAAGCCCGGCGCTGTCGATCGTCAAGAACGGCCCCGGCAGCTTCAAGGGACGCAAGCTCGGCATCTATATCGCCGAGGGCGCTGATGCGGATGTGGTCAAGGCGCTGAAGGATAACGCGCAGAACGCAGGCGGAATGGTCGAGATCGTCGCACCTCATGTCGCTGGCGCCAAGCTGTCCGACGGCACCATGATGGAAGCCGACGAGAAGATCGATGGCGGTCCCTCTGTCGTGTACGACGCAGTCGCAGTAATTATGAGCGAAGCTTCGGCCAAGCGCTACAACACCGACAAACCCAGCGTCGACTTCGTCAACGACGCCTTCGCCCACGCGAAGTTCGTCGCCTACGTCCCCGCCGTCAAACCACTCTTCGAGACTGCAGGCGTCTGGAACTGGATGGATGACGGTTTCGTTGATGTCTCCTCCGGCAAAGATGCAGCGAGCGACTTTATCGAGAAATGCGGGAAGCTGCGTTTCTGGGATCGCGAAAGCGTAAAGCAGGACTAACGACGAAAGGATCAAAAGATCATGGCAGATCGTAAGACACCCGGGCTGGCCGGAGCGGTAGCAGGGATTGCCCTGGCCGCCGGAGGTGCAGCCTTCGCAAGCTTTCTCGCCCAGCGCCATAAGGACGGTGACGACAACGCACCGCTCTATACGCGCAAGCGACCTGGAACCGACAATCCGATTGTTGGCCGGACCGTTACCATCCGCAAGCCTCGTGCCGAACTCTACGAGTACTGGAAGGACTTCGGCAATCTCGCACGCTTTATGGAGAATCTACAGACGATCAGGAAAGACGGCGACGCGCATATCTGGACGATCAAAGCTCCGGCCGGTCAAACGGTCGAGGTGCGGACCGAAGTTGTTCAGGACGTCGCCAACGAGACTATCGCGTGGCGATCGTTGGAAGGCTCCGACATCGAGACAAACGGTGAGGTCACTTTCACCGATGCGCCTGGCGATCGCGGTACCCGGGTGTCTCTCGTGATGTTCTACAATCCCCCTGCGGGCGAACTGGGACGCGCGATTGCGAAACTGTTTCAGCGCGAACCCGAAGTGCAGGCGCGTCACGACCTCAAGCGATTCAAGATGCTGATGGAAACGGGCGAAATTGCCACCTCGGCTCACACCGAAGACGCTACCCGCCGAGCCAAGCAGCAGGAGACCGGACGATGAGAGCGCTTACCTGGCACGGAACCCACGATGTTCGCGTCGATACTGTCGACGATCCCGAAATCATCAACCCGCGCGACGCGATCCTCAAGATAACCTCTACCGCGATCTGCGGCAGCGACTTGCATCTCTACGATGGAGTGATCCCCGGCGTGGTGCCAGGCGATGTTCTCGGCCATGAATTCATGGGCGAGGTCGTCGAAACAGGGGCCGAAAGTACGTTGAAAAAGGGGCAGCGCGTCGTCGTACCGTTCACGATCAGCTGCGGCGGTTGTTTCCACTGCCAGATCAAGCAGTATTCCGCCTGCGAAAATTCGAACCCGGTGGAAAAGCAAGATATGTCCGCCACGCTGTACGGCCATCCGATGTCGGCGCTGTTCGGCTATTCGCACCTGACAGGCGGCTATTCGGGCGGGCAGGCGGAATATGTCCGCGTGCCCTTCTCCGATGTCGGGCCGATTGTGATTCCCGATCATCTGGAGGACGAGAAGGTCCTGTTCCTTTCCGACATCCTTCCGACCGGGTGGATGGGTGCGGAAAACGCCGAAATCCAGCCCGACGATACAGTGGCTGTCTGGGGTTGTGGGCCGGTTGGACTTTTCGCGATCCAATCTGCGATCGTAATGGGCGCGAGCAAGGTGATCGCGATCGATCACTACCCCCACCGACTCGAACTGGCGAAGAAGCTGGGAGCGGAAGTCATCGATTTCCGCAAGACGGACGTGCGTGACGCCCTGATGGAGATGTCGGGTGGGATCGGCTGCGACGCGGTCATCGATGCCGTCGGCATGGAATCGCACGGTTTCGCAATCGACAACATGATTGACATTGCCAAGCAGAAGATCGGCATCGGAGCCGACCGGGCGAGTGCCCTGAAGCAGGCGATCTTGGCGGTGCGGCCTGGTGGGCGAGTGTCGATCCCCGGTGTCTATGGGGGAATGACCGATAAATTCCCGCTTGGCGCGCTGATGGAGAAAGGCCTGCAGGTTCGGAGCGGACAGACGCATGTCCAGCGCTACACCAAGGATCTGCTTGAAAAGATCGAGGACGGTACGCTCGATACGACCTTCCTGATTTCCCATCGCTTGCCGCTGGAGGATGCAGCGCGCGGCTACAAATGCTTCCGTGAGAAGCAGGACAGTTGGACGAAGGTCATCCTCAAGCCCGGCATGGAGCAGGGGCAGACGGCATGAGCAAGAACCCCATCGATAAGCTATCGGGCTTTTGCGTGATTACCGGCGCATCCAGTGGTATTGGTTTCGAGCTCGCGATACTGGCCGCGCGGGACGATTGCGATCTGCTGCTCGTCGCTGATCAAGGGCTGGACGAAGGCGCTTCCGCCTTGCGCGACATTTCCTCCGGGACGGGGAATATCGAGACTCTCGAAAGCGATCTCGCGACGCAAACTGGGATCGACGAGGTTATCGACAAGATCGCTGGCCGTCAGGTCGATGTCCTGATGGCCAATGCAGGCCAAGGCGAAGGCGACGCGTTTTTCAACCAGGATTGGATGGCGATCAAGCGTACGATCGATACCAACATCACCGGCACCGTCTCGCTGATCCACAAGATTGGCGGAAAAATGCGCGCTGCCAATTCTGGCCGTATTCTGGTCACCGGCTCCATTGTGGACGACATCCCCGGACCGTTCAATCTCGTCTACAATTCGACCAAAGCCTTCGTTGACGATTTCTGCGTCGGACTTAGCAATGAGTTGAATGACAGCAACGTAGTCGTCTCCTGCCTGCTCCCCGGGCTCACCGACACACAGTTCTTCGAACGTGCGGACATGCAAGAGACCTACGTTGGCCGATCCGACGCGAAGGCCGATCCGGCGAAAGTGGCGAAGGATGGTTACGACGCCCTGTTGAAGGGCGAAACGCAAGAAGTGAGCGGGTTGCTAAACAAGGTGCAGCATGCTTTTGCTGGTGTTCTGCCTGACGAGCTTCTGGCCCAGTTGCATCGGATGGCGGCCAAACCCTGAATGCGACAGCTTGCTTTAACCGTCTCGTCTGATGAAGCTGCAGCCACGGTCGCAGCTGCCCAAACGCATGGACTGACCCTGTTCGCCCAATTCGAGGCTCGCGAGCAAGAAGAGGTGCGGCGGGTGCTGATCTTGGAAGCTCCGAACGGGCGGATCGAAGACTTTCTTGCCGAGGTCGAGGACAATCAGGATCTGCGCGCGCTATTCGCCCCTCAAGGCATAATTTCGCTGCGTCCCCCAACTTCGGAACCCGAAAGCCAGATGTTGGATATCCAGCCACGCAGCCCGCTCGAAGTCTTTCTCGGCGCCTTGCAGAGCATTGGATCGTGGCCGGGCTTCCTCGCATACGCGGTCGTCGGCGGCGTGATCGTCTGGATCGGGCTGTTCACCGAAAGCGTTTTCCTTCTCGTTGCCGCGATGCTGATCGCCCCCTTCGCGGGGCCGGCGATGACGCTCGCGATCGCGACCGCGCGCGGAGACGCGAACCTCTTGGGACGCTCGCTCCTGCGCTATGTCGCAGCGCTCGCGGCCAGCATTACGACTGCCTTCCTGCTCAGTATGGCATTCAATCAGCAAATCGCGACAGAACTCATGATCGAAACCAGTATGCGGTCGACCGTATCCCTGCTGCTTCCCCTAGCAGCAGGCGTGGCGGGCGCTCTCAATCTGGTACAGTCAGAACGCAGCAGTCTGGTGAGTGGGGCTGCCACCGGCATGTTGGTAGCGGCCGCACTGGCACCGCCCGCCGGACTTGTCGGCATGGGACTTGCGATCGGTCAGATGGACATTGTCGTGTCCAGCCTGTGGGCGCTCGGTATCCAGATCGTTGGAATAAATCTGGCGGGTTGTGCGGTTTTTCGGATCTACGGCATGCGAACGAAAGGCGCGCGCTATCCACGGGGCAAGGGGTGGATTTCGATCGCCTCGGTTGCGAGCAGCATGGTGGCGCTAGCAGTGCTGCTGGTTCTGCAGTTTTCGAATGTCCCGCAATTCCAGCAATCCTCGATTTCGCAGCGGGTGTCGGCTCTGGTGGTGAACGAGCTCGACCGGTCTCCGGAAATCCGGCTCGTGACGGTCAATTCTCACTTCACCCGCTCGCGCGAGCAGGGAGATAATCCGGTCTGGGTCTCGGTTCAGGTGCAGGCCTCCCTCGACAAGCAAGAAGTGTCCGCCGTCGCGGACCGGATCGAGAAACGCGTTGAAAGCGAATTTCCCGTCACCGCATTGGTGGATCTGACGGCGAAAGATTAGGCTCTGGGCCCAATACCCAAGGACAAACACAACAATTTTCGCGAGGATAAAGTATGGTTTCCGGAACGAGGAGAGATTGGATCGGTATCTCTACTGTCACCCGACGAAACGATCTGCCCCTCTCGAAATGGAGTTTCTGATGTCAGCACCTGCCAATCTTTCCGACTGTTATACCGAAGAACTCGCCGATCTGTGGTCGGCCAACGATCAGATGACGAAAGTCGTTCGCGATCTGGCTGATGCAGCTCAGGATCGAAGTCTGACTGACCGTTTAAGTAGGGCAGCGGATGGGATCGAGAAGCATACGAAGACGCTCAAGTCCCTTCTCAAAGAGTGCGGTGAAAGCGAAAAGGAGCACTGCAAGGGCATGGAGGGTCTGGTCAAAGAAGCCCGCAAGCATGCCCTGGAAGCCGATATCGAAGACGCGGACGTTCGCGATGTGCTGATCGTCGCGCAATATCAGCGCATGTGTCACTACGGCATTGCAGGCTTCGGAACGGCGAAGGCGTTCGCCGAAGCGCTCGGCAATAAGGACCACGCTACCAAGCTCGATACGATCACGTCCGAAATCTACGATGCGGACGAGAACATGACCGATCTAGCGGAGCGCAGCATCAACCTCGAAGCGAAAAAAGGCTAAGCGCGCTTACACCCGGGATGGAACTGAAATGAGCGGTTCTCTCGCCGCGCACATCGCGGAAGTGCTGGCCGGTCCGATATTCGCCGGTCGGACTTCCGCTTTGCGGTGCAGCGAAGGTTTCGAAGGCCCGCTCGACTATGTCGTCGCGGTTCCAGTGAAAGATGAGGCGGCGTTGCTGCCGCGCGCGTTGGATGCCTTGCTAACCGCAATGGTATCTTCCCCCATGCGTGGTGGATTGGTTTTCGTCGTCAACGATACCACGGACGCTTCGGCTGCGATCATCCGTCGGAGGTTACAAAAAGCATTGGTGGCGTTCGCCATCGTCGAAATCTCCTTCGCTCCCGAAATTCGTGATGCGCCGCACGCCAGGCGCTTGGCTCTCGACATTGCGTGGCGGTACGCGCCGGATGGAGTGCTGTTGACTACCGACGCCGACAGCTATGTCGGGCCGAATTGGATCGAATCGCGCTGGTTCCACATCGCGTCAGGATACGATCTCATATGCGAGGATGTTCTCCTTGATGCGCAGGAACTCGCGCTCTTGCCAACGCATGTCGCTGCAGTGGGGGAAGCAGAACGGGCCTATTTCGAAGCCAGCAACCAGCTTTGGCGGACGTGGACCGGTAAGTCGGCGGATTGCTTCGCCTATCGCGCATCGGGGGCAAGCCTCGCCATCCGATCCGATGCTTACTGCAGGATCGGCGGATTACCGACGCCCCCAATCGGAGAAGATTCCGCTATGTGCGAAGCGGTACTCGCGGCAGGACTGAAAGTGGCAATGATGAACGATTGCGAAACACGAACATCCGCACGGCTTCTGGGTCGAGCGCAAGGAGGTTGTGGCGCCTGTCTGAAATCGCGTGCGGCCGAGGACGATCCGTTATGCGACCCGGCCCTGATCCCGTATGCGCTACTTCGCGAATGGGCTTTCGCGGCGAACCGGTTTCCGCATCGAGATTACCGCGAAATCTTGGCGAGCCTACGCGCAGCGAGCGCTCCCGCGCCCCTTCCCTATTCGAGAGTCCTTATCGAGCTCGAAAAAGCCCACAGCTTCGAACGCGAATTGGCTTTCGCGCATGACTGACTTGCTCGAGACATCTAATTTTGGCGAGCTACTCATTCCGATCGCCGAACGAGCCTCGCGCGTCGACAGCCCGGAGGGCGATCTGGCACCCGATATCGAAACCTTGCGAAAGGAAGGCTGGCTGTCCGCCTGTCTTCCCACTGCCGATGGCGGGCGAGGTTGGGGGACCGAACCGAGCGGCAGTCTCGCTGCTCTCGACGCTCTGCGATTCCTAGGGCGCGCGAACCTGTCGGTCGTACGGCTGTTCGAAGGCCATATGAACGCGGTGAAACTGATCGCGCTTTATGGCGACGAAAGGCAGCGCGCTGCGACGTTCGGGGAAATTCGCCGCGGGGCTCTGTTCGGTGTATGGGGCGCGGACGACCCCGGCAATCCCCTGACGATGGTTTGCGTAGGCGAGGAAATTCGCCTGTCCGGGGCGAAGCGCTTCGCATCCGGGCTCGGGCTGGTCGATCGGGCGATCGTAATCGTGTCGGACGGTGATGGCGGCCCCTACATGCTTCTCGCGCCCACCAGCTCTACCAAGCGGTCCGATGCGACGGGCTGGACCATGGCCGGAATGCGCGCCACCCGGTCGGGCCGTTACGATTTCCGCGGCCTCGTTCTTTCTGCCGACAGCCATATCGGACAAAAGGGCGATTATCTTCGCGAACCGCATTTCGAAGGCGGTATCTGGCGCTATTGCGCCGCGCACCTCGGCGGAGCCGAAGCACTTTACCTGAAACTGCTGGCGCACCTGACTGCTCGTGGACGAACCGACGATCTTGACCAGAGACGGCGCGTGGTTGCCTGCGCCACGGCTCTGGAAACATGCCGGCTGTGGCTGGTGCGATGCGCGCGTGAAATCGAAGGTTCCGATGCCGGGCCGGACAAGGCCACCTTGGCCTTGCTCGCTCGCGAAGTGACCGAGGCCACCTGCCGCGAGACAATGGAAACTGTTGACCGATCTGTTGGAATGGCTGCGCACCAAGAAGGCGAACCTTTCGAAAGGATGAAGCGCGATCTGTCCCTCTTTCTCTGCCAAGCTGCACCAGATGCCAAACGAGAAAAAGCCGGCCGCGCTCTTTTCCTCTCTGGTAAATTGGTCGAGATGATATGAGCGTTCCACAATACCCCGTCGGCTCCCTCCTTACCGCTGCAGAAACGGCGAACAGAGTCGAGATCGACACCCTTGCCCCCGATGGAACGGTCCTGATCATCGCGCCCCATCCGGACGACGAAACGTTCGGATGCGGACTGGCATTGGCGGCAGCCGCGCTGAGAAACCGCCGGATAGCGATCGTATTGCTGACCGATGGAGAAGGATCGCATCCCAATGCTAGCAAACTCGGCCCAAAGAAACTGGCTGACCTTCGTTCGAATGAGTTCGTACGCGCATTGAGTTTTCTCGCACCTATGGGCGAGGTCAACGTACTGCGTCTGCATCTGCCCGACGGGAAAAGCCGTTACCATCGTAGCCAACTACTCCGGGTCCTTCCGTTCTCCCTGGCGCAGAGCGCGAGCGTAGTATGGTCGACCTGGCGAGGCGATCCCCATTGTGATCATGAAACGGCAGCAGCGCTCGGCCTTGAGGTGGCAAGAAGGTTATCGGTACCGTTTTGGTCGTTCGCAGTATGGGGACGGTTCGGAAAACGTGCCATTCCAACTGGCCTGCAAACCTTTCATGCCCCCGGTCTGGTAGATCTAAAGTGCAAAGCAATCGCTGCCTACCGTTCGCAGACCGATCCACAAGTGATCGACGACCCGAACGGATTCACAATGCCTGCATCCTTAGTCACCCATTTCGCCACTCACCCCGAACTATTTATCCGTGGTTGACCGCGCAACCCCGCGAAGGGAGCGTTTTGACACCCTTTTTGCCGCCGACCCCGATCCTTGGGACTTCGAGACGAGTTCCTATGAGCGAAGCAAGCGAGCGCAGACAATCGCCGCGCTCGGTTGTCGCCGATTCCGCATTGCTTTGGAGATCGGTTGTGCGACCGGCGTGTTGACAAAGGAACTTGCAAAGGTTTGCGATCGGATCATCGGTATTGATGTGTCGGATTGTGCGCTCTCGATTGCGCAAAAGCGGTTGCGAGATATCTCGAACATTGAATTACGACAGGGTGAAATTCCCAACGAATGGCCCGCCGGCCTTTTCAATCTCGTCGTTTTTTCAGAAGTGCTCTATTTCTTAAGCGAACAGGAAATACGAGACGCCTCGGCGCGAGCACGTCAATCGATGACGGGCAATGGCGTTTGCCTTCTGGTTAACTGGACAGGCCCGACCGATTTACCCTTAGATGGACACGAGGTTGTCGAACTTTTCACGGAAGCGGGGCATTGGAACTGCATCGGTGCCATGCAAGCACCGAATTTCCGGATCGAGAAATTCGAGCTACTGTAGATACTGGTGAGTAAGACGCAGAGGAAAAGAACTTATCCTATCGCACTTGTGTGTGCCTAAATCTACAAATCCATTAGCGTGAGCACTTGCGTTCTCGAATGTTTGCGACGCGTTCAAAGTTTGATTGAGACTCGCACTTTTTCGCCGTTCCGGTGAACGAAGACACTGTTCGCGCGACCCGTTCTCTCAATGTCGAGATCGACCGACTCCTCGCCGCAGACAAGCCCATCGAGTGACACATTGGACAGAAAAACGGGCAATTGCGGCGTGGCGAAATTGATATCGCGCGGGGCCTTAATGCTGAGACCCAGCGCGGCCTGTATGAGATAGAGGGGAGCCGCGCTCGACCATGCCTGCGGCGCGCATGCCACGGGATACATGGTGGGGCCTCGCCCGGTCTTGCGTTCGAAGCCGCAAAACAACTCGGGCAGGCGCTGCTGGTCGAAATAAAAGGATGCCTCGAACAGTCCGGTGAATACTTGGTTGGCCGCGCGCTGGAGGCCATACCGAGCAAATCCTGCGACAATCAAAGCGTTGTCATGCGGCCAAATCGAGCCGTTATGATAGCTCATTGGATTGTACCGCTTCTCGCCCCGCGCCA
The DNA here is from genome assembly GCF_000181515.1 of Erythrobacter sp. SD-21. GTDB lineage: Bacteria > Pseudomonadota > Alphaproteobacteria > Sphingomonadales > Sphingomonadaceae > Qipengyuania. The sequence continues at coordinate 64,257 of NZ_ABCG01000008.1, read as the reverse complement.
GCGTTCGTATACCCCATCCGGAAAAGCTATCAGGTTCGAGAAGACGTTTCGCGACCCACTCGGCATGTGGTCTCGAAGCAATTCCTGTCAGAAGCGCGTGGCCCGCATTCGAAGAGACGACACGGCAAGCTTTCTTCTCGCCATCGAGCGCGAGAATATAGCAGCCGAGCTCGGTATCGAAAAACCGATCGGAGAAGCGGCGTTTGAGATCGGCCGCCTTTGCGCGCCAATCTTTCACCTCGTCCGCTTTGCCGAGAGCGACGGACAGTTCGCCCATCGCGCGCCAAGCTCCATACACATAGGCCTGCATTTCGACCAACGCTATCGGCCCCTCGGCCAGTCGCCCATCCGCGTGCGAAATGGCGTCGTGGCTGTCCTTCCAGCCCTGATTTCGGAGTCCGTCTTCGTTACGACGGCCGTATTCGAAGAAACCGTCATCGTCGCGGTCTCCAGAGCTATCGATCCAGTCGGTCGCCGCTACGAGATGCGGCCATAGCCGTTCGATCGTTTGCAGATCTCCGGTTCGGCGGAAATACTCGCCGGCGAGAAATACGAACAGGGGTGTTGAATCCACGCTGCCGTAATAATGGCGAAACGGTACCTCGCCGGTGTTCGCCATTTCGTTCAGACGAGTTTCGTGTAGGATCTTGCCCGGTTCGGCATCGGCAACAGGATCGTCAGTCCGGGCCTGCAATTCTGCCAGCCGTAGAAGCGTACCGTGAGCAAGCGAAGGATCATACCACAGGCTTTGCAAAGCGGTGATAAGAGAATCGCGCCCGAACAATGTGCAGTACCAAGGGATACCGGCATATGCTGCCGGACCTTGCGGCGTCTGTGTTGTCAGCGTGGTCACATCCGCGATACTGCGGGCGATCATGGCATCGAACATAGTGTTGGACGACCCGATTTTCGGACGGCATTCGAGTGCTTCGCGCCGTCCTTTTCTCAGAGCGCGATAGGCTTCAAGATAGGAGCGGGCTGGTTCCACAGCATCTTCATCGCCAAACGCGATCCGGGTGTAGAATACCTTACGCTCTCCCGGGGAAAGATCGACATTGAAGCGAATGCGGTGCGGTTCAACGATGTCGGGTGCGGGTTCGAACGATATCGAAGTCTTGCGGAGAATATCGTCGAGGCCGATATAGCTGTATTGCACCCCATCGCTATTGCAAAGAGGTGGATGTTGAACGCCGCGCCTGTCGCGCTTTGCCCCGCGCACCTCGAACATGTCGCGGAAATCCGCACCGATCGTTAGCTCGATCGTGAAATGATGCGGCGTATCGTCGAAATTGCGCACGACAAGCCGCTCGAAGGCGTTACCTTGGTAAAGGAACTTGATCCGCCCGATATGCAGGATGTCGGCTTCGATACGCCGTCCTTGCCGATTGGTCAGCCCGGTATTGGTCATATCGACAATCAGGGCATCGACACGATCATCGATTGCCGAACCGAGCATCATTGGATGCATACCGCATATCGTCATACGCCAGAACGATAAATGCCGCATATCGCGGTAATAGATTCCTTCGGGCGCATTTTCCGTTCCGATGATATCGCCAAGCTTGTTAAATAGTGCGAAAGCGTCGCCGTGCTTTACTGCACGCAAGTTTTGATCTTGAATTGAACTCGCCGATTGGACCTGATGCTGTCCGTTCTTCTCCGTCGCCATAGGGTTCGGTTGAATGGATAGTTCGTCCATGGGGGGCTAACCTCTTGTTAAAATAACGGGGTCGGCGCCGGTCGCACGGGCAGGTGAATTAGTGTCGCCCTCCTCGCTGAGCATAAAGCCCGATCCTTTTGTACGATGTTCGGTGATTAGCCTTTCGTAGATGCTCACATAGTCCTTCGCCATCCGCTCGGCGGTAAAACGCTCCTCGAAGCGCGCCCGGACTGCCGCTCGGTCCATCGCGATAACTTCTTTTACAGCGGCAACTGCTTCGTCCATGCTGTCGACGATCCGGCCACTTACCATGTCGTCCATGACTTCCGGCACTGAGCCGTTCTTCCAAGCGACGATCGGAGTGCCGCAGGACATCGCCTCGATCATCACAAGGCCAAAGGGTTCGGGCCAATCGATCGGGAACAGTAGAGCGCCCGCCCCGGCCAGAAGCGTCGCCTTTTCAGCCTCATCGACCTCACCGATATACTCGATCGTGTCATGCGCCTCCACCAATGGTCGGATGTGTGTGTCCCAGTATTCCTGGTCGACAGCATCGATCTTTGCTGCGATCTTCAGTGGCTTGCCGCTACGCACTGCGAGTTCGATAGCGCGATCGGGCCGTTTTTCGGGCGATATTCGGCCGAGGAACACGAGATAGTCGCCGCCTTCGGCGCTATAGGGAAGCAACTGGGCTGGCAGGCCGTGATACACGGTATCGATCCAGTTTACCGGCGGCAGTGGCAGGCGCTGATTATCGGAGATAGACACTAACGGCACATGCGAGAAGGTCTGATAGCAATCGAACAACTCAGGCAGATCGAGGCGGCCATGAAGCGTCGTGACTGTCGGGGTGTTCCACGTCTGGATCGACGGATAGTGAAACAGATCGATGTGCAAATGGATAATGTCGAATTCGTCCAGTTTGCGCCTGACCCGCTCGACCATGCTTAGATGATGCGGCACCAGGTTCTGAGCCCCGTCGATCAATCGTAAAGCTTTCGGTGCGCAAGGCACCAGATCGGCTGCCGTTTGCGAGTCACCCGCAGCGAATAGGGTAACATCATGACCCTGTCCGACCAGTTCTTCGGTAAGAAAATGGACGACTCGTTCCGTTCCGCCATAAAGTTTGGGCGGGCAGCTCTCTGCCAAGGGGGCAATTTGTGCAATCCGCATATGAGACTTTCGATAGGTTCACCCCTCAAACGTATCGACTGTCGCTCGGTGCCCGATGACCTGAGTTTATCTCCGGAGATGGCCGCTTTCAGGCGGGGAGCACGGAGCTCTCTACGTCTTAAGTGAGGGCGCTTTGGAGACCGACAGCGCTTGGTGAAAGCCGTTGGACGTCTATGAGGCCGACAAGCGACAGCCCGCTTTCGATTTGAAGACTTCAAGACCGGACACGGCTGGAGCGAGCAAAGCACCCGCACTTCCAAGTCACCTTCAATCACATACCGGCGAAGCTAATTGGGGAAGAGCCGTTTCTTTTGGCGTTCGACTGAGATCAATATCGGCAACTTCATCGGTATGCACATGGAACTCGGTCAGCGTCGCCGGGCCGAATTGAGTTGTGAGCGCAGTGTCGGTTGCGTCCCGCCCCCGCGCCATCACGATACGAGCAATTCTGGGCCGATTGTGTCGCGCGTCAAAAGTATACCAACGATCACCCAGATAAGCCTCGAACCACGCACTAAAATCCATTGGATAATCGACAGGTTCTATTCCGATATCACCCAAATACCCGGTACAATAACGAGCCGGAATGTTGGCGGCTCTACAAAGCGTAATAGCTAAGTGAGCGAAGTCCCTACACACTCCAAAGCGTTGATCGAAAGCCGACCTCGCGGTGTGCTCGGTACTGGCTTTCATGTAGTCGAATTCAATCCGGTCATGCGCCGCTTGCACCAATGCCTGAGCTCGTTCCCAACCCGGCTCTGTCTGCTTGGCTATTTCCCAAGCCTCGTCAGCCAATTTGTCAACTTCGCAATAGCGCGAACTGAACAGAAACTGTAAAACTTCGTGAGGCAGCTCTTCAATGGGCACCTGCCTCGCCCCGGGCGAAACAGGATCCGGTTTCCCACTGTCCTCGATCACGAAATCAGCGCTTAATTTGGTCGTTCCAGGCGGAAGAGTGAAGCGACTACAGACATTGCCGAACTGGTCGATATGCGTTTGCACCTGCACGTTGCGGTCGATATCCAATATCTCAGGTGTTCTGAGATCCTTTTGCCGTTCGGGCCTGACATGCAACAAAGCGAGCATCGGCACCGAAGCTTCAGCTTGGAAATGAAGGTTGTAACCGGCACGGATCAACATTCGGAATTGTCTCCATGCGGCGCGCGGGGATGACTAGTTTCCAGATCGACTTGCTTGATCCGCACATCAACATCCATATCGATATGACTTCCTTTCTGTCCGACCCACGTTCCCGACAGTGGCACGGCCTGCGTAGGCTCGCGCGCAACTGCGACACGTATCAGACCGCGATTTCCGATGATGCCATTGGTCGGATCGAATTCTATCCAACCCGATCCGGGTAGGAATACTCTTAGCCATGCGTGCGTTGCATGGCCGCCGATCCGCCTGTTTTCGTTTTGGGGATTATAGAGGTAACCCGAGACGAAGCGGGCGGCGAATCCCAGAGCCCTTACGGCTTCCATCATAAGAACTGCGTGATCGCGGCAAGTGCCTTTACGCAGAGACAAAGTCGCTAGCGGCGATTGCACGCCCTTGTCGAAGCGTGGCTCGTAATCGAACTCGGTATAGATCGTTTCCGTGATACAGCGCAGAAGGCTGAGCGTGTCGGTCCTCTCGTTCGTGAGAAATCCGCGCGCCCACGTGTCGATTTCACGGTCCCCATCGGGATACAGGCGCTCGATCGAACGCAGGAGATCCGGCATGTCCTCGGCCGAATAAGTAAACGGGTACGTTTGGGCATATTTCTCGATCGCGATGTCGTCTGGACCGTTAGGAAGGTGTTCGACTTCTGCGGTTGACCTGATTTCCAGTTCGTCCGCCCTAGTGTCGAATTGCGCTATGGCTACAGCATTGCCAAATACGTCCTGTAACCAGCGCAGCGACGTTGGTTCGGGGTCGATAGCAAGTTCCGCCCGTAGAACGCGTTGGTCGTAACTTTCACGGGGACGCACCAGTATGCGATGTTCGCCGAAGGACACATCGCGGCGGTAGCGGTAACGTGTCAGATGGTTGATGGAAACTGTCGGCATGGAACGGAGTTTGGCGGGAGGCCTTTCAGCATCAATGAGTTACGGCAACCTTCTCAACGCTTCGGATGGCAATCCGGTCCGCGCCAACTCTGTGCCTGTCACCGAAAGCACTTTCCTGCTCGTCGGCGACCATGCTGGCAGTGCCATTCCAGCTCGACTTGATCGACTTGGATTGTCTACGAAGGATCGATCACGGCACATCGCCCTTGATCTGGGAGTCAAGGAGCTTGGGCTGGCACTGGGCAATCGCCTGGACGCGCCATTCCTTTGGCAGCATTTCTCCCGGCTGGTTTGCGATTGCAATCGTAGCCCTGAAGATCCGGAGTGGGCGGCCAAAATCAGCGACGAAACGACGGTGCCCGGCAATATGCAATTGGATCAACACGCATTACTGGCACGCCGCGAGGAAATATTTGAGCCTTATCACGCAGCCATCGGTGCGGCAATTTCAGAGCGTCAGGCGGGTGGTCGGCCAACGACATTCGTTTCCCTCCATAGCTTCACACCATCAATGGCAGGACAGCAGCGCCCGTGGGATATAGGTATCCTGCATGACGGCCATGAGGACGGTTTCGCCCTGAGCGTCCTCTCGCTTTTATGGGCCAAGCAATCTCATTGCATTGGCGATAACGAGCCGTACGATATGGATGAAACCGATTACACCGTCCCTCGCCATGCTTATCCACTAAAGCTTCCTTACATTGAAATAGAGGTGAGGCAGGATCGTATCTCCAACTCAGCCGGAATCGATGAAATGGCAGATCTGCTTGGGGATACCCTTAAAGCTGCGATACAAGGGGAGCCGTATAGCTCCCAATAACAAGCCATGGTCCGACAAAATTTGCGGCAAGTGAGAGACGCAATAGGCTTGCAGTGTGGTGTGGAGAGACAGCCAGCTAGAGGTTCGACCGCGGATAATCGAGAATCCGGAACAGGTTTTCATCTTGCATGTTTTAATAGGGATGCTTTCGCAGAGCTGTTAGCCGGAGGCTTATTGCGACCCCCTCCCGTCAGGCCTCCGGCACTCCCGACCATCACTACTCCAGATTATTTAGCTGATCGGTTAAAGAGGCTATCTTCTCGACAGCCTCGCGGGTCTCTCCTTCGTACCTGACGGGATCTGCACGAACGTAGTCGCCCACCGACGGATGCGCGATATATTTCACAGCAACAGCTCGACAAGCCATCATAGCCCTGTGCAACTCGTCATGACTTGTTGGCTTGTCGTCCTTTGCAGCGACAGCCTTGGTGGCGGCTTCGCGCGCCCATGCAGCCAGATCGTCAAGGCCTCCCTGCATATTGCGTCTCTTTTCACCGGCTTGGCGCACATCTGAACCGTCAGTTCGTGTCAGAGATTCACGCCTTTCGTCCATACGCGATAGACCATGAGCGCACGAGGCTACAGACAACGCTTCACCCCAATGGCTGCACAGTTCAAACCAGTCCAGAAACTCCTACATACTGTTGGGGTTTTAAGGGTTTGATGTCGAGCAAAGCAAAAATCGCAGATAAAGAGGCTCCATGAAATGAATGACCCGGCCACTTTCCAGCCCGAAATCGCCGAGGAACCCCGTATGCCTGGCTCGGAAGCGGATATGAATGAAAAGCCGGATTGGCGGCCCCGATACCGAGGATCCGAACGGCTTAAAGGCAAAGTCGCCATCGTCACAGGCGCCGATAGCGGTATCGGTCGAGCGGTCGCTGCTCTTTTCGCGCGGGAGGGGGCCAACGTCGCTATTGTCTACCTTGCCGACGAGGAAAGCAAAGACGCCGAAAAGACCAAAGAGATCGTTGAGGAGGAAGGCCAGAAAGCAATCTGTCTTCAAGGGGACTTGGGATTTCACGGATTTGCCGATGAAGTCGTTGCCCGTACCATCGATGCGTTTGGTAGCCTCGATATTTTGGTGAACAACGCCGGTGAACAGCATCCCGATGAACGCGTTGAAGAAATTACCGACGATCAGCTTCGACGTACCTTTCAAACAAACATCTTTTCGATGTTCTACTTAGTACAGGCCGCAAGGCCGCACCTCGGCAAGGGTGGGGCCGTAATCAACTGCACGAGCGTCACGATGTATAAAGGGTCGGACAATCTACTCGATTACTCAGCCACAAAAGGCGCGATCACCGCTTTCACCCGGTCCTTGTCAGAAAATCTAATTGGTGATGGAATCCGAGTGAATGCGGTGGCCCCTGGTCCGATCTGGACACCGCTCAACCCATATGGTGGACAGCCACTCGATGACATGGATAATTTCGGAAAGAACACACCGATGGGCCGTCCTGGCCAGCCCAATGAAGTTGCTCCGGCCTTCCTGTTCCTGGCTTGTGAAGACGCAAGCTATATGTCCGGGCAGGTTTTGCACCCCAACGGGGGAGTTATTGTCGGGAGTTGAGAGCCAAGGAGAATACAATGCCAGCCAAGTCAAAAGCGCAGCAAGCGGCTGCGGGAGCAGCGTTGAGTGCAAAACGGGAAATGACCAAAAAAAAGCGATCTTCCGGGCGCGTCGAGGGAAATGTATGACTCGATGAGCGAAAGCGAGTTGGAGGACTTAGCGAGCACCAAGCACAAGGGGAAGCCCGAGCATAAAGGGGGCTAGATGCCAACGCTCCTCTCGGTGCTCACAACATATGGTGATGTCGGGGAACGTATTCTAAGCTTAGTCGTCAGGCCGTCGATGAACGAATAATCTGATCTCTCGCCTGATAGCCTCAACTGTGTACGGCCCCTTGCTGTTTTTCCTGAATGGAAAATTCAACTTTAAGAAACTCTGATTGCTTCCGCAGCTCGGGGAGCTGGACAGTTTATGACATCGGTTAGCTTGCGATTGCTCCCTGCTGGTTCAGAAGTTTGCAGGACACCACACGAGTTTCTGAGCATTTAATTGCTGACCGAACCACACGTTCACGGGAGACGACTGCTGCACGATTGGCTGCCCTACTGTGGAGAGGCTCCAGATCCCGAGGGCTGGTTGACCCATTGGAATTTCGCACCCGAACTGATCGCCTGTCTTCTTGTCGTGACCGGGGTCGCACATTGGAAACGGGTAAATTTGAGAGCCAAGCCGACATATGCACTCTTGGCCCTCTTTTGCTTTCTCTACATCAGCCCATTCTGCGCGTTCGGCTCCGCTTTGTTCACAGTCCGCATCGTTCACGACGTCATACTCGCAGCGGTGTTCGCCCCACTGCTCATTGCGTCCTTTCGGCTCGAGGATAAGAGCTTGCCTGGAACGTTGACCATCTGGACTGCGGTCCATGCCATCACATTCTGGGGTTGGCATGCACCCGCACTTTACGGGTTTGCCATGAGCAGCGACGCGGTTTTCTGGCTAATGCAAATCACCATCGTCGCCACGGCAGCAGCATGGTGGGTCAAAGTCATTCGATCGCCAGCACCAGCGGCCGCGACAGGATTGCTGGCGACGATGGTCACAATGGGGGCACTCGGCGCGCTGCTTACCTTCGCGAACCGTGCATATTATGCGCCACATTGGCTAACGACCCGCTTGTGGGGGCTCTCACCCATGGAAGATCAGCAGATCGCGGGCATCGTCATGTGGGCCCCGGCGAGCTTGGTCTACCTCATCGCCGCTTTGACGATACTTTATCGATCGCTTGATAGTAGAGCGCCTGCATGAGGCTTCATGACCTGATCCGTAGATGGGCGGTCAGCTATACCGAGCAGGGGAAGTATTCGCCGGTCGGTGTCTGGTTCCACTGGATCATGGCAGGGCTGGTGCTCTTTCAGCTCGGCTCAGGTTGGATGATGTCGCGCTATCCGGTCGGGGCCAGCAAGCTTGCCACCTACGAACTGCATAGCGAGCTGGGGCTGACCATCTTGTTCCTCGCCATCTTGAGGTTTGGCTGGCGACTATTCGTCCCCGATCCGGTCAATGACGCTGATGCGCCCGGCTGGCAGAGCAGGGCAGCACATATCACACAGTACCTTTTTTACGGCTTGTTCGCGCTACTTCCGCTGAGCGGATGGGCGATGTGGTCCGCGATCCAGCCGGTGCAGCCTCTGCGGCTTGCCGGATTGGTCGCGATACCCCCAATGCCCTTTCATTCACTCTCCCCAGCGTGGCAGTATCAGGTGCTCGACTGGGCGGAGAGCCTTCATGTACTCGGCGTCATCAGCCTCGCCTTGCTGGTGCCGCTGCATGTCATTGCCGCGTTGAAACATCATTTCTGGGATCGCGACGATACAGTCAGGGGCATTCTACCGGAAATCCGAGACGACGAGACGGCTCCGGACCATACGCAATATACGCCGCGAGTGGGCTGATCTCGTCCTCTTTCAGCTTGCTGGCCGCATCGTGCATGACGTTTAGTCCATCGCCGTATCGCTCACCGTTGCGCCAACGGAGCAATTGTTCGGCGTGGTACGCCGCGCTCTGACCGACCAAGGGTGGATTGCCAGCACCTAAGCCCAGACCGGTTTCTCCATGGCAAGACGCGCAAGACGATAGAGCGCGTTCGGGTAACCCTGCATGATAGATCTCGTATGCTTTCGCGATCTCGCACGAGGGTTCAGGTCCACCCTTGCTTCCTTGCACGTCCTTCGGAAAATCCATGGCCGCGTAATAGGCTGACACAGCCAGCCGCTCCTCGGAATTTAGACGGCCTGCAAGCCAAGTCATCTGGGGATGGCTACGTTGGCCGTCCGCGTAAAAGCCCAGCTGACGAACCAAATATCCGGCATCCATGCCCGCTATCCTCGGTACCAACGCTCCGTCACCGCGACCGTCCAGCCCATGACAAGTATGGCAAGCAGCCTGCGGACCCGCGTCCCCGCCCGATAAGGCAATCAATTCGCCGGTGTCGTCGAATGGATCCTCAATCGAGGCAGGACTGCATGACGCCACCGCCATTGAAAGGGCGGCGACGAACTGGTTGAAGCGGAAAAGCATCGTCTGGCGGGAACGAAGCGTGCGATTGTCCGGTTCCCATGGGAATGGGGAGTGTGGAGCATCGGCATCGGCATCGGCATCGGTCTTGGAAGGCCATAGTGACTTACGTAGTCTTAGCCGCTTGTGCACCGCTTGCCGGATGCAAGGACCCGGTTGAGACGCGGCGGGAGCCGGCTACCGGACCGAAGGATCGGGGCTTAGCAGCAATCAAGCGCGCAGGCTGTGGATCTTGTCACGAAATCCCAGGACTGGACTGGCCTGCCGGGAGATTGGGGCCATCGCTGGAGGGCTTCGATGATGTCGGCTTGATAGCAGGCCAGTTACCGAACCGCCCGGACGTATTGGCAGCCTTCATCCGCAACGCACCTACCGTGAAAGAGGGCTCTTCCATGCCGCCAATGCCAATTAGCGAGGCGGAGGCCGCCGACATCGCGGCTTATCTGTATGGGCTCGACCATGATTGACGCACTCTGGGGTTGGCCACCTCCGGTACTCGATCCGGCAGGCCCCTATTCGGGCAAGGTCACAACCTTGGCTTGGTCGCTATTCGGTTTGGGGGCTTTTGTCACACTGGTCGTGGTGTTTGCTCTCTGGGTCGCCATCAAGGGACCGGACAAGTGGAAAACGAAGCTTGGAGGCGAACGCGCGATCTGGCTTGGCGGTGTGGCCTTTCCAGGCATCGTATTGACCGCGTTGCTGGTGTGGGGACTGACGCTGACCGCCAGTCTGACTGAGCCGATCCGCGGGGACGAAATGCGTATTCGCATTACCGGCGAGATGTGGTGGTTCCGTGTTCAATATCTGGATGCGTCGGGCGCGGTTTTGATGGAAGATGCGAACGAGATTCACATTCCTGTCGGACGTCCGGTGGTGCTCGAGCTGGAATCCGCCGATGTGATTCACAGCTTCTGGGTTCCGCATCTATCGGGAAAGAAAGACATGATCCCCGGGCGGCGCACCCTGCTGCGGATAGAAGCCGATCGCGCAGGTGAGTACGGCGGAGTATGTGCAGAGTATTGCGGGCGGCAACATGCGCTGATGGGCTTCGTAGCTGTTGCACATGACGACGGTGATTTCCGAGAATGGTATGCCGAGCGGAACGACCGATTGATTCCGGCGGGACTGGGCGCAACCACGCCAGAAGAACCACTATTCGCCTCAAGGACGGTCGGTTCGGAGCAGTCAGCGGACCCGCGTCCGGTTGCAGGCGCAAATGCGGATTTTGGCCAAGTGTCCGGGCAGGAACTTTTCATGCAGTCCGGGTGTGCTGCGTGCCATCGTGTTGCCGGGACAGAGGCGAACGGTCTCGCTGGACCGGATCTCACTCATGTAGGATCGCGCCGGACGTTAGGTGCGGGTATATTGCCCAACAACCGCGGTACCCTCATCGGCTGGATAGGCGACAGCCAATCGCTCAAGCCCGGCAATCGTATGCCGAGCTATGACATGCTCAATGCCGATGAGCTCGAAGCTATCGCCCTCTGGCTCGAGCAGCAGAAATGAGATCCGAGACGGGTTTCGATTATGCGCTTTACGAGCGCTTTCCAACCGAGAAGCGCCCCGACAGCGAGGTAGAGGAATTGAACCGCATCTGGCGCGCGCCCCAAGGATGGGCACGCCTTACCGCGGTCAATAACAACTACGTCGGTTTCTGGTACGTCGTCACCGCTTTTGGTTTCTTTCTTGCAGCAGGAATTCTGGCGCTGGGCATGCGCGTACAGCTCGCCGCTCCGATGCAGGATTTCCTTGGCGTCGACACCTATAACCAGTTCTTCACGATGCACGGAACGGTGATGATGTTCCTGTTTGCCGTGCCGATGGTGGAGGCGATCGGGATCATGCTTTTGCCGCAGATGCTGGCGGCACGCGATTTACCGTTCCCCAGACTGTCGGCCTTCGCTTTCTGGGCCTATTTCGTAGGCGGGACGATGTTTTTTCTCTCGCTATTCGTCGGGCTGGCGCCTGACGGTGGCTGGTTCATGTATCCGCCGCTGACGAGCATTGCCTTCAGTCCCGGTATCAACACCGACTTCTGGTTGCTCGGCATCGGTTTCATCGAGATCTCGGCGATAGCTGGAGCGATCGAGATCATTGTGGGTGTGTTGCGCACCCGCGCGCCGGGAATGACCCTCGACAAGATGCCGATGTTTGCATGGGCGATGCTGGTGTTCGCAGTAATGATTGTGGTCGCTTTTCCGAGCGTGATCCTGTGCACCATGCTGTTGGAGATCGAACGAGCGTTTAATTGGCCTTTCTTCGATGCACTTCGCGGCGGCGATCCGATGCTGTGGCAACACCTCTTCTGGTTTTTCGGTCATCCGGAAGTTTACATCATCTTCATCCCTGCCGCGGGTCTGATGAGCATGATGGTGGCAGCAGTCGCGAAGGTGCCGCTCGTTGGGTACCGCCTCAATGTGCTGGCACTGGTTGCTACCGGGTTCATCAGCTTTGGCGTCTGGGCGCATCACATGTTCACTACTGACATGCCGCGAGTCTCTGCAGGCTATTTCTCCGCCGCGAGCATGGCGGTCAGTCTGCCTGCCGGGATACAGGTGTTCTGCTGGATTGCGACGCTCGCCAGCGGCAAGATCAAATGGACCACACCCGCGCTATTCGTTGTCGGGAGCGTGGTAATTTTCACGATGGGTGGGTTGACCGGCGTGATGGTGGGCATGGTGCCCTTCGACTGGCAGGCGCATGATACCTATTTCATTGTCGCCCACCTCCATTATGTGCTGATGGGCGGTATGGTTTTTCCGATGTTTGCCGCGTTTTATCACTGGCACGGCATGACCAGTAGCAGGTCATTGTCCGAGCGAGTTGGCAGATGGGTCTTCGGGCTGATGTTCGCGGGTCTTCATATCACTTTCTTCCCGATGCACCTGACCGGCCTCATGGGCATGCCACGCAGGGTCTATACCTATTTGCCCGGCCGCGATCTTGATCTGCTCAACTTGGTGTCTACCATCGGCGCTTTCGTATTGGCAGCAGGGATACTCCTATTCCTGTTTGATCTCGCACGCCGCTTTCGCTTCACAGTTCATGACGATGCGGGCAATATCTACGGCGGCGGCACGCTCGAATGGCTTCCGACCGGTCTGTATTCCACGCGCTCCATTCCGCTGGTCACGTCGCGTGAGCCGTTGTGGGACCGCCCCCAGATCTCGAAGGAAGTCGAAGAAGGGCGCTATTTCCTTCCGAACTCTGCCACCGGCCAGCGCGAGACACTGATCACCTCCACCGTGATGGCTGAACCTCAGTATGTTCAGCTCATGCCCGGCCCGTCGCCATGGCCGTTGTCGGCTGCTGTGTTTACCGCTCTTTTCTTCCTTTCGCTGACGGTGCAGGGCTATGCCTTTGCGGTTTTCTGCGGGATTGTAGCGGTGCTGAGCACGCTACGATGGCTATGGGAAACCGACCGTCCAATCAAACAGGAAAGCGCCGACATCGGTGGCGGTATCGAGGTGCCGATCGCAATCACCGGGCCGAAAAGCCACGGCTGGTGGGCGTTGAACACTTTGATGGTCGTAATCGGCATGATCGGCTTCATGGCCGTATTTGCCTATCTCTATCTCTATGGAATCAATCCCGAAGTCTGGAGCGCGCCTCCGCCCCTCGGTGAAACCGTAATGATTGTCGGGATAGAAGCGACGGCGCTTCTTGCGGCTTGGGGCGGGCGTCGGTTTCTCGCAACGAAAGAAGGGCGGCTTGCCGAAGACCTGCCTTGGATGCTGGAGGCACTTGCTGCGGCACTGTTGGTCGGAGCGTTATATCTCGATGTGACTGGTTGGCTCGCTACGGGTCTTGAACCCACTGCGAATGGCATGGGTGCGACTGTCTTCATGCTTTCGGTGCTTCAGGGACAGGTGGTCGTAGTTGCTGTCATCATGGCGGCCTATCTCGCCTTTCGCGAAGCACGAGGCATCATGACCACTCCGACAAACGTGACCATGGATATCGTCGCACGTTTCAAAATGTTCTGCGCGCTGCAGGGCATGATCTTTACTCTCTTGCCGAGGGTGTTCCCCGGTGTCTGAAGCGAATAACAGCGAGATTGGCGACCCCATCGACCGTCCTTCGATCTATCGCACGCTTCTGATCGCCTTCGTGATCTGGTCGGCGCATTTCACCGTCAGCTACGCCGGGGTGCTAATTTTCCCCGATGACGACATTGCACGGATCATCGCGATAGTTGCTGGTCTAATCGCAATCGCCGTATTGCTGGTACAAGTCCGGACGCTACCTGCTCCCCGCTCGTCGCTTGCCCTCGGCGCCCTCGGCCTGGCTGGGGCAGGTATAATCTGCGGCACTATCCCTGCCATTGTGGGTTAGGTCAGGGAGGCAAAGCCGCCAGAGGAGATTGCCCGCATGGACCGCAGAGTCACTAATTCCCGTTCTTTTGCAAATCCCTTGCACGCGATCCTGCTTGCATTTCCTGTGGCGCTTTATCCTGCCGCGCTACTTACCGACATTACCTATCTGAATACGGCCGAAATCCAGTGGACCAACTTCTCATCATGGCTGATTGCCGGGGCGGACCTTTTTGCCGGTCTGGTGCTCGCATGGGCATTGCTCGGCCTCTTCTTCGGAAGAGCTCGCCACGCGAAAAGTCGAGGTACGGTCTATGTGATTATCATCGCCGCAATGTTCGGCCTCGGTGTCCTGAATGCTTTCCAGCACGCTCGTGACGGCTGGCATTCCGTTGGAACTTTGGGACTCGTGCTTTCGGTCCTTTGCTCGATCTTGGCCTTGATCGCGGCGTTTATTGCCTACGGCACTCAGGCAGTGGTGCAACGCGCATGAATCGCCTAGCTCATCTTGCTTTCCCGCTAACTTTCGCCCTTACCGCCTGCCAGGTCAGCAGCGATCCCGATCTCCATCAAACCGGTGAGCGGCCCGAACTTCCCGAACAGAACGACTCTCTGGTGCCGGCGATGGAAATCCCGACGCCGGAGGGTTGGGGGGACGAACTGCCTGCCGTGCCCGAAGGGTACACCGTTTCTGCAATTGCGCAGGATCTGAAAATTCCTCGGCAGACCTTAGTCCTGCCCAATGGAGACATTTTGGTCGCAGAGGGGGCTGGCGGCAAAGCGCCCAAATTGAGGCCCAAGGATGTCATTGCAGGTTGGATAAAGAAGCGCGGCAAAAGTTCGGTCAAGGGGGGTAACAGGATAACGTTGCTACGCGATGAGGACGGAGATGGGCAGACCGATCTCCAGACCACTTTTATCGAGGGTCTCGACGCTCCGTACGGCTTAGCCTTCGTCGATGGCACGCTCTACGTAGCCAATCAGGGTAATCTGGTAAGCTTCGAATATACCGAAGGAGCGACCAGTATCGCGGGCTCTGGTACCGAAGTCACAAAGCTTCCCGCCAAGATCAATCACCACTGGACCAAGGCGATGACCGCCAGCCCCGATGGCTCGAAGCTCTATGTGGGCATCGGCTCTAACAGCAATGTCGGCGAACGCGGCATGGACGTCGAAGAAGACCGTGCGGTGATATGGGAGATAGACCGCGAAACGGGCGCCAGCCGGATTTTTGCCTCCGGCATCCGCAACCCCACCGCACTCGCTTTTGACCCGTGGAACGAGCAGCTTTGGGCGGTCGTCAACGAGCGTGACGAACTCGGACCGCAACTCGTGCCTGATTATCTGACTTCCGTGCGCGACGGTGCCTTTTATGGCTGGCCTTACAGTTACTACGGTCAGAACGTCGATCCGAGGATCAAGCCGGCGAGGCCCGACCTAGTCAAGAACGCCGTTGTGCCTGACTACGCGCTGGGCTCCCATGTTGCCGCACTTGGTGTCGATTTCACCACCGAGGGTGGCTTGGGTGGCCGGTTCGGCGAAGGTGCGTTTGTCGGGATGCACGGAAGTTGGAATCGTGCCGATCCGTCGGGCTACAAGGTTGTCTTCGTACCCTTCCGGGGGGGGCGTCCGAGCGGCGAGCCCATCGACCTGCTCACAGGTTTCCTGAAAGACGGGCACGCGAGGGGGCGCCCGGTTGGCGTGACATACGATGAAGCGCGTCGCGTACTATATGTCGCGGATGATGTGTCGAACACCGTCTGGCGTATCGCCCCCCGCGGTGCAGCACGCCGCGCTTCCCCGCAGGAGACGACCTAGGTGTCTGGCGAGACACGGCCGCCGTCCACAACGTCCACCACAAGGTATCCGGTTTGATAGCCGCCTGAAACGGGGATGCCGCTTGTGTCGTCGGATGCGGGCCTTTTGGTTTAAACATCAAATCGTATGCTTAACAGCCTTCTTGGGACTGAGTAGATCGGAACTTCCGCGCAGGCAGCCCAGTTAGTTAACGATGCCTGCATTTCTTCGCATGGACCGAACCTTGGTGGTGCTGATCGCCACCCCGGTGTTTTGTATGCCATCACTATCGCGTGCCCAGTCAACCGACGCCATAGCTGGCCCCGAGACGACGCAAAGCGAAAGCCTTGATCTAAAAATCCCACCCTTGGTGCCTGAAACCGCATTTTCGGGCTCGCGTTCGCGCGTAGTGCTTGCCGCGCAGGTTATGCTTGATCGAAGCCGCCATTCGCCTGGCGTGATCGATGGTTACATGGGCGGCAACACGATGCGGGCGATCCAGCATTTCCGACAAGCCCGCGGGCTTCCCGCTGAGGGAGGCCTCGATCCACAGCTGATACGATCACTGATAAAGTCGCAGCGCGGTGAGATCTTCGAGACCTACACGATTACGCGCGACGACGTGGACGGACCGTTCTTCCGTGTGCCAAGTGCTATGTCAGCGATGGCAGCGCTGGAGCGTGTTGGTTGGACCTCGCCGCAGGAGCTGATCGCTGACCGTTTCCATATGGATCAGGACCTGCTTCGGGCGCTCAATCCCGACGCCGATTTCAACCGCGTCGGGACGCGGATCACTATTGTTGCGCATGGCGATGAGACGCTTCCTTCGCAGGTCGCCCGGATTGAGGTCCGCAAGTCGGACAATTCGGTCGTCGCTTTCGACGAGCGGGGCAATGTCCTTGCCAGCTATCCCGCGACGGTGGGCAGTGCGCAGTTTCCCAGCCCGTCCGGTTCGATGGAAGTGGTCGCGGTAGCGCCTGATGCGAACTACACCTTCGATCCGACCGGGCGCGAATGGGGTCCCGACGAAAAGCTGATCATTCCGCCCGGGCCGAACAATCCGGTTGGCGGCATCTGGGTTGATCTGAGCAAACCCGGATATGGCATCCATGGATCGCCCGACCCGCAACTGATCGGCAAGACCGCCAGCCATGGCTGCGTAAGACTCACCAATTGGGATGCCAAGGAGCTGGCGGACGCAGTCGGCCAGGGGACGGACGTGGTGTTTGTCAACCAGGCTGGCGGTGCATCTTGAGCGGCGCTGACTATGCCGGCCAGCGCAAGCTGATGGTCCGCAACCAGATTGCCGCGCGCGGTATTCGCGACGAAGCGATCTTGTCCGCCTTGGCAGAAGTCCCGCGCGAAATCTTCGTCGACCCCGGGATGGAAGAATTCGCCTATGAGGATACCGCGTTACCCATCCCTTCGGGCCAGACGATCAGCCAGCCCTTCATCGTCGCCTGCATGATGGATGCGGCGGAAGTCGGGACAGGCGACCGCGTGCTCGAAGTCGGGGCCGGATCGGGCTATGCCGCAGCCGTCCTCTCCCGCATTGCCGGTCATGTCCATGCGATCGAGCGGCACGAGGCGCTGGCAAGGCAAGCGGCGGCGCGGATCGAGCAACTCGGCTACGACAATTGCGAGATCATTGCGGGCGATGGTCTGAACGGACTGCCGGACGAGGCTCCCTTCGACGCGATTGTGGTCGCGGCGCGGTTTGACAGCGTACCCGAGACGCTCAAGCGCCAGCTTAAGGTAGGCGGGCGGCTGGTCATTCCTGTCGGCGAGGAGGAAGTCCAGCAACTCACCGCGATCATGCGTACTGGAGAGGACGAATGGACCAGCCAAGCCATAACACCGGTGCGCTTTGTCCCGTTGCTCGACGGGGTGGTGGCCGAAGACGGGTCGCGTTCGGCCAGCGATCATCGTAGCATGCGGAATGTGCCGTTGCCCGAAGCGATCGCAAGGGCGTGCGAGCCGCTTCCCGAAATCGACGACGAGGATTTCGCCGCCGCCTTTGACCGGTTCTCGGACAAGCGCGTCGTCATGCTGGGCGAATGCAGCCACGGCACGCACGAGTTCTACGCGGCGCGAGCAGCTATCACGCAGCGGCTGGTCGAACGCCACGGATTTACGATCGTCGCGGTCGAGGGCGACTGGCCCGATGCCGCCGCCTATCACCGATTTATCCTCGGGCAGGATCAGCCCGAAGGCGCGCAGGCGCCTTTCCGGCGCTTTCCGACTTGGATGTGGCGCAACACCGTCATGCCGTCATTCCTGCATAAGTTGCGCGCCATAAACGCGAACTTGCCGGAGCCGAGGAAAGCCGGGTTCCACGGTCTCGACATCTATAACATGTCGGACTCGATCGAGGCGATCCTGACCTATCTCGACGAGAAAGATCCAGAGGCAGCACAAACCGCGCGTGAGCGTTATGGCTGCCTTCATCCTTGGCAGTCCGATCCGGCCGTCTATGGCCGGGTGGCGCTGCGCAAGGGGTTCGCCGCATGCGAGGAGGCGGTGGTGCGGCAATGCCGTGACCTGCTAGACGAGGCCCTCGATAGCGAAAGTTTTTCGGCGGCGATGAACGCGCGGCTGGTCGCCTCGGCGGAGCGGTATTACCGCGTCATGTACTACGGCGGGGCCGATAGCTGGAACCTGCGTGACAGCCACATGACCGACACGCTGGAACATCTGCTCGATCAAGGTGGGTCCGACAGCAAGGCGCTTGTCTGGGCGCACAATAGCCATATCGGCGAAGCACGCGCCACGGATATGGGCGCGGTGCGCGGCGAGCACAATCTCGGCCAACTTGCGCGCGAACGCTGGGGCGATGATGTCGCGCTGGTTGGTTTCGGCACGCATAGCGGCACCGTCAGCGCGGCGAGTGACTGGGACGGCAAGCGCGAAGTGAAGTCCGTCGTACCCTCGCGCCGCGATAGCTATGAGCGCTTGTGCCACGATAGCGGGATGGAGCGGTTCCTGCTGGAATTCGCGGCCGATCCCGCGCTGTCGGAGCGGCTCGCCGAACCGCTCATTGAACGCTTCATCGGTGTCATCTACCGCCCGGAGACCGAGCGATGGAGCCACTACAGTGAAGCCGTGCTGCCGCACCAATTCGATGCCTATTGCTGGTTCGACGAGACCAGCGCGCTCGAACCACTGGAAGAGCATGAAGATCACGAGGGCGCGGCAGACACCTTTCCCTTCGGGCTGTGAGCCGAACGCTATAGGGTGCAGCCGAGGATGACAGCCATGACCGATACCCGCACAGAAACCGATTCCATGGGCGAAATCCGCGTCCCCGCCGACCGCCTATGGGGCGCTCAGACGCAGCGATCGACAGAAAATTTCCGTATCGGGGAAGAGCGCATCCCTCGCGAGCTGATCCATGCCCTTGGCCAAGTGAAACGCGGCGCGGCGCTCGCCAATCGAAAACTGGGCGTGCTCGACGAGACGCTGGCCGATGCGATCGAACAGGCCGCCAGCAGGATCGCTGCAGGCGAGTTGGACGAGGAATTCCCCCTTTCTGTCTGGCAGACCGGATCGGGCACGCAGACGAACATGAATGCCAACGAGGTAATCGCCAATCTGGCCAACAGGGCGCTTGGCGGCGAGGTCGGGAGCAAGTCTCCGGTCCACCCCAACGACCATGTCAACAAAAGTCAGTCGTCGAACGACACGATCCCCACCGCAGTCCACGTCGCGGCGGTCACGGCGCTGAAATCGTCGCTCGCGCCTTCACTCGCGGCGATGCTCGCGGAACTGGATGCGAAGGCGAGCGCATGGAGCGACATAGTCAAAATCGGCCGCACCCACACGCAGGATGCGGTGCCGCTGACGCTAGGTCAGGAATTCTCGGGTTACGCCCAGCAATTGCGCGCCGGATTCATGCGGATCGAGCAGGTTCTACCCGGCCTTCTCGAAATCGCGCAGGGCGGCACTGCGGTGGGCACCGGTCTCAACGCACCGGCGGAATTCGGGCGGATTGTAGCGGATGAACTGGCGGAGGAGACCGGTTGGGCCTTCACCTGCGCGCCCAATAGGTTCGAGGCGCTCGCGGGGCAGGACGCGCTGGTCTTCGCGCATGGTGCGCTGAACTCGCTTGCGGCAAGTCTTTACAAGATCGCCAACGATATCCGCCTGCTCGGATCGGGACCGCGCGCCGGCCTGGGCGAATTGTCGCTGCCTGCGAACGAGCCCGGCAGCTCGATCATGCCAGGCAAGGTCAATCCCACCCAGGTCGAGGCCTTGACGCAGGTCTGCGTGCAGGTCTTCGGAAACCATGCGGCGATCACGTTCGCCGGGAGCCAGGGGCAATTCGAACTGAACGCTTATCGCCCGGTGGTCGCCTACACCTTCCTGCAATCGGTGCGCTTGGTAGCCGACGCCTGCCGCAGTTTCACCGACAACCTTCTGAAAGGTCTGGAGCCGCGCCGCGAAAATATCGCCGAGGGGGTGGAGAACTCGCTAATTCTGGTAACTGCACTCGCGCCGGAGATCGGTTACGACAAGGCTGCCGAAATCGCCAAACGGGCGCACGAAGATGGCACGACACTACGCGAATCGGCATTGGCGAGCGGCTGGGTCAATGAGGTGGATTACGACCGCATGATACGACCACAGGATATGGTCGGTCCCACCGATTGATACAGTGAAGGGGTGTGACAACCCAGCTTCCCCTTTTGCCCCGGGAAACCTTGCACAGCGATATCTGTTGATTGGCTGAGGCGACCAAGGGGAGAAGGCTTGCCCGGAGCGAAAACCGAAACAAAGCCGCTGGTCTTAGTTGCCGGGGCGACTGGCAATATTGGCGGCTCGCTATGCGATGCGCTGGAGCGGGACTTTCGCGTCATCGGACTGGACAGGGACAAGGAAAAAGGCGAGCGAGACGTCTTCACTTTCGACATAACCGACGAGGCCTCGGTTCGCGACGCGATCGGCCGGATAGCCGGCGAGTATGGTCGCGAGGTGGCGGCCGTCGTCCATCTCGTGGCCTTTTTCGATTTCAGCGGTGAGCCCAATCCGCTCTATGAAAAGGTCAACGAGCAAGGCACTCGCAACCTGTTGAAGGCACTCGACCAGATGGAGATCGAGCGCTTCATCTATGCCAGCACCATGCTGGTTCACGAACCGACCGAGCCGGGGGGCCGGATCAGCGAGGAAACGCCGTTCGATCCACGCTGGGAATATCCGAAATCGAAGAAGAAGGTCGAGGATATCATCCGCGCCGAGGCGGCTATGCCCTACGCCATCCTGCGCCTTGCGGGGGTATATGACAGCGAGAGCGCGGTGCCCACGCTATCGCAGCAGATCGCCCGGATCTACGAGCGCAGTTTCCAGTCGCATCTCTATGCTGGACCTCTGAATGCGGGCCAATCCATGCTGCATCGCGACGATATGGTGGAGGCGATGCAGTTGGTAATCGATAAGCGTGGCACACTTCCACCCGATGCCGAGATATTGATCGGCGAGCCTTTCGCGCTGGGTTACGACGATCTGCAGGACCGTATCGGCACGCTGATTCATGGCGAAGAGGAATGGGCGACGATCAAGGTTCCTACTCCCCTCGCCAAGCTCGGTGCCTGGGCGCAGAACAAGGCCGAGCCAGTCGTGCCCGACGCGATCGACCAGGGCGAAAAGCCTTTCATCCAGCCGTTCATGATCGATATGGCCGACGATCATTATGCGCTTGATACAAAGCGGGCCGAGAGCTGGCTGGGCTGGCGACCGAAGCACCGCCTAGAGGACGAGCTTCCCGCAATTGTCGCCAGTCTGAAACGCGATACGCTCGGCTGGTACCGACGCAACGGCATTACCCCGCC
Source organism: Erythrobacter sp. SD-21 (assembly GCF_000181515.1). Lineage (GTDB taxonomy): Bacteria > Pseudomonadota > Alphaproteobacteria > Sphingomonadales > Sphingomonadaceae > Qipengyuania. The sequence continues at coordinate 42,528 of NZ_ABCG01000008.1, read as the reverse complement.
ACATTGGTTGCAGGAAGCCGAAAGCGCACACTTCGCCGAGCCGGAGGCGCTGCGCGAGAAAGTCGAACAACGCCGCATCGAACTCCACCAGCAGTCCCGCTGGACGCATATGATCAACATGCTGTTGGCGGTGTGGCTGATCACCCAGCCGCCGATGATCGGGATCGCCGATCCGTTCCACGCTTGGTCCGAAGTGGCGCTGGGCGCGGGATTACTGGTCACGGCCACTCTGTCGCTGAGCTGGCGCATGCCTTTCGCGCGATGGCTCTCGGCGGGCATCGGAGCGCTGGTCATGGCCCTGCCGGTCCTGTTCGTGACGCCGAATGCCGCCGCCTACCTGTCCGATACGCTGGTGGGAGCCCTGATCCTCGGCTTTGCCGTTGCATCGCCGCCACAAGTCGGGCCGCAGGTCGTCGCACGCGTTCGCCAGCCGGAAGTGCCTCCCGGCTGGACGTTCAATCCTTCGAGTTGGACCCAGCGCTTGCCGATCATCGTACTCGCTGTCGTCGGCCTGCTGTTCTCCCGCTACCTCGCCGCCTACCAGATGGGCCATGTGGACGGCGTGTGGGAACCGTTCTTCGCAGGCTCGCCCGCCGATCCCCAGAACGGCACGGAAGAGATCGTAACCTCCTCGGTCAGCGAAGCCTGGCCGGTACCAGACGCGGCGGTGGGCGCGTATACCTATGCGCTGGAAATCCTTACCGGAATCATAGGCAGCCGGGCGCGCTGGCGGACCATGCCGTGGATGGTGCTGCTGTTCGGCGTGATGATCGTGCCGCTCGGCATCGTTTCGATCGGCTTCATCATTATCCAGCCCATCGTGATCGGGACATGGAGCACGCTGGCGCTGATCGGCGCGGCGGCAATGCTGGTGCAGATACCCTATTCGGTCGACGAACTCGCCGCGAGCCTGTCCTTCCTCAATCGCCGCCGCAAGGCCGGGTGCAGCGTGCTGCGCGTGCTGCTGTTCGGCGATACCGACGAGGGGCGCGGAATGACCGAGCCGCGCCGCGAATTCGAACGGGCGCCCGGATCGATCCTGAGGGATATGTGGACCGGCGGCGTCAACCTGCCCTGGACCTGCTGGCTCGCCGGACTGATCGCGACGAGCTTCATGTTCACCCGCCTGACGCTGGGGGCCGAGGGAGCGCTGGCGCATGCCGACCACCTTCTCGGCGCGCTGGTTCTGACCGTACTCGCCATTGCCTCCGCCGAAGTGCTGCGCGCTGCACGCTATCTCTTGGTCCCGCTGGGCCTCGCCATTGTGGGGGCTCCATTGGTGTTGGGCGGGAACACCGCACATGTCGCCGTCAGCGTGGTCGGCGGGCTAGCCATTGCGATACTCGCCTTCCCGCGCGGACGCATCACGCAGCGCTATGGCTCGCTCGAGCGAATGATCCGCTGACGATATGGAGTCCTCCGGCCTTCTCGCGGTACTCGCCCTCGCGCTGCTGCCTTCGCTGGGCAATCTGCTTGGCGTGGCGCTGGCCGAATGGCGCAGGCCGCCCGAATGGCTGATCGGCAGTGCGCTCCATGCTGCGGCGGGCATTGCCACGGCGGTCGCCGCGATTGAGCTCATCCCTCGCTCGCAGGAGCGGATCGAAGTTTGGCTTTTGGCGGTGGCGCTGCTCGTCGGCGCGATCTGCTCGGCCGGCATCGCCAAGGCTACGCGCGCCATCCGCCACCGCATGGGCAGCACCGCAGGCCGGGCAACCACCTGGGGGGCCTACGCCGCGGTGGGCGTTGATCTTCTGACCGATGGATTGATGACCGGCGGAGGCGGAGCGGTGGCGCGCGAACTGGGACTGCTGCTGGCCCTGTCGCAGGTCGCGGGCAATTTGCCGGGCGGCTTCGCCATCGCTGCCACTTTCCGCTCGGCCAAGATTCCGCGCTGGCACCGGCTCAGCGCGCTGGCGATCTATCCGCTGCTTCCGGTGATCGGCGCGCTCGCGGGCTATACCGTGTTGGCCGGAGCGGGGGATGTGCTGACGGGCTTCGTGCTCGCGGTGTTCGCGGGCCTGCTGCTGACTGCGACGATTGAGGATATCGTGCCTGAGGCCGACCAACCCAAGGCCAAGCGCCGTATATCGAGCCCGTCCTTCGCGCTGGGCTTCGGGGCACTTCTGCTGACGTCGGCTTATCTTGGACGGTGACATGAGCCTTGGCAGCCTGGCGACCCGCTCCACTTATCTCGATGCGCATATCGGACCTGCGCGGAGCGATCTGGAGAGCAATGCGCGCGGCGCAGTTCCCTCAACGCGACATCGGCAAAGGCGTGTGGAAGATCGGCATGCTCTGGCAGATGCGGGAGAGGAATGGTCGGAGAATCGACACGCACGGTGGGGGGCACCGGCGGATACGGGGGGTTCGTTGCCTTCGATCCGCAGTCGGGTGCGGCTGTCGTCGCGCTGGACGACACGGATTCTTATGGCGGGGAATTCGTCCTAGAGATCCTCGCTCCGCCCGTTTCTCAAGAGGGCAAATGAGCCTGCGCACGACGCCAAAAGCGGACTGGTCACTTCTAAGCAAGTACGCGCAATCTGCGAATGACCGCCATGGGCGCGCGAAGCCGACTTTGAGCGCCAAAGGAAACCGCAATTACGGCGCCTTTGAAAAGTGGCGTTGGATAATGGATTGAGAAGCTTGGTGCAGCATCTGTATCTCAGCCAAACGGACTGGGGCTGAGCAGCAGAAGCTTTCCCGTGACTTAGGAAGGAGAATAAGAGAAATGAAGAACCTCCTGAACCGAAGCGATCGGCGAATTGCGATCCTCGACGTTTAAGCATTAGCGCTGGAAGCGGGAAGTTATCGGATCGAGGTGTGTGTGGCGCTTATTGGCGGGCCGTCCGAGGCCATTGGCGTCGCTGCGAAACTGATCCGACCGACTAATGAATGGCTTGAGACGGGCGTGTGGTGGCAGTCTTCCGAAGCAGTACACGGCATTCCAATTGAGCGCGTTCAGCGTGACGGCGAACCCGTGCAAGATGTTTGTGACTGGCTTAATGGCTTGCTTGGCACCGATACTATCATTGCCACCAATGCTCCCCGATACGACCAGGATTGACTCGATACGCTGTTTGCCAAGGCGGGGCGCGAGCAGCCCGACCTGATCACTTTTCGCGCGCAACGGAAACTGATGAAAAATCAGAAAGGGGAAGCGGTCAAAGATACTACCGTTATCCGCGACCTGGCACACTTACGCGCCGCAATTCGCTACGCTAGCAAGTGTAACTTCAGCGCCCCGCAGATCGATTGGTCGGCAGCGATAAAGAACAAGGCTGAAAAACATCGTACTCGAACACTCAGCGATGCAGAGCAGGTAAAGCTTTTCGCGGCTATCGAGAAACTGCATCCGGACCTCGATGGGCCAGTGCGGTTCGCGATCCTGTCCGCAGCACGCAAGACTGCGGTATTTAATCTTACATGGGATGATGTGGACTTCGAGGAGAACGTGGCGTTCATTCACCTCAAGGGCGAGGGCGACAGGCCCATCGTCCATGAAATTCCTCTCACCAAAGCTATGGTGGAACTGTTACAGGCTCAGCCCAAGGTCGAAAACTGCAACCGCGTCTTCACCTACAAGTGTCGAAAATCGAGCCGCGCCACCAATCATAGAAAGGGCGAGCGATATCCTTGGACTCAACATGGCATCTACAAGCCGTGGAATGCCGTCGTGAAGGAGGCGGGCTTGCGAGACTTTCGATTCCATGATTTGCAACACACCGGTGCTACGCGACTTGTCCGAGCTGTTCCTAACTTGGAGCTTGCTCGCCAGCTCCTTGGTCACGCCGACATCAAGACCACGCAGAAGTACGCCAACACGAACTGGGAAGACGTGCGGGCCGCGATGGAGCTGGTGTCGGAGCCGAGGATTGCCGTTATCGAGGGCGGTCAATCAGGCTAAGGAGTACACAGGCAAAGTACACAGGAAACAATTCACTGCGTTGGATTTCACCTTAAGTGTTTGAAATTAATGGCTCCCCGAGTTGGATTCGAACCAACGACCAAGTGATTAACAGTCACCTACTCTACCGCTGAGCTATCGGGGAGCAACCCGAAGGCAGGCCGGGCGTATATGGACGTGATTTGGGTTTTGCAACCGGGTTTTTGGAAAAAATCGGGTGCATTGCGCAGCCCTGTTGCAATCACACCACGAACTGCTCCGAAACGATGCGTTCGTCGAGCGCGTGGCCGGGGTCGAAGAGCAGGGTCAACTCGTTTTCCCGCGCGATTTGGAGACGCACTTCGGACACATTGCGGATCTCGCGCTGGTCGGCCACGGCGCTGACCGGGCGTTTGTTCCACTCCATCACGCGGAAGGTCACCCGGCTGCGGTCGGGCAGGATCGCGCCTTTCCAGCGCCGCGGGCGAAAGGCCGAGATCGGCGTGAGCGCGAGCAGCTGTGAATCGAGCGGCAGGATCGGGCCGTCGGCGGACAGGTTGTAAGCGGTCGACCCGGCCGGGGTGGAGAGTAGCACGCCGTCGCATACCAGTTCCTTGATCCGCACCTTGTCGTCTACCGACACTTCGATCTTCGCGGTCTGGCGCGTCTCGCGCAGCAGGGAGACTTCGTTGATCGCGCAGAAACGGTGGGTCTTCCCGTCCTGCGTCACGGATTCCATCGCCAGCGGCGCGATCGTGTGCGGTTTGGCGCGGGCAATCCGGCCCAGCAGCTTGTCCGGCTGGCGGTTGCGGTTCATCAGGAAACCGACGGTACCCAGATTGACACCGTAGGCGGGCAGGATGCGCCCTTCGTCAAGCATTGCATGCAGGGCATGCAACATGAAACCGTCGCCGCCCACGACGACCACCGCATCCGCCTCCGCCAGTGGGACCCAGTCGGTGAGCGGTTCGAACACCTGCGCGGCCGCCTCGCGTGCGCGATCGGAATCGGACACCAAGAGTGCAAGTCGCTCGAATTCGGCCATAAGCTGCCCTGTCATCCGTCGCCAGTATGGCGGGGTTGGCCGCATCCCTATGGACCACTGTCCCGTTTGGCAACAAGGTCGATTTTGCGGTTAATAAACCGTAAAGCAATGCTAGGGTTCATAAATGGCAACCGCTTCGGACCATATGGCGACCGATTCGCAAGACGTGCTAACGGGTTTGGGGGATGCCTCACAACTGCGCGAAACCGTTACGTCATGGTGCGATCGATGGCCTGAAAAGAACGGGCCGTGCCCGGTCAACGCCATGCTTATTTCGCTGGGCCGGATGGATACGGTCAACGTTGCTTTCGGGGAAACTGCTGGCGACAGCGCGCTGGTCGAAGTCGCCCATCGTATCCGCCATTTCGCCAATGACGAGCTGGAAAGCGATCCCTGGCTCGCGGTCCGCCTGAGTGGCGGCAACTTCATGCTCGCCACGCGTAGCGAGTGCAGCCGCGAGCGCTGGCAATGGCTGGCCGAAGCGTTGGCCGACGCGCTGGCCTCCCCGATTTCCAGTCCCGACAGCAACAGTTCGCTGCGGCTGTGGCCGCGCATTGCCCTCATGCGGGCGGGCCCTAACGACAATGTCGACAAGATGCTCGACCGCCTGTCCGACGTCGCGTCCAACATGCGCCAGTCGCGCGGTCGGCGGATCGACTGGTCGAGTGGCGAAGTCGCCTCCGCGCCGCGCTCCAATGTGGAGCTCGAAGCCGATCTGTTGGCGGCTATCGACCGCGACGAGATCGAGATTCTATTCCAGCCGCAATATTCGCTGGTCAGCGACCGGGTCCTTGGCGCAGAGGCGCTGGCCCGCTGGCACCACCCGATCGTGGGACGCATCGGCGGCGCGGCCCTGTTCCAGATTGCCGAACGAGCCGACCATGTCGCGCATCTTTCACGGCATATCGCCCAACGCGCGCTGGAGGCGGCGATGGAATGGCCGCACGAACTGCGGCTGTCGATCAACATCACGCCGACCGATCTCGCCGTCGACAATTTCGCGATCGAGTTCGCGCGGATGGCCGAGCGTGTCGGCTTCCCGCTTTCACGGATAACGCTGGAAATTACTGAGCAGGTCCTGCTCGCCGATCTGGACCGTGTCAGCCATGTGTTGCAGCAACTGAAAGTGCTCGACGTGCGCATCGCGCTCGACGATTTCGGCGCAGGCTTTTGCAACTTCCGCTATCTCAAGGTCCTCCCGATCGATTGCATCAAGCTCGACCGTTCGATGGTCGAAGGCGTGCTTGAGGATGAGCGTGACCGGGCGGTATTTCGCGCAATCATGGGCATGGCCAGGGCGCTCGACCTGCGCGTGCTGGTGGAAGGGATCGAATCCGAACTCCAGCGCGATTTCGTGGCCGCCGAAGACTGCGAATATTACCAGGGATTCCTGCGGGCCGAGCCGATGGCCCCGCGCAACTTCCTCGCAAAGGTGGCCCACTAGGTCACTAGATCAGGCCGCGGCTTTCTCGCGCTTCTTCGCTTTCCGCACGATACCCGACAGCCCCTTGGTCAGCTGGAACAGCCCGTTGAGGCGGCTTTCCGGCGAATTCCACGCGCGGCTGATGACCAGCTTCATGTCGGGGCGCAGCTTTGCCGTGCCCTTGAGCTTGTCGACATAGGCGATGAGGCCCGGCCCGTCGGCGAAATCGTCATTGTGGAAGGTAACCAGCGTACCGGCCGCGCCCACATCGATCTTGGAAATATTGGCCTCCATCGCCTGCAGCTTGATCTGGATCAGGCGGACGAGGTTCTCGGTTGCCGAGGGGAGGGGACCGAAGCGGTCGATCATCTCGGCGGCCAGCGCCTCGATCTCGCCCATGTTTTCCGCATCGTTGAGGCGGCGATAGAGCGCCATGCGCACGGCAAGATCGGGAACATAGTCTTCGGGGATCATGATCGGCGCATCGACCGTGATCTGGGGGCTGACCGTTTCCGGCTTGGCCTCCAGGCCAAGTTCACCAGCCTTGGCGGCGAGGATCGCGTCTTCCAGCATCGACTGGTAGAGCTCGAAGCCAACTTCACGGATATGGCCCGACTGCTCGTCGCCCAGCAAATTGCCCGCACCCCGAATATCGAGGTCATGGCTCGCGAGCTGGAAGCCCGCGCCGAGGCTGTCGAGATCGCCGAGCACCTTCAGGCGTTTCTCGGCCACCTCGGAAAGCGCGACGTCTTTCTCGTAGGTGAGATAGGCATAAGCACGCAGCTTCGAACGGCCCACGCGTCCGCGCAGCTGGTAGAGTTGGGCGAGGCCGAAGATGTCGGCGCGGTGGATGATGATCGTATTTGCGCTCGGCAGGTCGAGACCGCTCTCGACAATGGTGGTGGCGAGAAGGACGTCGTACTTGCCCTCGTAGAAGGCGCTCATCCGCTCTTCAATTTCCCCTGCGCCCATCTGGCCGTGCGCGGCTACGAACTTCACCTCGGGCACGTTCTCGTGCAGCCAGTCGGAAATGGCCTCCATGTCCGAAATGCGCGGCACCACGATGAAGCTCTGCCCGCCGCGATGATGTTCGCGCAAGAGCGCCTCGCGCATCACCATGTCGTCCCACTCCATGACGTAGGTGCGCACGGCGAGGCGGTCGACCGGCGGGGTCTGGATCGTTGAGAGTTCGCGCAGGCCGGTCATTGCCATCTGCAGGGTGCGCGGGATCGGCGTGGCGGTGAGCGTGAGCATGTGCACGTCGGCGCGCAGCTGCTTGAGCTTCTCCTTGTGCGTGACGCCGAAGCGCTGCTCCTCGTCGACGATAACGAGGCCCAGTTCCTTGAACTTCGTCTGCTTGGACAGGATCGCGTGGGTGCCGACCACGATGTCGACATCACCCTTGGCCAGGCCTTCGCGCGTCTCCTTCAACTCCTTGGCGGGGACGAGGCGCGAGAGACGACCGACCGTCAGGGGGAAGCCGGAGAACCGCTGTCGGAAATTCTCGAAATGCTGGCGCGCGAGCAGGGTGGTGGGCGCGACCACGGCGACCTGCTGGCTGTTCATCGCGGCGACGAAGGCGGCGCGCAGCGCGACCTCGGTTTTGCCGAAACCGACATCGCCGCAAACCAGCCGATCCATGGGCTTGCCGCTCTCCAGGTCGGACAGCACATCGGCGATGGCGCGGTCCTGGTCGTCGGTCTCTTCGTACTGGAAGCGATCGAGGAACTGGTTGTAGGTCGGCTCGTCGACTTCGAGGACCGGCGCCTTCTTGAGCGCGCGCTGGGCGGCGACCTGCATGAGCTCGCCCGCGATCTCGCGGATACGCTCCTTCAGGCGCGCGCGGCGTTTCTGCCAGGCTTCGCCGCCAAGCCGGTCGAGCATGACCGCCTCTTCGCTACTGCCATAGCGGCTAAGCACATCGATGTTCTCGACCGGAATGAACAGCTTGTCGCCGCCCTTGTATTCCAGCTGCACGCAATCGTGCTTCGACTTGCCCACGCTGACGGGTTCGAGGCCGAGATATTTGCCGATGCCGTGTTCGGTATGGACGATGAGATCGCCGACACTCAGCGTCTGCAATTCGGCGAGGAAGGCGTCGGCATCCTTGCGCTTCTTCTTGCGGCGAACGAGGCGGTCACCGAGGATGTCCTGCTCGGTGAGCAGCTCCATCTCGTCATTGGCGAAGCTCGCTTCCAGCGGCAGGACCATGGCCGCAGGCTTGCCCTTCGCGGAAAGGCCCAGCGCTTCCTGCCAGCTTTCGGCCAGCTGCACCGGCGCGCCCGCTTCGGACAAGATCGAGGCAATGCGCGCGCGGCTGCCGGTCGAATAGGCGGCGAGCAGCGGACGCTTGCCCGCCTTGCCCAGCGCTTTCAGGTGCTCGGCCAGCACCGGATAGACGTTGTCCCCGCGCGCTCGCTCGGGCGCAAAATCACGTCCCGAACGGAAACCGAAGTCGATGACCGTATCGCTTTCCGGCTCGTCGAAACCGGTCGCGCGATGGGCGGGGGTATCGGCCAGCGCGGCCTTGAACTCCTCGTCGGTCAAATAGAGCGCGTCGGGCTTCAGCGGACGATAACTGCCCTTGGCCTGACCGCTCGCCGCCCTGCGTTGGTCGTAATAGTCGGTGATATCCTTGATCCGCTCGTCCGCCGCGGCGAGGCTGGCGTTGTCGATGACGACGGTGTCCTTGTCGTCGAGATGGTCGAACAGCGTCACCAGCCGTTCTTCGAACAGCGGCAGCCAGTGCTCCATTCCGGCAAGGCGTCGGCCTTCGCTTACAGCTTCGTAAAGCGGGTCCTGCGTGGCGTTGGCGCCGAACATTTCGCGGTACCGGCTGCGGAAGCGCTTGATGCTGTCCTCATCGAGCAGCGCCTCGCTTGCCGGCAGCAAAAGGTGGCTGTCGAGCCGTCCCGTGCTCATCTGCGTATTGGGGTCGAAACTGCGCAGGCTTTCCAGTTCGTCCCCGAAGAAATCGAGCCGCAGCGCTTCGTCGAGGCCGCTGGGAAAGACGTCCACGATAGAGCCGCGAATAGCGTATTCGCCCTTGTCGATCACCGTGTCGGTGCGGCTGTAGCCCTGCTTCTGCAGCAGTAGCGAGAGGCTGTCGCGCCCGATCTCGGTCCCCGGCTTGAACTCGCGCACGCTCTCGCGGATGCGGAACGGGGTCAGCACGCGCTGGAGGACCGCGTTGGCGGTGGTGACGATCAGTTGCGCCTTGGCCTTGCCCGTTTGCAGCCGGAACAGCGAGGAAAGCCGCTTGGCGCTGACGGTCAGCGCGGGGCTGGCGCGGTCGTAGGGCAGGGAATCCCATGCCGGGAATTCGATCACGTCCAGTTCGGGGGCGAAGAACTGCGCCGCCTCGCTCACCGAACGCATCGCCGCATCGTCGGGCGCGATGAAGACGGCTCGGCCGGTTCCGGCGCGCGCGAGATCGGCCATGACAAGCGGCTGCGCGCCGCGGGCAACCTGCGCCAGCGTGAGAGGATGGTCGGCTTTGAGGATACGGGAGAGGTCGGGCATTACGGGTTCAGCGCCGTAAGCTCCCTCGCGTTCCCGTCAATACGCCTTCTGTCCCGTCAGCGGGGAATGTCGACGTAATCGAGCAATTGCATCTTTTCGATGAGCTCGCCCTGGAAACGCGGCGGCGTGGGCTGGGTCTTCAGAGCCCATGCCATGATGTCCACGTCGTCTTCTTCCAGCAGCGCCTCGAACCAGGCCAGTTCTTCCGCGCCCCAATCCGCGTGATAGCGATCGAAGAAGCCGCCGATCATGTAATCGGCTTCGCGCGTGCCACGGTGCCAGCTGCGGAACTTCGCGCGGGCGAGACGGCCTTCGGTGGTGAGCATTTCGGGCATGGGGGGCGGGTAGGGCACTCGCCAAAGCCGTGCAAGCGGCTATAGCGGTGCGCTTATGCGTCCCGACCTCCTCAACCCGCTGTTCGCCGAGACCGAAACGCTCGATGGCGTGGGTCCGAAGCTGAAGAAGCCGTTGGGCCGGCTCGCGCTGACGCGGATCAAGGACCTTGCCTATCACCTCCCCGAACGCTTCGTGACGCGGCGTGCGGTGGAGAATGTCGACGAGGCGGGCGAGGGTGAGCAGATCTTCCTCAAGCTCACCGTGACCGAGCATCGCGGCGGCCGCAGCCCGCGCGCGCCCTATCGCGTGCTGGCCCAGGATGCGGTCGGGAACGTGATATCGCTGACCTATTTCGGGCGCGCCTCCTACACGGCGAAGAAGCAACTGCCTGTCGGCGAGACGCGCTGGGTGGCGGGCAAGCTCGAACGCTATGGCGACATGCTGCAGATCGTCCATCCCGACCACGTCGTGGAGGAAGGTGGCGACACGCTGCAGCGCCTGTGCGAGCCGGTCTATCGGCTGTCCGAAGGGCTGACGCAGCCACGTATAGGGGGGCTGGTAGATCAGGCGCTCGCGAAGCTTCCCGAGCTGCCCGAATGGATCGAGCCCACGCAATTCGACAAGGCCGACTGGCCCGCTTGGCGCGAGGCGCTGAAGCGCGCGCATAAGGCCGAGGACAAGGCGGCGCGCGACCGGCTGGCCTATGACGAGCTTCTCGCCAACGGCCTCGCGCTGATGCTGGTCCGCGCGGACAATCGCAAGCGCAAGGGACAGCCGCTGCAGGGCGATGGCAGCTATCGGGGCAAGCTCGACCTGCCATTCCCGCTGACTGGCGCGCAGAAGCGTTCGATTGGGGAGATCGAGGGCGACATGGCCCAGGAAGCGCCCATGCTGCGGCTGCTGCAGGGCGATGTCGGCGCGGGCAAGACCGTGGTGGCACTGGAAGCCATGCTGATTGCGGTCGAGGCGGGCGCGCAGGCCGCGCTGCTTGCTCCGACCGAGATCCTCGCCCGCCAGCACTACGAAAGCCTGCGCCGCATGGCCGAACCGACCGGGGCTGAGGTCGCGCTGCTGACGGGGCGTGACAAGGGCAAGGCGCGTGAGGGGACGCTGATGGGCTTGCTCGACGGCAGCATCGACATCGTCGTCGGCACGCACGCGATCTTCCAGGACAAGGTCGCCTATCGCAATCTCGCCATGGTGGTGATCGACGAGCAGCACCGCTTCGGCGTCGGCCAGCGGCTGATGTTGGCGAGCAAGGGGCGGCGCGCTCCGCATGTCCTCGCCATGACCGCCACGCCGATCCCACGCACGCTGACATTGGCGCAATATGGCGAGCTCGACGTCAGCAAGCTCGACGAGCTTCCGCCCGGCCGGCAGGCGATCGACACGGTGGTGATGGGGCAGGACAAGATCCCGACGTTGGTCGAGCGGCTGGCTGCGCAGTTCGAGCAGGGGCGGCAGGCCTTCTGGGTGTGTCCCATGGTGCGCGAGATGGATGGGCCGGAGGAAATTGCCGCTGCCGAAGCGCGCTATGCCTCGCTGAAGGAGCGGTTCGGCGATGACGTGGTGATGGTCCACGGCCAGCTCGCACCCGAGCAAAAGGACGCGGCGATGGAACGCTTTGCGCGCGGGGATGCGCGGCTTCTCGTGGCGACGACCGTGATTGAGGTCGGGGTCGACGTACCTAACGCCACGCTGATGGTGATCGAGCAGGCCGAACGTTTCGGCCTCGCCCAGCTGCACCAACTTCGCGGCCGCGTGGGGCGGGGGAGCGAGAAGAGCTTCTGCGTCCTCCTGCACGGCGAAACGCTGTCGGAAACCGCGCAAAAACGCCTCGCCCTGATGCGCGAGAGCCAGGACGGCTTCCTGCTGGCCGAGGAGGATTTGAAACTGCGCGGTGGCGGCGAATTGCTCGGCACGCGCCAGTCGGGCGATACGCCTTTCACGGTCGCCAGCTTCGAGCAGATCACCGAACTCCTCCCCAAGGCGCATGACGACGCGCGCCTTCTGATGGAACGCGACGGCGGGCTGGAAGGCGCTCGCGCCGAGGCGGCGCGCGTTCTTCTCTACCTCTTCGAACGCGACTTCGGCGTGAAAACCCTGCGCGGCGGATAGCGCAGCATTTTGGAAAGTTTTGCGCGACGGCCCTGTCGAGAAACCTGCCGAACAAATCGTCGCCTTTCTCGAAACTTCGGCACTTGCGGCCGGCTTCGGTCAAGCGATGCCCGCAACGCGCCGAGCGGCGTGATCGGCGAAGGTCCGGGCGCACCGTGCGCTGGCGACTTCGGGCGCAAAGGGCTTTAAAACCCGAGCGCGGCCAGTTCGCGCTCCACCGCGGGGCGGTAGCTGTCGCCGAACAGGCGGACGTGGAGCAGCCACATCCACAAGCGATAGACCGGCTGGCGTTCGCGCCAACCGGCGTTGAGTTCAAGTGCGTCGAAAAAGCTATCCGGCGGTGAGTCGAACACGGTAAGGCTGGCTGCGTCGACTTCGCGGTCGCCGCAATAGGCGCAAGGGTCGATCAGCCCGCTGATACGCTCGCCACTGACCAGTACATTGCCGCCCCACAGGTCGCCGTGGAGCAGGGACGGGGCAGGGGCGCGAGGCAGGAGTTCGGGCAATGCTTGCGCGAGCGCCTCGATCCGCCGCGCAAGGTCGGCAGCAACATGCGACGCGTGGCAGAGCAGACGCCGCTTGGCCCAGAAGCTCGGCCAATCGGGGAGCGCCTCGTTCTCGACGCGGACGTGGCGCAACGCGTAATCCTCGTGCCAGCCGTAGCTCTCGCCCGTTACCGCATGCAGCGCGTGCAGAGCCTCGGCGAGAGACACCCAGGCCTTGCCGGATAGCGCACCATCCGCAGGCAGATGTTCGATAAGCATACGCTGTTCGTCATAACCGAGCACCTTTGGAACAGGTGCGCCGGAGGTTGCCATGGCCTCCAGCATACGCGCCTCGACAGAGACCGCCGGACCGGTTTTTCCGACCACGATCGACTCGTCGGCAAAGGTCAACCGAGACGCGCCCGATATGTCGCCGCCCGCGAAACGCTGGATGGAAACCGGCCGCTGGCCGCAGATGCGCTCGGCCGCTGCGGTAAGATCGCCCGTCACGCGGTTTCCGCCAGCACGCGCTCGACGATCCCGCGCACATCGACGCGCGCGCCGAGCCGGGCGCCGAGCAGGGCAGTGCCGCTGACCTTGCGCTGGACGAACAGCGTTTCGGCGGGCGGCAGATGCCAACTCTCGCGGTCGCGGGCGATAGGCATCACCGTCTCGCGGATTTCGGGCACGAAGGCGCGATTGCCGAAGTCGAGCTTCTCGTCACTCGCCATCTGTGTGACGACGATGTCGACCGCGCGTCGCATGGCTTCCGGGTGTCGCTCGAGCGCGCGGGGATTTACGAAGCCCGCTTCGATAGAGGCCTCCAGCACCGCCTCGCGATCCTGGCGCAGACCTGCTTCGACGAGCTTCCGATAATCCTGCGAAATGCCTTGGGAAACCTCGCGCGCCGCGCCGAAATCGAGCAGGACGATGCGCCCTGTCTTCCCCTGCCAGCGATAATTCGCGAAGTTGGGATCGGTCTGCATCAATTGGCTGTCGAACAGCTCGCGCGCCACAAGCTCGACCAGATGGGCAAAGGTCTCGTCGCGCAGGGCCTGGTCTTCGTCAGCCAGCGTCTCGATCGGGCTGCCTTCTTCATAGGTCATGGCCAGTACGCGCGGCGTCGTCAGTTCCTCGACCAGTCCGGGCACGACGAATACCTTGCGCCCTTCGACCATCTGCGCAAACCGCACCATCATACGGCCTTCGCGTAGATAATCGGCTTCCTCGCGGAGTTGCTCCTTTGCAGCGGCTAGCAATGGCGCGATATCGAATTCCGGGGGCAGCAGGCCGGTCAGCTTGAGCAGGCTCGCGACATTGTCGACATCGCTGTCGATGCTGCGCGCGACGCCGGGGTACTGTACCTTGATCGCCAGCATCCGCCCGTCCGGCGTCAAGGCGCGGTGGACCTGCCCGATAGAGGCGGCGGCAATCGGCCGGGGTTCGAAGCGACGAAATTGGCGGCGCCAGTCCTTGCCCCATTCCTCTGCCAAGACCTTGTCGAGCTGGCGCGGCGGCATGAAGTCCGCCCGCTCGCGCAGGCGCGCGAGGATATCGGCCAGTTCGGGTGGAAGGATGTCGCCCGCGTCCATCGAGATCATCTGCCCCAGCTTCATCGCTGCGCCGCGCAAGTGCGCGAGCCGGTCCGTCAGCCTACGGGCGTTCGCCGGTGTGAGCAGCAATTGGTCGAGCCGTGGACGCTCGCCGCTGGCCAGCCTGCGCGCTCCTTCCGACAGGACACCGCCAGCAAGGCCGCCTGCAAGCCGCGTAAAACCGCCCAGCCGCCCAATGCGGGAAGAGGGGACCGAGCGATGGCGGGAAGGCTCGTCGTCGTCAGCCATTTTCGTCGAGCAGCACTGCGACCAGCGCCCTGGCTCCCGCTTCCACCTCGTTCCAGGTGATCGCGAAGCCGTCTTCGCCGCCGTAATAGGGATCGCCCACCTCGCGCCCTTCCTGTCCGGGCACGATGTCGAGCAGCATGGCGGTCTTCGCCTTGCCATCGCCCGGATTGACGCGAGCGATGTCGTGCATGTTCGATTTGTCCATGCCGAGGATAAAGTCGAACTCGTGAAAATCGGAAGGTACCAACTGGCGCCCGCGAGAGCCAGCGATGTCGACTCCGCGCCGCTCGGCTTCGCGGATACTGCGCATATCGGGCGGTTCGCCCACGTGATAGCCGGCAGTGCCAGCGCTATCGACTGTCACGTCGAGCCCGGCTTCTTCCGCGGCGCGGCGTAAGGCGGCTTCGGCAAGGGGGGAACGGCAGATATTGCCGAGGCAGACGAACAAAACGGAATGGGAGCTCATGCCCGCCCAACGAGGCAGGCGCGCGCTGGTTTCGTGCCAGCGGCGCAAAATCGCTTTATTGAGGAGTGCAAATGGTCGGGGAGAGAGGATTCGAACCTCCGGCCCCTGCCTCCCGAAGACAGTGCTCTACCAGGCTGAGCTACTCCCCGACCGGATGCGTTGCGGGGGAGGTCCCCCGCGAGGCAGGCGCGCCCTATAGGTGTGGATTGCTACTGGTGCAAGCGCGCTTTTCCAGTATTTTGTGCCTAGGGTCGGCAAGACAGACAAGAGTGACGATTTCCGGTGCCTGAAACCCAATTCGAACAGCAATATCTCGACCTGATGCGCCTCATCTGGCTCGAGGGGGACGAGCGCCGCGACCGCACGGGTATCGGCACGCGCTCGGTGTTCGGCGCGCAATTGCGCTTCGACCTAGCCGAGGGGGCGATGCCGCTGGTGACCACCAAGCGAGTCTACTGGAAGACCGCCACGCGCGAGCTGCTGTGGTTCCTTACCGGGGATACGAACATCCGTCCGCTGGTCTTGCAGGGCGTGAAGATCTGGAACGAGTGGCCGCACGCCCGCTATGTCGAGCAGACGGGGGACGAGATCGAACTCGAGGCTTTCGTCCAGAAAATCGCCGACGACCAACAATTCGCCGCCATGTGGGGTGATCTGGGGCCGGTCTATGGCAAGCAATGGGTCGACTGGCCGACCTATCAGCCGGTGAAGGGCGGGCTCTTCCGCAAGGGTAGGGGTATCAACCAGGTCGCCGAGGTTGTCGAATCGCTCAACGAGAACCCCGGCAGCCGCCGTCACATCATCGAGGGCTGGAACGTGGCCGAGGTGCCGCGCATGGCGCTGCCGCCGTGCCACAAGACCTACCAGTATCATGTCTCTACCGGGATCGACGGCGAGCCGCTGCTGAACGGCATTCTCTACCAGCGGAGCTGCGATGTCGCGCTCGGCCTGCCGTTCAACCTGTGGTCTGGCGCGCTCCTGTTGCGGATGATCGCTCAGCAAGTGGACATGCAGCCGGGCGAATTCGTGTGGATGGGGGGCGACACGCATCTCTATCTCAACCACGAGCACCTCGTGAAGGAACAGCTCTCGCGGGAACCGCACGGCCTGCCGACGCTTGAGATTGTGCGGCGTCCGCCGACTATCTTCGACTACCGGATTGAGGATTTCGCGGTTCACGACTACACGCCCCACGGGCCAATCAAGGCTCCCGTCGCGGTATAACCGAAATCGTATGCACAGGCGTACTTGACCGTTTTCCCGACGCGAAATAAAATAACGCGCAAGCGTAAGATTCCGTCTGGGAGACGATTCTATGGCCGACAGGCCTCACGATGATGCGAAGCTGGGCGACAATCGCCCCAAGCTCTCGCTCCACGTACCCGAACCCAAGTTCCGCCCCGGAGACGCGGTGGACTTCTCGCATATCCAGGTTCCCGAAGCCGGTGCGCAGCCGCGTCCGGACGAGACGACCAAACCCGAAGACATGCTGGATTTCGCCCACGGGCTGATCCGCGTGCTGGGCGAGGACAACAAGGCCCACGGTCCTTGGGACCCCAAGCTCGACCCTGAAACGCTGCGCACAATGCTCGGCCACATGGCCATGACGCGCGCTTTCGACGAGCGCATGTTCCGCGGCCAGCGGCAGGGCAAGACCAGCTTCTATATGAAGTGCACCGGTGAAGAGGCGACCAGCGTCTCAGCCTCGATGGCCCTTGCGGCGGACGACATGGTCTTCCCGAGCTACCGCCAGCAGGGCATCCTGATTCAGCGCGGCTATCCGATGATCGAGATGATCAACCAGATCTACTCGAACCGGGGCGACAAGCTGAAGGGCCGCCAGCTACCGATCATGTACTCCAGCAAGGAGCACAGCTTCTTCACCATCTCGGGCAACCTCGCCACGCAGACCCCGCAAGCGGTCGGCTGGGCGATGGCCTCGGCGATCAAGGGCGACAGCCGGATCGCGGCGACCTGGGTGGGCGAAGGCAGCACCGCGGAAGGTGACTTCCATTCCGCCTGCCTCTTCGCGACCGTCTACAACGCGCCGGTCATCCTCAACGTGGTCAACAACCAGTGGGCGATTTCGAGCTTCAGCGGGTTCGCCGGGGCGGAGCGCGCGACCTTTGCTGCGCGCGGGGTGGGCTATGGCATCGCCTCGCTGCGTGTCGATGGCAACGATCCGCTGGCCTGCTACGAAGCCGAGCAATGGGCTGCCAACCGCGCCCGCGCCAACGCCGGGCCGACGCTGATTGAGTTCTTCAGCTACCGCGCCGAAGGGCACTCCACGTCCGATGATCCGTCTGGATATCGCAGTGCGCAGGAACGGGACGAATGGCCGCTGGGCGATCCGGTCATGCGCCTCAAGAACCACCTCATCGAAATCGGCGAGTGGGACGAGGAGCGTCAGGAAAAGATGGACCTCGAGGCGGCCGAATACGTCAAGAAGACGACCAAGGAAGCCGAAGAGAACGGCATCCTCGGCCACGGCCTCCACCATCCGTTCCGCACCATGTTCGAAGATGTGTTCGAAGAGCTGCCCTGGCATCTCAAGGAGCAGGCCCAGCAGGCGATCCACGAACGCGAAACCAAATTCCCCGAAGGACTTCCGAACGGAGGGAAGGGCGCATGAGCGAGACCGCAACCAAACCCGCACCCAAGACGGAAGAAGGTACCGAGCGCCGCCTCAACATGATCGAAGCGATCAACGATGCGCTCGACGTGTCGATGGGCCGCGACGAGAACATCGTCATCATGGGCGAGGACGTCGGCTATTTCGGCGGCGTGTTCCGGTGTACAGCCGGGCTCCAGCAGAAATATGGCAAGACCCGCGTGTTCGACACGCCGATCTCCGAATGCGGCATCATCGCTGCGGCGGTGGGGATGGGGGCCTATGGCCTGCGTCCCGTGCCGGAAATCCAGTTCGCGGACTACATCTACCCCGGCCTCGACCAGCTGATCTCCGAAGCCGCGCGCCTGCGCTATCGTTCGGCAGCCGAATACACTGCGCCGATCACCGTGCGCAGCCCCTTCGGCGGCGGCATCTTCGGCGGACAGACGCACAGCCAGAGCCCCGAGGCGATCTTCGCCCACGTCTCCGGCCTGAAGACGGTCATCCCGGCGACGCCCTATGACGCGAAGGGTCTGCTGATCAGCGCGATCGAGGACAACGACCCGGTCATCTTCTTCGAGCCCAAGCGCATCTACAACGGCCCGTTCTCGGGCTATTACGACAAGCCGGTCGAGCCGTGGAAGCGCTTCGATGCGAGCGTTGTGCCGGAAGGCCATTACAAAATCCCGCTCGGCAAGGCGCGTTATGCGACCGAGGGCGATGAACTCACCATCCTTGCCTACGGCACCATGGTTCACGTGGTCGAGGCGGTCTGCCGCGAGAAGGGCGTGGAGGCCGACATCGTCGACCTGCGCACCATCGTCCCCGTCGACATCGAGACGATCGAGGAATCGGTCAAGAAGACCGGCTGCTGCCTGATCGTCCACGAAGCGACCCGCACCGCCGGTTTCGGTGCCGAACTGTCGGCGCTGGTGACCGAACGCTGCTTCTATCATCTCGAAGCTCCGGTTGAACGTGTGACCGGCTTCGACACGCCCTATCCCCACAGCCTCGAATGGGCTTATTTCCCCGGCCCGATCCGCATCGGCGAGGCCCTCGACAAGATTCTGAGCGAGTAACCGACATGGCAAAGTTCATATTCAACATGCCCGACATCGGCGAAGGCATTGCCGAGGCGGAAATCGTCCAGTGGCACAAGAAGGTCGGCGACCGGATTCAGGAAGACGAGGAATTCGTCGACATGATGACCGACAAGGCCACCGTGCCGATGGAAAGCCCGGTCGACGGAAAGATCCTCGAGATCGCCGGTGAAGAAGGCGACATGGTCTCGATCGGCTCGATGCTGGTGGTGATCGAGGTCGAGGGCGAAGTGCCTGACGATGTAGCAGAGGAAGCTGCGTCTCCTGCTCCTGCTCCTGCTCCTGCTCCCGCACCGAAGGCCGAGACGGTCGAGGAGCGTATCGAGGTCGAGACTTCGGATGCGAGCGATGCCGACGATGCGATGGCGGCCGACCCGTCGCCGCCTCCCGCTCCTGCGCCGACGCCTGCTCCCGAGCCGGCTCCTTCGGCCAAGGTCCTCGCGACCCCAGCCGTGCGCAAGCGCGCCAAGGACTTGGGCGTCGATCTTTCGCAGGTGAAGCCTAGCGAGGAAGGCCGCGTGCGCCACGGCGATCTCGACCAGTTCTTGTCCTACAATTCGGGTTACGGCGCGGCTGCCAAGACTCGCGAGGACGAGGAAAAGAAGGTCATCGGCATGCGCCGCCGCATTGCCGAGAACATGGCGGCTTCGAAGCGCAACATCCCGCACTTCTCCTATGTCGAGGAGTGCGACGTTACCGATCTCGAAATCCTGCGCACACAGCTCAATTCAAACCGTGGCGACAAGCCGAAGCTCACCATCCTGCCGATGCTGATCACCGCGATCTGCAAGACGCTGCCCGACTTCCCGATGATCAACGCGCGCTATGACGATGAAGCGGGTGTGGTGACGCGGCACGGCGCGGTCAATTTGGGCATGGCGGCGCAGACCGATGCGGGGCTGATGGTCCCGGTCATCAAGAACGCGCAGGCCAAGAACCTGTGGCAGCTCGCCAACGAGATTTCGCGCCTCGCCGATGCTGCACGGGGTGGCACGGCGAAGAAGGAAGAGATGGAAGGCGGCACACTGACCGTCACCTCGCTCGGGCCGCTCGGCGGCGTGGCGACGACGCCGGTCATCAATCGTCCTGAAGTCGCGATCATCGGCCCGAACCGCATCATCGAGCGCCCGATGTATGTGACGGGAAGCGACGGGGTGGAGCGGATCGAGAAGCGCAAGCTGATGAATATCTCGATCAGCTGCGATCACCGCGTTGTCGATGGCTGGGATGCGGCGAGCTTCATCCAGGCGCTGAAGCGCCTGCTCGAAACGCCCGCGCTGATCCTCGTCGACTGATCTGATAGGCTGTCGCGCATGACGCGTGACAGCCGAGTTGACGACTACATCGCCAAGGCGCAGCCCTTTGCGCGCCCGATCCTGACGCACCTGCGCGGCGTAGCCGCCGCAGCGGAGCCCGAAGCGGAGGAAGCGCTGCGATGGGGCGCGCCCTTCTGGATCCTCGAGGGTAGGCAGCTCTGCGGAATGGCGGCCTTCAAGGCGCATTGCGCCTTCGTGGTCGAAGGTCCCGGAGGCGGGGAGGCGATGGGCGATCTCGGGCGGATTGCTTCGCTCGACGATCTGCCTCCCGACGAGGACCTGACCCGGCTGCTCCGCGACAAGGCCGCGCGTATCCGGTCGGGGGAGGACAATGCGGCGAAAGCGAAGCCAAAAGCCAAGCCCAGAATTGCCATGCCGGACGACTTCGCGGCGGCCCTTGCCGGAGCCGCTGGCGCACAAGCCGTGTGGGACGGGTTCACTGACGCCCAGCGGCGCGATTACCTCGATTGGGTCGTTTCGGCGAAGCGCGAAGCGACACGGGAAAAGCGTATCGCAACCGCTGCGGCGTGGATCGCCGAGGGCAAACGCCGCAATTGGAAATACGAGAAATGCTAGATCGCGGCGCGCCTATTGCGCGGCAAGACGCGGCAATTC
This sequence comes from Erythrobacter sp. SD-21, assembly GCF_000181515.1. Taxonomy (GTDB): domain Bacteria; phylum Pseudomonadota; class Alphaproteobacteria; order Sphingomonadales; family Sphingomonadaceae; genus Qipengyuania. The sequence goes on along the minus strand of NZ_ABCG01000008.1, from coordinate 21,767 downwards.
GGTAACCGACGCGTGCGCATGGCCGTCGAAGGCTGAATTCTGGATATCGATCGCCGATTTGGCTGCCAGTGTACCGCCGCCCAGCATGGCCAGCGACAAGGCGAGAAAAGCCTTTTGCATCATAGCGAAACCCCCGTTTAGCCCCACGCGATTTCTCACCGGAGAGTCGGCTCAAAAGGTAAATTTCGGGTAAATTTCAACAGCATGGTCTGAAAGGCGAAAAAGTACGAAAAAAGCCGCTGAATATGCGTTGACAGGAATAGGAGGCTCCCTTAGATGCGCGGCTCCCAAGGGGGCGCTACAGCGCAATGCGCGGGTGTAGCTCAGTTGGTTAGAGTATCGGCCTGTCACGCCGAGGGTCGCGGGTTCGAGTCCCGTCACTCGCGCCACCTTGGGATTTTTACCTCATTTCTGATGCTTGTCGCAGAAGTAGGCGGTCCGTCCGCCTACCTTGGTGCTGACGATCGTGCCGCCGCAGCGGCGGCATTCCGCACCGCTTTTCCGGTGCCGTATCAGCCAGGCCTCGGGCAGGTCCTCGTAGCTCGCTTCCACACGAACAACGCCTTTCAGGATGCGGCGCATCGCAGCGTGGATATCCGAAAGCACGTCCTCCCCCAGCGCGTTCGCGCGCGCTTCTGGGTGGATGCCGGTCTGGAACAGGGTTTCGTCGGACCACAGATTGCCGATGCCTGCCATTTTGTCCTGTTTCATCAGCGCGGACTTGATGGCGCTGCGCGTGCTCCCGAAGGTTTGGACGAATTGCTCGCACGACACCTCCAGCGCATCCGGGCCAAGTCCTTCGTCCTCTAAATAGCTTGCCGGATCGTCGATCACGCGCACATGGCCGAGTTTTCGCGGGCATTGGAAGGCCAGGCGACGGTCTCCTTCGAAGCGGATCAGCAGCTTGGTATGATCGGGCGGATCGTCCGGCGCGTCGAAGGGCACGAGCTTGCCTGTCATGCCGAGATGCACTGTCATCCACGGGCCGGTCTTCGATCCGGCGAAGATGTTCTTGCCGTGACGGCGGGTCTCGGTGAATTGCCGACCGACCAGCCGCGCGCGCTCATTGTCGCCGGGCAGTTCGATATAGGTGACATCCTCGCCCAGCTCGACCGCCTCGATCGTGCGGTGGAGGCATTCACGCTCGAGGGTAAGGCGCTGCGCTTCGTTTTCAGGCAATTCGGGCATGGCCGGACAACGATGCTTTCCGACCGCCGGTTCCGCCTAACCCGCCGCTTCGCGCAACCGCCGCAGGTTTTCCTCGTGCCCCTGCTTGTCGATCCGGTAGCGCGCGATGCAGTAGAGCGCGCCGAGATAGAGGATGAGGAGCGAGGGCGCATAAAGCGCGCCGAGTTTCCACAAGGTATCGGCGGGGACGCTGGCCGGGTCCGCCCCTTCCGGGAAGTCGATTCCCGACAGGATCGCGCCGGCTGCCGCCACGCCGATGCCCTGCGTAACCTTCCGGGTGAAGGTCGTCGCGGCATAATAGACGCCCTCGCTGCGCCGCCCGGTCCTCAGCTGGTTCGCTTCGACAAGGTCGGCGATCATCGAATAGGCGACCGCCTGGGTCGCGATGATCAGCGCAAGATCGATGACGTTGATCGCCATGACCAGCGGGAAAAGGACCGGATCGCCGTTCTCGGGCATCAGACCCGCAAGCCGCAGGAGCACCGGAGCGGGCTGGATCGTGAAGGCGAGCAGGCCGAGTACGATCACCGCCCGCTTCTTGCCCAGCCGCCGCACGCTCCGGGGCGCGATCAGAAAACCGAGCAGGGCGGAGAGAAGCACCGCGCAGGTCCAGATGAACAGCTGGAACTCCACGAAGCCCCAGAAATAGCGCAGCATGAGGAAGGACAGCGCAGCCGCCAGACCCGAGGCGATGGCGAACAGGACCGTGGCGAAGAAAAGTGCGATAAAGCTTTTCTCGCTGAGCGTCTCGACCATCTCGCGGAATATCCGCCGCAGGCTGAACTTCTCGCCCGTGGTCACCGGACGGTGGAGGTGGGGTATTCGGTGATGCGTGCCGATGGCCGATACAAGGATTGCCGCCAGGATCAGCAGCGATCCGATAATGCCGTAGGTTGCGTAGGCTTCGCGGTCGAGGATGCCCAGCGGGCCTGTCGCCAAGGCTCCGAACATGACGATGCTCATCATGCTGCCGCCGGTCCAGCCGAAGAACAGGCGATAGGATTGCAGGCTGGTGCGCTCCTCGTAATCGCTGGTGAGTTCGGGGATCAGCGCGGAGCTGGGCGTTTCGTAGAAGGTGATGAAAGTGCGGATCAGCACCGCAAGGCCGGTTAGGTATAGGAACAGCCCGGTCTGGCCCCAGTCGGGCGGGTTCCACAGCAGGAAATAGCTCAGCGTCACCGGCAGGGCGGCGGCGTACATGAAGGGGTGGCGACGCCCCCATTTGCTGCGAAAGTTGTCGGACCAGTAGCCGACCAGCGGATCGGAGACAGCGTCGAAGACGAGCGCGATGAAGATGGCGAGGCCGACGAGGCCCGGCTCCAGCCCGATCACGGTGCCGTAGAACAGCAGAAGGAAATAGTCGAAGCCGTTGTTCTTGATGCCGAAGGCCGCCGCTCCGATGCCGTGCGCCAGCTTCAACCCGGTCGACGGCTTCTCCGATACCGCGGCAATGCTCGCCATGTCCTCTCCCTCATGACCGAGGTTAGAACAGGTGCGAATGCTTGGCAATCAGCGCCAGCGACCGGTTTCCATCCATTTGAGGAAGCGCCCGAGCGGGAGCAGCCAGGCGAGGCCGAGGAATACGTAGATCACGGTCTGCGCCAGTGTTGGCCATTCGCCGATAAGCTCGGGGGCATAGCGCGCGATCACGATCCCGTAGACGAGCAGGCCCAGCAACAGGCCTAGTAGGCCGACGGGGATGCGCCAGGTGGGTTCGGTTCTCATGGCAGGGGTCCGTAAAGCCGGGTGGGAGTCACGATGGCGCGCAAGGACTGGTCGTGCTCTTCATGAGGGAGCTCTTCGGCGAGCTGGCAATCCCATGCGAGACCGATGGGCGTTGCACCGGGGCGGTCGGTCAGCCAGCGGTCGTAATGCCCGCCGCCCTGACCGAGCCGCTTCCCATCTGCCGTGAAGCCGACCAACGGGACGAACAGTACGTCGGGTTCCAGCACCGGCGCATCCAGGAAGGGCTGGAGCAGGCCGAAGGGGCCGACTTCGAGATCCTCCTCGTCGAAGGGATCCGAATGATGCGCGAATTCCATCGGCGCGTTGCGGCTGGCAAAGCGGGGCAGGGCGATCTCGTGGCCGCGGTCGAGGAAGAAATTGGCGTAGGAGGCCGCCGGAGCCTCGAAGGGATTGGCGCGGTAGAGCCCGATCACGGCGCCTTCCGGGACGAGGTCCAGGAGCGGGGAAGGCGGTCGATGGAACACCAGCGCACGCATGCTGTCCGGCAGCGCCGCGACATGATCGCGCCGGGCGCTGCGAAGCTGTTTGCGAAGAGTGTCTTTGTCCATGTCCGTTCGCCCTGAGCTTGTCAAAGGGCCGTCCTTTTCTTTTTTGGTCATGCAAAAGTGAAGTGCAGGGCTTCGACAAGCTCAGCCCGAACGGATTGAGAGGTTTGCACTACCCCGAACGCGCTCAAGCAGCGAAGCGGTAGCGCAATAAATAAAGTGACGGGACCACCATGGGTCGTTGCCTTGAAATCCTCTGACGCCTTCACGTCAGGTGGGCGCCGTATATCCGAACCGCCGGGACGAACCCGCCAATCCGGTAGGGACAGCTCCCTTGGATTGCTTATAGCCTCAGGGATGTTCGATCGGCTCGTGCCGGGCAGCCCCGCCAGTTACCTATTTAGGAGGCCTCGGGGCCGCTCTCAAGCCTTGATGCGGCATTTTCGAGCGCGAGGGCCAGTCGTTCGAGCTTGTCGGCGACGCAATCGGTGTCGATGGCGGGCGAAGCGGGCGCAGGTGAGGGAGGCGGCGGAGCGGATGCCTTCTTGCGCGCTTCGTCCAGTTCGTCGGCCAGCAGGAGCGAGGCGAACAGCAGGTTCTTGGCCTCGTTGCCCGAAAGGTTCGCGCCCATCTGGGTAAGCTTTTCGTCGACCACCCCGGCGAGGCGGCGCACGCTGTCTTCCTGCCCGTCGGCGCAAGCCACCGTATATTGGCGGCCGCCGACCTTGAGCTTGACGTCGCTCATTGCTCGAGGCTTTCGATCAGCGTGTCGAGCTCGGACAGGCTGGCCGCGACGCGTGCCTTCAGCGCGTCGTGACGAGCCGATGCAGCGGTATCGCCACGCGGATGGGCCGCCTGCGCCTCGATCCGCGCAAGCGCCCGCTCGATCCTGTCGACAGCGCCGGAAATTCGTTGCTCGCTCATGAGGCGAAGGAATTAACGATATTGACGCGCCTTGGCAAAGGTTTGGGGGCGGCTGTTGATAACTCGCCGCAGCCGAACAGGGGCCATTTTCGCCGCCTTGCTCCGGTTGACCTCGGGCAGCCCTTCCGCGATGGGTGCGCCCGCGTCGAATCGCACCATATTTCCGAAAGGCACAAGCATGAGTCTCGACACGCCGCGCATGGTCCCGATGGCCAATGCAATCAGGGCCCTTTCGATGGACGCGGTGCAGGCGGCGAATTCGGGTCACCCCGGCATGCCGATGGGCATGGCCGACGTCGCCACCGTGCTGTGGACCGAATACCTCAAGCACGATGCTGCCGCCCCCGACTGGGCTGATCGCGACCGTTTCGTGCTGTCGGCAGGTCACGGCTCGATGCTGATCTACAGCCTGCTCCACCTTTCCGGTTACGCCCATCCGACGATGGAAGACATCCGCAATTTCCGCCAGCTCGAATCCCCTTGCGCCGGCCATCCGGAAAACTTCCTTCTCGACGGTGTGGAATGCACCACCGGCCCGCTGGGTCAGGGCCTTGCGATGGCGGTCGGCCTGGCGATTGCGGAGCGCAAGCTGAACGCCGACTTCGGTGACGCCATCGTCGACCACAAGACCTGGGTCATCGCCGGCGACGGCTGCCTGATGGAAGGCATCAATCACGAGGCCATCGGCCTTGCCGGGCATCTGAAGCTCGGCCGGATGAACGTGCTGTGGGATGACAACCAGATCACCATCGATGGGTCGACCGACCTTTCGACCAGCGAAGACATCAAGGCTCGCTATGAAGCGACCGGCTGGCACGTCACCAGCTGCGACGGCCACGACTTCGACGACATCCGCCGCGCGCTCGACGAAGCGCAGGCCGATGAACGTCCTTCGCTGATTGCCTGCCGTACGGTCATCGGCAAAGGCGCGCCCAACAAGCAGGGCACCAGCGCCACGCATGGCGCGCCGCTCGGCGACGAGGAAATTTCCGCTGCGCGCGACGTGCTGGGCTGGGATTACAAGCCCTTCGAAATTCCCGAGCAGGTGCTTAGCGACTGGCGGGGCACGGCGGACGCCGGGGCGAAGGCACATTCGCAATGGACGGACCGCCTCTCAGGTCACGACCAGAAGGCCGACTTCGAACGCCGCATGTCGGGCGATCTCCCAGCCAAGTTCAGCCTCGACAACTACATCCAGTCGCTGATGAAGGACCCGGTCAAGGTCGCCACCCGCAAGGCGAGCGAAATGGCGCTGGAGCAGATCAACGCCATGCTGCCCGACACCTTGGGCGGAAGCGCTGATCTCACAGGCTCGAACAATACCAAGGCTGGCGGGATCGGCCCGTTCACGGCGGACGATTACTCGGGCCGCTATATCTATTACGGTATCCGCGAATTCGGCATGGCCGCCGCGATGAACGGTATGGCGCTGCACGGCGGCGTTATCCCTTACGGCGGCACCTTCCTCGTGTTTACCGACTACTGCCGCGCCGCGATCCGTCTTTCGGCCCTCCAGCAGACGCGCGCCATCTACGTGATGACGCATGACAGCATCGGTCTCGGCGAAGACGGACCCACCCACCAGCCGGTCGAGCATGTGCAGAGCCTGCGCATGATCCCGAACCTGCTGGTAATGCGCCCCGCCGACGCGGTCGAGACCGCCGAGTGCTGGGACATCGCGCTACGCAGCAAGGACCGCCCGACGGTTCTCGCGCTGACCCGCCAGGGCCTCCCACAGGTGCGCAACCATCCCGAAGAGATCGATATGTGTTTGAAGGGGGCCTACCGCCTCAAGGAGGCCGGCAACGCGCACAAGGTCACGCTCATCGCCAGCGGCTCCGAAGTACACCTCGCTCTGGCTTGTGCCGAGGAACTGGAAAAGCAGGGTGTCGGCGCCAGCGTCGTCTCGATGGTCTGCACCCAGCTCTTCGACGAGCAGGACGAGGCGTACCGCAAGGACCTGATCCCGGCATCGAGCCTGCTCGTCAGCATCGAGGCGGGCACCACTTTCGGCTGGGAACGCTACACCGGCGAGAATGGCCTCAATATCGGTCTGGACCGCTTCGGCGCCAGTGCGCCGGCACCCGACCTCTTCAAGAAATTCGGTTTCACTGCGGACGCCATCGTGCCGCAAATCATGAACAAATTAAACGGTTAAGCAGGAGCTCTTCGCATGGCTACCAAGGTTGCAATCAACGGTTTCGGACGCATCGGTCGCCTCGTCGCCCGTGCCATTCTGGAGCGTGAGGACCACGATCTCGAACTCGTTTCCATCAACGACCTCGCCGACACCAAGTCGAACGCGCTGCTGTTCCAGTACGACAGCACGCACGGCCGCTTTCCCGGCACGGTGGAAGTCGGCGACACCGCGATCATCGTGAACGGCAAGTCGATCGCCGTGACCAGCGAGCGTGAGCCCGGCAAGCTGCCGCACGGCAAGCAGGGCGTCGATATCGTGCTCGAATGCACCGGCTTCTTCCAGTCCGACGAAGCCTGCCGTCCGCACCTCGACGCAGGCGCCAAGCGCGTGCTGATTTCGGCCCCCGCAAAGGGCGTTTCGGCGACCATCGTTTACGGTGTGAACCACGAGACGCTGACGGCGGAAGACGTGATCGTCTCGAACGCTAGCTGCACCACCAACTGCCTCTCGCCGATGGCCAAGGTGCTGCACGACACGGTCGGCATCGAGCGTGGCTTCATGACCACGATCCACAGCTACACCAATGACCAGCGCATGCTCGACCAGATGCATGGCGACATGCGCCGTGCCCGCGGCGGCGCGCAGAACATGATCCCGACCACCACCGGCGCAGCCCGCGCGGTCGGCCTCGTTCTGCCCGAACTCGCCGGCAAGCTCGACGGCAGCTCGGTGCGCGTGCCGACGCCGAATGTCAGCCTCGTCGACCTCGTCTTCACGCCCGGCCGCGACACCAGCGCCGAGGAACTGAACGCGGCGCTCAAGGCCGCTGCGGAAGGCCCGATGAAGGGCGTGCTCGACTACACCGACCAGCCGCTCGTCAGCAGCGACTTCAACCACTATCCGGCCAGCTCGACCATCGACAGCCTCGAGACCAGCGTGATGGAAGGCAAACTTGCCCGCGTCGTCAGCTGGTACGACAACGAATGGGGCTTCTCGAACCGCATGATCGACACCGCCGGCGTGATGGCGAAATTCCTCTAAGGAAAGCCCCGATATGAGCAGCTTCAGGACCCTCGACGATCTTGGCGACGTAACCGGCAAGGTCGCGCTGGTGCGCGTCGATTTGAACCTTCCCATGAAGGATGGTTCGGCAACCGACGTCACCCGTGTCGAGGCGGTCAAACCGACCATCCTCGAACTCGCCGACAAGGGCGCGAAGGTCCTGCTGCTCGCCCATTTCGGCCGTCCCAAGGGACAGCGCCATTCGACCATGTCGACCAGCTTCGTGCAGGGCGATGTCGAGAAGGTGCTGGGCAAGGAAATCATGTTCATCCCCGAAGTCATGGGCCCCGTGGTCGAACAGTCGATCGGCATCCTGCGTAACGGGGACATCGGCCTGCTCGACAACGTCCGCTTCTGGCCAGGCGAAGAAGCGAACGATCCCGAATTCGCGCGCGGCATCGCCGCGCATGGCGATTTCTACGTCAACGATGCCTTCTCCGCCGCGCACCGCGCCCACGCTTCGACCGAGGGGCTCGCGCATCACCTCCCGGCCTACGCAGGCCGCGCGATGGAAGCGGAACTGAAGGCGCTCGACGCGGCGCTGGGCAATCCAGAACAGCCGGTTGCGGCCGTTGTCGGCGGGGCCAAGGTTTCGACCAAGCTCGACGTGCTCGAGAATCTCGTCGGCAAGGTCCAGCACCTCATCATTGGCGGCGGCATGGCCAACACCTTCCTCGCCGCGCGCGGAGTCGATGTCGGCAAGTCGCTGTGCGAGCACGACCTCAAGGACACCGCCAACCGCATCATGGACCAGGCCGACCATGCGGGGTGCACCGTGCACCTGCCCTATGACGTGGTGGTGGCCAAGGAATTTGCGGCCAACCCGCACAGCCTGCGGGTCTGCAACGTCCACGAGGTCGCCGAAGAGGAGATGATCCTCGACGTAGGTCCGCAGGCGGTCGAAGCTTTGGGCGACGTCCTCAAGACCTGCCGCACGTTGGTATGGAACGGCCCGATGGGAGCCTTCGAGACCGAGCCGTTCGACGCCGCCACGGTGGCTCTCGCCAAGACGGCCGCCGCGCTCACGGAAGGCGGCTCGCTGACTTCGGTTGCAGGCGGAGGCGACACGGTCGCCGCGCTCGCCCATGCCGGGGTGAAGGACGATTTCACCTTCGTCTCCACTGCCGGAGGCGCATTCCTCGAATGGATGGAGGGCAAGGACCTTCCGGGAGTCGCAGCACTAAAATGATCCGTACCCTGCTGGCTGCCTGCCTTGCCATCGTCCCGACCACGGCATTGGCGCAGGACGAGTTCGACGCGTTCTCCGAATTCCTCGACGAATACCGGAAGGAGCAGCGTACCCCATCCATGAGCGCGGCCATCGTGCGTGATGGCGAGATCGTCTGGGAGGGATATTTCGGCGTTTCCGATGATGAGGGCGATGTCAGGGCCTCGCCCGAAACCACATACTACATCGCCTCGGTCACCAAGCCGATTGCCGCCACGGCAATCCTTCTCGAGGCGCAGGAAGAGGGGCTCGACCTTTCGCTGCCGATGGCATCGGAAGATGGGTGGGCCGGAACGTGCGACTGGCTATCCACGTCGCAGATACCCTTCGGCGCGGGCGGTACCGACCAGTTCGGCAACGCCATTCCCGCCATGGATTGCAGCAAGCCGACAACGCTCGAGCAGATGCTCGACATGCGCGCCAATGGCGATGCCTTCGTCTACAACCCTATTGCCTACGCGCGCATCGATCGCGCCATCGAGGGGGCAGGCGGCAGGCCACTGCGCGACATCGTCCGCGAGCATGTCGCCGATGCGGTCGGCATGACCGATGTCGCGCTTGGCTGGCGCGATCCGCAGGGCGGGGCGGCGCTGCGCAATCTCGCACCTCCCTTCACGGTTACGGAAGACGGGCCGCAGAAAGCTGCGCTGTTCGACGACGATTTTCGCGCGGCAGCCGGCATCCTTGCGAGCGTTCGCGATCTGGCAGCTTTCGAAATCGCCTATGAGGGCGGAGAACTGGTGTCCGATGCCGAACGGCGCAACCTTGTGGAGCGCGAATTGCCCGAGCTTGGCGATTACCGCCACGGCTGGTGGCTCTCCGACTGGGAAGGCCAGCGCCTGCAATGGCATTCCGGCTGGGAGCCGGGCCAGTATTCCGCCATGTACCTCAAGGTCCCCGAACAGGACCTTGCGCTGATCGTTCTGGCTAACACCGAACTGCTCTGGTGGGGCAATTCGATCGTGCGCGCCGGTATCGAGGACAGCCCGGTTGCCCGCCGCTTCCTCGAAACCTTCGCGCGACGCTGACGAATGCCGACCACCCGACACCTCTTCGCCACGCCTTTCATCGCAGACACCCTTCAAAGCGAGGAAGGCTTACGCCTGCTACGCGAGGCAATCCGGGACCAGCAGGATCGCGACGAGGGGATTCAAATTTCAAACATCGATGGCTGGCATTCCAACACTCAGATGCTGGAATGGGGCGGGGAGGCCGCACGCGCGCTCGCTTACAAGGCGATGACACTGGCGGACGAGCAGACAATCGATATTAAGAAGCCGGAGGGTAGTCGATTTACTTGGCACCCCGAGATGTGGGCCAACGTCAGCGTCAAAGGGTCGGCAAATCAATACCATTTTCATCCTGGCAGCTTTTGGTCAGCGGTTGCGTATATCGATGATGGTTATGACGGGGCGACCGATCCCAAGCTCGGTGGGGAGCTGCAATTGCAGGATCCGCGCATGCCAATGGTCCGCATGACGGCGCCCGACCTGCGCATGAAAGAGGCCAACGGCCAACCCATGCACAGCGAGGTTTTGCTGCGGCCCAAGACCGGCATGATCGTGATGTTTCCCAGCTGGCTCCAGCACGCGGTCCGCCCGTTCCACGGCGAAGGAACGCGTATCTCCGTGGCGATTAATCTCGTTCCGGTGCTGAAGCAGCCGGGCTAGCGGTGCTCGGGATTGGGCGCGTCGAAGCGGCGGCCTTCCTTCCATAGATCGACCGAGTTGCCCCAGGCCGGGATGCCGCCCGCGTCCTTTAGCATGCGCGCGATGTGCATCAGGTTCCAGGTCATGAAGGTCGTGTTGCGGCGGGTGAAGTCGTTGTCGAAGCCGACATAGCCGTCACCGTCCGCCTTCGCGTCGCCATAGCTGGGACCGGGGCCGGCCTCGCCAATCCAACCCGCGTCGGCCTGCGGCGGGATGGTGTAGCCGACGTGCTGGAGCGAATAGAGCACGCCCATGCCGACGTGCTTGATGCCGTCCTCATTGCCGGTGACGATACACCCGCCGACCTTGCCGTAGAAGACGTATTGCCCGGCCTCGTTGGTCTGGCCCGAATGGCCGTAGAGCCGTTCGATCAGGCGCTGGCAGACGGAGCTTTTCTCGCCCAGCCAGATCGGGGTGCCGACGACGAGGATGTCGGCGGCCTGCACCTTTTCCCAGATCGCGGGCCAGCCGTCCTTGTCCGCGCCGTGTTCGGTCATATCGGGATAGACGCCGGGGGCGATGTCGTGATCGACCAGCCGCACCTGTTCCAGCGCGACCTTGTTGCGCACGAGAATCGTCTCGACCACCCCCAGCAGCTTGTCGGTGTGCGAGCCCTGCGGCGTAGGTTTGAGCGTGCAATTGATCGTCAGCGCCCTGAGGTCGGAGAAGTCGGTCGTGTTCTCCTCGCAAAGCCGTTCCTGTGTCGCGTCGAGCATGAATTCTCCTCTTCCTCCCACAACATACGTCCCGGCAGGCGATAAGTTACCCGGCGGGTGTTGCAGGTGCGAAGGGGCCCGGCTATTGGCTGCGCATACGATTGCACCAACACGGGATGGCCAGATGACTTTCGATGAAATGCGCGAGCGGATTGCACACGGGCAGGGCTTTGTCGCGGCCCTCGACCAGTCCGGCGGTTCGACGCCCAAGGCGCTGCGCGGCTATGGCGTGGAAGACAGCGAATGGTCCGATGAAGACCAGATGTTCGCGCTGATCCATGAAATGCGCAGCCGCATCATCGAAGCGCCCTGCTTCGGCAACGGCAAGGTCATCGGCGCGATCCTGTTCGAAAAAACCATGGAAGGGACGAGCGGCGGCATGAGCGTGCCTGCGCGCCTGAAAGATCGCGGCATCGTGCCCTTCCTGAAGGTTGACAAGGGCCTCGAGGACGAGCGCGACGGCGCGCAACTGATGAAGCCCAATCCCAACCTCGAAGCCATGTGCGCGCGGGCGAAGGAACTGGGCGTCTTCGGCACCAAGATGCGCAGCGTAATCAAGTCGGCCAATCCGGTCGGCATCAAGGAAACGGTTCGCCAGCAGTTCGCAGAAGGCGCGCGCATTCTTGCCTGTGGCATGATGCCCATGCTGGAGCCGGAATACGACATCACCGCCGCCGATCGTGCGGAAGGCGAAAAGATCATGCTAGCCGCAATCGAGGAAGGTCTGGACGCACTGCCCGAAGGCCAGCAGGTCATGCTCAAGCTGTCGATCCCGGTCGAAGCCGGGCTCTACGCCGGGCTTGCCAAGCACCCCAAGGTGCTGCGCGTGGTGGCGCTTTCGGGCGGCTATTCGACCGACGAGGCGTGCGAGAAACTGGCGAAGAACCCCGGCATGATCGCCAGCTTCAGCCGCGGCCTGCTGCAGGATCTGCGCAAGCAGCAGGACGATGCCGAATTCGACGGTACGCTGTCGGGTGCGATCGACCAGATCCACGCCGCCAGCATCACCTGATCGGACTCAGCGTCTCTCGAATGTGAAACGATAGGCGTCGGCGGGGATCGCTTCCTCGCCGCGCTTTTCCGGCGTTCCCGAGACCAGCATATAGGTGCGACCGAGAACTTCATGCGGCTCGCCCAGCGTGAGGTTGGCGGTCTGCGCCCAGTGGGTGGAGGTGATCCGCGTCGAAACGGTGAGTTTGCCCGCCCAGACGCAGCGGACGTTCTCGGGGCAGCGGCTGTCCTCGACCACCGAGAGCGGTGTGAGGATGGCATCGCTGGTCCATACCGGATCGCCTATCGCTACGGGCGTTCCCTGCGCTGCGGCATCGCCATTCACACGCGGCGTATCGGGGATCACGGCGCAGGCGGAAAGGGAGAGCAGGGCGAGGGCAGAGAGAAGCGTTTTCATGTCGTCGCTAGACGCCCGGCGCGCTTTCGCATGGCTGAACGCGTGACGAACCGTGTGAGCCGCGATAGAGGGCGCGCATGGACGAAAACATTTCCACCCAGCTCTACCTGATCTCGCCGCTCGACGTGTCGGGCGATTTCCCGCAGCGGCTCGAACGGGCGCTGGAGGCCGGCAAGGGCCTCGTCACCGCCTTCCAGTTCCGCGTGAAAGGTATTGACCAGCACGAAGCGGCGGCGCTTGCCGAGCCGCTTCAGGCAATCTGCGCCGCGCATGAGGTGGCCTTTATCGTCAACGATTCCATCGCGCTCGCCAAGCGGCTCAAGGCCGACGGCGTGCACCTTGGCCAGAAGGACGGCGACGTGCGCGAGGCGCGCGAGGAACTGGGCCGCGAGGCGCAGATCGGTGTTACCTGCCACGCCTCGCGCCACCTTGCTCTGGAAGCGGGCGAGGCGGGGGCGGACTATGTCGCTTTCGGTGCTTTCTTCCCCAGCGAGACCAAGGACAGCGAACACCGCGCGGATACCGATATCCTCGCATGGTGGCACGGACTGGTGGAAATCCCCTCGGTCGCCATCGGCGGTATCACGCCTGCAAATTCCCGCCCGCTGATCGAGGCGGGAGCGGACTTCCTTGCCGTATCGGGCGCGGTCTGGTCGGGCGACGAAGTAGCCGCGGTTAAAGGCTTTGCGGAGCAAATCGCGCGGACGTGAGTTATCTTTCCTGAACGGGGCGGGTCGCCTTCCCCGATTGTATTCAAGAGAGGTCCCCATGCGTAACCTTTTATTCGCCGCCGTGTCTTCGCTCGCCCTTGCCGCTTGCGGGATGAACGGAGCCGAAGAAGACACCGAGGCCGACACCACCGCGCAGGCCCAGCCGTCCGACGACTACGGCTACGAGACCTATGACGAGAACAACCTCGCCGATTCCATGGCATCCAACGATGATGCCAATGGCATGGGCGACAGCGTCGCGAACGAGGATGCGGCCATTCCCGACAGCGAAGAGCGCCCGGTCATGCAGGCGCAAGTCGTGCTCGACCGGATCGGTTTCGGCCCCGGCGTGATCGACGGCAAAATGGGCATGAGCACCGAGAACGCGCTCAACGGGTTTCAGGAAGCCAACGATCTCGAAGTCACCGGCGAGCTGGACGAGGCGACCAAGACTGCGCTCAGCGACTGGGATTCGATCCCTGCGACGCGCGTCGTGACGATACCGGCCAGCTGGTCGGATGCCGAGTATGTCGACATGCCCGAGAAAACGAGCGCGAAGGCCGAACTGGAGCGGATGGGCTACAAATCGCTCGACGAGCGACTGGCCGAGCGTTTCCATACGACCGTGGATGTGTTGAAACGGCTCAATCCTAATGGTCGCCCTGCGGGAATGGAGGCTGCCAACTCGACTTCGAATTCGACGTCCAGCGGCCCAACAGGCTCTTCAGCTGCGCCGACGCCAACCTCGAGTGCGACTTCCGATCAGGCCGACAGCGAAACCTCCGGCGACAGTTATTTTACTGCCGGACAGCAGATTCGCGTGCCCAATATCGGCGCGGACCGGATCGAGAAGGGCTCGATCGAGGATCGCGGCTGGCAGCAGACGCTTGCCAGCCTCGGGGTCGGCAGCGATCAGCCCCAAGTCGACCGCATAGTTGTGAGCAAATCGGAAGATACGCTGCGCGCCTATCAGGACGACAAGCTCGTGGCGCTGTTCACGGTGAGTTCCGGTTCCAGCGAGTTCCCCTTGCCCATCGGCGAATGGGACATTCTCGGGATCGCGCAAAACCCGCCATTCGACTATGATCCGCGCGTGCTCGAGGGGGACGACGATGCCGAAGGGGAAAGCTATACCCTGCCGCCGGGCCCCAATGGTCCCGTCGGCGTAGTCTGGATCGACTTATCCAAGGAGCACTATGGTATCCACGGCACGCCAGAGCCGCAGACTATCGGTCGCGCTCAGAGCCATGGTTGCGTGCGTTTGACGAATTGGGACGCTGCGCGGTTGGCGCGGATGGTCTCTCAGTCCACGCAGGTGATTTTCGAGGCCTGAGCGGCTAGGGGAGGGATATGGGTTTCGTAGACAGACTGCTCACCATCGTCATCACGGCCACGATCACCAGCGCAATCTGGATCGTGGCCGGCGGAAGCCTTATCGAGAACGCGACCGGCGAGGGACAAAGAGCCTCGACGCGTCCCGCCGAGGCAGCGCCCAGTCCGGCGCCGACAAGTACCGGCCCTGCCGAGCCGGGCACAGAAACACCGGTTTCCGACGAAGCGCGCAACGCGGAAGCGCTTGATACGCAATTCGCTCAGCCGGTCGATGAAGACAAGGTCGGAAATCTCATGATACCTGTGCTTAACGTCCGTCCGGGCGAACTGTCGGACACTTACACCGACTCGCGCGGAGGCGGTCGGCGGTTACATGAAGCGATCGATATCATGGCACCACGCGGGACCAGCGTCATCGCAGCCGCAGCCGGAACCATTGAAAAGCTCTTCCAATCGGATGCTGGCGGGCAGACGATTTACATACGCTCGGACGATGGTCGGACGGTCCATTACTATGCCCATCTGGACGAATATGCGCCGGGATTGAGCGAAGGCCAGAAGATCCGTCGCGGCCAGCGTCTGGGGACGGTCGGATCGAGCGGAAACGCCTCGCCCGACGCGCCGCACCTTCATTTTGCGATATTGCAGACTACACCCGATGCGGCATGGTGGGAGCCTGCGAACGCGGTCAATCCCTACCCGCTGCTCAGCGGGCGATAGGCGCAAAAGGGTCTAGTCGCGGACCGGCCCTGCACGGTGGCAGCGCAGGCGGCCGAGCTTCCCGTCGCGCCCCAGCTCCTGGAGCAGGCCGGACGAGACGCGCATCATCGTATGGCCCTTGAGCGGACCGCGCGTAAAGGTGACGCGGCGGCCTTCATAGAGATAGGTGCCCGAACCCTTGTCGGTCTTGTAGCTGGACGCGCCGGTGATCGAGAAGCCGTGGCCCTCGACCTCGTTCCACGCCGCGCCATCGGCGGTGCCGGGCAGCGCGCAGACATATTCGCCCTGCTGCAACAGGCCGAGACGGCCCTGGGCGAGCGACGGCGTCGCGGCGAGCGCCGCGGCGGCAAGGATGGTGTAGCCAAGCGGTTTCAAATCAATACCCTCCGGTCATTCCATATAGGGAATTCGCGCCAAAATTTCCACCGCCTTGCCGTTGGCACCGCTTGGCTGTAAGGCGCGCTCCACACGACCGTCCGATGCCGGGCGGCGCTCTTTCACATCGAGGCAAACTCCCATGAAGATCAGCGGCGTGGACATTCGTCCGGGCAACATCATCGAATACGAAGGCGGAATCTGGAAAGTCGCCAAGATTCAGCACACCCAGCCCGGCAAGGGCGGCGCCTACATGCAGGTCGAGATGAAGAACCTGCAGGATGGCCGCAAGACCAACGTGCGCTTCCGCAGCGCCGACACGGTCGAAAAGGTGCGTCTCGATACGCAGGATTACCAGTTCCTCTACGAGGACGGCGATATGCTCGTCTTCATGGACCAGTCGACCTATGAACAGATCACGCTCCCGTCCGACCTCCTGGGCGATGCCCGGCCGTTCCTGCAGGACGGCATGCAGGTGAAGCTGGAACTGTGGGAAGAAAAGCCCATCTCGGTCGAACTGCCGCAGCAGATCGAAGCCGAAATCGTCGAGGCCGACGCCGTGGTGAAGGGCCAGACCGCTTCTTCCAGCTACAAGCCCGCCGTGCTCGACAACGGCGTGCGCATCATGGTCCCGCCGCATATCGAAAGCGGCACGCGGATCGTGGTCGACGTGTACGAGCAGAGCTACGTCGGTAAGGCCAATTAGGGAGTCGCGTCCATGGGCAAATCCATCGCCAGCCGTTTCGATCATATCGACATCGAGAAGAGCACTCTGCGTGCCGTCATCATCAACGATGACGAACTAACGCTGGAGATGGATTTCTGCCTCGAACCCCAGCATCCCGATTACGAGGAGCCGGGCGAGGACGAGGAATGCTGCTGGCACCCCGGCCTCCTCAAGTTTGCAGGTATCAGCAAGCTGCAGCTCGACCGCCGCGAGACCGACAAGGATGGCATCCAGCGCCGTTTCGCCATCCAGAAGTTCAATATCGAGGGCACGAAGTTCGACATGGAATGCGAGTGGGGTGACATCCACCTCGCCGCCCGTTCGATCCGCGTCCTCACCGAATAAGAGAGCACAATGGCCGCAATTTCCGGACTGATCCGCGTGATGGAGAAGGCCGCGCGCAAGGCGGGTGGCCGCCTGCGCCGCGACTTCGGCGAGATCGAACACCTGCAGGCAAGCCGCAAGGGCCCCGCCGACTTCGTGTCGAAGGCCGACCTTCGCGCCGAGCGCACGATCTATGATGAACTTCTCGCCGCGCGCCCCGACTGGGGCTTCGAGATGGAAGAGGCCGGCACGATCGAAGGCGCAGAAGGCGCCCCGCGCTGGATCGTCGATCCGCTCGACGGCACCAGCAATTTCCTGCACGGCATCCCGCATTACGCGATCAGCATCGCGGTGCAGGAGCGCAAGCTCGGCAGCGACGAGTGGGGCGATGTGACTGCCGGTGTAGTTTATAATCCAACCACCGACGAAACCTTCTGGGCCGAAAAGACCCGTGGCGCATGGCTCCACGATGCGCGCTTGCGTGTCTCATCGCGCCGCAGCCCGTCCGAAGCGTTGATCGCGACCGGCATCCCCTTCGCGGGCCATGGCGATTTTGCCGAATGGTCGAAAATCTTCAACGCCATCGGCCCCAATGTGGCGGGCATCCGCCGTTTCGGAGCAGCTTCGCTCGATCTCGCCTGGCTCGCGGCCGGGCGTTATGACGGCTTCTGGGAAAGCGGCCTGAGCGACTGGGACACAGCCGCAGGGTGCCTGATCGTGCGCGAGGCGGGCGGTTTCGTGTCGGACTTCCGCGGTCGCTCGCAGCCGATCCATTCCAAGCAGGTTCTGGCCGCCAACGATCAGCTGCACTCGCGCCTGCACAAGATTCTCGCCGGCGCTCTGAAGGCTTGAAGCATTACCGGAGCGCGGCTAAGCCCCGCGCTCCACATGGGCCTCCGTGGCGGAATTGGTAGACGCGCTCGACTCAAAATCGAGTTTCTTACGAAGTGCCGGTTCGAGTCCGGCCGGGGGTACCAGCCTTTGAGATAGTCGGGTTCCATGTAACCTTTCGCGAACCGCCGCGAAAGGAGACCCGAGGGCGCATCCAGCGCCCACGCTTAGCAAAGGACCGACCATGACCGACCGCCGCCTGATCCGGGGGCTTGCCGCCCTGCTGCTGCTGACGGTTGCCAGCCAGATCTTCTACACCGCCGTCGTCTCGGGCTCGGAAAACGAGATGCTGCGCCCGCTGACCTGGTTCACCGAGCTTTTCGCCTTTGCCATATCCACCGTGCTCGCCCTGTCTC
This sequence comes from Erythrobacter sp. SD-21, assembly GCF_000181515.1. Classification (GTDB taxonomy): domain Bacteria; phylum Pseudomonadota; class Alphaproteobacteria; order Sphingomonadales; family Sphingomonadaceae; genus Qipengyuania. Next base: position 3,726 of record NZ_ABCG01000008.1, on the reverse strand, counting down.
TGGCCGCGCGCCGACCGCAGCAAGCCCCAATCTGGGCGACCATCGCGCTCGCAGGGACGCTCAACACGATACAGGTCGCCATGGGTCTTTCCATGTTCGGACCGGCGATGGAGGCGGGCGAGGCCGTGCCGCAGCTTTTCGCAGCCGTGCTTGCCGGTGCCTTCTTCTTCTATTTCCTCGCGAAATTCCTGCTCGGTGGAGCGGCGATCCTGCTCGGCGCCGGCGCGCTCAAGGCCGGTAGCGGGTTGGCGAAGGCGCTTGGCGGACTTGTCGCACTTGCCGGTATAGTTTCGCTTCCCCTGTCGCTTCTCGCCATGGTCGACGCCGAAAGCTGGACCTTCGTCGCGGGCGCATCCGGGACCGCCGTCACCGCCTTGTTGGCAGCCCTCCTGCTGGCCCGATCGGAGTGACCGCGCGCAAAAGCGCTTGATATTGAAGGGCAGGGATGGAATTCATCATCCCGCATGATCGGGATGCCGTCCTACCACGCGATAGCCGCCATGGTCTTGACCGTGGCGATGTTCATCGCTTTTGCGCGCGGGCGCATGTCCATCGAGATCGTCTCGCTGCTGACTATCGCGGTGATCGCAGTGGGGCTCTATTTCTTTCCGCTCGAAGGCCAGTCGCCGACCGATGGCCTTGCCATCGCCTTTGGCGGCTTCGGCCATTACGCCCTTATCACCATCTGCGCGCTGATGATCCTCGGGCGGGGGCTGATCGTCACTGGCGCGCTCGAACCGGCGGCACGCGTGCTGGAGCGGATTTTCAAGTTCAACCTCCAGATCGGCCTCCTTGTGTCGCTGATACTGGCTTTCGTGCTGTCGATGTTCGTCAACAACACCCCGGTTCTGGTGCTGCTGATCCCGATCTTCGTGACGCTGGCTGCGCGCGGCGCCATGCCGGCATCGAAGACGCTGATGCCGCTCAACGCAGCCTCGCTGATTGGTGGCCTTGCGACGACCATCGGCACTTCGACCAATATCCTCGTCGTCTCCATCGCGGTCGATCTCGGCATGCCGATGATGAGCGTGTTCCATTACACCCCCATCGTGCTCGCCGCCGGACTAGTGGCACTGCCCTACCTCTGGCTGGTCATGCCCAAGATGCTCGAGGACAACCGGATCGAGCAGACACACGAAATGCGGCGCTTCTACACGCGCCTGCGCGTCACCGAGAACAGCCTCCTCAACGGGCGCGAATTGTCGCAGATCGCCTCGCGACTTCCGGCAGGGATCGAGTTCCATGACATGAAGCCAGGCCTCTTCCGCCCAGGCCAGCGGATCAAGGTCTCGGGGACGCACGAGGCCATCGAGGAAGCGATTGCCGTCATGCGCGGCGAGGCGGCGCCCAGCTGGGTGCTCGAACGCATCAAGCGCAAGCATGACGAAAGCGGCGAGGACATCCAGGTGGTGGAAATGACCGTCACCGCCGACAGCCGCCTCAACAGCCGCACCTTGCCGACCTCGGGCATCGCCGACCTTTACGGTGTAGCGGTCGTGGGCATCCACCGGCCCGATACGCTGATCGGTCAGAAGGACGAATTCAGCGATGTCGGCGACATTCGCATCCGCGAAGGCGACGTGCTGCTGGTCATGGGCCTGTCCGATGATCTGGAAGCTTTTGCAAGTGCCGACAGCCTGCTCCAGCTGGAAGGGCGGCGCGAGCTTCCCCGACGGTCGAAGGCCGTGCTGGCCGCTACCATCATGGCGGGCTCGGTGGCGCTTGCATCCTTCGGTCTCGTGCCCATCGCCATCGCCGCGCTGGCGGGCGCGATCCTGATGTTCCTGACCGGATGCGTGAAGTTCGACCGCGTGGGCCGGGCCTTGTCGGCGCAGGTGATCGTGCTGGTTGCCGCCAGCATCGCCATTGGGCGGATCATCCTCGAAAGCGGGGCGGCGGGCTGGCTCGGGGAAGTGTTGTCCTACGGCCTCCAGTATCTCTCGCCCGCACTGGTGCTGGCCGCGATCATGGTCTTCGTGACCTTCCTCACCAATTTTGCCTCCAACGCCACGGCGGCCACGGTGGGCACGCCCATCGCCTTTGCCATTGCGGCCCAGCTGGGCCTGCCGCCCGAGCCGCTGGTGCTGGCCGTGCTGTTCGGCTGCAACCTCAGCTACGCAACGCCCATCGCCTACCAGACCAACATGCTGATCATGGCCGAAGGCAGCTACGATTTCGGCGATTACGTGAAGACCGGCGTGCCGCTGGTGGCGATAATGGTCACCGCGCTGTCCGTCGGGCTGGTGCTGACCTACCAGTTGTAAGGCGCTTTCCTAACCCGCCCGGCTCTGCCAGTCTCGCGGGATAATCACGGGGCCGGGACCGGCGGGGGAATTTCCCGCCAGGACCGTGTTCCACCTGTTCCATCCTGAAGGGGAACCCGAGCCGATGTCCAACCTGCGTCCTACATTTGTCCTCACCGCCTGCGCGCTCGCCGCTTCGGCCTTCGCCGCGCCCGCCTCGGCCAACGATCTGCGCGCCAGCCTCGAAGAGGACATGCCGGGCCTGATGGAGCTCTACCGCGATCTCCACGCCCATCCCGAACTCAGCTTCGAAGAGCACAAGACCGCCGCCAAGCTTGCCGCGCGGATGCGCGCGCTCGGCTTCGAAGTGACCGAGGGGGTCGGGCAGACCGGCGTGGTCTCGGTGATGAAGAACGGCGAGGGGCCGACCGTGCTGCTGCGCGCCGACATGGACGGGCTGCCTGTGATCGAACAGACCGGCTTGCCCTATGCGAGCAAGGAAACGGCGACTCCGGCCAGCGGCGTCACCACGGGCGTAATGCACGCCTGCGGGCACGATACGCATATGGCGGGCTTCATCGGTGCAGCGCAGCTCCTGGCCGAGCGCAAGGATGAGTGGCAGGGCACGCTGGTAATGATCCTGCAACCGGCGGAGGAGCTGGGGCTTGGCGCGCTCGCCATGCTGGAGGACGGCCTCTACACCCGCTTCCCCAAGCCCGACTACGCCATCGCTTTCCACGATGCCGCCGCGCCCGCGCCGGCGGGGACGATCGGCTTCACGCCGGGCTATGCGCTGGCCAATGTCGACAGCGTCGATATCCTGGTGAAGGGCGTGGGCGGCCACGGGGCCTATCCGCACACCACCAGGGACCCGGTCGTGCTCGCCAGCGCGATCGTGATGAAGCTGCAGACGATTGTCAGCCGCAATTCCTCACCGCTCGATCCGGCCGTGATCACGGTCGGCAGTTTCCACGCCGGTGCCAAGCACAACATCATCTCGGACGAGGCCAAGCTGCAGCTTACGGTACGCAGCTATTCGGACGAGAGCCGCAAGCTGCTGCTCGACGGGATCCGCCGCGTGGCACGGGGGGAGGCGATCACCGCGGGCCTGCCGGAAGAGCTCTATCCCGTGGTGACGGTGGAAGAGCCCTATACGCCCTCGACCTTCAACGATCCCGACTTCAGCGAGCAGCTCGCCGCCGGTTTCCGCGAGCGGTTCGGCGAGGCGCGCGTCATGCAATGGCCGGCAGTGATGGGGGGCGAGGATTTCAGCCAGTTCCGCCGCGCCGCGCCTGAAGATGTGAAGAGCATGATCTTCTGGATCAGCGGCACGCCCGCGCCCATGCTCAAGGCGCTCAAGGAAGAGGGCAAGCCGCTGCCTTCGCTTCATTCGCCATTCTGGGCGCCCGATGCCGAAGCCGTGGTGAAGACCGGGGCCGAAGCGCTGGCGAGCGCGGCGCTGGACCTGATGCCCGCCCCTTAG
>NZ_ABCG01000009.1 GCF_000181515.1 Erythrobacter sp. SD-21 | reverse complement strand
CCCCTCTCCCTCTTCTGCCCCAGCGAGTTTGAGAGAATTTTCGGTGTCTGAAAGAAAGCCAGATTATCTGATATTGGTCAGCTTTCCTCCACCGATATCAGGCGTCAGCGAAGCGCAGCAACCGCTGTTGCGCTTTGTTCTAAACCGAATCTGGGGACCGCTGCCAGCAATGCTAATGGGCACAGTTTGTCAGTAGCAAATGCTGCCGCGAAAGGATCTGACGTTAGGCCAAGACGCTAAAGTCCTGTACCGAGCTTTCTGGTCATGGAGCGAGATTCAGATAATCCGGACGCGATGACGCTGTGCAATCAGCCTTGGCGCTCGCCTTCCTATGCAGCTAGGATATCCGTAAACGGCCGATGTCTTTGATCGCGCCACTCGGCAAGCATCATAGGGGCGACGGACATTTTTGAGGCGGGTGCCCCCAGTGCGTCTCCATCAGTTTGGAAGCCAGACGCAATGCATCCTCAGCTGCACGATGTGGTGGAGCATCCTTCCCTAGCAAATACGCCAGATGGCGATGCTGATCAGCGCTGAAGTCTCGCGTAAGCACCTGGAAGTCAAAAATCCTGAACTTTTGCTCGCGCCCCGCAGCAGCGAACAGCGTATCAAGCCAATCCTGGTCGTATCTGGGAGCATCTGTGGCAACGATGGTGTCTGTGCCGAGTAAACCGTTGAGCCATTCGCAAACCGCTTCGACAGGTTCACCTTCACGCTGCACGCACTCGAGCGGAAGGCCGTGTGCCGCCTCGGAAGATTTTGACCACAAACCGGTGTTGAGTCAGTCGGCGGTTGGCCGGATCAGCTTTGCTTCGACACCGATCGGCTCTGAAGGTCTGCAAACGAGCGCCACACCTACTTCGATCGGATAGCTTCCTCGCTCCAAGGCCGATGCTTCTACGTCGAGGATCGCAATACGCCGGTCGGTACGGTTCAGGAGATTCTTCACTACTGTTCATCTCCTTTCCAATTCACGGGAATGCTTTGCCGCCCTCGCCCAGTCCTGCTGGACCGGGCAGAGAGCATGGGGACAGCGAGCCTTCACGAGCGATTTTCGTACCACTGACAAAGGTAATGGAAGCGCGCCGGCGCTCTTTTACCTTCGTCGAACTTCTGAAGCGTTTGACGTAGCTGCGGCGAGATGAATGTACGCGAGAACGGGATTTCTTCGAGACCCGGCCTCACCTTGGCACCATTGGCAAGCGTGTGACCGATGTGAGCCGCCAGTTGCCGGCGGAACTCATCCTCATCGCGAGCGATGCCAGCTGAGAAGTGGACCGTGTGGCCCGTACCTGTTGCCAGCTCGCTTACGGTCCCAAGAAAAATTCGCCTCGGAGCATCGCTCTTAGGTTCGGAGACCTCCCAAGGATAAGGGACCAACACATAGGGGTTTTCTCCTTCCGCATAGTGCTCGACCTCCTCGCTCGCCATCAGGTGGCGAGCGAGGTTGATTGTCGCATCCATCTTTTCGACTTCAGCTGCACCCTTACGAGCCCAATGCTCCGCAAGAGCGGGAATAGGTTCAGCTTTCGTGTCCTCGCTCATGCCGACACCTTCCAGTCCTTCTTGTGTTTGCGCCAGGCAGCAAGCGCAGCTTCGTAGCCACGATCGCTGCACAGGTCGGTGCAAGCACCGCCGAAGCCATTTATAGTGACCTCGCGCGAGAGCACCGCGCAGTGGACGTGGTTGCCCTGCCCCTTGAGGCCAACGAGGCCCGGGATATGCGCGATCAGGACCGTCGCGAAGCGATGTGCGAAATGACGACGCGCGTAGCTCCGAACCCGTTCGAATCCGACATGCCATGCCTCCTCATGATCGAGCATGATCTTCACATGAGCCATCACATGCTGCTCGTAGGGCGGGAGAGTATCGTCGAACCGGTCAACGAGCGTCCCGAACCGGCCGAGGTCACCCGGAGCCATCGGGGGGAGAAGCAGATCGTACTTGGCCGCGCACCCGAACCGGCGGTCCTCGCCTGGGAAGAGCTTTTTGTCGAACCAAGGCCGGACACCGACCCTGTTCTCCTCGCCTTTGTACCAGTGGCGCGAGAACGCGCAATCGCGATGGTCCTCGCAGCGATCGTGGACAAAAACGCTCAACTTCGTCTGCGGCAACTCCGCCCCATCATCGACAAGTGCGATATTTTTGGAAGTAATCTGGGCCATGATTAGAACCTCCCTTCGAACGAACGAGCTTCGACGGCGCGAATGATTCCGGTGTAGCGCTCGGAGCCATTTGCGTAAGGAGCGCCTTCGAAAGCTTCGAGCCCGCTCTCATTCAGGCAGAAGTAGGGACCCGAGGCCTGTGCAGGGACCAACCACAAGTCGCCACCTTCGCGGCGCCAGGCGAGGAAATCGCACAGCCAGTTCTGGCTGCCTGCCATCAGCACATCGAACGAGGCACCAAGGAGCGGATCGAACCGCATAAGCACAAGGTCCATCTGCAGGAACTGGGCCAGCGCCTCGCATTCGGGGAAGAACAACGGCCGATCGCAGGAAGTGGCGGTGACCACCACGCTCGCTTCCCGGTCGGCATAGAACCCGTCCGCAGTGTTGGCGCTCATATCTTCGCCCTCGCACGAAAGTCCGGTTGCGCTCAGGAATGCGCCGAACCGGCTCTGCGTCCTGAAGGTCCTAGAGGTAGTAGGCGGCAGCACGGGTTCGCCCTCGAGAGGGCGTTGCAGCGTAATCATGTTCATGTCGGGTAATCCTTCGGGGGAGGCCGCTCTGGCCGAGCTCGCCCTCCCCTCTTAATTTCATAATCTACTCGGCCTTACCGCCGAACCTTCTCTTCATTCTTGGAATCAGCCGGGCCGGTTATCGGCCCCTTCAGCCAGAAGCAGCGCCGTCGCTTCGGCAATACCGCGATGCCGGTCGGCTTCGTCGGTCCAAGGCTGCGCGACCTTGCGCAGGCCGCGGTCGAACTTGAAGCACGTAGGGTTGCCTGCAGCCGTGTCTTCATCTGGGGGAAGATAAAGGCCGCTTTCCCTATCAAACCATGGACGCATATCTGCAAAGCGTTCGGCTTTGCCATTCTCTGCGAACAGCACAGTGAACTCAGGTGTTCGATTGCCGTCAGAATGGGTCAAACATCGCACGCCAAGGGCGCTAGTCCCAAGCATGGCGATGCCTCTAGCCATTTCGTCAGAGGCTAGCCTGACACCTGGCATGAGGACGAGCGACCGGGCGAAGCTGGACGAGCTGCAGTCATCATCTGGTATCAGGATCTGGTCGCCAGCGAGTTCATAGGCGGTGAGTTCGCCAAGGTTTTGGCAGATGAGCAGCGCGCCTGCGTAGGAAGCTGCGCCTTTCACATTTTTCTTTGTCATGTAAGTCTCGAGACGGCGCGCAGTTGGCTGCAAGTCTGCGCGCCTCTGGTGGAATTTTCACCTTTCGGCGTCAGCCACCCTAGTCACTGAAGACATTATTTCATGGACATCTTGATCTCTGAAGGTGGGACGAGGCATTCTTAGCCCACCTGAAAAGTCGACTTTGGGGCCGGTAGCAGACAGACCGCTTTTGGTCCTAAGTTAGCAAAAAAACAGCCATGTTAAGACCCGTGTAGCGCTGGTTCACTTCGAGCCCTGTTAATTCTCGCAAGGATGCTCCCACCAAGTTCCGATTTCCCGTCCGTTGCCATCACGCTCTTGGGCGAAGATACGGGCAAGGGTCAATCCTCAGTCTTTTCCCTCGAGCGCGAGCTTCTGGCCTGGCTGCGGCTAAAGCCGATCTTCTTCGCGAAAAAGCGGCGGGTCGCAGCATGTTCAGCCGTGGTCATGGGATAACTTATTGAGGGTTTGGCGTGCGCGCAATTCAACGAGCATCTGGGCGTGTTCCGACGACAGGTGCTGTTCCTTAGAGTGCTTCGACTGCCCTACGCTCTGTGGCATTTGTAACCAAACCAAGGATAATGCGCTACGACATCAGACCTACTCTTAGACTGACAGATTTAATCTCCGGAAGGTGATAGCCACGATGCGTAAGTGCGGAAAATAATAGAAATTGATAGAGTACGCATAATCTCAGCCGACACAAAATAGATGCTTCCTAGAAGATGGTTTTGCTCCCGGAGTATCTTAGCCAAGCTGGGGTTGAGCCAGGAATTGAGTTGAGCATTTTCAACATTCGATCACTCGAGGTGGGCTTCCCGAGAAAGAATCCTTGTCCATAATCGCAACCCATAGCCTGTGCGAGACTAAGCTGCTCATAAGTCTCGATATGTTCAGCTACACAGCGCGCACCTGCCGCATGGCAGAGATCGACAAGACCGAGCAGGATTTGGCGCGAACGTTCGCTGTCGAAAACGTTGTCGATCAGCGTCCCATCGAGCTTAATGGTGTCGAAGGGAAGCTGCCGTAGGTAGGCAACCGAGGCGTAGCCGGAGCCAAAATCATCGAGAGCGATGGTGAACCCTAGCTCGGAAAGCTTCGCCAATTCCTGTTCAGCGTGGTCCAAGTCAGAAAGAATGGCTGTTTCAGTCACCTCAAACTGCACACGTTGTGGAGGAAGAGTTGAGCCCAAAACTAGCTTGTACAGTCGCTCGGTCGCAAGCGGACGGCTCAACTGCAGAGCGCTAAGGTTGAAAGAGAGTGACAGAGACTCGGGCCACTCTTCAGCCGAAGCCAAGGCCTTCTCGAGCAAGTGCTCATTCAACTGGTCAATGACACCCAATTTCTCGGAGATGCGTATAAATTCATCTGGAAGTACGACGCCCAGTTCTGTGCTGTTCCAGCGAGCAAGAGCCTCCGCGAAGACAGGAATTCCTTTCTCCAGGTCGAAAATCGGCTGAAAGTGAATGTCGATCTCGTGGAGCGCCTCGCCAGACAAGATCGACTTCTCGATCTTGGCCCTTCTTTGGTCCGCCTGGAATTGAGGTTGGTCATAAAGATACCAACGCCCGCGCGAGGACGCTTTAGCCTTGTAGAGGGCCGCATCCGCCTGACGAAAAAATTCTTGATTGGACCATGTGAAGGGCCCGGCCTCCGTTACTCCGCAAGATGCGCCCACGAGCAATTCCTTGCCATCCCAATCGATTGGTTGATTAGCTAGTTCGCAAATCTGGGAAGCAGCTCTTTCCAGCTTGAGCCGTGGCAACCCGTCCTTCCAGAAGATCGAAAACTCATCCCCTCCGAGCCTTGCGACAAGCGCGTTGTCACTAAATGCCTTGGAGAGGCGCCGCGCATATTCTCGCAGAATCTCATCTCCCGCAGCATGACCAAATGCGTCGTTGGCAGACTTAAAGCCATCCAAATCGCAGATGGCCAGCACACTGCCCCCGCCGGTCGCGGGACCGCGCACCAAGTTTTCCTCAATTTCGCGCACAAGTTTGCCGCGGTTGGCAAGTCCGCTCAGGACATCTTCTTCCGCACGTTTGATTGCCTCAAGCTCTGCTTTGACGGCGCGGTTGCGTTCACGAGTGATAGCAAGCTGCCCGCGCACAAGACCCAACAGTGCCGTGTTGTGGACATGCAATTGCCAAATGAACAGTAGCAAGACCAAAATGAGGCTGACAGCAATGCCTCGATCCGACGCCCGTCCTAGCCAAGACAATCTGACGGCAACAGGTAAGCCCAGCAGTAATAGAGGAATTAAGGCAGCCCGTGGAAAACTACTCAGCCCATAGGCAGCTCCCAACGCGGCAAGCACACTGTAGAGCAGTATGGTCATCGTCTCTTCGGGATAGACGGTGATAAGAGACTGGGACCAAACAGAAAAACCCGCGCATAATATGGCGGTAAAGACGACCATTTTGACCAGCTCGCGGCGAATTCTCGTGAAATCTTCCGAAGGCTTCTGGAGAGCGATCCAGTAAAGCATTCGCCAAATCAGTAGGATAGACAGGACGGTAATTGGAGAAAACCAGCGCAATTCGCTGCCGTGCGTCGCGACGTGCAATCCGATCAGGTTGATCAGCGCGACGCCATAAAGGAGTGGTATCTGCTTTCGGAGACTGTCAAAAATGCCGATGATCTGCTCGCGCTGTTCGCGAGCGCTCTTCGCAGGGAAAAGTAGGTTGGAGACCCAATGCATGGATCGAGGCATAAGGTAGCCCTTGCCATTCTTTGGTTAACGCGCAGCTAAGAGTTTGTCCTACCCCTACCCCTGCGAACTGGTATCCTCAACTCGGATGGAGGTGTTCAAGCATGGATGATGCCGTATCTAAAACCCTTCACCGCCAATGCTGCACGATCATTCACATCAAGCTTTTGGAACATTCGCGCAATGTGCGTCGCTACAGTGGGCGCCGCTACCCCCAGAATGGCGGCGATCTCCGCGTTAGTTTTGCCCTTCGCGATCCAATGCAAAATTTCGACTTCGCGCCGTGGAAGTCGTCGGCGGATCGGTTCGTCTTGTCGGGCAAGTTCGTCGAGACGACGATGCGCCATCTGTAGTGTCGCAGTGAATTCGAACAGGTTGTCATTCTCAATCACAGAAAAATCGGTCACTTGGCCTAGCACGAATTTCACGATCCGAAGGTCCATCCCAAAAGTTGGAATTATCAACCCATCAGTGATACCCATTTTCTTCATACGATCGATGTAGTCAGTTTCAGCTCGACTGAGCTTCGCCTGCTGCGCAATTTCAGAGATACGCAACGTCGATTTGTGTCGCGTGACGTGGGCAGGAAACGGATCGATCAGATACAACTTTTCTCTTTGATAAGTCTCGATAAATTTTTCAGGGTATCCGCGCGACTTATAAACCATCGTCAGCGGGGAATCCCTCGATGGCACCATGTAGGCAAAACCTTGAAAGCCCAATCCTCCGAAGTGCTTCCATAGCAGATCGACCAAATCGGTCTCAGTCTCACACTGCATGATGGCTTTTAGAATGTCCGGGATACGCGTCTCCTCTTGACCGCTCCTCAGTATTTTAAAGCAATGCTTTGCAGTCCTACGACAAACTCAGTCGAGAGTTCCCATCAGCAGCATTGCCTCAGTGTAGTGTTGGAGATCAAGTTTGGTAATAATTGATCCAGCATTTTGACTTCGATGATTGTAACCAACACGCTTTTTATTAGTCCCTAGGCCGCGATTGTTCGAAGCCCCCTTCCTTCTCTGAAATAAACACAGGAGAACGTCCCAGTAAGTCAAAGGGCTTCACATGGTAAGGGCAACCGCAATGCGTACGCATTTATTCGGTGAGCAAGGTTGCTCAAGAAGTTTTTGGCTTCTCCATCGAAGTGTTGAACCGGTCTTTGATCGCTTTTGACTCCGCAAGGACCCAATCTTTAGGAATCCGGTCGCCCGGATCGGCCGTCCCGACGATCTTGTCATTCGTCAGGCTGTCGCCGATTAGAACTTCGACGGGGTCAATCTGAGCATTCTCGCAGGTAGCGTAATAGGCGAGAACGCGCGTTCTCGAGTTGGCGCGCTTCGGCTCGAGAACGATACCGAGGCGGTTGCTGCGCAATTGCACGAGCATCCCGGGGGCATACAGGCCGAGGCTCTGCATGAAGGTGAATAGCAGATCGCGATCAAAATGGCCTTCCCAGCCCCACATTTCCGCTAGCGCCCGCCTTGGTGCCCAACTTGCTTTGTAGACTCGATTGGAAGTGAGGGCGTCGTAGACGTCGCAAATAGCTCCGAGTCTGGCGACAGTAGAGATCGATTTCGATGAGAGGCCAAAGGGATAGCCACTTCCATCTATTTTCTCATGGTGATGGAGGCAGACATCGAGCGCCGCTTCAGGAATGTCGCGCGATTTGGCGAGAATTTCATGACCGAAAGCGGAATGACTGCGTATCTCACGAAATTCTTCGTCGGTAAGCGGGCCTTCCTTGTCCAGGATGCTGTCGGGTATTCCCATCTTTCCGACGTCATGGAGTAGTCCGGCAATTCCGTAGTCGCGAATTTCGTCCCGGCTCATGTCCATGTGAATTGCGACGTTCACCATCAAGGTACAAACGGCAACCGAATGGAGATAGGTGTATTCGTTCTTCTGCTTCAATCGCAAGACGTTTAGCAGGGCCTTGGGATTCTGATCGATACTAGACACGACTTCTTCAACGACCGGTGCGACATCTTCGACCTGAATGGCACGCCCAAGGCGTGCGTCGTCGAAGGCCTTGCGCACGATGTTTTTCGACCGGGAAAGTAACGCCCGGGCCTGCTGCTGATCCGACGTCGGACGTACACGTTCGATATTGGCCCAAGCTGCCGGCGTACGGCACCGGGCCTTGGCCGAAGGTCGGGTCGGTGTCTCGGCATTCGGTCGAGCCGCTTGCGGCGCCTCGTCGGTCTCCAGACCTATCCCGCGAGTTACGTCAATGATTACGTAATCGACGCACGATTGCCGAATTCGCTCTTCCTGGCGGGCGTTCCTTATCATGAAATGTGCGCGCCAGAAGGGATGGCGGAACCACGAGCCGCTAAAGCCTTTGACGTACATGCCGACCCGAACAAGATCAGGCGAAATCTCCCGTTTCATTCCTCACTCCGCACATCCCGGAAAAAGATCTGCACTACCCATTCCGACGCGCTTCCCGACTCAAGAACGGAAACAGTTAGCGAATCTTAATTTAGGGAATCTAAAAAAGGATATTTCCTAATCACCCTAGGATCGTGAACAAAAGGGTTTCACGATAAGTAGGGGGTTGCGAGGCGCCTTACCGGAATCGATCCTAAGTGCGAAGCAACTCTCCAAAGTTTGTCAGGAAGCGGCTATTGAAAGATATAGAGCATCCCGTCAGTCAACGACCTAATTACAGACATCTGGAAATTGCTCAGGCTCGCACCCCTGCCTTCAACTAAGGTTCGCGAAGGACTGAATTCCGTCATTGAAAGGGGGTGGTAGATGTTGACCGCCAAACGCTGAGGTTCTCCGCTAAAGTGGACGCGCAAAAGATCTGTAGTTGGTATGGAGGCGGTCGCCCCCCTCGAAACCCAGCCTCATTGCGTCTCCTGTCGGTTTCCGGGACGCGGCCAAGTAGATTCCACCTTTAAGCCCTAGCGGACCGTTAACCAAATTCTGCGAAGTCGAGATTTTGAGCCAGAGACTGCTGGCGAACACACAAACGGACAGCGCACTTTTGCCAAAGCGGCTCAGCCTTTTTCACGACGCCCACCGGATTTATGCCGATGCGTTCGTTGCCGATGCCGAGCGACACGTAAACTCAGCAGTCGCAGGAATCACGATTTCCGCCGCTTTCGCGTCCGCCACCATGTATTCCAGCGGCCATCATCTGGAGGTTATCGCGTGGTTCGTCGCGGTCGCGGCGATTGGCTTAGCTCGCGTGCTGCTGCTCCGTCCTGGCTTGCGAGGGACGGGCGAAATCTCTGCAATCGCGAAATGCAAGAGCCTTGTCATTCTCGCCCTGGCAAACGGTGTAGTCTGGGGGCTGGGCGGCTTTGCGGCGGCGACGGTTGCCACACCGGGCCAGTTCTTCATGATCTCAATTTTGCTGAGCGGTATGATGGGCGCTTCAGCGATGAGCTACGGCGCCATTGCGATGCCCGTGCCTGCCTTCGTGGTGCCCGCTGGGCTGGGTTTCCTGGCCGTTTGGGTAGCGTTCCCTGATGCCCCCCTAGCGACGGGCAGTATCGCGACGATTGCGTATGTCGCCGTGCTCATTCGTGGCGCTTTCTCGAACGAACGCAGTTTCATCGCCAAGCTGCGTGCCGAGGAGCGCGCGACCGACAGCGCCGAAACCGTGCGGCTGCTGATGAACGACTTTACCGAGCAGGCATCGGACTGGCTGTGGGAGATTGATGGAGGTCTGCGCATCGTTAATCCGTCGGATCGTTTCATTCACGTTGCGGGCCGAGAGGGGCTCCAACTGAGCGGGAAGGCTTTCTTAGACCTATTCGATGAGACGAGTGAGCGCCGTCAACTGGAGTCTGAGCTCAGGAACCGCAGAGTGTTTCGAAAATTGACGCTTCCGCTGACTATAAGCGGCAAACGGCGTTGGTGGGCGCTTTCCGCGCGTCCGTGCGAGGCAAATGGCGGGTTCCGGGGAGTGGCGTCGGATGTCACGGCGCAGCGCGAAGCGGAAGCCCGAATCAATCACATGGCGCATTATGATGCACTGACCAATCTCGCCAACCGCTATCTCTTCAATGCTAGTTTGGATCACGCTCTCAATCGCCTGCTCGACCGCCATCGTATTTGCGTCCTCTATCTCGACTTGGACCAGTTCAAGGGCATCAACGACACGCTCGGTCACGCGGTGGGTGATGCGCTGCTCCGCGAAGTGGGAAAACGCTTGGAGAACACTCTAAATGGGAGAGGTTTGGTCGCTCGGTTGGGCGGTGACGAATTCGCGGTGCTTCTCCAAGACGAAAATTTGGACCACGTTGCAATGACCATCGCGCATCGGATTATGGAAAATCTACGCGACCCATACGTGATCGAAGGGTCGGAAATCTGCATCGGGACGAGTATCGGCGTGGCATTTGCCGATCCCCAGGGCCCAAGTGCGAGTGATCTGATGAAGCATGCTGACTTGGCGCTTTATCGAGCGAAGGAACTCGGCCGGGGTAAGGTTGTGGTCTTTGAGAGCGCGCTTGTTGAGTTTGCCTTGGCTCGCCGAGAACTTGAAATGGACTTGCGCACTGCGCTCACTGACGGAGACCTCCGTCTCCATTTTCAACCGCTCATGGATCTCCAAACGAACAAGATATTGGGGTATGAAGCGCTTGTTCGTTGGCACCATCCAGAGCGCGGTTTGATCCTGCCCGACGAGTTCATTCCCCTCGCTGAACAAACGGGTCTCATTGTTGAGCTTGGCGAGTGGGTCATTCGTGAAGCAGCAGCGACGGCGCGATTGCTCCCTGGCGAGCTCACAATCTCGATTAACCTTTCGCCTGCTCAGCTTAGGAGCTCTCAACTCCTAGCGACGGTGGTGAGCGCCGTTGCGCATGCAGGGATCGCCCCCTCCCGACTCGAGCTCGAGATCACCGAGGGGGTGTTCTTGGAAGATAGCGAAGATTGCATGCGCATTCTCCGGGAGTTGCGCACTTTTGGGGTGCGCATCGCGCTTGACGACTTCGGCACGGGTTATTCTAGCTTTGGCTACCTCCGCCGTTTCCCGTTTAACACGATCAAGATCGACCGAAGCTTCGTCGCCGAACTGCGTGAAAGCGATGATTGCCGCCGGATTGTTCGCGCTATCAGCGATTTGGCTCATGGAATGGGAATGAGTGTAACCGCAGAAGGTATCGAGGACGTGAGCCAGTTGAGTATGCTGAGGGACCTCGGCTGCGAGGTCGGTCAGGGCTTCCTCTTGGGAAAGCCGATGCCGTTCCAGTTACAGATGGGCAAGAGCCTTCAAACTGGCTGAGAGCTCGCTAGAATATCTCTTAGTCAGGTTGGTCTGCGCGCTAGGGCGTGACAGAAGATCGGTCGTTTGCTGCTCACCGAACTGAGCGCAGTCCATCTTCGAGATTTTCTCGAGGCGCTACTGCGTGAAAGTAAGCAAGCGATGGCTAAGAATTGCCTCACCACGCTCCACTCGATTGTCACCGTGGCACAGGAACGCGGTTTCGTGCAGCATAACGTCGCAAGCAATGTGGAGTTGGGTTGCTCAGAGCGGGGTGTCCTCGGCCATTACCGGAAAGTAGCTGCGAGTCCGTTTCTAGGTATTAGCGTGAGAGCGTGAACGTCCGCAAAGAGGGCGCACTGCTGATTGGCCGATTTGGGGCCGCTAGCGGACTGACGGTTTTTGGCGGCCCACCCAGGTAAAGTGGGTGATTGCTTGTGACCGTGATGGGGCGGAGTGAACCGCTCGTACGAGCAATGGAAATGCGAACCCAATTCTCCCTCACAAGGCGAAGCATTTGTCACACTGATCTAGCGCAAGCTCAAAGATTCAGAATTCTATGGATGGCCGGAAAAAAGGTAAATACCGGGCCAATCTGTTGTTCCTGAAGCGCTGATGAAGCTTGATCGTAGCAATGACTTTCGACCGAATAGATATTCATGTTGACTGCGGTTAGTTTCAATTTGCGTCGCACATTACAGAATTCGCCGCTTACCAGAACAGAGTTCGACCGTGCCCGCGAAGCTTGGCTCAATTTTGTTTTTATGATAATTTTTCCCAAATCAGTACGTTTGGAGAGAGACGTGGCATTGGTCCAATGTTCTGAGTGCGGAGCCAAAATCTCGGAGCGCGCGCCGTCCTGCGTCAAATGCGGTGCGCCTGTTGGGAGGCCAACGGTCCGAAATGGCGCTGCTTCCCAAACTAACGCTTCCGATGCGCTGCCCATGAAGGGGTTGCCTCAAAACGGCTGGCAATGTGCTGGATGTGGAGGCAACGACTACATAGTTACAAAGAAGTTCAGGGGCGCAAACCTGCTTATAGCCGTTGCGGGGCTATTGATTACATTCTTTGTTGTAGCGACTATTGAGCAGCAGGGTGGCAAATTGATCGTAATGATTTTAGGGCTATTTCTGTCTGGCGGAATCGCTCTTCAAGCCCTCAGGGGCAGCGATGCCTACAAGTGTAAATCTTGCGGAAGACAGGAGTTCGCCCATTCGGTTCGTGACGAGTTATAGGTTTCTTGAGCCGCTAGCTATTTAGCAAGTACCTAGAGGCGTGAACAAAAACCGATAGACGGTTTCTGATTCCAGGTCTCTCAACGACCCCCATTGATCGACTTTGAGCGATAATTTGAAACCATTCTCAGTGGCACAACAGATCGTGTGATCGGCGATAGACCATGGCAAGCTCGTCTCGTTCTGTAGCTCTCCGCCAAGAGCAAAATCGCCGTCTTCGCGATAGGTCGAAACGATGGAAAGGTCTTTGTAACTAACCTCATACATTTCCGCCGGGATGTCTGTTGGAGCTAGATCGTCCCAGTTGATAGTGGGGTGAGAGCCCTTAAAGCTCAGAACGCGTATGACAAATGAGCCGTCTTTTTTGAGCGCCGAGATCAACTCAGAGACGGGCTTGCTCTCGACATAGAAGCCGTCGTTTCTTGGAATTCCTGGCCCGAAGTAAGGCTCGACGAATGTTCTATCGTCGGCCGGCCTCCCGCAATTCGGGCAAGCGTCAGCCTTGTCGGAAATAGGCTCACGGCAATCTGGACAAACGAACAGCACGGGGTAGTCCCCTCATCATTACAGCAATGGAGCGGGTTATGCCGAAGACAGCATCTTAATGAGCAAGAAGGCCAAGCCTGCGAGAATGAACATTTTGCAAAGTTTGGAGCGGAAAAAGGTTCCTATGCCTCTTAGCATCAAGATCAACGTGCCCACACCGGCAAGCAACAACCCGAACCCAACTACCAACGCTGCGAGCGGGCCTTCGAGGCCGGCAGTCATAGCAAACGCCACAGCGAGCGAGCCGAAGATGAGGATACCAAAACCGGAAGCCGAACTGCCACCTCCTCCCGCAACGGGTCCGACCGGATCATTTTTGTGTACGGTTTCAAAACAGAACCCGTTGCAATACGGGCATGTTCCCCCGCCCCAAGCCAAGCCGGTTCCGCTGCACTTACTGCACGTTTCTTGGACGAATCCCATATCCATCCTCCTGCATCCAGGGATGACTATCGTATCAAGCCGACAGCGTACGCATTGTTGATATTGTCAGCGATGCGCTGTTCGTTGGCATTGTAGTCATCGATGATGCCCTGGCTCTGCCGACGATAATCCTCGTCGCTCGGATTCCCAGCCGACTGCAAGCTTCGCACGACTTCGGATCGGGCGAGGGGGACTTGAGCGCATATCCCTTCATAGCCCGGGTCGGATGCGAAAGGCTCGGACCTGCATGCTACTTCGGCCCGGTCAAGATCTGCCATCGCATCGCTGAAGTTGAACACACCTGCCAGACCATTCGAGGCCAGCATCTGGAGAAACAGCTTCGGAGAGCTATGTGGCCAAGCCAGCAGGCCGCGCATCAGATAACCTCCGGGATCGCCCTGCTTGGCGGACAAGTCGGCCCAGTAATGCGCTTTTTTGTGGCTCTGTTCCATCGCTATGCCGCGATACACACGCCACGCGTATGCCGCCTGCGCTTTGGCGTGGCGCTTGTGCGCCGCCTCCTTCAGCCAAAAATTGACCGCTTCTTCACTCCGCGTAACACCTTCGCCGCGATGCATGCGTATTGCATAGGCAAACATGGCATCCGCATCCCAACCTTGGGCAGCACTGAATGCCTGTTTGGCCGCAGCCGAGGTAGGGTTACCCGAATACTTTGCGAATTGCGCCGCCTTTGCGGGGCTGGGAGGACCGAAGTATTGGTCAAAAAGTTGATAGAAACCGCCCTTAATCAGCAGAGGATCGCCGAAGCCCTTGATAGTTGCGCTGTGAAAGAACGCGGCGGCATCATGCAACTGTTCGGCTTTCTCGCCCGTCATCCTCGAATCTGTATCGCGAGAATAATAAATGCCGACAGCCCGATAGTAATCGTAGCCTCCAGCCTCAGTGCCCTTGCAAGAACGTTCAACCGCCTCGCGTTCGGCAGGGTCAAGGCCACGATCCGCATAGACGCGCAACACGATGTCATCGCAAATCGCTCCCGGCATCGCATTCTCCTGAGAAGCATGGGCCGAAGCCCCGCTGTCAACTCGTACAGCACTCTGCATTTGAGCGTGCGCAGACTGAACAGGCAAACTGGTCGCCAATGCAACGATTAGGCTGATTGCCGGCATTCTCATCATCAAACCTTTCCAATCCCCTCAAAGAGACCTCGCGCCGGACGCAATCGAAATAATGTTGAGTTCCGCATTCCGCATCTTGTTGCATCTTGGATGCAAGCGGTTCGAATGGCCTTTAGGAAGGTGCTCGACCGTAGCATTGGCTCTAATCCACCCGAAATCTGGTGTGATAGATCTGGTTGTGCTTGAAATTGCCTTCTCCGGCCATTCTCCGCCGAAAGTTGGCCGGGTCGCAGGGACTCGCTTTGTAGCGTTGCCACTTCTCCATCGCTTTCTGGAACAAATTGTCGTACTCAGCCATGCTCGCATCGAGGCGTGTGTCGCCATATTTCCTGTCATGGGCTTCGCTTGCTGCCAGCGTTTCGGAAACCGCCAGCCGGAGCGATGCATCGCGGGACATCGTGCACAAAGAATAAAGAGCGTCGGCCTTCGCTATATTAGAGAAGAACGCTCGATAAGTTGTGTTATGGATATAGTATTTGTGCGTCGGCGCATAACCTGAAGCAGACGGGGCTGGGGGAAGGCTCTCAGAACTTGTCCCAGTTTGGGCGTCCGGCACATTCGATATCTCGGATGAGGCATTCGTTTCCAAATCGAGCGCCTCATCCACTGTCTTCTCGGCCTTGGTTTCGAGCTTCTTTTCGATCTTTTCCTGCAGCTTCTTGAAGAGTTGGGCCGATGCAGGCGACGGTGTTACGGAAATGAGAATACAACCGAGAAAGGTGTATGCGAAGGTCTTCATGGCTTCCTCCGGGCGAACGGGAGTTGCATGGCGATTCCGAAACTCGGAACGGCAATTGCTAGCGGCATGCGACCGGTTAATCTGTTATGCTGTTTGTCTGACGAGGTTAATAAAAACGTTCTGTCGCGGTCAACGCACAATGCTGCATATTGGTTTTGCACAGTTGCATGGCGGTGCATTCAGCAGTGCGTTCTGAAGACCTCTTCGATCCAGCCGATCACCGCTTTCACGCGCGCCAGTTCAGCCACATCAGGATGCACTTGCAGCTTGAGTGTGCGCACGAGTCCGGGACCATAGCCTTCGCATTTAACCAGCTTTGGATCGGAGCAGCCCAACATATCGGGCAGCAGCGCCTTCGCTTTCCCCGAACGTACGACAGACGATATGATCCCAGCGTCATCTGCGCGAAAGATCGCGGTTTCCCCTGTCTGCTCGAGGCGGCGGTCGAGCCAGGTCTGCGGGGCGAACTTGTCCAGCAATACAAGCGAACCCGCCCAGGGCAGCTCTGCGGGATCGGCGGTAGCAGCTGCGTAGACAGAAAACGGGATATTGGCGACAGGCGCTTCATATTCTTCGGTGTGCCTAGGCAACTCGAAGCGCAGCGAGAGCTCCGTTTCCCTCCGGCTCGAAAGACGCTCATGCAAATCAGCGAAACCCTGGATCTCGATGGCGGGATGATCGGCCCAAAAGCTGGCGAGCCGGGGGGCGAGTGCATGCTCCAGTATCCAGGGCATGGTTGCAATGCGCACCTTCCCGGATAATCCGCTTCGCCCCTGCGCCGTGCTATCGCGGAGCCTGTCAACCGCGCGCTCCATCTCCTCGACCTCGGCAATTACAGTGTCACCGATTTCAGTTGGCACAAAGCCTGATTTGTCGCGATGGAACAGCGGATCACCGATAGCAGCTTCGATTGCGCTCAGGTGGCGACCAACGGTACTTTGGTCCACGCGCAGCCGCGCAGCCGCTTTGGTAAGCGACCCTGCCCGCGCAATCGCCAGGACAAAACGGAGATCGTCCCATTTCATTGGCGGGAAGATAAGGTAAGCGCCGAGCGACAACAATATGCCTTGGCGACAGGTGGGCGGGACTTGCAACGCGTTCCATGCGTCACAAAAGGCAGATCTTCATCGCGCGAGCGATCGATAAGGTTTGGGTGTATTAATGCTGAACGCTCGGAAACACCCTATTTCAACTTTGGCTGATGACACTTCGCAGGATAAGTGGACGGTCTGCTTTCAGGAAAATAGCAAGCCTCCTCGAATGTCCGGAAAGGGGCGCAAGGCTGTCATAGCCAAGCTCGGCTACGCGGCATCAACCAGGCGCAGCGTCCCTTCCCCACCTCGACACCGATCGAGATAATCAGCCCAATCCTGCATCATGCCTCTTCGAGGAACGAGATAATCGGCAGAATTATAGGCATCTCGCACTTCGTCATCATCACTGTGAGCTAGCTGCATCTCGACCCAATCCTTGTCGTATTTGCGCATCCAGGTGGACGCCCCCGGAAGCGGGACCAGTTGCTCATCGGCCCAAGTGCTGGCGAGGCTCCGAAATCCATGCACCGTTTGACGGGAATGGTATCCCAACCGATATAGCCCATAGATCATCGTGTTCTCGGATATGGGCTTGTTACGCTTGGTGCCGGGGAAGATGTAATTACAGTCCGGACGTGCGATCATCACTTTCACAATGGACGCGGCCTGCGAAGAAAGCGGAACGAGATGCTCCCTCTCCATCTTCATCCTTTCCTTCGGAATCCTCCAGACCGGCGTTGGTCCGTCGAGGCCTTCGAACTCGTTTTTCTCTGCAAAGCGAAGCTCTGAGGTGCGCACCCAGGTTAGAAAGGCAAAGGAAAGCGCCGCCTTTGTAACGTCCGAGCGTCGGCCAACTTCATTCCTGTACCCTTCGATCTTACGCAATAGTTCAGGCAACTCGCTGGTTAGGACCTTCGCCATGTGCTTTACGCGCGGCTTGGGCTTTAGAGCACCCCCGAGATTAGCAGTCGGATCAAGCTCACAAAGTCCGCTTGCGATAGCAAACTGAAACACTTGACCGATGCACTGCTTGGCGCGGCGCGCTGATGTCGAGAGCCCCTCGTTCCTCAATCTTCTTTATGACACCGAGAACGATGGGAGGAGTAATTTCAGTCAGCAGGAGATCGCCCAGCACAGGAAGTACGTCGCGCTCCAGACGGGACCAAACCCGCTTGGCGTGGGCTGGTTTTATGCTGTCTAGTCGGTTGCTGTGCCAGTGTGTCGCCACGACCCTGAAGGTCTTCTCAGCTGAGTAGTCACGACCAGGCTTGTGCACCATCGGGTCCTTACCTTCGGCAAGCGCGCCCTTGGCGATCTTCTTCAGCTCTCTTGCCGCGGAAATCCCGACCTTGGGATAAGCGCCAAATGACAAGAGCTTTTCCTTGCCCCGGTACCGGTACTTCATTTGCCACAGTTTTGAGCCGTTGGCTTTCACGAGCACAAACAACCCTTCCCCGTCTGCCAGCTTGTAGTTCCTCTCAGCAGGATTCGCCTTTTTGATCTTCATTTCAGTCAACGGCATCGGGGGTATCACTCCTTTTCCTTCTCTACGAAAGTACCCCCAAAATACCCCCAGACCAAATCCGGCTTCATGCGGACCCATGCGGAAGCAAGCGGACGCGAATCACGCGCAACCCGTTGAGATAAATTTGTTTTTTTGAATGATACGGAAGCATGCGAACCCATACGGATTCGACTATGGTAGCGGAGGAGGGACTCGAACCCCCGACACGCGGATTATGATTCCGCTGCTCTAACCACCTGAGCTACTCCGCCCCGAAAGGCCGTGTCGGCGGGCAATTGGCCAGACTGGCAGCCCGCTCGGCAGGCGGCGCATTTAGGGCGCGCTTGCGCCCCGGTCAACAATCATTTCCCGCGAAATGCAAAGCGGCGCAGGAATTCCCACGGACCGCCGCGATAGGCGTGCAGCGCGAGGCCCGGAAAGTGGAATGCGCGCGGCTCTATCGTGCCAGAAAGTTCGGCCTGCAGGGCCTTGGCGACCTTGGAGGTAACCTTGTTCTGGATCGTGACGTGCAATCGCGGCCTGTGCTGGTCCTGGGCGGTCAGCATGCCGCGGAAATGCTCGGCAATCTCGTCGCGCAAGGCCAGCAAGTCGGGGCTCGCCAAACGGATCGCCGTCCCCCCGCCGAGCGCCATCAGGTCTTCCACCTGCCCGCTGACGGGCGCCACCTCGCCCGCCAGACGCGCAAGATAGCGCCGCACCTCCTCCTCGCATTGCGCGGGGATGGCGTGGAAAAGCGTGACATGCGCCTCGAGATAATTGCGTTCGGGCGGGAAATGCTGCGTGCGAAGGTCGGTGTACCGGCGATGCAATTCGGGCGGAAGTTCCGCCGCGAGGATCAGTGGCGCGCCCTCGCCGCTCACATTCAGGCTCACATTTCCCCGCGTTCGCGGCGAAGCTTGCGCCAGTTCGCGGCGTTGCGATTATGCTCTTCCAGCGTCTCGGCAAAGACGTGGCCGCCCGTTCCGTCAGCCACGTAATAGAGCGCCTTGGTTTCGGCCGGATCGAGGACCGCAGCGATGCTCTCGCGTCCTGGATTGGTGATCGGGCCCGGCGGCAGGCCGGCCACGGCGCGGGTGTTGTAAGGGTTGCGGTCGCGCAACTCTGACACGCGGATACGGCGACCCAGGGGCTTGCCCTTGGTGATGGGATAGATCGTCGTCGCGTCCGCGCCCAGCATCATCCCGATCCGCACGCGATTCGACAGCGCACCCGCCACCATCGGGCGCTCGTCCGCCTGGGCGGTTTCCTTCTCGACGATCGAGGCGAGGATAAGCGCTTCCTCCGGCGATTTAACCACCGCCCTGCCGGTCCGCTTTCTCCACGCCTGCGCGAGATAGCTATCCATTGCCGCCTGCATCCGCGCGAGCACTTCGGCGCGCGATTCGCCGCGTTCGAAAGCATAGGTATCGGGCAGGACCGAGCCTTCCTCGGGCACCTCGACCTCACCGGTCAGCAGGTCTTCCGCCATCAGCCGTTCCCAGACGAGGATCGAAGGCAGACCCTCGGGTATCGACACGAAGCGGCGGATCGCCTGCCCGTTCTGGAAGGTGTCCAAGATTTGCGAAGGACTGGCCCCGGCCTCGATCAAGAACTCGCCCGCCTGGATCGGATCGCCAGAACCGAGGATCTTCGCGCGCAGGAGGAAGCTGCTCGACGAATCGATTAGCCCCTCCTCGTCGAGTTGGCGCGCCACGGCCGTCAGCGTCGCGCCCTGCGGCACGATGAAGCTCGTGTCTTCCTCGACATCGGCCGAACCGTACCAGCCGCTGGCGAACCATATCAGGACGGCCAGTCCCACAAGGACTGCGGCCCCAAGCACGAGGCCGAGCTTCTTCACCCTAGTCGACCTTCTTGACGATCAGCGAGGCGTTGGTGCCGCCGAAGCCGAAGCTGTTGTTGAGGGCGGCGCGTACTTCGCGCTTCTTCGCCGTGTGCGGGACGAGATCGACCCCCTCGGTGCCCTCGTCCGGATCGTCGAGGTTGAGCGTGGGCGGTACGATCTGGTCGCGGATCGCGAGGATGCAAAAGATCGCTTCCACCGCGCCCGCGCCGCCAAGAAGGTGGCCGATGGCGGACTTGGTGCTGCTCATCGAAGCGCCGCACAGATCGTCACCCAGCACGCGCTTGACCGCGCCCAGTTCGATCGTGTCGGCCATGGTCGAGGTGCCATGCGCGTTGACGTAGTCGATATCGCAGGGTTCGAGGCCAGACCTCTTCAACGCCATGCGCATCGCCAGTTCCGCGCCCTTGCCTTCGGGGTGCGGCGCGGTGACGTGATACGCATCGCCCGACAGGCCATAGCCGACCACTTCGGCATAGATTTTGGCGCCGCGCGCCTTGGCATGTTCGTATTCTTCCAGCACCACCACGCCTGCGCCCTCGCCCATGACGAAGCCGTCACGATTCTTGTCGTAGGGGCGGCTCGCCTTTTCGGGCCGGTCGTTCATGCTCGTGTTGAGCGCGCGCGCCTGCGCGAAACCAGCGACGCCAAGCGGGTTCACAGTGCTTTCCGCGCCGCCCGCCAGCATGATGTCGGCATCGTCGAGCGCGATCATGCGTGCGGCATCGCCGATCGAGTGCGCACCGGTTGAACAAGCGGTAACGACGGCGTGGTTCGGGCCCATGAGGCCGTATTTGATCGAGACCTGACCGCTGATGAGATTGATCAGGCGTCCGTGGACGAAGTGCGGGCTGACACGGCCGGGGCCGCGATCATGGAGGACGATCGATTCGCTCTCGATGCCCGGCAGGCCGCCGATGCCCGACCCGATCGAAACGCCGGCGCGCTGCTTGGTCGCATTGTCCATTTCGATAAGGCCAGCGTCTTCCAGCGCCTGACCCGCGGCATCGATACCGTAGACGATGAAGGGGTCGACCTGGCGCTGAACCTTGTGATCGACGCGCTTATCAGGGTCGAAGCCGTACTCGTGGTCCTTGGGCTTCACTTCGCAGGCGATGGTCGCCTTGTGGCCTTCGGTGTCGAAACGGGTGATCTGCCCCGCCCCGCTCTTCCCGGCAATCAGGTTGCTCCACGAGGTTTCGACGTCTCCGCCCAGAGGGGTGACGAGGCCAAGTCCGGTTACGACCACACGACGCATGAAATTCTCCGCAAAAAAGACAACAGGCCCGGCCCATCGTCAGGGTCGGGCCTGTCCGGTCCCGCACATCACGCGGGTGTTGAGAAGCCTTGGCGCTTAGCCCTTATGCTCTTCAATGTACTTAGTCGCGTCGCCGACGGTGGTGATCTTCTCAGCCGCATCGTCGGGGATTTCCACGCCGAATTCTTCTTCGAAGGCCATCACGAGCTCGACGATGTCGAGGCTGTCTGCGCCCAGGTCATCGATGAAGCTGGCTTCCTGGGTGACCTTGTCTGCTTCGACGCCGAGATGCTCGACGACAATCTTCTGCACGCGGTCGGCAGTATCGCTCATTTATATTCCCTCTCATCTTGGGGGTTATTACGTTGCGTCACGCCCTAATGAACGGCGCGGCGCAGCGCAAGGGCAACTCGTCCGGTCATTCGAACCCATTGTCGGTTTTGCTCGTTGCTTGGGCAGTTGCCATTTTGAAAAGGGAAGCAAAATCATGGCTACCACCGTATTCAAGAGCCTCACCGACACCACTTTCGATTCGGTCGAAGGCTACCGTCAGGCCGGCGAAAAAGCTGACAGCCCGCAATTGAAGCAGGCGCTGCAGCAGCGTTGCAACCAGCGCGAAAGCACGCTGCGCCAGATGAACGCCGAACTCGAACGCCAGGGCGATGGACTCGTTACCACGGGTTCGATGACCGGCGAAGCGCACCAGATGTGGCAGAGCATCTCCTCCGCTTTTGAAAGCGACGACGAAGCCGCTGCCGAGCGCGTCGAAGAAGGCGAAGACTACATCAAAGGCAAGTTCGAAGAAGCGCTCGAAGGCAACCAGCTCGAAGCGCAGGAACGCGCCGTGGTCGAGCAGGCCTATAACGAAATCTGCGAAGGCGAACGCTTTGGCGACATGATCGCACAGCAGTACGACTGATCCAGCGAGCAGTCGTATATTAAGGGCGCGGAGATCAGTCTCCGCGCCCTTTTTGCGTAAATAAACTGACGGGCCCCCGTATTAGCCCTCCGGCGGAGCGTCGCGCTTCGCGGCTTCGGAATTCATATCGGTCTTTTCCGCACCGCTGGCTCCCTTCTGAGCTTCCAGTGCCGCACCGCCGAGGCGGATGTGCACATCGCGCAGTTGGCTGGGGGCGACCACGCTAGGCGCGCCCATCATCATGTCCTGCGCCTTCTGGTTGAGCGGGAAAGCGATCACTTCGCGGATGTTAGGTTCGTCGGCCAGCAGCATCACGATGCGGTCGATGCCCGGAGCCGAGCCGCCGTGCGGCGGTGCGCCCAACTTGAAGGCTTCAATCATGCCGGAGAAGTTCGCATCAACGTCGGCCTGCGAGTAACCGGCGATTTCGAACGCCTTGTACATGATGTCCGGGCGGTGGTTACGGATGGCGCCCGAGGACAGTTCGTAGCCGTTGCAGACGATGTCGTACTGCCAGGCTAGAATATCGAGCGGGTCCTTCGTTTCCAGCGCCTCCATCTCGCCCTGCGGCATGGAGAAGGGGTTGTGGCTGAAGTCGACCCTCTTGGCGTCCTCGTCGTATTCGAACATCGGGAAGTCGACGATCCAGCAGAACTTGAAGCATCCTTCCTCGATCAGGCCCAGCTCCTCGGCCACGCGGGTGCGCGCGGCCCCTGCGAGCTTGGCGGCGTCCTTTTCCTTGCCAGCGGCAAAGAACAGGCCGTCGTTTTCGCCAAGGCCGAGTTCGGCGTAGAGCTTTTCCATGCCTTCGGTGCCGTGGTTCTTGGCAATCGGGCCGCCGAATTCGCCGCCCTTGCGGGTGACATAGCCGAGGCCTGCAAAACCTTCGCGGCGCGCCCAGTCGTTCATCTCGTCGAAGAACTTGCGGCTCTTCTCATGCGTGTTCGGAGCCGGGACCACGCGCACGCGGCCGCCGGTGCCGACGATCTTCTCGAACAGACCGAAGCCCGAAGTGGTGAAGTGGTCGGTGACGTCGCTGATGATCAGCGGGTTGCGAAGATCGGGCTTGTCGGTGCCGTATTTCAGCATCGATTCCGCATAGGGGATGCGCGGGAATTCACCGGCCGGCGTCACAGTCTTGCCGTCCGCAAATTCCTCGAACACGCCGGCGAGCACGGGTTCGATCGCCTGGAATACATCTTCCTGCGTCACGAAGCTCATCTCGAAGTCGAGCTGGTAGAATTCGGGGCTGCGGTCTGCGCGCAGGTCTTCGTCGCGGAAACAGGGCGCAATCTGGAAGTAGCGGTCGAAACCGGCGACCATCAGCAGCTGCTTGAACATCTGCGGCGCCTGCGGAAGCGCGTAGAAGCGGCCCGGGTGCAAGCGGCTGGGCACGAGGTAGTCGCGCGCTCCTTCGGGCGAGGACGCACCGAGGATCGGGGTCTGGAACTCGCTGAAGCCCTGGTCGGTCATTCGGCGGCGCAGCGACGTGATCACACGGTTGCGCAGCATAATGTTCTTGTGAACACGCTCGCGGCGCAGATCGACGAAGCGGTACTTGAGACGCGTCTCTTCCGGATAGTCTTCCGCCTGGTTGACGATCAGCGGCAGGTCTTCCGCGCGGCTCTGGATCTCGATCTCGCGGGCGAAAACCTCGATCTCGCCAGTGGGCAGGTTCTTATTCACCGCCACTTCGTCGCGTGCCTTCACCGTGCCGTCGATGGTGACGACCGATTCCAGCTTGAGCTTTTCCAGCACCGGCAACGCGCGGCTGTCGCTGTCCGCAACAATCTGCGTGATGCCATAGTGATCGCGCAGGTCGACGAAGAGAACGCCACCGTGGTCGCGCTTGTTGTGCACCCAACCCGATAGGCGAACGGTTTCGCCGACATTGTCCTTCGTCAGCTGGGCGCAGGTGTGGGTACGATAGGCGTGCATCTGGAATTCTTTCCAATTTGGGATGTATGGCGCTAAGGGCGCGGGGCGTCGCGGCTCCTTAACTTGGAATCGCGCGCGCTAACAGGGCACCTGTGGGTTTTTGTCAAGACTTGGACAAAAGCTGCCACCGGTGCGGGAGCGGCACTCCGCTCGAGACAAGAAAAGACATGATGAAAATACACGACCTGATTACCGATACCGACACCCTCGCCGCCATGTGCGAGCGACTGGCGAAGAGCGACTTCGTCACTGTCGACACCGAATTCATGCGCGAAAACACCTATTGGCCGGAACTGTGCCTGGTGCAGATCGCCAACGAGGAAGAGGCCGCGGCGATCGATCCGCTGGCCGACGGGATCGACCTCCAGCCTCTGTGGGACCTTTTGTGCGACAACGAGGAGGTCCTGAAGGTCTTCCACGCCGGCGGGCAGGACGTCGAGATCGTCTACAACTTCACCGGCAAGACGCCGCATCCCATTTTCGACACGCAGATCGCCATGATGGCGATCAGCCAGAACGAGCAGATCGGCTATGCCAACCTCGTCGAAAGCTGGATGGGGATCACGGTCGACAAGGGCGCGCGCTTCACCGACTGGGGCCGCCGCCCGCTGACCGATCGCCAGATCGAATACGCGATTGGCGACGTGACGCACCTGTCCAAGATCTTCCCGATGATCCTCAAGAAGCTGATCAAGACCGGGCGCGGCGTCTGGCTGGACGCCGAAATGGACAAGCTGGCCGATCCGGCGAATTACGCCAACAACGCCGATCTGGCGTGGAAGCGCATACGTTCGCCGGGGCGCAATCCCACCGTACTCGGCCGCCTCAAGGCGCTCGCTGCATGGCGCGAGAGCGAAGCGCAGCACAAGGATATTCCGCGCGGCCGCATTATGCGCGACGAAACGCTGGCCGATATCGCCAGCCACCCGCCCAAGAAGCAGAGCGACCTGATTAAGGTGCGCGGCCTGTCGAACGCCTGGAAGGACAACGACATCGGCAAGCGGCTGATGAAGGTCATCGAAAAGGCCGAGCCGCTGCCCAAGGACGAGATGCCCGAAAAGCCCAAGCGCGGTGCGCCGCTGGGCAAGGAAGGCGCGCTGGTCGCTGATCTGCTCAAGCTTCTCCTCAAGATCCGTGCCCGCGAGATCGACGTGGCCTCCCGCCTGCTGACCCGCGCGGACGAAATGGAAGCTTTGGCGGCGGGCGTACGCAAGCTGCCGATCCTGCAGGGATGGCGTTACGAGGTGTTCGGCAAAGACGCACTCGAACTGGTCGAGGGCCGCCTTGCCTTCGCGGTCAAGGATGGCCGTCTGCTGATGACCCATGTCGACGATGTCCACGCGGGCATGATCGAGGCGGCGCAGGACGAGGTGATCACGGGCGACGAGGTCGAAGCGGAGTGAGCACTTACCTGCCCACCCTCAAGCAGCTCCAATACCTCGTCGCGTTGCACGAGCATGGACATTTCGGCCGCGCGGCGGACGCCAGTTTCGTATCGCAGTCGACGCTGTCGGCGGGCATTCGCGAGCTTGAATCGCTGCTTGGCGTGACACTGGTCGAGCGCAGCCGCCGCGTGGTTCGCTTTACGGCCCTTGGCAACCAGGTGGTCGAGAAGGCGCATCGCGTGCTGCGCGAGACCGAGGAACTGGCCGATCTCGTGCAGGCGGCGGGCAAACCGCTGGCGGGCCAGCTGCGCATGAGTGTCATCCCCACCATCGCGCCCTTCATGCTGCCGCGCTTCCTGCCGCGCCTGCGCAAGGAGCGGCCCGATCTCGAGCTGTTCCTTCGCGAGGAGACCAGCCACGACGCGGTCGAATCGCTTCAGCATGGCCGGGTGGACTGCGTCCTCCTCGCCCTGCCCTTTGCGACCGGCGAGGTCGACAAGGTGCATATCGCCGACGATCCGATCTATGTTGCCTTTCCCAAGGACGATCCGCGCGATCCGCCCGAGACGGTTTCCGCCGACATGATCGACGACGGGCGCCTGCTGTTGCTGGAAGACGGCCATTGCCTGAAAGACCACGCGCTGGCAGCCTGCAACCGCCCCGAACTGCGCGGTTCGACCACCATGATCGGCACCAGCCTGCACACGCTGGTGCAAATGGTGGACAACGGGCTCGGGCTCACCATGCTGCCCGAGATGGCCGTGGAAGCGGGGATCTTGCAGGGGACGGACGTCGTCGCGCGCCCGCTCACGTCGAAACAGGCGAGCCGCGAGATCGCGCTCATCTGGCGCAAGAATTCACCGCGCCGGGACGATTTCGAATTGCTGGCGGAGGAATTGCGCGCCGGTTAGGCGGCTTTGGGCTGCGCCGGCGCCTTGCTCTTCACGAACTTGTCGAGTTTTTTGTAGGCGAAGAGCGGCACGATCACGCTGAGCGCAATCCCGCCGAGTGCGCAGATACCGAGCCAGATTGCCATGGCCGAACCACCCGAGGTGTACATCCCGTACAGGACGGGCGCTGCGAGAACCAACCCGCGAACCTCGTTGAAGATCATGGCGGCCGCTCCGAACTTGAGCAGGGCGGCGAGAAGCATGTGGAGTGTTGCGCTCATATCGTATGGTATGAACGAGAACGGTTGAGAAAAAGTTCACCATGCAACGGGCGTTGCATCTATCCGGCACACCGTTTCGTCGCATTAATGCGGCGGTGAGCGCCTCAATCCATGTGTTTGAGACCCACGCGCAGATAGTCCCACCCGGTAATCACCGTCATCACAGCGGCCGCCCATAGGGTGACGAGGCCGACGGTGTGCGGGACATTGGCCTCGATCGGGCCAAGCATCACGTGCCAGTCCGGCAGGCCCTGCCCCAGGATCAGCGATCCGAGCGCGAGCAGCTGGAAGGTCGTCTTCCATTTCGCGAGCCGGCTGACCGGTACCGAGACCTGCAGGCCGCCGAGGAATTCGCGCAGGCCCGAAACGGCGATTTCGCGCACGAGGATGATGAGCCCTGCGATGACATGGGCATCCCCCACATAGGGCCCCGTCAGCACGCCCTGTGCCGCGAGTACCAGAATAACCGCCGCCACCATGATCTTGTCGGCGATGGGATCGAGGAAGATGCCGAGCTTCGAGACGGCCCCGCTCGTGCGCGCAAGGTAGCCGTCGAAATAGTCGGTAATACCCATCAACGAGTAGAGACCGAACGCCA
The DNA here is from genome assembly GCF_000181515.1 of Erythrobacter sp. SD-21. Classification (GTDB taxonomy): domain Bacteria; phylum Pseudomonadota; class Alphaproteobacteria; order Sphingomonadales; family Sphingomonadaceae; genus Qipengyuania. The sequence continues at coordinate 62,028 of NZ_ABCG01000009.1, read as the reverse complement.
TCAGATAGCCCGCCTCCCAGCCCGGCCACCACAGCAGGAAGGCTAGGAGCGGTATCGCGACGATGCGCGACAGGGTCAGGATGTTGGGCAAATTCAGCATCTGGAATGCTCCCCTAACGGCATTCGCCCTGCCGCAAAAGATATCAAGCGGGGTTGTCCGCCGCCGCGATGTCTCTACCAAGGGTTCCTATACGGAAGGTTTCCTCCCGGGGGGTCATGTTCACAAGTACGCATCTCCTGCGCACGCGGCGGTTCCTGCCGCTTTTCGTCACGCAGCTTTTCAATGCCTTCAACGACAATCTCTACAAGACCGCGATGGTCCTGTTCGTCGTCTACCAGATCTACAATTCGGAAGAGGCGGAGGGGATATTCTCCGCCGTGGCATCGGGCTTGTTCATCCTGCCTTTCTTCGTCCTCTCGGCGCTGGCGGGCCAACTGGCCGACATGCGCGACAAGGCAGCGATCATTCGACGTGTTAAAGCCTTCGAGATCCTGCTCATGCTGATCGGGGCGAGCGGTCTCTTCCTCGCATGGCGGGGGTACGAAATGCCGGTGACTCTACTGGGCATCGAAACCAGCGTACCGGTTCTCCTAATGCTGCTGGCGCTGTTCATGACAGGCATCCAGTCGACCTTTCTCGGCCCCATCAAATACGCGATCCTGCCACAGCATTTGCGCAAGGAGGAAGTGCTCGCGGGCACCGGACTCGTCGAGGCGGGCACCTATATCGCCATTCTCGCTGGCACTATCCTTGCCGGCTGGATCCCGGTCGAGGTGGCTGCCGTTGGTATCATCCTGACGTCCATCGTGGGCTTTCTTGTCTCCCGGCAAGTGCCCGACGCCCCACCGCAGGGCGCGGTGGAAAAGCTCGATTGGCATATCCTGCGCGCCTCGGTGAAGCTGGTGCGCGACACGATGCACCAGGCCGAAGTCTTCTACGCCATCCTCGCCATCAGCTTTTTCTGGACCATCGGCGCAGTGCTGTTCATCCAGTTCCCGCCGCTCGCCAAAAACGTAATCATGGCGAGCAAGGAGGTGGCCAGCATTTTCCTCGTGGTCTTCTCGGTCGGGGTCGCGATCGGCTCGGTCGCGGTAGGCGCGCTGCTGAAGGGCAAGGTCTCGGCGCGCTACGCCCCGCAATCGGTGATCGCGATGGGCGCCTTCGTGGTCGCCTTCTATGCCGTGTGCAAACTGTGGCAGGCGGACAAGCCAGACCAGCTGCTCGACGTCGCTGGTTTCCTCGCCTGGCCGATGGCCTCGGTGATCCTGCTGTGTCTTTTGGGTATCGCGGTGGCGGGCGGCATGTTCGTCGTGCCGCTCTACGCCTTCCTCACCACCCGCGTAGCGCCCGACAAGGCCTCGCGCACGATTGCGGCAAATAATATCGTCAATTCGGGCGCGATGGTGGCCGGCTCGCTCCTCGCCATGGCGATGAGCGCGGCCGGAGTACCTATTGTGGAACAGGTCCTGATCAGCGCGGCCATGTGCCTCGTGTCGGCATGGCTAGGCAAGCGCCTGCTCGAAGCCGAGCGCGCTTCCGGAATGCACCTGGAGTAGGGCTTTTAGCCCTTGTCTGCGATCAGATGATAAAGGCCAGAACCGCGGCGACGGTCGCAAAATAAGTCGTTGCCACGCCGCGCACGTCGTTTGCTGTCAACTTCCAGTCAACCAGCGCGCCTTGCGGCGTATCCGCGAACATGCGGCGGCGGGTCGGCAAGCTGGCCCGCATCCAGTGGCGGGCGGCTTCGTTGGAGAGGACAAGTGCGCGTCTCATGATGTGAGGCTTAACGCTTTTTTAACTATCGGTTTCCGCGCAAATCAGCCCTGCCCCAGTTCGGGACAACCCCTCTCTATCGTGGGGATAAGTGGGAACTCGTGTGGCCCGGATTGCGCCCGGCCTCGCGCGCCGCTAACCGCCGAGGCCATGACCACACGCCCCACTCCCGCCGCCGCCAAGCTGCTCGTTAACTGCCTGATCGAACAGGGGTGCGAGCGGATCTTTACCGTTCCCGGCGAAAGCTTCCTCCAGGTGCTCGACGCACTGGGCCAGCAGGACGCCATCGACCTCGTCACCTGCCGCCAGGAAGGCGGAGTCGCGATGATGGCCTGCGCCGATGGCGCGATGACGCAGCGGCCGGGTGTCGCCTTCGTCACCCGCGGCCCGGGCGCGACCAACGCCAGCATCGGCGTCCATGTCGCGATGCAGGATTCGCAGCCGATGATCCTCTTCGTAGGCGATGTGGACAGCGAGATGCGTGACCGCGAAGGCTTCCAGGAGGTCGATTTCGCAGCCTTCTTCGGCCCGATCGCCAAATGGGCGGCGCGGATCGATTCGGCGGATCGCATCCCCGAATACGTCGCCCGCGCCTATGCCACCGCCATTTCCGGCCGCCCGGGCCCCGTCGTTTTGGCCCTGCCCGAAGACATGCTGAGCCGCGACACCGGAGCAAAGCCGCGCCCCCGCGTGGAGCGTCCGGCGCAGGCCCCCTGCCCCGACGCGATGCAGGCGATGATGGCGCTGCTTGCCGACGCCGCCTCGCCCATAGCGGTTATCGGCGGTGCGGGATGGAACGCTAAAGCGCGCGAATACTTCCAGCTCTTCGCCGAACGGCTCGGCATCCCCGTTGCGACCGCCTTCCGGCGGCAGGACGCGCTCTCGCCTTCGAGCCGCGTTTACGCCGGTAACCTTGGCTACGGGCCCAATCCCAAGCTGGTCGAGCGGGTGAAGAACGCCGACCTCATTCTCGCCGTGGGCGCGCGGCTGGGCGAGGCGACGACCGACGGCTACACCGTCCCGCCGCTGGTCGATGGAGACCGCAAGCTGGTGCACATCCATCCTGACCCGAACGAACTCAACAGCGTTTATCCGGCCGATCTGGCGATCTGCGCCGAGATGGACGAATTCGCCGAAAGCGCGGCGCTGTGGGACGAAGGCGAGGTGCTCGATTTCGAAGCGGGGGCCGAGGCGCATGCTGAATGGCAGGCCTGGGCGACCGCGCATCCCGCGCCCGATTTCGCGCTCGACATGGGTCAGTGCGTCCAGTTCATGCGCGACACGTTTCCCGCCGACACCATCATCTGCAACGGCGCTGGTAATTTTGCGGGCTGGTGGCATCGTTACTGGCGCTACGAAGGCTATCCAACGCAGCTCGCCCCGACCTGCGGCGCAATGGGTTACGGGGTTCCAGCCGCCGTGGCCGCCGCGCTGCGCCACATGGACCGCACCGTGGTCGCCGTGGCGGGCGATGGCGATTTCCTCATGAATGGGCAGGAACTGGCGACCGCCGTCCAGCATGGCGCGAACCTGATCGTCATCGTGGTCGACAACTCTGCCTATGGCACGATCCGAATGCACCAGGAACGCGAGTTTCCGGGCGAAGAGCGGATCAGCGGCACTCGCCTCGCCAATCCCGATTTCGCTGCTCTCGCCGCAGCCTTCGGCGGCTGGTCGGCCACTGCAACGACGACGCAGGAATTCAAGGAGGCGCTCGTCTCTGCCGAGGGACGCAGCGGCCTGCGCCTCATCCACTGCCACATCGAGATCGAACAGCTCGCCGCCAGCGGCGCGACCGTCTCGGGCCTGAGAAAAAAATAACCCATGCGAAAGGGCCGCCTCCCATTAAGGAAACGGCCCTTCCTCGCTGAAACTCAGCGTGACGCGTTTGCGTCAGATGTCGTTACCGAATTTGCCTTCGACTTCGCCCTTGAACTGCTGGGCTTCGCCCTTCTGTTCCTGCTGGCGGCCTTCGGCGCGGGTTTCGGGATCGCCCGACTGCTGCTTCACATCGCCGATCGCTTCGTTGGTGTTGCCTTTGATCTTTTCTGTCAGTTCGCCCATCGGGCCTCTCCTTCTGTCTGGTTGCGCCAAAAACGGCGCGCTTACAGAGAGATAACGGCGCGATCGCGACTCCGGTTCCGCTTGGGTGCGACCAGCCGGTAGCTGCGCGCGACGGGGCTCAGATACCGGCCATTTCGAGGATGATCGACCATTCTTCGGGCTTGATTTCGGCCACCGACAGGCGCGAGAGCTTGACCAGCTCGCAATCGGCGAGCTGCGGCTCAGCCTTGATCTGCTTGAGTGTCACGGGTGACGGAAGCTTAGTCTTCGGCACGACCTTCACCGCGGCCCACTTGCCTTCGGGATCGGTCGGATCGGTGATTCCGGCCACGCTGACTTCGCAGATGCCGACGATCTCGAGGCCCTCACGCGAATGGTAGAAGAACGCCTGGTCGCCCACTTCCATTGCGGCGAGATTGTTCTTAGCGCGGTGGTTGCGCACCCCGTCCCACGTGCCTTCCTCTTCCGCGACGAGATCGTCCCAGCTGTATTTGAAGGGTTCGGATTTCACCAGCCAGTAACGGGCCATGCGGGACATTCTCCTCAGGTGATGGGTCTTTGATCGGCTTTGCCTAGCGGGGTGATCGCTCGCTGGCCAGAGAGCGCCCCGGCCCGGGCAATATTAACCTGTTTTTAGCCTTGTGCGCGCTATTCCCCATGCGATTGTCCAGCCGCAGGGATATCTTCGTTGCAAGAGCCAGTGCCCGACCCGAAACCAGCCGTCCGCGAGCCGAGGACGCGCGCGGCGCGTGGTGGCCGCGACCTCGTGACGCTGGGAATCGCCTTTGCCGCGATCGTACTCTTCGTTGCGACGGCGGGCATGGTGCTACCGGGCATCGTTGCATCCATCAGCCACGGCGGATCGCCGCCCGACGTAGTGCTCACCAACGCGCTGCTCCTCAATATCGCGCTGATCATGCTGGGCTGGCACCGCTACAAGGGGCTGACCGGCGAGATCGAAGCACACCGCCGTTCGGAACGCGAGGCCCGCCGCCTCGCCGATTACGACGACCTCACCGGTTGCCTCAACCGCCGCAGCCTTGCCGCCGAGCTCGAAGCGATGCTGGCCAAGGGCGCGGGCAAGAACCGCGCGCTCGCCGCGATTGCCATCGACCTCGACAATTTCAAGCAGGTCAACGATCTCAACGGCCATGCCGTGGGCGATGCCGTGCTGCGCACGACGGCAGAGCGGTTCCGCCACATTTTGCCCGAAGGTGCCTCGCTGGCCCGTTTGGGCGGGGACGAGTTCGTCTGTGTCCTGCGCTACGATCTTGATCGTCCCGAACGGGTCGACATGCTTGCCACGCGCCTGGTCGAACAGGTGGCCCGCCCGGTCGTTCACAACGACATCGCAGTCGACATCACGATTTCCATCGGCATCGCCAGTTCGGTCCATGTCGGCGCGGACACCAACCAGTCGCCCGCACAGGATCTGATGCACAAGGCGGATATCGCCATGTATCACGCTAAGAAGAAGGGGAAGAACCGCTTCTACTGGTTCGAACCGCCGATGGAGAACGAGCTGCGCTTCCGCAACGAGCTGGAAGCCGGCATCCGCCGCGGCATCCAGAAGGGTGAATTCCTACCCTACTACGAACAGCAGATCGATCTCGATACCGGCGAACTGATCGGGTTCGAAATGCTCGCGCGTTGGGATTCTCCCGAGATGGGCATGCTCGGTCCGGAAATCTTCATTCCCGTGGCCGAAGAGATCGGCGTCATCGCCGAACTGTCCGAAATGCTGATCGAGCAAGCCTTCATGGACGCCCGCGAATGGGACCCCAAGCTCACGCTCTCAGTCAATATCTCGCCGGTCCAGATGCGAGATCCGTGGTTCGCGCAGAAAATCCTCAAGCTGCTCGTCCGGCAGCGCTTCCCCGCCAACCGGCTGGAAATCGAAATCACCGAGACCTGCCTGCACGAGAATATCGGACTGGTGCGCTCGATGATTACCAGCCTGCGCAACCAGGGCGTGAAGATCAGCCTGGACGACTTCGGGACGGGCTATTCCAGCCTCTCGCAATTGCGCAGCCTGCCCTTCGACCGGCTCAAGATCGACCGCAGCTTCATCCGCGAACTCACCAACGAGGAGCAGAGCCGCAAGCTGGTCGAAGCGATCGTATCCATGAGCGACGGCCTGAAGCTGCCGATCACCGCCGAAGGTATCGAGAACGAGGATGTCCTCAACGCCCTCAAGCGCTGGGGTAAAATGAAGGGTCAGGGCTATCACTACGGTCGGCCCGAACCGGCGGCCAAGGTTCTTGAACGGCTTGCGACGAATGGCAGGGTGGCGGTTGCCGGCAGCGCCGAAATCGCCGAGGTCCCCGCGAACGGGCAGGACGACACCGCGTCCGGTGGTAGCGAAGCTGGCTCGCGCGCCGTCTGACACTGGACGCTCGGCGCCCCACACCCTAGATGCGCGGGACCATGCGCGTCCCCTTCATCAAGATGCACGGCCTCGGCAATGATTTCGTCGTCCTCGACGCGCGCGAAACTGCCTTGCCTGTGCTCGACAAGGGCCGCGCCGCCGCGATTGCCGATCGCCACGAAGGCATCGGCTGCGACCAGCTGATCCTGCTCGAGCCGAGCGGCAGCGCCGATTTCCGCATGCGCATCTTCAACCACGACGGCAGCGAAGTTGGCGCCTGCGGCAACGCGACGCGCGCCGTGGCGCTGCTGCATGGCGTAGAGGCCCGGATCGAGACCGCCGGTGGGCTGCTTTCGGCATCCCCCTCCGACGGCGGGGCACGTGTGGACATGGGAACGCCGCGCTTTGACTGGGACGCGATCCCGCTCGCCTATCCGATGGACACGCTCTCCATGCCGGTCGGCTGGGAAATGCTGGAGAATCCCGGCGCGGTAAACGTGGGCAATCCGCATGTGATCTTCTTCGTCGAGGATACCAATGCCGTGCCGCTCGACCGGATCGGGCCGGAGATCGAGAAGGATCCGCTCTTCCCCGAGCGCGTGAACGTCAACGTCGCCACTATCGAAAGCCGCAGCCGCATTCGCCTGCGCGTATGGGAACGCGGGGCGGGCCTGACGCGCGCCTGCGGGACCGGTGCGTGCGCGACAGCGGTTCGCGCCATGCGCCGCAAGCTCGTCGACAGCCCAGTCACCGTGGCGCTTCCCGGCGGCGAGTTGGAGATCGCCTGGGAACCGGGCGGTACGATCCAGATGACCGGTCCTGCCACCGAGGCTTTCCGTGGCAGTTTCGAGTGGGACGATTACGCGTGAACGCCCCGCAGGTCGTATCCCTTGGCTGCCGCCTCAATCTCTCCGAGAGCGAGCGCATTCGCGCCATGCTGGCGGGCGAGGACAATCTCGTCGTCGTCAACAGCTGCGCGGTGACGAGCGAGGCGGTGCGCCAGACACGGCAGGCCATCCGGCAGGCGCGCAAGGCAAACCCCGAGGCTCGCTTGCTGGTGACCGGTTGCGCCGCCGATATCGAGCGCGACCAGCTCGCGGCCATGCCCGAGGTCGACGGGTTCATCGCCAACAAGGCCAAGCTCGATCCGCGCGCATGGAATGTGCCCGCCAGCGCCCCGCCCGTGCAGGCGCTTCACACCCGCGCCTTCGTGGCGGTGCAGAACGGCTGCGACCACGCCTGCACCTTTTGCGTCATCCCTCAGGGCCGCGGGAAAAGCCGCTCACTCACCGTCGCCGAGGTGCTGCGCGAGGTCGAAAGCCATCTCGATACCGGTGCAGGAGAAGTTGTCTTGACCGGCGTCGATGTCACCTCATGGGGTCACGACCTGCCCGGCAGCCTCAGACTGGGGGCCCTCATTCGCGCGGTTCTGGACGCCTTCCCCGCCCTCACCCGCATCCGCATGTCCTCCATCGACGGGATCGAGGTCGACGAGGAGCTATTCGAGCTTTTCGCCGGGGAGCCCCGCGTGATGCCGCACATCCACCTCTCGCTGCAGCACGGGCACGACCTGATCCTGAAGCGCATGAAGCGCCGCCATCTTCGCGCCGATGCGGTCGACCTCGTTGCGCGACTGAAGGCCTGCCGTCCCGACCTCGTCGTCGGCGCGGACCTGATCGCCGGCTTCCCGACCGAAACGGAGGAGCACCACGCTTCCAACCTCTCGATCATCCGCGAACTCGCCATCCTCCACGGCCACATCTTCCCCTATTCGCCGCGCCCCGGCACGCCCGCCGCGCGCATGCCGCAAGTGGAGCGCCCCACGATCAAGCGCCGCGCCGCCGAATTGCGCGCCGAGGTGGCCAAGCTGCGTGCAGAGTGGCTGCGGACGCTCGTCGATAAGCCGCACTCAGTCCTCGCCGAAGCGGACGGGACCGGCTATTCGCCCCACTTCGCCCGCGTGAAACTGCCGGAAGGCATACCGCGCGGCTCCATCGTCACCGTGACGCCCAAGACACTCGAGGACAATCTCCTGTCATGAGCAAACCCAGCTGGACCGAGCGCCTGTTCGGCGGCTTCAAGAAAACATCCGAGCGTCTGTCCGAAAACCTCGCCGAGGCGGTGACCAAGGCCAAGCTCGACGATGCCACGCTCGACGATGTCGAGGACGCGCTGATCATGTCCGATCTCGGACCCAGCGCGGCTGCTCGCATCCGCGAAAGGCTGAAGGAAAAGCGCTTCGGCCTCGAAATCAGCGCCGACGAATTGAAGGAAGCGGTGGCCGAAGAAATCGCGGCGATCCTGCGCCCCGTCGCCAAGCCGCTGGAGATTACCGCCTTCCCGCGCCCGCAGGTTCTGTTGGTCATCGGCGTGAACGGCAGCGGAAAGACTACCACCATCGCGAAGCTGGCGCACCTCTTCGTGGAAGACGACTACAACGTCATGCTGGCGGCAGGCGACACGTTCCGCGCGGCGGCCATCGGCCAGCTGCAGACCTGGGCCGACCGTGTGGGCGTGCCCATCGTGCGAGGCCCCGAAGGCGGCGATCCGGCCAGCATCGTGTTCGACGCGGTCAGGAAGGGGACCGAGATCGGCACCGACGTGCTCATCGTCGACACCGCCGGCCGCCTCCAGAACAAGCGCGAGCTGATGGACGAACTGGCCAAGATCCGCAAAGTCCTCGGCCGTCTCAATCCCGAGGCGCCGCATGACGTGGTGCTCGTCCTCGACGCTACCAACGGCCAGAACGCACTCAGCCAGATCGATGTGTTCAAGGAAGTCGCGGGCGTCACCGGCCTCGTCATGACCAAGCTTGACGGCACGGCGCGGGGTGGCGTGCTGGTGCAGGCGGCCAAGAAATACGGCCTCCCCATCCACGCCATTGGCGTGGGCGAGAAGATCGACGACCTGCGCCCCTTCGATCCTGACCTTGTCGCGCGCGTCATTGCGGGGATTGCCTGATGAGCGAGACCAAGCCCACCGAGACGAAGAAGCCCACCGGCTGGCTGCACACGCTGGTCGATTACGGGCCGCTGCTCGTCTTCCTCGGCGTCTACAAGTTCTACCAGCCGCCCGAGACCTCTACTTTCGGCGAGATTGCCGCGGTGATCTACGGCACGATCGCCTTCATGGCGGCCGCCGTCGTGGCGCTGGTCTTCAGCAAGTGGAAATTCGGCAAGGTCAGCCCGATGCTGATCCTCTCGACCACGCTGATCGTCGGCTTCGGCGCGCTCACCATCTGGCTGCGCGACGAACGTTTCATCCAGTTCAAGCCGACCGCGATCTACGCGCTCTTCGGCACGGTCCTCATCGTCGGCTGGCTGCGCAAACGCGCCTGGCTGCAAGTGCTGCTGGAAGCCGCGTTCGAAGGCGTCACGCACGAAGGCTGGCTCAAGCTGTCGCGCAATTGGGGCTTCTTCTTCTTCGCGCTGGCCGGTCTCAACGAAGTGCTGGTGCGCATGATGACGTTCGAGAGCTGGCTCTGGGCCAAGATTTGGGTCTTCCTGCCCCTCACCTTCCTCTTCACCTTCAGCCAGATACCGATGCTGCTCAAGCACGGCCTTTCGCTGGAGGACACGGACGAATTGATGAAGGACGAACCGCCGACGGGGTCCTAGCCGGCAATTAAGCCGATCTTGAATTTCCAGATCCCCGCGCTAACAGCGCCGCCGATGCACGACACGATCGCACTTAGCTGGGCTTGCGAGCAGGACTACGAGATCCTCGCTGACATCATGTTCGACGCGGTTCGTCATGGTCCCAGCAAGTATGACGAAGCGCAGCGCGAGGCTTGGGTGCCCGAACGCCGCAGCGGCGCGTCATGGGACAAGCGGCTCGCGCGGCAGGACATCGCGATGGCGCACCGCAACGATGGCGCAACGCTCGGCTTCATGAGCCTCGACGCCAGTGGCTATATCGATTTCGCGTATATCCGCCCCGAAGCCCAGGGGCGCGGCCTGTTTCGCATTCTCTACGATGCGATCGAGGCATAGGCGCGCGCCACGGGCGAGTTACGCCTGTGGGTGCATGCCAGCCTGATGGCGCAGCCCGCTTTCGCGCGCATGGGCTTCGCTCTGGTTGAGGAACAGGTCGTCTATATCGGGGAGCAGAGTTTCGAACGGGCGGAAATGGAAAAGCCGCTGGCCGAAGGAGTTAGAGTGCGAGACTACACCTCGTCACCCGGAGTGATCTGCACGATAACGCGCATCAGCGTATTGTAGATCAGCACCACGGTGGCGGCCGACAGGCCCACCATGAGGACGGTTCCGGCGAAAAGGCCTTCGTACACATTCTGGAACCACTCTGCCGGCAATTCGTCAAACTCCCCAATCGGGAGCGCGAAGGCCATCAGCAGGAACAGCGCGACCAGCAGGGTGATCGTGGAAATGCGCGCCACCATCGAGATGTCACGATAGGCCCCTGATCGAAATCCGTGTTTATCCTGCGGATCATCCCGATCAGCGTCAGCATCAGCGCGATGATCGTAGCCGAGGCCGTGGCAATCGCCGAACCGAGATAGAGCCCCGCGCGTGACAGGGCGTTGAGAAGGTCGACCGCTTCGGCTGCTCCGTAAACCCGCCCGATTGCCGAACGCGCGGCGTATCCGAGACATGCGGCGAGCAGAAAGGTGACCAGCGGCCAGCGATAGCAGGTGAAAAATTCCCTCATGCCATTATTATCGCTCGCTGGAGGAGACGTTCCGGGTCGGCTAGATCTCGACCTGGCTGCCCAGTTCCACCACGCGGTTGCTGGGCAGGCGGAAGAAGTCCATCGCGGTCGCGGCGTTGCGCAGCATCCAGGCGAAGATCTTCTCGCGCCAGATCGGCATTCCGGGGTTTTCGCTTGCGAGCAGCGTCTGGCGGCTGAGGAAGAAGCTGGTGTGCATCATGTCGAATTCGCCGCCGCAACGGGTCATCTTCTTGAGCCCTTGCGGCACGTCCGTCTCTTCCATGAAGCCATAGTGCAGGATGGCGCGATAGAAGCCATCACCGAGGTCATGGTACTCGCACCGCTCCTCGGGATCGACATAGGGGCTGTCGGCGATCAGCACGGTCAGGATGACCACGCGCTCGTGCAGCACCTTGTTGTGCTTGATGTTGTGGAGCAGCGCAGACGGCACACCGGCGGTCTGGCTGGCCATGAAGATGGCGGTGCCGGGCACGCGGGTGGCGGAATTCTTGGCGCTCTTGGCGAAGATTTCGATTGGCAGCGCGGTTTCATGCATACGCTCGCGCATCAGCTTGCGGCCGCGCGCCCAGGTTGTGAGCAGCGTGAATGCGATGAGGCCCACGACCAGCGGGAACCAGCCGCCGTCGGGCACCTTGAACAGGTTCGCCGCGAAATAGGCTCCGTCGATGATCAGGAAGAAGATCACCACGGGCGCGGCGTACCACCACTTCCATTTCCACACGCCCACGAACAGCACGCCCATCAGCAGCGTGTCGATGGTGACGGCGCCGGTCACCGCGATGCCATAGGCGCTGGCAAGGGCCGAAGAGCTCTGGAACGTCAGCACCAGCAGGATCACCGCGACCATCAGCGCCCAGTTGACCACGGGGATATAGATCTGACCCGCCTCGGTTTCGCTCGTATGGCGGATCGAGAGGCGCGGCATGAAGCCCAGTTGCATTGCCTGGTGGGTGATGCTGAACGCGCCGGAAATGACCGCCTGGCTGGCGATGAAGGTCGCAACCGTCGCCAGGATCACCAACGGCAGGCGGTATTCTTCGCCTGCGAGCAGGAAGAAGGGGTTCTTCACGACTTCGGCCGCCTGTTCGGGCGGCAGGCCGGCGATCATCGCGCCCTGGCCGAAATAGTTCAGCAAGAGGCACGGCATGACGAACCCGAACCACGAGAGGCGCATCGGACCACGGCCGAAATGGCCCATGTCGGAATAAAGCGCTTCGGACCCCGTCACCGCCAGCACCACCGCGCCCATGGCGAGGAAGGCCACGAACTTGTCGGTGATGAAGAACATCACGGCGTAGTACGGATTGAGCGCGTAGAGGATGTCGGGATTCTGGATGATCTGGTTGAGGCCCAGCCCGGCCAGGGTGATAAACCAGACGATCATCACCGGCGCAAACAGCGCGCCCACCTTGGCTGTCCCACGCTGCTGGAGGACGAAGAGGCAGATCAGCAGGATTACCGCGATCGGTATGACGAAGGTCTCCAGCCCCGGGTCGACCACCGTGAGGCCCTCGACCGCGGAGAGAACCGAGATTGCGGGCGTGATCATGCTGTCGCCATAGAACAGCGAGGTGGCAAACACGCCTAACAGGACCACCAGCCACGCGTATTTTGTCGTCCCGATGTGGCGGCTGATGAGAGCGATCAGCGCAAGGCTGCCGCCCTGCCCCTTGTTGTCCGCGCGCATGAGGATGGTGACGTATTGCAGCGCCACCACGATCACCATCGACCAGAAGATCAGGCTGACGACGCCCAGCACGTGCATCCGGTCGATCGCGATATTGACCGCGCCCGCAAAGGTTTCACGAAACGCATAAAGCGGGCTGGTGCCGATATCGCCGAAGACGATACCGATCGCGCCCACGGCCAGCGCAGCCTTGGAGGCGCCATGGCCATGACCATGAGCTTTCCCGCCGCCGGATTCCGGCTGCGAACTCGGCGCGGTGGCCTCGGTCATAGGGTGGGTGTTACCTGCCGCATAGCGTCAAAACCTTGGCTTTCCGGGGCCAAGCCCCGTGCAAGGTCGCGGCGCTTAGCACCATGGCGGGAACGGGGCAACATCTCGCGGGTTCAAGCTTATTGGCCCTGCGCTTGCATCGCAGGCGGCGGCGCGTCTGCCGCGTCCATCATCTGCTCGAGCCGCATGGCCCGAAGCGCGAGCGAGCCGCGCCAGGGCGCGTCTTCCGGAGCTTCGATCACCGCCTCGCGCCACAGTTCACGGGTGCGCTCGGCCTGTCCCGCACGCAGCCATGCAAGGCCGAGGAAGTAGCGCGCGCCGCCATTCTTCTCGTCTAGCATCTGCGCGCGCTGGAAGGCGCTGAGGGCGGCGGGGGTGAGGTTGCCCTCGGCATGCTCGACCAGCGCAATACCCAAGGCCAGCCAAGCTTCGCGGTCGGTCGGGTTTTCCTCGATCGCGTTACGGTAGAAATTGGCCGCCTCGACATAGCTTCCGCGCCGCAGGTAACTGTCGCCCGTAATCACCCAGCGCGCCGGAAATTGCGAGGTGTCGAAGAATTCGCGCCGGGCTTCGACCAGCAGTTCGCCGCTGGCCGCCTGTTCGGCCGTCGCCGTGCCGGGCGAAGAAGGTTGGTCGGGCGAACCCTGCAAGGCGTATCCGGTCAACCCGAAAAGGAGTGTCGCGCCTAGGAGGCTCCATCCCTTGCGCCCCACTCGCAACAGGACAATCGCCGCGGCGAAAGCGACGGCCGCCAGCGCGATGACCGGAAGCCAACTCACGCGCGCCTCCGCAGGCGGCGCCAGACGATCAGCCCCGCCAGCAGCGCCAAGATTGGCGGAATGGCGAACAGCGGCCAGGTCGTGGCGCTCATCACCGGCTCGTAGCTGACATAATCGCCATAGCGTGCCATCAGCCAGCGGCGCACCGCCTCGGGTTCTTCCCCTGCAGCGATGCGGATGCGGACCTGGTGGCGCATGTCGCCCGCCATGGGGGCGTCGCTATCCGCAATCGACTGCGATTGGCACCTGATGCAGCGCAGCGTGTGCATGAGTTCGCGCGCGACGGCTTCCTGATCCGGATCGTCGAGTTGGCGATAGGCATAGGGCGCAGGCGGCGCGCTGCCTTGCGCGGCCAGCGGAACCGCCAGCACAATCGCCAGAAGGGCGAGAAGGTCCCTCACCGCCCCGCCTTGCGCAGCTCTTCGAGCAGCATTGGCACATGCTCGTGCCGGATGTCGCCGACGTGCTGGTAGGTGATCACGCCCTTGCCATCGATCACGAAGGTCTCCGGCACGCCCGAAGATCCGATCGCAAGCTGCACTTCGGACAGGTCGTCGCGACCGATTCGGGTGTAGGGATTGCCATGCTGGGTCAGGAACCGCATCACATCGGTTGGCTCGTCGCGGATGGCGACGCCGACGATCTCGACACCCTCGTCCTTCAGCTGCTCGAGTTGAGCTGCTTCGGCGATACAGGGAAGGCACCAGCTGGCCCAGATGTTGAGCAGCTTTGGCTCGCCCTCGTAAAAATAGCGGCTGTCGACGCCGGGCCGCTCGAGGCTGGCGGGCGGAAGCGTGAAATAGGGCAGTTCCTTGCCAACCATCGTGCTCTTGATGGTATCGTCTTTCGGCTGGCTGAGCTGGTAGGCGGCCAGACCGGCGAAGCCGAAGAACAGCAGGAAGGGTAACCACAGGCGCCAGCTCATCTAGGCGGTCTCTCTTTCTTCGCGCCGCTCGGTGATGCGGCGGCTTATGTAACGGTGCTTGAGATCGCTGCGGACACGCCCCACCAGCGCAAGGACTCCGCCCAGCGCGATGAGCAGTCCGCCATACCAGATCAGGGTGACGAAGGGCTTCCACCACAGCCGCACCTGCCAGCGCCCGTCAGTGCTGGAACCTCCCATCACGGCATAGAGCTGGCCGTTCCAGCGGGTGACGAGGACGCTCTCGGTCGTTTGCTGCGGCGGGGCCCAGAAATTGCGCGATTGCGGCGCGATGGCCTGCGGGTCGCCGTCCCGGTGGCGGACTGTCAGCCGCCCGGCGAGCGCGGTCCAGTTGGGCCCAGCGACGGGCTCGACAGCTTCGAGTCGGACCGCCCAAGGCCCGACGCTGGTCGTCCCGCCCTCTTCCAGCGCGGCGAGCCGTTCCTGCGAAAAGGCGCCTTCGCTCGCCATGCCGAAGAGCATCACGGCAATACCGAAATGCGCCGTGATCATGCCCCAGGTTGCGATCGGCACACGCTTCAGGCGGCGGCCCTTCAGGGGCAGGAAGCTCGCCACCGCCAGCGCGACCGCAAAGGCAAGACCGAGCAGCGGCAGCAGCGCGATCTCGCCCAGCACAGCGAAGAGGACAATCCCGGCCAGGAGCATAGCGGCAACGAGCGCCAGTTCCTTCGAAATCCGTCCCCAGCTGTCCCTGCGCCAGCGCAGCAGCGGACCGACAGCCATCACCGCTAGCATCGGGAAGGCGAAGATCGCCCCGACCGGGTTAAAATAGGGCGGACCCACGGAGACGCGCACGTCGAATGCCTCGGTCAGCAGAGGATAGAGCGTTCCGAGCAGCACCACGGCGAGGATCGCGCTCAGCATGACGTTGTTCACCACCAGCGCGCCCTCGCGGCTGGCGACGGAGAACCGCTCACCCTCGCTGATCGCGCCTGCCCGCAAGGCAAAGAGCAAGAGCGCTCCGCCGATATAGAGCGTAAGGAGCAGGAGGATGAAGCTGCCCCGCTCCGGGTCCACGGCAAAGGCGTGGACGCTGGTGAGCACGCCCGACCGGACGAGGAAGGTGCCGAGCATCGACATGGAAAAGGCGACGACGCCCAGCATGATCGTCCACACGCGCAGCGCGTCGCGGCTGGCGAGGACGCCCGCGGAATGCAGGAGGGCGGTCGCAGCGAGCCATGGCATCAGTGCAGCGTTCTCGACCGGGTCCCAGAACCAGTACCCGCCCCAACCAAGCTCGTAATAGGCCCAGTAGCTGCCCGCTACGAGGCCGAGCGTCAGGAACACCCATGCGCCGAGGATCCACGGACGCATCGCCCGGGCAAAGGCGGGTGTCACCTCGCGGGTGATGAGCGCGCCAACGGCGAAGCTGAAGGCAACCGACAGGCCGACATAGCCGATGTAAAGCGTGGGCGGATGGAAGGCGAGGCCGATGTCCTGCAGCAGCGGGTTGAGGCCCAGCCCCTCGGCAGCAGGCTGTGGCAACCGCTCGAAGGGGTTCGAACTGAGCAGGAGGAAGGCGTAGAAGCCAAGCGCGACGAAGCCTTGCGCAGCCAGCGTCGCCTGCATGGTGCGTTCGGGCAAGCGCCGCTCGATCCCGGCGATCAGCGCGCCTGCCAGTGCCATGACGGTGACCCACAGCAGCATCGAGCCTTCGTGATTCCCCCACGCGCCCGACAGCTTGAAGATCAGCGGCTTGGCGCTGTGCGAGTTCATCGCCACCAGCTTCACCGACAGGTCGGTGATTGCGAAGACCCACAGCAGCATGGCGAAGGACAGCGCCACCAGCCCGCCCTGCAAGACGGCTGCCGGACGGGTCAGCGCGGCCAGCTCGCTCTCGGTCCCGCCGCGCAGCGCCAACGCGCCGCCGACGAGTTGCAGCACGGCCAGGGCCGCGGCCAGCCACAGCGCCGCCAGACCGAGTTCCGCGATCATTCGAGGCCGACCGTCGTCTCTTCGGCCATTTCGGCCGCCTGGTGCTCGCTCATGCCCTCCAGCTCCCGCGGGACGTAATTCTCGTCGTGCTTGGCGAGCAGGTTGTCGGCGACGAATGTGCCGTCGGCAGCGAGCCGCCCTTCCGCGACCACGCCCGACCCTTCGACAAACAGATCGGGCAGGATGCCGGCGTAGCGGACCGGCACGGCGGAATTTTCACGGCCGGTGACGGTGAAGGTCACCGTGATCCCGTCGGCCTGGGTCGCTAGCGAGCCCGGCGCGACCATGCCACCAAGGCGCACGGCCTGCCCGACTTCCGGAGGCTCGGCCTGCATCTGCTCGGGCAGGTAGAAATAGCTCGCCTGGTTGCGCAGCGCATAAGCGGCGAGCAAGCCCGCTCCAACCAGCGCGACAAGCGCGAGGATGACAAGGACGAGGCGCTGGTGCTTGGCTTTCATCGCTTACGCGCTTTCTCGCGCCGAGTCTCGGCACGCTTCATCGCGATCCAGCTCCACGCGATCATCAACAGGGTACCGCCCACGCCGATGGTATAGGCCGCGTAGACGAAGAGCCACTGGTCGAGAGCCTCACGCATCAGTCGGCCTCCATCGCGCGGCGGCGCAGGCGCGCCTCGGCCTGAATGTCGGCCAGCAGCGCCCGCATGCGGGCCAGCACCACGCCGCCGAAGATCAGCGAAAAGCCGATCACCGCGACCAGCAGCGGACCGAGAAAGATATCGTCGATGGCGCTCTTGCCCATGGTGATGCTGGGCGGCTGATGAAGCGAATTCCACCACACCACACTGCGATTGATGATGGGAATGTTGATCGCGCCCAACAGGCCGAAAATTGCCGGAATGCGCGCCGAAACGCCCTCGCGCTCGGCCGCCTGCGCCAGCGCGATATAGGCGATGTAGAGGAAGGCGAGGACAAGCATCGAAGTCAGTCGACCGTCCCAGACCCACCATGTGCCCCAGGTAGGTCGACCCCAGATCGAGCCGGTGGCAAGGCAGATCAGCGCGAAGACGAGCCCCGGCATCGCTGCACCGCGCGCCGCGATGGCCGCCAGCGGGTGACGCCAGACGAGGAAGACGAGGCTCGACACCGCAATCGCGGTCCATCCGCCCATCCCCAGCCATGCGGTGGGCACATGGATGAAAAGGATGCGCACAGTTTCGCCCATCAGGCGGTCGGGCGGAACCTGCGTGAAACCCCAGAAAAGGGCCGCGGCGGTGAGCACCAGTCCTCCGGCCAGCAGGAGCGGCGTGAGCCAGCTCGCCAGCGCGAGAAACCGTTTGGGATTAGCGAAGCCGTGCATGGTGAAAGCCGTGGGTGAGCCTATTGCAGCCCCCGCCCCTGCTCGCAAGGCGGATTAGCGCCCGATGAGCTCCTGCGCCAACTTGTCGGCGACCTGGTCGGGCGAGACGCCGGTCTTGTCGCTCTCCTGCCAGATCTGTTCGAGACGGCCCGGGATCAGCGCGATGCGCTTGCGCACCTCGTTGATATCGCAGGGCGCTTCGTCGTTGCGGCAGAGGTATTCGAGCGTGACCGAGATGATGCCGCCCGCGTTGATCACGTAGTCGGGGGCGTAGAGAATTCCGCGCTTGGCCAGCATCGGTCCGTGCTCGGGGCGCTTCAACTGGTTGTTCGCCCCGCCTGCAACGACCTTGCAATCAAGCTTGGCGATGCCTTCCTCGTCTAGGATCGCGCCGAGCGCGTTGGGGCTGAATACGTCGCACGCCACCGCCATGATCGCATCGGGGCCGACGCATTCGGCGTCGAGTTCTGCGGCCAAGGCCTTGCAGCGGTCCACGTGGATGTCCGACAGGGTCAGCTTCGCGCCTTCCTTGGCGAGAAGGCGCGCGACACCGCCGCCGACGCTGCCCGTGCCCTGGATCGCGACGTGCACGCCGTCCATGCTGTCCTTGCCGAGCTTGTGCTTCACCGCGGCCTTGATGCCGAGGAAGATGCCGAGCGCGGTGAACGGACCTGGATCGCCGCCGGCGGCATCCTCGCCGCTGACGGGCAGGCCCGACACATATTGCGTGCGCTGGGCCACGGCGGCCATGTCGGCTTCGGAAATACCGACG
The DNA here is from genome assembly GCF_000181515.1 of Erythrobacter sp. SD-21. Classification (GTDB taxonomy): domain Bacteria; phylum Pseudomonadota; class Alphaproteobacteria; order Sphingomonadales; family Sphingomonadaceae; genus Qipengyuania. Next base: position 43,430 of record NZ_ABCG01000009.1, on the reverse strand, counting down.
TCTTCGGCGGTGACATACTGCCCGCCCAGCGCCTCGACCGCATCGGCGAAGGCCGCCAGCATTTCGGGCGTCTTCGTCTTGTCCTCGCCGGCGAGGATCACGGCCTTGCCGCCGCCCATGGGAAGGCCAGCCATGGCGTTCTTGTAGCTCATGCCGCGCGACAGGCGCAGCGCATCGCGCATGGCGTCTTCTGGGTTGCCGTAATGCCAGAAGCGGGTGCCGCCCGCGCCGGGGCCGAGATGGGTGGAGTGCAGCGCGATGATCGCGGTAAGGCCGCTCTTGGGGTCGCGCACGACCTCGACCAGTTCGTGGTCGTCGTAATCCGCTTCGGTCCAGAACGCTGTCATCGGCCTCTCGCCCCCTAAAATAAGGTGTCTCTCAAACCGGCACGCGAAAGGAGAAAATGGGGCGATCGACGGGGTTCGAACCCGCGACCTCCGGTACCACAAACCGGCGCTCTAACCAACTGAGCTACGATCGCCACATGCCCCCGGAACGCTGCCGGGAAGGCGGCACATATACGCGGAAAACGGGCCGTCAACCCGCCTTGCGCAACGGCGTGCGCCTGTTGCACAACATGGCTTCGATGGGAAGCGAAAAAGCGCTTCCGGCGTGCCACGCGCAATTTTCTTTCTTTGCTTGCGGCGCGCTCCACGACCGATAACGTGGCTCGCGATGACCAATCCCGGCGAATCTTCGAGCGCGCTCCTGCTGTCCCGCCCAGGGATTCAACGCGTACCGACACCCAAAGCGGAGCTCTTCCAGCTGCGCGATTTCGCCTCGCCGGCGATGTGCGAGCAGTTGGTCGCGCTGATCGAGAAGGACCGCCGCCCCTCGACCCTCGCCGACGCGGGAAACGACCACTACTTCCGCACCAGCGAGACCTGCGATCTCGATCCGGACGAGCCGGTGGTGTGCGAAATCGAAGCCCTGCTCGCCGCGCTCAACGGGATCGATCCGAAATTTGGCGAGCCGCTACAGGGCCAGCGCTATGATGTCGGGCAGGAGTTCAAACCGCATTGCGACTATTTCAACCGCGGCGGGCAGGACTGGGAGAAATACTGCTCGGTCGCCGGCCAGCGAACCTGGACCTTCATGGTCTATCTGAACGCAGTGGAAGCCGGCGGGGCGACTCGCTTCAAGGCGGTGGGAAAGACCTTCCAGCCCGAGCCGGGCAAGCTGGTCTGCTGGAACAATATGCGGCCCGAGGGGCGCGAGAACCCCAACACCATCCACCACGGGATGAAGGTCAGGAAGGGCGTCAAATACGTGATCACGAAATGGTATCGCGAGAAGGAGTGGGGCTGGTGATCGCTGCCGGCGAAACGCGCGAAGGTGGCTGCCATTGCGGCGCCGTACGGTTCAGCTTCACCGTGCCCGAAGGCGCAATCATCCGGCGCTGCAACTGCACCATCTGCGCCATGAAGGGCGTGGTGATGCTGGACGTGCCGATGGCCTCGCTGAAGATCACGCGGGGCGAGGACGCGCTCACACTCTATACGTTCGGCAGCGGGCAGGCGAAGCACCGCTTCTGTTCGCGCTGCGGCATCCACACCTTCCACCAGCTGCGCTCCGAGCCCGATCACTACGGGGTCAACCTCGCCTGCGTGGACGGCGTTTCGATCTATGAATTGGCGCAAGTCCCGGTGTTCAACGGCCAGCGCCACCCCGGTGATGGCAACGCCTATGAATATACCGGCGTGTTGCGGTTCGCGCCGATCAAGCCCTGACCCGCCAACGAAAGAGGGCGGCCCCGGAAGGGCCGCCCTTGAAATTTCGTCGCCGAAGAAGCTTACTTCTTGAGCGTGAGACCGCCGAAGCGCTTATTGAAGGCTGCAACGCGGCCGCCTTCCTGAAGCTGCTGCTTGCCGCCGGTCCATGCCGGGTGGCTAGTGGGGTCGATGTCGAGCGTCAGCGTGTCGCCTTCGCTGCCCCAGGTCGAGCGCGTCTGGAATTCGGTGCCATCGGTCATCTTGACCGTGATCATGTGGTAATCGGGGTGACCTTCGGCCTTCATGATAAACGTCCTTTTAGCTTCGGAGCGGTTCCGACCGATCCAGCTGTGTTGGGAAAGGCGCGCGGGTAATCGGAATCGCCTTAAAAGGCAAGTCCGATTTCCCGTTATTTGTTTGCGCCCTCAGACGCCGGGCGGAGCGCGTCCGCGCTCCTTGGCTTCGGCCTGATCGGCCGACGCGCAGGCACGCTTCGACTGCCGTGACCATGACCGGGCCGGCGGAGGCCCGGCAAGGGCGACCGCCCGTCCGCAGCGAGTGCAGCTTGCTGCACATCTAGCGAGGACGCACCGACGAAGGTCGGTGCGCAAAACAAAAACCTACTCAGGCGCGTCGGCGATCATCGCGGTGAAGCTGACTTCGCAGGTCACCTTGCCATCGACCGAGGCCTCGCCTGCGAACTTGCAGACGCGGGCCCGCTTCTGGACAAAGCTGGCCTTGAGATCGAGCAGCACACCAGGCGTCACGGGCGCGCGGAACTTGGCGTTCTCGATCGCCATGAAATAGACGAGCTTGCCCGATCCGGCGAGACCGAGGCTTTCCACCGCGAGCACGCCGGCGGCCTGCGCCAGCGCTTCGATCTGGAGCACGCCCGGCATGATCGGCGCGCCGGGAAAATGCCCCTGGAAAAAGTCCTCGTTGAAGCTGACCGCCTTGATCGCGTGGATCCGCTCGTCCGGGACGAGTTCGGCCACGCGGTCGACGAGCAGCAGGGGATAGCGGTGCGGAAGGCGCTTGAGCACCTCGACCACGTCGAAACCGGTCTCGCTCATATCCCCTGCTCCCTTGTCTTTCTTAGCGACCCGAGGGCTGTGCTGCGGACTGCTGCTGCGCTGCGGCGGCCTGCTGGCGGGCGGCGGCGACCATCAGGACCTGCTGGACCTGCTGGTACACGCCGACTGCCTGCTGGCTCGGCTGCCAGCCCTGCGGCGGGGTTGTTTGCACGGAGGGCACGCGCGAGTTGAGTGCCGCCACAACCTTCTGATTGATGTTGGTAGCCGGATTGGACCATGCAACAGCTTCAGGCGAAAGCACTACCTGAATATTATCAGCCGAAGTCACTGTCTGCAGGGCGGCGCCATACTGCTGGAGAATCTGTTCGATGGCATAGACCCGCGCCGCATCGACCTGATTCTGTAGCTGTGCAATTTCACGCTCGAGAGTTTGAATCTGCTGCGCCTGCGGTGCATTCTGCGCGGCCTGCTGCTCGGACTGATCCAGATTGCCGTCGCTATTCGTATCGAGTTGTTGAAGCAGCGTCTGGGCTTGCTGCTGCTTCTGCTGGATTTGGGAAATCTGAGAAGCAAAGGTTGTGTTGATCTGCTGGTATGCAGCGCTCAGCGCGCTGGATCCGGCGATCGTCGCGGGCGGATTGACTACGGCGATGTTGCCGCTGACCTGCGCTGCGAGCGGCGTTGCGGCGATGCCGGCGACAGCCAGGCTCGCTGCGGCGATGGTCTGCTTGAGAATCTTCATTAGAATTGCGTTCCTACATTGAAAGAGATCGTCTTGGTGTCGTCACCACGCTGCTTTTTAATGACGTGAGAGATATCGATCCTGAACGGACCGAATGGCGAATTCCAGTTCACCCCGATACCAGCGGTAATGCGTGGGGAGATGCTGTCGCCCAGAAGGACTTCCTTGAAGAAGGTGCCGCTGGGAATGAAGGGATCATTCGGATTGCCATCAGCATCGAACTGATCGAGCGTCTGGCCGACAACCGGCACATCGTCAGAAGGATCATTGGGGGTGTTGTTGTCATCAAGAACCGGATTGCCGTCCGCATCATAAAGCGGTCCTAGGAAAACCGGTTCGCCTCTAATCGTAGACTGAACGCCGTTCGGGTTATCCGCGAGAATCGGGCGATCGACAGCGAAGAGCGAACCAACATCGATCCAGACCGATGGACGAAGACCCATTTCCTGAGCGCCACTTCCAAGCGGGATATCGAGCTCCGCCCGGCCGAGATAGTAAGCGCGACCTCCAAGCGAATAATCAATACTCCGATTGTTCTCGTTCTCACGCAATTGCTCCAACGTCTGGAGCACGCGAGGCGTATCGGGATCGTTATCATCGTCGAGATAGGCAAGTTGCACGATGCGAGGGCCCACCCCCCGGATATCGAACCCTCGGAACTGCGGTTCACCGAGGAAAAAGCGGTCTGTCAGTCGCACGTCGTCGAAGCCAGGCTCGGCATTGCTCTTTAGCGCCTTGATCCAACCGCCTTCGGCCTGAAGCGAGAAGATAAAGCCGGAGCCGACGTCGAAGTACTTTGCCATTCGCGACCGCAAACGGAGGTAGTCTACGTTGCCGCCAAGTCCCGCAAATTCGGTCGATATCGAAACCGTTTCGCCACTGGTCGGTCGGAAGCTGCTATTCAGCGAATTGTAATTCACACTCAGGCCCAGGATCGAACTGGTCCTTTTGCCTACCGCTTCGCAGATAAAGCGCGACCCGACACATTCTTCTACACCGTCACCGTCTGTGTCGGTGAAGAACTGCGTACCGATACTCACGTCCTCGAAATTCAGCGTATAGCTGCCAATGGCAGACATATATTCAGTCAATGGAACGCCAGCACGAAGCGACAAACCCGTCGTCGCCTGACTATAACGGTTGAACTCGCTAGCAAAAAAATCGTTGTCGTATTCGCGATGATAGATGTCCGCGCCCATCGAAATGTTGCGGTCAAACAGGTATGGTTCGGAGAAGCTTACCTGCGCTGATTTTGAGAATCGCGAATAATTTAAGCTGAGGCCGACGGTTTGCCCGCGCCCGCGAAAATTCTTCTGGCGGATCGAACCGGCGAGAACGAATCGTTCAAGGCTGGAAAAACCGGCCGACAGTTGGAGTTCGCCGGTCGGCTGCTCCTCGATATTGGCTTCAAGGACGACGCGGTCGGGCGCACTGCCCTCCACCTGCGTAACCTCGAAATTCTCTTGGAAATAGCCCAGCGATTTGATGCGGGCTTCCGATCGCTTGATCGCAAGACTGTTGAAGGCATCGCCCTCTGCCACGCGGAATTCGCGGCGGACGACCTTGTCCTGCGTCAATGTGTTGCCGTTCACATCGATCCGCTCGACGTAAACGCGCGGCGCTTCGCGCAGGACGAATCTGACGTCCATTGTCAGGGTTTCGGGGTTTCGATTGAAATCGGGCCGCACATCCGCGAAAGCATAGCCGAAGGTGCCGGCGAGGTCCGTCAACTGTTCGACCGTGTCCTCGACTTGCTTGGCATTGTAATAGTCGCCCGCTTGCATCGGGAGCCGCTGCGACATGGCATTGCTGTCGAAGTCGCGCAGCTGACTTTCGACCTTCACATCGCCAAATTTGTAACGCTCACCCTCTTCGACCACATAGGTGATGATGAAGTCTTCCTTGTCCGGCGTAAGCTCGGCCACGGCGGAGACGACGCGAAAGTCGGCATAGCCTTCGGTGAGGTAGAAGGTACGCAGGTTCTGCTGGTCGAATGCCAGGCGATCGGGGTCGTAGCTGGTGTTCGAGCTAAGGAAGCTCAGCAGGCCTCCTGTCTCCTTGGTGACCATCTCGCCCTTGAGATCTCCGTCCGAGAACTGCTCGTTGCCGATGATGTTGATCTGACGAACCTTGGACTTGGGCCCTTCATCGATCTCGAAGACGATATCGACGCGGTTCTGGCTCAGCTGAACGAGCTGCGGCTCGACCGTTGCGGCAAAGCGGCCCTGGCGTTTGTAGAGTTCGATGATGCGGGCAACGTCGGCGCGCACCTTTGAACGGGTAAAGATCTGGCGCGGGGCAAGGCGAATTTCCGGAATGATCTTGTCGTTCTTGATCCGATCGTTACCCTCCAGAAGGATGCGGTTGATGACCGGGTTTTCGGCCACAGTGATCACGACATTGCCCGAATCGTTTACCACGCTGACGTTGGAGAACAGTTCGGTCGCGTAGAGATCCTTAAGCACCTCGTCGCCCGCGGCCTGGGTATAGGCATCGCCCGGGCGCAGGCGGATGTAGGACAGGATCGTCTGCGGTTCGAGGCGCTGGGCGCCGGCCACGGCGATCGTGCGAACCGCGTCCTGCTGCTGGGCGGGCGCGGCTTGCGCTGCATCGGCTTCGTCGCCGCCCGTCTCCTGCGCCAGGGCCGCAACCGGCATCGAGCCCATGATCGTGCCCGCAAGCAGGCCCGCCACAAGGCGCGTGGTCCGCGTTTTTGAAGTCGTCGCGGCGTTCGCAAATCCAGTCATCGACAAGGGAGTTCCCGTCCTTGAAATCTTTCCTCGCCTGCAGGGCGCAGGCGGCCGATTGGCCCCCTGCCCGATGCAAGCTCCACGATCAAGCCGCGTGACGCCTGGCAAGGCGTATGCGGCTCGGCCTTTCCCCGCCTAATTCCCGAAGAAGGGAAGTTTGGCGATATCGATGAAGGTGACGAATACCATCAGGGCGAGCACCAGTGCCACGCCGGCCCGATAGGCCACCTCCGTAGACTTCGGACCCAAGGGTTTCCGGCGGACTGCTTCAGCCGCGTAGAAAGCCAGGTGTCCGCCGTCGAGCGCCGGGATTGGCAGGAGGTTGATGAATGCCAAGTTAAGCGAAATCAGCGCGGCAAAGTTGATGAAGGCAAGCGGCCCCATGCTCAACTGTTCGCCTGCAAATTTGCCGATCGTGACCGGTCCGCCCAGCTCCTTTACCGAGCGATCGCCGACGATGATCTGCTTGATCCCGGTGACCATCATGTCGACCAGCTTGCCGGTCTGGACAAACGCAAGACCGATGGATTCACCGATGCCGACTTCCTCCACCGCAAGTTCGGAGGAATAGATGCCAATCCGCCCGATACGGCTCTTGTTGCCGAAGCGGTCGGCCTCTTCGATATCGGCAATTCTGACCGGCAGCGTAAGGCGCTCCCCCTCGCGCTCGATCTCCATGTCGATCGTACGTCCGGGGTACATCAGCACCTGGTCCGCCACGTCCTGGAATTCCGCCACCGGCTCACCGTCGATGGCGATCATGCGGTCGCCTATTTCCAGCCCGGCAGCTCGCGCGGCGCTTTCCTCGGCGAAGCGAGTGATGACGGTCGTTTCTTCGGGGTCCGCCGCCACGGGCTTGCCGTAGATCGCAAAGAAGCTCGCGAAGATCGCTAGGGTGACGAGAACATTCATAGCCGGTCCGGCAAAGACGATCAGCGCCCGCTTGCCGAGCGAAGCGTGATGGAAGCTGCCATCGCGTTCTTGCGCGCTCGCTTCGTCGATCTTGTCGGGATGCGGAATGCTGGCCGGGTCCATGTCGCCCTTGAACTGGACATAGCCGCCCAGCGGGATCGCCGAGAGTTTCCAGCGCGTGCCGCGCCCGTCGGTCCAGCCCCACACTTCCTTGCCGAAGCCGACCGAAAAGGCTTCCGCCTTCACGCCGAACCAGCGGCCCACCAGATAATGGCCAAGTTCGTGCAGTGTAACGAGCGGCCCCAACAGCAGCGGGAAGCCGAGGATGTACATCCAGAAGGGGATCGATCCGTCCAAGGTCAGGCAGTCTCCATTCGGGCCGTGGCAGCCTTGCGCGCGGCTTCGTCCAGCACGAGAACATCCTCGAGCGAACGCGGCGCAGGTGGCAGGTTTCCGGCGTTGAGTGTGTCTTCCACCAATGCTGCAATGCAGCTGAACTTTATCTGACCGGCGAGAAAGGCGGCCACCGCCACCTCGTTGGCGGCGTTGAGCGTGGCCGGGGCCGCCCCGCCCGCCTCGGCCGCTTGCCGCGCCAGTTTCGTCGCGGGAAAGCGCGTCTCGTCAGGGGGGAAGAAGCTGAGTTCGCCGATGCCGGCGAGGTCCATCGGGGCCATCGGCGTGTCCATGCGCGCCGGATAGGCAAGGCAGGAGGCGATCGGCACGCGCATGTCCGAAGGGCCAAGCTGCGCCAGCGTCGACCCGTCGCGATATTCGACCATCGAATGGATGACGCTTTGCGGATGAACCACGATCCGGATCCGGTCGAGGCCGACAGGGAAGAGGTGATGCGCCTCGATCAGTTCGAGGCCCTTGTTGAACATGGTCGCGCTGTCGACACTGATCTTGGCGCCCATGTCCCAATTGGGATGCGCGATGGCCTGTGCGGGCGTGACCGCGTCCAGATCCTCGACCAGCCGCAGCGGGCCGCCGCTTGCGGTCAGCGTGATGCTGCGCACCTCGTCCAGCCGCCCGCCCTGCAGGCACTGGAAGATCGCGTTGTGCTCGCTGTCGACGGGCAGCAGCGTGGCGCCGTGTTTCTCGACCGCGGCGGTCATAACCTCTCCCGCCGAAACCAGCGCCTCCTTGTTCGCGAGTGCGACGGTGCGGCCCTGCTCGATTGCGGCCATGACCGGACCGAGCCCGGCGCAGCCGACGATGGCCGCCATCACGATATCGGCGGGGCGCGCCGCAGCCTCGCATAGCGCCGCGCGCCCGGCGGCGGCTTCGACGTCCGATCCCGCCAGCGCCTCGCGCAGTTCACCGAGGCGCGCATCGTCAGCGATCACGGCGATCTTCGCGCCGAATTCTTTCGCCAGTGCGGCAAGGTCGGCCACGCTGGAATGCGCGGTCAGCGCCTCTACCCGCCAGTGATCCGGATTGCGCCGGACGAGGTCGAGCGTGGACGCGCCCACCGATCCGGTGGCGCCGAGGACTATGAGCGACCGTGTCATGGCGCAGAGCTTAGCAGCAGTCCGGCAAGCAGCACCACCGGGATGATCCCGTCGGTCCGGTCGAAGACACCGCCATGGCCCGGTATGAGGTTGGAACTGTCCTTGACCCCGGCCTTGCGCTTGAGCCAGCTTTCGAAGAAATCGCCGCTTTGCGCCGCAACCGCAATCGCTGCGCCCAAGGCGACAAGCGTGCCGATCTCGGCGAACTCGAAGCCGAGCGTGTTCGCCCCGCTGATCTGCCGCGCCGCGCCATAGACGAAGAGCGCCAGCCAGGTGCTCGCGCCAACGATCCCGCCGAGCAGCCCGGCCCAGGTCTTGGACGGGCTGATCTTTGGCGCGATCTTCGGCCCGCCCAGCGTGCGCCCGAAACCATAGGCGAAGGTGTCGACGAAGATCACCGCGCCGATCACGCCCACGATCATCGGGACCGGCAGCCGCGTCAGGACGAACCCGGCAAGCCCGATATAGACCGCGCCAGCGAGGATAGCGGCCAGCCGGAACGGCACGTTCTGCGTCACCTTAACGATCAGCAGCACGAACTCGACGAAGGTCGCCAGCGAGACGAGGACGATGAACCCGTCGAGCCAGGGGTCGCCCGCAACCACTGCGGCCACGGCGATAGACATCATCACGGCGGCGGAGAGCAGCCTTATCGGCAGGTCCGCATTCTTCGATTTTGCCGCCGACGAAACCGCTTCGCTCTCACCTGCCGCCAAAACGTCTCTCCCTGCCCGCAAACTGGTCCAGCGCATCCCGCAGATGCTCCGGCGTGAAGTCGGGCCACAACACTTCGGTGAAGATCATTTCCGCATAGGCGGCCTGCCACAAGAGGAAATTGGACAGGCGCACTTCGCCGCTGGTGCGGATCAGAAGGTCGAGCGGCGGCAGTCCGGCGGAGTAGAGATTCGCCTCGATCGCTTCTTCGGTGATTGAACCCTGCTCTGCCGCAGCCCGCGCCGCCGCAGCGATTTCCGCCTGCGCCCCGTAATTGAGCGCAACGGCCAGCGTCCGCGACCCGCCCGAGGTCTGCTCCAGCGCATCTTCCAGCATGGCGACGATATCGGGAGCGAGCCCGCGCCAGTCGCCGAGGATATGCAGCTTCACGTCGTTGGCGACGAATTCGGGCAAGTCCGACTTGATGAACTTGCGCATGAGATTCATCAGGTCGTCGACCTCGTCCTCGGGGCGCTTCCAGTTCTCGCTGCTGAAGGCGTAGAGCGTCAGGCACTCGATCTCGGTGTGCTTGAGGCTGCGCACAAGTTCGCGCACCGCCTCCACGCCCTTGCGATGGCCCATGGCGCGCGGCAGGTGCTTGCGCTTGGCCCAGCGCCCGTTGCCGTCCATGATAACGGCGACATGGCGGGCTATCTTGTCCTGGTTGTCAGCCATCACGGAAAGTCCGCGCACGCAAGGCCCCGAGAGGCCTCACTGCGTCATGATTTCCTTTTCCTTGGCCGATGCGGCCTGCTCGGCTTCGGCGACATATTTGTCGGTCAGTTTCTGAACCTCGTCTTCCGAACGCTTGCGGTCGTCCTCGGAGATTTCCTTCTTCTTCTCGTCTTCCTTGAGCGCTTCCATACCATCGCGGCGGACGTTGCGGATCGCGATCTTGGACTGTTCGGCATACTGGCCGGCGAGCTTGGCGAGATCCCTGCGGCGTTCCTCGGTGAGGTCGGGCATCGGCAGGCGCACGTTCTGACCGTCGATCATCGGGTTGAGACCGAGGTTTGCCTTCGCAATGCCCTTCTCGACCGCGGTGACATTGGCCTTGTCCCACACCTGCACGCTCAGCATGCGCGGTTCAGGCGCCGAGACGGTGGCGACCTGGTTCAGCGGCATCATCGAGCCGTAGACTTCGACCACGACGGGATCGAGCAAGCTTGTGTTGGCGCGGCCCGTGCGCAGGCCCGAAAGATCACCCTTCAGGCTTTCGATCGCGCCTTTCATGCGGCGTTCGATATCGGATTTGTCGTACTTGGCCATGATCGGCTTCCTCTTGTCTTTCTCGTTTCGTATCAAGCGGTGTGGTCGGTGACGATGGTCTGCGTGCCCTCACCTGAAAGAACCTTCACGACATTGCCCTTTTCGCGGATCGAGAACACCACGATGGGGATCTCGTTGTCGCGGCAAAGGGCCACGGCGCTGGCGTCCATGACCTTGAGATCATCTGCCAGAACTTTGGAGTAACTTACGGTTTCGAAACGCTTGGCATCGGCGTTCTTCTTCGGATCGCTGTCGTAAATGCCATCGACGCTGGTGCCCTTCAGCAGCGCGTCGCACTTCATTTCGGCTGCGCGCAGGGCAGCGCCGCTGTCGGTGGTAAAATAGGGCGCGCCGACGCCGGCGGCGAAAATCACGATGCGGCCCTTTTCGAGGTGGCGTTCGGCACGGCGACGGATCACCGGCTCGCAAACCTGGTCCATCTGCACCGCGCTCTGCACGCGCGTTTCCACGCCCAGCTGCTCGAGCGCGCTCTGCATTGCCAGCGCGTTCATCACGGTCGCGAGCATGCCCATGTAATCGGCCTGCGCCCGGTCCATGCCTTGCGCCGCGCCTGCCATGCCGCGAAAGATATTGCCGCCGCCGATGACGAGGCAGATCTCGAGGCCGGTATCCTTGGCCGCCTTCACTTCCTTGGCCAGCTCCAGCACGAAGGCCGGGTCGATCCCGAACTGGTTGGTCCCCATCAACACCTCGCCCGACAGCTTCAGGAGGACGCGGTTCATCTTGGGGAGGGTCATGGAGGCGGTCTCTATTTATAGGGTTTGCGCGGCCTTAGAGCGTGGGCGCGTCGCTGCCAAGGGTATGGATGCGGGGGCCTGTCGCATTCTTTCGATCCAAATATCACTACTATGGCTATCAGTCCGGTATGCATTGGGGAAAGACACCGTGGGCGTGATCGCCGGCGATCCAAAACTGGTCTATCGCAGGGCCTTGTGATTTTTCGCGCTCACCACGCTGCCGCTCACGGCGATGGGCTGGCAAGCCGCGATGACGCGCCGGGTCACAGAGCATCCGGGCTCATCGAACGGGTCGAGCCGTACGGCGCCGCGAGCCTGACTTTGCAAGCTGGCGTTCGCTCTATTTCCGGACAGCCAGCTTCATCCCACCACCATCGGCGCTAAATTCGACTTGCGCGTCCAACCCCCGCGCGATGGAGTGAATCACCCTCGTGCCCAAACCGCTCGATTGAGCGGCGCGCTGGGCATCCTGCGCAGAAGCATCCCCTGTATCCTTGCACACGATAGACCAATTATCGCCAGCCGTGCCCGCATCGATAGCGATGGAAATGTTGCCGCCCTTCTTGGAAAGTCCGTGCTTGACGCTGTTCGAAACGAACTCATTGACGATAAGCAGGAGTGAGTTTGCCAAAGCTGGCGCGACCTGCCTTCCGGTTACGCGAATATCGAGATCGACACCCTGGGGCAGCAATTGCCGCAAGTCCGTGCCAACCCGTTCGAACAGGACGACCAGGTCAACGGTCTGATGTGCGCCGACATCCTGCAGCTGTTCATGCAACGAGGCCAGCGACCTGATGCGCAGCCCGATATCCTCCAACGCGGTTCTGGTCCCCTCATCCGGAGAGCGCCGCGCTTTCATAGTTATGATCGAGCTTATCGAGGCAAGAGAGTTCTTTACCCGGTGATCCACTTCGCGGCGCAAAGTCTGTTCGCGCTCGAATGCAAGCCTTAGATTGAGGGCACGCATGACGTGCTGGCCAAGGACGCGAATAACCGAACGCTGCTGATCCGTCAGATTGCGCGGCTTGTGATCGAGTATGCAGAATGTGCCGAGCGGAAGGCCGTTTTCGCCCTTGAGGACTGCCCCAGCATAAAAGCGGAAGCCGGGATTGTCCGTACACAGCGGGTTGTCTGCCATCCGCTCATCCTTGAGCGTATCGGGTATCTCGACGAAATCACCCTGAAGGATGACATGGCCGCAAAGGCTCGTTTCGATTGGTGTGGATCGAACGCCCAGCCCCACCTCGGCCTTGAACCATTGCCGCCCTTCATCGATGAAATTGACAACCGATACCGGCGCTTCGCAAAGCGCGGATGCCAATTCCACCAATTCATCGAAATCACGCTCTCGCTCCGTGTCGAGGATCCCATAGCGTCGCAGTTCTCTGAGGCGATCTTCTTCCTGGGGGTGAAGCGCAGGTTTCATGGCGCGGGAGATAGCAGCGAATCACCAAAGGCACAGCTATTTATGATCCTTCAGTTCGAAGGCCTCCATCGCCAGAAACAAAAACGACCGCCGCCCACTTTAAGCGAGGGGGCGGCGGTCGAAGTTTTCTGTCGCACTTGCCGCTTCTAATGCAGCGTGCGTTTTGCTCAGCCGCCGACGGCAGCGGCCACTTCTGCTGCGAAGTCGCTTTCTTCCTTCTCGATGCCTTCGCCGAGCTGGAAGCGGACGTAGTCCACCAGTTCGACCTTGGCGCCGACATCCTTGGCAGCTGCTTCCAAGACCTGTGCGATCGGGGTCTTGTTGTCGATGACATAGACCTGGCTGAGGAGGGCGTTTTCCTTGGCGTACTTGTTGACCGCGCCTTCGACCATCTTTTCCTGGACGTTTTCGGGCTTGCCGCTTTCGGCAGCCTTTTCCTTGGCGATAGCGCGCTCACGCTCGATCACTTCGGCATCGAGGCCGTCGGCGGTCAGCGCCTGCGGGAAGGCGGCAGCGATGTGCATGCCGAGCTTCTTGCCCAGCTCTTCCAGCTTGGCCGTGTCGCCTTCGCTTTCGAGAGCGACGAGGACGCCGATCTTGCCGAGGTCGGGAGCGACCGCGTTGTGCATGTAGGGCACGATCACACCGTTGGTGACCGAAACCGTCTTCATGCGGCGGATCTGCTGGTTCTCGCCGATGGTGGCGACGTTGTTGGTCAGCTTCTCCGCGACCGAACCGCCGTCGGGATAGCCGGCAGCCTTGAGGGCTTCGACATCGTCACCGTCGGTCGAAAGTGCGACCTGCGTGGTCTTGCGGACGAAGTCCTGGAACTGCTCGTTCTTGGCAACGAAGTCGGTTTCCGAGTTGACTTCGACGGCAACGCCCTTGGTGCCTTCGACGGCGATGCCGACGAGGCCTTCAGCCGCGGTACGGCTGGACTTCTTCTGGGCGGTGGCGAGGCCCTTGGCGCGCAGGGCGTCGACAGCGGCTTCGATATCGCCGTTCGCAGCTTCGAGAGCCTTCTTGGCGTCCATCATGCCCGCGCCGGTCTTCTCGCGCAGGGCCTTCACGTCAGCGGCAGTGAATGCAGCCATGGTAAATTCCTTCTTGGGTAATCTTGGATGCGTGCAGCACCGGGCCTGCTGGTATCAGCGGCCCGGCGCTCGAGTTCGCTTGTGTGACGGCCACGCTACGCAGCCGTCCCACGGGAATGGCCTCAGGCCGCAGCTTCTTCCGGCGGATTTGCCATCGCGCCCACGTCGGCACCCGAATCGGTCACGCCTTCGCCCTTGCCCGAACGGGCCGCTTCGCCAACGGCGTCGCAGTAGAGCTTGATGGCGCGGGCAGCGTCGTCGTTGCCCGGGATCGGGAAGGCGATGCCGTTCGGATCGACATTGGTGTCGAGCACGGCGACCACGGGAATGCCAAGCACGTTGGCTTCCTTGATGGCAAGGTCTTCCTTGTTGGCGTCGATCACGAACATCACGTCCGGAATGCCGCCCATGTTACGGATACCGCCGAGCGAAAGCTCAAGCTTGTCGCGCTTTCGCGTGAGGTTGAGGACTTCCTTCTTGGTCAGGCCGCTGGTGTCACCCGAGAGCGTTTCTTCCAGCGTCTTGAGTTCCTTGATAGAGCCCGAGATCGTCTTCCAGTTGGTGAGCATGCCGCCCAGCCAGCGGTGGTTGACGAAGTGCTGGCCCGCAGCGAGCGCAGCTTCGCGGATCGGGTCCTGCGCCTGGCGCTTGGTGCCGACGAACAGCACCTTGCCGCCCGAGCGTGCGGTCTGGCTGATGAAGTCGAGAGCGCGCGCGAAGAGCGGCACGGACTGCGACAGGTCAATGATGTGGATGCCGTTGCGCGCGCCGAAGATGTACGGCTTCATTCGCGGGTTCCAACGGTGGGTCTGGTGGCCGAAATGTGCGCCGGCCTCGATCAGTTGCTGCATGGTGACGGTAGGAGCCGCCATGGTCATTTCCTTTCCGGTTGTACCTCTGGAAGACTGGAACCCGTGATGCGGAGAACCCCGCGGCCGGGCACCGGTATGAGCGCCTTCCATGTGGATTTGCCCGCCGCCGAAATGGCCCGGATTGGCCGATTCTGTAGCGAACGGCGCGCCAATAGCGGCCTTTTCCGGACAAAGCCAGTCTCAATTCATCTCAGGAAAAGGGAATCCGGGCGCGAAAAGCGCTTGACAGGCGAGAACAAAACAGGAACATTGTTCTCATCGCCGGAACACCCGGCGGGATTTAGGGGTTTTCCCGTAAATTTACCCCGGCTGTCAACAGCTTTGTGCACAGGCAGGCGGGGAGGAGATGACCGATATGTTTGCAGCTGTTCTCATTGCCGCCCTCTCCTTCGCCAGCGTGGCGACGGTTCTCGTGCTTGCCGATAGCGGCGTTCGCTGGTGGTCCGCTTTCGGCACGCTGCGGGAGCGCATGAAGCAGGGCTATGCGAGCGCGGGCGTCGGCCCACGCCCCGCGATCATTACAGGCAGTGCGAATGGCTTCGGGCGCCAGGCCCGCGCCTATCCGGTCATCCGGCAGGCGACGCAGCGCGCCGCTTGATCCGTGCGTAGCGCATCAGCGTGAACGGCAGCAGGATCAGGTAGCCGATCCCGATCGCGCTTAGCGTCCACCAGGGTTCGACCAGCAGCGCCGCAAACAGCAATCCGGCGAAAGCCAGCACCCACAGGCGAATGCCCCGTCGCGGGCGAAGCGAAGTCCAACTTGGCGTCGCCATGCTCGAAATCATCAACAGCGCCGTCGCGAGTATCCAGGGCGCCACGAAGATCGGCTCGCGGAACACCTCGATGCCTGTCGCCGACCATAAATAGAACGGCATGAAGGCCAGCCCTGCCCCCATGGGTGCGGGAACGCCGGTCAGGAATCCGAGCGATTTGTGCGGCTGCTCTTCCATGTCGATCTGCGCGTTGAAGCGCGCGAGGCGCAGGGCGCAGCAGATTGCCAGTGCCAAAGCAGCAAACCAGCCCCAGCGCGGCTCCGCCGAAAGCGACCACAGGTAGATGATGATCGCGGGCGCGGTGCCGAAGCTGAGCGAGTCGGCAAGGCTGTCGAGTTCCGCCCCGAAGCGCGATTGCGCCTTCAGGAGGCGTGCGATGCGCCCGTCCATCCCGTCGAGGATGCCGGCTACTATGATCGCCACGGCGGCCGCCGCCCATTGCTCGGAAATGGCAAAGCGGATGCCGGTCAGCCCCGAACACAGCGCCGCCGCCGTAATCGCGTTGGGAGCCATTGCCCGCAGTGACAGGCCGCGCGACTTGCCCATGACCGGCTGTTCGTCCTCAGCCGCCTTGGGGCCGAGTCGCGCGCGCTCTTCCGGCTCGGGGCGCGGCGTGGGGTCGGACAGCAGGCTCATTGCGTAACTCCTTCAAGCAGGGGCTGGCTGCCCACGGCGGCAATCACGGTTTCCCCCGCAACCACCTTCTGGCCGACCATGACGTAAGACCCCGTGCCGGCCGGCAGGTAGATATCCACCCGGCTGCCGAAACGGATCATGCCCACTCGCTGACCAACGCCCAGGGTATCTCCCGGTTTCGCAAAGGAAACTATCCGCCGCGCAATGATCCCTGCAATCTGCGTGAAACCGACCTTGAGACCGTCCGACCGCTCGATGAGAATGTGTTGCCTCTCGTTGTCCTCGCTCGCCTTGTCGAGATCAGAATTTAGGAACTTGCCCGGAATGTAGATCAGCCGCCGCACCATGCCGGCAATCGGCGTGCGGTTCACATGGACGTCGAAGATCGAGAGGTGGATGGACACGCGCGTGACGGGCACGGGAGCCAGCCCCTCGGTCCCGCTGCCGTCGCCGATCACCAGTTCTCGCGGAGGTTGTACCTCGTCGATAGTCAATACGGTCCCGTCCGCTGGCGAAACGATAAACCGGTCGTCTTGCGGTACGACCCGTTCCGGATCGCGAAAGAAGGCGAAAACGCAAAGCGAGAGGAAGGCCAGCGGCCAGGCCAGCGTTTCCCAGGCGAACCAAGCGAAGACCAGCGAAAGGCCTAGCGCGGCAAGCCCGAACTTGCGACCTTCGGGATGGATCCGAGGGATAGCCGATATGGTATCGCCGCGCCCCTGATTGTCTTGGAGGTCTCCTGCCATAGCTGTCCACTACGCGGGGAAACCGCGCGTCACAAGCTTGCAACGCGGGTGCATCACCGGCTTAGCGATTCCTTCACCCAATCATGGTAAACGCCAGCTTATGAACACGCTCTCGCAGGTTGCCCGCCGCTGGTGGGGAGAATTTCCGCTCTATTTCTACGGTCTCGCCTGCGCGGCGGTGGTGTTTTACCTGTGGTCGCGCTTCGACATTCCCTATGACAACGCGGGTTCGACCACGAGCATCCAGCTCATCTACACGGGCGCCATCGCCTGGTTCTTTGTCGATATTATCTGGCGCCTGTTCCGGGATCGGCCCGCCCGCCCCTTCGCCTGGGCGCGAGAGCGGTACTTGACGCGTTCCGCCCTCGCCACGCTGGCGGCAAGCGTCCCGCTCCTGCTCATGTGCGCCATCCTGATCCCCGTCTTCTCAAGCCTGAAGGCGATGATCCCGCTCTTTAGCGAATTCGACTGGGACCCGACCTTCATCGCCTGGGAGCGGGCTCTGCTGTTCGGCTACGATGCGTGGGAAGTGCTGCAGCCCGTGTTCGGCTGGCCGGTGGTGTCGGCGACGCTCGCCGTGCTCTATCACCTCTGGGTGCTGCTGCTTTATCTCGGCGTGGCTGTCGTGGCGATCGCGCCCGGCGTGTACAAGGGCGTCAGGCGCAAGTTCTTCTTGAGCTATGCCATGGCGTGGTCCTTGGTCGGCGGTTTGCTGGCGACATGGCTGGCGTCAGTAGGGCCGGTCTTCGTCGAACCGATCCTCGGCATCCCCGACTTCGCGCCCCAGATGGACTATCTGCGCTCGGCCAACGAGCAGGTGCCGGTGATGACCGTGCCGGTGCAGGATATGCTGCTGGCGAGTTACCTCAGCGCGGACAACGGTCTCGGCCGCGGAATCAGCGCCATGCCCTCGATGCACATCGCCGTATGCGTGCTCTTCTGGCTGGCCGCGCGCGAGACCTCGGTGAAGGCCGGACGCTTCTTCTTCTGGTTCATGGTGGTGATCTGGATCGGATCGGTCCACCTCGCCTATCACTACGCGCTCGACGGGCTGGTCAGCCTCGTCGCCGTCTGGCTAATCTGGGAATTCGCCGAGCTGGTGTTCGAGGCGTGGGACCGCGTGCCGGTCCCGGGAGGTCAGGCCGACTTGCGGACGAACACCGTACCGGCCGAATAACCCGCGCCGAAGCTGCAGATGAGGCCGGTGTCGCCGGCCTCCAGGTCTTTGCTGTGAAGGTGGAAGGCGATGATCGAGCCCGCGCTCGATGTGTTGCCGTAGGTGTCGAGCACCGTCGGGCTTTCGTCTTCGTTCGCCTCATGGCCCAGAACGCGATGCGCGATCAGGCGGTTCATGCCCGTATTCGCCTGGTGCAGCCATAGGCGGCGCAGGCCCTGCGGATCGAGATCGAGCCGCTCGGCCTCGTCCACGATCATCTGCGCGACCATGGGCACGACTTCCTTGAAGACCTTGCGCCCTTCCTGGACGAAAAGCTTGTCCGGCCCGCCCGCATCGTCGGGATAGGCGCGGTTGAGGAAGCCGAAGTTGTTGCGGATGTTGTTCGAGAAAACCGTCTTCAGCTTGGTGCCGAGGATGTCCCAATGGTCGGCAGGGGCAATGGCGGCATCTTCCACCAGCACTGCCGTCGCCACATCGCCGAAGATGAAGTGGCTGTCCCGATCGCGCCAGTTGAGATGGCCGCTGGTAATCTCCGGGCTGATGACCAGCACGCTCTTCGCGTTGCCTGAGCGGATATAGTCCGCCGCGGTCTGGATGCCGAAGGTGGCGGACGAGCACGCGACGTTCATGTCGAAACCGAAGCCGTCGATCCCTAGCGCCTGTTGGATCTCGATCGCCATCGCCGGATAGGGGCGCTCCATGTTGGAGGCCGCGCAAAGCACCGCGTCCACGTCTTCCGGCTTTCGCCCAGCGCGCTCCAGCGCCTGTGTCGCCGCTTTCACGCCGATTTCGGCGAGGATCGACAGCTCGTCGTTCGAGCGCTGCGGCCAGCGCGGGGCCATGATTTCCGGATCGAGCACCGGCACTTTCGCCATCACGTGGCGCGCCTTGATCCCGCTCGCCTTCTCGATGAATTCGACCGAGCTTTCGTTGAGCGGTTCCACTTCGCCCGCCTCGATCGCCTCGGCATTCGCCGCGTTGTGGCGCCGCACGTATTCGTTGAAACTGGCGACCAGCTCCTCGTTGGTGATGCTTTCGGACGGGGTGAAGAGGCCGGTCGAGGAGATTACGGGGCGGCCGGTCATGGTAGCTTTGTCGGTCATGGCGCGTGACTAGTCCCGCTCCCGCCGCCCCGCAAGTGAGCATGTCACGCCGTGCGGCGTTCTCCGGTCGCTTCGGCCTGCGCGTCCAGCCATTCGAGCTGTTCGAGGATCACCGGCGTCACGTCACGATGCGCGTTGTAGCCGATGAACAGGTCCATGTGCCCGTAATTGGGCACGACGCGCTGCTGATAGAGGTCGCTGCCGTTGTGATCGGCCAGCCACATCCGCGTGCGCTGCCCGCTTTCCGGGTAGAATATGCGGTTGGTCGCACCCGACAGGAAGCTGATCGGCAGCGCCAGCCGGCGCGCTGCATCGGCGGAGGTGTAGACCGCCTGGCCGTCCGCATTCACCGCCAGCCCGTCGTGCATGATCGTGCAGAGCTGCTCGAAAGGTTTGAGCGAGACGCGGCTGAACATGCTGCCGAGCGCGTTGTGCGTGTCGTGGCCGAGCTGCGAGTGGTCCCAGCTTGGACCGAACACGCCGAACACCCGGCGGCAAGTGGGGTTCTTGCAGGCCTGCCCGTCCGGCACGGGGATCTGGTAGGCGACCGCGTCGATCTCGTAATCGGTCTCGGTCCCTTGGCTCACGAAATCGAGATGCCCGTCGAGCAACGAGATCTGCGACAGCGCGCCTGCCACGCCCAGATCGGCCTTGAGGTAGTTCAGCCAGTCGGTGACCGGGTGCAGCGTCAGCTGCGAACTGATCAGCGAACGCACGTCCGAGACATGGCCCGCGCCGATACCCATGAGAAGGCTCATCGACCCCACGCAATGCGCCAGCGCCTGCACGCTTTCCGCACCCGTGACCTTGCGGATTTTATCAACCGCTGCGGGCCAGTCGTAGCGGGCGATGTGGTCGATGGTGAATTCGGGCGGGCGCTCGATGTCGTTGCCCGCATCGTTGCTGGCGCGGTAGTCGAACAGCCACACGTCGTAACCCTTGGCGACGAGGCTTTCGGTGAGGTTTTCATCCACGGTCGGCGTCGCAAAGCTCGACGCGCGCACCGAGAAGCCAGGTGCCAGCACCAGCGGCCCGCGCGTGCCGCCGCGATAGCGGGTGAGGCCGATGTTCACCCCGTCTCCCGTCGGCACGATGTGGCGTTCGGCGGGCGGCAGGCGCATTTCGCGCGCCACGAAACTTTTCGCGTCGGTCTTCGGGAAGTCGTTGAGCGTCGCCAGCATCCCGCCATAGGCGCGGAAGACGGTCATGGCGAAGAAGCCAGCATACTTGCCGACGAAAACGGTCTCGATCGCCTTCTTCGCCTTAGGGATGAGGTTCACGACATGGCCGACGAGCGTGTCGGCATCGTGCACCTCGATCGTGGTCAGCTGGCGCATGAACTCGTTGACGCCCAGCCTGAGCATCCCGCGCCCGATCAGCTCCCCGTTCTCGTCCTCGCCGTGGCGCAGGGTGACGAACAGCGTCGTGAGATCGGTCCAGGGATCGGACTTGCCGCGCTGCTGCAGCGTCTTGAAGCCATGGAAGTGGATCGGCCCTTCGGGACCTTCCAGCACCATGTCGTAAAGCATCTTCCAGCTTTCCGGCTGGCCCGGATCGGCCACCAGCAGGCGGAACGTGCCTTCGCGCACGGGAAGCGGGTCGGGCGAAATCGCGCTCACCAGCACCGTGCCGGTGATCGCCGAGCGATGCTCGCGCTCCTCGATCATGCGATGGAGGTTCTCGGTGGTGACGGTCAGCAGGAAGCTGCATTCGCTTCCCTCGCAGCGTCCCCATGCCGCGCCATTGGCGTAATCGTCGCGAATGCGCTCGGCGTGGTCGCAGGGGCGATGGTGGCAGCCCTTGGCGCTGATATGTCCGGCCATGGTCTCGGTGAAGGCGAGCCCCGGGCTCATCGCCTCGGGATGCTCCTTCACCAGCTTGCGGATTGCCGCCTTGCCTTTGTCGATGGCGTCGCTCTCGAAATGGAGGGCCGCCGCCTCGATCTGGCGCGAGACCGGGTCGATGGCGTGTCCGGCGACCCATTTCGCCACCGAGAGTTCGAGCTTCTCGCCGAAGTTCACCTTGAACGGTTCGTCGTCGACGCCGCAATCGTCTTCCACCGGCTCCGGCAGCGGACCTTCTGCGCTCAGCGTATAGTCGATGGTCCAGCCGTTTCGCTGCGCCATCTTCTCGAGCGCGCGTTCGGCCACGGCGGTGATGGTCAGCAGCGGATTGACGCCGACCGCGCCCGGAAGCGCCGCCCCGTCGCACACGTAGAGACCCTCGTGGACATCCGTGCCCGCCTCGCCCGCGAAAACGCGGCAGGTGTCGTCCACCACGCCGCTGGCCGCGTCGTCGCCCATGCCGCAACCGCCGATCGGGTGGACGGTGATGAGCTTGCGGCCCATCTGCGCGTTCCAGATCGGGTCGGAGAAATACTGCGCCTGGATCGCTTCGGCGGCTTCGCGCATCAGATCGTCGTCGCGGGTGAAGGTGTCCTGCTTGCCCGCATCGGCCCAGCGTACGGTGATGCGGTCATCCTCGAGCGCGAGCTGGCCATGCGAATCGTCGACGCTCATCACGAGATAGGTCTGCATTCGCGAAAGCGGCCCTTTGTAGGCCCATTCGCCGATGCTGGCCGGATCGGCCTGGAACGCCTCGCCCATCGCCTTGGCGTCGAGCAGGCGCGGCTTGACCTGGTCCATGCCGAAGCGGGTGAACCCGTCGGCCAGCGCCTCGCCGAAGAAGAAGGCGGGCGCAAGCGCGGCGCCGATGATGCCGGGGGCCACGCCCTCCTCGATTACCAGCCCCTTCGTCACGTCCTTCGTGTCGCGAATGTCGATCACGCCGGTGATGCAGGGGCCGGGATAGGCTTCCTTGGAGACTTGGTTCGCGCCCACGCCGATGGCGTGGATCGGCTGCGCGGTGAGCACATCGCCCTGCTTCTCGGCCTTGAAATAGCTGTCATAGGCAAAGCCCAGGCCGTCGCCATTGCCCGAGAAACCGTGACCGAGGCGCTTGGACAGCGGCAGGCCCTTGTCGCGCGAGCGCAGGAGGATTTCGGTCGATCCGATCGCGCCTGCACCCAGCATGACATGCTCGGCGGTGATGCTTGCAGGTCCTTTCCCCGCATCCTTGCCATTGGCCTCAAGATGGACGCGCCATTGCTCGCCCTTGCGCTCGATCCAGAGCACCTTGGCCTGCGTAAAGATTTCCGCGCCATGGTTCGCCGCATCGGGAAGGTAGTTCATCAGCGTCGTGTTCTTCGCGCCGACATTGCAGCCCGAAACACAATCGCCGCAATTGGTGCAGGCCGGTTGCGGCACGCCGAAGCGGTTGGTCTTGTCCTCGAAGGTGACGTTGATCGGCGTCTTGTAGAAACGCTTGCCCATCGCCTTGGCCGAATGCTCCAGCGCCTCCAGCTTGCCGAGCGCAGGGTAGCTGTCGGGATAGGGATTGGGCGAAAGCATCTCGCGCGCCCGCTCGTAATAGGCGTCGATCTCCTCGCGGTTTTCGCGGAAGGCGGCGGGCCAGTGCGCCTCGTAGAGCAGGCGCTTGTCGAGTTCGAGCGCGACATTGGCGTTGATCAGCGAGGTGCCGCCGAGGCCGCAGCCGACCAGGGCGTACTGGTCCTCGTTCACATGGACTTCGAACAGCGCATCCGGCTCGCCGATCCGGCCACCCTTGGCGTTGAACTGCATTGCGCTTTGTGCGTCCGCGATCTTGTTCGGGTATTCGCCCGGCAGAAATTCCTTGCCGCGTTCGAGCACACAGACATCCTGCCCGGCGCGCGCAAGGCGGCTGGCGGCAACGCCCGCGCCATAGCCCGAGCCGATGACGACGACGGTATAATGCGCTTTCGCCCGCGACAGCGGCTTGGCGATGCGTTTCTGCAGGGTGGTCATTCCGCGGCCTCCCGCATGTGTTCGGATGTCTCGAGGAAACGGCGCACGCGCTTGGCGCCCTTCTCGTCGATGCGCGCATGGACGGCGCGAGAGAAATCGGCCCAGTGCGAGGCGGCCGCTTCGACGGCTGCGGCAGCTTCGCCCACCAGCTTCGTCTCGCGCCCGCTACCTTCGACGCGGACCGGCAGCATCACGCCGTCGACCGGATCGTTGAAGAGGCGGAGCGAGGCGACTTCCAGCTCGTCCGACACCAGCATGGCGGCGCAGCCCTGTACCGGCATCAGGCCCGGCTCGTCGAGCACCCAGCCGCCGGTGTTGAAGACGCCTACGGGCAGGACGTAGCCCTCCACCATCAGCTCGTCCTGGAACGGCTTGTGCGTGTGGCCGAAGACGAAATGCAGTTCCTGCGGCAGCTCGCCCAGTTCCTCGCGCAGCTGCGCGGCCATGGGCGTGCCGAGATACCAGCCGATATCGTCGACCTCGTCCTCGCCCAGCACATGGCGATAACCCTCGCGCTGCTTTTCCGCTCCGCGCCCGGCGGTGAGGTCGACACCTGCACGGATGAGGTTGTCCAGCGTGATGCCGTATTTCAGTTCCATCTTGGGATTGATGCCAAGCTTGGCGTGCAGCCCGCCGGTGACGCGGCGCGCGATGCTTCCGGCCATGTCGTGGCTGGCACCCGCACTCAGCATGGTCTCGTAAAGCGTGCCCGCCTCGCCGCCGATCTTGCCGGCGCTGCCGAGGTCGGACCACAGGAAATCGATCCACGGGCCGTTCTGCTCTTCGAGTTCGCGCATGGTCGCAGGCCGCGTCTCGCTGCCCTCGAGGAAGCTGCGGAAGTTCGACAGCGCGCGGTACATGGAATCGACGTAATGCCCGTGGTGCATCACGACGGCGCGGTTGCGGCTACGGTCGGCGAGGCCCCAATTGGGATAGGCGATGTGGACATGCGCCCCCGCCATGTGCGGACGGTGCGCGATCAGCGATTCCATCATGCGGCAGCGATGCGTCGGCGTGCCGGTTATGGTAGTGACGTATTCGAGATCGCCCGGGATCTCGCCCTTCATCACCGAACGCACGAAGCGATGGTCCTGCGCCATGCGCCAGAGGTGGTGATCGTGATTGCCCGCGACATAGATGATCTCGCGGCTGAAGATTTCACCGCCCTCTGCCGGGAAGAAGGCGTCGATCAGCTGGAGGAAACTCTTGGACACATCGCCGAAGGGCGAGAGGCCGAGATCGAGAGCGTCGCCGAGCAGCACCAGCTGCGGCTTCTCGCCCTCCTTCAGCGTCTCGCGCAGCGCGTTGGCAAAGCTTGCCAGGACTTCCGAAGGCCCCTCGGCGATTTCGTCCGCGCCGTTGACATGGGTCAGCAGGCTGTCACGCGCGCCGAGATGGAGGTCCGACAACACGATATGGGCGATGCTCATGCGATATTCTCCAGGCAGGAGTAGAAGGCCTCGCGCACGATCTTTTCGCGCGGGTCGTCCCACTTCCCGGTGCCGAGGGTGTTGGTGATCCACGCGTAGGCTACCTCGTCCTGCGGGTCGGCATAGGCCAGCGAACCGCCCACTGCGAAGCTGCCGAAGGCGCTGCGGGTGCGGGCGAATTCCCATTTCTCGAACGGTTTTTCGAAACCGAGCGAATAATACATTTCGGCGCTCAGCACCTTGTCCTTCAGTCCCTTTGAAGGGGGCCTGTGTCCCTCTGTGAGGTGGCGCATGACTTCGGGCGTGATGCCCAGCGCCTCGCCGCCGGCGGTGAAGGCCTGGTAAACCTTCGCAAGACCATCGGCAGACGCGATGCCGCCTGCCCCGCCCTGCCCGCTCTGCCAGAACTGCTCGCAATCGAGCGCGCCGGGGCCCTGCATGATTAGCGGGTTGTTGAGCGTGCGGAAGGCCAGCGTGCCGGGCAGGCACATCTCGAAAGTGAGCGCCCAGGGCATGGTGGTGCGGTGTATGAAGAGGTCCTGCAGCTTGAAGCCCTCGATCCGCGCCAGACGGTCGCGATCCACGCTGTCGGGCAAGCCGATCCAGACGTCTGCGCCCAGCGGAGCAGCGACTTCCTCGGCGAAGAAACGCCCGAGGTTGCGGCCCTGCGGGTCGCGGCGGCGGATGAGTTCGCTGGCGATCCAGCCGAGCGTGTAGGCGTGGTTGCCGGCGTGTTCGCCCGGCGTCCAGTTGGGCTTTTGCGCAGCGATGGCTTCAGCAATCGCGTCCTCGTCGGTGAGATTGTCGAGCGTGAGCTTGAAATCGATGGCGGCAAGCCCGCCTTGCTCGCTCAGTGCCTCGCCCACGCTCATCCGGTCCTTGCCCTGCGCGGCAAACTCCGGCCAGATGTCGGCAACCCGTTCCTCGTAGGAGAACAGCCCGCGCGAGACCGCCACGGCGGCGGCGATAGCGGTCAATCCCTTCGTCAGCGAATAAACCAGCGTAGCGGTGTCGCTATCCCAGCCCCGCGTTCGGTCCTTTGTTTTCCAGCCGCCGTGGAGATCGACGACTTTCTGCCCGCGGTGGTAGATCGTGCAGGACGCACCCAGCGCCGATCGCGCCTCGAGCGCCGTCGAGAAAGCCGGGACGACCGCTTCGAACCCTTCGGCCACGCCTCCGCCAATTGCCGCAGGCGACCTGGAAACCATCCGGTCGATGGGCATCAAACCCGATTGTGTCAATGAATTGCCCCCGTCGATGGGGCCATCCTTGAGCGCGCCCCTTCGCAGACCGGTCTAGGGAGGAGTGGTTAACGGATGGCTTACCGTACGGAAACTTTCGGGCCGGATGTCCGGCATCATGCGCGGCATCATGCTTTACGGAGTCTTAAGAGGTGGTTGGTAGCTGGAGGGGAGACGCGAGGGACATCAGTGACAAAACTCATCATCCAGATTCCGTGCCTCAACGAGGCCGACCATCTTCCCGACACGCTGGCCGCCCTGCCGAAGGCGATCGACGGTGTGGATACGATCGAGATCCTCGTAATCGACGACGGCAGTTCGGATGGCACCTCTGAGGTCGCACACAAGCACGGCGTGCACCATGTCGTGCGCCACCGCCGAAACCGCGGGCTCGCGGCCGCCTTCCAAAGCGGGGTCGACTATTCCTTGCGCAACGGGGCGGACATTATCGTCAACACCGATGCTGATGGCCAATACGAAGGCGCGGACATCGCCAGACTCGTGGCGCCGGTCGTCTCGGGCGATGCCGACATCGTGATCGGCGACCGCGGCGTGCGCGACAACGCGCATTTCGGTCCGTTCAAGCGGATGCTCCAACGGCTCGGCAGCACGGTGGTGCGCACTCTTTCGCAAACCGACATCACCGATGCCGTCAGCGGGTTCCGCGCAATCAGTCGCGAAGCCGCCCAGCGCATCTTCATCACTACCGATTTCAGCTACACCACCGATATGCTGATCCAGGCAGGCCGCAAGCGGATGCGGATCACGAGCACGCCAGTGCGCACCCACCCGGCCGCGCGTCCCTCGCGCCTGTTCAGTTCGATCCCGAAGTTCATCCAGCAGACCGGCATGACCGTGGCGCGGGCCTACACCACTTACAATCCGCTTAAGGTTTTCGGCGGCGCTGGCATGGTGCTGATCTTCGTCGGCATCCTGCCGATCCTGCGCTTCCTGTGGTTTTTCCTCCAAGGCAATGGCGACGGCCACGTCCAGTCGCTGGTGATCGGCGGAGCGGTGTTGCTGCTCGGCGCGATCACCTGCCTGCTCGGCATCCTCGCCGACCTCATAAGCGCCAACCGCAAGCTCGCCGAAGCCTCGCTCGAGAAGCTTCGCAAGCTGGAAGCCCGCCTTGATGAGCGGGACGCCAAGGCAGCCGAGGCCAGCGCCAAGGTTGAGTCCATCGGCATGGCAACGCCGCGCGTCGTTCAGCGCCGATGACCGCCAGAATTCCGGTCGATCGCCTTGCCGCGGGCGGGTTCCTCCTGCTGTTCGCCATTGCCCAATTGGCGCTGGCTTTCCGTCTCAACATCAATTGGGACGAATACTACTTCCTTTCGCACATTTACGCGTTCGGGGAAGACCGGCTGACCACCGCAATGCAAACGTTCTACGTGCGGCCACTCGCCTGGCTGAGCGGGCTGCCGGGAAGCGAATCGGACCAGGTCGTCTATGGGCGCCTGTTCATGCTATTGTGCGAAGCGGGGAGCCTTTTCTGCCTTTACCGTATCGCCCGCCGGTTCTTCGGTACTGGCGAAGCGCTGCTGGCGGTTGCCGCATGGTGCGCTGCGGGCTTTGCGCTGGCGCATGGGGCGAGCTTCCGTGCGGATCCCTTTGCGGGTGTGTTGATGATGGTCTCGCTTGCCGTGCTGGTCTGCGGGCGAATGGCCTGGTCGCGCGCCGTTTTCGCAGGGCTGCTGGCGGCGCTTAGCCTCATGGTCACGCTGAAATCCGCCTTCTTCCTGCCGGCCTTTCTTGGCGCTTTCCTCCTGCGCATGAGCGAGGACGAGACGGAAGGCTTCATCCCTGTCTTGCGCCATTTCGCCAAAGCAGGCGCAGTATGCATCGCCGCGCTGGTCGCGCTCTGGCTGTGGCACGCCCGCGGTCTTCCCTCAGCCCCCATGATCACCGCCCCCGGCGACAAGACCACGCTCGCTTCGGGCAGCCTGGACGTGCTCGACAAGGTCGTTTTCTCGCAAGCGCTGTTCCCGCGCTGGCCCTACATCGCCCTGTGGATCAGCCAGAGCGTGCTCAGCCTGCTGCTTATCGTCATTGGCCTGTGGTTTGCCTTCAAGCGGATCGGCGAGAAGGACAGACGGGTGTTCGGCATCGCTCTCCTCCTGTTTGCGCTGCCGCTCGTCAGCCTCGTCTTCTATCGCAACGCCTTTTCCTATTTCTTTCCCTTCATCCTCCTTCCGGCCGCGCTGCTGGCCGCTGCAGGCGCCTCGCGCATCGCAAAGCCCCTCCACCGCGTGGCGCTGGTGGCTGCGATGGCCTCGCTCGTCGCGATCCGCCTCGCCTCGAGCTGGCAAATGGACCAGTCGGCCCAGCGCCAGATTGCCGAGGCCGTGCACGAAGCCTTTCCCGAGCCGGTATCCTATATCGACCGCAACGGCATCATCCCCTCCTTCCCCAAGAGCGGCTTCTTCATGTCGACCTGGGGCACCGAGCAATATCTCGAAGGCAAGCATCCGCCGCTCGCGGCCACGATCCGACGGGACCAGCCGCCCCTGCTGATCCTCAACACTCCCATTCTCGAAGATGCGGTTTTTGGCACCAACAAGCTGGGAGACTTCCGCCTGCTCGATAAAGACGGTGCGATCCTTCGAGACGATTATGTGGAGCACTGGGGTCCGGTCTGGGTGGCCGGCAAGACCATCGCCAGCGCCGCCGACCGCTTCGAGATCGTATTGGCGGGTGAATACACGCTGGAATGCGAAGGCCGCGCCGCGATCGATGGAAAAACCCTGTCTTGCGGTTCGACAGTGACGCTGGATCAGGGCATTCATGATTGGAGCGGACCGGAAGCCGTGCTGCGCTGGGGTGATCACCTGCCCCGCCCCGCCGAGGCACCTCCCACCACACCGATCTATTACGGATTTTGAGATGGGTACGAGCATGGAACAGCAATCCGGTCGCGAAGATATCGAGGTAAAGGGTCACGTTGCCTCCGAACGCGGCAAACGCTTGCGCAAGGCGCGAAAGATCGTCGATCTGCTCGGCATGGACCTCGCGGGCAAGAGCGTTCTCGACCTGGGGACAGGTGCCGGCGTGATCGCCGAATATCTCGTATCCCAGGGCGCTGTGGTGACCGCTGCCGACCGCGACACCAGCGCCTTTGCCGTCGATGGCCTCGAACCGGCAAGGCTGGAAGACCTCTCGCTACCCTTCGAGGATGAGGCCTTCGACGCGATCATCTTCAATCACGTGATCGAACACGTTGGGGATCGCCCTGAACAGGCTATCCTTCTTGCCGAAATTCGCCGGTGCCTACGTCCGGGGGGCAAGCTTTACCTCGCGGTGCCGAACAAGTGGGCGCTGATCGAACCGCATTACAAGCTGCCGCTGCTCGGCGCGCTCCCGCGCGGCGTTTCGAACGTGCTGGTTAGCAAGCTCGGCCGCCACACTTTCTACGATTGCTTCCCCTTCACGCGCGGCGAACTGGCCGCGTTCCTGGCGAAGCACTTCGAAACCACCCGCGAGGTCACCGCCGATGCCTATTTCTGGGTTGCAGACCACGAAATCAGCGGCGCGGCGGGCAACGTCCTCGGCAAAGCGCCCAAGGGTCTGGTCCGGTCGCTATCCGGAGCCATGCCCACGCTGATCTTCGTCTGCACCAAGGCGGCCCGCTAGTGGGCTCCTCCATCTCCTCGCGCGGCTGATTCGTGGACAGGACGGATACGCCCCGGCTTTCGGTCTGTTTCGTGACCCGCAAATGGGCACCCGCGATCGGGGGCATGGAGACCTATTCGCATCGATTGACGGAAGAATTGGCCGAACACGCCGAGGTCGACATCGTCTCCCTTCCGGGGCGCGCAGACGGGTCCCCTCCCAGCGCCCTGAAACTCGCCCGCTTTCCTTTCACCTTTTCCCGGCACTGGACGTCGCGCGCCTCGGCTCCCGATATCCTGCACCTGGGCGACATGGCGCTGTGGCCATTCGGCTTGGTCGCCCGGCTGTCACCGCGCAAGCCGCGCGTGGTCCTTTCCGCCCATGGAACCGACGTGGCCTTCCATCGGCGGAAGGGGCTTAAGGGCAGACTCTACGGAGCCTATCTCAAGCTTGGCTCTGCCCTGCTCAGAAACGCCGAGGTCATTGCAAACAGCGCCGCGACGCGAGCGGCTTCGGCCGAAACCGGCTGGGCAACCGCGCGCGTAGTGCCGCTGGCGACCGACCTGCCCTCGGGCAAGGCGACCGGAAACCATAACGGCCGTGTGCTCTTCGCCGGCCGCCTCGTCGAACGCAAAGGGTGCGGCTGGTTCATCCGCGAAGTGCTTCCGCTCTTGCCGGGAGACATCGAACTCGATGTCGCGGGGACGAAATGGGACGCTTCCGAAAATGCCGCGCTCAGCGATCGGCGGGTGCGTTTCCTCGGGCCGCTCGACCAGCAGGTGCTGGCGGAAGCCTATCGCGACGCGCTTTGCGTGATCGTGCCCAATATTGCCCTGCCCTCGGGCGAGTACGAAGGTTTCGGCCTCGTCGCCCCGGAAGCTGCCGTATCGGGAGGCGTCGTAGTGGCGGCGAAATGCGACGGGCTGCTCGACGCGGTGATCGACGGCGAAACAGGCATGCTTGTCACCTCTGGCGATGCCGCCGCTTGGAGCGAAACCATTGCCTCTATCGCCGGGTGGTTCCCGCAACAGCGCGCCGCCTTCATCGCGAAAGCGCACGACACGGCCCGTAGCGCCTATTCGTGGGATCGCGTCGCGCGGCAAACCTACGAGGTCTATCTTGAGGCGAACGGGGCATGAGCGACCGCATCTCCAGCTTCACCGCCAGCTTGCGAGCATTGGCGGAACGCCGCCGAAGATGGCGCATGCCCCTGCTTCTTGCGGGCCTGGTGCTGTTCGTGGTCGGCTGCGTGATCTCCATCCGCGACCTCGGCATCGCGCCGCAGGATATCGACGGCAAGGCCCTCGCCATCCTCCTCGCCCTGCTCGCGCCGCTTGGCCTGGCCTATGCTGCGACGAACATGCTCGTCACCGCGAAGGCCGCCGAGGTGGAGATGAATTTCGGGCAAGCCTTCCGTGTCGCTTCCTTTGCGCAGCTGGCCGAGGTCCTGCCGCTTCCCGGCGGAGCCATCGTGCGCACCGCGGCGCTCGTTAAAGGCGGGGCAACCACCACCCATTCGGCGAGCCATGTGTTCGCAAACGCCCTGGTCTGGATCGCCTGCGCCGCCATTGCTGCCGGGCTCAGCCTGCTGTCGCTGGGCTGGGTTCCGGCGCTGCTGGCGCTTGGCGGGCTGGTGATCGCGATCGGCGCGACCGGGTGGCTCGCATGGCACGCGGGACCCGCGCTAGCCATGCTTTCCTTGGTTCTGCGGATTCTCGGACTGCTGCTTGTCGCGGTCCGGCTCTTTTTCGCGTTCGCAGCGCTGCAACTGGCTGTCGGCTTCGACGAGACGCTGGTATTCGCCTTCGCCTCGATCGCGGGCTCCGCCTCATCGATTGCACCCGCCGGTCTCGGGATCAGCGAAGCGTTTGCCGCGATCCTGTCGCAAGCCACCTCGACCGTTCCCGCGGCCGCGTTCATTGCCGTGGGCCTCAACCGCCTTATCAGCCTGCTGATGGCCGCGCTCGCGAGCGGGATTTTTACCCTGGCAGCAACGGGAGCGCCCGAAACCGCCGAGTGACGTCGTGGCGTCTCAGTTCGCCCTACCGGTGGCCGTCACCTGACGGTCATAGCCGAGGCGCTCCATCGTTTCCCCGGCGTAGCGGTCCACGATCTGCGCGAATTGCGGGCCGTATTCGGTCCACTGGCGCGCCCCGGAGCTGTTGACGCGGGCATTCCGCAGTTTGGACACCTCGCCGTAATTGCGTCCCTTGGCGATGAACCGGACCATGTCCTCGAGCGCCTTCGCCTCGGGCTCGAACATGAGGTCCTCGAAGCGATAGGTACGGACGCCCGGCCCCTCGTTGTCGAGCAGCACGGTGGCGATGCGATTCCATTCCCACGCTAGCCGCTCGACCTGGCTCATCGATCCCCAGCCTTCGCAGCGGACGGAGCGTGCCATTGGCTCCCAGCCCTTACGCCGGCTGGGGTCGTGCGACAGCCAGCTGGCAATCCAGTCCCGCGGATCGCGAACTACGCCGACCATACGGGCGCCCGGCCAGATCTCGTCGATGATATCGGCCACCATCCACCATTGCGAATAGCTCTCCACGATCAGTCCTTCAGGACGTCGAGAGTGGTAATTTGCGCGAATGACGCGCAGCGCCGCAATGGTCTCGGCCTTGTCCGCCCCGTTCAGATAGCGCGTTCCGATCACCCGCAGGCCCGACTTGAGCTTGCCCAACGTCATATGCGCCAGCCCGAAGTCGGCGATCCGCTCGTGCGTCGGGTGCCCTCGCTTGAGGACGAAATTGTCCGGCTCGTGCTGGGACCAGCAGTCCTCGATCACGCCCTTAAGGCCGTTGCCGAAGAGATTTGTCCCAGTACGGCCGCCCGAAGCGATGAAAACGAGGTCTTTCATAAGTGCGCGTTAACCGTACTGTGTCATGGAGGGCGATGGAATAATCGTCAGCAGGGAACCGATGTCGAATAGCGGGGGCAATATCAACCGGCTTCATGGCCTGGACGCGCTGCGCGGTCTCGCCGCGATCATCGTCGTCCTCTACCACATGAACTGGTCGAAGACGGGGCTGTTTGCGGTCGACCTGTTCTTCCTCCTGTCGGGCTACATCCTGACGCGCACCTATGAAGCCCGCATATCGACGCTCGGCGCCCTCGGCTTCATGAGAAGGCGGTACAAGCGCCTGATCTTCCCTTTCTTCATCGGATGCCTTGTCGGCGGAGCCTATCTGCTGACGAAGGAACCGACCCTGCAGGTGTTCGCGGCCTTCGCGCTGGCGATGCTGTTCCTGCCCAACCCCTTCTTCACCCATGCCTTTGCGGTCAATGGCCCGGGTTGGTCCCTTTTCTTCGAACTCGCCGCCAACCTGCTGCATGTGCTCGTCCTCGGGAAGATGAGCACGCGCACGCTGGTGTGGCTCTGGCTCGTCCTGCTTGCCGCGTGGTTCTACATGGTCGCGACGATCGGGATCGAGGCAGGGGTATATTTCGACCGCTTCCCCGCCACCATGTTGCGCACGCTCGTGCCCTATATCCAAGGCATTCTGCTCTATCGCCTGTGGGGAGAGCGCACGCTGTCGATCTCACCCCTGCTCGGTGTCGCCTTGTTGCCCGTGGCGATCATGGTAGGGGGCACTTTCCCGCATTTCGCAATCCTTGTGCTGTTCCCCTTGGTAGTCATCCTCAGCCTGAAGGAAATGCCGAAGGGTTTCGTGCAGCCGGCGGTCATTCTCGGCGGGATGTCCTATCCGCTTTACGTCCTCCATCGCCCCTTGATGAACTGGACCGACCTCAACATGGGCGCCGCGATCGCCTTCGTCTGGGCGTTCCTGTGGGCGCTTGGAACCCCAGCCAAGGTTGTTTGGGGTTTCCTCGCCAGACCGTCGAGGAATGCGGTCAAGGACACAGGGGCGATCAAGGGCCAGGCAGAGACGGGCTGAGTTCGCCTTTCTGTCCAGTCCAAGACTTGTCTTGAAGAGCGACCCCGCCACGCATACGGCGGAGCGTCATGATGTCTTCCGCCTATCCCGTGCGCGCCCTGCTACTGGCGATCTTCGTGCTGATGGCAGGAGGCGGGTTCCTGTCGACCCTGATCGCAATCCGGCTCGAACTGTTGGGCGTTCCGGCCGGCATTATCGGCCTGGTTGCGACCAGCTATTTCGGCGGATTGATGCTGGGCTCCCTGCGGGCGGTTCGGATTATCGCCCGGATCGGCCATATCCGCGCCTTTGCCGCTTTCGTGACCATCTATTCGGCCAGCAGCCTCACCTACGCGATCCTCGACGACCCCAGTGTTTGGATCATACTGCGCTTTATCGACGGCTTCGTCATGGCGGGCGTGTTCGTCTGCCTCGAGAGTTGGCTCAACCAGCAAGCAAACCCGAAGAACCGCAGCGCCGTTCTCGCCGCCTATATGATCGCCCTTTATTGCGGGCAGGCTGCGGGCCAGTTCTTGCTCAATCTCGGCGACCGCGCGCCCGCATTGCCCTTCATGGTATCAGCAATCCTGCTCTCGATCGCCCTACTGCCCGTCCTGCTCACCCGCATGGAACAACCGCGGATGGAAGCCATTGCGCCCTTCTCGCTCCGCCGCCTCTACCGGGTTTCGCCGCTCGGAATTGTGGGCACCCTGGTGACGGGAACGATGCTCGGAGCGTTCTATGGTCTTGGCGCGGTTTACATCCAGCGCATCGGCATGGGACTGTCGCAGGTCGCGCTTTTCACCTCGCTGGTTATCGCCGGCGGCGTGGTGCTGCAATATCCGCTCGGCATCCTCTCGGACCGGTTCGACCGTCGTCTGGTGGTGATCAGCTGCTTTCTCGCCGTGGCCGCGATATCGACCCCCCTCGCTCTCGCGGTGCTTCCACCGCTGACGACCATTGCCTTGGGCTGCCTCTTCGGCGGCTTCGCCTTCGCCCTCTATCCGCTTTGCGTCGCCCATTCGAACGACCACCTCGCGGAAGAGGAACGGATCGGCGCAAGCGGTGGACTCGTGCTCACCTATTCGGCGGGCGCCGTGGCAGGGCCGCTCATCGGCTCGGGCGGGATGGGGACTCTCGGACCACAGGGCCTGTTCCTGGTTATCGGTGGCCTGTCACTTGCCGGCGGTATCTTCGGTATCTGGCGCAGCTTTGCGCGCGCCTCGGTCCCGTCGGAAGACCAGCAAACGTTCCAGAGCCTTCCGCGCACGACACCGATGGCGGCGGTGCTGGAGAGCGAGACGGAGGACAGACAAGCCTAGGCGAGAACAGCGGCATCCAACCTTGGCTGGCCGCCAGTTCACGACGATCGAAATTTGGCGGGTGGTGGACAGGGCTGGATTCGAACCAGCGTACGCTTGCGCGGGCAGATTTACAGTCTGCTGCCTTTAACCACTCGGCCACCTGTCCACACCAGTTCGCCATCTGGCCCGAAAGTTCGAGCTGAAGTGCGGGGATTCGCTAGGTATCCCCTGCCGAGAGGCGCCCCTTTGGCGAAGCGGCGCTTGCGTGTCAATGCCCTCGCTGGCAGGAGCGCCTCGCAATCTCGGATACAGGACGAAAAGCATGGTAAAAGGCGAACGCAAACGCGCATTGAGAGGCCGCGCCGGCCGCATGAAGGGCGGACGCGGCAGTGGCCGGGCCAGCGCGGGCCACGTGCGCCTTTGGGGCCGCCACGCGGTCGAGGCGGCGCTCAAGAACCCCGACCGGCAGCATCGCAAGCTGTGGGCGACGCGCGAAGGCGTGGCTTCGCTCGACGGCGAGCTGCCGCCCGATTTCCCTGTGGAGTACGCCGATGTGCAGGACCTCGCGCGCCTCGTCGCCAAGGATGCGCCGCACCAGGGTCTGGTCCTCGAATGCGCGGCGCTGGAGGACCGGTTCCTCGATGAAGTGCTCGACGGCGATCCGGCGCGCCCCATCATCGTGCTCGACCAGGTTACCGATCCGCACAATGTCGGTGCGATCATGCGCTCGGCCGTCGCCTTCAACGCGGCGGCGCTCGTCACGCAGGATCGCCACGCTCCGCCCGAAGGTGGCGTAATCGGCAAGTCTGCATCGGGCGCGCTCGAGACGCTCCCGTGGATCCGGGTAGTCAATCTCGCCCGTGCGATGGAGGAGATGGCCGAGGCCGGATATTGGCGCATCGGCCTCACTGGCCATACCGACACCACTTTTGCAGAGGCCCTCCCCGCGGGACCTGTTGCGATTGTGCTCGGCGCGGAAGGCGAAGGCATGCGGCAAAATATCGAGACGCATTGCGATGCCCTCGCCAAGCTGCCCATTTCTAACGAAATCGAAAGCCTTAACGTGTCTAACGCGGCTGCGATCGCGCTTTATGCGGCTGCCACGCGCGGCTGAAGATTGAACTGGGGGAAATTCTAAGTG
The DNA here is from genome assembly GCF_000181515.1 of Erythrobacter sp. SD-21. Taxonomy (GTDB): domain Bacteria; phylum Pseudomonadota; class Alphaproteobacteria; order Sphingomonadales; family Sphingomonadaceae; genus Qipengyuania. The sequence goes on along the minus strand of NZ_ABCG01000009.1, from coordinate 7,753 downwards.
ACCAAGATGCCGATGAAACTGCGCGCAGCCAGTCTCGTTGCGGCGAGCACGCTGGCCCTTTCCGGCTGTTTGCTGACGCCGGGTGCTTTTACCAGCGAGCTGCACGTCATGAAGGATGGCAGCTTTTCCTACAGCTACGACGGCGAGATACAGATGCTCGCGCTGTCGAAACTGGCGGAAATGGGCAAGGAAGAAACCTTCGAGGCCGAGTGCTATGACGAGGATTTCGAAACGCGCGAATGCACGCTTGCCGAGGTGAACGAGCAGCGCGCCGAATGGGATGCCAGGGCTAGCGCGCGCGAGGCGGAACGCAGGAAGAAGGCCGAGGAAATGAAGGCCATGCTGGGCGGAATTGATCCGTCCAATCCCGAAGCGGCGCAAGAACTGGCCGAGAAGCTCGAACGCCAGCGCGGTTGGGAAGACGTGACCTATCTCGGCGATGGACTGTTCGACGTCGACTTCCGCATTTCGGGAAGGATGAGCCACGATTTCGCCTTCCCCATGATCGAAAAGATGCCGATGGCGAACATGTTCGTCACCGTGATGCTGCGCGACGAGAACCAGTTGCGCGTCGATGCGCCGGGCTTCGCCGCGCAAGGGGGCGGAAATCCGATGCAGGGTATGATGGCCGGGATGGCCGGCCTCGCGCAGATGTCCGGCAAGGACGGCGAGGAGATAGGCAAGATCGTCGTGCCCGAAGGGACCTTCACCATCGTCACCGACGGCCGCATCCTCGCCAACAACACCGACGAGGGGCCGCGGCCCCACGCGCACGGACAGTCTCTGGTGTGGGACATCAACCCGCGCACCGAACAGGCCCCGACGGCCCTGATCGCGTTCGACTAGTCCAGAGCAAACCCTGTAGGAAAGTAAAAACGCCGCAGTCACCCTTAGGTGGCTGCGGCGTTTCCTTGTGCTTTCGAGGCGCGTCTTAGTTGACGGCGTCCTTGAGACCCTTGCCGGCCTTGAACTTCGGCTGGTTCGAAGCGGGGATGTTCATCGGTTCGCCGGTGCGCGGGTTGCGGCCGGTCGAGGCCTTGCGCTTGGCGACCGAGAAGGTGCCGAAGCCGACGAGGCGAACTTCGTCGCCCTTCGACAGCGACTTGGTGATTGCGTCGAACACGCCTTCGACGGCGCTCGATGCGTCGCTCTTCGAAAGGCCGCTCGCTTCTGCAACTGCACCAATCAGATCGTTCTTGTTCATTCTCTTTAGAACCCCCTCATTCGAGTTTTGATTGTGGTCCGGTGAATCGGTTCAACCGGGGAGCAGCGAATTGAGAGGCTTTTCTCGCGCGTGTCAAAGGCAAATTCCGCGAAAATCAGCCCTTTCTAAGCTTGAAATCGCGATTTTGCGGCGAACGGAGAAAATGCTGTGCCGCAACGATACAGTTCGCTGCGGCGCAACAGATCATTTGTTAATGCGCGGTGGGCGAAGCGCCGCCATGGGCCGGCCCCGGCTGGCTCGCCAAATCGTCCGCCTCGGTCCATTCGATCGCAGTCAGCAGCGAAGTCAGCGCGTGTTCGAGCACTTCATCGACGTGGGACACGGCTACAATCTCCAGCCCTTCCTTCACGTTGTCGGGAATCTCGGCCAGATCCTTCACGTTTTCTTCTGGAATGAGCACTTTCTTGATGCCACCGCGCAGTGCTGCGAGCAGCTTTTCCTTCAGACCACCAATCGGCAGCACACGGCCGCGCAAGGTGACCTCACCCGTCATTGCTACGTCTGGCCGGACCGCAACGCCCGACAGCGTGGAAACGATCGAAGTCACCATGCCGATACCGGCGCTCGGGCCATCCTTGGGCACTGCCCCTTCGGGAAGGTGGATGTGGATGTTCTTGCGCTGGAAGATGCTTGGCTTGATACCGTAATGCGGGGCACGCGCCTTCACGAAGCTGAAGGCTGCGGCAACGCTTTCGTTCATCACTTCGCCGAGCTTGCCGGTGGTCTTGATCTCGCCCTTGCCCGGCGTGGTGACGCTTTCGATGGTCAGCAGTTCGCCGCCCACCTCGGTCCAGGCGAGACCGGTAACCGCGCCGACCTGCGCCTCTTCCTCGCCCATGCCATGCTTGAATTTGCGCACGCCTGCGAACTCGGAAAGATTGTCAGGCGTGATACGCACGCTTTCGGCCTTGCCCTCGAGAATCTTGCGCAGGCTCTTGCGGGCCAACCGCGCTAGTTCGCGCTCGAGCGTGCGGACGCCCGCCTCGCGGGTGTAGTAACGGATGAGGTCGCGCAGGCCCTCTTCGGTCAGCTCGAATTCACTGTCTTTCAGGCCGTGGTCCTTCACCTGCTTGCGGAGGAGGTGACGCTGGGCAATCTCGACCTTCTCGTCTTCGCTGTAGCCCTCGAGACGGATGATCTCCATGCGGTCGAGCAGCGGCTGCGGCAGGTTGAGGCTGTTCGCCGTGGTGACGAACATGATGTCCGACAGGTCGAGGTCGAGTTCGAGGTAATGGTCCTGGAACTTCGAATTCTGTTCCGGATCGAGCACTTCGAGCAGCGCCGAGGCCGGGTCTCCACGGAAATCCTGACCGAGCTTGTCGATCTCGTCGAGCAGGAAGAGCGGGTTGTTTTTGCCCGCCTTCTTGAGGTTGGTGACGATCTTGCCCGGAAGCGAGCCGATATATGTGCGGCGGTGACCGCGGATTTCGGCTTCGTCGCGCACGCCGCCCAGCGACTGGCGGATGAACTCGCGGCCCGTCGCCTTGGCGATGCTCTTCCCAAGCGAGGTCTTGCCGACACCGGGAGGGCCGACGAGGCACAGGATCGGGCCTTTCAGCTTGTTGGTGCGCGCCTGCACGGCGAGGTATTCGATGATGCGGTCCTTGACCTTCTCCAGCGCGTAGTGATCCGCATCGAGGATCTCCTGCGCCTTGCCGATGTCCTTCTTGACCTTGCTCTTCTTGCCCCAGGGCAGGCCGAGGAGCACGTCGAGATAGTTGCGGATGACGGTCGCCTCGGCGCTCATCGGCTGCATGGCCTTGAGCTTCTTTAGCTCGCCTTCCGCCTTGGCGCGCGCTTCCTTGGAAAGCTTGGTCTTGCCGATCTTCTCGGTCAGTTCGGCGATCTCGTTGCCGCCATCCTCGTCGCCGTCGCCCAGCTCATTCTGGATCGCCTTGAGCTGCTCGTTGAGGTAGTATTCGCGCTGCGTCTTTTCCATCTGCCGCTTCACGCGGCCGCGGATGCGGCGCTCCACCTGCAGCACCGACAGCTCGCCTTCCATGAAGGACATGACCATCTCTAGGCGCTTCAACGGGTCGGGTTCGACCAGCAGCGACTGCTTGTCGGAGACCTTGGCCTGGATGGCAGCGGCAATTGTATCGGCCAGATCGCCAGCATCGTCGACTTCAGCGAGCTGTTCGGCGGCATCTTCGCCGATCTTCTTGTTGAGCTTGGCGTATTCGCCGAACTGTTCGACCACCTGGCGCATCATGGCGCTGATCTCGGTCCCCGATGCAGTCGGCTCCTCGATCTCGGTCACGTCAGCAGCGACATAGTCGCCGACGGTACGCAGTTCATGCAGCTTGGCACGCGCCTGCCCTTCGACCAGCACGCGGACCGTGCCATCAGGAAGCTTCAGCAGCTGCAGCACCTGCGCGATGACGCCGGTGTCGTACAGATCGCGGCCCTCCGGATCGTCACAGCCCGGATCGAGCTGCGAGAGGAGGAAGATGTCCTTCGATCCTTCCATCGCGACTTCCAGCGCCGCCACCGACTTGTCGCGGCCCACGAAGAGCGGGACCACCATGCCGGGGAAAACGACAATGTCGCGCAGGGGAAGGAGGGGAAAGGTCTCGGTCATATTAGGCTATCCATCTGCGGCGCACAGGCGCGCCGTGGGTTGCTACCGAATATGGGTAGCGATGAGCCGCTTCGCAACGCCGTGTTCCCGCTTAGCTGTGCACAGCGCCAGCCGTTCAGCTTCAGCCGTGCGTAGCTGAAGGATGGAGCGCTTGGAACACGGTCCTGAAGAAAAAACGCGCAGGACGCCAAAAGGGCCGCAGCGATTGCTCGCGCGGCCCTTTCCCTGTGTCGTCATGTCCCGCCATTGCCCCTGCGATAGCAGGCGTAATGGCTTGTAGGACAGGCTTAGCCAAGACCCGGGATGTTCATGCCCGGAGGCAGGCCCATGCCGCCCTGGATCGCCTGCATTTCCTCGGCCGACTTGCGATCCGCCTTGTCGCGCGCATCGTTGAAGGCGGCGGCGACGAGATCTTCGACCATCTGCTTTTCTTCCGGCTTCATCAGGCTTTCGTCGATCTCGACCCCGATGATACGGCCACGGGCGGTGGCGCGGACCTTGACGAGGCCGCCACCGGCAGCGCCTTCGACCTCGATCGTGTCGAGCTTGGCCTGCGCTTCGTTCATCTGCGTCTGGATCGTCTCGGCGGCCTTCTGGGCGGCGGCGATCATTTCTTCCATCGATTTCATCTCGGTCGTCCTTATGCTCTGCGGTTCCAGGGAACCTCGCGCTGCATCGGGGGAACGTCGGCGCGGTCTTCTATCATTTCGGCATCGGGGAACGCAGCTTCAACCGCTTTCACCATCGGATGCTCTTTCATGGCAGCCTTAGCCGCTTCCGCCTTGGCCTGCCGCTGCTCTTCGAGCGAGGGCGTGGCAAGCGCAGGATCGCCGGTTTCCAACTGCCAGCGCGTCTCGGTGACGGCGTAGAGCGCGTCCTTCAGCACTGGCTCGATCGCGTCGCCATACTTCGCATCGCGAGTGTAGACGAGCTTGCCCATCTCCACGCTGATCGGGCGGATTTGGAGGCGCATGATGCTCTCCGCCTGCAACTTGCCCGCGGCGGAAACCTTCTCGATCAGCTCTTCCCAGTCGAGCGCGGCTGTCGGAGCGCCGGCCCCGCCCTCGCCCGCACTCGCCGCCGGAGCGGGGCCACGTGCGGCCAGCTCTTCCAACTGCTTCGCCAGCTTGCCCGGATCGGGCATTCCCGCAGCATGCAGCACGCGGAGCAACGCCATGCGCGCCGAAACCAGTGGATCGGGCGCGTGGCGGACCTCCTCGTGTCCCTTGAGCAGCAATTGCCACAGGCGATGCACCTGCCCGACTTCGAGGCGCTTTGACCATTCTGTCAGCTGGTCGCGTTCCTCGGCTGTGGTCGCTTCCGCCTCGCTGCCCGACACCTGCGTCAGCGCGATGCGGTGGGTGAGGTCCATCAGGCTGCGCATCAGCGCAAGCGGCTCGACACCCAGTGCGTATTGGTCGTCCACGGCTGCCAGCGCGGCTTTAGCATCGCCATCGAGAATATGGGCGAACAGGCGCCGCTGCGCCCCGCGATCGGCAAGGCCCAGCATGTCGCGCACGCGATCGGCAGTGACCTTGCCGCCCGTATCCATGTCGGCATGGGCGATCGCCTGGTCGAGGATGGAGAGACCATCGCGCACCGAACCTTCGGCGGCGTTGGCGGCGATGTGGAGCGCCTCGTCCTCGGCCTCGACACCTTCCTTGCGGCAGATTTCCGCGAAATGCGCTTCGAGCAGTTCGACCGGGATACGGCGCAGGTCGAAACGCTGCGTGCGGCTGAGGACGGTGACCGGAAGCTTGTCGACCTCGGTCGTCGCGAAGAGGAATTTCACATGCGCCGGCGGTTCTTCCAGCGTCTTGAGCAACGCGTTGAAGGCGTTGCGCGAGAGCATGTGGACCTCGTCGATGATGTAGATCTTGTAGCGCGCCGAAACCGCGGCATAACGCACGGCCTCGATGATTTCGCGCACATCGTCGACACCCGTATGGCTGGCAGCGTCCATCTCGATGACGTCGATATGGCGTCCTTCGGCGATGGCCGTGCAGGGCTCGCACACGCCGCAGGGGCTGATCGTCGGACCGCCCTCGCCATCGGGGCCGATGCAATTGAGCGCCTTGGCGATCAGACGCGCGGTCGAGGTCTTCCCCACCCCGCGCACGCCGGTCATCAGAAAGGCATGGGCCAGCCGGTCGCGCGCGATGGCGTTGGCCAGCGTGCGGACCATCGCGTCCTGCCCGATCAACTCGGCAAAGGTCTGCGGTCGGTACTTGCGTGCAAGGACGCGGTAGGGCTGCGCGGGTTCGGCGCTCTCCTGCGTCTGAATTGCAGCAGCTGACGGTTCCACCGATGCGGGCGCGGGTGTCGGCGCTGGCTCGGGCGCAGGTGCGGCCTGAGGCTCCGGCGTATCGCCGAACATCGAGTCCTGCCCCGCCGCCTCCAGTTCGGCAGCGCTCGGCGCGTCGTCCTCGACGTCAGTCTCCCACGGCAGACCGTCGGTATTTTCCGGTGAATCACCCATGCGCTATGAGTTAGGCGCAGACGCGCCGAATGTCATGAAGGGTGTGGGAAAATAAAGGAGCCGAGCGACCCGCCGCAATTCACCTGGGCTGCTTCCTTCCGGACCTGACCCGGTGAGCGAACGCAAACGTCCACCCGACTCCCGGCGCGCCATATGGCGGCGGTTGGCCCAGATTTCAACACCGCATTTTACGCGGGCCCGATTACCTAAAATTATCCGCGTAAGCCTGCAGCTTCAGGCTGTGCGGCGGCGTGGCGTGGACGCGGGCGGCGATGCCGTATTTCTCGGCATAGGCCTTGGCCTCGTCCTTGCTCGGGAAATTGAGCTGAACCTGCGCCTGCGTATCGCCGCTGCCCGTCCAGCCCATCAGCGGGTCTGCCTGGCGGGCTTCGGACTGTTCGAATTCGAGCACCCACTCGTCGGTACGGGCCTTGCCCGATTGCATCGCGCTCTGCGGTCGCTGGTAGATACGTGCTGCCATAATGAGGACCCTGTAATTCAGCCGCCGGATTTTGAAAAGGCGTTCTTGGTCTTCAAACTGGGCTTTTCCGCCCATGGTTCCTCGGGCCAGCGATGCTTGGGGTAGCGGCCCTTCATGTCCTTGCGCACATCGTCCCAGCTGCCGCGCCAGAATCCGGGCAGGTCGCGGGTGGACTGGATCGGGCGACCGGCGGGGCTGGTGAGTTTCAGGAGCAGCGGCGTGCGGCCGATCATCGGGTGGCGTTCGAGGCCGAAAAGCGCCTGCACGCGCACCTCCGCGCTGGGCGCGTCGTCGCCGGTGTAGTCGATCCGGTGCGTGGTGCCGGCGGGCGAGGTGAACTCGCGCGGCGCCTCGCTGTCCAGCCGCTGCCGGTCGTTCCAGTCGAGCAAACCGAGCAGGGCATCGACCAGTCGGCCCTTGGGAAGGTCCAGATCGCGCCGACCTTCCAGAAGCGGGGCTAGCCAGAGATCGGCGGTTTCGGCCAAGTTCTCGGGCGAGAACGCATCCAGCCCGATGAAGGCGGCGCGCGCCTGCAACTCCGTCGGCATCAGTTTTGCCGGGTTTTCCAGAGCCTTGCCCACAAGGATATCCACAAGCGCCGCGCTGTCCGGTGAGGGATCGGGACCGCTCGCCAGCGTGATCGCGCCCAGCCGCTTTTCAAGCCGCGCTTCGACGCGGTCCTGTTTCCAGCGCAAGACGGACCGTTTCTCGATCCGGTCGCCCAGCCAGCGTTCGAGATCGGCCTGTTCCAGAGCGATAGCCGAAGTGATGCGCGCGCCCTTCGCCTGCCCCTGCGCGTCGCCGATCACGAGGAACTCGGCCCGCGCCAGCGGCGATGCGGGATCGAGCATGAAGCCGCGCCCGCCCGAGGCGATCCAGCTTTCGCCCGACGCATCGCGGCGTTTGGCGATGAAATCAGGACGACCGGCTGCGAGGAGGATGGCCGCTGGCGGCTGCGCTTCGACAAGCTCAGCGCGAACGTATGTT
>NZ_ABCG01000010.1 GCF_000181515.1 Erythrobacter sp. SD-21 | reverse complement strand
CCCAGAAGAGGACTCGAACCTCCACGCCCTTGCGAGCGCCGCCACCTGAAGACGGTGCGTCTACCAATTCCGCCATCTGGGCACACGGCCGAACCGAGCATAATCCTCGTCCGGCAGGTAGGAGCGCGCCGATAGCGATCACATTGGGCCCTTGTCAACAAGATTGCCGAAGCTGACCGCAAAAGAATCATTCAGCGAGTAGCTCGCCATTATGCGCGAAAGTCAGTTGTCCTCATGACCTTCCAAAATGGCCTCGAGATCACTCCTCAGAATGAGCGTCCTCCGCCCAATCTTGCGGGTCTCGAGGGTGCCCTCAGTGGTCATCCTGTAAACGCTTGAACGACCGATCCCGAGAATGGCGGTCGCTTCGTTTATCGATACAAGCTTACTCTCTGATTTTGCCTCGTGTCGATCAAGCCGCCTTACTACGTCGTCGGCGATCGCTTCGACTTGGGACGACTCCAATTGGAAGAGGCGAACTGGCTGATCCAACATGAGTTCGCTTGATGCAGAGGGTAGCTTCTTGATCAACCGCTCAAGTTCTTGCTTCCGCCAACGTATCGGTAAATCCTAGATATCGACGAACGGGATATCAAATCTGCTCGTAATCCGAAGCAGCATTGCTTCGTCACCTGATACGTAGCGCGCTGCCATTTCGGACGAAATCAAAGCTGGCCGGCCTTCAACCAGATTTCCCAAATTGGCCACATCGATCTCCCTCTGAGAAGCAAGAGTATCAATGGGGTCGCTGTGTTCTTGCAGGCATGAGATAACGTCAGGCTCAGATTAGAGGAATATCCAGTTCTGCTCAAGCAGCCGTTTTATCCACCTAGTTTGGGTGCCCGGTCCAATCTAATTGGAAGCACACCAATCTTAACTCACTGAAATTGGTGCCATATATCCAAGCTGTTATTGAGTCCCACCTTTTCCCTGCGCAACGAAAAAAGCGGCCCTCCTGCAGGAGGGCCACTTGGAATTTCGTACCGCCACCTCGGACGGGTCATGAGACGATTACGCCGCGGCGCGCGTCTTCGTTCTCGGCGGAGTTTTCTGCGGCAGCGGCTCGCCGGTCACGACGGACTCGCCGCGCTGCGAGCGGTCGAACATCTTCTTGGCGACATAGCTGCCTGCGCCGACCGCGAGCATGGCGGGAAGGCTCATCCGGCGAAGCACCGAAGCGGCCACAACGCCGAGCGCCGCGCCCCCGGCGCCACCGATGCCGAAGCCATCAACCTTCTTTGCGAGTTTGTCGCCTGCGTAGGCGCCGATAATCTTACCGATCATGATAATTCTCCTTTGCCAGAACAACGGCTTGGAGCGGCAAGCGTTCCTAATCTGGGGCTGGGCCGATGCCTTGCTGTAGCAGGAGATTGGCGAGCGTTGCCACCTCGGCCGGCGCTGGATCGCCCTCGCCCGACCAGATGGCGTAGCGCAGGCCTAGAAAAACATTCATACCCATCAGCGCCCAGGCCTCCACCTCGCCGAGCCCGGCGCGCATTGCGCCATCTTCGCCACCAGCCGCAAGGCGGCCCGCAATACGCTCGGCGATCGTTTCGTAATGGGTGCGATAGCTCAGGGGATCGACGAATTCGGCTTCGTCAATGATCCGATAGACTTCCTTGTTGCGCGCGGCGAAACGCAGGAATGCCTCGAGCGCGGCCCGCTCGATGGTGAGGGCGTCCATGTCGGGTTCGATCGCCTCACGTGCGGCCACTTTGACCGCCTCGCTCATATCGGCGACGAGCGCGCGGAAGATCGCGTCCTTGCTGTCAAAATAGGTGTAGAACGTGCCCAGCGCCACGCCAGCGCGCCGCGTGATCGAGCTGATCGAGGCGTCGTGAAACCCGTGGTCGCCGAATTCGCGCGCCGCCGCATCGAGCAGCTTGCGCATCGTCTTGCGGCCCCTTTCGGTGCGCGGTGTCTTCACGTCCTCTGGCGCATGCGCGTCCATTTCCATCCCCCTCTTGGGTCCATCGCTAGGCGAAATCTGCAAGCCGGTGCAAGAACAAACTTGAAAGGTGGTTCAGTTTTCAATATCGAGGCGCAGAGTGAGATATTGGGAGGGAGTTTCATGAAGTTTCGCACCATGCGTCCGGCCGCCATTCTTTTGGCGGGCACTGCCGGTCTGGCTTTCGCTGCGCCTGCCGCCGCACAGTCCTCGCAGGACATCGATTCCGATACCGAGCTGAGCGAGGATGCCTCGCCCGCAGGCGACGGTACCATCGTCGTCACGGCCCGCCGCCGGGTCGAGCGCCTGACCGACGTGCCGATCGCCGTCACCGCCTTTTCAGGTGAAGAGCTGATCCGCGGCGGTACGCTGGAACTGACCGAAGTGGCGGACGAGGTCCCCAACCTGACCCTTGAAGTCAGCCGTGGCACCAACACCACCCTCACCGCCTTCATCCGCGGTGTGGGCCAGCAGGATCCGGTCGCCGGCTTCGAGGCGGGCGTCGGCCTTTACGTCGACGACGTCTACCTCAACCGCCCGCAGGCCGCCGTGCTCGATGTGTACGACGTAGAGCGGATCGAGGTGCTGCGCGGACCGCAGGGCACGCTCTACGGCCGCAACACTATCGGCGGGGCGATCAAATATGTGACGGCAAACCTGCCGGACGAAACGCGGGTCAAGGTACGCGGAACGTACGGTTCCTACGATCAGGCCGACCTGGTGGTCTCCGCCTCCACTCCGATCAGCGATGGCTTGCGCGTGGGCGTGAGCGGCGCTCGCCTGTCTCGCGGCGGATTTGGCGAGAACCTCAACCTCGGCACGGAAAACTACAACAAGGACGTTTGGGCCGCCCGCGGCACGATGGAATTCGACAGTGGCCCGTTGTTCGTGCGCCTATCGGGCGACTACGTAAAGGACAACAGCGAAGCGCGGCAAGGCGGACGCCTCCTGCCCGGCGCTTTCTCGGGCGCGCCGGTCCTCGACAGCCCCTATGACACGCGCGCCGGGCTCGATGTCGTCGACCAGGAAGTGGAAGCCTATGGTGGCGCGCTCCAGATCGCTTACGAACTGACCGATGCTCTCACCCTCAAGTCGATCACCGGCTACCGCGAGGACGCTTCGACAACCCCAATCGACTTCGACAGTTTGCCCGCCGCCGACCTCGACGTCCCGGCGATCTACGAGAACAACCAGTTCAGCCAGGAACTTCAGTTGCTGATAGAAGGCGACAGGCTGTCCGGTGTCCTCGGTGCCTACTATCTCGATGCCAACGCTTACACCGCATTCGACGTTGCGCTTTTCACCACAGGGGCCTTGCCTGCGGTCGGCCTGCCAGGCCTGAACGCCCAAACGCTGGGCGATGTCGATACCGAGACTTGGTCAATCTTTGGCGATCTCACTTATGACCTGACCGACAAGGTCAGCCTTTCGCTCGGTGGCCGCTACACTTGGGATACGCGTAACAGCCGCATCCTTCGCACAACCTTCATCAATGGCTTCTCCGACCTCTTCGACGGCGAAGGTATTCCTATCGCGGTTACCAGCGACTTCGAAGGCGAGGCATCCTTCAAGGAGTTTACGCCGCGTGCCTCGATCGCGTTTAAGCCGAACGTCGACCACACGCTTTATTTCTCCTACTCGAAGGGCTTCAAGGGCGGCGGCTTCGATCCACGCGGACAATCCACCGCCGCACCCGACCTCGATGGCGACGGAGATATCGACTACAATGATCAGTATGAGTTCCTGAGCTTCGATCCGGAGACCGTCGATAGCTACGAACTTGGCTGGAAGGCCAGCCTGCTCGATAATCGCCTGACCATCGCATTGGCCGGGTTTGTGGGCCAATACGAGGATGTTCAAATACCGGGCTCGATCGGCTTCGACAGCGATGGCGACGGCGTGAACGACAGCTTCATCGGGGTCACTTCGAACGCGGCGAGCGCCGACATCAACGGACTCGAGTTTGAGGGGAACGCGCTCGTCGGGCGCGATTTTGCAGGGCCCGGCAGCCGCGTCAGCTTCAACTGGTCACTCGGTTATCTGGACGCGGGGTTCAACGAGTATATCGACAATTTCGGCAACGATGTCGCCAGTGAACGAGTTATTCAGAACACGCCCGAATTCACCGTCCATACCGGTTTCGATATCGGCATTCCGGTGGCGGGCGGCATGCTCGATTTCCTCGGCTCGATCACGATGCGGTCGGACACGAGCCAGTTCGAACTCCCAGGCCCGCTGGACCAGAAGGCTTATGAACTGGTCGATCTCGGCCTCGTCTATACCGACGACAGCGATCGTTTCGCCATCGGCGTGCATGCAAAGAATGTCTTCGATCAGCGCTATATCGTAGCCGGCTACGATTTCGTGACAGGTACGGTGCTCGGCCTGGAAGGCAATCTCACCGGCTTTTACGGCGACCCGCGCCGGGTCTTCGTGACCGGTGAAGTGAAGTTCTGATCCTTCCCAGGGACCCAAGGAGGGGCGGCGACCGGGCGACCGGTTCGGCGCCCTTTCCTTTTCGGCAATTCCCTTCCGGCCTAGCCGGCAGCAATTGGCGGTCGTGTGATCCCCGCGGCGTTGGCCGTTGGCACATCGTAGGTCCGGACGTAGTCGGCGAACCGCTCGTAGACCTCATGTTCCGAGATGCCGAATTCTTCGAGAGAGTAGGCATGCGGCACACGTTTGGAGGCTGCCGTTCGTGCGATGTAGTCTTCCATGCCGGATAGCGCCGGCTCAATATCGAGGCCGAGGAAGCGGTAGACCCTCTCCATCGAAACGCGCCAGTCATTATCCATGTCGTCATACTGGACATCGATCAACTGGTGCGGCGGTATCGTATCGCGCGCCTGGCGCATGCGGGATACCATCAACTCGCTCTTGCGCAGCCACTCCTGACCGTGAACCGCCGGATCGACATCGTCGGCGTAGATGATCGTCTGGTTCCAGGCGAGCGAGGCGGTGCTGCCGACAACCGACTTGGGATCGCGGTGGGTGAAGATCAGCCGTGCGTCGGGAAAGACTTCGAGCAATGCGGGCAGGTCGAGCATGTGCTGCGGCGTCTTAAGCACCCAGGGCCGGAGCGAGCTTTCCTGCTGCGACCAGCCGATAAGGCGCAGGAGGTCGGCCATGTGGCGATAGGCAGAAACAGCGCTCTGGCTTTCGCACCAGCGCGCGAAGGTCGGCACGCGCCACTGGGCCTCGAACTTCATGCCGTAGAAGCTGGCGGCGATCAGGCCGAGCTCCTCTTCCGGCTCGTAAGGCCCGGTCGGGTGGATCGACAGCGTGCGCGGATTGGCGAGGCGCGCAACCTTCAGGATACGCTTGGCCAGCACGGGGCGGAAATCCTCGCGCTTGCCTTCGAGCACCTCTTCGAAATCGGGGCGCGGCACCGGGCTGATCGTCTCGAAGCTGCGCAGATTGGCAAAGCGCTGGTCGGTCGAGAGCAGCCGGTGAAGCCGCGTCGTGCCCGAGCGCATCGGCCCCACGATCACCACCGGATTGCGGATCGGGCGAGCGAGTATCTCCGGGTGACGGTCAAACCACATTTGCGCGTAAAGGCGATCGCGCAGCAGGTGGTGGAACTGCTTCATGGCGGAAAAATCGCCCGCCGCGTTGAGGCCCGCTTCTTCCTTCGCGGACTGCAACAGGACGTCCAGAGCTTCGACGAACCAGCGATCCCCGAAGTTGTCGAGGTCATAGGCGCGGGAGACTTCCTCCATCAGGAAATCGCGGTCGAAACAGGCCTTGTCGACGATGCCGACCTTGCGCCCCAACCTGATCCCGGCGTCGACCATATCGATGAAACGACTGCGGCGCGGCGGTGTAAGTGGCTGGTCTGGCAAGTGTCTTGGCCCCTTCGGTTGCTCTCGACTGGCGCGCGGGCGCCATAGCCACTCCAACCCTCGCCGGCCCGATCGGTGCCGCAAAATTTCCGCACTGGAAAAGACCAGCGCCAAACGGCATAGCGCGCCCCATGCACGATATCGCCTTCATCAGAGCCAATCCCGACGCCTTCGACGCCGCGCTGAAACGCCGCGGGGCAGAGCCGGTAGCCGACCGGATTGTCGCCCTCGACGCCAAGAAGCGAGAGGCGCAAACCCGCGTGCAGGAAGCGCAGAGCCGCCGCAACGAAGCGTCCAAGGCGATCGGCCAGGCCATGGGTCAGGGCGACAAGGAAAAAGCCGAAGCGCTGAAGGCCGAAGTCGCCGACATCAAGGCGAGCATGCCCGCGTGGGAAGAGGCAGAACAGGAAGCGGCGAGCGAACTGACCGACCTGCTCGCCCGCCTGCCCAACATGCCTGCCGACGACGTTCCGGATGGCGCAGACGAAAGCGACAATGTCGAAGTCGCTACTTGGGGCGAGAAGCGAGCGTTTGCTTTCGAGCCGAAGGAACACGCCGATATCGGCCCCGCACTTGGGATGGATTTCGAGACCGGCGCTTCGCTTTCGGGCGCGCGCTTCACCTTCCTACGCGGCGACATCGCACGCCTCCACCGCGCGCTCGCCCAGTTCATGCTCGACACACAGACGCGCAAAAACGGCTATGCCGAATGCAATCCGCCGGTGCTGGTGCACGACGAGGCCATGTACGGCACCGACAAGCTGCCCAAGTTTGCCGAAGACAGCTTCCAGACCACCGACGGCCGCTGGCTCGTCCCCACCTCGGAAGTGCCGCTAACCGCTTCGGTCGCCGGCCAGATCCTCGACGAACCCGTCCAGCCCATCCGCCTTACTGCCCACACGCTCTGCTTCCGCAGCGAAGCCGGTTCGGCCGGGCGCGACACGCGCGGTTTCATCCGCCAGCACCAGTTCGAGAAGGTCGAGCTCGTCAGCATCTGCCGCCCTGAGGATAGCGAGGCGGAACACGAACGCATGACGGCTTGCGCCGAGGGCATCCTGCAGGCGCTCGGCCTGCCCTATCGCAAGGTTTTGCTGTGCGTCGGGGACATGGGCTTCGGCGCGAAAAAGACCTACGACCTCGAAGTCTGGCTGCCCGGACAGGGCGCTTATCGCGAAATCAGCTCGTGCTCGAACACGGGCGAGTTCCAGGCGCGCCGCATGAACGCGCGCTATCGCCCAGAGGGCGAGAAGAAGACCCGCTTTGTCCATACGCTCAACGGCTCGGGCCTCGCCGTAGGCCGCACGCTGGTGGCGGTGATGGAAAACTACCAGGAGGAAGACGGCAGCGTCACCGTGCCCGAATGCCTTGCACCTTACATGGGCGGCGTTGCAAAGCTGGAGCCGCAGGCGTGAAGATCCTCCTCACCAATGACGATGGCGTCCACGCCCCCGGCCTTGATGTGCTTGAGGCGATCGCGCGGCAATTCTCCAACGACATCTGGATTTGCGCGCCGGACGAGGAACAGTCGGGCATGGGCCACGCGCTGACCCTCACCCGCCCTGTGCGGCTGAGGAAGCATGGCGAGCGGCGCTTCTCGGTCACCGGCACGCCGACCGATTCCGTTACCATGGGCCTGAGGCAAGTCATGGACGGCGCGCCCGACCTCATCTTGTCGGGCGTCAACCGCGGCGCGAACCTTGGCGATGACATCACCTATTCGGGCACCGTGTCCGCCGCCATCGAAGGCGCGCTGGCCGGTATCCGCTCGATCGCGATGAGCCAGGTTATCGGACGCGACGATGCAGGGCACGACATGTCCTTTGCCGCGGCCGAGGCGTGGGGCGCCAAGGTTCTCGCCCCGCTGCTGGAAACCCCGCTGCCCGGCCGCACGCTGGTCAACATCAATTTCCCGCCCCGCGCTCCCGACCAGATCAAGGGCATCCGCGCCGTGGCGCAGGGCTTCCACGATTATTCGCGCGGCACGGTGGTGGAGGGACGCGACCCGCGCGGCTTCAAATACTTCTGGTTCGGCCTTCAGGCGATCGAGCACACGCCCGACCACGGCACCGACCTCGAAGCGATTGCAGACGGTTACGTCTCGGTCACCCCGCTCCAGCTGGACCTGACCCACCACGCCTCGCTGAAGGCCCTGGGGGAACGCTACGGCGCTTGAAGGTGCTTGACCGCCACCGCACGCTCGCCCACTTGAGGGTGGGATGAGCGATAACAAGCAACTCGACCGGATCGCGCCGGGGGCTGGCGGAGGGCGCGTCTATCGCGGACCGCGGTTCCAGCCGCTGCGCCGCGCGACCAAGATACCCGTGTGGGGCGATCTCGGCATCCGCCTTGGCGCCGCGCTGTTCCTCATTTTCATCGTGGTGATGATCCACTGGTGGGACCGCGAAGGGCTGGTCGACAATCTCGATGGCGAGGTCAGCTTCCTCGACGTCATTTATTTCACGATGATTTCGATCACCACGACCGGCTTTGGCGACATCGCGCCGATTTCCGACCGGGCACGTCTGGTCGAGGCTGTCATCGTTACCCCGATCCGCTTTGCCGTCTTCTTCATCTTCGTAGGCACGGCGTATAATTTCATCATCAAACGCAGCTGGGAAAAATTCCGCATGGCCCGCATCCAGGAAAAGCTATCCAACCATATCGTGGTGCTCGGCTACGGGATTTCCGGCTCCGAAGCGGTTGCCGAACTGATCGAG
Organism: Erythrobacter sp. SD-21; assembly: GCF_000181515.1. Lineage (GTDB taxonomy): Bacteria > Pseudomonadota > Alphaproteobacteria > Sphingomonadales > Sphingomonadaceae > Qipengyuania. The sequence continues at coordinate 64,767 of NZ_ABCG01000010.1, read as the reverse complement.
CGCGGCACCGACCCCAGTTGCATCGTCGTGATCGACCCGAGCGAGGAACGCCTGATTGCCGCCGAAAAGCTCGGCTGCAACGTCATGGCGGCCGACGCGACGCGCGACGAGACCTTAAAAGCCGTGCGTATCTACGAAGCGCAGAATGTCCTCATTTCGGCGGGACGCGACGATACCACCATCCTCATCACCCTGACCGTGCGCGCGCTGGCACCGCACGTTCCCATCAGCGTTGTGGTGCGCGCGGACGACAACGAATCGCTCGCCCGGCAGGCCGGCGCGAACAACGTCATCAACCCGGTGCGCTTTACCGGTCTGCTGCTCGCCGGCAGCGCAAAGGGCGAACACATCGCGGAATATCTCGCCGACCTCGCCAGCGTGTCCGGCCGCGTCCAGCTGGTCGAGCGCGAAGTGACGGCGGACGAGTGCGGCTGCGCGATCAGCGAACTGACGACCGGAGGCAGGGGCTTGCGTGTCTATCGTGACGGTCGTGCCATCGGCTTCTGGGAAGACGAATGCCAGAACCTGCAGGAAGGCGATATCATCGTCGAAATCATCGCCACGCCCAATGGCGAGACCAAGGGCGACGGGCATGTAAAAGATGACACCATCAGGCAGGGCGCCTGAGGTTCAGCCGAGCAGCAGGAATACGCCGCCCATCGCCAGATAGGCGGCCAGCCAGTATCCCCAGTCGCAAAGAGCCTTGCCGATGGGTCCTTCGCGCCTGACCGCCGTGATGAAGAGCGCCGGCCCGATGAAGGTCAGCGCCAGCCCGCCCGCCATCATGAAGTAAAGCCACCACTTCGCATCGAGCGTGGCCGTGCCGACCCGGGCAAACATGTGGCCGAGCATGGCGGCGCTCGCAAACATCAGCAGAGCTGCCGCGATATGCAGGAGATATGGCGGGCGCGGTGCCGCTGCCCTGCCATAGAAAGCCACGCCCAGTAGCGCGGCGACACCCCATGCGGCCACCACCGCGATCCAGTTTACAGGTCCCATATCGTCCCTCCTAGCGCGAGCCGCCCTCTTGGTGTAGGGGCGCGCGCAAACCCCACGGACATAGCTATGAACACCCCCACCACTCCGATCCCCGACCAGAAGAAGGTCGGCATGGTTTCCCTCGGCTGCCCCAAGGCGCTGGTCGACAGCGAACGCATCCTTACGCGCCTGCGCGCGGACGGTTATGCGATGAGCCCCGATTACGCGGGCGCGGACGTGGTGCTGGTGAACACCTGCGGGTTCCTCGATTCGGCGAAGGAAGAAAGCTTGCAGGCGATCGGCGAGGCTATTGCCGAAAATGGTCGTGTGATCGTGACGGGCTGCATGGGCGAGGAAGCGAACGCCATCCGCGCCGCACATCCCAGCGTCCTGGCGGTGACCGGAGCGCATCAATACGAAGCCGTGGTCGAAGCGGTGCACGAGCACGCCCCGCCCAGCCAGGGTCCATATATCGACCTTATCCCGCAGCCGGACGTGAAGCTGACGCCGCGCCACTACAGCTATCTGAAGATTTCCGAAGGCTGCAATCACTCCTGCGCCTTCTGCATTATCCCGGACCTGCGCGGGAAGCTCGCCAGCCGCCGGATCGATGCGGTGCTGCGCGAAGCTGAAAAATTGGTCGCCGCCGGCACGAAGGAACTGCTGGTCATCAGCCAGGACACCAGCGCCTATGGCGTCGATACGCGCCACGAGAGCAAGGCGTGGAAGGGCCGCGAAGTGCGCGCGCACATGACCGAGCTCGCGCGCGAGCTGGGCCAGCTCGACATCGGTGGCGGTATGCCGCCGTGGGTGCGGCTGCACTATGTCTATCCCTACCCGCATGTCGACGCGGTCATCCCGCTCATGGCCGAGGGGTTGCTGACGCCCTATCTCGACATTCCCTTCCAGCACGCCAGCCCAAAGGTGCTGCGCTCGATGAAACGTCCGGCGAACGAGGCCAAGGTGCTCGAACGCCTTAAGGGCTGGCGCGAGATCTGCCCCGAGATCGCGATCCGCTCCAGCTTCGTCGTCGGCTTCCCGGGCGAGACCGACGATGATTTCAAGTACCTGCTCGACTGGCTCGAAGAAGCCCAGCTCGACCGCGTCGGCGCCTTCCGCTTCGAACCCGTCGAAGGCGCGCAGGCCAATCACCTGCCCGATCCTGTGCCCGAAGAGATCAAGGAAGAACGCTACGCCCGCGTCATGGAAGTGACCGAGCGGATCAGCTCCGCCAAGCTGCAGGCAAAGGTCGGCCGCTCAATCCCCGTCATCATCGACGAAGTGGGCGAGCCGGACGAGGACGGCGATATCGGCGCGACCGGTCGCAGCCAAGCCGATGCGCCCGAAATCGACGGTGCGGTTTACCTGCGAAACGTGCCCGGAACGCTTGCTGCCGGCGATATCGTAAACGTGACCGTCGAAGATGCTGATGCGCATGACCTATTTGGAATTCTTTCCTAGATCGCTGCTCCAACTGCTGCTTTAGCGACGAATTACCCCTGCGCCGCAGAATGGTAAAGGGTTGTATAATCTAGGAAAATACGTGTGTTGTTTGCGCCTCCAAAGGCGCACGATCAGACATTCTTCATCTTCTTTACTACTGCACCCTTAACCACTGAAGGGCGCGGTTTTTCATCAATCCGTCAAAAAAACGCGGGTACGTCAAAACATTCTTAAACTTAATCGGGCCATACGGATGTGCGATGAATGTCATCCGCACCCTGGACCGCGCAGCGGCGCATACGGTCAAGCCTGTAACTGGCTTGCCGCTCGGTGCTGCTCAACGGGTAAAGCACTTGCTGGTCAGTGCCTGCATCGCCCTTGTCCTGTTCATGGCAACTCTGCTCAATCCCGTTGATCAGTTTAGCTGGATGGTTCAATCGCGGCTCGCACATCAGGAGCCTTCCGGAGATATCGTTTTCGTCGGGACCGAGCGAGATATGGCGGACCCGCAACTACCGCATCGCCGCAAGGAATTAGCAAGGGCCTTGCGAAACTTAGAAAGAGAAGGCGTAGGCCGCGTCTACGTCGATATCGCCTTCCCATTCGAATCTTCCCAAGAAGCCGACCGCGACCTCGCCGATGCACTTGCTAGCCTCGGCCCCCGTGCCATCGTCGTCGACAAGATCGAACGCAGTGCCAGCGCCGAAGACCGGCTCGTCACAACCACTTCTTCTATAGCCGGACAGGCTAGGCGTGTGGTTTCCCGCGATGCAGGCAACTGGCTGGGTTTCTCTTGGACGCGCCAGTATGCCCACGAAGTGAGGGGGCAGCGCCTCCCGACTCTCGCTGCCTCGATGGCCGGCATCGAAGATACGCGTTCGGGCAGCTTCCAAGTCGACTACGCAATGGATTCGGAGGATATCGCATCGGTCGATCTTGCCGATCTCAATGCAGGTTCCTCACTCGTCGGTTTCGCTGGAAGAACCGTGGTGATAGGCGAGGCCGCAAGCCTTTCGGAAAAGCGGCAACGCGTCCCCGGCAACTACTCTGTGCCAGAGAGCTACGTGGCTATTTATGGCGCCGAGACGCTGAAGGCCGGACGCACGGGTTACATCAGCGCCCTGCCCGCACTTGTAGCCTACGTCCTAATCTTCTCAGTCCTGCTGTTGATCGCCAACAGCCGCAAGCGTCGGCGAATCGTCTATGCAATGATGCTCGCGATCGTTCCGGTAGGGTTTTATGTAGCCAGCCTGCTGGGTGTTCGGGTCGAACTGTCGTATTGCGCAGCCGTCCTCTTGGCCTACGCGGCACTCCGCTCCCGCGCGCGATGGAAAGACCGGATGGCACTGGTCGACAACGAAACGGGTCTGCAGAAACTACGCGCGCTCGAGGCCAAGGTCACGCAAGACATCCATATGCGGGGACATCTCGTGGTCGCCCGAATCCACGGATACGAATACGTTTTCAAGACGCTCCCGCGCGCGCATCGCGCGCAATACATCCTGAAACTGGTCGACCGCCTTCGTGCGACCGATGGCAACTTAGCCATCTATTCCGAAGGTCACCATCTCGCCTGGCATTCCAAGCAAGAAGACGGCGACCGTCTCGCCGAGCATCTCGAAGGTCTGCGCGCGATGTTTGCCGCACCGATCATCGTTGCCGGATCGTCGATCGACGTCGGAATTAGCTTCGGTGTGGCGAAGCTCGACGGCGATCCCGCCGTCCGTCTTGCCGCGGCCGTGGCTGCGGCGGAAGAAAGCTCAGAAGCACTGCAGCCGATCAAGATCGCGGAGAGCAGCTCGCGCTTCGACGAATTGTGGGACATCTCGCTGCGAGCACGGATTGACGAGGCCATGTCCGCAGGCGAAATCTTCTGCGTCTACCAGCCCAAAGTCGACACAAGGAATGGTAACATGACCGGGGTGGAGGCGCTGGTTCGCTGGCAGGATCCTGCGCGCGGTTTCATCCCGCCAATGCACTTCATCGCGCAGTGCGAGAAGGCGGGACGAATGGATGCGCTCACCGAATTCGTCTTCGAACATGCCTGCGCGGCAGGTCGCCTGATGCATTTCCGGGGCCGTTCGATCACTATGTCGATCAATATTTCCGCCACGCTGCTGTCGGACATGAAGATCGTCGGCATGGTCCGGAATGTTCTCCAGGCGACCGGCTTCGACCCGCGATTTCTTATCCTCGAAGTGACGGAGACCTCCCGTATCGGCAATCTTGAGACAGCAGAAATGGTGCTCAATGAACTAAAGTCTCTCGGCACGCGCATTTCGATGGACGATTTCGGCGTTGGAGAAACCAACTTTGAAACCTTTTTCGAACTGCCGTTCGACGAGCTTAAGATCGACAGGCTTTTTATCGCGAACATGGCTAAGAGTTCTAAGGCAAAGGCAATCGTGTCCAGTGTTGTTCAGATGGGACGCGACGCACGAATCGGAGTGGTGGCCGAAGGTGCAGAAGACGCTGAAACGCTGAAAATGTTAACGGAAATGGGTTGTACGCACGTTCAGGGATATATTCTTGCGCGTCCAATGAGCCTCGATAACCTCCTGCAATTAAATGATTTTAGGGGAAAAGACGCGTTGGAAGGATAGTTAACACTTTACAAACACTCATGGTTAACAGATAGTTACCTCCTGTCCGTCAAACAGGAGGCGAATTATGTGGGATTTTTGGGGATGGCTCATGGGCAAGTAAGCCCAAAGCTTAACTACTTTTCGGAAGGGCCCCTTTAGGGGCCCTTTCTCGTTTCAGGGCCTTTTTGCTGTGAGGCGAAACAGAGCGTGTCCTCTGGCGTTGGGCGGTTATGACAATCTCTATTGAAACGAATTTTTCTTTCTGCCTGCCCCGTACGACGGACCTTCTGTTACAATTCGAAGCAGCCAAGATACCCGAGCAGGATATCCTCTCAAGCAACACCGAGCTTTCCGATTCCGAGCATTGCGCGTGGGTTCCGGCGCAGGACGACATCGGCGAACGTATCTGGATCAGAGCCAAGGGCAAGTTTGGGGTGGTCTACAGAGCTGAAATCGAAATTCAGCGCCAATTGGCCGAACTATCGTCACTCAAGCGGCTTCCCCCCCATGAAATGCCGGGCGAGGCGGTTCAGTACCTCTTCGACAGCCGCTACTGCCCCGCAGATCGATTCCAGACTTTCGTTGAAGACGAGTTTGGCAGCACAGATGGGGGGCAGAGAATCGCCGCTATACGCGACTGGATGGCGCGTAACTTCGCCTACGTTCCCGGAGCATCAGGCCCCCAGACCACTGCCCTTGATACCTTCGTTGAGCGGCGCGGGATCTGCCGCGATTACGCCCATGTAATGGTTGCTCTCGCGCGAGCCAGCACTATCCCGGCCCGTTATGTCGCCTGCTACGCTCCTGGAGTCGATCCACCCGATTTTCATGCGGTGGCCGAAGTTTTTCTCCACGATCCCGAGACCGAGGACGGCGGAACCTGGCAAATCGTCGATGCGACCGGAATGGCCGATCCCGCACAGACGGTGAAGATCGGTGTGGGCCGCGATGCGGCCGACGTAAGCTTCCTGACCAGTTTCGGCCTCAACGAATTCGGTGATAAGCAGGTGACGGTTGCCGCGTCATGAAGCGGCTCATGAATAGCAATGCGGTGCACTGGCGTCGCGGCTACCCCGCTGATATCGCCAAGCTCATGAGAGAAAAGATGCCGGTGGACACTGCATGCCCGAGGTAATGTTCGACGCGGACGGGCTGCTCCTGTTCGGCGCCACGGGAGATTTGTCGCAGCGCATGTTGCTGCCTTCGCTCTGCGCCTTGCACGCCGACGGCCTCCTCGATCCCGATCTGTGCATCGTGGCGACCGCACGTTCGGAAATGACCACGAAGGAGTTCCGCGACTTCGCCCGGCAGGCGCTGGAGAAATACCTGCCCAAGAACCGGCGTGGCCCGATGGCGGATTTCCTCAACCGGCTGAGCTATGTCCCGGTCGATGCGACGACGCCTGAAGGCTATGACGAACTTGCGAGGCAAGTCGGCGAGTACAAGGGTCTCGCGATCTTCCTCTCGACCGCGCCGAGCCTGTTCGAGCCGACCATCGCCGGCCTGAAAAGCGCCGGTCTGACCAACGGCAACGCGCGCATCGCGCTCGAAAAGCCGCTCGGCACCGATCTTGCCTCCAGCTGCGAGATCAACGATGCGGTCGCCAAGGCCTTCAGCGAAGACCGCATCTTCCGCATCGATCACTATCTCGGCAAGGAAACGGTCCAGAACCTCCTCGCCCTGCGGTTCGCCAACATCCTGCTCGAGCCGGTGTGGAATTCCAATTACGTCGACCACGTCCAGATCACCGTCGCCGAGACGGTCGGGCTCGAAAGCCGGGTCGCCTATTACGACGACAGCGGTGCGCTTCGCGACATGGTCCAGAACCACATGCTGCAGCTCCTCGCGCTCGTGGCGATGGAGCCGCCCACCAGCTTCGACGCCACCGCCGTGCGCGACGAGAAGGTGAAGGTCCTGCGCGCGCTGCGCCCGGCCCAGTCGAACGAGGTCGTCACCGGCCAGTACCGCGCCGGGGCCGTCGATGGGAAAAGCGTGCCTGGCTATGACGAGGAGCTGGGCAAGCCAAGCGACACGGAAACCTATGTCGCGCTCAAAGCCCATGTCGACAACTGGCGCTGGCGCGGCGTGCCGTTCTACCTGCGCCACGGCAAGAGGATGCCGCGCCGGGTCACGGAAATCGTGATCCAGTTCAAATGCATCCCGCATTCGATCTTCGAAGGCCGCGGCGCCAAGACCGAACCCAACCGCATGGTCATCGAAATCCAGCCGGAAGAAAACATCCAGCTGACCATGATGGCGAAGGTCCCCGGCCTTGGCAGCGACGGGCTGCGCCTGCGCCCCGTCCCGCTCGACATCGCCATGCCCGACGCCTTTTCCGATGTGGTCCGCCGGATCGCCTACGAGCGCCTGCTGCTCGATCTCATCCATGGCGACCAGACGCTGTTCGTCCGCCGCGACGAGGTGGAGGCCCAGTGGGACTTCATCGACCACATCCGCGCGCTGTGGGCGGAAAACGAGACACAACCCAAGACCTATGCCGCGGGCACATGGGGACCCAGCGCCGCCGTGGCGCTTGCCGAACGCGACGGGGTGACCTGGCACGATGACTAAGAGCTTGAACGATACCATCCACCGCGTGACCGAGCGGGTGATTGCGAACTCGAAACCGAGCCGCAGCGCCTATCTCGACCTGATGGACCGCGAAGGCGATCGGCAGGTCAATCGCGGCACTTTGTCCTGTTCCAACCTCGCCCACGCCTATGCCGGGGCCGAGGAAGACCAGCAGGCGATCATGGCCGCGCGCGGGCCTAACCTCGGCATCGTCACCGCCTACAACGACATGCTCTCCGCGCATCAACCCTATTACCGCTACCCCGAGCGGATGAAGATCTGGGCGCGCGAAGTGGGCGCTACCGTACAGGTCGCGGGCGCCACGCCAGCCATGTGCGACGGGGTGACGCAGGGCGAGGACGGCATGGAACTGTCGCTCTTCAGCCGCGACACTATCGCGCTCTCGACTGTCGTTGCCCTCAGCCACGCCATGTATGATGGCGTTGCCCTGCTCGGCATCTGCGACAAGATCGTACCAGGCTTGCTCATGGGCGCGCTGCGCTTCGGGCACCTGCCCGCGATCTTCGTGCCTTCGGGCCCGATGGGGACCGGCATTTCCAACAAGGAGAAGCAGCGCACCCGCCAGCTCTATGCCGAGGGCAAGGTCGGGCGCGAGGAACTGTTGGCAAGCGAGATGGGCAGCTACCATTCGCCCGGCACCTGCACCTTCTACGGCACCGCCAATTCGAACCAGATGATGATGGAGATGATGGGTCTCCACATTCCCGGCGCGGCTTTCGTGCCGCCGGGCGCGAAGCTGCGGCAGGAGCTGAGCCGCAAGGCGACGCATCGCCTGACCGAGATCGGCAAGTCGGGCGAAGATTTCCGCCCGCTGGGCCGCGTGGTCGACGAAAAGGCGATCATCAACGCGGCCATCGGCCTCCTCGCCACAGGCGGTTCGACCAATCACGCGATCCACATTCCCGCCATGGCCCGGGCCGCCGGCATCAAGTTCGACTGGACCGACCTTGCCGAGCTGTCGAGGGCCGTGCCGCTGGTCGCACGCGTCTATCCCAACGGATCGGGCGACGTGAACCATTTCCACGAAGCGGGCGGCATGGGTTATGTCATCGGCACGCTGCTGGACGAGGGGCTGGCGCATGGCGACATCCTCACCGTCGCGGGTGGCGGCTTCGAGATGTACAGCCGCGAGCCCGTCATGGATGGCGACGCGCTCACTTGGCGCGATCCCGGCCCGAGCGGCGACACCGAGATGCTGCGCCCGGCTTCCGAGCCGTTCGAGGCCGATGGCGGAATGCGTCTCGTCGAAGGCAATCTGGGCCGCGCCTGCTTCAAATCCTCCGCGGTCAAGCGCGAGCGCTGGACCATCGAGGCGCCGTGCCGGATCTTCGAAGACCAGCCGAGCGTCAACGAGGCGTTCAAGAAGGGCGAACTCGACCGCGATGTGGTCGTGGTGGTCCGCTATCAGGGACCGCGCGCCAACGGCATGCCCGAACTCCACAAGCTCACCCCCGCCCTCGGCGTGCTGCAGGACCGCGGATACCGCGTCGCGCTTGTCACCGATGGGCGGATGTCGGGCGCGAGCGGCAAGGTTCCGGCCGCGATCCACTGCACGCCCGAAGCCTTGGGCAGCGGACCGCTGGCAAAGCTGCGTGACGGCGACATCGTTCGCGTCTGCGCCGAGACCGGCACGCTCTCGACCACCGCCGATCTCGACACCCGCGAGCCGGCGCCCGAGCCGCAGGCCGACAGCGGCATGGGCCGCGAATTTTTCGCCATGTTCCGCAGCAACGCCGACGGCGCCGAACAGGGCGCCTCGTCGATGCTGGCCATGGCGGGATTGTAAGGAATGACGAGGCTCGCAAAGAGCCCGAGGGGAGAATGATGGAACTGGTAAGCGTCGATATCGGCGGAACGCACGCGCGCTTCTCGATTGCGACCATCCACGAGGATGGCACGATCACGCTGGATGAGCCGGAGACGATCCACACCAAGGATCACGCCAGTTTCCAGACCGCGTGGGAAGATTATCGCGACCGCAAGGGCGGCAGCCTGCCTTCGCGCGTGGCCATGGCGATTGCCGGGCCGGTGGGCGGCGATGTCATCCGTTTCACCAACAACCCGTGGATCATTCGCCCCGCGCTGGTGAAGGAAAAGCTCGGCGTCGAGAGCTATTGCATCGTCAACGATTTCGAAGCGGTCGCCCATGCGGTGGCGCGGGTCGGAGACGACCAGTTCATTCACCTGACCGGCCCCGACAAGCCGCTTGCCCCGACGGGCCGACTCAGCGTGCTCGGCCCCGGCACCGGGCTTGGCGTCGCCCATCTCTATCGCGAACCCGACGGCACCTACCGCGTGTCGGCGACCGAGGGCGGGCACATCGATTTCGCCCCGCTCGACAGCATCGAGGACGCGATCCTTGCCCGCCTGCGCAAGCGCCACAACCGCGTCTCCATCGAGCGCGTGGTGTCCGGCCCGGCGATCTCCGACATCTACCAGACGCTCGCCGCGATGGAGGGCAAGCCGGTCGCCGAAGAGGACGATATCGCCATCTGGACGCGCGGGCAGGAGGGCAGCGACAGCCTCGCCGCCGCAGCCGTCGACCGCTTCTGCCTTTCGCTGGGCAGCGTGGCAGGCGACATCGCGCTTGCGCAGGGCGGTTTCGGCGGCGTCGTGATCGCGGGCGGGCTCGGTTACCGCATACGCGAGACGCTGGTGAAGTCGGGATTTGCCGAACGTTTCAAGGCCAAGGGCCGCTTCCAGGAGCTGATGGCGTCGATCCCCGTCAAGCTCATCACCCATCCGCAACCGGGCCTATTCGGCGCGGCTGCCGCCTATGCGAGGGAACACGCATGACCCATATCGCCGACATCATGCAGACCGCGCCGGTCATTCCGGTGATCGTGGTCGACGAGATGGAACACGCCGTGCCGCTGGCTCGCGCTCTAGTCGCAGGCGGATTGCGCGTGCTCGAAGTCACCTTGCGGACCCCCGCCGCGCTTGATGCGATCCGCGCGATGAAAAAGGTCGACGGAGCCATCGTCGGCGCGGGCACCGTGACCAATCAGGAAGAGCTGGCCGCTGCCATCGACGCAGGCAGCGAATTCATCGTCTCGCCCGGCCTTACCGAGCCGCTCGGCAAGGCGGCGATCCGCGAAGGCATCCCCTTCCTGCCCGGCATCGCCAACGCTGGCGACATCATGCGCGGGCTCGATCTGGGCCTCACCCACTTCAAGTTCTTCCCCGCCATGGCCGCGGGCGGCCTGCCTGCCCTCAAAGCGCTCGCTGCGCCCTTCGGCCAGTGCCGCTTCTGCCCGACCGGCGGGATCACACTGGAGAACGCGCCCGACTGGCTCGGCTTCGATCCGGTGTTGTGTGTCGGCGGCAGCTGGGTCGCACCCCGTAGTGCGGTGGATGAGGCAGCGGTCGAAAAGGTCGCGCGCGAGGCGGCAGCGCTGGGCGGTTAACCCGTCCTTCGCGGGTTTTCGGGAGCGAAGGTCCATACGACATCGTCGCCGACGACGCGCCGGGCCTGAATCCCGCCAATATTGACCGGGCGCTCGTCGAGCAGTTCGTCCACCATGCGCCGCGCTTCGCTGCGGGTCAGCGTGGCGCCCAAATCTTCGCAGAACAGCTTCACAACTTCGGCAAGGAAGACCGGCCGGTCGACGCCTGAGCGCGCGAACGGGCGATAGCGATGGGGAGCGCCGTCCTCGTCTTTCGCCCGTACCCATTCTTCCAGTGCCATGCCGTCGATGTCGTCCTGCATTTCGGCGAGATAGCGGGCCGATCCGGCCAGTCCCTCGACATCGATGAAGTCCACCTCGGCCAGCCCCTTGCGCATACGCACGCGGTCGAAGCTCTCGTCGAGGTTGGAAGGGTCGGCGGCGACGGGAAAGCCGCTGTCTCGCGCGATGTCCTCCAGCGCCGACCGACGCCATGGCAGCAGTGGGCGCAGGACGATCAGGTCGCCCTCACCCAGCGACGTCGCCGCCCTTACCGCTGCAAGCCCCGATAGCCCGCTGCTGCGGTTGGCGCGCATCAGAAAGGTCTCGGCCTGATCGTCGGCATGGTGAGCGGTCGCAATGTAATCGAGCGAGCGCCGTTCCGCCCATTCCGCCAGCGCCTCGTACCGCGCGTGCCGGGCCTCGGCCTGCACATTGCCGTGCGGTATGGTCACGGAGAGTGTCTCGTGCGGCATGCCCAGCGCTTCGCAAATCCGCGCCGCATTCCGCGCCTCTTCGGCGCTTTCGGCGCGCAGTCCATGGTCGACCGTCGCTGCCTCGACGCTCCCGGGCAGCGCCTCTACCGCTAGAAGCAGGAGCGCCAGACTGTCCGGCCCGCCCGAGAACGCGATGCCCATTTTCTCGCCCTCGTCGAGCGTCCAGACGCGTGCCAGGTCCTGCCGGAACCGCTCTACCAGTTCCGGCGCCAGCGCCATCTTAGTTGCAGGTAACCTTGCTGCGCGCGGTCGCGTATTGACCCGACAAGCGGCCGGTGGCGAGCGCCGGATAGGTTTCGCCAAATTCCGACAGAGCGATGCAGGCGCGACCCGTGTCCTTCAAGGCAATCATCGCCTCGGCGAGGAACAGCAGGCTGTCCCCGGCGCGCGCACCGTTCTTGTCGGCCTGATAATTGCGCAGGAACCACGGCGCTGCCTCGGTCGGCTTGCCATCGTCGAGATAGGCGCGGCCGAGCAGGTTGCGGCCATAGCTCACACGCGAATGATTGGGGTGCTGTTCCACGAACAGGGTCAGCTGCTGCTGGGCTTCGGGAAAGAAGCCGGCGTCCCACAAGCGGAAGCCATAGGAATATTCATCGTCGCCGGCATCGCCCGTAGCGGGCTTGGTGATTGCCTGGACAGCCGCGACACGCGCCGGATCGGGGGCGGCTGCGCGGGTCGTAGCTGCGGGCGTCGCCGGCGATGTCGTGGAACTTGCCGGATTGGCGGCGGCCGAAGGCGTGTTTGCAGGAGTCACGGACGGAACAGGCGCCTTGGCGGCCTCTAGCGCCTCCACCCGTTCTTCAAGCAGGCGCATGGCGTTGGTGCCCACCTCATATTGCGCAGTCAATCGCTGAAGCTGGGTTTCCAACGCATCGAGGCGGGCGAGAATGTCGGTCACCGCCGTAGTCGATGTCGCTGCAGGCTGGGCCGGATTTGCAGTAGCTGCGGGTGCCGTGATCTGCGGCTCGAAATACCGCCCGTCGCCGCCCGGAAAGACCTTGCGCTGGAGAGCGCGGACTTCGGCTTCCAGCTTGCGGATGCGCGTTTCGTCGCTGTCCTGCGCCATGGCGGGCATGGAAGTGGCGATAAGGGCCATGGCGATCCCGCCGAGGCCAAAGGCGCGTGCGCTGCGTGCGATCATGATAGGTGCGTGCTCCCGTTTGGAGAATTCATGGTGACAGAAATGGCCTAGCCCCGCGAAGCTGTCGAGGGGATGAAAGCGGATATCCGCCGCTGGATGGAAGCCAAGATCAAGTGTCGCTGGGCGTGGCGGCGGTCGCCGGAGCAGCTTCCGCTTCGGGCTCGTCACGGGCGAGCAGCGCTTCGGCCGTTACCGGGACATCCTTCACCACCGTATCTTCCTCGGTCAGCTTGCGAACGCTGCGGCCGCCGATGGTAATGGCGAGCGCATAGGGACGCCCGGTCCAGATCTGCGGACCTTCGGCATCCTCGGGAATGGTGAAGCTGTCGCCTTCGGCCATCTGCGCTTCGAAGAGGCGCGTGCCGCTGGCGTCGTAGAACTTGACCCAGGTATCGTCCATTTCGCTGGTGAACACGACGGGGCCGCCGGTCGGCTGCGGCGCGGGCGTCGCAGCCTGCTGGGGCGCTTCGTTCGCAGCGACCTGCGCTTCGGGGTCCTCCAGCGGTGCGGGGCCAAGGCCGGGGGCGAAATAGCTCGAATAGAAGGCGTAGACGCCGCCCAGCAAAATCACGGCGGCGAGCACTGCGAACCACGCGAGGCCGCGACCGGGAACGCGTGCCGGGTCGCCCGGCTCGAACTTGGTCGGCTTCTCGACCGCGTTGGGATCGCCCTCCGCCAATTCCTCGCGCACATGGTCGAGCACGTCCTTTTCGTCGAGGCCGAGCGTGCGCGCATAGGTGCGGGTGAAGCCGATCGCATAGGTCCGCGAAGGAAGCGCGGAGAAATTGCCCGCCTCGATCGTCTCCAGATGACGCTTTGGTATGCGCGTTTCGGCAGCGACCTGATCGATGTCGAGCCCCTTGGCCTCACGCGCTTCGCGCAAGCGCTCACCAACGCGCTGTTTGGGCGCGGGCGTGTTTTCGACGATGCCGTCTTCTTCTTCCATGCGAATCCCGAATACCTGAAACCCCGCGGGTGTTCCCGCTCCGACTGGGTTTGTTGAGAAAGACGCCGGTCGCGCTTGTCAACCTGCTCGCCCCAGCCCTATGCGCGGGAAACCGACGAATTGCGCGGCAAAAGAGACGAAATCAGTCGAGATCGATGTCGTTCTTGACTGCCCATTCCGTCAGCGCAAGGCGCATGTCGAGCGGCGGGCTCATCAGCCATTGCTGCATCTGGGTCTTTAGATCGGGCAGATAGACCTTGCGCACCAGTTCCTTGATCGGGCCGACAGCTGCCGGCGTGATCGAAAACCGGGTGTAACCAAGTGCCATCAGCGCCAGCGCCTCCAGTCTGCGCCCGCCCATCTCCCCGCAGACACCGACGCGCACTTGGCTGCCCACGACCTGCTTAGAAATTCGCGCCAGAAAGCGCAAGATTGCCGGACTGAGCCAGTCGTAACGCTCGGCCAGCTTGGGATTCGCACGGTCGGCGGCGAAGAGGAACTGGGTGAGATCGTTCGTGCCGATCGAAATAAAGGAGACTCGCGGCAAAAGCAGGTCGAGCACCTCGGCGAGCGAGGGGACTTCGAGCATGCAGCCGTATTCGATCGTCTCGGGCATGAGCTTGCGCCGGTCGCGCAGCCAATCGGCCTGCTCCTCGAAAATTGCCTTGGCGGCATCGAATTCCCACGGCTCGGACACCATCGGGAACATGACCGAAAGCTTGCGGCCGGCCGCCGCCTCCAGCAGCGCGCGCGCCTGCGCCTTGAGCAGGCCGTCGCGTTCGAGCGAAAGACGCAGAGCGCGCCAGCCCATCGCGGGGTTTTCGTCCTTTTCCGCCGTATCATTGGCAAGATAGGGCACTGCCTTGTCGCCGCCGATGTCGACCGTACGGAAGACCACCGGCTTGCCATCGGCGGCATCGAGCACGTCGCGATACAGCCGCTGCTGGCGTTCGCGCGCCGGGAGAGTTGATGAGACGAGGAACTGGAATTCGGTCCGGAAGAGGCCGATCCCGTCGGCGCCGGTCAGCTGCAGCGCGCTGACATCGTCGCGCAGGCCCGCGTTCATCATCACCGTGATCCGCGTGCCATCTCGGGTGAAGGGTTCGACATCGCGCAGTTCGGCATATGTGGCGGCGCGCTCCTTGCTCTTGGCAAAGCGCGCGTCGAAGGCCTCGAGCAGCGGCTGAGAGGGACGCAGGGTGACGGTGCCCTTGTCGGCATCGACCAGCACCGGGTCGCCTTCGGACACGCGCGAGCGAACCCGCGGAACCCGGCCAAGAACTGGGATACCCATGGCGCGTGCCACGATCACCACGTGCGCCGTCAGCGATCCCTCTTCCAGCACCACGCCCTTGAGGCGCCGCCGATCGTATTCGAGCAATTCGGCCGGGCCGAGATTGCGCGCGAAGAGGATGGTGTCGCGCCGCAGCCCCTGGCTGGCCGCCGTGCCGAGCTGGCCCGAAACGATGCGCAACAGGCGGTTGGACAGATCCTCCAGATCATGCATCCGGTCGGCCAGCAGCGGATCGTCGATCTCGCGCATGCGCATGCGGGTGCGCTGCTGGACGCGCTCGATGGCGGCTTCGGCGGTGAGACCGCTGTCGATCGCCTCGTTGATGCGGCGGCTCCAGCCCTCGTCATAGGCGAACATCTTGTAGGTCTCGAGCACCTCGACATGCTCGCCGCCCTTGCCGAATTCCGGCTCGCGGCCCATCGCGTCGATCTGGTCGCGCATCTTGTCGAAGGCGCGGTAGACGCGCTGGCGTTCGGCCTCGATATCCTCGGCCACCACCTGATCGATCTCGATCCGCGGCTGGTGGAACACGGCTTGCCCTTCGGCCAGCCCTTTCACCAGCGTCAGCCCTTCGAAGACTTCGCATTCGATCGAGACTTCGTCGAGGTCGATCGCTTCCTGGTCATCGACCAGCTCCTTGTGGGCGATCAGTTCGCTCAGCACCATTGCGGTGGTCTGCAGTGCCTCGATCTCGACATCCTCGTAGCGGCGCGGTTCGACATGCTGGACGCAGAGCACCCCCACCGACCGCTCGCGGTAAACGATGGGCACGCCGGCAAAGGAGTGGAACTTTTCTTCGCCCGTTTCGGGGCGGTAAAGGAAGTCGGGATGCGCCTTCGCCTCGGCCAAGTTCAGCGTTTCGATATTCTTCGCGATCGTGCCGGTGAGGCCTTCGCCCACAGCCATGCGCGTGACGTGGACCGCCTCCGGGTTGAGACCATGGGTCGCGTAAAGCTCCAGCTCGCCATCGCGCAGCAGGTAGATCGAGCACACCTCGCTCGTCAGGCTGTCGGCAATGATGTCGACCACGCGGTCGAGTTTATGCTGGGCGTGATGACGTCCGGCCATGACCTCGTGCAGGCGCGTGAGGATCTGGCGGGCGGAAGCGGCAGCTGACATGGGGCCAGCTATAGCAAAAAGTAAGGGCAGCGGAAGCGGGGCGAACGAAGCAAATTCTGTCCGCCCCGCTAGCGCTATCGCTAGCGCGCCTCAGTTGGCGGCTATTTCTTCCTTAAGCCTGAGCTTCTGCTTCTTGAGCTGCTGGATCATCGCGATGTCGGGCGAAGGCCTTGCCTGTTCGCTGTGCAACCGGGCTTCGAGCCCTGCATGCTTGGCCTTGAGTGCGGCGACATGGGATGATTGCATAGGTTAGCTCCTTCTTACGGTTTCGACCCCGTTGGAAGCGACTCGTGCATCGCGGCACGCGCCGCCTTTCAGTATCAAACCATAGCTTGGCGAATTTACAAACCCCCGTAGAAACGCCATGCGACAAAGCGAGATACGGGGACGACGACGGTGAACGAGCAGGAACTTCGCAAGCGCCTGGAAGCGCTCAAGAGCGAGCACCGCGACCTCGATGTCGCGATCGCGGCGCTGAGCGAGGCAGGCGATGGCGGTTTCGTCGACCAGTTGCAGATCGCGCGACTGAAAAAGCGCAAGCTGCAACTGAAGGACCGGATTTCGGCGATCGAGGACAATCTCATCCCCGACATCATCGCTTGATCACCGTTCCACCACGGGACACCGCATCCGGAAACCTTGGGCTTGCGGAGCATTCGCGGTACCTTCACGTTTACGATGGATATGGACCGCACGATTCACGAACAGGTTGTCGAAGACCTCTATGCCGAAGCGCTTGCGCTAGCGGACGAGGCGCGCGCCGTGTTCGACCTCCGCGACGAGGCGAGCCATGACAACACGCCCGACGAAGTGCGTATCGCGCTTTCCATCGAAGGGCTGCGCACCACAACGCGGGTGATGCATGTCCTGGCATGGTTGCTCAACCAGCGCGCTTATCACGCGGGCGAGCTGACCAAGCTGCAATTGCTGCGCCACGGGACGCTAGGCGAAGAACGCCCCTCCGACCCGGCGAACATGGAAAAGCTGGAACTGGCAACCCGCGCGCTGATCCGCGACACCGAGCGGCTCCACGCCCGCGTCGCGCGGCTCGACGAAGAACAGCGCCAGATCGAAAGCGCGAAAGACCCGGTCAGCGACATGCAGGGCCGCATCGCGCAGGCTTTCGCCGGCCGTTAAGCGACCGATAGAGCGCGGGCGTAGCGCGCCAGCCGGTCCTTCCTAACCTCTTCTGCCATATCCGGGGTGAACACCCGCGTTTCGCCGCGCATAGCCTGCGCAGCCTCTTCCAGCGACGCATAAATCCCCGCGCCCACGCTGGCGCAAATCGCTGCGCCCAGCGCAGTGGTCTCGACGAAATCGGGACGCTCGACTTCGAGATCCAGAATATCGGCAAGGTCTTGCGCCATCCATTCATTCGCGCTCATCCCGCCATCGATCTTGAGGCTGGTCCAGGCCGCGCCGTCGCCGGCAAAGGCGGTCGCGAGGTCGTGCGTCTGATGCGCCATGGCCTCCAGTGCTGCGCGGGCAATCTGCGCCCGTCCGCTGGCGAAACTGAGACCTGAGATCACGCCTCGCGCATCGGGCTTCCAGTGCGGCGCGCCAAGCCCGGCCAGCGCAGGCACGATCACCACCTCGCCGCTGTCCTCGATGGAGCGCGCCAGTTCTTCCGTCTCCGCCGCGCTGCCGATCAGGCCGAGCTGGTCGCGCAGGTACTGGACGAGGCTACCGGCTACGAAGCAGGCGCCTTCCAGCGCATAAGTCCGCGTGCCGCTCGACTGGTGCAGCACCGTGCCGAGCAGGCGATGTTCGGAGCGCGGGATGTTCTGCCCCTTATTGGTCAGGACGAAGGCCCCGGTGCCATAGGTCGCCTTGGTTTCCCCGAAGGAGAGGCAGCCTTGACCGATCGTGGCCGATTGCTGGTCGCCCACCAGCCCCGAGATCGGAATCGCCCGTCCCAGCCACTCGGCCCCGCATTCGGCAAGCCGGCCATGCGTGTCGACGACCTTGGGAAGGCTGGCGGCCGGCACGCCGAAAAGCTCGCACAGCCCAGCGTCGAACTGCGCGCCGTCGAGCGCGAGCAGCAGCGTCCGGCTAGCGTTGCTGGCGTCGCTTACATGGGTGCCGCCCGACAGCTTGTAGACCAGCCAACTCTCGACTGTGCCGAAGGCCAGACGCCCTTCGTCGGATGCGCGCTTCACGCGTTCGTCGTGGTCGAGCAGCCAACGCATCTTGGTGCCGGAAAAATAGGGATCGAGCAGGAGGCCGGTGCGCTTTTGCACCTCGGCCTCGTGCCCCACGTCCTTCAACCGCGCGCAGAAATCGGCCGTGCGCCGGTCCTGCCACACGATTGCGCGCGCCAGCGGCTCGCCTGTCTCGCGGTCCCATGCGACCACGGTTTCGCGCTGGTTGGTGATCCCGATGGCCGCGATGGCCTCTGCGCCATCGCCGACCGCCTCGCGCATGCAGGCGAGCGTCTTGTCCCATATCTCGGCCGCGTTGTGCTCGACCCAGCCGGGCCTGGGGTAATGCTGCGTCAGTTCCGCCTGCGCAACGCGTTCCATGCATCCCGCTGCATCAAAAACCATCGCCCGTGTCGAAGTCGTCCCCGCGTCGAGGACCAGAATTTTCTCTCCCATGCGCTCCTCCCTATCGACAAGCCGCGCCATTCGCTACAGGCTTGGCCCATGGCAGGCCCTCCCCCCAAACCCTGGCCCACGGGCGAAGCGATGCAACTGGAACCGCTGGTCCGCCGCGTGCTCGCGCCCAATCCCTCGCCCTATACCTATACGGGCACGCAGAGCTATATCGTCGGCATCAGCGATGGCTGCGCGGTGATCGATCCCGGCCCGGACGAAAAGGAGCACCTGCTCGCGCTCGACGCCGCCATCGGCGAGGAACACGTCTGCGCAATTATGTGCACGCACACCCACCGCGATCACTCGCCCGCCGCCAAGACCCTTGCGGCAAGAACCGGCGCGCCCATCGTCGGCTGCGCGCCCCTGGTGCTCGACGATAGCGGTCCGCGTGCCGATGCCAGTTTCGACCGGACCTACGAACCCGACCGGGTGATGGAGGATGGCGAGGCGATGACCGGCCCTGGCTGGACTCTGCGCGCCGTGGCGACACCGGGCCATGTCTCCAACCATTTGTGTTTCGCGCTGGAAGAGAGCGGCGCGGTCTTTACCGGCGACCATGTGATGGGCTGGTCGACCAGTGTGGTGGTCCCGCCCGATGGCGACATGGCGGACTATATGGCCAGCCTCGAAAAGCTCTACGCGCGCGAGCAGGATACGGTCTATTATCCCGCCCATGGCGAGGCGATCCACAAGCCGCGCCAGCTTGTGCGCGGGATGATCGGCCACCGCCGCCAGCGAGAGAACCAGATACTGCGCCACCTTGCCGAAGGTCCGCACGAGGCAGCCGATTTCGTGCCCAAGATGTACAAGGGTCTGGACGAGCGCCTGCACGGGGCGGCGAAAATGTCGGTCACCGCCCATCTCATCGATCTGGAACGCCGCGGCATAGTGCGGCGTTCAGGCGATATATGGCAGATGATCTGAACGAGCGCGCGAACCAGGCCCACCCGAAGGCGGAACGAAGTCCTTCGCTCGCCCGCGTGCAGGCGGTTCCGTGGTTGATCGCCATAATGCTCTTCGCGCTCGCCGCATGGCTTGGCTGGCGCGCCTTCATCTACAAGGAGGAAGGCGATCCGGTGGCCAGCGCCATGCTCGCTTTCGAGAAGCAGAATTCGCTGACCGTTTTCTCCAGCCGCTTCGAAGTGGTCGCCGAAAGCGTCGACCGTCGCGGCGTGCTGAATATCGATTTGCTCGAAAGCCGCCAGGCCTCGGTCATCCCGGCGACGGTCGAATACCGGCTTGACCTCAGCAGCATGGACAGCGACCGCCTCACTTGGGACGAGGATAGCGAGACTTTGGGCGTGGTCCTCCCCGCCCTTAAGATTTCGCGCCCCAATCTCGACGAAGGCGCGGCCAAGACCTTCACCGAAGGAACCTATGTCAGCCGCGACGCCAGTGCGGACCTCGCCCGCAACAATTCGCAGCAGGCCGAGCGCAAGGCCGCTGCTTTTGCCAAGAACCCGCAAGTGCTCGCCATGGCGCGCGAGGCTGCGAAGGAGGCGGTGCGGCAGAACCTAGCCATCCCGCTGCAGGTGGCGGGGTACGGCGATGTCACCGTCGACGTGCGTTTCGATGGGGAAGCCGCACCCGAATAGCTTGCGCCTGTATTGACCTTCCCGCCATCCCGCACGATAGTCCGGCCATAACAAAAGACATCATGGTCGCTCGTTCCTGGGGGGGAGTTTACGAGAATGGCTACTAACGCCGCCGCGCCGCATGACACCGCAATCCGCGGAAATACGCGCTTTTTCACCATCATGGCCTTTGTGATGAGCTTCATCATCGTGGCCGGTTTCGTGGTCAACCTGGCCTTCGCACGCTCGAGCTTCGACGTGCCCTGGCCCTATCATGTCCACGGTATCATCTTCATGTCCTGGCTCGGCATCTATTGCGGCCAGCATGTCACCGCCTCGACCGACAACTGGTCGCTGCACGCGAAATTCGGCAAGATCGCCTATCTCTGGGTCCCGCTGATGGTCATCGCGGGCACGATGATCATGATCGTCGTCGCACGGCGCACGGGCGGCCCGTTCTTCTTTCATGTCAGCGAGTTCCTGTGGAGCAACACCTTGCTCGTCTGGCTCTTCGGCGGCCTGACCTTCTGGGCCCTCATGCGCCGCCGCTACACCGGCTGGCACCGGCGGCTGATGCTGTGCGGCATGGCAATCCTGACCGGTCCCGGTCTAGGACGCCTGCTGCCCCTGCCGCTGATGATCCCCAATTCCTGGCTCATCACGACCATCGTCACCATGATTTTCCCGGTGATCGGCATGATCGTCGACAAGCGCAAGCTGGGCCGCGTCCACCCGGCCTACTGGTGGGGTCTCGGGCTCTACATCGCGGTGTTCACCGTCTCGATGCTGATCGCCTTTTCCTCGTTCGGCATTGCCGTGACCGAGCAGGTCATTGCCGGAACATCGGGCGCAGAGCGCCCGATGGAGGCGTTCCTGCCACCCGGTTTCACCATGTAATCAGAAGTCGGGGCAAGGAACCCCCTCGCCTCGCCACCCGTTAAGTCTATAAGCGCTCACAAAGCCAACTGACGGGACAAACAATGACCGCCGAAACCAGCCTTCCGACCGGCGAAGACCTCCTCGCCGCCATCGATCGCCTCCGTAAGGAGAAGAACGCGATCATCCTCGCACATTACTACCAGAGCGCGCAGATCCAGGATCTTGCCGATTTCGTGGGCGACAGCCTCGAACTCAGCCGCAAGGCAGCTGAAACCGATGCCGACGTGATCGCCTTTTGCGGCGTGAAATTCATGGCCGACACAGCCAAAATCCTTAGTCCTGAGAAAATCGTCGTTCTGCCCGACATGGATGCCGGCTGCAGTCTCGAAGACAGTTGCCCGCCTGAAAAGTTCAAGGCTTTCCGCGAAAAGCATCCCGATCATATCGCGTTGACCTACATAAATTGTTCGACCGAGGTGAAAGCGCTTTCCGACATCATCGTCACCTCTTCCAGCGCCGAGACCATCATCAGCCAAATTCCCGAAGACCAGAAAATCATCTTCGGCCCCGACCGTCATCTGGGCAGTTACATGAGCCGCAAGTTCGGCCGCGAGATGCTGCTGTGGCCGGGCGTTTGCATCGTGCACGAGGCCTTCAGCGAGACCGAGCTCCTGAAGCTGAAGGCGCAGCACCCCGACGCCCCGATCGCCGCGCATCCCGAATGCCCGCCAACCATCGTCGAGCATTCCGATTACGTCGGCTCGACAAGCGGCATCTTGCAATTTGCAGAAACGTTTGAAGGCGACACGCTCATCGTCGCGACCGAGCCGCACATCATCCACCAGATGGAAAAGGCGCTGCCCGAAAAGACCTTCATCGGCGCGCCCGGAGCGGACGGCAACTGCAGCTGCAACATCTGCCCCTATATGGCGCTGAACACACTGGAGAAGCTCTACAAGTGTCTCGACACGCTTAAGCCGCGCATTGAAATCGAGGAAGGGCTACGGTTGAAAGCCAAGCAGAGCCTCGACCGGATGCTCGAAATGGCCAGCGGGACGATTGGCGGAGGCGATTTGGGCCGGGTTTGATGCCGAAATATCAAGTTCGGTTAGAGGGCCGAGATTTCCCAGCGCGTCTTTCCGACGACGGGAAGTGCCTTGGCTTCTTCACCACGCGCGTGGTCGAGGCTGATGATGCGGAGGCTGCTGAATGTCTCGCTGTCAATCTTGTGCGCGATGAACTCTGGGACTTAGTCGGACGGCCCCAAGAGGGCGATTCCACCTCGATGATCGCACTGGACGACATTTCGATTGTCGATGACCAGTCGGATGATGGCCCTGGTCACGGCTTCACATGGTTTCCGATAGACGAGGAAGAGTAGGCAACCCTTCCCCACCCTGCGCGTTATCCCCCTGTCCGCAATCGTAGGGGAAATGCGCGCTTTGGCTGCAACGGGGCCACTCAAAGGAATTCGCGACTGGGTGATTCACCGGCTGGTGGCCAATTACTGGTCGCTGCCGCTGGTCGCCGTGATCGCAGCGCCGCTGGTGGGGACGCTGGTGCTGTGGGCCGACCGCGCCTTTGCCGGGCGCTGGCTCTTCGAGCACGGCATCACCCTGCTTGTCGCGGGCGACACGGCGCAGGACCTCGCCATTGCCGTGGTCGGGGTGAATGTCGCCCTCCTGACGCTCTACTGGTCGGTCACGCTGATCGTGCTGACGCTGGCCACGGGCAATCTCGGCGTACGGCTAGTGGATCGCTGGCTCGACAAGGGGCTGGTGCGCCTGTCGATGGCCGGGCTGACTTTCTGCCTCATGTTCTCGATCATCGTGCTGATGCGCGTCGATCCCGAAGCGCCCTTGGCGCAAATGCCCCATTTCGCGCTGACCACGATGTTGGCCCTCGAGCTCGTCAACATCGCTATGCTGGGCGTTGCCATCCACGATCTGGGACGCACCATGTTCGTCGACCGTTCGATCGCGCATCTCGGCGCCGATGCGGGCAGCGTGGCGATCCCGATCATCGAGGGCGAGCCTTTCGACGGCGAGTGGCAAATGACCATCCCCTCCAGGCGCGAAGGCTATATCGAAGGCATCGACTTGGCCGCCATCGCGGAGGAACTGGGCGACGACCAAGGGGCCGTGCGCTTCTGCGCCGCTCCCGGCCAGCACGTGATGGAAGGCGAACCGCTGGTGCGCTTTGCCACGGCCAACCCGGACGAAGACTGCATTTACAAGGCCATACCCATCGGCGAATTCCGTTCCTCCGTGCAGTCGACCGTCTATCAGGTACGCCTGCTGGTCGAGGTCGCCGCGCGGGCGCTGTCGCCGGGCATCAACGATTTTTACTCCGCCATCGCCTGCGCCGACCAGCTCGCCGCGGCGATTTCCGGCAACGCCAGCCTCTGGGTCGAGGACGGAAAGGTAGCAGCTTGGAAGGACGCGCCGCGCTTCGAATTGCCGGGCCAGGACTTTCGCGGCCTTTTCGGCGCCCCGCTTAATCATTTCCGGCAGGCGGCGGCCGACTATCCCTCCGTTTCGATTCGCACGATCGACAATTACGCCCGGCTCTGCGCGCTCATGGCGCAGCAGGACTGTCCCGCCGGCCTGCTGCGCTACCTGCGCCAATGCGCCGAGGAACTGCGCGACCACGCTATGGCGAACGCCGAGCAGGAGATCGACCGGCGCGACATCGCCGAGGCGTTTTCCCAGTTCGACCAGCCACCCTCCAGCCTGAAGCGTGTCGCATGACCGCACGCCTTAAAGCGATCTGGGCGAGCGTAAACGCCAGCTACTGGTTTCTGCCCGCGCTGTTTTCGCTGGCCGCCCTGTTGCTGGCCAGTCTGACGATCTATCTCGACCGCAGCGGCTGGGCCGATTTCCTCAACGATGTCACCTGGCTCCAACCCGCCCGACCCGACGGGGCGAGCAATATGCTCACTGTCATTGCCGGCACGATGATGGGCGTCGCTTCCACCGTCTTCTCGATCACAATCGCCGCGGTCGCCTATGCCAGCGGCAATTACGGACCGCGCCTCCTCACCAATTTCATGGAGGATCGTGGCAACCAGTTCAGCCTGGCGACCTTCATCGGCACTTTCGTCTATTCGATCACCGTCCTGCGCACGGTGCGCGGCGAGGACGAGCGGCCCTCGAACATCGAAGACGCGGTGGCCTCCGCCCTGCCGGGCTTCGTGCCGCAACTGTCCCTGCTGGTCGCCTTCGGGCTGATGCTGCTGAGCGTGGCGGTGCTGGTCTATTTCCTCAACCACATCCCTTCCTCGATCCGGGTGAACAACGTGCTCAAGGGCATCGGCGCACGCTTGCTCGAGGAAATCGAGGAACTTTTCCCCGAGGACAACACGGGCGGACGCGCGCATTCGGCGCCTGACGGCAAGGCCATCACTGCGCGCGACACCGGCTATGTGCAGGCAATTGCCTTCAAATCGCTGGAGGAGCTGGCGAAGCGCGAGAACGGCAAGCTCAAACTGGCCGTGCGCACCGGCGACTTCGTCCATCCCGAAGTCACAATCGCCTATTGGGCGGAAATGGACGTGGTCGAAGATTGCCCCGATGACGAGGTGCGCGCCGCCTTCACGCTCGGATCGATGCGCACGCCGAGCCAGGATATGCAGTTCCTGATCGACGAGCTGGCAGAGATCGGCCTTCGCGCCCTCTCACCTGGCATCAACGACCCTTTCACCGCCGTGACTGCGGTCCACTGGCTGGGCGCGGCAACCGCGGAACTGGCGCGGCGCAATTTGACGCGCAGCTATGCGCAAGAGGATGAGGAGCCGCATCTCATCCTGCTGGAAGACGATTTCGCGCATTTCGTCGCGCGCGGTTTCGGCGCGATGCGCAGCGGCGTGGCGACCAACCGGATTGCTGCGCTGGTGACCTTCGACGCGCTGATCGATGCAACCTCGACGCTCGACGACGAGACCCGTCGCGCCATCATCATGCAGGAGGGCGACCTCCTCGCACAGCAGGCACGCGAGCACCTCGTCGGCCCTGAGCTCGAAGCCGTCGAAGCGCGATACCAGCAGTTCCTCAATCGGGTCGAGCGTTAGGCACACGTGCAGGCGGCGCCGTGCGCGCCAGCAGCAGGGCTGCGGCCAGAAGCGCCATGCCAAGTACGTCCAATGGCACCAGCCTCTCGCCGAAAACGAACCAGCCGACTGTTGCCGCCACCGCCGGCTGGGTCAGCAGGGCCATGCCGATGATCAGCGGCGGGAAGTGCTTGAGCGAATAGACCAGCAGGCCCTGCCCGATGAACTGGCTCGACAGCGCCAGCAGCAGCACCGGCGTCCAGCCCGCTTCGCCCGGCCAGACCGGCTCTCCCGCCGCGACCGCCATGCCCAGCAGCAGCGGCGACGCAACGAGGCACACCAGCAGCAGCACGCTCCACTGCCCCAGCACGCCTCGCGCCTTTTGCGCGGGCAGCAGGTAAAAGGCGTAGCAGAGCCCTGCAAAGAGGCAGAAAAGGTCGCCCACGAAGGTCGCAGTCGAGATCTCGAGGCTGCGCCCCAGCAGGATCGCCGCGCCGGCCAACGCGGCCAGCACGCCCGCGCTTTCGCGGCCGGAGGGCGCACGGCGCAGGGCGATGAGGCCCCAAAGCATGAGGATCACGCTTCCGGAATTGCCGAACAGCACCGCGTTGCCGAGCCGCGTCTCTTCGATCCCGACGTGCCAGGTGGCGATGTCGAGCGCGAAGAACACGCCCGCCACGATGGCCAGCAAAGCGAGCCGCCTGTCGAACGGTCCGGGCGCGCGGCCTCTCCACGCAAGGAAGGCAATCAACGGGATCGGGAGGAACAGCCGCCAGAAACCGGCCGACACTGGCCCCGTATCGGCAAGCCGCACCAGCCAGGGCCCGAGCGCCAGCGCGACATTGCCCGCGATCAGGGCGGCAAAGTGCCAGGCGCTGGCCTGAAAGCCATTCTTGTCCGCCGCGGTGCTTGTCTCGCCCATGACCGCCCCCTAGCTCTTGGGCCACACAAGGCAAAGGAAACCACCTTCCATGCACGAAAAACTGCTCGAACCGCTCACTCTCGGCGCCATCGAGGCGAAGAACCGGATCTTCATGGCCCCGCTCACTCGTGGCCGCTCGACCCAGCCCGGCTCGGTCCCGAACGAGATGATGGCGACCTATTACCGCCAGCGTGCGGGCGCCGGCCTGACCATTTCCGAAGCCACCGGTATTAGCGTCGAAGGCCTCGGCTGGCCCGCCGCGCCGGGGATCTGGAGCGATGCGCAGACCGAGGGCTGGAAGCCTGTCACCGAAGCCGTGCATGAGGAAGGAGGCAAGATCGTCCTCCAGATGTGGCACATGGGCCGCCTCGTCCATCCCGATTTCCTCGGCGGCATTCCGCCGGTTTCGGCCAGCGCCACCAAGGCACCGGGTCACGCGCACACTTTCGAAGGGCGCAAGGATTACGAGCAGGCGCGCGAGCTTTCGAATGGCGAGATCGCCCGCGTGGTCGAGGATTACCGCCACGCCGCCGAAAACGCGAAAAAGGCCGGTTTCGACGGCATCCAGCTCCACGGCGCGAATGGCTACCTCGTCGACCAGTTCCTGCGCGACAGCACGAACCTGCGCGAAGATGACTACGGAGGTAGCCCCGAAAACCGCACCCGTTTCCTGCGCGAAGTCCTGACCGCGCTGGTCGATGTTTGGGGCGCGGACCGAGTGGGCGTGCGCCTCTCGCCCAATGGCGAAACGCAGGGCTGCGACGACAGCGACCCGCCCGCCACCTTCGGCGCGGCGGCAAAGGTCGTCGAAGACCTTGGCCTGGCCTTCCTCGAACTGCGCGAACCCGGCCCCGAAGGCACCTTCGGTTCAACCGAAGTGCCAAAGCAGAGCCCGCTGATCCGCAAGGCCTATTCCGGTCCGCTGATCCTCAACAGCGACTACACGCCCGAACAGGCCGTGGCCGATATCGAAGCCGACCGCTGCGACGCCGTGAGCTGGGGCCGCGACTTCATTTCCAACCCCGACCTGCCCGAACGCTTCCGACTGGGCGCCCAGTTGCAGCCCAATGTCAACGTGCCGCAAAGCTGGTACCTTCCGGGCCCCGAAGGCTACATCGATTACCCGATGCTAACCAACCAGGTCGATATTGCGGCGGGATGATTCGCACCTGATCTGCGGGCGCGTGCATCCGGCTTGAGGAGATGTATCGCATGCGCTCGTGGCTTCTGGTCCCGGCGGACAAGGAAAAGGCGCTTAAGGAAGCAAGCCTCGCGCGCGCCGACGTCGTCGTGCTCGATATGGCCCGCGCCGCGAGCGACGAGGCCAAGCTCCACACGCGCCTCACCGTCCGCGACTGGCTGATGTCGCACCGCCAGCAGGTCACCTCCTCACGCGCCTTTTCGCGCTGGGTCCGGATCGGCCCCGTGTCGAGCCCCCAGTGGCGCAGCGATATTGAGGCGGCGCTGGAAGGCGCGCCCGATGGGGTGATGCTGGCCGAATGCAGCCATATCGAGGAGGTGAAGAACCTCGCCGCAGCGCTCTACGAACTCGAGGGCCGTGCAGGGATTCGCGCGAACAGCACGCGGATTGTGCCCGAACTGGGCGCCAGTCCGGTCGCGGCGCTGGCTCTGCGAGCCTTTGCCGAGGAACTGCACCCGCGTGTTTCGGGCCTGACCTGGGATCCGGCGGCGCTCGGCCGCTCGCTCGGCGCACGGCGGATGCGTGGTCCCGGCGGCCTGTGGACCGATCCGCTGGCGATGGTCCGCGCGCAGGTCCTTCTTGCCGCCCATGCGCAGGGTCTGGAAGTGCTGGAAGCGCCGTTCCGCGATCGCCGCGACGAGGAGGGGGCAGCGCGCGCCTATGCCGCCGCGCGGGCGGACGGGTTCACCGGCATGCTCGCTATCCATCCCTCGCAGATCGAAGGCATCAACGCGGCCTTCCGGCCGACCTCCGACGAAATCGCCGAAGCGCGAGAGATCGTCGGCCTTTTCGCGCTCAACCCGAACGCCGGCCAGGTCGGCTTTCGCGGGCGCCATGTCGGGCAAAAGGAACTGGCACAGGCCAAGGCCTTGCTCGGCGAGGAATAAGCGACCTATTCGCCGGACGTGTCGTCTTCCGGCGCGGGCTCTTCCGCCGCAGCGGGGGGCGTTTCTTCGGCCGGCTCGGCAGCCGCGGCAGGTTCGGCGGGTGACGCCGCCTCCCCGCCAGTCTCCCCGGCCCCGCCCGCTTGCGACGGCGATTGCGAGGTCACCGTGTCGAGCGGCAGCATGTCGTCGCTGATCGTACCGCCGAGAACTTCGCCGCGCGCATCGAGATTTTCCTCCGTGCCTTGCGGGGTTTCGGCCTGTTCGCCGCAGGCCGACAGCGCGACGCAGCAGGCTGCGACAAGCAGCGAACGGATCGGGGGTTTGCGAATCAGGGGAGACATGCGGGTTTTCCTTCGAGCGCGGAAAGGAAATCGCCCGCGCGGTTCATCAACGCCTTATCGAACTCAGGCGGCGCGATGTCGAGGCCGAGCTTGGCAAGGCTCGTCACGCCGAATTCCTCGATCCCGCAGGGCACGATGCCGGTGAAATGCGAGAGGTCCGGCGCGATGTTGACGCTGAAACCGTGCATGGTCACCCAGCGCCGCACGCGCACGCCGATCGCACCGATCTTGGCCTCGCGCCCGTCCACATCGCGCGTCCAGATGCCGATCCGCCCCTCGCTGCGCCAACATTCGACGCCGAGATCGCCGAGCGTGGCGATAACCCAGCCTTCCACCGAATGGACGAAACAGCGCACGTCCCGGCCGCGGGCCTTCAGGTCCAGCATGAGATAGCCGATCCGCTGGCCGGGCCCGTGATAGGTGTACCGCCCACCGCGCCCCGCTTCGACCACTTCGAAACGCGGGTCGAGCAGTTCGGCACCATGCGCGCTGGTCCCGGCGGTGTAGACCGGCGGATGTTCGAGCAGCCAGACCATTTCCTTCGCCTCGCCCTCGGCAATCGCGCGGTTGCGCGCTTCCATCTCGGCTAGCGCCTCGCGATAGGGGACCTGCCCCTCCTCGCGGCGGTATTCGATCGTTTCGGGGAGTTCGGCGGTCATCGGCGATTGCGTGGCGATTGTGCGTGCGCTTATCAAGACCCAACGATAAGGGACCCCATGATGAAATTCGATCTCGACACAGGATGGCGCGACGTGAAAAGCCTCGCATCGGAAAACCGCACGCTGCTGACGTCCATCGCGGGGATGTTTATCTTTATCCCGCTTGCGGTTGCACTGATCCTGCTACCAACCATTGCAGAAGTCCCCCAACCACCGGAAGGGGCGGACATGGAAGCAGTGTCGAAGGCGATGTCTGCCTTCTACGCGGAAACCTGGTGGGTGCTGATCATAGTCCTTGCGATCGTCACCACAGGACAATTGGCCATGCTGGCACTACTCGAGCGCAAACCGAACCCGACCGTTGGCGAGGCTATCGGCGTTGCCGGCAAAGCGCTCTTTCCTGCGCTGCTTACGCTGTTCATGCAGTCCCTCCTAGTGCAGCTGGCAATGGGTTTAATTGTCGCGGCCACGACGCTTACCGGCCTTGGCGCGCTGGGCTTTTTCGGCGTGATCGCCGCGCTTGTGCTGGGGTGGTATCTGACGACCCGCTTCTCCCTGATTTTGCCGATCATTGCCGGAGAGGGGCAATTGAACCCCATCGCAGTGCTCGGGTCATCATGGCGCCGCACCAAGGGCAATGGCGGCCGCCTGCTTGCTTTCTACCTGCTGGTCGGACTTGCCCTTGCGATTTGCGCCTTTGTTGCGCTCATGCTTTCCGCTGTCGTTCTGGCGCTGTTTGGCCAAGCGATCGCGCAAACTGGCGGTGTCATCGTCGCCGCCTTTCTGATTGCGATCGGGGTGGCAATCTTCACCCTTGTGCTAGCGGCGGCGCACCGCCAACTCCTGCGGCTCGAGCGTGGGCGCAACCCTGCGGCCTAGGCAGCAGGGTTCTTCGGCTCCTTCCAACCCCAGAAGAGCTGGCAGGGAAGGACGTTGAGCGGTTCGAAACCGCTTTCGATCCGCTCGAAATTGCGCGCCATGTAATCGCGCGCCCTGGCCGAGAACTGGTAGACCAGAAACGCGCCGCCCGGGCGGATCACGCGATAGGTCGCATCGGCAATGGCCGGCCCCACGTTCTCAGGCAGGGTCGAGAACGGCAGGCCGGAAAGCACGTAGTCTGCGTTCTCGTGCCCATGCGCCTCGACGATCGCCTCCACATCGGCAGCGGAGCCGTGGACCGCGCTGAAGCGGCTGTCACGGAAATGCTTCTTCAAATAGTCGATATAGAGCGGGTTCGTGTCGATCACGATCAGCTGCCCGTCACGCGGCAGACGGTCGAGCACGGCCTGGCAGAAGGTGCCGACGCCCGGCCCGTATTCGACGAAAACCTTGCACTCGTCCCACTTCACCCGTTCCAGCATCTTGCGGATGGTGAAGCGCGAGGAGGGGATAATCGAACCGACCATGCGCGGCTCTTCGAGGAAGCCCTTGAAGAAGACGCCCCACTGGCCGAACAACCGCGCCGCGCGCTGCTTCATCGTGCGGCGCTCGATCGCACCCAAGCCTTGTTGACCGGACAACCCATTTCCTCTCGCTGACCCTAAACCAGGTCGCAGGGTTTGGCAGCAGCCCACGGCCATTGCAAGCGATGGGGCACAGGCCTAGCGGGTTATCCATGGCCGATGTCGATCCCAAAGCTGCCGTTACGGCGCCGCCGCCCGCCCGGCCGAAGAGCATCTCGCGCGAGCGCATGGTGCTGCTGTTCGCGGTGATGCTGACCACGGCGGCGGGCAATACGGCGATGCAGTCGGTCATGCCCTCGATCGGCACCGCTCTCTCTATCGACGACGTCTGGATCAGCCTTGCCTACAGCTGGTCGGCGCTGCTCTGGGTGCTCTGCGCGCCGATCTGGGCCGAGCGTTCCGACCGGCGCGGGCGCAAGGCGATGATGGCGGTGGGCCTCATCGGGTTCATCGCCTCGATGGCGTTGTGCGGCCTTGCGCTCTGGCTGGGTCTCATCGGCATCCTCGGCGGGACGGCAGCGCTGATTGCTTTCGCCATTGCGCGCAGTCTCTATGGCGGGTTTGGCAGCGCGGCGCCGCCAGCGGTGCAAGCCTATGTCGCCAGCCGCACCCCGCGCGCCGAGCGGACGCAGGCGCTTTCGCTGATTGCATCGAGTTTCGGTCTCGGCACGGTTATCGGCCCGGCGCTGGCGCCGCTGATGGTGCTGCCCTTCGTCGGGCTGACCGGACCCTTCATCATCTTTGCGCTGATCGGCTTCGCCACGCTGATGGCGCTGCGGCTGCGCCTGCCCAACGACGAGCCGCAATTTCCTGCACGCGGCCAAACTTACGACGCGCCCTATGCCGGTGGGGGCACGCAATCCTCCCACGCCGAAGACGACGAAGACGAGGAAGAAGTCGAACCGCACAAGCTGCGCTGGTTCGAACCGCGCCTGCGCCCCTGGGTCACGGTCGGCCTGATCGGGGGGCACGCGCAGGCGATGGTGCTGGGCATCATCGGTTTTCTCGTGCTCGATCGGCTCGGGCTGCGGGCCACCCCGGCTGAGGGCACGGGGCCGGTCGGCCTCGTCCTGATGTGCGGGGCGATTGCCACCCTGCTCGCGCAATGGGGGCTGATCCCGCGGCTCGATCTGGGTCCGCGCGCGGCCACGTTGTCGGGCATCACGATTGCAGCCGCTGGCGTCGCCTATCTGGGCGTTGCCGACAACCTCCATGCCATCGCGCTGGCCTACGCCATCGCCTCGCTAGGCTTCGGCCTTTTCCGCCCCGGCAGCACGGCGGGCACCTCGCTGGCTGTGACGCGGGCGGAGCAGGGGCAGGCTTCGGGCATCACGGCGAGCGTTGCGGGCGCGAGCTTCATCTACGCGCCCGCGCTCGGCGTCTGGCTCTATGGCCATTCCGACTGGCTCGGCTTCGGCCTGATCGTGGCGCTATGCGCGGCCGTGTTTATCTATGGCTGGGGCGCGCTGCAACGCGACAGCACGCTCACCCGCGAACGCCGCTAAAGGATTTCGAGGACAGTATCCTGCGGGCGGCAGAGGCGCGCGCCCTTGTCGGTTTCGACCAGCGGCCGTTCGATCAGGATCGGGTCGGCGACCATGGCGGCCAGCACTTCGTCCGCGCTCGCATCGGGCAGGCCGCGGTCCACCGCATCGGTCCCGCGTATCCGCAGGCCCTCGTTCGGCGTGATTCCGGCGTCCTTGTAAAGCTGCGCGAGCTTCTGAGCCGTCGGCGGGTCCTTCAGATATTCGACCACCTCCACGTCCACCTTCGACAGGCTTTCGAGGATGGCGAGCGTCTTGCGCGAGGTGCCGCACTTGGGATTGTGCCAGATCGTGGCCTTCATATCGGGTCTCCTTTGCCACCCCCGCTAATCGACCCTTGCGATGAGAGAAAGCCACTCTCGCGATTTTTTAATGCGCGAAAGGCAGATTCGGGGTTGAAAATGCGAATGGTTCTCAATAGCAGGCATTCAGCAATTGATAATCATTCGCAAGAACAGAAAGCCCTTTATGAAGCCCTTCACCCGTGCCGCTCTCCTGCTCGCCGGAACCGCCATGGCCGCACCCGCCATGGCCAGCACCGCGAGCGCCGACGGCCAGCCCGAACGTGACTACCTGCCTTCCGACATCGTGGTGAAAGGCGAGCGCGCGGACGATTACGGCACCGACGATGGCTCCACCGCCACCAAGACGCCGACCCCGCTCATCGACGTGCCGCAGGCGGTCAGCTTCATCACCGAAGACCAGCTGGAAGACCAGGCCGTCCACCAGCTCGGCGATGCGCTGCGCTATGTCCCCGGCATCAGCATGGAAACCGGCGAAGGCCACCGCGATGAGGTATTCATCCGCGGCCAGGAATCGACCGCCGACTTCTATATCGACGGGCTGCGCGACGACGCGCAATATTATCGCTCCCTCTACAACATCGAGCGGGTCGAAGTCCTCAAGGGCGCCAACGCGCTGATCTTCGGCCGCGGCGCCGGTGGCGGCGCGATCAACCGCGTGGCCAAACGCGCCGAGTTCCAGTCCGCCATCAGCGGAGAAGCCTCGGTCGACAGCTTCGGCGCCTTCGCCCTGCTCGCCGATGTGAACCACGCCGCCTCGGACAGCCTCGCCCTTCGTCTCAACGCGACCTACGAGGAATTCGACAACGACCGCGACTTCTACGAGGGCCGCTTCATCGGCATCTCGCCGACGCTGACCGCAGCTCTGGGCCCGGACACCACGCTCTACGCGAGCTACACTTACGACAATGACGAGCGCGTCACCGATCGCGGCGTGCCGTCGCTGAACGGCGGTCCGCTGACCGGCTTCGACAGCACCTTCTTCGGGGATCCCGATTTCAACTTCGCCACGGCCGAAGTGAACATCGCCCGCCTCCGCGTCGAGCACGCGTTCAACGGCGGCCTCTCGGCTAACGCCAGCCTCCAGTTCGCCGATTACGACAAGGCCTATCAGAACATCGTACCGAGCGGCACCGACGGCACCGACGTGTTCCTGGGCGGCTATCGTGACACCACCGTCCGCCGCAACTGGATCGGCCAGGCAAACGGCATTTGGGAAGCCGGCACCGGCACCATCGAATCGACCCTGCTGTTCGGCTTCGAGGCCAGCAGCCAAGACACGCAGAACGCGCGCCAGACGGTCAGCTTCGACGATGGCGATCCGCTGACCACCGATGACAACGCCACCCCGCTGGCAGAGACGATCTTCATCCCGGCCTACACGCTCAACCCGACCTCGCGTTCGCGCGACAGCCAGCTTTCGACCCTGTCCTTCTATGTGCAGGAACAGCTGCAGATCGGCGACTATATCGAGCTGGTCGGCGGCCTGCGCTGGGATCGCTTCGACCTCGAGACCATCGACCTCATCAACGGCGTCGAAGGCGACCGTGTGGACGAGGAATTCAGCCCGCGCGCCGGTGTGATCGTCAAGCCCACGCCCGACCTGTCGATTTACGCCAGCTATGCGCAGAGCTTCCTCCCGCAGGCGGGCGACCAGTTCCTCGTACTCTCCCCCGACAGTGCGCAGTTCGAGCCGGAGAAGTTCACCAATTACGAAATCGGCGCAAAGTGGGCTCCGCTCAGCAATGTACTGGTCTCGGCCGCGCTGTTCCGACTGGAGCGCACCAATATTCGCGCAACCGACCCGGCCGACCCGACGCTGTCCGTGCTGGCCGGCGAGAGCCGTGCGGAAGGTTTCGAGATCGGCGCGGTCGGCGAAGTCACCGACTTCTGGAAGGCCAACCTCGGCTACACCTATCTCGACGGCGAACTGCTGAACGACAACGCGTTCGGCGATGCGGGCCAGCGCCTGCAGCAGCTTCCCCGGCACTCGATCAGCGCATGGAACCGCTTCGACGTTACCGACACGATCGGCTTCGGTCTCGGCGTGATCCACCAGTCGGAGCAATTCGCCAGCTTCTCGAACGATGTCGTCCTGCCCGCCTACTGGCGTGTCGACGCGGCGGCCTTCTACACGGTGAGCGATCGCCTGAGCCTACAGGTCAATATCGAGAACCTGTTCGACGAGACCTATTACCCGAGCGCCCACGGCGACAACAACATCCAGCCCGCCGACCCGTTCAGCGCGCGCTTCGGGGTTCGCTTCGAGCTCTGATCTGCCAGGAAGATAGGCAAAGTGAAACGGCGGCCGGCAACGGTCGCCGTTTTGCGTAGGGGTTTAGTCGCGTTCGGGTGCGGAAGGCGGCGCGCTGAGCGCGGGCACTTCGGCCGCTGCATCTTTGGCGCTGATACCCGGCGACGGGGCAGCGCTGATCCGCTCCTGCCGGCGCGCCACCCGGCCCGCGCGCTGGATGGCGCGCACCAGTCGCGGATAGACGCCGCAGCGGCAGATGTTCGGGATGGCGGCCTTGATCTCGGCCTCGCTCGCACCGGGATTGCGGTCGATCAGCGCAGCCGCCGCCATCACGATACCCGGCGTGCAGAACCCGCACTGGATCGCCTGTTCGGCCACCAGCGCCTGCTGCACCGGATGGGTGCGGTCGCCCGACAGCCCTTCGATCGTCTTGATGAAGCGCCCTTCCGCCTCCGCAATGGTGACGAGGCAACTGCGCAGCGGCTCGCCGTCGATATGGACGACGCAGGCCCCGCAATCGCCATTGCCGCAGCCGTATTTCGTGCCGGTCAGATTGGCAGCGTCGCGCAGCGCCCACAGCAGGGGCGTTTCGGGGTCCATCAGGAATTCGATGGGACGTTCGTTGACCGTCATGCGCGACATGGCGGTGCCTTCGCTTCAATGCGCGGGAATGTCGAGAGGGCTTAGCTCTTCCAGCTGTCGTCGATCTTCGACACGCGGCGCTTCCACGCCTCGAAGTCGAACAGGCCTGCCCCGCCCTGCGTCTGCATGGTGGACAGGTCGCGCTGGTGCACGTCGACCACCTCCTGCTTGACGATATTGGGTTCGCCCTGGCTCAATGTGGCAACCTGGATTTCGCAGGCGCGCTGGAGCGCCCACATCTTCACGAACATGCCGGGGATGGTCTTGTCCATAACCACGGGGCCGTGGTTGCGTAGCATCAGGATCGAATGATCGCCGAGGTTCTCGACCAGCCGGTCGCCTTCCTCGGGGCGCACGGTGACGCCTTCGAAATCGTGATAGCCGATCTGGCCCTGGAAATTGCAGGCGTAGAAATTGGTCGGCAGCAGCCCGTCCTTGTGGCTGCACACCGCCATGGTGGCGGTGGTGTGGACGTGGCAGATGGCGGTCGCCTTCTCGCCCAGATGCTTGTGGAAGTGCGCGTGCTGGGTGAATCCGGCCTTGTTCACCATATATTGCGACTGGCCTACATTGTTGCCCTCGACATCGATCTTCACGAGGTTGGAGGCGGTCACTTCATCATAGAGCAGGCCGAAGGGGTTGATCAGGAACGTGTCCTTCTCGCCCGGCACCGCCACCGAGATGTGGTTGTAGATGCTTTCGCCCCAGCCGAGATGTTCGAAAATGCGGTAACAGGCGGCCAGATCCTGGCGGACCTTCCATTCTTCTTCGCTGCATTCGAACTTGGGTTTCATCTGGGTGGCCATGGCGAACTCTCCTGTCGGTCTCTCTTTGCAACTTCTATCGCACGGGGAGGCCGTGTGCGGCAAGCGCCTCGCCCGTCAATCGGCGCTTCCCAACCGCGCCCCGCCCCGCTAGCGCGCTGGAACAATGAGCGAGACGGCCAAACTCACCCGCGGGAGCATACGCCGCCATCTCGTGACGCAGACACTGCCAATGATCGTCGGCGTGGCCGCAATCATGTCGGTCGGGCTGATCGACGCCT
Source organism: Erythrobacter sp. SD-21 (assembly GCF_000181515.1). Lineage (GTDB taxonomy): Bacteria > Pseudomonadota > Alphaproteobacteria > Sphingomonadales > Sphingomonadaceae > Qipengyuania. The sequence goes on along the minus strand of NZ_ABCG01000010.1, from coordinate 28,146 downwards.
ATTTCATCGGCCAGCTGGGATCAGCGGAACTGGCCGCCGTCAGCTTCATCTTCCCCATCATCATCGCGCTCTCCAGCCTCGGTGTCGGCGTGATGGTCGGGATCAATTCCGTGATCTCGCGGGCGCTGGGCGAAGGCGATGTGGAGCGAGCCGAGCGGCGGGCGAATTTCGGCGCGATCTTCGCGCTGACCGCCGGGGTGTTCCTTGGCCTGACACTGTTCCTGCTTCTCGATCCACTGTTCCGCCTGATGCAGGCGAGCGACGAGTTGATGCCTCTCATCACCGAATATATGCGGCCCTTCTCGCTCGGCATGCCGGTGCTGCTGCTGCAGATGGGGCTGAGCGGCGTGCTGCGCGGACAGGGCGAGGCGCGCTACGTCTCGCTGATTTCGATCACCTATTCGGTGGTAAACTGGATACTCGACCCGATCCTCATCACCGGCGCGCTGGGCTTCGAGGGGTTCGGCGTTGCGGGCGCGGCCTATGCTTCGATCATCGGCTATGGCGTCGCCTGCGTTATCGCGCTCGTCTTCATCAACCGCGCACAGCTGGCGATCCACCCCTCGCTCATCCGCCAATGCGATATCGCCGCCTCGGGCGGCGCTATCCTCAAGGTAGCCGGACCGGCTGCCTTTTCCAACGCCATTAACCCCGTCGGCCTTTCCGTGCTCACCGCCCTCCTCGCCAGCCAGGGCGAAGCGGCGATTGCGGGCTTCGGCGCGGCCGGGCGCTTGCAAAGCTTCGCGGTCGTCCCGCTGCTTGGCCTGTCGGGATCGATCGGGGCGATCATCGGGCAGAACTGGGGCGCGAACCGCGCGGACAGGGCGCGCCGGGCGATGTACTGGGCGGGCCTCTTTTGCATCGTCTACGGCCTGGCCATCGCCCTTGTGCTGTTTGCCTTCGGAACATGGTTCGCCGACTTCTTCACCGACGATCCGGAGGTCATCGAGGAATTCTCGCGCTACCTTGCCATCTCGGTCTGGGGCTATGCGGGCTTCGGCCTGCTGATCGTGGGCAACGGCGCCCTGAACGCGGTCGACCACGCGCCTTACGCCTTGGCGCAGAGCGCGGCGCGCGTGTTCCTCGTCATGATGCCCTTTGCCTGGGTCCTGCGCACAAGCTGGGGTGCGGAAGCGATTTACGGGGCCGAACTGGTCGCCAATCTCGCCGGCGGAGCGCTGGCTGCCTATGTCGTCTGGCGAGTGCTTGGCGGCCATGAGAAAAACTCCTTACCGCTTCCAACGAAACGTTAACCATCCTCGTGCATAGCGGACCCTAAGAAGAATTGGGGGTCCAAGACCAATGGATGAATTGCTGGCCGATTTCGTCGCGGAAACGCGCGAGATGCTCGAACAGAGCGGTAGCGAGCTGGTCGCATGGGAAGCCGATCCGTCGGACAAGAAGCGCATCGATACGATTTTCCGCTTCGTCCACACGGTGAAGGGAAATTGCGGCTTTTTCGACTTTCCGCGGCTCGAGCAGCTGAGCCATGCGGCCGAAGACGCGCTGGCCGAATGCCGCGCCGGCCGCCGCGAACCCGACAGCGCGCTGGTAACGGCGGTGCTCGCCATCATCGACCGCATTTCGGAAATGACCGACGCCATCGAAGCGGGCGAGGATTTCCCCGCCGGCGGTGACGAGGCGCTGATCGCCGCGCTCAGCCCCGATGCCGAGATCGAAGTCCAGAGCGATGTCGAAATCGTCGAGGAAACGCTGGCCGAGGCTCCGGCCGAAGGCGATGCGCCCGCCGCCCCGACCAAGGCCCCGCGCCAGACCGTCCAGCGCTCGATCCGCCTGCCCGTCGACCTGCTCGACGAGGTGATGAAGGGCGTTTCCGACATGGTGCTGGCGCGCAACGACCTTGCCCGCCGCCTGCGCGAAGCCGGCGAACAGCCGACCATCGACGGCCCCTTCGAACGCCTGTCCGCCATCCTTGCCGATGTGCGCAATTCGATCACCCGCATGCGCATGCAGCGGCTCGAACATCTCTTCTCCTCGCTCCCGCGCCTCGTGCGCGACCTGTCGAATGAGCTCGGCAAGCAGGTGATGGTCGACTTCGAGGGCAGCGAGGTCGAACTCGACCGCGAGATGATCGAGATGGTCCGCGACCCGCTGACCCACATCATCCGCAACGCTATCGATCACGGCCTTGAAACACCCGCAGCCCGGCTCAAGGTCGGCAAGCGCGAGATCGGCCTGCTGAAGTTCGCCGCTCGCCAGTCGGGCAACCAGATCAGCCTTGTCATCACCGATGATGGCGGCGGCATCAACGTGGACAAGGTCGTCGCCAAGGCGATCGCCAACGGCCTTTATTCGCGCTCTGAAATCGACAAGATGTCGGACAAGCAGAAAGAGAACCTTATCTTCGAACCCGGGCTGTCGACGGCCGAACAGGTCAGCTCGGTCTCCGGTCGCGGCGTCGGCATGGACGTGGTTCGCTCCAACATCGAGCGCGTGGGCGGTTCGATCGAAGTGTCGAGCAAGCCGGGCGAAGGCACCAGCTTCCACCTCCAGCTGCCGCTCACCCTGTCGATCATCGCCGCGCTCACCGTGGGTTCGGGCGACCAGCGCTATGCAATCCCGCGCAGCTATGTCGAGGAAATCGTTTTCGGCAATTCCAGCCATGTCGAATTCGCGCAGGCCGGCGACCGCCGCCTCGTGACCTTCCGCGGCCAGCGCGTGCCCTGCCTTGCGCTGGGCGAAGTGCTCGGCGGCGAAGCAAACGAAACCTGCCGCTGGGAAGACAAGACGCTGATCCTGGTGCGCCTTGCCAGCGGCGATGTCTTTGCGCTCGCGGTCGACCGGGTGTTCGATCACGAGGACGTGGTGGTCAAACCCATCGCGCCCGCCATCATGGAAACGCGCCTTTACGCAGGTACGACCCTGCTCGACGATGGCCGCCCGATGATGCTCATCGACCTTCCCTCCATCGCGCAGATGCGCGGCATGGTCGGCGGCGTGCGCACCAAGCCGGTCGGCATCGAGAAGGAAGAACGCACCCAGAAGAGCAAGGCCGTGCCAGTCATGCTGTTCGCCGGTCTCGACGGCCGTCACCGCGCCGTACGCCTCGAACTGGTCCGCCGAATCGACACGATTTCCCGCGAGGCAATCGATATCGAGGGCGACCGCGCCCAAGCGGTCATCGATGGCGAGATCATGACGCTGGCCGGACACGACACCGGCCCGCTGCCCGAGGAACGCTGCCGCCTGCTGCGCCTTTCGGACGGCGAGCACGAGCTGGTCTATGCGGTCAAGGAAGTGCTCGACGCCGCGGACATCACCGACGATGTCGTGCCGAGCGAAGCGGACACCGCCATCGAGGGCGTTACGCTCATCGGCGGCAAACCGATCCCGCTGCTCGACGGCCACGCAGTCTTCGCCCGCTACCGTGCGGCGCGCAAGATCGACCACACGCTGACCTGCCGCATCCCGGAAGGCAGCGAATGGGCGCGCACCATTCTCGAACCCTTGGTGCAGGCCGCCGGCTATCGCATCGCGGGCGAGGATGACGAGGTCGAAGCCGATCTCGCCATCGCGCTCGCCGAAGACGCAGCCCCGATCACGGCCGGCGCACGCGAGACCATTCGCCTGCGCCCCGAGCCCGAAGATGCGGGCGACGACACCATCTACCGCTACGACCGCGACGCGCTGCTCGCCGCGCTCAAGCGCATCCGCACCGGGAGGGCGGCATGAACGAACTGCTTCTGATGTGCACGATCGCCGGTCGCCGTGCGGCGATCCCCGCGATCGAGGTCCAGTCGGTGATCGAGGTGGAGAATATCACCCCCATCCCCGGCACACCCGATTTCATCCTCGGCCTGACGGCCCTACGCAGCCAGGCGCTGACGGTCATCGACTGTTCGCTGGCGCTGGGCCTCGAGGAGACCGCCGAGCATTCGGAACGCCGGGCCGCCGTGGTCGAGTTCGAAAGTCACCTCTACGCGCTGCTGGTCGAGGAAGCGCATGACGTTGGCGAAACCCGCAGCGAACCGGTCGCGGTTCCGGGCGGTTTCGGCGAAGGCTGGCAGCGCGCCGCGTGCGGCATGGTCGAGACCGACGGCGGCCCTACGCTGCTGGTCGATATCGAACATCTCATCTCAGGGCCTCTTCGCGAGGCAGCTTAAGCGATTGGTTACCGCCTGCCGGTATAAGGGGCAGGCAAGTGAAGGGATCACGAGAAATGAAAACCTGTCTTATCGTCGATGATTCGCGCGTTATCCGGAAGGTGTCGCGCCATATCCTCGAAACCCTCGGCTTCACGGTCGACGAAGCCGAAAACGGCCAGGAAGGCCTGAACAAGTGCCTCGAGAGCATGCCCGAAGTGGTCCTGCTCGACTGGAACATGCCGGTCATGACCGGTATCGAGTTCATCCACGAACTGCGCAAGCACGAAGGCGGCGACAAGCCCAAGGTCGTGTTCTGCACCACCGAAAACGACGTCGCGCACATCCGCGAGGCGATCAGCGCCGGCGCCGACGAATACGTCATGAAGCCGTTCGATCACGAAACGCTCCAGATCAAGCTCCAACTCGTCGGCATGGCCTGATCCAAGAAGGAACGGATTCGTGGTGACCGCCCTTAGATCTCTGAAAGCGGCCCCGCCGAATCCCAATCCCGCGCCCGGCTGCGTGCGGGTGATGCTGATCGACGATTCGCTGACCGTGCGGACGATCTTCTCGCGCATGATCGAGCGTCAGGACGACATGACGATCGTCGCCAGCGCAAGTTCAGCCGAACGCGGCCTGATGGAGCTGGGCAGCCACCGGACAGACGTGATCCTGCTCGACCTCGAGATGCCCGGAATGGGCGGTCTCGAGGCGCTGCCCAAGCTGCTCAGGGCTTCGCCCGACACCAAGGTGCTGGTCATTTCCTCGCTGACCGCCGAAGGCGCGGAAGCGACGGTGGCGGCGCTGCGCATGGGCGCGGCCGACACCATGCTGAAGCCGCGTCCGGGCGGCTTCAACGACGACTACCGCGACCAGCTGCTGGGAAAGATCCGGGCGCTCAAGGGCCTCGCCCCGCACGAACAGCCCAAGCGCGCCGCTCCCCGCCCGGCCCAGCGCCGCGCGGGCAAGCGGCCTAAGGTCCTCGCCATCGGGGCGTCAACGGGCGGCATCCACGCGCTGAACCTCTTCCTGCGGCAGGTGCCGAAGAACTTCGACCTGCCGATCCTCATCACGCAGCACCTTCCCGCCAGCTTCATCCCCGTCTTCGCCAGGCAGATGGAAATGGCCGCCGGTCGCGAGGCCGTGCTGGCCGACGAAGACGTCGAGATCACGCGCGGGCGGATCGTCATTGCGCCGGGCCATGGCCACATGGTGGTGCGCAGGAAAGGCACGCGCCACGTCACCGGCCTCGCCTTCAATCCTGTCAAGAGCGGCTGCACGCCTTCGGTGGATCCGATGTTCGAAACGCTGGCCGAGGCCTGTGACGGCCATGTCGCCGGCATCCTTTTGTCGGGCATGGGCCGCGACGGGACCGACGGCGCCGATGCGATCATCAACGCCGGCGGTTCGATGTACGCCCAGAGCGCGGACACTTGCGCGGTCTGGGGCATGCCCCGCGACATTACCGAACGCGGACTTGCTACCGCCGTTCTCCCGCCGGCGGAACTCGCCGACAAAGTCCTTGCAAGCGTTGGAGCCGATGCATGGCGTTAGAAGACGCTTCCCACAAGATTATCGCTGACCTTCTCGAATCGCGTACCGGACAGACCCTTACCGAAAGCCGCCGCTGGCGCATTTCGACCGCGCTTTCGGGCCTGTTCCGCGAATTCGGCATCGAGAATGTCGACCAGCTGGCCTGCATGCTCGAACGGCCCGGCGAACACCGCCTCGCGACCCGCGTGGTCGAGGCGCTGCTCAACAACGAGACCTATTTCTTCCGCGATCACAACTACTTCTCGACGCTGGCCAACACGGTCCTGCCGGAACTGGCAAAACGCCGCGCGGACAGCCGCAAGATCTCGATCTGGTCGGCCGGTTGCTCGACCGGGCAGGAGGTCCTGAGCCTCGCCATGACCTTCTGCGAACAGCCGGGTCGCTGGGCGGATTGGAAGATCGAGATCCTCGGCACCGATGTATCGAGTAAGGCGATCGAGCAGGCGCGCACCGGCACGTTCTCGCAGTTCGAAATCCAGCGCGGCATTTCGGTGGCGCAGATGCTGAATTTCTTCTCCGAAACGCCCAAGGGCTGGAAGGTCGCCGACAAGGTGCTCGGCATGACCCGTTTCGAACAGCGAAACATCCTCGATTATCCGCCGGCGCCGGGACGCTTCGATCTCGTGCTGTGCCGTAACTGCCTGCTCTATTTCGACCCCGAGACGCGCCGCAACGCCTTCGAGCGACTGGCGACCGGGATCGCAGCCGACGGCTTCCTGATGCTTGGCGCAGGCGAGACCGTGGTCGGCCAGACCGACCGTTTCGAACCGGCGCCGTTCGGATCGGCGATGTACGTGCCCAAGGCCGCGATCCGTTCGGGTTCGGTGCTTGGCGACACGCTGCCCCGCGCAGCCACGGCCTGACTCAATTTCCTCGCCGCCCTCACCCGGCATCGCCAAGGTAAATATCGGGTTTACCGTTAATTAGCGAATGCGCGTTAGCGGTGGCGAGGATCGAATGGATATTGCCATCGAGGGGGATTCTCGCGTGCGTTCACATACGGATTTGGCTCAGCAAAGCACCCGCGTGATGATCTTCGCGCCGCTCGCCTCGCTTGGCGGGATCGTGGGCGTCACGGCCTTGCTCGCCCTGTTCGGACCGCAGGTCGGGATCGCCTCCATGAAGGCGGTCCTCGGCGGGGGTTTCGTCGCCCTCTTCGCCAGCATCGGCGGGTTTGCCGTGATGGGCCTCAAGCACCTGAAGAAGCTGGAGCGCCTGTCGAACAGCGACGCGCTCACCCTCCTGCCGAACCGCCGCGGGCTGCACCGCGATATCACGGACCTCATGTCGCCCGATCACGAGGTCGCGCTGGCGATCGTCGATCTTGACGGGTTCAAGATCATCAACGACCATTACGGCCACGTGCTGGGCGATGCGACGATCAAGGAAATCGCCCGCATCCTTGCCGATATCTGCGGCGAGGAAGCGCGCATCTACCGCCTCGGCGGAGACGAATACGCCGTCCTGATGAGTGGCGAGCTTGCCGGCACGCTGCTCGAAGGTCATTGCCGCCGGATCATCGAGCGGCTCGCCAAGTCGATCAAAGTGGACAACCGCCGCTTGACGCTGGGTGCCAGCATCGGGCTTGCCCGCAACGCGCCGGGGCAGGGAGTCACCTCTTCCGAATTGCTGCGCCGCGCCGATGTGGCGATGTACGCCTCCAAGCGGGGCGGCAAGATGCGCTGCACCTGGTTCAATGAGGCCTTCGACCGCAGTCGCGAACAGATCAAGCAGCTCGACGACGAACTGCGCCAGGCGCTCTCGCTCGGCGAGTTCCGGATGCATTACCAGCCGCTCGTCGACAGCACGACGCGCAAGGTCGTTTCGGTCGAAAGCCTGCTGCGCTGGGAACGCCCCGACGGCAAGTCGATCGGCCCCAACACCTTCATCCCGGTGGCAGAGGAATCGGGCCTGATCAATCCGATCGGCCTGTGGGTCCTGCGCCAGGCGTGCTGCGACGCGCTAGAATGGGAAGGCGTGACGCTATCGGTCAATATTTCCGCCGCCCAGTTGCGCAATCCGGAATTTCCGATCCAGCTCGGCCATATCCTCGAAGAAACGAACTTCGATCCAGAACGCCTCGAACTCGAAGTGACCGAGACTTGCCTCGTGCTCGACCCGGTGGTCGCCGAGCGCAGCCTCAACCTCATCCGCGGCTTCGGCGTCAGCGTGGCGCTGGACGATTTCGGTACGGGCTACGCCTCGATCGGCTTCCTGCGCCAGTTCCGCTTCGAGAAGCTGAAGCTCGACCGCAGTCTCGTGGTGCAGGCGAGTGAGGACGATTCCAGCCGCGCCATGATGCTCTCCAGCATCACCATGGCCCGCGCAATGAAGATGGAAGTCACCGCCGAGGGCGTGGAAACCGAAGACCAGGCTGACATGGTCCGCGCTGCCGGGTGCGACCAGATCCAGGGCTGGCTCTATTTCAAGGCCATGCCGGCCGACCAGATCAAGCAGCATCTCGGCCGTGAAATCGACGGTGTGGATGCCAGTGAAGACAGTGACCCGGGGGTCAAGGTAGCATGAACATGATGGCTCAGGACTTCGACCAAGCCGTGGTCGACTCCAGCAAATACTATTCCGACGAGATCGCGGAAGACCGCGCAATCCTCGCCGACATTGGCGCTGGAAGCGAAGGGCTGGGCGGCAAGTTCGCCGACCTTTCGATCGGCAGCAAGCTGAGCCTAGTGGCGTTCGCCAATATCGGCGCGGTCGTTTTCATCCTGCTGTCGATAGTGATCGGCGGATGGACCGCCGTGGAGCTGCGGCACGAACGGATGCGTATCTCGGAGATGCTGGTGCTTTCCAGCGAGATGCGTTCGGGCACCGACGAGGTGCTCCTCAGCATGCAGCGCTTTGCCTACTCGGGCGACACCGCCGCGCACGCCAACGCCAAGGCTTCGCTCCAGAGCGCGCGCCGCGACCTCAACGCGCTGGAAAAATCGGCGCGCACCTATGCGCCCGACCAGATTGGAACCATCGGCGAACTGCGCGAAGGCCTCAACGTCTTCGTCGCGGACCTCGCTCGGCAGGCGGAAGCGACCGACGGCATGGCGCGTGCCCTCGCCGCCGAATCGTCACTGCAGCATGGCGCGCAGTTCGCCGAGCTGAGCAAGGAGCTGAAAACCGGCCTGTTCCGCCAGGGTGAAGCCAGCGATGCGGCGGGCGAAACCACCATCGTCTGGCTCTTCGTGGCCTTCTTCACAGTGGCGATCCTCGGTATCGGCCTGATCCTCGTATCCACCCGCGTGATCGCCCGCGACATTTCGGGCACGGTGAGCCAGCTGACCGATGCCTCGGAACGCCTCGCGACGGGCGACAAGTCGATCCAGATCCCCGGCCTCGAACGCCGCGACGAACTGGGCGGCCTTGCTCGCTCGCTCCACGTCTTCCTGCGCGCCGCCTTCCGTTTCGAGCGGATGGCCGAGGAAAAGGAAGCGCTTCGTGCGGAGCGGGGTCAGGACCTCCAGCGTCTCGCATCGCAGTTCGAGAACACCGTGGGCGAGGTCGTAAACGGCGTCGCGGCCGCGTCCAGCCAGCTCAATTCGACCGCTGCAGCGATGGCCGCCAGCGCAGAACAGGCGACGCACCAGACCGGCAATGTCAGCCACGCCATGGAACAGGCATCGGGCGGGGTCACCGCAGCTGCGGCCGCTTCGGACGAGTTTGCCATGTCGATCGGCGAGATCAGCCGCCAGGCCTCGCACTCGGCCGAACTCGCCCGCAAGGCTTCCGACGATGCCGAAGGCGCGGACGAGACAATTTCCGCCCTCGCTGCTTCGGCCGAACAGGTCGGCCAGATCGTCGAGCTCATCCAGTCGATCGCCCAGCGCACCAACCTGCTCGCATTGAACGCCAGCATCGAGGCCGCACGTGGCGGCGAAGCGGGCCGTGGGTTTGCCGTGGTGGCCAGCGAGGTCAAGGAGCTCGCCGCGCAGACCAGCCGTGCAACCGAAGAGGTGGCCGAGCAGATCCAGGCCATGCAGGCATCGACCGGTGCCAGCGTCAACGCGCTGCGTTCGATCGGCGACCAGATCAAGCAGCTCGAAACCACCGCCATCTCGATTGCCAGCGCGGTCGACCAGCAGTCCGTCGCAGGTCAGGACCTCGCGCGCAGCATTGATCTGGCCGCGCGCTCCACCGACGAAGTCTCGGGCAGCATTACCCAGGTGCGCGAGGCCAGCGTGGCTACAGGCGCCGCCGCCAGCCAGGTGCTCGGCTCGGCCACCGCACTCGAATCGCAGGCCGGCGTGCTGCGCCAGCAGGTCGACGAATTCCTACAGCATGTAAGGGCCGCCTGACCGGAAAACCATAAAGGGGGCAGGCGTAAGCGTGGGGAGCAAGATGTCGTGAACATACAGAGCGGATTTATCGAAAGCGAGTTGAGCCAGGAGATTGCCGAGGTCGGGGGGACCTATAGCTCGAACATTGAGGAGCATTCCGGCCTGTCCGGATGGTTCATGGCCAAATCGCTCGATGCAAAGGCCAAGATTGCCTCCTATTTCACCCTCGGCGGGCTGTCGGTGGTGTCAGCTGCTGGCCTCGTCAGCCTCTCCAGCCCCGCTGTGGCGAACATCGCCTGGTGGACGATCCTCACCGTCTTCGCCCTCTCGGTAGTCGGCGGCGTCCTCAGCCTGCGCTTTATCCTTGCCAATGTCATCGCCCCTTTCCGCCATGTGGCCTGCGAAATGGGACGCCTGGCTTCCGGCGCGCGGGACATCGATGTCGGCAACACGGCACGCCCCGATGAAATCGGTGATCTTTCGCGCTCGCTCGAAGTGTTTGCCAAGTCGGGCCACAAGCTCGACGAGCTCTTCGCGGGCCGTAAAGCGGCTTCGGAACAGCGCAAGCAGGAGCTGATGCTGCTGGCGGACAGCTTTGAGAAGACCGTCGGCGACGTGGTCGGCGGGGTTGCCGCCGCTTCGAGCCAGCTCAACGCCACCGCGAGCTCCATGGCCCAAGCAGCGGAGCAGGCCTCCGGCCAGGCGAACGACGTCAGCCACGCCATGGAGCAGGCCTCGGGCGGGGTCACCGCAGCCGCGGCCGCTTCAGACGAATTCGCCATGTCGATTGGCGAGATCAGCCGCCAGGCCTCGCATTCGGCGGAACTCGCCCGCAAGGCCTCGGACGATGCGGAAGGGGCCGACGAGACCATTTTCGCCCTCGCTGCTTCGGCCGAACAGGTCGGCCAGATCGTCCAGCTCATCCAGTCGATCGCGCAGCGCACCAACCTGCTCGCATTGAACGCCAGCATCGAGGCTGCGCGTGGCGGCGAAGCGGGCCGCGGGTTTGCCGTGGTGGCCAGCGAAGTGAAAGAACTCGCCGCCCAGACCAGCCGCGCGACGGAGGAAGTCGCAGAGCAGATCCAGACCATGCAATCCTCGACCGGTGCCAGCGTCAATGCGCTGCGCTCGATCGGCGACCAGATCAAGCAGCTCGAAACCACGGCCATCTCGATCGCCAGCGCGGTCGACCAGCAGTCGGTCGCAGGTCAGGACCTGGCGCGCAGCATCGACCGCGCCGCGCAGGGCACGGACGAGGTTTCCACCCACCTTTCGAGCATGCGCGACACCAGTATGGCGGCCGGAGCCGCCGCCAGCCAGGTGCTGTCCTCCTCGAGCGATCTCGAACACCAGGCGACGACCCTGCGCGACAAGGTCGACGAATTCCTGTTCCACATCCGCGCGGCGTAATCTCCCGCGCGCGCTAGCAGGGGGCGGCCCGGCGTATAGCCGGTGCCGCCCTTTTTTCTATTCCCACCAATAGGGCAGGCGGCGGTCGTCGCCGGTTTCGACCTCGTTCATGGTCCGCGCATCGTAGAGGCGGCCGCCGAGCATGACCTGCGCTATATCGTCCGAGTTCTGGATATCCTCGGCCGGATCGGCGGTCAGCACGACGAGGTCGGCCAGCTTGCCCACTTCGAGGCTGCCGATATCCTGGACCATGCCAAGCGACTTGGCCGGTTCGATCGTACCCGCGCGCAGCGCCTCCACCGGGCTCATGCCGCCACGTACGAAGCTCCACAGCTCCCAATGCGCCGCGATGCCCGCCTGCTGGCCATGGGCCCCGATGCTGACCTTCACGCCGCGCTGGGCCAGCTTCTTGGCTTCGCGCGCCGCATTGTCATCGACAAAGGCCCATTCGGGAGCCGTGATGCGCCGTCCGGTTTGGGCCAGCAGCATCTTCGGCGGCGTATGAACGAGCAGCGGATTGTCGAACACGTCGGTCGCCTGCCGCCAGTAGGGGTCGGCGGCCAGTCCGCCATAGGTCACGGTCAGCGTCGGCGTGTAATTCGTATCCGAACCGCCGAACATCTGCAGCACGTCTTCGTACATGACATCGACCGGGAGATTGTGCTCGACGGTGGAATTGCCGTCCGCGACGAGGTTCATGTCCATGCCGAAGAGCGAGCCGCCCTCAGCCACCACGAGCATGTTCTCGGCCCGCGCGGCGGCCACGACCTGCTGGCGTTGCTCGCGCCGGGGCTGGTTATAATTTTTCACGCTGATGCCGCCCTGCGCCTTGATCCGGCGGACATGGGCGAGCGCATCCTCGTAGCTGTCGATCCGGGCATAGACGCTCGGCGCCTTGGCCCCATAGATGATCTCGCCAGTCGAGAAGATGCGCGGGGCGAGCAGATTGCCCGCCTGCTGGCGTTCGGCCGCTGCGAAGATCATGCTCGCCGAAGACGAGGGATCGTGCAGCGTCGTGGTGCCCATGGCGAGGTTCTGGACGAGCGACCAGTTCTGTTGCGGGATCAGGTCGCCCACCCCTTGCGCGCCATGCGCATGGGCATCGACGAGGCCGGGGATGATGGTCCGCCCGCTGGCATCGACCACTCTCGCACCCGAGGGAACCTGGACCGATGCCGCCGGTCCGATCGCGGCGATCCGGTCGCCTTCGATCAGGATCGTGCCGTTCTCGATCGTGGCCGCGCCCTCGCCCGCCATGGTGTGGATGCGCGCGCCGGTGATGGCGACCACGCCGCTGCGCTTGTCGGCGCGGATCGTGCGCGCCAGCGAAGTGCCGCGGTCGGGCGGCGTGAATTTCGGCGCTTCGTCGCCCGGCGCGCTCGGCGTAAGCGCGGCGGTGCTGGCGCGGTAGAGCACGGGGCCCATCGACCAGTGAAGCGTCGAACCGTTGTCGGCCCAGCCGATGTAATCCGCCCCGCCCTTGCTGACCTTTGTCACGGGCAGCGAGCTTGCTTTCTCGCCAACGGTAACCGTCTGCCCGCCGGGCAGCAGCGGCATGGCGAAGACCTCGTAATTCTGCCGGAAGGCCACGTAGTCGCCGCGCGGGCTCACGCGGAAATCATTTGCGAGATCGCCCTGCGCGTGGACGCGGCGCGCCTCCCCGTCGAGATCGGCGGAGATCAGCTGCAGATTGCCCTCTGCTCGCGCGAGCATGAAGATGCGGTCCTCGTCCGCGCCGAATTGCGGGGTCGACGTCTCGCGCGCGACAAGGCGCGGCGTGCCCCCGCTAGCGGAAACCGAATAGACCCCCTCGTTCTCCGAATAGGTCGGCGAGGTCAAAAAGCCGCCGCCGCGCTTCTCGAAGACGATGGTGTCGCCATCGGGCGAGAATTGCGGAACCGCGTAGTGCCCTTGCTGGCGGGTGATCACGCGCTCGTTGCGGCCGCGGGCATCGACCGTGACGATGCGGCCAAGTCCGGCATCGGTCCAGCGCACGAAGGCGATCCGATCCCCGTCGCGCGACCAGGCCGGCCACAGCTCGAGACTGTCATCGCTACCGGAAATGAGGCGGCGGGGCGCGGCATCGCTGCCCACCGGCTTCACGTAGAGCTTGCCGAGGCTTTCGAAGACGACCGTACGACCATCGGGCGAAACGCTGGCGAAACGCGGGATTTTCGCGGTGAAACTGTCGGGTGCGACATCGATCACCGGGTGCGGCGCTTCGGCCACCATGCGCGTGTCGGAGATGCGGAAGGGGATGACATCGGAGCCCGAGCCATCGGCAGCCACGCGGTTGAGCTTGCCGCCCGCCCAGACGACCATGCTTTTCCCGTCGGGCATCCAGTCCATCATCGGATAGACGCCGTAGACCGCCCAGGTCTCCTGCAGGTCGAGGTCGAGCGCGCCGTAGATCATGCGCTCTTCGCCGGTCGAGAGGTCCTTTACCCAGAGCTGCGACTGGTCCTTGTCGCGGCGCACGAAAGCGATGCTCCTGCCGTCGGGCGACGGGACCGGGCGCACCGCGCCACCATAGCCCCCGACCGCCGTCGTCACTTCGCCGGTGTCGATGTCGTAGCGTTCGATATTGAAGATGCCCTGCGTCGAATCCTGCGCGTATTCGAAGGTCGCGCCGGGCGTGATGTTGCGGGTGTAGTAGATCGCGTTGCCGTCGGGCGCGTAGATCGGCTCGCCCAGCTCCTTCTGCACCGCTTCGCTGGCGCGCTTGACCAGTTGCACGCCGCCCCCGCCCGAGACGTGGTAGAGCCAGATTTCACCCGTGCCGGCGCTGCGCTGGGTGGTGAAGTGCTTCTTGGCGACGATATAGCGCCCGTCGGGCGACCAGCTGGGCTGGTTGAGCAGGCGGAAGTCTTCCATGGTGACCTGCTGCTTGTTCGAGCCATCGGTATTCATCAGCCAGATGTTGTCACCCCCGCCACGGTCCGAAATGAATGCGATGCGCGAGCCATCGGGCGAGAAGCGCGGCTGGATCTCCCACGCCAGTCCTTCGGCGATGCGCGTGGGCGTGCCGCCGGAAACGGGCATGGTGTAGATATCGCCCAGCATGGAGAAAGCCAGCGTGCGACCATCGGGCGAGACGGCGACATCCATCCAGGTGCCTTCGTCCGTGTCGATGGCCACCTCGCGCATGGTCGCGCCGCGCGGAGCGGTGATGTCCCATCCTTCGTCCTTCGCCTCCTCGCCCGCTATCGGCACGGTTGCCGGGGCGGCATCGACCGCCTCGCCGCTGCCTTCCGGCGGCAATTCGTCCTGCGAGGCGTCGACCTCCTGCTCCTCGACCGGATTGGGGCTCGGTTCAGGCTCCTGGTTCTGCGCGAAAGCAGGTGCGGAACCCGCGCAAAGCACGAGCGCGAGGGCGGAAGCGATGCTGGTTTTCATGTCTCTTAGCTCTCCCCTAGAGAATTGCTGGGAGGCTTAGACCGACCAGCGCCGGATTGGCAAACGCCCAATCGACGAACGCCTAACGGGCGCTGGCACGCTCCACCAGCCGGACGGGGACGCGGCGCTCGATCCGCTCGCCCTCTCCCGCCAGTGCCGTCTCGACTAGGAGGCGTCCTGCTTCGGCAAAGTCCGGCTCGACTGTGGTAAGCGGCGGATTGCTGAATTCGCCCGAGCCGAGCCCGTCGAAACCGACCACACCAAGCGTACCCGGCACGCTGATGGCGCGCGACGACAGTTCCTCCAGAGCGCCCAGCGCCATGGCGTCGCAGGCGAAGAAGAGACCGTCGAACTTGCCGCCGCCATCGCAGAGCTGGCCGATCGCGTTGCGCCCCTGCGACACGCGGTCCTCGCCTTCCGAAACGATTGGATCCTGCGGCTGCAGTCCGGCCTTCTCCATAGCGCTGCGATAGCCTTCATACCGTTCGCGAAACTGTTTCTGCGAGGAATTCGGATCACCGACGAAGACGATGTCCTTGGCGCCGCCCTTGATGAGCCGCTCGACCGCGATCCGGCCGCCATCGAGATTGTCGGACCGTACCCAGACCGCATCGTCGAAGGGCGAGCCCCAGAACGCGATGGCGCTGCTGGTGCTGGCGACCTCGCGAAAATAGTCCCAAGCGGGGGTGTTGGTCGCCGTGCCGATCACCACAACGCCATCGGCCTGCCGCCGGCCGACATAGTGGCCGAACAATTCCTTTTCCTTGGCCTGGAAGGAAACCAGCGCCTCGTAGCCCCGCTCGGCCGCGGCGGCGCAGGTGCTGCCCAGCAGACTGTAGTAGAAGGGATTGATCGCGGCCGGACCCTGCCCGTCGCGGCCGATCACGACGATGGCGATTGTCCCGGTTTCGCCCTTGCGCAGGCCGGCGGCGCGCATGTTGACGTGATAGCCGAGTTCGGCGGCCGCCTGCTCCACGCGGCGGCGCGTCGCCTCTGTGATCGTTTCCGAACCGGACAAGGCACGGCTGACCGTCGACTGGCTCACCCCTGCGCGCTCCGCCACGTCGATCGACGTGACCCTTTGCGGACGCCCGTTACCCTCTTTCGTCATGGCATCTCCTCAAGACCCTTCTCGCCCTAGCCGATGGATCGAGACAGTGCGAGTATCATCCGGCAGTCGATGCTGCCTTGACCAGCGATCGGTCAAACTCAGTTTCACCTCGCAACTTACACTTTGCATGCAGCGCGGCTTAGGTTAGTCTCGCCCGCATGGGTGAGAGACCAGCAAGCAACCGAGCCACCGATTTCGACGTCCTGATCGTCGGCGCTGGCATATCCGGCATCGGCATGGCCGCGCATATGAAGGAAAAGGTGCCCGACCATTCCTTCGCGATCGTGGAGCGGCGCGAGAATCTCGGCGGGACCTGGGACCTGTTCCGCTATCCCGGCATCCGCTCGGACAGCGACATGCACACGCTGGGCTTCGATTTCGAACCGTGGAGGCACGAAAAGTCGATCGCCGACGGGCCGGCCATCCTCGACTATCTTGAGCGGATCGTGGACGAGCGCGACATCCGTCGCCACATCCGCTTCGATCACAAAGTCGTCGCCGCCGACTGGCGCGGGGCCGACGCGCGCTGGCATGTCACGCTGGAAACCGCCGACGGCGAACGCAAGATCCTGACCGCCAACTGGCTTTATCTCGGCTCGGGCTATTACGATTACGACGAGCCCTACGATCCCGGCTTCGATTTCGGCGCGTTCGAGGGGCAGGTGATCCACCCGCAGTTCTGGCGCGAGGATCTCGACTACGCAGGCAAGAACGTGGTTGTCATCGGCTCGGGCGCGACGGCCGTAACCATCGTGCCTTCGATGGCAGACAAGGCGGCCAAAGTAACCATGCTCCAGCGCACGCCCACCTGGATGTTTTCGCGTCCGGCGAAGGACGGCTTTGCGAATTTCCTGCGCAAGGTGCTGCCCGAAAAGCTCGCCTATCGCATCACCCGCTTCAAGAACATCAAGCTGCAGGACATCGGCTTCAAGCGCGCCCGCGAAAAGCCGGAAAAGGTCAAGCAGTTCCTGCACAAGAAGATCACCAAGATCATGGGCAAGGACTATGACCTTGCGCCCTTCACCCCGCCCTACAATCCGTGGGACCAGCGCCTTTGCCTCGTGCCGGACGACGATCTCTTCGAAGCGATCAAGTCCGGCAAGGCCGATGTCGTCACCGGCCAGATCAAGGCCTTCGAGGAAGGCGGCGTGCGGCTTGCCGACGACCAATTCCTTCCCGCCGATATCGTGATCACCGCGACCGGGCTGAAGCTGGCCGTGGCTGGCAAGATCAGACTCTCGATGGAAGGCCAGCCGGTCGATCTCGCGCAACGCTTCTATTACAAGGGCTGCATGTTCTCCAACGTGCCGAACCTTGCGGTTGTGTTCGGCTATCTCAACGCCAGCTGGACGCTGAGGGCTGACATCAATTCCGATTACGTCTGCCGGGTGCTCGACCTCACCAAGCGCATGGGGGTCGATATCGCCGTCCCGGTCCTGCCCGAAAACCACGGGCTGGAAGAGGACGACATCTTCGATTTCTCCTCGGGCTATATCCAGCGCAGCAAGGCGATCATGCCGAAGAACGCGGTCGAATATCCGTGGCGTCTCAACCAGGAATACGTCCTCGACCGCAAGCGCATGGCGAGCGACCCGGTGGACGACGGCATCATGGGCTTTCGCCGCAAGGGAGCCAACGCGCGCACCGAGGATGAGAAGCTCGAAGCTGCAGAGTAGCTTTCCGCTTCCGGCCCCGTTACGAGCATCGGCATGACTGATCGCATCTACACCGCCGGCCTCGTCGTGATCGGCGACGAGATCCTTTCCGGACGCACGCACGACAAGAATATCGCGCAAGTTGCCAGCTGGCTCCAGGTGCAGGGCATCCGCCTCTCCGAAGTGCGCGTGGTGCCCGATGTGCTTGGCAAGATCATCGAGGCGGTGAACGCGCTGCGCGAAGGCTATGACTACCTTTTCACCACCGGAGGGATTGGGCCGACGCATGACGATATCACTGTCGATGCGGTATCCGAAGCGCTCGGCGTGCCCGTGATCGTCCATCCCGATGCGCGCGCAATCCTCGAGAAATACTACGCCGACAAGGGCGGGCTCAACGAGGGCCGCCTGCGCATGGCGCGCACGCCCGAAGGCGCGGAACTCATCCCCAACCGCATGTCGGGCGCTCCCGGCATCCGTATCGGCAATGTCCACCTGATGGCCGGTGTGCCGCATATTACCGCAGGCATGCTCGATGCGCTTACCGGCACGCTGGAGGGCGGCGCGCCGCTGATTTCGGAGACGGTGGGCGGTTTCATCCCCGAAAGCGAAGTCTCGACCCTGTTGCGCGAAGTCGAGAAAGCGCATGAGAGCTGCCAGATCGGCAGCTACCCCTTCTTCCGCGAAGGACGCGTCGGGTCCAATTTCGTCATCCGCTCGACCGACCGCGCCGAACTCGACGCCTGCATGGCCGCGCTATGTGACAGGCTGGAGCGGGCGGGCTTCGGCTTTACCCACGGCGGAATCTGACCGGCCCTTGCGCGCCAAGGCAGCGGGACTAGCTTCGCGGGTCGATGCTCTGGCTTCTCGTCCTCGGCCTGATTGTGGCCTGCGCCCTCCTTTTCCAGCGCCTGCAACGCGCGGAGGAACGTCTGTCGCATCTCGAGGAACGGCAGGACGAACAGGCCTGGCGCATTCTTGCGCTGGCGGGGACCGAGGCGGCCTCCGCCCCGCAGCCGAGCGAGCCAGCCCCGCCCGAGCTGGATAGCGAGCCGTCACCTCAAACGCCTGCGGTCACGCTGCGCCGGTTGGAAGAGCCAGCGGAGGTGTTCGATCCCGGTCCACCGGAGCCCGAGCAGCAGCCGGAACCGTCTGCTGCGACGGGGCCGACGGTCGAACCGGCCACCGCGCGGTTCCGCTTCGACTTCGAGGAAATCTTCGGCCGTCGCCTGCCCATCTGGGCGGGAGGTATCACGCTGGCGGTCGCGGGCGTATTCCTCGTGCGCTATTCGATCGAGCAGGGCCTCCTGACCCCGACGGTGCGCGTGGCCCTGTCGTTCCTCTTCGGCACTGGCCTCCTGGCAAGCGCGGAGCTGGCCTATCGCTTCGAGGACCGCGTGCGCGACGAGCGCGTCCGGCAGGCGCTTGCCGGGGCCGGTCTCGCGACGCTCTACGCCGCTTTCTACCTCGCCGGGACCCAATACGCGCTGATCGGCCAGACCTTCGCCTTCCTCGGTCTCGCGGGCGTTACCGCGCTCGCCATCTTCCTGTCTTATCGCTTCGGGCTCCCGAGCGCGGTGCTCGGGCTGGTCGGAGGCTTCGCCGCGCCCGCGCTTGTGGGCGGCGAGGATGCGAACCTCCCCATGCTGGCGCTCTACCTCGCGCTGGTGACGGGCGGGCTGACCCAAACCGCCAACCGCCAGCACCGCTCATGGCTCGGCCTCGGCGCGCTCGCGGGCGGGCTCGGATGGGGCGCGCTCCTGCTGCTCGGCGGCGATTACGCTTTTGCGGATATCCTCGCGCTCGGCCTCTATTTCATCGTCCTCGGCACGCTCGTCCCTGCCTTGCTCGAGATCGAACGGTTGGAGCAGCCCATACGCCTTGCTGCGGCAGGGCTTGCCGGCTTACAGCTTGCCGTGCTGATCGATGCCGGAGGCTACCAGCCCCTCGCCTGGGGGCTCTACATGCTGCTCGGCGCGGCGCTGGCGTGGTTCGGCTGGCGCAGACCGGACATGCGCGCGGGCAGCACCATGGCCGCCGTCATCGGGATCGTCCTGCTGCAGCTCTGGCCCTCGCCGGAGCCGGTTTCCTTCGCGCTGGTGGCGGCGAGCCTCGCTGCGCTTTTCGCGGCGGTCCCGCTCGCCCAGCTGCGCTGGAAGGACGGTGGCGCGCTCGAGGCCCTGAGCGTCGCAGGGGTCGCGCTCGCAATCGGCCTCGTGACGCTTTGGACCTTCGAGACCTTCGATCGCGATGCGCTGCGGTTGTGGGAGGGGTTCGGCCTGATTGCCTTGGCCGCCCTGCCCGCCGCTGCCGCCCTCGTTCTGTGGGAGCGTAAGGTGAAGGGCGAACTCGCCGCCAACCTCGCCAGCGCCAGCCTGCTGGCCTTCCTTGCGAGCGTCTGCCTGCTTCCCGATCCCGCCATGCCCTTTGCCGCCAGCGCAATTGCGACGGGCCTCGCTGTCCTGTTGCGCGAGCGAGCGAAGGACAGTCGCTCGCTTTTGGCCCTCCTTTGGATGGGGGCCATCGGTACGTTCCTGACCCTGCCGATCAGCGACGCGCGCCTCACCGAGATCGAAACGCTGTTCGAAGGCCTCGGCGAGGCATCGATCCTGTCCTTCCTGCGCTGGCTGGCCGTCGCCTTGCCCTTCGCCGTCATGGCGTTCTTCGGAGCTGCAGGCCGTCGCCGGGCCGTCGCGGAGTTCCTTGCCGGGCTGATCCTCTTTGCCGCCCTGGCGCAGGTTCTTTCCCCCATCGTGCTGGTCTGGGTGGCGGCAGCGCTGGTGGTGGGCCTGTGCATCGGCTTGCCGGAGCGCTCCTTCGCAGCGCTCGCCCTTATCGCCTGTATCGCGCTGTGGGCGCTTTCTCCCATCGGGGAGTGGCTGTCGGGAGCGACGATGGCGCTCGGCAGCGAGCCTATGCTGGTCACCGACCTTCCCCGCTTGCGCGAGGTGCTTGGCTTCATCCTTCCGCTGGCCATCGCGCTCGGGACAGTGCGCGTGCAGCTACCGGCGTTTTCGAAACGCGGCCTGCCGCTGTTCTGGATGGCATTGCCGCCCGCGCTTCTCGTGGTCCACACGCTGTTCAAGCAGCTGTTCCGGATCGACTCCCTTCCGCACTTCGCGGACATGGGGCTGACCGAGCGGACCGTGTGGCAGGCCCTGCTGCTCTGTATTGGCTGGGCTGTCTGGGCGAGATTGAACGACCGCGTTTTCGCGACCCTGTTCGCGGCTGCATCCCTCGCGCATTTCCTGTGGTTCACCGTGCTGCTTCACAACCCGCTGTGGGACCATCAGGCCGTCGGCTCCGTGCCGATCGCCAACCTCGCCTTCGCCGCCTATGCGGTTGGCATCGCAGCCTTGCTGTCCGCGCGCCGCTGGTGGCCGGAATGGCGACGGTTTACCGACAGCGTCACGATGGTGCTCGCGACGCTTGGGGCGATGACGCTCCTGCGCCAGGGTTTCGCAGGCACCTTCCTCGATACGCTGCCCATGTCGCAAACCGAGGACCTGCTGCGCTCGTTCGTCGGCATCCTGCTTGCGGTGGCCTTCCTGCTCATCGGCAGCGCGAGGGGCGAGCGGTTGTGGCGCGTCGGTTCGCTGGTGCTGATGACCGGCACCGTGCTCAAGGTGTTCATCGTCGACACTGCAGGCCTCGAAGGTCTCCTGCGTATCGCCAGCTTCGTGGCCTTGGGCGCGAGCCTGATCGGCATCGGCTGGTTCTACTCGCGCCAGCTGAAGGCCGTGCCTGCCGAACAATGAGAAAGGGCCGGGAGTTCCCCCCCGGCCCTCTCAAATCCTAGCCGTGTAGGAAAGTGCTTACGCGCTCAAGTAGCGCGAAGCGCGGTAGCGCAGATATTAGGCACCCTCGACTTCGCCGAGATCGACCTTGAGGCCGGGACCCATCGACGAGGTCAGCGTGACCTTGCGGACATACTTGCCCTTGGCGCCCGACGGCTTCGCCTTGACGATCGCGTCGGTGAGAGCCTTGAAGTTGGTCTTCAGGTCTTCGTCCTTGAACGAGAGCTTGCCGATGCCGGAGTGAATGATGCCCTGCTTTTCCACGCGGAATTCGACCTGGCCGCCCTTGGCGTCCTTAACGGCCTGTTCCACGTTCGGCGTGACGGTGCCGAGCTTCGGGTTCGGCATCAGGCCCTTGGGGCCGAGAACCTTACCGAGACGGCCGACGACACCCATCATGTCCGGGGTCGCGATCACGCGGTCGTAGTCGAGATTGCCGTTCTGCATGTCTTCCATGAGATCTTCGGCACCGACCTTGTCTGCACCTGCAGCAAGAGCCTTCTCGGCGTTGTCGCCCTTGGCGAACACGGCGACCTTGACGTCCTTGCCGGTGCCGCTCGGGAGCGAGACCATGCCGCGGACCATCTGGTCGGCGTGGCGCGGATCGACGCCGAGGTTCATCGCGACTTCGACGGTCTCATCGAACTTCGCCTTGTGCTCGCGCAGCGTGGCGATGGCCTCGTCCACGGTGTACAGCTTTTCGCTGTCCAGCTTCGCGCGGACCTGCTGGTTCTTCGTCTGCTTTACCATGTTCTTAGCCCTCCACCACTTCGAGGCCCATCGAACGCGCGCTGCCTTCGATGATCTTCATGGCCTGGTCGATATCGTTCGCGTTGAGGTCGACCATCTTGGCTTCGGCGATTTCCTTGATCGCGCTCTGCTTGATGGTTCCGGCCGAAACCTTGCCCGGCTCCTTCGAGCCCGACTTCAGCTTGGCAGCCTTCTTCAAGTAGAACGATGCCGGCGGCGTCTTGGTGACGAAGCTGAACGAGCGATCGGCATAGACCGTGATCACGGTCGGGATCGGAGCGCCCTTTTCAAGTTCCTGCGTTGCGGCGTTGAACGCCTTGCAGAATTCCATGATGTTGACGCCGCGCTGACCCAGCGCCGGGCCGATGGGGGGCGACGGGTTTGCGGTGCCTGCGGGCACCTGCAGCTTGATATAGCCTTCGATTTTCTTGGCCACGATTGGCCTCCTTTCACACTGTCGGCCGCCTCTTTTGAGCTGGCCTCATGTTGAGCGGTCGAGCGGCTTGCCGTGAGGCAGTCCTCCCGCGTGGAATCCCGAACTGTCGCTTGGGAAGGCGCGCACATAGCGATTCTGCCCGTAAATGCAAGCCTGCGCGCGCCTTGTAGGACGCCATTTGGATTGGCCCGGCGCAGTCCCGACAGGATGGAGCGGGTGGAGCACGGTCTTGCGGCAAAATCCAGTCCGTCGGCCATGCGGAAATGAGCGGGCGTCGGGAAGCAAGCGAGGCGAGGCAAGGTCATACCTCCACCCTATTCGCCCGGGCCTGCGTAGGAAAACGGATGACCAGCGCAAAGTGCGCTTCCTTTTTTTTTCTCGAAGCGTTAACAAATGACCGGTAAGAAATTCGGGACTTTTCAAGGGGGACGCCTTCATGTTTCGTATCGCCATCCAGGTGAAGGAACTCATCTCCAGCAACGTCACCAGCGCGATCGACAGCGCTTCGAACCCGGCCAAGATGCTGGCGCGCCTGCAGCGCGAAATCGAAGAAGCTCTCGTCAGCCTGCACGGTGAAGTATCGAAGGCCCGCCGCCAGAAGGACCGGCTCGAAAACGAGCTGACACAGGCCGAACTGCGCGAAGCCGACTGGTCGGACAAGGCCCAGATCGCCATGGACAACGGGCGCGAGGACCTTTCCCGCCAGGCATTGTTGGCTCGCGAGGATTGCCGCGCCGGCATCGAGCGGGTGAAGCAGGATATCGACCGCCTTTCCGCCGACATCACCGAAATGGAAGCGGCCACGCGCGAGCTCGAGAACAAGCGCGAGGACGTGCGCCAGCGCCACGCGGGCCAGACGGCTGCCGATGGCAACGCCAGCGGCAGCGTTTCGGGCAGCGGCTATGCCAGCCGCACCGAACGCCGCATGGACCACATCGAAACGCTTGAAAAGCGCACCGCCTTCGCCACCGAAGACAGCGCGCCATGCCGCGGCAACGCCTCGGTCGAACGCGAGATCGAGGAAATGCGCCGCAACCGCAAGATCGAGGACGAACTCGCAGCCATGCGCTCGAACGAAACCTCCGCGCCGGCGAAGAAACCGGCAAAGAAGGGCGGAAAACGCAGCAAGGCCGCGTGATCGCCACGAGATCGAATGATAGGGCGGTGCCGGAAGGTGCCGCCCTTTTTCGTTGGCGCGGCAGAACGGGAGAGATTCGGCCATGATCAGCGACGACCGGCAGCGTATCGGCTGGGGCTATTTCATCCTCCAGATGCTGACCATCGGCGTTGTCTATTTCGCCTGTTCCATTCCGGCAGCGGCGATCTGGGGCGAACTCGACGCGAATGGTCAAGCCACCATCAGCTCCACCGGCGCGGCCGTTTCGGTGGCATCGAGCATGGTCGGCGGCCTGCTTGTGGCATGGCTGTGGCTTCGCCGCGACGGCGCGCTCGCGCAGGCCTGGAACCTCCGCACCCCGCCCGAAGGCTGGCCCCGGACCCTTCTCGTCGCCGTGCTGGCAACCGTGGCGATCATCGGCTGGTTCACACTGGGCGCCATGCTGGCGGAGACGGTCGGATTGGCCGTTCCGGACGTTGAGGAGGTGCTGGGCTGGGTCACGCAGAGCCGGTTCCATTTTATGCTCTGGATCGTGCTGGTCGCCCTGTTCGCCGCCGGACTTGGCGAGGAATTGCTGTGGCGCGGCTATCTCATGGACCGGCTGGAACGGCTCCCCGGCCTCGCCGGCAAGGCGTGGCCGATCATCATCATACAGGGCGCGCTGTTCGGCCTGCCCCACGCCTATCAGGGCTGGGGCGGCATGATCATCACCGGCGTGGTGGGCCTCGGCCTTGGCTGGTTGCGCTACAACCGCGGGGGCAACCTGTGGGCGCTGGTTCTGGCGCACATGGCGGTCGATGTGATCATGATGAGCCTCGCCTATGCCGACCGCCTGAGCACCCTGCCGCCGACCTGAGCTCTTTTCGCGTAGGCAGCGCCCTATCAGGAACCCCGGATCGAATTTTCGGTTTGTGAGTCCGGGTGGGACTTGTCGGCCTCGTCAAACTAGCGACGGGCATCGTCTCCGCCATCACGGCCGTGGTCCTCTTCCGCCTGATCCCCACGCTGGTCGCCTTCCCCTCTCCGGGCCAGCTTGCCGATACGAACGAGCGCCTGCGCGCGGAAATCGAAGCCCATAAGCAGGCGCTCGCCTCGCTCGAGGCGCAGGTCGCGGCCCGTACCGGGGAGTTGAGCGATCTCAACGCCCGCCTCTCCGTGCAGGCGCGCGAGGCGGTCCACCGCAGCGCCAACCTCCTGTCCGTCGTCGGATCGCTGACCAAGCAGAGCGCCCGCGAGCACGAGCGAACCGAGGATTTCATCGACACGCTGATGGGCCGCATCCGCTCGCTCGCCATGGCGACCTCGACGGTCATGCGCGGAAGCGAGGAATATTCGGGCGATCTGTTCGCCGTGGTGCGCGAGCAGCTCGAACCCCTGATGCTGGCCTTTCCCGACCGCGTCACCTTGTCGGAGGAGCGGATCGCCATCGCCCCCGAAGCGGCGCAGCAGATCAGTCTCGCCGTGCACGAACTCGCCACCAACGCCCAGAAATACAGCCTTGCGGAAAACGAGGCGGTCCGGATCTCGGTCGACTGGGCGGTCAGCGGCCATGGCGAAGAGCAGGTCTTCACCTTCGAATGGCGCGAAACATCCTCCGGCGTTGCGACATCGGAGAATCGACCGGAGGGCGAAGGCTTCGGCCTGAAGCTACTGACCCGCATCGTGCCGCAGATGCTGCGCGGGGAAGCGACACGCACGCTGGACGCCGGGCAATTGCTCTATCGGCTTAGCGCGCCCGCCTCCGCCGTGCTCCCCGATCCCGGAGATCACAAGTCGAGTCAGTTTGCCGCCCGACTGGTCGACGACACTTTCGGCATGTCCTGAACCGAGCAGCGCCGGGCCACCCGCGCCGACCCGGATAGCGGATACGAAAAGGGGCGCCGTCCGGTCAGGATTGCGCCCCGTTTCGATAGGCCGGAAAGGCCGGTCTTACTTGACCAGTTCGACCTGTTCGAATTCGAGCTCGACCGGCGTGGCGCGGCCGAAGATCGAGACCGAGACCTTGACCTTCTGCTTGTCGAAATCGAGTTCCTCGACAAGGCCGTTGAAGCTGGCGAAGGGCCCGTCGAGCACCTTGACCTGGTCGCCGATCTCGTAATCGACCGAAACCTGCTTCTTGGGCGCGGACTTGGCTTCTTCCACACCGCCGAAATAGCGCGCAGCTTCCTTATCGGAAATCGCCTGCGGCTTGTTGTTGTTGCCGAGGAAGCCGGTCACCTTGGGGGTGTTCTTCACGAGGTGGTAGACGTCGTCGGTCATGTTGAGCTTGGCCAGCACGTAGCCGGGCATGAACTTGCGTTCGATCTGGACCTTCTTGCCGCGCTTCACTTCAGTGACGGTTTCGGTCGGGACCTGAACCTCTTCGACGCCTTCGGACAGGCCCAGGCGCTCGGCCTCGGCGATGATCGAATCGCGGACCTTGTTCTCGAAACCGGAATAGGCGTGGATGATGTACCAGCGTGCCATGTGTTCTCGTTACCCTTTTGAGGTCAGGCCAGCGTCAGCAGCCAGCGCACCACGGCACCGAACAGCGAATCGACGCCGAGGAAGAAAAGCGAGAGGATGATCATCATGATGAACACGAAGATCGAGATCCGCACCGTTTCCGGCCAGGTCGGCCAGACGACCTTGCGGCCTTCGGTCTGGACCTGCCGGATGAATTCGGCGGGGGAAGGCTTGCTGCCCCTGGCGACCTTGGTTGTCTTGTCGGCGTTGTCGGCCATGATCGGTATGCTCTCGCGAATGAACTTTGTGTCGCTTCCGGGATGGGGGCCGCGCCGCCCCGATACAAGGTCGGGAGGGGCTTTTCCTTCATCGATGTCGGAAGACGGGAAGCCATTTAGGCCGCGCGCAATAAAAACGCAAGCGGTGGAGACCGGCGCGATTGCCGCTTTCCAAGAGCCCCTTGCCTAGCTAGCGTGCGCGGCTTGAATTCGAGGGACGCTTGAGGGGAATACAAGAATGGCCGCTACTGAAGCCGGCTCGGTCAGCCTGATCGATCGCGTAACCAATATATCCGACTTCATCTGGGGCGGGACGTGGAACGGGGAAGCCCTTCCCTGGCTTTCCGTAGGCGGCCAGCCGATTCCTCCGATGACGCTGATCCTGCTGGGGATCGGCATGTGGATCATGATCGGCCTGCGCTTCTATCCGATCCTCAATCTGGGCAGTGCCTTCAAGGGCCTCTTCAAGAGCCGCAAGGGCGAAGGCGAGGGCGAAATTTCGCCTTTCGCCGCGCTCTCGACCGCGCTTTCGGGACAGGTCGGCACGGGCAACCTTGCCGGTGTCGCCACGGCCATCGCGCTGGGCGGACCGGGCGCGATCTTCTGGATGTGGATTACCGCACTCGTCGGCATGGCGCTGGCCTTTGCCGAAGGATCGCTGGCCATCCGCTACCGCGAAAGGACCAGCGACGGCGTCTATCGCGGCGGTCCGATGACCTACATCATGATGGGCCTGGGCAAAAAGTGGACCTGGCTCGCCATCGTCTTCTGCCTCGGCACGCTGTTCTCGGCGCTGGTGACCGGCAACTCGATCCAGGCCAACGCGATTGCCGACGGCATGAACGAATTGTTCGGCGTAGAAGAATGGATCGGCGGCCTCGTCACCGCAATCCTCGTGTTCATCGTCATCATCGGCGGCATCAAGTCGATCGGCAATGTGGCGGAGAAGGTCATCCCCTTCATGGCCGCTGCCTATATCGTGATGGCCGTGCTCGCGCTGATCCTCAACTTCGGCGACCTGCCGGCGACCTTCGCGCTGATCTTCGACGGTGCGTTCAACCCGCAGGCGGCCACCGGCGGCTTCGCCGGTGCCGCGATCATGCTGGCGATCCGTGCCGGTGTGGCCCGCGGCCTGTTCTCGAACGAGGCGGGCCAGGGTTCGACCCCGATCGCCCACGCGGTTGCGCAGACCAACGATCCGCAGGCGCAGGGCCGCATGGCGATGCTGGGCACCTTCATCGACACCATCGTGATCTGCACCATGACCGCGCTGGTCATGCTCACCGTGCAGGGCGATTTCACGGCCGGCGGCGAAACGGTCCGCCATGCGTGGAATTCGGATCTCGAAGGTTTCGCCATGACCAGTGGGGCCTTTGCCGCGGCGTTCCCGCTGCAAGTGTTCGGAGTCCCGATCGGTACGCTGATCGCCAGTCTCGCGCTGATCCTGTTCGTCTTCACCACGCTGCTGACGTGGAGCTATTACGGCGAGCGGGCGATCACCTTCATTTACGACCGTATCCCGGGATCGACCCGCGGCGGCGAGAAGGTGCTGCACATGATCTGGCGCGTGCTGTGGTGCGTGGTGATCTACCTCGGCTCGACGCTGGACCTGACGCTGGTCTGGCGCATGGGCGATATCTCCAATGCGGCGATGGCGCTGCCCAACCTGCTGGCGCTGGCGCTGCTGTCGGGCGTGGTGTTCAAGCTCGCGAAGGGCGACAGGACCGCAGGACCCACCCACACAGCCGTCACGCCCGAGGAGCCGGAGGAGTACTAGGCTCCTCCCACCTCACCTAGGGGCATAAAAT
>NZ_ABCG01000011.1 GCF_000181515.1 Erythrobacter sp. SD-21 | reverse complement strand
CGCCAGCGTCGCCCAGCGCCCCGCAAGCTTGCGGCTGGCCTCTGCCCGCGCGCCTCGATCCGCGCTCCAGCGCGACAGCCGCGCTTCCAGATCCTCGCCGCGCCCGCCAAGGCCGCGTTCCTGAAGAAGGAGCGCCAGCCGCGCGGCTTTCCCGGCGCTGCCGTGCTCCGCCCCAAACAGCAGCATCGCCGCCGAGGCCGGATCGAGCGGGAGGCTGGCGAGTTGCTTCCCGCGTGCGGTAATCCGCCCGTCCGCATCGAGCGCGCCCAGCCCGACCAGAGTCGCACGCGCTGCCGCCACCGAGGCCTCGGGCGGCGGGTCGAGCCATTGCAGGCTTGCCGGATCGCCCGTCCCCCATTTTGCGAGGTCGAGCACCAGCGGCGCCAGATCGGCTGTCTCCATATCCGGCGGATCGAACTGCGGCCTTCCCGCATGTCCGCCCTCCTCCCACAGACGATAGGCCACGCCCGGCCCCTGCCGCGCCGCACGCCCCGCGCGCTGCGCCGCCGCGGCCTGGCTGGCGCGGTGAGTGACGAGATGCGTCGTCCCTGCCGCCCGGTCGAACTCGGCCCTTCGCGAGAGCCCAGCGTCGACCACGACCGACACGCCGTCCAGCGTCAGCGAGGTTTCGGCGATTGCGGTGGCCAGCACGATCCTCCGTCGCCCTTCGGGATCGCGGCGGATGGCTGCGCGCTGCTCGACCGGCTGGACCTGCCCATGGAGTGGCAGAGCCAAAGCGCCCGGCAGACGCTCGGCCAGCCGCTCGCGGGTGCGCTCAATCTCGCCCACACCGGGCAGGAAAGCGAGAATATCGCCCTGCTGTTCCTTCCACACGGTCGCGATGGCCGAGGTCATGGCATCTTCGACCCGTGCCTGCGGGGAGGAGCCAAGCCAGCGGATCTCCAGCGGATAGGCCCGGCCCTCGCTCTCGATCACCGGCCTATCGCCGCCCATGAGCGAAGCGAAGCGCGCCCCGTCGATGGTCGCCGACATCACCAGCACACGCAAATCCTCGCGCAGCACGCCCTGCGTCTCCAGCGCAAGCGCGAGGCCGAGATCGCTGTCGAGATGCCGTTCATGCGCTTCGTCGAACAGCACCGCCGAAACGCCCTCCAACTCGGGATCGTCGAGAATGCGGTTCACGAATATCGCCTCTGTAACGACCAGCACGCGCGTTTTGGACGAACGTTTGCTGTCGAGGCGTGTCAGGTAACCGATGGTGTTGCCCGGCTTCTCACCCAACATCTGCGCCATGCGCTCCGCCGCCGCCCGGGCCGCCACGCGTCGGGGCGAGGTCAGGATCACCGTGCCGCTGCACCACTCCTGATCGAGCAGCGCTGGGGCCACCGCGGTCGTCTTGCCCGCACCCGGCGGCGCAACCAGCACGGCACCACTGCTCTCCCGCAGCGCGGCGAGCAGGTCGGGCAGGACAGCGTGGATGGGTAGCCGGTCGGACACGTTTTTGCGTCCTATCTCGTGCGGTGGGGAATTAGTAGCCGCGCGATACGGCGAACAGGGCCGCCTGGGTCATGGCGCGGCGGGCCTTGCCGTCGGGGAAGATCGACAGCGCGTCGATCGCGCGCTGGGCGAAGTGGCGGGCGCGCGCCTTGGTGTCGGCGACGGCGTTGTGCACTTCGATCAGGCGGATTGCCTCGTCGAGATCGGAGTCCGAGGTGCGGAAACCGGCGATGGCGGCCTTCCAGAACTCGCGTTCTTCTTCGCTGCCGCGGGCGTAGGCGAGGATGACCGGCAGGGTCATCTTGCCCTCGCGGAAATCGTCGCCGCGGTCCTTGCCCATTTCGGCCGCGTCGGAATCGTAATCGAGCGCGTCGTCGACCAGCTGGAAGGCGACGCCGAGGTTGCGGCCGTATTCGTCGAGCGACTGCTCTTCTTCCTCGCTGCATTCGGCGACCACGGCGGCGATGCGGCTGGCGGCAGCAAAGAGCGCGGCGGTCTTGGCGCGGATGATGTGGAGGTAGCGCTGTTCGCTGGTATCGATCTTGCGCTGCGCGGTCAGCTGGTCGACCTCGCCCTCGGCGATGATCGCGCTGGCGCCCGATAGGATCTTGAGAACCTTGAGGCTGCCGTCCTCGGTCATCAGCTCGAAGCTGCGGCTGAACAGGAAATCGCCCACTAGCACCGTGGCGGGATTGCCGAATATGATGTTGGCCGCCGCCTTGCCGCGCCTCAAGTCGCTGCCGTCGACGACATCGTCATGCAGCAGCGTCGCGGTATGGATGAATTCGACCGCTGCGGCGAGCTTGTGATGGCGCGTGCCGCTGTAGCCGACCAGTTCCGCGCCAGCGAGCGTTAGCATGGGGCGCAGGCGCTTGCCGCCGCCCGAAATCAAATGTCCGGCGAGCGCGGGTATGAGCGGCACTTCGCTCTGCATCCGGTCGAGGATGACCTGGTTGACCGCGTTCATGCCCTGCGCCGTCAGCGCCAGCATGGGTTCGATCGAGGGCTCTGGGCCCTTGCGCGGGAGGGGAACGACGTCGGCTGTCATGTCAGCTTGGCCATGTCCTGCCTAAGCTTTCTTGGCAAGAGGCGGTTTGGCGCTAATCTGGCAAGCGATGACGCAAGAGGTGCAACAGACCCCCGCCGAAGACGCGACGCTGGCGGCCTATCGCAAGAGCATCGACAATATCGATGCCGCGCTCGTGCATATGCTTGCCGAGCGGTTTCGCATCACGCAGGCGGTGGGTGCCTACAAGGCCAACGCCACGCTCCCCCCCGCCGATCCCGCGCGCGAGGCCGAGCAGATTGCCAGGCTGCGGCGGTTGGCGGAGGAAAGCGAGCTCGATCCCGAGTTCAGCGAGAAGTTCCTGCGCTTCATCATCGACGAAGTCATTCGCCACCACGAAAAAGCGCAGGGACTGGTACCTTAATCGGGATGCTTTTCGCGGGTGCGGCGCGATGCGGCAGGAGAGTTGCGGCGCGATGAGCGTTCCGACCGTTCGGGACGCGCAGGTTCCTGGCGGCGCGTTTCCTGCGCATCGCTACGCTGGGCCGCCGGCGCGGCGCGTTCCTGGCGACGGTTCTCGCGCTGGGCGGGAGCCGGTGCCGGAGCACGGCGGGTCGCCTGCGGCGCGGGTGCGCGGCGAGTAGCCTGGGGAGCCGGCGCCCGGCGGGCAGCCGCTGCCGAGCCGGTCGGCCCGCGGCGTGCGGCCTCGCGTGCCGGAGCGCGGCGGGCGGTGTCCGATGAACGGGTTACGGCCCGCTGCTGGTTGGAGCGCTCCTCGCGGCGTTCGCGCGCAGTTGCCTCGGCAGCCCGGCGAATGGTCGAACTGCGGTTCGCATCCTCGCGGCGGTCACGCGTCGAGGCGCGATCGCGGCGCTCGGCCCGGCGGTAATCGGTCCGCTGGTCTTCATACCGGCCATCGGCCCCGCGCTCGAAACCAGCCCAATTCTCGACAAGCGCCCGGTGCGCTACGCGGCGCTCGTAGCGTCCACGGCGTTCGGCCCACAGTCGGCGCTGATAGTCGTTCCAGCGATGTCGATAGCCGTAGCGGTCGTAGACGTAATAACCCGTGCCGGGGTAATAATAATCGTCGTACCAGCCGTAATAGCTGTCGTAGTAGGGATCGTAATACGGGTCGTAGTACCCGCCCGAACTGTATCCCACACCCACTGAAACGCCCGAGTGTCCATAGGAGCCGGCCATCATCGTGCAGCCGGAGAGCCCGAGGCCGACAAGCCCGACAAATCCGATCCGAAGAGCGAAGGGCGCGCGGCGCGCCATGATGTTTTTCTCGTCCATGATCCGTGGCTTACATACGATGGATTGAACAACGTCTGAACCTAGATACCGGGCCTCGGTAATCTTAGCGTGACCATCAACCCGCCAAGGTCCTCGCTGGTACCGAGCTCGACCGAGCCAGCGTAGATTTCCGCAACGTCGCGCACGATCGCAAGGCCGAGGCCGGTGCCGGGCTTGCCGGTGTCGAGCCGCGCGCCGCGATCGAAGATGCGAATACGGTCCGCTTCGGGAATTCCGGCACCGTCGTCCTCGACCCAGATGGCGCATTGCTCGGCCTCCGGCTCGGCATCGACGGTGACGAATACAGAGCCGCCGCCATATTTGGCCGCATTCTCGATCAGGTTTCCGAGAATCTCGTCGAGGTCCTGCCGCTCGATGGCGACAGCGGCCTCGCGCTTGCCGTCGAGGTCGAAGCGCGTTTGTTCGTAAATGCGGGTGAC
Organism: Erythrobacter sp. SD-21; assembly: GCF_000181515.1. Classification (GTDB taxonomy): domain Bacteria; phylum Pseudomonadota; class Alphaproteobacteria; order Sphingomonadales; family Sphingomonadaceae; genus Qipengyuania. Next base: position 46,436 of record NZ_ABCG01000011.1, on the reverse strand, counting down.
CGCGCGCAGCACGCTTTCCGCGCTCGGCCAGACCTCGGCGCGGGCATGACCCGTGGCACGGCGACCCACCGCGCGGGCACGGGCGAGATGATGCTCGACATGGCGCTGCATGGTCTTGGTTTCGCGGCAGACCAAGTCGGAGAGCTTGGGATCATGCGCTGTGGCAGCGTTGGTCAGCACGGTGAGCGGAGTTTTCAGCGCGTGGGCGAGATTGCCGGCGTGGGTGCGCGCTTCCTCCGCCTGTTTCTCGCTGTGGGCAAGCAGCGCGTTGATTTCGTCCACCAGCGGTTCGACTTCGAGCGGCAACGGCTCTTCGATCCGGTTCGCACCTTCGGACCGCATCGACTGGATCGCGGCGCGCACACGGCGGAGCGGCGAGAGGCCGTAATAGCTTTGCAGTGCGGCCATGATGAGAAGGCCAAGGCCCAGTACGGCAAAACTCCACACCAGGATCGAGCGGATGCGCGAAATCTGGAAGTCCAGTTCCTCGCGCGCGCTGGCCACGGTGAAGGTCCACTGGGTGTCGCTGTCGGGCAGAATGATGTTGCGTTCGACCACGCGCAGCGGTTCATCGGCGAACTGATCGCTGTCGTAGAAATGGGGCTTGTCGTCCGTGTGGTCGCCCTCGACCTCGAGCGTGCGATCCCACAGGCTGCGGCTGGGATAGGGGTCCGTTCCCGGCCCGCTGATCTGCCAGTAGACGCCCGAATTGACTTCGAGGAAACGCTGGTCGCCGAGCGAGCGATAAAAGCGCACATCGCCCCATTCGTCGACCTCGGCCGAGGCGATCAGGGCAGTCAGGACGTATTCGAGCTGGTCGTCGAAATTGCTCTGCACCTGCCGGGTCAGCGCGCGTTCAAGCGCGAAACCGCCACCCAGCAGGAGGACCCCGATCCAGATCGCCGCAATCGCCATCATGCGCGCGGCAAGGCTGCGGCGCGGCGCGGGCGGTGCAGGGAGCGTTACGTGTTCGGCTTCGCCGGAAGGCACGGCGGTTTCGCCGGGCGTGGAACCCGCCGCCGCCCTCGCCTCGCTGCCCTCCTCAGGATGCGCGGGGCTGTTCGGCGGGGTCGTCGAGGCTGTAACCGAGTCCACGGATCGTCGTAATTACCTCTGCACCCAGCTTCTTGCGGATGCGCGTGACGAAGACTTCGATCGTGTTCGAATCGCGATCGAAATCCTGGTCGTAAATGTGTTCGATGAGTTCGGTGCGGCTGACCACCTTGCCCTTGTGGTGCATCAGGTAGGAGAGCAGCTTGTATTCCTGCGCGGTCAGCTTGACCGGCTCGCCTTTCAGCGTGACGCGGCCCGAACGCGTATCGAGACGCACCTCGCCAGCCGTCAGTTCGCTGGAGGTGTTGCCCGAAGCGCGGCGGATGAGCGCGCGCAGGCGGGCGATCAGCTCTTCGGTCTGGAAGGGCTTGGCGAGATAATCGTCCGCGCCAGCGTCCAGCCCGGCGACCTTGTCCGACCAGCTGTCGCGCGCGGTCAGCACGAGGACGGGGAACTTGCGCCCCTCCTTGCGCCACATGCCGAGCACAGTCAGCCCGTCGATCTCGGGCAGTCCGAGGTCGAGGATGACTGCGTCATAATCTTCGGTAGAGCCGAGGAAGTGGCCATCCTCGCCATCGGTGGACAGGTCCACCGCATAGCCGTTCTGCTCCAGCGTGCTCTTGAGCTGCTGGCCCAGCGTCGGCTCGTCTTCGACGATCAGGATTCTCATGAATTGCTTTCCTCGCTAATATTCTTGCGCATGTCGTTCATGTAGATGAACGCGTCAAGATGAACGAGGTTTCTGATCGACCGAAATCACCGGGCGGATCAGCGGCTGCGGCTCAGGATACGGCCCGTACGCGCGTCCACGTCGACATAGAGGACCTTGCCCTTCTTGATGAACTTCAAGCGGTAAGCCATCGCGGTCGAATCGTAATCGAAGCCGAGATATTCGGCATCGCCCATCATCGACAGCACGCGGTTCTCGATCTCGCGAGCGCGCAGGATATTGCCCGCCCGCATCTCCTTGCGCGCCTCGCCCTGGTCGGAGCGACGCTGCGCTTCCGCCGGCGTGGCGGTCAGCGGCCCGGCGACGAGGCCGAGGGCGAGCAGGGAGACGAGAAGCTGTTTCATGACAGTGAACTTACTAGGCATCGAGCGTTGAACAAGGTGTGAATGTTGCCGTTCACACCCGTTCAGCGGGTCATCTCGTAGGTCAGCGCAATTCCGACACCGGTCGCAACGACACCGGGCGCCACCGGCGGGGGCGGCGCGGCCATGCTGCGAGAGCCGGTCACGACGATGGCGTCGCTCTGCTCGATCATGCCGCTCGACCCGCGGATGGCCTCGGCGACCTGAAGCAAGCGAACACCGGTATAGCCAGCCAGCCGGGCGTAGTCCTCGGCCTGTGCGCGTCCGCGTTCGAGCGCGTTGCTACGGGCCTGCGCCTTGGCGACCTCGTCGTCTTCGATGGAGAAATTCGGTCCGTTGATATTGGTCGCACCCGCCTGGACCATCGCATCGAGCACTTCACCGACCCGGTCCAGATCGCGCAGCTTGACGGTCACCTGGTTGCTGGCGCGATAGCCGAGAAAGCGCGGTGGCTGGTCGCCCCGGTTCTGGTAATCGTAACGTGGGTTCAGGTTGATGTGCGAGGTCTGGATGTCGCGCTCGGCAATGCCTAGCGCCCGGATCAGCGAAACCAGCCGCTGCATTTCGGCCGAATTGCGCCGCAGCGCCTCGACAGCCGTGTTCGCGTCGGACTGGACTCCCGTCCAGATCGTCGCCGTGTCCGGCTCCACCTCGATCTGCTCGAATACCGTCAATTCGATCACTGGGTTCTGCGCGGCAATCTGCACTTCGCCTGCCTGCGCGGTCATAGGAAGGGCTGCGGCTAGCACCAGCGCGGGGGCGGCAAGCAGTCTGGCGGGGCGCTTCATGGGCAATTCTCCTCTTCTCGGACGCACTGTCCGCGTTGCCGGTTTACGCGCGGCTGAACGGAGAGGTTCCGCAAAAGCCTTTGCGCGCAGGGTTTTGCACGTTAGCGATGCTCGGGAGAGGGAAATTAGCCGCCATGAAACTTCCGAAAATCCTGACCGCAGCGCTAGCCGTGCTTATCGCTGCGCCGCTTGCCGCACAGATGCAGCCCGTCCCCGACCGGGTTGAGGGCGAGGGCCCCTACCCCACGCTGATCGTCTTGGGCGTGACCATGGTCGAAGGTTCGGGCGCGCCGCCGATGGGGCCGGTCGATATCGTGATCGAGGGCAACCGCATCGCCGCGATCCATGGCGGCGGCGCTCCGGACGCGGTGCGCGCAGGCGCTGCGCGGATCATCGATGCCAAGGGCATGACGGTGATGCCCGGCTTCGTCGACACGCATGGCCATAATGGCGATCCCTCCAAGGCCGGGCAGCCTTCCTATGGCTACAAGCTGTGGCTCGCCCATGGGGTGACGAGCGTGCGCGGCGTCTCCTTCTACTGGGGGCCGGGCCAGCCGGACCTGTCCGATACACAGCGCAGCGCCGCCAACACAATCACCGCCCCGCGCCTGTTCCCCTATGCCGCGTTCGGCGACAAGTGGGACCGCGGACCGATCACGACCGGGGCGGAGGCGCGCGAATGGGTGCGCTGGGCCAAGGCGCAAGGGTACTGGGGCATCAAGTTCTTCAACAGCCTCGAACCGGCGCTGCTCGAAGCCGCGCTCGACGAGGCGGAGAAGCAGCAGATGGGCAGCGTCGCCCACCTCGCCCAGCCTGGCGTCCAGCGCGTGAATGCGGCGAAGGCGGTCGAACTCGGCATGGACGGCGTCACCCACTTCTACGGCCATTTCGAAAGCCTGCTGGATGAGGCCGCGCTGCCGACCTACCCGCAGGGCTACAATTACTACGACGAGCAATCGCGCTTCGCCTGGGTCGCGCGGCTTGCCGACCAGGTGGTGGAGCCGGGCAGCGAGGAATGGGACGCCTATATCGACCACCTCGTCGACAGCGGCGTGACGCTGAGCCCCACCTTTAACATCTATTCCGCCAGCCGCGATGTAATGGCGGCCAAGAACCGCGACTGGCACGAGCGTTACTCGCTTCCCAGCCTGATGGATTTCTACGCCCCCAGCGCGACCAATCACGGCAGTTATTACAAGGACTGGTCGACCGAGGACGAAGTCGCCTGGCGCAAGTTCTACCGCTACTGGTTCGACCTCACCAAGGAGTTCCACCGGCGCGGCGGGCGGGTCACCGCAGGCAGCGATCCAGGCTATATCTACCAGACCTGGGGCTTCGCCTATATCGGCGAGTTGGAAATGCTGCGCGAGGCAGGGCTCGAACCGCTGGAGGTCATCCGCGCTGCGACTGTCGCGGGGGCAGAGGAAATCTACCAGGCGCGTGGGCAAACCCCGCCGATGGGCACGATCCAGGTCGGCAAACTGGCCGACCTCGTCATCGTGCCGGGCAATCCGCTCGACAATTTGAAACTGCTCTACGGCACCGGCCACACCAAGCTGAACTACGAGACCGGCGAAATCGAGCAGGTTGGCGGTGTGCGCTGGACGATCAAGGACGGCATCGTCTACGACGCGCCCGCGCTGCTGGAAGACGTTGCGCGCATGGTCGAGGCGCAGAAAGCGGCGCGCTAACCGCTTGCGGGATGCCCTTCGCGTGACTACCTCGCGCGGCCTATGGCACAGCCCCCCATCCTCAGCCTCGAAGGCATGGCCCTGCAGCAGGGCGGCAAGTGGCTGTTCGGCGGCCCGGATCACGCGCCGCTCGACCTGCATATCGGGCCACGCGATCGCCTTGCGCTGATCGGCCGCAACGGTGTGGGCAAGACCACGCTCTTCCGCATGATCGGCGGAATGATCGAAACCGATGCCGGCACGCGCAAGGTGAAGCCGCACGCCAAGATCGTCCTGCTCGAACAGGACCCGGACCTTTCGGGCCACACCACGCTGATGGACTGGGCGCTGGACGGGGAACACGCCCCGCAGGAATTCGAGGTCGAGGCCATCGCGGGTCAGCTCGGCATCGACATGAGCCGCGAGACCACGGGCGCCAGCGGGGGCGAGAAGCGCCGCGCCGCCATCGCCCGCGCTCTGGCGCAGGAGCCCGACCTCTTGCTGATGGACGAGCCGACCAACCACCTCGACCTCGGCGCGATCGACTGGCTCGAAGGCTGGCTCGAGCGCTACAAGGGCGCCTTCGTCGTCATCAGCCACGATCGCACCTTCCTGAAACGCCTGACCCGCGCGACCATCTGGCTCGACCGCGGTGAACTGCGCCGCAAGGAAGTGGGCTTCGGCGGCTACGAGGCGTGGGAAGAACAGGTCTATGCCGAGGAAGCGCGCGCGGCGGAAAAGCTCGACGCAAAGTTGAAACTCGAGGCGCACTGGCTCGAACGCGGCGTGACCGCGCGGCGCAAGCGAAACCAGGGACGGCTCGAGAAACTCTGGCAAATGCGCGCGCAGCGCGCCTCGATGATTTCGGCGGGCGGCACCGCCAAATTGAAACTGGCGACCGAGGAGGACTTTAAGTCCAAGTCGGTAATCGTCGCGGACAAGATCACCAAGGCATACGCTGACCGCACGATCATCAAGCCCTTCTCCCTTCGCATCCAGCGTGGCGACCGCATCGGCATCGTTGGCGCGAACGGTGCGGGCAAGACGACGCTGCTGAAGATGCTTACTGGCGAACTGGAGCCCGACAGCGGTACGGTGGAGATCGCCAAGACGCTGACCGGGGTGATGATCGACCAGCAGCGCCAGCTCCTCACTGCCGACAAGACCGTGCGGCAGGTGCTGGCCGAAGGTGGCGACTGGATCGACGTGCGCGGGGTGCGCAAGCACGTGCAAGGCTATCTCAAGGAGTTCCCGTTCGATCCCAAGATCGTCGATATGCGCGTCGGCGTCTTGTCGGGCGGCGAACGCAGCCGCCTGCTGCTGGCGCGCGAGTTTGCCAAGGCATCGAACCTGCTGGTGCTGGACGAACCGACCAACGATCTCGACCTCGAGACGCTCGATCTGCTGCAGGAAGTGATCGCGGATTACGAAGGCACGGTGCTGATTGTCAGCCACGATCGCGACTTCCTCGATCGCACGGTGACCATAACGCTGGGCCTCGACGGGACTGGCAAGGTCGATGTGGTCGCGGGCGGTTACGAGGACTGGCAGGCCAAGCGACAGGCACCCGTCACCGGCAAGGCGAAGGCCGATAAGGCTGAGGACAAGCCCGCGGCCTCTCCCCCGCCCCCGCCCAAGCCGACCAAGCTGAGCTACAAGGACCAGCGCGACTACGAGCTGCTCCCCGCGCGCATTGAGGAACTGGAAGCGGCCATCGCGCGCGGCGAGCAGATCCTCGCCGATCCGGACCTCTACACCGCCGACCCGCAGCGCTTCGCCAATGTCTCCAAAGGCATCGAGAACGCGCGCGCCGAGAAAGACGCCGCGGAGGAACGCTGGCTGGACCTGGCCGAACAGGTCGAGGCGCTTTGAGCCACGAGGCCCTTGCCGGGGAAATCGCGGGCTGCCGCCTCTGCGCTGCCCACTTGCCCCACGGGGTCCGCCCGGTCGCCAGCTTCTCGCCCACCGCACGCTTGCTGATCATCGGGCAAGCGCCCGGTTCCATCGTCCACCAAACCGGCATCCCGTGGGACGACAAGAGCGGCGACCGCTTGCGCGAATGGACCGGCCTCTCGAAGGAACAGATGTACGATCCCACGCGCGTAGCGCTGGTGCCGATGGGCTTCTGCTATCCCGGCAAGGCAAGCGGCGGCGACAAGCCCCCGCGCCCCGAATGCGCCCCGCAATGGCATCGGCGCGTGCTCGATGTGCTCCCCGAGGACCGGCTGACTCTGCTCGTCGGCACCTACGCGCAGAGCTATTACCTGCCCGACGCGCGCAAGCTTTCGATGACCGAGCGCGTGCGCCGCTTCCGCGAGTTCTTGCCCCGCTTCCTTCCCCTGCCCCATCCCGCGTGGCGCAGCGCGATCTGGATGAAGCAGAACCCGTGGTTCGAAGCGGAGGTCCTGCCGGTTCTGCGCCAAGCTGTTGCAGGACGCGTTTAGGATTACTGCCCGTCCAGTCCGTCAGGCTGGAACACGTGGAACACAGTCCCAAGAGAAATCGCATCGCTCACCGTATCCGGTAGAAATCCGCCACTCGGTCGAGGGCCAGCTTGAGCACCAGCTTACCGCTCCGAGCGGGCCAGCCGAGAACCTTTTCCGCTTCGGACAAGGCTTCACAGCCGCAGGCGACGCGCCAGAGGATGTCTTTCAGCCCCGCCCCCGCCTCGGCCATGGCACCGTCGAAACGAGCCTTCGCGGCGAGCTGGCGTTCCGATGGCGTCAAGCCGTCACCCGCCCCGCCGCCATCCAACCGCACAGGGTCCCAGCGCATCGTGACCGAAGGCGAGAGCTGCGCGCGTTCGTAATCCGCCCGCAGGCGCTCGCCCGCATCGAACTGCCGATCGTCGAGGTGGCCACGTGCGTGGAGCCATGTCAGCGGGCTCTCCCCGAGATTTACCGTAACGGTTCGCCGTTTGCCGGTTGCAGAACCAGCGCGCTTCGGCCCGACCTCGGTCAATTCGCGCTCGACCAGTTCCTTCTTCATGCCGCATCTCCTCGTTCGTGGACAGCGGGCTTGCATTCTTGTGGTTCGTGTAGGAAAGTGGTTTCACCATTTCGGTTAAGAGGGAAAGCATCGTGATCAACCGCATCCGCGATATCCGCAAGGAAAAAGGCATGACGCTCGCCGATCTGGCCGAGGCCTGCACCCCGCCCACCACACCGCAGACAGTGGGCCGGCTCGAGACGGGCATGCGCAACCTCTCGCTCAAATGGATGGAACGGCTTGGAGCAGCCTTGGGCGTAGAACCCGAAATGCTGGTGCGCTCCGAAAGCGCGGGCCAACCGCAGGTGGTCGCCACGCTCGGCCAGACGGGCCCCGAGGCCCTGCCTTCCACCCGCGATGCGATCCTTGCCACCGACCTTGGCGGCGACGGCGCGCTGGTAGTACTCACCATCGACTACCCGCATGGTGAATACCGTCCGGGCGACCAGTTATGGCTGCGCCAGCTCCCTCCGCAAGAGGCGGCGCGCGCGGTCAACCGCGATGTGCTGGTCCCGAGGAAGGGCGGACGCTTCGCTTTTGGCCGGCTGATCGACCGACAAGGCAATCTCGTCGGCCTGCTTCCGCCGGGCCATGGCGAGAAACAACAGGTGGTCGACAATCCGGCGTGGATCGGGGTTGCGGAGATGCTCGTCCGCCGCCTCTAGGGGCGACGGACACGCAACGTCACACTTCGCCGCGCAGCTTCTTTTCCTGCCGGTCGGCGATGGTTTCCTCGGGCACGAAGCTGTTCGAATTGACGCCCATCCAGACCAGCAGCGGTGCCGCCATGTAGACCGAGGAATAGGTACCGACAAACAGGCCGAGCACGATGGCCGCGGTCAGGCCAAAGAGGCTGGCCGGGCCGAAGAACAGCAGCGGCAGCAGCGCCACGAGCAGCGTCAGCGAGGTCATCACCGTACGCGCCAGTGTCTCGTTGACCGAAAGGTCGAGCAGCTCGGGCAGCGGCATCTTGCGATACTTCTTCAGGTTCTCTCGGATGCGGTCGTAGACGACGATGGTATCGTTCAGCGAGTAGCCGATGATCGCCAGAATGGCGGCGATGATTTGCAGACTGAATTCGAGCTGGAACAGGGCGAACATGCCCAGCGCCAGCGACACGTCGTGGAACAGCGCGAAGAGGCCGCCCACGCCGAATTGCCATTCGAAGCGGATCCAGATGTAGAGCGCCACGCCCAGCATGGCGAGCACCAGGGCAAAGACCGCGTCCTCGCGGAATTCGCCCGAGACCTTGCCCGAGACATTGTCGTTCCCGTCCAGACGGAAGTCGGGGTAATTGCCCTGAAGCTCTGCGACAACGGCATTGGCCGCGTTCTGCGCGGCCTCGTTGTTCGCCGCAACATCGTCGGGCAGGCGCACGCGTATCGAAACCTGGTTGTCCTCGCCGAAGCGTTGGACGACCGGCGAGCCGTAACCCAGTGCCTCTATGTCGGTACGCAGCTGCGAAACCGGAGCCTCGCTGCGTTCGGTGAAGGTCGCGCGCACTTCGAGACCACCGGCGAAATCGACGCCGTAATTGAGGCCCTTGGTCATCACCAGCGCCCAGCTCGCCGCGATTAGCAGCAGGCTGACCACGAAGAAGGGCACGCGCCATTTGAGGAACTTGATGTTGGTGTCGTCGGGGACGAGCTTGAGAAGTTTCATGGGTCCGTCCTCCTTAAATGTTCAGGTCCGAAGGCCGCGCCTTCCGCAGCCAGCCCGCCACCCACATCCGCGTCAGCGGCACGGCGGTAAAGACCGAGGTGAACAGGCCCACCACCAGCACGACGGCAAAGCCTTTGATCGGGCCGGAGCCGAACTGGAACAGCAGCACGCCGGCAATGAAGTTGGTGACGTTCGCGTCGTAGATGGCGCGGCTCGCTTCCTTGTAGCCGTTCTCGACTGCCGCCATCACGCGCCGTCCGCGCTTGCGTTCTTCGCGAATGCGCTCGTTGACAAGCACGTTGGCGTCGACCGCTGCACCGATGGTCAGCACGAACCCCGCGATACCCGGCAAAGTGAGCGTCGCCCCCAGCATGGCCATGATGCCAAGCAGCATCATCACGTTGAGGACGAGCGCCACGGTCGCATAGATCCCGAAGCGTCCGTAGGTGACGATCATCAGCACCATGACCAGCAGCGTGCCGATGCCCATGGCCAGCAGGCCCTGCTTGATCGAATCGGCGCCGAGGTCCGGCCCCACCGTGCGTTCCTCGACCACGGTCAGGTCGACCGGCAGCGCGCCCGAGCGCAGCTGGATGGCTAGTTCGTTGGCACTTTCCGTCGTGAAACTGCCGCTGATCTGCGACTGGCCGTTTGCGATCGGTTCGCGCATGACCGGCGCCGAGATCACCTCGTCGTCGAGGATGATGGCAAACTGGCGACCGGTGTACTTGGTCGTCATGGTGGCGAACCGGCGCCCGCCTTCGGGGTTGAATGTGATCGAGACGACAGGCTCGTTGGTCTGGCTGTCGAACGTCTGGACGGCGCCGGTGAGCGTCTCGCCGTCGATCCCGCCGAGGCGTTGCACGACAACGCCGGTGCCCTGGTAAGTTTCGGTATCGGCATAGGGATAGACTTCGCCGCCCGGCACGAAGCCGCGCTGGACTTCTTCGGCTGTCGCATCGCGTTCGACGAGCTTGAACTCAAGCTGGGCGGTCTTGCCAAGCAGTTCCTTGAGCTGGTCGGGGTCTTGCAGGCCGGGCACCTGCACCACGATGCGGGTATCGCCTTGGCGCAGGATGGTCGGCTCGCGCGTACCCAGTTCATCAACGCGGATACCGATGGTGCGCAGCGCGCCTTCCATGGCAGCGTCAACCGCGTTGTCGAGTCCCGCCTCCGTCGGCGTTAGGACGAAGCGCTGACCGTCGACGACTTGCAAATCCCACTCGCGCACGGGACCGGTACCCGCCATCAGGTCCTCTATCTCGCCGCGGGCGCGGTCGATATCGGCCGCGTCGTCGAGAAGGAAGCTCAGCGCTCCATCCTCGGTCGAGACATCCCCGATGCGAATGCGCTGCGGCTCGGCACGGCGCAGGGCGTTGCGCACGCCCTCTTCCATGTCTTCAAGTCGCTTGGCCGCGACCTGACTGCGTTCCGCCTCGAGCAGGATGTGGCTGCCGCCGGCAAGGTCCAGCCCCAGATTGACCGTGGGGTCGGGAAGCTGGTCGGGCCAGTCGTTATTGGTCAACGAAGCGATAGAGGGCAGCGCTGCGAGCGCACCCAGTATCGCGATGCCCCAGAGCATGACCTTTTTCCAGGTCGGGAATTCCAGCATGGCGGCGGCCTATCCTTCTTGTGGGGGCGCTCAGTCGTTGGCCGGCTTGGCCGGTTTCGCGTTCAGCACTTCGCCGATGGTGTGCTTGACCGCGCGGACCTTCATGCCCTTGGTCAGTTCCAGTTCGACAAACTGTTCTTCCACCTTGGTGATCTTGCCGACGAGGCCGCCTGCAGTGACGACTTCGTCGCCGCGCTTGAGGCCGTCGACCTTTTCCCGGTGAGCCTTCTGCTGGCGCATCTGCGGGCGGATCATCAGGAACCAGAAGACCGCGAAAATGGCGACCCAGGGCAGAATCTGGAGCCACACCGGCGGCTCTGCAGCGGCGGTGCCGGCGGCGGCAAGAAGCGTGATCATGAAAAGAAAGCCTGTTGTTGGTAAGCGTCTGTGTCGGTTGCCAGTTGGGCCTTGACGAGGCGCGCTTCAAGGCACGCCCGCAACCCCTCCTGCAAATAGTGGCGCGCGGTTAGCAGCTATGCGATGCACTGGCAATGAATTGGGCAAGACAGGTGCTTGCCATGTGGAAAGACCGCGCCTATAGGGCCGCCTCCACTGGTTTCGGGATGTAGCGCAGCCTGGTAGCGCACCATACTGGGGGTGTGGGGGTCGCTGGTTCGAATCCAGTCATCCCGACCAGTGGTTTTCCCCCTTTTTCTGTCCACACCGACATAGCCGCCAGAAAACGCGGATGCACCCTTTCCTACATGAACCGGTTTGGTTCAGTCAAAGCGGAAAGGAGATCGCAAATGGCACTCATCGATTCGCTCATCGGCCCTATCGCTTCGATCATCGACAAGATCATCCCCGACAAGGAGGCGCGCGCGAAAGCCAAGTTGGAACTGCTCGCGCTGGAGGGCGCGCACGAGCTGAAAACCATCGAGGCGCGGCTGTCCGCCATCATCGCCGAGGCCAATTCGCGCGATCCCTGGACCAGCCGCGCGCGGCCGAGCTTTCTCTATGTCATGTACACGATCATCCTTTTCGCCCTGCCGATGGGTGTGCTCGCCGCCTTCTCGCCCCAAGCCGCGCAGGACATCGGCAGCGGCATCACCGCCTATCTGCGCGGCCTGCCCGACGAACTCTACGCCCTCTTCGGCACCGGCTATCTCGGCTACACCGCCGCGCGCCAGTGGGGAAAGGCGAAGGGGCTGGAAAGGTGAGCCGGGCGCGCTAAGACGCAGGCCATGACCAACACCGTCTTCGTCCTCAACGGCCCCAACCTCAACCTGCTCGGCACGCGCGAACCGGAGATTTACGGCACCGAAACGCTCGCCGATATCGAGGCCATGCTGCACGAGCAGGCGGGGCGGCTGGGGCTGGAGATCAGTTTCCACCAGACCAACCACGAAGGGCAGCTGGTCGACTGGCTGCACGAGGCGAACCGGCAGTGCGCGAAGGCCGTTCTGCTGAACGCCGCCGCCTATACCCACACCTCGATCGCCCTTCTCGATGCGATCAAAGCGATCACGGTGCCGGTCATCGAAGTGCACCTCTCCGACCCTTCCACCCGCGAGGAGTTTCGCCACGTCTCCTTCGTCGGCATGGCCGCGGCCGATTGCGTACAGGGCCTCGGCCCGCGCAGCTATGCCGTAGCGTTGGACAAGGCCGCAGCGCTCTAAATAAGCCCCCTCCCCCTTGTCTTGCGCGCGCGGCTCACGCATAGGCGCGTGCAATAACTGACAAGGGACCATTCATGGCCGAACGTAAAGGTAACGCCGGGAAATCCGGCATGAACGTCGACACCTCGCTCGTGCGCGAACTCGCCGAGATGCTGGGCGACACCGGGCTCACCGAAATCGAAGTCGAGGATGGCGAGCGCAAGATCCGCGTATCGCGCGGCGGCGGCGTGGCAATGGCCGCAGCGCCTGCCCCGATGGCGGCTCCGGCACCCGCAGCAGCCGCGCCGGCTCCGGCAGCCCCTGCACCCGGTAACGACCCCGCGCCCGCCGCTGCCGACACCGCCGGTGCGATCAAGTCGCCCATGGTCGGCACCGTCTACCTCGCGCCGGAACCGGGCGCTTCGGACTTCGTCAGCGTCGGCGACAGCGTGAAGGAAGGCCAGACCCTCGTGATCGTGGAAGCCATGAAGGTCATGAATCCGATCACTGCCGACAAGGCTGGTACGGTGAAGTCGATCCTCGTCGAGAACGCCCAGCCGGTCGAGTTCGACCAGCCGCTCGTCGTCATCGGGTAAACCATGGCCATTTCACGCATCCTCATCGCCAATCGCGGCGAAATCGCGCTCCGCATCCACCGCGCCGCGCACGAGATGGGTATCGAGACGGTCGCGGTTCACTCCACCGCCGACGCTGATGCCATGCACGTCCGCCTCGCCGACCATGCCGTGTGCATCGGTCCGCCGGCCGCCGCCGACAGCTATCTCAACATCGCCAACATCATCTCGGCCGCCGAAATCGCGCAGGCCGATGCGATCCACCCGGGCTACGGCTTTCTCTCGGAAAACGCCAAGTTCGCCGAGATCGTGGAAGCCCACGATATCAAGTGGATCGGCCCAAAGCCCGAACACATCCGCACCATGGGCGACAAGGTCGAGGCGAAGAAGACCGCCGGCGCGCTGGGCCTGCCGCTCGTGCCCGGTTCGGACGGCGCGGTCGCAACGGTCGAGGAAGCGCGTGCAATCGCTGCGGAAATCGGCTTCCCAGTCATCATCAAGGCTGCCAGCGGCGGCGGTGGCCGCGGCATGAAGGTGTGCGAAAGCGAAGACCAGCTCGAAACGCTGATGAAGCAGGCGGGCAGCGAGGCGAAGGCCGCCTTCGGCGACGCCACCGTCTATATCGAGAAATACCTCGGCGATCCGCGCCACATCGAATTCCAGGTATTCGGCGACGGAAATGGCAACGCCATCCACCTGGGCGAGCGCGACTGTTCGCTCCAGCGCCGCCACCAGAAGGTGCTCGAGGAAGCCCCCTCCCCCGTGCTGGGCGAGGAAGACCGTATGCGCATGGGCGAAGTCTGCGCGCAAGCGATGCGCGACATGGGCTATCGCGGCGCAGGCACGGTCGAATTCCTGTGGGAAAACGGCGAGTTCTATTTCATCGAAATGAACACCCGCCTGCAGGTCGAACACCCAGTCACCGAAGCCATCACCGGCGTCGACCTCGTGCGCGAACAGATCCGCATCGCCGACGGCAAGCCGCTGTCGGTCAAGCAGGACGAGATCGAGTTCAAGGGCCACGCGATCGAATGCCGCATCAACGCGGAAGACCCGTTCACCTTCGCGCCGAGCCCCGGCAAGATCAGCTATTACCACCCGGCCGGCGGCATGCACGTGCGTGTCGATAGCGGGCTTTACGCCGGCTATTCGATCCCGCCCTTTTATGACAGCATGATCGCCAAGCTCATCGTCTACGGCCGCAACCGCGAAGGCTGCATGATGCGGCTGAAGCGCGCGCTGGAAGAAATGGTGATCGAGGGCGTGAAAACCTCGGTCCCGCTGCACCAGGCCCTGCTCGAACAGGACGACGTGAAAAGCGGCGACTATTCGATCAAGTGGCTGGAAGAGTGGCTGAAGACGCGGGACGGCTGAATTCGTTGTGCTTCGCAAGCGACGGGGCCGAGTTGCATCGCAGCTTGGCTGCCGACCAGCTTGCGGAGCTCACCAGACTATTCGATGATATTGGCTCGGATGCAGGGGTGCGTCTGTCCAATGCACAGGCGTTGGAACTCATCGCTGGCAAGGACAGCCTGCTCATAAGACAGGTAAGCAAACTTCTGGGCGCTCCGGCCCATGTCGTCCGCGCTATTGCCTTCGACAAATCGCCAGGCACGAACTGGGCTCTGGGCTGGCATCAAGATCGCACTATTTGCGTGAAGCGCCCGGCACAGATTGACGGTTTTGGACCCTGGACCATAAAGCAGGGGCTGCATCACGTGCAGCCACCGTTCAAAGTTACCGAAAGCATGGTGACCGTGCGGGTACACCTCGATGCCGTGACCATGGAGAATGCGCCGCTCAAGATTGCGGTGCAAACGCACCGACTCGGTCAGATTGCGGATGCAGATGCCGAGCGTGTCGCAAAGGAGCACGAGTTGCTCCATTGCGAGGCGAATGCGGGCGATGTCTGGTTCTATTCCACGCCAATTCTTCACGCGTCGGACCGCTCGATCTCAAAAGGACGCAGGCGAGTTCTACAATTGGATTTCAGCGCAAAACGCCTGCCACCACCGCTCGAATGGCTATTGGCCTAGGACGCTCGAAAAGCGCTAGTCGAAGGTGAAGCCGGCGGCCTTGGCCTCCGCGATCACTTCTTCGCCGGTCTGGCGCGGATGGTCGCCCTGCAACCGGCACCAGTCCGCCGCTTCATCGACGAAGATCTCCTTCTCGATGCCGAGCTGTTCGGCTTCGTCGAACAGGCCGGCCGAAAAGCTGCGGTTGCCGGTCGGCTTGAAGCGCCACCAGATATTCGTCCCGCATTTCGAGCAAAAGGCCCGTTCGCCCCAATCGCTCGAGGCGTAGGCGGTGACCGCTTCCTCGCCGCCAAGCGTGAAGCTGTCGCCAGCCAAGGCCGCGTAGAAGGCCCCGCCCCATCGGCGGCACATGGTGCATTGGCAGATTTCGAGTTCGGCTTTCGCGCCCACAAGTTCCACCGTAACCGCACCGCACAGGCAGTGACCGATCATGGTCTTGCTCATAGCGGGACGCCCGGATCGTTCTTGCTGGTGCGGATCGTCAGCGAAGTCTTCACGCTC
The DNA here is from genome assembly GCF_000181515.1 of Erythrobacter sp. SD-21. Taxonomy (GTDB): domain Bacteria; phylum Pseudomonadota; class Alphaproteobacteria; order Sphingomonadales; family Sphingomonadaceae; genus Qipengyuania. The sequence goes on along the minus strand of NZ_ABCG01000011.1, from coordinate 30,861 downwards.
GCCACATTGGGCGCGGGCGTCAGCTTGCTGGTGAGGAATTCCTGAAAGGCCTGCAGGTCGCGGCTGACGATCTTGATGATGAAGTCGATCTCGCCGTTGAGCATGTGGACTTCGCGCACTTCGGGCAGGTCCTTCATCGCCTGCTCGAATTCGCGCAGCGAGTCTTCCGCCTGGCTCTTCAGGCTGACCATGGCGAAGACGGTGATCGAGAAGCCCAGCTGCGACGGGTCGAGATCGGCGTGGTAGCCGCGGATCACGCCCTCTTCTTCCAGCGCGCGGACTCGGCGCAGGCAGGGCGGCGCGGTCAGGCCGACTCGATGCGCCAGCTCGACGTTGGTGATTCTGCCTTCATCCTGCAGTTCCGACAGCAGGCGACGATCGATATCGTCGAGATTGGCCATGGCGATTCTTCCCCGTTCAGACGGTATGCCAAGGGGATCGTTTTGCGCACATGAAATGTTGGAAGTGCGCAACCATCCGATTGGCTAACATTATTATGTTTGCCAGCAATCGTCCCACATTGCAACGCAGGACAGCGTGCAGCTGGGGTAAAGGGCCGCTTAACTATATCTGTTGAGCCTGAATGAGGGCCGATGTGCGATGGCCCATCCTCCATACTCGCGTCCAACAGCCGGAGACTGAATGCATTTCGACGACCGCCTTGCCACTGTGCTGCGCCTGCGCGCAACCGGCGAGCGTGCGGCGAAGACGCAGTTCCGCCAGCTCATCGACCTGCTCGGCGAGCGTCCGCAGGCGGGCGACCGCGCGCTGAAGGCCGCTGCGTACCTGCGCCTGATCGCGCTGGGCGAGATGATCCCGGCCATGACCCGCGCAGCCATCGTGGGCGAAAGCGGCTGGCGCTTCCGCAATCCCGAACTCGTCAAATGGTTCGGCGAGGCGCATCCCCATGTCGCGGCCGCCGCGCTTTACCGCGCGCAATTGCGTGGGAGCGAATGGGCCGAGCTCATCCCGAAACTGCCGATCCGCGCGCGCGGTTTCCTCCGCCATCGCCGCGATTTGCCGCGCGAGGCTGTGGAGGTCCTCGACCGGCTTGGCGTGTCCGACCGCGCCCTGCCCGAGCCCGAACCGCTCGAGCTGATGGAAGAGCTCGCGCCGCCACCGGAAGAAACGACCGTGTCCGGCGAAACGGCCGAACCCGCCACATCCAACGGCCCGCGTGCCGCGCCGGGCAAGGACGACGTCCGCTCGCTGGTCGAACGGATCGAGGGCTTCCGCCGCGCACGTTTGGGCGACCCGCCGCAGCTGGAGGATCGCGACGCTCCGCGGCTGCCAATGGGCGACGAAGCCGAACAAGGCGCGCTCGACCATTTCCTCTTCGGGGCGGATTCGCGCGGGAAGATCGATTGGGCGGACAGCGGGATCGCCCCCATGGTTGTGGGCACGGACCTGATGGTTCTGGGCTCATCCGCTCTTGCCGATGCTATCGCGCGCCGCCAGCCGCTCTCGAACACGCGCCTCACCTTGCGCGGCGCGCAGCGGATCGAAGGCGAATGGATTGTCGATGCCACCCCCCGCTTCACCCGCGAGGAAGGACGCTTTTTCGGCTATGTCGGGCGCTTCCGCCGGGTGGTGGAAGGGGTGTCCGACCGCCGCGAGGCTGAGGCCGACCGCCTGCGCCAGCTGCTCCACGAACTGCGCACGCCGGTCAACGCCATGCAGGGTTATGCCGAGATCATCCAGCAGCAGATGATCGGTCCCGTCCCGCATGAATACCGCAGCATCGCCGCCACGATAGCGGGCGATTCGGCGCATATCCTCGCCGGTTTCGATGAACTGGATCGACTCGCCAAGCTCGAGGCGGGCGTTCTCGAACTGGAGCCGGGCAATTGCGACTTTGCGGCGATCGCCCGGCGGCAGGTCATGCAACTCCAGACCGTACTGAGCCCGCGCGTCGCGCGCTTCGATGCCAATCTGGCAGATGCGCGCGCACCCCTGGCACTCGACCAGTCGGAAGCCGAAATGCTCGCCTGGCGCCTGCTGGCGACGCTGGCCGGGGCGACCGGCGCTGGCGAAGCGATCCGGCTCGACCTCGATACCTCGGGTGACCAGCTCGAATTCTCGGTGACCCTGCCCGCCAGCCTGCGCGAGGCGGAGGACATTTTCTCGGTCGAGACGCGTCCCGGTTCGGGCGCACTGAGCGCGGGCATCTTCGGGGCCGGCTTCTCGCTGCGCCTCGCCCGTGCCGAGGCCCGCGCCTCGAGCGGGGACCTGGTGCGCGACAACGACCGCCTCGTCCTGTCGCTTCCCCTGCTCGCAGCGGCAGAGACCATACCCGCGCCAGAAAACGCCGCGGGATAGGCAAAACTTCCCTTTCGCTGCTTGCCTCGCGCCAAGCGCGGCGCTAGGCGGCGGTTTCGCCTTCTCGGACGGTTGGCGGGGGCCCGTAGCTCAGTTGGTTAGAGCTGGCCGCTCATAACGGCTAGGTCGCGGGTTCGAGTCCTGCCGGGCCTACCAACCGCCGTCCGGTCAGAAGTTCGACGTAAGTGTCGGGGAGTGGCGCAGCCTGGTAGCGCACTTGTTTTGGGTACAAGGGGTCGCTGGTTCGAATCCAGTCTCCCCGACCACACGTCGAACATTGCAGGGGAGCGAGTAGTGACGACCACCACCGCCTCCCCTTCCACGCCTCTCGATACGCGCGCCATCTGGGCGATCGCCCTGCCCGCCATGGTGACCAATGTCGCCACCGCGCTGATCGGCATCGGCGATATGTGGATCGTGGGGCGCCTAGGCGATGCGCCGACGCAGGGTGCGGTCGACGTGGGTGCGCGGTTGTTCGCGGTCCTCTTCACGGTGATGAACTTCCTCAAGACCGGCACCACCGGGCTGGTGGCGCAGGAAGGCACACGCTCGGGCGCAGAGGCGCAGGCGCTGGTGCTGCTGCGCGGGCTGATCGTCGGCCTCGCCATCGCGGCGCTGCTGATCCTCGCCAAGCCGCTGCTGCTGCCTTTGGCGCTCGACGCTTTGGGAGCGAGCGGCGCGGTGCGCGAGGCGGCGGGGGTCTATGCGGACATCCGTTACTGGAGCGCACCGGCGGTCATGGCGAATTTCGCGATGATCGGTTTCCTCGTCGGCCAGCGCCGGATGAAGACGGTGCTGCTGGTGGAGGTCGCCTACAACCTCCTCAACGTGGGGCTCGGCCTGTGGTTCGTGCTCGGCCTCGACTGGGGCATAGCCGGGATCGGCTGGTCGAGCTTCATCGCCGAATACGCCAAGCTTGTCGTGCTGGCGGGTATCGTGCTCGGCGGGGCGCAGGGCGCCGTGCTGGTGGCGCGGGCCAAGGCTGGCGGCGTGGCGAAGCTGGCCGAGCTGCGCCCCTTCCTTGTCGTCAATCGTGACCTCTTCCTGCGCACGGTGGTGCTTGTGGTGGCGCTGGCCGGGATCACCCGGCTTTCGGCCGAGCGCGGTGCGGTGGTGCTGGCGGCGAACGGGATCATCTACCAGCTCTTCATCTTCACCGCCCTGTTGCTCGACGGGTTCGAGAACGCCGCGCAGGTCTTGAATGGCGAGCGCGCGGGCGCGCACGACCGGCGCGGCTTTATCCTCTACATCCGTGCGATCCTGTGGCGCGGTATGGTCGCCGCCGCGCTGGTCGCCGCCGGCTTCTTCCTGCTCGCCGACCCCATCCTTGCCAGCTTCGCCGCGACCGAGGCGGTCAGGATCGAGGCGCAGGCGCTAGCTCCCTGGCTGGTGGTCATCCCCTTCCTCGGCCTGGCCGGCTTCGTCCTCGACGGGGTCTATGTCGGGGCGAGCTGGACGCACAGGCTGCTGCTGACGATGATCGGCGCGGCCGTGGTCTACGCGCTCTCGCTATGGGTCAGCTGGCCGCTGGGAAGCCACGGATTGTGGCTTTCTTTCAGCCTTTTCCTCGTCGCACGCGCCGGCTTACAGGTAGCATTCATGCCCGGCCTCCTAGCAAGGCACTTCACCGGCGGGGGACCAAAACGGGCGGCGTGAGTTGCCTTCGATGGAGCAAATTGGAAAGATTGCCGCGATGACCCCGATTTCGATCGCTCTCAACCGCTTCGGCCTCGGCTATCGCCGCGAAGATGCGCTGCCAAACGACGCGAAAATTTGGCTCAAGCAGCAGATCGCCGCATACGAACCTGCCCCTTCGGCGCTCGGGGGACGAAGCTTCGGCGGCGCAGATGCCCGAAGCGCGGTTGCCGAGACCTTCGCCTTCCGAGGCCGGCGTGACGAGGCGGGAACGGACCGGCGCGCCGAGATACAGCAAGCGCGGCTCAAGAACCTTCGCAATTCCTACATAGGCGAAGTCGCCCTTCGCGCGCGGTTGGCGCTGGAAAGCGACACTCCCTTCATGGAGCGGCTGGTCCACTTCTGGTCGAACCATTTCGCAGTATCGGTGGACAAGTCTCAGGTTCCCACGCTTATCGGCGCCTATGAATTTGGGGCGATCCGCCCTCATGTTGCAGGGCATTTTCGCGACCTGCTCAAAGCCGCGTCGCTGCATCCTGCCATGCTCGCCTATCTCGACCAGTTCCAGTCGCAGGGGCCCGACAGCCCGGCGGCCAAAGCCCGCCAGCAGCGCGGACGGCCGATGCGCGGATTGAACGAGAACCTCGGGCGCGAAATCCTCGAATTGCACACGCTCGGCGTCGGCGGCGGCTATACGCAGGAGGATGTGAAGGAGCTCGCCCGGGCGCTTACCGGCTGGACGATGCAGGGCATTCCCTATGCCGACAAGGCGCGTCCGCAAGCCAATGGTGCCGCATTCTTTGACTGGATCCACCAACCCGGCACGCGCCGGATCATGGGACGAAGCTACGCTGACGAGGGCGAGCGGCAGGCTTTGGCCATCCTTGACGACCTCGCAGTCCACCCCTCCACCGCGCGCTTCATCGCTACCAAGCTTGCGCGCCACTTTGCCGGTGACACGCCGCCGCAGCCGCTCGTTGACCGCCTTGCCGACACCTTCCGCGAGACCGAAGGGCATCTGCCCAGCCTTTACACCGTGCTCGTCGATGCGCCGGAATGCTGGGTGAGCCAGCCAGTGAAGTTTCGCCAGCCGTGGGAATGGGCAATCGGCATGATCCGCGCGAGCGGACAGGCGGGACAGGCCGACCGGCAATTCGCCATCATGATGCGGGCGCTTGGTCAGGAGGTCTGGCAGCCCGGTTCGCCAGCCGGCTGGGACGACCGCGAGGCAAGCTGGGCGGCGCCCAACGCGATCCTGCGCCGGGTCGAAGCGGCCGAGCGCTTTGCCGAGCAGACCCGTCTCGAAGACACGCGGGCGCTGGCCGAAGCCATGTTTCCCGGCTCTCTGTCCGAGAGCACGATGCAAACCATTCGCTGGGCCGAAAGCAACGAGATGGGTTTCGCCCTGTTGCTCGTCTCGCCCGAAATGATGCGGAGATAGCCATGCTGACACGACGCACCATGCTGGCCGGATCGATGGCGGGGGCGAGCCTTGCCGCTCTAGGCCCCAAACTCGCCTTCGCCCGCGCCGCGAGCGAGAAGCGCCTGCTCGTCCTCGTGATGCGCGGGGCGACCGACGGACTGGCGCTTGCCGCACCGCTGGCCGATCCCGCCTACCGCCAGCACCGCGCCCGCTGGATCGAAACCTATGCTGATGCGCGCAAGCTCGACGGAATATTCGCGCTGCATCCGCGGCTCGATGAATTCGGCAAGCTCTATGCCGATGGCGAAGCGCTTGTCGCCCATGCCGTGGCGACCGACTATCGCGAGCGTTCGCATTTCGACGCGCAGAACCTGCTCGAGACAGGCGGCACGCAGCCCTTCCAGCGCCGCGACGGCTTTCTCAATCGCTTCCTCGGTCTTGCGGGCGGCGGCGAGCTTCCGGCCATCGCTCTGGCCTCTGCCCTGCCGCTGGCGCTGCGGGGCGACAATCCAGCCTCGACCTACGCACCCAGCCCGCTGCCCAAGGCAAGCGAGGGGCTGATCGAGCGCCTCCCCGACCTTTATTCCGCCGACCCGCAGCTTGCCGCGCTGTGGCAAGCGGCGCAGCAGGCGGACGGGATCGCCGACGCCTCCGACATGCGCAATCTCGCGCGGGCCAGTGATGTCGGCGTGCTTGCCGCGCGGATGCTGCGCGACCCGAAAGGAGCGCGGATCGCCATGGTCGACCTGCCCGGCTGGGACAGCCACGCCAACCAGATGGGGATGCTCGACAACCGCTTCCGCCAGCTAGACGGTCTCATCGCCGAGTTCCGCAAGGGCATAAGCCCTGTGTGGAAGGACACGCTCGTGATGGTCGTCACCGAATTCGGTCGCACTGTAGCGATGAACGGGACCAACGGGACCGACCACGGTACCGGCAGCGCGGCGCTGCTGCTGGGCGGCTCGCTTCGAGGCGGCAAGGTTCTGGCCGACTGGCCCGGCCTCGCACCGCAGAACTTGTTCGAGGGCCGCGATCTCAAGCCTACCTTGTCTCTCGAGGCGCTGATGGCCGGCGCGATGGCCGAGCACTACGCGCTGGATGCGGAGAAAGTTATGCGGGAACTCTTCCCGGGCAGGACGGCCCGCCCGGTGGATGGATTGGTCGCCTAGGCGCTTGCGGCACGTGCCTCGTCGGAAGGCGTATCGCCATTACCGGTGTCCAGACGGGTGATGTTCGAGAGCAGCTTCTTGTTCTCGATCCGCACGGTACGGTTTCGGCCCTCTTCCTTGGCGGTGTAGAGCGCGGCGTCGGCGCGGGCGAAGACCTTGCCGTACCCCTCGCCCTCGTTCCGCCCGGCCACGCCGAAACTGGCGGTGAGACGATGGTCTTCGGGCATGCCCTCGACCTGCGTTTCCGCGAAGCATTTGCGGATGCGTTCGGCCATCGAGATTGCCGCTTCGCCGTCGCAATTCCACGCCAGAACGCAGAATTCCTCGCCGCCGATGCGACCGGCAATATCGGTATCGCGGATGGTGTCGGTGACCACTTGTCCGAAGGCGGCGATCGCCTTGTCACCGACCTGGTGGCCCCAGACGTCGTTGACCGCCTTGAAGTGATCGATATCGGCTACGACCAGCGAAACCGGAACGCCTTCCAGCTTGGCCTTCTCGACCTGTGCGATGACGTCCTGCTCGAAGGCACGGCGCGTGCGAAGACCCGTCAGCAAATCCATCTCCGCACGTTCCTTGACCGACTTTATCTGGTCGTAAACACAGGCGCCGACCAGCACCATTGCGCACATCAGGGCAGCGATGGAGAGCGACAGGTTGAGCACGGAATAATAGATCGACTCCCGATACTCACCGGCCGGAATCGAGCTTTCGACCAGCAAGGTTAGCACAGGCCGAATGAAGAATTGCGCGGCAAGCAGGGTTTGCGTGGTGATGATCAGGCGGTCGATGGCTTCACGCTTATGGGCCCCCAGGAGGGTCATCACGCCAATGACATACATGACACCATAACCGACATTAACGATGATCAGCCGCGGCGCGATATCGTTTGAGGTTGCGACCGCGACCAGCAAGGTCAGGGCCGTCATTCCATAAACTGAAAGAAGAGCGCCAAGATAGGGCGGCTGGCCGACGCGCGTCGCCAGACCCCAGATCGCGCTGGCGACGGACATCGCGTAAAAGAACTGCGTCACGTGGAAGATATAGGCTGTGCCCGTATCCAGCAGATGCGTCGCGGCAAATCCGAGGCAAAAGAAGAAATAGGATGCGGCGAAGGCGAGCACATAGCTGCCCATCTTCCCCCGGTTCCACATGACCAGGAAGACGAGCATGAACACCACCGCCATCGTCGGTGTGATCAGACCGATTATCTGTTCCCTCATTAGGTCGCCCCGACCTCCTTACCCCATTGCTTTACGCGAGTACCCCTAACGGCGCGTAAAGAATTGGCGCGTCCTTACAAGTTTCCAGACCGGGTTTCGACCGCAAACTGTCTCGATTTGGGAAATAATGCCGTTAGTTGTTTGCCGACAACACTATCGGCTCCGCCCGATTTGCCAGCACGGCGACCACGGCGGTCCACACGGCGACGTTCTGGCGTAACTGAACCGGATCGATCTTGTCGAGCGTGTCGTCCGCCGTGTGGTGAAGGTCGAAATACCGCGTCCCGTCTTGCTGCAGGTCGATCAGTGGCCCCTTCTGGTCGCGCACGAGGTCTAGATCGGCCCCGCCGGTGGCGGCGATCCGCGTGGGCGCGACGCCGAAGCGGACGACACTTGCAGCCAGCTCGGCATAGAGCGTTGGATCGCTCGCGGTGAAGTTCGTCTCCAGCCGCCAGATGCGGTCGGCGCCGAAATCGCTTTCGAGACCGACATAGACCGTCTCGTCCAGATGCGCTTCGCTATAGGCCTTGGAGCCCCACAGCCCGGTCTCCTCCGCGCCCGCGAACAGCAGGCGGATGGTGCGCAGCGGCTGCCCTTCGGCGGCCACGTGCTTTGCCGCCGCGGCGATGATGCCGCAGCCTGCACCGTCATCGATGGCGCCGGTGCCAAGGTCCCAGCTGTCGAGGTGGCACGCGAGCAGGACCGGCGGCAGCGAGGGATCGCGCCCGGCGATCTCGCCCACGATATTGCCGCTGCGCGTCATGCCGAGATCGCGCGGGGTCATGACCAGCTTCATGCGGATCGGCTGCCCCTCGGCGCGCGCGAACATGCGCTCCAGCGTGTCGGCATCGGGATTGGAAAGCGCGCCGGCGGGCGTGGGCGTCACGCCTTCGGCGAAGGTTGTCGTGCCCGTGTGCGGCACGCGGTGGTTGTCAGTCCCTACCGAGCGGATCACGGTCGCCACCGCGCCCTTGCTCGCTGCCAGCGACGGCGCCATCCAGCGCGCAGGGCCGGCAAACCCGTAATGCGAGCCATCCTGCGCCGCGCGCATATCGTGGCTGACAAAGGCGATCTTGCCCGCAAGGCTACCGCCTTCGGCGGCCACAAGGTCGGCATAGGTCGGGAAGTAGACGACTTCGGCTTCAAGCCCTTCCGGCCCGGTCGACGTAGTGGTCGAAAGCGCGGTGATCGCCATCGGCTGCGCGAAAGGCGCGGTCACTTCGGCAGTTTCGACACCGCGCACCCAGGTCGGCATGTCGAACGGCTCGTCGGCCACATTGGCAAAGCCGTTGGCCTGCAGCCATTCCATCGCCCAGACGCGGCCGCGCGCTTCCTGCTCGGTACCTGGCATGCGCGGGCCGACTTCGGTGGTGATCCCTTCGACGAAATCCCACGCGATCGTGTCGCCTTCCAGCGCCATATCGGCGCGGTCGGCATTTGCGGGAACGGAGAGCGAGAGCGCGGCGAGCGCGAGGAGCGACTTGTTCATGGGGCCGCTTGCTAACAGCCCCGGCGGCAATGCCAACCCCTTCCCTTTGCCTCTGCCACCTTGCCCCTTCCGCTTTGCACGCCTATCTGGCCCACCAAACTTCCCCTCTTTGACGACACATCCAAGGATTCGCCCGATGGCCGCGCAATACGCCTTTGTCATGAAGGACATGACCAAGACCTTCCCCGGTGCCAACAAGCCGGTGCTCAGCAATATCAACCTGCAGTTCTACCAGGGCGCGAAGATCGGCATCGTCGGTCCGAACGGCGCGGGCAAGTCGACGCTGATCAAGATCATGGCCGGCATCGACACCGACTTCACCGGCGAGGCATGGCCGGGCGAGAACATCACCGTCGGTTATCTGGAGCAGGAGCCCGAGCTCGACGAGAGCAAGACCGTGCTCGAAAACGTTAAGGACGGCGCGCGCGAGACCGCCGACATGGTCGAACGCTTCAACGCCATCGGCATGGAAATGGCCGAGGAAGACGCCGATTTCGACGCGCTCAGCACCGAGATGGCGGAACTCCAAGACAAGATCGACGCGGTCGACGGCTGGACGCTGGACAACCAGCTCGAAGTCGCAATGGAAGCGCTGCGCTGCCCTCCCGGCGACTGGCCCGTCACCGATCTTTCGGGCGGCGAGAAGCGCCGCGTCGCGCTGACCCGTCTGCTGATCCAGAAGCCCTCCATCCTGCTGCTGGACGAACCGACCAACCACCTCGACGCCGAATCCGTCCAGTGGCTCGAAAACCACCTCAAGGAATATGCCGGTGCGGTGCTGATGATCACCCATGACCGCTACTTCCTCGACAATGTGGTGGAATGGATCCTCGAACTCGACCGCGGATCCTACTATCCGTACGAGGGCAACTACTCGACCTACCTCGAAAAGAAGGCCAAGCGCCTCGAGCAGGAAAGCCGCGAGGAAAGCGGGCGTTCGAAGGCCCTGTCACGCGAACTCGAATGGATCCGGCAGACGCCCAGCGCCCGCCAGACCAAGTCCAAGGCCCGTATCCGCAAGTTCGAGGAACTCCAGGAAGGCCAGAAGGACCGCAAGCCCGGCAAGGCGCAGATCGTCATCCAGGTGCCCGAACGTCTCGGCGGCAAGGTGATCGAGGCCAAGAACATCTCGAAGGCCTATGGCGACAAGCTGCTCTTCGAAAACCTCTCCTTCATGCTGCCCCCGGGCGGCATCGTCGGCGTGATCGGGCCGAACGGCGCGGGCAAGTCCACGCTGTTCAAGATCCTGACCGGCAAGGAAGAACCCGACAGCGGCACGGTGGAAATCGGTTCGACCGTGCATCTCGGCTATGTCGACCAGAGCCGCGACCATCTGAACCCCAAGAACAACGTTTGGGAAGAGATTTCGGACGGCCTCGACTACATGAAGGTCAACGGCCACGACACCTCGACCCGCGCCTATGTCGGCGCGTTCAACTTCAAGGGCGCGGACCAGCAGAAGAACGTCGGCAAGCTGTCGGGCGGTGAACGCAATCGCGTCCACATGGCCAAGATGCTGAAGGAGGGCGGCAACGTCCTGCTGCTCGACGAACCGACCAACGACCTCGACGTGGAAACGCTGGGCGCGCTGGAAGAGGCGATTGAGAACTTCGCCGGATGCGCCGTGGTCATCAGCCATGACCGCTTCTTCCTCGACCGCCTCGCCACGCACATCCTCGCCTTCGAAGGCGACAGCTACGTCGAATGGTTCGAAGGCAACTTCGAGGCTTACGAAGAAGACAAGCGGCGCAGGCTGGGCGATGCGGCGGATAGGCCGACGCGGTTGGCTTATAAGAAACTGACGCGTTGACAGGCCCTGCGGATCGTTAACAGACTTTCCGCTAACGACCCGATTGCCGACGTTTAATTTTCTATGCGATGCTCGGCCTGTCAGATGGCTAGAGAGGATATCACGTAGTGGACGATGGGATAAAGGTGAGCCGTCTCGGTCCCGAACATGCTCTCCTATACAGGGAACTTCGTCATTCAGATCTTCGGTCACATCCCGAATATTTTGGCGCGTCTCTAGACGAAGAAGCCAGCCTTTCCGAAAGCACTGTGGCCGACCGTCTTTCCCACGGGGTAGTATTCGGTGCCTGGCTAAATGGGCAACTGGTCGGTTGCGCCGGCTTGGCTTCTCGGGAGAAAGTGGAGCTTCGGCACAAGGCAATTTTATGGGGAATGTTTGTGAGGCCCGATGCGCGAGGAGTCGGCCTTGGCAAGCTCCTGCTCGACGCAGTGATCGGACATGCGCGACCCATGTATGGAGAAGTTTTGTTGACGGTTGTCGAGGGAAACGAAACTGCTGCGAGCCTATATGCCGCCGCTGGCTTCGAGGAGTATGGCCGGGAACTTGGCGCCATCAAGATCGGCGACAGTTATTTCGGCGAGATTCTGATGCGGCTGCCCTTGGCGCATCGCTGATTGCCGGAGGTGATACTGAAAAGAGACTCAGTCAGAAAGCTATGGCCGATTTCCACCCCAATCTCGGCCGTTGGACGCGATATTCTGACCGCCTGAAAGCTGCCCCTATGTCTAGCGTTAGGGCCATTTGACTCCCCCCACCCACCTTTGACACAATCGCAGGCGAAGCGCCCGGTTCGCAGGTGCTGTTCAGGGCGGCGCATCCAATCCGCGCCGCGAACGCGAAATTCAACGGGTACCCATGATTACTTCCAACGGCGGCTAGACCGTAAACATCGGCTGCGATTTCGAGTGGCAACTCGTCGTGTGTTTCTGGGGCGCGCAGCGTTTTCCTACTGGGTCTCGATTGGCTATCTCGCAGGAAATCCTAGCAACTATCCTCGGGAAAAAATCCGGCCATGTGTCAACTTCTCGATCTCGACATATATCACTGTATAAAAAGCACTTTCTGCGACACCACCCGGTTGACGCCGTGTCAACTTTGTCAGCTTCGGCCACCCTATTTGACTCCCCCCACCCACCTTTGACACAATCGCGCGCAAGGCATCCGAACCGCGGGTGCGTTGCCTGACGGCGCAATTCCCTCGCGCCGCACACACGAAATTCAAAGGATATCCATGACTACTCCCAACAGCGGTGACACCGTGATCATCGACTACGTCCTCAAGCGGGGCGATGGCGCCGAGATCGGCAACACGGCACAGACCGGCCCGCAGGAAATCACGCTCGGCAGCGGGCAGATCTTCCCGCAGATCGAAGAAGCGCTCACCGGCATGGCCGTGGGCGATGAAAAGAGCGTCGAAATCGAGAGCGACAACGCCTTCGGTCCGCGCCGCGAGGAGCTCATCCTCGACATCCCGCGCGCCAACCTGCCGCCCGAGCCCGCGCCGGAGCCCGGCATGGCTCTGCAGGCCCAGTCGCCCGACGGCCAGCCGATGACGCTGTACGTCCTCGAAGTGGGCGACGAGCAGGTGAAGGTCGACGGAAACCACCCGCTTGCAGGCGAAGATGTGACCTTCGATCTCACCCTGCGCGAGATCAAGCAGGCTGCCTGATTTCCAAAAGGGTCCCGGCGGGCCAGTATGGCGTGCCGGGACCCGCCACCTACCTGTGTCGCGGCAGCGGCGCTTAGGCCGCCCCGATCCCGTGTAGCAGGGCTGTCGCCGATTATATGAAATGTTAAGCCAAATCCGCGATCTTCTGGTATAGCGCGTAACCAGGAAGGAATCGCTGGTGTCCAGACGACAAAAGTCGGGGTATTTCGGCTGGCCCATCGTATTCGGCCTGGCCTGGTTCGCCTGCGCGCTTGTCGCTCTCGACCTGACGCAGGGTGAGGACGGCATCGCCGCTGTCTGGCCGCCCAGCGGCATCTTCGTGGCTGCCCTGCTCCTTTTCGGCCCCCGCCGCCGCCGCATCACGACCCTTTATGTCGCCGCGGCGAGCATGATCTCCAATGTCTGGGCGGGATCGGGCATGCTCGATTCGGCGGGCTACACCGTTGCCAACCTCGCCGAAGGTTATCTCGTCTTCTACCTCATGGGCGCAAGCAAGGCTTCACTCAAGCCCTTGTCGCGGCCGTGGACTACGCTGCGGTTTGCGGCTGCAGCTATCGTCGCGGGCTGTTTCAGCGGCCTGATGGCCGGCCTGCTGTCGGGCAACATGGCGTACCCTTTCCTCTTCTCGTGGACGAGCACGGTCACATTGGGCATGCTGGTCGGCACACCCGTGATCCTGTTCATGGCGCAGGACCCTCAGGACCGGCGCGACCTTCTTACGATGAAGTCGCTGTGGACCATGCTGGTGGTTGCCATCCTTTCGGCCGCCGCCTTCGGTCAAGCCGACATGCCGCTGCTCTTCCTGCCGGTTCTCGGTATTGCCGTTGCGACCGCAGTGATGGGCCTGAGCGGCGCCGCAGTGGCCGTCCTGATTATCGCGACCATCGGGTCGGTGCTCAACGCGTTCAACGCGGGGCCGTTGACATTGTTCTTCTCTACCACCGAAGAACAGGTGTTGTTCTTCCAGATTTACCTCGTGGCGCTGCTCGGCTCTTCCATGCCGCTAGCCTACCTCCTCTCGGAACGCGAGCAGGCGCTTACCCGCACGGCTGAGAACGCCACCCTGCTGGAAGCGGCAGAGCGGGCAGCGAAAGTCGGCCATTGGCGTTTCCAGCCGGGCGATAACTCGGCCCGCTGGTCGCGCGAAGCTCTGCGTATCTGCGGGTTTGAGGAAAGCGAGCATCCTGGGTTCGAGCAGTGGCTCGCCCTTGTCCACCCCGACGATCGCGACCGTATTCGAGCCTTCATCGTCGAGGCAATGAGCCAAGCCCTGCCTTTTGCCTTTGAGACACGGATCGTGCGCGCGCCTGGCGACATCGTCCACATCGATTGCCGCGGTCAGGCCGAAGCCGACGGTGGGGGTAAGGTCATTGCTCTGTTCGGCACCATGCTGGATGTGACCGAGCGCGCACAAACAATGGCGCAACTGGAAATCGCTCGCGCGAAGGCCGAACGCGAAGCCGCCGAAGTACGCATGCTGGCCGAAACCGATGCGCTGACCGGCATGCCCAACCGCCGCTACATCCTCGCCAATCTAGCCGAGGCGATGGACGCCAATGAATTCCGCCACGAGCCGCTGACCGTCGCGATGGTGGACATTGATCACTTCAAAGCGATCAACGACGAATTCGGCCATGAAGTTGGCGACACGGTGCTCAAGCAGATCGCGGCCATTCTGATGGACGAGCTGCGGAGCGACGATTCGGTCGGCAGGATGGGTGGCGAGGAGTTCCTCTTCGTCTTTCCCAAGCGCCGTGCCGCCGAGCTCGACCTGCGCTGCGACCGCATGCGCGAGCGGCTGGCTGCGGAAGAATGGGAGCACCCCATGACCGTGACGCTCAGCATCGGCATTGCCGAACTCCAGCCCGGCTGGGACGAGCGCGACCTGCTGCGCGCCGCCGATGAGGCGCTTTACGAAGCAAAGCGAGCCGGTCGAAACCGGCACACGGTCCACGCTGCCTGACCGGCGACCGTGCAATCAGCTTGCGGCAGGAGGGACGATCGAAGCGCGCTCGACTAGTGCGAAAGGCACGTCCGTATGCGCCTTGCCCGCACCACGACCGGCCACGCGCTCTGCCAAAAGCTTGCACGCCGCCGCGCCCATTTCTTCCAGCTGCTGGCGCACCGAGGTGAGCGGCGGATGCATGCTCTTGGCGATCGGGTCGTCGTCAAACCTGACGATCGACAGATCGCGAGGCAGCGAGAGACCTGCCTTGCGGGCCGCGTCGGCAAGGCCGGCGGCCATCGCGTCGTTGCTGGCAAAGATGGCCGTGGGCCGCGCCGTCAGCAGTTTTGCGCCGGCTTCGGCGCCGCCCACACGCGTGTAATCGCCTTCCGCGACAAGCGACGGATCCAGTTTCACGCCCTTGGATCCCAGCGCGGCGGTGAAGCCGTTGTAGCGCCGCATGCTCGAAAGGTGCGAGCGCGGCCCACGGATGATGCCGACGCGGCGATGTCCGGCCTCGAGCAGCAGCGCAGTGACCGAGCGGGCGGCATCGTATTCGTCCATCGCCACGTTGATGCCGCGGTCTGGATTGAGCATCGAGGCGATGCGGGCGAAGGGGAGCTCCCGCTTTTCCACTTGCAGCATGACATGGCGGTCATCGCACAAGGGAGCGGTCAGGATCACGCCCGCGATGGCCGGATCGTCCAGCAGGCTTTCCGCTTTCCTGTCGGTTGCATGGATGTTTTCCATCTGCAGCTGGAGCCCCGCAGCGCCGGCCTCGCGGCTTGCACCCGAATGGAGGCGAGAAACATAGTCGCGATTCATGTTGTCGAACAGCATGAGGATGCGTCCGGATGGCGTGGTCACGTAATCTTGTCCTGCAATAATCCAGACCTGGCTAATATCGCGCGAATCTTAACGAAACCGCGCCCTTCGCCTGCTCAGGGCGTGATCCACCGTCCGCCGTCGCGGTCGATCAGCGCACGTCGGTGGCCGCCGTTTGAAAGGTAGTACCAATCCGCCTCTTCGATCTCCACGATCAGCACGGCGAGATTGCTTCTGGCGGGTGCCAGTTGCTCTTCGGTCGGACGCTGGCCCTCGATCCAATCGGGTAGCCCGCTGGAGGGTTCTTCGCGCGTTTCCCCCGGCGGCGCACCGAGGTAACAGCGGCGTGCGAAATTATCACTGGTCGACCAAGCCCGATCGGCAAGCGCGGTGCCCTGTTCGATGCGCCCCGTGCCGCGACACCTGATCTGCACTTTCTCCACGCGGTCGTAGAACAGCACACCGACCGGCCCGCCGTCCCCGATCACTGCGGTCTTGGGCGAACGCGCATCCGTGTGGAAGCGCAGGGTCCAGGCCGGTTCGTCGAAATCGCGCAGGACCATGATCCGGGCATCCGCGTCGGACGTGGCGATAACCGGCGTGTGCATGGGCGAATGTCGATCGCTCGCAGCGCCGTGAAGGCGGCGGGCAATGTCCTGTCGGACGTTGTCGATGGTTAAGTCCATCCTCCCCCAACGCGCAACGGGCGCTCAGGTTCGCGTTCAGGGTTTGTGACGAAAAGATGAACGAGAGGGCGCTGAAGCGGTTCAGATACGGGTCAGGCCGATCTGATACAAAGCGATACACCGAAACAGGAAGCCGCAGGTGTGGAGCGGCTATCGCAGCCACAAGGACACGCTCCATGACTTTTACCAAGCTGATGAAAGGCAGTGCGCTCGGCGCCCTCGCGATCGCGATGGCGACCACTGCCCTGCCCGCCGCCGCCTCTGCGGCCGAAGCTGCCGCCGAGCAGCAGAGCAAGCGCGACCGTGATGATCGCCGCTCCGAACGACGCAGCGAGCGTCGCCAGGACAAACGCGCCGAGCGCCGCCAGAACAATCGGAGCGAACGCCGTTCCGAACGCCGGGAGGCACAACGCAGCGAGCGGCGGCAGGAACGCCGACAGGAACGCCGTGTCGAGCGTAACGACAACCGTCGCTCGCAAGGCAATGGAGCCATCCGCCGTGCTGCCGAACGCGTCGCTACCGAGCGCCGCGAGGAACGTACCGGGCGGGATTGGAACCGCGGCGATCGCCGCGCAGCCCGCAACCGCAGCTACTCGGGCGACCGGAACCGCAGCTACCGCGAGGCGCGCCGTGACGGATATCGCGAAGGCCGTCGCGACGAGCGTCGGCGCGATGCCCGCGAGGACCGGCGCAACAGCCGCGATGCCTATCGCAGCGGCTACCGCGACGGTAAGATCAATGAGCAACGCCGCGAACGCCGCGCGCGCTATTACGATGGCCGTCGCTGGCACGAATACAACCGCTGGAACGAGCGCCGCTGGCGCGCGGATCGCCGCTACAATTGGCGCGACTACCGCTATTCGAACCGCGGCCTCTATCGGCTCGGGCGCTACTACGCGCCCTATCGCGACTACCGCTATCGCCGCCTGGGCATCGGCTTCCGTATCGGCAACCTCTTCTTCGGGAGCCGCTACTGGATCAACGATCCCTGGCGCTATCGCCTGCCCGAAGTTTACGGCCCCTACCGCTGGGTCCGCTATTACGACGACGTGCTGCTGGTCGATATCTACAGCGGCGAAGTGGTCGACGTGATCTACGACTTCTTCTGGTAACTCTTTCTTGCCGCTTGCGGCGTGAGAGTGGACCGCGAGCTGCAAGCGCCCCCGCCGAGCGATCGGCGGGGGCTTTTTCGTGTCAGCCCGGCACCTTCCCGAAGGGAAGCATACGGAAAATGCCGCCGTTCCTGTCGAAGAAGGTGTGCTTCAGCGCGCCGAGGATATGCAGCGCGATGAGGTAGATGAACACCGACCCCCCGGTCGCGTGAAGGCCGAAGATCGACTTGGCGAGCTCACTGTTCTCGCCAAGCGGCAGCGGGGGAATGGTGAAGAAGCCGAACATGTCGATCTCGCGCCCGGCAAGCGAATTGGCGAGCCAGCCGCCGAGCGGCAAGCCGATCAGCAGGACATAGAAGAGGATGTGGACCGCGCGGGCGAGCGTCGCTTCCCATTTGGCGAGATCCGATGGCAGCGGCGGGACGGGATGCGTCCAGCGCCACAGCAGCCGGCCCAGCGTCAGGAACAGGATAAGGATGCCGAGCGCCTTGTGATTGGCGAATATCTCCGCCTTCTCCGGCATTTGCGCGTGTTCTGCAGCTTCGGCAATGCGCCAGTTTACGATGACCGCAATGGCGATGACCCAGTGAAAAATCATCGCGCCCAGCGAATAGCGGCGCGCGGCATTGGTATTGATCATAGCGAAGGGCCTCCCGTCCCGTGAAGTGTGACAACGAACCTAGCGCGAAGGGGAATTCGCACAAGATGCCTGCTTTGCGACGACGCTTCGCAGCGCTAACACTCATGCCCATGACCAAGACTGCCGTGATTCCCGACCAGGACGCCCTCATGCGTATCGGCGCGCAGGTGCGTAAACGCCTCGAAGCCGACAGCTCGATCTACAAAGTGCCGACCGACAAGGCGGAAATCTTCGCCGTGCCGAACTTCCTCACGCCCGAGGAATGCCGCCGCTTCATTACCATGATCGATGTCGTCGCGCGCCCGAGCGAGTTGCACGAAACCGCCTATATCGAGAAGTTCCGCACCTCCTATTCGGGTAATTTCAACTCGCAGGACCCCTTCGTGAAGGGCGTCTCGCGGCGGATCGACGACCTGCTCGGCATGAATCCGGTGACGGGCGAGGCAATTCAGGGCCAGCGCTACCTGCCGGGGCAGGAGTTCAAGCCGCATAATGACTGGTTCTACACCGACCAGGAATACTGGAAGCTGGAACGAAAGCGCGGCGGCCAGCGGTGCTGGACGGCCATGGCCTTCCTCAACAAGGTTCCCCAGGGCGGACACACCCACTTCACCCATGTCGGCGCTTCGATCGAACCCAAGCCAGGCGTGCTCCTGATCTGGAACAACGCCAAGCCCGACGGCACGCCGAACGAGGACACGATGCACGCCGGCACCCCGGTCATCGAAGGCTCGAAGTACGTGCTGACCAAATGGTACCGCACGCGCAAGCACAGCTGACCCTGCCGCACTGGCCGCGCCATCAGGCCTTGGCCAGCGCCTCGGCGATGAGCTTGCGGCTGTTTTCCACGCCATAGAGCGCGATAAAGCTGCCCATGCGCGGTCCTTGGTCGCTGCCAAGCAGCGTCTGATAGAGCGCCTTGAACCAGTCGCGCAGGGACGCAAAGCCGTATTGCTCGCGCTTGCCGATCTCGTAGACTTCGGTCTGCATGTCCTCGGCGCTGGTGTCCGCCGGTGCCTTGGCGAGATAGGCGTCGAGCGCCTTCAGTGCCTCCGCCTCGTTCGCCGTGGGCGCGCGCTTGGACAGGGTCGGCACGATGTAGTCGCGCGTATAGGCGACCGCAGTGCCGATCAGCACCTCGAGTTCGGGCGTGATCTCGTCGCTGCCAATGTAGCTGGCGAGATAGTCGCGCAGCGCCTCCTCGCTCGCTTCGGCGCCCAGCACGCTGGCGAGGTTGAGCAGCAGCCCATAAGTCACCGGCAGGCTGTCGCCCGCACCAGGCGCCTCGGTGCCCTCGAACCCGCCGTTGGCGCGCGCCAGGTGCCACACGGGATTGCCGAGTTGCTTGTCGAGCTCCTGCCCCTCCAGCCGCTCCCGGAACTGCCAGTAATCGTCCACCGCGCGCGGGATTACGCGGACGTGCAGCTGCTTGGCGCTTTTGGGGTTGGGGAAGATGTAGAAGCCGAGGCTCTCCTCGCTGCCGTATTGCAGCCATTCCTCGATCGAGAGGCCGTTGCCCTTGGACTTGGAGATCTTCTCGCCGTTCTGGTCGAGGAACATCTCGTAGATCAGGCCTTCGGGCTTGCGGCCGCCCAGCACCTTGACGATCTTGCCCGACTGGACGCCGCTGTCGGTCAGGTCCTTGCCGTACATCTCGTAGTCGACGCCCAGCGCGTACCAGCGCATCGCCCAGTCGACCTTCCACTGAAGCTTGCTCATGCCGCCGAGCGCGGACTGCTCGACCTGCGTGCCGTCCTCGTCGGCAAAGCGGATCGTGCCGGCTTCGGCATCGACGACCTCCACCGGCACCTGCAGCACGCGGCCCGTGGTGGGCGAGATCGGCAGGATCGGCGAATAGGTCTTGCGCCGCTCCTCGCGCAGCGTGGGCAGCATAATGTCGAGGATGTCCTGGTTCTTGCGCAGGACCTGCCGCAGCGCGTCATCGAAACGGCCCGAATTGTACATGTCGCTCGCGGCGACGAACTCGTACTGGAAGCCGAAGCGGTCGAGGAAGGCGCGCAGCATTGCGTTGTTGTGGGCCGCGAAGCTCTCGTGGCCCTTCTCGAACGGGTCGGGTACGCGGGACAGCGGCAGGTGCAGGTTCGCCTCGAGCAGCGCCTGGTTGGGCACGTTGTCGGGCACCTTGCGCAGGCCGTCCATGTCATCAGAGAAGGCGACGAGGCGCGTCTTGCCGTCTTCCGGCCTCGCCCCAATCATCGCCTCGAACGCGCGGCGCACGAGCGTGGTGCGCAGCACTTCCTGGAAGGTGCCGATATGCGGCAATCCGCTGGGGCCGTAGCCCGTTTCGAACAGCACCGGCGAGCCATCCGGCTTCGCGCCATCGGGATAGCGTTTGAGCAGCCGCTGCGCCTCCTGGAACGGCCAGGCCTTCGACACACGTGCGGCGGTGATCAGATCGTTCATGCTCATGGGCTACGCCTTTGCGCCTGCGCGAGCGTTTCGCAAGTGCGAAGTGTTGGACGCGGGTTGGAAAGGCAGGCGGCGAGCCCGACAGGATGGAGCGCATGGAGCACGGTCCTGCGGGTAATAATTTCACCCAGCCCGGCGAACAATAAGCGGGGCGAAGGGATAGAGGCGAGCGCGCTTGCGGCATGCCTCACGCTCTATCGTGGCAGCGGGGAGTAGGACAGCGGCTGGACGCTTCTGCGAAAAGCGGCCGTTCCGCTAACGACCCACCTCGTGACGGTCAGCCGTAGGCCGCTCGTCTGACTACTTGCACTGCGCCTTCGAAGTCGAGGCGATGGACGACGCGGCCGTCGGAGTTTCTCGACCTCTAGATGACATATGAGCTCGATCCGCCCTTCTAGGCATCGTGTGCGATAATCGCACGCGTTCTCGAAGCTCTCTTCGGCGCATTTGAGGCAGTCGATCCTGCCAACACGCTTGACTTAAGTTATTGAAGCATAGGCGGGATCGGAATATTGCACACTTGGACGGGGCTACGAAGGAGAGCCGCGATGAGCAAGGGCGACAAGGACAAATACACCGACAAGCAGAAGCGTAAAGCCGAGCATATCGAGGAAAATTACGAGGAACAGGGCGTCTCCGAAGACGAGGCGGAGAGCCGGGCCTGGGCCACCGTCAACAAGGAAAGCGGCGGCGGAAACAAATCCGGTTCGGGCCGCGGCAAGAAGGATAGCAATGAGAGTTCGCGCAAGGGCGGAAAGAAGAGCCACTGATGCGCGACTATGAACTCCGCTATGCCGAGCCAGCCGATCATAACTCGGCGCCGGTCCATTTCCAGGCCGTCGGTTTTGCCGATGCCCTCGATTACGCGCGAAGAATAGCTCGTGGCGCCCAGGCCGACCTTTATCAGGACGGGCATCCGATCTGCTCGATGGAGCTGGTGAACGATGTGGGAGTGTGGCTGGTAGGCCGACCGCGATCGCTGGTGGCGGAAACGCCTCTGATAGCAAGCCAGCCGCAGCCACTCGATTAGAGCCTCGGCGAGGTATAAGGAAAGAGAAAAGGCTGAGCGGGGGAGCTTTCGCCCCTACAGTCCAAGAACGCTAGGTACCGTTAGCTGCCCGTCAACATGCAGCATTGCGCTTGGCCATCTTCCAAAGGATGTCTCGGGTTGCTGGGCACATCGGTTGAGCCTAGCGGGACTCGGAACCTTCCATGGCGGCCGAGCGTCCTCCGAACATGCCGAGCGCGCTGAACCCAGCGGAAATTTTTGAGAGAGCTGCCGAGGAGGGGAAACGGCGTCTCGACTACAGTCTCCTGGCTCTGCTGGCGACCGGCTTTATCGCCGGCTTTACGATCATCTTCGGAAGCGCCGCACAGGCACTGATCCATTCGGCCGCGCTACCTCACTTTGACGAATTCGCCTCCGTTCTCGGAGCGCTTGGTTTCGCCGTCGGGGTGGTATTCCTCATCGTGGGCCGTGCCGAACTCTTCAGCGAGAACTTTTTCGACCCGATCGCCACGGCCTTCGAAGGGAAGGAGCGGCACGTATTCCGGCGTCTGCTGCGCCTGTGGGTGCTCACCTTCGCGCTCAACATCGTCGGTGGCACCCTTCTGATCCTCGCCCTTTCGGTCGATGGGGCGCTGCCTGCCGGCGCGCGCGAGTCGCTCATGTCCCCGGCATCGGAGATAGCGGAGCGGGCGCCATGGGCGACCTTTGCCCGCTCGGTAGTGGGCGGGGCACTCGTAGCCTTGCTCTCCTTCCTCGTGATCGCCGCGCAGTCCACGGGCGCACGAGCAATGATGGCATATGCGGTAGGTGTGATGCTCGCGCTGGGGCCGTTCGAACATGTTGTCGTGTCGATGCTCCACCTGCTCTTCGGCCTGTTCATCGGGGCCGACCTGGCCGTCCAGCATATCGCCAGGGTCGGTGCGATCTCGCTTGCCGGCAACCTTATTGGGGGGATCGGCCTGGTAACGCTCTCGCATGCGGCACAAGCGTTGGGAGAAGAGGGTGGCTAGATGGGTCAAGGTCCGCTTTCCACCCACAATCCGCCATAGCCGCCTGATCTCCCCGCTTCCAAAAGCAGCTATCTCCGCGAGGAAAACCACCCTTCCCCGCTTGCCTCGCGTTCGTCATGTGTTCTATCGCCTGAGGAGTGAGCCAACCCCTCCCCCTTCCCGCGCTTCATGCCAGCCATGCCGGTACTTGGCTGCGCGACGCCAATGGCTCGACGCGCGGGTGCTCCAAAGGCGAGGCAGTGATGGCGGCGGCGGATACGCCGCTACTGCTGATGAATGCGCCGCTGGTGGCGAGCCGGCTGGGCTATCCCGATCTTTCGGGGCTCGACCTGCTGGAGCTCTTCGCTTTCGTCCATCCGGCGAAGTTCTGCGTGCCAACGCCCAAGGGGCTGGCCCATGCGCTCGCTCTGGCCGAGCCGGAGGATGATGCAGGCGTGCCGCTGCTGCTGCAACAGGCCGCCGGCGCGCTGGTGGCGACTTGCGAGAGCGAGGACTGGACCGAGCGCGAGGGCGCGTGGTCGAGCCTGCAATCGCTGGCCCGCCTGCGCTGGCCCTGGGCCAATGTCCTCGCCCCTCATGTCGCCAAGCCGCAGAAGTCGGAAAAGTGGCTCTTCACGCGCTTACCCGAATGGGAGGAGGCGCCCGAACGTCCGCAGCCCTCGCAGGTCCTGATCGAGGAACCGGAGATCGAGGCGCATCTCGAACGGCTGACCGGCGAGGGGGCGGAACGGCGCGAAGGGCAGCGCCTGTTCGCGCGCGTGGCGGGCCATGTCTTCTCTCCGCGCGACCGCCAGCGCCGCCCGCATGTGCTGCTGGCGCAGGCGGGTACGGGGATCGGCAAGACGCTGGGCTATCTCGCCCCCGCCTCGCTGTGGGCGGCGCAATCGGGCGGCACGGTCTGGGTCAGCACTTTTACCAAGAATCTCCAGCGCCAGCTGCGTCGCGAGAGCACGCGTGCATGGCCCGCCACGCGCCCCGATGGCTCGCCGCCCGTGGTGGTGCGCAAGGGCCGCGAGAATTATCTCTGCCTGCTCAATCTCGAAGACGCGTTGCAGGGCGGCTTTGCCGGGCGCCCGGCGATCCTTGCGCATCTGGTGGCGCGCTGGGCTGCTTATTCGCAGGATGGCGACATGATCGGCGGCGATCTGCCCGGCTGGCTGGGCACGCTGTTCAGGAAGCGGGGGATCGCGGCGCTGACCGACCAGCGCGGCGAATGCGTTTATGCGGGCTGCCCGCATTACCGCAAGTGCTTCATCGAACGCAGCGCGCGGAACGCCGCGCAGGCCGATCTCGTCATCGCGAACCACGCGCTGGTGATGGTCAACGCCGCGCGCGGGCGCGACCTTGCCAGCCGCCCCACCCGCATCGTGTTCGACGAGGGCCACCACGTTTTCGATGCTGCCGACAGCACCTTTTCCGCTGCGCTCACGGGGCAGGAGGCGATCGAACTCCGACGCTGGATCATCGGGCCGGAACGCAATTCGCGCGGGCGTCGACGCGGGCTGGCGGCGCGGCTGGCCGATGTCGCCAGCTATGACGAGGCAGGCGGCGACGCGGTGGAAGCCGCGGTCGAGGCGGCCGAGGCGCTGCCGTCCGATGGCTGGCTCGGCCGGTTGGCGGAAGGCGCGCCTTCGGGTCCGCTCGAGGCGCTTCTCGCGCAGGTCCGCGCCACCACCTATGCGCGCGACGAAAGCGGACAGGAAGCAGGCTACGGCATCGAGACCGAGACCGCGCAGCTTCCCGGCGAGCTGGTCGAGGCCGCGGGCACGGCGGCGCAGGCCCTGGCGCACATCCGCACGCCGCTGCTCAAGCTTGCCGGGCGGCTGGAAGCGATCATGGAAGACGCGCCCGACTGGCTCGACGGACAGGGCCGCGCGCGGATCGAGGGGGCGCGCCATTCGCTCGGCTGGCGGATCGACCTGATCGCGGCGTGGGAAGCGCTGCTTGGTCGCCTCGGCGGACCGGCGGACCCCGAATTCGTCGACTGGCTGGCGGTCGACCGCAACGACGCGCGCGAATTCGACGTCGGCCTTTATCGCCACTGGCTCGACCCGATGAAGCCCTTCGCGCAGGTCGTGCTCGAACCGGCGCATGGCGTCATGCTGACGAGCGCTACGCTGACCGACCGCGACGAGAGCGGCCCCGACTGGGAGCAAGCTATAGCCAAGAGCGGCACGCCGCATCTCGAACTCGCGCCCAAGACCACGCAGGCCGACAGTCCGTTCGACTACGCCGGCCGCGCCGAGGTGCTGATCGTTACCGACATAAAGCGCGGCGATATCCCCGCGCTCGCGGGCGCCTACGCCCGGCTGATCGAGGCAAGCGAGGGCGGCGTCCTCGGCCTGTTCACCGCGATCCGCCGCATGCGCGCGGTCTATGGCCGGATCGCCGACCGCCTCGCCCGCGCGGGCCTGCCGCTTTACGCGCAGCATGTCGATCCGATCGACACCGGCACGCTGACCGATATCTTCCGCGACGATGCGCGCGCCAGCCTGCTCGGCACCGATGCCCTGCGCGACGGGGTGGACGTGCCGGGGCGCTCCCTGCGCTGCGTGGTCATGGAAAGCGTGCCCTGGCCGCGCCCCACCATCCTCCACCGCGCGCGCCGCGCCTCGGCGGCCGAGGCGGCGGGAGGTGCCCAGCGTTATGACGACCGCATCATCCGCGCGCGGCTGGCGCAGGCTTTCGGGCGGCTGATCCGCAGCAAGGACGATGCCGGTCACTTCGTCGTCCTCTCGCCCGCCTTCCCCAGCCGCCTCCTCTCCGCCTTCCCCGAAGGCACGCCCGTCATACGCCTGACGCTTGCGGAAGCTTTACAGCGCGTGGCGAAGGGTGTTGGAGACAGCGCTCACGCCGACACGGCCGAAGCGGAGAGCGAAGAATCGTGAAGATCCTGGGATTATTGCGCCACGCCAAGTCCGACTGGGGGCAGAGCGACAAGCGCGATTTCGACCGGGGTCTGAACAAGCGCGGCTGCAGGGGCGCCGCGCTCATCGGCGAACACATCCGCGATCACGGGGTGAAGTGGGACAAACTCGTCGCCAGCCCTGCGCAGCGCGTGAAGACCACACTGGAACAAGCGGAAATAGGCCCGGAGATCGAGTGGGAAGAAGCGCTCTACCTTGCCTCGACCGACACGATTTTCGACGTGATCCATGAACAGGGAGGCGAGGCGGACACGCTGCTCATTGCTGGCCACAATCCGGGCCTTGGCGACATGCTGTTCGAACTGGTCTCTCCGGCCAACGAGAACGCCCTGTTCGACGAGGCCAAGGTCAAGTTCCCGACCGCCGCCTTCGCCGTGTTCGAACTCGATATCGACGACTGGTCGCAACTGAAGGAAGGCTGCGCCAAGCTGGTCCATTTCGCCCGTCCGCGCGACCTCGATCCGGAGCTCGGGCCGGAGCATTGATCCCCCCATCCCGTTCGTTGGTGGAGAAACCGCTTTCCATCGCCTCCATAACTGCTAATGCGAATACTTCGCAATAAGAGGATATTTCATGCGTAAACTGATTGCCGTCGCTGCCCTTGCCAGCACCGCCCTTTCGCTCGCCGCCTGCTCGGGCGAGGCTGAAGAGGCAACCGACACCACCGCCGAGGTCGAAGCCACCGATACTGCGGAAGCCGAAGTGACCACCGAAGGCGTGCTTGACGCCAGCACCGCGACGGCTGAACAGCTTGCCGCCGCTGGTCTCGGTGCCGAAGCCGCTGCCGCGATCGTCGCTGGTCAGCCCTATGATAGCGTCAGCGCGTTCAACGCCAAGCTGACGGAAACCATGAGCGCGGAAGAAGCTTCCGCCGTGCTCGAAACGGTCTTCGTGCCGGTCAACCTCAACTCCGCCAGCGAAGCCGACATCAAGCTCATCCCCGGCATGACCGAGAAGATGGAACACGAGTTCATGGAATACCGCCCCTATGCGGACATGGACGAATTCAACCGCGAAATCGGCAAGTATGTCGACGAAACCGAGGTTGCCCGCTTCCGCCAGTACGTCACCCTCTAACGGCGCTGGAGCCAGAGCCTGAGACCTTCGATCGCGGCAAGGATCCCTGCGTGGATCCACGCCGTGGTCGGGTCGAAGGCCGACCAGATCCAGTGCAGGAAGGTCAGCACTGCGGCGGGATAGACCAGCCGGTGCAGCGCCTTCCACGACCTTTTGAGCGTCCGCATCGACTTATCGTTCGAGGTCACCGCCAGCGGCACGAACAGCGCGAAGGCCAGCCACCCGGCAAGAATGAAGTCCTGCCCCAGTTCGCCGCCGCTCCAGGCCAGCGCCCCCTTTTTCCAGAGATAGGCGCCCGTGTGGATCGCCGCATAGGCGAAGCTCGCCACCCCCAGGTCGCGCCGGTGCCGCATAAGCCACTGCGCCCAGCGTTGTTTGCGAAACAGCAGGCGGACCGGCGTCACCGCCAGCGTCACCATCAGCAGCCACGCCGCCCAGTCACCGCTGTCGGCGATAGCGTGCCCGTAGCCGTAAGCTTCGGGTGTGAAGGCCCATTGCCCGCCCAGTGCCAGCGCCGGAAGAGCGAGCACGAACCACAGCGTTAGGCGCGAAGTGCGGATGGGTTTCAAGCGGTCGATCCGGTTTTCAGGAAGATCGGGCAGCCTATGCGCAGCCCACCTCTTCAGCGCAAGACCCGCGGGCCGGCGCCGTCACGGCCATGGCGGTCGTCCGCGTTGTAGAGCGCGCATTCTTTTAGGCTCAGGCACCCGCAGCCGATGCAGCCGTCGAGATCGTCGCGCACTTTTTCGAGCGCCGCGATCTGCGCATCGATGCGCTGGCGGACCTCCTTGCTGATCTTCGCCCAGTCGGCGGCGGTGGGCGTACGCCCCTGCGGCAGGCTGGCCAGCGCGCTCTCGATCTCCGCCAGCGACAAACCGAGCCTCTGCGCGATGAGGATGAAGCTCAGCCGCCTTATATCGCTGCGCAGGAAACGGCGCTGGTTGCCGCCGGTACGATGCGCCTCGACCAGCCCCTTCTCCTCGTAGAACCGGATTGCCGAGACCGAGAGGCCGGTCCGACGGGCGATATCGCCGATGGGAAGGAGGTCGTTCGCTTTCATCGATTACTGAGATAGCGCAATTGAAGTTTGACCTCAACTTAGCTTGAGGTTGCATAGGGTGGTGCATCAACCCACGCGCCCCGATCTTCGAGGGCACAAACAGGAGATGCACAATGCCGCACGGTACTATCGAACACGTCAACATTACCGTCACCGATCCCGACCGCAGCGCCCAGCTGTTCGCCAGCCTGCTCGGCTGGAAGGAACGGTGGAGAGGGCCGTCAAAGCTCGGTGGACGCACGATCCACATCGGCGACGAGCGCAACTACCTCGCGATCTACACAAAGGATAGCGCGCGAGGCGATTTCGCCAAGGGCGTGCCGCTCAACCACATCGGTGTTCAGGTCGACGACCTCGCCGCTGCCGAGGCAGTTGTGCGAGCGCAGGGGCTCGAACCGTTCAACCATGGAAGCTACGAGCCCGGGCCGGAGAGCTTCTACTTCTTCGACTGGGACGGCATCGAATTCGAGGTGGTGTGCTATGAATGAGATCGTGTTGCGCCGCCCGCTCTTCGCCAGCCCAGCGCCCATGCGTCCTGCCGAAAAACTTAAGCCGGCAGGCTCCCTGTCTGGCGCAGCGCTTCGCCCAGCGCGAGACCCGCGCTGGTCGCGAGGTTGAGTGAGCGAACCTCCGGCTTCATCGGCAAGCGCACGCTCGCGTCCACACATGCGCGCACCGCATCGGTCACCCCGGCGCTTTCCTTGCCGAACAGCAGGATATCGTCGGGACGATAGGCGAAGTCGTAGGAGGACTGCGTCGCGCGGGTGGTGAACAGGACGAGGCGCTGCCCTGCCCTTGCCGCGCGAAAGGCCTCGAAGCTTACGTGCCGCACGACCTCCACATGATCGATATAGTCCATCGCGGCACGGCGCACGCGGCGGTCGTCCCACGGAAAGCCGAGCGGTTCGATGAGGTCCACGCCCGCGCCCATGCAGGCGCCCAACCGCATGACATTGCCGACATTCCCGGCGATTTCGGGTTCGAACAGGGCGATGCGCATGGTGTTACAGCAGCCCCACCTGCCCCTTGCCCGACCACGGCACCGTGCTGCGGTCGAGAGCGAGCTCGCCTTCCCACGGGCGGCACAACGCGCGCGCATCCTCGGGCGAACCGGAAGTCCAGGTCCCCCAGTCCGCCTTGTCCACCAGCACGGGCATCCGGCTGTGGACCTCGGCGGCGAGGCCGCTCGCATCGGTCATGACCATGGAATAGCAATCGCCCCATTCGTCCGAATTGCGCCACACGCCGGCCACGGCGAACAGCTCGGCATCGGGGCGCGAGAGCCAGCTGCGGGTCTTTCCGCCCTTGGGTCCCTCAGCCTCCGCCCATGCGGTGACGGGGATGAGGCAGCGCCGTTCCTCGAAACTGTAGCGCCAGAAGAAACTGTCGAGCTTGTCGGTGCGTGCGTTGTTGACCGGCTTGGGCTTCAGCGGCTGGCCGTTCTTGCCCTTCATCACCAACGGGAAGCCCCAGCTCATCTGGGTGAGCTTGCCTTCCGCCACCACCGCGCCGGGATAGCCGGGGAAGACCTCTTCGCCGAAATTCGCGCCGCCCAGCTCGTTCACCGCGTCGAACCACGCGGCGACCTCATCCTTGTTCTTGGTCATGCGGTAAAGATTGCACATAGTTGGGAAAATCCGTTCGCCCTGAGCTTGTCGAAGGGCCGTCCTTCACTTGCGGACCAACGCTAGAAGAAAGTGCGGTGCTTCGACAAGCTCAGCACGAACGGAGGCTCAGGCGTTCCCCACGACGAAGCAGGCGGCGGCCACCAGCGCGCCGGTCCAGCGGTTGGAGCGGAAGCGCGCGAGCGGATTGCCGGCATCCTCGCCATCCAGCGTGGCGACCTGCCATGCAAGGTGGCCCGCCGCCGGAAGCAGCGCCAGCAGCGCGATCCAGTCGGCGCGGTAGAGCCAGAAGGCGAGCGCCCAGAGCGCGACGGCTCCGGTGTAGAACAGCGCCACTCCGCCCTTCACATGGCCACCCATGCGCAGCGCGGAGGAGCGGATGCCGACCAGCGCGTCGTCCTCCCGGTCCTGCATGGCGTAGATCGTGTCGTAGCCGATCACCCACAGCGCCGCGCCTGCGTACATCGCGGCGAGCGCGTCCCAATTGTCGGCGCGCAGCTGGGTCCAGCCGACCAGCAGGCCCCATGTGAAGACCATGCCCAGCCACGCCTGCGGCCACCACGTGATCCGCTTCATAAAAGGATAGGCGGCGACCAGCGCAAGGCTCCCGAGCGCGACCATCTGCGCGAGGAGGCGCAGCTGGAGCAGCACCACCAGCCCGGCGAGGCACAGCGCAAGGAGCCATCCCCACGCCATCTTCTTCGACACGCGCCCGCTCGCCACCGGGCGGCTGGCGGTGCGCGCCACTTGCCGGTCCAGCTTCGCATCGACGATGTCGTTGTAGACGCAGCCTGCACCGCGCATGGCCACGCTGCCGAGCAGCAGCCAGCCAAGGAGCGCCCACTGCCAGCCCGCGCCAGCAAGCCATACGCCCCACATGCAGGGCCAGAACAATAGCCACCAGCCGATCGGCCGGTCGAACCGGGCGAGCTGCGCAAGGTCGCGCGGCAGCCGCGGCAGGCGCGCCACAAGGCCGCGATGTTCTGTATCGGGGACGATATCTGCAGGCGCGGTGTCGCTCATGGCTTGCTCCCTACAAGCGCACGTGCCACCTGCAAAGCCATGGCAGCAACTCCCGCATGGCCGCCCAAGAGCGCCCCCCGCCTTTTCGTTTCCGATGAACTCGGCACCGGGCGCATCGTCTGCATCGAAGGCAATCAGGCGAACTACCTCGCTCGCGTCATGCGCGTGGGCAAAGGCGATGCGGTGATCCTGTGCGACGATGTCACGGGCGAATGGATCGCCCGCGTGACCGAGGCCGGCAAGCGCCGGGTCGAGCTGAAGGTCGAGGACCATCTTCGCCCGCGCGAGGAGGTGCCCGATTTCTGGCTCTGCCCCGCGCTGCTCAAGAAAGACCGTTTCGACGTGGTCCTCGAAAAATCGACAGAGCTGGGCGTGGCGGCGATCCATCCGGTGATCACCCGGCGCTGCGTGGCGGACAAGCTCAACGGCGAACGCGCCTCCACCATCGTCACAGAGGCCGCCGAACAATGCGCGCGCACGGCGCTCCCCCAAGTCGCCGAACCGGTGAAGCTCGACGCTTTGCTACGCGACTGGCCGGAAGACCGCATCCTGTTCTTCGCCGACGAGGAAGGGGGCGAACCGGCGGCCGACGCGTTCTGCTATGCCGACGGCCCTGCCGCGCTGCTCACCGGTCCCGAAGGCGGCTTCGACGATGCCGAGCGCGCCGCTATCCGCGCCCATCCCGCCGCCCGTCCCATCAGCCTCGGCCCGCGCATCCTGCGCGGCGAAACCGCGGCGCTGGCGGGAATCGCGGT
>NZ_ABCG01000012.1 GCF_000181515.1 Erythrobacter sp. SD-21 | reverse complement strand
CGCGCCCTCCCGCTTCGGGGGAAGCGTTTCCAATCATGCGAACCGCAGCCTGCGCCGCCACAGCAGCAGCAAAAGGCCGACCATCATTAGCGCAAGGCCCTGAAACAGTGCGTTTCGGTAATCGAGCGAGCCTCGCGGCAGGTCGATCTGCTCCTGCTCCACACTTGCCGTGTCGGGCGCAGCGCGACGGGCCGTATTCTGATGACCGAAGAGGTGGTCGAAATCCCAGCCTGCGGGCAGCAGCAACGGCAATTCCTCACGGGTCAGCCGCTGGCCCTCGGGGCGCGAGGGCGTCTCGTCGACCGCGACGAGGCTGGTGAGGTCGGTGACGATGTGGAACGCCATCCCAAGAGCCTCGACCTGCTTGTCCGCTTCCACGCCGTCG
The DNA here is from genome assembly GCF_000181515.1 of Erythrobacter sp. SD-21. Classification (GTDB taxonomy): domain Bacteria; phylum Pseudomonadota; class Alphaproteobacteria; order Sphingomonadales; family Sphingomonadaceae; genus Qipengyuania. The sequence goes on along the minus strand of NZ_ABCG01000012.1, from coordinate 43,019 downwards.
ATCTGGTAGGACCAGCGCTGCGCCTCGATGTCGGAGATTTTCCGCCGCGCCCAGAGGCGGGCGATCGATGGGCTGTCCTTCGCGCTGTCGAGGTCGAGCGCGATGCGCCAGCGCTTGCCACCGATCAGGCCCGATACCTCAATCTCGCCCTTAAGACTTTCCGTCCGGCCACGCAGGACCAGCGGCTCTCCCGCGTAGAGGTCGGGCAAAACCGCCGGTGTAAGTTCGAGGTCCGAACCTTCGACCCTTACCGAAAGGCCGGTTACGACCGGCTTTGCTAGCCGGTTCAGCATCCGACGCATTTCGCTGACCGCCTCCGCATCCTGCCCGACATGGGTGAAGGTGCCGCGGCCCGCCTCGGCCATGCGCCGCATCAAGTGGCTGTTCGGGGCCGAGCCTATGCCGACCATGAACACGCGGCTGCGGCCGAGCGCGATCGAAATTTCGGACATCATCTCGCGCTCGTTGGAGAGGTTGCCGTCGGTCAGGAAGATGATCTGCCGCAAGCGCTTCCCGTCGGGATCGCGGTCGCGCAGCGCAGCACGAAGCGCGGGCAGCATGTCTGTCCCGCCCTGACCGCGCAGGCTTTCGGCATAGCGGCGCGCCTTGGCGAGGTTGGTGCGATCGGCTGCGACCGCGTCGGGATGGAGCATGGTCATCGAATGGTCGAAGCGGATGATGTTGAAGCGGTCCTCCGGGCGCAGGGTCGAGAGCGCGTAGACCAGGCTCTTGCTCGCCGCCCGCATCGATTCTCCGGACATCGAGCCGCTGTTGTCGATGACGAAGATCAATTCGCGCGGCGGAAGCTTCTCGACCTTTGCGGCCGCGGGCGGCGTGACCGTCGCCATGACGTATTCCTTGCCCTCGTATGCCTGCCGGAACAGCCCGACCGAAGGGGCAGCGTCCGCGGCTCCCCAGCGCAGCACGAAGTCGCGGTTCGCCGGCACCTCGCCCTTGGCAAGCTGGACGCTCGCCGTCCGTGCGGTCCGGGTGACGGCGATGGCGTGATAGGGGCTTGTGATACCGGTCGGTTCGAAACCGGGAGCCAGCGCGACCGAGATCGAGACTGGGTTGAGGCCATCGGCAATTGCGGGATCGGCGACAGGCGCGGTGATCGCTCGCGCGTCCCTGATGCTCGCCTTGCCCGTGATCGTATGTGCAGGGACGTAGCGTGGACCGACGACCAACGGCAGGCGCAGCGAATAGCGGCCCTCGACCTGTTCGATGGGCGCCTGGAATTCGATCTGCACCAGCACGGTTTCGCTCGGACCGATATTGGCGACCGAATTGCGGAACATGTTGGGCCTGTGTTGTTCCACAAGGCCCGCCTTCTTGCCGCTCTCCATCGCCTCTTCGTAGATCTCGCGCGCCTCCTCGCGAGGTTTGATCCGGCCGATGATAATCCGTTCGCCGACCACCATCTTGAGCGTGTCGACCGCGCCATTGTCGGGCAGCGGATAGAGATAGGTGGCCTCCATCCATTCATCCGAGGTGTTGCGGAAGGCCTGAGTCACAATGACGCGGGCGACCTGGCCGGAGACTTTGGCCTTGATGTCGGTGCCCAAGCGCATGGCGGGCACTTGGGCCGTGCTGCCCTTGCCGACGAACATGAGGCCACCTTCGGGAGGCTGCGGCTCTTCGGCGCGGGCGTCCCCTGTCCACAGGAGGCATGCGAAAAACAGGACAATCAGCAGGGCCGAGAGGAACCGTTCGGGGGCGAAAGCGTCAACGATTCGTCTCATGTAAGTCTCCGTTCATCTTGATTCGCCTAAGCGATAGATCGAGGGAACGGCGCACCGCCACGGGATAGATCGGCCAGTTTCGGCCACTCGTGGCAGCCAAATTGAGGACGGGTGCAGCGTTGTGCGGTTTTGTCCGGAACCGTGCGGAAAAGGAGAGAGAATGACACTCGCGGTGACACAGGAAGCCTTCGACGATCACGCAGTCGGTCTGCGGCTGAGGGAAGAGATCGCGCGCCGCCGAATGTCCAGGCAGACGCTGGCCGAAAATGCGCGGCTAAGCCTTTCGACGCTGGAGAAAGCGCTTGCCGGAAGACGGCGCTTTACGCTGGCTACCATCGTGAGACTGGAAGAGGCGCTCGGTTCCTCGTTGCGCGAAACGGACGAGCCGCACCTTCAGGCCCCCATGCTCGCTCCTCCCGAAATGGGATCCTACGCACGACCGGCCGTTGAATGGATCGAGGGCGAATATCTGACGCTGCGTGCCAGTTTCGATCGGCCCGATGCAATATACGCCTATCGCACGCTGATCCGCTGGAGCGAACGCAAGGGCCATCTCGTTTTCGCTGAGAGCGACCGGATCGACGAGAGCTTCGAACAGGCGGGTTTCGTGTCGATGCCGCACCTGAGCGGGCATGCCTATCTGATGACCGGCACCGCAGGGCAATACCGCATGATAGTCCTCGGCCGCGCAACGCATGACGGGCGGATGTACGGACTTCTCACTAGCCTTCAGGTCGGTGTCGGATCGCAGCTTGTACCGGTGTCCTCGCCCGTGGCATTCGTCCCCGCCGACCAGCTTTCAGACCTGGACCCCGGCGTCCATCCGCTCGAGACCGGATCGGGCCGCCTCGCTGCCGATATCCTCGACATTGCCACTTCCGCCGACTTCTGCCGGTTGAAGGTATGAAAAAGGCCCGCGTCGTAATCGACGCGGGCCTCTTCGATTTCATTCAGCTCAAGCGCTTCAGGCCACGCCCGGCAGCAGCCTTTCGCCGGCGATGGCCTTCATCGCCTTCTGCAGCTTTTCGAACGCTCGCACTTCGATCTGGCGGATGCGTTCGCGGCTGACGTTGTAGACCTGGCTCAGTTCCTCGAGCGTCTGCGGGTTTTCCGTCAGCCGGCGTTCGGTGAGGATGTGCTGCTCGCGCTCGTTCAAGGCTTCCATCGCCTCGCCCAGCATTTCGTGGCGCACTTCCTTTTCTTCGGCATCGGCAACGGTCTCGTCCTGCAGCGGACGATCGTCCGTCAGCCAGTCCATCCATTCGCCCGAGCCTTCCTCGCCATTGCGCATCGGCACGTTGAGAGACCCGTCGCCGCCCATCATCATCCGGCGGTTCATGTTGACCACTTCCTGCTCGGGCACGCCGAGATCGGTCGCGATCTTCTGCACATCGTCCGGATGAAGATCGGTGTCCTCATAGGCATCGAGGTTCTTCTTCATGCGGCGCAGGTTGAAGAACAGTTTCTTCTGCGCGGCGGTGGTGCCCATTTTCACGAGCGACCAGCTGCGAAGGATATATTCCTGGATGCTCGCCTTGATCCACCACATCGCATAGGTGGCGAGGCGGAAGCCGCGGTCGGCTTCGAATTTCTTCACGCCCTGCATCAGGCCGACATTGCCTTCGGAAATGAGATCCGAAACGGGCAGGCCGTAGCCGCGATAGCCCATGGCGATTTTCGACACGAGCCGCAGGTGCGAGGTGACGAGCTGCGCAGCCGCTTCGCTGTCGCCATGCTCTTCATAGCGCTTGGCAAGCATGTATTCCTGTTCCTGCGTGAGGATCGGGAATTTCTTGATTTCGGAAAGATAGCGGTTGAGGCTCTGCTCGCCGCCGAGCGCCGGAACGCTCAAACTTCTGGTAGTGTTCACGTAGTCCCTGACCTTTCTTGCGTCGACCTCATGCGCCGAACCCCTAATGGGCATCCGGTCGTTCGGGCCACTTCGTTACGTATAGCGTGCCCACGCGAAAATTGCATCGACTTTCATCGATATCAACGAGCGGTTTCGTCGATGAGTTCCCGCATGAGTTCGCTCATATCGGGGGGCAATTCGGCGCAGAAATCCAAGCTTTCGCCGCTGATAGGATGAATGAATCCGAGCCGGGCCGCGTGCAGCGCCTGGCGCTGGAAATCGAGGCTCTCGAGCGTCGCGCGGAGCGGCTTGGGAGTGCGTCCATAGACAGGGTCCCCTAATAGCGCATGACCGATTGACGCGCAGTGAACGCGGACCTGGTGCGTGCGCCCCGTTTCGAGCCGACATTCGATCAGCGCGGCGTGGTTCAGGCGCCGCACCGTCTCGTAATGCGTGACCGCGTGCTTGCCTCGCGTGCTGTCGTCGGGAAGCACGGCCATCTTCTTGCGATCCCGGTCCGAACGCCCGATGCGGCCCGAAACGGTGCCGCTCGGGGGATTGGGGTGGCCTGCGCATGCGGCGAGATAGCGGCGGGTGATCGAATGGTCGGCGAACTGCTTCGCGAGCCCCTCGTGCGCGGCATCGCTCTTGGCGACGACCAGCAGGCCGGACGTGTCCTTGTCGATCCGGTGGACAATGCCGGGGCGCGCCACGCCGTTGATCCCCGAAAGCCGGCCCGCGCAGTGATGCAGCAGGGCGTTGACCAGCGTTCCGTCGGGATTGCCGGCCGCCGGGTGGACGACCATTCCGGCGGGCTTGTTCACCACCAGAAGGTACGCGTCCTCGAAAACGACATCCAGCGGGATGTCCTGCGCCACCGTCTCCAGCGGCTCTGGCGGGGGTAGGGCAATGAAATAGCGCTCGCCTTCCGCCACCTTCGCGGACGCCGACCTCGCCGCTTTGCCAGCGATCTCCACCACGCCGTCCGCGATCAGGCCCTTCACCCGCTCGCGCGACAAACCGGTCGCGTCCGCCAGCGCCTTGTCGAGACGGCCCGCGCTGGAAAGTGTTCCGGTAAGGACTTCTGCCGAGGACATGCTAGGGCCATGCGCGATGACGCAGGAAGTCTCAAGCCAAGTGTTGGACGCGCTGCTCGCCGCCGCGGCCGGGGCGCATCCGCGCGAGTGCTGCGGTATCCTGTTGGGCGAGGGCGGGGCGATTACCTCCGCCATTCGGACGGACAATATCCATGCCCGGCCGGAAAGCCATTTCGAGATCGACCCGCAGGCGCTGGTCGACGCCTACCGCGCAGCGCGGTCCGGCGGGCCGCAGGTGCTGGGCTACTACCACTCGCATCCCGACGGTCTTGCCCGTCCTTCCGCCACGGATGAGGCCATGGCGACGGGACAAGGGCTTGTCTGGGCGATAATCGCGGCGGGACGCGTCACATTCTGGCGCGAAGGGGATGCGGGATTCACGCCGCTTCCCTATGAGGTCTCCCCCCGCTAGAAGGCGGTAAATTTCGAGTTTCGACAGGAAATACATGGACGACAGTAAATCGATCGACCTTGCGGCAATGCTGTGCTCGCGCCTGTGCCACGACATGCTGAGCCCGGTGGGCGCGCTCAACAACGGGCTCGAGCTGCTCGCGATGGAAGACGACCCCGAGATGCGCAAGAACGTGATCGCGTTGCTCGAACAGAGCGCGACCACCTCCACCAACAAGCTCAAGTTCTTCCGTCTTGCGTTCGGCGCGGCCGGGGGTTTCGGCGACCGTGTGGATGTCCAGGAACCCAGGGCGCTGATCGATGCGCTGGTGGCGGACAAGGACAAGATCGAGATCCACTGGGCAATCGAGGCGGCCAATCTTGCCAAGCCGGCGGTCAAGGTCCTCCTGAACTTCGCTCAGATCGCCATCGATGCGCTGGTGCGCGGCGGCACGCTCGATATCGGGGCGGAAGTGCGTGACGGCAATTGCGAGATCGTGGTCCGCGCCACGGGCACCAAGGTCGCGTTCGACGACAACATCGGCAAGGCCATAGACGGCAGCCTGCCGCATTCCGAACTCTCCAGCCGCACCGCAGCCGCGCATATGATCCACCTGCTCGCCGAAGGGTCGGGCGGAGGGCTCCAGTATGCGCGTACCGACGAGACGCTGGTGCTGGGCGCGGTCCTGCCCGAAGCGGAAGGGCTGATCGGATGAGCTCGGATTTCGGCGAACTGGGTGCGGGGCTTCCCGAAGCAAAGGACGAGCTGGTCGACCGCAAGATCCTCTCGCCCAACCATGATGAGCGCAAGCTGCCGATCACCATGGTGGTGATCCATTACACCGAGATGGAGGACAAGGGCTTCGCCATCGAGCGGCTGTGCGATCCCGAAGCCAAGGTTTCCGCCAATTACCTGATAGGCAAGGGCGGCGAAGTCGTTCGCCTCGTGCCCGAGGAAAAGCGCGCCTGGCACGCGGGCGTGTCCTACTGGCGCGGCATCAAGGATGTGAACTCGGCCAGCATCGGCATCGAGCTCGATCATCCGGGCCACAAATACGGCTATTGCGAATTTCCGGACGCGCAGTTCGAAGCGCTGGTCCCGCTGGTAGCGCGCATGGTCAAGCAATACGACATCCCTCGCGCCAATGTGGTCGGCCATTCGGACGTCGCGCCTGCGCGCAAGATCGATCCGGGCGAGCTCTTCCCCTGGGACCGCCTCGCCGAATACGGCCTGTGCCTGCCGCGCCCGACCAAGCTCGAACGCGGCGATCCCTTCGATAACGACGCGAGTTTCTACCTCGCCCTCGAACGCTTCGGCTACGACATTTCCGATGGGCACAAGGCGGTCGAGGCCTTCCAGCGCCGCTGGCGCCCGGAAAAGATCGACGGCGTGATCGACGGCCAGGTCCGCGCGATCCTGTTCCAGCTTTTGCTGGACCGCGACCGGGGACACGCACGATAGAGGGACAAGAATGATTTTGACCAGGGTCGCCGCTATTGCGGGAATTCTGGTCGCAAGTCTTACGCCTGCTTATGCGCAGGATGAAAGCCGAGCGCGCGGGGCCATGCCGAAGGATATCGTGGCATGGGCGCGCCAAATACAGCAGGACTATCCTGCTGCAGCGCTGCGAAATGCGGAGCAAGGCATCGTGATCATGCGGATCGTGATTGGCTCCGATGGTCGGGTCCGATCCTGCGAGGTGACGCAAACCAGCGAATCCGAGGCTCTCGACCAAGCCGCATGCCGCGGGATGGTCGATTACGCCCGCTACGAACCTGCACGCGATCATTCGGGCAAGCCGATTGCCGATAGCACGACGCAGTCGGTTCGCTATATCCTGCCTGACGGCGACGGCATGGCGCGAAGCTTTATGCCGCCATTGCCTATCGAAATGGACAGGTGGCGCGAACTCGCTTTCGATGCAGAGTTCGAAACGAGAATGCGGGAAAGTGGCAACGGCACGGCCTTGTATGCCCTCACGATCGATCCCGAAGGAAATGTGTCGGGTTGCGGCGTAATGCAGTCAAGCGGCAGTAGCGAGCTCGACAATGGAGTTTGCAGATCGCTATTCAAAAACGCGGAGTTCCATCCTTCTTGGGTGCACAAGGAGTCGGTGAACGGGTTCTTCGCGGTTCCTTATCCCTCGTACGAAGCGCTGCGGACCGTCCGATCGCAATAGAACCGCTTGGCAATGAGAGGGATGGCGCTTATCTCCCCACCCGCCAGGGGGCCGGGCAGCCGCGTGATTTCGATTGCGAGGAAAGTCCGGGCTCCACGAAACAAGGGTGGCGGGTAACGCCCGCCGTGGGCAACCACAGGGAAAGTGCCACAGAGAGCATACCGCCGATGGCCCGTTCACGGGATCAGGCAAGGGTGAAAGGGTGCGGTAAGAGCGCACCGGGGCTTCGGTAACGCGGTCCGCATGGCAAACCCCACCCGGAGCAAGGCCGAATAGGGGCGGCGCGCTGGCAACAGCAGGTGCGTTTCGCATCGACCGCCCGGGTTGGCTGCTCGAGCCCTGGAGCAATCCAGGGCCCAGACGAATGGCTGCCGCCGCGCGGCTGGTGTGGAAGCATACCGCGTGCGGAACAGAACCCGGCTTACAGGCCCCCTGGCACTTTTCTTTCGCGTGTAACCTTGGCAAGCGAACGCGCGCTCGAGGCGCGACGAAAAAGGCACAGGCCAAAGGTGACACGCAGGCTTGCCGCAGAGGCGATCGGGAGCTTCTTCCTCTTCGCCGGCATCGTCGGTTCGGGGATCATGGGCGAGGCGCTGGCAGGTGGGAACACCGCCGTTGCGCTGCTGGCCAATTCGGTGGCGACCGGCGCGATCCTCGCCGTGCTCATAGCCATGCTCGGGCCGCTGTCGGGCGCGCATTTCAACCCGGCGGTGACGCTCGCTTTTCTCATCCGCCGCGAGATCGCCTTGCCCGAGGCAGCGGGTTTCGTCCTGATGCAGATCGGCGGCGGCATCCTCGGCGTCTGGGCGGCGCACTTCATGTTCGACATGCCCGTATGGCAATTGTCGGAGAATGCGCGCACCGGGAGCGGCCAATGGCTGGGCGAGGGAATCGCCACCTTTGGCCTCCTCTTCACCATCCTCGGCACGCTGAAGGTGGCGAAAGCGTGGGTTCCCGCCAGCGTCGCTGTGTGGCTGGCTCTATCGGGACCCCGCCGAAAGACGCGCTTAGGGGAACTGGCGCGGGGCCGGGCGATTGGCTCTGGTATGACAAGCACCACGCCGCGCTCCGCCTTCCAGCGCCTCGCCATTATCCTTGCCGTCGTCGTCCAGATCGGCGCGACCTTCCTGCCGCAACTGGGTTATGGCGAGCCGATTGGCGACCGCTCGGATAGCGTGCGCACACTCATCACGCCGGCGGGCTGGGCTTTCGCCATCTGGGGGCCGCTGTTCTTCGGCAGCGCGTTTTATGCAATCTGGCAGGCGCTTCCCGCGCAGCGCGACAATGTCTTGCTCGCGCAGATCGGCTGGCCATCAGTGCTGGCGCTGTCGATGCAGGGCGTGTGGGCAATCTACACGCAGTTCGCCAATCTGACGGTGATTTCCGCGCTGATCATCGTGACTTCGCTCGCCGCGCTGCTGGTCATCCTGCACCGGCTGGTGGCGTTCGAGCGGCCCTTTAGCCTTGCCGAGCGCACCATCGTCGCGATCACCTTCAGCGCGCTCGCCGCATGGCTCACCGCGGCGAGCATCGTCAATATCAGCGCCAGCATCGTGTACCACGGGGTGGGCGGATCGGGGCAGTTCCCGATGATCACCGCGATGATCGTCGCCGTCGGCGGCGTGATCGCAGCTGTGGCCGTCGCGCGCAGCCGCGGCAATCCGTGGTATGCACTGGTTTTTGCCTGGGCGCTCTTCGCCATCTATATGCGAGGCGGACAGGAGAACGGTGCCATCGCGCTGGCTACGCTGGTCGCTGGGTTGCTGGTGCTCGGCGCCGTCGTGGTGGCCCTTAAGGCTAAGGCCAACCGCCATCACTGGTTCGGCTGAAGGCCTTTCAGTAAGGTCGTAGCTGGCGGGGGGGGCGCGGGTGATTGTGATACGCTTGGGCGAAATTGCGACATCGTCTCGCTTCCCGATGCGGTATTCGATTTCCGGTAGAACCACGATCGTGCGTTTTCCTGCTGTCGCACCGACATCCAATTCCGTGAGCCTAGGACGCCAGTAGCGCTGAAAACCCCGCATTGCAGCTTGCACCAGAACTGGTTCGGCCGCCTTCAGAACTTGCAGCGCAACAAAGGTGCCATTCTTATCATAGAAGGCCCCGATGCGCACTGAACCGCCGTGGCCTCTTCGAAAGGCGCTGACCGGATAATCTTCCACAATCCGCTGGGCGGCGCGCATATCCATCGGAGCAAGGTCGGCGCTCTCCATCCATCGATAGTTCACAGGGCGATCGATGAATAAGTCGAATGCTGGACTATGGCGGGCGGCCGGATCGCCCCAGACCAGCCGCGTCAATGCATCTTTGCGGAGCTTCTCATCCTCGCTTGTCAGCCGGCTCTGCGAGATGCGTGTCCACAGGCTGCGCGCCTGCAGGTTTTCTACGTCGCTTAGGCTGTTGTCGACATAGGGCGACCATCTTTTCAGCAGTTCGGCGGCGGTTTCGTAATCGGGCGCAGCGTAACGCGGATCGGTAATTGCGGCGGCGGCACGCAGGCGCGGACCAAGGCCAGGCATCTGCAGAGCCAGATCGCGCGCTCTCGTGATGTCGAACAGGGGCGAATGGCGATCCAGCAGGATGTCGAAAACCATGTAGTCTCGCATGGGGTTGCCAGCCGGTTGGGTGACAGCAAACGCCCAGTTTTCGGGTTGGACCAGCGCTTTGCGAGCCTGAGGCTCTTCCCATCCTTGCGGTGGAACGGAATAGTATCGACCTGGGCTGCAAATGCCTCTCGAGTAGCGCGAATTCGTCAGCCAATCGCGCAGCGCAATATCGAGCAAGCGCTGGGGAGGAACGTCTTCGAGTTGCGAGACCAGCCGCAGGAGGTGGGCCGCCGGCGCGCCGACAATATGATCCGCCAGCGGGGAGCCTGCCTGTTTGTCGAGCGCTAGGATTGCCTCGCGGCTTTCTTCCGGGCATTCATCCGACGCGCTCGACAGTTCCCACGCGACATCGACAAGCTTGTTGAAGGCTTCGGCCCGTGACGCTTTTGCCGCAAGGTCACGGGCCTGCTGCGCCAGCGCCTTGCAGTCGGTTTCGCTGTCGGTTTCGATTATGATGACCGCAGTGGGCGAGCAGGCGAGCGCGATCTGCGGCAGGGCGAGCGCGCCTGCCGCGAGGGTCAGCAGCCCATTCCTCAATCTTTGCGCTGCGCCCCTATCCATTCCGCCAGACTGCGCAAGCTTGCGCCAGTTTGCAAGCCTGTGCCGGTATGGGAGGCAACCTCAGCCCCGGCCGATGCTCGTATATTCGAATCCTGCCGCCCGCATGTCGTCCGGGCGGTAGATATTGCGCAGGTCGACGAGGACCGGCGCCTTGGCGAGGTCCTTGACGCGTTTCAGGTCGAGCGCGCGGAAGACGTCCCATTCTGTGACGATCGCGACGACATCGGCCCCTTCGATAGCGGCATAGGGATCATCCACCATGGCAACATCCGGCATCAGCGGGCGGGCCAGTTCCATGCCTTCGGGATCGTAGGCCGCAACCTCCGCACCCGCATCGGTCAGCGTCTGCGCCACCGCAATGGCCGGGCTGTCGCGCATGTCGTCGGTGTTGGGCTTGAAGGTCAGGCCAAGGAGCGCGACCTTCTTGCCGCGCGCCTTGTCCGCACCGCCCAGCGCGTCGAGCACCTTCCGGCCCATGGCGCGCTTGCGGCTCTCGTTGACCTTCACCACCGCCTCGACGATGCGGGTCGGGCTGTCGTAATCCTCGGCCGTCTTGAGCAGCGCCAGCGTGTCCTTGGGGAAGCACGAGCCGCCATAGCCAGGACCGGCGTGGAGGAACTTCGATCCGATGCGGTTGTCCATGCCGATGCCGCGGCTGACATCCTGCACATTCGCACCGACCTTTTCGCACAGGTCCGCTATCTCGTTGATGAAGGTGATCTTCGTCGCGAGGAAAGCGTTGGCGGCGTATTTGATCAGTTCGCTGGTGCGACGACCGGTGAAAAGGATCGGGGATTCGTTGAGGAACAACGGGCGGTAAACCGCGCTCATGACCTCGCGGCCGAACTCGTCCTCGGCGCCGATCACGATGCGGTCAGGGCGTTTGAAATCGCCGATGGCCGCGCCTTCGCGCAGGAACTCGGGGTTCGAGACGACGGAGAACTTGTGGGTCGTGCCGCTGTCCTTGAGGATGCGCTCGACTTCGTCGCCCGTGCCTACGGGAACAGTCGACTTGGTCACGACGACCGCGTCATTGGCAAGGTTCGCGCCGATCTCCTCGGCCACGGCATAGACGAAGGAGAGGTCGGCATGGCCATCGCCGCGGCGGCTTGGCGTGCCGACGGCGATGAAGATCGCGTCCGCGCCCTTGATGCCCTCGGCAAGGCTGGTGGTGAAAGTGAGGCGCCCGGCAGCGACGTTCGATCCGACAAGCTCGGCAAGCCCCGGCTCGTAGATCGGCATGATGCCATCGTGCAGGCGATCGATCTTCGACTGGTCCTTGTCGATGCAGACCACGTCGTGACCGAAATCGGCGAAACAGGCGCCAGACACCAGGCCGACATAGCCCGAACCCACCATTGCAATCTTCATCTACGCGTCTCTCTTTTCAATTGCCACGGCGCCATCGTCGCTGGCGATGGCCTGTATCGTGCGGCGGCGGATGTTTTCAAGCACGAGTGCGGTCAGGCGCCCGGTTCGAAAGGCCCCGGTATCGATACCGATACGGTGTTCACGGTGTTCCATGTCCTCGAAGATCGTGTGGCCGTGTACGACCACGTGGCTGAGCGGCTCCTCGTGCTTCAGGAAGCGGTCGCGGATCCAGCGCAGGTCGGATTGCTTTTGGTCATCCAGCGGCCGCTTCGGATTGATACCCGCATGGGCGAAGACATAGTCGCCAGCAATGATGATGTCCTCGAAGGAAGCGAGGAACTCGCGGTGCTTTTGCGGCACGGCGGCCTTCATCGCCTCCTGCAACTCGCCCATTTTCATCTTGTTGTAAGTCTTTCGGTCGATGCCGTAACTCAGCACCGTTTCGCGCCCGCCATGCTTGAGGAAATGGCGCAAGACCTCGCGATCCTCGAAGCTCTGGAGGAACATCTCCTCGTGGTTGCCGGCGAGGTAGCGCACCTTGCGCTCCTTGCCCCACTTGCGCGCCAGCGTAACCACCCCGCGGCTGTCGGGACCCCGGTCGACAAGGTCGCCGAGGAACAGGACCGTGGTCTCGGCCTCGCCCAGCGCGGCGTCGTCTTCCTCGATCGCGAGCTTGAGCGCCTCAAGCAGATCGCGGCGGCCGTGTATGTCGCCGATCACATACCAGCGCTCGCCTTCGGGCACGCGTGTCGACCGTTCGGCGGTCTGGCCTGCGGAGAAAATACGGCGGATGGAATCGAACATCTGGGCGATAGGGCTTTCAGGGGGTTGCGAGCGCTTAGGCGAAGGCGCGGCAAGCGGCAAGCCACACGCGCCCAAGCGGCGCCCTTCGCAGTTGCACAATAGTCACGCTTTTTGCTGCGATAGCGAATGCATTATGGAGCGATCTTGCGTCGATCATTCGAATCGTGCACCTTTATTTCGATTTCGACCGAGGAGCCCTTCGATAAAGCGGGACCCGGCGAAAACGCAGGTGGGACGAAGCACCAATCCGAACCAACAGGAGTTCGAACATGCTAACGTCCTTTCGCGGCAAGCTTGCCGTCTCGCTCGCCGCGCTCGCGGCCAGCCTCGCCGCTCCGTCCATGGCCCAGGCCCAGGATGACGACAGCGGTGTTTCCGTTTCCGCCAACGCTGCCCTGACCACCGATTACCGCTTCCGCGGCGTCTCGCTTTCGGGCGGCGATCCGGCCATTCAGGGCGGGGTCGATGTTGCCCATGACAGCGGTTTCTACGTGGGCACCTGGGCGTCCTCGATCGACGGCGGCCCCGACTTCGGCGAGCTCGAACTCGATATTTATGGCGGCTGGTCGGGCAATGTCGCGGAAGGCGTCACGGTCGATGTCGGCCTGCTCTATTACGCCTATCCTTCCGGCGATACCGGCGCCGATACCGACTATTGGGAGCCCTATGCCTCGGTCGGGTTCAACCTCGGTCCGGCAGAAGCCACCGTGGGTGCAGCCTACGCTTTCGAGCAGGATTCGCTCAGCGGGGACGACAATCTTTATCTCTACACCGATCTCGGACTTTCCGTGCCAAACACGCCGGTCTCGCTCTCGGCGCATCTTGGGTACACCGACGGCGCGCTTGCTCCGCCGCTCCTCGCCGGCGCGGCCGACGACACCGGTCTCGACTGGTCGCTTGGCGCGAGCGTGTCTTCGGGGATCCTCGAAGTCGGCGTGGCCTATGTCGGGGTCGAAGGCCCCGCGATCGACGGGTTCACGGACGACACCATCGTCGCGACGATCACCGCCAGTTTCTAGAGAATTCACTGGCGCTGTACCAAGGGGCGTGCCGCAAGGTGCGCCCCTTTTCTTTGCGCTCCGGCTCCCTACCTGCAGGCGCATGACCCATTACCTGCACACCATGATCCGCGTCGCCGACCCCGATGCGGCCGTCGCCTTCTTCAAGCTCATCGGCCTTGAGGAAATCCGCCGCAAGGAAAGCGAGAAGGGGCGCTTCACGCTCATCTTCCTTGCCGCGCCGGGTCAGGAGGACGTCGCCGAACTGGAACTGACCTACAATTGGCCGCCCGAGGACGGCAGCGCGCCGGAAACCTATGACGGCGGGCGTAACTTCGGCCACCTCGCCTACCGCGTCGACGATATCTACGCGACCTGCCAGCGGCTTATGGAAGCAGGCCACACGATCAACCGCCCGCCGCGCGACGGGCACATGGCCTTCGTGCGCTCCCCCGACGGGATCTCCGTCGAACTGTTGCAGGATGGCTATCTCGACCCGCAGGAACCCTGGGCGAGCATGGAGAACACCGGCAGCTGGTAAGCGGATCGCCGGGGCGACAGCGCGCTCAGTCCACGTAGGGCGAGCGCGCGTCGTCCGGATGGTCGGTCGACAGGCGCAGCACTACGAAGCCGAGGATAGCCGAAAGCAGCGAGCCGCCCAGGATGCCGATCTTGGCCTCGTTGATAAGCAACTCCTGCCCGGCAAAGGCCAGGCCGCTGATAAACAGCGACATCGTGAAGCCGATCCCGCACAGGATCGAGACACCCCAGATTTCCTGCCAGCTCGCGTTGTCCGGACGCGGTGCGAAGCCGGACTTGTCGGCCAGCCAGATGCCGGAGAAAATCCCCACCTGCTTGCCGAGGAAGAGACCGGCCGCAATCGCCAGCGGCAGCGGGGCGAGGACACCCTCGATGCCAATTCCGGCAAGCGGCACACCGGCGTTGGCAAAGCCGAACACTGGCACGATCAGGTAGGCGCTCCACGGAGCAAGGCTGTGTTCCATCGTCTCGACCATGGTCTCGTCGTCCTTGCCCACCATCGGGATGGTCAGCGCGGCGGCGACGCCTGCAATGGTCGCGTGTATGCCACTGAACAGCACGAATACCCACAGCACGAGCGCCATGAGGATGAAGGGCCAGTAGCGGCTAACGCCCATGCGGTTCATCGCCAGCATGACGATTAACACGACCGCCGACGCGGCGAGCCACATCAGTTTGATTTCTTCGGTGTAGAAGGCCGCGATCACGGCGACAGCGCCGATATCGTCGACGATGGCCACCGTCAGCAGGAAAAGGCGGAGCGAGGCGGGGCAGCGGTTGCCGAGCAGGCCGAGAACGCCCATCGCGAAAGCAATGTCGGTCGCTGCCGGGATCGCCCAGCCGCGCATCAGTTCGGCATCGCCGCCGACCACACCGACATAGAAGAGGGCAGGTACCGCCATTCCGGCGACCGCGGCCAAGATCGGCAGCTTGCGCTGTTGCGCAGTGCTCAATTGCCCTTCGATCCATTCGCGCTTCACTTCGAGCCCGACGACGAAAAAGAAAATCGCCATCAACCCGTCGTTGATCCACAGATGCAGGTCGTAAAGCTTGGGAATCGGGGTCCAGGGCAGCTTGCCGTAAAACAGTTGCTGGTATTCGTCCGCGAAAGGCGAATTGGCCGCGACCATGGCGGCGATCGCCACGAGGATGAGCAGGATGCCGGCCGAAGCATCGCTGACGAATAGCGCGCGGACGGGGGCAAAAACGAGGCGGAAGGCAGATGGGCGTTCGGTCATGTCGGCTGCGCTCTTTTTCGCAAAGCCAAGCGCGTTGCAAGTGCCGATGCATAGTTTCCCGAGGTTTGGAGCGCGCAAGACCCTGGTTCTTGCATCGGCGGAAGCATTTGCGCGAACGGCCGCTTTTATGTGAACACGTTCCGCGATAGAGGCGGTCCATGGACGTCTACCTGCCCATCGCCAATTTGTCGGTGAACGGATTGTGGATCGTGGCGCTGGGTGCGCTCACGGGCGTCCTGTCGGGTCTTTTCGGCGTGGGTGGCGGGTTCCTGACCACGCCGCTGCTCATTTTCTACGGGATTCCGCCCACCGTCGCCGCCGCCTCGGCCTCGACGCAGGTCACGGGCGCCAGCGTTTCGGGCGTGCTTGCGCATAGCAGGCGCAAGGGTGTGGATTATCGCATGGGGACGGTGATGGTCGGCGGGGGCATCATCGGGGCGGGGATCGGGGCTTTGCTGTTCCGCTTCTTCCGTTCGATCGGCCAGATCGACGTGGTCATCAACTCGCTCTACGTCGTCCTTCTCGGCTCCATCGGCATTCTGATGGCGAAGGAATCGCTTCAATTGCTTCGCGGGACCGGGGGCAAGCAGGCGGCGCGCCGGAGGCACCACCCGCTGGTTGCTAACCTTCCGTGGCGCTGGCGCTTCTATGGTTCGGGGCTCTACATCTCGCCGCTCGCGCCGGCCATCGTCGGTGTCGCGGTGGGTATTCTGACTATGCTGATGGGGGTGGGCGGCGGCTTCATCCTCGTTCCCGCCATGCTCTACATACTGGGAATGAGCGCGAATGTCGTGGTCGGTACCAGCCTCTACAACATCCTCTTCGTCACCATCGCGACCACCATCATGCATTCGCTAACGACGCGCGCGGTCGATATCGTGTTGGTCGGCCTGCTTTTGATCGGTTCGGTGACCGGCGCCCAGTTCGGTTCGCAGCTTGCGGTGAGGGCCAAGCCGGAAGTGCTGCGCCTCGTGCTTGCCGCGATCGTGCTCGCCATCGCGTTCCGCATGCTGCTCGGCCTGTTCTACCAGCCCGACGAAATTTACACGGTGTATCCGCTGTGAGGGCGCTGCTGATCCTCTTTGCGGCCTTCTTCCTGATGGGCCAGCGCGATCCGGTGCTGGTGCCCGAAGTCTCGCAACACGAAGTGCAGGTGCGTCAGGGTTTTACAGGGACCGAACTGCTGCTGTTCGGCGCGGTCCTCGATCCCAGCGGCCGGGCCGGGCAGGGCTACGACATCGTGGTTGTGCTGAAGGGGCCGGCCGAGCCGATCCGCCTGCGCGAAAAGGAGCGCTTCCTCGGCATCTGGGCCAATGCAGGCAGCACCGATTTTCGTTCGGTGCCGAGCTTTTTCGCCGTCGCCTCCTCGCGGCCGATCGAGCGGATCGTCGACCAGAAAACCGCCGCGATCTACGAATTCGGCCTACGCTACATCCAACTTTCCCCAAGCGGCAGCTTCGATCCGGACGAACAATTGCGATTCGCCGAAGGGCTGGTCGATCTCAAACAGCGGCAGGGCCTCTACAAGGAAGACATGCGCGGCGTGCAGATCACCGGCAATGTCCTTTACCAGGCGCGTATCGAGCTGCCATCCAACGTCACCACCGGCACCTATACCGCCGAAACCTTCGCGGTGACGCAGGGGCGGGTGATCGCCTCTGCCGTTGCCGAGGTGGATGTGCGCAAGGTCGGCATGGAGCGCCGGGTGGAGTATTTCTCCCAGGATTACGGCTTGCTCTACGGTCTGATGGCGGTGCTAATTTCGGTCCTGATGGGCTGGGGGGCGGGCCGTCTCTTCGCACGGCTCTGAGAGCGTCCTCACCGACTATCGTTGACCCGATCTTAACCCTTCTTCGTCCATTAGGCTTCGCGACCAATAGTCTGCGATTTGCGAAGGGCCAGGGCTTTACGATGAACACTTTCGGCAACGGTAATTTCGGCAGCCACGATCCGTCTCGCCAGATGGAAGCCGAGCAGCCCGAGGGCCGCAGCAATTCCCTGCGCGACCGTATCCGTCGTTCGGCCGAGGGCGAACAGGCGCAGGCCGGGGCCGTCTCGCGTTCGGGTTACGTGCACCGGCCGCAGGTCGAGCCTCAGCCCGAGGCGCCGCAGCCGCAACCGGACGCCGAAGCGCAGCCCGGCTTCCAGCCCGATCCGGAACCTGCCCAGCCGCAGGTCGAAGCCGAAGCACCGCTTGCACAGCCCGAGCCGTCCGCTCTCAAGTTGGGTGAAGCCCCGCCGCGTCCTTCCGATCTCGCGCCCAAGGCGGCCCCCGAGCCGGAGTCCGAGCCGGAAGAAGACGTTCCGGCCAGCGACAACGCGCTCCAGCCCATCGGCGTAGTGCTCGAAATCGCCGGTTCCGGCTCGATGATCGCCATCGATACCCAGCGCCTGACCGAATGCGCCGATGACGACGATCCCTCGATCGCCATGGCCGGCCAGGTCGGTTCGCAGATCAAGATCCGCGTCGGCAACAGCTGGCTGCTCGCCAGCGTGCGCAACCAGAAACAGGATCGCAGGGCAGGCAGCATCCTCGCCAATATCGACTTCCTCGGCGAGGGGGTCGAGGAGAAGCTGACCGGCAAGCTGCACGGTTTCCGCCGCGGTGTGACGCGCTATCCGGTGCCGGGCGCGATGGTCTATCCGGCTTCAACGCCCGATCTCAAGCAGGTCTATGCCTCGGACGGCCGCAGCGCGGTCACTATCGGCAAGGTCTATCCCACCAAGGATATCCGCGCCGGCGTCTATGTCGACGCCATGCTTGGCAAGCACTTCGCGCTGCTGGGATCGACCGGTACGGGTAAATCGACCAGCGCCGCGCTGATCCTCCACCGCATTTGCGAGGCCGCGCCCGAAGGCCATATCGTCATGATCGACCCGCATGGCGAATATTCGGCGGCCTTCCGCACGACGGGTGTCATCCTCGACGTCTCCAACCTACAGATGCCGTACTGGATCATGAATTTCGAAGAGCATTGCGAGGTCATCCTGACCAGCAATGGCAATGAACGGCAGGTCGATGCCGACATCCTCGCCAAGTGCCTGCTTAAGGCGCGCAGCAAAAGCAAGCTTGCCCAGACCATGGGCAAGATTACCGTCGATTCGCCGATTCCTTATTTGCTGTCCGATCTCTCCAACGAGATCCAGGACCAGATGGGCAAGCTCGACAAGGCGACCAATTCCGCGCCCTACATGCGCATCAAGAACAAGCTGGACGAGCTGAAGAGCGACCCGCGCTACCAGTTCATGTTCTCGGGCATGCTGGTGGCCGACACGATGGCCGACTTCATCTCGAAGATTTTCCGCATGCCGTCGAACGGCAAGCCGATCTCGATCATCGACGTCTCGGGTGTGCCTTCGGATATTACCGCGACCGTGGTGGCGGTGCTCAGCCGCCTCGTGTTCGACTTCGCGATCTGGGGCCGCGACGAGAAGACCACGCCGATCCTGCTGGTCTGCGAGGAAGCCCACCGCTACGTACCCAATGAGAAGAACGCCGACGGCAATTCGGTCGGCACGATCCTCGGCCGTATCGCCAAGGAAGGTCGTAAATACGGTATCTCGCTGGGCCTCATCACTCAGCGTCCCTCCGACCTTGCCGAAGGCGTGCTGTCGCAGTGCGGTACGATCATCTCGATGCGTCTCAACAACGACCGCGACCAGGAATTCGTCCGCGCGGCCATGCCCGAAGGTGCGCGCGGTTTCCTCGATGCGATCCCCGCGCTGCGCAACCGCGAGTGCATCATCTGCGGCGAGGGTGTCGCCATCCCGATCCGGGTGAGCTTCGACAACCTCGAGGAAATCAAGCGCCCGGCCTCGGAAGACCCGAGCTTCGTCGAACTGTGGAACAAGCCCGGCGGCGAGGAGGACATCGTCCTGCGCACCGTCCAGCGGTGGCGTTCGCAGGGTTAAGTCCCGCGCGTATCGCCGAACAGGTGGATATGCAGACGGTCGCTCATGCGAAAGCCATGTTTCAGGCATAGCTCGGCGAGCCACTTCTCACGGGCCCGCAACGTCTCGCTGTCCGTACCCTCGGGCATCAGAAAGACGTGTCCGGACCTGAAGCGGTAGCGGTCGCGCAGGGCCAGCACTTCATCCACGTCCGAAGGATCGGCGATTACGAACTTGAAAAAGGCACGCGGGTCGGTGGCGTAGGCGTCGAGACGTTCGGGCAGCAGGGCGAGGTCGGCGGGATTGCCGCTATGCGCCAGTTTCGGACTGACGTTGAACTGGTCGATCCGGATATCGAGCCGGGGCGGGGCCTTGGTGGTTCCGTTGGTCTCGATCTCCACCGAGATATCGGGAAGCAAATCGAGCAGTTTGGCCAGCGCCTGGGCCTGTAACAGCGGCTCGCCGCCGGTGATGACGAGCCGGTCCTGCCCCAGCTGTGTAATGCGCGCGGCGACTTCTTCCTCGTCGAGCGTGACCTGGTTGGCCTTGCGCTCGAAGGTCACGCCGTCGCGGTGCGGGCGGTTGTCGCCCTCGAAATGCCAGGTGTAAGCGGTGTCGCACCAGACGCAGGCAAGGTTGCAGCGCGACAGCCGCATGAAGGCGACCGGGCGCCCCACGCTCGGCCCTTCACCCTGCACCGAAGCGAAGATTTCCGGTCCGCCGGTGTCATCGGTGGCGAGAACTAGGGGCATGACCTAGCCGTAGACAGTCACTTCGATGCGCATCCCGTCGGGGTCGCGGAAGAAGGTGGCCGTTTCGCCGTCAAAATACTGCTTGTCGGGCACTTCGAACCCGGCCCTTGCCATCCCGTCGCGGACTGCATCGAGCGCGGCTTCGTCGGGCGCCGTAAAGCCGAGATGGTTTAGGCCGGGAGCGTAGCGTTCGTAGTCCGAGGTGGCCGGTTTGGCCTGTTTGAGATCGACGCTCAGGCCATCGTCGCTCGACCACACGTGGTTGCGGGTCTTGCTGAAGCCGATGAGGCCAAGCAAGGCGTCGTACCAGGGTAGGCTCGCTTCGAGCGAACGCACCAGAACAACCATGTGATCGAGCTTCATGGCTTTAACCTAGGCGTGCGAGCGCGCCCTTCAAGCGGTCGATCTCGGCCACGTGGTGCGCGTGGTCGGCGCGGGCCTTCTCGACTGCTTCGGGCTTGGCGCGTTCGACGAAGTTGGCGTTGCCGAGGCGGCCTTCCAGCGATTTGGCTCCCTTGGTCGAGGCTTCCATCGCCTTGGTCAGGCGCGCCTTCTCCGCCTCGATGTCGATCACGCCCTCGAGCGGGACGATGAAAGCGTCTTCGCCTGCAGCCACCTGCATCGCCGCGCCGCCGGGCGCTTCGGCGAAGTGGACCGGCGTGAGGCGCGCGAGGCGTTCGATGGCGGCGGCGTTCTCTTCGACGACCTTGCGGCCCAGCGCCGACGGGGCGGGGCAATAGGCCTCGAGCTTTGCGCCCGGCGCGATGCCGAGCTCGTTCTTCGCCGTGCGGATCGCGCTGGTGAGGGCGATGAGCCAGTCGATCTCCGCCGTTGCCTTGGCATCGACCTCGGCCTTAGGCTCGGGCCACTTGGCGGTGATCAACGGATAGTCCGGACGGTCTCCCTGCTTCGACCACAGCTCCTCGGTGATGAAAGGCATGAAGGGGTGCAGCATGACGAGGATCTGGTCGAGCGCCCAGCCGGCAACCGCTTTGGTTTCCTCGTCGAAATTGCCCTTGATGAGCTCGATATACCAGTCGCAGAACCGGTCCCACACGAAGTGGTATATGGTGTTTGCGGCGGCATCGAAGCGCAAATCGGCCATGGCGGCGTCGAGCGCTTCCTTGGTTTCGACCACGTCGCCGATGATCCACTTGTTGACCGCCTGCGTGGCTTTCGGAGCCGCAATGCTGGTGCTTGCGCCGATGCCGTTCGATTGGCAGAAGCGCGTGGCGTTCCAGAGCTTGGTTGCGAAGTTGCGATAGCCCTCGACGCGGCGCTCATCCATCTTGATGTCGCGGCCCTGGCTTTCCATTGCCGACATGAAGAAGCGCAGCGCGTCGGCGCCGTACTGGTCGATGAGGCCGAGCGGGTCGACGACATTGCCCTTGGACTTGGACATCTTCGCCCCGTCGGCGGCACGCACCAGCCCGTGGAGGTAAAGCCGCGGCCACGGTGCCTTGCCCGTCAGGTGCATGCCCTGCATCATCATGCGCGCATCCCAGAAGAACAGGATGTCGAAGCCGGAAATCAGCAGGTCGTTGGGATAGTGCTTGTCTAGCAGGTCGGTCTTGTCCGGCCAGCCGAGCGTGGCGAAGGGCCAGAGCGCGGAAGAGAACCACGTGTCGAGCACGTCGGCATCGCGCGTGAGGGCGACGCCGTCACCGGCCTGCGCCTGCGCCTCGTCCTCGGTCATGGCGACGTAGGCCTTGCCTTCGGCATCGTACCACGCCGGAATGCGGTGACCCCACCAGAGCTGGCGCGACACACACCAGGGCTGGATGTTCTCCATCCAGTTGAAGAAGGTCTTCTCCCAGCTCTTCGGGACGATCTCGATCGTGCCGTCCTTCACCGCCTCGATGGGGGCTTTGGCAAGCTTTTCGGCATCGACATACCACTGGTCGGTCAGCCAAGGTTCGATCACCACGCCGCCGCGGTCGCCGAAGGGCGTCGCGATGGTGCGCGGTTCGGCGTCGTGGAGGACTTCGTTGCCTTCCTTGTCCTTGGTCACGTGCGGGATGAGGAAGCCAAGCTCCTTCATGCGCGCCACAACCAGTTCGCGCGCGCCGTCGACACCGTCCCGCTTGAAGCGGTGCAGGCCAAGGAATTCTTCCGGCACCAGCCCGTCGGCGGTTTGGCAGACATTGCCTTCCGCATCGAGCATGTTGAGCATCTCTGCAGGAGCGAAGCCGGCGCGCTTGCCCACGTCGAAGTCGTTGAAGTCGTGACCCGGCGTGATCTTCACGCAGCCCGAGCCCAGTTCGGGATCGGCGTGCTCGTCGGCCACGACCTTGAAGCGGCGGCCGGTGATCGGCTGGAGGATGTCCTTGCCCACGACCGATTTGTAACGCTCGTCATCGGGGTGCACCGCCACGGCCATATCGGCCAGCATGGTCTCGGGGCGCGTGGTGGCGACCACGAGATAGTCCTTGCCTTCCGCCGTCGTCACACCGTCCGCGAGCGGATATTTGAAATGCCAGAAGCCACCCTTCACGTCCTGCGTTTCGACTTCGAGGTCCGAAATCGCCGTCTTGAGCTTCGGGTCCCAGTTCACCAGCCGCTTGTCGCGATAGATCAGGCCATCATTGTAAAGGTCAACGAAGGTCGTGAGCACGGCGTTCGAGAAATGCTCGTCCATCGTGAACTGTTCGCGCGACCAGTCCATCGAGCAGCCGAGGCGGCGCAGCTGACGCGTGATCGTGCCGCCGCTTTCTTCTTTCCATTCCCAGACCTTGCCGACGAAATCCTCGCGGGAATAATTCGTGCGCTTGTCCTGCTTCGCTTCCATCTGCCGTTCGACCACCATCTGCGTGGCGATGCCCGCGTGATCGGTGCCCACCACCCACAAGGCGTCCTTGCCGCGCAGGCGCTCGTAGCGGATCACCACGTCCTGCAGCGTGTTGTCGAGCGCATGACCGATGTGCAGCGACCCCGTGACGTTCGGCGGCGGGTTCACGATGGTGAAGGGCTCGGCGCCTTTCCGTTCCGGACGGAAGAGGCCGTTTTCCTCCCAATGCGTGTACCAGCGCTGCTCGATTTCGGCGGGGTCGAAGGTCTTGGATAGCTCGGTGCTCATGGCAAATGCCCATGCCAGCCGATTTTGTGCGATGCAACGCCGTAGGGGGTTCGAAGTGATACGCGCTTGTTTAGCGAGGCGTTTCCCCGCATACCGCAGGCACGAATGACACGCTTGGCCGAATTCGAATTACAACAGGGCGAGGGGGGCTCGGTGCTGGCACTGTCCGGCCCTTATCTCGTGTCTACCGTAGGTGCAGTGGACGAGGACCTGCGGGGCCTCGACGAACCGCTGGCGCGGATTGATCTGTCGGAGGTCTCGGAAATCGACACGGTCGGCGCGTGGCTGGCTTGCCAGCTCGCCAGCCGGCACGGGGCGGAAATCACCGGGGCGAGCGAGCGGGCCACGCGCCTGCTGGGCGCGCTGACCGGCATGGACAGCGAACAGGCTCTCTCCGCGCCGCGCCTCCCCGTGTGGAGCCGCGTGCCAGAGGCCATGGGCGAGAAGATGTTCAACGCCCGCAGCGGTGCCATCGGCGTAATTAGCTTCCTCGGCGCGGCCCTGATTTCGGCCGGAAATCTGATCCGCAATCCGCGCCGGTTCCGCACGGTAGCGCTCGTCCACCAGGTCGAACTGGTCGGCGTTTCCGCCTTGCCGATCATCGGATTGATGAGCTTCCTCATCGGAATCGTCATCGCGCAGCAGGGTGCCGTGCAGCTGGCCGCCTTCGGAGCCGAAACGCTGACCGTCAATCTCGTGGGCCGCATTACCCTGCGCGAACTCGGCGTGCTGATGACCGCGATCATGGTCGCGGGCCGTTCGGGCAGCGCTTTCGCCGCGCAACTGGGCACGATGAAACTGACCGAGGAGGTTGACGCCATGCGGACCATCGGGATTTCTCCGATGGAAGCGCTGGTCATCCCGCGCATCCTCTCCGCCGTGCTGATGATGCCGCTCTTGGGATTCTACGCCTCCTGCATGGCGATTATCGGCGGCGCAGTTGTGGGCGACCTGATGCTGGGAATTCCCTTCTGGACCTTCCTCTCGCGGATTCAGGAGGTCGTGCCGACCTATGACGTGTGGGTCGGTCTCATCAAGGCGCCCGTCTTCGGCCTGATCGTAGGCTTGGCCGGCTGCTACAACGGCATGCAGGTTGAAGGGAATTCGGAAGAAGTCGGCAAGCGCACGACGCTTTCGGTGGTCGCGGCGATCTTTGCCGTGATCGTGCTGGACGCTTTCTTCGCTGTATTCTTTACCGAACTGGGGTGGGGCTGATGGCGGACGAAGGCGAAGGCATCGACCGGCACGAGCGATTCCGGGGCGATTACCCGATCGTCGTCGAGGGGCTCGAGAACAAATTTGGCGACCACGCCGTTCACCAGGACCTCGACCTGAAAGTGCGCCGCGGCGAAATCCTCGGCGTGGTCGGCGGTTCGGGAACGGGCAAATCCGTGCTCATGCGCTCGATTATCGGCCTGCAGACGCCCACGGCGGGCGATGTGAAGGTTTTAGGCAAATCGATCATCGATACCGAGCCCGAAGATGCCATCGGCGTGCGCAATCGCTGGGGCGTACTGTTCCAGGGCGGCGCGCTGTTCTCGACACTCACCGTTGGCGAGAATGTCGAAGTCCCACTCAAGCAGTTCTATCCGGAAATATCGGATGCACTGCGCGAGGAAATCGCGCGCTACAAGGTGCTGCTCTCGGGCCTGCCCGAAAACGCGGTGAACAAGTATCCGAGCGAGCTTTCGGGCGGGATGAAGAAGCGCGCCGGCCTCGCCCGCGCGCTTGCACTCGATCCCGAACTGCTGTTCCTCGATGAGCCGACCGCGGGCCTCGACCCGATCGGCGCGGCCGCCTTCGACAATCTCACGCGCGAGCTGAAGGAAACGCTCGGCCTCACCGTGTTCCTCATCACCCACGACCTCGATACTCTGCACGAAATCTGCGACCGGGTGGCGGTGATCGCGGACCGGCGGGTGATCGCGGTGGATACGGTCCCGAACCTGATGGAACTCGATCACCCCTGGATCCAGGAATATTTCAACGGCCCGCGTGGCCGCGCCGCGCTCACCGCGCAGGCGTTGGACGAACTGCGCAAGCACATGGATATGCCGGTGGCCGCCCATGCGGTCAAAGCGTTGGACAACGCAGCCGCGACAAAGGATAAGGCCTAACCAATGGAAACACGGGCGAATTACGTTTGGGTGGGGGCGGTTACCCTGGCGGTGCTGGCGGCGCTGGCGCTGTTCATCGTGTGGATCGCGCGCTGGGGCGAAGGCGCGCAGAAGGAATACGACATCTTCTTCAAGGAAAGCGTATCGGGCCTCGCCAACGGCAGCCAGGTCGCGTTCGCCGGTGTTCCCGTGGGGCAGGTCAGCCAGATCGTCCTTTGGGACAAGGACCCGGAATTCGTCCGCGTACGCATCAGCGTGAAGGACGAGGTGCCCATCCTCGTCGGCACCACGGCCACCATACAGGGCAGCTTTACCGGCGTTTCGACCATCCTACTGGACGGCGCGCGCAGCGGCGCGCCGCCGATTTCCTGCGAAACGACGGCGTGTACCGAAGGCGTTCCGATCATCCCGCCCAAGGATGGCGGCCTCAACGCGCTGCTCTCCAACGCACCGCTGCTGCTCGAACGGCTGGCAACGCTGACCGAGCGGCTGACGCAGCTCCTCGATGACGAGAACCAGGGCGAGATCGCCGGCATCCTTGCCAACACTAACCAGATGACGGCCGACCTTGCGCAGGCCGCCCCGCAGTTCGAAAGTACCATGGCCGAATTGCAGATGACCTTGCGTGAAGCGTCCGAGGCGCTCGACCAGTTCGAGCAGGTGACGGCATCGACCGACCGCTTGCTCAACCAGGAAGGCGCCGCACTGGCCGACCAGCTGCGCCAGACCCTGAAGCAGGCCGGGAATGCCTCGGAAGAACTGCAGGGCGTGCTGGCCGAGGCGCGGCCCGCGACCAAGCAGCTGACCGAAAGCACGTTGCCCGCTGCCGAAGCCACGCTGCGCGACCTGCGCGCCACCAGCAAGGCGCTACGCGACGTGACTGAGAAGATCGACGAGCAGGGCGCCGGCGCTTTGCTCAACAGCCAGCCGCTGCCCGATTACGAGCCGTGAGCCGAGGGAAAGACGCGATGATCAAGCACTTCAAATTCGCCATTATCGCGCCTGCCCTGCTTTTGGGCGGCTGCCTTTCCTTCGGCAGCGAACCGCCCGAAAGCCTGCTGACCCTTACGCCAACCGCCAGCGCACCTGCGGGTACGGGCGGGACCAGCACGGCGGGCACGGCGCTGGTGCTGCAGGAATTCCAAGCGCCCAGTTCGCTCGACGTGACCCGCGTGCCGGTGCAGGTGACCGACACCGAGCTCGCCTATCTCCAGGACGCGGTGTGGGTCGAAAAGCCTGCCCGCCTGTTCCGCCGCCTGATGGCCGAGACTATCCGCACGCGCTCCAGCCGCGTCGTGATCGACGGGGACGATCCCGGCGCGCTCGCCGAGAACCGCCTTACCGGCACGCTGCGCGCATTCGGCTACGACGCGCGCGACGGCAGCGTGCGCGTGGTCTTCGACGCCGTGCGCCCGGGTGAGGGAAGCGCCGTCGTCACCCGCCGCTTCGAAGCCGTGGTTCCCGGTGTGCCCGCCGATGTGTCGAGCGTCGGTCCGGCGCTGAACCAGGCCGCGAACGATGTGGCCGGGCAGGTTGCGGAGTGGGTTGGGTAAAACCCGAGGCCGATCAAGGCCGCCAGGTCAGGTCGACCGGCTCCCAGCCGCCTTTGCGCAGCGTCTCGACGCCTTCCTGACGGTCGAGGCCCGCTTCGTCGAACGTGTCCAGTGCGTAGCAATAGGTGGTGCTGCGCTCGACCGCTTCGTCGACGCGCTGCGAAACATGGCGGAAGAAGGCGTCCTCGTCGTCCGGATACTGGTCCCATGTGCCGGGATGGACGCCGCTGAAGTAGGCCTTGCCGCCGGGGCTGGAGGCCGAGGCGACGCAATAGATGTATGGGCGGTCTTCAGTGGCCGAGGCAGCAGGCGCTAGGCAGCCAGTCGCGGCCGCGATTGCAGCCAGTCTCGCAAGGATCTTCACAGCCATCGTCCACGCTCCCAATCGACCTTTCGGACGGGAGGGACCATAGAGTAAAGGTCTGCCCAAAGGCTTGCGGCGCAGGGTTAAAGCGCGGGCAGGGTTTAGGCAGGTTCAGCCAGCGGTTGCGGCCCGGTGGAATTCCATCGCCGCAAGGAAATCGCCCTTGCGTTTCGCGCGTCGTTCTTCGGCCTCTTCGTCGCGGCCCCAGAGGTCGGCCTGCCAGTCTTCCTCTAGGTTGGCGGCATCCCACAAAGCCTCGCCATCGGCGCCGGGCTGCAAGGCTTCCAGCCCGATGCAGAGCGACGCGGCGAGCAAGGTAACCTGTTCCAGCGCGGTGAGAGTGAAAGGATCGAGCCCTTCCAGCCGCGCGGCGAGGCGGGCCCGCGTGCCCTCGATCTGCGGGCGGTGGAGGATGCCGCTGATCCGGTGGAGCTTCACGCCCTCGCGCGCTTCCATCCCCTCGAGGATCGGCTCCCAAACCTCCTGCTGGCGGCGATAGAGCGCCTCTTCGGGATCGGCGCGGAAGCAGAGCGTATCGGTCTCCGCGTAGCCGAGCAATTTTTCGACCAGGCTATCCCGGTCGCGCGCCACCACGTCGAGCGCGTAATCGGTCATGTCGCGGAAACGGAAGGCCGCGGGGTCGATCGTCTCGCCCTGTCCGCTCCATTCGGCGGCGAGCTTCTCGGCCAGCGCCTCGCTCGGGACGACCTGCGGCTGGCCCCCTTGGGTCTTGATCGGGCGCCCGTCGAGCGAGACCGTCCAGCCGAGATCGGTCTTTGCTGTGCTGACATCCTTGTAGAAACGCTTCATTGCGCGCGGCTGCTCCATTTGCGTGACAGGACAATCGGGACGACGAAGAAGTCCACCAGTCCGATGAGGAGCAGCAGATAGCCGACGATGTCGGGCGCTTCCACCGTGTGGGTCAGTATCAGGATCGCGCCCACGACGAGGATCGCACCGCCGAGGCGCAGCATCTGGATCGTGTAGAAACGGCGGATTGCGGGATCGGCTTCAGCCACGGATCATCTCCTCCAACTGGTCCATCGTCTCGGCGACGCCGTCAGCGCCCGCCTCCATCAATTCGTGCGGCTGGTGATAGCCCCAGGCGACGCCCACCGCGCGGACATTGGCGGCGCGGGCCATTTCTATGTCGAATGTGGTGTCGCCCACCATCACGGATTCCGCCGCGCCTACTCCGGCTTGTGCCAGCGCCTCTTTCAGCATCGCGGGATGGGGCTTGGAGGGGTGGCGGTCCGCGGTCTGGAGGGTAACGAAGTGGTGCTTGATCGAATGCGTGTCGAGGCAGGCGTGGAGGCCCCGGTCGCTCTTGCCGGTCGCCACGCCCAGCAGCCAGCCGGCCGCGGCCAGCCGCTCGATCAGCGCCGCCATTCCTTCGTAAAGCGGTTCTTCGAGAACGCCCGTCACCCGCCGCTCGCGGTAACCGGCCTTGTAGGCTTCGAGCGCGATGGCGTGCTGGTCCTCGCTGGCGTGCGGAGCCAGTTCGCGCAACGCCAGCGGCAGGCTGAGCCCGACCATCCGGCGCACCGCGTTGCGATCGGGCGCGGTCAGCTTTGCCGCCGCAAAGGCCTCGTCCATCGTGTCGCAGATCGCCGCCTGCCCGTCGACGAGCGTGCCGTCGCAATCGAAGACAACGAGGCGGCTCACGTGCGCTTCGCTCCGCCGCGTCCCTTGGGCTTGCCGCCCGTGCCGCCGCGCGCACGGCGCGGGCCGCGCTGGGCCTTGCGGTAGTTCTTGGCGTGCTGACGGGCCTTCTGCTTCTTTTCCTCGCGCGTGTTGGGCGGCGGATCGTCGCGCATCGGAGTGGCGTCGCTCGCGCCTTCGTCGAAGCCGATCTGCTCCATGCTTGCCGCGAAATGTTCGGGCAGTTCGGCGGTGACATCGAGCTTGCCGCCATCCGGACTGTCGATAATCAGGCGTCGGGCGTGGAGATGCATCTTGCGGCTTACCGAGCCGGTAAGGAAGGCCTCTTTGCCGCCATATTTCCCGTCGCCCACGATCGGATGGCCCATCGCCGCGCAGTGCACACGCAACTGGTGGGTGCGGCCGGTCATCGGCTGCAGTTCGAGCCAGGCGACTTTCTTGCCCGCGCTTTCGACGACGCGATATTTCGTCTTGGCAGGCGCGCCGCCTTCGTGGTCGACATGCATCTTCTCGCCGCCCGAACCGGGCTGCTTGGCGAGCGGGGCCTCGATCACGCCTTGCCGGATATCGGGCACGCCGACCACCAGCGCCCAGTAGATTTTCTTGGCCGAGCGGCCCGAGAAGCGCTTGGAGAAGAAAGCCGCGCTGCCGGGCGTGCGCGCCACCAGCAGGATGCCGGAGGTGTCCTTGTCGAGCCGGTGGACGAGGCGAGGGCGCTGTTCCTCGCCCTCTTCCATATAGGCGTCGAGCAGGCCGTCAACGTGGTTGAAGGTGTTGGTGCCGCCCTGCGTGGCGAGGCCGGGGGGCTTGTTGATGACGAGCGCCGACTTGGTCTGCTCGATCAGCATGGCCTCGGCCTGCTCGATCTCGGCCTTGGTCAGCTCGCGCTTCTGCTTGGGCTTCTTGTGCGGCGCGTCTCCGCCCGGGGGCACGCGGATCTGCTGGCCCTGAGCCAACCGGTCGTCCGGTTTGGCGCGGCTGCCGTCGACACGGATCTGCCCGGTGCGCGCCCATTTGCTGACCGTGCCGAAGCCGATCTGCGGCAGGTGCCGCTTGAACCAGCGGTCGAGGCGGATGCCGTCGTCATCGGCCTCCACGGTGAAATTGCGTACTTCGTCGGAGGTCTTCACCCGGCGATCCTCATGATGGCTAGGCCCACCATCAGACCGCTGATGCCGAGCGCAAAGGAAAGCACCGCGTACAGCGATGCGAAGAGAAACTGTCCGCGCTGGATCATCAGCACCATTTCGAGGCTGAAGGCGCTGAACGTCGTGAACCCGCCGAGCAGGCCGACGCCAAGGAGAAGGCGCAGCTGTTCGGAACTCTCACCGCCGTGGCGCGCCAGCCATCCGGCTAGGACGCCCATCAGCAGGCTGCCGATCGCATTGACCGCCAGCGTGGCAAAAGGAAAGGCGGAAATGATTGGCGCCCCCAGCCACTGCGTCATCGCGCGGCCGGTCTGGTAACGCAGCGCCGCCCCGACTCCGCCGCCGATGGCGACGTGCAAGGTTGCAACGAGGGGGGAGAGGGAGGACATGGGTTTCGCCTCTAGCGGCAAGCGCGGCTTTGCGAAACCCGCCCATTGGCGCTTGCCTTTTTGCAGGCGAATCCGTATGTGCGCCCCCGTTCGAGCCGGTCCGGAACGGATTCGGCGCGTTTTTCGTTTATCAGGCGAAGCCCAATTCAAGGAGGCATACCCCGCTAGAGGCGGGCTCTGGCCCGTAAAGTCGAGGTATTGAAGTTTATGCAGATCATGGTTCGCGATAACAATGTCGACCAGGCCCTCCGCGCGCTCAAGAAGAAGCTGCAGCGTGAAGGCGTGTATCGCGAAATGAAGCTGCGTCGCCACTACGAGAAGCCCAGCGAAAAGCGCGCCCGTGAAAAGGCTGCTGCCGTTCGCCGCGCGCGCAAGCTTGAGCGCAAGCGCATGGAGCGTGACGGCATCAAGTAAGGCGCCGTTAGCAAAAGCGGGGGCCGGTATTGCGCCCGGACGGGCCGATAACAGGAAACCCCGTTGCGCCAGCATACAAGCTAAGCCATGAGGGCGCGGAGAAATCCGCGCCCTTTGCGTATCAGGACCTAAATTGCATGACCGAGATCACCCGCGTTCCGCTTCAGCCCATCAAGAAGGGCTCCTTGACCAAGCTCTGGCTCGGCGTTCTTGTCGCCATCCTGCTGGGCGCAGGCCTTGCATGGGCCGCCGT
The DNA here is from genome assembly GCF_000181515.1 of Erythrobacter sp. SD-21. Classification (GTDB taxonomy): domain Bacteria; phylum Pseudomonadota; class Alphaproteobacteria; order Sphingomonadales; family Sphingomonadaceae; genus Qipengyuania. The sequence continues at coordinate 12,021 of NZ_ABCG01000012.1, read as the reverse complement.
GCCCAAGGGCCTGTCAGTCGAGACGCTGGTCGAGGGCGAAGGCGATGCGGTCGAAATGGGCGATATCGCCTTCGTGAAATATGTCGGCACGCTGCCCGACGGTACGGAGTTCGACCGTTCGCAGCAAAGCCCGCTGCCGCCCGAACTCTTCCCCGAAGGCACGCCTTTCGTGATTGAGGAAGGCGCGGTCATCCCCGGCTTCCTCGACGGGCTGCTCCAGACGCGCGAAGGCGGCAAGTACCGCATCGAAATCCCTTCCGACCAGGCCTATGGCGACAGCCCGCAGCCCGGTTCGGTGATCCCGCCGAACAGCGACCTCGTCTTCGAAGTCGAGATTGTCGAGGTGATGAGCCGGCAGGAAGCCGAAGCGCGCATGATGCAGCTTCAGGCGATGATGGGCGCGCAAGGTGCACCGGGCGCGCCGGAAGCCGGAGCCGAAGCTCCGGGCGAATAGAGAGGGCCAAGCTGCCTTTCGCCGCTTGAAGCGAATCCCGCGCGCGGCTAGGGCGCTTGCCCATGTCAGTCACACGCGAAGAAGTAGCCAAGATCGCCTCGCTCGCCCGCATCAAGATGGGCGACGAGGAGCTTGATCGGATGGTCCCCGAACTTAATAATATCCTCGACTGGGTCGAACAGCTGGGCGAGGTCGATACCTCCGGCGTCGAGCCGATGACCGCGGTCATCCCCAACACGTTGCGCCTGCGCGACGATGTGGTCGATGCCATCCCCGAAACATCGGGCGGCCGCCGCGAGGATGTGCTCGCCAACGCACCGGTGGCCGAACACGGATTCTTCGGCGTGCCCAAGGTGATCGAATAATGACCGCCTATACTCAGCTTGGTGTCAAGGACATCCGAGACGGCGTGGCCAGCGGCGACTTTACCGCGCGCGAAGTGGCTGAAAGCTTCAACGCGGCCGTTGCTTCGGCCGCCGAACTCAACGCCTTTATCGTCACCACGCCCGATCATGCGCTGACCGCCGCCGACGCGGTGGACGCGAAGCGCGCGAGGGGTGAGGACCTCGGCAAGATGGGCGGCGTGCCCATCGGCATGAAGGACCTCTTCGCCACCAAGGGCGTGCAAACCACCGCTGCCAGCCACATCCTCGAAGGCTTCAAGCCCGAGTACGAGAGCACCGTCTCACAGAAGCTGTGGGACGCAGGCGCGGGCATGCTCGGCAAGCTCAATCTCGACCAGTTCGCGATGGGGTCGTCCAACGAAACCAGTTACTTCGGCAACGTCAGTTCGCCGTGGAAGAAGGACGGCACCAACGCCGCGATGAGCCCGGGCGGTTCGTCGGGCGGTTCGTCCTCCGCCGTCGCTGCGCGTATTGCGCCCGCCGCCACCGGCACCGACACCGGCGGTTCGATCCGCCAGCCTGCCGCCTTCACCGGCATTTGCGGCATCAAGCCGACCTATGGCCGCTGCAGCCGCTGGGGCGTCGTCGCCTTTGCCAGCAGCCTCGACCAGGCCGGCCCGATGGCGCGCTCGGTCGAAGACTGCGCGATCATGCTCGAAGCGATGGCCGGTTTCGATCCGAAGGACGCGACCAGCCTGCAGATGGACGTGCCCAATTGGGAAGCGACCCTGTCCGCAGACCTCAAGGGCAAAAAGATCGGCATCCCGCGCGAATACCGGATGGACGGCACCGACCAGGCGATCCTCGACAGCTGGGAGCAGGGCAAGGCCATGCTGCGCGACGCTGGCGCGGAAATCGTCGACGTCTCGCTGCCGCACACGAAATACGCGCTGCCCGCCTATTACATCATCGCGCCTGCCGAAGCCTCGTCCAACCTCGCGCGCTATGACGGCGTGCGTTACGGGCTGCGCGACCTGCCCGACGGCGCTGGCCTGCAGGACATGTATGCCGCCATCCGCGCCGCCGGTTTCGGCGACGAAGTGAAGCGCCGCGTACTGATCGGCACTTATGTGCTGAGCGCCGGCTTCTACGACGCCTATTACACGCAGGCGCAGAAGATTCGCACCTTGGTGGCGCAGGACTTCGAAAAGGCTTTCGCTGAGTGCGACGTGATCCTCGCGCCGACCACGCCGACCGCCAGCTTCCCGCTGGGCTCGCTCAACGAAGACCCGCTGACCATGTATCTGAACGACGTCTTCGCCGTTCCCGCATCGCTCGCCGGTCTCCCGGCGATGAGCGTGCCCGCCACGGTCAATCCGGACGGCCTGCCGCTCGGCCTGCAGCTGGTCGGGCGTCCGTTCGACGAGCAGGGCGTGCTCAACGCAGGCCTCGCGATCCAGCAGCGCGTCGGGTTCGAGGCCCAGCCGGAGAAATGGTGGTAGTGTTGATGGTGCTTATCATCGTTGCGGGTGTAGTGCTGACGGGGGCGTTCGCCTTCTACATCTCCCGCAATGTGGAGCACGGGGAGGCGCGGTTCGGCCCCGATGGCCAGATTCCGCCGTATGAGCCTCCGGTCGAAGAGAAAGATTGGCGCGTGACTGTCACGCAAAGCGAGAAAACCGATGACTGAATACCGCATCCAGGGCGCAACGGGCGAATGGGAGGTCGTGATTGGCCTTGAAGTCCACGCGCAGGTGACTTCGAACGCCAAGCTGTTCAGCGGCGCCTCGACCGCCTTCGGGGCGGAACCGAACACGCAGGTCAGCCTCGTCGATGCGGCGATGCCGGGCATGCTGCCCGTTCCTAACCGCGAATGCATCCGCCAGGCGGTGCGCACCGGCATGGCGATCGAAGCGCAGATCAATAAGTGGAGCCGGTTCGACCGCAAGAACTACTTCTACGCCGATCTGCCGCAAGGCTATCAGATCAGCCAGCTCTACCACCCGATTGTGGGCGAGGGCGCGCTGCACATCGAGGCCGACGAGAAGGCCGGTATCGCTGAGGACAAGGTCATCGGTATCGAGCGCATCCACGTCGAGCAGGACGCGGGCAAGCTGATGCACGACCAACATCCGACCATGTCCTATGTCGATCTCAATCGCACCGGCATCGCGCTGATGGAAATCGTGTCGAAGCCCGACATGCGCAGCCCTGCGGAAGCGGGCGCCTATGTCCGCAAGCTGCGCAGCATCCTGCGCTATGTCGGATCGTGCGACGGGAACATGGAAGAAGGCTCGATGCGGGCTGATGTGAACGTCAGTGTCCGCCGCCCGGGCGAGGAATTCGGCACGCGAACCGAAACCAAGAACGTGAATTCGGTGCGCTTCGTGATGCAGGTTATCGAATACGAAGCCAACCGCCAGGTCGATGTGATCGAGAACGGCGGCACGGTGGACCAGGAAACGCGCCTGTTCGACCCGAACACCGGCACCACGAGGACCATGCGTTCCAAGGAAGACGCGCATGATTATCGCTACTTCCCAGACCCCGACCTGCTGCCGCTGGAGCTGGACGACAGCTTCATCGAGGAATGCCGCGCCTCGCTTCCCGAACTGCCCGACGCCAAGCGCGCCCGGTATGAGAACGAGCTCGGCCTCACGCCCTACAACGCGCGCGAGCTGACGGCCGAGGTCGAGATTTTCGGACGCTTCGAAACGCTGCTCGCCGCCACGGCCGCCAAGATCGGCAAGCCCGAAGCCAAGGTCGCTACGCAGGTCGCCAACTGGGCGCTCTCGGTCGCGCCGGGCGTGGTTAAGTCGCTCGGCGAGGAAGCCAACATGGCCAACGCCACGGCTGGGGCGCAGGCCAGCATTCTCGCCATGCAGGACAAGGGCGAAATCTCCGGCGGTCAGGCCAAGGAGATTTACGAAATCGTCCTCAAGGAGGGCGGGGAGCCCGAAGCCATCGCGGACGAACGCGGTCTCAAGCAGGTCAGCGACACGGGCGCGATCGAGGCGAAGATCGACGAGATCATCGCGGCCAACGAGGACAAGGTGGCCGAATATCGCGGTGGCAAGGACAAGCTGTTCGGCTTCTTCGTTGGCCAGACGATGAAGGCCATGCAGGGCAAGGCGAACCCCGCCGTGGTCAACCAGCTGCTTAAGGCCAAGCTCGACGGCTGAGCCAATCCGCGTTTGCGGAGCGCCTGCATCGCCGAACCGGGGAACCGTCGCGTGTCAGCGGCGGTTCATCCTTATTATGCGACTGTTTTCGCTCCCCATTCACGGAGGGTCGCTCCTCATGCGAAGATTTCTTGCGGTTGGTGCCGCGATGTCGATGGCACTTGTCAGCGTCCAGCCGGCGCATGCGCAGTTCGGCGGACTCGAACGGACCGAGGTCAAGGAAGGCTACGAGATCCGCGCGGGCGAGACGAATATCCTGGTCTTCCGGCCCAGCGTGCGCGTGGGTGCGCAGACCACAGGCGGGATACACGAACCCAATGCGGAATGGACCGGGTCGGCAAAGGCCAACCTCATCGCCGCGCTGGAGGATGTCCACGGGGCGCAGGGCACGAACCTTGTCATGGTGCCCGACCAGGAAGGCGAGATGGCCGATCTGGTCGAGGAGTACACCGCCCTGTTCGGCACGGTCGCGGGCTCGGTGCTGGCGCACAAGATGACCTATGGCAATCGCCTGCCGACCAAGAAGGACCGGTTCGACTGGACGCTTGGCGAGGAGGCGGCGCGGCTAAAGGAACTAGGCGGCGATTACGGCCTCTTCTTCCTGACCTACGACAGCTATGGTTCGACCGGGCGCAAGGTGCTGCAGGGCCTTGCGTTGGTGCTGGGCGGCGGCTTCGTGCCGTCGGGCGTCCATGTCGGCTATGCCGGCCTGGTCGACCTCGAAACGGGCGAGCTTGTCTGGCTCAATGTCGATACTTCGATGGGCGGCGACCCACGCACGGTCGAAGGCGCCCAGAAGCGGGTGGCGCAGCTGATGGAGGAATTCCCGCGCAAGGCGGCAGGCCAGCCGGGTACGGATCCGGAAGGCCGCGTCATCGTGCTCCCGCCGCCGACGGCCGAGGATGGTAGCGTGCTGCCTCCCGACGATGAACCTGCAGCCGAGGATGTGGAGGAGGGCCAGTGAAGCGTCTTCTTGCCAGCGCCGCCCTGATCGGCCTGTTCGCCCAGCCGCTCCTTGCGCAGGAGACCGGTGACGAAACCCCTGAGGAGAAACCGCTGCCTAGCGCGCATGGTTACGAGCCGCAGGACGATCTCGAAAAGGGCCTGTGGTACGAAATGGACGAGGCGGAGAAGAGCCTCAAGGAATCGCGCTTCCTGATCGAGGAGCCGGCGCTCAACGCCTATGTGCGCTCGGTGTTGTGCCAAACGGTAGGAGACGAGCGCTGCGCCGCGACGCGGCTCTATCTGCTCCGCACGCCGCAGTTCAACGCCAGCATGGCACCCAACGGGGTGGTGCTGGTTTATTCGGGCCTGCTCCTCAGGATGCGCGACGAGGCGCAGCTGGCAGCCGTTCTGGGACACGAGTTCACCCATTTCGAAAAACAGCATTCGCTGCGCATCTTCCGCCAGATCCGGACCAAGACCGATTTGCTGAGCTGGCGTTCGGTCGTGCCCGTGCGGCTTCCTTATCCGGCGGGTATGGCGACCCAGCTGGCCGTGCTGGGCAGCGTCTACGATTTCAACCGCGACATGGAGCGCGAGGCCGACGCCGGCTCGATCGAGGAACTGGTGCGCGCCGGATACGATCCGCGCGCAGCCTCGGCGATCTGGTCGCAGCTGGGCGCGGAAATGGACGCCACCGCCGAAGAGCGCGGCCATCGCAGCGACAAGAACCGCAACGGCGGCCTTTTCGCCACCCATCCGCGCTCGACAGACCGGATGGGGCGGCTAGCCTATCTCGCCCGCGAGGCAGCCGGCGACGGGGCGGGCGAGCTCTATCGCGGGGCGGAAGAATACCGCGCGGCCATCGGCCCCTGGTGGGCCCAGCTGATCGAGGACCAGATCGCGCTCAAGGATTTCGGCGGGACGGAATATCTGCTCGCCACGCTTGCCGGGGACGATCCGCTCGGCTGGACCGGCGATCTCCTCTACGCGCGCGGAGAGCTCTATCGCGCTCGCGCCGAAGACGGTGATTTCGCGCAGGCCGCGGACTTCTATCGCCAGGCAATCGCGACCGGGGAATTCCCGGCGGAAAGCTGGCGCGGGCTCGGCCTGTCGCTGATGCGCGCGGGCCAGAAGCCCGAAGGTCAGGCGGCGCTGCGCAGCTACCTCGAGCTGCGCCCCGAAGCGCCCGACGCGGCGCTGCTCGCATCCATGGCCGGGGAGGCTGCCTCGTGAAGACCTATCTGAAATTGGCCGCGCCGATGGCGCTCGCCGCCGCGCTTGCTCCCGTGCCTGCGGCTGCCGCATGGCGGCTCGTCGACCAGGGCGAGACGCGCAAGGTCGCGCGCAGCACGCTCGTGGTCACCGCGCCGGAGGAATGGAACCGCGCGACCGAACGTCCCAGCAGCCGCAGCGAGGTGTGGACGCAGGACGGAATCGCCCTGTCCGAACTCACCTTCTACGCGAAGATCAAGGACGGCGAGACGCTGTTCAAGCGCCGCCAGGGCAAGCGCAATCCCCTGCCGGAATTCGACAAGGACATGCTGCCCACCGATCTCGTCGAGTGGTACGAGGACACCGCCAATATCGTGCTGGGCGGATCGCTATTCGAGATCGTCGAGGTCACGCCTGCGACGCTGGCCGGCTATCCCGGCGTGCATTTGCGCTACAGCTACACCGGCGGGGACAATGTCGCGCGGCTGGGCGAGGCGCGCGTCGCGATCATCGACGAGAAGCTCTACCTCATCAGCTTCGAAGCGCCGCGCCTTCACTATTTCGACCGCTACATCGCCGGCGTGCGCGCCATGATGGACAACGCGCGCTTCAAATAAGGTCCGTTTCCAGTAGGCAGGCTACTTACCCGCTCGACCAACGACATGCTCCTCGCTTGATCGGCGGCGGATTCCTGCTTAGCCCGTCGCTGTGCGCAATCCTATTCGCGCCATCTGGAAGGGGTCATCTTACACTATGCGTAAATCCGCTACTCTCGCCGCCCTGCTGGCGTGCGCCGCATCCGCGCCGCTTGCCGCCAAGGAGGGCATGTTCACGCCGCAGCAGCTTCCCGAAATCGCCGAGGACCTGCGCGCTACCGGTCTCGAACTCGATCCCGAAGCGCTGAGCGATCTCACCGGTTTCCCAATGGGCGCCATCGTCTCGCTGGGCGGCTGTTCGGCCAGTTTCGTCTCGCCCGAAGGCCTCGTGGTCACCAACCACCACTGCGCGCGCGGTTCGGTGCAGTACAATTCGACCGCCGAGAACAATTACCTCGAAAACGGCTTCCTCGCGAAAGCCAAGGGCGACGAACTGCCCGCTGCGCCCGGATCGCGCATCTATGTCACTACCGCTCTCACCGACGTGACCCAGCGCATGCGCGCCGGCACCGAGGCGATGGAGCCGACCGAGCGTTACGACACGGTCGAACAGCGCATGAAGGACATCACCGCCGAGTGCGAAGCCAAGGCCGGTTACCGCTGCCAGGTCGCCAGCTTCTACGGCGGCAAGGAATACACGCTGATCGAGCGTCTCGAAGTGCGCGACGTGCGCCTCGTCTACGCTCCGGCGGATTCGATCGGTAAGTATGGCGGCGACATCGATAACTGGATGTGGCCGCGCCACACTGGCGATTTCGCATTCTACCGCGCCTATGTCGCGCCCGACGGCTCGGCTGCGGACTATGCGGAAGAAAACATTCCCTACGCGCCCGAGCACCACCTCAAGGTGAGCGCATCGGGTCTGAAGGAAGGCGATTTCGTGATGGCGGCCGGCTATCCCGGTTCGACCTCGCGCTATGCCACGCTGGCCGAGGTGGAGAACACCTTCAGCTGGACCTATCCGACCTACGTCAAGCTCATCAACGACTGGATCGACACGATCGAGGAAGCGGCGCCCGAAGGTTCGGATGCACGCGTGAAGTATGAATCGCTGCTCGCCAGTCTCAACAATTTCGAGAAGAACACCCGCGGCCAGCTCGAAGGCGCACGCCGCGTGGGTCTCGTCGACCGCCGTGCCCAGCGCGAGGCCGACCTTGCCGCCTGGATAGCCGCCGACCGCAGCCGCGCCGCCTATGGCGAAGCGATCACCGGGCTGCAGGCGCTGACCGAGGAAAGCGCTGCCGAGGCACGCAAGGGCTTCTGGTACAATTTCGCGACCCGTCCGGCCCTGCTGTCGGCCGCCCAGCGTCTCTATCGGCTTGCGCACGAGCGGCAGAAGGAAGACTCGCTGCGCGCGCCCGGCTTCCAGGAGCGCGACATGACCTTCTTCCGCCAAGGCCTGCAGGCGCTCGACCGCCGTTATGACGCGGGCGTCGACAAGGCGCAGTGGTTGCTGTTCCTCGACACCTATCTCGACCAGGACAACCGCGTTGCCGTCTTCGACAACGCGCTGGGCCTGACCGACGGGATGAGCGATGCCGCCCTCGAGGCCACGCTCGACGCCTATTACGCAGGCACCACGCTGGACGATGCGGAAACCCGCCTTTCGCTGATGGACGCCACGCCTGCGCAGCTTGAAGAAATGGACGATCCCTTCATGCAGCTGGCCGTCGCGCTCTATGAATACGAGCGCGGTCTCGAAGACGCTTCGGATGCACGCTCGGGCCGTGCCCTCGCGCTGCGTCCTGCCTATATGCAGGCGATCACCGAATGGCAGTCGAGCCAGGGCCTGCTGACTTATCCCGACGCCAACTCCACGCTGCGTGTGACCTATGGCACGGTGCTGGGCGGATCGCCCAAGGACGGCATGGCCTATCTTCCGTTCACCACACTGGAAGGCATCACCGAGAAGGACACGGGCGAAGATCCGTTCAACGCTCCGGAGCGCCAGCTTAAGGAAATCCGCGAGAAGGATTACGGCAAGTATTACTCCGAAGAAGTCGGCTCTGTGCCGGTGAACTTCCTGTCCGATCTCGACAGCACCGGCGGCAACAGTGGCTCGGCCACCTTGAACGCCCGCGCCGAACTGGTCGGCCTGCTGTTCGACGGCACGTTCGAGAGCGTCAATTCGGACTGGGACTTCGACCCGCGCACCACGCGCACGATCCACGTCGACACCCGCTACATGCTGTGGGTGATGGACAAAGTCGATGGCGCGGAAGGCCTGATCGCCGAATTGGACGTGGTCGAATAAGCCACGTCGAATGCGACTTTAGGAAGGGCCGTCGGTGTCGACCGGCGGCCCTTTTCGTTTGTGCATTCCCGGCCTAGGCTGCGCGCCAAGGGGAGATTGCGATATGAAGTGGGTGTTCCTCGTTTTCCTCGTGCTTTACGCGCTGGCGCTCTCGCTGTTGGCGATCGGGAGCTTCGGCTGGTTCGGGCAGGAGCGCGATCCGCTCTCCGGCGTGTTCCTGATGCCACTGGGTTTGCCGTGGAACCTGCTGGGGGACCGGTTGGGGCTGGGCGGTCCGCTGCTCGCCATTCTCGCGCCCGCAATCAACGCGGGCATCCTCTACTGGCTCTGGAAGCGCTGAGCGCCGCTCAGCCGCCGGCGGGCGGTTCGGTCCGCGAAACCGGCGCGGCCTCTCCCAGCGCCTTCATGTGCTGGTCAGCGGCTTTCAGCACGTCGAGAAAGGCGCGGTATTCCTCATCCATGCAGCCCGAGTTCCACGCGATCTTGGTAGTCGTTGCGCCCTTCGTCAGGCACAGCGTGCCGTAGGGCGCATCGGTCATGAAATTGGTGCAGGCGTGGAAGTCCGGGGCGGGGTTGGGCAGCCCGGCGAGAATGGCGACGAGGGCGGCGTAATTCGCCTTGTCGGGCGCGATTTCGTGCCATTCGGTTGCAGCCGGCTGGTTGAGCGGATCCCCGTCGGCTCGCACCGCTTCGGCCCAGCTTCCGCCTCCGTTCGGGAGGATCCGCCAGGAGGCCATGGGCGAGTCCCAGCTCTTCACTTCGAACTCGATGAAGTCCCATGGCGTCTTGGCGCCCCCCCTCTTGCGCCGTGAGGCCGCATGGCGCCAGCAAGATCGATGCCGCCAGCCCCCTTGCCAGTAGCCGCGAGACCGTCTCAGCCGCCTTCGATAAGCGCATCGACGATCACATAGGTTTCCGGCCCGAATGTGATCGTCACTCGGTCCCCGTCACGCGTGTGCTTCAGGTCCCAGCCTGCCGAACCATCGGCCTGCGCACCGTCGGCGCCATAGAGGGTGGTTCCGTTGAAGAAAATGGCGCGCTTGCGGCCATCGGGCTTGGTAACTTCGACGAGGTTCGTGCCGTCTTCACCCCAGTTGCGCTTCACCCCGGCATTGCAGGACTGGTTCGGAGGCGATCCGCCGAACCCGCAGTTGATCGGAGCCGTGGCGTTGTAGTCCGTACCGGCAACCATGGCATCGCTCGACGACATGGGCCCATTCTCGCTCATCCCGACGTTGGCATCGCCCATGGGCACGCTGACCAGCCGCACGCCGTCGATGGTGTCGACGATCGTCCCGCCCAGCGCCTCTGCGGAGGCCTCGTTCGGGCAGCCGACAAGGACCGCGCTGTCGTTGAGAGAGTTCGAAGTCGCCGCGCTTTCCCCGAGGTTGCGGCAGGGATCGCCGGCGTTGGGATAGCCTTCCCCGAAAGGCGCAAGGCTCTCGGGGATCGCGACCATCGTATCGGCAGCGTCCGGCCCTTCCGGAGAGGCGTCCGCGTCGGCCGTTTCACTGCAGGCGGAGAGGGCGAGCGCCGAAACGCCCGCCACGATGAGGATCGGAATCATGGCTCCCTCCGGCCTTAGCGGCACTTCGGATGGTTGCCGATGTCGCGCACGTCATAAAAGCGACCGTCCGCAATCGTCACCTGCACGCATTGGCGCGACTGCGGCTGCCACTGGATCGAGTAGCGCGTGTTGCCGGAAGTGAAATTGTCCACCTGACGGAAGCCACGGCGTTCCAACTCGCTCATCCCGCCCGCCGCGCGCGCATCTTTCAGGTCTTTGAAACGCGCAACCTGCGCGTGTCCGCCGCGGCCGTAGTGATGATCGCCGTTAGCCGTGCGTTCGTTCACACCGGCATGGTAACCGTCGACATAGGCCTGTTCTTTCTCCGGATTATGGAATGGGTAATTGTGCAGACCATCCTTGTATCCGCGCTCGTAGAGCTGTTCAGCATCGCTGTTGCTAAAGTGATTTTTGTCTTCGTGGTGATGCGATTTGTGTGTCAACAAAGCGCCAAGGATCGCCGCGCCGGCGACGGCCGCGACGGCGGCGCCGGCATCGCCCTTGTGATGACCGCAATCTTGGTCACTCGCATCCGTGATCGTCTCGACGCGGCCATTGTATACCTCGACGCTGACGCAATCGTCGTCGGCCCCATCCCACCAATAGCTGTAAACATAGCCCATGTTGTTCTTGTGCGTGGAGATATGCGCGAAACCGCGTTCTTGAAGCTGGCCCTCGGCGTCGCGTCCAAGCGACCCGTTGATATAAGTCAGTTCGCTGGCTTTTTCCGCCAGAACCGGCGTTGCGACGAGGCCAGTAGCGGCGCAGGCGGCGGCAAGTTTCGTTATTGCTTTGGACACGACGAAGCTCCTCTCAAGATCACCATGGCCCTTTTGTAAGGTACCGGTGAAGGACTTGACCCGTTGGGCTGCAAAGCCATCATCAATTCGCATCATTATCAAGTCTGTGATTTTGGACACGAAAAAAGGACCGCCGGATCGCTCCGACGGCCCCTTTTGCATCGTCGTTCGCTGGGTGCGCTTAACCCTGGCGTTCGCCGGTCAGCGCCATGTCGCCGAACGCACCTGCGTTGACGGTGCCGGTCAGCTGGTCGCCGTCAACGGTGGCCTTGCAGTTGAGCGTCATCGGCATCGGGACGGTCATGTCCATCGCCCAGGTCAGTTCGTTGCCGCTAATCTTGCCGTCCTTGACGTCCATCGATCCCATGCCACCGGCCATCGAACCGGTGAAGGTGTTGCCATCGTCACCCGGGACGACGGTGAAGGTGCCCTTCTGGTCGCCCATCGGGCTCTTGACGACGGTGTCATAAGTACCGGCTACGGACATGCGTATTCTCCTTGTCTTGCACGCGGTCCCTTTCGAGCGGGACCGCCAGGCTCTGCGCGCTTGTTTACACGCGTGTCAGTTAGGTTCAACCATATTCAAAACGCACGAAAGAAGGGCGGG
>NZ_ABCG01000013.1 GCF_000181515.1 Erythrobacter sp. SD-21 | reverse complement strand
TATTACCGCGGCTGCTGGCACGGAGTAGCCGGAGCTATCTCCAGGTACTGTCATTATCATCCCTGGTAAAAGAGCTTTACAACCCTAAGGCCTTCATCACTCACGCGGCATTGCTGGATCAGGCTTTCGCCCATTGTCCAATATTCCCCACTGCTGCCTCCCGTAGGAGTCTGGGCCGTGTCTCAGTCCCAGTGTGGCTGATCATCCTCTCAGACCAGCTATAGATCGTCGACTTGGTAGGCCATTACCCCACCAACTATCTAATCTAACGCGGGCCCATCTAAAGGCGATAAATCTTTGGTCCGAAGACATTATCCGGTATTAGCTCAAATTTCTCTGAGTTATTCCGAACCTAAAGGCAGGTTCCCACGCGTTACGCACCCGTGCGCCACTAACCCCGAAGGGTTCGTTCGACTTGCATGTGTTAGGCATGCCGCCAGCGTTCGTTCTGAGCCAGGATCAAACTCTCAAGTTTGTGTCACATACTAAGCAGGCACAGTCCGAAGACCGCCAACCCGCTAGGCATGAGCTTCAAGGAGCCGATACCTGCACTGTCAAACGTAATGGATACGAATGAACATGCATCATCGCAACCAGACTGTGGAGCCTGGAAGGATGTGGCAATCGGCTTGAATTAACCGGTACTCGGAGCCTTGAGGTCCCCGGACCGGGCGCCGTCGCCCACATGTCCCTTCATCAAAAACTAACAATGTCAAAGAACCGCCAGAGACAGAACTAGCGGACAACCAATGTGCCCCGATCTAAACCGGGGGAGCGGCTGTCCGTATCTATATGGCGACCAACCCAGCGGAGCGGTTGAAACCGTCAGCGCCGCGTCGGTGAGGGCCATCTAGGCGCGACCAAGGATTCCGTCAATGGGTTTTTTTTGAAAGTTTTTTGACCCGATTACCAAACCCGCCGATTTGCACGGCTTCGCGCCCAATTCTCTCGCAATTCCATATGGGGACCGATCGGCATTCTTCAAGGCCTTCGGGTTGGGGTGCATCGCGGTTCACCGCCGCCAGGCTGATCGCGGCAACGCACCCTCTATGGAATTCGGCGCCCGCCCCACCCTGTGCTACATAGGAACCGACGGGCAGCGCTCCGCTGTGCGAGTGCGCCGCCTTCGAGGAGACGTGCGATGAAATCAAGAGTGCTCGCGCTTACCGGCGCCACCCTGTTCAGCCTGAGCCCCCTCGCGGCGCAAGGGACTCAAGGTGTTGCCACGAGCGAGGATCCCGGCGTCGCACAAGACGATGCCATAGACATCGCCTTCGACCGGGACCGTTACGAACGCATGACCGTGCCGGTCAGCATCGATGGGCGCGGCCCCTACCGCTTCTTCATCGACACCGGCGCGCAGGCAACGGTCGTCACTTCGCGCATCACTTCGGATCTCGAGCTGGAACCCTCCGGCCGCGCGCTTCTGGTGGCGATGGGATCGAAACGGATGGTCGACACGATCGCCATCGACCGCCTCGAATTTGCCGACCGTACGCTCAGCGGGCTCACCTCGCCGCTGCTGGAGCGCAAGCACGTCGGAGCCGATGGCATCCTCGGCCTCGATACCTTGCAGGACATGCGGGTGCTCATCGATTTCGCCGAGCAGCGCATGACGGTGATGGACGCGGAGCAAGCGGGCGGCCGGTATGGATACGAAATCGTCGTGCGCGCCCGCGAAAGGCTGGGCCAGATGATCATCACCAACGCCAAGCTCGACGGGGTGAAGATCGCGGTCATCATCGATACCGGCGCACAGAACAGCGTCGGCAACCTCGCCCTCCTGTCCCGCCTGCGCGCACGCGAAGGCGCCAAGTTCACCGCGACCGATGTCAACGGTTTCCAGCTCAACGGAAATATCGCCTACGGCAAGCGGCTGCAGATCGCAGAGATCGCGCTGGAGAACATCCCCATCGGTTTTGCCGACAGTCCCGCGCTCGAGGCACTCGGCTTTGGCGACAAGCCGGCGCTCATCCTCGGCATGGGTAATCTTCGCGTGTTCGAGCGGATTGCAATCGATTTTGCCTCACGACGCGTGATGTTCGACCTGCCCGGCAATATGCCACGCGAAAGCCTGATGCGATTTAACCAGCGCGCCACGCGTCTGGGCGGCTGACCTTGGCAATCGGGATGGCTTACCCCAGATAGCGGTCCATGCCGCCCGACACGATTACTTCCGACCAGCGGCAGGACGCCGAAAGCTGGGCAACGCTGAAGCGTTTTCTTCCCTATCTATGGCCCAGGGACAATCCGGGCCTGCGCAAGCGGATCGCCTTTGCGCTTGTGCTCGTGCTGCTGGCGAAGGGAACGGTCCTCGCCCTCCCCTTCGCCTATAAGAACGCCGTCGATGCCATGTCGACGCCGGGGAGCGAGGCCGCAATGGTCGCGATGGCGCTGGTCCTTGCCTACGGCTTGGGACGGTTTGCCGGCACCGCTTTCGACAATCTGCGCAATATCGTCTTCGAGCGCGTCGGCCAGGAAGCCACCCGCTCGCTGGCGGAGGACGTATTCCACCGGCTCCACCGCCTGTCGCTGCGCTTCCACCTGTCGCGAAGAACGGGGGAGGTCACCAAGGTCATCGAGCGCGGGACCAAGAGCATCGATTCCATGCTCTACTTCCTGCTCTTCAACATCGCACCCACGATCATCGAGCTGACCGCGGTCGGCGTGATCTTCTACATCAATTTCGGATGGGGGCTGGTCACCGCCACCGCGGTCACCGTCGTCCTATATATAGTGGTGACCCGGCAAATCACCGAGTGGCGCACCAAGCTTCGCCGCGACATGAACGATCTCGACGGGCAGGCGCTCAGCCGCGCGGTGGACAGCCTGCTCAATTACGAGACAGTCAAATATTTCGGGGCCGAGCACCGCGAGGAGGCGCGCTACGCCAAGGCCGCGCGCGCCTATAGCGAAGCGGCCATCAAGTCCGATGCTTCGCTTGGTATGCTCAATATCGTGCAGGCCCTCATTACCAACGCGCTGATGGCGGGCGCGATGGCCTACACCGTCTGGGGCTGGAGCCGCGGCGAACTGACCGTCGGGGATCTCGTTTTCGTGAACACCTACCTCATGCAGCTTTTCCGCCCGCTCGACCTGCTTGGTTGGGTGTACCGCACGATCCGCCAGGGGCTGGTCGACATGGCGGAGATGTTCCATCTGATCGATACGCAGGTTGAGGTCGAGGACAAGCCCGGCGCGCCGGCTCTCGTAGTGAGACGTCCGACTATCACCTTCGACCATGTCCATTTCGGTTACGAGCCGGAGCGCACCATCCTTCATGGCCTGACCTTCGAAGTCCCGGCGGGAAGCAACCTCGCCATCGTCGGGCCCTCGGGCGCGGGCAAGAGCACCATCGCGCGGCTGCTGTTCCGTTTCTACGATCCGCAGAAGGGGCGCATTCTTGTAGACGGGAAGGATATCACTACCGTCACGCAGGAAAGCCTGCGCGCGCATATCGGTATCGTCCCGCAGGACAGCGTGCTGTTCAACGACACCATCGGCTACAACATTGCCTACGGACGCGAGGGGGCAGAGGACGAGGACATCCTCGCCGCTGCGCGTGCAGCGTCCATCCTGCCCTTCATCAAACGCCTGCCCGACGGGTTCGACACAGAAGTCGGCGAGCGCGGGCTTAAGCTTTCGGGCGGCGAGAAGCAGCGTGTCGCCATTGCACGCACCCTGGTGAAGGATCCGCCGATCCTTCTGCTGGACGAGGCGACCAGCGCCCTGGACAGCCGGACCGAGCAGGACATCCTGCGCACGCTGAAGCAAATCAGCGCTCATCGTACCACGCTGGCCATCGCGCATCGCCTGTCGACCATTGCCGATGCCGACCGGATCCTCGTGCTTGACCACGGCAAGCTGGCCGAGATCGGCACGCATGGCGAACTGCTGCGGCACGACGGCCTCTACGCCGAGATGTGGGCGCGCCAGCAGGCCGAGGAAGCGGCGATCGAATAGCTATGCGGGGTTTGCGGGGTTGTGCCGCACTGCACAATCGCTAGGTAGCGCCCAGACCTTCCGGGTGCTAACGCGCGCCCTCCTTATATAGCTGGACGAAAAACATGCCCAACCTCGGCGCGATCAAACGCGACTGGTTCTCCAACATCCGTGCAGACGTGCTGGCCGGCATTGTCGTCGCCCTCGCCTTGATTCCGGAGGCCATCGGCTTCTCGATCATCGCGGGCGTCGATCCGCGTGTCGGCCTTTATGCCTCGGTCGCGATTGCAATGGTCATCGCCTTTACCGGCGGGCGTCCGGGCATGATCAGCGCCGCGACGGCCGCAGTCGCCGTGGTGGTCGTGCCGCTGGTGCGCGATCACGGGGTGGAATACCTCTTCGCCGCGACGATCCTGATGGGCATCTTCCAGGGCCTCGCCGCCCTCCTCCGGCTCGACTTGCTAATGCAGTTCGTCAGCCGCTCGGTCATTACGGGCTTCGTCAATGCTCTCGCGATCTTGATCTTCATGGCGCAGTTGCCGCAGCTCGACCCGGGCAATGCAGGCATCGGCTGGATGACCTACGCCATGGTCATCGCCGGCCTGGCGATGATTTACATCATTCCGCGCTTCACCACGGCCATCCCAAGCCCGCTGATTGCGATTATCGTACTGACGGCGCTGACCATCTGGCTCGACGCGCCGGTCAACACCGTGTCGGACATGGGCGAGCTGCCGGAAGGCCTGCCCTATTTCATGCTGCCCGATGTGCCGCTGACGTGGGAAACGCTGGCTATCATCGCCCCCTATTCGGCGACCATGGCGGCCGTCGGCCTATTGGAATCGCTGCTGACCGCGCAGATCGTCGACGACATGACGCACACCGGCTCGAACAAGCGCCGCGAGAGCGCTGGCCAGGGCGTTGCCAATGTCGTAGCAGCGATGTTCGGCGGCATGGGCGGCTGCGCGATGATCGGCCAGTCGGTCATCAACGTGACCAGCGGCGGACGTGGACGCCTGTCGACCTTTACTGCGGGCCTTTCGCTGTTGATCCTGCTCGCCGTGCTCGGCGACCTTGTCGGACAGGTGCCGATGCCCGCGCTGGTGGCGATCATGATCATGGTGTCGATCGGGACCTTCTCGTGGAACTCGATCCCGAACGTAACCAAGCACCCGTGGCAATCCTCCGTCGTCATGCTGGCGACGGTGGTGGTCGTGGTCGCTACGCACAATCTCGCGCTGGGCGTGCTGGCAGGCGTGGTGCTGTCGGGCGTGTTCTTCACCCACAAGGTGATGACCATGTTTGAGGTCGTGCGCGAGCGCGACGGCGACACTGCCACCTACCGTGCCAAGGGCCAGATCTTCTACGCCAGCGTCGAGCGTTTCGAAGCTGCATTGGGCCCCGAAAGCACCCAGCCCGATCCGGCGGACCACGTCATCATCGACGTTAGCAAGGCCCACTTCTGGGACATTTCGGCCATTGGCGCGCTCGACAAGGTGGTTGAACGCATGCGCCGCAACGGCCGCAGCGTGCAGGTCGTGGGCCTCAACCGCGCGAGCAGCGACCTCGTCGACAAATTCGCACTGACGGACAAGACAGGCGTGGAGATCGGACTGGCGCCACATCCGTGAGCGGACAGGCAGCTATTGCGGTGGAAAGCAGACACTGCATCGGCTCAGACCGCTATGCCGCCCGCCTCTCGGTTAGCAATTTGCGCAATACGGAGCCATTCATCACACATGGCCGGCCTACCAGGTAGCCTTGCACATTGTCGCATCCCAAGCTTCGCACCATTGTGAGATCCTTAACCGACGCGACGTGTTCTGCGGTGCTAGCGGCACCTAGAGATTTACAGAGCTTGACCAGCCCCCCCAGCAGTCTTTGCCGTCGAGCATCCGTAGCTATATCAACAATGAGAGATCCATCGAACTTCACTGCATCAAAGTTCATTTCGCGCAGATAGGAGATCGAGGCATTTCCAGCACCGAAGTCATCGAGCGCAATGCGCGCGCCTGCCGACCGCAGAGCGGCAAGGTTCTGTCGAGGAACGTCAAACTCGGTCAAGACAGCGGTCTCGGTCACTTCCAACTGCATCCGAGCAGCAGGCAAGCCCGATCTCGCCATGATCGATAAGATGGTTTGGGAGGCATCCTCCCAGCACAAGTAAACCGCGCTTACGTTGAACGAAAGCGTGATCTGTGCGGGCCAATCACAAGCGCAACACACTGCAAGCTCAAGCGTCCGTTCTGTAATTGCAGAAATCATGTTCATCTGTTCTGCAATCGGGATAAACTCGCTTGGGCTGACTTCGCCGAGCAGAGGACTTGTCCACCTCGCCAGAGCTTCGCACGCGACTAGGTCCCCCGTCTCCGCTGCTCGTATGGGCTGGTAGACTACTTCCATTTCGGAAAGCAGAGTGGAGTCCCTGACTGCCGTCTCGATAACCAACCGGCGTTCGTGGCTCCGAGAGAGTTCGTCGGAAAAGACCGCCGATTTTCCGCTCCCCTTTGCCTTTGCCTCGTAAAGAGCAGCGTCGGCCTGGCTCAGCAACGCGCTAGGTTCCTGACCAGACCCGTCTCCCATAGCGACGCCGACGCACCCGCCAATTCTAAGTGTTCGCCCTCCGGCCTCAAGCGGTTCGCTTATTGCCGCGGTGAGCTCTGGAAGCGCGCTGAGTGCGTTCGTCCGGGCTCCAGGACCCATCCACAGGATAGCGAACTCATCGCCGCCCATGCGGGCCACGAGGCTCTCACTGCCAAATTTTTCGACAAGACGCGTCGCAATGCACGCTAACGCGATGTCGCCTGTATCATGTCCGAAGACATCGTTGATGGGCTTGAAACCATCAAGATCGATGGAGGCGATTGCGATGTCGCCCGCCTCTTTCGATGTATGATCGCCCAGCGCTCGAGTGAGAGCGCGCCTGTTGGCGATACCTGTTAACGGGTCAGTCGAGGCCTGCTTTTGAGCAGAGCGTTCCGCGTCGCGGGCGCGATTGCGCTCGACCTCGAGGCTCAGACGGGAGGAAACAAGATCGCCCACGTTCTGGTTCTGCAAGCGGACCATCCGGTAGGTCAGCAACAAAACCAGAAGCAGACTGACCCCCATGCCAAGCCGCGGCCCGCTCCCAAAGAGAATGAGATCCGCTGCAAGGGGCAATCCAAGCAGGAAGAGAGGAGCCGATGCTGCTGGCGGATCGGACGACAGAGCGAACGCACATCCAATCGCCGAGAGGCTGGCAAAAAATATGATCGCGGTGGAGCTATCGGGGAACTGCCAAATCAAATAATGTGCCCAAAGCGAATATCCGCCGGCAATAACAACCGCCAACAACCGAGACGTTCTGATCTGCGATTTCATCTGATCGGGCCTAATCGGATGATGTTGGACTCTGATCCAAAAGAAAAAGCGCCAAATTATTAGGGCGGTCAGTAGGCCCGGCAGGCCGAGCATGGATTCTAACACGCCGCTCGTGGAAAGGCTGAGTCCAACGATGCTTGACGCGGCTAGGACATACAAAAGCGGGATCTGCTTGCGCAGACCGCGGTAGCGCTCTTCGATCTGTGCTGACTCTACATCACAAACCGGATGAGTCGCGTGAGCTTCACCCTCGTTAGCCATGAAAGCGGGTTAGTGGTTAAAGGTAAAAAAGATATAATCGAACGCCCATTTCATCCTCTTACATCGAGCTCGCATACCACGGATTGATGTAAGCGGCGTCGCCCCTGGACAAGTATTTGAGATGCGAAATATCTCCACTGAGATAGCGTTCACTACTGGGGCGCTATCCGCCAACCCAATATTTGCAGCGAGAGCCGATAGCTGCCAGCCCTCTCATATTTTGGGGCTGCCCCATAGGAAGGACTGATCTCGGGTCGTTAGCCGCCCGTCCGCTCGTGGCACAGCGCTAGCTCGGTGAAGGCATCCCTAGATGGGGAGAAAGCGGGAATCGCGGGTGGCCAGCAAATTCGCAGCTACGAAGCCTCAACTAGCGTGGCCCACCAAGCTGGTGTAAGCTCGCAGTAGTTTTTGAGGTCTTCCCCATGCAGGGTCTTGAACGTTTAGCGGCGACTTTTTTTGCGGTGATTTTTTCTGCGGCCATGCCAGCAGACCAATCTATTGAAGCGCGATCGTCCTCAGATTCTCGGACTGAACAATATCCGCCAGCATTGACATCCGAGCACTCTGCTCTTGCCGAGCAAGAGGGTGAGTTTTCGCTACAATCCCGATACTGGTCCTCGCAAGAAGCCGAACCAATTGTCACACGATTGAATGCGCAAAGGCGCATGGTCCTCGGAAATCGGGTGCTCGAACTGGTAGTTAGCAGTGATCCAGGATCAGATTACCCGTACCAAGGGCGCGGCTTGACAGGGTTCGATACGTCTTTGAACAAGCATTGGTATATCTGGATGGATACTACGAGCACAGGCGTCGCCCTACTTTATGGATCGCTATCGCAGGACTCTACCGGAGTCCTCGAAGGTAGCGTTACGAACCGAACTCAGGGCGTCGAAACACCACTTCGAATTGAGATACGACGGCAAGGTTCGCGTGAGATCCACGAATACTTCTCGCCAGATGAAATAGGCAATGAGTGGCGCTGGATGGAATTGATCTACGACAGGTATTAGAGTCCGACAGCCTCGCGTTAGAGAATAAATCTTGGCCAGTTAAGCTAGGTGAACAGTAACCTTGTGACCGAATGCCGACCTAGGATCGTTGGTTTGTATTGAAGTGCCATCGAGACTAAGGCTCGTCCACGAGAGCTTGTAGCAGATCCTGCCAATGGATTTTATGCTTTGCCTGCAACGGAGACGTCGCTCGATAGTCTGCTTCTGACTCAAGTTCAGCTCAGCTAACCGGTCACGGGTGGGAAGCAGTCTCTCGCATGCAATCTCCTCTCATTCCTGCTAGTTTCTGCGCGTAAGCGACGACAAAATCGATCGAGCGCGTAGGAGGACACGATGCCTGACGAGCAAGCGCAGGTGGTGAATGGCGAAAGATGCAAGGCAATGCCGGAGTGCACAAAGGCAAGACAGGACTGGTGGAAGACCTTAATCGCAGCAAGGGAGGTAATCTGACGATTACCGTTCGTCAGGATGATGGCACTCGGTTTAAAACTCTTGCTCGAAGCGTTGAGAAAACCTGATCTGCTAAGGTCCGCTTTCGGGTCGTTAGCAGTCGTTCGAATATGTCCGCTTTTTTTGTGGGCCGAATCCCGCCAATCAAGTCGCGGACGCGGCCAAACCTAGCAGCATTTGAAGTGCTTCCTCTCCTCGCGCTCGAGGCACAAAGGCATGATCGTGGTGAAACGCCGCGACCATGTTGCAGGCGATCCCCGCATCTGCGAGCGCGCTTGCCACGGCAGCCGTCAGTCCCACGCCCTCTAGGTCCGAATGCACCATCAGCGTGATGCGTGCGAAGTCCGGGCCCTCGATGCCCAGTTCATGCGCCAGCCCAGACGTCACGATGGCCGTGACACCCTCGTCCTCGCGGAAGGTCCCGATGGCTGCGCCCAATAGCTGCGGCGCGGTGTCGGGGGTCACGAGGACGAAGCGCCACGCCTGCGTATCGAGCCGGGGTTCCATGGCGGCGATCATCGCCTCCCTGTCGCGCACCGGCCTGGCCATTAGAGGATGTATTTGCTAAGGTCGGTATCGCCCGACAAATCATCCAGCCGCTCGCGCACATAGGCCGCGTCGACCGTGATGGTCTCGCCCTTGTGCTCTTCGGCCTCGAAGCTGATGTCCTCGAGCAGGCGTTCCATCACCGTTTGCAGGCGCCGGGCGCCGATGTTCTCGACGCTTTCGTTCACGCGCGCGGCAATCTTCGCGACCTCGGTGATCGCATCGTCGGTGATGTCGAGCGTGACCTCCTCGGTCCCGATCAGCGCCTTGTACTGCTGCACGAGATTGGCGCGCGTTTCGGTGAGGATGCGCACGAAGTCTTCCTCGGTCAGCGCGCGCAGCTCGACACGGATGGGCAGGCGGCCCTGCAGTTCGGGAAGCATGTCCGAAGGCTTGGAGACATGGAACGCGCCCGACGCGATGAAGAGGACGTGGTCGGTCTTCATCGGACCATATTTGGTGGCCACAGTCGTGCCTTCGATCAGAGGCAGCAAGTCGCGCTGCACGCCTTCGCGGCTGACCGAACCGCCACGCACATCGCTCACCGCAATCTTGTCGATCTCGTCGAGGAAGACGATGCCGTTAGTCTCCGCATTCTCCAGCGCGACGCGGTTCACATCGTCCTGGTCCATGCGCTTTTCGGCCTCTTCCTCCACCAGCCGGTCCCACGCATCGGGGACCTTCAGCTTGCGGCGCTTGAGGTTGGATTTGCCCATCGCCTTGCCGAGCATATCGGAAAGGTCGATCATGCCGACATTGCCGGGCATGCCGGGAATTTCCATGTTCGACTGCGGGTGGTCCTTCACATCTATTTCGACTTCGGTGTCGTTCATCGCGTTCTGGACGATGCGTTCGCGAAAGGCCTCGCGGGTGGCCTCGCTGGCGTTCTCGCCGACCAGCGCATTGAGCAGGCGCTCCATCGCGGCCTGACTGGCGGTGTCGCGCACGGCCTCGCGGCGGCGTTCCTTTTCGAGGCGGATGGCTTCTTCGGCGAGGTCGCGGGCGATCTGTTCGACGTCGCGGCCGACATAGCCGACTTCGGTGAACTTGGTCGCCTCCACCTTCACGAAGGGAGCCTCGGCCAGCTTGGCGAGACGGCGGCTGATCTCGGTCTTGCCGCAGCCGGTGGGGCCGATCATCAGGATGTTCTTGGGCGTCACCTCGTCGCGCAAATCACGGTCGAGACGCTGGCGGCGCCAGCGATTGCGAAGCGCCACGGCGACCGCGCGCTTGGCGTCCTTCTGGCCGATGATGTGTTCGTCCAGTGCGGCGACGATCGCCTTGGGTGTCAGATTGTCCATGAATTCTCTCAGACCTCTTCGAGGGTCACATTGCCATTGGTGAAGACGCAGATGTCTGCGGCGACCTTCATTGCCTTGCGGGCAATGGTCTCCGGATCGTCTTCGTATTCGGCGATGGCCTTGGCCGCGGCGAGCGCGTAATTGCCGCCTGAACCGATGGCAGTGATCCCTCCTTCGGGTTCGAGCACGTCGCCATTGCCGGTGAGGACGAGGAGGTTCTCCTTGTCCGCGACGATCATCAGCGCTTCCAGATTGCGCAGGTACTTGTCCGTGCGCCAGTCCTTGGTCAGCTCGACCGCGGCGCGCAGGAGCTGGCCATTGTACTGTTCCAGCTTCTTTTCCAGCCGCTCGAACAGGGTGAAGGCATCAGCCGTGGCGCCGGCGAAGCCTGCCACGACCTTGCCGCCTTCGCCGATGCGGCGAACCTTGCGGGCGTTGGGCTTCATCACCGTGTTGCCCATGGAGACCTGTCCGTCTCCGGCAACGACGATACGGTCGCCCTTGCGCACACCGATGATGGTGGTTCCGTGCCACTGGACGAGGCCGTGGCGATTGTCTTGATCACTCATGCTGCGCGATATGGGGTGCGCAGCATAGCGGTCAAGGCGCGCCTTAGCGCCCCGGCCCCTGCTGGCCGCCGAGACCCGGCTGGCCGACCGTGCCGATATTGCCGAACAGGTCTTCGAGGAAGCCACGCTCGCGGCCGAGCGTCGGCGTCTTGTCGCCATCGGGCGTGAGGTAGACCACCTGGTCCACACCGCTGCGGTCGGCGGAAATCACGTTGCCGTCAGGACCGAATTTCACCGCCAGTACCTGATGCTCCCGGATACTAGGGCGCACGAAGGGTTTCCGCCCCGTCGTCGAAGACACGTAATACCACGTCGGTTCCCCAAACTGGCTGGTGAAAGTCGGGCGGCCAAGCGTCATCTCCACGCTGCGCTGATTATCGATACCCGGCTGAACCGTGTTGAGGAGCACCGAATCAACCACGTAGCCGCGTGTTTCGCGGATCGAGGAGCAGGCGCCAAGGCTGAGACCGGCGCCAACGAGCGCCATTGTGGCAAGGATTTTAGTGGCCCTCATGGGAACTGCTTCGAACTCCGTAATTCCTGGCGCGCTTGGCCTTGAGGCCGCTGCGCCCTATATGCGCGAGCGATGCCCTAAACCGCCGCGCACCAGCTTGCAACGTGGCAAGTGCGAAGCGGTGGGGATGGCGGCTTGAATTGCCGCTGAACAGATCGAAACGAGAGCCTTATCCCATGTCCTTCTTCGCCCGCCTCTTCGGCACTCAGAGCGACCCGCGCGAACAATGGCGCCCCCTGTGGCACGCCATCGTCGAGCAGGCGCGCGAACCCGACTGGTACCGCATGTGCGGCGTGGCCGACACGGTGGAGGGCCGGTTCGACATGATCACGCTTGTCCTCAGCCTCGTGATGCTGCGGATGGAGGAGGACGAAGCCCTCGCCCCGCATACCGCGCTCGTCACCGAATTGTTCGTCGAGGATATGGAAGGCCAGTTGCGCGAAGCCGGAATTGGCGATCCCACCGTGGGGAAGAGGATCGGCAAGTTGATGAGCAGCATGGGCGGCCGGCTGGGCAGCTATCGGGCGGCGCTCGCTGACGAGGACCGCGCCGCGCTGGCCGAGGCACTCAAGCGCAACGTCACCATGGCGCAGGAAGACGAGGCCCACGCCCTGGCCGAACGGATGATCCGCTTCCACAGGCGGCTGGAACGCACCGATGCCGATGCTCTGCGCCGCGGGGAGATCGCCGCATGAGTGATGGCAACGAACTCGTCCGCCTCGTCAAGCCGCGTGCCCTTCCTGCAGGCTCGTTGAAGATTGACACGACGGCACAGGAACGCGCCGCACTCGCAAAACGCTTTGGCGTCATTGCCATCGAGGCGCTAACCGCCAAGGTCGATTTCGCGCAGAAGGAAGATGCTGTGCTGGTAGTTGGCACGTTCCGCGCAACCGTCGAGCAGCCCTGCGCCGTCACCCGCGATCCCCTCACCTATGAAGTAAGCGAGCCCTTCTCGCTCAATTTCGTCCCGGCCGGTCTGCTTGGCGACTACGAGGAGGATCAGGAATTCGAACTCACCGCTGAGGATCTCGACCAGATCGAATACGAGGGCGATGTTTTCGATCTCGGCGAAGCGATCGCCCAAGAACTTGCGCTTGCAATCGATCCTTATCGCGAAGGTCCAGAGGCCGACGCTTTGCGCGCAGAAACCGGCATCGAGAGTGACGAAACTCGAACTCCGAGCGGTCCGCTAGCCGAGGCGATGGCGGCACTTACGAAAAAATGATTGTCTAAAAGTGTCCGGAGCCCGGGTGGATCGACCCGGGCTCCGGAAGAGCCATCCCGGCAATTGAAGAATCCAAAGGGTTTAAACCTTCGGAGGGGGCAGACTTCGCACTCCCAGGATTGTCTCCAAGGAAAATGCGCCGCCATCCGGACAGATGAGAAGCAACCCTTGGTAATGAAGTACCGGGACCCGGGCCGAAACCCGGACCCCGGCTGGACAACCTCAGAAGAGGAAGGTTTCGAAGAGTCCGTCTTCGAAGGGGGCGAACTTCACACTCCCGAAGTCGTCCTTTAAGAACTCCGCCGGGCCTTGGCCAAACGGGCTGCCTTGCGCCGCAGTGCTTGCGTTGAGGTTTGAACTCCGGGCTTCGGCCACGAAGCTCGAGACCAGGCTGGACAGGTCCGAACGACCATCTTCATGCGAGAAGAGATCGAACTCGCCAATCCTCTCAGGCCGCATCTGAACTCCGAAATCATCTCCGAAGGTGACGACATCCTGAGGCCGCAAATCACCGATAACCTGATCGCTGCCGAGGCTCGCATCGAACTTGATCCGGTGCGGCGAAGTCAGCTGGGTGATATCGACCACATCGTTACCGTTCCCTCCATTGACCGTAATCGTGTTCAGATCGAGGCTGGTTGGCGTGAAGTCGCCGACCACCGTCACCGAGGCACCGCTGGCAGTTGTTCCGCCATTGGCTGCTCCACCGGAGGCTACATCGAGGGAGTCGACCACGATTTCTTCGATGTTGTCGAGCTCTGCAATCACCGAGGCGTTATCGGAACCATTCAACGTAACGACGATCTCTGTCGCGATGTTCAGCCCGGTAATGCCCGCAGCCAGTGCTTCTGCGCGGGTGTAGATCGTATAGTCCTCGCCGGCGCCTGCGACCAGTTGCCAGGTATCGATGCCGGCGCCGCCATTGACGAAGTCACGACCATCCAGAGCGCCTCTCTGTTCGAAGAGGTCGTTACCATCGACACCATACAGCGTATCGTTGCCGAGACCGCCGCGGATCGTGTCGTCACCGGCACCGCCACCAATCACATCGTCACCGGCGCCACCTTGCAGGGTGTTCGCCCCATTGTTGCCCCAGATGGAATTGGCGAGCGAATTGCCCGTCAGGTTGATATCGCCGGATCCCTTTGCGAAGAACACCTCCACTTCGGCTCCGGCGGTCAGGACGTAATTAACCGTCGTCCCGACCTGGTCAAAACCTTCGCCGACCGCTTCCTCTACCACGTCGCCAGCGTTGTTGACGTGAATGATGTCGTCACCGAGCCCGCCGTCCATCGTGTCGGCAGCGACGCCGCCGAACAGCTGGTCGTTGCCTTCACCACCGAACAGCATGTCGGCAGCGCCAGCCCCGAAGAGCACGTCGTCTCCCTCAAGGCCCGACAAGACGTTCATGCCGGCATTGCCCCAGATGGTGTTGTTGAACTCATTGCCGGCAAGGTCGATGTTGCCCGAACCCTTGGCGAACATGACTTCGACCTCCGCACCTGCGGTGAGCGCCCAGCTCACGCTGCTGCGGACGATGTCCAGGTCACCCTGGCCGACGCCTTCGATCACCGTATCGCCGGCGTTCTGGATGTGGTGGGTGTCGTTGCCCAACCCGCCATCCGAAACGTCGACCCCGGCGCCGCCGAAGAGCTCGTCATCGCCATCGCCGCCTTCGACCGTATCGTCACCGGCGAGGCCGAACACCCTATCGTTGCCATCGGCGCCATCGACCGAGTTAGCTCCGGCGTTGCCCCAGACTACGTTGTCGAATTCGTTACCGGTCAGGTCGATATCGGCAGAGCCCTTGGCAACCAGCACCTCGATCTCGGCGCCAGCGTTGAGGACATAGGTGGCCGAGGACAGGACCCGGTCGTTCGTACCTTCGCCAACGGCCTCCAGCACGACGTCTCCGGCATTGTCGACATGGTGGTCGTCGTTGCCGAGGCCGCCGCTGGTGGTATCGGCTCCGACACCGCCGTTGAGCAGGTCGTTACCGGCACCGCCCGACAGGTTGTCGCTGCCTTCCATGCCCCAGAGGTTTTCGCCTGCAGCGCTGCCGACCGCGATATCGTCACCACCGGTGCCGATGAAGTTGACGAGACCGTCGCCTTCCCAGTTCACGCCGACCGGCTGCGTCATCGCCGAGTAAAGGACGTTGTCGAAGCCCAGTCCGTCTTCATACATGAAGGCGGCTCGGAGGAAGAGCCCTGCCTGCGCACCGAAAGCGGTGCCGGCAAGATCTTCCGGCGTGAAGTCCGGACCGGTCGCGCCAGCGACATCGACCCAGTCGACGCCGTTGCTCGAAACCTGCCACTGGATGCTCGAGGAAACGATGCCATTGGCGTCAGTGATGCCGGAAACATCCGCCGAAATGACCTGGCCTTCCGTCGGCGTGTTGTCGCTCAGGATAGCCGCTCCGGTCGCATCGGGATTGAGCGATGCAACGCTGATGGTCTGGTCGGCGAACTGGAAAAATTCCACGTTGCGGACCGTATCCATGCCATCCGAGAGCCGGGAACGTCCGGTGAAAGGATCCTCCACACCTTCCGTAGGCGTGATGTGGGTGACCAGCAGACCGCCGCCTTCGGCTGCAGTGATCTGATAATTGGCGTAGTTGTCATAGTAGACCGCCGTATCCAGATCCCCTTCCTGGCCATCGTTCACGAGCTCGCGAACGATATGCATCTGCCCGGGCGAGACATTGCCCTCGAGCAGGTGCGAGACCAGCGATTGGGTCACACCGTCAATGGTGACGACGTTCTTCAGGCTCGTCACCGTGGCAATTTCGTTCGCGCCGGCCTCGTCGAGGATCGAGATGCGGACGTGGAGGCGCATGTCGCCATCGATGTAGTCGTTGCCACCGCGCCCTTCGATATAGTCGCTGCCGCCACCGCCGAAGAGGACGTTGCCCTCTGCGAACACGATTTCGTCGTCCGACGCATCGCCTTGCGGTGCGATCCCGAGCGCTTCCCTCAGGCCTTCGATGCGGTTGAGGCCGCCCTGGGTGAGCTCGTGATTTACCATCGTCAGTTCGAAGTCAGGCAAATCCGGTGAGCCGCGATCATCGCCGCGCAGGATATCGTCGTGATCCGAACCGGACAGCGCCTCGGTGCCGTCGAAGCGGTTACGGAGCGTGTTGGCTTGGTCGTTGACGAAGATTCCCACGGTCATGTCGGCATCGGCCGAAACGGGGCTACCCTGGTAGCTTGCCCAGTCGAAGCCATACATGCCCTCGTTGCGCATCACGCTGACGCCCTGGACCATGATGTCGTCGCCCGATTCGGCGTCGAAGTCATGCTCGTTGTCGCCGGCGAACATCACGTCGTGACCGATAATCGTCGAGTTGAAGAAGAGCTCGGAGTTGTCGCCGGCCGTGGTGTCGAAACCGCCACCGCCTTCGATCCAGTCATCGCCCTCGTTGCCGAGCAGGAAGTCGGCGTCCTCGCCGCCAAGGATAAAGTCGTCACCCTCGCCGCCGAAGACTTCGGTCGTGTCGACACCAACGATGAAGGCATCCTTGCCGTCGCCGCCCATCAGGACGTCGAGACCGTTGGAGTTGGCAATAACGTCGTCGCCTTCGTCGCCCTTGATGAAGTCGTCGGAGTCGCCGCTGTCGGTGACGATGTCATTGCCAGCACCGGCGATGATCAGGTCGACCCCGTGGCCGCCCTCGATCCGGTCGTTGCCTGCACCGCCCCAGATGCCATCGTCGCCGCCACCGGCGATGATGGTGTCATCACCGGCCGTGCCGTTGATGGTCGTGTGGTCGGCGCCGATGAACTTGATGTAGTTCACCTCCACTTCCGCTGTCGCGAGATCGTCACGCTGGACCAAAGTCTGGCCGATCGAATTCAGCACTTCGTCATCGTGTTGCGGATCGGGTCCGATCTGCTTCGTGGGATCCACATGCAGGAGGAAGTCCGCCATGGTGAAGGCGTCGACGTGGCTGTGGTAGTTAAGGATATCGTCCTCGGTACCGCGAATGCCGTCGGGCCCCGGATCGGTCATGTCGGTGTTTGCCATGACCATCTTCGAGAAGGCGTTGTTCTCGAGCTCGTTGAGGAAGTTGAGGCCCTGAGTACGCGACAGGTAATAGAACCGGTCGTTGTCCTGGAGCGCTTCCATCTGTGCCTCGAAAACGGCGTTGAAGGTTGAGCCAAGGAAGCCGCCGAAGGCCATCGGGGCCTCGGCAAGGCCGCCGATCCACATGTCGATATCGTTGACGCCGGTTTCGGCTGCCGGACCGTTCAGGAAGGCAAGGCGATCAGCCTCCGAGACCGCGCCGCCGCCAAGGACCAGATCGGTTGCCGCAGCGCGGCGTGCGTCGACGTTGTCACCAGCGTCGATGATCGTCTGGTGCGTACCGTAGGCCGCGATGAAGTTGATCACCGAAAGCGGGTTCTTCAGCCCCTCGGCGAACTCGGCCCAACTGCCGTAAGGCGTAAGGAAAGTCGAACCGGTTGCATCATAGAGTTCGGCACGCGCTTCGTTGAGCGTCGGCATTCCGGTATCGCGACCGCGGGCGATGTTGATCGCGGCGAGGTCGAGCGGCAGGCCAAGCAGGTTGTTGCGCAGGGCGTCGGTGACGAATTCGTCGATGTGGTTGCCCTGCTCGCGGTTGAGACCGCGGAAGATGGCCCCTGCGGCCTGTTCGGCAGAGATATTGCCATCGAGGTCATAGTCGACCGGGTTAAGGAACGCCTCGATCAGGCCGGTGTTGTTGCCCCAGCCTTCCAGGTCGGTGACCGGGGTTTCGTTGCCCAGCTCGTCGTAGAAGACCGGCTCACCGGCATCGTTGAGGAACATGCGGTTCACGTCTTCGGTCAGCATTGAGTGGCCGAAGCGGTACACGACGTGGGCGAACTCGGCGAAGATGGCCGGGTTGATGTCGGTCGTGGTGTTGAACACGAAAGGATCGATGTTCGGCTGGATACGCCGACCGAACTCCTCGAAGACGAGGTGCTGGTACTGCATTTCGGTGGAGAATTTCGCCATCTGGAACAGGCGCTCGCCATCCCAGTCGAGGGATTCGCCATACGCGGCGAGCTGCGCATCGGTCAGCGCCGCGAGCCCCGCCACCTCTGGTGCGGTGATGTCGACATCGAGCCATTCGTTGATGAAGGCGAGATCGCCCGACTTGAGGATTTCGATCTTGTTGGAATCGATCTGGCGGTTGTGTTCGGAGTGGAACACATGGTGGACAGCCGTGAGTGCGATATTCTCGTTGCCGCGACCGTCGCCGGTGATGAAATGGCGATCCAGCAGCTCGTTGTCGTACTCGAGATTTTCGCCGCGGGTGCCGGTCGCCACCGCATTGCCGGTATCGGTGTCGGCGTCGGCAGCAAGATTGCCTTCGTCGAATACCGGCACGGCGTTGTGGGCGATGTCATCGAGGAAGGCATGAGCCGTCCGCACCGGGATGACGGCCATTCCCTCAGGGACACCCTCCGGCGGGATTTCACCCGCCATCCCGGTCAGGAGGTGCACGGGATTAGTTGGAGAGCCGCTGACGACCACGTCGTCGGCGGTGTTGGGAATACCATCAGCCCCGATGCCGACGACTACCTGGGGATAGCCGTTTTCGTCGGGAATGAAGTTACCATACGGGTCGGAGCGTATCAGCGGCAGCGCGAGCACATCCGCATCGCTCAGCACGATACCAAGAACGTCGAGTGCCTGCGCTTTTACATCGGCCCAGGTCGCAAGACCGCCATTGACGCCTTCGAGCAGGTGGCCGGTCGCTTCGGGCCGGCCGTTCACCAGCTCGTATTCGCGCATGAAGACCTGCTTGGAAGCGTGCGAACCATAGGTCTGGTTCTGATCGACGAACGGTGTCGTCGTGTTCATTGTCTCGCCGTTCTCGTCGATCTGGGCGCGGGTCATCACCATGAAATTGGTACGGCCGTCATCGGCGGTGAACGGAATGCCGTCCGGACCGGCGTCGAACAGCGGATCGTCCGGCTGCAGCGGGACATAGACGGTGCCATTGTCTGCCTTCGGGATTAGGTCGAGGCCATGATCGAAGAACTGGCCAAAATAGGTCATCCAGGCGTTGAACGGCGAGGACAGACCTTCATCAGGCGCGGTGTTGGGTATGACCAACGTGTCACCCTGCATTTCGAGACCGTACGTATCGAGTGCGAGGGTAGCGAATTCCTCATAGGTCATGAGACCGTTTTCGTGGTCGGCCCAAGCGCTGTGCAACGCTTGGATCGCCGCCGTCGCGTCGCCTTCGTAACCGGTCTGGGTAAGGGCCGCGGAAATCGCGGCAGGGTTGCCGGCCGTTTGGTCAACGATGAGGTTGGAAATGATGCGCGGATCGACGTCGGCAACGTCGCCGGCTGCGCCGTAATCCGTGTTGGTAATGGTCATGCCGGGACCGAACGACATCATGTCGCCGTCCTGGTCGTCGCGATAGTTCGGCGTGAACATCCGCGGCATGATCTCGTCCGAAGCACCCCAGCGCTCGCGGCCTTCGACCAGGTTGTTGTAGCTGCCGTCTACCGTACGAAGGCCGTAGGGAAGGTGGAAATTGCCGAGAATGTCGACGAGGTTTTCACCGGCCGCGTGCCGCTCGGCGATCTTGATCTGCTGGAGAATGAACTCGAGGTCATGCTTGTTGAGTTTGACGGCCATCGTACTGCCCCTTCCACAAATGGCAGCGGAGGGCGTGCACTATCGCTCGCACAATTACTTGTGCCGATCGAGTATTGTGATTTCCCTCCGCGCCCCGTTGAACACGATCTTTATGATTCGTGCTTTAGTGGGACCACTAATCCTACTTATTGCACCGTCCGTCTACACGCCTAACGGACTAAAACGATTATCAATCCACCTATGTATTGGGTTTATCGGTAAGCCTTCAGTCTTATATCAAAGGGTATAGATACGAACGTCGCGGCACGAAAAATGCCGCGGCCCTTTCGCGCCGCGGCAGATTTAAACTTGTCGAAGGAAATAGGTTTGGACGATCAGGACCGCCCGTAACCGCCTGATGGTTCGACCAGCTCGGAAAACGGAAGGCCAGGCGCGTCGTCGTTGGCGCGCTGCTGCTGGATGTTTTGCAGGGCCCGAACTGCGGCCACGCGATTGTGGACGCCCAGAGCGCGATAGGCGGCGTTCACATGCACTTTTACGGTACCCTCGCAAATGCCCAGTTCGCGCGCGATTTCCTTGTTCGATTTTCCCATGGCCATGACAGCCATGACCTTGCGCTGGCGGCGCGTCAGCTTTCCGATAGGCGGTGTTCGCGGTGCATCGGCCGACTGCTCGATCGTCAACTTGCACAGGTACGGCCGGCCATCGGCGATCACATCGACCGCCTCGACGATCTCCTCTGCGGAGCGGGACTTTGCCATGCATCCCATGACGCCGGACGCCAGGTATTCGAGAGCAACCTCCCGAGTGGCAACATCGACGAGAACACACAGCTTTGTTCCGGGATGCCGCCGCATCAGATCCGAGATTCCGTCAGGCCCCTCGAGCCCTGCGAGGTGAATATCGACGACCAGAACCGACTCCTCTTCCATCGGAAGCAGGCCGGCCAAGTCGGCGAAGTTCGCTATTTCCGTAGTGGACTCGGTACACCCCGACGATTCGAGAAGTGACTTCAGCCCGATACGGCTCAAAGCATCGCTGTCCGCGATAACGATAGATTCAATGGTCATAACCCGCCCCAATGATTTGCTACACGAGGCGACCCGCGAGATTATCGGTGCGACATTATATCGCCGTGAACTCTTGATCCCGGCCCTAATTTAGACGTTGCTAAATTAGGTAATACGTAATTTTTATTATTACGCTTTATCTATTACCAGACACGGCACGTCTATACAACATATGGTTGGGTTCCCATAATGCAACGCTTCGTTGCCATTGTCGAACCCAACAAGCATTTTCTCATTGTTTCAGGCAATTGGTCTCGCGCAAGGCTCCTTTCACCGACGCCTGCTTACGCGCAAAAAGAGGCGAATCCTGCGTGAAGATTCGCCTCTCGACCCGTGATTTTAATCGATTCCGGGCTGCAGCCCATCTTTGTGGAGCTCCGAGTCGCGGGATCAGACGTCGCCGCCGCAGGCGCCCCTCAGATATCGTTTCTTAGCTGCAGCAAAGTCCACGGTCTTGCGTTCGGCCGCTGCCAACTCCCTCACTAGCGATACCAGAGCGTCTGCCCCCATATCGTGATAGCCGTAGGCCGCGACGAAAGTATCCCTTCCGAGAAGGTATACCATCGAGCTGTGATTGATGCTCATGGTCTTCTCTCCGCGATGCGGAGTGGTATGTTCGCGAAGAACATGGAAAGCCATAGTCGCCTGGGCGAGCTGTGCGCGGTTTCCGCTCAAGACATCGAGTTGGCCAGCGTGGCGCTCGTAGAGATCCGACTGGGCCATCCGCATGGCCCAGTTGTAGGAATGTGCGTGCTCCTCAGGCGCCAAACGGATAGGCTGCGGCGGAGCCACGGGGTGGACCTCGATATCGACGAAGGCTGCGCGGGCTGCATAGCCTGAATCGCGCAACTCGCTGGCCGCTCTTGCCAGCATGGGTGCGGCTTCGCGACACGATCCCTGACAGCGTGCATAGCCGAAATAGAGCATGGTCCACCGACCGAGAAAATACGATCGGTCGATCTTACGGTCGCGCCAGTCGGTATAGTCGAACCAGCCGCCCATTTCGTCGGGCGAGACCTGGGCGCTGCCGAATAGCGTCGACGATTGTTCGAGCGCGTCGCGTTCTTCTTCCGAGACCACATAGGAGTCCGAGATGCGGATGGGTGAATGTCTCATACTACCCTGATCCTTCCCTTGAACCGGCCATTGCCGTTGTTATGAATTTTGTGAGTGATCCAGTCGCGGAATTCGAAGAAGACCGGGAAATAGCCCTTCTTGGTTGGCTGGACGATAAAATCGTATCGCTGCGCGGTGACGAGCTCGATCGTGGTTCCAGCCGGCAAGATGCGCGTGGCATTGCACCAGGCCGACCGCCCCCAGTAAACGCCGTCTTGTCCTACGATTTCGACATCCATCGTAAATTTGACCCGCAACACGGTGTAGCTGGCGTTGATCAGGCGAATGAGAACCCTCTCGCCCACCTCGGCCACCACTTCCGTCTTCGGATTGAAATGCGCCGTATGACCCCACTGTCCGGAAAGGAGGAAATACTCCGGATTGTAATCGTTGAGCCCTACGTCGAGCCCGCATAAGCCCGCGTCGTGGCCTTCGATTGCATGCCACCGCGGATCGGCCGCGTGTGCTGCCCAGATCATCTCTTTATCGTAGGTTGGCCCATCGAGGTAAAGGTGATTGAGACCATCCCCCTCGGGGGGTGGATCGACGATCAGCGCCCCCCACATGCCAAGTTCGAAATGCAGGACAGTGTTGACATGGCAGTGGTAAAAGAAGGTGCCCGCCCGGTTCGGTCGCCATTGATACGTGTAGGAATCACCGACCTCGAAAGAGACGTGACCAACACCATCGTTGGCGGTGGTCGGTTCGATCCCATGATGATGTATCGTATGGGCCCCTTTTGCCGTCTCCAGATGTGTATGAACGATTTGCCCGGCCGTCACACGCATGACCGGCGCGGGATGCTCCAGCCTTTGGAACGGCTTGTTGGGATCCGTGTCGCGAAAGGTCCAGAACTCCAACTCCCTCCCGTCGGGGGCTCTTCGGTCGAAGTTTTCGGCGCCAAGGCGCCATATCTCCACGTCCGGTTCGCGCCGGTCGGGCGTCAGAGGGGCGGCTTTGAAAACGTTGCAGCCGAAGGTCTCGTAGGTGATCGCCTCGCCTTGTGCTGTATCTTCCCAATCAAACATGGTCTGCTCCAGGCCTATTCCGGCTCATAGGGGTGCTGTCATTTCCCAGTGGGTGACCGCACCCTGGGGGTAGTTTCCACCGCCAGCGGTCTGCGAAAGCTCGAAATGGCAGTGCATCACATAGCGAAGCGGAAACGGCTCATCGACGGGAGGCCAGGCCCCGTCAGGAATGTCCGACGGCTTCTCGAACGGCAGCAACATGTCGCGGATCTGCATCGGTCGCAGGTGCCAGGTGTCCACCTCATAGATATTATCGGATATATGGCGATTGCCCTGCCAATCGGTTTCCGACAGTTCGAAGGGATGATTGCCGTGACAATGCGCGGCGTGATTTGCCAGCCCGGCGTTCATCGTGCGCAAGAGGCATGGATCGCCCTGCCTCCCCGAAGGCATGATCCGCCCGGCCCGACCATCATGCAGATCGTTGCCTTCTTCGTGATGGTTGGCGGTATCGAAACCGGAAAGCCCGTTAATGGTGAAATAGCGCGGCTTGAAATTGTCCCGTATCGTACGGGGGTCCACGCTTTCTCCAGCAGCCATCCTCGCATTCAACGAAGGATCGATCTGGGAGAATAGCCAAAGCTTTTCGTGGTCCAAATCACGACCTAGCCATGGCGAGCCTGGAAAGCGCTCGTTGTTGCCAAACGCATCGAACAAAGCCTGGAGCTGCGGATTTTGATCGGCCAGCGAGTAAGGTGTCTCGGCCCCTGCCGGGGTACGGCCTTGATCGGAAGGTTCGACGATAAAGGCGCCATGCAACCCCATCAGCCGGTTCAGGGGCCCCATCGATCCGTCGAGATACATGTAGGATCCGCCGGTGGGTGCCGTGAAAGTCGTAGTCCCTGTTTCACCAGGCTGCATCGGGGATATGTAGGAGTTGGGTACGCCGTAGATGACAAAACTGTGCGGACGATAATGATCGTTATTGGTCACCGTAATGGTGATTTGCTCGCCTTCGTCGACGCGCAGTTCCGGACTGTGATTATCGAAGCCGCGAAAGAACTGGAGCGAATAGACTTCCGAGCCGTCGATGAGCGCAACATTGCATTCTTCGATCGTCAGCTCGAAATGCGTCTCGGTATTGGTGGCGGTGGCCTTCAGCCGCGAAGGCGCAACTCCCATCGCTGCGACGGTGCCGCCGACTGCGCTCAATTGTAGGAAACTACGCCTCTTCATCTTACCCACCCATATGGTTGGCGAGATGCTGATAAGATTCCTGTTGCCCCAAGTCAGGGACCGCAGAGATCGCACCAGCATTGCCGCCTGGTCGTCCTGCGGGCTGTTCTTCTTGAACGGCGATCCTGTTTTTGCCCCGAGTTCCGCTTGAGGAAACTCATACCGTTGCAAATAGCTTAACCTTCGCAGGTCGCGCAATTCGCCATACGGCCTAGTGCTAGAGACATATACCCATGGTTATATGGGCTTTGTTGGGGCCTATACGGCCATGACTGTGCTGACCGATCGGCGCCCGCCTTCGCGGCCAAGATGGACGACGAGATCGACCGAGCGACGCACGTACTGGACGATATCTTCCCACGCCATCCGCGGGCCTGTCTGAAGGACGAGCAGCGCCATCTGGTCGATCGCCCGCTCGGGCGAATCGGCGTGGATCGTGCAGAGTGATCCGGGGTGCCCGGTGTTGGCCGCACGCAGGAAAGTCATCGCTTCGCTCCCGCGCACTTCCCCCAGGATGATCCGGTCGGGTCGCATACGCAGCGACGCAACGAGCAAGTCTTCCGGAGTGACATCGGCCTCACCCATCGAACCGCGGGCGGCGACGAGGCCGACGGCGTTGGGATGGACGAGGCGAAGCTCGGGCGTATCCTCGATCAGCACCAGCCTTTCCTGCGGCGGTATCTCGGCGAGCAGCGCGTTGAGCATGGTTGTCTTGCCTGTCGATGCGCCACCGCACACGAGAATTGTCTTTCGCTGCACCACAGCCGCGCGGAGCATTTCCTCGGCATTATCATAATCGCTCGGATCGAATGGGCGTTCGCCGGGTTGGTCGGCTCTCGTCACTTCAACCCTGTCCAGGGATCCCATGCGGCTCATGTCGCTCAACGACAGATCGGACATCACGTGCTTTCGAATTGCCAGCGCGATATCCTCCCGCGTCGCAGGCGGCAGGATAATCTGGATACGCGAGCCATCCGGCAGGTTCGCAGCGAGGAGCGGGTTCTCACGGCTGATTCCCTGCGCGCAATGGGCCGCTACCTGTCGGGCGAGCCGCGCAAGCACGCGGTCGGAAAGTCCCGCCGCCTCGTGGCACTCGATCTGCCCTCCGAGCCGCTCAGTCCATACTTCGCCCGGCCGGTTCACGTAGATGTCGGTCACGTCGTCCTGCGACAGAAACGGCCCCAAGGGGGCGAGAAATGTGTCGAGATAGACTTGCTGCGACATCCCGCCCCTCAGCGAGCTTGCCGCGAAAAGTCGAGATCGTGCGCTACGAAAACCGAGACACTGGTCCCGTGCTTGATCTTTAGCGTGGGCTGGAAATCCTGGTTCGGATTGGGATCGAGCTGGGCGGATGGCGGCATCTGGACGATCACGGTATCGCCGCCCACTTCGCGACCCGCAACCTGCACCCCGACATCCAGGATCGACCGCATCAGCGCATCGCCGAAGCGCCCGAAGAAATGCGAATCAACCTTGCCCTTCACGCCCGCCCGACCGAGCGGATCGGCCGAGGGGGAATCCAGTTCCATGATAACGCCTTCGGGCAGCATCAGGCGGGTCCACTGGACCAGCGCGCGTTTTTCACCACGGGCAAGCCCGGCCTGATAGGTCCCGAACAATCGGCTGCCTTTCGGGATCAGCACCCGCGATCCGTCGAAACTGCTGACATCGCGCGAGACGATCGCGCGAACCGCCCCGGGCCGTGTGGAATCGAGCGCGGATTCGAGCACCGCGTGAATAACGGTGCCCTTGGGGATGGTGGTCGACGGATTATCGAAGCGCACGAGGTACTTTCGCTCGGTCTCGCTCGGTGCTGCCAAGGCCGGCTCGGGGTTCGCCGGATTCGCAGGACGCTCCACACGGCGCGGTGTGGGTCTTGTCACTTCGCGCAAGGAAGGCGGTGGCGGCTCCTCGACATAATTTTCGTCGGGAGGGGGTACTGGTCGAGAAGGTCGCCTGACGGGTTGCGTACGCGGTAAGGAGACGATCGGAGGCGGGGGTAAAGCTTCGGGTTCGGGAGGCAGGAGCAGGCCGAAGTCCGGCGGGGCCTCGCGCTCGGCCGGAACTACCAGCTCCGGCGGAGAGGAAATGCGCCCGGCCCCTTCCTCCGTAGGAACCATGACGTCGGGGCTGGCGAGTGAATTCCGCCGCGCCTCGAGAGCATAGAAAAGCAACGCCGCAACCAGAGCCATGGCCCCTGCGAAAATCCATACGCTGGAATTACCGGCGCGTCCGGCGACCAGGGGAAGCGTGCGGCTGCTTTCCGGCTTAGCGACGGTGTCCTCGGTCATCGCCGGCCTCCGTCGCGCCGGCGCTTCGCCCGCGCTTTTTCCTTGTCGATGCGGAAGACGAGCTCGGCATAGACGCGGTCGATGGTGTAAACGCCGCCGCGCATATAACCTTCGACCATCTCTTCCTTGCCTGATGGGCCAATGGCGAACACGGCGGGCATGGCCTGTTCCTCGCCCCAGATTAGATAGGTTTTGGTGCCATCGTCCGAAATTGCGGCCGGCCTCACCGCGCGATCACCACGCAGGCGATATTGGCCGGTGTCCGGCGGGACCTCCTGTGGTTGCGAGCTACCGCCTGCAACCGGCGACTGCGCCCCGCCGACTTGCACCACCAACGGCGCCTCGCCTGCCTGCACGGGAACGAGATCGAACTCGTAAATTCCGCCCAGGGTTTCGACCGTCATCTGGGCAAAGCCGATTTCGCTTTCGGGCACCAATACGAGGCTGTCCCCCGACATGGAAACACCGGGCCGGTAGATGGCGGGATCGCTGACCGTCACGTCGATGATCTGCTCGCCTTGCGGAAATAGGATCGTCTGCGGCGTGCGCAGCGCCGTATGGAGTGTCAGCCGCGCATCGCCGGAGACGAAAAGCATCGTCACGCGCGCATCTTCCTGCGCGAGCGTCCTTCCCGGCAAGGACACAGCGCACAGGGCAAGCAGGATCACGAGTGTCCTCACGGCATCTCCTCCGCTTCGACCTCTGCTTCATCCGCACTGCCCGGACGAGGGATCACGATGTCCGGCCTGTCCGCCGCAGGGAGATAGGCCGGCGCGGAAGCGGGCGTATCGCCGAGATATTCGGCATCGCGGCGATAACGCATGACCTGGAAGCCCAGCGGATTGACCAGCCGGTCCTCCGCCGTCATCGCCTCGCCCGAGAAACGGTAGCGCACGACCGAAGCCCAGGACTGCGGCGCCTGCCGCTGGCCACCCGGATCGGTGCGATAGGTGGCGTAGCGGACCAGCGCCGTGTCCGCGTTGATCGAGGAGATCGAGCGGATCTCCACTTCGATCCGCGCCTGACGCGGCAGGGTGGCGAGCTTGCTCGACGGGTTGCTCGCCTGCGCTTCGGCGACGTAGCGTCTCCGTGCTTCGCCGCCGGACCACAGCGCAACGCGGCGATAGTCTTCCTGCAGCGTATCGATATCGAAGCCTTCGCGCGCGATGACATATTGCGCGAGAAAAGAGCGCGCCATCGCTTGACCCGGAGTAATCGATTCCCCTTCGATCGGATCGAGCGCCTGGATGTAACCGGTCTGGCGGTCGACCAGCAGCGTGTAGGGCTGAACGGTCTTCAGCGGCAGCATCACGACGATGGCCACAGCCTCGAGCAGCGCGATCACGCCCAGCGCCGCCGCCACCATCCACGCAGTCTTGCGCGAAGACGCCAGCGCCTCGTCGCGATCGGCCGACCAGCTTTGCGCCTCGCGGTAATAGCCACGCAGCGGGCTGTCGGTTTCCTCTTCCGCCTCGCTCAATTCCCTGACCTCGCTGAACTGGTTCATCGTGCCTCATCCCTGTTGGTGCGGGACCGCGACGACGACATTCCCGAGCTTCTGTGCGTGCTGCCGAGCGGTTGGGGCCGCTGGATCACCTGGGTGGCCTGCTGCGCCGGTGCGGCGCTGCGCTGTCCGGGCGCCTGTTCCAGCAGGGCCACGGAAGGGTCGCGACCGAAGCGCTGGTCGCGCTCGATCGTGCGCGCCACCGAGGCCGCCACTGCGGGACCGTGCAGCAGTCGGTCCTCGCGCGTGCTGGTCGAGACAGTCTGGTAACTGAGCACCTCGCGCCTGCCCTGCGGCGCTTCGGTAGAGTTGCGCGCGAAAAGCCTGGCCGAAAGCGAGGAGTTGAAGGCAATCCAGGCTGCGAAAGCGATCGCGCCGAAGCACATCAGCGCGAAGGCCAGCGTCATCGTCAGCCCCTCGGTTGGTGCGGACAGCGTCGGCTGGTCGGCAGCGCGTAGCTGGATCACGCCCTGCAACCACGGCTCCATCAGCGCGAGCTGGACGGAGAGGAGGAGCGAGACGAGGATGGTCGCCAGAAAGACAGCCACCAACCCCTTCGCCCAGCCGGTGAAGATCGAGCGGGTGAAGCCGAACAGCAGCAGCCCCGCCACCAGAGGCGCCAACGCCAGCAATATACCACCCGTCAGCCGCACCAGCGACAGCGGGCCGAGCGTGCCGGTGAGGAAGGCGCTGCGGGTAAAGCCCAGCTGGAACCAGTCGCCCTGCTGCACTCCTCGCCGCCCCGCCCCGCGCTTGTTCATCAGCGCAAGTCCCTCGTCCACGTTCTGGAGCCGGCTGGCGAGGCTGCCGTCCGACCCGGGCAGCTCGGCCGAACCGCCCACCGTCTGGACGATTTCGGCAGGGCCGCTCACCACCACATCGTAAGCGATGGCCTTGAACGCCGGCCAGCTGGTCGCCAGCGTCAGGACGATCACCAGCCGGAGCGCGTGGCTCGCCAGATCGTGGCCGAAGATCGGGTAGCCGAGCGCGATGCGCAGGCCGAACAGCGCCACGAAGATCACCAGCACGGCGGTCAGCGCCACCGAAAGGGTGGAGCCGGGTTCGGACAGCGCCATGTAACCGAAGCTACCGATCGACTGCGCCTGGCAATCGACGTGCTCGAGCGCGCTTTCGAGATAGCGTTCGCCGGTGCGGATGGCGTTACAGGCCATGGTCAGACCCTCTCCATCAGCGGGGCCAGCCAGCCCTCGGGATCGGTGCCGGTTTCCTTGACCAGCTCGTCGAACACGCGGACCGTGCTTTCCCGGCCCGACAGGATCGTGAGCATGTCCTTCTCGCCCTCGAGATTGAGGCGCGCGACCACGCTTTCGTTGCCGCGCTTGATCAGGAAGCAGTGCGACTGGTCGGGCAGCTTGCGGACCAGCTCCAGCTCGTGCGGGGTGAGGCCGAAGCCGTCGATGTAATCCTCTTCGCGGGCCTTGGGATTGACCATGAAGATCTGCACCGCGGCCTGTTCGATGATCGCGCTGGCGATCTGGCTCTCCAACGCATCGCGCGCGCTTTGCGTGGCGAAGCCGACGATGCCGTTGCGCTTGCGGACGGTCTTTTCCCAGTCCTTGATCCGGCGCACGAAGACCTCGTCGTCGAGCGCCTTCCAGCCTTCGTCGACCACGATAATCGTGGGCGATCCGTCGAGCCGTTCCTCCACCCGGTGGAAGAAATAGAGCAGCGCAGGCGTGCGTTCGACCGGATCGTCGAGCAGCGCGGTGATGTCGAAACCGATGGTCCGGGCGGCAAGGTCGGTGCGGTCGATCGCGTTGTCGAACAGCCAGGCGCGCTTTCCCTCGCCCCACCACGGCTTCATGCGCGAATAGAGATCAC
The DNA here is from genome assembly GCF_000181515.1 of Erythrobacter sp. SD-21. GTDB lineage: Bacteria > Pseudomonadota > Alphaproteobacteria > Sphingomonadales > Sphingomonadaceae > Qipengyuania. Next base: position 7,890 of record NZ_ABCG01000013.1, on the reverse strand, counting down.
CCGCCTTCGGCCTGGTCTGGCCGCGCAGCAGTTCGACGAGGTTGCGCAGGCGGCGGTGCTCGTCGGCCTGCTCGAAATTCGCGTCCACCGCATCGCTGATGAGTTCCGCTTCCTCGGTGTTCGCGCCGCCTGCCAGAAGCGTCAGCCAATCGACGAGGAACTGGCGGTTGGCGGGCGTGTCTTCGATCTGCAACGGGTTGAGGTCGGAGGACACGCCGGGGCGCAGCCGGTCGTATTGGCCACCGATCGCGCGCACGAACAGCTCTGCGCCGCGATCCTTGTCGAAGAAGATGATCCGCGGATTGATCCTGCGCGCCTGCGCGAGGAGGAAGTTGAGCACCACGGTCTTGCCAGAACCAGACGGCCCGATGACGGTGAAATTGCCGAGGTCGTTCAGGTGGAAGCTGAAAAAATAGGGCCCCGCTGCCGTGGTCTCGAAAAGCGTGATCGCATCGCCCCAGTGGTTGCCATGCGCCTGCCCGACGGGGAAATTGTGGAGGCTAGCCAGCCCTGCGAAATTGCGCGTCGAGACGAGGCCCTTGCGAGGGATATACTTGAAGTTGCCGGGGAACTGCGCCCAGAAGGACGGCTCCAGCGCGATCTCCTCGCGCACGCCGACCACGCCCAGATCGGCGAGCGCGGCGATGACTTCGGCCACCTCGCGGTCGAGTTCCTCGAGGCTTTCGGCATGGACGGCGATGGTAGCGTGGTGCTGGCCGAAGCCCGCTCGCCCGGCGGCCACATCGTCCTTTGCGTTGGTAAGATCGTCGCGCAGCGACAGCGCCTCGTCGTCGGTGGAGCGCATCCGCCGCAGTACGTAGTTCATTTCCCGCAGAGCCTCGCCCCGCTCGACGAAGGCGAAGGACTGTGTGACCACCATCTCGAACGGCATGCGGTAAAGCTCGTCGAACATCCCCGGCATGGTCTGTGTCGGGTAGTCCTTGATCGAGACGATGGCCCCGAAGCTGCGGTCCACCCCGCCCAGTTCGTCGCGCTCGAAAGCGCGGTGGCCGAAGCTGACGCGGCGCGCTGGCAAATAGTCGTTCACCGGCCCGTGCGGCAGGGCGATGGGGCGCATCTCGGCGTTGTAGAGGTAGGAGAGGAATTCGAGCGGTTCGGAGCGATAGCCGCCCGGCGTGTCGTAGACGCTCAGCACATGCGGCGAATATTGCCCCAGCGCCGCGGTCAGCGCCTGTGTCGCACTATGCAGCGAACGCAATTCGCCGGCGCGTTGGGCCTCGCGATCGGCGGCGACTTGCCGCTTGAGGAAGCTTCGCGCTCTGTCGAGCAGCCCCACGCGCCCCTGCATCGGGCGGCGCACGATGGTGAGGAACAGGTCGTTCACATACATCTTGCGCGCCGACAGCCGCTCGCGCCAGCGGCGGTCGAGCGTGCGCGAGAACTGGTCGGGAAACTCGCCTTCCATCACGTCTTCCGCCCGGCGGCGCAGGACATGGTGGTAGATTGCAAATTGTGAGGAGCCGACCGCGCGCATCATCGCGTCGCGCAGTTCTGCGCGGTAATTGAGTTCGGCCGTGTCGGAAGTTTCGAACAGGAAGCCGCCCAGCCGGATCGTCTGCATCAGCAGGCCGTCGCGCGTCTCCAGCGTCACGTCATCGACATGCGCGAGATAGGGCAGGTGCTCCCCGGCACCCTTCTCGCGCGCGGCGGCACGAGAATCTAGGGTCAGGCGCTCAGCAAGTGGCATCCGCTGTGGCCGTGCTTGGGACGGTGAGCAGGGTCATCGTCCTTAAGCGCACGCGACCACACGCGCTGGGTTTTGCGAATCGCGACGTCCGGTTTTCCGGTATGCGCCCGATTTATGGAGCGAGATGCTGCGGCCACGTTATCCTCCCGCCGCAGAACGGATGCCGCCGACGATGGTCGCGGCACCGAAGAGGATGAAGCAGCCGAGGATCACAACGGCGCCATGGCGCCAGTTGATGCGGCCGGTAAGCATGGCGAAGCCGACGGCGGCCACCGCAATGACGGCGGCAACCGTGGCCGCAGTGCCGAGCAGCGTGCCCTGCAACCAGGACAGCGCATCGACAATCACACTCGAGCCTTCGGGATCGGGAATGGCCGCCGACACCGAACTCGCGGTCAGCGCAGCAAGCAGTACTGCAGGCGTTTTCCAAATCGAATGAGCCAAGGCCACCACCCCCGTGATATTAGGACCTTGTCGGAAGCTGCCACGGTTATTGCTTTTGAGTCAACGATTTTGCCTAGAATGCACCCTTTCGGGACAAAGCCTTACAATCGGAATATGACGTAAGATATATATAGAATGTCGTAGGAAGTGATCACGCGTCGCTAGGACAGTCTCAGCGATGCCATCGGGGGCTCGTATTGGTGGACCGCTGGCTTTCCTTCTTTCGGTCCGATCAATACTTCAAAGACGACTGGCGGCGACTTCGGCTCGACTTCTTCTTTTGCCTAAGCGGTGTTATGAAAACCGACCGAATGTTAGGGGGACAGGATTCGCATGCCTGATCGGTTGAACCAAGACGCCGTTTTCGTAGCGCTTACGCGGCCGCAGATGTTTGCGGGCGTGACCTTCACCTTTTTCGTGATCAACGCGATCCTGGCGGTCGAGCTCTTCCTGATCTTCCGCGCTTGGTGGGTGATCCTGATCGCACTGGCCGTCCACGCGCTTGGCGTCCTCGCATGCCTGCGCGAAGCGCGCATTTTCGATCTGTGGCTGACCAAGGTCCGCACCTGCCCCCGGGTGAAAAACTATCGCTTATGGCGGTGCAATTCCTACCGGCCCTGAGCTTCCCACCTGTCCATAGCAAAAGGGCCGCAGCGTTCCTTACGCCGCGGCCCCCAGTTTGTTTGTGCCCTAAGACTCAGAACGGGATGTCGTCGTCGAGATCGTCGTAGTTGGAGCCGCCGCCCTGGCTTCCGCCCGACTGACCGCCGCCGCTGCGCCAGTTGTCGCCGCCTCCGGAGCTCTGGCCACCACCGAAGCCGCCGCCCGATCCCTGGCCGCCGCCACCGCCGCCGCCCGCGCCACCTTGCGGGCCGTCGAGCATCGTCAGCGTTCCGTTGAAGCCACGCAGCACGACTTCGGTCGAATAGCGGTCGTTACCCTGCTGGTCCTGCCATTTGCGGGTTTGCAGCTGGCCTTCGATGAAGACCTTGCTGCCCTTGCGCAGGAAGCGTTCGACAACATTGATGAGGCCTTCGGAAAAGATCGAGACGGTGTGCCATTCGGTCCGTTCCTGACGCTCGCCGGTGTTGCGGTCCTTCCACTGCTCGCTGGTCGCGATACGCAGGTTGGCGACCTTTCCACCATTGGGGAAGCTGCGGATTTCCGGGTCTGCGCCCAGGTTTCCGATCAGCATGACTTTGTTGAGGCTACCGGCCATCGATTCGTTCCTTCGTAACTTTCGGCGCTTGGCCTAACGGGCGAAGCGAGTCGGTTCTAGGGCGCAGGCGAGCTTTCCACCGAAGAGAGCTAAAGCCCGAGGCTGAGCGCGACCCAGTAGGTTGCCCCGGCCGCAATCCACGCGAGCGCGAAGAGATAGACCAGCATGACGATGGGCCATTTCCATCCGTTCGTCTCGCGCCGGGCGACCGCGATGGTCGACAGGCATTGCGGGGCGAAGACGAACCACGCGAGGAAGGCGAGCGCGGTGGGCAGGCTCCACAAGGCGGCGATCTTGGCGGTCACCCCTTGCGCGGCGACATCCTCGTCCTCGGCGTCCACGGCGTAGGTCGTGGCGAGTGCCGAGACGGCGACTTCGCGCGCGGCGATGGCGGGGACCAGCGCAAGGCTCATCTCGCGATTGAATCCGACCGGTTCCAGCACCGGGTGGATGGTATCGGCCACCGCGCCGGCATAGCTCGCGTCGAGCTGGCTCTCGCCCGGCTCGGCCTTGGGGAAGGACAGCAGCACCCACAACGCGATGGTGGCGACGAAGATAATCGTGCCCGCCCGGCGCAGGAAAACCCAGGCACGCTGCCACAGGCCGATGGCGAGGTCCTTGAGGCGCGGCAACTGGTAACGCGGCAGCTCCATGATGAAGCCCGAGGCCGCGCCCTTGGTCACCGTGCGGCGCAGAACCAGCGCGACCACCATCGCACCGATGATACCAGCGACATAAAGCGCGAAGAGCACGAGGCCCTGCAGGCCCACGCCCGGCCCGACGCTCGTCTCCGGGATGACGGCGGCGATGATCACGGCATAGACCGGGAGGCGCGCCGAACAGGTCATCAGCGGGGCGATCAGGATCGTGGTCAGCCGGTCCTTGGGGTCGGAAATGCTGCGCGTCGCCATGATGCCTGGAATGGCGCAGGCGAAGCTGGAAAGCAGCGGGATGAAGCTTTTGCCCGAAAGGCCCACGCCCGCCATCAGCCGGTCCATCAGGAAGGCGGCGCGCGCCATGTAGCCGCTCGCTTCCATCACGAGGATGAAGGCGAAGAGGATGACGATCTGCGGCAGGAAGACGACCACCGAGCCGACACCGGCCAGTACGCCTTCGGTCAGGAAATCGCGGAAGAGGCCGGGGGCCATGGTCTCGGTGACGCCCTGCGAGATCACGCCCACCCCGCCTTCCAGCGCATCTGCAAACGGCGTCGCCCAGGCGAAGACCGCCTGGAAGATGACGAACAACAGGCCGAACAGGATGACCGGGCCGAGCCAAGGGTTGAGCAGGACCTTGTCGACCCCGTTCTCGATCGTGTGGCGAGTCGATTTCGACAGGATCGCGCCCTTGGCCATGTGCTTGGCCGACAGGCGGCGTTCGGGCAGCGTTAGGTGCCAGCGGCGGTGCGCTTCCTCGTCCGCATGGGTCTCGGCCTCGGCAATCGCGGCGTTCAGCTCGTTGATGCCGCGGCGGCGCACCGCCACGGTCGGGATGACCGGCACGCCGAGCGATTCGGACAGCGCCTGCGGGTCGAGGGTCAGTCCGTCGCGCTCGGCAAGGTCGACCATGTTGAGCGCGACCACGGTGGGCCGTCCCAATTCGAGCACTTCCTGCGCGAAGACGAGATGCTGTTCGAGATTGGCCGCGTCGATCACGATGACCAGCACGTCGGGCACGGCCTCGCCTTCGAACGTGCCCTTCACCACGTCACGGGTGACGGCTTCGTCCGGGCTGGCCGCGTCGAAGCTGTAGGAGCCGGGCAGGTCGAGCAGTTCGACCGGCTCGCCATTCGGCAGGGTCATGCGCCCCGCTTTGCGCTCCACGGTGACGCCGGCGTAATTGGCGATCTTCTGGCGCGCGCCGGTCAGCGCATTGAACAGCGCCGATTTGCCCGAATTGGGATTGCCGACAAGGGCTGCGGTACGTTTCCGGCTCATGCGGCCTCCACGCTAATGGCCCGCGCATGGGCGCGGCGGACGGCGATGGTCATGTTGCCAAGACGCATGGCGATGGGGTCGCGCGTGCCGAAGACGCCGCGGTGGAGAATGGCGACTTCAGCCCCTTCATCCACGCCGAGCGCTTTCAGGCGCTTGCCCTCAGCCTCGGCCAGGGAGGCCCAGTCCACGCCGGTAATGCGCGCATTCCGCCCGCTGTCGAAACCGTCCAAAGTCATGCGCCCCGCCCTGTCAGAGCGCGGCGCTAATTGCAACTGGTTATCAATAGCGTTTTAGCGCGCCGGATAGCGCAGGCGGCCGAGGAAGCGGGTGACGCTGAAACTCTCGCGATCGGGGTTGAGCCACTTGGCCTTGACCTTCTCGAACTGCATCACGCCTTCGATCCGGCGGTCGAGGAAGGCGCGGGTCTCGGCCTTGTCCTCGCTCCTATCGTCGACGAAGACCGCCAGCGTCGCGCCGTAGATCGAGGCGAGGATCGCGCGCTTGGTGTAGTGGTTATAATCGGTCGCCGTATCGCCCGCGAGCCGCCACATGAGGTCGGCGGTCTGCCAGCCGCGCTTTGTCGAGCGCACGACGTTCTGCGGCATGGCCATGATGGCCAGCGCGCGGCGCAGCGCTTCTTCCTGACCTGCCACCGCGTCGAGGCGGAACTGGACCAAAGCGCGGATCCGCTCGCGGATCTTCATCGCCGCGATCACCTCCTCGGAGAAGGCGGCGGCCATGGCCATGTCGACCGCTTCGATCCAGGCGAAAACCATGTCGATCGCGCCGCCCTTGAAAGCGAGCCGCGCCACGTCGGGATCGGCGCCCATCTGCTCGGCCGCCATGGCCAGCGCCTCGTCGCTCCAGCCGTCGAACACGGCGGCATCGGCGATGGCCGGGGCCAGCGCGAGGCGCAGCTCGTCGAGCGTCAGGTCGGCGATGTCGGGGGTGTCGGCGTCCATTAGCTCGGCCCGTAGGTTTCGGCGTCGTCCTCGTCCGAGGTCTCACCCTTCTCGATCGCGTCGAGCGTGCCCGAGCGGGCGCCCATCAGCGTGGCGTAATCGCGCGCGGAACGGCCCGAATTGTCGGTGCGGTCGGCGTTCGCACCCTGTGCGACCAGCAGTTCGATCATTTTGAGATCGCGGCGATGGACCGCGCTGATAAGCGGTGTTTCGCCCGTAACGTCGGAAACGTCGACATCCGCTCCCCCTTGGATCAAGCGTTCGACACCCTCGATAAAGCCAAGCTGTGCAGCGAGCTGAAGCGGATAGACGCCATTTTTGTCGGCGATATTGGGATTGGCGCCGCGCTGCAGGAGGAATTTCACCCAAGTCAGGTCGCGCCGCTGGACCACGGCGTGTAGCGCGGTTTCGCCCGTGCCGATTTCGCGCGCGTTGACGATGGTGTTGCCCGGCTCGTCGAGCATCTGCGTCGCCACCGTGCCGTCACGGTCGCGCACCGCCTTGATGAACTTGTAGCCATCGGTCTGGAACTGCGCCGCCAGCGGGCTCGCCAGCATGGCCAGCACCGCGCCTGCAACGACGACACCTTGTTTGATTCCGCTGCGCACTGACACTCTACTCCGCTCGATTATTCGCAATTTCGTGGGGGTCGCACCCTTGAATGCGCGCCGTTAGCAGACCATGAACCGTGCTGTCATGTCCTTCAAGTATGCAAGCCTGCCCGCCCTCCTCTTTCTCGCCGCCTGTTCGAGCGAAACGCCGGCACCGCCGCCCGAGGAAGGACCGCCGCTCGAAGGGGCGGCGCTGGGCGGGGATTTCACGCTTTTGGGCGAGGACGGCGAAGATGTCAGCTGGTCCGACTACGACGGCCAGTATCGCACGATCTACTTCGGTTACGCCTATTGCCCCGATGTCTGTCCGACCGACAACCAGCGCGCGATGGCCGGGCTGAAGGCGTTTGAGGAGGAAAACCCCGAGGCAGGCGCCAAGATCCAGCCGCTGTTCGTCAGCGTCGATCCCGAGCGCGACACGCCCGAAGTGCTGACCGAGTTCACCGACGCCTTCCACCCGCGACTCATCGGCATGACGGGAACCAAGGAACAGCTCGACGCTGCCGCTGCCGCCTTCGCCGTCTTCTATGGCCGGGGCGAGGATTCGCCCGGTGGCGGCTATCTCATAGAGCATTCCAACATCACCTATCTCTTCGGCCCCAATGGCGAGCCGCTGGCGACCCTGCCGACCGATGAAGGGCCCGAGGCCGTAGCCGCGGAATTGGCGAAATGGGTGAATTGAGAGATCGCTTCTGGGAAAGGCCGCTGGCCGATCTCAACCGGCAGGAATGGGAAGCGCTGTGCGATGGCTGCGGGCGCTGCTGCCTGCACAAGGTGGAATACGAGGACACGGGGGAGATCGAGGAAACCAATGTCGCCTGCACGCTGCTCGATTGCCGGACCGCGCGCTGCAAGGACTATGCGAACCGCAAGGCCTTCGTCCCCGACTGCCTACGCCTGACCCTCACACTGGTCGACCGCGTGCCCTGGCTGCCCGACACCTGCGCCTATCGCCGCCGCGCCGAGGATCGCCCCCTGCCCCGCTGGCATTACCTGCTGACGGGCGACC
>NZ_ABCG01000014.1 GCF_000181515.1 Erythrobacter sp. SD-21 | reverse complement strand
GGCTTCCGGCCCCGTCTCTCTTTGCGTCAGGCTTCTTACCAGCTCTGGCGCACCGTCAGGCCGAAGGTACGCGGCGTGTTGGTCCGGTAGGCGAGGCGGGCACGGCCGCCACGTTCGCGGTCGAAGCTGAGCAACGCGTTCTCGTCGGTCACGTTGTTCACATAGGCGATCAGCGAGAGACCCGAATCGAAGTCGATCCCGGCGCTCAGATTGACGATGTTGTAGCTCGGAAGGAGCAGGTCGACCGTGGTCGAAGCATCCGCCGGAGCGCCGCGATAGGGCAGCCCGTGCACGAAGGTGCGCGGGTTGTTTTCCTGGTCGGCAGGCTGGGTGTAGCGGTTGCCGACATGGCTCCACGAGGCCGCGATGTAGGCGTCCGAGCCTGCGCCCAGCTGCCACTCGTAGCTGCCCGATGCCGTGAACTGCAGTTCGGGCACGGACGGCAGGCGGTTGCCTTCACGGATACCGGTCGCGGTGACGAGAGCCGCATCGTCGCTGATCGTGCTGTCGAACTCGGCCTCGATCCAGCTACCCGACAGCATCAGGTCGAAGCCCGGAACGGGCTCGAACCCGACCTCGGCCTCGATCCCCATCGAATGCGCTTCGGGCACGTTGAACACCACGCGCGACGAGCAGCTTCCGGCGTCCAGCGTCACCTGGAGGTCGCTGATGTCGTTGTAGAAACCGGCGACATTGGCGAAGAAGCCGTTGCCGGTCGCCTTGGCGCCGACTTCGTAGTTCCACAGGGTTTCATCCTCATAGGACTGGAAGTTGCCGAACAGCGCTTCATCCGCCGGCGAGCAGAGCGTCACGTTGAGCGGATCGTTCACACCGCCGAGGCGGAAGCCCTTCGATGCCTGCGCGTTGAGCGTAACCATGTCGGAGAGGTCATAGCTCAGCAGGATGCGCGGGCTGACGCCGTCGCTTTCGGTGCGATCGAAAGCGTTGTCGCCATTTGCGAACAGGCCGCCCGAGTTGAACTCGCGCTCTTCCTCGTAATCGTACCAGCGCGCGCCAATGGTGACGTCGAACGCCTCGGTCAGCGCATAGGTGCCTTCACCGAAGATGGCGATCTGCGACAGGTCGTAAGGCAGGTCCGCGTTGTAGGGGGAATCGAGGTTGTCGAAGCCATTCGCCACGGCCGCCGACGTACCTGCTCCCAGCGTCGCGTCGGTCACCGCCGCATAGCCCGGTGTGGGCAAGCGCTGGCGATAGAAACGGTCGGTTTGCGAGTAGAACCCGCCGAGAACCCACTGGAACGGTCCGCCGGTATCGGACGAGAACCGCAATTCCTGCGTGATCGCGGACACATCGGTCGCATCGCGCAGGTTCGAGGGCAGGTCGATCCCGCCCTCATCGGGGAAGCCGAGATCGACCGAGACCGAGCCGGACAGCGCGCTTGCATCGCGGCTGACGAGGATGGCGCGGTCGGTATAGGAACTTACCGAAGTGAAGATGATCGGGCCCAGATCGGCTTCGGCCACGAGATCGAGGATCAGGGTCTCGTCCTCGAACGATTCGCGCAGTTTCAGATACTGTTCGCGCTCGTCAAAGGCCGTGGCGGGCGTGGTGAAGGGGTTGGCGTAGAGATTGAAAATCTCCTGCCGGTTGAAGCCGTTGGCGCTGACCTTCTGGTAGATCACCCGCGGCGTGATGCTGAAGCCTTCGCCCGTATCGACGCGGAAAGCCAGGCGCCCGCCATAACGTTCGCCATCGTTGACGTCCTCCCCGCCAGCGGGGCCGATCGCGTTGATGAAGCCGCCGTACTGGGTGTAATAGCCCACGGCACGGGCGGCGACCTTGTCGCCCACCGGCACGTTGACCGCACCTTTAAGGTGCCAGCCCAGATCGTCGCCATCGACGAGGTTTACGTTGCCTTCAACCTGCCCTTCGGTGACGCCGATGACCGGCTGGTTGGTGATGTAACGAATGGTGCCGCCCACGCTGCCCGAGCCGAACAGCGTGCCCTGCGGACCGCGCAAAGTTTCGACGCGGTTGAGATCGAAGAGATCGAGATCGGGGGTGAAGAGCGAGAGCGAGATCACCGATTCGTCGAGATAGACGCCGACCTGCTCCTTCACGCCCGGCTGGTCGCGCACGACCTGCCCTGCGGAAACGCCGCGCACCGAAACCTGGCTCTGGCCCGGCCCCAAGTTCTGGACCGAGAGACCCGCGACGTTGCGGCTCAAATCCTCGAGCGTGTTGGCGCCCGACTTCTGGATGTCTTCCTGTGTCTGCGCGTTGATCGAGAAGGGAACGTCCTGGATCGCCTGATCGCGCTTGGTGGCGGTCACGATTATGACTTGGCTGTCGCCATCGGTCTCTTCGACTTCCTGCGCCGCAACCGGAGCCGCCACCATGGCGAGTGCGCTGCCTGCCAGAAGGGCGGATCGCGAGACGAAGCGATTGAATTGATGTGTGTTTTCCAAGGTTTCCTCCTCTTTTCGGGCCCCTATGGACCTTCTTCGTGAGGAACTTGGTGAATCGTCATGAAACAAAAGACAATCTAGGCCACGCTTTCCTTGGCTACTATTTCGTCAATTGTAGCAAATGAGACACATGCGCCACGGCGCAAAAAAGGGGCCGGAACTCGTCGGAGTCCCGGCCCTTCAAAAGTCGGTGTTCGCAGGAGGAACATGGGTGGGCGGGGCTGCCCGGGAGAGAGAGGAGAGAGTAGGCGGCCCCGCTGAGCTGGTTAATTGTAAGCGCGCTCTCCGTGTTCGGAGATGTCGAGCCCGTCGACTTCGGCCTCTTCGCTGACCCTGAGGCCAACCACTGCCTTGACGATGAAGCCGGCCAACAGAGTGCCGATGGCCGCCCAGGCGATCGTGACGACGACCGAGAATATCTGGATCCCGAGCTGCGAGCCAAGCGCGGTCGAACCGTCGCCGGGGCCGCCGAGGAACGGCTGGTAGACCACCGCCGTACCGATGGCGCCAACGATGCCGCCGATGCCGTGGATGCCGAAGGCGTCGAGGCTGTCGTCATACCCGAACTTGGCCTTCACCTTGGCGACGAAGAAGTAGCAGATCGCCGCCGAAAGGATGCCGAGCAGGATGGCGCCGAAGGGTCCCGAATTGCCCGCGGCCGGGGTGACAGCGACAAGGCCGGCAATCACGCCCGAGCAGAAGCCCAGCGCCGAACCCTTGTGACCCGCCAGCCTCTCGATCACCATCCAGGCCAGCGCACCGGCCGCGGTGGCGACGAAGGTGTTGATCATGGCCAGCCCAGCCGAGCCGTCCGCCTCCAGAGCCGAGCCGGCATTGAAGCCGAACCAGCCCACCCACAGCAGGCCCGTGCCGACCATGGTCAGCGTCATCGAGTGCGGCATCATCGGTTCCTGCGGCCAGCCGCGGCGCTTGCCGAGGAGGTAGGCGAGGACGAGGCCCGAGACACCGGCGTTGATGTGCACCACCGTGCCGCCCGCAAAATCGAGCGCGCCGTCTTCGAACAGCAGGCCGCCGCCCGCCCAGACCATGTGCGCGATCGGGAAATAGACGATGGTCAGCCAAATCGGCACGAAGGCCATCACCGCGCTGAACTTCATCCGCTCGGCCGTTGCGCCCAGGATCAGGGCGGCGGTGATCGCGGCGAAGGTCATCTGGAAGCTAATGAAGACATATTTGCTGATGACTTCATCGGTGAAGGTGGCCGCCGTGCTGCTGGCATCGGTGCCGGACAGGAACAGGCTGCCCCCGCTGATGAAGAGGCCGAGCGCGCCCTCGTAGGTCGTGTCGCCAAAGGCGAGGCTGTAGCCCCACATCACCCAGACAATCATGGCCAGCGCGGCAGTGGCGCCGATCTGGGTCATGGTCGAGAGCATGTTCTTCGAGCGGGTCAGACCTCCGTAAAACAATGTCAGGCCCGGAATAATCATCAGCAGGACGAGGATCGTCGCCGTCATCATCCAGGCGTTGTTTCCGGGATTGGGCACGGCGGAAGCGGCTTCCACGGCCTCCGGAGCGGCGTCCTGCGCATAGGCGGCAGTAGCGGTGAAGAGCGCGGTGCATGCAGCAGCGGCGGCGCGCATGAAATTACGCATGGTCATTGTGTCCCTCCAGGGCGTGACTTGGGGCATCACAGCGCGGTGTCGCCGGTTTCGCCGGTGCGGATGCGGGTGGCGCTGGCGAGGTCGAAGACGAAGATTTTTCCGTCTCCGATCGCCTCGGAACTGGCGGTTTGCTGGATCGTCTCGATCACTTGCGGTGCAAGATCGTCACCGACGGCGATTTCGAGCTTCACCTTGGGCAGCATATTGGTCGAATATTCGGCCCCGCGGTAAATCTCGGTCTGGCCCTTCTGGCGGCCGAAGCCCTTGACTTCGGAAACGGTCATTCCGGCCACTCCAATTCCGCCCAGGGCCTCGCGGACCTCGTCGATCTTGAATGGCTTGATGACGGCGATGATAAACTTCACAGCCACACCCCTTCGTGTTGCGGACCGGTCCAAGCACCGGCTTTCGCACATGCAGCAAAAGGCGTGCCAAGCCGCTTCAGCCGCAAAATTGCGCGCGCGACGCCGCCAAGGCATCATTTGTTGCCCAATATTTGGGCTGGTGATTACTTTTTGATCAAGTCGAGCGTGGCGACAACTGGCAGATGGTCCGATGCCACGGAGGACTGACCCGTGTGGTGCACCTCGGCCTCGACACAGCCCCAGTGCTTGCTCGCCACTATCCGGTCGAGCGTGGCGACCGGCTGGCGCGACGGGTAGCTCCTGCCTGGGGTCACCACCAACCAGCGGTCGGAAAACTCGCGCATCGCGCCCGTCGCCCTTCCCCACTGGTTGAAATCGCCCATGATGACCGTGGGCAGGTTGCGCGAACATTTCTCGACGAAGCCGACCAGCGAACGGATCTGGTCGCGCCGCCTGAGGCCTGAAAGATCGAGATGGGTGCCGATGATGCGCAGGCGGTGGCCTTCCACCGTGATCTCGCCGCAGGCCGCGCCGCGCGGCTCCAGGGTGGGCAGGTCGAGCGCTTCGCCCTCGTGCACCTCGAAGTTTCGCCGGACCAACAGCGCGTTGCCGTGCCAGCCGATGCTGCGCGGCCGCTTGGCCACTTCGACCAGTCGCCAGTGGCTATCGTCTATTTCCGACCGCGGAAGGCAGCTTTCGCGCGCGCCGATCCGGCGGTCGGCTTCCTGCAGCGCAATGATGTCGGCGTCGATTTCGTGCAGCACCGACAGGATCCGTTCGGGATCGCGCTTGCGGTCGAGCCCCACGGCCTTGTGGATGTTGTAGCTGGCGAAGGTCAGGCGCACAGTATCACCAATGCCTTGCCCCGGCCCTTGTGCCGCAAGCCCTTAGAGAAAGTCGCGGATGGTCTTCATGAAGCGGTCGAACTGATCGTGATGCAGCCAGTGTCCGGCATTCTCGAACTCGATCACCTCGGCGTTCGAAAAATGGTCGAGCCGGCCATCGCCTTCGGGGTTGGAGGCCCAGCTGTCGGCGCCGTAGAGCAGCATAGTGGGCGCGGTGATTGCGGCCCAGGTCTGGTGCAGGAATTCATCGGCGATGTCTTCGACCGCCCAGACGTTGAGATGCGGATCGAATTTCCAGCTGTAGGTGCCGTCCTCGTTGCGGTTGACCCCGTGGATGGTGAGGTGGCGCGCCTGTTCTTCGGTGAGGTAGCTGTTTTCTTCGATCATGCGCGCAAAGGCGGCTTCGATGCTCTCGTATTTGCGTGGGGATCGGCCCGAGGCGGCACGCTTCTTGCCGATCCATTCCGCCATGCGTTCCGGGTAGCTCTTCTCGCGCATCTCGGCCTGGCGCTTGGGGCTGGGCCCAAGCCCTTCGATGGCGACGATCTTGGTGACCATCTCGGGGAATGTCCCGGCGTAGCGCAGCGAGACATTGCCGCCCATCGAATGGCTGACGATGGTGACCGGGCCGACGCCGAGCTGGTGGACCAGCTGCGCAAGGTCATAGACCATATCGTTGACCTGGTAATTGCCGTCGCTGACCCAGTCGCTGTCACCATGGCCGCGATGGTCCATCGCCACCACGTGCCAGTCGTCGCGCAATTCCTCGGCCACCCAGTCCCAGCTGCGCGCATGATCGCGCCCGCCATGAACTAGGACGAGAGGCGGTTTTCCGCGATTCCCCCAGTCGAGATAATTCAGCCGGAGGCGCTGTGAGATGAAGGTCTGGGAAGTGGGGCCGGTGAGCGTCATGGGCGCGCTTTGCATCGGCTCCACAATTGATTCAACCTCACCTTTCCCCAATCACCGTTCTTTCGTGGCGGAGAATGTCAGCTCCGGATTCTTCTCTTCCTGGTAATTCACGTCCCACGGGCTCTTAGCCATGAAAACTAGGTCCCCGTCGCGGTCCTTGGCGAGATTGGAGAGGTTGAACTTCTCGAATTCGGCGAGCGCCTTTTCATCACCTTTTATCCAGCGCGCGGTGGCAAAGGGCGAGGCTTCGAGCTTCGCCTCGACCTTGTATTCGGCCGAGAGGCGGCTGATCAGCACGTCGAGCTGCAGCTGGCCGACAACGCCGATGATCCACTGGCCGCCGATCTCGGGATAGAAGACCTGGATCACGCCCTCTTCGGACAAATCGTCGAGCGCTTTGCGCAACTGCTTGCTCTTGGTCGGATCGACCAGCGCGACACGGCGCAGGATTTCCGGGGCGAAGTTCGGCAGGCCGGTGAAGCGGACCTGGTTCTTCTCGCTCAACGTATCGCCGACGCGCAAAGTGCCGTGGTTGGGAATGCCGATGATATCGCCCGGCTCGGCCGTGTCCGCCACCTCGCGGTCCTGCGCGAAGAAGAGGATCGGCGAATGGATCGCGACCGGCTTGCCGAGCCCCGAAGGCGTCAGCTTCATCCCGCGTTTGAAGGTGCCCGAGACCTGCCGCATGAAGGCAATGCGGTCGCGGTGGTTCGGGTCCATATTGGCTTGCACCTTGAAGATGAAACCGGTGACCTCGCCATAGTCGGGGGCGATCTGCTCCTCGCCGGCGGGCTGCGGGCGCGGCGGCGGGGCGTATTTCGCGATTGCCTCGATCAGCTCGGTAATGCCGAAGCCCTTGAGGGCAGACCCGAAATACACCGGCGTGAGATCGCCATTGCGGTACGCTTCGAGATCGAATTCGGGATAGCCGATCTGGGCCAGTTCGGCATTTTCGGCCACTGCCTCGGGCAAGTCGAAATCGGCCACGCGCTTGCCCTTGAATTCCTTCGACGGACCTTCCGGCACAACCACTTCGCCGCTCTCGAAATCGAGGATGCCCTGGAATTCGCCGCCCATGCCGACCGGATACATCTGCGGACTGACATCGAGCGCCAGCATGTCTGCAATCTCGTCGAGCAATTCGAAGACCGGACGACCCTCGCGGTCGACCTTGTTGACGAAGGTGATGATCGGCACGCTGCGCAGGCGGCAGACCTCGAACAGCTTGCGCGTCTGCGGCTCGATACCCTTGGCCGCGTCGATCACCATGATGGCGGAATCGACCGCGGTCAGCGTGCGATAGGTATCTTCGGAGAAGTCCTCGTGCCCCGGCGTGTCGAGCAGGTTGAAGGTGATGCCGTCACGCTCGAACGTCATGACCGAGCTTGTCACCGAGATCCCGCGCTGCTGCTCGATCTTCATCCAGTCCGACCGCGCACGACGCGCCTGCCCGCGAGCCTTGACCTCGCCCGCAAGATGAATCGCGCCACCGGTCAGCAGCAGCTTCTCGGTCAGCGTGGTCTTACCCGCGTCGGGGTGGGAAATAATCGCGAATGTACGGCGGTCTGAGGTCATGGTTCTCTTAGGAGCGCGCGACGCGGAAGCCGGCGAAGTCCTGGCTCACGGGCATCAGCTCTAGGCGGTTGATGTTGAGGTGCGGGGGCAGTTCGGCGATCCATTTGATAGTGTCGGCGATGTCCTGCCCGGTCATCGGATCGGCGCCGCGATAGAGGTCGTCCGAAGCCTCTTGGCTGCCTGTGCGCACCACGGTGAATTCGGTTTCGACCATGCCCGGCTCGATGCTCGTTACGCGCACGCCGGTTCCGTGAAGGTCGGCGCGCAGGGCGAGCGTGAAGTGGTTCGCGAAGGCCTTGGAGCCTGCGTAGACGTTGCCGCCCGGATAGACATAGCTTCCCGCCACCGAGCCGATCGCGATGATCGCGCCCTTGCGCTCGATCAGCGTGGGCAGCAGCTTGCGGGTGAGCACCACCATGGCCGTCACATTGGTGTCGATCATGGTTTGCCAGTCGTCGAGATTGGCTTCCTGCGCGGGCGAAAGGCCCTGCGCGAGACCGGCGTTGTTCACCAGCAGGTCGATTTTGGCGAAGTCGCCCGACAGCGCTGCAATGGCCGCATCCATCGCCCCGGTATCGCGCACGTCGAAGCAGGCGGCATGGACCTTTTCCGCGCCCAGCTTGGCTACCAGCGCATCGAGCCGTTCCTTGCGACGCCCCGTCGCCACGCAGCGCCAACCGCTTGCGACAAGCGTGCGGACGGTGGCTTCGCCAATGCCTGCAGTGGCTCCCGTGACGAAAGCGGTTTTCATCCGCGCAGCTCAGCGCCCTGCTTGGCGGCGTTCCTCACGATATTGTCCGAGATTGCTTTGATTTCCTCGTCGGTGAAGCTCTTTTCGCTCGGCTGGAGGACCACTTCGACCGCGACCGACTTCTTGCCTTCGGGCACGCCTTGTCCGGCAAAGACGTCGAACACGCGCGCGTCGACGATCGCCTTCTTGGCCGCGCCGCGCACGGCCTTGACGAGTTCGCCAGCCGCGAGCTCTGCAGGGACGAGGAAGGCGAAGTCACGCGTGATCGCCTGAAGTGCGGGCGGCGAATAGGCCGCGCGCGCAAAGCCGCCGCCTTTTTTCGCCAGGATCGCATCGAGGAAAATCTCGACCGCCATAACCGGCCCGTCGATGTCGAAGGCCTTCAGCGTGTTCGGGTGGATCGCGCCGAAGCGGGCGAGAATATTCTTGGGGCCGAGGCGCAGGGTGGCCGACTGGCCGGGGTGGAACTGATCGCCAGCCTCACCCATCACCATCAGATTGCCCACCGGTACACCGGCGGCTTCGAGCAGCGCCACGGCTTCGGCCTTGGCGTCATAGGCGTCGAACTTCGCAGCCTTGCCGCTATCCCAGCCGCGCGGTGTCTTCTCGCCCGAAAGCACCACGCCCAGCGTCGGCTTCTCGTCGCTCGCGCCGTCCTTCCCACGGAAATAGCGGCGACCAATTTCGAACAGGCGCGCGCCGTCCGCACCGCGATCGGCATTCCGCTTCGCGGCCGAAAGCAGGCCCGGGATCAGCGAGGGGCGCATCGCCTTCATGTCCTCGCTGATCGGGTTTTCGAGCACCCAGAGCTCGGCGCCATCAGCAAAGTGTTCAGCCTCAGATGTCGGCAAGAAAGACCAGGTGATCGCTTCGTTGAGACCGCGCGCGGCGGCAGCACGGCGCAGCTTGCGCTCCCTCTGCTGCAGGGGGGTCGCGGTTGGCAGCGCCACGCCCGGACGGCGCGGCAGCGGCGTGCTCTTCACCTCGTCGATGCCGTGGATTCGGACGACTTCTTCCACCAGATCCGCCGGACCTTCGATGTCGTGGCGGCGCGGCGGACAGCTGACGGTCCAGTCGTCCGCCACCCGGAAATCGAGCGCTTCGAGGATCGCGCGCTGCTCTTCCTGCGCCACGCCCAAAGCGCCGAGGCGCTCGGTCAGGCGGGGGTCGAACTTGATCGTCTTCGCCTCGCTCGGCGGCGTTCCTGCGCGGACAACCTCGGTCGCCTCGCCGCCGCAGGTCTTGAGGATCAGCTCCGTGAGGATAGCGAGGCCATCGTCGAGGAATTCGGGATCGACGCCGCGTTCGAAACGCGTGCGCGCGTCCGAGGCAAGACCCAGCTTGCGGCCCGTCACGCCGATGCGCTCGGGATCGAAATAGGCGATTTCGAGCAGGACGTCAGTGGTGCCTTCGGTCGCACCCGAATGCTCGCCGCCCATGATGCCGGCGATGTCATGCACGCCCTTGTCGTCGGCGATCACGGTCATGGAGTCGTCGAGCGTATAGGTTTTCTCGTTGAGCGCCTCGACCGTTTCGCCAATGGTCGCACGGCGAGCGACCACCGCACCGGTAAGCTTGGCAAGGTCGTAGACGTGCGCCGGTCGCCCGAAGGCGAGCATGAGGTAGTTGGTCACATCGACCAGTGCCGAGATCGGGCGCTGACCTGCCGCGATCAGACGGCGCTGCATCCACTCGGGCGACGGCTTGGTGTTGTCGACCCCGCGAATGACCCGGCCGTAAAAGGCAGGGCAGCCTTCGGGATCGTCGGTGCGGATTTCGACCGAGCACTCACCCGAAGCCGCAATAGCCGTGGCTTCGACCGGCAGATAAGTACCGAGGCCCGCCGCCGCGAGATCGCGCGCGATACCCTGCACACCCATGCAATCGGGGCGGTTCGGCGTGATCGCGACGTCAAAGACGGGCGAAGCATCATGGTATTCCGCGAAGGTCTGACCGACCGTCGCATCCTCGGGCAGTTCGATGATGCCGTCGTGCTCGTCGCCGAGTTCCAGTTCGCGAACCGAACACATCATGCCGTTCGATTCGACGCCGCGTATCGCGCTCTTGCGTAGTTCCATGCCGTTCGCGGGGACCACCGCGCCGGGCAGGCCCAGCACGCCTTTCATCCCCGCACGCGCGTTGGGCGCGCCGCACACGACCTGCAGCGGATCGCCCTCACCGGTATCGACGGTGAGGACCTGCAGCTTGTCGGCGTCGGGATGCTTGGCTGCGGTCAGCACCTTGGCCACGCGGAAGCCTTCGAGTTTGTCCGCCGGGTCCTCGATCCCTTCGACCTCGTGGCCGATCCGGTTGAGCGCAGCGGCGATGTCCGAAACGCTCGCATCGGTTTCGAGGAAGTACTTCAGCCATTCGAGCGAGAACTTCATGCGCCTGCTCCCACACCGGCGGAAAGCGTCGGCTGGTCGAAGGGCGAGAAGCCGTAGTGGTCCAGCCAGCGCTGGTCGCCGTCGAAGAAGGCGCGCAAATCATCCATCCCGTATTTGAGCATGGCGAGGCGGTCGACGCCGAGCCCCCATGCGAAACCCTGCCACTCGTCCGGATCGAGTCCGGCGAATTCGATTACGCGGCGGTTGACCATGCCGCTGCCGAGCAGTTCCATCCAGCCATGGCCCGGCGCATCGCCGTCGCCGCCCAGGACCTTGCGACCGTTCACGTCCTGCCAGCCCACGTCGACCTCGACACTGGGCTCGGTGAAGGGGAAGTAGGAAGGCCGCAGGCGCAGCACGATGTCGTCACGCTCGAAGAAGGCCTTGAGGAAGGTTTCGAGCGTCCACTTGAGGTGGCCGAGGTTAATGTCGCGGTCGATCACGAGACCTTCGACCTGGTGGAACATCGGCGTGTGGGTCGCGTCGCTGTCGGAGCGATAGACGCGGCCCGGCGCGATGATGCGGATCGGCGCGCCCTGCTTCATCATGCTGCGGATCTGCACCGGCGACGTGTGCGTGCGAAGGAGCATGCGATTCCCGTCCGCATCGCGATCAGGAAAATAGAAGGTGTCGTGCATGGCACGCGCGGGATGCGTCTCGGCCATGTTGAGCGCGGTGAAATTGTGCCAGTCGTCCTCGATCTCGGGACCCGTGGCGACCGAGAAGCCGAGATCGGCGAAGATTTCGGCCAGCTCGTCCATCACCTGGCTGACCGGGTGGACGCTACCCTTGGGTGCCCCAGGCGCGGGCAGGGTCAGGTCGAGCCTTTCGGAGGCCAGCTTGCGCTCGAGCTCCTGCGCTTCGAAAGCGTCCTTGCGCGCCGCAATCGCGTCGGCCACCGCCGTGCGCGCGCCTTGGATCTTCGGCGCCTGCTCCTGCCGCTCTTCCGGGCTCATCTTGCCCACCGTCTTCATCAGCGCCGAGATCGAGCCCTGCTTGCCAAGGTACTCGATACGCAGCGCTTCGAGCGCATCAGCATCTTCGGCAGCGGCAATACGGCTGAGCGCGGAATCCTGCAGGTTGGCCAGATCGGTCATGAATCTCTCGGCTGGAGTGGGTGTGCGCCGCTGCCTCTAGCGGCGAATGCGCAAATGCTAAACCCCAGTTTCGTCCTCGATAACCTGCCCCGGCCCTTGCAGCGCCTGGTGTGGGACGCCTGCCCTGGCGCTGGTCACTGCCACGGCGGCTTTGACGATGGGATGCGGCCCCTGCGCATACTCGCCCGGCGTCATGCCCATGGTCGCCTTGAAGTCGCGGATGAAATGCGCCTGGTCCCAGTAATGCGTGTCGAGCGCGTTGGTCCATTTCATCGAAGGGTCGAGCATATATTTGCCGAGGCTGCGCAGGAACCGTTGCTTCTTGAGCAGGGCGCGCGCCGAAAAGCCGAAACGACGCTTGCAGAACCGCTCGAACGTGCGCGGGTTCATGCCCGTCATGACCGCCAGCGGCGCGACCGAGGTCGTCTCCTCCGACAGCAGGGAGAGATGGACCGCATGGATCGCGCTTTCATCGCGCGGGCGCCGGCCCAGCTGGCTGCGCAGGCAGCTGTTGATCCGTTGCGCGCAGGCTTCCATGTCGTCGCCGTCCTCGCACAGGCTGTCGAGCAGGTCGGCGATCGGCTCCAGTCCCTCGACGTGGTGGATGTCACGAAAGCTGTTGGCCATGTCGGATGCGGGACAGGCGATCAGCCGTGCCCAGCCCGCCGGGGTCAGGCCGATGCCCCAGAACTTCCCGTTCCCGATGCGGAGCCGGGTTCCCCGGTTGGTCGCGCCCGAGAGCACGGCAGACGGAACTTGAACGAGCGGATCGTCGCCGATGGCGGCCTCGTAGACCTCGGCGCGGCCGCACCGCAGGTTCGCCTGTTCGGGAGGCAGCCAGTCCTCGACCAGCGTGCCGGGCTCGACCTCTGTACGGTAACAGCCGAGCGTATAAGGGGCGAGGTCGGGGGCGAGATCGATGACCCGCAGGCGCAGGCCTGCCGCGCTGTATTCGTTTATGGCGGGTCCGGCTTCGCCCATCGCGCCCCTATCGGACCAAAAGCCGCGCAAAGGCAAGGGAATAGAGGCTTCGACCGCGCCCGCGACGCGTTCCCGCGCCTATCCTTCGGCGCCGTGGCTCTCCGCATGCCGCGGCGCGTCGAGCGTCTGGACGGGGGAGCCCCAGATCCGCTGGCGTTCGCTCATGAAAGCCTCGAGCACGGGATGTTCGCGCTGGGCATACTGGCTGGGACTCATGCCCATAAAATTATGGAACTCGTGCACGAAATGGGCCTGATCGTGGTAATGCCGGTCGATCGTTTCCGACCAGTTCTGGCTTTCCGAGAGCATGAAATTGGCCAAGCTGCGCATCATCCGCTGGCGCCGCAACAGCAGGCGGGGCGGAAAGCCGAAATGGCGCGCGCAGACCCGCTCGAGCGTGCGCTTGGTCAGCCCGACCCGGTCGGCAAGCGTCGTCACTTCGAGCAGATAGGGATCAATCATCGCCTCGTGGATTTCCAGGATGCGGTCGGCATCCTTGGGCATGGGGGCAAGATCGCGAAAGAACTGGCTGATTGCCGCGAATTCCGCGTACGCGTCCTGCCCCTCGTGCCAGAACATTTCGCGGAGCGGGGCGAATTTGGCGAAGGCGTCGCTCGCCTCGCCATCACAAATAGTGTCGACGAAGCGGTCGGCCGGCACTTGCACGAAGCGCGCCCAGCCCAGCGGCAGGAGGCCGATGCCCCACATACTGGTGCGGCCGATTCTGAACTGCATGGGGTGCGAGCTGGGGCCGGTCGCCTGGAAGCGGGCGTTCATGCCCTCGCCCCCTTCGAGCGGCCGCGCAAGCGGAGGGTTGTGCTTGAAAAACCGTAAGTTGCCCCATTCGGGTTGCAGCAGGTCCTCGAGCACCTCCCCGGAAGGCAGGTCGACTTCCATCTTGTAGAAGGTGGTGAAACAGGGCGCGAGGTCTTCCGGGGGCGCGAAAAAGCGCACCCTGACGGCGCTACTTCCACGGTGTCGTTCGGCATCCCGCATCGGTCCAGCGTAACCGATTTTGGAGGCGGTCTCCATATCAGGCAAAGAAAAACGGGCGCCTTCCGCATGGGAAAGCGCCCGTCTTGTGTTCGATCGGGTGACCGAATTAGGCCGGAAGAGCCTTCTTCGCCTGGTCGATGATCGCCTTGAAGGCTGCGCCTTCGTTCATGGCGAGATCGGCCATCACCTTGCGGTCCAGCTCGATGCCGGCCAGCTTGGTGCCGTGCATGAACTGCGAATAGGTCAGGCCTTCGGCGCGAACGGCCGCGTTGATGCGCTGGATCCACAGGGCGCGGAAATTGCGCTTCTTAACCTTGCGGTCGCGATAGGCGTACTGGCCGGCCTTTTCGACGGCCTGGCGCGCGACGCGGATGGTGTTCTTGCGGCGACCGCGATAGCCCTTGGCCTGGTCTAGGAGCCGCTTGTGCTTCTGGCGCGTGGTAACGCCGCGTTTGATGCGAGGCATATCAGTTTCTCCTTAATTCGCGATCAGTCGAGGCCGTACGGCGCCCACTTCTTGACGGCTTTCCAGTCTGCTTCGGACAGGACAGTCGTGCCGCGGTTCTGGCGGATATACTTCGCGTTGTGACTGGACAGACGGTGACGCTTGCCGGCGACACCATGCTTGACCTTGCCGGTGGCGGTGATCTTGAAGCGCTTCTTCACACCGCTCTTGGTCTTCAGCTTGGGCATTTTCATCTCCTTATCGGAATCGAATCAGAGACACGTACAACCAGCCCTGGCAGCCCTTACGGCCAGACCGGCAGAGGAATCACGTGTCGGTGAAGGCCGCGCATCTAGCGATTCTGCTGGTGAATGCAAGTCAGAAGTGCGTCACATAGCCTCCGTCCACGATCAGCGTGTGACCGGTGATGTAGGAGGCTTCGGGCGAGGCGAGGAAGGCGACAGGTCCGGCGATCTCCTCGGGCGCAGCCCAGCGGCCGAGCGAGGTGCGGCGTACGAGGTGGTCGGCGATCTCGGGTCCGTCGGTGAACCATTCCTCGTTCCTCTCGGTGAGGACGAAGCCGGGCGCGACCGCGTTCACGGTGATCCCTACCTGCCCCAGCTCTGCCGCCAGCGCGCGCGTCAGCCCGTCGAGCGCGGCCTTGCTCGCCGTGTAGGAGGCATCGCCGCGCGCGATATGCGAAGCGATCGAGGTGATGTTGACGATTCGGCCATAACCGCTCGCGCGCATCAACGGCACGGCCCTTCGCGCAAGGTCGAAGGGGGCGACGAGATTACTGTCCATCAGCCGCGCCATGTCCTCGCGTTCAATTTCCTCGAAGCTGCGGCGGTCGCGCTCCCCGACATTGTTGACGAGGATGTCGAGCCCGTCTGTGGCGAGGCGTTCGAAGGCGGTGGCGGTGGCGGCCTCGTCGGTCACGTCGAAGGCGAGCGGGCGGGCCGCGTCCCCGATGGCCACGCAGGCTTCTTCCAGCGCCGCAATATCGCGGCCGCCAAGCGATACCTGGGCCCCGTCGGCGGCGAGTCGAGAAGCGATGGCCAGGCCCAGCCCCCGCGCCGCACCCGTGACCAGCGCACGGCGTCCTTCGAGTTTTCCCCCTGTCGTCATGTCAGTGTTCGTAGATCATCTTCACCGTCATGCCACCATCGATGTTGAGATGCTGGCCGGTGACGAAGCCGGCATGGTGGAGATAGTCGACGGCCTCGGCGATGTCATCCGGCTTGCCGATCCGCCCGGCAGGGTGCTGGTCGCGGTCCTTCGCGCGATGATCCGGTTGCGTGCGCGCGCCGCTCTTCTGCCACGGCCCCGTCTCGATCCAGCCGGGGCGGATCGCGTTGACGCGGATCGCGGGGCCGAGAGTGACCGCCATCGAATGCGTCAGCGCGTCGAGCCCGCCCTTCGCCGCCGCATAGGCAAAGGTCTCCGGCTCGCTCATGATAGCGCGGGTGGAGGAAATGTTGGCCACGCTGGCGCTGTCCGCACGGCGCAAATGCGGAAGCGCGGCGCGGGTGACGAGGAAGGTGGCCGTCAGGCTCGCATCGATCCACTCCTGCCACTTGGCGAGGTCGAGATCCTCCAGCGGACCGCAATAGGGATTGGCGATCCCGGCGTTGTTGACGAGGCAGTGGAGCGGCGCGTCGCCCAGCCACTCCCCGATCCGTTCGAAAGCGCGGGAAACCTCGCCCTCGCGCCCGACGTTGCAGGTCAACAAGAGGGCGCGCTCGCGTGGCAGGCCATCGCGCAGTTCCGCCAGCGCTTCGCTATCGGTGTCGAGACCGATTATGCGCCAGCCTTTTCCGACAAAATACATCAGGATCGCACGCCCGATGCCATTGCCGGCACCGGTCACCAACAGGGTCCTATCCATATCCATGCAGGATCAATGCACGAGCCTATGAAAAAGGGGCGAAGCGCCCTGCAGCGCCCCGCCCCCCTTTTCGCTATCGAATGTCCGAAGCTTAGAAGCGTGCACCCAGCGCGACACCGAAGTGACGACGCTGAACGTTCACGCCGTCGAAATCGCCCACATCGGCATATCCGCCTTCGATGCGACCGTAGAGAACATCGCCAAAGCCATGCTCGTAGCCGAGGGCGAAGGCAATTCCGCCGTTGCTCTCGGCAAACGTGGTGAATCCATCGGAAGCTTCGAGTTCGAGTTCACCGTAACCGATCTTGCCGTAAAGGGCGCCGTCGGGGTTGATCGCATAGCCGAGCGCAAGACCGCCTTCGAAATAGCTTTTGCTGCTCAAGCAAGCGCCGTCAAAACATGTCTCGACGGTGCCGAGCTCATACTGCGCATAGGGGCCGACCGTCAGGTCGCCGCCGATGGCCGCGTCGTAACCGACCTCGCCGCCGAAGGCCATCGCGCTGCCGAGCTTGTAAACGTCGTCGTCTTCGAGGATCGAGCTGACCGTCGGGGTTTCGTAAGTCGCGCGCGCTTCGATGCGGAAACCATCACGAGCGATGTCCACATAGTCTTCGTCCTGTGCCTGTGCGGCGGCAGGAATGCAGGCACCCGCGATCGCGAGTGCGAAAACAGTTTTCTTCATGTGATTTGAGACCCTTTAAAACAAAATGCCGTCCGAGCGGCGCGGGTCTCCTAGCCGCGCAATTCTTGGTAACAAGTAAATTGTCGAACTGTAGCTGTGGCTGGGCAATCCTGTTACCCGATTACGCCAGGTTCATGGCCTCGAGGACGTCTTCCAGCCGTGCCGGATCGCCGATCGCCAGCGCATCGCCGGCGCTTTCGGCATGAAGCGGTTCGCCGCGCCAGTCGCACATGAGCCCACCCGCGCCCTCGACGATCGGGGCCAGCGCCGCGAAGTCGTGGAGCTTGAGGCCGGCCTCGCAGACGATGTCGACATGGCCGCTCGCGACGAGACCGTAATTGTAGCAGTCGCCGCCATAGATGATCTTGCGCTCGGCCACCGCCTTGGCGAGGCCCATGAAATGGTCGGCCTCGTGGTCGGAGAACTGGTGCGGCGTGGTGGTGGCGAGGACCGCGTCGGCAAGATAGCGGCAGCGCG
The DNA here is from genome assembly GCF_000181515.1 of Erythrobacter sp. SD-21. GTDB lineage: Bacteria > Pseudomonadota > Alphaproteobacteria > Sphingomonadales > Sphingomonadaceae > Qipengyuania. The sequence continues at coordinate 9,045 of NZ_ABCG01000014.1, read as the reverse complement.
CGGCGCTGACCCGCGCGCCGTTGAAGGTGGTCGGCTCGCCCATGCGCCCGGCCCAGCGTTCGCGCGCGATCGGCTGGTCGATGATACCGAGCACGGGAAAGCCGTCCTGCACCAGCGCGATCAGCGTGCCGAATATCGGGCGCCCGGCGATGAAGCTGGTGGTGCCATCGATCGGGTCGAGCACCCATTGGCGGCCGGCGCCCTCATTCCTGGTTCCGTATTCCTCGCCGATAATGCCGTCGGCGCTGCGTTCGGCCTCGATCAGTCGGCGCATGGCCGCCTCGGCCGCCTGGTCGGCTTCGGTCACGAAGGTGCGGTCGGATTTCTGTTCCTCGCTCCACTGGCCGCGGAACAGGGGACGGATCGCCTCTCCTGCGGCATCGGCGAGACGGTGGGCGAGGTCGAGATCGGAGCGGGTGGCCATGGGCCGCGCATTTGACAAAAGACCCGCGCTCGTCAAGACGCGGGCCCACGACACCTCGCCCTTCGGGTCGCCATGAAGGGGAGAAGATATAACCGACACGCCGGCAAGTCGTAACCATTCCGGGAGTGCGCGCGCTCCCTCACCCGGGCTCGTCTCGACGACGGGCTCTACGAGGGACGGCTTGCCGCTTGCCTACAGCCGTGCTCCTGCCGCCGAAATCGCGCCTTGGGTCCAGTCGCTCGCCGCAGTGGACATCGTATCCGCTGCGAATGGACGGCGGTGCGGCTTCTTTTCGGCCACACCCGCCATTCGCGTGCTCCTGAAGGGAAAGTGGTGCTTCGAAACCGCCGACGGACCGCGCGAATTCGACACGGCGCACGGCAATCGCACCGTCTATTTCGGACCGCAGACGCGGGAGATGGCGGTTAGTGTGCAGGGGCCGATGCGGTTCCTCCTGCTGCAATTCCATCCCGGGGCCCCGCCGCTGGACCAGAGCAAAACGCACGAGGAGACGCTCGACCGCGTCGAATGCTTCGACGCCGGGCTGCCGCGCTCGATCCGCCAGACGACTTATGACGATGACGATGCGCGCGAGAACTGGCTGGACAGGTTCGAGGAACTGACCCGGCAGGTGCTGTTCACGCGCGTCGACAAGGAGCCGCCGGCGCTGATGCACGAGATCTACCGCCGCCTGCTGGTCGGCCCGGAAATCGAGCTGGACGAGATCGCGGACCGGTTCGGCGTGAGCCGGCGCACCGTCGAGCGACAGGTCCGCACCAGCTTCGGGGTCAGTCCCCAGCAGGCGATCCGCTGCGCCCGCGCGCTGGACATGGCGGCAGCCATTCTCGGGGTCGCCATGCCGGAGGAAGAGGCCGCCTTTCGCCTGCGCTATTTCGATCAGTCGCACATGACGCGCGAGATCCACCATTTCTTCGGCACGACTCCGGGCGCGCTCGCGCGGAAGAAAGCCGTCCTGCTGCGGATCGATCTCGAGATTCGGCAGATGCGCCGCCTCGAAGCGCTGGACGAACTGGGGATCGGACAGGCCCCGTGGCGCGACCCGGAGGCCGAACCGCCGCTCGACGGCTGGGATCCGGCGATCTAGTCGAAGAGGGAGCTGACCGAGCTTTCGTCGGCAATGCGGCGCACGGCCTCGCCGATCAGCGGGGCAATGGTGAGGATACGGACCTTATCCGAATCCTTGGCCGCGTCGGTCGGCTTGATCGAATCGGTGATCACCAGCTCCTTGAGCGCCGAACCGTTGACGCGCGCGACGGCACCGCCGGACAGAACACCGTGGGTGATATAGGCCGTGACCGAAGCCGCGCCCTGGTCGAGCAGCGCCTGCGCCGCGTTGCACAGCGTTCCGCCCGAATCGATGATGTCGTCGATCATGATGCAGTGACGGTTGGAAACGTCGCCAATGATGTTCATCACCTCGCTCTCGCCCGGACGGTCGCGGCGCTTGTCGACGATGGCCAGCGGCGCGTTGTCGAGGCGCTTGGCGAGCGCGCGTGCGCGAACCACGCCGCCGACGTCGGGCGAGACGACCATCAGATCCTTGTCGCCGTAACGCGCCTGGATATCGGCCGCCATGACCGGCGCGCCGAAGAGGTTGTCGGTCGGGATATCGAAGAAGCCTTGGATTTGGCCGGCGTGAAGGTCGACGGCAAGCACACGGTCGGCGCCGGCCTCGGTGATGAGGTTGGCGACTAGCTTGGCCGAGATCGGTGTACGCGGGCCGGGCTTGCGGTCCTGCCGCGCGTAGCCGAAATAGGGCACCACGGCCGTGATACGCCGCGCCGAGGCGCGCTTCAGCGCATCGATGCAGATCAGCAGCTCCATGAGGTTGTCGTTCGCGGGATAGCTCGTGGACTGGACCACGAAGACATCCTCGCCGCGCACATTCTCGTGGATCTCGACGAAGATTTCCTCGTCAGCGAAGCGGCGCACGCCGGCATCGACCAGAGGCATTTCGAGATATCCCGCAATCGCCCGGGCGAGCGGCAGGTTCGAGTTGGCGGCCATGATTTTCATGAAAGCGAATCCCCGTCGGAAACTGTGCCCCACGCACTAGAGGGCTGACCTCAAAACGCAACATTTGGCAGAAGGCCTTGCGGTGGATAGCTTGCCGCAATGGATTGGTGGCTGATCGCACTTCTTGCAGTCGGGATGGTTCTCTTCGATCTGCGCCTGCGGCTGGGGCCGGCTGAAGAAGGGCCGCGCCCTGCCCGCGATATCGACGCTGCCGACCCGGTGATGCCCGATGAACCGGAGCCGTGGGAGGCCGAGGCGCTGGCGCGCTACGGGACCGAGACGAGCGTCGACCAGCTGATCGCAGAAGGTCGCGCAGATGAACTGCGCAGACTCGGTTACGAGGGCGAGCTTCCTGAAGAGTAGCTCAAACCCGCTCGATCAGACCTTGTGTTCGCCCTTGATCCAGCGAACCGTGCCGGAGCTCGCGCGCATCACCACGCTCTCGGTCGTCATGGTGCCGCCACGGCGGTACTTCACGCCTTCGAGCAGCGATCCGCTCGTTACGCCGGTCGCTGCGAAGATGCAGTCGCCCTTCACCAGATCGTCGCGCGTATAGATTCGGTCGAGATCCTCGATCCCCCATTTCGCCGCGCGGGCCTTTTCATCCTCGTTGCGGAACACGAGACGGCCGTTGAACTGGCCGCCGACGCAGCGCAGCGCGGCGGCCGCAAGCACACCTTCTGGCGCGCCGCCCTGGCCCATGTACATGTCGATCGTGGTGTCCTCGTCGGTCACCGCGATCACGCCAGCCACATCGCCATCGCCGATCAGCACGACGCCGCAGCCGAGGCCGCGCAGTTCGGCGATCAGGTCGGAATGGCGTGGACGATCGAGAACGCAGACGATGATGTCGGAAGGGTCCACGCCCTTGGCCTGGGCGACCGCCTTCACATTCTCGGTCGGCGATTGGGCGAGGTCGATGATGCCTTCGGGATAGCCCGGCCCCACGGCCAGCTTGTCCATGTAGACGTCGGGCGCGTTGAGGAGGCAGCCTTCCGCGCTGGCGGCCAGCACGGCGAGCGAGTTGGGGCCCGCCTTGGCAGTAATGGTCGTGCCTTCGAGCGGATCGAGCGCGATGTCGATCTTCGGCCCCCTGCCCGGCGCACCGCCGACTTTCTCGCCGATGAAGAGCATGGGCGCTTCGTCGCGCTCGCCTTCACCGATCACCACCGTGCCATCGATCTCGAGCGTGTCGAACGCCTTGCGCATGGCTTCGACGGCGGCGGCATCGGCGGCCTTCTCGTCGCCGCGCCCGATAAGTTTCGAAGCGGCCACCGCAGCGGCCTCGGTGACGCGCACCATCTCGAGGACGAGGACACGGTCGAGAGGGTTGGAAGTGGGCGAGTTCATGGCGGGTTCAGTCCTTGAAGCCAGAGGTGTGCGGGCCGGCAAGGGCGCGCGTGAATTCGTATGCGCGCGCCGATAGACAGGGAGGACCGGATTGTCGAGACGCGCTCTGCTCGGACTGGCGATTCCCCTTACCCTTTTCGGTGACCCGACGGCAGCGCAGCAGGGCGTGACCCGCGACACTACGCTCGATGCACAGACGGGAGAGCCGCCCAACCGCATCGACCTGACCTTGAAGCCCGACGATCTCGAAGAAACCTACGAGGATTGTACCGAGGACCAGGAGGCCGCGATCATTTCGGGCGAAATCATCGTCTGCCGCCGCAAAAGCGAGCAGGAAGATCGCCTCTATTCCAACCAAGAGGCACAGGATCGGCACGCGCAGCGGACCATGCATCAAGGCGACCCGCAAGCTCCGGACATGTTCGGCATCCTGGACCACGGCGTCGTGGTCGCCCACGGATGCTTCATCCCGCCTTGCCCCAAACCGCCGGTGCACATGATCGATTTCGACGAGCTACCCGAAACGCCTAAGGGCTCCGATGCGGAGCGTGTCGGCTTGGGGCTTGCCCCGCGCGGCCCGCGCAGGACCGAGGACGGTGCGTTGCTGGTCGCGGAAGAGCCCAGTCTGCAGGCCAACGCCGATGAGCTCGGCCTGCCGCCGGCGCTCGCCGAGGACGAGAGCGAGGTCAGTCCTTCAGGATCGGCATCACCAGAGGCAGAGCCGTCAGGCTAGCTGAGCCTTCAAGCAGGTCGAGCGCTTTGCCGACGCAATGCTCTGGCCCTTCGTGCGTGACCATGGCCACCGCCACATCGCCCCCTTCCGTGTCGCGGCCACGCTGGATCAGGCTTTCGATCGAGACGCCGGCGTCGCGCATGGCTGCGGTGATCTCGGCCAGCACCCCCGGGCGGTCGGCCACGGTGAAGCGGATATAGTCGCGCCCGATGCGCTCGCCGGGATCGGCAGGAGCGCATTCGACCAGGCTGGTGCTGGGCACCGAGAAGGGCGCGCCGGCCTGCCCGCGTGCGATGTCGATAAGATCGGCAACCACGGCGCTGGCTGTCGGCTTGTCGCCCGCGCCCGCACCCTGGAACAGGAGCCGGCCCGAAAAATCGCCCTCGGCAACGACCGCGTTGGTAGGGCCGGTGACGGCGGCGAGCGGGTGGCGGAAAGGAACGAGGCAGGGGCGTACGCGCTGCAGCAGGCGGCAGTCCTTCCCCTCGCCCGACAGCGTGGCGATGCCGACGAGCCGGATGACGTAGCCCAGGCTGTCGGCCTGCGCGATATCGTGTGCGCGGACCTGCGTAATCCCTTCGGTGCGCACCGCCTCGAAGTCGATCCGCGTGCCGAAGCCGATAGCGGCCAGAATGGCGAGCTTGTGCGCCGCATCCACACCCTCGATGTCGAAGGTGGGATCGGCCTCGGCATAGCCCTTATCCTGCGCGCTCGCGAGCATCTCGCCGAAGTCCGCACCGGTCTGCTCCATCTCGGAAAGGATGTAATTGCAGGTCCCGTTGAGAATGCCGTAAATCCGGTCGAGCGCGTTGGCAGCGGTGCCTTCGCGCAGGCCCTTCACCACCGGGATACCGCCCGCGACCGCCGCCTCGAAAGCGAAAGCGGCTTTTTTCATCGCGGCGAGTTCGGCCAGTTCGAGACCGTGGTGGGCGACCATCGCCTTGTTGGCGGTGACGAAACCCTTGCCCGCATCGAGCGCGGCGCGGGCGAGCGTGAGCGCCGGGCCGTCCGACCCGCCGACCAGTTCCAGCACCACGTCGACATCGGCGCGCGTGGCCATGGCCTGCATGTCATCGACCCAGGCGTAAGGCTTAAGATCGACGCCGCGGTCCTTGCCGCGTTCGCGCGCGGTGACGGCGACGATCTCTATGGGCCTTCCGGCACGCGCGGCAATCATGTCGCGATTGGTCTCGATCAGCCGGATGACCCCGACCCCGACCGTGCCGAGGCCGGCGAGCGCTATACGCAGAGGTTCAGCCACCGACCGTCTCCCGTGGCGGGAATCCGAAAGCTCGGCGGACCGCGTCCGGAACCGGTGTGGGGTGGCCTTCGGGCAGGTCGACATGGACGGTGAGCAAGCGGATTTCGGCGCGCAGAGCCCCGTCGTCCGCGCCATGGAGCGTGATCAGCGTCTTCATGCTCGAAGTGCCGATCGATTCCACGGTCAGGCGGCCCTCGATCAGCTCGTCGAGCCGGATCGGGGCGAGGTAATCGACCTCGGCCCGGCGCACATGGAATTCGACATCGTCGGGCATGCCGTGGGTGCGCGCCTCGCGGAAATGCTCGCTGACGAGAATGTCGGCATATTCGAGATAGCGCGAATTGAAGACGACGCTCTGCGGGTCGACCTCGGCATAGCGCACGCGGAAAGTGTGGTGGAACGGCTCCATGGCCCACCGCCTAGCGCATGGAACCTAGCAGCGGGAACCAGTTTGTCTTGGCACGGCCTAAGCTGGGCGTTCAGCCCGGCGCGGGGATCACAGCGAGCGCTGGCAGCTTCCCAGCTGTTCGAGCACGAACGCGTAGTCGCGCACGGCGAGTTCCCGTGCGCGAGGATCGCGCGACAGGTTGGCCTCGCTCGGCAATTGCGCCGGCAGCGTGCAGGCTAGGCGATACCAGGCCAGCGTCTGCGCCTGCGGCGGGCGCGCCGACTGGTCGACGATTTCGGTCCAGGAAACGCCCCAACGCGGCTGCTGGTTCGGTCGGCGAACGACGGTGATCGAGACCGGCCCGTCGTTTTCGGTGTCGAGGAAAAGCTGGGTTTCCGATTCGCCCACCAGCGTGCCTTCGACCGCCAGCGCATCGGCTACGCGGGTTACGCGCGGCGGCGCGTCGGGGGCGACAAGCGAGGTGAGAACCGGACGCAGGCGCGATTCGAGATCGGCGCTGTAAACCTGCTGAGCGCCTTCGCCCACGAGCTGGAGCTCGCCCGGACGCCCGGGGACGGTCCGCGCGAAAAGCAGCACTTCGCTTTTCTTCAGCTTCGGCGCCTTGCCCTTGGCGGTGAGCGGCACGTCGACGAGATAACGCAGCTCCTCGCCCAGCGGCACATTGCCCGCGATCAGCGTCTTTGTACGCGCCTCAATGTAGAGACGCACATGCCCCGGCGCGAGACCCGGCGAACGTTCCGGCTCGAGCGCGGCCTGGTCGCGGATTTCTGCGCGTACGACGAGGGGCGCTGCCTCCGCCAGCCCGACCAGATCGGCGTAGGTAAGAGCCCTAGCGGGAGCAGTTTGGGTATCCTGCGCAGTGACAGGGACCGTAAGCGACAGCGCCAAGGCTGTAGCGATGGTTGGAAGTGCTTTCATGACCAGCGGTCAATCCTCTCCTGAAATCCGTTGCTTGGGCACTTCGGAAACCTCGGGCGCCCGTCAAGCGTTCCCTGACCGACAAGCCGTGAATTCGCGCTTAACCGATAAAGCGTTTGCCCACTATGGCTCGCAAGGCTAAGGCGTGCACCAGAACCGGGTTCATGATACAATATTGCCTGAGAGTTGCCTTTGGCGAATTTATCAGGAACAAGCCCGGATAAGCGCCGACGTTCCTTTAGGGGTTCGCCTAGGTGTGATTACGGAATGCGGCGCCGGGAGCACAGCGATGTGTCCACCCCCACGGCGTCGAACTTGGCCCGGTGCGAATCGGGCAGACACGATGGAGTGATGCAACCGAATGGCTTATGCTGACCAACAGATGAGTGGGAATCGCGTCGTCGCGATCATCATCGTTGCCCTCATCCACATTGCCCTCGGTTACCTGCTCATCACCGGACTGGCCGTCGATGCGGTCAAGAACGTGGTCGAGCGCGTAACGACGATCGACGTGGAAGAGCCCCCGCCGCCGGAGCCGGAAGACGAACCGCCGCCGCCGCCGCCGGAAGATGTGCCGCAGACCGTGCCGCCGCCGGTCGCGCCGCCGCCGCCTATCAATATCGCGCGAACGCCGCCGCCTGTCCGGGTCACGCCGAATATTCCGCCGCCGGCGCCGCCCGTGTTGCGTATTCCGCCGCCGGCTCCGCCTGCACCGCCGGCTCCGCCCGCACCGCCTTCGCAGGCACGCGGCGCATCGCCGGACGGCCTCAACCGCTGGGCTGCCCGCATCCAGGGCGACTATCCTTCCAGCGCGCTGCGCCGTGAGGAACAGGGCACCGTCACAATGCGGATCACGATCGGCACCAATGGCCGCGTCGAAGCCTGCTCGGTAACCGGTTCGTCCGGGTCGAGCGCACTCGACCAAGCCGCCTGCCGTGGGATGCAGCGCTACGCGCGCTATAACCCGGCACTCAACGCGGCCGGCAATCCGATTTCCGATACAACTACGCAATCGATCCGTTACGTCCTGCCCGACTAGGGACTACGGCAGGTCAAAAGACGACATTTTCAAGAGGACTCTCGCTTATGTATACCCAACTTCTCACCGCGGCGGCTGAGGCCCCCAAGAGCTCGTTCGGCTTCTGGCAAGCCATGGAAGAAGGCGGCCCCGTCGCCTGGTCGATCCTCGCCGTCATGGTCATCATGTCGGTTGGCTCGTTCTACATTCTCTTCACCAAGCTGTTCGAACAGAACAAGGTGATGAAGCAGTACAAGGGTGTGCGCACCAATTTCTGGCGCACCAACAGCCTCAAGGAAGGTGCAACGAAGCTCGACAAGAACAGCGCATGGCGCCAGCTCGTCGACGATGCTCTCGTCGCCGAAGAAAAGCACGCCAAGCTGAACGATCAGATGGAGGCGCACGACTGGATGCACGGTTCGCTCGCGCGTTCGGAACACGCGATTCAGGCGAAGCTCAACGGAGGCCTCCCGTTCCTCGCAACCGTGGGCGCTACCGCTCCCTTCGTTGGCTTGCTCGGTACGGTTATCGGTATCTATCGCGCCCTGATCAACATCGGCGTTGCCGGTTCGGCCTCGATCGACAAGGTCGCAGGTCCCGTCGGTGAAGCGCTGATCATGACCGCCATCGGTCTGCTCGTGGCCGTTCCGGCCGTCTTCGCCTACAACTGGCTGCAGAGCCGCAACCGCAAGATCTTCGACATGATGAGCGGCTTCTCGACCGATCTGCTCGCCAACATCAACTCGGGCGGCACCATCAAGCCGGCGACGATGACGGCAACCTCGACGCAGACCGCAGGCAAGGCCGCTGCCGGCCGTACGGTTCCGGGTGCCAAGCCCGCCACCGCCACAACCACGGCAACGACTCCCACCAAGCGCTAAGACGGGCGGCGCGG
>NZ_ABCG01000015.1 GCF_000181515.1 Erythrobacter sp. SD-21 | reverse complement strand
CAGACCAGCTATAGATCGTCGACTTGGTAGGCCATTACCCCACCAACTATCTAATCTAACGCGGGCCCATCTAAAGGCGATAAATCTTTGGTCCGAAGACATTATCCGGTATTAGCTCAAATTTCTCTGAGTTATTCCGAACCTAAAGGCAGGTTCCCACGCGTTACGCACCCGTGCGCCACTAACCCCGAAGGGTTCGTTCGACTTGCATGTGTTAGGCATGCCGCCAGCGTTCGTTCTGAGCCAGGATCAAACTCTCAAGTTTGTGTCACATACTAAGCAGGCACAGTCCGAAGACCGCCAACCCGCTAGGCATGAGCTTCAAGGAGCCGATACCTGCACTGTCAAACGTAATGGATACGAATGAACATGCATCATCGCAACCAGACTGTGGAGCCTGGAAGGATGTGGCAATCGGCTTGAATTAACCGGTACTCGGAGCCTTGAGGTCCCCGGACCGGGCGCCGTCGCCCACATGTCCCTTCATCAAAAACTAACAATGTCAAAGAACCGCCAGAGACAGAACTAGCGGACAACCAATGTGCCCCGATCTAAACCGGGGGAGCGGCTGTCCGTATCTATATGGCGACCAACCCAGCGGAGCGGTTGAAACCGTCAGCGCCGCGTCGGTGAGGGCCATCTAGGCGCGACCAAGGATTCCGTCAATGGGTTTTTGTAGGAATATTTCACATTCGCGAAATCTCCCGTTTTTCTGCGGGTTTGGCCGAGGTGGCACCAAATGGTCTTGGATCGATCCGAAGGAGCTTAGCAGCGAGAAACGCCGAAAAGTGCCGCTGATTCTCCGCCAAACATATCGATTCACACCGAATGATCTCCGTTTCCGGCCTTGAGATCCGGGCCAGCTTCGCTGATTCTCCGTGTCACATTTGACCCGAGCGATCACTCGGTGACTACACAGTTGGGATTCGCGCATAGCAGGTCATACAGGACGCGGCTCGAGCGGCGGCGCCCACTGTTATCCAGCTATCGAGTTTTCTAATGCGGATAAGCAATACTCGCGGCCCCTGCACCGATGGCTAACGAGCCTGTCGCTACGACAACCGCTGGGCCGGCAGCTATACCAAGGCGCGCTCCCGCGTGCACGGAGCCGCAGCACGGCAGCACGAGCCGGTGGCATCAGGGCTTGGAGCATTGTTCGCGATCGAGGACGTGGGGTCGGAGGCGCGCAGGATGGCCTACCCCGCCCTTGGTCAAGTTATTGTGAGAAGTTTGATGCACGTTGCGCACAAAAAAGCCCGCCTGGATGGGCGGGCTGTTTGTGCTTGAATTCGGTGGTTGCGGGGGTTGGATTTGAACCAACGACCTTCAGGTTATGAGCCTGACGAGCTACCGGACTGCTCCACCCCGCGGTACCTTCTTGTTACGCCTCAAGCGCCGGCGCCGACATCTGTCGGCTGGGCTTCCCTCGCATAAGCTCGGGCGGCCGGTCGGCCTTGCGAAGTGCTGCGCACTTCGATGGCGCTCTCGTCACCAGCGCGGAGGCCGGAGACGAAAAAGCCGCCGCTCGGGTGTAACCGGCAGCGGCTTTTGAAATCGTGAATGGGTTTATAACCACATGCCCGCCGGCTTTAATGCCTGGCGACGACCTACTCTTCCAGTGCTTGAGCACTAGTACCATCGGCGCTGTCCGGTTTCACGGCCGAGTTCGAGATGGGATCGGGTGGGTCACAGACGCTAAGGTCACCAAGCAATAGAGCTG
>NZ_ABCG01000016.1 GCF_000181515.1 Erythrobacter sp. SD-21 | reverse complement strand
TGGTGACCGTGTCATCGACATCGGTCCATGGACATCGCGATACCCGCAGCCAGGCCGCGAAGTGCTCCGCCTCTGAACGGTAGGCTCGCGCCACCCCCTTCGCGAGTTGGAGGCCATCGATCATATGCGAATAGTCAGCAAGATGACGCCCGAGATCGTAAATCCCATCGGCTACGTCGATGTAACCCTGGTCTTCGAGAAACCGGACAAAGCGCCTGACACGCGCCGCAAGATCGGCCTTGTAGGCTGTCGCTTGCGCTGAATACCTTGGGCACCGGCATCGATGCTGCTCAAAACGGCGCACGATGCGATCATCAACCGTCCCGAGCGCAATCCCGCGTAGTCCCAGCCAACACAGAAAATGGCGGATCGCTGCGCTGTACAGGACCGCACAGGCGGTTCCCTCTTCAACCGACAGAGAGGAGAGGAATGCACTGAATAGGGCGTTAGTACTGGGCGGCTCTCCAACCCTGCTTGGTGCAGGCTGAAACGACACAAATGATCTTGTTGGCATGGTGGTTCCTTCGACATGTTGAGGTCGAAGGACCGGTAATTATCTGGAGTAAAATCATGACGAACCGACGCAATCCCGCGCCTCCGGCTGCGACGCTCGACATAAACTGCGACTGCAAAGAATATGTCTAATGCTGAGCTCAGCATTAGACGTATTCACGCGGGGACAGATCGATATCGAGCGCTTCGCGCTCTTCCACGGTAAGGTCGGCAAGGCGTCGGTCGAGCATGGCCTCGGCGGTCGAGACCAGCTGCACGACAACCGAATGCTCTTCGCCAAGCGCTACTTCCATCGCGGGGATCAGGCTCGGCAATTTCATCGAGAGCAGGAGCTGGGCAAAGAAGCGCTGCTTGGTGCCTTCGAAGATCGACAGCGCCGCAGCCTTGGCATTGCGATTGAGCGTATCGCCGCTGTCCTCGTCGACCACGCGGGTTGCTTCGAGCGCAGCTTCGAGGTTGCGGTGAATGATCGCCCAGGCATCAGCATAGGCATCGTAGGCTCGGACCTGCGCTTCGGTCAGGCTGTGTTCGAGGATTTCGTACTCGACCCCTGCAAAGGACAGCGCACGGGCAAGGTAGAGTCCTTGGGCCTTGAGGTCGCGGGCGACGAGCTCCATCGCCGCGACGCCGCCAGCGCGGATCTCGGTCATGAACGCCTCGTGGGTCGGGAATGCGGTCTCGGGTCCCCACAGACCAAGCCGGGAGGTGTAGCCGAGGTTGGCGATATCCGAGGCGCCGGTGGCCGAAGCATAAAGCACGCGGGCGCGCGGGAGATGGTTCTGCAGCCTGAGGCCCGCCATCCCTTGTTCGGAGCCCTTGACCTTGCCGCGGGTTGAAGAGCCCCCGAGCGCATTAGCCATCGCATGGGCTTCGTCGAAAGCGATCACGCCGTCGAAATCCTCGCCCGCCCAGGCAAGGATCTG
>NZ_ABCG01000017.1 GCF_000181515.1 Erythrobacter sp. SD-21 | reverse complement strand
AATAATTGGCCTTGACGATCGTGCCATCGGCGCGGCCATTCTGGACCATCATCTGCTCGATATATTCACGCGCGACTGCCTCGAACGTCTGTGCAGAAAGGAACTCGGCGCGGATTTTCCGCTTCCGCTTCTCAAAGGCCGGGTCGCCCCCAGAAGCAACAGCTCGTCGTGCCTCGTAGGCTGCGTCTCGGGCTTGCTTGAGGCTGATGTCAGGATAGCTGCCGATGCAGAGCTTCTTTTGCGCACCACCGATCCGGTATCGGAATCGCCAAAGCTTGCTGCCGGTCGGCGTGACCTCGACATATAGGCCGCGCTCATCGGTTACCTTGTACGGTTTGTCCTTGGGCTTGAGAGCGCGGAGGCGAGTATCTGTCAGCGGCATGTGGGGGCCTTTTCATCTGGGCCTTTGCGAAACGGCCTCAAAAGGCCCACAAAAGTGTCTGGAACCCCCGAGAACAGGCGGGACGATCCGGAACGATCCAAGGGCCAAATCCCTAGGATTTCTGCGGGTTTTATAGATTATTTGGGAGAACGTGAGAAGAACAAATGGTGCCCAGAAGAGGACTCGAACCTCCACGCCCTTGCGAGCGCCGCCACCTGAAGACGGTGCGTCTACCAATTCCGCCATCTGGGCACACGGCCGAACCGAGCATAATCCTCGTCCGGCAGGTAGGAGCGCGCCGATAGCGATCACATTGGGCCCTTGTCAACAAGATTGCCGAAGCTGACCGCAAAAGAATCATTCAGCGAGTAGCTCGCCATTATGCGCGAAAGTCAGTTGTCCTCATGACCTTCCAAAATGGCCTCGAGATCACTCCTCAGAATGAGCGTCCTCCGCCCAATCTTGCGGGTCTCGAGGGTGCCCTCAGTGGTCATCCTGTAAACGCTTGAACGACCGATCCCGAGAATGGCGGTCGCTTCGTTTATCGATACAAGCTTACTCTCTGATTTTGCCTCGTGTCGATCAAGCCGCCTTACTACGTCGTCGGCGATCGCTTCGACTTGGGACGACTCCAATTGGAAGAGGCGAACTGGCTGATCCAACATGAGTTCGCTTGATGCAGAGGGTAGCTTCTTGATCAACCGCTCAAGTTCTTGCTTCCGCCAACGTATCGGTAAATCCTAGATATCGACGAACGGGATATCAAATCTGCTCGTAATCCGAAGCAGCATTGCTTCGTCACCTGATACGTAGCGCGCTGCCATTTCGGACGAAATCAAAGCTGGCCGGCCTTCAACCAGATTTCCCAAATTGGCCACATCGATCTCCCTCTGAGAAGCAAGAGTATCAATGGGGTCGCTGTGTTCTTGCAGGCATGAGATAACGTCAGGCTCAGATTAGAGGAATATCCAGTTCTGCTCAAGCAGCCGTTTTATCCACCTAGTTTGGGTGCCCGGTCCAATCTAAT
>NZ_ABCG01000018.1 GCF_000181515.1 Erythrobacter sp. SD-21 | reverse complement strand
CAAGACGCGCGAAGAGCTGCCGATGATGCCCAAGGGCCGCTACGAGATCATGAAGCGGCACATGCCCCGCGTCGGCACGCTTGGCCTCGACATGATGCTGCGCACCTGCACGATCCAGGTGAACCTCGACTATTCCAGCGAAGCCGACATGGCGAAGAAGTTCCGCACCGGCCTCGCGCTCCAGCCGCTCGCCACCGCGCTGTTTGCCAATTCGCCGTTCACGGAAGGCAAACCCAACGGCTACCTCTCCTATCGCAGTCACATCTGGTCCGACACCGATCCGCACCGCACCGGCATGCTGCCCTTCGTGTTCGAGGACGGCTTCGGCTACGAACGCTGGGTCGACTACATGCTCGACGTGCCGATGTATTTCGTCTTTCGCGAGGGCAAGTATATCGACGCGGCAGGTCTCAGCTTCCGCGACTTCCTCGAAGGAAAGCTGTCTGTCCTTCCGGGAGAAAAACCCACCGAGAGCGATTGGTGGGACCACCTCTCGACCGCCTTTCCCGAAGTTCGCCTTAAGAGCTTTCTCGAAATGCGCGGCGCCGATGGCGGTCCATGGAGCCGCATCTGCGCCCTCCCCGCCCTCTGGGTCGGCCTGCTCTACGAACAGGACGCGCTCGATGCAGCGTGGGACGCGGTCAAGCACTGGACGATGGAAGAGCGCGAGGACCTGCGCAACGCCGTCCCGAAGCTGGCTCTCGACGCGCCGATCCCGGGTGGCGGAACGTTACGCGATCTGGCGAAGGACGTCCTCGCCATCGCGCGTTCGGGGCTTGTAGCGCGCGGGCGGCTAAACACCTCGGGCGATAACGAGACCGGCTTCCTCGAGACGCTGGACGAGATCGTCGTCACCGGCAAAGTCCCCGCGCAGGTCCTGCTCGACCGCTATCACGGCGAATGGGGCGGCGACATCAGCCGGGTCTACAAATACAGTTTTTAACCCTTCGAAGGAGCGAGGCGCATGATCCAGATCAACGGCACGATACGGCTGGGGCGCACAATCGATGCGGCCACGCAGAAGGCTATCGTCGAAATGGTCCGCGCCAGCCGCGCGGAGGACGGCTGCCTCGATTACAGTTTCGCGCGCGACATTGCCGATCCCGACACGCTGATCCTGTTCGAACGCTGGCGCGACCGCGCTGCTCTGGACGCGCATGGTGCCTCGGCGCATATGGCCACCTTCCAGGAAGTCATGGCCGCCAACCCGCCCGCCTCGCGCGATATTCGGGTCTATGAAACGGACGAGGGCCAGCCGCTCGGCTGACCCTCGACATGTTTCGGCGGGGTAGCGGGCCAACCGCCCCTATCGTTCAATCTTAGCGGAACGCGGTGATCCGGCCG
>NZ_ABCG01000019.1 GCF_000181515.1 Erythrobacter sp. SD-21 | reverse complement strand
AACGGACCTTCGCGAGCTTAGTCGCGAACTTGCTCCTCTCAGTGAAAAAATCGAAGATATTCAGGTTGAGGGAATTACATCAAATCCTCCCCTCCCAGACTATCGGCCAAAAAGAAGAGAAGCTGGAACGAATATCGATGATTTAAAGTAAACCGAACGGATGACTGCTTCCGGGCAGAGCGCGCAGCCCGTAGAATAGCGGAGATTGGAGCGCAAAGCGGATAACGACCTACTCCGCGGTCAAGTTTGAAATTGAAATTCCGAGTCCTAAAAAAGGCATCGAACCAATACATTAGAGGGATTTTGCGGGCCTTTTGCGGGCTTTTCAGCTTGACCGAAATATCTAAACATCAGAAATTAAACGGAAAAGAAGTTCGAATGTGATGCCTCTTCTGGGCACCATTTGTTCTTCTCACGTTCTCCCAAATAATCTATAAAACCCGCAGAAATCCTAGGGATTTGGCCCTTGGATCGTTCCGGATCGTCCCGCCTGTTCTCGGGGGTTCCAGACACTTTTGTGGGCCTTTTGAGGCCGTTTCGCAAAGGCCCAGATGAAAAGGCCCCCACATGCCGCTGACAGATACTCGCCTCCGCGCTCTCAAGCCCAAGGACAAACCGTACAAGGTAACCGATGAGCGCGGCCTATATGTCGAGGTCACGCCGACCGGCAGCAAGCTTTGGCGATTCCGATACCGGATCGGTGGTGCGCAAAAGAAGCTCTGCATCGGCAGCTATCCTGACATCAGCCTCAAGCAAGCCCGAGACGCAGCCTACGAGGCACGACGAGCTGTTGCTTCTGGGGGCGACCCGGCCTTTGAGAAGCGGAAGCGGAAAATCCGCGCCGAGTTCCTTTCTGCACAGACGTTCGAGGCAGTCGCGCGTGAATATATCGAGCAGATGATGGTCCAGAATGGCCGCGCCGATGGCACGATCGTCAAGGCCAATTATTTCCTCGACAAGCTTGCGCCTGCCATCGGTAACCGACCATCCACGAGATCGAGCCGTTCGAGTCCTGGCTCTCTGAACGACTGGAGCACTGGTAAGCACGAGACTGCGA